>NZ_JARIXP010000003.1 GCF_029269265.1 Rheinheimera sp. 1928-s
TGGGTGAGCGCCATGGATGGCAGCGCATAAAAAATCGTCTGGAACGATTTTTAACAACGCAACGCGTTGGCCCCTTGGGGTGCTCTGCAATCCTGCAGAGCATAAAAAAACCGGTCAGAGACCGGTTTTTTTCATGTATCGACAGCAACTAATTAGTTAGTGGCTTGTTCCAGCGCAACAGCAGTGCGTGCTTTACGTGCTTTAGCAGCAGTGCGGGCATAAGCATCAGCAGCCTGAACACGCTCTAACTCTAAAACTGAATTGCCGTTTAAATCAATTTTGCGCATGTAGGTTACAAATACAAAAGCGTTAACCATAAAGAATGCGATAGCTGCGATTAAAAATAAGTCCATAATTCACCCCGTCTTTACTACTGTTCATTTCAGCGTTTTGCTGAGCCTGCCGGTAAATTAGGTAAGAGTAACAACATCGTACCTCTTACCTAATTTACCGTTACGAACTAATAAATGCAGAGTCCGTGCCAAGTTTCTAAATTAATTTTTAATCCTTAAATAACAACATCTTATGCAAGATTATTTTAAATTTTTTCTGAAAATGAACAGAAACTCCAAAAGATCTGTCGCTAATTAGCAACAGCAAAACAGGGGTTAATTTAATATCTATATATTTCAACAACTTAGACTGTATGCTTTTTGCGACAGTTTTGTCTGGATTTATTAATAAACAATAATTCACTTTAATTTCAACAACTTAACCAACATCAAAAATGCAGTATCTAGGGCAAAAAGGGAGTCGAGCGCGGGGAGTGTCTAATTCGAGCCAGAGTAAAATTAATTTAGGGACTTACTTTTACTCTGGCTCGAATTAAGCTGGTTAGTTAATAAAGCCGTATTTTTGTGCGACTTTATCGAAGTACTCTAAACATTGCTTGGCGTACTGGCGCTTCTCTACATAGCTGCCCGGAAAAAAGCTTTTCTTAAAGCCATAGGCCACCATGTCTTTTAAGCGCTTCAGCGGAATATCAAAGTTATCCAAAGCCAATTTGTATTCGCGGCTGACTGTGGTGTTCGACACCAGCCTGTTGTCAGTGCAAATCACAGTCACAATGCGGTGGTCCAGCATATCGCCCAGTTTATGCGCCTTAATGTCGCTGATGCCTGGATTGGTTTGCAGGTTGCTGGTTAAACAGACTTCAATGGCGATACGTTTGTCGGCTATATAAGAAGCCAGTTCACGAATGTACTTTTGTTTATCTTTGATGGCCGGGTCCTGGATCATCTCCGGCACAAACAACGAATAACCGTGGCCTATGCGGTCGGCGTAACATTCGGTAATAGCCTCAAACACACTTTCAGCGCCATAAGCTTCGCCGGCATGCAGGGTTTTCAGTAAAAAGTGCTGATGCGCAAACTCATAAACTTCTTTAAATTTACTGGCCGGATAACCAGACTCCTGCCCTGCTAAGTCCAAAGCCACTATTGGAATTCCGGCTTCATCCCGCAGCCGCACACTGGCGCGTACTAATTCCATCGCCGCCAGCTTAATAACTTCAATAGGGCTAAAATCGCGCATCAGCTGGAATAAATTGGTGTAATAAGGTGAAAAGCCTTTGTCGCCAAACATCCGCATGGCGCAGTTGATAATGCCGTAGGCAAAAGGCGGTTTGTCGCCGCTCAGAATAGCGGCCTGACTGTTGTATTCCTGCTGCGCTCTTTTCAGACCATTGTTGACCGCATGCATCACACGGTCAAAATCTATGCCTGTAGGCAGGTCGATTAATAGCTGAGGAGCAAAACGCACTTCGATGTAATTCACGCCTTCAAGCTGGTTGTCGATGGCCAGTTCATAAGCAGCGCGCTCCAGATTGTCCATGTCACGCAGCACGGCACAGGTGTATTGAAAGCAATGCAGGTATTCACCCAGATTCTGGTAGCTGTCTTTAAACACCAGCTCTTTTAAACCTTCCACCGTTTGACTCGGCAGTTTCACACCGGCTTTAGCAGCCATCTCAATCAGGCTGTCTAAACGTAAGCTGCCATCTAAATGCAAATGCAGATCAGACTTGGGCATTTCTTTAATAAAATCAAGAGAGTAAAAATGCATAACAGAATAAACCTGCAAAATAAGCAAAGTGTTTTAGTTATAGCAGTTAAGTGGCAGAACAGGAATTTAAAAGGGAATATGCAAAGAATAACAGAAGAGAAATGGTGCCCGGGGCCGGACTTGAACCGGCACGCCCTTTCGAGCGAGGGATTTTAAATCCCTTGTGTCTACCGATTTCACCACCCGGGCATGAGCAGAGCGTGTTTGACAACACTGGCAGAACGGGGCGCATTTTATGCTGAATAACAGGCATTCGTCATGTGTTTTTCATAAAAAAACTGAAAAAATGCATCAACCGCCTAATTTTTCAACAAAAACAACTGTATTTCACTGCGATTGCCGCAAAAAACATCAGGCTGTGACTCTTACCCAAACAAAAATACTTAGATATTTAGCCGTCTATACTGTTGCAAAGCCAAAAGTGCCGTGATATTACTAATAGCAGTTGTATAAATTAAACCCAATGAAGACTTAAACAACAATGAATTTAAACCAGCGTTTCGCTAACCTGCTCACTCTCCTCGTGCTCCTCAACAGGCCACGGGGCTTTGTGCATTGGTAAAACGACTGTACCAGTAAACCAAAAACCCCGTGCCACAGGCCGGGGTTTTTTGTTTTAACCAAGGCCACCAGAACGGGTTTAAATCAATGAATGAGGAAAATGTGATGAGTGGTCAGGACAAAATCTGGATTTTTGATACCACCTTAAGAGACGGCGAGCAGGCGTTGCGTGCCAGCTTAAGCCATAAGCAAAAAATTCAGCTGGCTCATGCGATTGCCCGCTTAAATGTCGATGTGATGGAAGTAGGTTTTCCCGTGTCATCACCAGGTGATTTTGAATCTGTGCAAAGCATAGCCACACAGGTCAAAGGCCCCATTATTTGTGGTTTAGCCCGGGCTGTCAGCGCTGACATTGAAGCTTGTGGCCAGGCTTTGGCTAATGCTGAACGTCGCCGCATTCATACTTTTATCGCTACCTCGCCTTTGCATTTGCAGTACAAATTACGCCGCACATTAGAACAAGCCACTGAACAAGCCGTTGCTGCTATTCAGCTGGCGCGTCGTTATACAGACGATGTCGAGTTCTCTTGTGAAGATGCAGGCCGCACTCCTATTGATGATTTATGCCGTATTGTCGAAGCAGCTATTAAGGCCGGTGCCCGCACTATTAATATTCCGGACACTGTGGGCTACACCATACCGAATGAATTTGCCCGCATCATTACTGACCTGCGCAACAAAGTACCCAACATTGATCAGGCCATTTTAAGTGTGCACTGCCATAACGACTTGGGTTTAGCTGTGGCGAATAGCATCACAGCGGTTCAGGCTGGTGCCCGTCAGATTGAATGCACAGTCAACGGTATTGGTGAGCGCGCTGGTAACTGTTCATTAGAAGAAGTGGCGATGATTATCAAAACCCGCCCGGACATTCTGCCGTTTTACACCGACATTAAAAGCACTGAGATTTACCGCAGCAGCCATTTGGTCAGCCAGATTTGCCATATGCCTATTCAACCGAATAAGGCGATTGTTGGTGAAAACGCTTTTGCCCACTCCTCAGGTATTCACCAGGATGGCGTATTAAAGGCGCAAAACACTTACGAAATTATGTCGCCTGAGCAGGTGGGTATTCGTCAGAACGAATTAAACCTGACCTCGCGCTCTGGCCGCGCCGTGATCCAGCATCGCTTAAGCGAAATGGGTTACACCACTGAAGATTACAACTTAGACGAGATCTACAAAGCCTTCGTCACTTTAGCCGACCAAAAAGGCCGGGTTTTTGATTACGATTTAGAAGCGCTGGTGTTTTTCCAGAACTTACAGGACACCAACGAGCCGTACAAACTGGAGTTTTTAAGCTCGTCCACTCATACCGGCCATGTTGCCAGCGCTACTGTGGGCATCAGCATTAATGGCGAAACCCATACCGAAGCCGCCACAGGCAATGGCCCGGTGGAAGCGTCGTTTCAGGCTATTCAGCGTATTGTCGGCGCTGACGTCAAGATGGTCGACTTTAACTTACAAGCTAAAGGCAGTGGTGAAGATGCCTTGGGCCAGGTGGATATTATTGCCGAACATCAGGGCCGCCGTTATCACGGTGCAGGCTTAGCCACTGACATAGTGCGCTCTTCAGTCTTGGCTTATGTGCACGTCTTAAATTTAATTGAACGCAGCAAACAGGTAGACGCCGCTAAGCAGGCTCGCCGTTTATCTGAATCACAGACAGAGAAGTAATGATGAAAAACTATAAAATTGCCGTATTAGCCGGAGATGGTATTGGCCCTGAAGTGATGGTTCAGGCGTTAAAAGTACTGGATGTAGTTTCAGCAAAATTTAACTTCAGCTTCCAAAGCACTGAAGCGTTAATTGGTGGCGCAGCTATTGATGCAACGGGTGTGGCTTTGCCGGAAGCGACACTGAATTTATGCAAAAGCAGTGATGCTATTTTATTTGGTTCAGTAGGCGGCCCTAAGTGGACTAGCCTGCCACCGGCTCAGCAGCCAGAACGCGCTTCATTATTGCCTTTGCGTAAAACCTTTGATTTGTTCTGTAACTTAAGACCTGGTCAGATTTACCCTGCTTTTGCCGAGTTATCGCCTTTGCACCCAAAAATCAGCAGCCAGGGCATGGATATTTTATGTGTGCGTGAACTGACAGGCGGTATTTATTTTGGTGAAAAAGGCCGCACCGAAGACGCTGCTTTTGATACCCAAAAATACAGTGTCAACGAAATTGAGCGTATCAGCCGGGTTGCTTTTGAAGCCGCGACTAAACGCCGCAATAAGGTGACCTCCATCGACAAAGCCAATGTGCTGGCGACCAGTGTGTTATGGCGTGAAGTGGTAGAGCGTGTCGCTAAAGACTACCCACAGGTGCAGCTGGAACATATGTATATCGACAACGCTGCTATGCAGCTTATTCGGGCGCCGCAGCATTTTGATGTGCTGTTATGCGACAACCTGTTTGGCGATATTTTGTCGGATGAAATTGCAGCTATTGCCGGCTCTTTAGGTTTATTGCCTTCAGCCAGCTTAAACGGCTCCAACTTTGGTTTATACGAACCAGCGGGTGGTACAGCGCCAGACATCGCAGGCAAAGGTATTGCCAATCCAATAGCGCAGATTTTAAGTGCAGCTTTAATGCTTCGTTACAGCTTTGCTGAAGAAGCTGCAGCCCGTGCTATTGAACAAGCCGTTGCCATTACCTTAGAGCAAGGCATAGTAACGCGGGATATTAATTCAGCATCCAGTTATGGTACAGCAGACGTAGGCGCTGCAGTGATTGCCGCCTTAAACGCTATTGATACAAAGAGAGCTTAATGATGGCCAAAACCTTATATCAGAAGATTTACCAAAGCCATATAGTGGCTCCTGTCAATGGCAGCACCGATTTGTTATTTGTTGACCGCCATTTAATTCATGAAGTCACCAGCCCTCAGGCTTTTGCTGGTTTACGTCAGGCTGGTCGCACTGTGCGTCGTCCTGATTTAACTTATGCCACTATGGACCATAACGTCTCGACTCAACTGCGCAGCATAGATGCGGCAGGGGAAACCTCACGTAAACAGCTGGAAGCCCTGGCGACCAACTGCAAAGAATTTAATGTACCTTTGCTGGATTTAATGCACCCGGATCAAGGCATAGTGCATGTGATTGGCCCTGAGTTGGGTTTAACTCAACCAGGTATGATCATCGTCTGTGGTGATTCCCATACCTCTACTCACGGTGCTTTTGGCGCTATCGCCTTTGGTATTGGTACTTCTGAAGTAGAACATGTGCTGGCGACCCAAACTTTGCAGCAGCAAGTGGCAAAAACCTTAAAAGTAGAAGTGACAGGTTCTTTATCACCTTTTGTCACACCTAAAGATGTGATTATGGCGGTGATAGGCCAGTTAGGGACAGCTGGCGGTAATGGTTATGTGGCTGAATTCTGTGGCTCTGCTATTCGTGGCATGAGCATGGAAGGCCGTATGACGTTGTGCAATATGAGCATTGAAATGGGTGCTAAAGCCGGTTTAATAGCACCGGATGAAGTGACGTTTACCTATTTAAAAGGCAAACCTCATGCGCCTCAAGCAGAACACTGGGATGCAGCAGTGCAGTATTGGCAAAGCCTGTATTCAGATGCTGATGCCGTCTTTGATAAAACCGTGACTATTGCCGCTGAAAAAATCAGACCACAAGTGACCTGGGGTACGAATCCTGAGCAAGTCATCGCAGTCGATCAACCTATTCCGTCCCCTGAGTCCTTCAGCGATTTAATTAAAGCCGATGCCGCGCGCCGTGCTTTAACTTATATGGGCATTGAAGCGGGCCAGAAGTTAACCGACCTGAAAGTCGATGTGGTCTTTATTGGTTCCTGTACCAATAGCCGGATTGAAGATTTGCGCCAGGCTGCTGCTGTGGTGCAAGGCAAACAAGTGGCGTCCGGTGTCCGTGCTTTAATAGTGCCAGGCTCTGGGCAGGTCAAACGTCAGGCCGAAGCCGAAGGTTTAGCTGATATTTTTAAAGCTTCTGGTTTTGAATGGCGTGAACCAGGTTGCTCTATGTGTTTAGGCATGAACGACGATCGTGTTGAAGCAGGCCAACGTTGTGCTTCCACCTCAAACCGCAACTTTGAAGGTCGTCAGGGCCGTGGTAGCCGCACGCATTTGGTTAGTCCCGCTATGGCAGCTGCAGCCGCTATTGCCGGTCGTTTTGTAGATATTTCTTATGTAGAGCGCGCTGAAGGAACATACCAATGAGCCAGATTTTCGCACAAGGGCTGGTCTGCCCTTTAGATAAAAATAATGTCGATACCGACCAGATTATTCCAAAGCAGTTTTTAACTTCGGTCAGCCGCGACGGTTTTGCTGAAGCCTTGTTTTACGACTGGCGTTATCTGGCGAACGAACAACCTAACCCGGACTTTGTGTTAAATGAGCCTGCGTACAAAGGCGCGTCTATACTGCTGACCCGGGCTAACTTTGGTTGTGGATCCAGCCGTGAACATGCGCCTTGGGCCATTCAGCAGTATGGTTTTAATGTAGTGATTGCCGAAAGTTTTGCCGATATTTTCTTTAATAACAGCATTAACAACGGCATGTTACTGATCAGTCTGAGCGCATCCAATATCGAGTTTTTATTCAGCCGTTGCCAGCAAGGCACACAGGAATGGAAAATTGATTTGGCAGGCCAGCAGATTATTCTCGGCAATAATGCTGCCGTAGGTTTTCAGATAGACCCGGATATTAAACAGCGTTTATTAAGTGGCCTGGATTTTATCGGTGCCAGTGAGCAGTTTGAACCGCAAATCAGCGGCTACGAAAAACAACGCGCCTCGGCGCAGCCCTGGTTAGGTTAACAGTTCCAAGGCAGCAAAAATTTTGCTGCCTTTTTTCATTCAGCACGCCAACACCTTGTTTCATAACCTAATGTTCACATACCCAATACAGCTCCTTCACCTGCCAGCCATCTAGCCGTAAACTACTGATTTATATCGACTACTTGCTTATCAGAAAATGCAGGTAATACTTGGCAAAGTAGTACCCGACAGTATATAGTTTCATTATTATCAAATTTACCAGTTCACCTATAAACCTCTAAGGGGTATTTTTATGAAAAAGCTCGTTACATTAGCAGTACTCGCAACTGCTTATTTCGCAGCAGCGCCAGCGGCGTTAGCACAAGACCAATGGGCCACTTCTTTGTGTGAATACACTAAAGCCGACGATAAAAACCGTGTTCGCAAGGTACTATCAGATAACAAAGTAAACGTTCGTAAAATTTATGATGCGATTCAATGCAACGGCGATTCACTGATTAAATTTGCGATGCGCAGCGATGCTTATGAAACAGGTTCATTTTTTGTAAAACAGATGCCTGCTAAAGCATTAGTGGCTGAAGATTTGGAAGCATGGGCTGGCGCTAATGGTTTAGCCGCATCCCCGCTGATCAACGATATTAAAGCCCGTATCGGCCAGGATTAATTATAGCCTTCGTACTTGAAGCCGTAGCGTTGTTGTCTGCGCTCTTCGCCCCAGTCACATAGGACAACTATGCTCCTGGGGTCTCAGTCGCTTGCCGCCTAGCTACAACTCTAATTACTTTGGCTATATCCTTCGACCTGAAGCTTACGGGCGGGGATAAACCCCGCCCCTACAATTGAAACCTCTTTTTACCTCTGTCCAAAGCTTTACGTTCTGTGTAAAAAACCAAACCTAACACCCAAAGTAACAAAGGGATCACACCTGTCAGTAGCAACAGGATTTTGAAAGGGTCTCCACCAACAGCAGCAATATGCAGTGGATAAATCAGTTGGCTAAGTTGTTTACCCAGCCCCATTTCAGTGGCTTTTTGCACAGATAAAACACTGGAGCTAGCCGGATCAACTTTAATCAGAGTACGGCCATTGGGGTGCCATTCTTCGCGCAGCTGAGCACGGACGGATAGTTCTTGTTCTGCTTTCTTTCGGAAACTGACTAAACGTAAAACCCCATCAGGTAATTGTTGTTGCGCTGTCGGCAACCAAAGAGCCCACTGACTTTGCGTGACAGGATAAGATGAAACAACAACTGCGGGCACTTTGACGACTGGATCGTTAAATAGCCAGCTTAAGCTTTGTTGTACTTGCAGGTTATACACCATAGCTGTGCCTGTCAGGCTGGTCAGCAGTAATAAGGGTGCAGTCCAGAACCCCATCACAAAATGCCATTGTCTGGACCAGCGAATAGCAGAGGCCGACATGGGTAAACGCCATAACTTCCAGCGCCAATGTCTGGGCCAACTATGCCATAAACCGGATCCAATCAGCAGCAACGCCAATAATCCCAGTACCCCAATCATTTGTTCACCCAGCTCAGCACTGAACAAATACAGATGGAATTCATAACACCAGCCGATGAAATCCTGATAGGGGCCGCGGCTCAGCAATAAGTCGCCTGAAGCAGACCAGTATTCTAAAGTGCCATCCAGGCGGGATAACTCCAGCCAGGGACGTTCTTCATTGGCAAGGCGGACAAAGTGGTAGTCAGTCTGAGGCAAGGCATCTAATACCTTGCCCCAGGTGGCTAAATCTGTGACTAAAGGCTGCTGCAATTGAGGGTAAAGCCATTGCAGTAAAACGTTTTTATACAGCAGTACTGAGCCTGTCAGGCTGACGGGCACCAGCCATAACGCCAGGATCAGGCCAAAAAAACTGTGTAACTTTTTGGCCATTCAGGGCACCGGATCACTTAAAAGGTCATTTGCCAGTTCAGATTTAAAGTGCGGCCTAAGCCGGCAAAATAACTGTTGTTGGCAGGAGTGGTTTGGGAATAATAGGTAATGTACTGTTTATCCAGCGCATTCTCCAGACCCAAAGTCCAACTGCCCCAGTTGTTGCTTTCATAGCGACCGGATAAATCCAATGTATGGTAGCCTTCAAAAGAGGAGCCATCGTTATAATCGATATCGAACAACTGACTAAGCTGTACTCTGCTGCTCAGTTGCATAGGCCATTGCTGTAACCAGTACAGATTTAACCGTTCTGGCGCTATATTGATACCGCCTAAATCTCTGTCGACCTGCCCATCATTGTTACTGTCAAACTGGCCCTCAGTGCGGGCATAAGTAAAGCCTACCGTGCTGTCTTCACTCAGGTTATATTCGCCTTCGGCTTCAAAACCGCTGATTTCAGTTCGTTCACGCATTACACTGTAAATACCATCGGCATCCGCTTGCAAACGAGAACCTAAATCAGAGTCTGACTGGAAGTAACTCAATTGCAGCCGGTAACTGTTTTCTGTCAGTTCAATACCCACTTCAGCGTTATCTGATACCACTGGCTGTAAATTCAGAAATTGAGCCACAGACTGATTGGGTGTATTAATGGCTCTTAATACCCGGCCCACATCGGGCATACTGAAACCTTCACTGTAGCTGGCATACAAACGAATACTGTCGGACCACTGATGCACCACGCCAAAGTTTTTCAGCAGTTCATTAAAGCTGGGCTCACCGCCCGTCACAAAGCTACTGTTGGATGAAGCCAGGGTGGTGAAATCATCCACTGACAACTGGCCATACTCATAACGGGCGCCAGCACTGAAAGTCCAGTCTTTGATCTGGTTGTAACGCAGTTGCACAAAAGGCGCGTAGTTGTTGAATTCGGTTTCAGGCACCCAGTTTCTGTTGGTCATTACCAGCTCCTGATAAGTACTGTCCCGCAACCAATCCAAACCAGTGCTTAAATCCACTCCAGAGTCCGCCAAATTAGTGCGGAACCAGGTCAGTCGACTACCGACTTTTTCTGAGATGTTTTGGGATTGATCAAAAATACTGACGCCAAGCGCCGGATCCTGAAATACGCCAGCTCTGCTGCCGCCAAACATGGAGGCGAAATCCTGGGCAAATAATTGCAGGTTCAATTGACCGCCCGCCAGATCCTGATGCTGATAATCCAATGAAGCCGAAGTCACTTTATTTTGCGACGGCTTGCCTTCGGTGACGCCACGCGCTGAGGTAGTAGGAACGCCTGCGGCCGCATTGCCCGGCACTGTAACGTAGTTATTATTTCCTTGAAGATCAAAGTGATTGATCATCAACTGCACACTTTGATCTTCAGACATCTGCCATTTGCTTTTGATAAACAAATTGACCGTGTCTGAATCCATAGTATCGCCCTGAGTGGTATCGACTCCTATAGGGTTGCCGTTACCGTCCAGATACAAGCCTGTTTTGTTTAATGCAGCACCAGCGATGAAAGAGACATCATCAAACTGTTCGGAAAACAAATAACTGGCTTTGTAACTTTGAGTGTCCGATCCGCCTGCAGTGGGCGCAGAGCCAGATAAACTGACCTGATGCTGATGCTCAGCCGGTGATTTGGTAATGATATTAATAATGCCGCCACTGGCTCCCATCCCCTGAATCGCATTGGCGCCACGTATGATTTCAATACGTTCAATCATGGATGGGTCTATGGTATTGCCGTCACGGGAACCATTACGTAAAGGAGTCGACTGAGGCACACCATCAATCATATACAGCGGCTCGCGACCACGCAGGGTTTCGCCATTGGCCGTTAGTTTTTGTCGGCTCGGTGAAAAGCTGGGTAATAAATTCCCCAGAATTTGCGATAAGTCCTGCGTCACAGCCAGCTGAGATTTTAATTCTTCCTGATCGATCACGGTAATAGTAGCTGGTACCGTACTGACCGGATAAGAAGAACGGGTTGCTGACACATGAATGGTTTCAATTTCAGCTGCTGTTTCTGCAGCTAACAACGGAAATGGCAAAGCCAAAGCTAATGCCAGTCTGGACAATTTCATCACTACACCTGAGCAGATAAGAATAGGTCGCATTTATAAATGCGAACTATTCTTATGTCAAGTTGAATCAACCACTAGTCTGGTTTTAGTTGGAATTCGCTTTCAGGGTTAAACTGGCAAAGCTGATAAAATCTTCCGCCGTATCAATTCCCGCCATTGCCGAGCCATCCTGCATCTGGAAGAAAGTAGGAGGTTGTTGAAACTTAAAGCTGAGTTTTAAGCGTTCTGGTTGTTGCAGAAAATTCAGCACGGGCTCGCTAATTTGAGCAGGAATTTGTGGATTTTGTTGCAAAGCAGCAGTTAGTTGCTGCTGCATGCCACTGTAATCTGCGGTGATTTGTGACTGGGCCAGTTGATCAAAGAATTGCTGTAAAAAGGCTTTGTTTTCAAGTTCAACCGAACCATTGGCTATAGCTATCACCCCCACCTTTTTCATCAGATCAGGTAAATACTCAGGCTGCTCAGACCGCTGCTGTTGCTGCTCAGGAGTCAGTTGTTTCACTTCTTCAGCGAAATGCCATAAATCCGTGACCCCAGTTAAAGCAAAACGGTAGTTCAGGTTAAAATGGTGATTAACACGTAATTCTTGCTGAAAAGACAGCTCTCCTGTTTTCGCTTTGTATTTGTACTGATAACTCAGCTCCATCAGCAAAGTACCCAGATAAGTCGCTAACTCAGGAGGTAAAGAAGCCAAAGCCTGTGGTGCCAGCTTTAAGTCTTTTAAGCGAGCCGCTCCGTCTTCAGGTAAACCATCACGCTGTAAACCAATAAGCTCGACCTGGCCTATAGTGACTAAATCCCCCATACCGGCAATACCAATATGCAAATCCTGGATTTTATAGCTTGAGGTAATGACGTTGGCAGACAGTTTGCTGTAACTCATATGAATAGGCGGCATATCGCCATGTTCAGCCAATTGCAGGTACTGCTGATTACTGCGCTCTATATGTCCTGCCATCAGTTCTTCCGCATGATGGTTGGCATAAAAAAAACCTGCCAAAGCACTGGCCGATACAAATAACGCAGCCCCTAGCCAAAACGTTTTACCCATATTCCCTTTTCCTTCAACAAAACTAACGACGTCATACTAGCATGAGCAGAAAATAAAACACCTGCCTGAACCTGTGATTCAATGTAAAAGCCTGTTAATTTAACGTTATTCATCTCATTTCTTGGTGTGCTATGGAACTCTATTTCCATTGGTTTGATTTATTAGGTATAGCTGTGTTTGCTATATCTGGCACTTTGGCGGCCTGGCGAAAACAAATGGATGGCTTTGGTGTGATAGTGTTGGCCACTGTAACAGCCATAGGAGGCGGCACTTTACGGGATCTGATCCTCGACTCTCCTGTGATTTGGTTAAGCAACAACAGTTACTTCCTCGCGATTTTTGCTGCAGCAGGTTTAACCATTCTTGCTGTTCGTAACCGACTGGTGATCCCAAACAATACCTTACAAATTGCTGATGCCATTGGTTTAGCTTTTTTTGTCATTATGGGCACGCAAAAAGCATTGGATCACGGCACTTCGGGTTTTGTTGCCATTATGATGGGCACTATGAGTGGCGTTTGTGGTGGCATGATCCGTGACGTGTTATGCCGTGAAATTCCTATGGTATTCCGTGGTGAGCTGTACGCTATTACCTGCATTGTTGGTGGTCTGGTGTACGTGCAACTGCTAGGTTTTGGCATGGAACAAATGCCCGCCATGCTCGCAGGGATGACCGCCTTATTGACCCTGCGTTTAGCCGCTATTCGCTGGCATCTGACCATTCCTGTGTTTGGTAAAAAAGCTGACGATATGCGCTAAAGCCAGACAAGCAGCAGGTCAATTGTACTTTTTTATTTACAGAATACATGGGGCTTTTGCTGCTCCGGCTTGAAATTAATTAGGAAGCTAACTAAAATATAATTAGCTTCCTAATTATTAACGAGCAAATTATGAGTTTCCAAAGTTTAGGCCTGCAAGTCCACCAACTGTCACGCCAATGGCGTTGTTTATTGGATAAACAACTGGCCAGTCAGGGCCTGACCCAAAGCTCCGGCATCGCGCTAGTTTATATTGCTGAACATCAAGGCGTTAGCCAAACCGAACTGGCCCGCTTGTTAGCAGTAGAAACTCCGTCTTTAGTACCTGTACTGGATCAACTGGAAAAACAGGGGCTGATTGAACGCCGCCCATCGGAGCAGGACAGACGCCAGAAGGCTTTGTATTTGCAACCTGTAGCAACAGACTTAGTGGCTGCCATTAATCAGCAACGCCATGCTTTGCAGCAGCAATTACTGGGTAATTTAACACCACAGCAGCAGCAGGAGCTTCCACAACTGCTGAGTCTGGTATTGCAACAAGCCGCTGTGCTTTTGCAGGATCAAAAAGCCGGAGACTTATCATGAGCGCCGAACAACTGTTTAACCGCTGGATCAAATGGACCTTAGTGTTGTTTGCACTGGTGTTTGGTTATTACCTGGCCGCTGATTTGTATATGCCTGTGACTACAGACAGTCTGGTGCAACGTTACGTGGTACAGGTCGCCCCTCAGGTTCCAGGCCGGGTTGTCTCTGTTGCAGTGCAGAACAATCAGCAGGTTAAAAAAGGCGATTTGTTATTTGAACTGGACCCGGCTGACTACCAGCTCAAACTAGAACTGGCCCAGTTACAGCTGGAGCAAAGCCAGCAAAAAAACCGCCAGTTGAGTGCAGCTTTGCAAAGTGCAACAGCTCGTGTCGATCAGGCGCGTTTTGCCTTGCAGGAAGCGCAACGGGAAGATCAGCGTTATCAGCAGCTGTATAATCAAAAGCTCATCCCTCGCCAACAACTGGATCAAAGCCAGACCTCAGTACTAAAAGCCAAAGCTGAACTGCAAGCCAGCATTGCGGCTTTGAATGAACGGGAAGCTGAATTGGCTATTCCGACTCAGGAACTGGTGCAAATTAAACAAGCCAGGAATCAGTTGGCAGCAGCCCAACTTGAGCTGGACAGAACCAAGGTGTATGCCGATGTCGATGGCATAGTGACAGATCTGCAATTGGAAGTGGGTACCAATCTGGCCAGTCATCAGGCTACTGTAGCTTTGGTATCCACTCAGCAAAGCTGGGTCAGTGCCTTGTTTCGAGAAAAAAGTCTGCTGCATGTACAACAAGGTACCGAAGCCTTGATCACTTTTGATGCCCTACCCGGCAAAGTATTCAGCGCTTCAGTGCGGGATATAGATGCAGGTGTCGCCAACGGCCAGAACACCCCGGATGGACGTTTAGCCACAGCAGACAGCAGCAGCCGCTGGGTACGTGATGCGCAGCGCTTAAAAGTGAATCTGGCCATGCAACAGCAAATGCCGCCCGCTTTAGTGGTTGGCTCCCGGGCTACAGTGCAACTGATCCCCAAAGACAACAGCCTGCTGGCGGCTTTAGCAAAAAGCCAAATCCAGCTGATTAGCATGCTGCACTATGTTTATTAAAGCGGCATTTACTAAAGCTATGTTTACTAAAGATTTTAGAGTCTGCTATGTTTGCACCCACTCCCTTTAATAAAGTACTACGGCTGGCCTTTGGTGCCAGCCTTGGTTTACTGCTGGCCAAACTGACCAACTCAGATCAATGGGGTGTATTTTTTACCATCAGTCCTGTGTTGTTATTGGGGTTAATCCCCAGACTAACGCCTTTTGTTGTGCTGCAGTATGTGTCGGCTAACCTGCTCGCTGGCGCGATGGTGTTGCTGTACAGCTGGCTGGGCGCTTTAAGTGCCGTCATGACGCTGGCAGTTTTTGGCTATTTTGTGTGGTTATTCCGCCTGATGGCCAAAGGGGCACTTTTTGTTTTTGCTGCTATTGCCATTATTAACGGCAGCATCTTTTTGCATTTTGCCAGCTACCCCAGCATGGATCCGGGTCAGATGCTTGGCAATGCTTTATTGGCGGTGTTGTTTGCGTTGCTGATTAGTGGTGCTGTGATTTGGCTTTTTCCTGTACCAGAACAAGCTATGCAAATGCCCCCGGCTAAAACTCCGCTTGAACAGCAACAACAGAGCCTGATCGCAGCTGCCATTGCAACCTTGTCTTTTGTTGCCTTTCAGTTGTTGGATTTACAGGATTCGCTGTCTGCTCAGGCCAGCAGTATCCTTATTCTGTTGCCCATGAGTTTCACTGGCATAGTGCAGGCTGGTATCAAACGAGCGTCAGGCGTATTACTGGGATCCGCTTATGCAATAGCAGTCCAGTTAGTGTTGTATGACAACTACCAGCATTTAGCCTTAACCCTGCTGGCGTTCTTTTTCGGCATGCTGATTTTTGCCAGAGCTCAGCAACTGGAAGGCCCGGGCTCCGGTGTAGCTTTTGGTGGCATGACAACTATGGCCATTATTTTTGGTCAGTATTTAAAGCCGGATCAGGATTTGATGTACAGCGCTTTGTACCGTATCAGCTCAGTCAGTGTTGCTGTAGTTTTAACTCTGCTCTTGGCCACAGTGTTGTATTTGCAGTTGGACCGTCGCAACCTTAAAACAAGCACGAATAAAAAAGCCCCGTTAATCAGTGACTAATGGGGCTCATCTTGTCTTTTTCACCTGGCTTTAATCGGCTTTGTCGTCCGATATAGCTTTGTGCAGTTTCACTACATTACGGCTTTTACGCATGCGGATATTGATCATCTCCACAGTCATAGAGAAAGCCATCGCAAAGTAGATGTAACCTTTTGGTACATGCACATCAAAACCTTCAACCATTAAGGTGACGCCCACTAAAATCAGGAAAGACAGAGCCAAAATTTTAATGGACGGATGCGCGTCGACAAATTCACCAATGGATTTGGCCGCAAACAACATCACAAGCACAGCTGAAATAATAGCTATAGCCATAATCTCAATGTCATTTACCAGACCCACTGCGGTGATCACAGAATCCAGCGAGAACACAATGTCTAAAATGGCAATTTGGATCAACACCATAAACAAACTATTAGCCACCACTTTAGGGCCAGTTGTTTCTTGTTCTATACCTTCGAGGCTATGGTGAATTTCCTGAGTGGATTTGGCCAGCAGGAACAAACCACCACCTATTAAAATCACATCGCGGCCTGAAATATCGTTGCCAAGCACAGTAAACCAATTTTCAGTTAAGCCCATCACCCATGAAATTGAGAATAACAACGCCAGGCGGGCAAACATGGCTAAACCCAAACCGACACGACGAGCGAAATCCCGTTGATGTGCAGGTAAACGTGATACCAAAATTGATAAGAAGATTATATTGTCGATACCCAGCACTATTTCCAAAGCTGCAAGAGTACCCAACGCAATCCAGGCCTCAGGACTTGCGATCCATTCAAACATAGAAGATTTCCAAGGTTTAGTTAATGCTGGCTAGTGTAGCGGCTTTACTGACGAATTTCAGCTGTCAGCTATGCTATATCTCAGGACTTTGGTAGTTGTTCCTTGTATTCAACCAGACCGTAGCGTTGTTTCAACTGTTGGATCTGGTCTTGTTGTTCAATCAGAAACTGATTAAAACGCCGAATTTGCTCCGGATGCTTTTGGCTGGATAAGTGAAAAGCCAGATTGGTAAAAGGCAGGTGTTCCGCCATCACTAATTCGCCAGGCGACTGCATTTGTTGTAAATGGTATTGAGCTACATTGTATTCGACATTCGCAGCATCCACCCTGCCCCGAATCGCCATACGTAAGGCCGATTCAGCATCAGCTACATCCAGAATTTTAAACTTATGTGTTTGCTTCAGCTGCAGCCACAGGCTTGGTGAAAAACCATGAATATTGGCCAGCACTTTAAAATCAGCCAGCTGCATGAACCGTTTTTCCGGTAAAACCAGTGTGGAACCTAAGGTATAAATCACCGGAGCACTGAAGTATTTGGCCAGGTTCTGATCGATATCTAAATGAGGTTGCCATGCCTTGTTATCCGGGTAAACAAAGTCAGTTAACTCCACTGAATCTTTGTATAAACGTTTGACAGGCAAAGCCTTGAAGCGAAACTCGTCACCACTCCATTGGCTGTAGAGCTGGATCAGATCAAAAAAATAGCCGCGTGGCTGCGGCGACAGAAAATCGTAATGTGGATAATAATCCAGTTGCTCTATACCTATCACATAGGTTTTCGCCTGCAGGCTCCAACAGAAACAACCACCGAATAACAAAACAAGTGCAAGGCGCATGCAACTCCAACTTCTTCAATGATACTGCTGTAAGCCTAGTTTATTCAGAGCCTATTTACCTGAATACCTTTGTTCTGGTGGCAAATAGCCCGGAATAGAGTTCAGCTCGACGTGATCCAGTTGGCCCGGTTTTAAAAACTGCTCTGCATACTGCAGATACACTTTTTGATCGATAAAAATATCAAACAGGTCTGGGTCTATATGCTGGTTTTCTTTCATTCGCCCCATAATGGCCAGACATTCGCTTAAAGGCTTACCCTCTTTATAAGGTCGGTCGGACGCCGTTAAGGCTTCAAAAATATCGGCGATTGCCATCATGCGGGCCGGCACTGACATTTGTTCTTTCGTCAGGCCTTTGGGATAACCAGTGCCATCCATTTTTTCATGATGACCACAAGCAAACTCCGGCACCCTTTGTAAATGTTTGGGGAAAGTTAAAGACTCCAGCATATCGACGGTAATATCCATATGACGGTTGATGATCTGCCGCTCTTCTGGTGTCAGGGTGCCACGGGCTATACTCAGGTTATATATTTCATTGTCAGACAACAGATTTTGTAGCTGCCCACCAATGTGGATCTGCTGTTGACGGCCAAAATCCGCCACGCGCTGCTGATCGTTTTTATCCATAAACTCGCCGCCAATATTGGCGTTACGCAAAAATTCACGTTGAGCGTCCAACTCAGCCAAACCATCCGCCAGTTGTTGTTGCAATCTAGCAACTTGCTCCAGATCCTGTTGATGCGAGGCCAGATACAAAGGACCAGCCAGACTCAACTCCAGGTCCCTTTTAGCAATTTCTATCTTGGCGTCGACCAGCTCTATCCGGTCAAAAATGGTCTGTAACTTACTGGCTTTATCCATTACATATTCGGGTGTGGCAATTTTGCCGCAGTCATGCAACCAGCCTGCGACACTTAACTCGTGACGGTCAGCCTCTGTCAGTACAAAGTCTGCTAAAGGTCCGGTATTGTAATGGTGCACCGCATTCGCCAGCATCATGGTCAGCTCAGGAACCCGCCGGCAATGCCCGGCTGTGTAAGGTGATTTTTCATCTATAGCTTTAGCAATAAGCCGTGCTATGCCCTGAAATAACTCTTCCATATTTTCAATCAGTTGCTTATTGGTCAGTGCCACAGCAGCTAAAGAAGCCAATGAGCGCACCAATTCCATTTGCTGAGTTGAAAAAGCACTGACTTTGCCATCCACTGTGGCATTAATTAATTGCAATACACCGTTCAGCTCACCCTCATGATTTTTCATCGGCACAGTCAGCACAGACTGAGTATGGTAGCCGGTTCGCTGATCCATACTGCGAGCCGCGCTTAAATCGTATTGCTGGCAGGCGTATGCATCAGGAATATGGATCATTTCGCCTTCAGCGGCAGCAATAGCCACTATGGCGTGTTGATTCACCTGACCCTCTGTGTAGATAGAAATAGAGGGGAACGGGATCTGCACGCCAGAACTGCCGCCCATATACATATTGAGCGAGTTGTTGATTAAGGTCTCAAATTTCAGACACTTGTCAGCCGTCACTGAATAAATAGTGCCGCCGTCTGCCTGAGTTAAGGTTTGAGCACTGGTTAAAATACGCTCCAGCAGACGGGTTGTATCCCGCTCTACCGACAACGAAATACCTATTTCTATCAGGTGTCGTAATACTGAAGGTTCAGTCATCATTTTTCACTGCCATGACTACTTTTCTGCATGAGTATAGACCCCATCCCAATCTGCACCAGGTGGATGCTGACGGTAATGAGCCAATCGTTCGAGATACAAGCTGTATAACTTATCACTATAGCGCTGATGCAGCGAGGCCCAAAGCACTTCGGCGTCGGCCCAGTTTTGCTCTGAGTACAACAAAAGCGCTTGTTCATGCTGCTGCAACGCGACAACCAAGTCGGGGTTGAGCACTAAGCTGGCATCCACAGGTTCATAAATAGCCACAGCTTCAGTTTTACCTTTCACTTTCACTTTATCTACGCTGCGAAAAATGATGTTCTGGCATTGCTGCACAGTCGACTGACTGACCAAAAACCGGACACCGTAATATTTCGTCAGACTTTCCAGGCGGGAGCCTAAATTCACCGCATCTCCAAGCACTGTATAAGCACGGCGGTATTCCGATCCCATGTCACCGACGTTCATTTCGCCAGTATTGATACCCACACCAATATCGATGGCGGGCAAACCATCCGACACAAAACTTTTACTGAGTTCATCCGTGACTTTTAACATAGAAAAGCCAGCTTTCACCGCCAGTTCTGCATGATCTTTGACATCCAAAGGCGCATTCCAGAATGCCATCACCATATCACCCACATATTTATCTATAGTGCCCTGATGCTCAAAAATAGTTTTGGTAATGGGCGAAAAGTAGCGATTGAGTAAGGATTTTAGTTCTGTGGCACTCAGCTTCTCTGACAAGCTGGTAAAACCCCGAATATCAGAGAACAACACCGACATCTCCTTTCTTTTACCGTCCAGGCTGACACTCTCAGGGTGATTCAGCATTTCATCAATGTGAGCAGGTGGCACATACTGGTCAAAAATAGACTTGATCCTTGCCTTTTGCTGCGAAGCGCCAAAAAAGCCATAGATTAAATTCAGTAAGGTCAGGCCTAAAATCAGCAACAGGCTCGATGTCAGTGGCAAATCCAATTTTAACACCTGCCAGCAGTATAGGTTTCCCCCCAGAGTCAGCAGTAAAAGACCACTGCCACTCAAAGCCAAACTAACAGGACCCAAAGCAGGAAAAGTCAGACTCATCAACAGACCCAGCACCACTAAAAACAAAAACACCAAAGCTTCAGCCCAATCCGGATGCGAGTGAATCAGTTCCGGATAAATGAGGCCTTCAAACACATTGGCATGCACTTCCACGCCAGGGTATTGCACCCCAACCGGAGTGGAGCGCAAGTCGGCATGACCTACAGCTGAGGTGCCAACAAAAACGATAGCGTCTTTGAGCAAAGTTTTATCTACTTGACCATGCAACACATCGGAAGCGGAAATGTAAGGGAAACTACGGGCGGGCCCACGATAAGGGATCAACACCCTGCCGTATAAATCTGTATTGATGCGGGTATTCCCCACAGTGACACCGACTATAGTATTAATCTGTTCCAAAGGAGCGGTTTCTACCGTCAATTCGTTCGCCAGTGCATACAAACGGGCAGCTTCCAGCGCCAGTGAAGGATAGACTTGATCCTGATAGCGGATCAGTAAAGCCGCCTGACGAATAAAACCATCAGGGTCTGGGGATGAGTTAATAAAACCTGTGCCCGAACTATGTTGTTGCAGCACAGCAGTGTTGGCTACATAGCCTTCAAAATGACTGGCTGAACTTTGACTGGCCTCAGTGTCCATCAGAACATAACTTTCAGGTAACTGACCTATAGCCAGTTGTTCTTGCTGAAATAAGAATCCCAGTACCACATCTTTGTTTTCAAGGCTGTTGGCAAAGTGTTGATCCGCATCCAGAGCCGGGGCTAATTGCTGCAATTCTTCAGTCATTCCGGCCGATAGCTGCTGCTTTGCCCCCTGTAACACTTGCTGTACCGGGTTACGTTCAGGCTCTGAGAAAATGACATCAAAAGCCACCACTGAAGCCCCTGCTTCAGTTAATTGTTCCAGCATTTGCGCAACCAACTGTCGGCTCCAGGGCCAACGCCCCACTTGCTGCAAACTTTTTTCGTCTATATCCACAATGACGACAGGCAGGTCGGTTGCGGCTCTGTAAGGCAGAGTCAGTGTTAATCTGCTGTCATACAAGATGCCATCCAGACGTTTTAACAAGGATTGCTCTGAATACACTGCACTGAGCTGAGCCAGCACCAGCACTGCGCTAAACAACAGACTACAAAATACGATCCACTGATGACGACGCCAATACTTCAGCACCACAACTCCATTCCTTCCTGCGCCATCACCACTTCAGGTTGCTGACCATAAAACTGCTGCGCCAACTGATCCAATTGCTGATCAGTGCGAGCCGGATCATGACTGAAAATCACCAGTTTTTTCACTTTAGCCTCCACAGCCAAAACCACAGCCTCACTGACCAGTGAGTGGCCCCACCCCAACTTATGAGGCATATCAGCTTCCAGATACTGTCCGTCATGGATCAACAGATCGACACCTGCGACAAACTCCAGCCACTGTGCTCTTGAGGTCAGCTCTTGTTGCGGTGGGTAAAGTTCATTATCAGTGACATAAGCCATAGTCTGGCCGTCTGCTGCAATACGATAAGCACTGCCCGATCCCGGATGATTCAACCGGCAACGTTGAATTTGAAAATCCCCCAGTTGCCATTGATCTTCTGCCATAGGGGTAATGCGAATTGCAGAGGGTAACTGTTCTGGTGTCACAGGAAAAAACTCGCCACACATTTGCTTTAAAATAGCGTCATGCTCACCCTGCAGGGTATGGCCCGGAATTATGCGGATCGGCCGCCCGGCCTGGTAGGCTGGTGCAAAAAAGGGGAAGCCCTGAATATGGTCCCAGTGGTTATGGCTCAACAGCAACACCAGTTCGGTAGTGTCAGCCAAGAGTTCTTGTCCAAGGCCCCGAATACCAGTGCCTGCATCCAGAATTAATTGCTGACCACTTTGGCTGGTCAGCAATACACAAGGGGTGTTGCCACCGTAACGCTGTGTATCAGCACCGGGAGTAGGAATTGAGCCACGCACACCATAAAATTTAATTTGCATAATGGCTCACTAAATATTGCCGGGGTTGTAGTGATAGAACAGGTATTGCCGCAGCGTTGCCTGATAGCCTCCCGATCCATAGTTACTCCAACCCAAGGTGACTTTACTGCTGGTCAGTTCAATAAATACATCGCTGGAGAAGCTAGAACCGGTAAATAAGTAAGCGCCATAAATAGCAGAGTTGGCTTCAAAAGCAGGATCCCAGCGGCCTACATCTGCGCCACTGCCATCCAGCAGCACGCGCCCTACCCAGACATCGTTCCACATGSTAGTACCAGCCATCAGCAATCGTCCTTCAGTATCCATCTGGATTTTTTTGATCTTCAAAGCGGCAGGCACCAGATTGCTGAAACTGTTATACAGTCTCGGCATACCTGAATTAAACGAATTATCCGTCAGACCATTTTGCAGCAACCTATACAGGTAATGAGAATCATAGCCCTCATAACTTCTCGACAGTGCCAAAACCAGATTGCGCCCAGCATCAAAATCCAGGCCATTGATATATTCAGAATAGTGGTAGTAGTCATTACTGTTATCCACCAGATTCATCAGGCTATAACCCAAAGCGGCATCACCAAAACTATCTGAAGGACTGTTGGCCGCATTCATCAGCACGCCGGTATCACTAAAGCGGGCAATATAGAGTTGAGGATCAGTACTTAGCTTGTATTGGCCTGCGATCACCAGACTACCGTCTGCAGGATCCAGTTTCATTTGACTGAGTCGTTCTTCTGTTGCTGAGCTGGTATCTATTTCGCTGAATATTGTATAGCCCGCTGCCGAATCACCAAAATAGCCGGCATCCAGACTACCATCGGTATTGAGCTGCATAACCACAACGTCTGTATTGTCGTACAGGTAGCTATATTCGGCGCCAATCAACAGGTGACCGTCAGCCCTGACTTGTAGCTTCACTACCTCAGACTTGTCATAACTACCCACAGCAGCAGGCGTTAAGGTAAAAATTCCATTCGCAAAACTGCTGTCCAGAGCACCATCCTGATTTAACCTCATGACAAAACCAGTCTGATCATTATTCTCATCAATACCATCACCGGCCACATAAAGCTGATTTGAATCTGCTTCAGCTATGGTGTTTATCCCGATATTATAAAGCTGGTCATTCGCCACAAGCACCAGACCATGATTACCAAAACTCTGATCTAAAGCACCACTGGCGGTTAACCGGCCGATAAAGAACTGCTGGTAACTGCCGTTCAGATAAGAGTAGCTATAACCATAAATAAGGGTTTTATTGACCTGACTGCCCAGCAGCAATCTTTGGCTGCCAAGCAAAACATCTTCACCAAAGCCGGCATTAAACCAGCGCTGACCATCGCCGGAAAATGCGGTGTCTGCGGCCAAAGTATTATGCTGATATTTACCGACCCAGTTAAAGCTAACACTGCCAGTAGCACCGTAATTTGGATGACTGAAATGATTGAGCAACCATAAGCCAGCACCATCACTCTGTAGATCCACAGCTTTTAATTGTCCATCCACAGCAAGAGGCTGATCGGACATAAAGTCCCCAATCAGATTATATTGGCTGAGCGAGACCATATCACCCTCGCTCTCTGCAGTGCTTGTCAGCACATAAAATCCACTCTGATCAACCGCCAGAGCTTGGTAATGCAACGGATAACCTGAATGACCACTGACCTGAATAAATCCGGCAGCATTGCCAAAGACAGGATTCAGACTACCGTCGTAAGTCAGCTTAAAAAACAATCCATCCGGACTTGTTGGGGCAGAAGACTCAGTCACGCTGCCCACCACATACAACTCATCGTTGTACAACACAGCGTCATAAGGCTTAGAGGAATACAAAGAGAAATCATATTCCCTGAAGCCAACACAGCCTGGAGTGCAGCCGAAAGTACTGCTGTCTAATACAAAAGAAGAGGAAAAGCGGGCAATCACTATATGGTCTGCAGACGACTGGCCTATACCATAGTAGTTATGGTCGCTGTCCTGACGAACCAGATCAAAAGCTTCAACACTAGTGATGGTACTGACCCAGCCAGCCTGATAGCCGGAATCTGCAAACTCAAACAGGAAAGCACGATCATCCTTGCTGCCGGACACGACATAATGTCCAAGATGGTTCAGAAGCAGATCTGTGGCCTGCACATCGCCGCTGTCACAGGGACTGTATTCACAAAGTACATAACCCTGCATGCTGCCAAAGCTATAATCCAGAGCTCCGTCGTCACTGAGTTTAATCAGATAAAAACCTGAACCACCAGTTTCGCTATAGTTTGCCAGTATCACCAGTTCATTGTTGCTGGTGACTACGCCAGCTACAGCTTGCTCTGTGGTATAGACAGAAAATACCTTACTTCTGAACAAGCCTTTGTCTGCATAACTAGAGTCCAGAGAGCCATCCGGGTTCAGTCGTACAACAAAAAGTTCCTGCTCAAAAGAATTGCTGACGTTACCAATCACCAGACTACGGCCATCACTCTGAGGAATAATTTGCACCGGATCGTTGTATTCACCACTGAGCATCATCTCCAGTGCCAGATTGGCACCTCCGGCAAAACCAGTATCAGCAATCACTGTGGTTTCATCGGTTGGGGCAGCAATAACGCTAATGATTACTGTGGCTGTGTCTGTCAGATTGGTATCACCATTTTCTGTCACTTTGACCACCAGACTGTAAGACGCTGTAGTGCCAGCATCCAGCAAAGACGAATCAGCAACCTGAATCACGCCTCCTGAGGTAATAGCAAAAACCCCACCAGTGTTGCCTGACAAAATCTCAAAACTGTAACTACCCGGATCCTGGTCAGTCAGAGTCATGGTCAACACCTGCTGTGAGTTCACATAGTCATCATAAATAGTGACAGTCGCGTCTTGTAGAACCGGAGGAGCATTGACCGGGAGAATGTTCAATTCCACCTGAGCATCCGAACTGAGTGCCCCCTGAGTCAGCCGGTAGGTAAAGTAAAAAGCACCGTAGGAGCCAGTTGCAGGCTGATAGGTAAAAGTACCATCTGTATTAAAGCTCAGCGTGCCATAAGGTGGCGCTTGCACCAGACTGACACTCAGCTGCTGGTCTGGATCAAAAATATCATTCTGCAGTACAGAATTACCTGCGGTCACTGTAAGCAGCGTATCTTCATCCAGAGTATAAGCATCAAAGTTTGCTAACAAGGCAGGCAACACCTGAGCCACAGTGATGGTGACTGCTGMACTTGCAGTTCTTACACCATTAGTAACCTGGTAATGAAAAATATCCTGTCCATAGAAGTTCGAATTAGGTTGATAGCTAAAACTGCCATCCGCGTTAAGGCTGAGCTGCCCATAGAAGGGTCCTGAAGTGACAGAGGTTGCGGTTAACCCCAACCCAGTAGGATCATTGTCATTGCTAAGCACACCTGCAGCAATATTCACCTGCAACACGCTGTCCTGATCCACTGTATAGGAGTCAGCATTAGCGACAGGCATGGCAGATATCACATTCAGCGTAATTAAAGCTGTACCTGCAGCCCCAGCACTGTCCGCGATTTGTATATACAAAGCGCCACTGCCACCACCTCTGGCCAACAGCGCACTTGCACTGGCCACCACAAGCTGGCCCTGATTAGTCACGGAAAAGGCTTGAGTGTGATCCCCACTCAAAATGCTAAAGCTGTAACTCTGGTCGGTTTCAGCATCTTGCCAAACCAGTTGCCCTACAACAGCTCCCTGCACCACAGCCTCAGAAAAAGTAAAAGTAGCAGGACTTAATACAGGCGAATCATTCACCGGAGTGATAGTAACAAGCACAGTGGCCTGTGCAGACCGGATGCCATTACTGGCACTGTAAACAAAACTGTCTTGCCCATAAAAATTCAGGTTTGGGCTATAGCTAAAATGGCCATTCGCATTCAGGTTTAACACACCATGAGCAGGAGCTGTCACCAGACTGGCAGTTAAGCCCACCCCTTTTAGATCCACATCATTGACGAGCACACTGACAGCTGACGACAGTACCTGATCTTCCGCCACTGTATAGTTGTCATTATTTGCAGTCACCAGAGTGCTCTGAATCCTGACGGTTACAGTGGCTTGTGCTGAAAGACCCGCACTATTTTGTGCTCTGACCGTCAGTAGAACAGAAGTCCCCCCCAACTGAACCAAAGGTGCAGGGTTTACAACACTAAGTGCACCAGCAGCAGTCAGACTGAAAATGCCCTGTGTATTACCAGCAATAAGACTAAAGCTAATACTTGTATCAGGATCAGTGTTGGTCACGACAAACTGGGCTAAGCCAAAACCTTGAGGT
This sequence comes from Rheinheimera sp. 1928-s, assembly GCF_029269265.1. Taxonomy (GTDB): domain Bacteria; phylum Pseudomonadota; class Gammaproteobacteria; order Enterobacterales; family Alteromonadaceae; genus Pararheinheimera. The sequence goes on from NZ_JARIXP010000003.1 coordinate 26,506, forward strand.
ACATCGTCCCAGACGTCAATCGTCATATCAGAAAATACAGGGGGGTTTGGAGCTGCAATAATAGTGATGCTCACAGAGCCAGTACCCACAGCTCCCGCAGGATCTGTCACCTGATAGCTAAAACTGTCTGTCCCTGTTGCCGTAGCATTGGGTTGATAGCTAAAAGCACCGTCCGCTGACAAGCTCAACACTCCCTTGGTCGGAGCTGCAACAGGGGTAGTGACCAGACTCAGGTTGTTGTCATCCACATCAAACGCGTGCGCTAACAAACCTGGAGCTTGCACAGACAACAAAACGCCCTGACTCACAGAATAAGAGGATGCCTGTACCACTGGCGGATCATTTTGCGCTATGACAGTCAGCGACACAGTAGCAGTGCTGACTAAACCGGCAGGGTCTCTAATCTGGTAGCTAAAACTGTCAGTACCAAAAAAATCCTGATTTGGGATATACAAAAAACTGCCATCGGATGCCAATAGCAACTGGCCATTTTTGACGGTAGCTGGTAATTCAGTGATCAAGGTAACTGTATCGCCATCAGGATCAACATCGTTGGCCAAAATGCCATTTGTGGCATTCACCTCCAGTCTTTGATCCTCATTCACCTGATAACTATCATTCTGAGCTACTGGGGCAGCGTTCGTCATTTCAATACGCAGACTGACCCTGGCCTCAGCTAAACCGCCCTGACCATCAGTCACCTGATATACAAAAAAATCTTCACCTGCATAATTGGTTTGTGGTGTGTAGCTAAAAGAGCCATCAGTATTCAGTTGTAAATTGCCATGGGCAGGCGCTGTTAAGGGGATGATGTTGACAACCAGCCTATCGCCATCCACATCAAAATCATTATTTAATACCCCTGGCGCAGCAATATTCAAACTGTTGTTTTTATTCAGACTATAACTGTCATCCTGTGCTACCGGTGCATCGTTCACAGGCAACACAGTCAGACTGACCAGCGCTTGTGCTGTCAGCCCTTGAGTGTCGATGATTTGATAAATAAAACTGTCATTACCAACAAAGTTGGGTACTGGCTGATAAATAAAAGATCCATCGGTATTCAGTACCAAAGTTCCGTTATCCGGCAACCGCACAGCTTTTGGATCCAAGCTGAAACTGCGGTCATCAGGATGACTGTCATTGTCCAGTAAAAAGCCTCTGAATTCCGTATCTTCGTTCAGGCTAAACTGATCAGGCGTAGCAACAGGGGATGAAAATTCAGGCGCCCCCACAGGCTGCACTACATGTTGCTGCGAGAACAAACTTTCACCAGACGAATCAACTCCGGTAATAAGGACAAAATAACGTTGATTTGCAGTCAGGTTTGGTACAGACAATGCCGGTTGAGTCAGAGCTAAAAACTGCCGTCCACCGGTTTTTGTCAAAACATTTTCAGGTGTGATACCTGGCTGCTCTGCAATGTAAAGGTTATAACGGCGAGCACTACTGTTTGCTGTCCAGTTGATCTGTGCACTGCTGTCAGTTCTGCTGGTGTTTACCCCTGTGATGGGTTCTGGCAACCATTCAATATCCCGGGCATCAAACATAACGCGATTGCCTAGCAGATCCTCCAGCCACAACTCTAAACGTAAGGATCCGGGAGTTAAGCCAAAATTGCGCGGATTTACCCCTGTCACAGTTTGTGAGTAGGATGTACCACAGTTGCTGTCACATAAAACCAAAGCCTGTTCACTGCCATTAAAACCAACCAGCACCCGGGCTATACCATCAGGGTCCGCCACATCAACAGCTATAGTCAGATTGCCACTAATACTCTCACCAGAACGCGGGAAACGATAAGTGGCAGTGCCATTACCCACAGCAAGATTTTGAACCTGATCAGTCCGTAAAGGCGAACCTGCGGCCAGCGAGTTGTAGCCAAAAGCCACCATTAAGCCCATTTCAACAGGAGTGTCTCCCACCGGAGGAATGACGGGCGGAGACACTGGAGGCACTTCCCCTGAGGGTGTATCTGGCCCACTTTCACCACCAGAGCCACCACAAGCGACCAGCAGCACACAAAGTGTGAACACTAACCAGCAGCGAAAAAGTTCACGAAGCAGAGCTACACACATAACTTTATCCTTCAAGGCGGTGCTACTTGATCAAAAATATACCGCCAGCTGTCACCGCTGGGTTCTCTGTTTCGCTCAGCACAAATTGCCCGAGGATCTGATCAATACCATCCACAAAAAGGGTGTCGACCTGCCCCTGCGCTCTGTCATTACCATGGCTGGCGAAATTAACACCTAATTCCAGTTGGTCCACATTCACCACCCCATTAAAAGCAGCAAACCACTCTCCCCCCGCATCGTTAAAAGACAACTCACCTTGAGGGACAGTGCCATTATCAAAATCTATCGTCAGACTGACCTGAAAGTCAGACACAGCCCCTTCTGTGCTTTGCACACTGAATTGTTCAAGGCTGGCGTATTGATAACTGCCTGAGCGCGCGGCAATTAATTCAGCAACCGGAATTTGATTGCTGCTGCCCTGATAAGCTTGCTCCGCAATAAAGGACGTCTCTTCAGAACCCTGATTTGACACTGAATTTGTCGCTTGGGTTAAGACGGTAGTTGACGCTGCATCCGCACTGCCGCCGGAGCCGCCAGCGCTTTCTTCGCCACGAGCACCGGATTCTCCTGCAAATTCAGCAGGAGGAGACAACAAGGGGGTCACCTGCCCCGTTGTGGTGATTTGCGCAAATGACGCACTTGCTCCCCCACCAAAAGTAACATTTTCTACAGTACCGTCTGAGCGGGTAATTTGTAATTCAATCTGACCATCCCAAACCCCCACCAGCATAATTTCGTTGATGTAAGACAACTGAAAAGTAGTACCACGAATACCTATGCTGCCCACAGGAGTTTTGAGCTGGTAGTTACCGGCATCCCCTTTGATAGAGCCAGTGACTGTGCGCAAGCCGCCTTTAACAAGTTCCATCACGACTGAGCCTTGTTCAGTGGCGGAACCGGCTTTGTATTCAGAGATCAACAGCTCTGTATCGCTTTGCAAAGCAACCAAAGCCCCATCAAGCATTCTGAACTGGGCCTGGCTTTGTGCACCTGTACTGACCTGATCGATATTAAAAACAGGTGCTTTACGACTTAAATCGCGGCTTTGTTGGGTATCAGTTGCTGTGGCAGTGACATTGCCCCTGGCCATCAAGGTCAGCCCTGCATTAGCAGCTTGTTCCTGGGCTGATACAGCAAGACTGAGGATCGCCAAAGCTGCTATCACAGACAGGTGAAAGTTAGAACGCATAGCTGGCTCCTAGCACACATTCTGTGCGGTCGTATTCATACAAAGTAACGGGGCTGTTTTTATTAGTGTAGCTGCATCTGAGTTCAGTGCCGAGCGAGGCCGAATACTGCCACATCCAGCTGGCTGTAAAGGAAAATAGCGATTCTTCCCGCTCTACCCTGAATAATGGGTGAGGTGCTTTATAACTAATGTCCTGTAGTTCAGCTCTGGCCAGAAGAATATGCGAGGCGCTGGCCAGCCAGATAGTGCTGTAACTGAGTGAACTGACATCTCTGCTATTGTAGTCGGCGCTCTCCAGCCGGCTACGTTCATTGGACACACTGACATTAGCCTGATTAATCCAGCGGTTGCCTTTACGTTCCCAGGACGCTGTAATGGCATGCACAGTCAAATTTAATCTGTCATCTATTCTGTTATCTGAACGACCTGACACCCATTGCAAACCGATAGAATTGAGAGCATTAAACTGATAGCTGCCACTGATTTGCCCTCCCCAGTCATTCCTGTACAGCTGTCCGTCTAAACGCAGAGGTCTGCTGTAGGCACGCAGGCTATAACGGTACTGCTGATAATCAGCTTCAAAACCCACACGAGCGGCCAGAGTTTCCCGGTCAAATTCAGACAACTGATTAAACTGTGTTGCTGCTAACTGTGCATCCGCCAGCCAGGCATAACGCTGATCCTGCTGCCAGCGCCCATCGAAGCTATAGCCAAGTTGATGGAAATGGTCACTGCTTGCTTTACTTTGCGGAAACACATCAATTTCTCCCAAAGAAGGGATAAAAATTCTATCCTCAGCCGTACCGCTGTTTACATTGTCATCATGACCAAAACCATACCTGATCTTATGCCGCTGATAGCCTTTGAGCTTAGCTTGCTGCCACTCTACTGCACTGCGTAACTTAGACACAGGCTCAACCAGATCTGCTTGTGGCTGTGTCCCGAGTCGTTCCAGTTGACGTAAAGCTGCAGGGTAATTCTTTGTTTTGTAATAGGCCTGAGCTAAGGTAAAACGAGCTTGCTGCCACGCAGGTTTCTCAGCAACAACACGTTCAAGCGCAAATACAGCTCTGTCATTTTGACCTACATGCAAAGCAATGCGGCCATAGGCCATATCAAAATCGGGGTCCCCTGCTAACTCCGCTTCCAGCGCTTCAGCCAATTGATAGGCCTGTTCCAACTGACCTGTTTGCACCAGTTGAATAAATTCAGCCTTTTGCTGCTCTGTGCTTTGCACTGCAGCAATCAGTGGACAAGCCGCTGTGCTTAACAAAACAAAAATGCCCATTTTCAAAAGAGGCTTGAGAGTGGCTTTCACTTTTTGTCTCCCGGCTTTTCTCACTGCAACCTCTTGTGCTTTGTGATGGCCAGACACTGTATTTGCCTGACAAATAATTAATTCTGCTGTAACAGGAATAGCAGGAAATGTAAAAAAGGAAAGCTCTAACTCTGAATTTCACAGCGGAAGTGAAAAATAAATAGTCTGCATAAACATAGATTTAGTCTTTATTTTATGCCTTTAAATCAGCGCCTTTATCATTTCGGGATTTGAACTGGCTAATTACAATTCAAAGGTTAAAATTAAGTAAATAACTTATCTGAGGACGGATCATGGCGCTGGCCTTAGTCCACAGCAGAGCCCGCTCTGGTTTGCATGCACCTCTGGTTACAGTTGAGGTGCATTTAAGCCGTGGTTTGCCTGGTTTCCAGTTGGTAGGTTTACCTGAAACCTCAGTCAAAGAAGCCAAAGACAGAGTGCGTAGCGCATTGATTAATAGTGGTTTTGAGTTTCCTGATCATAAAATCACTGTCAATCTGGCCCCTGCGGACTTACCCAAAGAAGGTGGCCGTTTTGATTTAGCCATAGCCCTTGGCATACTGCATGCCAGCGGTCAGCTACAGGCTGATTTATCGGCTTATGAATTTTTTGGTGAGCTGGCATTGTCAGGTGAAATTCGCAGCATAGTGGGAGAAATCCCTCTGGCTTTAGCCTGTAAAATTGCCGGACACACAGCGGTGTTTCCGCTGCAAAATGCGGTACAAGCCCAACAAGTACCGGAGCTTAAAGTCTTGGGCACAGAACATTTGTTGCAGGTGCACGCCTTTTTATTACATCATCAGGGCTTACCCGCTATTCCGGCTATTCCTGAAACTCAGGCTGAACCTTATCCGGATCTGGCCGACGTAAAAGGCCAGGCCCAGGCCAAAAGAGCTCTGGAAATTGCAGCAGCAGGCGAACACAATCTGTTGATGTTTGGCCCGGCAGGCACGGGGAAATCTATGTTGGCTCAACGTTTAGCCGGTATACTTCCAGTATTAACCGATCAGGAAGCTCTGGAAACGGCGGCAATTTATTCAGTCGCAGCACAACCCCGTACTCTGCAACAATGGCATCAGCGTCCCTTTCGTCAGCCTCATCACAGCTGTTCTGCTGTGGCCTTGGTAGGAGGAGGATCTGTACCCCGTCCCGGCGAAATTTCCTTAGCGCATAGTGGCGTTTTATTCCTAGATGAGGTACCCGAGTTCCCACGTGTCGTTCTCGAGTCCTTACGTCAGCCGCTGGAAAGCGGCAAAGTGTTTATTTCAAGAGCTGCACGGCAAGCCGAGTTTCCGGCCAGTTTTCAATTGGTGGTGGCGCTGAATCCCAGCCCTTCAGGGCATCATAAAGATGGCCGTTCCAGTCCTGAACAAATCCGGCGCTATTTAAGCCGCTTGTCAGGCCCTTTTCTCGACAGAATAGAGTTACAGGTAGAAGTGCCTTTATTGCCCAAAGGCAGTTTAAGCCAACACCAAACCGAAGAATCCAGTGCTGTGGTGAAACAGCGGGTGGACGCAGCCAGAACTATGCAATGGCAGCGTCAGGGCAAAGCCAATGCGCGTTTAAGTTTGAGTGAACTGGAACAGCATTGCCGTTTACAGCCGGCAGATGCGGATTATTTTGAATCCTGCCTGACTCAACTGAAACTGTCCGCCCGCAGTTATCATAAGCTGTTAAAAGTAGCGCGCACTCTGGCCGATTTAGCACAACGGCCTCACATTGAGCGCAACGATTTGCTCGAAGCCTTGAGTTACCGCTCTTTTGACCGCTTACTTAACTATTTACAATCATAGAGCTATTTAACAGCTTTAGCCTGATACACACCAAAAAACTGACTGACGGCAATAGCCACTACACCAGAAAACATCAGCACAGAAAATGGCAAGGCAGTACCAGTGTAAGCCAACGCCAGTAAAGGCCCGGCCAAAGCACCACTGCCAAAACGTAAAGTACCAATCACAGCTGTCGCTGTACCGCTATGCTCTGGAAAACGCATTAAAATCATGGCATCTGCATTGGTGGCTATTAATCCCAGACTCGCCATCAGCGGCGCTATACTCAGCACAGTGAAGACCAACCCCAGTTCAAACCAGTTTGCCAGACAAAGCACAGTCGAGCTGAACAGGGCCAGCACCAGACCAAAATTCAGCATTCGCTGCGGACCAAATCTGCCGACATACCTGCTGTTACAAAAATTTGCCAGCATCAACATCCCCACATTCAAGGCAAACAGCAGGCTAAACAGCTGCTCGTTGACACCATAATATTCAATGTAAACAAAGGGGACTGCGGTTAAAAAACAGAAAAAAGCAAAAGAGGCAAACATCGAAGTCGCAATTTGTGGTCGTGCCGCCACATGAGCAAAAACAAAACGGTAACCAGCCAGAAACTCCAGTTTTCGCCCTTTAACCACAGGCACAGGATCGGGTAAAAAGAGCCAGGTCAGCAGCAGTATTAAAGACGAATACAAAGCCAGTACCAGAAATATGTGCTGCCAGTGGCCAACCCATAACACGGCGCTGCCAATGGCAGGTGCTATTAAAGGTGCCATCATCATAATCATCGACACATAGGACATGCCTTTAGCCGTGTTTTCCTGATACAAAGCACGGATAATACCAGGCACCACAACAGTGGCCGCGCTGCCCGCAAAAGCCTGAAAAGCGCGTAAGCCCAACAGCCATTGTGCATCCTGACAAAATACCAGAGCAAAACTGGCCAGGCTGAAAAACAACAAGCCACCTAATGCCAGCGGACGACGACCTATGGCATCAGCCAAAGGACCAAAAATCAACATCCCCAGGCCATAAGCGGCGAGGTAGATGCTTAAGGACTGTTGGATCAGGCCTATCTCTGTGCCCAGTTCATCTGCCATCACTGGCATAGCGGGCAAATACATATCGATAGCCAAAGGAGTTGTGGCAACTATACTGGCAAGAAGCAGCAACATACCAAAAGAGACTGTTTTACTCATCATAATACTCAGGCAGGAACTAAATAAATGATAACTGATCTCACTAAGATTACTGCAGGCTAAATCGCAAGAATTGCGACATTGGTCCTGAACTATGCTAAATAAACAGAGTCTTCCCGGAGTTTTGATATGAAATATCTTGTTGTTTTACTAAGCCTGCTCTGCCCACTGCTGCTGGCCGCACCAATAAAAGTAGGTTTGCACGATTCAGCACCCTGGGCCTATCGCAATACTCAGGGTGAAATTACAGGGCTGGATTATGAAATAGTTAAAACCATTTTGCAGCGTGAGGGCATTGAAGCTGAATTCGAGCTCTACAGCTACAGCCGCTTATTAAAACTCTTTTCAGAGCAAAAGCTGGATATAGCCAGTCCTGTTGCTGTGCCTTATCCGGGGGCTTTCTATAGCCAGCCTTACTTTACTGTGGTGGATGTTGCGGCGACGAAAAGCACCAGTCCGTTGCTCATCAAAAAACTGACGGATCTGGAAGGAAAAACCATAGTTGCCTACCAGCAGGCCAGTGAAGTATTGGGTCCGGATTTTGCTGCCATGATAAAAAAAGCCCATTATCTGGAAGAAGCCGACAGAGTTCAGCAGTTTGAATTATTGATGAACGACAGAGTGCAATTGATGATAGGAGACGCCAAAGTGTTGGCGTATTACGCCACTAAACACTACGGTGCTGGCAGTATCAAGATCCATAAGATCTTTCCATCCGTTGATTATCCTGCGGCATTCTGGAGTGCAGAATTACAGGCTAAATTTAACTCGGGGCTGCTGCACCTGACCGAGTCAGGCGAGTTTGACCGGCTGCATGCTAAACCCCGGCTTTAATCCAGACTTTTGATGATGACCGCCGGATTGCCCGCCACCACTTTAAACGCAGGTACATCTTTCGTCACCACAGCACCAGCTGCTATCACAGCGCCTTCACCTATGGTAACGCCAGGTAAAATAATAGCGCCACCGCCCACCCAGACTGAATTGCCTATAGTGACAGCTTTGCCTTGTTCCAGCCCTGTCTTGCGCTGAATAGCATCCAGCGGATGAGTTACAGTATAAATCTGCACCCCTGGGCCAAACAGCACATCGTTGCCAATACTGACTTTAGCCGCATCTAAAATGACGCAGTTATGATTGGCATAAAAATTCTGGCCCAGTTCAATATTTTTGCCATAGTCACAGAAAAAGTTGGGTTCGATGTAACAGCTGCCTACGCTGCCAAAGAGTTGTCGCGCTAACTCTTGATGAGCTTTAAAAGGCAGAGGGCCTTGTTGATTGAGCTGAGCACACAAAGCTTTGGCATCGAGTCGTTGCTTCGCCAGAGCTTTATCTGCCGGATTAAACCACAAAGCTGCGGCCATTTTTTCCTGTTCTGTCATCTGTTACTGCCCTTGTTTAACTTATAGATAAGTGAGTGCTGCTGGCTGAGCTGTTACCATAAAGCTTCAGGCTTTTTATAGTGTTATGCGCTGGAATAGAGATATACTAAGGTTAATGTCGTTGTTTAGCCGGGTTTATAAGATGAAAAAAACTAAAGTAGTGACCACCGAAGAAATATTACTCACCCTTTGTCAGTCCGTTACTCAGGTGTTAGCTGCCGCTGGCAACGATAAGGTGGCCTATTCACCTATGGTGCAGAAAATTCATAAAACCTGCCTGCGTCCTGACCTTGGTTGCTTTGTGTTATTTGATGGTGGCTTTTCTGGTTTGGTCATTATCAACTTTACCTCGCAAGCAGCAATGGAAATTTACCGTAAATACATGATGAGCATGGGCATGCCCGAATCTGAACTGGCTAATTTCCATACCTCAGACGAAGTGGGTAATGTCATGGGCGAGCTGATGAACCAAATCGTCGGCGACTTCACCAACAGAGTCCGTATGGAGCTGCAAACTTCTATTAATCAAAGCCAGCCGAAAATGATGGCGATTAATAAACAAGTGCAAATCATGATCAACACTCAGCTGGATCAGCCTCAGGCTCGCCGGGTGACTTTCAGCACACCAAACCATGCAATTTTCTACATGGAATTGTCGATGGATAAAACTGAATTTATCCAACTGCACGATTTTATCCCAACCCAGGATGAAAATCCGGACGATATTATTGCCAATACCAATGCAGCAGAATCTGAAGCGTCGGAATCTGTAGAAGTATTAACCTCTGATGCAGATGATGATTTCCTGAAAAATCTGGGGCTGTAAGGTCTACACTCTGCCATCAGAGCGCGACTCAGATGGCAGTTTTATCCGAAAACTGGCACCACCCAAACTGCTTTGGCCCACTTCAATACTGGCCTGATGCCATTCAAGCACCCGGCAGACAATAGCCAGGCCTAAACCAAAACCACCAAAACCTTTTTGCCGACTGGGGTCTAACCTTACAAAAGGTTTAAGTATTTCCGCTCTTTTTTCTGGCGCTATACCTGGACCATCGTCTTCAACACAGAGCTCAATAGCCTCTGGAGCAGATTGCAGCACCAGCACTACTCTGGTGCGGGCAAAGCGCTTGGCATTGACCAACAAATTTTGTACTGCACGCTCCAGATAATGGCCATCACACACATAAATACAACCCGTCTTCACTTGCAGTTCAATAGCTGCACCGGGCAAAGGAGATAGCTTCTCCACTAAGTTCTGCAGTAACTCAGACAAGTCGACCTTCTGCATCTTTAACTGAGGTTGTGTGGATTCAAGACGAGCATAATCCAGCATTTCGTCTACCAGTTGCTCCAGCTCTTTGACATCATTCAACATCAATTGTTTTTCGTCCTGCGTTAAAGCAGACAATTCCAGAGCAAAGCTTAACCGGGCCAAAGGAGTACGCAACTCATGCGAAACCGCCTGCGTCATTTCACGTTGCAATCCCAACAAACGCTGGATTTGTTGTCGCATCTGTTCAAAGCTGATGGCAATAGGGGCAATAAAAGATCGAACAGGAACAGCAGCAGTGCCTGTCGGATTCAGCAATTGCTGTTTTAACTTTTGGATATCGCGGGCAACAGGCCAGAGCCATAACCAGACAGCTACTGCCAGCAAGCCCAAAAATAACAAACTAAACCAATAGGAAGGAACTGTACTCTCGCTCAGATCTGTAGGACCCAATTGCCATAACTCGCCTTGCTGCATGGCATAAAAAAACACCTGGTCCCGGGTAAACAAAGGCACAACCTGCCCCGCGTTTAATGCAGCTCGTTCAGTTTCAGACCATAAAATGCTGCCTGCGGGCAACAAAGTGACAGGCAAAGCTGAGGATAACTGAGCTTGCGGCAAAGATTGAGTACTGAGTTGTCCGGCAAGATTGTCTGCGATCAACATCACCCAAGGCGGAACCTGACTTTGTGTTTCCTGCCAGATCCGCTCGACAGTCCAACCAACACCAATCAGCACCAGCGAAATAAACAGGTAAAAATGCAGAAATAGCCTGGGCACTTACTAGCTGTTCCAGGCATCAGCAACAAACAAATATCCTTTGCCCCACACCGTCTTAATCCGGAACGGCGTTTCGGCGTTGTCATTCAGCTTACGGCGCAAATGCGATATCCGAACATCTACAGTGCGGTCCAGCCCATCGTATTCACGTCCAATAATCTGTTTATGAATGGCCTCACGTTTTACCGTCTGGCCAGCATGTTTGGCTAACATCCATAACAAATCAAACTCATAACTGGTTAATTCAACCAGTTGCCCATCAAAGTGAGCTTCGCGGGCACTATTATTCAGGTTCAGCTTGCCAAAGCTAAGCTCCTGATTTTCAGTTTTCAGAACCGGGTTGCCTCGTCTCAATAGGGCATGCACCCGTGCCAGTAATACACGAGGCTCCACAGGTTTAATCACATAGTCATCTGCACCCAATTCCAGACCCAACACCTGATCAATATCACCTTGTTTGGCGGTTAACATCAACACAGGAGCGGTAAACCAGGGACGGATAGCACGGCAAATGCTGAAGCCATCCATACCAGGCAGCATCAAATCCAGAATAACCAGATCAGGTTGCCAGGTCTTGCAAATAGCCGGAACTGTCTCACCACGACTTTCCAGTCGCACGTCAAAACCATGTTGCTGCAAAAAGCTCTGCACTAAAGCCGCCAGGCGGGCATCATCTTCAACTAATAAGATTTTTTGCATTAAAACACACTCCAGGGAGCCACCAGACGACGTCTTTTTTCCGGCTGACGGCTTAAGACAATTAACTCTTTTTGCAACAACACTTGTGTGCCATTTTGCAATCTTACTTCTGTTTTACCTGGCCAGTTCAACTCTTGCTGCCACTGTCCTTGTTCTGCCTGTTGCCAACACTGCATTCGCTGCTGTGCAAAATACAAACATAAGTTTTCCGCTTTATTGCTGGTCCAGCTCACCGTCAGCAGGGCTTCGCAATTTTGTTCCACTGTTGCGGAAACACAAAAAGCCGGACTTACAGACCAGCATAATTCAGCCCTGCATTCGGGAACAGGAGCATTCGCCAGCAGTATGTTACTGACGAATAACAGCCCTAACATTCCCTATCCTTGCATCAATAAAAGCGATAACTCACACCTACAAACCAGGTCTGCACTGAATCATCCTGCACTAACGGGCTATCCGTCATTGCATCGTCCAAATGCAGATATCTATAAAAAGTCAGTAATGACCAGCGCGGATCCAAAGCCTTTTGCCAGCCTAAACGCAGTTCAGGTTGCCAACTGGCACGCCCCTGATATCGCTGCAGATAATACAGTTCATCCTCGTCGACACCATAATAGGTATCGATCAATTTGGCACTTTTCCAATATAAAGTGGTACTTAGATCAAATTGTCCACCAGCAAAAGGCCAAAAACCTGACCAGCTCAGACTGGCGTTCTGACCTTCATACTTTGAACTGATATCTTGCCAAAGGTTTAATCTGCCTTGCCATTGTTCGCCAAACCAGTTGAACTGCACTCCGGCATCTACGGCAGTTGGGCGTTTTTTAACATGCTCAATGGAGACGGCTGCCAGAGATTTCTCAGTCCCAGTGTCCACTTCGGGTGGTAAAAAAGCCCCTGAGCTACTCAATGTCACCACATTGCCGGCAAACCAGCGCTGAAAATAGCCTTTTTCTGAATTCAGCCGCATCACAATACTGGCGGCGAATTGATCATTTTGTTGCAGGCTGTAGCCCAAAGTACCATTGTCGATAAACCAGGAGTCAGCGTAGTAACTAAAGTCCGGCAAGATCAGCATAGGGAAGCTGTCGCCATCATACAAAGGATTGCTGCGCTGTCCTGCCCCTAAAGCAACAGACAACTGAAGTTTTTCAGACTCTACACACACTTTTTCGTCTGTGGCACATGCCAAAGCTGCACTGCTGGCAAAAAAGCAGAGAAGAACAAGCCAAGTCACTGATTTCATCAACACATTACCCAGACTAAAGATTGAGCGTACTTTAGCAGTTATTGCAAAACAGCTTAAGCAGAGTTAACAACTTCACACAAATTGCAGCACCCAGTCACAGCGCAGCTGAAGTCAGACCATCTAATCCGAAGAGTTTTCCCGGCCGTATTCAGACTGTGGTAAAGCCTTTTCGCAGCTCAGGTGAAAAGGATCCAACAGACTAATTTAATGCTATGATGCCCGACACTGACAAGAATAAACAGCGCTTGGCTGCAGTACGCCACTCATCATACCCAAAGTAATGGCAGTTGCAGCAAGACGACAAGAGAAAAAGCGCAGTCAACGCAGCTGCAGCTTTAAGTAAGAAGGGTATATGAAGTCAACAAATCAGCCAGGAATAGCCCCGATGACACCGTTGAAAGGAAAAGCGACCTCCTTTGATATCGCCTATCTTGCCGGCGTATCTCAATCTACAGTTTCCCGTGCATTGCGTGACAGCCCTGCTGTAAATCAGGAAACCAAAGACAAAATTTTTGCCATCGCCAAACAGCTAAATTACAAAGTGGATAAAAACGCCAGTAATTTACGCAAACAAACCACTGGTACTTTGGCGCTGTTGCTGTTTGAAGACCCTACTGTGGATGAGTCGCAAATTAATCCATTTTTTCTCGCTATGCTGGGCAGTATTACCCGTGCCTGCAGTCAGCGTGGTCATGATTTATTAGTCTCCTTTCAACAACTCAGTAATGACTGGCATGCCGATTATGAAGACAGTAAAAAAGCAGATGGTATTATTCTGCTCGGTTACGGTGATTACAAAGACTACGAAGAAAAACTCAATACCCTGTTAGCTCAGCAAACCCATTTTGTCTGCTGGGGTGCAGAAGTGCACGGCCATCCTGAATTCACTATTCGCAGCAATAACCTGCAAGGTGGTAAGCTGGCCGGACAGCATCTGTTACAACAAGGGCGGAAGCGTTTTGCTTTTATTGGCAATGCGTCCGACCACAGCCCTGAATTTCTGGCCAGGTATCAGGGCATGGTGCATGCATTAGACCAAGCAGGTATAGCTGAAAATACTGTGGCGCAACTGGATGCTATTTCGACAGAGCAGGCAGGGTTCGATGCTATCAACCAATTGCATGCTCAAGGCAAAAGCTTTGATGCACTGTTTTGTGCCAGTGATCTGATTGCTATAGGTGCTATTCGTGCTTTGCAGAAAAAAGGCCTGAAAGTGCCGGAAGATGTTGCAGTCGTAGGCTTTGATGATATTCCGGTTGCTTCCTTTGCTTCTCCTGCTTTAACCACCATTCAGCAAAACACCTCACTGGCTGGTGAGATGCTGGTGGTCAATTTATTAAAACTGATTAACCACCAGCCTGTTGAGCTAACTGAAATTCAGCCAAAAATCATTGTCCGTCAATCTTGCGGTGCTGCAGAACGTTAAACTGCAGCCCAGGTTATTTTTATGACACTTACTTCCAAAGGTCTTCATCCCCGTAATAAGCACCAGCAAGCCTATGATTTTGCAGCTTTAACTGCTGCGGTTCCGGCTTTAACTACTTTTGTGCGTGATAATGGCCATGGCACGCTTTCGATTGACTTTGCCAACCCGCAAGCTGTTAAAACCCTGAATCAGGCTCTGTTAAAACACTTTTATGCAGTTCAGCACTGGCAGTTACCCGAGCAGTTTTTATGCCCTGCAGTACCGGGACGGGTGGATTATCTGCATTATTTGGCCGATCTTTTGGCCCCGCTGAATAAAGGCAAAGTTCCAACAGGTTCAAAGCTACACCTGCTCGACATCGGCTGTGGTGCCAATCTGATTTACCCTTTGCTGGCTCAGACTGAATATGGCTGGAAAGTTACAGCCTCGGAATTAGACCCGCAAGCACTGGCTGCAGCTGAGTTATTGATTAAGCAGAACCAGCTACACCATAAAATAACATTACGCCAGCAGCATAAAACCGAACAGATATTTCAGGGTATTATTCAGCCTGATGATTTGTTTGATTTAACCTTATGCAATCCGCCTTTTCACAGCTCTGCTGAGCAGGCTCAGGCGGGCAGTGAACGCAAAGCGAAAAACCTCGGCCAGAAAAATACCAGACTGAACTTTGCGGGCCGTAGCCATGAACTCTGGTGTGAGGGCGGAGAAGCAGCTTTTATTCGCCGTATGATCAACGAAAGCCAAAGTTACGCTCAGCAAGTCGTATGGTTTAGCAGCCTGGTGTCTAAACAGGAAAATGTGCCGCTGTTGCAGCAACAACTGACAAAACTGGGTGCGCAGCAGCACCTGATTGAAATGCAGCAAGGCAATAAACAAAGCCGAATACTGGCCTGGTCTTTTATGAATCCAACACAACGTCAGTTGTGGGCTGATTATCGCTGGCGTTGAAGCAAAGCAGAACAAGGTCCTGATCCAGCATAAGGCCGCGGATCAGGACGAGGCTTCATTTGTGTGTCACTGTTGCGCTGCTGTGCTCTCTTGTTCTTTGACGAACCACACAGACAAAGCCCCCAATATCATGGCAGCACCTGCCAGCATCACAATATACAGAGCTTCATTTTTAAAGACAGAGCCAAGGATCCAACCCGCCAGTAAACCTGAAACAATCTGAGGCGCGGCTATGGTAAAGTTGAAAATTCCCATGTAGACACCGGTTTTATTCGCTGGCAACGCGCCTGCCAGAATGGCATAAGGCATCGCCAGTATGGCAGCCCATGCTATACCTATGCCTATCATCGGGATCATTAAAGACAAAGCCCCTTGTGGAATAGTGACTTCAGTGATCAGCAAATCCACCTGAGTCAGGGTCGGATCGTTAAAGAGTACAAAACTCAGATAACCCACACCACCACAAGCTAACGCAAAGGAATACACCAGTTTACGGCCAAATACATTGGCCAGCTTTGCCATCACCATCGCAAAAAATACGGCAAACAGAGAATAGCCTGCGTACAGAATACCAACCCAATCGCCTGCAGCACCTTTGGCAGCCGCTATATCGGCAGGCACACCACCCATTTGTTGAATATAAACCGGATCAAACCAGTGCACTGCAACACCCCAGTTGTTCTGAGCTACAGCGGCCGGGAAATAAGTCCACATGATAAACAAAGCAAACCAGGAGAAAAACTGCACCAGAGCCAGCTGTTTCATAATGCCAGGCATCGACAGCATAGTGGCCCAGAATGACTTCATCTTCTCAGCAAAGCTGGTTTTTTCGCGCTGTTGCTGCAATTTTTCAAGGTCCAGTCCTTTGTACTGGCAATATTGTTCAGGGTTGTATTCGCGGGTTCTGAACGCAGTCCACAACACGCTGCCCAACAACACAGTAGCACCAATGTAAAAGGACCAAATCACTGAATCAGCCACCTGGCCGGTTTGTGAAGCGTTATCCAGACCAATCACGTTGGTCAGTACAAAAGGCAAAATAGAACCAAAAACAGCACCAATGTTAATCAGCAGGGTTTGGACAGAGAACCCCAGATTACGTTGTTCGGCTGGAACCATATCCGAGACCAGAGAGCGAAACGGCTGAAAGGTGACATTAAAAGCGGCGTCTTTAATTGCAAAAATCACCAGACCAAACAACATAGGCGGAATAAAGGCAACCACCATGGAAGAATTAGGTAACAACACCATAGCGCCAGCGGCAACGACTGCACCACCCAGCATAAAAGGAATACGACGTCCGAATCTGTTCCAGGTCCGATCCGAAGCAGCACCTACTATGGGCTGCACTAACAATCCCATGATAGGAGCAGCTAACCAGAACAATGACAATGACGATAAATCAGCGCCAAGATCGGAAAGGATGCGACTGACATTGCCATTTTGCAAAGCAAAACCAATTTGCACCCCAAGAAAACCAAAACTGAGGTTCCATATCTGCCAGAACGATAACTGCGGTTGTTTCATCTATTGTCCTATTATTTTTATGTGAATGTCAGGTGAGCGCTCACCTGAAACCGGCTCCTCTGTCATCTAATCCGGCCTTCAGTTCACCTGCAATGGACAACGCTGACGACGCTTGTTAGAGCGTTGGAGAAGAGATCGATTAGAACAGCCTTTGCCAGAGCCAGCAACCAGCTGAATACGTATTCAGCCGCTGCACAGAGTATCAAAGATCACCTGAATCAGTATGGCTCAGCCTGAAGCAGATGCCGATTTTTTCCAGATCACTATACTCTTGCAGGGAATGACGGCTTAACGCTTTTCCCAGTTGTAAAAAGGGACGCCAAAAGACGTCCCTGCACAGCGGTCAGTCGTTACCAGATTTTGACCCGTACCGCATCATCACGGTACATACCATCACCAGGTTTCACATCAAAGGTCTGATAAAATTCAGGCATATTCGACAGCACACCCAACACTCGGTACATACCCGGAGAATGAGGTCCTGTGATCACTTGCTGACGCAAGGAAGCATCACGGAACTTGATTCGCCACACCTGAGACCAGCCCATAAAGAAACGCTGATCACCACTGAAACCATCAATCACAGCAGCAGGTTTGCCCTGTAACGAGGTTTGATAAGCTTTAAAAGCAACAGTTAAACCACCCAAGTCGGCAATGTTTTCACCTAAACCTAAAGCACCCTGCAGTTTTAAATCATCAATAGGATTAAAGGCACTGTACTGGTCTATCATCAGTTGAGCACGTTTCTGGAACTGCTCTGCATCTGTAGGCTTCCACCAGTCGGTTAAGTTACCATTGCCATCTGAACGACGACCCTGATCGTCAAAACCGTGGGTAATCTCATGTCCTATCACACCACCGATGGCACCGTAGTTCACCGCATCATCCGCATTCACATTAAAAAATGGCGGTTGTAAAATGGCTGCAGGGAAAACAATTTCATTCATCGTTGAGCTGTAATAGGCATTGACGGTTTGAGGTGTCATGCCCCACTCAGTGCGWTCGACCGGCTGGCCTAATTTGGCCACCATGCGGTCGAATTCACACTGGCTGCTACGCTGCATATTGCCCAGTAAGTCGCCAGCTTTTACTTCTAAACAGCTGTAGTCACGCCATACATCAGGGTAGCCAATTTTGGCATTAAACTTAGACAGTTTTTCCTGAGCCGCCTTTTTGGTTTCAGGGCTCATCCACTCCAGACCATCTATAGCTTCTTTAAAAGCGACTCGCATATTTTTGATCAATTGATCCATGCGCTCTTTCGCTTCGGGCTTAAAGTGGCGATCGACATACATTTTGCCCAGCATAAAGCCTAAAGAGCCTTCAAGTGCTGCCACAGCGCGTTTTTCGCGTTCACGCTGAGCCTCTAAACCAGACAACGTTTTACCATAAAACTCAAAACTGGCCTGATCAAAGCTGCTGGCCAATAACTCACTGTTGGCACGCACCAGATGGAATTTTAGGTAACTCTGCCAGTCAGCAAGCGAAATTTCGCTTTGTAACTTAGCAAAAGCGGTCAGGTAAGTCGGTTGACGCACGACTAACTCTTTTACATCAGAGAGTTTGGCTGCAGCCAATAAAGCAGCCCAGTCAAAACCTGGCGCAGTTTCCGCAAGCTGAGCCAGAGTTAATTTGTTATAAGTGGCGTTACGGTCGCGGTTTTGCACCCTGCTCCATTGAGCTTCGGCCAGCTTGGTTTCTATCGCATAGACAGTGGCAGCTACTTTCGCCGGATCGTCCCAGCCGGCCAATTCAGCCACTTTGCTAATGTAAGCCTGATACTTCTGCTGAATTTCTTTCGATTTTTCATCAGTATTTAAATAATAATCACGGTCTGGCATACCTAAACCTGACTGGTTCGCCAGGGCAATATACTGATCCGATGCTTTTTGATCCTGACCGACAAATAATACGACAGGAGTACCGGTACGAGCAGCCTGGAATTCGCCCCACAGCTTGGCTAAATCGGCATGAGAAGTCAGAGCTTCTACTTTGGTAAAGTCGGCTTTTAATGGCTCTAAACCTAAAGTGTCCAGAGTCGCCGTATCCATATAAGAGCGGTAGAAGTCGGAAATCTTCTGAGTATCTGTGCCTGCTTCTGCCGTTTGGCCCGCCAGTTCCTGCACTATTGCCAGCACTTGTTTGTCAGCGTTTTCACGCAATTCGTCAAAACTGCCCCAACGGCCTTTGTCGGCTGGTATTTCAGTTTTTGCCAGCCAGTTGCCGTTTACATAACGGAAAAAATCCTGGGCTGGTTTCACGCTGGTGTCCATATTGGACAGCTCAATACCTGAAGTTAAGGTTTTTACTTCAGCCACAGCAGCAGGTGTTTCTGTGGATTGAGTTGGGGTTTGGGCTTTATCACAGCCTGCCAGTGCCACAAGCACTGCAAGGGCCAGAGTAGATTTATTTAACATGGTTTTTCCTGAAATTGATTTTAGTTATCAGTTTTTACGCAAAACCAGTGTAGAGAAAAGAAGGGTATTGTCCAGTCTTAAGATTTGGGCTGCGACTAGTGGCAAATCAAACCAGATAAGTCTCTGCTCTGGCAAATAATTGACGGAGAAATTGTCAGTCAGGCTTCCAGGCCTTCAGCAATCTGAGTGGTCACCTGAACCAACCATGGCCTGTCTTGTTCAGCCACAGGTACATCCAGCTCGCTAAGCACAGCTACAGCCAGTTGTTGCAGCGTGTCCTGCAGCGCTAAAGGCAGATGATTATCCGGATCGCTGACTAAACCTGACACAGTCAACCACAGTACCCGAAGATCAGCCAAAGCTTTAGTTTGCTCCAGCTCAGAACCTTGTTGTGCCAGTTCAAGCTGATAGAGGACACGTCGAAACACCTGAGCCTCGAGGGCTTTGGTGTTTGACGCTAAAAGCCGGGTAGCACGATACAGCTCCAATGGTTTGCGCATCGGAAGGACTTAGTTAAATAAACTCAGTAAAGAGCGAGCGCCTTGATCTTTATTGCCTATACCCATGGCCTGTTGTTTTAATTGCTGACGGGTTTCTTCAGCCTGCTTTAACAAAGCAGCTCTGCTGTCTTCATCTGGCGCAGCACGGGCTGAATTGCGGCCCCCTGTACGTTCAGATTCCAGACTATTCACTGCTTTACTGACTGCTGTTGCAGTTTCCAATTGGGCTTTGAGCTTTTTATCGTCTTTTGCCAGACGTTCTGTACTGTCGGCCACTGCAGTCTCAGCCGTCGCCAGTACACTGGCTTTGCCCTCTTTACCATTTAACAAATCACGGGCTTCGGCTGCTGAGCCTATTTTCTCCGGCAGGCCCAGGCTTTTATTCAGGGTACTGCTGCGCAGTTCAGACTGACTGCCATAACTATTAATAGTCACTTTGCTGCTGTCTTTATCGGTCAGCAAATTCAAGCCTTTGCCGCCATCAGCGCCTTTATAGCTGGCACTTTCCAGTGATTTTTCAATGCCGGTACGCAATTCAGCATACTGTTTTTGTAACTTTTCACGATCAGGAGCAGCCAACGAATCATCTGCCAGTTGAGTGGCCACTTCCCGTACTTTCACCAGTGAATCTTTAATCTCTGTTGTGGCGGCCTGTGCACTTTCCACAGCACCTTTGCCCTTCGCCAGACTTTGCTGCACAGCCGAATAGTCTTTGGCCGAGTTACGACCAGGGCTAAATTCCAGTTCCGCTTTTTTGCTGGCTGGCGCTGTAGTTTCTGTAGTGGCCACATTGGAACCAGCACTGGCTGTAGCAGGATTAACCACCGGGTTTGACGGCATAAAGCCCGGGCTGATGTTGTTGATCATGAAAAACTCCATCTGGACTGGCGACCAGAAATTAAACTACTTACTAGTTTAACCCTGCAGCGCTGTTTCGCCAGTTTAATATGGCTATTTTATCGCCAGTTCACCATGCAGAAAGGCTTTTGCTTTAGACTGGCCACCGTGTCATTGAAAAGGATGGATATGCAACAGCTACTGCTGATTTACGATGGAGACTGCCCTTTGTGCCGCAACTATGTGGCATCGCAGCGGCTGCAAAAACAATTCGGCGAACTGACGCTGCTCAATGCCAGAGATTTGCCTGAACGAGCCCCGCTGTTACTGGCTGAACTGCATCATCTGGGTTTGGTTATAAATCAAAGCATGCTGTTAAGAGTGGACGGTCGCTGGTTAAAGGGAGCTGAAGTATTACAACTACTGGCCTCACTGAATGAAGCCAGTTGGCGCAACAGGCTTTGGTTGTATTGGTTTCAATCTGCACGCCGGGCCCGCTTTAGTTATCCACTGCTGCGGGCCGGACGCAATCTGTTATTAAAGCTGTTAAAAATACCACCTTTGCCTTACTGAAGCTCTAACACCAGACTGCCACGGGAAGGTAGTTGCAGACTGCCATTGGTGGTGATGCTTTTGCCTGTCATTACGTCTATAAAGCGGGCATTGGCTGGTAAGAGTTCAGCATAACGCTTTAGATCCACGGTTTTAGCATCAGGGTTTTTATTAAAAAACACCCACAGCTGTTTGTTGTGCTGATAACGCACATAACTGTAAATACCATCGACCGGGCTGAAATGTTTCATCTTTCCTTGATGTAATACAGCGTTGTTTTTACGGTAATTCGCCAGGGTTTTGATCAGTTGCTGTGCCTGTAGCTGAGCCTGGTTTAAACCTTTGCCGCTAAATGCATTCACTGAGTCCCCTGCCCAACCACCGGGGAAATCACTGCGTACTAAACCGTCGTCACGCTGTTTAGGGCTTTGCGCCAGAATTTCAGTGCCATAATACAGCTGCGGAATACGAGGTGCAGTCAGCAGGTAAATCATCGCCATCCGATACAGATCGCTGTCTTCATTGAATAACGAAAATATCCGCGCTGTATCGTGATTGCCTTCAAACAACACCAGATTGGTTGGGTCAGGGTAAATCACATCGTTGCCTAAAGCTTCATAAAGTTTGATCCAGCCTTTATCCCATGACTCTTCTTCAGTCAGCGCCGCCAGTAAAGCGTAATAGAGCGGAAAGTCCATCATGCTAGGTGTAAATGACTGATAACCATCGGAGTTTTGTTTGCCTTTTTGCCAATAGGACACCACAACAGGGTTAGCACTCCACTCTTCACCGACAATATTAAAATTCGGGTATTCGCTCATCAGGCGTTTAGACCACTGAGTCAGAAAATCTTTATCCGCATAAGAGTAAGTGTCTTCACGAATACCGGATAAATGAGCGTATTCCACCCACCAGATGGAGTTTTGGATCAAATAAGTCGCCAATAGCGGATGACGCTGATTTAAATCCGGCATAGTTTCTACAAACCAGCCATCGACAAAAGCTTTGGCGTCGACCTTTGCGGCATAAGGGTCCTGCACTGTAGTGCGGGCGTGGTTGGTTGGATGGAAACTGGCGTTGTAATTCAGCCAGCTTTTTTCCGGTAAATCCTTTAGCCACCAGTGATTGGAGCCTATGTGATTCACCACTATGTCCTGGATCACACCTATGCCATGTGTATTGGCCTCAAGTACAAAGTTTTTGTAACTTTCATTGCTGCCAAAACGTGGGTCGATTTTGTAGAGATCCGTAGCTGCATAGCCGTGATAGGAATAAGCCGGACTATTGTTTTCCGTCAGCGGTTGAGGCCAGATCTGCGTCACACCCAGTTGCTGTAAATAAGGCAAAGCCTGCTGCATACCGGCAATATCACCACCATGCCGGCCGCCAGGGTTTGCTCTGTCCAGCCCTTCGCTCATACCTTTCACTTCATCGTTTGCGGGGTCGCCGTTGACAAAACGATCCGGTGTGATGAGGTAAATTAAATCTTTTTGAGCAAAACCCTGGCGCTGTGCCGAACCCTCTTTACGCGCCAGTAAGCTGTAGTGATGCCTCGCTACTGTCTTGCCATTGTGGCTAAAACTCAGCTCAAAACTGCCAGGTTTTACATCAGGGCTCAGTTCGAAATCGACAAACAGATAATTAGGGTTTTGCACCTTCTGCACACCCAAAAGCTTCACGCCCGGATAACTCAGTTGCACCTGAGTGTGCTGAATATCTTTGCCATGCACCATCAGTTGCAACTTTGGCTCTTTCATACCTGCCCACCAAAAGGCGGGCTCCAGATGTTCGATTGGACTGGCGAAAACAAGATTCGCCATCAGCGCCACACTCAGCAGCACAGTTTTTATCCTATGAAGAGGCTTCACTCTACCACCACCCTGGCTTTGGCCTGATCCCAGTTCAGTTTCAGCAACACTTGCTGTTTGCTGGCATCAAAATAAGCGCTTCCTGCTACCAGTTCTGCTGCTGAATTCACCCAACTCAGCGCCTTACCATTCACCAGCGCGGTAGCAGGTTTCGCCAGTTGATGAACAACCAACATAGTTTCCCGCTGTTTTGGCATACCGGCATAACCCAAACCAGTGCGGTTGAATTCAAAAGCCAAACTCTTGCCTTTTGCCGCAGCACTGAAGGTCAGCAGTTCATACTGGCCTTTGCTTAATGAATCTGGCGATTTGCCATCGTCTTCATACATGTGGCCTTTGGCCTGGCTGATGGATTTATCGTGGTAATAATGCAGCTCAAGCTGACGGCTGCTGTAGTCCTTTAAACTTTGTACAGCGGGCACCATAGGCACAAAAGAGCCGGCACGAACCAGCACAGGTAAAGTGGTTAAGTCGGTCGGTTGCTCAATAGTTTTGCCGCCCTGATAGGCTT
Source organism: Rheinheimera sp. 1928-s (assembly GCF_029269265.1). Lineage (GTDB taxonomy): Bacteria > Pseudomonadota > Gammaproteobacteria > Enterobacterales > Alteromonadaceae > Pararheinheimera. The sequence continues at coordinate 50,037 of NZ_JARIXP010000003.1, forward strand.
TGCCTGTCCAATAATCCAGCCAGACACCCGCAGGTAACTGCACTGGTACCGACTTCACACCAGCAGCAGTGACCGGAGTGACTAAAAAGGCATCGCCCCAGAGGTAACTGTCTTTATTGGCGATTAAACTGGTGTCTGCTTCATTTTCAAAAAACAGCGGTCGCATTAATGGCATACCAGTACTGCTGTTTTGATACGCCAGCGTGTAGTTATAAGGCGTTAAGCGGTAACGTAACTTGACGTATTCCCGCAAAATATCTTTAGTTTCCTTGTCGTGCAACACTGGCTCTGGTGCTATTTGCTCCTGGGCGTGAGGACGATACACAGGCTGGAACACACCGTATTGCAACCAGCGGATATACATTTCTTTATCAAACACTTCGCCGCCGGCAAAACCACCTAAATCCGAATGGGTATACGCCAGGCCTAACAAACCCATTTGCAGCGCCAACTCCACCTGAGGTTTTAAACCATCCCAGCTGCGACTGACATCGCCTGTCCAGGGGATCATGCCAAAACGTTGTGAGCCGGCAAAACCCGAACGCATCATAATCATAGGGCGCTGTTCTGGTTGCTTTTCTAAGCGGTTCTGATACACCAGTTCAGCCCAACGATGGCCGTACACATTATGAATTTCGTCCGCCGTGCCAAGGCTATGAATCGCATCAGCAGGATGCACTTCAGGCTCGCCTAAATCGCCCCACCAGCCTGCTACGCCATAGTCTGCCAGCTCGTTGTAAATACCTTCAAACCAGCTTGTGCCTTCTTTTGAAAATACATCCACTAAGCCTGTGTTACCAAAATAAAAATCGAAGGTTTTGGCTTTACCTGCTAAATCAGTGGCTAAAGCTTTGGCCTGAACTGCTTCATCCCAACGTTTGGAAGTGCTTAATACAAAAGGTTCAGTGATCAGCACAGTGTTCACCCCTTTGGCTTTAAAGTCGCTGATCATGCCTTTAGGGTTAGGGAAAGCGTTGTTGTCCCAGGCTAAGTTGCCCATATGGCCCTGAATATCTGGCCCAAACCAGTATAAATCCAGCACGACTGCATCCAGTGGAAAGTCTTCAGCGGCAAATTTATCCACTATGGCGCGGGTTTCAGCCTCAGTGCGATAGCCAAAACGTGAGGCAAAATTTCCCAAGGCCCAACGCGGTGGCAATGGCTGCTTGCCCGTCACTGTCACGTACTCTTCAATCAGTTTTGGATAAGTGGGCGCCGCCATCACCACATAAGCAGTGCGGCCTGCCACAGCTTCAAATTGCAGCACCTTTTTTTCAGTTTTGCCTAAATCGACAAAACCACTGGCGCTGTTATCAAACAACAACAGATACTTTTCACTCGACATCACAGCGGGTAAACCAAAGTACATTTGCTGTGCTTCAGTGGTGTAGCCATAACTGGCTTTGTTATACAAAGGCAAACGCTGGCCACGTCTGTCCATGCCGACTACCCGCTGGCCTGTGCCTAACAGCTTTTCATCATCCTGCAGCTTAAAGCGGAAGCCCCTCATTGTTTCATGAGCAAAAAAGCCTTTTTCTTCCGTCAGAATAAGTTCGTTGCCACGGTAATAACTGAGCTGAAAAGGCGACTTTTGTATTTTGACTGTCAGTTGTCCGGTTTTGAACTCTAAAAAATCATCAGTAACACTAAGCTGTCCAGGCACTTTTTGTTTCAAATCGGCTAAGGCGAAAGAAGGTAACTGCTTTTCACCATCACGCTGGTACTCCACTTCTACAGCGCCACTACTTTTGAAGCGAAGCTGCACTTTGTACTCTTCGGTTGTGATCTGCAGTTGATCATTAGCCAGTTCGTGCCGCTGATAGCTTGCAGCTTCCGCAGGAACTAAAGTCCCGGCTAAAGCCCATAGTCCAATCCAGAAAACGCAAAGTTTCTGATTCATCTTCATAGAATTCTCTACTCATTTTTAGTAGTTAAACCAAACAACACATCACTTTTGTGATGGGTTAAAAGTAACTGCTACACTGAAGTTACGACAATAAGATGCTACAACTTAGTGCAAAAAATCAGTGGAGCATATGGCAGAGTAGATGCATACGTATGCACACTCTCCCTTCTGGCTGTGCTTCTGCGCTGCATTTATAATTATGTTTGCAGTAGTTGGTATTTTTACTCATATTCTGCAAAAGCAGGAAATGCACCAGTTTGGGGCGAAAAAAACACACTTTGCGCCATGCTCGTGCACTTTAGAAAAGATGAATACGTATTCATGTTGAGATGTTGACCGAACAAGTTTAATAAAAGCATGGGTTAACACTATCGTGCGAAAAGTGCGGGTCAAACCAGAACTTAAAAAGCACATAAAAAAACAACACACCGGGGATAAGGAATGAAGAACTTCAAACTCAACATGCTGACCATAGCGTTGGCAACCGCAGGAGCAAGTTCACTTGCTGTTGCACAAGAAACTCAGTCTACAGAAGCACAAGAGCAAATCCAAAGCCAAGTCGAAGTGATTGAAGTTCGTGGTATTCGCCGCAGCTTGCAACAATCTCAGGCTTTGAAAATGGAATCGACATCCATTGTCGAAGCTGTATCCGCCGAAGAGATCGGTAAATTGCCTGATATGAGTATCGCCGAGTCCCTGGCTCGTTTACCTGGCTTGGCGGCACAGCGCCTTGACGGTCGCGCCAACGTTGTGTCGGTTCGTGGTTTAGCTCCGGATTTCACCACAGCAACCTTAAATGGCCGTGAGCAGGTTACTGTAGGTGACAACCGTGGTGTTGAGTTTGACCAATATCCATCAGAAATGATGAGCAACGTTGTAGTTTATAAAACTCCGGATGCTTCTGTAATGGCACAAGCCATTGGTGGCACCATCGACATGCAAACTATTCGTCCTTTAGCTCATGGCGAGCAGACGATGGTGGTGAACTTACGTGGTGAGCGTAACTCATTGGGTTCATTAAACCCGGATGGTAAAGAAAATGGCTTCCGCGGTAGCTTCTCCTACATAGACCAGTTTTTAGATGACACTGTAGGTATAGCCTTTGGTTATGCCAAAATGGTATCTCCAAACCAGGAAGAACGTTGGAATGCCTGGGGTTATCCTGATGCAGGCAATAACAATATTTCTATCGGCGGTGCAAAGCCTTATGTTCGTTCAAGCGAACTTGATCGCGACGGCTGGTTAGGTATTGTTGAATATAAACCTAGCGATAAACTGACCACTATAGTAGATGTCTATTACTCTAAGTTTAATGACACCCAGTTACTGCGTGGTATTGAACTGCCATTCGTTTGGGGCCCTCAAGGCAACACTTTACAACCAGGTTACACCAGTGAAAATGGTCTGGTGACCAAAGGTGTGTATAACGATGTTGAAGGCGTGATCCGTAACGACGTAAACATTCGTGACGCAGACACAATAGCGATTGGCTGGAACACAGAAATTACGGTAACAGATCTGTGGTCGGTAGAAACCGATCTGAGCTATTCAAAAGCAGATCGTACCGACTTCGGTATGGAAAGTTACAGCGGCACTGGTCGCGGTTACCAGAATGGCGTGGCTGACAATATAGGCTTCGAATACACAGCAGATGGTTCAATGCGTTTTAGCCCAACGCTGGATTACTCCGACACAGACATTATCAAGTTAGGCGGCCCACTGAGTTGGGGTAACGGTTTAACTGTGGCAGGTAATGCACAGGACGGCTTTATCAATACACCTCATATTGAAGATGAGATGACTGCTGTACGTTTGTCTGCAAAACGGGTTTTTGAGCAAGGCTCTATCAGCTCCATTGAGTTTGGTATCAATAGCAGCAAGCGCGATAAATTAAAACGTGACACAGGCTTGTATCTGACCTTAAAAGATTACCCGGCTGATGTGGATATTCCTGCCCAGTACCTTTTACCTGATGTGTCTTTAGGCTTTATTGGCATGGGTAATATGGTCGCATACGACTCATTAGCCTTGTACCGCGACGGTTACTACAACGAAACTAACGACGCACTAAATGATACAGGTCGTGTACAAAATAACTGGGATATCAGTGAAGAAGTTTTAACGCCTTATGTCAAAGCTAATGTAGAAAGCGAAGTGAGCGGAATTCCTGTCAGAGGTAACTTCGGTCTGCAAGCAGTGCACACTGACCAGTCCTCTAGTGGTTTTGCAACAACAAAAGATAGCGCCGGTTATGTCGTGGCGACCCCGGTAAGCGGCGGCGATAAATACTGGGAAATGCTGCCTAGCTTTAACTTCGGCTTTGAAGTTGCGGAAGAACAGGTTGTTCGTGTGTCTGCAGCCCGTACTCTGGCACGTGCCCGTATGGACCGTATGAATGCCAGTAATGGTTACAGCTACGATGTAACGAAAGAGAACAACACCGATCTGGATGCTTCTCCATGGAGCGCCAGCGGTAGCAACCCGGCATTACGTCCATGGTTGGCTCGTCAGTACGATTTAAGTTATGAAACTTATTTTGGTGATGACGGCTATTTCGCCGCAGCTTTATTCTACAAAGATTTAGAAAACTACGTATTCACCGAACAAGAGTTGTATGACTTTACCGGTTTACCTGTAGTAGGTAACGAGCCAGCTCTGCGTCAGGGTTACATCAGTACGCCTAAAAACGGCAATGGTGGCCATGTTCAGGGTCTGGAATTAACATTGTCCGTTACCGGCCAGATGTTGCATCAGTCTCTCAGTGGTTTTGGCGCTATCCTGAGCGGTTCATACACAGACAGTGAAGTAAAAGAAAAGGCAGACAGCCAACCGACTAAGTTGCCAGGCTTATCAGAGAAAGTAGTAAACGCAACACTGTACTACGAAAACTCAGGCTGGGAAGTGCGCACCAGTGCCCGTTACCGTTCTGATTTCCTGGGTGAAGTCACAGGTATTAGCTTGACCCGCAAAACCGTTGATGTGAAAGCTGAGACTGTTGTTGATGCACAAATTGGCTATGACTTCTCTCAGTCTAGTTTTGAAGGTTTGGAAGGCTTATCTGTATTGTTCCAGGTAAGCAACCTGACTAACGAGCCGTTTGTCACCTACGAAAATGGTGATGAGCGTCGTGTGCTGGACTTCCAGAACTATGGCCGCAACTTTATGTTAGGCATCAGCTATAAGCTGTAAGCATTAACAAAACTGCCGAAGAGGCCCCTGCTGCTGTATCTTGGCTCAGGGGCCTTTTTTATATGTGGAGATATACATGCCTACACCAATACGACATCTGGTTATAGCCGGAGGAGGAGCTGCCGGCTGGATGACTGCAGCTATGTTGTCCAAACTTTTTCCCCATCATTTGCAAATCACGCTGGTTGAATCTGAAGAGATTGGTATTGTTGGTGTGGGCGAAGCCACAATACCGCCGATCTTATTATTTAATCAGGCTTTAGGCATTAAAGAGGCCGATTTTATCCAGTCAACCAAAGGCACCTTTAAACTCGGGATCCAATTTGAAAACTGGGGTCAGCAGGGTGACAAGTATATGCATGCCTTTGGTGATATTGGCAAAGACTTAGGGCTGACCAGCTTTCATCATTTCTGGCTAAGGGCACAACAACAAGGGTTCACTGATAGTTACTGGGATTATTCCCCTTGTTATCAGGCAGCAAGCCGCAACAAATTTGCACCACTACACCAACTCCCCGGCACGCCATTTAAACAGTTAAGTTACGCCTACCATTTTGATGCTTCGCTTTATGCTGCAACCTTAAGAAGACTGAGCGAACAGCAAGGTGTTAAACGTATTGAAGGAAAAATTGCCTCTGTCACCCAGGATCAAACCAGTGGCGATATCCAAACATTAGTGATGGAAAACGGACACGTCATTCAGGGCGATTTATTTATTGATTGTTCAGGATTCAGGGCGCTGTTGGCAGAGCAAACTCTCAAAACAGGGTATGAAGACTGGTCCCGCTGGCTGCCATGTAACAGAGCATTGGCGGTGCCAAGCGCAAACCGCAGCGCTGCAGTCCCTTATACCAGAGCTATAGCACATCAGGCAGGCTGGCAATGGCGTATTCCACTGCAGCACCGCACAGGTAATGGTGTGGTGTATTGCAGCGACTTTATGGATGATGAGTCAGCACAACAGCATTTACTGAGCAATTTAGAAGGTGACGCTCTGGCCGAGCCACGTCCCATTCGTTTTACGACGGGAAGACGCAAAATGCAGTGGCATAAAAACTGTATTTCGTTAGGTCTTGCCAGCGGTTTTCTTGAGCCGCTGGAGTCCACCAGTTTGCATTTAATTCAATCAGGCATTATCCGGCTGGCAAAGCTGTTTCCGGCAACAACCGATTATGCCAGCCAGCGCGACCAATACAACCGGCAGTCTGTCACTGAATTTGAGCAAATTCGGGATTTTATTATTCTGCACTACCACCAGACTCAAAGAGATGACAGTGAGTTCTGGCGCTATTGCCGCACTATGAGTGTCCCTGACAGCCTGACCCAAAAAATGGAACTGTTTCGCCAAAGTGCGGTAGTGCAACGTGAGCAGGATGATCTGTTCAGTGAAGTGGCCTGGCAACAAGTGATGCTGGGACAAAACCTGATACCACAGCAACACCATCCTTTGGCTAATCAGGTTCCGTCTGAAAAACTACAGCAGTTTATGCAGGATTTAAAACTGATAGTGACAGACATCGTTGACAAGCTGCCAAGCCACCAACACAGTATCGAACAGCTATTAGTACAACGCAGATAAAGCCGGTCAGATAAACCTTATAAGGGCCAGCAGAATGGCCCTTATAAGGATGTCTCACACCCGATACGAAGCCGCTTGCTGTTGCAAACGACTCGCTAACTGTGCCAATGAAGTACTGGCATCTGCGCTGTGGGTTGCGCTGCGGGTCATCTCGCCAATGCTGACACTAAACTCGCTGATATTTTTGTTAATATCTTCAGCCACTATGGTTTGCTGCTCCGTTGCTGCGGATATCTGCACATTCATGTCCACTATAGTGCCGACTGCAGATTTAATGTCTTCCAGCACAGCGCCGGCTTCCTGCGCATTGACTACGCTGCTGCTGGCATATTGACCAGATTGCGCCATGGCCTGTACAGCTTCCCGGGCAGATGCCTGCAGGTTATCAATCATAGCGCGGATAGACTCAGTGGCTTTTTGCGTATTGGTGGCTAAAGTTCGTACTTCATCGGCCACTACAGCAAAACCCCGGCCTGCTTCACCGGCGCGGGCAGCTTCAATGGCAGCGTTTAATGCCAGTAAATTGGTTTGGCCTGCAATAGTCTGGATCACGGCCAGCACCTGGGTGATCTTTTCCGATTCGCCATTCAATTGCTCAATCACCACACTGGCTCCATTCACCACAGTAGATAACTGCTCAATGGAGCCGACATTTTGCATCACCTTTTGATAGCCCTGCTGGGTTTTCTGATCCACCTCATTGGCCTGCTCAGAAGTCGCCAAAGCACTGTTAGCAACCTCCTGAATAGCTGCCGACATTTGATTGACAGCTGTAGCTATTAAATTCGCCTGCTGTTCCTGCTCAAAAGCCGTGCCGCTGACCTGCTGACTGATTTGGCTCATTTCTTCTGAAGCAGCCGCCAGTTGAGACACCGCATCTGCTAATTCAGTAAAAAACTGATGGACACGACTAATGGTTTGATTAAAAGCACGAGCTGTGACGGCAATTTCATCAGTGCCTGTCACTTGCGCCCGGATACGTAAATCGGATTTATCCCCCACAATGGAAATGGCCTGCTGTAATTGATTCAGCGGACTGTGAATAGAGCGATAAATGAGCCAGGACAAAACGCCTAAACAAATAAAAACCAGCAGCAAAGCAATAACAAACAACTTCAGGAAAAACTGATACTGCTCTGCCGCCGCCACTTTAAACTTCTCAGCTTCGACCAGTTGCACATCAATTAACGCCGCTAAAGACGCGCTGAGCGGGTCAGCCAATTGATACAACTCTGTATTAAAATCTTTGGCACTGCGCTGCATTAAAGACCCATCAGAAATCTGCGCCCTGTATTGCTGCAAGCGTTGCTGGAACAACAATTTTTGTTGTTTGGCCTTTTCAGCCAGCCCAGCTTCTTCTGTGGTTAAGCTGGTTGCCAGATAAGCTTGCCAGACCTGATCCGCCAACTCGCCTTGTTGCTGCAACTGCTGCACAGCTTCCCCGGCAGTAATGACCTCACCACGATATTTATGCAACAAATCCACTGAAGTCACAGCGTAGGCATCCGCTACTTGTTTAATTTGTTTCAGAGGCACTACACGGTCTTCATAGATACTGGTCGCTCCGTCACTTAAATGCCCCATTTCCCTGACCGAAATCAAACTAATGGCAATTAACACCAGTAATGGCACACAGACCAATACCAACAAGCGGATTTTTACCGACATTTGATTTAACATTGAGGTGAACTCCTTAACAGATCAGTTACTTAGCGGCTTGGCTTTTTTATTGAGCATAGCCTAAAACTCACAGCTTCAAGGGCGAAAGTCAAAATCTGTCTGGATTCAGTTGTTGCCTTTTGTCCGGCTTTTCTGGATCATCGGCAAAGCACCCTAACTTAAAGAAAGGATTTTATAATGAGTGACACTTTATTGGCCTCTGTGGCAGGTTTCCCGGACTTTATCAGCTTCTTTTTTCTGGCCATTTTATTGGTGGCTTTATTTTGCCGCTTTTACACCTGGATCACGCCACACGACGAATTAGCCTTAATCAAAGAAAATAACGGTGCTGCCGCTGTCGCTTTTGGCGGTGCTTTAATTGGTTTTGCCTTGCCATTGTCCAGCGCTATCACTCATTCACTGTCATTAGCCGACTGTGCTATCTGGGGTGCTATAGCTCTGGTGGTGCAAGTATTAACTTTTGCTGTAGTACGTTTTGCTTTGAAACAGCTACCGGAACGTATCACTAAAGGCGAAGTAGCAGCTGGTGTGTTTTCCGCCGGTTGTTCTATTGCCATAGGTTTGATTAACTCCGCCAGCATGACGTATTAACCTGCATAACCTATTGAGGAGTCACTGATGAAACAAAAAGTGCTTAAACGCAGTAAAAAGGCAGCTTTAGTGTTAATGGTGCCTACTGCAACTTTTTTAATGGCAGGCTGTGGTCAGGAAGAAGCAGTGCAAACTGCAGCTTTTGAAACCGTTGATCAATGTGCAGCCTATTTTAATCCTGAGCAATGCCGTGCCGATTTAAACCAGGCTTTGACTATGCATACTCAGGTTGCGCCAAAATATACCGACAAAGCCTCCTGTGAAACTGACTTTGGTGTTGGTCAGTGTGAAACTCCGGCTCAGGCCGCAGCGGCAGCTGGTACAGAGCAGCCAGCACAACAGGCTCAGGCTTCCAGTGGCGGTTTTTTTATGCCGATGATGATGGGCTTTTTAGCAGGCCAAATGCTGAACCGTTCAGGCGGCCAACTAAAGCAACCAGTCCAGGCTCAACCTTTGTATAAATCACGGGACGACCGCAGCACTTTCCGTACTGCAACCAATACACCTGTAGCCAGAGGTGTAGGCCCAACCTATATCAAGCCATCCTCAGTACAACCTAAAGCAGCTGGTACTGTGAATCGTGGTGGTTTTGGTGCTCAGGCCGCTAAACGCTCCAGCCCAACCAAAAGTTTTGGTGGTTAACAGGCAATGAAAAAAGTAGCTTGTGATGAGCGCCCTGGCTGGCGCTCTTATGCTGAATCTGTTGGCTTTGAATTCCATACCTTTGACGGCGAAGCCTATTGGGATGAAACTGCCTATTATCAGTTTAACCTGCGCCAGATAGAACAAGATTTAGAAGACCCCACCGAAGAGCTGCATCAAATGGCTTTAGGTTTGGTGGATGACATTATCGGCGATGAAGAAAAACTGCAGCAGCTCGCTATACCAGAAAAGTTCTGGGATTTTGTTGCCGAATCCTGGCGCGCTAAAGCGCCGTCTTTATACGGCCGGCTGGATTTAGTTTACGACGGTAATGGCCCGGCTAAATTGCTGGAACTAAACTACGACACCCCTACCTCTTTATTTGAAACCGGTTTTTTCCAGTGGGTATGGCTGGAAGATCAGATCATGCGCGGCAAAGTGCCACAAGGCGCTGATCAATTTAACTCCTTGCAAGACCAGCTCGAAACCGCTTTTGCTGAGTTGCCATTGGCCAACCCTTTGTATTTTGCTTCTGTGGCCAACAGCATAGAGGACAAAGGCACAGTGATGTACCTGATGGACATCGCCAAACAAGCAGGTCTCGACAGCCGTTTTATCGAACTGGAACAGTTAGGTGAAGCCAGTGGTCAACTGGTGGATCTGGACGGGTACGCTATAGGGGGGTTATTTAAACTCTACCCATGGGAATTTATGGTGCAGGAAGATTTTGCGTCCGTCATCTTAAGCAGCCAAACCCAATGGTTGGAACCCGGCTGGAAAATGTTGTTATCCAACAAAGGCATATTGCCCTTGCTGTGGCAAAAACATCAGGGCCACCCGAATTTGCTGGAAAGCCATTTTGAACAACCAGGCCAAAGTTTTGGCGCAGGCTGGGTACGTAAACCGCTGTTTTCCCGTGAAGGCGCTAATGTTGAATTAGTGACGCCAAGCGGCGAAAAAATCAGTGAACCAGGCCCTTACGCCGATTCAGCTTTTATCCGCCAGAAGTTTCAACCACTACCAAAATTTGGTGACAGCTACACCATGATAGGCAGCTGGGTCGTAGGCAACAGCGCAGCAGGTATTGGTATTCGCGAAGACAATTCGCTGATCACCAAAGACAGCTCCAGATTTTTGCCGCATATAATTTTGGATTGATGCGAAGGCTCTGGTTGCTTTAGCAGCCAGAGCTTTTTTCCAGCATTTCTGGTTCGAACCATGATCACGTATTTACTTAACCGCTGAGATAAAAGTACGACTGACGTCCTCACTTCAATCAATTCGTAGTTTTTTATTTACTTATATCCGTAGAGTCTATTTAACCAATCCATTCAATTGAAATACATATCCAAATTCACCAACCTGCTATCAGGTATTTATCCGCTTTTTCTCCTGTAAAAGTAAGGCTTTTTTTTACTTTGGCTCTCATGCTGTCGACTACTCCTGTTACAGCGCACAAAGCGCAGAGCGTACTTATGAACAGAATCAGCATACTGAAGCTTTTCCTCTTGGCGATGACAACCACAAGTTGCCTGTATTTGACCGCTTGTGGTGGCGGTGCGACTACTCCAACAGACATTACTGGCGGCGGTGGTCAGGTTGCTCCGAATAATCCTGACTTTGGCCAGTTGCCACTGGCTGCTGAAGTGCCGGATAACAGGTATGTCGATCACTATAAAATCCTGATGTTTGGCAACAGCCATGTGCGCTCACACAATATGCCTGGCTTGATCCGGCAACTGATTCTGGCAGGACGACCAGGGGCTCTGGTGGATATGACTGTGGCTGATGGTTATGCTTATCTGGATGAGCGTTTATCTGGCACTGCGGATTTAAAGTTATTGCAGTCTTTGAGCTGGAGCCATGTGATTTTACAAGGCCAGAAGTACTCTACCTCTGGCCTTTATAGCTACCCTGTAAATGACAGCCTGATTTGGCTTAGGGCGGTAAAAGCGCAAAACGCCACCCCCGTGTTATTTCCGGAACATGGTCAGGATGGCAACAGCACAGAAGGCAGCCGTGTACATCAGTTGCATCAGTCTATTGTGGCGACTGAGCCTGGTTGTGTTGCGCCTGTTGGTATGGCCTGGGACAAGGTATTGCAGCAAGATCCTCAGATGATATTGCATGAGGCGGATGGCAATCATGCGGCTTTGGCTGGTACTTTTCTGACAGCTTTGGTGTTTTATCAAAGCATCACAGGAAACAATGCCGAATTGCTGGCGTATTTTCCGCAAATTCCTTTAAGCTCTGAGCAACAACAGTTTTTACGTCAAATCGCCGCCGCCACTTTGCAACAGCATCCAGCCTGCCCTTTTTAATGGATAAACTTAATATTCATGCAACAAAGAAACATAACAACCCACAACAATGAATAACAACACTCGAAGGTAAAACATAAAGCATTGATATAAAATATGTTTTACAAAAACACAGTCCCCATGCAAATTAACTGTTGGTTATTTATCCAAAATTGTTTAAAGTGCGCGCTCATTTGTACTGCCCATACAGCGTCAGCTATAGCTTTTGCATTATTTTGCTATGCTTAAGTTGCTGTCGTATTCCTGTCACAAGGCAGCCCTAGTCTTATTTTTGTTTTTGCCAGAAGGAAACAAAACCATAGTGCGCACTACAGAACTTGTTGATGGCTTTCGTCAGTCTGCCCCTTATGTGAATTCTCACCGTGGCAAAACCTTTGTGGTGATGCTGGGTGGTGAAGCCATAGATCAGCCCGGCTTTCGCAGCATTATTAATGACATAGCTTTGCTTAATACGCTCGGCATTAAAATAGTGCTGGTGTATGGTGCCCGGCCACAAATTAATAAGGCGCTGGAAAAGGCCGGTTTAAATTGCGATTACCACAACCGCATTCGGGTGACGGACGATGATTCGTTCCGTGTGATCAAACAAGTCGCAGGTTCTTTGCAACTGGATATTACCGCTCGTTTGTCGATGAGCTTAAGCAATACTCCTATGCACAATGCGCAAATCAACGTAGTCAGTGGCAACTTTGTGATAGCCCAGCCTTTAGGTGTGGACGATGGCATCGACTATTTACACAGCGGCCGGGTGCGTCGTATTGATGTACAGGGTATTCGGCGTCAATTGGATAACAACGGCATTGTCGTGATGGGTCCTGTTGCAGCTTCGGTCACAGGTGAAAGTTTTAATCTGACTGCCGAAGAAATTGCCACTCAGGTTGCCATTAAACTCAAAGCGGAAAAAATTATCGGTTTTAACGAAGCTGGCGGTATTGTCGGTGAAGATGGCGATATTACCGCAGAGTTGATGCCCAATTATGCTGAACATTTAATGTGGCAGATGGAACAAAAAGACGATGCCTGCACAGCCACTATCGCCTTTTTGCATGCAGCCGTCACAGCCTGTCGCTCTGGCGTGCCCCGTTGTCACTTAGTCAGCTACGGCGAAAATGGTGCCATGCTGCAGGAATTATTCTCCCGTGACGGTATTGGTACCCAAATTGTGACTGAAGCGGCCGAACGTTTGCGTGCCGCCAGTATCACTGACATCGGCGGTATTCTGGATTTGATCCGCCCGTTGGAGCAGCAAGGTTTATTAGTTCGCCGCTCGCGCGAGCAACTGGAAATGGAAATCGATCAGTTTGTCGTGATTGAACGTGATGGTTTAATTATCGGTTGTGCCGCGCTTTATCCATTTCCGGAAGAAAATGTCGGTGAATTTGCCTGCTTAGCAGTGCATGAACAATACCGTGATGCAGACCGTGGCAGCGCTTTGCTGAAAAACATTATTCAGCTGGCACGGCAGCGTAAATATTACCGCTTGTTTGCACTGACCACCCGCAGTATTCACTGGTTCCAGGAGCATGGTTTTGAACTGGTGACTGTGCAGGATTTACCAGAGAAAAAACAGCAGTTGTATAACTACCAGCGCCGCTCAAAAATACTGGCACTGGATTTATAAATCTTTTTGTTGCACCTGTTCCACTACAGTCAGGGCCAAAGCTCTGGCTGTAGTCCATTTCCCACCTGACACTGTTAATAACTGCTGTTGCCAGTTTAATGCGTATTCCCTGCTGGCCGTGCTGGCACTGTCGCTACCACCTAATAAAGGCCGCACTCCAGCAAATTTGTCTTTTACATCTGTTGCTGTTTTCTGACCGACAAAATAATGGTTATACAGCTTCAGTAAATAGCTCTGCTCTTCGTCACTGCACTCTATAGGTTCTGCCAGACTTTGCCGCACTTCTGTGGTGCCCAACAAAGTTTGCCCCTGATAAGGCAATACAAACACAATACGGCGCTCACCCGGCACTTCCAGCATATGGCCATATCGGCTGACGGCTGGCAGCAATAAATGACTGCCCCTCACCAAGTCTAAAGCTTGTTGCACTGGCAGTTCAGACTGCTCCAGCAGCTGATTACTCCATGGGCCTGCCACATTCACCACCAGATCAAAGACTTGCCAGTCAGAACTGTTCCCGGCAAAGACCCCACCAGTAGCAGTAATTTGACTGACAGGGCAATGCTGATGAATTTGTACCCCAGCTTTGATGGCTTGTGTTGCCACCCAGAGCCCGAGTTTTCTGTCGTCCATCTGGCCATCAAAAAATAAATAAGCCCCTGTTAAACCATCGGTTTTTAATTCAGGCGAGCAACGTTTTGCTTGCTCTGCCGACAGCCAGCGATGGCGGCCTATGCCTTTTTTGCCACTCAGCAAGTCATACAACCACAAACCAATTTTGATTTGCCAGCGGGGTCTTTGACCCTTCTGATAAATGGGATACAACAGCGGTAATCTTTTGGTTAAATGCGGTGCTTTCTTCAGCCACCAGCGCCTTTCCTGCAGAGCTTCATGCACCAGCCGGAACTCGCCCTGCTCCAGATAACGTAAACCGCCATGCAGTAATTTGGAGGAGGATTTACTGGTCGCCTGCATCAGCTCGTCACGTTCAAACAGCGTCACCTTATGACCAGCCAAAGCCAGTTGCCATGCGGATGACAAGCCATTAATACCACCACCTATGACAGCTATTTTCATATGCAAATCCATTAAGTCTTTGATCTATCAAAGCAGAACAGAGCAGCTTTGTCGAACTGCTTCGCAGGCTTTAGCTGGCTGATAAGCAGCATGATCTGGCTTGAATGCTGGCAGACAGCTGAAGGTGTCTCTGTTGAAATAGGTTAAAAGAAATGAGAGGAGATACTGATGTTAGAACTCAGACCCAATTGCGAATGTTGTGATGCGGATTTAGCGCCAGTAGATCAGGCTTATATCTGCTCTTTTGAGTGCACTTTTTGCCCAGATTGTAAAAATAAGCTAGCTGGGATTTGTCCAAACTGCAGTGGGGAACTGGTCAGAAGGCCGATACGCCCTGCCTCTAAACTAGCAGCCAATCCACCTTCAGCGGTACGGGTGTGTAAACTTGATTGCAAAACAAAAACAGCGTCTTAGTTCATCAGCGCCATGGCGGTTTGAATTTGCTGTTCAGTTAAGCCCTGATCTTCCATTGAGCTGACTAAATTATTTTTCGCGTCAACCAAGCCGCGACTCAAACTACTGACTTCCGCTTGTAGCGCTTTTACTTTTTCCTGTTTTTCTTCAGGCGGCATAGAACTGTTACTCATCAGCTGTTGCAGTTCTTGTTGTTTTTTCTCCAGCTCTTCCTGCTTATCACGAATAGCTTTCAGAGCCTGCTTCACGTTGTCAGGCAGTTCACTTTCATCAATATCTTTGTCCCTTTCGGCTTTTTTGGATTGATCTAAACCCAGCGGCGACAGATCGACATGAATACCGACAGGAGCTTTACTGCTGTCTTTTTCCGGCTCTGAGGTGTTGTTAGCCGAAACAGGCCTTGCCTGCGTCGGTGCAGAAAATACATTTTGAATGCTCAAATTAAGCATCTGGTTTAAGTCCATTTTTATCATCAGCTTTGCACCGAAAACAGAGAATCCACTCTGTTATCGGCGCCACTTCAATAAACTTGAACCAGCTTTAGCGAGTTTGACCGTCGCCTATCACTATGTATTTCTCAGTGGTCAGGGATTCCAACCCCATAGGGCCGTAGGCGTGCAGCTTAGAGGTAGAAATACCAATTTCTGCCCCTAGCCCCAGCTCGCCGCCGTCACTGAACCGTGAGGACGCATTCACCATCACCACAGCACTGTTAATTTGCTTTAAAAAGCGTTGTGCTGTGCTGATATCCTGAGTGCAAATGACTTCAGTATGACCTGAGCTGTGGCGCTGGATATGAGCCACAGCTTCGTCGTAATCAGCCACTGTTTTTACCGACATGGCTAAACGCAAATATTCGGTATCAAACTGAGTCTCATCTGCCTTGGTCGCCCCAGTGAAATAGGGCAAAGACAAGTCGCAGGCAAAGACTTCTACCTGCTTCTCTTCAAAAGCCGCAGACACTAAAGCTAAAAACTCCGGTGCTACCGCCTGGTGCACCAACAAAGTTTCCAGCGAATTACAAACACCGGGACGCTGAGTTTTGCCGTTTAATAACAAGGCCATGGCTTTATCCAAATCAGCAGCTTTATCAACATACAAATGGCAGATGCCTTTGTAATGCTGAATGACCGGAATTTTGCTGTTGTCGCTGACAAAATGAATTAAACCTTCACCACCTCGGGGTATCACTAAATCGACACTGTCCTTTTGTTGCAGTAATTCCAGCAATAAAGCCCGATCGGGGTCTGGGATCACGCTAATGGCAGCTGGGTTTATGCCCTGTTGCGCCATGGCTTTATGCAAGGAAGCGGCAATAGCCAGGCTGGACTGCAGAGCTTCACGGCCCCCACGTAATATCACCGCATTCCCTGATTTTAAACACAAAGCACCAGCGTCTGCCGTGACATTAGGCCTGGCTTCGTAAATCATCGCGATAACGCCAAGCGGAATACGCATTTTACCGACCTGAATGCCATTAGGCCGTGGTGCCATCTGACGGATTTGGCCTACAGGATCAGGTAAAGCTGCGATATAACGCACTGCGTTGGCTAAAGCTTTAATCCGATCTTCGGTCAGTAACAAACGGTCCAGCATAGCCTCCGCCAACTGCTTATCGCGCCCGGCCGCCATATCTTTGGCATTGCCCGCCAGAATCAAAGCAGTATCGGCTTCCAGCTGATCCGCCATCGCCAGCAATAACTGGTTTTTATCGGCTTCGGATAACTGCGCCAGTTGCAACGCCGCTTGCTTGGCTTGCTGGCAAATGGCTTTAATATTTACATCGCTCATGCTCAGCCCTCCACCAGTGCTAAATCGTCGCGGTGCACTACTACTTCGCTTGGGCAATACCCCAAAATGCTTTCAATCTGCTGGCTATGCACACCACGGATTTTACCAAGCTCAGATACACTGTATTGGCTGATGCCTTTGGCCAGTTGCTTACCAGCTTGATCACACAACCAAATCGCATCACCTTTATCAAAATCACCACTGATGCTGCTGATACCTTTTGGCAGCAAAGAGGCGCCTTTATGCAATAACGCCTGCACAGCACCACTGTCGAGCTGTAGCTCACCCCGGGTTTTTAAACTGTGTAATAACCAGTGTTTTTTTGCACTTAAACGCTCTTGCTGCTTATGAAACAGCGTGCCACAGGCTTTGCCTGCCAAGAGTGCCGCAAAACTATCAGCTTTCTGGCCATTAATAATTAAGGTATCAATACCTTGCGAGGTCGCTTTGCTGGCAGCCTGCAACTTAGTGGTCATGCCGCCTGTACCAATCAAATGATGACTGCCTCCGGCCATGGCATAAATTTCTGCTGTGATCAGATGCACTTCAGGAATAAGCAAAGCGCTGCTGTCCGAACGTGGATTGGCGGTATATAAACCATCGACATCAGAGCAAATAATCAAGGCGTCGGCATCTACAACTGTCGCCACCAAAGCGGCAAGGTTGTCGTTATCCCCCACTTTGAGTTCAGCTGTCGCCACAGTATCGTTTTCATTCACTATCGGCAGCACGCCGTGATCGAGCAAAGTACGCAGCGTATTGTGGATATTTAAATAGCGATTACGGTGCTGTAAATCATCATGCGTCAGCAGAATTTGCGCACAATCCACATCCAGTAAATTGCGCCAGCTTTGCATCATGCGGGTTTGGCCCACAGCAGCCATAGCTTGTTTCACATTAATGGGTAAGGGGTGGTGGACAAAGGGAATCGCGGCGCGGCCTGCAGCCACACTACCTGAGGATACCAATACCACTTCAACCCCTTGTTGCCTGCATTCGCTGATAAACCCAGCGATAGCCAGCAAATAACGGGTGGAGCAACCTTTTGCTTCCGGTGCAATCAGGGCACTGCCCACTTTGAGCACCAGACGTCGCCACTTTAACCCTGCCATAAAACCCATTTATCTCCAGTTATTTTTTAACCACCCGAGCATACTGGTTTAGACGTATATATGTCTATGAAGAAAATGGGGTCAGATCACATTTATCGTTCACAATGTGATCTGACCCTAGCTTTATTCGCCGCCATCCATGGTGCTCTCCCTAAAGGGCCAAAGCTCCGCGTTGTTAAATATTGCTACGGGCAATGTTTTTAGTTCAGCGCTAATTCAGTTGAACTGAGGTACAATTGCGTCACAAAAATTCAGGAGATTTCGCATGAAAGCCAAACAGTTAGGTTTAGTCGCCTTATTCAGCACTTTAGTTTTATCAGGTTGTGCCAGCATGAACATAGCGCCGGAAAACCAAAACACCGCCAAAGGCGCCGCTATTGGTGCAGGTGTGGGTGCTGTGCTGGGTAAAGCCACAGGCAACCATAAAAATAAAAGGCTGGCGATAGGTGCTGCTATTGGTGCTTTAGCCGGTGCAGCTGTGGGCCGTTATATGGACAATCAGGAAATGGCCTTGCGTGATCAGTTATCCGGCACTGGTGTCAAAGTGCATCGTGACGGCGATATTTTACGTTTAGAAATCCCATCACAAATTACTTTTGCAGTGAATCAATCAGCCATTCAGCCACAGCTCTATCCGGTACTCAATGATGTAGCTAAAGTGCTGGGCGAATACGATAAAACTCTGTTAGTGATCAGCGGCCATACCGACGACACAGGCACTTACGATTACAATATGCAATTGTCGAAAAAACGTGCTGAAAGTGTGAAAGATTATTTAGTAGCACAGCGCCTGAACCCGATTCGTATTGAAACTCAGGGTTTAGGCCCAAGCTACCCGGCTGTGCCAAACAACTCTGAAAGCAACAGAGCAATGAACCGCCGCGTTGAGATACATATCGAAGCAATCACCCAGTAATTTAGCCGTCGCCCTAATGGCTTAGGCTAAAGCTGTTAAAAACGCAAAACTCCGGCTATGCTGCCGCTGAATTTTCAGCCCAGCACACCGGAGTTTTTTATGGGTTTATTGTGGTTAGTTACGCTGATTTGGGCTTTTAGTTTCTCCCTGATTGGCGAGTTTCTGGCAGGCCGGGTTGACCCTTATCTGGCCGTCAGCAGCCGCATGCTGTTGGCTCTGTTATTGTTCCTGCCCTGGTTACTCAAAAGCACCAGTTCTAAACCTCAGGCTATGGCTCTTGCCGCCATAGGCGCTATCCAACTGGGGCTGATGTACCTGCTGCTGTATCACAGTTTTTTGTATTTGAGCGTGGCTGAAGTGCTGCTCTTTACCATTCTGACCCCTGTGTATATCTCGATACTGGATTATTTCTGGCGTTATAAAAAGTTACACCTTCGTTGGTTAGGTCCTGCTCTGCTGGCCATTTTGGGCGCTTTAGTGATTCGGTATCACAACTTAAGCTCAGATTTTTGGTGGGGTTTGCTGCTGATACAGGCCGCTAACTTATGTTTTGCTTTTGGTCAGGTGGCTTATCGTCAACTGAATTTAGGCTCTACAGGCGCGCAGCGTTATAACTTCGGCTGGTTTTTTGTCGGCGCAACGATTACCAGTTTGCTGGCCACAGTTTTATTTGCCGACTGGAACAAAATGCCGACGACCACTCTGGATTACGGCATTTTAGTCTGGCTGGGTGTAGTGGCTTCAGGTTTAGGTTACTGGTTATGGAATGCAGGAGCCAGGCAGGTCAATGCGAATCAGTTGGCCGTGATGAATAACGTCTTGATCCCTGCAGGCTTAGTAGTGAATTTTGTATTCTGGCAACATAACGTCAACTGGTGGACTTTATCCGCAGGTTCAGCACTGATTTTAGCCAGCTTAGCCTGGGCAAGCAGGCAGAAAAATTTGTAGGGCGGCACTGCGCTCATAACACATCGCCTGTTTAAGGTTTGGATAAAACCACTTTGTCATCAACAGTGGCAACAAACCGCAGGCTCCAGTTGTACTTACTTTTTTGTTTGGACATGGACAGCATGTGCCAGGATAAATCTGGGTCCATAAGCGACTTACGCACGTCATCAACCTTAATGTCTCTTGGCACATTGATTTGCAGCAGACAAATGTTATCTCTGCAACCTAAAGCTTGGGGCTCGGCCTGAAATTTTTTCACTGCAATTAACATCAGCTGTTCAAGTTTCAGCTCAGTTTTGTGGTCATCAGCTTTTTGTCTGGAGTAATGCAACTGCTCTGCTGCCTCAATAAAATTCCGACTTTTAAACACAGCCTCAAGTTCAGAGCTTAACAAGCCACCATCGTTATTGAGCAGCTTCAGATGCCAGTTTTCGTGTAGGTCCAAAGTACAACCGCGGCCCTCCAGGCACAGTGCTGAAGACAACTCAACAGCTTCAGATTGAGGCAACTGCGCCACATGCTCCGGAACTAAGTCTGTATCCAGCCTTGCCAGAACCTTATTAGCCGATGCAGTTGGTTCTGCAGGATTTACTATCACACTGATATGATCATCAATTTTAAGCTCTGCTGCTGGTAGCCAATCACTGCCTTTTATAGCCAACAGTCCTATCACCAAGATTGCAACTGCCGCAAAAATCCATTTCATATTAACTGTCCCTGGTTCAAGCTAGGTTGCTATTACTCTGCAAAAGCCTTTTTGACAAAATTAGGCAAAGCCATAGCGGCTTGATGCACTTCGGCGTTGTAATACTGGGTTTCAAACGCAGGGTTTTGTGCAGCTTCAACACGGAAGCCGTCAAATTTGGCCTCTTTACGAGCCAAAGTACAAGTCCACCAGCCGGATGGGTATACCATCTGCGGGAAGAGCAGGCTTTGTAAATCAGCAAAACCAGCGCCTGACATGGCATCGCGCATGGCTTTTAAAAGTGGCATATGAATAAGAGGCGACTCGCTTTGTTGCACTAAAATGCCACCAGGGCGCAGTGCTTTTAAGCAGCTTTCGTAAAAAGCACGGTTAAATAAACCTTCGCCCGGGCCTATAGGGTCGGTGGAGTCGACGATCACTACATCCAAAGATTCCGGTTCAGCGTCACGCATAAACTGGATACCGTCGGCAAATTTCAACGTAGCGCGTGGGTCGTTATTGGATGCACAGAGTTCAGGAAAGTATTTTTCCGCCATGCGGGTGACTTGTTCGTCGATATCAATTTGAGTGACTTGTTCGATATCCGGGTGTTTTAGTACTTCACGCAAAGTACCGCAGTCACCACCACCTATAATCACCACCTGTTTTGGCGCGGGGTGAGTAAATAACACCGGGTGGCTTAACATTTCGTGATATAGGAAATTGTCACGGCTGCTTAGCATAATCACGCCGTCTATCACCATCAGATTGCCAAAATGGGTGGTTTCAAACATTTCGATATGTTGAAAAGGCGACTGCACCTCATCCAGTTTTTTTGTAATGGCTAAACCAAAAGCACTGCCACTGGCCGCAAAAATTTCGGTGAACCATTTATTGTCGCCCGACATACTTATCTCCTCAAAATAAACTAAGCTGGATGTCCCAGACTCGTATGAAACTGCACCTGCATTAGCTACGCCGTGCTGCAATTTCAAAGACTTTGGGGGTATTTTGCCAGTCAGGGCACTATGAGACAAACTTTTCATGTTTTTTTCACAGCATTGGCTTTAAAATAGCGCATCATTTTTTTAAGGGCACGACAATGGCAGATTGGGGTATCGAAAAAGCACGATCCATATATAACGTAGCAGTCTGGAGTGAAGGCTATTTTGATGTTAACAATAATGGCGACCTGGTAGCCTATCCGGATCAGGACCATAAAAAACCCGGTATTAATTTCCCGGAACTGACTGCCCGTTTTAAAGAGGAAGGCTTAACCCTGCCCGTATTGGTACGTTTTACCGATATTCTGCAGCACCGTGTTGGCACCTTAATTAATTCTTTTGCTCAGGCGAAAAAAGAGCGTGAGTACAAAGGTGAATACACTGCCGTTTACCCTATCAAAGTAAACCAGCAATTTTCTGTAGTGAAAAAGCTGGTCAGTCATGACAGCGGCAAAGTAGGTTTAGAAGCAGGCTCCAAACCTGAGCTGATGGCTATTTTAGGTGTCACCGACAAACCTCTGCGTATTGTCTGCAACGGTTATAAAGATTCTGAGTTCCTGCGTTTAGCCACTATTGGCCAGATGATGGGCCATCAGGTTTATGTGGTGGTTGAAAAAATCACTGAATTAAAAACCTTAATCCGTGAAATCGACAGCTTAGGCCAGGCACCTTTAATTGGTATCCGTATCAAGCTGAACTCGGTCGGTAAAGGCAAATGGCAAAATACCGGTGGTGAAAAAGGCAAGTTTGGCTTAACCGCCACTCAAGTGCTGCAAGCCATCGACATTTTGCGTGAAGCCGGCAAACTGGATCTGTTGCAGTTAGTGCATTTCCATATTGGTTCTCAAATTGCCAATATCCGTGACATTCACAATGCCATCCGTGAATGCGCTCGTCACTACGCTGAACTGCGCACTTTAGGTGTGCCTATCACGACGGTTGACGTAGGTGGTGGTTTAGGTGTGGATTACGAGGGTTCGAACTCACGTTCAGCCTGTTCGATGAACTACACCATGCTGGAATACGCCCGCAACGTGGTGTACGGCTTAAAAGAAGTCTGTGACGAATACGACTTACCGCATCCAAATATTATCACTGAATCTGGCCGCGCTATGACTGCACACCACGCTGTGTTAATTACTGATGCGATTGACGTTGAACGCGCACCAGGTTTAGTCAATATGCCAGAGCCAAGCGAAGACTCACCAGCCGTGATTTGGGCTTTGTGGGATTCGTATAAAAACGTGACTCCACGTACAGCGGTCGAAGCCTACCACGATGCAGTGCATTATTTTACCGATGCCCACGCTCAGTATGTGCATGGTTTGCTGACGTTAAAAGACTGGTCGTTGCTGGAGCAAATTTACTTTGCCACCATCAACAAAGTGAAAAACAAACTGGATTTATCGTCGCGCTCGCACCGTGATATTCACGATGAACTGAACGAGAAATTAGCCGACAAGTTGTTTGTAAACTTCTCCTTGTTCCAGTCTATGCCGGATGCCTGGGGTATTGACCAGTTATTCCCTGTGATGCCATTGGAGCGTATGGATGAGTCACTGGAACACCGCGCTATTATTCAGGACATTACCTGTGACTCAGACGGCGTACTGAAAAGTTATGCCGACGGTAACGGTATTGAATCCAGCCTGCCGCTGCCTTCGTACAAAGAAGATTCGCAGTTCCTGCTGGGTATGTTTATGGTCGGCGCTTACCAGGAAATTCTGGGCGACTTGCATAACCTGTTTGGTGACACCGACTCAGTGCATGTTGAATTGGATGACGAAGGCGGTTACCGTCTGACCAATGCGATTAAAGGCGACACAGTGGCTGACGTTTTACGTTATGTACAGTTTGACGCGAAGAAGCTGCTTGCCTCTTATCAGAAGCAATTAGCACGGATGGACTTTACCCCAGAAATGCAGGCCTCTTATTTAGATGAACTGAAATCCGGGGTTTATGGTTACACCTACTTCGAAGATTAAGGTAAACTTGCCACTGATCGGATGAGAGAAAAGCAGGTATACCTGCTTTTCTTTTTTAAAACTATATCCCTAATGACCACAGGCTCGACACCTTGGGAAGTGGGAAATAACGAATAAGTGGTGACTGAATGCTGCATTTTTTACCAGCCCCTGTACGTGGCTCGCTTTCTTTTCTGCTGTACTTTATCAACACTATTTTTTGGGCCACCCCTATTCTGATCCTGGCCATAGTGAAGTTACCTCCGGTAAAAATCTGGCAAACCTGGATCACTTATTTACTGGATTTCTGCGCCACCAGTTGGATCACACTGAACAATTTAACCAGCCGAACCTTTACCCGTATTCGCTGGGATATCAAAGGCATAGACAATTTAAGCGTCAAAGACTGGTATCTGGTGATGGCGAATCATCAGTCCTGGGTTGATATTCTGGTGCTGCAAAAAGTCTTTAATCACAAAGCACCCTTTTTAAAGTTTTTCCTGAAAAAAGAGCTGATTTATGTGCCTGTGATTGGCTTATGCTGGTGGGCGCTGGATTTCCCTTTTATGCAGCGTTTAACCGCCAAGCAACTGGCAGAAAAACCTGAACTCAAAGGCACCGATATTGCCACTACCCGTAAAGCCTGCGAGAAGTTTCGCTACAAGCCGGTGTCTGTGATGAATTTCCTTGAAGGCACACGCTTTACTCAACTTAAACATGACAAACAACAATCGCCTTTCACTCATTTGCTTAAACCTAAAGCCGGCGGCATTTCTTTTGTACTGAACGCTATGGGTGAACATTTACATAAGCTGCTGGACGTGACCATTTGTTACCCCAAAGGCATACCCACTTTCTGGGACTATATTTCCGGCAAAGTGCACGACATTAAAGTACGGGTCAGAGTATTGCCTATAGATCCCAACCTGATTGGTGATTATGACGATCCGGCATTTAAGCAAAGATTTCAGGCCTGGGTGAATCAACTCTGGTTAGATAAAGACTTGTTATTAACAGAGCTGAAGCAAGGAGAGCGAAGCTGATGTTGCACTGGTTACCTGCCGTCTTTAAAGCCCCTGTGGCATTTTTTATGTTTAGCTGCAACTTAGCTTTATGGGGTACGCTGGTCACGCTGATTGGCATCGCAAAACTGCTATCGCCAAGCACAACAGCCAGAGCATTCTGGTCAAAACCTGCGCATTGGTGTTATCGCGGCTGGTCGCGTTATAACAAAGGGCTGATGGAGCTGTTTAATAAAGTGGAATGGCAAGTCAGTGGTGTGGCTGAGCTGAAAAAGGACAGCTGGTATTTGCTGATCTCCAACCATAAAAGCTGGCTGGATATTCCGGTGCTAAGTCAGTTTGCATTAAACCGTATTCCTGAGCCTAAGTTCTTTTTAAAAGAAGAATTAAAATGGGTGCCTTTTATTGGTTCTGGGTCCTGGGCTTTGGATATGCCTTTTATGAAGCGTTATAGCCAGGCAGTGGTCGCTAAAAACCCACAACTCAAAGGTAAAGATATAGAAACCACCCGCAAATCCTGCGAAAAGTTTAAAAACACCCCAACCACTATTATCAACTTTGTTGAGGGTTCGCGTTTCACCGCAGAAAAACACAAACAAAAACGTAGCCCATTCCGGCATTTATTACCGCCCAAAGCCGGTGGCATTGCTTTTACCTTAGCCAGTATGGGCCAACAGTTTCATTCGGTACTAGATGTCACTATTCTGTACCCTGACAATCCGGGTCACGTGGCTTTGGATATGCTCTGCGGCCGTTTAAAGCGCGTGGTAGTTCTGGTTGAGATTCTGCCTGTTGATCACGAAATCATTGGCGATTATTTTAACGACGAAGCCTTCAGAGTCAGCTTTCAAAACTGGCTGAATCAGCGCTGGCTGAAAAAAGATCAGACCATAGCGGCTTACCATCAACCAGAAACATCAGCTTCGGAAAACGCCTTGTGTTAGACCTGTATTTACAACAAGCCGCCAGCTATTTTGGCCAGACTTTACCGCCAGAGCATCTGCTGATGTTGGCCATCAGACTATTGCTCGCTTTGCTGTTGTTATGTCTGCTTTTTGCATTGGCCCGCCGTTATCTGATGCCCGTCATAGCTCATCTGCTGGATAAAGTAGATGGCGAATTAGAACATCAAACAGCAAGAGAACGGTTGCAACTAGCCAGCCATGTGGCGCATTTAATACCAGCAGTGGTACTGATCAGCTCGGCCGAAAAGTTCTTTCTGCATTGGCCGGATTTTATGTCTGCCGTGCATCTGGGTCTTTGGATCTACCTCTATTGTTTTGCAGGTTTGGCTTTTGCAGCGCTGATTAATTTTGCTACCGCTATTTATAGCGCTATAGACCGTCAAAGCAATGTACCTTATCTGGGGCTGGCTCAAGTTCTGAAATTACTCGACTTTATCGTAGTCGGCATACTTATCTTAAGCATGCTGCTGGATAAATCTCCGGTGTATTTACTCAGCGGTTTAGGCGCTTTAACAGCGGTGTTATTGCTGGTATTTAAAGACACTATTTTAGGTTTAGTCGCCAGTATTCAGTTAGCCACCAATAACATGGTAAACCGCGGTGACTGGATTGAAATGCCTAAGTACGGCGCAGATGGTGCCGTGACTGAAGTGGCGCTTACCACTGTCAAAGTGCAAAACTGGGACAACACCATTACCACTATCCCTACCTATGCACTAATTTCCGATTCCTTTAAAAACTGGCGTGGTATGCAACAATCCGGTGGCCGCCGTATTAAAAGAGCCATCAAAATTGATATTCACAGCATAGGATTTCTGGACGAGCAGGAAATACAACAACTGTTAGAGCAACAAGTGCTGCAGCCATTTTTTGCTACACAGCAGGCGAAGGACTTGTTAAAGCAACCTCATCTAACCAACCTGAAACTGTTTCGTCATTACACTCAATGGCTATTGCAGCAAAACCCCAATATCAATCAGGACATGACCCTGATGGTGCGTCAGTTAGAGTCCAACGAAGTAGGCTTACCCCTGGAAGTCTATTGTTTTAGTTCGGATAAAGTCTGGGGTAACTATGAGCAAATTCAGGCCGAAATTTTCGAAACCTTGTTTGCGACTTTACCGCTTTTTACTTTGAGTACTTTCCAGCGGATAGGTGGCAGGCAACAGGAGCTTTAACTTTTGTAAGCACTGATCATCAGATTGCGTGGCGTAAGTTGGTAATCACAGAATTGTTTAACCTGCACTTGATAACCTTGCTGTTGCAAAAATATGGCCCTGTCCAGCACCAGCCATTGCTCCAGCAGAGGCCGGAACAAGGAACGGACCAGTTGCATTTTCTGCACTAATAAATGCCGTTGTTGGCCAAGTTGCAGGTAATAATCCCAGTTTGTATCAACCGGGATCTGCCATTGGTGTTGACTGGCAGCCCACTGTGCAAAAGCACTGAACTCACCACTAAACCAATGTTTAGGCACTGAAGATAAAGGCCGGTAGTCCGTCACTTTTTGCAAAGCCTGATATAACTCCTGATAGGCCAAACGCCACAGCACTTCGGTCTGGCGCAAACGTGTCACCCGCTCACCAGCAGTCACCTGAGCCTGTACTGCCAGCTTAAGCTCATCACGGTTTAACTGACCCAAAGTACTTTGCTGCGCCAAACTGGATAAAGCCTGATACTGCTCTTTGGCTATTAAATGATAACAACAAGGCACTATATCCAGTTGCTCTGTTCCTACCTGGCTAGCCAGTTGTAATAAGCGAATATGCAAATCACCACAGGCATGCAAAGCCACTATCTGTTGCTCTGTTTTGAGGTGATTAGCAGCATCTTCAGACAACACATCTGCCTGAACAAAACCCTGTGACAGCTTGAGTTTTTCCGCCTGTTGCTGACCTTCACTACAAAGCTGGGGCTGCCATTCCAGACTGGTTACTTTTCGCTGCATACTAAAAGAAAGCCAGCGGCCTAAATGACCTTTGCCAGCGCACCATTCCAGCACAGGCAAATCACTTTGCTGCATCTGCAAAGCAAAGGTTTGAATTTGTTCCAGTTTTCGCCCTTTAATATCACGGCTGAACCAAAAAGGCACTGCAGTCTGCTCTGTGGCTTTTTCCTGTGTTAAATCAAAAGGGCTGAACTGATTTAATTCGGGGAAAAACTCAGAGAAATAACTACGGCGATACGCTTCATCCTGATCCAGACGCTCTATTTCTGCAGGCTCAATTTGTTGTAAATGCTGGCCTAACTTTGTATCAGCCCATGGCAAACTGGTTAAATGAAAAGGGCTAAAACGCCAGAACTGCTGATACTGACTTAATAACAAATCCAACTGCAAAAACTGTTCAGACAAAAGCTGAGGCATAAGCGAATAAAATATCGTGACCCTATCGAATACTGACACTATACCACCGGATCACACAAAAACTGCCGTGCCTTTTGCCTGGTATTTTATGTACCACAACCAGACTTGAACTGGCATCGGCGCTAAAAATCATGCACACTCAGATCTATAAGTAGGATCAGATAAAGAGACATTCAGGTGACAGAACTTAAACGTATTATGCATGTGGAAGACGACCCTTCCATTCAGGCTGTAGCCAAAGTAGCACTGGAAGTCGTAGGTGGTTTCACCGTTGAAACCTGCAGTGGTGGTGAAGAAGCATTAAATACTTTTCACGCTTTTCAGCCTCAGCTGATATTGCTGGATGTGATGATGCCTGGTATGGATGGTCCCAGCACGTTAAAAAAGATGCAGGCTGATTTTGATTTAAGCCAAATTCCTGTGGTTTTTATGACAGCCAAAGTGCAGGCCAATGAAATTGAATCTTACAAAGATTTGGGTGCTGCCGACGTGGTAGTCAAACCTTTTGATCCTATGACCTTGTCTGATCAAATCCGCGCTATCTGGCAGAAACTGCAGTAAGCTGAAATTGGGGTCAGATCACATTATTTGCCTGGCAAATAATGTGATCTGACCCCAATTTTACAATTTTATTCTTTATCTTTGTCCTGCCGCTTTTGTTCCACTTGCTCAAATAACTGCTGCAAGTCCTGTTCATACTGCTGCATAGTTTTGCCCTGTCCCAAATAAAAAGGTAAAGGCAAGATACGCGGATCGTAACGCAAGCTGCGATCAAAAGGCGATGGTGGTGTCAGTAAACTGGCCCATTGGCCTGAAGTTGCCAATAACGCTACAGCCAAAGCTACAGCTGTCTGAGCACGCAACGACCAGTGGGTTGCCAGCCAAAAATTACCACTAAACAATGCAAACAGGATCACAGTGTAGCCAACAACTTCCACCACCTGAGCCACACTTGAACCATCCAGATTAAAGCCCAGCCAATAACAAATAGCCCCCCACAAAGCACTGGCAGCGACAGCAGCATAAGTCAGGCTTAACTGAGGTAAAAAATGACTTTCTTGCTGGTTAAAACGGCTCCACAACGCCAGAATGGCAGGCCAGATACAAAACAACAGCAAATTCCTTGGAATATCCAGCAATCGTGCTGGCCACAGCTGTTCCAGCTGCTTTGGCAATGTCAGCCAGATTTCCACCACCTGATCGGCAGCCAGTATCAGGGCAAACAACAGGATAAAAGCCCAATGCCCCATAGCCTGTAATCTTTGCCCCATCACACTGAATGGCAACGTCTCAGCCACAGGGTGGGCATCGTCATACAATCGCAGTGCCTGCTCACCCAGCCAACAGATTTCACCTGAGCGCAGTGGCTCTTTAGCTACCACAGCTTTGCGTCCGGAGACAAAACTGCCATTGACTGAGCTTAAATCCTCAAGCCACCAGTAACCTTCTTCATCTTGTTGCAGCATGGCATGATAAGGACAAACGTGTTTATTAAATAAAATCACGTCATTATCAAAAGCCCGGCCAAGACGCACCTGATGTTGCAAAAACTTGTGCCGCTCAGTGACTTTTTGCTGCTTATTCAGTACTTCCACTATTACTGCCATACCACAGCTCCAATAAACTTACGGCTGAACTCTAAAGCGATTTGTTGATCCACTCCTGCTAAGGTGAAGTGGCTGATCACGCCTTGTTGCTGGTGGTCCATAGAAGCTGAAATATAAGCTACATCAAAAAGTTGCGGATAATTACGATAGGCTCTGATACAAAATATTGCCTTAGCATGCTGCCCTTCGACCGGGCTTACCAACTGGTTCTGGCAGGAGAAAGCCGTAACATCATCTTCGCCTGCGCTGTTATCGGCATTCATCTGGCTAATACTGAACTGATAACGGCGGAAAAACTGCAGTGGATGTAAGTCTTTGGCCTGGATCCATTCAAACTGCATTTCAATGCGGCCTGTACTGAATTCTGACGATAAAAAGATTTCTTCCGGTTGATTACAAAAGGCATTCACCCTTTTGATATCGTCTTTGTCTTTCTCCACATTGGACATACCCCAGCAGCGGATAAAAGGCACAATTTCGTCCGGCACTGTGGCAGGGCCAAAGTTTTTCAGTTGCCAGTCGGCCTGCAAAATTTGCTGAAACATGCGCTGCTGGTTACCGATCAATTGCTGCTGAATATCCAGTTTTAAGTCAGCCACTACAGCTTTTTCCAGCAGCGCTTTTAAAGCAGCCGCAGGGACTAAAAAACCTAAATCATTACCAGCAGAAGCTACGTTCACTCCAATCACTTCGCCGGCGTCATTGACCGCCGGGCCACCACTCATGCCACTGTTAATAGCACCGGTAAAATGAATGCGAGGGTAAAAGCTGTGTTTTTGCAGGCCATTGTATGTACCTGGTACAACAATTAAGCCTAAATCATGCGGGTTTCCCAGTGAATACACTGTCGCCCCTTGCACTGGTGTTTGCTGTTGTAGCCGGAAACTTTTGGCCGCTTTGTAGTCAGTTTTTAGCAAAGCCAAATCGTTAACCACATCCACAGCTACTATTTCGAGTGCGCCTTTTTGCTGATTTTGCGCCAGAAACTCCAACTGATACTTTTGCGGAAACAACACAGCTTCGGACACCACATGGTAGTTAGTGACCACCAGATCCGAGTCTGCCAGCAAAAAGCCACTGCCTATAGCCGACTTAGCGCCTGAAGCATGTTCCAGCACTTTAATTTGCAACAAAGCGTCAGCGTAATCGGCAAATACTTTTTCTGCCACAGCAGCGCTGTAGCTTTGCGCTGACCAACAGCACAGAACCAGCCACACCAGGCTGGTCCATGTTTTTCTCAGCATAGGGAGTCCTTTCAAACAATGAATTAATACAAAAGGCTATAGAGTTTACGTCTGTAGCTGGAGGCTAAAGGCTCACCTTTGGGTAAAGTAGCCAGAATATCCAGATAGAGCTTTTTCGCCTCACCAAAGTTCAGATCCTGTTTTAATATCTCAAAAAGCAAAGCCAAAGCCTCAGCAGAACGTTGCACCTGATGGTACTGCACTGCAAGTTGTTGTTGCAGCTCTTTATTGTCAGGATCTGTGACTAAAGCCTGTTCCAGTGCTTTTACTTCAGGGCTGTCTGCGGCCTGTTGCGCTAATTCCAGACGGGCTTTAACACTCTGATACAACGCATCCTGATCGGCCATTAATACAGTAGCCAGGGCTTTTTCAGCGGCATCCAACTGCCCCAGCTCCACTTGCACCAACGCCAGTTGTAAGCGGATATCCACCCGATCACTTGCCAGCTCATTCGCCTCTTTTAACAAAGGATAAGCTTCAGTCCAGTTTTGCTGTTCCAGTAAAGGCATAGCCTGCTGCAGCAACATATCTTGCGGCTTAGGTAAAAAAGCACTCAGACGCTGCAAAATAGCCTGTTCAGGTTCTTCACCCGCAAAACCATCGACTGGCTGACCTTCTTTAATAAAGAGGACTGTAGGCACAGAACGCACACCAAAATGAGCGGCGAGTTGCTGCTCCTGATCACAATCCACCACAGCCAGCGTCAGCGCATCCGGATAATTTTGGGCAATACGCTGCAAAACAGGGCCTAAATTTAAGCAAGCCGGGCTGCGCTCTGAGTAAAAATAAAACAGCACAGGCTGGGCAAACGACAGCTCTAACAGTTCACGGACATTTTCTATAGTAACGGGCTTGATATTAGCTGACACAACTCACCTATTTTTATGCAAACCGGACAGCTCCGGTTTTATGGAATGCTTTGAACCACTATGTGGCCGGGACCTTAGATTTGCAAGTCGGGGCTGAGCCGGGAATTGTGAGTATGGCTGCCAAATAGATTCACGAATTGGCTTTTGATAAGGCCAGGGGATACTAACTCAACGAATACCTGACCGACTTAGTGCACCTTACAACACTCAGGCTCGCTATCCCTTATGTTGTTCCTTTCCAGTATTTGTATCACTAAAAAACAACCTAACAAGTATTTTCTCAAACCCATAAAAACACAGATTTAACACCACAAATAACCCCAAAATCACTCCAAGCCAAATAAACCCTATTTCTGGTGGGTTCTCAATGGCGGGGAGACCTAACTCGGAACGACGATCTATAAGTGAATTGACGAAATACAACTTTAGTAACTGCCAAAAGAAAAGAAAACCAGCCAAAATGTAAGAGGACCTTACCCTGTATTTACGCACCAGTTGGCTGAACTCTTGAAGTGTCATTGATTGCATATCTTGTCCCTAAGAAACTCGTTATAACGCAGCAGTAAAAGGATACCAGACTAATACCAATGTGCCTGTATTCCAATGATTTCTTACGAAATCACTAAAACTCGTGCGAAAGAAATCTGTAGGTAGCTCACTCTTTACTACCAATGATTAAAAGCCTCTACCAATTACGGGCACCAAATCCCTAATGAGGCCTGCTAAAACTGTTCAACAGCTCATGTTATCGCACTGCTGCAGCGACACTTTTTTGTGTCAGGCCAGAAAAAGCGTTACTCGCCACCTTCCCTGGCGCTCACCTTGCGGGCCAATGCTGCGCATTGTTCACAAAACATCAGGGATGATGTGAGTGAAAAACATTCCAGATGTTTTTGTATTCGCCGCCATCCCTGGCGCTCACCCTTACGGGCCATCGTCGCTGCGCTCCAATGCTCACAAAACGGCAGGACAGCCGTTTTGCACAGCTTTAGCTGCCGAAGGCGAACATCAGGGACGATGTGAGTAAAAAACATTCCAGATGTTTTTGTATTCGCCGCCATCCCTGGCGCTCACCCTGCGGGCCATCGTCGCTGCGCTCCAATGTTCAAAAACATTCCAGATGTTTTTGTCGACTTTCGTCGATTATTCCCTTAAATTAGCCATCAAGCCTGCTAAATAAAACATAAAAACGACCACTGAGTCGGATCCATACCTCAAGGTATACAGGCACATAGTTTTGACAGACCCCTTACTCTGTCCGTCCACGTAAAAGAAAATTTATGCTGTTCTGCGCAAGCTGAGCAGTGATTTTTGCTTTGAGCTCAATTGCGCCCGCAATAGGGCTTAAAGTTCGCACGTGCAAACTATGAGACCTGAACAATGACAAGCCAAAACACCCAACCAGAACTGCTGTCTGGTGGAGCCATGCTGATCCGCGCCTTAGCTGACGAAGGCGTAGAGTATGTGTATGGTTACCCCGGCGGTGCCGTGTTACACATTTACGATGCCATGTTTCAACAGCATCAGGTGAAACACGTGCTGGTCCGCCATGAGCAAGCCGCGACCCATATGGCGGACGCCTACGCAAGAGCAAGCGGCAAAGCTGGTGTAGTGCTCGTTACCTCCGGCCCTGGTGCTACTAATGCGGTTACCGGCATAGCCACAGCCTATATGGATTCTATTCCTATGGTGGTGATCTGTGGTCAGGTGATGAGCCATCTGATTGGCGACGACGCCTTTCAGGAAACCGATATGCTGGGTATTTCCCGCCCTATTGTGAAACACAATATGTCGGTACGCTGCCCTGAAGATATTCCGTATTTAGTGAAAAAAGCCTTTTATATAGCGCAAAGCGGCCGTCCTGGTCCTGTGGTATTGGATATTCCAAAGGATATGACTATCCCAAGCCAGAAGTTCCCTTACGACTATCCAAAAGATATTAAGCTGCGCTCTTACAACCCGAACGCTAAAGGCCATCCGGGCCAGATTAAAAAAGCCCTGACCACTTTATTAGCGGCAAAAAAACCTGTGTTGTATGCAGGAGGTGGCGTGATTTTAGGCCGGGCTTCAGACGAGCTGACAGTGCTCGCCCGCAAGCTGAATTTACCAGTCACCAACACATTAATGGGCTTAGGTGCTTATCCGGCGTCCGATCCGCAGTTTATTGGCATGTTGGGTATGCACGGTAGTTATGAAGCCAATCAGGTGATGCATAACGCCGACGTGATTTTTGCCGTAGGGGCGCGTTTTGACGATCGTGTCACCAACGCCACCAAAAAATTCTGCCCCAATGCGACCATTATTCATATCGACATTGACCCGGCCAGCATCTCCAAAACCATTAATGCGCATATTCCTATTGTGGGTTTAGTAAAACCTGTACTGCAGGAAATGCTGCATCAATTGGAGAAAAACAAAGGCGAACTGGATCAGGACGCTTTAGGTCAATGGTGGCAGCWAATACAGCAATGGCGTGAAGTGCATGGCGGCCGTTACGACACAAGCCCATCGCATTTAAAACCTCAGGCTGTGATTGAAGCTGTGCACAGGCATACCAAAGGCGATGCTTATGTGACGTCCGATGTAGGTCAGCACCAGATGTTTGCCGCTCAGTATTATAAGTTTGATAAACCGAACCGCTGGATCAACTCAGGTGGCCTTGGCACCATGGGCTTTGGTTTACCCGCTGCTATGGGCGTCAAGCTGCATTACCCTGATGCTGAAGTCGTCTGCGTCACAGGCGAAGGCTCTATTCAGATGAATATTCAGGAGCTGTCCACCTGCAAGCAATACGGCCTTGGCGTCAAAATTATTAACCTGAATAACGGTTATTTAGGCATGGTGAAACAGTGGCAGGATATGAACTACGACAGCCGCTACTCCAGCTCCTATATGGATTCCTTGCCTGACTTCGTTAAATTGGCCGAAGCTTATGGCCATGTCGGTATTCGGGTCACCAAAGCCGAAGAATTAGAACCTGCGTTAGAGCGTGCTTTTGCCCTCAAAGACAAACTGGTGTTTTTAGATATTCATGTCGACCCAACAGAGCATGTGTATCCAATGCAAATACCAGGTGGCGCTATGAATGACATGTTTTTAAGCAAAACGGAGCGGACTTAAGATGCGGCATATTTTATCTGTATTGCTGGAAAACGAGTCCGGCGCTTTAGCCCGCGTTGTGGGTTTATTTGCCCAGCGCGGATACAACATTGATTCGCTCACTGTAGCGGCCACTGAAGACCCGACCATCTCGCGTCTTACTCTGGTGACCCGCGGTGATGATCAGGTAATAGAACAAATCACCAAACAGCTGCATAAACTGATTGAAGTGGTGAAGTTAGCGGATTTAAGTGAATCGGCTCATATTGAACGTGAACTGATGATGGTGAAAGTGAAAACCACGCCAGAGCAACGCGAAGAAGTAAAACGCTGCGCTGATATCTTCCGAGGTCAGATTATTGATATCACAGCCAGCACCTACACTATTCAGGTGGTCGGCACGTCGGACAAACTGGAAGCTTTTATTCAGGCCTTAAACGGCACGCAAATACTGGAAACAGTACGAAGTGGTGTCTCTGGTATTTCACGTGGTGAACGTACCTTAAGCTTGTAATAAACTGGTTTTAGTGAATTTAACAAAGCGGACTCTGGTCCGCTTTGTTGTTTTATGGCGTTAACTTTCACTTACAACCCGCGCTGATACAGCATTTTTCTCTACGGCTTTCTTCTTCATATGCCGCCCATACACCAGCTCAAACAGTGGTGTCGCCATGAGCGTAGTGACTATGGCCATCAACACCATAATGGAAAATAACGCAGGTTCTATCACGCCAAACTTCAGCGCTATATTGATAATAATCAGCTCCATCAGACCTCGGGCGTTCATTAACGCGCCGACGGCCATAGCAGTTCTGTTATCACTGCCAGTGAGGCGTGCGGCAGCCCAGCAAGCAATGCCTTTGGCAAACACCGAAGCGGCCAGTATCACCAAAGCAACAGACATCACTTCCCAATCGGCCAGTATAGTTAGCTGAGTTTTTAAGCCTGAGTAGGTAAAAAACATCGGCAACAATACAAAAATCGTGATTTTTTCCAGGCGTTTACGTAAGTGCTCCACTATGGCACCACGGGGCATGGCAATACCTAAAATAAAGCCGCCGAACACAGCATGTAAACCTACCCATTCCATCGAATAAGCAGAAATAGCAAAGAGCACCAGCAGGAAAGCAAACTGGCCCCAGCTCATTTCGCCTTTCGTTTCAATACGGTCAGCCAAAGGCTGCAACCAGCCTGTGACTTTAGTAAACATCAGGCTGGCGTATAAGGCGCCGCCCACTATAGCTTTGACTGCCAGTAAGGTGCCTCCACCAAAACTGCCCAACACCACAGCCATCACAGTCCAGGCCGCAGCATCGTCTATAGCACCGGCCGCTAAAGCCAAAGCGCCTAAAGATGTGCCGGACAAACCCCGTTCATAAATAATACGGGCAAGCATAGGAAAAGCGGTAATAGCTATGGCTGCGCCTAAAAATAACGCGGCGTTGCTATAGGAAATATCGGCAGCAAATAAGCCCGGTATATCCAGCAGCCATACACACAATAAAGCGGCAACAGTAAATGGCACCAACATGCCAGCTAAAGACACAGCAATAGCACTGCGCGCCTGTTGTTTAAACAAACTGGTATTAAATTCCAGTCCAACTAAAAACATATACAAACCCACGCCTAACTGAGCGCCAAAATACAGCACAGGCATAGTGTCAGCAGGGAAGATTTGTTGTTGCCATTCTGGCCAGAACAAGCCAAATAACGAAGGGCCTAACACAACGCCAGCGATCATTTCGCCAACCACTTTCGGTTGACCAATAAAACGTGCCAGATAGCCAAAGATTTGCGCTGCGACAAGAATTACCGCCAGTTGCAGCAAAAAGGTGACTACAAACTCTAAAGAACTCATCATTTACACTTCTGTTGTTGCTGTTGATTGAAGGATGCTTGTAGTGGGAAAGGTTGTGTTTTGTTGCTTTAATGCCGGTTTAAACCGATCTCTGAAATCGAGACTACAGAGCGGTTTAAGCCAGCGCAAGCGAATTTCTGCCCTTCTCTGCTAAGCGGGTGATTAGAGGGAGTTTTATTTGCTCAGAAACCACCAGATAAACAGCAGCGAAAAGCCAAATAAGTAGGTCAACCCTAGCCAGGATAACAAGCGGATCCAGGGCTGCATCAGGTGTTTTTGCTGACCCCGCATCAGCCGGTAATTCAGCCAGGCAAATATCGGTGTGGTCACAAAAGCCAGACTCATGGCAAAGGTCAGCATAGGCCCAAGCGCAGATTTAAAAAATAAAATCACTGCCATACCTGAAGCAGCCTGCGCCAGCAGCCAAAGGTTGTAACTATTTTTTCGGTGCGTTTTTTGCCAGCCCAGCAGCTGAAACGACTCATTGATAGTACGGGCATAACCATCCAGCACGGTCAGCGTAGTGCCAAACATACAAAGGAAAGCCACAAAAGCCACCAGCAACCTCGACCAGTCACCTATAGTGCTGGCATACATAGCGACAAACTGGCTGGTGTACGCAGCACCAGCTAATTCTACTTTCTGATCCGAGCCATATTGCACCAAAGCGCCCAGTGACAAAAATACCAGAGCCAATGCAGTAGTGCTCCAGTAGCCTAAGTTAAAGTCAAACAAACCATCCTTTTTACTGACAGCCGTATGCTGCTGCTTGGCTTTAAGCCATAACGAATTAATAGCGGAGATTTCAATAGGAGCAGGCATCCAGCCCATCAGCGCGACTAAAAAACCTAAATACATTAATTGCCAGGGCGAAGGGCCAACAAAATCCGGCGCTGCTGTTGCTCCTTTGTTAAAAGCGATAATGGCCGCAGCTACAGTGGTGATGGTTAACAACACCATCACCCACTTGGACACGCTATCAAGCAGCTTGTATCGGCCTGCCAGCAAAATCAGCAAACAGACTACTAATAACATCAGGCACAGCGCCGTCAGTGATAACTGAACCGGCAGAAACAACTGTAACAAGCTGGCTGTCAGCAACAGCACACCAGCCGTATTGACCACAGCAGCTATTAAATTCAGCCAGACAAAACTTAATAAATAACCCCGGCCCTGTTTTTTATAGCCTTCCAGCAAGGTTTCACCACTTTGCAGGCTGTACTCGACACCAAAGCGGAAAAAGGGGTACTTCAATACGTTCACCAGCAAAATCAGTACCGCCAGTTGCCAGCCAAATAAAGCACCAGCCTGAGTGGAAGCGACAATATGCGAACCACCAATAGCAGCCGTTGCTAATAAAACACCTGGCCCCAAAGCCTTCAGCCTGCTGTGCCAGTTTGACGAATATCCCTGTTGCATAAGTTTTTGTTTTTATGTTTAAAAAGTCGTGACCCAGCTTAGCCAAAGCCAAAGCTGAACACCATCGGACAAATGGAAAAACTTCAGAGGTCGGTCCTTCGACTTGCTGCTTTGTAACCACTCTGGCATGCTGCGCGCATAGATACAACTGTCTGGAAAAAAACCGAATGACTCAGGAACCTTTAGTCGATCAGGAAATAATTTTTGAAGTGCTGGAAAACCAGCTGGCCGATAATGATCCAAAACAAGTAAAAGAAACTCTGATGCGTTTATGCATGACAGGCCATAGCAGAGAAGATGCACTAGAGCTGATGGCTTGTGCTTTAGCGCCAGAAATGGAAGCCGTGATTGAACGCAACGAAACCTTTAATCTGCAGCGTTACATCGAACATCTGGCGTTATTACCGGAAATGCCTTGGGTGACCGAATAAGCTACTTGGTTATTGTACAGGCGGGATAAACCCAATCGACACCGGATTGAACGATGGACGGGCGGGGATAAACCCGCGCCCCTACAACCCAATATGCAAAATAAATCCGTAGGGGCGACCTTTATGGTCGCCCGCCTATAAACCGCGGCGCCAAGGACGCAGGATTTTCAGAAATAGATGATCATCTCGGCTGCCTCACAGCGACAATCAAAACCACAACGCACGCACTCGTAACCGTTATGGCTGTCTTGCCGCCATTTATCCGGATGAATTTTTACCAGTTGCCCACCTTGTTTTGTGAAATACTTTACAGCCGCATTGCCAGGGCTTTGCCGCCATAAATGCGCTACACCGGCTTTTGCGCCTTGTTGTTTTAATGCAGTGATAGTGCGTTTCATCAGTTCGCCACCCACACCATGGCCCTGCCAATGAGGCGCTATGGTGTTGCATTTAAAATAACTGGTATCCGCTATTTCTGTTTGCCATAAATCTGTGCTGCACCACTGATCGGGTTGCCACTGCCCTGCCGCCCAGCATAAACGGAACCCCACCAGTTGCTGATCCGCATAAGCCACAAAGCTGGCATCTATGCCCTGCTTAATACTTAACTGGTGGTAATAAGCCAGAGACTGCTGATCCAGATAACCATCACCATGCACCTGATTGGCCAATTGCAGTAATGCGGCATAATCCTGCAATTGAAGCTGACGGTACTGAATAGCTATGGAATGCATAAAACACTCTTGGTTTTTTCTCTTGTTCTTGCCATGATCACTAAAAAACTCATCCATTACAATATAGCTGTACGACAAAAGGAAAAACGGATGTACGACCCGCTTATCGACCCCCATCCGGGCCAGGGCCAGGCTTACCCACACAGCTATTGGGCTGATCATTCAGGCGCAGCACCGGCAGATGATGGACAGTTGCAGCAGGATTTATCAGTGGATGTCGCCATTATTGGTGCTGGTTACACAGGTTTATCTTGTGCTTATCATCTGGCGACTGAACATGGCGTAAAAGCTGTGGTGCTGGAGGCCAACAAAACCGCCTGGGGGTGCAGCGGCCGTAATGCCGGTTTTGTGCTGAAATCCTCAGGTCGGAAACCCTATTCAGTGATGCGGGCCCAGTATGGCGAAGCAGTAATGCACGGAATTTATAACGAATTTTGTGCTGGTCTTGAAACCGTTAAATCGCTGATCGCCACTGGTATAGAATGCGACCAGCAAGAAGCTGGGTATTTACGGATGGCCCATAAGCCATCGATGATCAAAAGCCTGCGGCAACAAGCAACCTTACTGCAAAAAGAATTTGGTTATCAGGTGGAGTTATTCAGCCGTGAAGAGCTACAGCAAAAATTTGTTGCCGATCAGCACGCTTATGCAGCTTTGCGTTTTCATGATGGTTTTGGTGTTAACCCGCTCAAACTGGCATGGGGTTATCAGCAACTGGCGCAAAAAGCTGGCGCGAAAATTTATAGTGCAAGCCCTGTGACTCAATGGCAACAAGATGGCGACCACCAACTGTTAATAACTCCACAAGGCAATGTCAGAGCGAAAAAAGTGGTGATTGCCAGCAATGGCTACACGCCAAAGTTGCTGCACAGCGGTGTGCAGTCCCGCACCTTGCCTGTGTTGTCACAAATTATTGTCACTGAACCTTTGTCTGAAGCTCAGTTGGCTGCCTGCAATTTTTTAACCTCGCAAGTCATTATGGACACCCGCGCTTTAAAGTATTACTACCGTAAATTACCGGATAACCGCATTTTGTTTGGTGGCCGCGGCGCTATTACCGGTCAGGGCGCAGAGGATCCTTATTTTGCTAACCGCTTGCTTGAGGTTTTAAAACTCAGTTTCCCGGCTTTACAGTCACTCAAATACGACTACAGCTGGTCAGGCTGGATTTGTATGACTCTGGATGATATTCCACATCTGGCTCAGGCCGATGACAAAGGCAATGTGCTGTACAGCATGGGCTATTGCGGCAGCGGTCTGACCTTTTCAGTTCAGGCAGGTAAACGACTGGCTGAACGTTTAATGGGAGTGCCTTTACCCGCCATTCCGATTTATCAGAACGCTTTGCCGCAGTTTCCTTTGCCAGCGCTGCGGCGTTTAGGCCAGTGGGGCTATTTTCATTATGGTATGGTCAAAGATCGCTGGTTCTAATCCTCTTCGTGCTTGAAGCCGCAGCAATTTCTTGGGTATATAAACAGAGTCAGGTAAACTAGCGGCCATATCTGGCGTGAGAAAAGACATCATGAGTTCAAGCAAAGCATTAAAAAAGAAAATCAGTAAAAGAGCCAAACAAAAGAAAAACATTCTGGTGAAAAACTCCATCAGGTTAAAACAAAAAGCAGAAGAAGCTCAGACTGAAGTCACTGAAACTGATGCGACTCAAGTTGAGGCAGCTGAAGCTCCTGATTCACCTCTGAAAAATACTTCAGCTGCAGCTGAGTAAAGATGGGCTCTTGCTGTACCTCAGCCAGAGCTTTATCAAACTTGGCTCGCAACCGCTCATTCTTAAACGCCGCACTGTATAAACTGGGCTGAAACACAGCTGCTAAATCAAAAGGCTGCATACTGTGACCTGCCAATCTGGCGTAGTAATAAAAGATATTTCTGTCCATCACCACTACGTCACAACGTTCCAGCAATAACATTTGCAGTTGCTGACTCTGGTTCGCCACTTCCTGATAATTCATCACCAGACGCACCAGTTGCTGATACTCAGGCCCCAACAAAGTTCTGGCGTTATGGAACGCCACCACAGAATAGGGTTTCAATTGTTCCAATTGATGCAATTGCAAACTTTTGGATGACAGGCTGGCGGCCACATTCTGATAACGGATATAGGGCTGCGAATAATACAGCTGCTGTTGCTCTGGATCGCTCTTTTGCAAGGTTGCGATATCCGCCCTTCCCGCCAGCATTAGATCTTTAATCCGGGCGTTAGGCACATGCAAAAAAACTGCGTCGTAACCCATTTTTTTACTTAATAAACGTAATAGATCCAGCTCATAACCTGAGCTGTCGTTTAAGTCGATATAAGGGGGTTTGTCCAGGCCGACCAGAATAGTCAGCTCTGTTTTAGCCTGGGCTGTCAAACTAAAGGCGATACATAAAAACAACAACCATCTCATGCGTTTACCTCTATACCCGCCATTAGAAAAAGTTTAGTCTGGATGAGATCATCCTTAATCTGCAAAGGCCATTCTGCATGTCAGCATCAGTTGATATTCAACACCATCCTGAAGAACATCGTTTTTTTATTTTGTGGGCAAAAGAACAAGCGGAGCTTCTTTATAGCCTTGACCCAAACAGCAAGAAAATCAACTTTTACCGCACTTATGTTCCAGAAAGTGCCAGAGGAAAAGGGTTAGCCAGACAGCTGGTAGAAGCGGGTCTGAGTTGGGCCAAAAAGCAGGGCTATCAGATAGAAGCCAGTTGTTCTTATGTGCAGCCTTTTTTAAAGAACTGAAACATTTGCTTACGGTTCAGTTTGAGTACAGCTTGACGCGTCTACACTCCTGTCAACTTCATTGCCAAAGGCAATCGAACTTTATAACAGTGAATTGAGGTGTATGATGAACAAGTCTCTTATTGCAGGTTTAGTAGTAGGTGGTATCGCCGTTACTGCTTTAGGCTCTATGGCAGGCTACAGTTATTTAGACAAAGAACCGGAATACGCCGAAGTAGTTGCCAGCAAAGCTGTGTATGAAAGTTACAACGTACCGGTTGAACAGTGTACCGACCAGATAGTGCAGCAAAAAGCAGCTGTGCAGGATCAGCATCAAATCGCAGGTACTGTCTTAGGTGCTGTGGTGGGTGGTGTACTGGGTAACCAGGTTGGCGGTGGTTCAGGTAAGAAGATTGCAACTGTTGCAGGTGCTGCAGCTGGTGGTTATGCCGGTAAACAAGTGCAGAACGACATGCAAAACAAGGATGTAGAAAGTACAACCCGCCGGGTTTGTAAAACAGTGCAGAAAAAAGAACAACGGGTTGTTGGTTACGACGTAACCTATTTGTTGGACGGTAAAGTCCACAAAACCCGTTTAAATGAAGAGCCGGCAGAACGCCTTCCGGTAAAAGATGGCCAGCTGCTTACAGCCAGCGCCAACTAAGAAAGTGCCCCTTGATGGGGCATTTTTGTTTCTGCTCGTCCCCCTCTGCCGAACTACCTTCTGTTAATATTTTGCTGATGCCCTTGCAGCTTGCCCAAAGCAGACCTATGGTGCTAAAGGAGCATATGCCATAACACAGGGCTGTTCATCTCATGTCAGCAGTAGGTTTTAAGGGTGCTGGTGCTATTCTTTTGCTTTGCCTCTGGCTGGCAAGCACAGCTGCATGGGCCGAACCTTTGTTGTCAGCTTCCCAAATTCAGCACCTGAAACTCAAAGGCAAAATCACTTACTGTATAGACCCGGACTGGCTGCCTTTTGAAGCACTGTCGGAGCAAGGCAAACACACAGGGATGTCGGCCGAATATATTCGCCTGTTACAACAAATGCTGCCTGTACCACTGGAGCTGCATCCGACACCAAACTGGCCTGCCTCCTTGCAAGCGGCCAAAGACAGACACTGCGATCTGCTCACTCTGGCGATGCCCACTCCATCCCGCCTGGATTACTTAAACTTCAGCAAAGCTTATCTGGAAGTGCCTAATGTGGTGGTCACGACGAAGGACAAAGCTTTTATCCGCTCTGCAGCCGATATTCCAAACTCAGCTCCTATCGGCATCAGAGCAGGTTTCGGCACGCTTGAGATTTATCAGCAACGTTACCCGCAATTACAGCTGGTGCCTTTTCATAGCTATGAACAAGGGCTATTACAGGTTCAGGCCGGAAATTTGTACGGTATGCTTGGTAATATGGGCAGTATCAGCTTTAGCCTGCAACAAAACTCCATCATCAACCTGAAAATAGCAGGCCGATTAGCTGAAGATACGTTACTGAGTCTGGCCTGTCGTAATGATGACCCTGTGCTGTTGGAAATTTTTGATACCTTGCTGGCGCAGATCAGTCCGGAGCAAAAACAGCAGATCAACAATCACTGGCTGGCTATTCGCTACGATCAGGGTTTTGACTACGAATTATTCTGGCAAATGCTGGCGGCCTTTGTATTACTGATTTCCGTGGTCAGCATCAGTTACCTGAAACTTAAAAAGCTCAATCAGGCACTGACAGAAGCCAATATCCGGCTGGAACAGTTAAGTCAGCATGACCCTTTAACTG
This sequence comes from Rheinheimera sp. 1928-s, assembly GCF_029269265.1. GTDB lineage: Bacteria > Pseudomonadota > Gammaproteobacteria > Enterobacterales > Alteromonadaceae > Pararheinheimera. The sequence continues at coordinate 93,586 of NZ_JARIXP010000003.1, forward strand.
GCTTGTACAACAGGCAATATTTTGAGCCTCGTGTGCAACAGGCGCTGGCTTTGTGTCAGCGTCAGCAACTGCCTCTGACCTTAGCCATGATGGATTTAGACCACTTTAAACACATTAACGACAACCTTGGTCACAGCTTTGGTGATCAGTGCTTAAAAGACTTCGCCACTTTATGCCAAAGCCAGTTTCAGCGCAAAGACGACTTACTGGTGCGTTATGGTGGCGAAGAATTTATTCTGGTCAGCGTCGGTTGTGACGCACAGACTATGCAGGAATTGTTACAAGACTTTTTACAGCGCCTGGAAGCGCATCAGGTGCAGTTGAATAAGCAACAAGGCCACTGCACTGTCAGTATTGGCTGGTACTGCGATATTCCGCCCTCTGATATGGATAGCGAAACCCTGGTCGAACTGGCTGATCAGGCGTTGTATCAGGCCAAAAATGCCGGGCGTAACTGCGAGGTCCGCTCCAAAGCTGCGGCGTCCTCTAGCCCAGATTGTTAATCCATTCACTCATCACCACATGAGTGCGGATTTTAATCACATCCAATTCCGCATCCAGTAACTCACGAATTTCATGCAAGCGCTGCATCGACTCTGTTTTTACATAAACCAGTAAATCCATTTCACCGCTGATGCCATGGCAAGTCACCACCTCCGGAATAGCCCGAAACACATGCATCACATCAGCACAACGGCCACACCGATGCTGAATTTCAAAGTAAGCCGACACCGCACTTTTTTGTGATTCAGACAACAGCACCTGATAACCACGGATCACGCCGTTTTGTTCCAGCCGCTTAATACGATCGGAGACAGCAGTACGCGACAAGCTGACTTTCTCCGCTAAAGTAGACACACTTTGCCGCGCATCTTTTTTCAGTTCGGCCAGAATATGTTGATCAAATTTATCCATCTTTTGTATACGCGCTCCGGCATTTTGCCGCTTTTGTTATCAATACAACTGCATTTTCACGGTACAAAACCGCAGTTTGCAGCCTGGGCTTTCAGTAGAATATCACCAGCCCTAACCGAAGAGAAAAACTATGTCACACAAAGGAATTGGACGCTGGCAAGGCGCGGCATTAATGGCCACCACCTTACTGGGTACCGGAGTATTTATTCTGCCGCAAATGACTGTCGCAGTAGCAGGTTCATGGGCTTTGCTAGCCTGGCTGTTACTCACTGTTGCCGTTTTGCCTTTGGCTTTTACTTTTGGTTTGCTGGCCAGCCGTTTTCCTCATGCCACAGGGCCTGCCCACTTTGCCGCTTTAGCTTTTGGTGAACTGACAGGCCGAATTTTGGGCCTGATGTTTTTGCTGGTGGTGCCACTGGGCGCATCTGCTGCTTTGATGATTACTTTTGAATTTATTGCCCCCTTGATACCGCAAGCCCAACAATGGCGTTTGCCGGTTGAACTGGGTTTGCTTGGGTTATTGTGGTTGCTGAATTTCCGGGGTTTACAGCTCTCAGCCCGCTTGCAGTTTGGTTTAACCTTGCTGATTGTTATGGTGGTCTTGCTGCTATTACTGGCCTTTGGCCTGCTGCAACCGCAAAACGTACAACAGCCTACTTTGGCTGACTTTAATGGCAGTGCATTGGCGGCGGCCTGTGCCATCGCCTTCTGGAGTTTTTTAGGCATCGAAGCCATGACGCATCTGGCCCATGATTTCAGAGACGCCAGCAAAGATTTATTACCTGCGCTGATCCGTGGTTGTCTGGTGGTGGGTGCTATTTATCTGGCCTGTAGTTACCTGGTGTTGGTGATGGGTTCTGACCATCCGCTGGCTATGATTGGCGTTTTTAATCAGTTGTTAGGAGGCTATGGCGAACTGGTGCTTGGCGTCTTAGGTTTTTGCAGCGGCATAGCCACAGTCAATGTTTATACCGCCAGTGTGGCGCGTTCTTTGGCCAGCTTTAGCGAACAAGGTATTACTCCTGTTTACTTTCAGCAGAAAAATGCTTACCAGATGCCACAACGTGCTTTAACCGCCATTATCGCAGCCATGGCTGGCGTCTTAGTACTGACCTGGCTCAGCGGCCAACAACTGGAAGATTTAATCAGCTGGGTCAACGGCGTTTTCGTGGTGATTTATCTGGTTAGCATGGCAGCCGCTTACACACTACTGCCCGACCGTTATAAAGGCTTGTGTCTGCTGAGTTTCGCTTTGTGCCTGATACTGGCTGTGGCTATCGCAGAACATATGGTGTACGCCCTGCTGCTGATTGCCGTGCTTGGGCCGCTGCTTTATTTGCAGCAGAAACAACAACGTCTTAGTGCACCACCTTCAGTGAGCCCTCCTGGATCTGGCGTGTGACAGTGTAAGGTAAAGCCAGGGTATCAGTGACAGCACACAACACAGTGTCAGAAGCCCAAAATGAAAAATACATCGCTGTGCTAAAGCCACTTTGGGTTGGTTCGCCGTAAAGCTGGCAAAAGTTATGGGCAGTCCCACTGTAAATACGTGGAATAGACTGACAGTAACTTTTTTTATCGTTGAAACTGATCGCCACTTTGCCTTTTTCCGGTTCCAGCGTTTGCATGGTGCCACAACCAGTTAAGACAGCCAGCAGTGTGAAAAGGCTCAGTGTTTTGATAGGTACCCGCATTTATCATCCTTCGGCGACTGGGGTTGAATTCGGCTGCCCTACAGCTCCGGCATAAAAAATCAGCAACAACACAGGTTCAGTGCCGATATTTTTACCGCTGTGAGCAGTGTTGACTACTTCAGCTAAAGCATCACCTGCTTTGACCACATTCTTTTTACCATTTATTAACCTTATTTCCAACTGACCCTGCAGCACAACACCAAAAGAAGGAACCGGGTGTAAATGCCAACCGGTTTCTCCACCCGGAGCTATTTCAATCCTGACACCGGTAATTTCAGCCTGACCTTGCGGATAGCTTAATGAAACACCGTCCCAGCTTTGGCTGGTCTTTAAAACAGGGGTCACCTTTACAGCAGTATTGGTTTCGATAGCGGATAAAGCGAAGCTAAAAGGCAGCAATACAGCACAGATCCAGCCAATGATTTTGTTCATAGATTATTCCTCTGGGGCAGCTGAAATAAAGTCTAGTTGGAGCAAAGCAGATCTCCAGAAAAAACAGTAACAAAGCAATTCTGGTTCAGCGGTATTTCAGCTAGTATTCTTTAGACTAAGCAAGCTTCATAACGTCTTTGTTCTGAATTTCAATCCAACGCCTCCTAAGGATCAGCTCATGCAGCCCACACCTTCAGCTTTTCGCTTCAGTTTAAAATTCAGTATTGGCCTTTTTGTGCTGCTGACCTTATGGCTGTTGTATTTGGATTGGCAGCTGTTAGTACCAGGCTGGCTGAAGTATGTTTTTGTGCTGATCAATGCTGTAACTTTGTTTGGCTATTGGCGGGATAAAAAAGCAGCTGAACAACAAGCCTGGCGCACTCAGGAAAGCAGCTTGCTACTGCTGGGTTTAGTGGGCGGCTGGCCTGCGGCTTTTGTAGCTCAACACTGGTTTCGGCACAAAAACCGTAAAGTCAGCTTTCAATTGCTATTCTGGTTAACGGTACTACTGAACACCTCAGCCTTTTACAGTTTATGGTTATCCGGCTGGTTGCTGCCATAAGGGCAAAAACTGCGACCAGAAACAGAGCTTGCTCTATACCCGAAGTGTAAAGCGCGATAGATTAGGAAAAAACGACTGCATTGCAGTTAAAACTATCGAGGGATCTATGCGCTTTACTCTACTTAGTATCAGTTTAATTGCCGCTTTTGGCCTGCAGACTCAGGCCGCAGACTTTAGCCAACAGGCGAATAAAATCGCCCAAAGCACGTTGATTATCGACACTCATATCGACGTGCCTTACCGTTTGCATGACGACTGGGAAGATGTGACTAAAGCCACCAAAAGAGGCGAATTTGACTACCCCCGCGCTAAAGCCGGTGGTTTAAATGCGCCTTTTATGTCGATCTACATTCCGTCTTCTTATGAGAAAAAAGGCGGCGGTTATTTGTTGGCGAACCAGCTGATTGACAATATGGAAGCCTTAGTGGGCCGTGCGCCGGATAAATTTGCCATGGCTTACAGCAGCGCGGATCTGGCGAAACACTTTAAAGAAGGCAAAATTTCCCTGGCTTTGGGTATGGAAAATGGCACTCCTATCGAAGGCAAACTGGAGAATCTGCAACACTTTTATGACCGTGGTATCAGATACATCACTTTGGCTCACTCCGAAAGTAATCATATAGCCGACTCCAGCTACGATTTACGCCGGCAGTGGAAAGGTTTAAGTCCTTTTGGTAAAGAGCTGATCAAGGCGATGAACGAAACAGGTGTGATGGTAGATGTATCTCATGTGTCAGATGATGCCTTTTATCAGGCGGTCGCGATCAGTAAAGTTCCTGTTATTGCGTCCCACTCCTCGTTACGGGCATTAGTGCCGGGTTTTGAACGCAATATGGACGATAAGATGCTCAAAGCGCTGGCCAAAAATGGCGGTGTACTGCAGATCAACTTTGGTTCTGCGTTTATCGTTAATGCCGCCAATCAGTGGGGCCTGCAACGGGACGCGGCTTTTAAAGCTTCAGGTCAGACAGACAAAGATGCATTCAGCCAAAATTATCGCAAAACCAACCCTTATCCGTTTGCCTCTTTAGAAAAGGTGTTGGATCATATCGACTATGTGAAAAAGCTGGTGGGTATAGACTACGTAGGCATAGGTTCTGACTATGATGGTGTAGGTGACTCTCTGCCAGAACAGCTGAAAGATGTGTCGACCTACCCGAACCTGATCCGTGGTTTACTGGAACGGGGCTACACTGAACAAGAGATTGAAAAAATCTTATCCGGAAATACATTGCGGGTTTGGCGTGCGGTAGAGGACTATGCAGCTAAACACTAACTGCATTTATACTGCTCTATAAAATTGAAGTTGCAGGGAGGCAACCAATAGTAAATCGCCAATGACAATAACCCACTATGTCATTGGCGCAAAAACCCCTGGCAACACAGTTGCAGCTTCAAGTAAGACGAGTCAGTTGTAAGAGGTAAAAGTAATGGAATGGTTACGTCAGTTATTTGAACATCCAGCCGATCCATTGCTGTTATCCGGCAGTTACGATCTCAGTTTAGTGGTGTTATCGTTTTTAATAGCTGTATTTGCTTCTGCCATGGCGATGCAAATCACGGCTCAGGCTATTAGTGTCCGAAAAAATTCCTTACGTTTATTGATGCTTGGCAGCGGCAGTGTGGCGCTTGGCGGTGGCGTCTGGTCTATGCATTTTATCGGCATGCTGGCCTTCACTTTATGCACAGAAGTCAATTACCACTTTGGTTTAACCTTGTTGTCTATGCTACCCAGTGTCGCGGCGTCCTGGGTTGCTTTGGATCTGATCAGTAAAAAGCGGATCAGCCTGCCTCAGCTGTTATTAGGTGGAGTACTGATGGGTGCTGGTATTGGCACCATGCACTACAGTGGCATGGCCGCTATGCAAATGTCGGTCGCTTTACGTTACGACTTGCCGATGTTTTTACTCTCTATTCTGGTTGCTGTGGTGCTTGCCATAGTGGCACTCTGGATCCGTTTTGGTTTAAAACGTTTTAATCTGGCCCCGCAATGGTTAACGCTGTTGAGCAGTCTGGTGATGGGCGGCGCTATCAGTGGCATGCATTACACAGGGATGGCGGCAGCCCGTTTTGTGCCTCCACCCGGTTTTGTCCCTGATGATCAGGCTGGCGAAATGCCGCTGGTGCTCGCTATGGGTATTACTTTTACCACCTTAGTGATCAGCAGTTTTGTTGTGGCTATCAACTTGCTGCTGAAATACCGCGAAGTCAGTGCTGTCGTCAAAACCAGTGAAAGCCGTTTACTGGCCATGATGGACACAGCGGTAGATGGCATAGTCACTATTAATGCCAAGGGCCTCATCCAGGGTATGAATAAAGCCGCAGAACAGATTTTTGGCTGGACTCAAGCCGAGTTACTGCATAAAAACGTCAATATTCTCACCCCCGCCGCTATTCGCCCTGAACATGATTCTTATCTGACGAACTACCTGACCACTGGCACAGCAAAAATTATGGGTATAGGCCGGGATGTTGAAGCAGTGCATAAAAATGGTCAGCCAATACCGGTACGATTAGCTATAGGCCATGCCAAATTACCGGACGAAGATATTTTTGTCGCTTTTATTACGGACATCAGCCAGCGCCTGCGGATGGAGCAAGCGCTGAAAGAAAACGAAGAAAAGTTCCGCTCTTTAATTGGCAATATTCCGGGTGCAGCGTATCGCTGTTTGTACAATGAAAACTGGGATATGGTGTTTATCAGTGATTCCATAGAAAGTATTACCGGCTATCCGGCAGCAGATTTTATGTTGCCGGATGCCAAACGCAGCTGGATGTCTGGTATTCATCCTCAGGATGAACACTTGCTGCAACAACTGGATTTTTTCCAGCAAAGTTTTCAACTGGAATACCGCATTATCCACAAAAGTGGCTCTGTACACTGGGTACTGGAAATGGGGCAGGCCGTGCGGGACAAGCAAGGTGAAATCATCTGGGTGGATGGTTTTATTATGGATATCAGCCAACGTAAACAGATGGAAGTCGACCTGCTGGAAGCCAAAAATAAAGCTGAACAGGCCGCCGAAAGCCGTAGCGCTTTCCTTGCCAATATGAGCCATGAAATTCGTACACCCATGAACGCCATTATCGGCTTCAGCGATTTGCTGTTAAGTTCGGACTTGTCCGCGGAACAGAAAAAACATCTGGCGACTATCCATGGTTCGGCTCATTCGTTATTGCATTTACTGAACGATATTCTCGACAGCGCCAAGCTGGAAAAAGGCAAACTGGAACTGGAGTGCAGTGACTTTTCTTTACCTGCTGTATTGGATGCCGTGGTGTCTACCTTATGGATCCAGGCGCGTAAAAAACAACTGGAACTGAAGCTGGAACTGGATCCAAAACTCGGCGAGTTTTATTACGGCGCGCCGGACCGATTACGTCAGGTACTAACTAATCTGATCGGCAATGCCATTAAATTTACTGACAAAGGTTCTGTGCTGGTTCGGGTGACTCCAACAGCAGACCAACAACTGAAGTTCAGTATTCAGGACACCGGCATTGGTATAGCAAGCGATCGCTTAGCCTTGATTTTTGATGCTTTTACTCAAGCCGATGCATCAATGAGCCGCCGTTTTGGCGGCACAGGCCTTGGCACCACCATCAGCAAACAGTTAGTCGAATTGATGGGCGGCGAAATCAGCGTCCAAAGTACTGAAGGTGTGGGCAGTTGTTTTGAATTCAGTTTACCGCTCAAAGCAGGTAAAGCCATTGTTGCTGCTCAGCAAGGTTATGTGCCTGCGCTGCCAGCTTTAAAAGTACTGATAGCAGACGACATCCCACAAAATCTTGAACTGTTGAAACTCCTATTACAACGTGCCGGACATCAGGTAACGGCGGTGACAGATGGCATCGAAGCAGTAAAAGCTGTGCAGCAACAGCCCTTTGATTTGGTGCTGATGGATATTCAGATGCCCAACCTGGATGGCCTGAAAGCCTGCCAGCAAATTCGCTTATGGGAGCAAAACCATCACAACACCACCCTGCCGATCATCGCATTAACTGCCAGTGTGCTGGACGAAGATAAAACAGCTGCCAAAGAAGCGGGCATGCAGGGTTTTTCCAGTAAACCTATAGATTTTGCAGCTTTATGTTTTGAAATAGCCCAGGTGCTGCAGATTGAAGTGCGGGAGCCTTTATCCCAGCTTGCGCCAACTCCGGCATCCGATCAATTACTGAACTTGCCAAAAGCACTGCAGCTCTGGGGCAATCTGCCCACTTATTTGCCTCAATTGCAGCAATTTTTACAGCAACAACTGCCTCAGTTACAGCGGGCCATCGCAGAATTACAAGCCGAAAACTATCAGTTAGTGCAGCAACAGGCGCATGCGATTAAAGGTGTTAGCGCGAATCTTGGGCTGGATCCTCTGAGTAAAGCCTGCGCCGAGCTGGAACAGGCAAGCCGACAGCAGCAGCAACAAAGAGCCATGGAATTAGTGCAGAAAATTTTGGGCTGCTGGCCTAAATATGAAGCTGAATATCAAAAACTGCTGACAGAGCAGCCTGTGGCTCAGAAAGCACAGTCAACACAACTGGATAATCAGCAACTTAAAACCATGCTCGACAGCTTAAAACAGTCTTTATTACGGCATGAATTGGACGACCAAAGCATAGAGCAATTGGCTCAGTACAGCGGCGAGCATCAGCCTGCGCTACTGATGTTGCTGGATGCCGTCAACGATTTTGACTTTAACCTGGCGCTGCAACTACTGGAACAGTTAACGCAGAAGCTGGCGGAAGGAGAGCTCTGATGACAGACAAACAAAGCCTGTTACTGGTGGATGATGAACCCACTAATTTAAGAGTATTACGTACTGTATTGCAGGAGCAGTACCGCCTGTTTTTTGCCAAAAGTGGTGAAGAAGCCTTGCAGCTGCTGCAAACAGAACAACCCGACTTAATACTGCTGGATGTGATGATGCCAGGCTTAACCGGCTTTGATGTCTGCGCCCGCTTAAAAGCCAATCCGGCAACCAGCGCTATTCCGGTTATTTTTGTCACAGCGCTAAAAGATGAAATGGATGAAACCAAAGGTTTTGAAGTAGGAGCAGTGGATTACATCACCAAGCCTATCAGCCCTGCTGTGGTGCGGGCCAGAGTGAAAACCCATTTGTCCTTAGTGCAGGCGCAAGAGCTGAAACAAACCCGGCTGCAAGTGATCCAGCGTTTAGGCCGGGCTGCAGAATACAAAGACAATGAAACCGGCTTACATGTGATGCGTATGAGTCACTACGCTCAGGTATTGGCGTTAGCTTATGGTTTTAGCGAACAAAAAGCCGAAGACTTGCTACATGCAGCCCCTATGCACGACATAGGTAAAATTGGCATTGCCGACAATATCTTACTCAAACCCGGCAAACTGACGGGTGAAGAATACACAGAGATGCAAAAACATCCGCTGATAGGTGCAGAGATTATCGGCGATTGTGAATCTGACTTATTAAAAATGGCCAAAGCCGTGGCTTTGTATCACCACGAGAAATGGGACGGCACAGGCTACCCTTTTGGCCTGAGTGCTGAGCAAATACCGGTTGAAGCCCGTATTGTCGCCTTGTCCGATGTATTTGATGCCTTAACCAGCGCCCGGCCATACAAACAGGCCTGGAGTATTGAAGACACACTGCAGCATATCCGCCAGCAAAAAGGCCTGCATTTTGAACCCAAACTGGTTGATTTGCTTGATGAAAATTTGCAACAAATCCTTGAAATCAAACAACGTTGGGCTGAATAATACAAAGCTTTTATTAATTAGTATCTTAACCTGGCTAAACTCCCGGAAACTGCCGCTTTATCACACAAGAAAGGACTCATAATGAACAAACTAAAGTTAATGACATTACTCAGCAGCACCATACTGTTCACCGCCTGCGGTGGCAGCGGAAGTGATGGCGGAGGTGATGGCGGGGGTACAGGTGGAGGTAATAACACAGTCACTCTGACGGCTGACATAGTACAGCAAAGCCTTTGCCGGACAGAGATCCCTGCCACCAATGCTGAACTTGTTGTCTACGATTCGAATTGGGCGATAAAGAGCCGGCACATCCCTGATACTCAAGGCAAAATAACAGCGGTAATTCCTGCCACTCAGTCAGTCAATATAGCCTTTATTACCCGAACAGAAACGACCTCTGGGACACAGATTTATGCAGAATCCAGAGCTCAGCACCCTGTAGGTGACCTCGGAAAATTTACTGCTTTAGGCTCCTCAACCCAAGGCTGTGAATGTCAAACCAAGGATGTTCGGGTGAGCTCAGCGCAGGGATTTAGTATTGAGCGTATGACGTTGGCTGGAGCTACTAGCCCGGTCGCATTTCGACAACTTTCCTCCTATGGCGGTGTTTTTAGGAATGCCCAAATTTGCCGGACCACAGGAGGAGCCTGGCCTGCTTTGACAGTTTTAAACTCGGCGAGCACTGAATTAGCAGCTGGTCGTTTGACTAATTACAACATCAATACAGATCTGGAAGTACAGTTGGACCAATTCGCTACACTTTATCCGGCCAATGTTGACATAAATTTCAATAATGTCAGAGTGATACATGAAATCGATGGCACTATGCTCAGCACCCCTATCGATCAAGGCAGCACTGAATTCCCGGTGCTTGCAGGCTTGGATAATCTGATACGGGCTCACCTGAGTGGCACCAACTTTCAGCGGATCACAGAAGATGGACAGTCGGTAAATATCTTTGTCAGTCGCAGAAAAGCAGTAAATCTTACAAACCCAAGTACCACCTCTCTTGACCAGCCAGATGTCACTCCACTTGAAGGTATGGCCTTGGCTTTTGACAACTTTATTACGTCCGATTCAAACAACTATTCAATTCCTAATGCAAATCAGTATGCAATGTTCTCAATTCGTGCTGAAGTTAGCATGATGGATGGTTCTGAATACAGCGAAGCCTTTTTCGGGCCAATGCAAGGCAAATACCCGGAAAATATTTTGCCGGCAGACTACAACATGGAAGAAAAATTAGAGATGGTTTCAGATCTGTATATTCAACTGTCTTTATCAAAATATGCCAGCGAAACGAATTACCAGAGTGCTCTGAGAAATCTGGTAAAAAGAAGCAGAGCCGCGGATGACGAAGTGTTTGGCGGAGACTGGTCCGATTATTCATCACTTTCAATTAGCGCTGATGTTAATCTTTAAATACAGTGAAGAAGCATAAGTGGCCTGCGTTATCACAAAACGCAGGCTCCTTTTCCTCCAATCCTGACTTTAAGTAGTGTTAGGAAAACAGCTGAAACATAACTTAAAACAAGGATTTTGTATGAAAAAAAACCCACTTTATCTGGCGGCATTGGTCAGTGTTCTGCTGCTCAGTGGCTGTGATAAAACGCCAAAAACCGACACCGCAGTGGCAGAAACTAAGGTTGAGGCCAAAGCTATTCCTGGCTACAGCCCAACTCAGTTTTATGCCACCAAGTCTTACTTGGGCAATGATATTAACCACAAAGCCGATGCGCTGTTAGTGGCGTCTGATGAGACTGGTGTATTTAACCTGTATAAAGTCAGTCTGGATGGCAAAACCTGGACGCCCCTGACCAGTTCCACCACCGAATCTATTTTACCTGTAGGCTGGTTTCCGTTGGATGACCGTGTCCTCTATCGTGCCGATCAGGGCGGTAACGAGCTGCATCACTTATATGTGCGTGAACTGGATGGCTCAGTCAAAGATTTAACACCTGGCGATAAACACAAAGCTGAGTTTATTGGCTGGACAGATGACAACCAATTCTGGGTAATGAGTAACGAACGGGACCCGAAGTTTTTTGACCTGTATAGCTACAACAGCACCGACTATCAACGCACTTTGGTGTATCAGAACAATGAAGGTTATGACATAGGCGCTTTAAGTGATAACGGCCGTTATATCGCCTTATCGAAAGAGCGCACTAATGCTGACAACAACCTGTATTTGGTTGATTTGCAAAGCGCAGACAAAACACCACTACATATCACGCCGCATCAAGGCAATGTATCGCATGGCATCTATGGTTTTAGCCGTGATAATAATCAGCTGATTTTTGGCAGTGATGAAAAATCTGAGTTCAGCGAAGCCTTTGCCTACAACATCGCTGAAAAAGCAGTAAAACCTTACAGCAAAGCCGACTGGGACATTATGTACATTGGCTTTAGCAAAGATAATAAATACAAAGTGGAAGCGGTCAACGCTGATGCATCGACCAAAATCAGCATCACAGACCAAAGCACAGGCAAAGCACTGCAGTTACCTGAATTACCTGCAGGTGATTTACGGGGTGTCACCTTTTCGGATGACAGCCAGTACCTGAGTTTTTATGTCAACGCCGACAACAGCCCTTCTAATTTATTTGTCTGGAAACTGTCAGAACCCACAGCAGAACGTTTAACTCAGGCACTGGATAAAGCCATAGATGAAAGCGTACTGGTGAACAGTGAAGTAGTGCGTTACCCAAGCTTTGACGACTTAGCTATACCTGCCCTGCTGTATAAACCGAAACAAGCCAGCAACAGTACTAAAGTTCCTGCACTGATTTGGATCCATGGTGGTCCAGGTGGTCAGTCACGCACAGGCTACAGCCCCGTTATTCAGCATCTGGTTAATCAGGGTTATGCCGTGTTATCGGTCAATAACAGAGGTTCCAGCGGTTATGGCAAAACCTTTTTCCACCTGGATGATTTAAGACACGGCGAAGACGATTTACAGGACATAGTGTACGGTAAAAAATACCTGCAATCGCTGGATTGGGTGGCCGCAGACCGCATTGGCGTGATGGGGGGCAGCTACGGTGGTTATCTGACAATGGCGGCTATGGCTTTTACTGATGAGTTTAAAGTCGGCATTAATATCTTTGGCGTGACCAACTGGGTTCGCACTTTAGAGAGTATTCCACCTTGGTGGGAGTCTTTCCGTGAGTCGTTGTATGCGGAGCTGGGCGACCCGGCAGTAGACGGTGAACGTTTGCGTCGTATCTCCCCTGTATTCCATGGCGACAAAGTGAAAAAGCCGGTATTGGTGGTGCAAGGGGCTAATGATCCTCGGGTACTGCAGGTTGAGAGCGATGAAATGGTAGCAGCAATTCGAGCTCAGAATGTACCGGTCGAATATGTATTATTTCCGGATGAAGGCCATGGTTTTTTGAAAAAGGAAAACCGTATTAAGGCACAAGAGGCTTATTTAGCCTTTTTACAAAAATACCTGTAGCATCCGAAACAACAGGGAGCAGATAAAAGCTCTGCTCCCATTGATGATAAATAATTTGAGTCCTATGAAAACCAACTTCAGCTTTGTTTTGATCAGCAGCATGTTACTGGCCGCTTGTGCCATACCGCGTTACACCGAGCGGTTACAGCAACCTATGCCTTTGCCTGAAGGTGAATGGACAGTCAGCCAAAGCAATCCTAAAGATATAGAGAATGTCACAGAGATGCGCTGGCAATCCGTTGATTCAGAAAACTATGTGCAAAGTTTTGTGTTTGAACAACAGCCCAACAGCGACCTGATGAAAACTAAAACCATTGATGATCAGCAAGGCCAGCGTAATTGCGACGAGTTGTTTGATAGTCAGATTTTGAGCGAAGAGCCGGTGAATGGTTATCCGACCTTGGTGTGGGTGTCTGAGTGCAAAAGCAAAAGCGGCGCTTATTCCAAAATTTTGCACAAATCCATAGCGGGCAAAGAGTCGCTCTATGTATTTAACAAGGTATGGCGCAGTTTACCTTTGCAAACCGAATGGGATTTGTGGCTGGATTACACCAATAAAATCCATATTTGTGACAGCAACAGCAAGAGCCAGCCTTGTAAGTAGGTAAGTCAGGTCAGAGTCGGTGACTCTGACCTTGTTCTTAGTTTAACGCTGAGCAGCCAGAGCTTCAGGGAAATCAGAGAAAGCTTCTTTCGTCACAGAACTGGCTTGCTGTTCATAGGCGCTCGAAGCTTCAAAAAAAGCCTGGTACAAAGCTTCAGGTAAGAACTTTTCAGCCATGGCAAAACGGGTATCCGTCTGTTTTTCTTTATGATGCCAAAGTGTTTGATCAGAAGTAGCAGACACCAGTTTGTACTCCAGCTCTACCGTAGCCTCTGAAGCCAGCAATTTAGCACTCTGCTCAGACCAACGCTGGATATCGACATAAAGCACCATATCCACATCTGTCAGGGCTGGTACTTCAGTCAACTGACGCGCTTGAGCATCCACAATCTGAAAGCCCTGTTCCGCCGCTACGGCCGGAACTTCGCGGTTAAATGCCTGTATTAAAGCATCAGGTACAGCTGCATCGCTGTGCACCACAATCATTACTTTTTGCGAATTCTCTTTCTGCACTTGCACATAATGTTGCTGGTCGTCTGCAACAGAACTGCAGGCACTCAGATAAACAGCGGCGGCTGCAGTGATCACTAGCTTAAAGTACGTCATATGTTTGCTCCTTCCATCGGAAAAATCCTGTAACCCCTGTTACTGCACTGGCTTACTTTATACATTCAGTGTGGCTTATCCGGATGAACCAAAACTTAACCAGTTCAAAAAATAAACTGTTTAGTTTTTGGCTTCAATTAACGCCACTAACTTAGCCAACCTTTGCTGGCATTGATCTAATTGCGGGCTTTGCTGAGTCACCAGTTGCTGGCCTAAACTTAAAGCCGCCAGCACTATGCTTTGCTCCATCGACAAATGCCCTGCACCTTGTCTTACCTGAGCAATTTTAGTGTTTAGCAGCCGTGCCGCTTCCTGCAGCTCGGCCTGTTCTTTTACAGTGCAGCGCAGCCAGTACTCACGCCCGGCTATCACTACTTTCTGTTCGACCACTAAGGGCTGCTTTAACATGGTCAGGCTGACAATTGTTGTTCAAACAACTGAGTCAGTTGTTGTAGCTTCTGCTGTGCCCTTTGTTTCTGGTCGTCAGACTCCATGGCATGCAACTGCAAGGTTTCCAGTTGATCTGTGCTTTTTTTCAGTTCCTGCTGCAACTGCTGCTCTTTCTGATCGAATTGCTGTACTTGTGCAATGAGCTGCTGATTTTCAGAAATTAATTTCTGAATTAACTGCTCTAACTTGCTGAATTCGGCTTCAAACATAAAATTCCCTTAATGCATTAGTGGGTTGAAAATTGGATGGTGACAAGTAAGTCATTGATTACAAGCGAGGGCAGAATGAACCTGAAGTCTTGAACCTGAGCTGAATAATAACAAGCGAAGTGAATAAATTTAGTGAGCGACAGAAACAAAAAGGGCAGAGTGATCACACTTCTGCCCTTGTTTAAACTTCTGGCGGCTGTAGGAGCCTTTGCCTTTTTTCGCTTTCACCACCTGCATCTGAAATAATTTACTGGTCACTAAAGCTTTGAGTGCATTATCCCGGATCTCGCCGCGGCCATGCTCAGCCGTTGGTTTTTTTGCCATAAGGCCTCCTGTGTAAAAAACGCGCAAAGTGTAGAGCCAAAATCTATCGGAGTAAATTGCTGGCACTGATTTATTTTAGCCAGATCTGCTTTATGATAAAGCGCATCACTAAAGCCGGAATCGTCAGAATGAAATTTATAGCGCCGCTGCTTTTACTCTTCAGTTTTATCTTAGATGCCGACAGCTGGCAGCCCCCTGAGCCTATGGCTGCTTTAAGTGCGGATGCGTCAATACTGGTGAGGGTTGAACCAGGAGTTTTACCCAACAGAGATGCCAGTAATCAGCCTCATTTTGCCAAAGCCAGTTTTTTTCGCTGGGATCATCAGGGTCACTATCAGCCTTATCAGCAACTGTCATTGCAAAATAAAGTCTCTCCGTTATTTATTTTTGTCAGCAATCAAGGGGAATTGATCACTCTGGATAATTGGTATAACTCAGGACATGGCGAAGTGGTGGTGATTTACAAAGCGGATGGTTCTGTGCTGAAAAGCTTTGGTCTTAGCGCTTTCTATACCAGACCGCAACTGGAGCAACTACTGCACTCAGTCAGCTCTGTGCAATGGCGCTGCTTTAAAAAATCACCCTATTTACTACAACGTGATTTTTATCTACCTATCCGCCCTGCCGGGATAGTCAAAATTAATTTGGATAATGCCAGTGTTAGCCTGATTGACGGTGATCAGAGCTGCTAAAGCATATTTTCGTTAATCTCACATTCACAATAATTAACATATTTTACCTTCAGTCCATTCAAGGACACCGGCCATGCCTCCAGGCCTGGCAGCATTCTCAGACTATTTAAGGAAAAATATGTTAAAAAAAATTGCAGTCGCATTGATGGGTTTAGGCTGTTCAGCAGCAGTATTTTCAGCTCAGGCTGAACAACCTCTCTATTTTGGTGCTCAGTACAGCCAGCAAAGTGTTGATGATGCCAACTGGGATTTTGGTTTGGTATCAGGGGTGGCTGGTTATAAGTTTAATGACATCTTTGCCATAGAAGGCCGTTTAGGTGTGGGGGTGCAGGATGAAGAGTATTCCGGAGCATTAACCCGAGTCAAAATAGGTATAGATAACAGCTATTCAGTGCTCGGAAAAGCGTCCTGGCCTTTGTTGGAAACCTTATCTGTGTACGGCATCGCTGGTTTTAATAAAACCAAGTACGACATCAATATCAATGATGAAGACGGCATACTGGACGACAGCCACAGCGAAGATGGTCTAATTTATGGCGCAGGCGCAGAGTTGCGTATTACGACGAACCTTAGCCTTAACCTGGAATACGCTGTCTTACCAGAAATAGGTGATGATGAAGATAACCTGGATGTAGAAAGCATCAGCGCAGGCATCAATTACCGCTTTTAATCAGCTGAATTCTGCACATTAAAAGCTGACACCATGTTGATACCAGTTGGGATGAGCATCCCGACTGGTACGTACAACTCAAGCCAGCACTTTCTCGTCGACAAATGCCTGTACTGCTCTTGATATTTATCAGCCACGTAACCAGATCGCTTGAATCTCTTCCCTGATTCAGGATCTGTAATGAAAAACCTGCATATAGATTTAGTCTCCGATATTGCCTGCCCCTGGTGCGCCATAGGTTATGCGCGACTGGAACAAGCCATGGATAGCATCAAAGATAAAGTCAGCGTCAATATTCAATGGCGGGCTTTTGAACTGAACCCGGATCCAAAACTGGTTCCCGAGCCTATATTACCGGCGTTAAGTAAAAAATATGGTCGTAGCGAAGACGAAATGCGTGCGTCACAGCAGTCCATGATGCAGGTTGCTGCTGATTTAGGGCTTAACTTCGATAAAATGCAGCAACGTTTTACCTGCAATACCTTTGATGCGCATCGTCTGGTGAAATGGGCAGCTGGCTTTGACAAACAAACAGCGATGAAACAAGCCTTATTTGAAGCTTATTTTGGTTTTGCAGAGGATGTGTCCACAACCGAAGTTCTGCAAAAATGCGCAGAAAAAGCCGGACTTAATGCGGATGAAGCATTAAAAGTGCTGCAATCAGAGCAGTTTGTTGACGAAGTACGTGCTGAAGAAGCCCAGTATCAACAAGCGGGTATCAGTTCGGTGCCGGCTTTTGTGATCAACCAGCGCTATCTGATATCAGGTGCGCAGGACCCTGCAACTTTAGCCGCAAGTCTGCTGCAAATTGCTGATGAAATGACCACTGAATAACAACACATTCATATAAAACAAAAAAGGTGCGGTATGACCACCCCAACTAAAGACTTTATTTATCACATTGGCACTGTAGGCACGCCTTGGGGCGACACTGAAAAACAACAGTGGCTGAGCGAGCAACAAATTAAACGCAGCTACGAAGACGAAGTAGTGAAACCGCTCCTTCAGCATTTACCTGATACAGCTGAACTGGTTAGCTACGGCAAGCTGGATTACCGCAGTTTTGATTTACCTTTGTATGAGCTGTTTGCTGTGCGCAGCAAAAACTGGCAAGAAGGTAATCCGATAGTGCTGATCACTGGCGGTGTGCATGGGTATGAAACCAGTGGGGTACAAGGCGCGCTTAAGTTTGTTAAAGAAGAGTTCAGCCGTTACAGCGACAAGGTGAACCTGCTGGTTTTGCCTTGTATCAGTCCATGGGGTTATGAAACCATCAATCGCTGGAATCCAAAAGCAGTAGACCCTAACCGTTCCTTTGGCGCTGAAAGTCAGTCTGATGAAGCAACAAAAGCTATGGCTTTTGTACGTCAGCACTCAGGCGAAGTGTTAGTGCATATCGACCTGCATGAAACTACCGACTCAGACAACAGCGAATTTCGTCCGGCCAAAGCGGCCCGAGATGGCACTGTGAACACCAACTGGAATATTCCAGACGGATTTTATCTGGTGGGAGATACGGCTAAACCAGAAGCTGGTTTTCAGCGCGCTATTATCGAAGCAGTGCAGAAAGTTACTCATATCGCTGAAGCCGATGAAAATGGCTGCCTGATTGGCGAAAAACTATCCCAATTTGGCGTAGTGAATTACCCAAAACGTTCACTGGGACTTTGTGGCGGTATGACAGATGCCAAATTTGTCACCACCACTGAAGTCTATCCGGATAGCCCAAAAGCCAGCCCACAGCAATGCAATGCTGCTCAGGTTGCGGTGATTTGTGCAGGCGTGGATTACGCTTTAGCTTGATAAGTAAAGGGTCAGAGTTTTAACTCTGACCCTCTCATCTTTAGCTTATTCAGGTATCAGATCAGAGCCAAGGCTCTGACCCTGCTTAGAAAGAGTAAGTTGCGCCTAAAGTGAAGTTACGTGGTGTGCCGTAGCCGTATTGATCAAAGAAACCAATCTGGCTGTAGTAAGTTTCGTCAAACAGGTTGTCGACGTTAAACTGCACAGAAAACTGCTCTGTCACATCATAACGCGCCATCAAACTGACCAGGCTATAAGAGTCCTGTCGCAGTATCTTTGGTGCTGTACCACTGTATTGCTCATCTTCCCAGCTGATACCACCACCAATCACTAAACCTTCTAACTCATTCACAAAGTCATAAGTCGTAAACAGGTTCAGCTTTTTACGAGGATGATCAGTGTTCACTTCAACACCAGCAGCATCTTCAGCTTTAAACTGAGAATAACCAGCTGAGATATTCCAGCTATCTGTTAACCGGCCTATCAACTCCACTTCAAAGCCTTTACTTTCCACACCTTGAGCAGCTCGGTACATAGTTTCCAGAGGTCGACCATCCACTTGCGGGAAAGTGCCAATTGGCTGAGCCAGATTGTCTTGATCCACTTTAAATACAGCTACCGCAGTTTGTACTGCGCCATCAAGGAAGGAGCTTTTTAAACCCAATTCAGTGTTTGTGCCTTCCAGCGGATCAATAAAAGCACCTGAAGCTACACGGGCATTTTGCGGTTTAAAGATCTCGGTCTGACTGATATAGGCATTGTGGTTTGCACTCAGTTGGTACATTAAACCAGCGTAAGGAACAAATACGCTGTCATCACCGAAGTTCTCTGGCACACCGTAGTTAACCCCTGTACGTTCCCACTTCGATAAACGACCACCAGCAATCAGTTTTAAATCGTCAGTCAGAGAAAAACGGGTTGCTGCATAGTAACCATCCTGCTCTGTCTCTAAATCGACGGCTACTGCACTGGTCGTTGACCAGACAGGTTCAGAGTAACTTTTGCCATTCCACTGATAGAAATTACCTACTGAAGTATCAGCCGAAAGCACTCCAAAAGTAACAGTTTCAGCTTCCTGCTTACTGTTTAATACTCCTACAACGAACTCATGGCTCTGACCTAAAAGCTGGTAATCACCTTTTAACTGCAGATCCAGGCTGTCTTGTTCACTGGTGCCTGAGCTTTTGTAAGGCCATGGCGACAAACCTAAACCAGTTTCTTTGTCTGGTGAGCCAACCAAGTAAAGTAATTGTGTGTCCGCAGTATTTTTAGTGCTGTTGAAACTCACTTTCGCCTGCCAACCATTCGCAAAGTTATGCACCAGATTAACGAAGGTATTTTCGTTGGTGGATGCCCAATACGTCCAATCGGCAGCAGAAGTGATATTTCTGTCCCAGTTGGTTGCAGTGCCATCACTAAACCACGCAGCTAAACCACCCCAGGTTGAACCTTTAGGGTCATTATCCTGATAACTGCTACCAAAACTGACAGAAGTATTGTCTGTTAAATCAGCATCGACTACGCCATAAAGAACAGTTTTATCGTCTTCAGGAATGTCCATAAAGCTATCGCCAACTTCCTTCTTTGCAACAAAACGTACGCGTAAATCGCCTTCTGCATCTAAGCCCGTAGAAAGATCCGCCGTAATAAATCTGTTATTCCAACGGCCAATGCCTGCATTGACATAGCCTGTCAGCTCAGCTGAATCAGCATGTTTGCGTACTAAGTTAATAGAAGCGGAAGGATCACCAGCACCAGTCAGTAAACCCGTAGCGCCACGCACCACTTCAATACGCTCATAAATCGACACGTCAGTAATAGTTTCACCTGAGTCGCCAGCCAAACTCCAGGCTAAAGGCACGCCATCAATTTGATATTTATCTATATCAAAACCACGGGCACTGAATGTATTGCGAGTAGTATCAAGCTGCTTTGCTGACACACCAACAGTCTGGCTAATCACTTCATTAATACCGCTGAACCCCTGGTCGATAATACGTTGTGAGGTAATCACGCTGACGGACTGAGGGGTTTCAAACAAAGACAAACCTAAACCTGTAGCCGTATCAATATTTTCATTGACCGTGTAGTGGCCCTTGACTGTTATTTTTTCAATGTCTTTTTCGGCTTTTTCATCTGCGGCATGCACCACAGTTACCATACAAGCCAATTGCACTGCCAATACCACTGGCAACTTTCTGAATTTCTGTTGTAACGCCATGATCACCCCCAATAAAGTTGGGCGAATAATACACTAATACGAATCGTTATCAACTAGATTAAGATAAACAGCGGAGCTATACGACGAGCTAATGTAAGTGGTTTCAAGTCTATAACCTACTGATAACAAAACAGCTGTGTTTCACAACGAAATCATTAGTCCCGCGTCAGCACTTCCAGCAATTCAATTTCAAAAATCAGATTTGAGTGTGGTGGGATCATAGTGCCAATCTGGCGTTCGCCATACGCTAAATGGGCAGGCACCCATAATTTACGTTTGCCACCCACCTGCATGCCTTTTAAACCTAAAATCCAGCCCTGGATCACTCTGTTGTTGCTTAAAATACACTGAAAAGCTTCGTCTCTTTTATAGGACGAATCAAACTCTGTACCATCTTCCAGCCAGCCACGATAATGGGCAGTGATCAAAGCGCCACGTTCAGCCGCTTTGCCCTGACCTGTGACAAGGTCTTCTATTGTTAATTCTGCGCTCATATCCACACTGCTCTGTATTTTTTGCGCAGAGTATAGCTCTAAACACCAAGCAGATTAAAACCAGAAAAGATCACAGTCTGAAGATGCCAATGCTTCAGCTAAGTTTTCACTGGCTTTAGAGCCTTCACCACAGCATCGGCCACATCGGCAATACGGCACTGTTGTTTCATCGCGCTTTGCTGTAATTGGCGATAGGCTTGCTCTTCGGTCAGTTTTTTGTACTGCATCAATAATAACTTAGCTCTGTCTATCAGCTTTTGTTCGTCGATAGCCCGGCGAGCATCCGTCAATTCGGTGTGCATTTGGCGAATATGCTGAGCCTGTTCAGACAATAGCTGATAAAAGGACCGGCTGGGCGCCTGCAAATTTTGCTCAGCCTGGCTTGATGGCAGCACAGAAGCACCATATAAACCCGGCATACTGGGGTCAATCAGTAAGGTTAAACCTGCACTGGCGGGCAGTTCTGTTAATTCAGTCAACTTGTGCTGATGCTGCTGTAACTGCTGCTGCGCAGCTGCTACTGTGGCTGATGTCAGTTGCTGTAACTCTGAGGTTAAGCCAGCCTGTAACAGATGCATAGCATCCATGCGTTCAGTGGCAAACTGGTACCACAAATCACTGACCGCAGGCACTGGAGCCGCAGTGCCTGCCAGTTGCTGCATCATAGTGCGCAGTTGGCGTAGTTGTTTTGCTGCTGTCGCGTCTTCAAGCAAATGCCACTGATGTTGCTGCTCCGCTGTAGCAAATTCCAGAAAAACAGCAGCGCTGTGTTGCTGCGCCTGTTGCAGTAATAATAAACGCTCGGCCAGCTCTGTGGTCAACTGACCCGAAGCTAAGCCCATAGCACCCCAGGCTCTTTCTTGTCCGGCATATTCTTTGGTTTGCAGTAAGTTAAATAAGGCGACCAAAAAACGGGTAATGCCAGCGTCACAAGCTAAATCGGCCGACTCCAGGACCACGGCAAGCCAGGCGGCAATTAAGCGACTATAAGCTTCAGTGGCCTGCAACGGCGTTATTTTTTGCAGTTGCACTTGCTCACGCAGTCCAGCCAAATGATCAACGCCCTGCAAAGCTAGAGAGATACCACTGAGTAAACGACTGCTATGACAAGGTTCAGCCCCTTGCAGGTATTGTTTGTTTAATGCGGTGCGCAGTTGCTGCTCGGCCTGAACACTTTGCAGCAACTGCTGTTGGCGCTGTTTTGCAAATAGCTCACAACCTGAGGCCAGAAAAATATTGCTAATACCGCGCTCACGCTGCAGTTGATGCACCAGCTCGCTGATGCTGGTGACCAGTAAACAGCTGGTTGAAAGCTGCTGCAGCGCTTTTATTTCGGCTTGTTTAGCGGCCAGCAGAAAGAGTGCCGTTGGATGATTCATGGATCACTCACAGAGCTTTACATTGCTAAACTCTAGCAATGGTTATTCCACGCGTTCAGCAACGGCTGCCAGAGCGCGTTAATGCTGGATTGTCAGAAAAAATCGGTATTTTCGCCGTGAAGCACAAAGCAGCAATGCCCTGTAACGGTGCAGAAAACGCACAACAATGGCACCTTGCACTGACAGTCCTCCAAAATCAGTTTTACGAAAACTAAACAAAATCAATGTATTGATATAAAAGCATCAGCTGGCATTAAAGTTGCTCTGTTAAAAAGGCGGAGGTGGGAAACACCTCCCTGCATACAAAAATGATATTCAGGACAAAGGCGTCCCGTGATCTTCTGGCAACAGAATGATCCGGACGCCTTTTTTGTTTTTAAAAAAACAGCACCTGAACAAACTAATAGCAACAACAGGAAGAGGTGAACCTATGGCTTATTTAGTTCCAGCCGAGTTTGTGACCAAAATGGTCGATGCCGGCGAATCCAAAATATTTATGTCTACACGGGATACATTGATCCGCTCTTATATGGCGGGCGCTATTCTGGCTTTAGCTGCAGTTTTTGCTGTGACAGTAGCGGTGCAAACTGGTTCCTTTTTAGTAGGTTCTATGCTGTTCCCCGTCGGTTTTATTATGTTGTATCTGATGGGGTTCGACTTACTGACAGGCGTTTTTGTATTAACACCGCTGGCCTTGCTGGACCGCCGTCCTGGTGTGACAGTGCAGGGTATACTGCGTAACTGGGGGTTGGTATTCACAGGTAATTTCCTTGGAGCTTTAACTGTAGCCGCCATGATGGCTTTTGTGCTGACTATGGGTTTCCATCTGGAACCCGACGCAGTGGGGCAAAAACTGGCTGGTGTGGGTGAAGCACGAACTTTAGGTTATGCCGAACATGGTGTCACAGGCTGGATGACCATATTCCTGCGTGGCATGTTGTGTAACTGGATGGTGTCTATGGGTGTGGTGGGCGCTATGATTTCTACCCATGTCAGC
Organism: Rheinheimera sp. 1928-s; assembly: GCF_029269265.1. Taxonomy (GTDB): domain Bacteria; phylum Pseudomonadota; class Gammaproteobacteria; order Enterobacterales; family Alteromonadaceae; genus Pararheinheimera. The sequence goes on from NZ_JARIXP010000003.1 coordinate 116,829, forward strand.
GGCAAAGTGATAGCAATGTGGATGCCTATTATGTTGTTCTTTTTTATGGGTTTTGAGCATTCTGTGGTCAATATGTTTCTGTTTCCTTTTGCCATGATGATGGGCGGTGATTTTTCTGTAATGGATTATCTGATCTGGAACGAAATCCCAACGGTTTTGGGTAACCTGGTCGGTGGTTTAGCTTTTACCGGTTTAACCTTGTACAGCACCCACTATAAAACTGCCCCCAAACGTACCCTGACGGCTAAAACAGCTGAAAGCCCTGTCGCTACTCTGGCCAAAGCCTGATGATGTTGCCAGGAGCCTCGTTGCAAGTCTCCATAGGCCAGCATTCCACTGCTGGCCGTAAAGCGTTAAATCAGGATTGCTTTGGCGCTTATGTTCCCAAAGAACCGGAACTCAGTAGTAAAGGCATAGTGCTGGCGGTAGCCGATGGCATCAGCACCAGCACTGTCAGCCAGATTGCCAGTGAAACCGCAGTGAAAAGTTTTCTGGATGATTATTACTGCACCAGCGATGCCTGGTCAGTACCTCATGCCGCCATGCAGGTACTCAAAGCCAGCCATAACTGGTTGTATGCCCAAAGCCGGAATGGCCCTTTTGCATCCGATCCAGACAAGGGTTATGTCTGTACTTTTAGTGCCTTAATCTTAAAACAACGCCATGCCCATTTGCTGCATGTCGGCGACAGCCGTATTTATCTGCTGCGCAATCAGCAACTGGAACAACTGACCCGGGACCATCGTGTCTGGCGCGGCAGCAGCAGTTTTTTAAGTCAGGCACTGGGCGCCGGCGCTGTGCTTGAGCCGGATTATCAAAGCCTGCCTTTGCAACAGGGGGATTTGTTTCTGCTGGCAACAGACGGTTTATTTGAAGTTTTACCTGCGGCTGAACTCATCAATCTACTGGAAACACAGCAGGATTTAGCACTGCTGGCTTTGCAACTGACTGAAGCTGCTTTAGCAGCAGGCAGTGAAGACAATATAACGCTGCAATTGGTGCGTATTGATCAGTTGCCTGCAGAAAGTCACTTGCCCATGTGCCTGGATCAGCAATTGCCTTTACCCCCTTTGCTGCAAGCAGGCGATACGCTGGATGGCTTGCAAGTGATTAAACCGCTACAACAAAGCAGCCGCAGCCATGTTTATCTGGTGCAGGATACAAGTACAGCGCAGTTGCAGGTACTGAAAGCTCCTTCAATAGATTTAGCCGAACAGCCGGATTATCTGGAACGGCTGATGCGCGAAGAATGGATAGCCAAAAGAGTTCACAGCAACCATGTAGTGCGCCCGGCCAGTATCAACAGGCCACGCACCGCGCTTTATACCTTGTTTGAGTATGTCGAAGGCCAGACGCTAAAACAGTGGCAGTTGGATCACCCCAATCCTACATTGGAACAAGTACGAGGCATGATTGAACAGCTGGGTAAAGGGCTGCAGGCTTTGCATCGCAGCGAAATTCTGCATCAGGATATCCGCCCCGATAACCTGATGGTGACCCCTCAAGGCATAGTTAAAATTATCGACTTTGGTGCTGCACGACTGGCGGGATTACAGACCGATGACGAAGTAGCAGGAGATATTCCAGGCACGGCTTTGTATACAGCACCTGAGTACTTTTTAGGTCTGGCTGGTACAGAGCTGTCAGATTTGTATTCGCTGGCAGTGCTCACTTATCAGCTGCTGTCCGGCCGTTATCCTTATGGCGCTGATGTAGCTCGTGGTAAAAGTGTTAAAGCACAGAAGAAATTGCGTTATCAGTCGGTACTCAGTAAAGACAGCGAGCTACCAGTCTGGCTGGATCTCACCTTAGAAAAAGCGCTACACCCCGACCCGACTAAACGTTATCAGGCCTTGTCTGAATTTTTATACGACTTACGCCACCCTAATGCCGAATTTCAAAAACCACTCAGTCTGATTGAGTTGCATCCGCTTTGGTTCTGGCAATGTCTTTGTGTAGTGCAGGCACTGATTATTTTATGGTTGATAGCAGCCCGTCATTAAACAGGCTGCTTTCTGATTGTTTTAATACTTCGCCAGCCACTGTAACCAGAACTTACTGGTGTCTGTGTGTAATGAATTCGCCTGATAATCGGCATATTTCAACAATACAGCATGCTGAGCATTCAGGTTGTAACTCAGTTGTAAGTCCAGCTCTTTGCCGTAATCTGCTTCGCCCTCCGCAGCATCCAGCCAGTGATAAAAGGCTATCAGCTCCAACTGGTCCAGTTTATAACCCAGCTTCAGGTATTTATCTTCAATGCCATTGGCAGGTGTAGTCAGAAACTTATCGGCAAAACCCTGGAATTTATGCAAAGTAGCGAGCGGTGTGGCAAAACCAATGCCGTTACCAGAACCAGTATCGGAACCTAAAACTTCAACCCCAGCCCCGCTTTGCCAGGCTCCGAGCCAAAAGTTGGCTTCCACAGTCCAGTAATCTGCATCATACGAATTTGGATTATCGCCTGCTTCCTGCTGGCGGGCGTAAGAGCCATAAAGTTGATAACGGCTGCTTTGGGATAAAACCTGACTGTACTGATAATCCAGCCCTATGGTTTGATTAGAGACTAAAGGCGCGTCTTCGAATTCCATTTGGTACACAAAAGCACCGAGCTGGTGATTAGAGTTAGGCTGATACCGTAAATCCAGTAAGTGTAAATCCGAACTCCAGTCGCCTTGTGAGCTTTTACTGCCAAACACCCGGTTCACTTTGCTGCTGTAGCTGTAATCCAACTTCAGGTTCGGCGACACACTGGCCTGATATCGTACAGCATCAAAAGTCTGCTCATTCTGCCGCCAGCCAACACCACCAACAAAACGTTCATTGGCCAAGTTAATACGCTGACGGCCAATTTTTAAGCTCTGGCTGTCGCTTTGATACTGTACAAAAGCCTGGTTTAAATCAGCACCAGCAGGGTCGGCCACAACCGGATAAGCCGTTTTTCCATTGATACTGTCGTTGTAATTTTTATCACCTAAAGCCGCCACATAATCAAATTCGCCACCAGCCGACCAACCATGGCTGAACTTCTGTGTCAGGCTAAAACGAGATAATAAAGTGCTGGCCAAAGCGTTTTCGGCAAGCCCCTGCTGGTCCACAGTTTCTAACCGATAACGGAATAACATCTTTAGCTCTGGGGCGGCTAAGGCGACGGAAGCAGCATCAGCAGAACTGACTGAAACTGAAGTACAAGCGGCCATTACAGCCAGAGCGGGTAAAGAGTAATAGCGCATAAGGATTCCTTCTGTTGAGGTTAATTTTTGGCAAAGCTTCGCCAACTGGCACTTTTAAGCAGCCAGAAAGCAAAACAAATGGGGTTTAACGGCTTAGTTAATTTTCTACAGTCACCTGCTGTAACAAGCTCAGATCGACTTTCATTCGCTGCTTCAGCACCTCGCCCACCACAATCAGGGTTGGGCCAGTCAGTGGAAAAGCAGCAAGACGCTCACTGATATCAGCCAAAGTGCCCTGCAGCTGGGTTTGCTGGGCTGTACTGACCTGATCCAGCAGCGCTATAGGGGTATGATCCGGCCAGCCGACAGAGACTAAACCAGCACTTAATTGCTGCAAGCGGTTCAGTCCCATATAGACCACCAAAGTGGGGTTAGAGCCATTGGCTCTGTATTGATATCCAGACCAGTCGGGTTGTTTGGCTGGGTCGGCAAACTGCGCCGTTAAAAACTGCACTGAAGTTGCACAACCTCGCGCTGTTAACGGAATACCACAATAAGCTGAAGCCGCGCAGGCGCTGGTGACGCCAGGCACTATCGCAAAAGCAATTCCGGCTTGTTGTAAAGCTGCGGCCTCTTCTGATACCCGGCCAAAAATCGCCGGATCGCCACCTTTGAGCCGTACCACTAAACCACCTTGCTGGCCGTATTGGACCAGCAACTGGTTAATCTCTTTTTGTGGCATGGCATGACGGCTTGCTCTTTTACCAACAAATACTTTTTTGCAGCGTCGTGGTGCTATGGCCAACAGTTCAGCCGAAACTAAACTATCAAACAGCAACACATCAGCTTGTTGCAATAAACGCTGAGCTTTGACTGTTAACAGTTCAGGATCACCTGGCCCTGCACCTATCAGCACCACCTGACCTTTACCTGCTGGTTTTTGCTGTTCTGTTTCTGCAGTTTCACCTTTCCAGTTCCAGCCGGATAGCCACTGCGCCGCCTGTGGTACTCGTAGTAAATGACTGATTACACTCATCTTGCTGCCACCCTTTTACTTTTATCTGCCTTTTTGCCTTGTCCTTTGCCTTTATCGCGGTTCTTTGTGAACCTTGCGATCAGGCCGCTGATGCCTGTTGATCTTGTTTTATTGCATTCAGCCACACTCTGCCCTGTTGCAGTTTCACCCCATATACAGGGATCACCACTTCAGGTTGTTCTAAGCACTGGCCACTGGTCAGGTCAAAGTGCTGTTTATACAAAGGTGAAGCGACCACTATCTGCTCACCTACAGAACCCACTATGCCGCGCGACAGCACATTAGCCTTACCGAGCGGATCGTAATTTCCTACCGCATAAATCTGTTGTTCGCCTTGCAGCTCCAGCAAAAATACCGCTATTTGCTGGCCATTCAGCAAAGCACAAATGCCGCTGTTTTCGACTAAATCTTCAAAAGCACAAATATCAGTCCAGGCCATGTTAGTTCTCCTCTGCTAATGTAGTGACAGGCAGCTCTGTGATTGGAATTTGTTGCAACCACTGGCGTTTTTCTTCAGCTGTAGCAGGGCGAATTTGCGAGCGTTCTTCGACAAAAACAATGTTTTCATCCGCATCCGGGCTGTTTACAAACTGGCGGAAACGTTTCAGCGCTTGTGGGTCGTCCAGCGTGGCTTTCCACTCACAGGCATAAGTATTCACTAAGGCTGCCATTTGGTTTTCCAGCTCTGCGGCTAAACCCAGCTCGTCGTCGATAATGACTTTACGCAGATAGTCCAAGCCGCCATCCAGCTTTTCCATCCAGACTGAAGTGCGCTGTAAACGGTCGGCTGTGCGGATATACAACATCAGAATGCGGTCTATGTAGCGGATTAAAGTGTCGGTATCGAGGTCGGTGGCAAACAGGTCGGCGTGGCGTGGTCTCATACCGCCGTTACCACAGACATAGAGGTTCCAGCCATTTTCGGTGGCAATAATACCGATGTCTTTGCTTTGCGCTTCAGCACATTCGCGGGTACAGCCCGACACCGCCATTTTGATTTTGTGTGGCGCACGTAAACCTTTGTAGCGGTTTTCAATAGCTATGGCCTGGCCGACGCTGTCTTGCACACCATACCGACACCAGGTGCTGCCAACACAAGATTTGACTGTCCGCAGCGACTTGCCATAGGCATGGCCTGTCTCAAAACCAGCATCAACCAAACGCTGCCAAATGGCAGGCAACTGCTCTAAACGGGCACCAAATAAGTCGATCCGCTGACCACCGGTAATTTTGGTGTAGAGGTTAAAATCCAACGCTACCTGACCTATCACCAACAGTTTTTCTGCGGTAATTTCACCACCTGCTATACGCGGTACCACTGAATAGGAGCCGTCTTTTTGCATATTGGCGAGAAAGGTATCGTTGGTGTCCTGCAAACCCACATGAGGCTTTTTCAGCACATAATCATTCCAGCTCGATGCCAGAATAGAGCCCACAGTTGGCTTACAAATATCACAGCCCAACCCCTGACCATGGCGGCTCAATAATTCGGAAAAGGTTTTAATACCACCGACCTGGACTAAATGCAGCAATTCCTGACGGGAATACGCAAAGTGTTCACACAGATGATTTTTAACCTCAACACCACGGCTTTTCAGCTCGTCATCCACTACGGATTTGAGCAAAGCAGTACAACCACCACAGCCTGTACTGGCCTTGGTACAGCTTTTGATACTGGCTAAATCGCAGCAACCACTGTCCATAGCCGCCACTATGTCGCCCTTGGCCACGTTATGACAGGAACAAATTGTCGCACTGTTGGGTAAAGTTAAAGCCGCCAAAGGCGCGCCGGATGCTGCAGGTAAAATCAGTTGTTCCGGCTGTTTTGGCAGCAGCATATCGTTTAAGGCGTATTGCAACAGGCTATCGTAGTTACTGGTGTCGCCGACCAGCACAGCGCCCAACAGCCTTTTACCGTCTTTGCTGACTACCATTTTTTTGTAGACTTGAGCACGTGGGTCGGTAAACACATAACTTAAAGCGCCGGGCGTTCTGGCATGGGCATCACCTATAGAACCCACTTCCACACCCAGCAGTTTCAGCTTGGTGCTCATATCAGCGCCGCTAAATTTGTGCCCGCCACCTGTCAATTGACTGACCACAACACGAGCCATCTGATAACCGGGTGCTACCAGACCAAAGATCTTTTGCTGCCATAAGGCACATTCACCTATGGCATAAATATGTGGGTCGGACGTCTGGCACTGATCATTAACCACAACACCACCCCGATCGCCGACAGCTAAACCGCAGCTGCGCGCCAGTTGGTCATAAGGCCGGATGCCAGCGGAAAACAGCACTAAGTCAGTCTCTAAGCTTTCGCCATCAGCAAACTGCAACTGATAACGACATTCAGCTCCAGCTACTATGGCTTGCGTGGCTTTGCCGGTATGCACCTGCACACCCAGTTCAGAAATTTTCTGGCTTAACATCTGGCCGCCGCCCTGATCCAGCTGCACTGCCATCAGTTGGGGCGCAAACTCCACCACATGAGTTTGTAAACCCAATTGTTTCAGCGCATTGGCCGCTTCCAGCCCCAGCAAACCGCCACCTATCACTACGCCTACTTTACTTACCGCAGCGCTTTGCGCTATCGCATCTAAATCCTGCAAAGTGCGGTACACCAGACAATGCGGCTGATCATTGCCAGGAATTGGCGGTACAAAAGCGTAGGAGCCTGTCGCCAGCACCAGCTCGTCGTAATAAAACTGCCCGCCCTGACTGGTCACAACCAACTGCTGCTCGCGGTTGATTTGCTCCACCCAACAATTCAGACGGTACTGAATATTAGCGGCCTGATAGGCTTCTTCTGTCGTTAACGCCAGTTGCTCTGCGCTGGTGCCGCTGAAATAGCCGGATAAATGCACCCTGTCATACGCCAGCTGGGCTTCACCACAAAGCACAGTAATTTGCGCGGATGGGTCTTTAGCTCGTAACTGATCAACAAAATGGTGCCCTACCATACCGTTGCCGATCACCAGAATTTGTTTGGTCTGCTGCATTGTTATGTCCTTAAGGCCTTTGGCGGCTGACTCAACCACCAGATTTTGCCCATAAAAAAAGCCCAGGCCTGACCCACTTAAACAGTAGTCAGAACCTGGGCTTCGTTGCCCGTGCACAGTCAAAACTATGCACCTCAATTCAAATTGTGTTGCATTAGCTTCAGCCAATGCACTGGATAAACTCTTACAAACGCTGACAGAACCAAAGCACAAAGAATGCCAGTTTATTAACTCGCTGATTTTATTGGGTAATGGCTAATTTATGTGCAGGTGACTATCAAAACCTTGCTTTGAATTGGTGCAAAATGGCACCGGATTGAGGCGGGGTTTCTTAGCGGACACAGCTCCAAAGGTAATTTTTCTATTTTGAGTTTTGTTGTAAAAAACATCGTAAAACACAGTAGAAGACAGCAGAAGACACAAAAACCAAATCAATAAAAGCACTTTAAAAACAACAAATTAAGTTAGTAGCTGTATAACAAAACGCAAATTTTAAATTTTGCGTTTTGTCTGACCTGCAGCAAAAACCTTACTTCAGGGTATAGACCACATAAACCACAGCACTGGCTTTCATTGCGCTGATTTCAAAAACGGCTTGCCGTCTGGAGCCTGATACAGATACCGCATCGTAAGATATGTTGCTCAATGCTCCCTCGATGGATTGAGTTGGCGTTAAGTTGTATTGATCCTCCGAACGCGTCTTAAACTCACTAATTGAATAAACATCTTTGATTTTTTTGCCCTGAGTAGCAGCCATATCTTCAGCCTTTTGTCGGGCTTCTTTTAACGCCAGCATTGCCACTTGTTTTTTAATCGCCCGCTCATCTTTTATCACGCCAACACTATTCAAAATATTGTTGATGCCTGCTTTTACCAACACATCCATTAACAGGGAATATTTAGCTGGCTCAGGTAACGTAATTTCCACAGTCCAGCCAACTCTTGTACCCAGAAGCACTTTCTTATTGTTTTCATAATTATGTTCAACTTCAATACTCAAAGGCGCAGCACTAATGTGGTCTTTACCTATGCCCAAAGGCTGAAGTGCCAGCAATAGCGCACTGGCTTTTTGCTCCACCTTTTGCTTCGCCAACTCTGGGTCCATATTGAGTTCAGTAATATCAACCGTAGTTTTCACCTGATCCGGATACACCAGTTGCTCTGCATAACCCTCAACATAAATATGAGGCTCTGTTGGGATCACAGTAGCAAGCGCAGGCAGGCTGAACCACAAACACAATCCTATTAGCTTTTTCATCTTATCTCCTTGTATCATCTATTCAAGCTGTTGTACCTAAAGCAAATTTAGCGATATTTTGGCGAAACAGCGACCTGAATCTCTGCATTCTTACGAATAAAACCAACTGCGCTTGGATTTTGAATTGTGGTAGTATTTCAAGTAAATTTTTTACATAAAATTAAATAATCAGTTTGTTCTACACATAAATCTTAAGCTCAGTAAAAGTAAACCGACAAACTCAGAGTTGTTCAAGGAAGAATGATGCAAAAGCCCCAAATCCTTTGGAGAAATCAAACTCCATCACGCTCTTCGCTAAAGCTCGGCTGGAAGCAGCTCAGCAGAAATGCCAAAGTGGCACTGATAACCTTCAGTCTGTTGTACCTTGGCTTCTCCATTTATCATAGCCTCGAACAACAGAGTGCTTTTAGCTTAGTGCTGTGCATAGTTTCTATAAGTTCTTTAACAATCACGATTTTGCAAGCTAAAGGCTTCCCCAAAGAAGATCTGGGCAGTCTGATGAATAAGCTTAAAGTGGACAACAACACTATTTGGATAGGCGACTACCAGCTTCCTGATACAGTCCGCAAAGTTGTGATTGGTCGAATGGATATCCAGGGGCCAGCCTATTTGCAGCTGGCCTGGAATCAAGGGCATCAGTGGATATTTCAGCTGGATGAGCTGCAACAAGTACGACATTTTTTCCGCCAGCATGCACCTCAGATTGAAATCCTCAACGAATAAGCGGCTGATTATGAGCTGGGCGCAGCCGTTAAATACCGCTGCTGCAACTGTTCAAATCTTTGTTTCCCCACTGACTGACCGACAGCGTCAATAAAGCCAGCAGGCAACTGGTAACTCTCTGGTTGCTGCTGGTCCAGCAGTGGCAAATACTGGTCCAGTGACTTGCCTTGTTGCTGTAATAACTGGTCCAGCTCATACCAAAACGCAGCGCCTTTGTCGTAAAACAAAGCGTAGTAACTGTAATCCTGTTGCTCTGTTACTTTCTGCTGCGCCAGATACAAACCAGCTGTTGCATTAGGGCCTGAAGCCGCTCTCTCTGCATAATACAGCGGCGTCTGTTCAGGCCGAACTCCGGCTTTTAGCAACGATTTATAGCCAAAGTAATGCGCCAGACTTTCGCTTTGCCACAAAGGTAGTGGCTTGGTGTACAGCATATGGAAAAGTTCATGGCCGGAAATCCACCATAAACGCTGTTGGCTTTTTGCACTGATCCCCGAGGCGTCATAATGAAAATTCGCCAGATAGCTATTTAAGCCTGCAGCCCCACCTAAGTTACGCTGCGCTGGGCTGACCCCCAGCCACAGCAAGCTGATGGGCTGAGATGGTTTTGCTGCAGTTAGCTGCATCAGATAGTCAAACTGGGCTTGTTGTAACTTTAACTGTGTCGGGCCAAGCAAAGCGCCGATGTCTGTATTGCTATAAATATCAAAGCGTTGATTCGCTATTTTGATAGAACTTAAGGTTTTACCAACCAAATAAAACAAAGGCGGCTGGTTCTCTGCAGCAATGCTTTTGCAGTCACTCAACCGATCTTGTTGCTTCAAGCAAATCTCTGCAACACCTGCACCTTTAATTCTCAGCACATCATCCCATTCCGTCAGCAGCCACCAGCCTTGATCTGAATACAAATTTTGCTGTTGTGATACATCATAATCCTGCTGTTTTAACTCGATAAAATGTACCGGCCAGCGCACTTCGTCACAGATTAAATCTGTGTCCAAAGTCGCTTTACTGGCTTTACCTTGCCGCAAACAAAGCAGCTCTGTTGGAGGAGCAACATCAGATTTCATACTGCGGGCGCCAGTTAGCTGAAAAGTACCCAACTGCTTAGTCCTGATACTCAAATGGGCTTTGGTTGGGTGTTCTGATAATTCCAACTGATAACGCAGCATAGGCTCGGCCTTACTGCCTGTGCTTTGTAGCATGGCGCAAAAGAAACAGCTGATTAAAAACAATCCTTTGTTCATGATGATTCCCTAAGATTTAAGCTGCTGATTCGATATAGGAAAATATAAGAAGTTCAAAAACGGGTAAAACAAAAAAGCCTACAATCACAAAAGCAATCGTAGGCCCTTCACTTTCTAACTGCCTTTATTCGCCAATCTCAAAGCCGTATAAAGCGCCATTTCTGCACTTACCCTGATATTCGGCTCCACACCAACACCTTCAAAGTTAGTGCCGGTGATTGGGTTCACCGGCCTGTACATTGGGATACGCACAAAAAGCCAGTCGTTCACTTGAGCTGCCCCTGTGTAATGCGCCAGACCAACGCTGGTTTCGCCTATCACTACAGCACGACCAAGCTGTTGCAGCGTATAGCTGAAAAACTCACCCGCACTAACCAGCCCGTCACTTTGCAGAATGTACAGCGGCTTAGTTTTTAACAGCTCTGAATCCGGCACGGCCAGACTTCGTACTTGCTCTGTGATTTTGCCATCGCGATCCTGCAGATCCCATAACAAAGTGCCTTCTGGTACAAAGTGGCTGATCAAATACTGCACCAATTGCGGTGATCCTCCAACGCTGTCACGCAGGTCGATGACTATATGATCACTGTGACTTAGAAACACCAACGCGGCGTGGCCAATTTTATGCGCTTCTTCCGCTTGCCAGAATTTGTACAGTTTTAAATACCCAATATTGCCCGGCAGAATGCGCGCCTGCTCAAAAGCAAAGTTATTGATTTTACGCTCTTCGGTCTCGATTAAACGATGCGATACGCCACCTTGCTCTGCGATTAATGCCAGATTTAAATGACCATCACCGCTGTATTGATGCATCAAATCACCGACCTTGTCTGCAAACTGCTCATGAGTGGTAATATCAGCCAAAGCCCCACTTTGCTGTTGTTGCTGCAACAGCGCACTGACTTTTAACGCAGTGTCGGGGAACACATACTGCTCATTCAGTATGCGAATAACGCCATCAATACTGGCTTGCCTTTCAGCTGGGGTAAGAGCGGTGTTTGCCTGAACAAAAAATGGAAAAGCGACAACAATAAGCAGCGCCAAAGCAAGGGCCTGCCTTTTTAATAAAGAAATCATAACTACCTCAAATTACTGATAAAAGTTCTGTAAAACTAATAAACACAGTCATTTGAGTTAAAGCTGATAATAAAGCCGTTTTTTATGCAGATTAGCGTCGTGCCATAACGACAGCCGAAAGCGCCGGCCTGGGCCTGCGCGAATAAACCAGAGTAAAAGCAGAAAACACAAAGAGAGGGTCAGAGGAATTAACACCAAAGCCAGTTTGCCAAATTCCAGCACCAGTTGGTAATCAGCCTGCTGTTTCTGGTGTAAAAACAATAAGGCTGGGCTGCGCTGAAGTTGTTGTAACAAAGGCGCTTCGGCTTTATCAGCAGGAACAGTCCAAAGTTGTTGATACCCTGGTCCGTTTTGCTCAGCCGTAGGTACTGTGTGTAAAAAGGCCAGCAGCCACACCAAAGCACAGCTTGCCAGCAACAATGCCAGCATTCGCCATAGTTTTGTGTTTGGTTGAAGTGGCATTGCAAGCTTCCTGTACAACATGAACGGAGGATAGGGACTGAACTAATCAAAAACAAGGCTTTACAGGAATAATCTCCGAGCCAGGTCTGATGTTACTTATTTGGAAAAGCTGAACATCTGGTAATTTTCTCTGTAGAAAAGTCTGTCAATCCTCAACGCCCACCGCACCAGATGGCAATTAGTTGATGCCGAATCAACCAAGCCTGAGTACAATAGGCGGGCGTTGATAATTCTCAGGGTTAGTTTATTCACCAAGGCCCGTGGCGCAGCATCATGCTGATAGCCATAACAAAACCCATATAACAAAGCGCACCCTATTTTAATCAGGCCGATCAATAAAGGTCTTTGAACATCAGCAGGAAAAAGAAAAAATGGCAGCTTTTGGTAGTGTATTTATGCCTGAAATGGCAATGGCCCGTTTTGATGGTACAGCCTGGAGTCAATCCGCAATAGTTCCGTCCGACAGCATCAGTCTGCACCCGGGCGCTCATGTGCTGCATTACGCCAGCACCTGTTTTGAAGGATTAAAAGCCTTCCGTCATGAAGATGGTTCTGTGGTTATTTTCCGCATGGACAAAAACGTGGCCCGTATGCAACAAAGCTCTGAATTATTGTCGTTGCCAACTTTTGACGCGACTTTACTGAGTCAGATGATTGTGGACGTGGTTCGCCATTATGCGGCCGACGTGCCAACGCCTCCTGGTTCTATGTATATTCGCCCTACTCATATCGGCACTGAACCAGCCATTGGCAAAGCAGCAACTCCAACGCTGACGTCTTTGTTATATGTATTGTTATCTCCTGTTGGCGATTATTTTGCCGGTGGTAGCCGCGCTTTACGTTTACTGATGGAAGACAATGCCCGTTGCGCGCCTCATATGGGCATGATCAAAAGCGGCGGTAACTACGCCAGCGCTCTGCAACCTACAATGCAGGCCAAAGCCAAATACCAGGCCGATCAGGTGCTGTTCTGCCCGAATGGTGATGTACAGGAAACTGGCGCCGCCAACTTCCTGCTGATTGACGGCAACGAAATTATCACCAAAGCGCTGGACGCATCCTTCCTGCACGGCATCACCCGTGACACCATTCTGACGCTGGCCCGTGATTTAGGCATGAAAGTGTCCGAACGTGAACTGACAGTAGACGAACTGCTGGAACGCGCTGCCAAGCCAGGCACAGAAGCTGCCTTATCTGGTACTGCCGCTGTATTAGCTCCAGTTGGCACCCTGATCCATCAGGGTAAAGAATACAAAGTAGGCAACGGCGAACCAGGCAGTACCACAGCCAAATTACGCCAAACCCTGAACGATATTCAGTGGGGCAAAGCCGAAGATAAACATGGCTGGTTGACTAAGGTTTAATCTTTAGCTGAGTTTAATTCACGCGACAAAGCAGGCTTAGGCCTGCTTTTTACTTTTAAGAAAACTGCGCATGAACATGAAGCCAAAAAAGCTACGATCGTAGCTTTTTTGGCTTCATCCATCACATTAACTAACCGCGACTCGCAATCTCACAACCCCATCTGTTTTTTATAACGACGGCTTAAACGGGCCAGCCGCAATTGATCCAACACTAACATTGCCAGAGGCCAGCGTCGGATAGACCAGAACGGCAAAGCTCGGCCTAAGCGGCGTAACATCAGCCGTGTATAAGCCATTTTTGCCAGTGACTGCAGAGGTTTTTTGGTAAAACTAAAGGCAGGTAAAGCCGGGCTTACTGCTTCGCCTTGTTGCCAGCGATTAGGTAAATCCGGCGCTAAAGCCAAAGCTGTAGCTATGCCCACTAAAGCAACACCAGTGTGCAGCACCTGCTCTGCCACCTCTAGCCTTTGAACACCACCTGTCACCATCAACGGCATTTGCGCGGATTGCTGCAGTTCTTTGGCAAAGTCTAAAAAGTAGGCTTCACGCGCCAGCGTAGATCCATCGCGACTGTCGCCTTGCATAGCAGGAGCTTCGTAGCTGCCGCCTGACAACTCGACAAAATCCAGCGCCAGCGGGTTGAGCCATAACAACACTTGTTTAGCATCTTCCGTGGAAAAACCACCACGCTGAAAATCAGCTGAGTTCAGCTTCAGGCTGATCATAAAATTGGCAGGCAATTCGTGACGCAACAAAGTGACCAGCTCAAGCAATAAACGGGCGCGATTTTCTAAGCTGCCACCATATTGATCCTGGCGCTGATTCACCAGCGGTGATAAAAACTGACTGAGCAAATAACCATGAGCCGCATGAATTTGCACTCCGGCAAAACCGGCCTGTAACGCCAGTTGGCTACTGACTAAAAACTGTTGTTTAAATTCGGCTATATCATCCAGCGTCATAGCTCTGGGACTGGCAAACATCTTTGAGAACTGGCCTAAATCCAAAGCGACAGCGGAAGGTGCTATCGCCTGTTGCCCCAGATTCGCTGGCATTTGTCGCCCAGGATGATTCAGCTGCAAAATCAGCTTAGTGCCGTTTTGCTGCCCCGCTTCTGCCCAGCTGTGGAACAAAGTTAAATCCGATTTGGTATCCAGCACCACACCTCCTGGCCCTGTTAACGCTTTGCGGCTGATCATCACATTGCCGGAAATCAACAAACCTGTGCCACCCAAAGCCCAGCGGCTATATAACTCAATCAACTGTGCCGACGGGTTTTGTCCGGCAGCGGCCATATTCTCTTCCATAGCGGCTTTCACCAACCGGTTTTTCAACTGCACGCCACTGCGCAGAGTTGTGGCTTCAAACAACATAGTTACACCTCTTGGTATTCATTTTTTTCAACCTTTATGGCAATTTCGCCCGATAAAACAACACCGCGGTATCAATAGACGGGCTGAGACAAGCCCCTACGCCCCGTTTCAGTCAGGTGCTGGTTTGGAAAAGCTGTAGAGGCGGGTCTTGTACCCGCCCACCTGAATTCAAGGACGACGCCAGTGTAAAGCTTCAACCTAGGTTGAGAGTCAAGCCCCCATATGCCAGTATCCTGCAAGTAACTTTTCATCGCCGGAGTCTATTCGATGTACCGCATTGGTCAACTTGCCAAATTATTGAACGTATCAGAATCAAAACTACGCTTTCTGGAACAACAAGGGGTGATCAACCCGCTACGGGAAAACAGCGGTTACCGTTATTACAGCGAAGACAGCAAAAACCGGCTGGAAGTGATCTTAAAAGCTCAGCAAATGGGCTTTAGCCTAAAGCAAATTCGCTCAGTGCAACGGCAGAATCACAGCGGCGATCAGCATCTGGTCGACTGCCAGTTGCTCTTGCCTATGCTGCAACAAAAGCTGACAGAGATAGACCAACAGATGCTGGAGTTACAACAGCAAAGACATCAGATCCAAGAATTGGTTGAGCAGTTAAGTACTACAACCACATAAGAACTGCAGCCCTTGCACTTATTGTCTTTAGGGGCAGGAATAACTTATCACTAGTCGCCGTAACCCACAGTCCTGCATTTGCGCTCTTCTTTTACCACACATAGATGTAACCTTGCGGTATCAAAAAAACTTGACACTGACACCTTAAGGTTCCATATTGATACCTCAAGGTATCTAAACTTAATAAAAAGGAACACTTATTATGGCTGTATGGACTATCGAAGATCAGGAAAATTGCGTGAAAGCGTCAATCTTCGGCGCACTGTTTTTTGCGCTGCTGACAGGCTTTCAACTGTTAAAAGATATCAGTTTGTTTTGGTTTCAACTCACTGTAGTCAGTGATGCTTTCGGGTATGGCGTGCTGTTTTCGGTGATTTATTTTCTGGTCAAAGTGACCAAACAACCCAGCCTGCTGTCCTATGGCTGGAAAATCCGCGAAATATGCGGTGATTTTCAGGACGAGTATTTACGCAGCCGTTTTCAGCGCGCCACCACACTGGCATTTCACTTAACGATTACGATAGCCTTTGCGGGGTATGCTGCAACCAATTTAATCAACAAGCATGGCGACCCGCAATGGATCTCATTTCAGCTGTTTCCATTACTGACGATATTCATCGGCACCCTGAGCTTTTATCTGAGTTTGCGCACCGTATTGGATGAACAGGACGAACCAGCCCAGGAAACGAATTGATGGAAGAGCAAACCCTGTACAACAGAATTGCCGAACTGCGCGCCGCCAGAGGGCTGTCGCAGCAGCAACTGGCCGACGCCATTGGTGTATCGCGTAAAACCATCAGCACAGTAGAAACCAGCCGTTTTACACCTTCAGTGGTAATAGCGTTGCAAATGGCGCGTTATTTTGAAGTGCCGGTAGAGCAGATTTTTAGCTTTGATGGGTTTCGTTAAGAGCTGATTTGTATAAAAGCTTCCGTTGCCTTAGTTAACCTGAGTTCAGCTTACATAGAGAAAAGATCCGGCAGGTTGCCGCAACGCAACCATGCCCGGCTCAGCGTTTTAACACCCAATGCCTGACCAGAAAAAGCCAGCTCTGCTGGTGTTGGCTGGGGCTGAGCATTTGCCCACATAAGATACTGCTAAAATTTACTCTTGTTCCTCAAATTATGATCTATGCTTACAGGCGAATTTCGGGACGTAGGTCCATACCTCAATGTATTCCCTCGATAATTCATCCCTACGCAAGCTAGTCTGGCAGCCTCTTGCATAAACATTAACCCAATGGAATATGCTGCAAAACATCGGTTTGAGCAGCCTTAGGAAATAATATGACTGCAAAAAAGCAAGCTGTGGTCGTAGTACACGGTATTGGTGAACAACAACCCATGCAAACTATCAGGGACTTTGTCGAAGCAGTTTGGAAAGATGACGATAACCTGGAAAACCCTCAGTTCTGGAATAAACCAAGCACTGTTTCAAATTCATTTGAGCAGCGCAGGCTGACCACAGACACACCACTACTTAGATCAAGCCAAACTCCTGTGCGTTCCCGTATCGATTTTTACGAATATTATTGGGCGCATCAAACGGTTGGCAGCAACTGGCAGCACGTAAAAGATTGGCTTTACACCTTAGTATGGTGCCCACCCTGGAAGTATAAAAACCACCCAAAAAGTATTCAGCGCCTGTGGTATTTCACCTGGGCTATAGTGTTGATAGTGCTTTTATCCGTTGTCGTTTTTTCTTACTGCTCGAAGCAGATTGAACAACTGGTTGGTCCCTGGGCAATTATCTTGGCGGCAGTTATCAATTTTTTCTTTACCGTGGCATTAGTTTACGTGCAATGGAAAATTGTGAAATACGTCGGTGATGTCGCCAGATACGTAAGGGCTGAACCTGAAAATATCAGCATCAGGCAAGCAATACGGGAAGGAGGCATCGATCTGCTGGAACGCATTCACCAAACCGGCGACTACGATCGCATCATTCTGGTAGGCCATAGTTTGGGCAGCATCATTGCGTACGACCTGCTAAACCATCTGTGGGCACGACATAACAAGTTCAAAAACCCGCAGAATGACAACAAAGCCACAGCGCTTTCAGCACAGTCTATTGTTTTACTTAACCAACTACAGCAGTTAGCTACAGAATGTGGAACACCAAATTTTAAACAGCAGGAGTACCGCACTTTACAGCAGCAGTTGTTTTCACAGCTCTGTCAGGACGCCCCTGCGGCTAACTGGCTGATTTCTGATTTTATATCTTTAGGCAGCCCGTTAACCTACGCCGATTTTCTGCTGTTTGATAACGAAGAACAGTTCAGGCAACGTAAGCTGGACAGAGAATACCCAACCTCGCCCCCTGTGCCCGACAACAGCCATTTTTACTACAGCGAAGCTGGTCAGTATTTTTTGCATCACGCCGCTGTGTTTGCTCCGGTACGCTGGACCAATTTGTATATGCAGCACAGCATGTTCTACAAGGGCGACATTATCTCCGGCCCCGTATCACGATTTTTCAGCTACCAAAACACAACAAACCCAGAGGACATTCAAACTCCGACAGATATAGGCAATACCCCTATTCAGGAAATAGAACTGCCCTGGAAAGATATTTACAACGGGTTTTGCCACACCTTGTATTGGGAAAAATCCAGGACTAAACCTGGTGTGTCCAGCCACCTGCAACAACTGCGTAAAGCGCTATCCATCTACTGAGCAATTAAGGACAAGTTATGAACTACAAAAAACTAATTCTGCTACTGACCCTGAGTTTGGTGTTGGCAAGCTGTTCAAACACCTATGATCATAAAAATGCCGGTTGGCTGGATGTAAAAACAACGCCACCGCTGCACCTGCTGGAAATCGATGATAACAACGCAAACATTAATGGACTGCCTGCAGTTGACTACAACATCACAGACCAAAAAGTGTATAAGTTTGCTTATCTGGTGGAAGATACCATGCGCAAACGTGTCGACCATGGCCGTAAATGGGAAGAAGGCCTGTCGGCTATGCAGGTGATTCTGGCAGCTTTTGCGTCAGCATTTTCGGCCTCAACAGGCGTGCATCCGGATGTGGTCACCACATTAGCTGGGCTGAGCGCCCTCACGCCGGATGTAGCAAACATTATTAATGCCGGAGGAAAAGCCAAGGCCTATTCCCAAGGCTTAGAATTAATAGAAACAGCTAACGCTAACTACATCAGGGCCAGAAGTGAAGCGGCTGCGGGCACAACCGAGGCCATAGTGCCAAACTCACTAACGCCTGAAGGTGCAGCCTTATTTGTCAGCGTGATGTCGACGTTAAAAGTAATGAGAGACGCCTTACTACAAGCTCTGCCGAGCGAAGAAGACCTGGCCAAAGCGACAGGCAAATACAGCCTGTTTGCTTTGGATACAAATGTGCTTACCATTACAGAAACCCCGCTCAGCCTGTTCGCACCCGCAACAGATACATCAATTAACCTGACGGAAGCTGCCCAGACTTATTACACCAGAGTAGTCAGCGTGGTTCGTGGCGCTAAGTTGGCACAATGCAGCTCAGACTCCCCTACTATTGCAGTGGTGGCTGATTGCACTGGTGCTGCTTTAACTATTGTGCCAAAGGCCCAAGGCACAGCAAATATTATAGTAGTCAGCGAAAACGGCAGCAGAGCTGTGGTTAAAGTAGAAATAGCCGTTGCTAAAGACGAAGAAGCCACCGCTGAAGAATCGAAAGAACCTAAAGAACCTAAAGAACCTAAAGAACCTAAAGAACCTAAAAAAGCAGAACAGAAAACATAAAAGCCCAGCTGAGTCAGGTTTTGTTTTAGTATTTTGAAGCACTACAAAGCCTGACTTATTGCGTTAAAAGGAAGTTCGGCGTTTCAGCCTTTAGCACTACCACTCAAACCTTCTGGTTTTCTTTTAACACTTCAGATTTATCTGGAACAAAGAGCGGCATCTGCTGCCAATTTATGCGCAATCTTTTGCAAGCTGCGCCCGACAAGTAATGTCCAGTTCCTTAGGTATGTTATTGCTCACAAGGCTAAAATCAGCTCAACTCAGCTATTGGCTACCTTTGAGGAGTTGATCCGCCCGCGTGAACAGCTGATCCGCTACTCAACGATGCGTTCAGTAGTAAGCACAGCTAAGCCTGACGAACTGCTGGCGCAATTAATATCCCAACTGGTGCAGTGACATTTAAGCAGCACAACAGTCCCGAAAAAAATCTTGTGCTTTAGTTTCAGTTGTTCTAATTTGGAGCTATTCAAGCCACTAAAGATGGCTGCAGTTGCCGGGAAAGGACGTCATGGCATCAACCTCCTATCAAGCTTTTGAAACCGCTATCGCCGACGCCGAGCCTTTGCTTGTCCCGTGGTTGCCAAAAACCGACAAACAGCCCAAACCAGAACAACAAACCAATGAAGTACTGAAACGTGCTGCGCTGACTATGACGCTGACGGCTTGGGAAACTTATATCGAAGCCTGGCTAAACGAACAACTCTGCCAAAAAATTTCCATCCTCAAAGGTTGGTTTGCGAGCGCCTGCGGCTCAATAAAAGGCATCCATAAAAAATTTACCGAATCGGTGAATCAGCTCAACAACCCCAATAGCCATAAAGTACGCCAGCTCAGCATGGAGTTTTTGCAGTCAGATATAACAGGGCACAGGCTTTGGAACAACTTCGACAAACCGGCCGTATGCACACAACTGAATAAATACCTGACCCTGCGTGATGAGGTGGTGTATAAAGGCCGTAATAACGCCGACCCCAAAGTCCCACATTTAGTTAAACGAGACGAAGTGGAAAAGGCGATTAAGTTTTTTAAAGAATTAGTCAAAGTGACGGATTGCGTTGCTTTATAACATAGGGCACAGGGCAAGACCTGACACCGATTTTGGTTTTTCTTTTCTGTATTGCAGTTGTGGCTAAAAAGGAGATTTGAGTGTCTGATAAATCAAGCGACTATGATTACAGTTTTAAGGTTCTACATGAAAGAATCGCCGACGTAGATCTATTTGAAGACCAAACTCATGAGAGTTTAGCGAATACACTAGTCAGACTAATTAAAACCTCTGATAAGGGAATGACTATTGGGCTTGAGGGCGCTTGGGGGTCCGGCAAGTCAACCGTCATCCACTTACTTGCTTCGAAGTTACATTCTGATGTTGACGCTAAAACTTTGTTTTTCTCATTTGATGCATGGGCTCATGATGGAGACCCTCTGAGAAAAATATTTTTAGAGAGCCTCTTAGAAAAAATTGATCCTGAAGGTAAAGATGACTCTCTTACAGAATTAAAATCTAAGGTAAGCGCACGTTCAAAAAAGGTAGAAGTGGTCACTAGCAAAGGGGTGTCAGTTCTCGGCAAGTTAATATCGATATCTGCATTTCTTGTACCACTCGGCGCAGCATTACTTTCAGCGCTAAATTATGAAAAAATCTTTGCTCCATGGCATAAAAGTGCTGATTCAGTTTCTTGGCCATTTTTATTCGGCATGATGTTTGTCTTGATGCCATTACTCGTCATGTTTTTCTGGTGGTTAGCTAGTTTAGTTAACCCAAAGTTGACGTGGGATTTTCTAGAGTCGGATTCAACTGAAACCTATACACAAGATATAACTGAGGATGGGGAACGAACATCTATTGAATTTGAACGTTTTTTTTCAGAAATAATGGAAAAAATTCTTACGAAGGAATGCAAGTATGACCGTTGCATTATTGTTATTGATAATTTGGATCGGGTTGAACCAGACTTTGCGCAAAGTATCTGGTCTACATTACAGACTTTTTTTCAACATCGTTCCACTACAAGCATAAGAGATAACTCCAACTGGAGAGACAGACTTTGGTTTGTCGTGCCTTTTGATCGAGAAGGACTTTGCAAGGTCTGGTCTGCCCAAAGCAGCAATCTTGAACAAACACAATTATCGCATTTAGATAATTATGAGCAATCTGAGTACAAGTCCATGCAACGATTTCAGTACTCGACTGATGAAGTAGCAAAATCATTTTTCGAAAAATGCTTCCAAGTAATTGCTGATGTGCCATCTCCTGTTATGTCGGCCTGGATTAATTACTTTAATCAAGCCGTGGAGACATCGCTGAATGGATGGCCTCACGAACGTATTGAAGAATTCAAAGCGACATATATCCGGTGTATGAGTAAGTTAGATTCCTCTCCAACCCCCAGAGAAATGCATTCAACAATTAATAAAGTAGGGATTATTACTTTAGAATTTAAAGACTTATTCTCAGCGGAGGCTGTGTGTATATTCGCTTTACTTAAACTTACTGAGAACGAGGCTTACATCAGGAAGTCTCTTCTGAGGCAAGGTATCCCAAAAGAGATCCCTACCATCAGACCTGTGGAAGAAATCAGATCTCATCTGGCTGGACTTCTCTTTAAAGTCTCTCCTGAAAAAGGTATTCAGCTTTTAATCGCTCCTGAAATCAGAAATAGCCTTCAAAAGGGCGATGGGGAAACGCTTTCTCTATTATTCAAAGCTCATAAGCAAGCATTCTGGGTCGGGTGGGTTGCAAGTCGTACGGAATGGATGATTACAGATAGGCATACCGATGAGTATCGAATAAACGCAACTAATGCTATTTATCATGCATTTAAATCTGATAAAAATTTAATAAAAGGAGATATCGATAACTTAAAATCTGTATGGGTTAAAACGTTTGAGAACTGGCGGTTTGAAGATTATTCATTTTTACAACCGATTACGCAAATAATTGAGCTAACTAATCAAGAGGAAGGCATATTATCTTGGTTAGGTCAGGAAATGAAGGCAAAAATAAAAGAAATAGTTAACAAGGTAGAGTCAGAAGATTTCCCTGAGTCACAGCTACCATACATCGCCGAGCTTGATAATTTTTTACACAATAAAGGGAATTTCTTACCGCAACTATTATATCCCAAGCTAAACGCAAGCAACTGGCAAAGGTGGATACAATATCAGGAACAATATATTGATACTCGGTTTTTGACAGTGTTACCTGCTAAAGGGGCGTTGGAATCAATTATTCGTTCGGGATTTAACTCTCCTACAATAGATAAGAAACTATTAAACACTATCAGAATATCATGTGAATTATACTCATCTTGTCGCGAATGGGAGACAACAATCGACGTAATGTTAAGTTGGGCAAATTTACCAAATCGCGAAAGTGAATGTGAAGATTTTTATTCTCTGCTAATACATCTACTCGCAAACTCTACAGATAATGTTAGGAAAAAAATTAAAGAATGCCTAAATGCAGGGGATTTCTGGGTTAGAAGCAATCTATCGCCGATTAAAACCAATCCTTCCCTCCCTGTTCTTGCTGCATTATGCATTGAAAACATGCAAGAAAGCCTTTTGGTAGGTGTGGAGGTAAAAACATTTTGGAAAGAAGAAAATGGAAGTGTAAATTGTGAAGATGTAGTAGTTTTGTTTGAAAAATCAAAATCTCTCAGCCATATATGGAATATGGCGTCCGACAAAGAGTATCTCCTCGCATTAAATATAATTTGCAATAGCGATAATGATTCTTTGTTTTCACAGAGAAGAGGCATTTATCATTTAGATAATTTAGATGCACTTAATAAATCTGAATTATCCAGAATTGTAAATAAATTGTGCGAAAATGGCGCTTTAAGTGCTTATGAAGATGGACTGAAAAGCTCACCAAAACCGTTTGCTTATGTTATGTATTTACTGCTAAATCATGGTGGTGGTAAAGCTGATTCCATCATAAATAATGTTATATCGAGCTTGTCGGAAGATGACTGGTTAGTTGCCCTTAAGGAGAATAGTTATCTTCATGATTGCATAAGGAGAAAGCATATTAATTTCTCTAAGGCATTTAAAAGTCATTTGGTTGAAATTATCCAAAATTATGAAAATAAAGACTTTGAATGGATTTGGGATGATTTTGATAGGTTGGTCTCTAAAACAATGGATTTTAACCGAACTATTCTTCCTACTCTTTGTGATACCTACTTTTCGACTAACGAAGATCTTTTGTCGCAAAAAGGTTTTGAAAAGTTATCTGGGATTGTAGAAAAAAACATTTCGAGACAGCCTCAGATTGCTATTGAAAAAAGAGTAATAAGTTGGCTTGAAAACAGCCAGAACGAGCGTATTAGATGGCTACTTACTGCCAATTTGAAAATAAAAGAACCGCCGCTTGAGTTATTGGTTTCACTTGTTGTGCAATACAAATTAGAGCATCCAGAAAATTCGGAGCTTTACGACGATATTGGTGATCGGTTTGGTTTTTATGACAAACTATTAGTCACTGAGGAAAGTAAGTCAGAAGACAGCACCACGGAAGGAATGTTAGGCTAAGTAGATTCGACTGATTAATAATGTTCCTTGCTGGAATCGATTGAGAGATAGGTAACATTGTTGACATTCATATTACTAAACTGAAAAGCTATTTTGGCGTACAATCAATCTAGCTCCTCTTTGAGCTTTCAAACGGCAGCAAGCCAAACCTGTTGACTTGCTGAGATACCTAGTTCAATCCGGCCCTTGACCCGGCAATGCGCAAAACTATTTGCGCATTGAGCTCCCGCCCTCACCCCGCCGTCAAAAACACCTTATAAGCCCCATTGCTGGTCACCAGCCGATACTCATAGCCTAGCGTATCCAAATGCTCCGCAATTTCCGCATGATCAGCTATTTCAAAGCCAGCCAATACATCGCCAGTAGCAGCGCCGTGGTTGCGGTAGTGGAATAAAGTGATATTCCATTTTTCGCCCAGGGTATTGAGGARGTTCATCAAAGCGCCTGGGTATTCCGGGAAGTTGAACTGGTAGACCTGCTCTTGCACTAAACGTGGTGGCATGCCGCCGACCATATGGCGTACGTGCAGTTTGGCCAGTTCGTCGTCGGATAAGTCCTGATAGTCGTAGCCTGCAGCTGATAAGGCCTGATTGACCTGTTGCAGTTCTTCTGCGCCGTGCCGTAGTTTGATGCCCACAAAAATATGGGCTTTGTTGTCGCTGGCGTAGCGGTAGTTAAATTCGGTGATGGCGCGGCCGCCTAAGGTTTGACAGAAACGGCGGAAGCTGCCTTTTTCTTCCGGAATAGTGACGGCAAATACCGCTTCTTTTTTCTCGCCCAGTTCGCAGCGCTCCGACACATAACGCAAAGTATCGAAGTTCAGGTTAGCGCCACTCAGCACTGCACTGAGGTTTTGAGTTTGATCTGCTGTAGCTGCATATTTTTTCAGGCCAGCTAAAGCCAAAGCACCAGCAGGTTCTGCTACGGCTCGTAAGTCGTCGAAGATATCTTTGATGGCGGCACAAATTTCGTCGCTGGAGACTGTGATCACATCGTCGCAGTATAAATGCGCCAGTTTGAAGTTCTCTGTGCCTATGCGTTTTACCGCCACACCGTCGGCAAATAACCCTACTCTGTCTAAAGTGACAGGCTCGCCCGCGTCCATAGCGGCTTTTAAGCAGGCGGCATCGTCAGGCTCTACCCCTATAACTTTCACGCCCGGCATCACGGCTTTGATATACACCGCCATACCTGCCAATAAGCCACCGCCGCCGACCGGAATAAATACCGCATCCAGTTTGTTATGTTGGCTTAACAGCTCTTTGGCGACTGTGCCCTGGCCTGCGATGACATCGGCATCGTCAAAAGGTGGAATATAAGTGGCGCCCTGAGTGTGGGATAACTCAATGGCAAACTTATTGGCTTCGTCAAAGGCGGTGCCGTGCAGCAGCACTTTGCCGCCAAGGGCTTTGACTGCTGCGACTTTAATTTCCGGTGTGGTAATAGGCATCACAATAGTGGCATTCAGGCCCAGTTTGCTGGCGGATAAAGCCACGCCCTGCGCATGATTGCCAGCAGAAGCACAAACCACGTTTCCACCTGGGTTTTGTTCACGCACTTTATGCAACTTATGAAAAGCACCACGCAGCTTAAAAGAATACACAGGCTGCATATCTTCACGTTTTAACAGCACATGCTGGCCAATACGCTGGCTGAGTTTTGGCATCGCCTGCAGCGGAGTTTCTATAGCAGCCTGATACACAGGCGACAATAAAATTTCCCGTAAATACTGCTGCATCAGACCCGGGTTTGGCGCTGGGCGTTGCCAGTCGGCTGCAGTTTTGCCTTGCTGTTTTACCGCTTCTTTTACAGGGCTTTGCACAGCACTCGGCTCTTTATTAACGGCATTCGCTTCTTTACCCAGAACACTCATAGGTCTTCCAATTTACTCAGATCACGCACTGCACCTTTATCGGCGCTGCTTGCCAGCATGGCGTAGGCTTTTAAGGCCGGGCTGACGGAGCGCACGCGGTCTACTGGTTTCCAGGCTAATTTGCCTTTGGCTTCCATAGCGGTGCGGCGCTCTGCTAATACTTCGTCGCTCACACCAATAGCGATGCTGCGGTTTGGAATATCAATGGCAATGGCGTCGCCTTCTTCGACCAGACCAATAGCTCCGCCGCTGGCGGCTTCAGGCGATACATGGCCTATAGATAAACCCGAAGTACCACCAGAAAAACGGCCATCAGTGATCAAGGCGCAAGCTTTACCTAAACCCATCGACTTTAAGTAGCTGGTTGGATACAACATTTCCTGCATGCCAGGGCCGCCTTTTGGCCCTTCGTAGCGGATGATCACTACGTCGCCCGCAACAATTTTGCCTGCCAGAATGGCTTCTACAGAACTGTCCTGGCTTTCAAAAATACGGGCGCGGCCGTGAAACACCAGGTTTTCTTTTTCCACACCAGCGGTTTTAACAATACAGCCGTTTGGCGCTATGTTGCCGTACAACACAGCCAAACCACCGTCTTGTGAATAAGCGTTTTCTTTGCTTCTGATACAACCTTCAGCGCGGTCGTCGTCCAGCGTTGGGTAACGGCAACTCTGCGAAAAAGCTTTCGTAGTACGGATACCTGCAGGGCCGGCGCGGTAGAAATCCAGCACCTGCTGATCTTTGGTTAAGGTGATATCAAAGCGGTTGATCACATCACCTAAAGAGCTGCCTGCCACATGAGGTGTGTCCGGGTTTAATAAACCGGCGCGCAGCAACTCGCCTAATATCGCAATCACACCGCCGGCGCGGTGTACGTCTTCCATATGGTATTTTTGCGTGCTTGGCGCCACTTTGGATAAATGCGGCACCATACGTGATAAACGGTCTATGTCGCTCATGCCAAAATCGACTTCGGCTTCAATAGCGGCGGCCAATAAATGCAGTACTGTGTTGGTAGAACCGCCCATGGCGATATCCAGCATCATGGCGTTTTCGAAGGCGGTTTTATTGGCGATATTACGTGGCAAAGCGCTGGCGTCGTCGTTTTTATACCAGCGGTTGCATAAGTCCATAATGCGCGCACCGGCACTGATAAACAGCGCTTTACGATCGCTGTGTGTCGCCAGCATAGAACCATTGCCAGGTTGGCCTAAACCTAAAGCTTCAACTAAGCAGTTCATTGAGTTGGCGGTAAACATACCAGAGCAAGAGCCACAGGTTGGGCAGGCGCTGCGTTCAATTTGTTCGCTGTCGGCATCCGATACTTTTGGATCGGCCGCCGACACCATAGCGTCTACTAAATCCAGCTTGATAATTTGGTCCGACAGTTTGGTTTTTCCTGCTTCCATAGGGCCACCAGAGACAAAAATGGCCGGGATATTTAAGCGAAGTGCAGCCATTAACATACCGGGGGTGATTTTGTCGCAGTTGGAAATACAAACCATAGCGTCAGCGCAGTGGCCGTTGACCATATATTCCACCGAATCGGCGATGATTTCGCGCGACGGCAGGCTGTACAACATACCGCCGTGGCCCATGGCGATGCCGTCGTCTATGGCGATGGTATTAAATTCTTTGGCGATACCACCTGCGTCTTCAATAGCTTCAGCCACCAGTTTGCCTAAATCGCGTAAATGCACATGGCCAGGCACAAACTGGGTGAAGGAGTTCACTACGGCAATAATAGGTTTACCAAAGTCGGTATCTTTTACCCCTGTGGCACGCCATAAAGCACGAGCTCCCGCCATATTGCGGCCTTCGGTAGTAGTAGCGGATCTAAGCTTCGGCATCTCTTTTTTACTCCAATTATTCTTTTCGGGGGGTCAGGTCTTGCCCTTTGCATTTGGGTCAGACCTTATCAATTTTTAATTTTTCTTAAGTTTAGCGGCTTAAGCCCGCATTGAGCCTGCTTCGGCTTGTGTGAGTTCAGACTCTACACAATCCAGAAATTCGATATCGTATAACTTGTTTAACTGATTGGTCAGCAGGCTGATGGGTTTGTCGCTGACGATAGACAGCGTCACCAGCAAGCCGCTGAAATCGGCCATTGGTTTCATTTCCATACCGGCCACTTCAAAGCCACGGTAACGGGTGACCTGCAATAACCGCTCTAATACCACAGGTTGGTTTTTAGTCTGGATGGTTAGTACATGGTTGCTCATTGTGCTTTCTCCGTTAACATATCCTGATTGGCTGCTCCTGGCGGTACTAATGGCCAGACGTTGTCGGTTTCGTCTATTCGAACGTGCAATAAGTAAGGGCCTGGCCAGGTAAACATGGCTTCCAGCGCTGGTAATACTTCGTCTTTGCGGCTGATGCTGTGGCCTGGGATAGCAAAAGCAGCAGCTAAAGAGACAAAATCCGGGTTGTCGGACAAATCGGTTTCGCTGTAGCGTTCGTTAAAAAACAGCTCCTGCCATTGTTTCACCATGCCTAAACGCTGGTTATCGACAATGACAATCTTCACCGGTAAGCGGAAACGCTTGATGGTGCCCAGTTCCTGCACATTCATCATAAAAGAGCCGTCACCGCTGACGGTGACTACAGTATCTTTTGGTCTAGCCAACTGCGCACCTATGGCCGCTGGTAAACCAAAACCCATAGTGCCTAAACCACCACTGCTTAAATGATTACGTGGATGACTGAAGCTCATATGCTGGGCCACCCACATTTGATGTTGGCCTACGTCACAACACACCACTGAGTTATCCGGCAATCTTTCGCTTAACTGTTTCAGCATTAAAGGCGCAAAAATACGCTCACCAGGATGGTCATAACGCCAGCCGTGTTGCTGTTTCATAACCAAACAATGTTTTAACCAGTCTTCGCAGTGAGTGGGTACTGACATCGCAGGCAAAAGCTCACGCAAATCCCCTATCATGGCGCACTCAGCGCGGCGTAATTTGTGCAGCTCGGCCGGATCTATATCGATATGAATAACCTTGGCATCCGGCGCAAAAGCGGCCAATTTGCCAGTAACACGGTCATCAAAACGGGCGCCTAAACAGATCAATAAATCGCATTGCTGCACCGCATGATTGGCAGCCTGAGTGCCGTGCATACCTAACATGCCCAGGTAATAAGCATTAGAAGGCGGCACTGTGCCCATGGCTTTTAAGGTGGTGACCGAAGGCATAGGGCTGTTAGCTAAAAAGTCTTGCAGCTGTGCCACCGCATCGGCCATATGCACACCACCACCTATATAGGCGATAGGCCGCTTGGCGTTTTGGATTAATAAGCGTGCCTGCTCTAAAGCTGCAGCTGGCAGAAACTCTTGCTGGGCGGTAGCGGTATCTTCAACTAAACGTGGCTTAAACTGCACTTCAGCCAGTTGCACGTCTTTAGGAATATCCACCAACACCGGGCCAGGGCGGCCTGACATTGCAAGCGTAAAAGCTTCGTTTAAGGTGTGTTCCAGTTCAGTCACGTCTGTCACCATAAAGCTGTGTTTGGTTACAGCCAGGCTTAAGCCTAAAACGTCTACTTCCTGAAACGCATCTGTGCCCATCACGGCTTGAGATACCTGACCTGTGATAGCCACTAAAGGCACTGAGTCTAATAAAGCGTCGGCTAAGGAAGTGATCAGGTTAGTCGCGCCAGGGCCAGAGGTGGCCATACAAACGCCAACTTTGCCTGAACTGCGGGCATAACCTATGGCAGAAAAAGCACCACCCTGTTCATGACGGCACAGGTAGTGTTTAACTTTGCTCTGATACAGCGCGTCGTAGATTGGCATAATAGCTCCGCCAGGATAGCCGAAGATATGTTCGACTCCCTTTTGCTCCAGCAGCTTGATTACCAGTTCTGCGCCTTTCATGATGTATCCCATCCTTTTCTATCGTCTGTTTGTCAGTACAACAAAACCTTTTTTCGAAATTTCCGGGGACCTTAAAACACAAAACCCCCGGACCTTTCGGTGCGGGGGTTTTGTTGAGAATTTTTTTGCTGCTTAAAATTCCAAACGCGAGCCCCCGCAGTGACTAATCACCACGATTACGAGGACCACAATAATGTTCAGAATAGAAGCTAAACGCATTTTTTAATTTTAACTCTTTGGTTAAGTATTTTACTTCGGCGGTGTTTTTACGTTAGGTGCCGAAAATTTATGCCTATAGAAATAGCCGTCTAACCATCTTAAGTCAACAGATATTTTTGCTTTTGGCAGATTTTTGTAAAAAAATTACAAAAGCTGCATTTTTAGGCAGAATAAGCCAGAATCCTATTTCATAGTGCCGTTATTCATTGAGTGTGATGGATCAATTAGAGCTGTTTGACTTACCCAATCCTTGTATTGGGGTTTGCGAAAACAACAGCAGAGGTTATTGCCTCGGCTGCTTGCGTTCGCGTGACGAACGCTTTAACTGGCATAACAAGCCTGTAGCAGAACGCTCGCATATTCTGAAATTACTGGAACAACGCAGAGTCCGTCGCGATGCCAAACTGGCTCAACTTGCTGCTGAAAAAGCTGCTCAGCAAAAGCTGGATTTGGGCGAAACCCCAGCTGTTGACGATAGTATTCCAATAATCTGGGACTTAGAACTCTGACATTAGATTGGAATTCAAGACGGGCGGGGATAAACCCCGCCCCTAGGGTTTTTGTCGATTTAAACCCTGGCTGTGGGGACGTTAGCGCAGTTGCTGCGGGGTCTTTGCCAGTTTTCAGTGACAATCTGCTCCGACTGTTTTACCAGCTCACCCGCAATAAACTCATACACCATCGCCAGATAGGCATAACCTATGGTTTCGTCTGAGCCTTCGTCGGTCAGGCAATGTTTATAGTCTTTGTCGGTTAACGGCACTTTGATAGCACCGGTAAACCAGTTCGCTTTCAGCGGGTACTGTTTTTCGCTGAATAGTAACTGCGGATCTATGCTGGCAGATGCGGTGTTTTTGCAGTCATTTTGCAATAACGTATTTAAAAACAACTGCTGGCCTTTTAATTCCCAAACCCCTTTATAACCACGCTGATCTGCAGCACAGGCCAGCTGGTTTTGCAGTTTCAACCGGATTTGATCGGACTGATGCAGCTTATCCAATGGGCTGCTGTCCACCTCATGCGGTACACCATCCACAATAAATTGATCAGGTACAGGGATAGCAGCAAAAGTAACAGTGCTGAACCACAACAACAGACTGATGCAAAAATAACGCATTGAAGCTCCTTAGTTATGGTTGGTTAAGATCTGTGCCGGAAAAGCAGACTAACACCTTTTGTTTAGTGTGTTAGCACTCTTTAGTTGTAGCCCGAATTGATGAGTCCTTGCAACCAATCGATAAAAACTTTTAGTCTTCGGCTCAATTGCCGACGGTGTGCATACAACACAGAAATTGGCATAGCAGCAGGCTGATACTCTGGTAACACCTGCACCAGCTTGCCTTGCTTTATCAAATGGCGTACTGCCACCTCTGGCAGTTGAACAATGCCTAAACCCGCCAGACAAGCCGCTGTGTAAGCTTCGGCGTTATTGACAGTGATAGCGCCAGACATGGGCCAAAACCTGGTTTTGCCATCCTGAATATATTCAAAGCCATCAGGCTTGCCCGCCAGTTGCTGACTATAAAACACTAAGTTGTGACTGTTTAAATCGTCCAGAGTTTCAGGTAAACCAAACTTTTCCAAATAGGCAGGGCTGACACAGTTCACCTGAGCCAGCACCGCCAAAGGCCTGGCGATCAGGCTACTACTGCTCAGTTGCCCAATGCGGATCACGGCATCAAAACCTTCAGCTATTAAATCCACCCGCCTGTCTGTGCTACTCAATTGAATATGCAACTGTGGATGCTGAGCTAAAAACTGCGGTAAAGCCGGGATCACTGCTTCTTTCGCAAGATTTGTTGGCATATCAATGCGCAGCACACCTTTGAGCTGCTCAGGCTGCTGTTGAAATAACTGCTGCAGATCATCAAAATCGGCCAGCAGCTCGACACAGCGCTGGTAATAGCTCATGCCATCCTGCGTGAGTTCCACTCTTCTGGTGGTACGGTTTAACAGCCGCACATTCAGTTGGGTTTCCAGTTGTTGCACCGCTTCTGATACTGAAGTTTTGGGCAACCCCAGCTGTTCAGCGCTGCGGATAAAACTACCCAGTTCTGCCACCCGCTGGAAAATTTGCATCTGCTGAATTCTGTCCATGCCCGCTCCTGCTTTCCGCCTTGAATCACTATCCGCAAAACACGGACAGTGATTCCGTTTTTACATTATTTATCCGGATTAAATCTAACAATACACTGCAGTTACTGAATTAGCCAAGCTTAACCAAAGGGGAAATACTATGAGTCAGAAAATCGCTTTAATTACAGGTGCAAGCCGTGGTTTAGGTAAAAATGCAGCTTTAGCTTTAGCCAAAGCAGGTGTGGATTTAGTGCTTACCTACCACAGCAAAGCAGACGAAGCTGCCGCTGTAGTAGCAGAAGTTCAGCAGTTGGGCCGCAAAGCAGTAGCCATTCAACTGGATACCAGCAATGTGTCGTCTTTTACTGATTTTTCAGCACAGTTAACTACTCATTTGCAGCACATATGGCAACGTGACCAGTTTGATTTTTTAGTCAATAACGCAGGTTTTGGCATTTATGCCACACTGGCTGAGACCACAGAGCAGCAGTTTGATGCTTTGATGAATGTGCATTTAAAAGGTGTATTTTTCTTAACTCAGCAGCTGTTACCTCAGATTGCAGATGGCGGCCGTATTCTGAACTATTCATCGGGCTTAACCCGCTTTTCTTTGCCAGGTTATGGCGCTTATGCCGCGATGAAAGGTGCTATTGAAGTGCTAAGCCGTTATCTGGCGCTGGAATCTGGCGCTCGTGGCATCAGAGTCAATACACTGGCCCCCGGCGCTATTGAAACTGATTTTGGCGGCGGTGCAGTGCGGGATAATGCTGATATTAACCATTACATTGCCTCACAAACTGCTTTGGGCCGTGTTGGTTTGCCTGATGATATTGGTGGTGTGGTGCAGATGTTATTGTCAGAACAAAGTGGCTGGATTAACGGCCAGCGTATTGAAGTTTCAGGCGGTATTCACCTGTAAAATTATTTATTAGAGGGCCGTTACTTCAACGGCCCTGTTTTTTATTTCGCATTCAGATAAAAGGATAGATTGCACCTTGATGCACTGCTGGTTAGAGTGAAGCTCTTCTACCTGCAGAGAAATGGATTCTTGAGTCAGTCCCAGAGCGCTTCGACTACAGAGCTGCAACAAAAGCTCAGCGAAATTCGCCATCAGTTTACGAACTCTTTATGGCGTAGCTTTGCGCTGATTGCACTGGTTGCTGTACCTCTTTCAATATTACGCTCCTTTAATACCGGTTGGTTGCCTGTCTATACAGTGCATATCGCTGTCGGCATGCTGCTGCTTTCTGGTGCCTGGTTGTGCAATAGAATGTCGTTGCGGTTGAAAGGTGGCTTACTGATCCTGGTGTTTTGGGCTGTTGGATTGCCTGGCGCTTTAACTTTTGGTTTTGCTTCACCTGGGGTCTGGTGGCTGGTGTTAAGTTGCCTGGTCGCGCATGTGCTTTATCAGGCCAAAGTAGCGCTGTTTTTAGCTTTGGCCACTTTTCTGAGTATGATTGGCACTGCTTTTGGTTTTATGTCGGGCTATTTATCTATTCCGGTCAGCATCAACCGCTATGTCACAGATTCAGCGTCGTGGGCCACTTACATCATAGTGAACTGCATTGTCTTTTTTGTAGTGGTACGCACCTTTATTAGCTATACCGCCTCCTTACAGGCTACGACCCAACATCAGTTCCGCCAATGGATTGATGATTTACCTATGGGTGTGGTGGTGTTGGGTAAAGATCAGCAACCTTATTACAACAACAGAGCAGCCAAAGAACTATTAGGCCCGAAACCTGAACAGCCTTTGGCTTTTATGGCTGGCACCAGCAAACTTTATCCGGCAGAGCAAATGCCTGCAGCCAGAGCTTTAGCTGGAGAAACCAGCCAGACTGAAGATATGGAAATTGAACAGGATGGTATTCGTCGCCATATGCAGGCCTGGGGCCGGCCTGGTTACAATGAACATGGTGAACTGACCTTTGGTATAGCAGTGTATGAAGATATCAGCGCACGAAAGCAGCTGGATTTACTCAAAAACCGTTTTGTTTCTACTGTCAGCCATGAACTTCGTACTCCTTTAACCTCAATCCATGGTGCTTTGGGTTTAATTTTGGGCAATGCCTTGGGTGAGCCAGAACCTAAGATCCGCGCCATGCTGAAACTGGCTGAACAAAATAGTCAGCGCTTGATCCGGCTGATTAATGACATTCTGGATATGCAAAAAATTGAAGCAGGCCAGATGAATTTCCATTTCGCCAAAGTGCAGTTGCAGCCATTACTGCACTGCGCTGTTGAACAAATGGCTAGTTATGCAGAGCAGCATCAGGTGACTATAGAATTAGGCGCTGTGCCTGATGATGTATGGTTATGGGCTGACAGCAACCGTCTGATGCAGGTGCTAGCGAATTTGTTATCTAATGCTGCGAAGTTTTCTTTTGCCAATACGACAGTAAAAGTACAGGTGCAGCAGCAGGACAGACAAGTCCGTATTGCGATCATTGATCAGGGGCAAGGTATAGACGAAGAATTTAAAGCTTTTATCTTCCGGCCTTTCAGTCAGTCTGATACCTCAGATGTACGTAACTTCGGTGGCACAGGTTTAGGCCTGAGTATCAGTAAATCTATTATTGAACAACATGGCGGCACTCTGTCCTTTGACAGTACCACAGGCCAGGGCAGCAGTTTTTACATCGACTTGAAATTGGGGTCAGAACACATAAGTTAGGCGTAACTTATGTGTTCTGACCCCATTTTTAGTTAGTTCTGCCAGATTTGCAGCTGGTGAGCGTTTAACTCTGGTGTCTCATCTTCCTGCCAGCTGACCTTCAAACCTGCTGGTACTAAATCAGCCGGCACTGCCATAGTGTCAGCCGATAAGTTCAGCAGCATCAGGCTTTGTTGATCACCTAAAGACCGGACAATTTTCAGCAACTTACCATCAGCTAAAAACTCGGCCTGGTAATCCCCTGCTATGCCAAATTCGGCACGTTCGGCTTTTTGTTTGATCAGGAATTTATACAAGGACCAGACAGACTTTTCATCAGCCTGCTGTGCAGCCACATTATTTGGACCTTGTTGCTGAGCCGTCAGGAATGGCGTCCACCAGCTGCTTTCGGCCTGAGGCGGGAATAAATCATCTCGTTGCACCCAGATTTTTTCTGCTGTACTAAAACCAGCCTGAGGGCTGTTATCCCAGAACATCGGTGAGCGGCGGTGTATATGCTCTTTGTCAGACGCCTGAGTTAACGCAATTTCCTCGCCGTAGTAGATATAAGTGGTGCCAGGAGAGCTGAACAATACAGCGGCTGCCAGCTTGGCTTTGTTAAAGTCCTGCCCTAACTGCCAGCTTAAACGTGGCTGATCGTGGTTGGTCAGGAAGGGGCTGAAAAACTCCATTGGTGCCGCAGTGGTTTTCCGTTGCTGTAAGTTCGCCATCAGCAGGTTGTCTGCTTGCTGACTGGCTTCTTGCTTCATAGTGCCAAATTCAGCATTTTGTTTGCCTGCGTTTAGCAGCTCCAGCACTTTGTAACCAAACTCAAAATCGAAACCCGCGTCCAGACCTTTGCCATCGCCCCAGTATTTGGCTGCTATAGGTAAGTCCACCCAGGCTTCAGCCACCAAATAAGCGTCTGGCCTGACACTTTTAACGTACTGGGTAAAGTCGACCCAATAGTCAATGGTGCCTTGGGTATCAGCCCGTTGTTGTGGGCCATCTTCGTGTACATAACGCACAGCATCTAAACGGAAACCTGCGACGCCTTTATCCAGCCAGAATTTGGCCATCTTTTTCATTTCGGCAACCACATCAGGGTGTTTTAAATTCAGATCAGGTTGCGAGGCACCAAAAGCAGCGTAGTACCAGGCTTTGCGCTCTTCGTTGTAGTGCCAGACGGTTTCTGGTTTAACTTCAGTGCTCCAGGCCGGGCCCCAGCCGTCTGTTGGCAGTTCATCACGCCAGACAAAATAGTCTTTATAAGGCGCTTCGCCTTTGGCAGATCGCTGGAACCAGTCATGTTTGTCAGAGATATGATTAATGACTAAATCGAGGATAATATTAATGTTTTTTGCTTTGGCAGCCTGCACCAGCTGTTCAAAATCCTGCATAGAACCATAGTCTTGTTCTACTTCGTAAAATTCGGTGAAGTCGTAGCCGTGGTAAGAAGGTGCTTCAAACATAGGCGTCAGCCAAATGGCATTAATGCCTAAATCCTGCAGGTACGGCAGTTTGGCTTCTATGCCTTTAAAGTCACCTGTGCCATCGCCATCTGTATCGTAAAAACTGCGGGGCCAGATTTGGTAAAACACTGCGTCCTGCCACCAGGGTGTTGCTGCTTCTGCGGTTTGGGTCACTGCGACCGGAGTTTCAACAGCAGCAGAGCCAGTTTGTTCAGGCGCTTTGCCGCAGCCCGTTAAAGCGACGGCTAAAGCCAGCGCCAGCAATGATTTATTCAGCATTCGAAGATCCCTGTTTTTTGAGTTTGACCCAGCTTAGTCAAATTCAGGCCACAGGGCCAGACTGCATACGAATGCACCCGACTGGTGCATTCGATTTAGCGTTAAATACCCTATTGGTTGGTTAATCTCTTGCCAAAGGAAATAGCGTAAGCCGGAGATCGCATTTGCAATACTCTGTCTGCACTGGCCCGCACACCAGCGCTTAGTACATTGGGATCGAAGTTAACCACAGTACAAGCCTCGCCACCTTGTTCTTCAATAGACAAACGTCCTATATCCAGAGTTGTGCGCTGCGCTGGCCATAACACTGAAGGGTCGGTTTCGGTATCGCCCGCTTCACCCAACACCAGCTGCATAGTCCAGTGGGTTGGGCCTTTGGCTAAGCGTTCAGAGAGACGCTTTTGCAAAAAGTCTGTCGGCGGTGCTTTGATTTCAGCTTGCGTTAAACCTTTGACACCATCTTGTGGCACAAAATGCCAACGCATTTTATGCTCTACGCCGCTGTTGTCTTTGATAAAAAAGGTGTGAATACCAAAATAAGGCGTGGTGGCGTAACTCCATGGCGGCGAGTTTTTTGCTAAATACTCAGCCTGAGCTTGGGTGTCCGGATGAGCGGCACGAAAGGCCTGAATTTTCGCCAGATCGGCTTTGCCTGTGGCTGGGTCAGGAATTTGGGTTTGCAATAAGCCTAAAAAGTTTTCCGGATCTTTAGCGCCAAAAACCGGAGTAGTTAACATGGCGAAGTGCTGAAGTTCACCCTTTGAGGTTTTCAACTGCAAACCTAAACCACGCGGAGAACGGGCATTTTCCGGCGCGTTAGGGTTGCCCCCTGCCATAGAAAAACGGGCAGTCACAGGCACTTTCTCACCAGATAACCAAAACACTGAGCTGAAGTTTTTCGCCTCAGGTAAAGCCTGAAAACTGCCAACAGCACAAAAACCTTTGGCATGACCTTTACGCTCGCCTTTATGTTCACCAAAAATTTTGGCGAAGACGTCAATAAACTGGTGAGGAGTAGCTTGTTCAGCGGCGTGTAAAGCTGGGCTTAACGCCAGCAATAAAGACAAAGTAATTTTGTTCATCGATCATCCTCTTGAATCTCTGCAATACATACAGCCAACAGAGACAGGGCGATCAATTAAAAACTTTCAGAGGGAGATAACTAACTTAAAAAATGGCCGCCGAAGACAACAAAACAGCGGCCACTGGGAAATCAAAACTTGCACTAAAAACGCCTTACCCAAACCCTAAGGGTTATAAAATGCCGGAAATTGAACGCATCAGGCCTTTTACTAACTCTGGCTCAGCTTCAGCGTATTCCATATTCACCTGATTGGCTGACGACATAATGCGGGTCTGGTAACGTTTCCACTCCGTTTCTTCTGTGGACGAAACGTTTTTATAACCGCTATTGCCTTGTTTTAAGCTGGCTCTGTTTTCTTCCAGTACCACTACACCTTTTTTCGCCCGCTCAGAAATTTGCAGGTCGGTGACTATGCTGTAATGCACATCTTTCACCATAGCGTCAGCTGCTAAACCAATTAAAGCGCCCGCCACTGTCGCACCGGCACGGCCACTGCCACTACCAAACTGGTTACCTATAGCACCACCGACCAAAGCACCACCAAAACCGCTGCCAAAGGCTTCATTTTGAGCACGTAAATCGGTCTGGCCAGCCTGTAACACGTTGGCTTGTAATAAGAAATTGGCTTGCTCTGGATCACGCACTACACGGTAGCCTTTGGCTTGTACCGCTTCGATGATCTGAGGTTCTATCGATAAACCCTGTTGATCAGAAGTATTACGCACTTGGATAAATACAGTACGTTTATCATCAGCCACCGGGTCCAAAAAGATGGTGTCACTCATCTTGGTCTGAACTTCGAGATTACGTTTGCTGATCGCCGTATGAGTAGCAGAACAGCCTGATAAAACCAAAGCACCTAAAGCTAAGGCTGCAACAGCAATTTTCATTTTTGACATACAAAACTCCATAACACCAAGTGAAATTAGACCTGCGTAGTTTAACGGACAGCGCGTTACAGACCAAGGCGAAGTGTTCATACATCATGTTAAAAGGTGTAACAGATTATGCCGTTTGCTTCTGCTGCCGTATTAACAG
Organism: Rheinheimera sp. 1928-s; assembly: GCF_029269265.1. GTDB lineage: Bacteria > Pseudomonadota > Gammaproteobacteria > Enterobacterales > Alteromonadaceae > Pararheinheimera. The sequence continues at coordinate 155,026 of NZ_JARIXP010000003.1, forward strand.
GAAGTATAGGCTGACTGAATGAATTGCAGATGAACTAAACAGGCTGATCCTTGCATTGCATTTTGGCTCTGACAGCAGCTACAGCGGACCGATAGAAATAATCCCCCCTGATACAACCACTTCTCTTCAACGCGCGCTCTTGTTTGTTGCAATGCGGCTCTGCAGCCTTTTGCTCTTTGCTGGCTACTGAGGATAGATGAAGCTCCGCTCATCATCGCACTCTCCACACTCTCCGATAGTTGGCTACCAGACTGACTTTGGTATTGACCTATGTCTAAGTAGTAGTAACAGCTTGTGCTTACCGCCCATAAAAACCAGATGCAAGCACCTGTATTGCATAGAAACTCATGGAATCTTAAGAAATAAAAACACTACTGATACCTAATCTCCAGGGGAGGAGGCAATGAAAAAAAATACAGATTGGTTTAGACGCAATACGCTGTCGTTAGCGGTAGCTACCACCTTATGGGGTGCTGTAGTTGCTCCGGTAACAGCACAAATTGAAGGCGCAACCATAGCGGGAAAAATCATTCAGCAAGCAGCGGCACAATCACCCGCCGGAGTGACAGTAACAGCCACAGACAAAGAACGTGGTAGCAGCAAAACAACGAAAACCCGTGCAGATGGCTCGTACATTTTTGTGGGTTTAAAACCTGGCATCTGGTTAATCAAAGTAGGTGATACCACCACTGAACCGGTAGAACTGCGTTTAGGCCAAAAAGCGACTGTGGATATCTCGCTGGAAGACAGCAGCGACGATAACATTGAACGAATAGCGGTCACTGGTGTGCGGATTGAAAGCTTTGCCGGGGGTGAAGTAGGCACTAACATTACGCCTGAAATGATTGCCCGTTTACCACAGAACAACAGAAACTTTTTAGCCTTCGCCGATATGGCGCCAGGTGTTCAGATGAATACCGACAGTGCAGGCAATATCAGTATCCGTGGTGGCGCTCAGCACCAACGCAACGTCAATGTGTTCTTAGATGGTGTCAGCCAAAAAGACTATGTACTCAAAGGTGGTATTACAGGTCAGGATTCCAGCCGTGGTAACCCTTTCCCACAAAACGCCATTGGCGAATACAAAGTGATTACCCAAAACTACAAAGCCGAATTTGATCAGGTCGGCAGTACAGCTATTACTGCGGTCACCCGCTCTGGTACCAACGAGTTTGAAGGTGACTTTTTTGTGGATTACACCGATCAGGGGTTAAGGGAAGCAGAACCTAATGAACAAAACGGCAAAACCGAATCGCTGACTAAACATGCCGGACTGTTGTTGTCCGGCCCAATAGTGACAGACGAGCTGCACTTTTTACTGTCGTATGAGCGTAAACAAATTCAGGAACCTGTGGATATTCCAGGCGGTGCAGGCGTTAATCTGCTGACCTTACCTGCTGATTTACAGCAACTGTTAGGCCGTGAGACTGCGGGTTTTGAAGAAGACTTATTTTTCGGCAAACTGGACTGGGCTATTAACCAGGATCAGGCGCTGGAAGCATCCATTAAGTTAAGGGACGAAACAGATGTGGCCGATTTTGGCGGCACCAATACCTTAAGTTATGGTGTAAATCGTGAAGTGCATGATCACCGCCTGAATATCAAGCATCTGTATTACATGGACAGTGGTCAGAATGAACTCCGTCTGACCTATGAAGATGCGGCCTGGAATCCTAAACCTTATACCGATGGGCCTGGTGTCGTATTGCAGACTGCAACACGCCAATCGATCTTAAATATGGGCGGAGGTCGTAACTTTCAGGATAAAGGACAAAAAGGCTGGGCCATACAAAATGACTACAGCTGGCTGGATTTAGACTGGAACGGCAATCATGTGGTGAAAGCCGGTATCAAATACAAAAGAATCAAGCTGAATACCCTGCAACAGCAGCCTTATAACCCACAGTACTTCTATAACGTCGAAATCAACGGGCCTGGCCGGTTTGATTATGACCAACCTTACATGGTCGAATGGGGTGTACCTGCGACAGATTCGGTAGGCGGCAATGTCGAAACCAACAATACCCAGTTGGGCTTCTTTATCCAGGACGACTGGGACGTCACAGAGCGCCTGACTCTGAATCCGGGCATCCGCTGGGACTACGAAAAAACACCAAGTTATAAAAACTATCAGACCCCGGACGAACTGGTAACCGCATTGCGCGGCTGGTCGAATCTGAATAATGCCAACTACGCTATCGATAACTACATCAGCACGGGCAAGGAGCGCAGCTATTTTAAAGGTGCATGGCAACCCAGGTTCGGTTTTAGTTATGTGATGGGTGAAGACCGTGATCATACGCTGTTTGGTGGCTATGGCCGCTCTTATGACCGTCAGCAGTTCGACTTTGTGCAGCTGGAGGAAAGTAAAGGCTCCTTTGCTCAGGTTAGTTATTTGTTCAATGGCGACCCGGCCAACCCTTGTGATGCAAATGCCAGCAACTGTACCAACTGGGATCCGTCCTACCTGACTCAGACTGGCCTGAACACTCTGCTATCCAGCATCAATGTCAAAGGTGAACGTTTCCTGCTGCATAACGATTTAAAAATGCCTTACTCCGATCAACTGAGTCTGGGCATGCGCAGCAACTGGGGCGACTGGAATACGGAAGTCAGTATTGCGCATACTCAGTCCAAAGACGGCTTTAACTGGCAACTGGGTAACAGACGCGACAATGGCTCTTTCCTCGCCGACGGCACCAGTTGGGGCCAGCCATGGGCTTTTGGCGTACCAGGCTGGGGCAACCTGATCCTGTCGTCAAACGACGGACAAACCCGCAATAATAACCTCTATCTGAAAATCGATCGGCCGCATCAAGACTTCTGGGGTATGAATCTGGCCTACACCTTCAGCGATGCGGAAGAAAACCGCATTTTCAGTGACGTCTTTGCTTTGGATTATGAACGTGTTTCTGATTATGGCTGGAACAAGTCAGTTGGCGTACCGGATCACCGTATTGTGCTGACCGGTAGTTATGACTTGCCATGGGATATGTTTGCTTCGGCGAAATACACCTGGTCGTCAGCTACCACTCTGGAGTATCTGGACTGTACTCAGGGCGCTAATGACTGCTTCTTCGACCGTGCTGAACCTGAAAAAAGTGATTACCAGCGTTTTGATCTGGCACTCAGCAAGGAGTTTGGCAGTGATTACCTGAGCTCTGGTTCTAAGTTCCGTATTCGTTTCGACATACAGAACCTGTTTAACCAGAATAATTACAGTAACTTTAACTTAAATCCTGACTCGGATCAGTTTGGTTCGCCTAACCCTTTTAACGCCACTAACGGCGGCAAACGTCAGTTGAAATTGTCCGCAGGCTGGAGCTTCTAGTAGAAAAGGTCAGAGTGGTGGAGCAACGCCATCACCTGACCTGTTTTATTTCAACGGAGCAATTTCAGCGAAACAACGCCACTTCTTCAGGTGTTAAATAGCGGTATTCACCTTCAGCTAAATCCGGGTCTAGTGGCAGGTCGCCAATTTGTTCGCGGTGCAACTTTTCGACTTTATTGCCAATAGCGCCAAACATACGTTTCACCTGGTGATAACGACCTTCACTGATCGTCAGCAAGACCTGATGCGGATCGATGATTTCCAGCTTCGCAGGTTTAGTTAAGTCTTTTTCACCACGTAACATAATGCCTGCAGCAAATTCTGCAATGACGGCTTCAGGCACTGGGTCGGCCAGCCATACGCGATAGGTTTTTGGGCAGTGATGTTTAGGCGAACTGATTTTATGTGACCACTGACCATCGTCCGTGATCAACACCATACCTGTCGTATCTAAATCCAGACGGCCTACTGTGTGCAGACGCTCCATCAAAGGTTCTTCCATTAAAGTGAACACCGTATTGTGGTCTGGATCTTCAGTCGAGCAGATATAACCTGCTGGTTTGTGCAGGACTATATAACGCAGGCCAATCAACTGCAGTTGTTCGCCTTCTAAAAACACCTGATCGGATGCTTTGAGTTGCAAGGCCGGCTGTTTGGCCATTTCACCATTCACTGTCACCAGCTTCTGGCGTATTACTTTACCGGCCTGACTACGGGTCAGACCGGTACAATCACAAATAAACTTATCTAAACGCATTTTGAGTTTCCCAACTGTTATGCTTTTAGTGTAACCAGATAAACGACCAGACTCCACTTACTTTGGCTTTGTATCTGCCTTAGCCGACGCAGGCACCTGCACTTCAGACAATTTCTGGTCTTTTAAATGCCAGCGTAAAACTCTGTTGTTATTGGTGTCGGCTATATACAGCTCACCATTAAACACCGCCAGACCACCAGGTTCGTTCAGTTCAGTTCCTAAACTAAGTGTCATCACCTGCTGCTCGTTTAAATCCAGCAATCTGATTTTATGGTTGTAGGTATCAGCCACAGCCAGGGTGTTTTTATCCAGCACCACCACATCTTTATTGTGTTGCAGCAAGGCCCGTTTAAAGCCACCGTCTTTTAAACCAAACTCAAATAAGCCCTGCCCGACTAAAGTTTCTACTTTGTCAGAACTCAGGTCTATTTGTCGTACCGCACTGGCTTCTGCGTCTGCAACCCACAGCTTATTGCTTCTTAAAGCTAAGCCGCTTGGCTGATTAAACGCAGCGTCCTGACGTTTACCATCCAGCAAGGCTTCCTGCCCTGTGCCGGCAAAAGCTTTCAGCTCTGAACTTTTTAAATCCAGAGTCCAGATTTGATGGCTGCCCGCCATAGCGATATACAAGGTGGTGTTATCCAGCGCTAAATCCCATGGCGAACGCAGCGATACTTCAGTTGGTGTTGAGCCCGGCACTAAACGGCCTGACGCCAGTTCGCCGTTGCCTGCAATGGTTGTGACCTGAAAGGTAGTTAAATCTATACGGCGAATAGCATGGTTGCCTGTATCTGCTACATATAAAGCCTTGTCGGTCAGCACTAAACCCTGAGGCGAAGAAAATGCGCTGCTATCGCTATGGCCATCTTTGAGTTCAGCTATGCCAGAGCCTAAACGTTTCACCAGCTTGCCCTGATGATCCAGCAGCACTATTTGGTTGTGCAAAGTATCGCTGATGGCAATATAGCGTTCATCCACAGTGACACTGCCTGGCGCTGCCAGGATAGTAGTTAAGGGGTCCACTAATTTAATCGGCAAAGGTGTCAGGTTGGGTTCACCTTTAAATTCAGCTAGTAGCTGTTCAATCGCTTGGTCCAATACATCATAACGGCCTTCACCTGAGGTTTGCCCCACATACTTGCCATCAGGCCCGATCAGGACAAAAGTAGGCCAGGCGCGCACTGCATAAGAGCGCCACAACTGAAATTCAACATCATTCACCACCGCATGCTGCATACCGTAACGCCGCACTATGGAGGTTAAAGTGCTGAGTTGCTTTTCGTTTTCAAATTTAGGTGAATGCACCGAGATCACAGCCAGCTTATTGCCATACTTCTGTTCCAGCTTGTGTAAGTCGGGGATCACATGAATACAGTTCACGCAACCATAGGTCCAGAAGTCCAGCAACACCACCTTGCCTTTCAGTTGTTGCATGGTTAAAGGTTCAGTCACATTCAGCCAGGGCAAGCCCGCTGGGAACTCAACGCTATTAGTACGGGCCGAAGCTTTAGCCAGGCCAAAGGTTAAACTACAGGTCATGACTAAAATCCAGATGATTAGTTTAAAACGCATTCGTGACTCCTGGTCAGGCAACTCTTCCACTATATAGAACGGTCTTAACATCAATTTCGTTCATTGTTTTAATTAAACAGGCGCTGATTAACCTGAGTTTAACGATAGATTGATGACAGCGGCGGATTTTTGGTTGCTTTTTGCCACGGAATTCCTCTATCTTGCTGCTGCACCAAGGTGTAACTTCTGCGACTTCCAGGCTCATTTTGTCTTACCAATGAGTCAGCAGAGCAACCAAGTCAAAAAAATATAACTAAATAAGAGATAAGCATGACTAACTCTACAACACGCGGCAGCTGGGGTTCGCGTATCGGATTTATTTTAGCGGCAGCAGGCTCTGCAGTGGGCCTTGGCGCAATCTGGAAATTCCCTTATGTTGCTGGCGCCAATGGCGGCGGCGTTTTTTTACTGGTGTACCTGGCCTGTGTTTTTTCTGTAGGTGTAGTGATGCTGCTGGCAGAGATGATGATTGGCCGTACCGCCAAAAAATCAGCCACTTCAGCCTATCGTGCTATGGGCAAAGGCTACTGGCATGTCGCAGGCTGGCTATCTGTACTTGGGGTGTTTTTAATTCTGGGGTTCTACTGTGTGGTAGGGGGCTGGACCATAGCCTATATAGTACAAACCATACAGGGCACAGTGCTGACCACAGACGCCAAAGTATTGAGTGATACTTTTACCCACTTTATTGCGAACCCAACCTCCTCTTTGATTTACACCGCTTTGTTTATGATCATCACCGCAGTGATAGTGATTGCAGGGGTACAGTCTGGTATTGAACGTATTTGTAAGATTCTGATGCCTGCTCTGTTTGCCTTGATGCTGGTGATGGTGTGGCGCAGCCTGACCTTACCTGGTGCCATTGAAGGTGTGATTTATTTTATTACGCCTGATTGGAGCAAACTCAGCATTAAAATGGTGCTGGACGCTTTAGGCTTAGCCGTATTTTCATTGTCTGTAGGCGCAGGTTTAATGGTGGCTTATGGCTCTTATTTAAGCCCTGAAACCAAAGTAGTGAATGCAGGTTTATGGATTGCAGGTTTAGCTACACTAGCCTCTGTGCTGGCAGGACTGATGATTTTACCTGCTGTATTTGCCTTTAATGTCGACCCGGCCGCAGGCCCAGGTTTAACCTTTATCACCATGCCAGCGCTGTTTGCACAAATGGCAGGTGGTCAGGTATTAGCCTTAATTTTCTTTAGCTTGTTACTCTTTGCTGCTGTGACTTCGTCCATTTCTATTCTGGAACCTGTAGTGGCATTCCTGATTGACGAATACGGTATGGGCCGCAAAAAGGCGACTATTCTGGTCGCTTCGGTGAACTATGTGGTGTTAGGTATTCCGGCTGCCTTGTCTTTTGGTGGTGGCATGGAAAGCTTTACTATTTTCGGAAAAACCCCATTTGATGCGATGGACTTTATGGCATCTAATGTGCTGATGCCTTTAGGTGGTATGTTTGCTGCGACTTTTGTTGGCTGGCGGGTATGGCCACAAATTAAAACTATCCTGGCAGGTGAAGTACCAGTTGCTGTGCAAAAAATTTACTGGTTACTGGCCGCTGTGGTTTCTCCGGTGCTGATCGCTATAGTAGCCATCATGACCATTAAAGGCAGTTAAGCACAATACACAGCGGTTTTACTTGCCAAAGCCGCTGTGGCAGTAAAAACTAAGCCCGAGTGATCACTATAAAGTCTGGAATTTTGTTTGCAGAATTCCAGACAAGAACAAGACCCGTCATGTTGTTGCCCGGCCCATTCTGGCTAAAGCAGTAACCAGGCAAGGATTGAAGACCATGATTAAAAAAGACTACGTATGGCCACTGATAGGATTGGCCGCTGTAGCATTTTCTGTCTATGTGCTGGTAGAACAGCTCAAAGATATTTCGTATGACGATGTAGTCCGCAGTTTAGAAGCCATTTCGTTACATGGCTGGCTGATGGCCGGCTTAGCTACTGTATTTGCTTATGTAGCCTTAGCGGGTTACGACAGGCTGGCATTATCTCATCTACGTAAAAAAGTGTCCTGGACCTTTATTTCCGTCGCCTCTTTTACTGCTTATGCCATAGGACACAACCTCGGTGCCTCGGTATTTTCAGGTGCTGTAGTGCGCTACAGAGCTTATCGTTCGCAAGGTTTAACGCCTGCCGAAGTAGGCATTCTGGTTGCATTCTGCTCTTTTACTTTTGCTTTGGGCACTATTGTATTGGCTGGTATTGTGTTGTTGATTGAGCCAGGTTTACCTGCGCTATTTCACAGTGCCTTGCCAGAGTGGGTCGCCTTATTGCTTGGTGGCGCTATGCTATTTCTGGTGGTCCTGTATTTATGGGGCAGCTTTATGAAAAAGCGTTGCATCGATTTGTGGACCATCAAGCTGGAGTACCCACGTTTTTCATTGATCTGCAAACAACTGGTAGTGGCTCCATTGGAGTTATTAGCAGCTGCGGCCATTATTTATTACGCCTTACCTGAACAAAGTAACCCTGGGTATTTTATGGTGCTGGGTATTTTTCTGGCCTCTTTTTCAGCGGCTTTGTTGTCGCATGCCCCTGGTGGCTTAGGAGTGCTGGAAGTGATGTTTTTATTGGCCTTGCCCGATGTAGATCCGGCAGATGTGATAGCCGCTTTATTAGTATTCCGCTTGTTTTATCTGCTGATCCCATTTGCTATTTCGCTGATTTTTGTCGTCTGGTTTGAGCATGATCAGTTATTGAAGAAGTTTAAAAGCAGCAAAAGTTAGAGGATAAAAGGTTGTTAGAATGGATTCTGATTGTGTTGGGCGTAATCATAGCTGGATGCTTTCTTTTGCTGGATGGCTTTAATGCTTACAATCTAATCCAGTTTTTTCGCGGTAAAAAAACACCTGTTGAACACTCTATTGTGCAACATGAAAAGCGCAATGCTGACAAAAAACACTAAGCTCTGTCACCCCGACTAGGATTCGTAATCCGGTAGCTTTTTTGGTTTCTCTGCTTTGGGCTGAAAAGAACTTGGCAAGACTTCAATACCGAGCTTACGGCCTACTTTGATCAGTATTGGAATAGTGATGGGTGCAAAAGGCAAGACAGCAAAAATACTTAATCCTGTGGCGCGTAACACATCCACTAACTGGTGATTGGCAAAACGCATTTCTGCTTGTGTGGCTTTACCCTGCAACGAACGCTGATAAATAATCAGCATGCGTTTGGTTTCATCGGTTTCCTGCGACAAGGCCATTCGAAGCCGAATCATGCTAAAGCGAATACGCGACATACTTTTACGCCGTTGTAACCGCAATACCCGGATCGGAGCTTTGTGCAACCGACTTAACAGATTCATACCCACCTCAGATGCCTATATACCCAATCAACCTGCAGATCCAGCAATGTGAATATTGTAAGGGGCAGGTCTTGTACCCGCCTGTCTATTGACACAGCGGTTCAGATGACTGGCATACACATTATCGGCTGCTTTGATGAGACAAGACAGTGTTATTTTGTAGTAATTAGTCTAAGGCGATGATCTATAAAGCACTGACTAAAAAATTAGGGTTCTTTAAGTTTTCTCTGTGATAAGCCGGGTTCTCAATGCCCTGATACTCAACCTGGGCACCCGCTACTTTGGCGATGACATGACCTGCGCCTGTATCCCACAACATAGTAGGACCAAAACGAGGATATAAATGGGCGCTGCCTTCAGCCACTAAACAAAACTTCAGCGAGCTGCCGACTGCTATCAGCTCATGATGTGGAAAGCGGCTTAAATAGTCTTCAACATCAGCGCTGTAATGACTGCGACTGCCTACTACCTTCACCACCTCACCTGCTGATGGTGTTAATGCAACTCTAATAGTTTCAGTTAAGCCATGCTGTTGTCGGGTCGCCCCTAAACCTTCCGCTGCTGCATAGGTCTTATCCAGCACTGGGGCATGAATAACGCCAAGCACAGGCTCACCTTGTTGAATAAGAGCTATATTCACGGTGAATTCACCGTTACGTTTAATAAATTCTTTGGTGCCATCTAAAGGGTCCACCAGCCAGTATTCAGTCCATTGCTGGCGTTCAGACCAGGGAATATCCGCTGCTTCTTCGGATAACACAGGCACATGGGGTGTTAATTTATTCAGTTCGGCCAAAATCAAATGATGGGCCGCTAAATCAGCTTCGGTTAAAGGCGAGTCATCGTCTTTTTGCTCAACAGCAAAGTCACGCTGATACACAGTTAAAATGGCATCGCCGGCAGCAACAGCTATACGTCGTACTTGCTCCAGTAAATCCTGTGTCAGTTGCAACATTAGCTCAGCACTCCTTTTTCAGTCAGTAAGGCAATCAGTTGATCAACACTTTGCTCCAGACTTTGCTGCGCTGTGTCTATGGTCAAATCCGCTTGCTCCGGTGCTTCATAAGGATCAGAAATCCCAGTGAAGTGACTGATTTCACCACGTCTGGCTTTTTGATACAAACCTTTCACGTCACGCTGTTCACATACATCCAAAGATGTGGCGATATAGATCTCTAAAAACTTACCTTCCGGCAGGCTGCTTTTAATAGCCTGACGCTGTGCGCGGTAAGGTGAAATAAAGGCGCTCAAAACCACCAGACCAGCGTCCAGCATTAAACCCGCCACTGCACCTACCCTGCGGATATTTTCGGTGCGGTCAGCTTCGCTGAAGCCTAAATCAGCACATAAGCCATGACGCACATTGTCGCCGTCCAGCAAATAGCTGTGCACTTTACGTTTTACCAGTTCCTGTTCTAACGCGTTGGCCACTGTGGATTTTCCTGCGCCGCTTAAACCTGTAAACCACAATACAACGCCCTGATGACCGTTTTGTTGCTCACGATCGGCGCGGCTGATTTGATAGTTTTGCCAAACGACCTGACTCATAAAAATTCCTTACAGCGACTGAAAAGGGAAAAACAATGGAATTAACGTCAGCACAGCTATCGAATAGGCCAGCGCCATAGGCAAACCTACTTTGACATACTGACTGAGTTTGTAGTTGCCGACTGTATAAACCAGCAGATTGGTCTGATAACCCCAGGGTGAAATAAAGCTGGCACTGGCACCAAACAATACCGCCATAATCAGCGGCATAGGGTCTATACCAAAAGCCTTGGCCAGACTGATCGCCAAAGGGCAGGCTAAAGCAGCGGCCGCGTTATTCGACATCAATTCGGTTAAGATCAACGTGAAAAAGTACAAAGCAGCTAAAGCCCAGAACAAGTGATAACCGCTGAACACCTGCAGCAAACCTTGCCCCAGCAGTTCAGATACGCCGGTATTTTCCATCGCTTGCGATAACACCAAAGCGCCACCGACAATCAATACTATATCCAAAGGAAAACGACGTCGGACTTCCTGCATACTGATAATGCCAGTCGCCATTAAGCCGATTAAAAGCAGTACTAAGCCTTTGAGCAAGGGCAACTCACCTGTCATCGATAGGCCTACCACTGCAACAAAAGCAGATAACACGCCCCAACTGCGGCGCAAAGATAAACGGGTAGCAGAATCAACGCCGTTCACCAATAAGAATTCTTTATTGAGTTTGCTGTTCTGATGGAAGCTTTTACCAGGTACCAGCAGTAAAGTATCGCCTGTTTGCAGCACTATAGAGCCTAAACCGCCCTGCAAACGTTCTTGTCCACGCTTTACTGCAACTACCACAGCATCAAACTCTTCACGAAATTTGGCGTCTTTCAGTGACACACCGTTGAGGCTCGACGAGTGGCTAATAATAGCTTCCACCAACGCCTGACCATTCATGCTGTGATGGCCATACAAAGTCAGGCCCTGAATTTCCTGCAACAACGCCACAGATTCCATATCACCGGCAAACAGCAATACATCACCTTGCTGCAAGCGATCGTCCGGGCAAACAGGCGCTATATTCTGCTCACCCCGCACTATTTCAGCTAAAAACAATTTACGTAAATGCCGTAACCCGGCTTCACCTATGGTTTTACCAATCAGCACTGAATCTTCACTTAAACGCGCTTCAAGGAAATACGGCAGGTCTGCTTCTTCCACCGCTTTTTCAGTGACTGGCAGCCGGTCAGCGATCAGCCACATCATCAGCATGCCGGACAGCACCACGCCAGCCCCTACTGCTGTAGTGGTGAAAAACTGCAATAAAGGCAATTCAGCTTTGTCTAAAAAGCTGTTGACCACCAGGTTGGTAGAGGTTCCTATCAGCGTGAGAGTGCCGCCAAAAGTGGCAGCAAAAGCCATAGGCAACATCAGCTTGCTGGGTGCAAATTTCTGACTGCGTTTAATAGCACCAATTAAGCTCGCCACTACTGCGGTATTGGCGGTAAAAGACGACAAAACTGCAGTCGAAATCCACAAGCGACCAAGCACAGTGCGTAAGCCGCCGTTGTTAAGCTGCTGGCCCACCCAACTGATCAGTCTGGTTTTTTCCAGTGCTATGGACACCAGCAATAACAACACTAGTGTTAATAACGAGGAGTCGGTAAAGCTGGCGGCAAACTGCTGTACGTTCAAAAAATCTGTCAGATAGGTCAGTACGGCCACTGCACCAAAAACCCAGGCGGCGGAGAGCCGCGTCAGGGTAAGCAAAGCAATAAGCCCTACTAAAATAGCGAATACGCCGTACTGCTCCAGACTCATACTTAGCCTTTGTTCAACTGGCTTAAATCCAGTGCCTGCCAGTGTGGAAAATGTTTACGCACTAAGGTATTCAGTTCCAACTCAAATTCTGAGAATTCTGCTTTACTGCTGACACTGGCCAAAGCGCTGTCGACCATACCTGCACCAACCGTAATATTGCTGATGCGGTCGATAAAGATAAAACCACCTGTGTCGCGGTTTTGCGCATAAGGGTCAAACACCACGGCTTCGGTCAGTTCCAGCTCAACCAGCGCTATGCTGTTGAGCTCAAGCTTGTCGGCCTGATGTTCCGCCAGGGTATTTACATCAATGCTGTGAGCAATAGCTGTGACTTTACCGCTGACCTTTTTTGTCGCCAGTTTGATGTTGTAGCTTTTGCCAATCAGCAGCGGCTCTTCATGCATCCAGACTACTTTGGCCAGAATACGATTCGATACTGCCGCATGATGCACAGCAGGCACTATCACATCACCCCGGCTGATATCGATTTCATCCTTCAGCGTTAGCGTGACCGCCTGACCTGCAACAGCTTCTTGCCATTCGCCATCAAAAGTAACAATAGACTTAATAGTGGAGCCTTTGCCTGAAGGTAACGCCACTATGGCATCACCCACTTTAAAGCTGCCGCTGGCGATAGTACCGGCAAAACCACGGAAGTTTAGATTAGGGCGGCTGACATACTGCACTGGTAAACGGGCTTCGGCTTGCCAGTTAAAACCTGTCACAGGGGCTTTTTCCAGCAGACTTAATAAAGGACCGTCCTGATACCATGGCGTTTGTGTTGAGCTATGCACCACATTGTCGCCATTCAGCGCAGACAACGGCACAAACTGAATCGAAGGCACATTCAGCTGCGCAGCAAATTGCAGATAGTCCTGTTTGATTTGCTCAAAACGCTGCTCATCAAAACCCAATAAATCCATTTTATTGATAGCAACGACAAACTGCTTAATGCCCAGCAAAGAACAAATAAAACTATGGCGGCGAGTTTGGGTTTGTACGCCATAACGGGCGTCGACCAGAATAATAGCCAGGTCGCAGTTCGAGGCGCCTGTCGCCATATTGCGGGTGTACTGTTCATGGCCAGGGGTGTCGGCAATAATAAACTTACGTTTATCTGTGGAGAAATAGCGGTAGGCCACATCTATGGTAATGCCCTGCTCGCGCTCCGCCTGCAAGCCATCGACCAACAAAGCTAAATCTATAGTTTCACCTGTGGTGCCATGGGTTTTGCTGTCTTTATGCAAAGCAGCCAGTTGGTCTTCATAAATCTGCATACTGTCATGCAATAAACGACCGATCAGCGTACTTTTACCGTCGTCGACCGAGCCGCAGGTTAAAAACTTCAGCAGCGATTTATGCTGTTGCTGCTCTAAATACTGCTCAATGCCTACTTGGGCTAATTCATTGGCGACTGACATCAGAAATACCCCTCACGTTTTTTCTTTTCCATAGAACCACTGGAATCGTGGTCAATCACCCGGCCTTGTCGCTCACTGGAGGTCGACAACAGCATCTCTTCAATAATACCTGTCAGGCTATCAGCAGAAGACTCGATAGCACCGGTCAGCGGGTAACAACCTAAAGTACGGAAACGCACCAGCTTTTGCTCTGGTTTTTCACCCGGATTCAGTGGCATACGCTCGTCATCCACCATAATTAGCGTGCCGTTACGTTCAACCACAGGACGCACAGCAGCAAAATACAGTGGCACTATGTCGATTTTTTCCTGATAGATGTATTGCCAGATATCCAGCTCAGTCCAGTTCGACAACGGGAAGACACGAATACTTTCGCCTTTATTCACCTGACCGTTGTAGGTATGCCACAGCTCAGGGCGTTGATTTTTCGGGTCCCACCTGTGGTGTTGGTCGCGGAATGAATAGACCCGCTCTTTGGCACGGGATTTTTCTTCGTCACGGCGCGCACCACCAAAAGCTGCATCAAAACCGTACTGATCCAGTGCTTGTTTTAAGCCCTGAGTTTTCATCACGTCTGTGTGTTTGGAGCTGCCGTAGGTAAATGGATTCATATCCATGGCAACACCTTCCGGATTGATATGCACCAGCAAATCAAAGCCGTATTGTTTCGCCACTTTGTCACGGAACTCGATCATCTCGCGGAATTTCCAGCGGGTATCAACATGCAATAGTGGAAACGGAATTTTGCCCGGATAAAAAGCTTTGCGCGCTAAATGCAGCAGCACAGAGGAATCTTTACCTATGGAATACAACATCACCGGATTATCAAATTCGGCCGCTACTTCGCGGAAAATCTGGATACTTTCAGCTTCTAGTTGTTGTAAATGTGTCAGAGGTTTGACTGGCTGGCCCATAGGGTCTGCTCCCATTAAGTCTGTAAAAAAGAGTTCTAAAATAAAGTCTTTAAATTCTGTTGGTTAAAGGCTGTTGAGCCTGCTGATCAGGCATGTCACCAAACCAGTTTAATTTTTGTTGCAAGGCCACAACCTCACCAATAATCAGCAAAGCGGGTGATTGCACCTGATGCTCTGCCACTAAATTGGCCAGTTGGCTAAGCTGTCCGGTAAATACCCGCTGTTCTGGCCGGGTGCCGTTTTCAATCACAGCCACAGGAATATCTGCAGCACGGCCAGCGGCCAATAGCTGCTGCTGAATATGTTCAACTTTCATCAGGCCCATATAAATCACCAGCGTTTGATTTGGCCTGCTTAAACTATGCCAGTCCGGTTCCACACCATCTTTGCGGCAATGACCAGTGACAAACTGCACGGCCTGGGCATAATCACGGTGCGTTAACGCAATGCCGGCATAAGCAGCGCAACCTGCGGCGGCCGTAATACCTGGCACCACCTGAAACGGAATGTTATGAGGTAACAGCACTTCAATTTCTTCGGCGCCACGGCCAAAAATAAAAGGGTCACCACCTTTTAACCGGCATACTTTTTTACCTGATAAAGCTAAAGAAACCAACAAGTTATTTGTTTCTTCCTGCGCTACCGAATGCGCACCTGCTTTTTTACCTACACAAACCAATTCAGCATCACGGCGCACCAGCTGCATAATAGGCTCTGAGACCAAATAGTCGTACACCACCACATCAGCCTGTTGCATCAGTTGCAATGCTTTTAACGTCAGAAGTTCCGGATCGCCAGGACCAGAACCTACTAAATAGACTTCACCCTGAGTCGGAATCTCCTGCTCTAATAAAGCTTCTAATTGCTGCTGAGCGACATCCAGCCGGTTGGCTTGCACTTCACGCACTATGGAGGAGTCAAATACCCGCTCCCAAAACTGGCGACGACCTGCAAAACCTGAAATCTTTTGTTTTACTTTATCGCGAAAAGAACCCACCAACTGTGCCAGCGGGCCTAAATGGGCTGGCAAAATAGCTTCGAGTTTTTCACGTAAACGCCGCGCCAATACGGGAGCAGTGCCAGCACTGGAAATGGCAATCAGAATAGGGCTGCGGTCGATAATGGCAGGAAAAATAAAACTGCAGTTCGGCTGGTCATCCACAGTATTAACCAGAATATTGCGCGCATCAGCAGCCTCAAACACCGACTGATTGACGGCATCATCATCTGTGGCGGCTATCACCAGCACGTGACCGTCGATATGTTCTGGTGAAAAACGGCTTTCAATTAAAGTCGCTTTGCCTTGTTGCTGCCACTCGACGAATTCATCGGCAAAGTAAGTCGCCACTACAGTTAAACGGGCACCAGCTTTCAGTAAAGTACCGGCCTTACGTAATGCCACATGACCTGCACCCACCAGCAAAACCGGGCGATTTTTCAATTGGGCAAAAATAGGCAAATACTGCAATTGAGGCTCCTGCTGTATAGACAGCACTTTGATACAACTATGCTCTGATTTGGTTAGAGTGAATACCTCAATCAAAGCTTTTTCGTTCGAGCCTGCATATTAGACGTCTAAACGTCTTTTTTACAATAATGGATATCGATCTCTTATAACTAAATGGAATAGAGGGAAAAAAATGGGGTCAGATCACATTAGTTATGCGTAACTAATGTGATCTGACCCCATTTTTAGTGAGTTGTTGTTTTGTACTTGTGGGTCAGAGCCGAGGGCTCTGACCCGAGCTTTGACACACAGCCGCAGTAAAGACCACGTCAGTCGAACTATTCAGAGCAGTTTCAGCACTGTCCTGAATGACTCCAATAATAAAGCCAGTAGCGACTACCTGCATTGCCACTTCATTTGGAATGCCAAATAAGCTACAAGCGAGCGGAATCAGTAACAAAGAACCACCAGCCACACCAGAAGCACCGCAGGCAGAAACCGCAGCCAGCAAGCTTAATAAAATAGCACTGGCAAAATCTACTTCAATGCCCAGGGTATTTACAGTCGCCAATGTCAGCACTGTGATGGTAATAGCGGCACCCGCCATATTGATGGTGGCGCCCAGCGGAATAGATACGCCATAGATTTCTTCGTTGAGTTTCAGTTTTTCACACAATTGTAAATTGACCGGAATATTAGCGGCCGAACTGCGGGTAAAAAAGGCAGTCACACCACTTTCGCGTAAGCAGGTAAACACCAGCGGGTAAGGATTAGAGCCGGTTTTGGCAAACACCAACAAGGGGTTGACTACAAAAGCGATAATAGCCATGGCGCCCAATAACACGGCAATCAACTGGCCATAACTGGCTAAAGCAGCAAAACCTGTGGTCGCTATGGTATCTGCTACTAAACCTAAAATACCAAAAGGTGCCAGACGGATAATAAAGCGCACTAAAGAGGACACACCGTGTGATAAGTCAGAAAACACTAACTTGGTACTTTTGCTGGCATGCTGCAACGCCAGACCTAAGCCAACAGCCCAGGCTAAAACACCAATATAGTTACCGGTAATTAAGGCGTTAATAGGGTTATCTACTACTTTCAGCAGCAAAGCTTTTAATACTTCGCTGATACCTTCAGGGGCTGCAATCATTTCAGGCACAGCGGTCAGCACCAGAGTCGTTGGAAACATAAAGCTCAGTAATACAGCCACTACTGCAGCTAAAAAAGTACCAAACAGATACAACACCAACACAGGTTTGATGCTCGAGCCTTCAGAAGCTTGTTTATTGGCTATGGCAGAAGCCACCAACACAAAAACCAGCAAAGGCGCTATAGCTTTTAAAGCGTTGACAAATAAAGTACCTAACAAAGATAAATTTTTTGCCAGCTCTGGCGACACAAGGGCCACCAGCACACCTAATAAAATGCCAATAATAATTTGTGGCACTAAGCCGAGTTGCAGAAGTTTTTGCCATGAGCGGGATGCGGTGGATGTCATTCGGATTCTCTGTTGCTTTGCTGTGGTGCGCGCCACAGTTGTAGGAATAAGTGCCCGATTTTGCCCTGAATCTGCTGGCGGAGCAAGTCTGAACAGTCACCACATACATTCACTTTTGTGTAACATCTGGCTTTAAATTCGTATAAACAGATGTTAGTTTGTTAAAAACACTCAATAGATTCGAACACTATGCATTTGACCAGAATTGCCTTGCTGTTGGCTGCGCTAACGACCCAAAGCTGTGTGATGCAAACTACAGATCCACAGATCCAGGCCAGCTTACTGCCGCCAACTACATCTATTGAGCTGTTTCAGCCACCAGCCGATCTACCAGAACTGGAGCAGCTTTTTTATCTGAATGATAAACAGCAGCAGGATTTTTTGAGTTATTTCCATAGTGCAGCACAAGCGGCTCACCCGGCAGAGCAACGGCTGTACAACTTTCTGCAAAATAAACTGATGTACTTTAATTACGAAGGGGCCAATTACCCAGCTCAGGTTGCCATGGAGCAGTTCAGAGGCAATTGCATGACGCTGGCACTACTGACTTCTGCGCTGGCACAGTTGGTGAACATAGAGGTGGGTTACAAAGTAATTTATCAGGAACCTCTTATTGACTACAAAGATAATATCTTTATCAGTTCCAATCATATCCGCACCTATTTATACAAAGAAGCTGCCCCGCCCCAAAAAGGAAAAATGGTGCTGCAAAGAGCGGCTCTGGTTATAGACTATTTCCCGGAAAACTCTGATTTCGTTGGAGAAAACATCAGCTCAGCGCGTTTTCACGCCATGCTATACAACAATCTTGCTGCTGATGCTCTGCTACAGGGCGACAGTGACAAAGCTTTTTTTCTGAGTCAAAAAGCACTGCAACAGGATCAGACCTACACCCCGGCAGTGAATATGGTTGCATTGATGTATCACCGGAAAAAAGCCTTTGCTGAAGCACTGCAGTGGTTTGATTATGGCATGCAACTTCAGGACAACCAGATCACCTTACTGACCAATTACCGCGACTTGGCCGCGAAAACAGACAACCAGCAGTTACTGGAAAAAATTAATCAGCAAATTATGAGTCACGATGATGACAATCCTTATGCCTGGCTGGCTTTAGCCATAGATGCAGAGCGTAACCAGCAGTTCAGTCATGCCAAACTCTACTATAAAAAATTACTGGAAAAAGCACCTTATCTGCACAATGCTAACCTGGCGCTTATTCGGCTGTACCTGCAGGAGCAAAACTTCAGAGCGGCACAAAAACTGGTGGAGCAGGCGATACACTATGCTTATGAACCAGAGCGGCTGAAGTTGTATAACACCAAGCTGGCCGCATTAAAGCAGCACAGGAAAACCATGCAGCAACGCCCTTAACAAGAGTGTGTTACTCAGCATGACTGCTGATAATTTGCCGCAATATCCATTGCCGGTCCGGTGCGTCCGCCGGAGGTTCTGCGATAATCACTTCGCTGACTTCCAACTGATACACCTGACCAGGTTGGTAGTCAAAGCCAACAATATCGCCATACAGCAGTTGCCAGTCTTCATTGGGGTTGTAACGAACTTGCAAACATTCGGTAGGCCCTACCGCCATACATTCACGTTTTTCAGCGGCCACCCATAGGATCAGTGTAGCTTCAGTGTTCTCAGTCAGAACCGGGGGATAGACACCGGATTCATTTGGTGTCTTTACAGCAACCTGAGGTTCAGCAGATCGTGTCGATTCAGTACAGCCGGTTACAGTGAAAAACATCAGTGCACCGAGCAAAGTAGGTAACACCAGCCATTTGCTTAACATAAGTATCGTCCCTAATTTAATGTTTCATTCAGTCTATCGAACAAAAATGGACAGAAACTGAACAGCATATCCTTATGCGTGTTTAGAACTAAACTCCAGCTCTGGCAGTCTGGGCAACAACAAGTTTTGCCAATACAACGCAGGGGCCGGGCGGCCAAATAAATAGCCTTGCATCAGCTGGCAGCCCAGGCTTTGCAGAAAACGGCGCTGTATATCGTTTTCTACCCCTTCGGCCACTATATTCAGATTTAAGGCTTTGGCCAGTTGAATAGTGGTATGCAAAATACGCACAGTGCGGCTGTCCTGAGGAATACAGCTGACAAAACGTCGGTCTATTTTGATGGTATCGGCAGGACAATCCACCAACTGGCTTAAGGATGAATGACCAGTACCAAAATCGTCGATGGAAATACTAAAACCATACTGATGAAGCGCTTTTAAACGTTTGTGTAATAAAGGTTGTTGCACCGCTATATTGGTTTCGGTGATCTCTAACTGCAGGTAGCGGGTTAACCAGGGATGATCGGCACTGTGGCTCATCAACTCAGCAAAAAAACTGTCGTCCAGAAGCTCAGGTCCGCCCAGATTAATAGCAATAGGGTATAACAAGCCCTGCTGTTGCCAGCTTTGCAAAATGCTGACACTTTGTTGCAGCACTAAACGGGAAAACATCGTCATCAGACCATGGCGTTCTGCCATCAGCACAAAACTGTCCGGAGCTATGGCCTCTCCATCAATAAACCAGCGGCTTAAGGCTTCAAAACTCTGAATCTTTCCTTGCGGGTCAACCTTAGGTTGTAACCAGAGTTCCAGCTGCTTTTGCCGTATCGCGTCGCGAAACGCATTCAGCAGTTGATAATCCTGTTCCAGTTGCCGGGCTTGTTGCTGATCATAAAAACTAACGGCCTGGCCTGGGCTGGATAACTCTAAAGCCAATTCACATTGTTCAATTAACTGCTGAGCATTCTGGTTGTCACGCCGCTCAGTAAAACTAACGCCAAACTGATAACTCATACGCGCTGTGTAAGGCCCCACTGTCAGCTCAACCGGCAATTGACTGGCAATAGCTTCAGCCAACTGCTTTGGATCCAGCACATTGAGATCGCCTTTTAACCAGAGCGCAAACTTCACGCCCCTTACTCTGGCCAAGACTGCATCAGAGGGCAAAGCGGCTTTCGCTACTTTTGAGAAATGTTGTAATAACTGGCTGCCAAATTCATAACCATACTGCTGATTCAGGGTTTTGACATGACGCAAGCGGATAATAGCCACCAGTGCAAACTCATGAGGCGCTAACTGCTCTTGCTTGTAGTTCACCAGTTCGGTAAAACCAGCCACATTAGGTAAACAGGTTAAACCGTCATAATGCAGCCAGCTGTCCTGCGCTTTCTGGCTTTGTTTTAATTGCTGCTGCAACTGGCGTAGAGCGCTGATTTCCTGCAGGCTCACCACATGATGGCCCGATCGGGTCAACATGACATGCTTCAAAACCAGACTGGACTCAGGCCGACTTTTTAAATTACATTCCACTTTGCCTTTCAGCCAATGGCCTTGCAACTGACTGTCCTGCACAAAGTTCAGCAAAGACAATAAATTAGCTGGTTGTTCAGCCTCCAGCCCCAACAGCTGGGACGCCAGGCTATTGCATTTAATGATGTCGCCTGAAGCTGTTACCAGCACAGTGGCAGAACCATTATGTTCAAACAATTCTTCGTAATAATCATGGCTTTGTGCCAGATGTTGATTCAGCTCTGTCAGTTGCACAGCACTACGTTTTAAGGTGCTGAACACACGGGCGGCAGCCAAAGGCAGGCACACATTAAAAAACAAAAACAATAAGCCATGCAAATAACTGTGACTGGCAGGCAAGGTAATAGACCAACCCAGCAGATGACCCGGAGCCTGGTTTTGTAGCAGATAGATAAAAGGAATAAAATTCAGCGCCATAAAGACTAAAGCAGTTCTGAAGCCAAAAAACATCAGACTGATCATCGGCAAGGTGTAAATAAAAATGATGCCAAGTTTGCCCAGCTCAAAGTTATCCACCAGTACTAAAATACAGAGCCCGGCCAGTACTACTATGGCCAGCAAAGCAGCGGCACTGAATTTGACATAACGGCTGGAAATAAACAGAGTTGAAACTAATGCCAGGTAAAAAGAAACGGTGATAGCTATCACATGATAAGCGCCCATTTGCCAGGCCTGCCAGGAGCTGTGTAGCACGATCGCAAACACCAGACAAAGCCCTGACAGCACAATAATACGCAGCACACTTTGTTGCCAGAACGCACTATCAGCGCTGCCTAAATCCTGAGCCCTCAGCCGTAAAAAACGACCTAACCACTCCACATGCCGATCCCCCATTCCATTGATCAGGCCTGCTCAGGCTCTGATGTCACCGGCCTCTAGCAGGCTTTTCAACCGGACGAATGTAATGGTTAGGCTTGTTAACTACAAGTTATTTTTATTCACTTAAGGGACAAAGTCGATAATTGGTATTATTTGGCCGTTCAATGGCGGCGGACTAGATGCCGTCGCCATCCAGGTGAATACCGCATTCACGGCCAAAGCCGTTAAAACGGGTGTCTTCTTCTGTCATGCCCAGTTCGAGTTTACGGGTGGAATGCACGTCTCCCACAGAGACATAACCTTGCTCCCATAAAGGGTGGTAAGGCAAGTCGTGTTGTTTTAGATAATAAAACACGTCTTTATTGGTCCACTCGATAATAGGCTGCACTTTCACAGTGCCACGGCTGATGTCGATAATATCTTTATCAGCGCGGGTGCTAGACTGACTGCGACGTAAACCACTGAACCAGGTGCCTACATTCAGCTCTTTTAAAGCGCGCTGTAAAGGCTCTACTTTATTCATATGGTTGTATTGTTTAATACCAGCTTCGTTTTCCCATAACTTACCAAAACGGGCTTCCTGCCAGGCCGGGCTTAAGTGAGCCCGGTACACTTTCAGATTCAGTTGCAACCGCTCTTTCAGCTCGTCAATAAACTGATAAGTTTCAGGGAATAAATAGCCGGTGTCAGTTAACACCACCGGAATATCAGGCCGTTCACTGGTCACCAGATGCAACATCACAGCAGATTGAATACCAAAGCTGGAGCTTAAGATCTGCTGATCCGGCAAATGATCCAGTGCCCATTTCACCCGTTCGGCTGGCGTTAAAGGCAACAACAGCTGATTGGCTTCCGCCAGCAGTTGTTGCTGTTGTTCTGTATCCAGCTGTAACAGCTGTTTATACTGACTCATAATCTGCCTCTTAATGGACTGAACTCAGGCATGAAAGTCGGTTTTTGATACTTTCACTTCGGCGACAACACCGACACGTACGACAAAATCACCAAAACATTCGTTGCTATTACGTTCTGCAACCCAGCGTCCAATCAGGCTATCCAGTGCTTGCAGAATGTCGGCTTCAGCTACGTTATCTAAATACAGCTTAGGTATACGGGTGCCCTGAGTATTGCCACCTAAATACAGGTTGTATTTACCAGGACCACGGCCCACTAAACCAGCTTCGGCCAGCATGGCGCGACCACAGCCATTAGGGCAGCCCACCACACGTAAAATAATGTGATCATCTGGTACACCGTGTTTGGTCAGCAACTCTTCGACATGAGTGACCAAAGTTGGCAAATAACGTTCGGCTTCGGCCATAGCTAAAGGGCAAGTAGGCAAGGACACGCAGGCCATAGAGTTTTTACGCTGTTCTGTCACGCTGTCGTTGATCAAGCCATGCAAGCGGGCTAAAGCTTCAATGTCGGCTTTGTCTGCAGCCGCCACACCAGCGATAATCAAATTCTGATTCGCCGTCATGCGGAAGTCGCCTTTGTGAATACGGGCGATTTCAGCCACACCTGTTTTTAAGGTTTTACCCGGATAATCCAGAATACGGCCGTTTTCGATAAAGACAGTAAGGTGATGTTTACCATCTATGCCTTCCACCCAACCAAAACGATCGCCACGGCCAGTGAATTCATAGGCTCGGCTGGGTTGGAACTTCACGCCAACACGTTTTTCCACTTCGGCTTTAAATACGTCCACCCCAATGCGGTCTATGGTGTATTTGGTTTTGGCGTTTTTACGATTCACCCTGTCGCCATAATCACGCTGCACAGTCACTACATGTTCAGCCACTGCCAATACGTGCTCCAGAGCAATAAATCCAAAGTCTTCGGCTTTACGTGGGTAAGTGCCTTTATCGCCATGCGTCATGGCAAGACCACCGCCGACTAAGACGTTAAAGCCCACCAACTGGCCATTTTCGGCAATAGCGACAAAGTTTAAGTCGTTGGCATGTACATCGACGTCATTTTGCGGCGGTATCACCACAGTAGTTTTAAACTTCCGCGGTAAATAAGTTTCGCCCAGAATAGGTTCGGCTTCTGTGGTTTCCACTTTTTGCTCGTCCAGCCAAATCTCTGCGTAGGCTTTGGTTTTTGGCAGCAAATGCTCAGAAATTTTTGCCGCCCACTGATAGGCCTGTTGATGCAATACCGACTCGACCGGATTCGAGGTGCATAAGACGTTACGATTGACATCACCCGCTGTAGCGATGGAGTCAATGCCAATGCTATTGAGCATCTGATGCATGCTTTTAATTTTCGGTTTTAACACACCGTGGAACTGAAAAGTCTGACGGGTGGTTAAACGAATACTGCCGTAAATAGTGTTATCCGCAGCAAACTCATCAATCGCCAGCCATTGTTGTGGCGTAATAATACCGCCCGGCATACGAGCACGTAACATGACGTTATGCAGCGGTTCCAGCTTTTGTTCTGCACGTTCAGCACGGATATCACGGTCATCTTGCTGGTACATGCCGTGGAAACGGATCAACATAAAGTTGTCGCCGTTAAAGCCGCCGGTGATTTCGTCTTTTAAATCTTTGGTGATAGTGCCACGTAATAAATGACTGTCTTTTTTCAGTCGTTCGTTATCAGACAGCTGACCTTGCACCTGTAAATCCGGGTTAATTGGCTGAGTCATTAATAAACATCCTTCTGATAACGTTTGGCCTGACGTAAGTCGTCAAAATACTGTTCTGCTTGTTCTGCACTGAAGCCAGCTTGTTGTTGCGCTATATCGAGCAGCGCCTGATGCACATCTTTGGCCATTTTATTGCCATCGCCACAAATGTAGAGATAAGCGCCTTGTTGCAACCAGGCCCAGATTTCTTCTGCTTTTAACCGCAGTTTGTCCTGCACATAAACTTTTTGCGCCTGATCGCGGCTAAAAGCCACATCCAGTTTGCTCAGCACTCCACGTTTTAAATAATCCTGCAGTTCCACCTGATACAGGAAGTCCTGAGTAAAATGTGGGTTACCAAAAAACAGCCAGTTCTGACCTGTAGCTCCGGCTTGATCCCGCTCTTGCAGAAAGGCACGGAACGGCGCTATGCCTGTACCAGGTCCTATCATAATAACTGGCGTTTCATGGTCAGGCAGACGGAAGTTATCGTTGTGTTCCACAAAAACTTTAAGCTGCGCGCCTTCTTCCAATCGTTCCGCCAAAAAGCCTGAAGCCCCACCTAAATGCGTACTGCCAAAAGCGTCGTAACGCACTACGCCCAAAGTTAAGTGCACTTCATCACCCACTTCAGCCTGTGAAGAGGCAATAGAATACAAACGCGGTTGCTGTTTACGCAAAGCATCCACTAATTGCTGGGCTGTTAAAGGCGCAGGGTGTTGTAAAATCACATCCAGCGTCTGGCGGTTGTCCAGATACTGACGTAAAGCAGTTTTATCTTTCACCAGCTCCAGCAACTCACTATTGGCTGTCGCTTCTGCATATTTTTCGACAAAACTCGGGTAAGACTGAGTTAACTCCAGTTGTTCAGTTAAGGCAGTTTTTAAGCTGTAAGTCTGACCCGCTAACTGCACTTCAGTAGCACCATCAAGCCCTGTTGCCGCCAAAATCGCATCCACTGCTTTGGTGTCATTAAGGAAATAAACCCCAAGCGAGTCACCCGGCTGATAGACGATGCCTGAATCTGCTAAGGAAATTTCAATATGACGCACATCTTTGGTCGAATCGCGGCCAGTGATTTTCTGATTAACAGATAACTCAGCCAGATAAGGCGTTTCTTTGGTAAAAGCACTGTCATGGCTGGCAGTGGCTGTGGCGCCAGGCCAGGCAATAACTTGAGCAGAACCGCTAGTTTGTTTTAGCTCTGGCGCAAAAGCCTGCACTGCAGTTTCAGTCCAGCTAGCCGCCTGTGCCGCATAATCAACATCCAGATCAGCTCGGGCGTGTAATCTTTTGCCACCTAAAGCCGCCAGCTGTTCGTCAAAGTCGATGGCTGTTTTACAGAAGAATTCATAGCTGGTATCACCCAAACCCAGCACAGCAAACTGCAGGCCATTCAGCTTAGGGGCTTTTTTACTGAATAAGAATTTATGGAAAGCCACAGCACTTTCTGGTGGTTCACCTTCGCCATAAGTGGAGGTGACGATCAGCAGGTATTTTTCTTTGGCTAATTGAGTGGTTTTGTAGCTGCCAATATCTGTTAGCTTCACAGCTATGCCTTGTTGCTCAGCAGCCGCTTTAATTTTGTTCGCCACAGCTTTGGCATTGCCGGTTTGTGAGCCATATAAAATAGTCAACACCGCACTTTCATGGCTTTGTTGCGCAGTTGCTGGCAACTGGCCGCCCGCCAACTGAGCAGCTGCAGCAAGATAACCACTGACCCAGGCCTGCTGAATAGGATTAAGCTGGCTGACTAGCGACTGTAAATCCTTGATTTGTTGAGCGGACAAAGGACTGGCCTGAGCAGCTAAAGACGCGAATAGCATAAAAACACCACAAATAAGCTAAGTTATCGCCATTTTAGCCGTCTAAATGGATAAACCTAAATAACCCTTCTCTCTGCTTTATACTTTTTAGTTATTAAAATAAGTTTTTGCTTTATAACTATAAAAACAGATGACGCCTTGCCCTTATCGGAACTGGTTGTTAGCATGGCTTGAATCTGTTCAGGGAGTTGTGCAGTGTCTGTTAAGTGGCTTTTTTTCTGGTTAAACCTGGTAGTGCTGTATTTACCTGCAATGGCGCAAAGTCAACAACAGGTGGAAGTTGCAACTGCATCTGAACGCCAGCAATTAGTACAACAACTCTCACAAAGTACAGACCCAACAGAGCGGCTGGCTGTCCTGGTCCGGCTGACCGAAGTTTTTGTCACACAAGACCCTGCGCTTAGCCTGAATTATGCCACCCAATGGCTACAAAATACTGCCGACAGGGAAAGTGTTGATTACCAACGTATACTGCTGCAACAAACCACAGCTTTTATGCTGCAAGGTAATTATCAACAGGCCTACCAGACCAGTCTGGAAACAGAACGTCTGGCTCGGGCAACAAAAGACAACAAGCTATTATTTAACGCGCTCCGACGACAAGCGGATAATCTGAACCGTTTAGGTCAGGCCGATCATGCCCTGCCCAAAGCTCTTGAAGCCATGCAAATTGCCGTTGATGCTAATAATGCGGTGCCGCTGCAAATCATCCGTTATGACCTGGCGCATATTTATCTGAACTTGTATGCCTATCCACAGGCCATTCAAATTGCCAGCGATGGCTTGAATCTGGCGATGACCGGAGATGACAGCAACCGTCAGGCCAATTTTTTACATCTGCTGGCTGAAGCCAGTCGCTTGTATCAACAGTATCAGGCTGCTGAAGATTTCGCCCGTAACGCGCTGGAGTTACGTTTGAGCCGGCAAGAGCAGGCGTTAGTCGCCTTGTATCATTTAAGTCTGGCCCGCAGTTTATTGCCTCAGCAGAAATATCAGGAAAGTGAGCAACAGTTGCAGCTGGCATTGCTTGCCGCCCAACAAGTGAGTAATAACATTGAACAGGCCGATGCCCTGCAAAGCTTAGCCTGGCTGGATTTACATTTTGGCCGCATTGATCAGGCCAACCACAAATATCAACAACTAGCCCAATTGCTGCAAGCGGAGGACTATAAAGCCAGTTTCAGACGTTTCAGCTTGCGGCATCTGAGCGATTTGTTTGAGTTCTCTTTACAACCACAAGCTGCGGCTTTGTATGCAAAGCTGGATTTACAAGCCTCCCATTTTACCGAGCCCCAGCAATTGCTGGACTATTGGCAGGTGACAGCACAGGTAGCAAACTTTAAGCAACAATACCAGCAGGCTTACAGCGCTTTGGAGCAGGTACGCCAGTTACAACAATCTTTATTTGATGACAAAAGCCATAAACAGGCGCTGGTGATTGCCAGTGAACAACACAAAAGCTTACTGGAGCGTAATCTGCAGCAAGCCTCTCAACAAAACCAACTGGATCAACTGACGCATCAGCATCAGAAAAATATGCTGATGCTGTTGTCCGTAGGCGCTTGCTTAGCCTTGGCTTTGTTGTTGTCGTTGTTTTATCACAAATCACGGCGTAACCGTCTGCTGCTGCAAAAACAGCAGGAAATGGCGCAGCAGAAAATTGCGGTAAAAAATGAGTTTATTGCCACTTTAGGTCATGAAATCCGCACGCCATTGCAAGGTATAGATGCAGTGCTGGCGCAAGTGCTGCCAGAAATTGAACACCCAGGCAGCCAACAGAAAATACAACTGGCGCGCCGCTCTGTCTGGTCTTTGGATAACATTATTAACAATATTCTGACCAGCAGCAGGTTGGATTACGGGGTCTACCAGCCCGTAGATCAGCCAGTGGTGTTGATCGAATTATTGGGCCGCCTGCACGACTTACTCGAACCTCTGGCCAATAACAAAGGGTTGAAATTAAGCTGTTCAGTTACCTCTAATCTGCCAGCGCTTTTGTTGTTGGATGAGAATCTGTTAACCCAGTTGCTGACCAATCTGATTTCTAATGCAGTGAAATACACCAAACAAGGGGAGATTGAGGTCAGAGTAGAGTTGTTGAACCAAACTGACTCCTCGCTACAGCTGCTATTTAAAGTGCGGGATACAGGTGTGGGTTTAACCACATTGCAAATAAGCCAGCTGTTGCGGGGCGAGCGCCTGAATCAGCAACGCACTTTGCAGGCAGGGCCAGGCCTTGGCATGCTGGTGTGCCAAAGGTTGCTGCAACAACTGGGCTCAGAACTGAACATTCAATCCGTGCCAGGTATTGGCACCGAAGTCAGTTTTAGTCTTAAGTGTCAGGCGTCCACTTTATTGCCGGCAACAGCGTCAGTTGCGGCAGAACAACATCATGCCCTGGTCGTTGAAGATGATGAGTTATGTCGTGTCAGCCTGGAACAAGTGCTG
The DNA here is from genome assembly GCF_029269265.1 of Rheinheimera sp. 1928-s. Lineage (GTDB taxonomy): Bacteria > Pseudomonadota > Gammaproteobacteria > Enterobacterales > Alteromonadaceae > Pararheinheimera. The sequence goes on from NZ_JARIXP010000003.1 coordinate 183,631, forward strand.
ACAGAGTTAGGCTTTGTAGTGACCACAGCGTCCAGCCTGCAGCAGGTACAACAATTACCTGCACAGCTTTGGTCCTGGGTGTTTTTAGATGGCCAGTTAGAAGACGCTGATGCTTCGCAAACCATACAGCAGTTACAACTGCAGCGTCAGGTGGATGCACAAAGCCGCTTTGTACTGGTGAGTGGTTCAGCACAAAACCAAACCATACCTGCGGTCAGCGCCGTTTTGTCTAAGCCCTGGCGGCGTGAACAATTACAGGCTCTGATCGCTCAACTGGCGCAATTGCCGCCGCTTAGTCCTTTGTATCAAACCGACTATTTGCAGCAGGCTTTGCAGGCTCTGAACGCGGAACAACGCCAAAAGCTGAGTACCAATGTGCAGCAGCAACTTGCTGTTTTACAGCACGAATTAACCCAGACAACACCAGATCCTAAAGTATTTCATCGTTTGATCGGCAGTATGGGACAGTTGGGACTGATGCGCTTAAGCCAGTTATGCCGACTCATGGAGCAACAGCTGCATCAGGATCAAAAGCCCGAGCCATGGTTAAACAACCAACTGCACCTCTGTATACAACAAAGCCAGCAGGCTCTTATGCTATTGTTGGAACGCTATAACCAAAGCGGCTCAAACAATAAATAGTTTGAAGGGGAATTCAGTGGTGATTCATTACTTTTCCGGCAGCATGGTTGTTTTCACCTTATTGGGGTTGTTATGAAGTATATCTGTGTCAGCACATTGCTGCTGTTAAGTGGCCTGAGTTACGCCAGTGATCAGTGTGCTTTAACCTTGCAGGACGATTTAAAAGTCAGCCCTTCTGTGGTTAGTGTGCAAAGGGGTGAGCAGGAACTGTGGCGCATTGATACCACAGGTCAGCTGTGGCTGGCTCAGCAAAAAAACAACAGCACAGCGGAAACCCGGCAGCACCTCAAAGCCTATCAGCAAGGTATTCGTAGTCAGGTTACAGCCTCTGCCGCCTTAATGGATGATAGTCTGCAACTGGCACGCACTGTGCTCGATCAAAATGTTCAGGCTACTACAGGCCAAAGCCTGAAAGACAACCCTGAATTGCAACAACCTGTGGACCAACTGGAGCAGCAACTGAATCAACTGGTTCAGCGACAAGGCGATACTGTGTATGTCTATGGCAGTCAGCTGCGTTCAGCCGATAAAAATTTAGCCAAAGAAGCAGAGCAACGCATTCAGCAGGCTGTGGCTAAAATCAGTGGCCAGATGATGTTGACCTTAGGCCAGAATGTGCTGCAAAGCCCAGGCTCTGCTACAGAAAAAATGCAAAGCTTTCGTACTAAAATGCAAAACTTTGGCAGTCAGTTAAAAACTGATATGCAAAAAAACAGTACAAACTTACAACAACGAGGCCAGCAGATTTGTCAGCAGTTAAAAACGCTGGATCTGCTGGAACAACAAATTCAGCAACAGATCCCGGCCATGTCGCCTTATGATCTGATCGATGGCCAGAGCGAAGGCTTTAAACCTGTGATCTGACAAAGGGAAACCCAATGATCCAACGTATACAACCAAGCAAAAGATATAGCGAAGCAGTGATAGCCAATGGTTTCGTGTTTTTATCCGGTATGGTGCCGGACAATCTGGATGATGATGCGACAGCTCAAACCGCTCATGTGCTGGCACAAATTGATGCAGTACTAGCGGAAGTGGGCATCAGTAAAAGCCGTATTGTCGATACCACTATTTATCTTGCGGATATGGCGGACTACAACGCGATGAATGCAGCCTGGGATTTATGGGTTGAAGAAGGCCAGGCTCCTGCTCGTGCTACGGTAGAAGCTCGCCTGGCGAATCCGCTTTGGAAAGTAGAAATTAAGGTCACAGCTGCGCTTTAATCTTGAGCTGAGTCTTTTCTCGTGCTTTGTTTCGCTGCAACGGCCTTCGCCAGTTGTTGCAGCTTTTCGCTTTGACCAAACACTTCAGCAAACTGCGCTACTGTCATTTTCTCTTTATCTGTCACTGGCGCTTTTGCATCCACTGAACTGTCTTCATTGCAATCAATGGGGTAGAGAATCTTACCTATACTCCACTCGGCTTTGACTATGGCCCCCATCATGGCGGTATGACCTCTTTTATCACGCAGGCAAGCGTCAGCACCTTGTTTCAGTAGTAATTCAACAGCGGCCTGCTGCCCAGCATAAGTGGCCACCATCAGAGCGGTATAACTTTGGTTATTACGCTGGTCCACAGGATATCCCTGCTGTAAAAACTCATTCAAAACGACAACATCACCAGTGCGGGCAGCAGCAAAAAAGTAAGACGTGAGTTGTTCCAATGGAGCAGCGGCTTGTTCTTCAGAGTGCACCAGAGCGCTTAATAACATCAAACTCAGTAGTAGTAATCGCATCAGATAAATGCCTCAAATATAGAGTTATGGGTTCCCCAAAGTAATTGGAGTTGCAGCGAGGCGACAAGTGAGCGAGACCCCAGGAGCATAGTTGTCCTATGTGACTGGGGCGAGAGCGCGTAGTCAACAAAGCTGCGGCTTCAAGTACGCAGGGGAATTAGTGCCTGCGAAACTCACCCTGGGTGCAGGACAGAGCATACGAGTTTCGCAGGGCTTTAAACAAAGGTCAGCTGACAGCGACTGCCAGCCGAACTGCACCCGAGACAGGTATTACAGAGATTTCGCTATTTGCTGCACTTGTTTTAAATCGCCATTGACGGCTTTGGTTAAACGAGTGCCATAGTCGCTATCCGCTTTGTAGAAGTGCGCCAGCATTTTATGTTTGGTGGCAGAGTCTTTTACTGCCCCTAAATCACCGGACAAGTTGCGGATCAGATTGGCTTGTTGCTGTTTATCAAAGCTGCGGTACAAAGCACCGGCCTGACTAAAGTTGTCCTGCTTACTGATGGCTTTTTGCATCACTGTGCCATCCAGTTTTGTTTCGACAGCACGGGCAGCAGCAACCACAGTTTTTGGTTCAACCCGGCTTGGCTCATAATTCACATTGGATGTGCTATGACCAAAGTTCATAGCGCCATCCTGGTTGTGGTTATCCACCATCACTTTGGCTCTGTTGATTGGCAACTGGCTATGATTTGCGCCTAAGCGATACAGTTGAGTATCGGAGTAAGAGAAAATACGGCCTTGTAATAAACGATCTTCCGACGGCTCTATACCTGGGATCAGGTTGGCTGGCGCAAAAGCCGATTGCTCAGTTTCTTCAAAGAAGTTATCTGGCATCCGGTTTAACGTCATAGTGCCGACTTTACGTTCTTTCACACCAGGCCAGGTTTTAGTGGCATCCAGTGGGTTAAAGTCGAAATCATCCAGCTGATCCGGCGTGATCACCTGCACATACAGATCCCATTTCGGGTTATTACCCGCATTGATGTTCTGGTACAAGTCGCGGGTCAGGTGGTTAAAATCCATGCCCTGAGTTTTAGTCACCTGATCAGCATCAAGCGATTTCACGCCCTGCAGACTCTTCCAGTTGAACTTGACGTAATGCACCAGGCCTTTGTCATTGATGAATTTGTACGCATGCACACCAAAACCATTCATTTCACGGTAGCTGGCTGGCGTGCCTAAATCTGAATACACAAAGGTCAGCATCTGGGTAGAACCGGGTTCATGTGACATAAAGTCAAAGACACGATTTGGGTCTTGCATATTGTCAACCGGTGACGGTTTTAACGAATGCACCATATCCGGGAATTTAATCGCATCACGAATAAAAAATACCGGCAGGTTGTTCCCTACTAAATCCCAGTTGCCTTGATCAGAATAAAACTTCACCGCAAAACCACGAGGGTCGCGCAATGTTTCAGGGCTATGGTTGCCATGAATAACAGTGGAGAAACGCACAAAAACAGGTGTTGTTTTGCCTTGGTTTGCAAAAGGCGCAGCTATGGTTAAATCGGATAAATCGTCAGTCGCAACAAATTCGCCATGAGCACCAGTACCACGGGCATGCACAACACGCTCTGGAATACGTTCACGGGCAAAACGTTGTAACTTTTGGATCAGGTGCACGTCTTGCAGTAAAACACTGCCGTTGGCTCCTGCTGTAGTAGAATTCTGGTTATCACCTACCGGAGCACCGTTGTCTCTGGTTAAAGTGTTCGCTTGTACGGCTAAAGACAGACCTAAAGCTAAAACTAAGGCTGATTTATTAAACATTATTATGACCCTCTTGGAGTGTGCTCTATCCTGCCAACACAGAGTAGACTCCAAAGGTCATTTAAAAAAACGAAATAAAACTATCGCATCAATCTAAAAAACAAATTAGATTTTACAAGCGCCACCAGCACAATCGTCTGATTCATCATCCTGCATAGCGGCTTGTTCTGCTGCTAACTGATCTGCAGCCAATTGTTTTTGCGCTGTTTTTTTCTCGGCACCATCAAAATCCAGATGGTCTAAATCAAAGTCAAATTCGCTCATAAGTGTGCTCCGTATTGCTGAGTATCGCCTTTTACTTGGGTTACTCTACGCAATTTTCAAGCCGGAGCACAGGGATAAGCGGTGAATTAACCGTAGATTTCAGCTAAAGCTGCCAGACGTTGCTGTTCAGGCATAGCCTTTAATTGCTGAATTAAAGAAGCTGGTAATTTACGGGCTGAACCACGTGAATAGGCACGAATTTGCGCGTCCGCATCTTGTGTTAACTGCGCAGTCATCGGATTCAGTAACTGTACACAAGCACTGCGAACAGGTGTGAAACCTAATTTTTTCGCATAAGCTTTTAATAGGTTATCTTGCGCATTTTGTGTCGCAAGCTCACAGTATTCAACATTTGAATAGGTATAGCTAGAAGCGGCCTGAGCCTGGCTTGCCAGTAGAGTAACAGCAGCAAATACAGCAGTAGTAATAAGTTTCATTGAGTCTTCCTCGGCTTTAAGTTGATTAACTGCGGGCAATTATTCAGCAAAGCCATGACAACTCTGTGTAAGAAAGACGAGAAAAAGCAGAACACAAGCATTAGAAAATCTAATGCTTGTGTAGGAAAGGTTATAACACCGGCTGGCCGGATTTCACCACCATAGCAGGTTGCTCCAGTGCTTTTATTTGAGTCAGCGGATCCACTGGCACTGCGACCAAATCGGCATAAGCTCCTACTTCAAGCACGCCGACATTGTGTTGGCCTTGCTCATTTTTCCAGTTTAATAGAGTACCGGCATTGACTGTTGCAGCCTGAATAGCCTGTAAAGGCGTCATGCCCCACTGCACCATATAAGCCAGCTGACGACCATTTAAACCATGAGTGTAAACTCCGGCATCAGTGCCATAGGCCATCTTCACTCCGGCTTTGACCGCTTTTTGGAAGTTTTGTCGCTGCAATAAACCTACGGTTTTTTCTTTGGCTAAGGACTCAGGCAAGATACCGGCTTTTTCACCTTCACTTAAGATGAAGTCACTGACATACACATCCATCACTAAATAAGTGCCGTGTTTTTTTGCCAGTTTGATGGCCTCATCGTCGATAAAGCTGCCGTGTTCAATCGAATCCACACCAGCTGCAATGGCGCGTTTAATGCCCTGCAAACCATGGGCATGAGCCGCCACTATGCGACCTCTGTCGTGTGCTTCATCTATTAAAGCTTTCATTTCATCAAAGTTATACTGACTGGCATTCACATCGGTGTTTTTGGACATTACACCACCAGTTGCAGCAAACTTAATCACATCAGCACCGTATTTGATGTTTTCCCGCACTTTTGACCGAACCTCATCCGGACCATTGGCCACACCAGCGCTTCTGGAATTGTAGATATGAGGCAGCAGATTATTGTCGCAATGTCCGCCTGTGATACAAATGGTATTGGCCGCCACCCGCATCCGCGGCCCCTGAATTTCGCCATCATTTATAGCATCACGTAAAGACACATCGGCATAACCTGCAGCACCTAAGTTTCGCACTGTAGTAAAACCAGCGTTTAAGGTCGCTTTGGCGGCACTGACACCAAATATGGCTTCACGGGTTGGGGTTTCCACTAAACCACGGTAACCATGTTTTTGTGGATCTGAAGTTAAATGCACGTGCATATCAATCAGACCGGGCACAACATAGTGTTGTGATAAATCTACCAGCTGCGCACCTTTTGGTGCCTGATCTGCATCAACGATAGCGCTAATCCGGCCAGCCTCAACCAGAATAGCTTTATTTTTCTGATAGTTGCCCGTGCGTACATCCAGCAGATGCCCCACCTGAATCACCTGTTCTACCTGAGCCACGACCACAGTGCTGAATAGCCCAGCCAGCAGTACCGATACCTGAGTTAACTTCATACCCTTCCTTATCTGCATCACTTGTTAGTTTGCGGAATCGTCTTTACCGGATAATTCAGCGACACGACGTTCCAGTTCATCCAATTTGGCGCGGGTTTTCGCCAGCACCTGAGTTTGCACATCAAACTCTTCACGCGAAACAAACTCCAGCTGACTCAGCTTTTGCTGCAGCACTTGTTTTACTTTGTTTTCGACGTCATCAGCCATCTCACGCATTTTCGGTGGGATAGCTGCGCCTATTTGTTTCGCAATTTCTTCAATCTTTTTTGGATCTATCATGATGGAGCTCCTTTAGAGTTATTTTATTCTACGAGCCTTTCGGCTCTGGCTGGATCCATTCTGCCGCATATTTACCGGACTTGCTCGTTTTGTGCAGAAATCAGCGCGCCTCTGCCCGGTAAATTTGAGTTAAACTAAGCTCCTTCTGTGAAAGGTGTCTGATGAAACTTAACTCTCAACAAAACGATGCGGTGCATTATATCAGCGGGCCTTGCCTGGTGCTGGCCGGTGCTGGCAGTGGCAAAACCCGGGTGATCACCAATAAAATTGCGTATTTAATTCAGCAATGTGGTGTGCCTGCCAAACATATAGCGGCTGTGACTTTTACCAATAAAGCCGCCCGCGAAATGAAAGAGCGGATTAAACATCAGTTGGAGCGCCCTTTGCTTAGGGGTTTAACTGTTTCTACCTTTCACACTTTAGGTTTAGAAATCCTGAAAAAGGAATACCGTGCTATTGGCTATAAGCCGAACTTCACGCTGTTTGACGATCAGGACAGCATGGCGCTACTCAAAGAGCTGACCGATGACGAGCTGCATGGCGATAAAGATTTACTTAAAGCGCTGCAAAGCAAAATATCATCGTGGAAAAACGATTTAACCTTGCCTGGTCAGGCGTTGTCCCGTGCTACTGATGCCCAAAGTATCAGCTTTGCCAATTTCTATCAGCAGTATGCGCAGCAACTCCGGGCCTACAACGCTTTGGATTTTGACGATTTAATTATGGTGCCTACCTTGCTGTTTGCGTCCAATGAGCAAGTACGACACAAGTGGCAACAAAAAATCCAATACCTGTTGGTGGATGAATATCAGGACACCAACACCAGCCAATACGAACTGGTGAAATGGCTGGTCGGTGAGCGCCAGCGTTTTACTGTGGTAGGAGACGACGACCAGTCGATTTATTCCTGGCGTGGCGCCAAACCACAAAATCTGGTGTTGCTCGGTAAAGATTTTCCGAACTTAAAAGTCATAAAGCTGGAACAAAACTACCGCTCCGCCGAACGAATTCTGAAAGCGGCCAATATTCTGATCGCCAATAACCCTCACGAATACGATAAACGCCTGTTCAGTGAACTGGGTTATGGTGTGCCTTTGCGGGTATTACCGACCCGTAATGAAGAAGATGAAGCCGAAAAAGTGGTGGCTGAAATTATTTCGCACCGCTTTATTAACCGCACTCAGTATAAAGAATATGCCCTGCTGTATCGCGGTAACCATCAGGCTCGGGTATTTGAAAAAGCACTGATCACCAACAGAATTCCTTATAAAGTGTCAGGCGGCACCTCGTTTTTTTCCCGGGCTGAAATCAAAGACATCATGGCCTATTTACGCTTATTGGTGAATCAGGACGACGACAATGCGTTCTTGCGTATTATCAACACGCCTAAACGTGAAATTGGCGCAGCTACTTTAGAAAAAGTCGGCAGCCTGGCCAATGAAAAACATATCAGCTTATTTGCCGCCTGCTTCGAACCGGAACTGACTGAACGTTTGCCAGCACGTGGCTTACAAGCTGTACAGAACTTTGCCACCTGGATTAATCATGTCGCAGACAACGCGCTACGAGCTGATCCGAAAGAGGCAGTAAAAGATTTGATCCGGCAAAGCCAGTACGAGGCCTGGTTATTTGAAAGCAGTGCCAGTCCAAAAGCCGCTGAAATGGCACTGAAGAATATCAATGAGCTGTACCGCTGGATCAGCGAGATGCTTGAAGGCAAAGACGATGAAGAACCACTGAGTTTAAACGAAGTGGTCACCAAACTGACATTACGAGACATGATGGAGCGGCAGGAGCAGGAAGATGATGCCGATCAGGTGCAATTGTTAACCTTACACGCTTCCAAAGGTTTGGAGTTCCCTTATGTCTTTATGGTGGGTATGGAAGAAGGTTTATTGCCGCATCAAAGCAGCATAGACGAAGACAATGTGGAAGAAGAACGTCGTCTGGCTTATGTAGGTATTACCAGAGCCCAACGTGAGCTGATTTTTACTTATGCCCGTGAGCGTCGCCAGTATGGTGAAGTGATTAAACCTGAACCGAGTCGGTTTTTATATGAATTACCAGCTGATGATTTGGAATGGAGTAAAGCAGCTCCCGTTAAGACGGAGCAACAACGTCAGGAAACAGGTTTGGCGCATATAGACAGATTACGCCAGTTGTTGAAAAAGCCCTGATTGGGTTTCACTCACTGGGCTGCTATCGGCAAAATAGCAGCAGCCTAACTGAGTCAGGTAAGAACGACTTTCATCATTTTCGGCAACAGCAGCAACCAGACGGTATTTGTGGGTTTGCGCCAGGCTTAACAGCACTTGCAGCAGCTGTTTACGCTGATCACTGCGCTGTAAACTGCGGCTAAAAGCCGTATCTAACACCACAAAATCAAATGGATACTGTACCAGTAAACCTAAAGCAGCCACTTCGGCAGCAAACTGATCCAGCAACAAGCGAATACCAAGTCGCTTCAACTGGTGTAAATTCGCCAGTTGAGTGGTGGTTAAACGCAACAAATCGGCTTCGTTAAAACCAATGCAGAGCTGATGCAAAGGCAATACCGAATGGCGTAATGCATTGCAGAGCTTATCAAACAGCAAGGTATTGTTCAGATGGCCGCTGCTTAGCGTAATGCTGAATACTTCTGCGCTGGCATTTTTTTGACAAAGCTGACGCACCATTTCCAGTTCAATATCAGGCATTAAACCAGCCTGACTGGCCTGACGGCTTAATTCAGCTTTTTGTTCTGCATCACCCTGCAGCCATTCCAGCACGACCTGATAACCCAAGATTTGCGCATCGCCTTGCAACAAAGGCCGGAAAGCTGGTGCAAACTGTTGTTGATCCACAGCCTGTTGCAAGGCTTGTTCCTGCCCCAGTTCTTGCAGCATTTGTTGGCGCATCGAATCATTAAAAATAACGAAACGATTGCGGCCAAACGACTTAGCCTGATACATAGCCGCATCAGCGTCACGCAATAACTCATCAGCATTTTGATATTCAGGCTGATAACAGGCGATGCCCAGACTGGCACCTGAACAAACCTGCTGACCTTCAAGTATCATCGGCTGGCGTAACGACTCAATCAAACGTTCTGCCACTTCTTCGGCATCCAAATCACTTTGAATTTGGCCTAATAAAATCACAAACTCATCACCACCCAAACGGGCGACTAAATCATGTTCACGTACTGTTTGCTGTAACCGCTGACTGACTTCAATTAAAAACAGGTCGCCAATATGGTGGCCTAATGTGTCGTTGATCAGTTTAAAGCGGTCTAAATCGATAAACAGCAAAGCAAAACGTGGAGTGGCTTCGCGGTTCCGATAAGAAAAACGCTGACGTAACTGCATCAAAAACATCTGGCGATTCGCCAAACCTGTTAACGCATCATGGTTGGCTTCGTGAAACAGTTTTTCTTCGGCTTTTTTCCGCTCTTCTACCTGCAAGCGCAAAAACAAATTGGTTTGACGTAATTCGCGGGTACGCTCAAAAATACGTTTTTCCAGCTCTTCGTGCTGTTGTTTTTGTTGTTCTGTGCTCAGTTTACGGGAAATAGCCACCGCAATATGCTGAGACACAAAACGCAATAAATTCAGTTCTTGCTCACTGTAACTGTAGGTATTGTCATAACATTGCAGGGCAATCACACCCAGCACCTGCTCTCCAACCAATAAAGGTGCGCCTAACCAACTGGTCGAAATAGCATTGTGGCCTAAACTGGATTGAACACGGTCCACCACACCAGCTTTGACCAAATCCAGCAACTTTGCCTGACTGATCAATTTAGCTTCGCCAGAACGGATCACATATTCAGTTAAACCGCTTTGCAGGGCACGTTCTCTCGGGGTTGGCGTGTATTGATCTAGATAGAATGGGAAATGCAATCGATCACCAGCTTCGTTCAACAAGGCGATGTAGCAATTGTCTGCCTTCATCAATTCGGCCAGAATCTGATACACCTCATGATAAAAACTCATCATGTCTGTGCTTTTGGCTGTCATCTCAGAAATTTTATACAAAGCTGATTGCAGTTGCTCCGCATTGGAGCGCTCGCGGATCTCTTTTTGCAAGGATTGATTGGTATTTCGTAACTGCTGAGTGCGCTCGCGTACTGTTTGCTCCAGCAATTCACGACTTTTGACTCTGTCTATGGCGGTCACAGTGTGAATAGCAATATTGCTGATCAAGGCCAAATCATGCTGGTTGTAATGACAGTCTGGATCGTAGCTTTGAAGTGCCATCACACCTATAACTTTTTCACCACGGCATAAAGGCACACCTAACCAATACTGGCATGCTGTGCCCTGAGCTGTAATATCGCCTGTTTCCACCAGTTGACGATACCCGTCCTGATCACACAACAGTGCCTGTTTAGTGCGGGCCACATAACCTGTCAGGCCTGAAGCAAAAGCGTCTGAAGGCGCATCTAACAAAACTTGCTGGTCTTTTTCGTCGGCGAAGTATTCCAGAGAAAACTGCTGGTCCTGATCACAAAGCACCACATAAAAATTATCTGCTTTGAGCTGCTGATTTAATAAACGGTGAATCGCAGGATAAAACTCACGCATATCCTTGATGCCAGATGCTAATTCTGACAATTTGAGTAAGGCGCCTTGAATGATATAAGCCTGTTTATAGCCTGCAGCCAGCTTACGCAAACGGCGTAGCTGACTAACCGCAACGTGGTAGGCTTTATCCAGAGTCGTTATATCCTTCAACTTTTTCTCTTATTCTTATCTGAGGCAAGGCAACCAAAGCTGGTTGATGTTTAAGCACCCCTATTATGCACAAAGCTTGAGCAGATGGAAGGTCAAATGAGGTAGCTGGTCAGATCTTCTTATAAGCAATTGAGCTATATAAATAACTATTAGATCTATAAATCTTCAGGGACAAAAAACGCTGCCAAAGCAGCGTTTCAACTAACAAAAAATTTACACACCTTCAGTCATAAAATCGATAGCTGCAGAAATTTCATCATCAGAACAGTCCATGCAAGTACCACGAGGAGGCATGGCACGAATACCTTCTATGGCATGTTTTAACAAGATGTCAGCACCTTGTCCTAAACGAGGCTTCCAGGCTGCATCCCCTTTTTTAGGGGCATCTAAAGCACCTGTACCATGGCAGGCAAAACAGGAACTTTGATACACCTGCTCGCCAGTGCGTGGACCTTTAGGTCCGGTATCTGCTGCAACCTCTGCGCCAGCCAGGTAAACCTGACCTACAGGCTCAAGACGTTTTTTAATTGCTTCGTTGTCTGCGTCCTGTGCAGCAACGTTGGCTATTGCGGCAGTTGTCATCAGCACTAAGGCGAGAGTGAGTTTTTTCATCTGGATAATCCTGTCAATAAGCCATACAAAAGTTAGGGTATTATAACGCTGGGATCCTTCATAGTGGAAGCCCCTGTATTTGTTGGCTTTTAACTTAGCCCATAATCCAGACTAAGTTCAGTCAAATTTGCAGGGAATAATGCCTTATAACTGATCAATCTTAATGGCTTTTTTTTGAGTCAAAAAAAATTGAAATCAGCGCTGTGCAAAGAAAATCTTTGTGGTAGTCTGTTTTCCCACTTTGATTGTCTTACTCTGTCGCCTATTTGACAGGAAACCAAAGTGAGATAATTTTCCACAAAATGGAATAATAAGAAAAACAATAAGGGAACCTCTAGCATTACCCTTCTTTTTCTTTTAAATACAGAAACTTACACTCACACCGCCGGACTCTTCATAGAGATTATCTGGTCGTTTTCTATTGTCTGTCCACAAAGTTATCCACAGCTTTTTCGTATAAAAAAGTATCAATGTCACAGGGCGACAACGTAGCTACAGCTGGCTGAACCAGCCCTGTTGTGGCATGCTTAAGCAAAACATTTAGGGATCCTTATCATGGTTGTTATACCGGACAATCCTCTTATTCTGGTCGACGGTTCTTCTTATTTATTTCGTGCTTATCATTCGCCACCACACCTGACCAATTCCAAAGGGGAAGCAACCGGCGCTATTTATGGTGTGGTCAACATGCTGAAAAGTTTGTTACGCCAGTATAAACCCAGCCAGATGGTCGTGGTATTTGATGCCAAAGGCCCCACATTCCGTAATGAAATGTACAGCGAATACAAAGCGCATCGTCCACCCATGCCTGATGATTTGCGTAGCCAGATTGCGCCTTTACATCAAATTATTGAAGCTATGGGTTTGCCGCTGATTTGTATCAGTGGCGTTGAGGCAGACGATGTTATCGGTACTTTAGCAGTGCAGGCCAGTCAACAAGGCCGACATGTGCTGATTTCAACCGGTGATAAAGATATGGCTCAGCTCGTTGATCAGCATGTCACCTTAATTAACACCATGACAGATACCATTTTGGACCCTGCTGGCGTAGCAGAAAAATTTGGCGTCGGCCCAGAGCTGATTGTCGATTATTTAGCGCTGATGGGTGATAAAGCTGACAATATTCCCGGCCTGCCTGGTGTCGGTGAAAAAACTGCGATGGCCTTACTGCAAGGCATTGGTTCAATAGAAAAGTTGTACCAGCAGTTGGATCAAATTGCAGCGCTGAACTTTCGTGGTAGCAAAACCATAGCCGCCAAAATGGAAGAATTTAAAGATCAGCTGATGCTGTCTTATCAGCTCGCCACCATCAAAACAGATGTGGAATTATCGTTACAGCCAGATAGCTTAGATATCAAAACCCCTGATCAGACCAAATTGGCAGAGCTATTTGCCGCTTGCGAATTCAGACGCTGGTTAAGCGAAGTTTTAGCAGGCAAAGACACTGCGACAGCTGTAGCGACAGAAGCTGCAAAACAGAATGAAGAGCAAGAAGCTGAAGTTCCTGCCAGTGGCATTGATACCAGCAGTTATCCCTGCATTTTAACCAAAGCTGATTTTCTGCACTTACTGGAACGTCTGCTTGAGGTTGAACTGGTGGCTTTTGATACTGAAACCACCAGTCTGGATTATATGCAAGCCGATATTGTCGGTATTTCTCTCGCCTTGGCTGCAGGAGATGCCTGCTACATTCCGCTTGCACACGACTATGTGGGGGCACCTGAACAATTAGACCGTGATTGGGTGTTCGCTCAGTTGAAAGACTGGCTGGAAGATGAAACTAAAGCCAAAGTAGGCCAGAACCTGAAGTATGACCAAAGTGTATTGGCACGCCATGGTATTGAACTGCGGGGTATTCGTTTTGATACCATGCTCGAATCCTACATAGTAAACAGCGTGGCCTCCCGCCACGATATGGATTCTTTATCACTGAAGTACCTTGGGCATAAAGCCATAGCTTTTGAAGATATTGCAGGTAAAGGGGCGAAACAGATCACCTTTAACCAAATAGCGCTGGAGCAAGCTTCACCTTACGCGGCAGAAGACGCTGACGTGACTTTACGTTTGCATCAAACCTTATGGCCGATGCTTGCGCAACATTCCGGCTTACAGAAAGTGTTCCGCGATATCGAAATGCCGCTAGTGCCTATTTTGTCCAAAATGGAACGCACCGGCGTTAAAATTGATGGCAAGTTGTTAGCACAGCAAAGCATGGATTTAGCCAAACGTATAGGTGAGATTGAGCAGGAAGCCTATCAGATGGCGGGTAAAGAATTTAACCTGTCTTCTCCTAAGCAACTGCAGGAAATCTTATTCGAGCAGATGGGGCTGCCTGTGCTTAAAAAAACACCTACAGGTACACCATCCACCGCAGAAGAAGTATTAGCAGAGCTGGCGCTTGATTATGAGTTTCCAAAACTTATTACTGAGCACCGGGGTTTAAGTAAACTCAAGTCCACATACACCGACAAGCTGCCGTTGTCGGTCAATCCGGCAACAGGCCGGGTACATACGTCTTATCATCAGGCTGTGGCAGCCACGGGTCGGTTAAGTTCCACTGAACCTAATCTGCAAAATATTCCAATTCGCAGTGAAGAAGGCCGTCGCATTCGTCAGGCATTTATTGCTGAAACAGGCAAAACCATACTGGCGATCGACTATTCACAAATTGAATTACGCATTATGGCGCATTTGTCGCGCGATCCGGCTCTGCTCAATGCTTTTGCGCAGGGCAAAGATATTCACAGAGCCACAGCAGCTGAAGTCTTTGGTGTAGCACTGGAGCAAGTCAGTTCAGAACAACGCCGCCGCGCAAAAGCGGTGAACTTTGGTCTGATTTATGGCATGTCGGCTTTTGGTTTGGCGCGCCAGTTAGGCATAAGTCGAGGGGAAGCACAGCAGTATGTTGATCTGTACTTCGAACGTTTCCCGGGCGTATTGGATTATATGGAACGCACCCGCACTCAGGCTCATGAGCAGGGCTATGTGGAAACTCTGTTTGGCCGTCGTTTGTACCTGCCAGAAATTAACGCCAAAAACATGGCCCGGAAAAAAGGCGCTGAACGCGCAGCAATCAATGCTCCGATGCAAGGCACGGCAGCCGACATCATCAAAATGGCCATGATTAAAGTAGCAGCCTGGCAGGAAAAACAACCAGCAGGCATTGTCGCCATGATTATGCAGGTGCACGATGAACTGGTGTTTGAAGTGAAAACTGAAGAGCTGGCAAGGGTCAGTGCAGAACTGGTAGACATTATGCAATCTGCTGCTTCGCTCGACGTGCCTTTACTGGCTGAAGCAGGTTCAGGCCCAAACTGGGACCAGGCGCATTAAAAAAATGCAATAAGGCTGAACTTTGTAAAAAACACCCAGTCTTACCAAGTGTGTATATGCCCATTCCTGGTAGTTTGATTTTTCGCCCCAACTTGTTTGGGGCTTTTTTATATATGAGCAGCCATTTTATCGCTGAATTGTAGGATTAACCGACAAAACCAGCGACTTGTATTGGTAATAAAGCTACATTTTTTCAGAATAATGACAATTAAACTAAATATTTGTAGTTTAATTACAGCTCTCTGCTTGCATTTTTAATCAACACTTGTAGAATCAAATTCGTAGGGTACAGAGGTAAGATGTTCTATCTTTCAGCACTAATGCGCTTAACCGCTTATTTAGTGGCCAGAAAGAAAGGCTTATTTAGCCGCCCCACTGCTTGCAGTGGGGCGTTTTTTTTGTCTGTTGATCAGAAAAACTGAAATAAAACTAGATTTTTTAGAGCAAATACTTCAAACATTCATAATTCTATGTATAATGGCGTTGTCTTGTTAATCCAAGACACCCTGTTGATTTGAAATTATTGAATAGCTTCTCCCCGTTTGCTATGACCGGCCTCCTCAAAAAGGGCCGGTTTTCTTTTTTCTGGTCCATGAACAACTGAACTGACCATCTCAGGAGACTTTGCTTTGCTGTCCTGATTAACAGCCAAAAAAAAGCAGAGCCAATGCTCTGCTTTTCAGAATTTAAACACTACACAAACACTTATTCTTGTTCTGCGCTGTACCATTGGTCCAGTTTTTGTTCTAACTCAGACAAACCCAATTTAGTCAGTGAACTGAAAACCTGTACTGTGACATCACCCATAAACGCCATAGAAGCTTCTGTGACTTCCATTAATACTTTTTTGCGCGGGCCTGGGCTTAACTTATCAGCTTTAGTCAACAGCAATAAAACCTGCAGATTACTTTGCACTGCCCAATGAATTAAATCCTGATCCAAATCTTTTAACGGATGGCGGATATCCATTAAGATCACTATGCCTTTTAGGCTTTCGCGTTTCATCAGATATTCGCTCAGGGCTTTTTGCCATTTTTCTTTGACCGCTAAAGGCACTTTGGCAAAGCCATAACCAGGTAAATCGATCAGGCGTTGATTCTCAGCTAAAGAAAACGTATTAATTAACTGAGTACGACCAGGTGTTTTACTGGTACGTGCTAAACCATTTTGCCGTGTCAGCGTATTTAATGCACTGGACTTGCCGGCGTTAGAACGACCAGCAAAGGCAACTTCGATACCTGTATCTGCGGGCAGAGCCTTAATATCAGGGGCACTGGTCAGAAAAGTTGCTTTCTGATAATTGATGATCGCTTTGTACACTGTCAGCTCCGGCTGTAAATTTGGCTATAGTGTAACGGATCCTGAAGATCCACAGAAGCTTTACTGTGATTTATGGGATTCTATCTGTGCAAGATTCGTGTAAAATAGACATAAAATATAGGGTTATTCAACTTGGTTGCCAGATTTCTGGCGGTTCAACGCGGACAGAGACGGAAAAAAAATGAAAAAATTCGCACTTCCACTCACGCTCTTTTTAGGGTTAATCAGTACAGCTTATGCATTCGATGGGGATGCAGAAGCAGGTAAAGCTAAATCCGCTACTTGTGCTGCCTGTCATGGCATGGACGGGAATAGCCCTACCGATTTGTATCCAAAAATTGCTGGTCAACATGCTGGTTATTTATTTAAGCAGTTAAAAGAGTTTCAATTAGGTGGTAAAACCGGTGGTAAAGAGGGTCGCAACAACGCCCTGATGGCACCAATGGTTGCTGCTTTATCCGAACAGGATATGAAAGATTTGGCGGCTTTTTATGCAAGCCAGACCATGAAAGAAGGCAGCACACCTGAAGATGTGATTGCTAAAGGCGAAAAATTATTTCGTGGTGGTGATATAGAACGTGGTATTGCAGCTTGTATCGCTTGTCATGGTCCACGTGGCGTAGGTCACAGCTTAGCAGGTTTCCCAAAGATTTCGTTCCAGCATGCTGCTTATACCAAAGCTCAATTGGAAGCCTTCCGCAGTGGTGCACGTGCCAATGATATGAACGGCATGATGCGCGACATCGCGAAAAAGCTGACTGACGAAGATATTGAAGTGCTGTCTAAATATGTGGGTGGTTTACACTAACAGCTCTTTTTTCTCTGCAGAAAAACCAGGCTTTATGCCTGGTTTTATGTTTTATTCGTTGCCTTCCATGGCGATCCCCTCTTGAGTCAATGCTTGGCATTGTTAAAAAGTGAATCCATGCAATTTGTTGTGAGATATATCTCACATCGCTGTAAGACATCGCTTACAAATCGCTGCAGCAGCATAAAAACCAACCTAACTGATTGATTAATAAAGACATTGCAAAAAAGTTCATTTTTTTTGTACTTTTTTTATACCGTTGTATTGCCATTCTGAAAAATCGGAGTAGATTGAAGTCCGTTACATTTAGTAACGATTAAAAACACGGAAAGCAGGCACGGAAAGCAGCAGTGCATCAGTACGTTTTTTACAGCATCACCATGATGACAGTGTGTATTTTACACAGCGCAAGGACGGACCACTAAGTATCAGGATGATCGCGAATAATTATTCTCATAGGGAATTTGCGTAAAAATATAGGGAATTTGTGCAGACAGGGTGTTGAACTCCCGTCAGGACGACTTCAAGCAGATTATGTGTCGCGCTAGACACCTTATATAGAGGGCGGTAACATCTTACACCGCCCTTTTTATTTATCCTCACCATGAATTCAGCGTGCCCACTTTGTTCAGCATCAGAAATACAGCCTTTTTGCAGCGATAAAAGACGTGCTTACTTTCAATGTCAGCAGTGTTTTCTGGTATTTGCTGACCGTACCACCTTGCTGACTGCCGAACAGGAAAAAGCCCAATACGATTTACATCAAAACCAATTGGATGATCCAGGCTACCGTCAGTTTTTATCCCGTTTATCTTTGCCTCTGCTCAGCACTCTTAAACCTGAGCAACATACCGGATTGGATTTTGGGTGTGGCCCCGGGCCCTTATTGGCACAAATGCTCAGCGAAGCAGGTAAACAAATGCTGGTTTGGGATCCATTTTATGCGCCGGAGCCTCATGCCCTGCAGCAAAAATACCATTTTGTCAGTTGTACTGAAGCCATAGAACATTTTATCAACCCAGCGAAAGAATGGTCTTTATGGCTGGATTTACTCTTGCCCGAAGGCGTGTTGGCTTTGATGACCAAACGCTATACAGA
The DNA here is from genome assembly GCF_029269265.1 of Rheinheimera sp. 1928-s. Taxonomy (GTDB): domain Bacteria; phylum Pseudomonadota; class Gammaproteobacteria; order Enterobacterales; family Alteromonadaceae; genus Pararheinheimera. Next base: position 202,061 of record NZ_JARIXP010000003.1, read on the forward strand.
GCAGAGCAGCTTCAACAACTGGCATTATAAAAACGACCCAACCCATATCAGTTTTTTCCACCAGCGCACTTTTGAATTTTTGGCGAAGCGGGATAATTTTGCATTACATTTTCCAGCCGATGATGTGGTGATATTTAAAAAACGAAATACCTAGGTTTTCTAAGATAAACTGGTTAAAATACGCGCCCTTTTTCGTAGGTAACAAATATGACCCGGATTAAAAAAACACGCACCTCAGGCCCACTTGGTACCAGGCACAGACCGGCTGAAGAAGCCCGTCAGGATCGCACACGCGCGCCTGAAACCAAAAAGAAAGGTGCAGGCTTAAAATCCGGTAGTCGCCATTCTCCTTCAGCAGAAGATAAGAAGCAGCAAGGCAGCAAAAGCTCTAAAGATCCACGCCACGGCAGCAAAAAGCCTATTGCTTTAGTCGTAACAGAAGCAGAACAAAAGCTGATGGCTCAGCCGAAGCAGTTCAAGCCTGTGGTTCAGTTGAGCAAAGCCAAAGAACCGGAAATGCCACCAGAGCAGGAATTAGCATTGCTCGAGAATGATGAGAAGCTGCTGGAATTGCTGGATCAAGTGGATAAGGGCGAAATACTGACAGGTAAAGACGCTAAATACTTTAATGCCAAAACGGCACGTCATGCAGAGCTGGTTGCTCTGTTAGGCCTGGATCAGGATGGCGAGGAAGAGGAAGATTTGGATCCGTTAGCCAAGTTAGAGCGTACTGACTGGCGTAAAGAGTTTTTAGGCGAATAGGGGATATGGTTTGACCTTAAGCTGGATACTGGCCACTTTAGCGGCTGTTTTGATTCTTGGTGGTCTTAGTTTTTATCTTGGCCGCCTGTTGTGGTTGATCAAACAACAACAGTTGAAACAGCAGCAAGTGGTTGAGGCAAAAAATGCCAACCTCATTGAAAGTATAGTGTTAATCGCCAAAGCCATGCGGGAAGAACAGTGTGAGCTGTCCGAAGGTGCGTTGCGCCTATGGGTGTTGTTGGACCATTTGCAGCTGCCTGAAAAGCCTGACGCGGTTCACACCTACCCTGGTTTATTTAAAATGTATGACGTCATCAAAGACATGCCGACCCATCAGGCTCGCAAAGAGCGTGATAAAAAAGAAATCCGGCATCTGGATCATATTCGTGAACAGGCTGAAATTGACTTAAAAGCCGATATACTGGCTGACGTGCATAAACTGCTGGCGTTTTTCCAGAACCAAAAATAGAACTAGAAAAGGCAGCCTCTGGCTGCCTTACTGTTTTAAATCAATGGCTATTGCTTGTACACCACACCTGCTTTCATGACAAAACTGACTTTCCCCATCAGCTGAATATCCTGCAGCGGATCACCTGGTACAGCCACTAAATCAGCAATTTTACCTACAGTGACAGAACCCAGCTCCTGGTCCACCTTTAACAGACGAGCCGCTGTAATAGTAGCCGACTGAATAGCTTCCAAAGCAGGCATACCGGCCTCTGTCATAAAGACAAATTCACGCCAGTTATCGCCATGAGCTCCTACTCCTGCATCAGTACCAAAGGCAATTTTAACCCCTTCTTTGTAAGCTGTAGCAAAAGTTTGCTGGATTTTTGGACCTATAGCTGCAGCTTTTGGCCGAACCAGCTCTGGGAAAAAGCCCGGAATCGCAGCCTTTTCTGCAGCCCACTTACCTGCACTGATGGTTGGCACATAATAAGTGCCATGTTTTTTCATCAGTTTCATGGTGGCTTGATCCATTAAAGTACCGTGTTCTATCGAGTCCACACCGGCTTCGATGGCTCTGTCCATGCCTTCTTTACCATGCGCATGCACTGCCACTGTCATGCCATAATCTTTGGCTGTCTCGACAATAGCTTTCAGCTCTTCTTTATTAAACTGTGGATTCGAGCCACTTTTTGCCACACTCAGTACGCCACCTGTAGCGGTGATTTTGATCAGATCTGCACCTTCTTTGTAGCGCTGACGCACCGCTTTACGTGCTTCATCCGGGCCATTCACCACGCCGTCTTTTGGACCTGGATCGCCCATCAGCTCATAAGCTATGCCGTTGCTTGGATCTGCATGCCCCCCTGTAGTGGCAATAGATTTACCTGCGGTATAAATACGAGGGCCAATGACATAGCCCGCTGTAATAGCTTTACGCAGAGCTGTGCTGGTGTGATGACTGGTACCCAGCTCTCTCACTGTGGTAAAGCCTGACAATAAAGTCTTTTCAGCATACGTAGCGCCACGTAAGGCAACATCAGCTTCATTCAACAAAAAAGCTTCAGTATAAGTACCGGGGTTCATCTGAGTGGAAAAATGAGTATGCATATCCATTAAGCCGGGCATCAGTGTATGACTTTTCAAATCTATGACCTGATCATCGGCTGCCGGGGTTTTATAACCAGGCTCCACGGCGATAATTTTGTCGTTTTCGATGATGACAGTCTGTTTTGTCAATACTTTATCAGTGTCTGCTGTGATCAGTTTGCCGGCGTGGATCAGGGTGGCACTCTGGGCTGTTCCAGCGATCAGTAACGCGCTGGCAACGAGGGTAAATTGGAATTTCATTCGCTCTCCTGTTGGATAAACACAGCTTTTTCCAGCTGCTGTGCAACGACTATGAAACAGGAATGCTAAAGCAGCAAGAGCAGAAAAAATGAATGCGATACAGAGCCTTAGATCCGGGATTAACGGCTAATCCAGAGTTCCGAGCACAAAACTCATACCAGCGGAATAAATCTGCAGTGTAGTTTTTCCTTCGACCTGGACAGGCAAAGCCAAATCAACCAACTGATAATAAGCCGCTCTGCTGAATTTCGCCGTTAAACCTCGCCACAACTGCACATAAGGTAAACACTGACCATCAGGCTGAGCCTGCAAAAACAACGGATATTCAGCGGTAATTAATACTTGTTCGCCTAAATTAGTGGTCGCAATAAGGACAGGTGTCTCACCAGTTTGCGGCTCTATAGCCACTATGACAAACGCAGCATCCTCCACCTGAATACGGACTTTTTCAACTGGAGTCAGCAGGAAATACTCTTGTTGTTGTCGGGTGAGCACAGAAGCAAAAAGTTGAATAAGTTCTGGCCGCAGGATTTTAGAGTCCAGATAGAACCAAAAACCGTGTCGATCGATACGAATAGGGATATCACCGCAAAAAGCTGGATCCCAAAGTTCAACAGGGGCTAAATGAGGCTGCTGTAAAGACAACTGCAGTTGTTTCAAATCCATAATGTTGCAACTAACAAGGGAAAGACAAACAAAGCATAACAACAGAATGGCGACAGAGGAAATTGGAGTGACTACTGATAAAGCTCGAACCCAAGGTTCCATAGGAAAGTAGGAAACTGGGGTGACTACTGATAAAGCTCGAACCCAAGGTTCCAGAGGAAAGTGGGAAATTGGGGTGACTACTGATGAAGCTCGAACCCGAACTCAAGATTATAGAGAAAAGTAGGGTGACTACTGACGAGGCTCGAACCCGAACTCATAGAGGAAATTGGGGTGACTGATGGGGCTCGAACCCACGACAACCGGAATCACAATCCGGGACTCTACCAACTGAGCTACAGTCACCACAAGCGGCGCGAATTCTAGCGAAATTCCTGATTGAAGCAAAGCTATTTTTACAAAACAAAGCTCTAAGCCTTGTTTGGCTTGGGTCGGGGCACTGGCTGTGCTAGGGTATGGCCGTCAGACCAGCTGACAGTTATCTAAGCAGTGGCTCGAAAATGGAGAAAGATATGCAACAATTTCTGGATTTTTTGGAAAAAAATCAGCAATTGATTTTAAGTTACAGCGTCAAAGTACTGGTTGCTTTAGTCATTTTATATCTGGGTCGCTGGCTGGCTAAAAGCCTGACCCGTATGCTGGAAAAAGCCTTACTGCACAAGAAAGTAGACCGGGCTGTCGTGTCTTTTTTAAGTGGCATTATTCAGGCCGCTATTATGGTCGCCACTGTCCTGATTGCCCTGTCACAAGTGGGCATTCAAACCGCCTCTTTTATCGCCATTTTAGGTGCTGCAGGTTTAGCTATAGCTTTGGCCTTGCAAGGTTCTTTATCTAACTTTGCATCTGGTGTACTGATCATTTTATTCCGGCCTTTCCGTGCTGGAGATTTTGTCGATGCAGCTGGGGTTTCCGGCGTGGTAGAAAAAATTGAGATTTTCCAGACTGTACTCAAAAGTGCAGACAACAAACGCATTATTGTGCCCAACTCTCAAATTACTGGCTCAGCCATTATCAACTACTCTGCCGAAAAAACCCGCAGAGTGGATTTAACTGTTGGCATCAGTTACGACTCAGATTTGAAAAAGGCCAAAGAACTGCTGGAACAAATCCTGAAATCAGACAGTCGTATTCTCGCAGAGCCAGCCCCAGTCATTGCTGTTGGCGCTTTAGCCGACAGTTCAGTCAATATTTTAATACGTCCATGGGTAAATGCAGCCGATTATTGGCCTGTGTACTGGGGCACTCTGGAAAAAATCAAGCTGACATTTGATGAACATCAGATTGTGATCCCCTTTCCACAAATGGACCTGCACCTCAAAAAGGAAAAGTAAGGTATGAAAAAAACTCTCTGCTCCCTGTCAGCTCTGAGCAGTCTGTTGGTTTTGAGTGGCCTTTTGACAGTACAGGCCGAAGAAAGCTCGTCCAATACGGCAAAGTTGGGCTGGAGTACCTCTGCGGAACTCGGCGCTATTACCACCTCTGGTAATACCAAAGGTACTTCTATCACAGGGAAAGTAGACGCCAAACAAGAATTGGAACAGTGGTCGAACGACTACACCTTCAGCGCTTTTTTTAAACGTGACGAAACTACAGCAGACGACGGTCAGACACTAGTGGAAACCTCAGCTGAAAAATATGCAGCTTCAGCCAAGGGCGGTTATAAGCTGGATAAAGAATCTGCCCGATTATTCGTCTACGGCTCCCATGTGAGCGACCGTTTTGGTGCTTACACCGAATACACTACAGTGGCTATAGGTTATGGCGATGAACTGTTTAAAACTGAAACTATGTCGCTGGAAGGTGAAGTAGGTCCTGGTTATTACAGGGGCGAAACGGATCTGGAAGCAACTGAAAACGGCATGATAGTGCGTGGCGCGGCCACCTATCGCTGGCAAATCAGTGAATCTGCCCGTTTTAAACAAACCGTCAGTCTGGAGTACGGTGAAGACAACAGGCGTTCTGTTGCTGAGTCTTCGCTGACCGCAAAAATTAACGGCCGGATGCAAATGAAAGCCGCTTTTTTAGTACAACACGACTCGAATGTACCGGTAGATAAAAAGAAAACCGATACCCAAACTTCATTAACTTTTGTGTATTCGTTTTAATCCGCATCCTTTATGTTCGACAAGGGCGTGGTTTACCCGCGCCCGCCAGCAACAAAGCTGCAGCTTCAAGTACGACGGGTACTTAGCCTAAGTAATTGATGTTGCAGCTAGGCGACAAGTAAGCGAGACCCCAGGAGCATAGTCGTCCTATGGGACTGGGGCGAGTGACGCAGGCAACAACGCTGCGGCTTCAAGTACGACGGCTAAAGCCAGCCTTTTTGTCGGGCTATTCTGGCTGCGTCAACCCGGTTTGCCGCATTTAGTTTACTGATGGCTTCCGACAAATAATTCCGGGCTGTGCCTTCAGCAATATAAAGTGCAGCGGCAATTTCGGCCGTACTTTTTCCTTCGGACGCTAATCGTAAAGCCCTGCGCTCCTTATCACTTAAAGGGTCGTGCTCTCCCAAAGCCGATAATGCCAGTTCAGCATCTATCACTCTTTTACCGGCCATCACCTGATAAATAGCCTGTACCAGTTGTTCAGAAGGTGCGTCTTTGAGTAAAAAGCCCTGTACCCCGGCGGCAATAGCGCGTTGAATATAACCAGCCCGACCAAAAGTAGTGATCACTATCACTTTGATTTTGCTTTGCTGCTGTTGCAGAGAAAGCGCTAATTCCAGCCCACTGCGGCCTGGCATCTCAATATCGGTCAACAACACATCAAAGCTCTGCTGCTTTAACAGCTGCAGCGCCTGATCGCCGTCGGCAGCCTGAGTAATATGAAAGTCTTTGTTTAACCCCAATAAGGCGGCCAAAGCCCCTCTGACCATAGCCTGATCTTCTGCCAGTAAAATACGCATCAGGACTCCTTTGGCAAAGTAAAACTAAAACTACTGGGCGACAGTTGCCATTCCAGCGTGCTGTTAAGCGCAGCTAAACGCTCTTGTATACCAGCTAAACCATTACCCTGATCCAATTCACTAACCTTGCCATTATCCGACACCATGAGCTGATTTCCGTGCTCAGTTTCGCTAAAACGGATCTGCACTTCATCCCCATTGCTGTGTTTTAATACATTGGTCACCAGTTCCGTCAGGATCAGCACTACTGCGGTTTCCTCCCGGGCAGAAAGAACCGGAACCTCCCCCTGCACCTCCACAGCAAAACCCGCTTCACGCAGTTTACTGCTTAAGGACTGCACTTCACCTGCTAAGCCTTTGTGTTTATAGCCTGAGACCGTCTGACGCACCTGACTTAAACTTTCACGGGCAATAAACGCCAGCTCCTGCAATTGCTGACTGGCCGCCTGATATTGCTGCTGTTGCACCAACTTATCGGCTAAATCTGCTTTAAGCACTATACCCGATAAACTGTGTCCCATAATATCGTGCAAGTCACGCGCTATACGCTCCCGTTCTACCATAGTGGCCAGCTGTTTAATTTCTTCGGCACTACGCTGCTCTTTCAGCATAGTTAAGCGCCGGATCCGGTCGAGCACTCCGAGCACGCCGATAGCACACACCAATGCTGAACCATATAACAAGAAATAAGGCGTACCTTTGACAAATAAGTGGTCCAGCAGCGCCAGCACAGCGAGCAATACAACAACACCAGCTAAAAACTGGCGGAAGCTATAAGCAAACCCAATAAAGAAGCTGACGTATGCAAACATCGAAATGGAGCCATAATTTAGCGGGGTAATGGCGCTCGCAATCAAAGCCATCAGCACTATAGGTAACAACATCTCTGTGGTATGGCTGCGGCCAATCCAGTAGTAACACCCAATAAAAGCCGCTAAAGCCAGTGTCATCCAGAAATACTGGATCAGGTTGTAATTGATATAAAAAAATGGGGCTATGTAGAACACCAAATTGACCAGGTAAACCCAGGACAGACGTTTTTCCAGCTCTAACATCACCTACTCCCTCAGCAGCAACAGGGACTCAAAAGAGCCCCTGGCCATAAAATTATTAACGATTCTGACTGTAACTTTGTTGCTGAGCCAGCAGGAACTTTGCCCAACCGTAGGAAGGGTCTACTTCCATAGCTTTAGTCCAGTCGGCGATAGCACCAGCTTTATCACCCAGTTCCTGCTTGGCTAAACCTCGCCAGGTGTAAGCTTCTGCATGACCCCAGCAAATCTGCTGACAAGGCTGGGCATAAAGTTCAATGGCTTTGCTGCTCAGGTCAACCGCACTTTGTTTACTGCCACCAAAAACTGCAGGCGTATTGTAGGCGGTGATAGCCTTAATCAAAGATACGCGTGGATTCGCAGGTTCCAGCTCTGTCGCTTGCTGGATAGCTTTACCAGCTTTGGGGCCGTACAACGCGCCTTTTACCGGGTTATTGCCAATCTGCATACCATAAACGCTGGATAACAAAGCCAGACTATCGGCCTGTGGTTGCGCTGTTGTTAACTGCTCCAACACAGACTGGGCTGAGTCTAAGGCTTGTTCTGCCTGATCTTTTTGACCTGTTAAGCCCGCCACAATAGACAAACGGTAGCTGGCATAAGCTTTGTTGTAATCTGCCGGATTTTCAGCGGCGTAAACAGCCAGTTGTTTTACATCCATGCTGTTAGACGCGGCATCAATTTGTTCAATAGTGGCGGCCTGAGCCAGGGTAAAAGTTAAAGTGCTTAAAGCAATGAGTAAAGTTTTCATCTTGATAGTCCTTTTGCTGTTTCACCTTATTGGTGTGAAGCCAGTATCGGAAAATCCATAGAAAAACATCAGGCACAAAAGTCATGACTTGAGCATGACTTTTGTCATGAATAAACAGCACTAATAACTCAAGCTGCTGTACCCCAGGCCCTGCTGTTTTTGCAGCTTAATTTGCACTGGGATCCGCTCTTTTAAGGCTTCAACATGGCTGATAATACCGATCATCTTGCCGCTGGCATTCAGTTGATCCAAAGCGGCTAACGCGGTTTCCAGCGTGTCTGGATCCAAAGTGCCAAAACCCTCATCCAAAAATAAGGATTCGATGCGGGTTTTATGGCTGACTAAATCCGACAGCGCTAACGCCAGAGCCAGACTGACCAAAAAGCTTTCGCCACCAGATAAGGTTTTAGTATCTCTGGCGGTATCAGCCTGCCAGCTGTCCAGCACTTGCAGCTCCAGCTCCGCATCAACTTTGCGTGCCAGTTGGTAACGGCTATGCAGTTTATCCAGTTGCTGATTGGCCAGCCCCACCAGCTGCAATAAAGTTAAACCCTGCGCAAAACGACGGAATTTAGCACCGTCGGCTGATCCTATTAAGCTGTTGAATTTATGCCATTGCTGCACCAGCTGTTGCTGTTGTTCAATCTGACTGTACAGCTCTTGCTGCTGCTGCTGATGCTGCTGATCACTGTGCAGCTGTTGCCGGCATTGACCCGCCTGTTCCAGTACAGCAAATAACTGCTGTTCCAGCTCTGTGCTTTGCTGCTGCAATTGCTCCAGACTTTGTTCTGTCAGTTGCTGCTTTGCCAAGGCCTCGATGTGCTGCTGCACTTGCTCTAACTGGCTTTGACAACGAATGCGCTCTGCTGCCAGCTTTTCTTTCAGCTCTGTCAGTTGCTGCACTTGTTGCTCTGTCAGTAACATGGCTAAGAAGCTGGTTTCGCTGCCAAACTGCTGTTGTTCCAGTTGCTTTTGCCAGTCTTGCTGCACTGCTGTTAACTTCACTTGCAATTGCTGTAGCTGAGCTTCACTTTGTTGCTGCTGCCCGGTTTTTTGCTGCAGTTCATTGCTTAATACACTGAGCCGTTGCAACACAACTTCAAGTTCTTGCTGTGGTGTTGCACTCTGACTGGCAGATAGGTGCGCTAAATCCGCTTGTTGCAATTTATCTAACCAGCTTTGGTACTGCTGCTCGGCCTGTTGCTGCTGCATCAGCGCTTTATCCAGTTGCTGACTCTGTCGTTGCAACTCTTGTTGCCACTGCTGCCATTGCTGCGCTTGCTCTGCCCACTGCTGCCAGATCTGCTGTTGTTGCTCTGAAGCTGGCAGAGCAAAACCAAAAGGTTGCAACTCTTGCTGCCACTGCTGTTCCAGTTGTTGTAACTGCTGCTGATTTTGCCGCAGCGCTGCAGTGAACTGCTGCTGTTGCTGTTGTTGCTGCCTCAGTTGTTGTTGCAGCAGTTGCTGCTGGTGCGCCAGTTCATGCTGCTGCTGTTGCCAGAGTTGACGTTGCAGCAGCTGTTGCTCTGTCTGCAGCTGTTGTTCCAGTCCCTGTTGAGCCTGCTGCTGGAACTGCTGTAATAAGGCTTTTTTTAAGCTGGCCTGTTGCAATTGCTGCTGCTCTGTCTCCGGCAGGTTGTGCAACAAGTCAGTCCATTGTTCACTTTGCTGCTTAATATCTGCGGCCAGCTGTTCTAACTGATAGTGCCGGGCTTTTTGTTGCTCTTCCAGTTGTAGTTGCGTCTCACGTACGGCTTTGCCCTGCTCTTCGACTTGTTTCAATTCAGCTGTTAAGGCCGCCAGCTCTGTTTCGGTCTGGCTTAAATCCAGCGCCTGATAACTGCTAATAGCAGGGTGTGTGGTGCTGCCACACAGTGGGCATTCATCGCCTGGTTGCAGCTTGGCTCTGTGACTGCTGAGCTCGGCAATCAGCCGCTCTTGCTGCACCAGTTTTTGTTTATCAGTCACTCTGTCGCTATACAACCTGAACTGCTCACGTAAAGCCGCGACTTGTTGCTGCAACTGCTGACTATCGCTTTGTTTTTGTTGCAGTTCCTGCTGTTCTTTTTGCTGTTGTTGCTGTTTTTGTTGTAACCCGGCGGCAACCCTCAGCAATAACGGGTAAGTGTGCAGCTGATTTTTGCAATCTTGCACTTGCTGTTGCAATTGTGGCAGTTCAACGGAGAAAGCCGGAGTGTTCTGTTGTAATTGAAGATCCAGTTGCTGTAATTCGATGCTTATCTGCTGCAACTGCTGCTCTATTTGCTGAGTGTCAGCCTGAGCAAGCTGGTTTCGCAGGACTTTTTGTTGATCTAACCCCTGCTGACGTTGCTGCAATAAAGGTTTCCAGCCTGCGACTGCTGCTGCCAGGTTTACGCCCTGAGGTTGCTGTGCCAGTCGCGCTGTTAAGGTCTGACCCTGTTGTTGCAGTTGCTGAACCTGTTGCTGCACCTGCTGTTGTATTTGCAAGGCTAAGCTTTGACCTTGCTGCAACTGCAGCTGTTGCTGATAGTTTAAATCATGCAACTGACGGGACTGAAGTTGCTGCTGTTCTTGTGTTTCAGTCACTGCCGAACGTTGCTGCTGCAGCTCTTTGTACAATGGCAACAACACTGCGGCTTTTTGATAACTTTGCAATTTGACCAACGCACTTTGTTGCATGGCCTGCTCTTGCTCAAATTGTTGCTGCTTCAGCTCTGCGTGGTGCAGCTGCACCGCTGCCTGCTGTTGCTGCTGACGCCAGGCTAATAATGGCGCTTGTTGCTGCTGTTTTGTTTTCAGTTGCTGCTGTTGCTGTTCCAAATCAGTTAACTGCTGCTGTAACAGCTGGCGTTGTTCTAAATCCAGCAACACTACACCTGATGCTTTGGCCTGCAGTAATTCCAACGCTGTTTTATGCTGGCGGTTTTGCTCATACACCTGCATCGAAATCTGACCGTAAATTTCAGTCCCTGTCAGCTCTTCCAATAACTCAGCACGCTCATTGGCAGGCGCATTTAAAAAGGCAGCAAAACCACCTTGAGCCAACAGCATCGACTTGGTGAAACGACCAAAATCTAAACCTGTGATCTGCTCCGTCAGCTTTAGCTTTTCGTTACTTTTGTCTGTCAGTATTTCGCCATCTGCTTTGGCCAGTTCTACTTTGGCGGCCTGTAAATTGCCATCCACTGCACCACGGGAACGACGCTGGCTCCAAAAGGCGCGATACCGCTGGTCGCGCACCTGAAACTCGACTTCGGCCAGGCACTCACTTGTATGGCGGGTCATCAGCTCGTTGCTGCTTTGCGACAAGAGTTTCAAACGCGGTGTCTGATGGTACAAAGCTAAACAAATGGCATCCAAAATAGTGCTTTTGCCTGCGCCAGTCGGGCCTGTAATAGCAAAAAGGTTACTTTGATCAAAAGGGGGCTGCGTAAAATCTATTTTCCACTCGCCTTTTAGTGAATTTAAATTTTGCAGCCGCACCGATAGAATTTTCATGGCAACACCGCAGGTTCTGTTTGTTCGAGTTGGCTCAATACCTGCTGCAACATCTGCTGAAATTCTGCTTGTTCGCTGTCGGTTAACTCTTCAGTAGCAAGCCGTCTCTGTAATACCAGATCAGGAGTCATTTCATGTAAAGACTCTTGCTGATCCACCTGCAAAACACCAACAGCGGCCTGGCGTGCCCGACGTAGTTTTAACAGTTCTACAGGTAAAGTCTCGAGATGTTGTTGCACCTGGCTTTGCAAATCACTCAGGTAACCGTCGCTGCCCGTCAATACCAGCTCCAGCCAGAGTTTTTGTCCGGGTTGCAGCCTTGCCAGTGGCTGATGCAATAAAGTATGAAGTTCAGCTAAGCTGCATTTCAGGCTCAAAAGCGGCTGGAAACAAGGAATGGGCAGCAGCTCAATCTTGGCTTCAGGGCTGCTGAAATCCAGCAAGACCATGGATTTTTGCTGTTTTGCTTCATCAAAACTCAAAGGAATAGGCGAGCCGCTGTAACGGATATGCTCTTTGCCTGCAACCAACTGAGGCTGATGGATATGGCCCAGGGCAATGTAGTCAAAATCAGGAAAAGCGCTGGCCGGAAAGGCCTCCAAAGAGCCTATATAAATTTCCCGTACTGACTCACTGCTGCTGGCACCCACTGTAGTCAGGTGCCCTGTCGCGAGCAAAGGCAATTCCAAAGCGAGTTCAGAGCGCAGCGCTGCAGCCTGACTGAAACACTGCTGATAACAGTCGGCTATGGCTTGCTGCAATTGCTGCTGTTTATCACTGGCCTGCTGACCACTTTGGCTTTGCAGTAAATCGCGGGCACGCAAAAAAGGTAAAGCCGCCAGAATAGCGCCTGGTTCGCCCGCTTTGTTATTCAGTACCAGAAGATGAGATTCTGCAGCACCCAGCCAGCCGGGTACCACTTGGGTATGCAAACAAGCCAGCAATTCTTTGCTTTCCTGCAGTACAGCGACTGAATCGTGATTTCCCCCCAACATCACCAACTGACAGCCCGTGGGTTGTAAGTCAACAATCAGTTGATGATACAACTCTCGGGCATAACTGGCAGGAGTAGTGGTATCAAAAATATCTCCAGCCACTATTAAGGCATCGACCTGATGCAATTCAATTTGTTGCTTTAGCCAGCCAAACAAAGCCTTGTGCTCGTCGGCTCTGCTTTTGCCAATAAAATGCTGGCCTAAATGCCAGTCGGAGCTATGAAGAATACGCATAAAAACCTGGATACGCTGCGCTATACCGGAATAAGGCCAGCATAGCACAGGGTGATCACTTTCATAAGTTGCTCAGAAGCTGGTATCAACTGGCGTCAAATAACAGCACTGCATCCAGCACCGTTTCACTGACTTCACGATAAAACTCCTGATCAACATTGTCTATGGTATCTGTTGGCTGGTGATAGTGCGCATGATCCGGCACGCCAAAATACACAAAAGGCACCTGTCGTTTATGGAACTCACGGTGATCTGAACTTAAGGTCCAGTCCTGATGAGTGCCTACCCGCCATGCGGGTCTGTCATATCCCAATAACAAGCGTACTGAACTTTGTTGCTGCAGTTGCTGTAATGGTTTTTCCAACTCCGGATAATGGTAAGAGCCAACCGCTATGAGTTGCTTGTTCGTATCATGACTGAGCATATCCATATTGATATTCAGCCGTATTTTTTCAGGATTCAGCAGCTCTTGCTCAAATAGCATACGAGCGCCCCACATACCGCTTTCTTCGTTATCCAAAGCAGCAAACAGCATAGGGTGACGAGGTGGATGCTGTTTAAAATAACGCGCTATGGCCAGCAAAGCTGCCACACCTGATGCATTATCGTCAGCGCCATAATAAATCTTGCCTTGATGCAAACCTAAATGATCATAATGAGCTGTCAGCACCAGCAAAGGTAAGGTGGGATCCGAGCCTTCAATCCGGCCCAACACATTAGCAGACCCTTTCATTAACTGGGCTTTACCTGAGGTAGGCTGATAAGGCTGTAAATAACCTTCTGTACCAGCTGCGACCAAGCCAATAGCGGTGAACTGAGTCACCAGCCATTGCTGCGCTTTTAAGCCGCCTGGTTGGCCTGTTCCACGCCCCGCCAGCTCATCAGAAGCCAGGTAGGTTAAATCAGCCATTTGCTGCTGAAATTCCAGCCGTTGTGGCATCACACTGACCAGAGGCAAGGGCTGAGACAGCAAACGTTTTTGTTCCAGTTGATTCAGCTTTTCCAGCAAATGAGGATGAAAAGCGTAACCAAGGCCTGCAACAATCAAGACCAACCAAAGCCAAAGTGGAATACGGAATAACTTCATAAAAATCCTGACAAGCGGTTTGAGGTAATGCAGCAGACTATCGCAAACTACACAAGCTCACCAGATAAAGGCCACGAAAGATCTGATATTTCCTGTCGCCCGGTACCGAACTTGAGTGGTAAAATGCGTTTCCTTTAGTCCTGTTGTGAGAATCTTATGCCACAAAGCCGTAATGCCTCGTTTTGGTGGGCCATTGCCTCTGTGTTGGTTGCTATGGTGGTGATCCAGTCTGGCGCTTCGTTAGCAAAAACCTTGTTTCCCATCATTGGGCCTGAAGGCACGACAGCATTGCGGGTTGGTTTTGCGGCTTTGATTTTGTCTTTAGTCTTTCAGCCATGGAAAAAATGGCCCGCCAGGCAGGATCAAAAAGCCTTATGGTTTTATGGCATCTGCCTGGGTGGCATGAACCTGATGTTTTATCTGGCGATTGAACGTATTCCTTTGGGTATAGCTGTCGCACTGGAATTCACTGGTCCTTTGGCTGTCGCGTTGTTATCGTCTAAACGTAAGCTGGATTTACTTTGGGTCGCTTTGGCGATGGCTGGCATCGCTTTGTTATTACCATGGCAAACCGAAGCAACAGCTTTAGACCCGGCAGGCGTAGCTTTGGCTCTTGGTGCAGGAGCCTGCTGGGCTGGTTACATTATCTTTGGCCAAAAAACTGGCAGTGCTGTGCATGGTGGTACAGCCGTGGCCTTAGGTATGGCTGTGGCCGCGCTGTTTTTATTTCCTATAGGTTTAGCCTCAGCAGGAAGCACTTTATTCAGCTGGACTGTATTGCCTTTTGCTTTTGCGGTGGCCCTGTTATCCAGCGCCATTCCTTATAGCCTTGAGATGGTCGCGTTAAAGCGTTTACCCGCGCAGAGCTTCAGCATTCTGATGAGCCTGGAACCTGCCATAGCGGCTTTGGCTGGTCTAATTATTCTGACCGAACAATTGAGTTTGTTGCAATGGCTGGCTATTTTTTCGGTGATCGCAGCCTCTTTGGGGAGCAGCCTGACAGCACGGAAAACACCGGCACCGGAGATGGTTTCATAAAATAGCTTTTGATTCCGGATACGACTGCTCTATGCTGAGATCCTGAAGATACGCAGCAGGACCCCGATGCGCATGCTTAAATCCTTGATTGTTACATTGGCTGGTGCACTACTGGCTTTACCTTGCGCTGCAGTGCAAACCTTTGTCTGGCTGACAGATAACAGCAGCCAGACAAAACCACAGCAGTACCGCCAAGCCCTCGATGTCAATGGTTTAACCTTAGAGTTATTGATGCAGGATGTCACAGACTTCCGGGCTGAACCCATACAAACGACCACAGAACGCGCTATGGCGATGCTCAAAGCCGGAACCTCTACTTGTGCTGGCAACAGAGTAAAAAATACTGAACGTTTAACCTTTAGCTATGCCACAGCCATTCCCCACACCGTATTCCCAGGGTTAAGGCTTTACAGTAAAACCAACTCCCAAACCACAGCATGGCTCAAACAACAACTGAACGATCAGCAACAAATTAGCCTGATGCAATTGCTTCAAGGCGACAACAAATTGCATTTTGCGGTAGGAGGAGGTCGTTCTTATGGTGTGCAACTGGATACACTGCTGCAACGGCCAGAGTGGCAGCATAAGTTATGGCAACGCCGATCTCTGGATATGTCCGCAGGTCTGATTGATATGCTGGTGCAAGACCGGGTCGATCTGCTGATTGAATACCCTAATGTTATGCAACATTATCTGGCGCAATACAGTGCCACCACAGAGTTAACCAGTTTTAGCATTGAAGAAGCTGAACCTTATATGCTGGGCTACATTCTCTGTAGTAAAACAGCCGAAGGGCAACAACTCACTGAATTCTTTGAACAACGCCTGCAGCATATCAGTCAACAAAGACGCTATCTGGATGCCCATTTAGGCTGGGTCGACGCTGCAGACAGAGAACAGCTGACCCGGCTTTACAATCAGGTGTTTGGTACTTCGTTTTAATTGTTACTGCCGATATTTTAACAGCAGTAGTCTGGCCAACAGAACCAATATGCACTGGTACTGTTTGGACTTTTTTCACGTTTTCGCTTTTCAGCCATTGTGAAAAGCTGTGCTCCTCAGTTAATTTAGAGACTTCGGATGTACAACGCATTTTATGCAGGTTTTATCGATATGCAGCCAATTGAGGCACACAAGCCAGACTTAACTCCTGCAATAGATCTGACGGATGAGCAAAAGTTACAGGCGCGTCAACAGTGCTTTTATGGCTGCGTATTTTGCGGCTCTCCGGTATTTCGCTACTATTTTCAGCCCGATAGCGCTGCCGCTGTGTTGATCTGTCATTTGCATGCCAAACAACTGCGTACCACCTTGCTAAGCCCCAGCACATTGCTCGAACGCATCCGTCAGCCTTTTAACCAACAGCGCATTAATAAACCAGGTTTTAGTTTTGACCCAAACCGCAGGGTACAAGTCTCTGTCGGGATGAATACGGTTTATGCTGACTTTGTAGCAGATAGCGAAGAGCAGTATTGCATTTGGGTCAATGGGCAGGAATTTTTTACTTTGCATGCGGAATCAGGTTGGCTTTGTTTTTCTTTTAGTCTGTCCGATAACACAGGCCAGCCCTTGATCCGGGTGGAACGGGGAGAGTTGATACAAAGTCCTGAGCAGTGGGACTATACCTATGAAATTAACACTCTAAAAATCAGAGACCTTCAGCGTAGGCTACAATTTACTGCTCAGTTGTGTAATGACAGAGTGTTGCTGACAAAAGGAAACTTCATCGATAGTTTTGGTGATGGTTTTGTAGTCGAAGGAAACAGAGTGATTGCGATGCTGGATGGCCAAAAAGGTGGCCAGTACATGCATCGTATTGAGCCTGGACGTTACAAAGGCGGCTGGGCCTTGTTTAATAAAATCCGACATCCTGAATTAGTGATGCCAGGCAATTTTGCTTTTGTTTGTGCAGCAAAACGTAAATACTCTGGCTCTGAGCGTTAAGTTTGCTCCTTCGCTGTGCGCTCTGGGGGCGGACCTGAGCTCATAGCTACAGCGCCGAAAGGTTGCATAGATGTAAAAAAAGTCAAATTTTATGAAGTTTTCCAATAATTACTCGGGTACACTGCCCGCCAATTTTTAAGCTATCTGGCCCGTCAGACAAGACCGGCAACGCAGTAAAATGGAGAGACTCGATGCAATTGAACTTAAAATCAAGCTTCACCCTATTCGCCAGCCTCACGTTGCTCACCGCATGCGGTGGAGGCGGAGGCAGCTCTGACACTGGTAGCTCAGGTGGTGGTGGAAATAGTGGCGGCTCAGCAGCTCCGACCTGGACTGCAGGCCAGTTCCGTGACGAATCTCAATTTAAAAATTTTTGCGTTTCTCCCCGTTCAGGAGCCGATCCATTTAATGGCGGCTTCTATCCGGATAAAGCCGGCACCGCCATGCACGAGAAAATGTGGTTACGTTCCTGGAATAACAGAACCTATTTGTGGTACCGGGAAGTTGCAGATATAGACCCAACCAGCTACAGCATTTCGGCGTACTTTAATTTATTAAAAACTACAGCTGTCACTGATTCAGGTGTGGCCAAAGATCAGTTTCATTTCACCCAGAATACCGCCGATTACCAGCAACAATCTCAATCCGGTGTCAGTTCTGGTTATGGCATAGAATGGTCTGTAGGTTCTACCAGGGCTCCCCGCTCTTTTATTGTGGCCTACACTGAACCAAACTCGCCGGCAGCTTTGGCTGGTGTGAAAAGGGGCGACTTTTTGCTGGAGGTGGATGGCATTGATTTTGTCAATGACAGCAGCAGCTCAGGGGTCAACACTATCAATGCGGGCCTGTTCCCTGCCAATACCGGAGAACAGCATAGTTTTAGATTCCGCACTGTGGAAAATACGGAAGTCAGCTATCAGCTGCGCTCTGCAGATGTCGCCTCAAGTCCGGTGCAAAATGCCAAAGTCATCAACACAAGCTCTGGCCCTGTAGGTTATTTCCAGTTTAATAGTTATATAGTGCCGGCACAGCGTCAGTTGATTGATGCAGTGAAACTATTCCGCGATGCAGCCATTTCTGAGCTGGTGGTGGATTTACGCTATAACGGTGGAGGCTTGTTGGCATTAGCTGGCCAGTTGGGTTATATGGTGACTGGCCCTGATATTATTCAGAACAGATTTTTTGAACGCTTGCAGTTCAACGATAAATACCCCAATACCAACCCTGTTACAGGCGACAGTTTAAGCCCAACACCTTTTTATAACCGCGAAATTAACTATGAATCCGGCACCTTAACCAGCACAGTATTGCCTAATTTAAATTTAAGCCGTATCTATGTTCTGACGACAGAAAACACCTGCTCTGCCAGCGAAGCTTTTATGAACGGCCTGCGTGGTATAGATGTCGAAGTGATCCAGATAGGCGGAAAAACCTGTGGTAAACCTTATGGTTTTTACCCTACAGATAACTGTGGTACCACCTACTTCACGATCCAGTTCAGCGGTATAAACTCCAAAGGCTTTGGTGACTATGCCGATGGTTTTAAACCAACCACTGCGCCAGTATTTGCTGCAGATATCAAAGGTTGTACGGCAGCGGACGACTTTTCCAAACGGCTTGGCGATCCTGAAGAAGGAATGCTGGAGACAGCCTTGCATTACATCGAAACAGACAGCTGTCTGAGCTCAACAGGTTCAGGAGTCAGTACTGCTGTCGGATCTCTGTCTGGTAGAGGTGCGGCCTTGTCTGACGCTACGGCAGGTTCTGGCCCAGCGGTCAGAAATCCAGCAGAAAAACCTTTAACCAACAGCATTCGTTTACCGGTGAAGGATCAACAAGAGTGACCAAATTGATGTTTTTAAAGTACATACTATTAAGTGGTCTGTTGCTGGGGATCAGCGCCTGTCAGCAGGTTCAGGCGGTGCCCGAACCTGCTGTACTGACGCAGACGTCACCCGAGGTAAAGCTGGAGCTGCAACAACAGATCCAAAAAGCCATAGGTGGGCCTTTAGTCCGGCTGGCAGACAATGCTTACTTGTTTGAAAGCCAGATCTGGATTGAATCCGTGGTATTAAAAGACGACAAAGGCCGCCCTTTGGACGGCCGCCATATGGATTTAGCCAACCTCTTTGTACTGCAAATTGACCAGGGACAATGCCAGTTAAGGCACAATAAATCAGATCAGGTTTTTGTGCTGACCAAAGCAACATGCATAGCTGAGAAACAGCGTTTTCCTGAAAAATAGTTACAGATCAGTGCGTGATACACCGGAGTTTACCGACTCCGGCACCACCAAAGAAGCAGCTGGCACTGCATAAAAGGCAGACAACTCCCGCACAGTACGATAACTTACTTTTTTACCTGTCTCCGCTCTTTTGATCGTTGCCAGCGACACCCGCAGCGATCGCTGCTGACAAGCGTTAAACAAATCCTCCTGACTTAAAAATCTTTGTTGTCTCAATGATTTAAGTAACTCAACTTTTAATACCAGAGCTTCTTGCATAAGGCGTTCACTCCATCGATCAGAAAGATAAATAGCAGAACCAAGGCCAGACCACATTGTAAAAGGCTTTGTTTTCAAAAAAGAGACAAAATTATGAACGCGGCTGTCTTTTTAGTCCAGCATGAAATTTACAAAGGATTAACCTGATACCAAACTGACACTAAATAGAGACCAAAAAAACAGGCCTGAATTTCAGGCCTGTTTCGGGTGAAGAATTATCTTAGTTAGAGATACTGATAAACGGATCCCAGCTAAAGTAACCAATCACAGCACCAGTACTGTTGTTCACCAGTTTGAAGCTTAAGGTGTACTGAATTTTCTGACCTGCTTCAATCACAGTACCCTGAGTGGCATAGGCATTGTTATGGAACAAAGCTGGAGTGCCATTGACCGGGTCTGAACCTGCTGGCAGATACACACTGGTGTGCATATTAAAATAACTTAAAGCCGTAATGCCGGAAGAAGGGTTAAAGCTGCCATTGTATAAAAAGGCTGTGTAGTCTGTGTCACCGTCAAAAGTGCTGACAGCCCAGCGCACTGTGTCGCCTGAGTTCGCTTTGACTTCCAGTTCAGAGCCACCCTGATTGCTGGCGATATAGCTGTTTTGTGTAATCATCGACACAAACACATCAGAACCGCCCCAGGCGCCTAAATTAGTTGGGCTGCCTACAGAACCTGGTTTCAGTGAACCATCGTTTAAACGCTCTGCCAGCTCAGTGGCATTAACTGCAACAAGAATATTGATAAGAGACATGATCATTCCTTTTTCATCGTGAAGTGAGTTGCTATCAATCCCCAAATTTCAGCCTGATGGCTAAATGTTTTTGGGTACAAACAGCATATCCGATGCAACAAAAAGGTCAGTCTCAGACTGGCGTCAGTTTGGTGTCAGTGTCTGATGCCAATGTTTTGATAAAACTCTGGGGGATAACCCCCCAGAGTTGTCAGTTAAAGAGGGGTTATTGTTCTAACAGAACTTTTAGCTTGTCCAAACCTTGTTGCAGGTCATCACCTATCATTTGCTCCATATCCATCACCAGCAACAACAGGTTCATCGGATAGGGCATATCACCTTTAAACCCCCAGGTGACTTTCGTTTGGTCAGCAGCGCTTTGTTGTGTCAGCAGATAAGCAGGAGAAACCGAGGCAAAAGGCGCGATAAAACGCAGTTCGTAATCAATACGCTCACCGGGTTTGATTGCCGTGATCTCTTGTTCACCTTGACCTACTTCATCTTTTTCACTCTGCCATGCTGAAACAAAACCTACAGTGCCATCTTCGCCTTTATAGGTTTTTTTCACATTCGGATCCAAAGCCATCCAGACACTGAAGTTATCCTGATTTTTCAACAGTACCAGATAACTGAAAACCTGCTCTTTGGGTTTATTAATGCTGACGCTGCGTTCTACCTGATACGACGAAGGCAACACCAAAGCGGCCAGCAACAGCACAGCCACTGCCAGTAAAAAACCAATCAGTATTATTTTTATAAGTTTCATAGGGGCTCTCTTCTGGTTGAAGACTCTCTTCTGGTTGTAGACGCAAAAATCTGCGTTACCGTCAGTGTAGCCCGAAGATTTTGATTTAGAAAAGAGCGGCTTAACTTAAGCTTTGTATCAGGCTGGTTTCTTCAACTTCAGTTGAAACAGCTGCATTGCAATTTCATCGGCCTGCTGCTGCTCAGCTTTTTGCTGCTTTTGCAGTGCACTGTATTCACGGTTATGGATCACCGCTTCTATGCCTTTGCTATACGCCACCTGCTTTTGACAGACCTGTTGCTGTTGCTGTAATTCAGCGTAGGCGGCCTGAGTTTTGTCCTGCTGTTGCTGCTGCATATCGAGCAATACAGTTTTCATCGACGCCAGATTCTGTAAACCTAAAGCCGATTTCATCTGATAACTGCGCTCCATACCAGAGATATGTTCGGTCAGTAGTTGCAAACGCCGCTCTTCGTTAGCAGCCTGTTGATTCAGTTGCTGCTGGCGTTGCCCCATCTGTTTTAAATTGGCTTGCTGTTGTTCCAGGTATTTTTTCAACATAGGCTTAACTCAACAATTTAGTTAAATCGGCTTGGGAGTGCTGAAAATCAGAGCTTTGCTGTAAGCCCTGACATAAAAAATGTTCGATGGCAGGATAGAGTTGCACTGCTCTGTCGAGCTCCTGATCTTTGCCTGTCTGGTAAGCACCTAAAGGGATCAGTTCCTGCACCTGCAAATACCGTGAGTACAGTCGTTTCAAAGCGTAAGCATGTTTCAGCTGTTGCTCCGGTACTATTTGCGGCATCACCCTGCTGATGGACGCACCAATATCGATAGCAGGATAATGACCGCGTTCGGCCAGGGTGCGGCTTAATACCACATGCCCATCTAAAATAGCCCGGGCAGCGTCCGCTATCGGATCCTGCTGGTCATCGCCTTCAGCCAATACGGTATAAATAGCCGTCATACTGCCTTTGCTGTCAGCACTGTTGCCTGCTTTTTCAACCAGTTGTGTCAGCTTGCTAAATACCGAAGGAGGATAGCCTTTAGTCGCAGGCGGTTCACCGACAGACAAGGCAATTTCGCGCTGTGCCTGGGCATAGCGGGTCAGTGAATCGACCAATAACAACACGTTAAAACCTAAATCGCGATAATAAGCCGCCAGTCGATGACTCAGTTCTGCCGCTTTTAACCGCAGCAAAGGCGACTGGTCGGCAGGGGCTGCAATCACAATGGCCTTTTTTAAGCCTTCAGGCCCCAGACTATGTTCAATAAAATCTTTGACTTCCCAGCCCCGTTCTCCAATCAAACCAACGATCACCACATCGGCCTGGGTATAACGGGTCATCATGCCCAGCAATTTACTTTTACCTACGCCTGAGCCTGCAAATAGCCCCATACGCTGGCCCTGCCCTACAGTAAAAAGAGCATTAATAGCGCGGATACCAACATCTAAAGGCGCACTGACGCCCTTTTTTTGCAAAGGGTTAACTGCAGCTAAATTGGCGCTGATGCGATCGCCGGTTTTAATGGCTGCTTTGCCATCGAGCGGACACATTAAACCGTCCAGCACCCGACCTAATAATTCAGTAGAAACTAATAGTTGATTGGCGGTCACCACAGTGCGGACCCGGGCGCCGGCTCTTAAACCATCCACAGCTGTTAATGGCATTAAAAATGCCTGATCGGTATCAAAACCTACCACTTCAGCGTCAAACCACTGACCATCTTCACTTTCAATCTGGCAACGCTGGCCTAAAGTAAAACTGTGACCAGCGGCAGATAAAATCATGCCGTTGACCCGCAGCAAGCGACCATAACTATGCACCCAGTCCGGTGGCTGAATTTGGGTTCTGGCCAAACTCAGGCTTTCGCTAAAGGACTTACGCATCGTCGCCCAACAACTGACGGCGCACAGGCAGCATGGCCTGCTCTAAACGCTGCTGGAAATCCAGCTGATGCAATTGCTGGCGACCATTAAACTGCACCCGGCCTGAAGGTAAAGCGGCATCAAACTGCAACGGGATCTGTTGAATGTGGCGAATACCATCAAACAAAGACGCATCGGCCTGGGACAACTGAATAGACTGCAAAGGGTCTGTTGCTCCCAATTGCGGCAGTAATTGATCAATAGCCAGTTGTAACAAGGACGGCTGCAACACCAGCTCAGTTTGCACTACAGTGCTGGCCAGTTGCTGCACCAGCAATAACAACTCCTGCCCCAACTGCTGTTCTTTATGCTGCAACTGCTGATTAAATTGTTCGGTTAAAAAATCCAGAGCGCGCTGCTGCTTTTGCGCCAGCTCGTTTTGCTGTTTCTCCAGCTCCTTTTGCCAGAACTGCTGCAATTGCTGCTGACCTTCAGCCAAACCTCGCTGATAAGCCTCTTGTTCAGTCGCTTCAACACCAGCCTGAAACCCCTGCTGATAAAACTGCTCATTCAATTGCTGCACTGTCGCGCTGCCATCTTTGCGCTGCAAAGCAGGAAAGCGGAATTGTTGGTCCTGCTGCACCACGGCACTCATATCAACCTACCGTTTCTTCTGGATAGAGACGATATTCCAACCGGCCAGCTGCCATCATCTGTTTCACTATGGCCATAATTTCAGCGCGGGCAGCTTCGACTTTACGTACAGGCTGAGGTTTCATTGTCTCTATTTGCTGGCGGTAGACCTGAGCTAAGCGTTTAGGCAACACAGCCAGAATGCTCTCGGTGAGTGCTACGTCTGCACCTTTCAGCGCTGTGACCCAGAGTTCATCCGGGATATCGGTCAGCAGTTGATTCAGCACATCTTCGCTTTGGCGGCTTAAGCTGTAGAAGTCATACATTTTGTCTTCAATAGCACCAGCCATAGTAATGTCGTGCATTTTGAGCAGGTCCATCACTTCGGCTTTATTGCCGCTGTATCTGTTCATAATATCAGCCACTTGCTGCACGCCGTTAATACGGGCACCGACCTGCTCGCCAACATACTCAATGCAACGCTCCAGCGTATAACGTAAATCTTCAATCACGTGTTCGCTGACTTCGCGCATATTGGCAATACGGAATAAAATATCGTCATGCTTTTGCGCCGGAAATAAACTTAAGATAGTGCTGGCTTGCTCTGCAGGTAAAAAAGCCAGAATAAGTGCCTGCATCTGAATATGTTCCTGCTCCATAAAACGCACCAGCAATTCAGCAGGAACCCACTCCAGACGACGCACATCATCAGCCAAAGCACCACCGTAAATATCATCCAGCATGCCACGGGCGAGTTTACGGCCTACGGCTTTATCCAAAGCGCGTTCCAGATAAACACGGGAAGCACCGCTGACGCCACTTTCAGTACGGTACTGATCAAAAAAATCAGTCAGAATAGTAGCGACATCGTCCTGAGTCACATTGGCGATTTTTGCCATACGTTCTGACAAAGCACGCACTTCATTGCGGCCTAACTTTTTGATAATACAAGCTGCGTTTTCTTCGCCCATACTCAGCAGCAGGATAGCGGCTCTGTCCAGATCGGAGATCTGTTTACTCTGCTCAGCTCTTAACGGATTCAATGCTGACTCCTCGTTCTATCCAGTATTTGATCACAGCGGTAACCCGGTCCGACTCACGGTTGGCCAGCAATTGCAGGTGACTGATTTGCTGAGCAAACTCTGAGCCCACTTCAGGTAAATGCATATTATGTTGTGGACCAGTCGCCTGAGTATTCGGCAACGCAGGATCAGCGGTAGCGTCCAGTACAGCAGGTCCTGTTGTGACGTCAGCGTTTTGCATTTGTGCTGCAGTATGAGTTCCAGTCGTGCCCTGAAACCCGGCAGCGTGTTGCTCTTTACTTTTGCGGCTCACCAGATGATTGACCAAAGGCCTTACGCCAAAAATCACTAGGGCAAGACCAATAATGGCGCCAATTAAATAGCGTAAGTACTCTTTCATTTCGGGCATTTGCCACCAGGCCATACCTTCCATCTGAGCCGCCGCATCACTCTGAACAAAACCAAAACTGGTGATATTAAACTGATCACCACGTTCAGCCTGATGGCCTGTCGCAGTTTTAATCATTTCACCTAATTGGGCTAAACGTTCAGGAGTCCAGGGCGTTGCACCAGCTGCAGCTTCATTCACCAGCACAGAGACACTTTGACTGCGTACCCGGCCAATTTCA
The DNA here is from genome assembly GCF_029269265.1 of Rheinheimera sp. 1928-s. GTDB lineage: Bacteria > Pseudomonadota > Gammaproteobacteria > Enterobacterales > Alteromonadaceae > Pararheinheimera. Next base: position 226,907 of record NZ_JARIXP010000003.1, read on the forward strand.
TAACGGGTATGAGTGATGGCTTTACCGGTATCAAATTCGCGGCGTATTTCATTGCGTTGGGAGGTACGTTCATTATTTTCCGGCGCTGCTTCGGCGCCCTGTTGCACCGGTACTGGCGGCTGATTCGCTAAAGAGCCAGGAATACCCATCGCCAGTTGATCCAACATGGAATCCGTTTTGCTGTTTTCGCTTTTTAACACGCCTTCTTTATCCAGCGCTTCGCGGGTTTCTTCCACCACGTTAAAATCAACATCGGCCGACACCTGGATCCGGTAATTGCCATCCCCCAAAATAGGCAGCAACATAATGGACGCACGTTCTTCGACCGAGCGTTCTACTTTTTCAATAAAAGCGAGTTTCTTGTCGGTTTCTTTGCCCACAGGAGTTTCGTCAAACAAGTCGCCACTGACTAACTTGCCACGCTGATCCACCACTGAAATTTTGCGGCTATCAAGGCCCGGAATACTACCCGACACCAGACTGACAATAGCTTCGACTTGTTCAGGTTTGAGGTTGTAGCCTGGCGCTAAATCCACCATCACTGAAGCCGCAGATTGTTCTTCCTGCCGGCCAACAAACAAATTGCGTTTTGGAATAGCCAAATGCACCCGCGCATTACGCACACCATCCATAGTGATAATGGTACGGGCCAGTTCACCTTCTAAGGCATGCTGATATTGCATCGATTCCATAAACTGACTGGTACCCATGGTCACTTTGTCCTGCATCGCAGACAACCCCTCAGGCATCGCAGCCTTAATACCGCGGGCCGCCAGTGTGATACGGGCATCAGCCAAACGTTCTTGCGGCACCATAATGTTGCCGCTGTCGGTATCAATACGGAAAGGGAACTGCTCTTTGTCCAAAATTTCGACTATACCGGCTTTGTCGTAATGCTCCTGATTGCCGTACAAAGGCACAAAGTTTTTTGCCGAAGTCCAGAGGATCACCACTATGGTGGCGGCGACTAAAGTAGCCAGTAATGCAATAGAGGCCAGGCTTTTATCGCCCGCAGGTAACCAGTTTATTTTGCTGGATAAGTTAATGACTCTTTCCCGCAGTCTGTTGTCTGACGCTGCGACAGGCAGGGCTTTTGCCAATTCAGTTTTCATCTGGATCCCGCCTTACAGAGACATACGCATGATGTCATCAACACCATTCATCACTTTGTTGCGAATTTGCAGCAACATCGAAAAACTCAAATCCGCTTTTTGACTAGCAACCATAGCCCCCACCACATCGTCGCTGCGGCCTGCATCTACGGCAGCCATCATGTCAGACGACAAATTTTGCTGCGCATTGATGGAGCGTAAAGCAGAAGCAAAATCACCAGACATTGAGCTGTCGTTGCTGGTTGGCATCACCTGCTCGTTGCTGGCAATTTGCTGTAACTGGTTAAACTGGCTGAGTAAAACATCTTGGGTATTTAACGGAGAAATCATAGCTGGTTCTTCCTGCGGTTAAGCTATTGCATCAATATCAACGCCATGCTCACGCATAGCGGCCAGTTTGTAGCGTAAGGCTCTGGTGCTGACACCCAAAGCCTCGGCAGCCCGGGTTCTGTGACCATTAAATTGGTTCAGTACACCCAGAATGTAATCAAATTCGGCATTCTTTTTGTTGAGTTTCAGATGGTTAATGCTGGCGGCTTCAGGTGCTGTCACAGCAGGCAGAGGCAAGTTCAGGTCTATTGCCTGCACTTCAATACCCCGCGCCATCACCAAAGCACGCTGCACCACGTTTTCCAGTTCACGCACATTGCCAGGCCAGCTGTACTGACATAAGGCCGCTTTGGCTTCTTTGCTCAATACATATTTGCCATCGGCATACTTCTGCACAAAAAACTCGGCCAGCGGAATAATGTCGTCTTTGCGTTCGCGTAACGCGGGCCAACTCAATGGCAATACATCCAGACGGTAAAACAAATCCTGACGGAACAAGCCCTGATCCACCAACTGGCGTAAGTCTTTGTTACTGGCGGCTATCACCCGCACATCCAGTTTAATTTTGCTGTTGCTACCCAGGCGCTCTAACTCACGCTCCTGCAATACCCGCAATAATTTGGCCTGCAATGGCAGTGGCAATTCAGAGATTTCATCCAGCAGCAAAGTGCCACCATTGGCCGATTCAAACTTACCAATCTGCTGACTGACAGCGCCGGTAAAGGCACCTTTGTTGTAACCAAACAACATGGCTTCGAGCATATTGTCCGGAATAGCAGCACAGTTTACCGCCACATAAGTCTGATCACGGCGGGCCGACACGTTGTGAATATAACGGGCTAAACGCTCTTTACCCGTGCCTGACTCACCATGCAGCAATACGGTTGCATCAGTTTGAGCTGCCCTGTTGGCCAACTGCAGTACCTGTCGGCTGCCCAACGATACAGCCACTAAATCTTTTAAACCGCGACTGATAGAGGAGGCGTTACGAATGGTGTTTTGTAATTGCTGCTGGTTAAAAGGTTTCAGCAGATAATCAATAGCACCGTAATTCAGGCTTTCAGCTGCAACCGCATGCTGATCTTTTTCCACCAATACGATGACCTGACAGGATGGATGTTGTTTTTTCAGCAACACCAATAAATCCAAAGTGCGCATTTCGGCCAGTTCGGCGGCCATCACCACTATATCCGGTTGTTGCAAAGAGCAAGAGTTCAGCACTGCACTCAGATTGGCGGCATGGTGTAACTGAAAACCTTCAGCTTTGACACAAAGCATCAGGTCCTGTCCCGGCCGGCATTGTTCAATCCAAAGTAAATGTTTCATAGTCATAGCTTCACTCTTGTCTTTCAGCTTTGAGTACGGATCAAACGGATCAGTACTCTCCTGTTGTGAGATTGTGTTTTGTTGCCAGCACCAGCCGGGTATCTGTTGCCATGGGCACGGATTTCCAGCTTGTTTTTACTGACCCCAAATTCAATTAAATGTGACGCCACTTCATCAGCGCGTTCTTCGGACATCACTCTGTTGGCGATGCTGCTTCCCATATCGTCGGTATAGCCGTCTATCAGTACTTTTTTAACTGCTTTGTCTTGCTGAATATAAAGCGCCAGCGTTTTCAGATACGCGACATCATCGGCTGAAGGCTGGCGTTTATTCACAGGGTAAAACAGTTGGAATTCGCGGGCCTGGGCCCAGGACAGAGGTAATAAGCCATTGATACAGTGTTGAAATTCGGCGAGGGCAGAAGAGGATTTAATATTAGGTACTGTCAGAGTGATTTCCTGACCAGGCATATCCAGCACCAACTGCAGCCAGTAACCTTGTTGCAGCTGCTGCATCACAACCGGCACCTGCTCAATAAAACGCGCCACTTTGGCATTGATAAAAGTAGGGGAAAACTTCACAGCCGGTGCTATCTGCTCAGACTGCCAGCCCGCGGTCACTACATGACCTTGTACATCCTGCAATTCCAGATGAGCTGCGTGCAAAGTCAGTTGCATTTCAATAGCCCGGGCAGGCTCTTTACTAAAAGCCAAAGTCCCCATGGCCCCTAAATCCTGCTCCATCCGGCAATGAAACTGATCGCCACTGATACGCCATTGTGATTGATCCATAGCTGGCGTGTACTGCGGGGAAGCAGTTGCTAGTGCCAATGTTAGCCAAAGACCTGACAAAGAAGTCATCAAACTGAATGTCCTTTTAACCCGTAAAACCGCAATCGACAAAACGCCAACTACAAACCAGACAGTATTAAAAGGCAAAAAAAGCAGACAGGCATACAGCCAAATCCTGGACGGATCTGTGTTGTATCCACCTGAACAGGTGAAACCAAGGTCTGACCATCACTGATCAACCTTCAGGTTCACCTTTTGGGTGACCGCTTGCTAATGCAACCCCGCTATCGTAGATCCTGAAGGATCCTTAGACCGGAGGCTTTGCGTCCTGACCTTTAAGCCAGTTTGCCTTTTAATTTCTAAGCTTGTTAGAAAAATGAGGTTCTGAACAAAAATGAACTCTCACTTAATACTCTACAATAAACAAAAAAAAATTGGCTGCAAGCTTTATTTGATAGGGTTCAATCGTTTACCTGAAAAAACACCCATCAGTGCACACCAATATTTTTTAACAAATAATCTACAAAACTTCATGTAGTTCAATAACATACATATGTTAACTATGATACATGACCTTTTGGTGACAAAGTTACGCTCAATTATGAATTCAAGCTGAATTGCGCCAGGCCGCCTCATTTGTGAGATGAATGGTTTAAGTTTAGATCCTTTTTTGTCGTTATTTAATCGCTTTTAACCCAGCGTACCTAACACATTGACCCGAATCTGTTCTGGAATTTCGTTATAAGACAACACAACCAGCGATCCTTGAGTAAAAGTACGGGCGTATCTGGCCAGCAAAGGTCGCAATTGTGGCAACACCACTAATACTGGTTGATAACCCTGGCGTTGCATTTGTTCTTTCACTTGTGGCATAGCACGCTGAAACTGGCTCAGTAAATTAGGCGCTACAGGGAAACTGTCCAGCGCTACTTTGCCCGCCTGCATCGCCTGATTTAACGCACTTTGTAAGGTTTGTTCCAGCTTCTCATCCAAACTATAAGCCGCCAGTTCTTCGCGCTCTCCCAGTACCTGCTTCACCAGTACTCGTTGCAAAGCACAGCGCACGTCGCTGGTGAGTAAAATAGGATCTTTGGTCACTTCTGCACTATCGACCAAGGCTGTGGCTATAGTCACCACATCCCCTAAACTAACCTGCTCTTTCAGTAACAAGCGATAGACTTTGAGTTGCAGATTAGGCGTCAAAGCCTTTTCTAAACTTTCAGCCAAAGTTGGTGCGACATGCGCAAGGCGTTTGTTAAATTGTTTAATATCTTCAAACAAAAATAAGTCAGCCAGATTTTCTTTAATCACTTTGCCTACATGAGTGGCGATGACTGTGGCCCCGTCCACCACCGAATAGCCCAAATTCAGCGCCTTGGATTTCTGCTCTGGCTCTATCCAGACCGCTTCCAAGCCATAAGCCGGATCAACGGTCAGCTCACCATCCATCTGACCATAAATATCGCCAGTGTTCAGCGCCAGCAGCTTTTGTGGCTGTAATTTGCCTGACACTAAGGGGACTCCGGCCAGCTTAATGCGGTACTCCTGAGGATTCTGTTTTAAGCTGTCGCGCACCCGTACTTCGGGGAGTAAAAAGCCGGATTGCTCGGACAAGGTTTTACGCACACCTCTTAAGGTTTGCAATAAAGTTTCGCCTTGTTCTTTGTCCGCCAGATACACCAGCCGAAAACCCAGTTCTATTGAAATACGGTCAATAAAAGGCAAATCATCCCAGACCAGAGTGGCTGGTTCCTGACTGATTTTTTCGGTCAGGGCCTCAACTTCAGTGTAACTGCGGCCATCGGCTTTTTGTTGTAAACGCCAGGCGGCAAAATACAGAGGTGCAGCAAATATCAAAAAAGCAAAGGTAGGCATACCAGGCACTAAACCCAGCACTGTCATAATCAAACCTGCCGTCAGTAGAACACGAGGTGAAGCCAACAACTGACGGCCCACTTCGTCTGACATTTCGCCTTCGTCATTCATCCGGGTGACAATAATGGCTGCGGCGACAGACATCAGTAATGACGGCACCTGAGCCACTAAACCATCACCTATGGTTAATAAGGCAAAACGCTGAAACGACTCGCCTAAGCCCAGGCCATGCATAAAGACGCCTATGGCCACACCACCCAGCAGGTTAATCACCAATATGACTAAACCCGCTATGGCATCACCACGCACAAACTTAGACGCACCATCCATAGATCCATAAAAGTCGGCTTCTTTGGCTATGGTCTGACGCCGTTCTTTGGCTTGCTCCGGCGCTATTAAACCGGCATTTAAGTCGGCGTCTATCGCCATTTGTTTGCCCGGCATGGCATCCAGCGTAAAACGGGCAGCCACTTCAGAGATACGTTCGCCCCCTTTGGTGATCACCACAAAGTTGATAATCATCAGAATGATAAAAACCACCATACCCACGACGTAGTTGCCGCCAATTACCACTTCACCAAAGGCTTGTACTACATTACCAGCGACATGAGTTCCCTCATGACCATTCAGTAATACCACCCGGGTTGAGGCCACATTCAGTGTTAAGCGCATCAAAGTTGCGACCAGTAACACAGTCGGAAACACAGAAAAATCCAGCGGTTTTTGGCTGGACACAGCCACCAGCAGAACGATGATCGACAGCACTATGTTAAAGGTGAATAGCACATCCAGCAGCCAGGCTGGCAAAGGCAACACCACCATGGCCAAAACGGCCAGCAGTAACACAGGAATTGCGGTGTAGGGTTGGGTAAAAGAACGCCAGTTCACAATGTACTTCCTCGCTCATTGGCCTGTTTTTGCAGGCTGGACGGAATAAAAATATCGGGAATAGGTGCAGGCTTTTGGCCTCGCCCCTGTTTATACGCTTTGAGTTGCATCACATAGGTCAGTACATAAGCCACAGCTGTGTAGAGGCCTTTGGGCACTTCCTGATCCACCCGGGTGGAGAAATAAATAGCCCGGGCTAAAGGTGGTAACTCAATCACTTCCAACTGATGCGTTGCGGCCAGTTCACGAATGCGCAATGCCATCTGGTCCACCCCTTTGGCCACTACATAAGGGGCTTTGGCTTTTTGCTCCGAGTACTTCAGCGCTACCGCATAATGAGTGGGGTTGGTAATAATCACATCAGCAGTCGGCACTCTGTCTTCAATACGTCTGTTGGCTATCTGGTACTGGATTTGCCTAATCCGGCCTTTAATTTCTGGGTTGCCATCTGTTGATTTGCGCTCGTCTTTTACTTCCTGTTTGGTCATTTTCAGCTTGCTGGCCACTTTATACTGCTGAAAAGGCACGTCGATAGCAGCCACGATTAACAGCACCAGCGCCAGCATCATCAGACTGAATGACAGCACTTCCAGCCCGTCTTTGGCTGCAGTAGCTAAATCCATGCGCTGCAAAAACAATAAGCGAGTCGCCAGATGGCTCATCAATCCCCATAAACACAAACCCAGCAGCAGTACTTTTAAAATTGATTTGGCTAGCTCAACCAGGCTTTCGCTGCCAAACATCCGGCCTAAACCGGCGATAGGATTCATATTGCTGAATTTTGGCCCCAGTAATTTACTGGAAAAAATAGCGCCTCCCGGCAACATGCCAGCTATCCAACTGGCGATAAACAAAGTCAGTAGAAAGGGCATGCTGGCCCCCAACATGGCCAACAAGGCATCGGCTATAGATCCCGTCATTAAGTCCCCCTGCTTGAGCGAGTCTTTATCCAGTTGCCAACTGCTTTCTACCAACTGATAAAACAACTGCATAAACAAGTCAGCAAACCACAACAAAGAAGCACTACCCAATAACAGCAACAAGGCAGTATTCAGCTCTTTTGAGCGTGCCACCTGCCCCTCTTTGCGCGATTTTTTAAGCCGCTGCTCTGTGGGTTGTTCGGTTTTGTTCTGACCGGTATTTTCTGACATCAGGCTTAACTCATCACCAGTTGCATCACGCCCAACACATGCTCAGCCAGCACAGAAAAGTGGTTGCCCATCTGGCTTAAGGTTAAAAACACACACACAAAACCCAGCAGCAGCGTCATAGGAAAACCTAAAGAAAATAAATTCATACTGGGTGCAGAGCGGCTAGCAATACCAAAAGTAAGGTTCACCAGCAGCATGGCAATAATGGCAGGCAATGCCACCAACAAGGCAGCACCAAACATCCAGCCAAATAAATTCACCAGCAGCATTAAATCCAACTGATACAAGCTGGCACCGACAGGCCATAAACTGAAACTGTCGACCATAATTTGCAGGCTGATCAGATGGCCGTTCAGTGCAAAAAATAATAAGGCTGTCATCACCCAAAATAACTGGCTGAGTACAGATACCGAATCGCCGCTGGCCGGGTCGTTCATCATCGCCATTGACAAGCCCATTTGCATCGAAACCATCAGGCCAACCAATGCCAGTACCTCAAACAACATCCGTACTGCACCGGCCATAATGACGGCGAAAATCACCTGCTCCAACGTCACTACGGCGCCTTCCAGTGAAAAAGGGTCTATGGCTTTGACTTCAACAGCAGGGGCCAGTAAAAAGCTGAGAAACAATGCCAGAATGATACGGGCTCTTGGCACAACAGCTGGGTTATCAAATACAGGCAAAGCCCAGAAAAATGCAGCCAGCCGGACAAAAGGCCACCATAAGGTACCAAACCACACCATCAGTTGATCTGTTGTCAGGCTTAATAACGAGCTCATCAGACGTTCATCCCAACATAGCCGGGATCATTTGACTTAAATTGGCAAACCAATCGAGTAACTTTTGGATCAGCCAATGGCCGGCAAAAACCACCATCAACAGTGTCAGCAGCATACGGGGCAAAAAGGTCAGGGTTTGCTCCTGAATGGAGGTCGCAGCCTGAAACACCGCCACTACAATACCCAGCAGCAAGCCCGGCACTATCAGCACCAGCAAAATCTCGATAATGGTAAAAATGGCGTCGCTAATTAGCTGTGTCGCCATACCCGGATTCATGGGGAGGCTCCGAAAGTTGCAGCTAACGTGCCCGCCACCATAGACCAGCCATCGGCCAGCACAAAAATCATCAGCTTAAAGGGCAAACTGATAATCAGCGGCGACAGCATCATCATGCCCATGGACATCAGCACACTGGCAACCACCAGATCGATAATTAAAAACGGAATAAATAACATAAAGCCGATCTGAAAAGCTGTGGTCAATTCACTTAATACAAAGGCAGGTAACAACACATCAAAAGTTAAATCTGCAGCGGCTCTGGTGGTAGGCTCATTGGCAATTTTTAATACCTGATGCAATTCGTTTTCACGAATTTGCGCCAGCATAAATTGCCGCACCGGCTGCTCAGCCCGCGCTATCGCCTGTTCCAGCGTCATGCTTTGCGCCTGATAAGGCTTAAAGGCATTCTGATAAATATCCTGCCAGACAGGTTTCATAATCAGCAGGCTGAGCATCAGCGCTATGCCAATTAAAATCCGGTTTGGCGGACTTTGCGCTAAACCCAGCGCCTGACGCAAAATCGCCAACACTATAATAATGCGGGTAAAAGAGGTCATCATCAGCACTATGCCGGGGATCAGACTCAACACCGTCATCAGCAATAAAATTTGCAGTTTGACGCTGTAATCTTGTCCTGTTGCGCTGTCGGTGACAGATAACAAGGTCAGATCCTGAGCCGATAACCCCAGTGGCAACAGCAGTGCAGTCAGAGCCAAAAACAGCTTAGGCATGACGGGTCTGGCTCTGTTGCGTCGATACAAACTTCAGACCGTATTTGCCATTCACCATCACCACTTCGGCTTTGGCAAATAACACACCATTCACTTTGACATCCAAAGGTTCGCCAATAGGCTTGTCCAGTGGCAATACGTCACCCGCTTCGGCACCACTTAATTCACCTAAAGTCACTTCGGTGCTGGACACTTCTAAGGTCACAGTCAAAGGCACATCACGGAACATATCCATACCCATAGCACCTAGCGGTTTATCTGTTTTCTCTTCACCAAATAACTCGCCCATATCCAGCATAGTGATGTCATCCATCATGCTGTCTGTATTGCTTTGCACTTCGCTCATCATTATCTCTCCTGTTTTTGAGTGACCTGAAACATTAAAACCTGACCTTCTTCGGCCACAGTGCCGTGAAACAGCACCTGCTTACCCAATTGGAAACGCATAGAGCTAAACAGCTCAATGGCCAATACTTCTCCTTGTAACCAGCCTTGCAACTGCTTGACTGTGACTTGTTTGCGCGCCATTTCGACAGTGCAGCGCACCGGCACCTGCTGCCAATCCAATGGCAACGGACAGGCCTCTTGTTCTGTGCTGCTGAACAACTCATCGTTGTCCTGTAAAAACAGCTCGATAGGCAACCATAAGAACCAACTGACGGCCTCTTTTTCCAGAATTAAACGAACTTTCAACGGGATATAACTAAAAGCGGGCAACTGTAGTTTTTGTTTATACAAATGCGCGGCCAGCGGCAGATGCTGGTTAAACAACAACTGCATCAATGCCTGGGCTTGCTTTTGCAATAAACGGCAACAAATACGGTTTTCCGAGCTGCTGAATTCCACCTTTTCCTGAATTTGTGTTTTGTCGGTCAGTTGCCCACCCAGACATAAATCCGCCATGTTATGCACTGCCAAATGGTCAATCGACATATAACAAGAGCGGTCTTTGTCCAATGGCAAACCTGCATCCAACAGTAAAATGCCGGGCTCTGCCAGCCAGTTGTCCAGCCCAACGCCACTGCATAAATTAAGGTCCAGATCAAAAACGACATCGGTCAGCATCCGGCCTAATTCAGCCTGCAAGGCTTTACTCAGATCAGCCAGACGGCTTTTGCATCTTTGGCTGGCAGCCTCAAAACTACGTTGTTGCCGGGTTAAGGCATAAGGCGTTGCGACCAAAGCCAAATCCCCGCTTAACAACTTGTGTTCAGTCTCTGTAAGAATCATCCGCTACCCTAAGTTCTGCTGTTGGCTGACTTCAACCAATCGAAAATTGTCCTGCTTTAATGTAAAAGCACGCCGTCTGAGTTTGCGTAACAGAGTCAGGCGTACAGCTCTGTCTTTGCCTTGCCACTCCAGGCCTAAAAATTCCAGCTTGTCGTTAATGGCTTTGCGATAACACACTCTGGCTTTGACCTGGGTGCTTTTGTCGTACAGTACCCAAAACTCATCTGGCACTTTATCTTTCAGCGGAGCCAGTAAACCAGCACCGCCCATACTCATGTCTTTCACCACAGCACTGCCAATCTCACCACCAAACCAGCCTGGACGTTTTAACTTCACCGCTATGCCCTTGGTTTGGGTTTGCAGGGACTGCTCTGGGTCATAAAAATACCAGCGGTAAAAACTGCGACCCGGTTGTTGGCGTAAATACGGCATATCAGTCCTGATAATCTGTGCGTAATACAGGTTGATTCTGACGGGCAGCATCGGCTGCTTTATTCAGCTCATTCTGTTGATTGTCGCTGGAGAACATATCTTTTAACTGCTGCTCTGCTTTACTGGTCAGGATCAGAATTTCTATGCGGCGGTTTTCACTGCCCCCTGGTTGTGCCCTGTTCAGTAACATGGTTTCGGCAAAAGCACTGACCTGAGCCACACGTTGTGTTGGCATACCACCAGCAGCCAAAACCTGTCGTGCTTGTAAAGCTCTGTCGCCGGACAATTCCCAGTTGCTGTACTGGCTGCTGTTAAAGGCCGTGCCGTCTGTGTGGCCCGAAATCAATAATCTGTTGTGAATGCGCGAAAACACCGGTGCCAGCTTTAATAACAAGTCTTCAAAATAAGGCGTCATTTGCACCTGCCCACGCTGAAACATCTGACGGTTCTCACTGTCGCGGATAATCACCCGCAGTCCGGCTGGCATAGCTTCAATCACCAGGTTGGCTTCGGCCTGATTCACTTCTGCAAAATTCTGAAACGCCTGAGCTAACAAACTTAAATCCGGTGGTGAATCGTATTGGCCACTGATCAGCGAATTGAGTTTTTCACCCACACCTGCCGATGGCTCCTTTTTACCTTCAGGGATTTGCAAATGAGCCGACATGCCAGCGACAAAACTTTGCTGAGGCTCATGCACAGACACCGCCATTTCTATAGGAGAAGGGGTGCCGCCTAAATCCACCGGATAGGGGCTGTTCATCGCGTCAAAAGGGTGACTGTTGCCGCCTAAAATGGACTGAGTACGCATATAAGACGCCACTTTCGTGCGCTCTTTGACGCTGGACACCTCTAAAATCCACAGCACCATAAAAAACGCCATCATCGCCAGCGTAAAGTCAGCAAAAGCTACTTTCCAGGCGCCATTGCTTTTTTTTGCGCCGCCTTTGGCCGCCCTGCTGCGTCTGATAATTACCGGAACTGAGTCGTTCATCAGGCCGCCTTGTTATTGATCCAGTCTTCCATTTCAGTGAAAGACGGTTTCAAATCTTCGGTGATCAGCTTTCTGCCAGAATCTGTCGCCACCACAGCCACATGGCCTTTGGCATGAGCCACCAACACAGCACGTACACATTCAAACAAAGCAGTCTGTTTGCGGACATACGAATCCATCGCTGAACTTAAAGGTTCAAACAGACAATAACAGGCAAAAATACCAATAAAAGTGCCCACCAGCGCTGCCGCAACGTGGTAGCCAATTTCGCTTAAAGAGCCATCCAGATGCTGCATGGTAATAATAATGCCGCCTACTGCAGCCAAAATACCAAAACCTGGCATGGCTTCAGCTATGCTGTGCAAGGCAGAAGAGGGTTTGAGTTTTTGCTCTTCTATGGTCTGAATTTCCTGCTCCAGCAGAGCATCCAGATCATAAGCAGTAATTTTTCCCATGCTGAGCAAACGTACGTTGTCGCAAACAAACACCAGCAATTCCGGGTTGTCTAAAACTGCAGGGTAAGAGATAAAAATAGAGCTGGTTTGCGGACTTTCAACATGGTCTTCCAGTTCACGAAAGCCTTTGCTGCGGATGGTTTCCAGCAGTTGATACATCAGCATCAGCAGCTCTTTATACAGCTGACTTTGGTCCGGCTGCTTAACAAACTGCGCCTTTAATTGCCTCAGCATTTCTTTCAGTACATAACTGCTGTTGCCTATGATCAAGGCACCGACACCTGCGCCTAAAATAATAACAAACTCAGCAGGTTGCCACAGCATGGCGACATTGCCACCAGCCATCATAAAGCCGCCAATTACCGCAGCAAGTACAACCAGAAAACCTATTAGTCTTTGCATTGTTTTTGTTCCGTCCTTTTACCACTGAGCCAGTTTTTTATTCAGTAAATCAATAGAGTGCTTATGCAACTGACAGACTCTGGATTCTGTCAGCTCCAGCACCAGCGCTATCTCTTTCATATTCAGTTCATGGCTGTAATACAGATGCAGCAGCAATCTGCAGCGATCCGGCAAAGACGCCATGGCTTTTTTTAACGACAGTTTCAATTCCAATGCTGACAAACTGGTTTCACCTAACTGTGCGTGTTGCTGTTGTTCCAGCAATTGATCCAGGCTTTCCATCGACTCAGCCTGTGTCAGATACATCAGCTCCGACAGCTGAGCTGCATCAATTTTTAAGTGCTTACCCAACTCTTCATGACTAGGCACCCGGCCTAAGGTTTTGGTTAATTCGCGGCTGGCATCGCGGAACTGATGCGCCTGCTGACGTAACTGCCGGGGCCGCCAGTCGGTGCGGCGAAACTCGTCCAACATGGCACCGCGAATACGTTTAAAGGCATAAGCTTCAAAAAATTCGTCCGGATTTTTGCCATAACGCCGCAGCGCCGATAACAACCCCAGCAAACCTATTTGCTGTAAATCGTCTGAATCAACCACAGGCCCTAATAAAGAGCGCAAATGACCAGCGGCTCTTTTCACCAAAAAGCTGTACTGCGCCAATAAGCTACTTTCATTGCTGATGGCCAAAGCAGATGAGCTTTGTGTGTCGGTATCTGACCAGAGACTTTCCGCCAGCATGCTGATACCTACTGAATAAAAATGTTAGTGATCAGCACGTTATCCAGCTGATCATCGAACTTGTTGTCAGCAAGTGTCTGGTTAAAGCGGCCTAACAGTAGTTTTTGCACTTCTTCAATTTGTTGCATCGCCAGCTTCACTTCCAGATGACTACTTTTAGCAAAGTGCTCCACCATGGCGTTACGTAGTAATGGCGTGGCTTCTTTTAATGCTGCAACAGTGTCAGGTTTATGGGTAACCAAAGTCAGTTCCAGCACCAGATAACGCGAGTTCGGGTCGCTGTTGACGCTCATCACAAACTTTTCCATAGGGAAAAATAGTGGCTTTACACTGACTTGCTGCACTGCAGTTTTACTTTGCTCGGCCTGAAACCAAAAAAAACCAGCTGTGCCCAAAGCGCCAACCAATAAAACTCCAAGTAACACCACCATCTTATTCATTGGTTTTTTCCCTTTTTTCCGTGTTATACCAGTTGATTAATTAAATTCTGTGGGCTGGCCTGAGGTGCCGCAGGCAGTGTCATATCAGGCTCAGCATAAAAGTTTGCATCGGTCTGCTGTGTCAGCTGTTGCTCAAACTTCTGCTGCTGTTGCTGAGATGAACTCTCTGTCCCCATACGCAGGTCAATCTGCACTTCAGAGCCTAATTTTTGTTGCAAACTGGCTCTTAACTGTTCAAGCCCCTGCGCCATAGCGTCACGCAATTGTGCATTGCTGCTGTGCATCTGCACCGTCAGACGATCACCGTCCAATTGCACCGACAGCTCAATACTGCCCAACGAAGGAGGATCCAGCCGGATCATGGCTTTATTGACGTTTAAACCCAGTTGTAAATCGACTTTATCCGCCAGCATCTGCACCAGACGTTGCCCCCAGTGCTGGCTTTGTGCCGGCAGTGGATCAGCTTGCCAGACAGGTAAGGTTGCGCCGGCCTGATGTCCGGTAGCTGTTGCTGTTACCGGAGCCAGCAGCTCTGGGTTCAACAGCTGTGAGTTCACACTGGCAAAGGGGTTTATCTGGCTGCTGAGGTGCTGGCTCAATGCAGACATCAAAGACGAGGTATTTTGTAGCCGGAGATCCGCAACATGCTGGGAGACCGACACCACAACGGGGGCGGGCAAATCTGCACTTCTTTCCAGCTGCGGCAACAAGGGCTGAGCTGCGGTTCGTGTTTGTTGCTCTGGATGCAATGGCATAACAGCGACAGGCGGTGCTGGCAGTGCTGACGGCTCGGACAATTTCGTTAAGCCAGCGGAAATAAGCGCCGGAGCAACCCAGTCCTCTTCGGAGGACTTTTGTATCACCAGCTCTGGTGCAAGCACAGGCATAACAGGTTCTGCACTCTCTGCGACAGGCAGTGTTTCCAACGCTACAGGTAAAGGCGCAAATAACAGAGGTGGAGGCAGCATGCTCTGAACCAGACCACTTGGATCCGTAACTTCCGGCAAGTGCTGCAGCTCAGTGTCAAGCTCGGCCAAAGCAGCTTCCATTGTTGCCAGCAACACCGCCGCGTCTTCGGAATAAGATTGCTGCTGACTGTCGGAATAGTCTGTCAGTGCCGGTCGCCCTTGAGTCAGTGGCTGAGGCACTGCAACAGCAGTGAATGAGGCAAAAACCGGCATGGTCATCAGCTGTTATGCTCCAGTGTTGCTTCAGAGGTTAATTGATAAGCCACCACGGCAGTTTTAGTCTCCTGAAACCGCTGCATTTTTTGCTCTAACATTTGTTGCTGACGTTTAGCCAGCTGCAGTAAGGCCTGATAACGCTGTTTCACCAGCTGTAATTCAAGCTGCAACTCCTGGCGGTCTTTACTTTGTTTAATCTGCAGTACCAAGGCGCTGATTTGGCGATCGTAGTCCTGCACCTGCAACCATTTACCCGCCACCATAGCCTGCTGCATCTGCAACAACAGCTGTTGGATCTGCATCAGGGCAGGATTGGATTTCGCAACATAGACAGACATCAGACTCACCAAATTATCGGATAACCAACTGATTCAGCAAAAAGCACGCCACAAAATATCTATATGATTTATAAGGAGTTAATAGGGGTTCAATCGAGAGGGAGGAAGTAAAACTTCCGCTGGGCGGAACCTGATAAAAAAATAGTTCCTCCTTAAAAATGCACAGGGGCAGAGTAAAAATTTACGCTGCCCCTGTTTGGTCGTAAAAAACCAGCTCAGGCTTTATTCAGTAAACCTTGCCAGCCTTGCTGCAGATTGGTCATCACTTCCCGCACATGCTCCAGTTCAGCGACATTATTTTTCATGCTGGCCCGTACAATGCTATGACCACAATGCTGATACAAATTGTGCATATTGGCAGCCACTTCACCGCCTTTTTCCTGATCCAGAGAGGCATCCAGACCACCGAGTATTTTTAGTAACTTCTCTACACCAGCGGCTTTTTTATCAAACCTTTTGGCCTGAATATGGCCTTCAACACGGGCCAGTTCATCCAAAAAACCATCAAATAACATCAGCACTAAACTGTGGATATCTGCGCCAGAGGCTTTTACATTGACACTGGTATTTTGATAGGCCTGATAGCCCTGAGCGAAATCTAACATAAGCGAACCTCTTAAAACTGCGACATTGAGCTTTCCAGCTGCGCCATGGTCACCTGCATTTGCGTGAACTGCGCCACATAGCGTTTGTACACCATATCCATGGAATAATCGTGCCGTTTTTGTTTTTCCGTCACCATATCCAGACTGGCCTGAATAGTTTGCTGCTTACTTTTCATCATACCGGCACGCTTGGTAAAAGGTTCTAATGAGGTTTGTAAGCCACTGAATAAACCTGAATCTCCTACCAACATAGCTTCAATTTTGGTGGGGTTATCCGCTAAGGCTTTTTCCAGCTTTTTACTGTCTACAGATAAAACACCATTCCGGTCAAACTCAATGCCGACACTGCTTAAGGTAGTTCCTTCGTACAGTTTCTGAAATGACTGGCGCAGCTGACTACTGATGCTACGCGCCATAGTGTCTGAGTTTAAGCTGGAGTCAGAACTGATTTGCTTGACCAGCGCATTGTAGCCATCGACAAACTTTTTCAGTTTTTCTTCGACAGCTTTTGGATCTTGTTCCACCTTAATCTGCACTGGCTGATCGGTGCCCAACTGTGCTTTTTTCAAATCAATGGTTACGCCTGCTATCACATCTTCCAGTTTGTTGCTGGCCGAGGTGACTGTGATCGCATTTTCAGCGCCTACCTTGACTATCGCATCCTGCGCCGCTTTTAACTGAGTAGCACCCGCAACAGCAGCAGAGATATCAGCACCTGAAGTATCAGCGCCAGGCACAAAATTCATACTGATCGCATTGGCTGCACCTGAATCTTTGCTGGTCAATACCAGATAAGACTGAGCGCCGCTGCGCACTACAGTGGCCTGCACGCCGCTGTTATCTTCGGCTTTATTAATGGCTGTGGCCAGGCCAGTTAAGCCGGCACCTGGAGATAAAGTGGATAAATCAACAGAAAAAGACTCGCCTGCAACCGTCAGTTGAAATTGACCATCAGCTGGCAAGGTATCAGTGCTGTTAAAGGCCATGGACATCTGATGATTCTGGGCTATCTGCTGGACAAAAATTTCATAATCGCCCGCTACCGCATCACTGCCTACGGTGACGCCTAACACAGTATCCAGGTTAGTACTGGCTGTGTTCGCTAATAATTCTTTGTCTTTCGTAAAGCTTTTTAGCAGGTCCTGCATACTGCTCAGCGATGTTTCCAGTTTTTTATAAGAAGAAAGCAAAGTGGAGAACCGGTTCTGCTGCGCGTTTAACACGTTATCTTTGCTCGAGCGCTCAATTTGAGTGTACTGCTGAGCCAGATAAGCGGGATCTATACTGGAATATGCCATAACGCTTTCCTGCTAAATTCAATTCGGGAAAAACCCCACTAAGCCGAAACTTAGTGGGGCGCGGTTGGAGCAATCCTTCGCCCCGGGCTCGATTAACGTAACAGCTGACTGACCATCTGAGTGGTGGTGTTCGCTGTGCTCAGTACAGAAATACCTGAGTTCAGTAACAATTGCTGTTTAGTCATGTTAGAAGTTTCTTTAGCGAAATCAGCATCCATCAGCTGGTTCTTTGCAGCACCAGTGTTTTCAGTCATGTTAGACAAGTTGTTGATGGTGTGGTCTAAACGGTTCATGCTGGCACCCAGCTTAGAACGTGCAGCACCTATGTTGTCTAAGAAGGTATTGATAGTATCGATTTCAGTACGGGCATTGGCCTGAGAAGTAGCTGAGTCAGTATCGAACGCCAGATTTAATAAATCAGTATCGACGCTGGCCTGTACATCAGTCAGTTCAGCAGTAATATCAACTTCCAGAGTTTCAGCTGAAGATGCGCCGATATGGAATTCTACAGCAGCGATAAATTTACCGTCTGTAGCGTCAAATAATTTAGTACCGCTACCAAAAGCTGTGTTGTCCATAATGTTGGCCAACTCTTCTTTTAATGCAGTGTATTCAGAATCAAAAGCAGCATATTCAGCTTCTGAGTTAGTACCGTTGGCTGCCTGAGTAGCCAGTTCTTTCATACGGTAAGCGATGTTGGTCATCTCATCAAACGCACCTTCAGCTGTTTGCAGCATAGAGTTAGCGTTGTTCGCGTTGTTGATGGCAGTTTCCTGACCCACTAACTGAGAGTTCAGACGGCTGGCAATTTGTAAACCGGCTGCATCGTCTTTTGCAGAGTTAATACGGAAACCTGTACCTAAACGCTCTAAAGCTACAGACAAACCATCGTTAGTACGGTTTAACTGGTTACGGATTGTGGTTGCAGCTGCGTTCGATTGAATTGATAAAGCCATTTGAGTTTGCTCCTATGCATGTTGCTCAAAACTATTAAGCGACCCCTGAAAGCAGGAACTGAAATTTTTTTTCAAAATAATTTTTCAAGGTAAAAAAATGGCGCTGAACCGTTACCAGCGCAGCGCCCAACTACAGGAAAGAATTGTGTATCAATCAGCTAAAGCAAACTCAACTAAACTGCGGGTGACATTGCCTTGCGCCATAATGGCAGATAAAGAGGAAGCCGCACCTTGCTGCATTTGCACTTTCAGCTCCTGGCTGACTACAGAAACCTGTTGTTCACTTTGCTGACTGTCGGCCATCCGCAACGCGTTCAGTTTAGCCACCAGCACCTGACGCTCAGACTGTACTTGTCGCAACATCTGCTGCAGTTTCTGCTGTACTTGTGTCAGCTGTGCCTGATAAGCCTGCTGGTTTTCCATCTGCTGCGCTTGCTGTGCCAATACAGTCAACTGACCTTCAGGTTTTTGCAAGCGAACCTGCACCGGATTACCAGCGGCAATACGAATACCTTCGCCCTGCATTTGCCAGGGCTGACTCAAAAGATGACTCTGGCCAGCAGCGGCACTGAAGATCAGCACAGGGCCTTGTTGTTTCAGTTCAATCTGATGTTTGGCAAATTCCTGCTGCATCATGGCGAGGTTAGCATCAGCTGACTGTCCTGCCGGAAAACTCAATTGAATTTTCTGACCGTCAGCCAAACCAATACTGAGTATCTCGGGTTGTTTGCGAGGGCTTAACAGATCGATTTTGCTGTTCAGTTGCCACTGATGCTGACCTTGGGGCTGACTGCTGAGCAGAAAATCGGCAGTCAAAGCCGTATTTTTTTGCTTTAACTGGTTTTCCAGTTGCTGCAATTGCTGACTTATTTGCTGTTTTTGCCCGCCAGACTGCGGTAAATCCAGCTGTTTTTTTAACTGATCAAGTTGCTGATACAACTGACGAATTTGCTGTTCAGCCTGTTGATTTTTTGCCAGTTGGCGTGACACGTCAGCACTGACACTCCAGCGGCTTAAAGTCTCAAGCTGCTGTTGTAAGGAACCACCGCGACTGGAGCCTGCTTTTGTGGGTTCTGTTTCGACAACCTGAGTTTTAGCAGCTTTGCCCGCAGTGTTCAGCGCCGCGACATTACTGGTCAGTTGTTTCAGGCTATCGATCAACATGGCGTAAATCCCAACTTAGAGTTGACTGAATAAACTCAGTTTTGACACTGAGCTATAGACTTTTAAAGTGGATTCATAAGACGCCAAAGCATTGTTCATTTCAATGTAAGCGGAAGGGTAATGCACAGCTGTTAAGTCGTCCCGCAGGTTTTCAGTAAACAGAGCTATGTCGGTATTCGTAAACTCCAGTGTTTCCAGTGAACTGACAATACCGCCTATTTTGGTGATAGCAGAGGTGGTATTGCCCAGCATAGTGCTGAGCTTATCCAACATAGCGCGCGACTCGGCACCAGCACCTGCGGCTGGTGGAGCTTGCAACAAGGCCACATAGTCCTGCAAATCATTCAGAAAAGTAGCACCAGGCACCAGATCGCTACCCACTATATTGGCATCAACCAGCGTATTAGATGAGACTGCTACTTTACGAACCATAGCATCACCCTGATAAATGTATTGACCAGTGCCATCCTGAATAAAAGGCGGCTGGTCAATTTCACTGCCAGCAAACAAATAATTGCCATTGCCGTCTTTTGCGTTCAGCAGATCTGCAATACCAGGCATCAGCACCGCCAGCTCATTCGCCATAGCTTTCAGTTCATCTTCACCATAAGAGCCATCAGCTGCGGCTGTGACTAAAGACTGCACGGACAACAGCAAGTTATTGATACTGCTTAACTGAGTTTCCTGCTGACTTAAACTGTAAGTCACCAATTCCATATTTTTGCCGTACTGCTCCAGCGAGGTCAGCTCAGAATCCAACCGTAACACTAAAACGCTGCCCAATGGGTCGTCCGAAGGTTTGGTGATACGTTCATTGGTGGCCATCTGCACCGACAACTGGCTGTATTTTGCACTGCTGGTTTGAATGTTCCGTATTGCCGTCTCATGGTACTGGCTGCTGCTTATCCGCATTTTATTCTCCTCAGAACATCATCATCAGGGTGTCAAACATCTGCCCGGCCGTGCTGATCACCTTGGCATTGGCTTCATACAATTGCTGGTAATACATAAGGTTGGCGGCTTCTTCATCACGATTGACACCACTGATGCTTTCGCGGGATGCGACAGCTTTATCATTCAATACCTGCGAGGTTTTCACACTGGCTTGCACTTGTTTACTCTGAATCGCCAGTTTACCAATCAGGCTGTCATAACCTGAGGCCACACCTTTCATTGAATCGATCACATTCACTAGGTTGCTGTTGTCCCCTATACCCCCTGCTGGCGCTCCGGCGACATTGCCCCGAAAAGCCAGTTTGTCCTGCGTCATCGCTGGATTCACCAAAATGCTGCCCAAAGGATCAGCAGCGTTATAGGTAAACAAAGGCACACCCGGATCATCGTTTAAATCAAAACCCATAACCAAAGCGCCATTGACCTTGTCGGCAATGTTCGTGACCAGATTATTTAATTCAGTGCGGGCCGGGTCCAGTACTTCAGATTTAACCCGCAACAAGCCACCTAAACTACCCCCGGCCGACCCTGAAATTGAAAATTGCTGATTATTAAAGGTCGATGTCACTTCTGTTCCAGCCACAGACAAGACTGCCGCTTTACCAGACATCACTAAAGGCGCACCGTTTAAGGCCGAAATGGTCATGCTGCCATTGTCTTCCGGCATCACTTCAACCTGAATATAAGCAGATAAACGATTGACCGCTTGCTCACGCGCATCCAGTAAAGTCGAAGCATCATGGCCTAAAGCAATTTCTTTGGTGATTTTCTGATTTAACTCCGCCAGCTCCTGCAGCACAGAGTTGGTATTTTCCGTCACAGCTTCCAGTTCAAACTCAAGCTTACGGACCTGGCCTGTTAAAGCACCATCCAGTTGCTGTAAATCCTGCACCATGGCATTAGCGGAAGAGATAACTTGCTGACGATAGGCTGGTGATTCAGGTGCAGACAAAGCAGCATTAAAGGCCGAATTCAATTCAGCCACTGCGTCATTCAGATTCAGCGAGTCGGTACCCAGCACTTCTTCGAGGTAACCAAGATAATCCTGATAACTTTCGTAGTAATTTAAATCCGACTGAGTACGCCAGATATCTGCATTGAGGAAGTTATCCACCACACGTTCAAACTTGGTTACTTTGACGCCATTCAGTGCACCATCATTGGTTTGTAACACTACGGTCTGACGGCTATAACCTTTCACAGCAGCGTTCGACACGTTCTGGCTGACGGCATGTAGTCCGGCGTTGGCGGCGTTGAGTCCTGAGACTCCGTTCGATAGCATACTCATTCAGTTGACTCGCTCTGACGTACAGGCACCTGAAGCGGCTGAGTTAAAGCCGGGGCACCATAATCCTGATATAAAGACTCAGCGACAGAATTAGCCTCTGGCTTAAATTTATTTTCAGCATTTTCTGTTGTGCCCGAAAATTGCCGCACTATCTGTTCAGCCAAACCACTTTTGCTGTTGCTGGCCATAGACTGTGCCATCTGACTGTCGTACATATCACGGAACATCAGTTGTTCATTGCTGCTGAACATGCCTTCATCACCCGTCAGTGCATCACTGGCTGAACGCATATTCTTCAGCACCATTTGCAAAAATAAGGTTTCAAACTGTTCAGCAACTTGCTGCAAAGACTCGCTTTGTGACTGATTTTTATCAATTTGCAGGCCAAACTGAGGGTCAAAGGCCAATTTCTGACTCATTGTATCTATCTTCATTGTTAAATCACCACCACATCAGCATCCAGTGCCCCGGCATTATCCAACGCCAATAAAATAGACATCAGCTCGGTAGGTGTTGCGCCCAGGCTATTGACCGCCTGCACTATAGTGTCGAGCGATGTGCCTTCAGGCCAGACCATCATATTGGCGTTTTGCTGAGTGACATCCACACTGCTGTTTTGCAGCGGCAAAGTTTCGCCCCGACTGAATGGCATAGGCTGGCTGGCCCCTTCCTGCTCACTGATAGTAATAGTTAAACTGCCATGACTGACGGCTGCACGTTTCACCCGCACTTCATTGCTGATCACCACAGTGCCAGTTCTGCTGTTAAACACCACCCGAGGTCGCTGTGAGCCTTCTTCGACTGTTAGATCCTGCAACATGGCCATAAAAGTAGTGCGGTTATCGGCATCTTTAGGAGCACTGATCACCAGTTTTGACCAGTTTTCTGCCCGCGCCACCGAAGGACCAAACATATCGTTAATAGCAGTCACTACATTGCGGGCGGTTTTGTAATTGGGCTTTTTCAGGTTCAATACTAAATCGCCGTCCTGCTGCAGATTTTCAATGCTGCGCTCAATAATAGCGCCACCAGGAATAATGCCGGCTGTTGGCACGTTGACTGTGACTGAGGAGCCATTTAAGCCTTCGGCCTTAATACCACCCACCACTAAGTTACCTTGCGCCAGCGCATACACTTTACCGTCTACACCCCGTAAAGGTGTCAGCATCAGACTGCCACCATGTAAACTTTTAGCATCGCCCAGCGACATAATAGTCACATCTATCGCCTGGCCCGGGCTGGCCATAGGCGGCAGGGTGGCCTGCACTGCCACCGCAGCGACGTTTTTCGATTTAGGTAAAGAGGCTTCGTCCAGCTGTACGCCAAATTGCTTCAACATATTATTCAGCGACTGGGCGGCAAATTTGATCTGGGCTTTGTCACCTGAACCGGGTAAGCCCACCACTAAACCGTAGCCAACTAACTGATTTTCCCGAACGCCCTGAATATCCACTATATCCAATAAAGGCCGTGCCGCAGCCTGACTTTGTTGGCTTAACAGCAACAACACCAGAGGTAAAATCAAACAAAAAAAACGCATAAGTCACCCGTCAGAATAAGTTCAGGTAAGAAGAAAACAGCTTGGTGATCCAGCCAGGTTCAGCCGCATCGGCCATGCTGCCTTTGCCGGCATAGGTAATACGCGCATCAGCAATACGCTGCGACGAAATACGGTTGGTGACATCAATATCATCGGGCCGCACTATGCCTTGCAGGCGAATATACTCATCCCCCTGATTCAACTTGATCCACTTCTCGCCCCGAATGGTTAAAGAGCCATTAGGTAACACTTCAGTCACCCGCACTGTGATAGCGCCTCGTAAGAAGTTCTGCTGACTGGCACTGCTTTCGCCTTCATAGTTCTGACCATTTCTCAGCTGCATAGCTAAATCAGATACGGTAGCGTTGCCAAGTAAAGGCACACCCATATTGATGTTGGTGTTGCGGTCTACTGCACTGTCGGCACTTTTACTGGACTGGGTCCGCTCGTTCAGCTCGACAGTCAGAATATCGCCAACTCTGTAGGCTCTTTTGTCTTCAAATAAAGTGAACATATAAGAGTCAGCATACAAGCTGCCCGCGCTGGCAGGTTCGGCTTGCTGGCTCACCATAGGATTAGCTGCGCCACGTTCCCAGTCAGCATCATCTGCCAAAGGACTGTCAGGTTTAGTGCTGCAAGAGGCCAGGCTAAACAGCACAAATACCAGAAGAAAACGCAGCATAGTCAGCTCCTTACATGCTTTGGCTGATAAAGTTCAGCATATCGTCGGCGGCAGTCACTACTTTGGCGTTCATTTCATAAGCCCGCTGTACGGCAATCATATTGACCATTTCATCAACCACACTGACGTTGGAACCTTCCAGTGTGTATTGCTGCAACTTGCCCAGAGCTTCTTCACCCGGTATACCCTCAACAGCTTCGCCAGAGGCTGCGGTAGCGCGATACAAATTGCCGCCCAGCACTTCGAGACCAGCCGGATTAACGAAGTTAACAGTTAAAATTTGCCCCAGCTCCTGCACTTCATCCTGACCAGCAATTTTTGCCGTCACAGTGCCGTCTGTGCCAATAGTGACCTTGGTCGCATCCGGCGGGATCGCAAGGTTTTGCGCCAGCGGCAAGCCATTGCCATTGGTAATTAAGCCATCTGAGTTCAGATGAAACTGGCCGTTGCGCGAATACAGCAATTCACCGTCTGTATTTTCAATCTGAAAAAAGCCCTGACCATCAATGGCAACATCCAGCTGGTTGCCTGTGGTTTCAGCGCTGCCTTCGGTGAAAATTTTCTGAGTGCCGTTTACCCGCACACCAGTACCGACCTGAATGCCAGAAGGCACCTGATTCAGTTCATCCGCTTGTGTTCCTGGTTGACGCTGCACCTGATAAAACAAATCTTCAAACACCACACGGTCTTTTTTAAAG
Source organism: Rheinheimera sp. 1928-s (assembly GCF_029269265.1). GTDB lineage: Bacteria > Pseudomonadota > Gammaproteobacteria > Enterobacterales > Alteromonadaceae > Pararheinheimera. Next base: position 251,571 of record NZ_JARIXP010000003.1, read on the forward strand.
CCGACTGTGTTGACGTTCGCCAGGTTGTTGGAAATAGTGGTCATGCGCATATCCTGCGCTGCTAAACCTGTTTTACTGACCCATAAAGCTGAATTCATTGTTGTTGTCCTGTTAACCGCTAATCAGTTTGTTGCCGGATACAGCCAGTTCGTCTGCTGTTTTCATCATCTTCAGATTGAGCTCAAATTGACGACTGATATTCATAGTACTGACCATCTCTTCGACGGCATTGACGTTGGAGCCTTCCAGTACGCCTGAGCGTAAACTGATATTTTCGGCCTGATCCAAAGGCTCACCATCGACAGCCCGGAATAAACCATCAGCGCCTTTCACCATCACCACATTGTCAGCATCGACCAGCTTGATACGTTCCTGCTGTTCAATCACACCGCCGCCAACAGGCAGCAGGTTTAAGGTGCCATCAGCGCTGATATCAATATCGCCAAATTCAGGCAACTGAATAGCAGCTTCGCCACCTACCACAGCAAAACCATTAACCGTCAACTCGCCATTCGCACCCACCTGCAACTCGCCGGAACGGGTATAAGCTTCATTGCCATTGGCGTCCTGTACCGCAATAAACCCTTTGTCGCTGACCGCCACATCCAAATCACGGCCGGTTTCCATCATGGCTCCGGCTTGCAGATCCGTCACAACAGGCATCAACTGCGCCTGAAAACGGGTGCGGTAGCCTTCACCCATGATTTGCAGTGATTTGGCTTGCTCCATATCGGCTTTAAAGCCAACTGTATTGACGTTCGCCAGGTTATTCGCCGTAATACGAAGTGCGGTTTGGGCTAATTCAGCGCCGGAAACTGCAGTGTGGATCAAACGTTCCATGCTTTAGCTCCTTACACTGCGTTAAACAGAACCTGCATCATTTCATCTGCAGTACTGATGGTTTTGGCATTGGCCTGATAGCTTTGCTGGAAAGACATCAAATCAACCAACTGTTTGCTGATATCCACATTCGAGCCCATATATGAGCCGGCCAGAATGGCACCAAAACTACCGGCAGCAGGAGTACCTATTAAAGCTTCACCTGATTTTTGACTGGCATACCAGGTGGTATTATTGGCGGTTTCTAAGCCTTGTGGATTGGCGAAGTTAGCCAGCGCTATCTGGCCCTGCAATTTCACTTCACCGTTAGAGAAGGTAGCGTAAACGCCGCCGTCTTCTGCCACAGCCACACCACTGAATTCACCTGAGGTATAACCATCGGCTTTGTTTTGATACAAACCAAAAGCAGAACCAAACTGAGTGGTTTTGACTAAATCCAGTTTGATCGACATGCCATCAGCACCCGTTGGGTTAAAGGCAAGGGTAATTTCTCTTAATCCGGCAGGATCAGCGACATTGTTATCTTCAGCCGGAGCAGTGGCTGGTGTGACTAGCGGAGCAAGTTGACCATCAGTGCCAAAGCTCATACGCACTACGCCAACGTTATGCACTACAGCACCAGTATCATCCAGCGCTGAAGTCAAAGTGGTCACGTCTGTGTTTTCAGGTAAACCCAGATCAGCAGCCAGCATAGGCTTGCCATCCATGTAATAGACAATATCCCATTGATTGCCACCAGCATGATTAAAATACTGGGTCAAAGTATGGCTGTTGCCTAAGGAGTCAAACACTTCACTGGACTGAGAATAATTAAAGGAAGAACCATCTTTTGGATCAAAAGACTGCGTAGCAGTAGGGGGAATTGCGGGCAAAGTTGCATAAGTCTGTTTGTGATTAATCACATCAGTGCCAGAATTCAGGTTCAGTGAAAAGTTAATATTTGTCGTGGCTTTGGCCGGAATATTACCTGCCTCAATTTTCAGGTCCGTTAAAATACCAGGAACCAGATTGCCCTGATCATCAATGCCGTAACCCTGCAATTTATCGCCATTATTGGTGACAATGCCGCGATCACTGCCGTCCATTTTAAACTGACCTGCCTGGGTGTACGCCAGACGACCATTTTCAGAGATGATAAAAAAACCTTTGCCTGTGATGGCTAAATCCAGGCTTTGGCCTGTACCCACCAGATTGCCTGCTTTTTCAAAGTTTTCACTGGTGGCGGACACATTGACACCACTGCGCTGACCGCCGCTGTATAAAGCAGAGAATTCTGTGCTGGTGGTTTTGTAGCCTGCAGTACCGGCGTTGGCAATATTGTTTGATGTCACTTCCAGTGCTTTCTGGGTCGAACTTAAGCCACTCAGGCCAATACTAAACATCGACATTATGCGGTTCCTTAACTCTGAGTTGTTTTAGACAACTGGTTGATATCAAAAAGGTAATGATTACCTAAGCCGTTGACTTGCAAGATAATGTCATCCGGGCCAGTCCCTACGGACACCCGTTCCACTTCGTTGGTCAGATAAGTCGGCACTTGTTGTTTGGTGGTATTGAGCTGCACTTCAGCCTGTACTGTGTAAGCACCTGCGTCTTGCTGCGGGAAGGCAAAACGTACTGTGCCAATAGCTGGGTTGTCTAAGGTAATCTCATCAGCCAAAGCGCCTTTGCTGTCATACAAACGCACCACCACACTGTCTACTTTGGCACCGAGGTTAATGGCACCTTCCACTTTGTCTGGTTGCTCCAGCGACAGCGTATCGGCTTTGACATCCACTTTCTGGCCGACCAGACTGGTGGCTTCCATCGCCTGCATACTTTGCATATATTTAATTTGCTGACCGGATTGGATATTCAGGTTTTCTAAACTTTCCACACTGCTGAATTCCGCCAACTGGCTGACGTACTGAGTGCCATCCATCGGATTTAGCGGGTTTTGGTGGCTGATTTGTGCCACCAAAAGCTCCAGAAACATACTGGATAAACCTGCAGCATCAGTTTTGCCATTGCTGGCGATTTGGTCGCTTTGCGCTGTATTACGTATGGGTGAGTTGTTATCTACGGCAGACATAGTCAATTCCTTATTGGCCCAGCTTCAGCAAACTTTGCTGCATGCTGGAGACCCGGTTCATCACTTCCACAGAGGTCTGGAAAGCACGGGAAGCAGACATCATGTCAGCCATTTCAGCCACAGGATTGACGTTAGAATAAAACACCATGCCATCTGCATTGGCGATAGGGCTGTTCGGCTCATACCGTTGCTCTACAGTACGGTCTGATTTCACCACACCTAAAGTTTGCACCTGAGCCGACATGGATCTGTTATCAAAATCCTGAGTGTATAAAGCGGAGAACACCGGCTTGGTAGCGCGGTAAGCTTCAGCCTCACTGGACGCTGCTGTGTCTGCGTTAGCAAGGTTAGAAGCGACAGTATCCAGACGCATCACCTGAGCCCGCATCGCACTGCCGCCTATGTCATAAATAGCGGAAAAAGACATGCTTATTCTCCCTTAATGGCTTTGTGTAAGCCGCTGATCTTCATATTCAGAAAAGTCAGGCTGGTTTGAAAATCCATACTGTTGGCAGCAAAGTTTGCCTGTTCCACACTCAACTCGGCTGTATTGCCATCGGCTGAAGGCTGAAACGGCATGCGGTATTTCAGTTCAGCCCGCACATCAGCTGAGTTCATACTGGCGCCATAAGGGCTGGTTAAATCGGATTCGATATTTTGCAAAATGCTTTGGTAATCCAAATCCCTCGCCTTAAAACCCGGTGTGTCGACATTGGCCAGATTGCCTGAGATAATCTCGGCTCTGTCGAGGCGAAGTTGCAGTGAAAACGGATGTACACCTAAAGCTTTGTTAAAAAATTCCATCTGAGTGCCCTGTGAATGCAGCAGTAGTGAGGTGGGAAGTACAAGCTTTATGCCATCATTAAAAGGCTATTAAATTTAATGACTTACACTAATACCATTGCAAAAGAAGCACCAAGAGCGGAAGCCTTACTTCCGCTACGGAAGTGGTTATTTTTCCTCCTGTTGTGTTTCCCGGCCAGCACTTTTGCCACCACAGCACTGGAGCAACAGATCCGCTCCCATATCAGCGCTGAAGTGCAAAGTTTCGCGCGCCAGCTCGGTGCAGAGGGCAAAATCAAACAAGAAGTGGAACTCACTTTGCCTGGAGGTCTGGACAAACAAGGCCGCTGTAACCAACTGGTTATCAGCCGCAGTAACAGCCAAAAAGCGCCCTGGGGTCGTGTCAGTTACAGCCTGAATTGCAAAGATAAACCCAGCTGGCAAAGCCGTGCTACAGCCAGGGTCAGAATCTGGTTGCCTGTGGTAGTAGCCAATCAGGCGATTGAAAAAAACCAACTGTTAACGGACGCTATGCTGGGCACCCGCCTGACTGAACTCAGCCAATCCAAACTCAGTGTGGAGCTGAAAGTTGCCGCTTTAATCGGCATGCAGACCAAACGCCGAATTCAGGCCGGGCAAGTGATCAGCCGCCATCTGCTGGAACACAAACTGTTAGTCGAAAAAGGCAGCCATGTACTGATCCGGGTGCAAGCGGAAGGCTTTGAAGCCAGTACCAAAGGAGTGGCTTTGGAAGACGGTCAGTTGGGTCAGCGCATTAAAGTACAAAATTTAAGTTCTGGCATAGTGCTGGAAGCCGATGTAGTGGCTGAAGCGACAGTACAAAGTATTTTTAAATCACATTAAAGTTTCTTTCAGAAGCTGTCGCTTAACAAAGGTAACAGCAGAATTTCGGATCATTATCCGGGTAACCAGGTAACTATCATGGTAAAAATTGATCAATACAGTCAGGTTCAGCCCCTGATCAAAACCGATCAGCAAGGCCAGAGCAGTCAGAGTAAAACCACAACAGTAGTGGTTCCGGCCACTGAAGCTCAAGCCTCGATCAGCAGCACCACCCAAGCAGTGCAGCAAGCGTTTGAACAGTTGCAGCAACAAAGTGAAGTAGATCCAGAAAAAGTGGCCAAAATTAAACTGGCGCTGGCTGAAGGTTCATTGCAACTGGATGATGATGTGTTAGCTCAGGCTATGCTGGATTTTCATAAAAAATGAATCAGACAGCGCTGAGACAAATCATCAGTACACTGCAACAGGACGCTGAACTCTTGCTGCAACTGAGCCCGCTATTGCAAAAACAATATGTGCTGATGAATTTGCGCAAAAGTGCTGAGCTGGAACAACTGAATCAACAAGCTTCAGTGTTATTGGAACTGCTGCAGCAAAATGCAACAGAGCGTCACAGCGCCATGGCGTCTTTACAACTCCAACCTACCAGCCAGGGCTTCGACCGTTTACTGTCGATACTGCCGGAAAAAATCCGCGATGCCAGTCAACAACTGCTCGACAAAGTGCAGCGCCACACTGAACTCTGCCAACAGTTAAATCAGAAAAATGGTGAATTGCTGGCCCAGCAACGCCAGTTGATGCAAAACCTGTTGGGCATGGAAAGCAAAACCAGCTACCCGGATATGCCACTGGGTTAAACCAGTCGGATCACTGCACTGTTAGCGGCAAAGCCGGAGCATAGCGGCCACTTTTTGCGGGTCTACCTTGCCCTGACTAAGCACGGCTGAATAACTGTGCACGGACCAGAGTTTGTCTGCTGGTTTTAAGCTATCCACTATTCTGGCCAGATTGCCGGAGTGAACGCCTCCACCCACCACCAGTTCAATACGGCCTGCGGCCTGAATTTTTAATTGCTGTAAACGCTCAAGGCCATGCATCACACCTAAATCGCTGCCCCATAAAGTACCAGCACTCAGCACTCTGTCGACCCCAACATCGATCAGTTGTTCCAGCGCCTGCTGCTGCTCCGCAATAGCATCAAAAGCCCGGTGAAACGTCACCTGCAGCCCCAGCTTTTTAGCCTGACTCACCAGCAGTTCCAGCGAAGCTAAATCCAGGCATCGCTGTGCATTTAATGCCCCCAGCACTACACCATTAGCCCCTGAGTCTGCGGCCTGACTAATAGCTTGCTGCATAGCCGCCAACTCAGTTTTAGTCTGAATTTGATCGTCTTTGCGAAACCTCACCATGACCAGTAAGCCGGGGACAGTTGCAAAAGCCTGACGCGCTTTTTGCATAGCCAGCACTGTTGGCGTCATGCCTTGTTGCTGCATATCAGCGCAGAGCTCAATACGGCTGGCACCGCCTTGCAATGCAGCGTCGACATTGGCGTCCAGTTGCTGCAGGTCGTCGGCGTTAATACAGATTTCCAGCTGCGTCATGCTAAAACTTCCTGCGTATTCTGCCTGACAGAGCGCCACATCAGGCTTTGGCTCCGAGCAGGCTTTTGCCATCAATCAGCGTGCTACCCGCTTTGGTTTGTACCGCATAATTAAAGCCAGGCTGAATGCCATAAGCGCCATACTGGCCCTGCTTATTTAACGCAAGAAAGCCAACCTGAAACTGCGCATAATCCCCCAGTTTTTGGGCAATACGCAGTACCGCCTGTTTGCAGGCTTCTTCAGGACTCGCGCCCTGACGCATCAGTTCGACCACCAGATGGCTACCGACTGTTTTGATCATCAGTTCGCCCATGCCTGTGGCCGTAGCGGCACCAATATCATTATCCACATACAAACCAGCGCCAATCAGTGGCGAATCGCCGACCCGGCCATGCATTTTGTACGCAGCACCACTGGTGGTACAAGCGCCACTTAAATTGCCGGCAGCGTCCATCGCCAGCATGCCAATGGTGTCGTGATTTTCGATATTAATTTGCTGAATTTTTTGATCTTTTAACCAGGCTTTCCAGTCGGCTTCAGATTCAGCGGTCAGCAGATTTTCTTCTTTAAAACCCTGCTGCAATGCAAACTGTTTTGCGCCTTCGCCGACCAGCATCACGTGAGGTGTTTTTTCCATCACCAGCCGGGCTACCGAAATCGGGTGTTTAATATTCTGCAGAAAGGCCACTGAACCGCAGTTCATATGCTCGTCCATAATGCAGGCATCCAGTGTGACTATTCCGTCCCGATCCGGATAACCGCCATAACCTACAGTCCGCACTTTAGGGTCGGCTTCAGGCACCCGCACTCCGGTTTCCACCGCATCCAAAGCCCGTCCACCTTTGGCCAGTACTTGCCAGGCGGCTTCATTGGCAGCCAAACCATGTTCCCAGGTAGAAACCACTATGGCTTCGGGTTGTTTTTTAGCTGCCGCAAAAGCTGGTGTTGCTTTTGTCAGGCCTGCCATACCTAAGAGTGCAGATAATTTCAGAAAATCACGTCTTGAGCGCATTAGTTTTCCTTAGCAACACGCAGCGCCGCCTGATGCGACTGTCTGGCAAATAAAATGGCGCCTTGCTCGGGTGAAGAGAAAGCAGGAGTGATACAGACCGACAATTGCGGATCCAACCAGGGCTTAATACGTTCAGAGATACTCCCTATCATCGACACGCAGGACACCTGAGTGCTCAGAAGTTTGCGGATCAGCTGATTGATAAAAGCAGCGCCATGCTGAATAAAAGACAAACACACTTTATCGCCCAGATCGGCCAGCTCAAACACCAGTGGTGCCAGCTTGGCATAATCAGTGGCAGATGCGTTGATATACTGCTCTGCTAATGCTGTGGCCGTTTTATCTTTTAGCAAAATAGAAGTTAGCTTGGTGGGCAAACCTACGCCATCAGCATCAAGTAATACGGCTTTCACCGCTTCAAGGCCAAACCATGCTCCGCTGCAGGTCGCATTTATCGGAAAACCATAACCGCCAATTTGGGTGAGTTGGCCCTGATGGGCAGCTAAAGAGCTAAAACCAGTCCCCAGAATAATCACTGCCCCATCCAGCCCCTGATGGGCTCCTGTTGCGGCTACGTGTAAATCTGTGGTCAGGTACAAGGCTTTAAACGGATGTTGCCACTGCTGCATCGCCTGTTGCATCGAGGGTAAATGTAAACCAGCCAGGCCAGCTCCAACAATCAGTTGGTTTTTTTCCGCAGGAGTCAAGCCCGCCTGTAACAAGGCTTGATCAGTTGCAGCGAGAATAGACTGGATAGCTTGTTCTGTACCGTAAACAGGATTGGCTGGTCCGCCAAGACCCTCGCCAAGTAAAAGGCCGGCATCGTCCTGCAACATCACGCGGCAATGGCTGCCCCCACCGTCTATTCCCAGATACCAGGTCTTGCTTGCTGTCTGTTCGGTGGATGCAACTCTATCAGTCATGTTGTGTGTGTTCCTTCTGAGTTCAGGGCTGAAACAGCCTAATCAGGTTATTTTTATAAACAACGGCCAGTTGTGCACTGGCCACCTTGTCAGACTTAGCTATCCGACCTGTCAGCTCAATCTAAACAAGCCGCATCAGGGTATCATCCCCTTCATACTTGGTGTTATTGATTCGATAAGTGGTCAAGGCAAAACAGGCCCATTTCAAATACTCTGGCTGCAGCTTAGGCCTTTTTTCAGCTTACAGGCCTTGTCACTGATAATGGCTCAGTGGAGTTTGAATTCTGAATGCTCTGACGGGCTTTGCCCAGCCCAAAACACCAACCTAATAAAGCAACACGGCGTATTAGTTCATAGCCCAAATAACAACCTGCTACAGTCAAAGCCAACAACAATGGAAACTCTGCAATTGCAGGTATAGCCAAAGGTTTTAACCAGGCCGCAAACAGAATAATTAATGTTTGGTGCAAAATATACCAGGGCAGCACAGCATCGTTGCAGTACCTTAACAGCGGGCTATTTGTTTTTGCCAGATAAGCTCCGGCATAACCCAATACTGCCAGTAACCACAGCCAATGATTAATCACCAGTACAGAACCAAACAGCATATTATGCAGCGTTTCACTATTTGTCGGGCCTGAGTAATAGTCAAAAACATCATTGCGCTCAGCAATAATAAGGCAGTAACAGCACAGAGCTATCACCAGCCATACCCTTCTGTTTGCTACCAGTTGTTGCCACCACAGATCCTGCCGCGCCAATAAAAAACCCGCAATAAACACCAGAAAGTATTTAGCATGGTTATACCAATCATCGACTAAGGCATGAGTGCTTGGAAAATCCGCCTTTAACATCCACCAGGCCCATAACATCAGACCAAAAACCAGTGCCAAAGCATACCGGCCTTGCAGCTGCTGCAACCAGCCTGCTTGTGATACTACATTCAGCAGCGGATAACACAACAACACCAGCAGGCTGTAACACCATAAATACGGAATAAACCAGGCATGGTTCCAGGTCAGTAAGCCAATAGGGCTATGATGATCGGGCAATAAGTCGGTAACAGGATTGACATACTGCCACCAGAACTGCAGATAACCCGGCTGGATCAGTTGCTGGCTTAAGGCCTCATAATAAACTTGCGGTACCACCACCACAAACATAGTGAACAGCAAAGGGATCAATAAACGCTTGGAACGTAGCCTTAATAGTTTCAATCGACTGATACGTGGCAAAACTAAACTCAGCGCCATACCGGCCAGTAAAAACAACAAGGACATACGCCATGGATTGGTCAGAATCATCAGCTCCTGCAGTCCGGTAAAGGTTTGCTCACTTTTAATATGCCAACCCCAATCGGCAACATAATACATCCCAATGTGGTACAAAATCAGTATTGCAAAAGCGAGAGTGCGTAACCAATCCAGTTCATATCGACGGCCTGTGTCAGTTCGTGTCATGCTAATAATCCTCTGCGGTAGGGTGTTGTATTTGATTCTGTCCGCTGCGAACGCCAGCGCACAGCGCTGAATAGGTTTGTGGTGGAATTGAGGGATAAGAGGTGGCTGGTGGGGACGAACGCTGTGGCTAAAAACTGGTTTGAAAAATTTGAGCACCACAAGGTGCTGTATAGCTATCTGCTTTTTGCTTTGTATTTGTTGATCAACAACAGTATTAACGCCAGCTCAGTCTGGATGGAGCACCAGAGGGATGCTCTTTCTACCCTGCAATGGTGGGAGCCTTTAGTCTGGGAATACAGTAGCGCCATAGGTACTTTGATGCTGACTCCGTTTTTAGTCTGGTTTTTTAACAAAGTGCCACCCCGTTTTAATGCTATAGGCTTACAATTATCACTGCATTTTGTCGCCAGTTTATTGTTTTGTATTGGCCATGTCAGCCTGATGGTAGCGCTGCGGAAGCTGGTGTATGGGCTACTCGGCAGAGGCTATGATTTTGGCCCTTTAGCCCGTGAGTTCTTCTATGAATACCGCAAAGATGTCTGGGGTTATTTGTTTTTATTTGCGCTCTTTCATCTCGCGCAGTTTGTCTATCGCCGCTTAAAAGGTGACGCCATGCTGATTGGTGCTGAGCAAAACGAAGACAGCATAGCAACCAGCCACAACAACTCCCCACCCGAACATTTTCTGGTACGTAAACTGGATAAAGAATTTCTGGTGAAAGTGGACGATATCGACTGGCTGGAGTCATCCGGTAACTATGTCAATTTACACAGCAAAGGCCGTATTTACCCGCTGCGCGCTACCCTTGCCAAAACTATTGAAACACTGCAACACAAAGGCTTTAGCCGTATTCACCGCAGTTTTGCGGTCAACCATCATGCCATTCACAGCATCAGTTACGACCCCAGCGGCGATGGTGAAATTCTACTTAACAGCGGCGAACGGCTGAGTTTATCCAGGCGTTTTAAAGATGAATTCAGGGGGCGCTTTCAAAGCAGACCGCAATAATCTGCGCCCCAATCCGCTACTCAGCCTGTAGTCACGTATTTCATTCAAGCCCGGGAAAAGCGGCTTGCACCACCAAGTACCTAAAGGTGCAACGCAGACCAAAACTTTGACCCGGGCTTAGCCAAGCATCTGTTTTTACTCATCTATTGACAAACCCCATCTGCACCAGATTAATGCATCACTGCTCAAAAAAGGTGCGAATTCTGTTTTCGCTATTTCGTTTTTTCGGAGACGGTTTGACGTCCAGACTCACACGACTCAGTATCAACTTGGGCAGCTATGACGATAAATAACGGTATAAAAAGCGGTACGTTAGCCTAGAAGTGCAGGAAATAATAATAGCTGGCAAACAGCGCCACAGGGACAGACGGGGGAGAAAACTGACTGCTGTTGGGTGGCAAGATAAAGACAAAAACAAAAAGGGGAGAGTGCTGATGGCACCGACAAAAAGTGTAATACACAAAAGGTCTGACAGGCCCATATTCAGAAAGTCGCTGCTGGCGATGGCCATAGTGGGAATGTCGGTTTCTGTTCAGGCGCAGGAAACAGACAAAACAGCTGAGCAGGAAGCAGTCAAAGAAGGGGTGGAGATCATAGAGGTGAAAGGCACCAGAGCGAACCTGCAAAGCGCTCAGAATGTCAAACGTCTGGCTGATACGGTAGTAGATGGTATTTCCGCAGAGGATATCGGCGTACTGCCGGATCGTAGCGTGCTGGAAGCTATACAAAGGGTTCCTGGCGTGTCGATAGAACGTTTCGCCGGCCCTGACGACCCGGATCATTTCAGTGTGGAAGGTAGCGGCGCCATTATTCGGGGTATGACGCAAACCCGCAGTGAGTTTAATGGTCGTGATTCTTTTACCGCCAACTCTGGACGTGGCTTATCCTTTCAGGACGTATCACCTGAGTTAATGGGTGGTGTGGATATCTATAAAAACCAGACTGCCGATATGATTGAAGGCGGTATTGGTGGCACAGTCAGTTTGAGAACCAGAAAGCCTTTTGATGCAAGCAGCCGCTTGTTTTCCATTAGCGGCGACTATTCTTATGGCGATTTGGCAGAAAAAGGCAGCCCCACCCTGTCCGCTATTTTTAGCGACAGATATCAGCTTGATGGTGGCAGCGAATTTGGCTTTTTGATAAACGCCGCACATTCTCAGCAGTATGGCGAGTCTCATGGTATTCAGTCTGATGCTTATGTGCCATTCTACGCCAATACTCTGCCCGGTGCGGAAGATTTTGTTGGAGCAGATGGCAACGGTACAGTCTGGTTACCCAACGCATCCAACTTACTGAAAAAATTTGATGACCGTGAACGTACTGGTATGTCAACGGCTTTGCAGTGGCAAAACAGCGATGACAGCTTCCTTGGTACTTTTCAATATATTCGCTCCGACTCACGTTTATCCTGGCATGAGCAGGCGGTGAAATATCAAGGGGGCTACTACAGCATAGACAATCGTCGTACCCGTCCGCTTGAAGGTACAGAGTTTGAGTTCGACGACAAGGGCTTGTTTGAATCCGGTATTATCACTCAGGGTGTCGACGGCTGGCGCGCCGCTGACGGCAACGCTGACAGAGTGCCAAGAGCATGGGGAGACAATGCCCGCAACCAGTTTGGTTATATGACGCAGTTTGATAGCAGGGTCAAAGATACTGAAACTCTGGTTGAAGATTTCTCGCTGAATTTCAAATGGAAACCGAATGAGCGCCTGGAATTAACCAGCGACTTCCAGGTGGTGAAGGCTGAAACCAGTGACGATGACGTAGTAGTCCATACCGGCGCTTTTGCTGGTCAGGCTTATGATGTTACAGGCAGCACTCCTACTATGTCGTTAATTGACCCCTGGTTTGGTTATCGTGATGCCAATCCGGATTTATTTGCCACTGGTTATCCTGGCTTTAGCGGTGATCCGGCGGGAGATAGTAATTACTTCCAGGATCCAAGCTCCTATTTGCTGCGCAGTGCCATGGATCACTATGAACGCTCAGAGGGCGATTCTTTTGCCACTCGTTTGGACGCGACTTACCATCTGGAAAACAAAGGCATTATGACCTCCATTCAGGCTGGTATTCGTTATGCCAAACGTGAGCAAACAGTTCGGACTACCAGCTGGAACTGGGGCGCTTTAGCACCAGAGTTCAGTAGCGCTGCTCCCGCTGGCTGGCTGGATACGCTGGAAGGCTCAGCGACAGATTTTGAGCTGGTCGATTGGTCAGATTTCCATGGTGGCGGCATAGCCAATATACCGGGTAACCAGACCATACATGCCACTGAAGCTTATGTCCGTTCTATTATGGGAGCAAATCCAACCCGACAGCCATTCCAATCCGCTGGCGGCAGTTGGACTCCTTATCCACAACGCGCTGGTGTGGACTCAGAATTTGGCATTTTCACACCAGGTGAAGTCAATGACACCACTGAAACCAACAAAGCCGTGTATTTCCGACTGAATTTCGAAGGAGATGGCGAACTGCGTTATGGTGGTAACATTGGTTTACGCTATGTGGTACTGGACCGTGAGGCCAATGGTTTTGTCACTTTCCCGGATCTGCTACCGGATTTTCTGCCACCAGAATCACTGCGAAACCAACAGCTGACTCAACCTGTGGTGCTGGATTACCTGAATCAGCAGATAGCAGCAGGTACTTATGCTGATCTGGAGGCTGCACTGGAAGCTCCTGAAAATCGCTGGGCGGGCGACCCGATCAACTACCTGCCAGACAACGACAGGGCCTTTGGTAATGACAGCGAACAGCGCCTGACAGCGGAAACTAAGTTCACGATGCTGCTGCCCAGCTTCAACATTAAAGTGGAGCTGACGGACGAATTGGTATCACGTTTTGCCTTTTCTAAAGCAGTCGCTTTACCGGATATGGGTGATGTGCAAAACAGAGTGACTTTAGGCAATGAATCTGTGCAGTCGGTGCGGCCTATTAGCGTTATTGACCCGGATAATCCGCCTCCACCACAGGATAATATGATAGAGCGCGCCTTTGTACCTGCCTGGACAGGCAGTGGTGGCAACCCCTACCTGAAACCTATGGAGTCAGTGCAGTACGACATTTCTTTGGAATGGTATTTCGCTGATGTGGGTCAGTTAAGTGCCACTTTGTTCCACAAAGAATTGAAAAATTACTTTGTGCAAGGTGCATTCCCGCAATCCATGACGAACCCTGACACCGGAGTAACACAGACCTCACTCATTAGCACCACAACTAATGGGGGCGATGGCAAAATGGATGGTTTAGAACTGTCTTATCAACAGTTTTATGACATGTTGCCTGAACCCTGGAATGGTTTAGGTATGCAAGCCAGCTTTACTTATATAGATGCCAGTGGTGTACCCAATAACACCGTAGACATTGAAGATGAAAGTTGGAATGGAGATGAAAATACAGATACAGGCATACGGGTGAACTTAGACAATGTGCCTTTACAGGGGCAGTCTGATCGCACCTTTAACCTGGTGGCTATGTATGAAAAAGGCAAATGGAGCTCGCGCCTGGCATACAACTGGCGCTCCAAGTACCTGTTAACAACCAGGGATGTGATCAGTAAAGCACCACTTTGGTATGACGACAGCGGTCAGTTGGATGGCTCAGTGTTTTACAACATGACAGATAATTTCAGCATAGGTTTGCAGGCGACTAACCTGACAAACTCACAATCAGAAACCCTGATGCTGCTGAATGATGAAGGCCTGGAAGCGGGTCGTTCATGGTTTGTTGCTGACCGTCGTATCGCTTTAGTGATGCGTGGCAACTTCTAAAGTTGCTACTCAGTAGAGCGATGAGGTTGTAGTATTCAAGGTGCACTTTGGTGGCTAACGCCAAAGTGCACCTTGTTATGCAGGAGCTATACATTAGTCATTATGGAAGCTAAACAACGTATTATTATTTTGGGTGGTGGCACTGCGGGTTGGATGACAGCAGCGGCATTATCCAGATATTTACCCCAAAATCGTTACAGTATTCAACTGATTGAATCGGCTCAGATAGGTACTGTTGGTGTGGGTGAAGCCACTATTCCGCATATCCGCCAGTTTAACCAGTGGGTTGRCCTGGACGAGACTGAGTTTATGCAGGCCACAGGGGCTAGTTATAAACTGGCTATCCGTTTTCGTGGTTGGGGTCAGGCAAACAGCGATTATTACCACCCTTTTGGTTTAAGTGGTGAGGATTTATATGGCCTGCCTTTTCATCAACACTGGCTCTGGTTACAGCAGCAAAAAGCAGCCACACTAAAAGATTATGGTCAGTACTCGCTCGCCGTACTAATGGCACAACAAGGCAAGTTCAGTCGTCCAGTTGCCGATTTGAAAGACCCCGCTTCTGCTTTTAACTACGCCTATCATCTGGATGCAACTCTGTATGCCGCTTTGTTACGTCAGCATTCAATCACTCAGGGCGTCGAGTGGCTGGATGGCAAAGTCACGGCTGTGACACAACATAACAACGGTGATATTGCTCAACTGATATTGGAAGATGGCCGGCAGATAGATGGCGATCTTTTTATCGATTGTTCAGGTTTCAGCGCCTTGCTGATCGATAAAACGCTCCAGACTGGTTATGACAACTGGCAGCATTGGCTGCCTTGCGACAAGGCTTTGGCGGTACCCAGCGAGAAAGACCCAACCCCACCTTCTTACACCAGCTCAAAAGCTATAGCTGCAGGTTGGCAATGGCGTATTCCATTGCAACACCGCACCGGCAACGGTGTGGTGTATTGCAGCTCTTACCTGACTGACAGCGCCGCAGAGCAGGAATTAATGGCAGGCTTAGAGGAGCGAGCTTTAGCCCCAGCCAGAGCCCTTCAGTTTGTTACAGGGCGACGCAAACAAAGCTGGGTTAAAAATTGTATTGCGATAGGCTTATCCTCTGGTTTCCTTGAACCACTGGAGTCCACCAGTTTATATCTGGTGCAAATTGCCATTGAAAACCTGCTGCAGTATTTCCCATCCAACCCGGTAGGAGATATAGAGCGTGAGCTGTTTAACCAGAAAATGCAGCTTGAATATCTGCGGGTGCGCGACTTATTAATACTGCATTACAAGCTAAATTCCAGACCCGAACCTTTTTGGCAATATTGCGCCCAGATGGCGATACCTGACAGTCTGACGCAGCGACTGGAGATGTTTAAGGAAACTGGCCATCTGCTGGAATACCGGCAAGGGCTGTTTCAGCCTGCCAGCTGGCTGGCACTTTATCTGGGCCAGGGCCTGCAACCACAACAACTGGATGCCCGCCTTGGCGCTTTGGATCCAAACCAGTTGCAGTCCTGGTTCAGCAGCTATCAGCACCAGCTGCAACATTTGGTGAGCGCTATGCCAGACCACCATCAGGTATTGCAGCATACTGAACTGGCAGGTGCCGCAGTTGCACCCGCCTTTAGTTTGTACGGACACAGGGGGTAAAAGGATGCAACAACCTCTGGTGTTAATAGGCCATGGCCTCTGGTTACAGATGGCAACAGCCATAGTAGCCAAGCATCTACAGCCCTTTGGTTATCCCTGTATAGCGCTGGAGTTACCAGCAAGGGTCAAAGAACCTGCTGCTGTAGCATGCGGACCTGAACTCGCAACACTCTGTCAGATGTTGGGTTTACCACTGCAACTGGTGCTGGCTAAAGCCCAAGCTACTTTTTCTTTGGGCAGTCAGTATCAAAGCGGCGCAAACCGCTGGTTTGTGCCTTTTGGTCATTATGGCCTGAACGGCTCTGCAGTTGAATTTGAGCAGGCTATACTGCAGCTGTTGCAACAGGAGCCAGACAGTAAGGCTGAGCTATTTAGCATAGCGGCCCAGGCAGCCCATCAGGGTAAATTTGCTCTGGCCCCTGCAAACAGACCCGATCTGGCCGAAGCTCTGAGTTATGGTATGCATCTTCAGACCGCTGAATTCGCAGCTTGCCTGAAGCACTATAACCAGCAGCTTGGTGTGACCTTCCTCAGTAGTCAAATAGTGGAGATTAACTACAGCGTCCAGGGCCAGATCAGCAGCCTGCAGCTGGACAATGGTGCTGCTATCGCTGTGGGTTATTGCCTGGATTGCAGAGCAGAACCCACAGCAGACGAGGCAAGCCGCACCGTGCAGCTTTTCTCTGCTCAGGACACAACTGTGCTATTGCAACAGCCTTACAGCTCTGTGATCCAGACCTCATGGGGCTGGTTAGTGCGGCTGCCTTTGCAGCAAGGCAGTCATTGGTTCAGCCAATGCACGGATCCGGCTGTTGATTTGCCACAGATCAGGCACGAACTGCAACAGCTGACAGGCCAAACCGACTGGCAAAGCTACACCAAACAGCAGCCAACAGGATCCCAACCCTGGCAGCATAATCATTTGCGTTTTGGACAAGCCGCAGCGGCCTTGGATTGCCCTTTGTACAACGGCCTGACCGCCTTGCAATATTTGGTGATACGTTGGCTGGATTTGTTGCCAAACCAAAGCAGTTGCCCGGCCACTGCACTGATGTATAACCAGCACTGGCAACAGTATCAGTCTGAGGTGCAGGACTTTTTGCACTTACATCAGCAACCACTGGCGACTAAAACTGGCCAGGCTTTTGCCCGCTTAGGCCGCGTTTTGACTACAGAAACCGATGCAATTAAAGCGGGCCAATGGTTTGGTTTGATGCAGGGTCTTGGTCTCACACCTGAACTTCGCAGTATGTTGCTGGCAAACCGGACAGAAACAGAAATACAACAAGGATTAAGGCAAATACAGCAGCAAATAGCCAGATTAGTTGCCGCTATGCCGTCTCAGATTGATACCCTGAATCGCTGCCTGCAGCAGCTTTCACATTGAGGTTGTTATGATAGAAAAAATAAGAAAAATCATCGTATTAGGTGGAGGCTCTGCTGGCTGGATGACAGCTGCAGCTTTGGGAAAAGTATTAAAAAACCAATATTGTCAGATCCAGGTCATAGAATCAGAACAGATAGGCACTGTTGGTGTAGGTGAAGCCACTATCCCTCAGATTATGCTCTACAACGAATTGATTGGGTTAGACGAAAACGACTTTATGCGTCGTACTCAGGCCACCTTTAAACTGGGTATTCAGTTTGTTGACTGGCAAAAACAGGGCAGTAGCTACTTTCATGCTTTTGGCGATGTAGGCAAAAATATGGAAGGGCTGCAGTTTTATCACTACTGGTTAAAAATGCGCGCTTTGGGCAAAGCCGCACCGCTGGATGAATATACCCTGAGTTCACTGGCCTGCCTTGAACAGCGCTTTATGCGGTCCATGGATGCAGGCAACTCGCCTTTGTCGAATATCGCCTACGCCTTTCATTTTGATGCAGGGCTTTTTGCCAAGTATTTACGTGAATTAGCCGAACAATGGGGCGTGCAGCGCACCGAAGGTGAAGTGGTTGAAGTACGTCAGCTGGACAATGGCTTTATCCGCTCTTTACGTCTGGCTGATGGCACTGAACACGAAGCTGACTTTTTTATCGATTGCTCCGGTTTTCGTGGGCTGCTGATTGAGCAAACCCTGAAAACCGGCTATGAAGACTGGAGCCACTGGTTGCCTTGTGACAGAGCTATTGCAGTGCCAAGCGCAACAACGTCTGAACCCTGGCCTTTTACCAGAGCCACAGCCCAGAGAGCTGGCTGGCAGTGGCGTATTCCACTGCAACACAGAGTAGGTAATGGTCATGTCTACTGCAGCCGTTTTATGTCGGAAGATGAAGCTACAGCTATTTTGCTGAAGAATCTGGATGGTGAAGCGCTGGCAGAACCAAGACCCATCCGCTTTGTCACAGGCAAACGCAAACAATTCTGGAATAAAAACTGTCTGGCTGTTGGGCTGGCAGGTGGTTTTATGGAACCGCTGGAGTCCACCAGTTTACATTTGGTACAGGCCACAATTTCTAAGCTGTTTAGTTTTTTTCCCGACCGTAACTTTGCACAAAGTGACATAGACGAATTCAACCGTCAGATGCACTTTGACTATGACAAGATCAGGGATTTTCTGATCCTGCATTACCATGCCACAGAACGGAATGATTCAGAGTTCTGGAATTATTGCCGTACCATGGCTGTGCCAGAGGAGCTGACGCAGAAAATCCAACAGTTTAAAGCCAATGGGCGTATCTTCCGTTTTAACAATGAAATGTTCAGCGATCTGAGCTGGTTTGAAGTCATGCTGGGACAAGGCATAACACCACAAGGCTATCACCCTATGGCGGATCTGTTTCCTGAAGCTGAGCTGGCAAAACGGCTGGAGGGTATTCGCAGCGTGATCCGCAAATCTGTCGACCATATGCCGTCTCATCAAAGCTTTATCGACCTGAACTGCAAAGCCGGAAAAGTCTATTAATGAGGCAGCCTGTACTGAGGTTTAGCCGCATAGGCACGCAGCAACAGCCGCTAATGGTGGTGGATGATTTTATTCCACAGCCGGAGCAACTGCTCCAGTATGCCTTGCAACAAGGAGAGGTGAAACAAGCTGGGGGTTTGTATCCTGGCTTACGCTCTGCTGCGCCAGCGGCCTTTGGTACTTTCCTGCTACAGCAGTTAGCACAAGCTGTTCAGGACTGTTTTGGCCTGGCGCCAACCCAACTGCAGCAGATTGAAAGCTATTTCTCCCTGGTCAGTACCCCGGCGGCAGCATTGTCGCCTATGCAGTCTATTCCCCACTTTGACCGGCCTTGCCCTGACGAACTGGCGGCCATCTATTACTTATGTGATGAACGCCACGGCGGCACCAGTTTTTATCGACACCGCAGCACAGGCTATGAGGCTATTACGCCAGAGTGTCAGGTCCATTATCAGCGCGCTTTGCAGGCTGATTTTCAAATGCATGGTGTGCCAAAGGGTTACATTTGTGGTAACACACCACTCTTTGAGGTGATTGCTACTGTACCTGCCCGTTTTAACCGTCTGGTGCTGTACCGCTGCTCGTCTTTGCATTCCGGCGATATCAAGCCTGATTACAGCTACGATCTAAACCCGTTTTCCGGCCGTTTTACTATAGCGTCCTTCCTGTCGGCTGCTTCGGCCTGAATCAGATAAAGCTTAACACCAGACTGATAATGACACCTGTCACCAGCAACTGCAGCAGGCAATACCCCATTACATCTTTGGCTTTAAGGCCAGCTATCGCCAAAACAGGCAAAGCCCAAAAGGGTTGAATTAAGTTAGTCCAGGCATCGCCCCAGGCCACTGCCATCGCTATACGATTGACTTCAGCCCCTAACTCCAAAGCCGCCGGTATCATCACAGGAGCCTGCACTGCCCATTGGCCACCACCGGATGGAATAAAAATATTGACTAAACCAGCACTCAAAAAGGTCCAGAACGCCAGACTTTCTGCCGTGGCAAAGCTAACAAACCACTGCGATAAAGACTGAGCTAAACCCGACTGCATCATCACCGCCATAATACCGGCATAAAACGGAAACTGAATAATAATGCCAGCTCCGCCCTGAATAGCCTGCTGCAAGCTATGCAATAAACGCCTTGGAGTGCCATGCAGCAAAATTGCCAGAAATAAAAACAGGAAGTTCACTATATTCAGATTCAGCCCACCTGCTTTGGCAAAGTACTGCAGCAAATAAGCTCCGGCGGCCACAGCAATGAAAGCTGTGATAACAAAGCTATTTTCCAGCTTATCGGCAGGGCGTTCGGTGGTTAAATCGGGCAGGCTTTCAGGCTTTAACTTAGCCGGGTCTATATAAACTGCATCTTCGGCTTTAGGTCGCATCAGGTAATTCAGCAGCGGCACAGAGATAAATAAAGCGGCCAGCAACAGCAGATTAAATAACGAAAAGATGGTGTCGGAGGTTGGAATAATGCCGATTTGAGCTTCAGCAAAATGGCCGGACGTGGCAATAGTTAAAGGCACTGAACCCGACAAGCCACCATGCCAAATAACAAAACCTGAATAGGCGCTGGCAATCAGCAAGGGGTAATCGACCTGAATGCGCCGCGCTAAAGCTTTAGCAAACAAAGCCCCAACTACTAAACCAAAACCCCAGTTCAACCAACTCGCAGCTAAAGACACCAGCGTCACCAGCACTATAGCCTGACCTGCAGTGGAGGCTAGCATCGCCAGCCTGTCCAGTAACTTGCTGACTAGCGGAGTACTGGCTAGCATAAAACCTGTCACCAGCACCAACAGCATTTGCATCGAAAAACTCAATAAACCCCAAAAGCCGTCGCCCCATTGCTGCGCCACAGCCAAAGGACTTTGTTGCTCAAAGACTATGGCGGCGACAAACACCAACAGACTCAATAACAACACAAAAATATAAGGGTCAGGCAGGTAACGTTCCACCAGTTTAACCAGAGGTTTAGCAACGACATTCAGCATCTTTTATCCATCATTTTTATCTGCTTCTGCTAGTACCATAAATCACTGTGCTTATTCGGGCAATCAGGATAGACCTATGGATTGTTGTATCACTAAGTTCTGCCTTTATGGCTCCAACTGCCGATTTATTTCAGTTGCCCCTTTATTCCAATTGCCCATTTATTCCAACTGCCAATACAGCGGCGAACCATAGACTTCAATAAAATAATCAATCAGCACTCGCACATTCAGCGGCGGATGACGAACATGAGGGTAAATAGCAGCTATACACTGCGGCTCCGTTTTAATGGCCGCTTCATAGTCGGGTAATAATAGAACCAGCTTGCCTTGCTTCAGGCTATCGCCAATCAGCCAGTCAGGAAACAGCACCAGCCCCATACCTGTCAGCGCTGCTGTATATAAGCTGTCGGCATTGTTGGAGGTTAAAGTAGCCTTGACTGGCGAATGAACCCAGCTGGTTTGTTTTTCCCCCTCTTGTTTTTCCCTGAACAGCCATCGATTCGGCCCTGAAGATCCGCGATACACCAAGGCCTGATGCTGAAGAAGATCGGCTGGTGTTTTGGGTTCGCCGTGTTTGTTTATATAGTCAGGAGAAGCTGCCAGATAATAGGTCTGCTTTCCGATAACCCGTGCATGAAAAGAGGAATCCGCCAAAGCACCAATACGGAAAATCAGGTCGGCAGCTTCACGGTGAGGGTCAATAAAATCGTCGGTTAGACTAAGTTCTATTTGCAGCTTGGGGTATCTGTTGCTTAATTCGGCTAACCAGGGCGCTATATGTTTTTGGCCAAAAAACACCGGCGCATTGACCCGAACCACACCTGCTGGCTGCAGTGTTTTGTCTTGTAACTCTTTTTGCGCTTCGCTCAACTGCTCAGCCATGGTGCGCGCATAGTCCGCAAAAATCCGCCCCGCTTCAGTTGGGATCACAGCCCTGGTATTGCGATAAAACAATTGTTGGCCCAGTGCGTCTTCTAACTGCTGCACAGAACGCGACACCATAGAAGCTGACACTCCTTGTCGTCGCGCCACTATTGAAAAACTTTGTGCATCAAACACGCTGATAAAAAACAGCAAATTTCTGATACTAATCGCATTTAAGTCATTCATTCGTGCAAATCCTGCAAAGGTGATTTCTGGATTATAGCGTTTTTCGCAACCAAGCACTGCTATATGCTGCGCGGCTTGAATCAGCACTGAAGCAATGGAGAAAGTTATGCAGATGTTGTTATTGCTACTGGTGGTAGCAGGTGGCATGGGGTTGTCGGTGGAAGCGGGTTTACTTGGGCCATTGGGGCTTGAAGTGGGTAAGTTATGGGCCACCTTTAGTATTTTCGCTGTGGGTGCCGCCATCACTTTTATGCTGATGCTGTTTTTTAGCCCACGCAACAGCCCATCCTTTTTTAGCCAGCCTTCATGGCAACTGCTCGGCGGCGTATTAGGGCCTGTCTATGTGGTTATTCTAACTCTGGCCGCGCCCATTATTGGCATAGCTATGACCATGGTCGGCATTTTGGCCGGTCAGGTGTTTAAAAGCTTAATCATTGATCACTATGGCTGGTTTGGGGTGCCGCACCGCAGAATGGATACTAAACGTCTGCTCGCACTATTTTTCATTGTGATTGCATTGGCATTAATGGCGAACAGCTAATAAACAAGTTTTAAGGAAAAACCATGACCATTTTAATGATTATTCTGGCGGTGATTGCTGGCGCAGTATTAAGTATTCAGGCTGCTATTAATGGCCGTTTGGGCGCTCAGGTAGGGGTGTTTCGCTGTGCTTTTCTGACTTTTGCGTTAGGCGCATTAATCACAGCTTTATTGATCTTTTTCTTTGAACCTAAACACAGTGTCACGCTGCTGGATGTGCCTAAATGGCAATTACTCGGAGCGCTGTTGGGTGTGCCTTACATAGTGATTATGGTACTGGCAGTGCAACGTATTGGCACAGCCATAGCCACAGTTGCGGTGATTTTTGGTCAGTTAAGCATGAGTATGTTGATTGATCATTTTGGCTGGCTGGGCAACAGCGCTATGCCGCTTTCAGAGCAGCGGCTAGGCGCTATTTTATGTTTGGGTATAGCGCTGTATTTTATTTATAGCAGCGGCAAAACCAGCGAAGCTAAACCAATAGCAACATCAGCAGCTACTTAGTGTGTAGCTGCTTAATCAACTGCTGGTGAAAACGCTCTGGCTGCTGAATATGCGGCGAATGGCCTAAATCTGCAAAAGTGATTAAAGATGCATTCGGTATAGCTTTCGCGGCAGCAGGACCAAGTGTGGCGTAATTGCCGAGCTTGAGTTTAAGTTCAGCCGGTGCTATATCTTTGGCGATGGCGGTATTATCCAGCTCGCCAATCATCAGCAGTACTGGCATCTGCAATTGGCCAAACTCGTACAACACCGGCTGGGTGAAAATCATCTCTGCAGTTAAAGCTGAATTCCAGGCCACCTGCTCTTTGCCTTCCCCCTTGTACATGCCGGCCTGCATCTCTACCCAGCGGTCAAACTCTGGCCTCCACTTGCCGGCATAATAAGTACTCAACTGATACTGTTTGATGCCAGCAGCAGAGGTGTTTAACTCACGCTGATACCACTGATCCACAGTGCGATAAGGCACACCTAAAGCTTTCCAGTCTTCCAGCCCTATAGGATTCACCAGCACCAGCTGTGCTGTTTCCTTTGGGTATAACAAGGCAAAACGAGTGGCCAGCATGCCACCCATCGAATGACCCATGACTGTCACTTGTTGGATACCGAGCTTGTCCAGCAAAGCTTTGGTATTGACCGCCAGTTGCTGAAAACTAAACTGGTACTGCTTTGGTTTGCTGGATTTACAAAAACCAATCTGGTCCGGCGCTATCACCCTATAGCCAGCAGCTGTTAAGGCTTCGATACTGCCTTGCCAGGTGGCGGCACAAAAGTTTTTGCCATGCAGCAGTAACGCCACTTTGCCATTGGGTTTTGTTGCGGGAACATCCAGATAAGCCATTTCCAACWGCTGTTGCTGGCTATTCAGACTAAAAAGCTGCACAGGGTAAGGATAGTCAAAACCTTGCAGTCGTGGGCCATACATAGCAGCTGTTGCCACGGCAGGCAGCGCTGTACCTACTAAGCCTAGCAGCAGAGATATCTGTACAAGTTTCAAATGACATCCTCACAAAAGTAATTTAATTCATAGAGTTACTTCTAAGAATACTTCAGTCGGCTTAAGTTCAAACAGGAAGCAATCAAATACCACCCACTATGCCAGCAGCTTTTTATCTGAAAACAGTGCTGGCTATTTTCTGTTCAATAAAAAATATAAAAAAAAGCAAGAGGGTAACGCATTTTGGCAAAATCAAGCTTCTGACTGTATCACTACAATGAATTTTGGGGAGTTGGCAATTCGGCATTGACGTGGAGGAAGCCGGTAAGTTCAGCACCTTAACAAAAAGAGAATTTGGCGGTTTTCAGTAACTACAGCTTTTTGGCTGTATAGCTGGCCAAATCCTTGATTCAGGTGACTAATATAAATCAAGAGGGTATGGATAGATGAACAATAATAAGATATTTACCAGAACCGCAGTAGCGAGGGCTGTCACCCTGCTACTGAGTGGCAGCGTAGTTCTGCCACTTTATGCGCAGGAAACGCAACAAGCACAAGAAACTAAAGCTTCAGAGACAGCACCAGTGGAAATCATTGCTGTCTATGGTGTACGTTCCAGTCTGCAACAGGCAGCGGAAATTAAACGGAATTCGATGGGGGTGGTAGACGCCATCTCAGCTGAAGATATAGGTAAGTTCCCGGATACTAACCTGGCAGAATCTCTGCAGCGGATCTCAGGGGTATCCATCAGCCGCACCAATGGTGAAGGTTCTGAAGTAACAGTACGGGGTTTTGGTGCTGACAATAATATGGTCACTCTGAATGGCCGTACTATGCCTGCTGCCAATACTTATGCCGCAGGTTCAGGTGCTGACGGCACCAGCCGTGGTGGTAGTTCCCGTGCTTTTGACTTCTCCAATCTGGCTTCTGAAAGCATCAGCGGCGTTGAAGTCTATAAAACTGGCAAAGCCAATATAGCCACTGGTGGTATAGGTGCCACCTTGAATATCAAAACGGCCCGCCCACTGGAGAATCCGGGTGGTGCAGCCAGCATAGGTGTCAAAGCGGCACATGACACCACCAACAGAGCGGGCGACGATATTACCCCTGAAGTATCAGGTATTTTCAGCCATGTCACCGCGGACGATAAATTTGGTGTCAGTGTCTCTGCCAGCCACCAGAAACGGGACTCAGGTTACACTGGTGCTACAGTCAATGACTGGCAGGTGGGCTACTGGGACGATCTGAATGCTCCAGGCCGACTCTGGAACAATGCCGATACAGAGGTGACAAACGCGCCGGCTCAAGGCCAGCTGTATACACGCCCGAACGATATTCGTTATGCATTTTCAGATTCACAACGGGAACGTGACAATGCTCAACTGACTTTACAATTCAGACCTTCAGAACGATTCACCGCAACTGGCGACTATACGTTCGCCGAAAATAACATAGTTGAACATCGTGGTGAGATCACCAACTGGGTGCAAACTGGCAGCAATATCAAAGAAGTTGAATTTGATAACAATGTTGTTAAAACGCCTACTTATATTAAAGAAGAGTATGCAAGTACTGTCGATGAAGGTTACGAGCAGCAATGGCGTGAGCAAACCAATACTTTGAAATCTGTGGGTGTAAATTTTGAGTATCTGGTTAGTGACGACCTGACTCTGGAATTTGATGCCCACGATTCCAAGATGCACAGCCGCGGTACAGGGCCACGTAACTCAGGTGAATTGGCTGTAGGTTTGGGTGCTCCTATCGTCGAATCACGTGAATGGTTTTGGGGTATGGATTTACCAACTTATCTGAACGTGTATAACGATGCAGCTCCGGGTAAAGGTGCCAATGCCAACGGTATGGTCGATGCGGGTGATGTAGGTTCTTCTATTGGCCGTATTCGTAACGCCAGTCAGGAAAGCGATATTCAGCAATTTAAGCTGGATGCAAAATATGCGCTGGACGATGGTCATTTCGACTTTGGTGTTGAAATCCGTAATATGGAGTCCCGCACCCTGCAAACCGCAGGTAATAATATAGCCTTAGGTAACTGGAACGTTGGCAATCCTGGTGAGTTTGGTGATCTGATCCAACCCTTTGATTTACCGGGTGAATTTGATGACTACAAAACCTTACCAGGCGGTTACGGTTTTATTGCCGACCCACGCGCTTTGTACACTGCAGCTTTGGCTTTATACCCTGGTATTCCAACAGCCTCTGAAACAACTTATTCTGCTGACAATATTGTTAAAGAAGACACTATGGCGGCGTATTTCCAGGTGGCTTTGGGCGGTGAAATCGGCAAAATGCCATTTGATGTGCTGACAGGTTTGCGATATGAAAAAACTGAGTCTGAGTCCAGCTCGCTGGTCAGCAGAACATTTTTCCGCTGGGAAGACAACAATGATATTGTTGCTTATGCAGATAGCACTACTCCGGCACAACCTTTCAATGCTGAAAACGACTACGACTATCTGTTGCCAAGCTTAGATTTTACCTTACATCTGAGTGATGATGTCATCAGCCGTTTCTCCTTTAGTAAAACTATTGCCCGTGCCGGTTTAGGTAGTTTAGGTGTATCCGCTTCTAACTTTGGTGGCGGTGGTGGATCTACCCTTTTGGGTGCTCAACCTACAGCCAACGCGTCCAACCCTGGGCTGTTGCCGCTGGAATCGTCTAACTACGATTTATCGCTGGAATGGTATTACGACAATGGCAGCTATATGTCAGCTGGTTTGTTCCAAAAGGATGTTGTGAACTTTATCGGTAGCCGTCAGGTCGACCAGCCACTACTGGGTATTCTTGACGTGACTGGAGGCCCACGCGCTATTGCCGCACTGCAGGCTATTCGCGATGCTGGTTTCCCTGTGGATGACACCCATCTGTATGCGATGATGGTCTTTACTGAATACCGCAACCATCCGGATATGATTGCCGAGTTTGGCACAAATCCTCAGTTTACCGGTACACCTGAACAAATTGACTTCCTGGCCAATAATGCAGGTTTTGATTTAATTGCCAATCCTGATGATCCGGAAATGGAATTTCGTACCAGTACACCTGATAACAACAGGGCTGCCAAAATACATGGTGCCGAGTTAGCTATTCAGCATTTCTTCGGTGAAACAGGTTTTGGTGTGCAGGCTAACTATACCTTAGTACGAGGTGATATCGGCTTTAACGTCGCAGCGGACCCGGGCGAATCTCAGTTTGCACTGTTAGGCCTGAGCGATACAGCCAACCTGATTGGTATCTATGAAAAAGAAGGCTGGACTGCCCGGGTAGCGTGGAACTGGCGTGACAAATATTTGGCTGAAGTGAACAAAGGTGGCTCTAACAACCCACGCTTTGAAGAAGCTTACTGGCAACTGGACGTCAACCTCGCCTATGATGTGAATGAGCAACTGACCGTCTTTGTTGAGGGTCTGAACCTGACAGGTGAAAACAGTCGTTCTCATGCCCGCAACGAAGCTATGTTGTGGTATCTGACTGACTTAGGTGCACGCTACCAGATCGGTATGCGTTATGACTTTTAACCTGTCATAAACTTATGTTGTTTTACAGGGAAAAGTTGCTTATGCAGCTTTTCCCTGCTCTGCTGTACATGCTGATACCTAAGAAGTCACAGGATTAATAATATGACCAGGCATGTGTTACTGAATAATATCGATCATCAAAATAGCCGCGTTATCCACTACTTTGGGCCTGAGTTTGGCGACAATGTACCCAGTGCTCTGGTGTTTCCCACTGAATTTATTGAACTGCAAAAAGAATACCCCATACTGCTTCGCAAAGATGACCCACAAGGGTCCTACCAGGCCATAGCTTTGTTAGGTTTTTCCAGAGAAGAAAACCTCTACCTGAACGAGCAGCACCCTATAGGTTGGGATGCCCGTTATATTCCGGCCAGCCTTGAAAAAGGTCCATTTTTGATTGGCTTCCAGCGATCCATGGGCATGCAAGACGAAGAACCAAATGCTGTGGTACATATTGATATGAGTCACCCCAAAGTCAGCACAGAACAAGGCCAGCAATTGTTTTTATCCCAAGGTGGCAACAGCCCTTATCTGGAACATATTTCCGCCCGACTGCAAACTATCCACCAAGGTACAGCTTTAGCTCCCATTTTTTATTCTGCTCTGGAACAACTGGAGCTGGTGGAGAGCGTGACCATTGAGTTTGCTCTGCAGAACGGCGACAAAATCCGTCTACTGGGGAACTACTGCATTAATGAACAACGGCTGGCGACTTTACCTGCGGATGCCCTTGCCAGGCTGCAGCAATCTGGTTTTTTAGCGCTGATTTACGCCATGGTGTTTTCAATGGGCACTATTCGCCATTTAATCGAGCGCAAAAATAGCCTTCAGAGCCAGCAATGACGGATAACGCTATGCAGCAAATTACCCGTCAGACCAAAACTATCCAGTGCCAAAGCGGCGTGATCCCGCCTGAAGTCTTGTCAGGCGCTGAACCAGTGATCCTCAAAGGTCTGGTCAGTCACTGGCCTTTGGTGCAACTGGGTCAACAAGGTTCTGCTGCTGTGGCAGATTATCTCTGTAGCCACTACAACGGTAAACCTACCCAGATTTTTTATGGCGAGCCTGCTTTGAACGGCCGCTATTTTTATGATGAAAGCTGCAGCAAACTCAATTTTGACACCCGAATGGGCCAGGTCGATCAGGTGCTGCAACAAATTTTACAGTGGCAAGATCTGGAGCAGCCGCCTTCTGCTTATATCGCCTCCAATTTGCTAAGTACTCATTTTCCAACCTTGCGGCAACACAACGATATTCAGTTGCCCAAACCGACAGTCAATTATCAGACAGAACCCGACAGAGTCAGTATTTGGCTGGGCAACAAGTCACTGTCAGCCTGTCACTATGACTCGTCAGAAAATCTGGCCTGTTGTGTATTGGGTAAACGACGCTTTAGCTTATTTCCGCCGGATCAAATCAGTCATTTATATCCGGGGCCTTTAGAACCGACCCCAGGCGGCCAGGTCATTAGCATGGTGGATTTCGACAATCCAGACTTAGAGCGTTTTCCTGATTTCCCCAAAGCCATAGCCGCAGGCCAAATTGCAGAACTTGAGCCTGGCGATGCGCTGTATTTACCCAGTATGTGGTGGCATCAGGTGGAAGCATTAATGCCCTTTAATATTCTGATCAACTACTGGTGGAGCACAGCGCCACGCTACACGGGCTCAGGTATGAATTTGTTGTATCACGCTTTGTTGTGCCTGCGTGACAAACCAGAACACGAACGCAAAGCCTGGCAGGCCGTGCTGAATCATTACATTTTTGACGACCCGCACAAGGCCGGACACCACTTGCCTGAACAGGCCCGTGGTGTACTGGGCGAACTGGATGAAATGCAGGCCAGACAGTTAAGAGCCATGCTATTAAACCGATTAAATCGCTAAAAAAATTATAAAAATCACAGGGGATAGACAATGCAACAAGTGAAAAAAGTGGTGATTGCAGGTGGCGGTACCGCAGGCTGGGTTGCAGCTGCAGCCTTGTCCAAACGTCTGAAAGGCCTGATAGATGTGGTGCTGATCGAGTCAGAAGAAATTGGCACTGTAGGTGTAGGCGAGTCCACAGTACCTCCTGTGCAACTGTTTCATAACTTACTTGGCATAGACGAACAAGACTTTATGAAAGCCACAGACGCCACCTTCAAACTGGCCATCTCTTTTGAAAACTGGGGCCAGACAGGCGATCAGTATTTCCACCCTTTTGGCGTCACAGGCAAAGGCAGCTTTTTAACTGACTTCCAGCACTATTATTTACACGGCTTAAAACAAGGTGTCGATGCGCCCTTTGGCGACTACTGCTACGAATTACAGGCGGCTAAATTACATAAATTTGGCAAAACCGAAAAGTCAGTGATCAACTATGCTTACCACCTGGATGCGGGCCGTTACGCCCGTTTTCTCCGCAAATTCAGCGAAGATTTAGGCGCAGTGCGCATAGAAGGAAAAATTGCTCAGGTGCAGCAGCACGTCAATGGCGATATCCGCTCCTTAGTGCTGGAATCAGGCCAGGAAATAACAGGTGATTTATTTATCGACTGCACAGGCTTCAGGGCATTGCTTATCGAACAAAGCTTAAAAACTGGTTATGAGCGCTGGGACCATTGGTTGCCCTGCAATAAAGCCGTCGTAGTACAGACAGAACTCGGCCCCACTATGCATCCTTACACCAGAGCTATAGCTCATGACAGCGGCTGGCAGTGGAAAATTCCATTGCAGCACAGAGTCGGTAATGGTCTGGTCTATGCCAGCGATTATTTATCGGACGAAAAGGCGAAACAACGCTTGCTGGATGGCCTGGAAGCTCCGGCCTTGTTTGAACCTCGTGTCTTGAGTTATCAGACAGGCCGACGTAAAAAGCTCTGGAATAAAAACTGTGTCGCCATTGGCTTATCCAGTGGCTTTATCGAGCCGCTGGAATCGACCAGTATTTTCCTCTTTATGAGCGGCATTATCCGTTTACTAAGGCTGTTTCCTTTTAATGGTGTTACTCCGGCTTTAACCGAAGAATACAACCAACAGTCTATTACCGAAGTGGAAAAAATCCGCGACTTTATTATTTTGCATTACCACCAGACAGAACGAACCGACAGCCCGTTTTGGGACTATTGCCGCACCATGTCCATTCCCGACACACTGGCGCACCGGATGGAATTGTTTAAAGAAAGCGCTCACGCCTTTCAGACTGGCGATGAAATGTTCCGGCTTGAATCCTGGAGCCATGTGATGTTAGGGCAACGCCTGCAACCGCAAAGTTATCACCAGCTAGTCGCTGGTTTAGGCCAGGGCGAATTAAGCCGTCATCTGCAAAGCATTCGCGAGACCATTAACGCAGCGGTCGACAGATTGCCATCACACCGTGATTTTTTACGCCAGTATTGTCCGTCTAATCTAAGCTAACAAAACTTATGCAGATCACCAGACTGACTATAGGCAATGAACAATCCCCGCTTCTGGTGGTGGATAACTTTATTCCTCAGCCTGAAAGCCTGGTGGATTATGCAGCGAGCCAGCAGTTTCTGGCCAATTCGCCTTATTACCCGGGCATTCGCGCTGCTGCACCTGCGGCCTATCGACAATTTATGCTGCAAAGTCTGCAGCAGACTTTGATTGATTATTTTGAACTGCCAGCAACAAAGCTTGGCTTTTCGGTCTGTCATTTATCATTGGTCACGACGCCACCAGAGCAATTAAAACTGCTGCAGCGTATTCCCCATTTTGATACTACGGAAAAACACGCGCTGGCGGCTGTGCATTATTTATTTCAAGGTGATCAGGGAGGCACAGCCTTTTACCGGCACCGAAAAACAGGGTTTGAATGCATAGATGAAAGCCGCACGCGCGAGTATTACCGCTCATTGGAAAGCGAAAACAGCGGCCCTGATTTGCCTAAAACGACAGATGGTTATATTCAGGGCGATACGCCGTTGTTTGAACAGATTGCACAGCAGCCTGGCGTATTTAACCGGCTTATTGTGTATCGCCGCCATGCGCTGCACAGCGGCGTGATTACCAAAGAAACCAGTTTATCAGCCGACCCACTATTAGGACGACTGACCATCAGTAGTTTTATTGATCCGGTTTAATTGAAGCTGTAGGCCGGAAATTTATACCCAAAGTAGTTGGAGCTACAAGCCAGTGAGACCCCAGGAGCATAGTAAAGCTATGTGCAATTGGATTGAAGCGAGAACGCGCGGGTCGTTTTCAGCAGATCGTTACAAAATCACTGGGGCGAGATGATGCGGTCAACAAAACTACAGCTTCAAGGACGACGGGTATCCTGACGAAGACAGTACCGGATCAACGCCTGCCTGATACTTTGCTTGGTACTGAGAAACAGAAGAGGGTAAACAACACCTTTTGCAGCCGAAACCCGATAAATCGCTCTTAACTGAAGCTTAGGATCAAGGTAGTCGTGGTATGTAGTTAAACCAAGGTCAGCCGCTTCCTCGCACAAAGGAGCGCTGGCTGGATAGTTTTTTATTCTGCTCTCAAAACCAGTAATAAAACTATCCAAAAGCGCCAGAGCAGCAGCCTGGCCTATATGCCTGGCTACATAGTGAAAATGGTCATAGAGCTGATCCCGGAAAGTCTGAGTGTACTCAAACTTCATTATTGCGGTCATCGACCAGCCCTTGTAACCCAGCTCTAAGGTCGGCAGAAGAGAGGGTCCGGCCCGCTTTCACATCTTTTTCAGCAAAAGACAGTAATCGCAACAAGGCCATCTGCTCTTGCTGCATTTCAAATTGAACAGGATCCTGAACCACATAAAGAGGCTCGCCGTTTTGTGTAACAAGCACGGGTTCAGACACATCCATCGAAGCTAACTCTTTCTTAAAAGCCGAGACCGTAGTGACGCGTGGCGAAGCAGACATAACGCTCTCCAGTAATTAAACACAACAGCCTCAGCATAGTTCCAACTTAAACCAAAGTCCATATACAGTCCAAATATGGACATATATTGTAGTTTTCACCAACCTAAGGCTTTAGCGCGGCCTCAAAAGGTCCGGCTGGTAAAGCTTCGCTGTTATAAAGCACAGCCTCCGGATTGTCGGCCCAGGCATAGCGTACTTTGACCGGCGCTTTGATATCAGGGTGTGACAGTAGCAGTTGCTGATCCTTTAGCTGAACTTGTGCCCAACGATATTTACCATCAGCCCCTGCAATTGCAAAACTATTGCCTGTGCCTTTCAGCACTAAACCTTTGCCGCTGTGATTAAAACTCAGCTTCAGTTGTTGGCCTTCTGCAGTGACAGAGGTCAGTTCAGGCCCCCGGTATTCCACTTTTTCGCCCAAAGCCACAACACGGGCTGCTAACGCCAGCCGCTGCCCTAAGGTCTTTTTATCGACCGGATGAATATCATTCCATTCGCCCTTATCAATGGCTACCACCATAGCCGTATTGGCTTCAGACAAGCTTTGACGCTGCGCTTCACGTAAGCCAGCCCAACTGCTGTCTTTGGGCTTCTGAGTTTTCTTCAGGTAGTTGGCCAACTGCACAAATAAAAACGGGAACTGATTTTGCTGGCCTGTCCCTTCTGACCACTTGGCGCGCCAATCGCGGATCATGGCAGTGAAACGTGGTTGATAGTCCTTATAAGCACCCACATTAGATTCGCCCTGGTACCAAATCACACCTTTAATCGGCAAAGAGGTTAAAGGGGCAAGCAAACCATTGTATAAACCCATAGGTTTCCAGCGAATAAAAGTATCGCCTGGTAAATTTTTTGCCACAGCTGCTGTTTGCATTTTCCACTGACCTGTCAGAGGTAACGGATTGGCATCTGTGCCTATCCAATAAGGCTTATCAGGTATCAGACCGGTTTTGCCATTAGTGGCCGTCACCCGCACTGCAATCAGGTTAGCGCCAGCTTTTAACACTCCTGCAGGTAATTCATAACGGCGCGGCGGATACATATAAGTGGTATTGCCTACTTGCTTACCATTGATATACACCTCGTCGGCATCCACTACCGATCCCAGCCGTAAAGTTTTAGCCTCTTTGGCTTGTGCTGCGGTTAGCTCAATGCTTTTACGTAGCCACCAAACACCGGTAAAAGGCTCTGGTCTGAAGCCTGGCACTGTGAAGCTTTGCCAGTTACTGTCATCTAAGGCTGCGCTATACCAGGGTGTTTTACTATTTAGTCCTGGGTCACGACCTTTTAGATCAGCACGCCATTGCTCGTTTTTTGCTTTATCTGCATCCGTAATGGACTGAATATGTTTATCATCGCGAAATTTAATACCCTCAGCCAAGGCTTCAGGAAAAGCACGCAACGCTTCTTCACTCATCCAGGCTTCGACAGGTGAGCCGCCGAGGGCATTGTTTAAAATACCTATAGGCACGCCGTTATGCTGAAATAATTCCCGGCCAAAATAAAAGGCTAAAGCAGAGAAATTGTCGATGCTTTGTGGACTGGCAGCCACCCATTTGCCACCACTAAAATCCTGCTGTGGCGCCTTAAAGTTGTACTCTTGCGGCACCTTAAACTGACGGATGAGCGGGTAGTTGGCGCTGGATAAATCCTCTGGAAAAGCTTCGGCCACCCGCGCCATTTCCATTTCCATATTGGACTGGCCGGATGCCACCCAAACATCACCAAAATAAATATCTTTTAGCTCTATTTGGTTACGGCCTTTAAAGCTTAATTGATGAGGACCACCGGCCTGCTGGACTGGTAATTGCAGTAGCCAGCGACCATCTTTTGTTTTTACCTGGCCTACTAACTGGCCATTAAAACGCACTTCAACAGTTTCATCCACATCAGCCCAGCCCCAGAGAGGAATGGCCGTATCCCGCTGCAATACCATACCTTCGCCAATCAACTTCGGCAGACGAATATCGGCATGGGCCAAGGGGCTTAGCAATAAAGCAGCAGTGAGTAAAATTCTTAACATAACAACATCCTTTTTAATTACCGCATTGGCCCTGGCCTTCATTTTCTGCTAATCGCACTTTGGCCAGTTGCAGTTTTAAACCAGCTGTGGCTTCAATCACCAGCGGCTGGCTGACTTTGGTTAGATCAAAAGCGCTATTGGCTTCGGTGAAACAGCGCAATGGGATCTTCACACTATGCCAGCCTTTGTCCACCATAGCCGCAAAATGGCCAGTGAAATCCAAAGTGGATTGGCAATTTTCGCCGCAGTGCATGCCCAGTGTCACTTTACCGGACGTCATAGCAACCAGCTGATATTCCAGTTCCAGCGTCATATCGCCATTGGCCTGACGACTTAAATCCAGAGCCACGCCCTGAGCATGGTTTAACGCCACAGCAGCATCTTGATGGAAAGTCAGTAGCACTGAGTCTTCCTGCTGCAATCTGTCTGTGGCCGCAACCTCGATAGCGCCGTTAGCGGATTTTTGCAGCGCTTCTGTCACTACTGTCACCTGGCCTTTATCCAGCAATTGCAACTGCCATGGATTGACCGCTTTGCCTGCATGCAGATAACGACTGAAATTCAGCACCTGATCGGCACTGATGCCTGACTCTTCGCTGAGCTTAGCCAGTTCGGTTTTGTCGCTGTAGGTCAGGCCATAACCATAAGCAAACTGCGGCTGATAATTTTTGTCACCCTGATTCAGCAACTCGCCCGTCGCTTTTGCTGGCCAGGAGAAGGATAATTTGCCTTGAAAATCATGGCGTATTTCACCTTCAGGCGAGCGGACCAACAGATCCGCTACAGCGCCACCTTCACTGCCCGGTAAAAAGGCGGCGACAAAAGCATCGGATTGATTCAACTCAGGATTGACCCACAAAGGCCGTCCCGACAAAAACACCGAGACAGTTGGAATACCCAACGCTTTTAATTCAGTCAGAATTTGCAAAGCACGGCCATCGTCAAAAGCCAGATGACTACGATCGCCGACAAATTCGGCATAAGGTTCTTCACCAAAGACCACCACAGCCACATCAGGCTTATCACTAAAACGACCATTTTCGCTCAGCTCAGCTTTGCCGCCACCAGCTTCCACAGCCTGCTTAATACCGGCATAAATAGATTCGCCATTTGGGAAGTCAGTGTTTTTATTGCCTGAACCCTGCCAGCTTAAGGTCCAGCCGCCACTTTGTTTGCCTATATGATCGGCACCATCGCCAGCTACTAATACCTTGCTGCTGGCTTTGAGTGGCAGCAGTTGTTGGTTGTTTTTCAGTAACACCAGGGATTTACGGGCCGCCTGACGTGCTAACGCTTTGTGCTCTGTGCTGCCCAATAATTCATAACGGCCAGCCAAAGGCCGCTCTGAAGGTTTCACCTGCTCAAACAAACCCATTTCGGCTTTGATCCGCAGCACACGGCTAACGGCTTCATCCAGTCGCTCTGTCGAAATACGGCCATCTTTCACCTGAGCTAAAGTATTTTGATACAACTTCTCCCAGCTGTCCGGCGCCATAAACATATCCAGACCGCCGTTCAGTGAATTAGCACAGTCTGTCGGCGTGCAGCCCTTCACCTGACCATGACCATTCCAGTCGCCGACCACAAAACCGTCAAAGCCCATCCGATCAACCAGCACATCGTTCAGCATAGGCCGGTAACCGTGCATTTTTTCGCCAAACCAGCTGTTGTAAGACGCCATCACTACACGGGCACCGGCTGCTATAGCTGTGTAATAAGGCGCACCATGTAAATCACGCAACTCTGCTTCTGTGTGCTGATTGTCGCCCTGATCTTTGCCATCTATGGTGCCGCCATCACCGAGAAAATGTTTAACAGTCGCCAGCATATGCTGGCCTTTTAAAAAGTCGGCACTGCCAGGCACACCCTGAATACCTTGCAAAATATGAGGCGCATAAGAAGCCACCAGTTGCGGATCTTCGCCATAAGATTCATAAGTGCGGCCCCAACGGTCGTCCCGTACTACGGCAATAGTAGGAGCAAAGGTCCAGTCCAAACCAGTCACCTGCATTTCAACAGCAGTCACCCGGCCTATCTCACGTAGCAGTTCTGGCTCACGCATAGCGCCTAAACCAATATTGTGCGGAAAAATAGTAGCGCCTTTGACATTACTATGGCCATGCACTGCATCTGTACCCCACATGGCTGGTATATAAGGCCGACCATCGCTGGTATCTGTACTGGCTTGCCAAAAGGCATCCGCCAGTTCCAGCCAGGCTGCTGCGCCCGCTCTGTTGTCCCGGCCAGGAGCTGAGTTACCGCCATTGAGTACAGAGCCCAGATAATAATCCCGCACTTGCTGTGGTGTGACCGCAGCTATGTCGGCCTGAATAATCTGCCCTACTTTTTGTTCAAGGCTCATTTGGCTCAGCAAAGTTTTGATTTTGTCTTCTATAGCCTGACTGCGGGCTATAGGAGGCTGCTGCAAAGGCCAGTTCGCTGGCGTAATCACTGGTTTTTCTGTTGAGCTTTGGCTGGCCGCTTGTTCAGGAACAGCTTCAGGCGCCTGAACTGCAGGCTGACCACAGCCAGTGAAAGCCAGACCACCGGCCAATACCAATAAACCTGTGCTGAGTTCTTTCCGCTTATTTACCTTTGCCATTACCATCACTCCTGCCAGCCAATTCATTAATAAATCCGCGCCTGACTTAAATAAGCCTTAGTAGCGCTGACCTCTGTTATGTCACCTTTGATGGTAAAACTGCCATTCAGCCGGATATCTGCTGAAGAGCTGCCAATCATCAATTTAATTTCGCCGGGTTCGACCACCCAGTTCATTTGTTGATCAAAAAACGCGAACAGGTTCACAGGCAACATAAATTCAATATGAGCCTGTTGACCTGGTTTTAGCGGCACCCGCTGAAAACCTTTCAGCTGCTTTATTGGCCGTGTGACGCTGGCAACAGGGTCCTGGATATACAGCTGCACCACTTCAGTGGCATCAAATTGACCGCTGTTGCGAATGCTCATACGAACTGTGACTTCCCCATTGGCTTTGGCATTGCTGTCATCAATCTTCAGCGCGCTGTAATCAAAACTGCTGTAACTCAGGCCATGACCAAAAGCGTAAAGAGGGCTGATATCGTCAAACAGGTAACCCCGCTTGGCAGAAACTTTGTGGTTGTAGTAACTCGGCACATGGCCAGCACTACGAGGAAAGGTCAGAGGCAATTTACCGGAAGGGCTTACATCGCCAAACAAAACATTCGCCAAGGCCGAGCCGGTTTCCTGTCCCAAATACCAGGCCTCAATAATAGCGGGCATAGACTCTGCCAACTCACCCAAAGCCAAAGGCCGGCCATTGGTCAACACCAGCACCAGCGGTTTACCTGTCGCCAGAATAGCTTTGGCTAACTCCAGTTGATTGCCAACCAAATCTAAACTGGTTCTGTCGCCTAAATGGGTGTCAGCCCAGGCTTCACGTGACAAGCCTTCATTTTCACCTAACACCAACACCACAGCATCAGAGTTTTTTGCTAAAGCCACAGCTTGCTCCAGCAAACCTTTGCGATCGGCCTCATCCGCTAAACGAATATCGTCATAATTCCAGCGCTGCATCGAATAAGTGCCAGCTGCTTTGCTGCGTTCGGCAATATCGCTGGTGACAAAAGCAGCCTGTTTGGCTGGGGTTTGGGTTAAGGCTTTAGTGAGTTTGGTACCTGGGGCGAATTCCACTTTGGCTTTGCCCTGCAACTTCTGCTTTAAGCCATCGACAATACTGACAGTCTGGCGCGGAATACTGCTGTAGCCCCCTAACAATACTTCATCGGCATGAGGGCCGATAACGGCCAGTTGTTTGATCTTGTCGGCTTTTAGCGGCAAAGTACCGTCGTTTTTCAACAGCACCATAGATTTTTCTGCCACCTGACAGGCAAAAACACGATCTGAGTCTGCGCCTACTATGCCATTGGCTTTGCTGGCGTCCACATAAGGTTGTTCAAACAAACCTAAACGGAATTTCAGCGCCAATACCCGCCGCACTGCTTTGTCTATTGCCGCTTCATCCAACTGACCGGATTGGACCAGGCCAGTTAAATGCGGAAAGGTTTTTGGATCCGGAGTTTCCATATCTACCCCGGCCAACAAAGCTGCTTTGGCTGCTGCGGCTTCGCTTTCATACAAACTATGTCTGGTATTGAGCTCTTCAATGGCAAAGTAGTCGCTGACAATCACGCCATTAAAGCCCCATTGCTTGCGCACCACATCTTCCAGCAAAGGCTTATTCACATGAGAAGGAATACCGTCAATTTCATTGTAGGACGCCATAATACTGCTGGCATGCGCCAGTTTTACCGCCGCTTCAAAAGGCGGTAAAAACACTTCATGCAGTTCACGCTCACCGATAAAAGCCGGCGCTATATTGACCCCAGCGGCTGGCTGACCATGACCTGTCAGATGCTTTAAGGTGGCTACTACTTTATCTGCAGCAAAGGGGCCTGTTTTACCGGTTTTGCCCTGAAAACCTTCCACTGCTGCCACACCCATGGCTGACATCAGATAAGGGTCTTCGCCCATGGTTTCTTCTATCCGGCCCCAACGTGGGTCGCGGGCTATATCCAGAATAGGAGTTAAAGCCCAGTGCGAACCCGTCGCGCGCATTTCACGGGCAGACAAGGCATAGACATCATGCATATCTTGTGGCGACCAGCTGCTGGCCAGTGCAATGGCTTGTGGAAAACTGGTGGCATCAAAAGCGGCATAGCCATGCAAAGCTTCTTCATGCATCATGGCCGGAATGCCCAAACGGGTGTTTTCCTTTAACCAGCGCTGTAAGGCATTATTAAATTCAGCGGTTTGTTGTGGGGTTTTAAATTCACTAGGGCGGCCTATATGACCAATACCCAGCGGTATCAATTCTTTGGCTTTTTCCGGCAAAAACCGCAGCTCTTTATCTTCCAGAGTACGGCGTTTTTGCCAGACGGTTTGCAGCTGCGCGACTTTTTCTTCCAGCGTCATGCGGGACAATAAATCATCCACCCGCTGCTCTGTTGGCAAACTGGCATTTTGATAAGGCTGCTGAGCCGAAGCCGCAAAAGCGACTCCTAAACCCAGCACCGCAGAGAGAAGTTGTTTGCCCACTAGAGCCTCCTGTGAAATACCTGATTAATCCCGGTAGGGCTTTAAGGTCTGGATTTTGCCGTCAGCGTCATACTGAATTTCCGCCATTTTGACTGAACGTAAATGAGTGACCCCTTCGGACAAAATAGAGTCGTGGTAAAACAGATACCATTTGCCTTCAAACTCACAGATGGAATGGTGAGTGGTCCAGCCGACTACAGGCTCTAAAATCCGGCCCTGATAGGTAAAAGGTCCGTACGGGTTATCGCCTGTGGCATAACATAAAAAGTGAGTGTCGCCTGTGGAATAAGAGAAGTAGTATTTGCCCTGATATTTATGCAACCAGGAGGCTTCAAAAAAGCGTCGGTCTGTATCACCTGCCAACAGTACCTGGCCTT
Source organism: Rheinheimera sp. 1928-s (assembly GCF_029269265.1). GTDB lineage: Bacteria > Pseudomonadota > Gammaproteobacteria > Enterobacterales > Alteromonadaceae > Pararheinheimera. Next base: position 291,364 of record NZ_JARIXP010000003.1, read on the forward strand.
GTTCATCCAAAATCAGTACTTCACGTGGCGCTTCAGCAAACTCCAGCATATCGTCACGTAACTTTGCTACTTTTGGCCCTAATGCCGGTTCAGCGGCAGCAGGTTCTGCATTGTCAGCCTTGTACTCATTGTTACGGTAGTTTTGTAACTGCCCACCCCAGATACCGCCAAAATACATATAAAAACTGCCGTCATCGTCTTCAAATACCGCTGGGTCTATTGAATAACTACCTTCAATAGCTTTTGGCTGAGCTTTAAAAGGCCCAACAGGAGAATCCGCTACAGCTACACCAATCTGAAAAATACCGTCCGGTCTTTTTGCCGGAAAATAAAAGTAATAGGTACCATCTTTTCTGGCTGCATCCGGTGCCCACATCTGACGTTCAGCCCATGGCACGTCTTTGATATGCAAAGCCACACCATGATCCACAGCTGGGCTTTCAGGGCTATCCAGCGACAACACATGGTAATCCTGCATACCAAAGTGATCGCCGTTATCGTTAAAGGGAATACCAGCCTCAATATCGTGCGACGGATAAATGTAGATGCGACCGTCAAACACGTGAGCCGAAGGGTCGGCCGTATAAATGTGTTCCACTAAGGGCTGCGAAATAGCTTTGGTTTTCAGCGCTTTCAAATCCTGAACTTGCAAATCTTCAGACATAAAACTTACTCCGCTTGTGCTAAACCAGCAGCAGCGCGACGTTCATTCAGCTCCTGCTCAATCTGGTTTTCTTTGTGTTTGTTAATTTCATAAAGGCAAACGCAGGCCACACCCAACAGGAAAGGTATTGAGGCAAACAGACTGACCGATAATTTAATGCCGTTAATAGTGTCAGGTGCCTGAGCGGCCAACTGTGCGTCGTAGCCAAAGTGAGCCAGAATACCAGCCACCAAAGCACCACCTATACTCAGGCCCAGTTTCAGACCAAAAATCATCGCAGAGAAAATAATAGCGGTCGCGCGACGATGGTTTTTCCATTCGGAATAATCCGCTACATCAGCAATCATGGCCCACAGCAATGGAATGGTGATGCCGTAGAAAAAGCCATGTAAAAGTTGTGAGGAAAACACCAGACCTATGGCATCGGACGGGAACAGATAAAACGCCATGACAAATAAAGTGGAGATAAAAAGCGCTACAGCAAACACATCGCGTTTGCCAAAACGATCAGCCAAAGGTTTAGAAAAACCTATGCCTAAAATCATGCAGATAATGCCACCGGCATTAAATAAACTAAAACCTGAAGTCGCCGCATCTTTAGGCCAGAGGAATTCAGTCAGCCCCATACCAGTCAGCATAGCGTTTAAACCGGCAATAAAAGCGTTAAAGCCAATATCTTCAAGAAATACAGCGACATGCTGTTCGCTTAAATAATTCTCGAAGTAAAAAATATACATGCCGCCTTTCAGCGCCAGGGTAATAAACACCAGCACGGTCAGCACCAGCATAATGACCCAGGGCCGGTTTTTCAGCAGGTCGCCAATGTCCTGACGAATAGTTGAGCTTTGCGCGCTGCAGGTCAACACCCGCTCTTTGGTGGTGATAAAAGTAATAAGGAAAAACACGATGCCGACACAGGCAAATAACGTCATGGTGTTTTCAAAACCGACCGCTTTATCGCCATCGCCCAGAATCAGCACCAGCGGTAACAACAAGGCCTGAATAATAAACTGCGCCACCATCACTGCAACAAAACGGTAAGCCGACAAACTGTTTCGGTCGGCCATATTGCCGGTCAATACACCACTTAAGGCTGAATACGGCAGGTTATTCGCAGAGTACACCAGCACCAGCACTACATAAGTAATAAAAGCATAGGCAATTTTTCCTTCCGGGCTGAAATCCGGCGTACTGAAAGCTAACAGCGCTATCACACCAAAAGGGATGGAGGTCCAGAGGATCCAGGGTCTGAACTTGCCCCAGCGGGTTTGAGTGCGGTCGGCGATAATGCCCATAATGGGGTTAAAACAAGCACCAATTAAACCACCAATAAAAATGATAGTGGCGGCTGCCCCTGCAGGTATTTGGTAAACATCTGTGTAGAAAAAAGCCAGGAAGGTCATCAGGGTTTGAAAAATAAGATTGGCCGCCAAATCCCCGAGGCTATAACCGATTTTTTCGGTCACCGATAATTTTTGTACTTCTGTTTGCATATCAATTCGCCTGTTGCAGTTTCATGCCCGCTTAAAGCAGGCTGTTCTTTTTATAGTTGTTCTGTTGCCACTGCTGCAAGAGCTGCGGGCAAGCCAGTGTTGCTGTTTTTTCTGACCTTAACATACATCGACAGTTGCCAAAGCGGACTAACGGAATGTACTGAAAGAATTATGATTTTTAACAAGCTGGCTGTATTTCAGTCAAACAGAACTTATGCTCAGGCTATGCGCTAAGTCTATGCGCTCACCGACAGGAGTTATTATTTTGCAGCACAGCAACCAGCCAGCCGTTTCAGAAGACAACAAGGTCTTTATTTTGTTTATCAGCTTAGTCGCCACCATAGGCGGCTTTTTATTTGGTTTTGACAGCGGGGTGATCAACGGCACAGTCGATGGCCTTCGACAAGCCTTTAACTCAGAGAGTGTGGGCACAGGCTTTAATGTCGCCAGTATGCTGCTGGGCTGTGCTGTAGGTGCATTTTTTGCCGGGCGATTGGCAGATATCAGCGGCCGTAAAACTATATTGTTGCTTGCGGCTGTGTTTTTTATTGTCAGTGCCTGGGGTTCTGGTATTGCCGAAGGTTCTTTCGAGTTTGTGATTTACCGTATTTTAGGTGGATTGGCCGTAGGCGCAGCCTCGGTCATTACCCCGGCTTATATTTGTGAGGTAGCACCAGCCCGTTACAGAGGCATGCTCACTACTTTGCAGCAAATCGCTATTATCTTTGGTCTTTTTATGGCTTTTGTCAGCAATTACCTGCTGGCCGAAGTGGCCGGAGCTTCTACTTCTGCCTTATGGCTGGACTTCGCCGCCTGGCGCTGGATGTTCTGGATCGAACTTGTCCCTGCCGTACTCTTTTTAATTATGCTGTTTTTTATTCCTGAAAGCCCACGTTTTTTGGTGCTAAAAGGCAGCAACGAAGCTGCAGCGGCAGTACTGACCCGTTTGTATGGCAGCGATGCCGCGACACGTAAACTCGCTGAAATTCAGCAATCCTTAACAGCTGACCATCAACCCCGACTAGCTGATTTAGTAAGTAACCAAACAGGTAAAGTACGCAAAATTGTTTGGGTAGGTATTGGCCTTGCCAGCTTTCAGCAACTGGTGGGCATTAACGTGGTGTTTTATTACGGTGCCGTATTGTGGCAAGCGGTCGGTTTTTCTGAATCCGATGCCTTGTTGATTAACGTCATTAGCGGCGGTTTAAGCATAGCTGCTTGTGTCATTACCTTGCTGATTATCGACAAAGTGGGCCGTAAACCTCTGTTGAAATGGGGCTCAATAGGCATGGCTGTCACTCTGGGTTTGATGGTGCTTTGTTTTGCCAATGCGGGCCAGGATGAGAGCGGCAATTTGCTGTTAGGTGACTGGGGCAAAGTAGCGCTGATCAGTGCCAACGCTTATGTGTTCTTTTTCAACTTGTCCTGGGGCCCTGTGATGTGGGTGATGTTGGGCGAAATGTTCCCGAACCAAATTCGAGGTTTAGGCCTTGCAGTTAGCGGCTTAGCACAGTGGAGCTGTAACTTCCTGATTACGATGACCTTCCCTTTACTGCTGGCAGGTATTGGTCTGGCCGGAACTTATGGTCTTTACACACTAGGCGCCGCGCTCTCGATCGTTTTTGTGATCAGGATGGTGCATGAGACCAAGGGAACGGAATTGGAAGATATGCAAGGTTAAACCCAGCGTTAAAAAAGAGAGCGAGTTTATGAATGTCTTTCATTTGACCAATAAAGCTGGCGACCAGTTGAGCATACTTGAAAGAGGTGCTGCTATGCAGCGCTGGTCTACCGCGTTGGGCAATAGCAACCGCGAACTATTGCTGTGTTATCCACAACCCGAGGATTATGGCCAGGACTGTTTTTATCTGGGCTCTTTGGTTGGGCCTTATGCCAATAGAATCAGTAAAGGCCGCTTGATGATAGGTCAGCGGCTTTACCAGTTGGAGCAAAACGAAGGTCAAAATCAGTTGCACGGTGGCTCCTCAGGTTTGCATCAAATGAACTGGCATGTAGTGGAGCAACAAACTTCCAAACTGGTTCTTGGCTGCGAAATGGCGGATGGTCAAGGGGGCTACCCGGGCCCAGTGTCTTTTCGCATCACTTATCAATTATCAGACCAAAGCATTTTAGATGTTTTGCTGGAGGCCAGCAGTGATGTCACTACTCTTGTTGGCCCCACGCTGCATCCATACTTTAATTTGTCCGCAGACAAGGCAAGCATAAACCAACACCAACTTTGCCTGCATGCAGCTCATTACGCTGTAGTAGATGCGCAGAGCATTCCTACCGGACAGCTGCCCAAAGTGCAGGGTAGCGCTATGGATTTCAGCTGCGCCAAAACACTGAATAGCATTCGATTGGACCATAATTTTGTCGTGAACGGCAATTTGCATCAGCCCGCAGCTGAATTAATCAGTCCGGACGGTTTGTTGCGCTTGAAAGTAAGTTCTGACTATCCGGGCTTGCAGGTGTATACAGGGGATCACTTAAGCGGGCCATTCAAATCACGACAAGGCATTTGCCTCGAACCGCAGTTTTTCCCGGACTCACCGAATCAAAAAGGTTTTCCATTTCACTTTACCAGCCCCGGCCAACCTTTTAAGGCTCGGATCCGCTATCAGTTAGAAAAAGCAGGTTAACAGCTGCAGTTGTATTGATTTTTAATTTACTTATCGGAGTCATCAAATGCGATCTACCTCACTTTGTTTTATGTTGTTCAGCACCCTTCTTGCGGGCAGTGTGCTGGCAGAAAACCAAAGCACCTCTCTACAGCAAGCCTACAGCCCTTATTTCAGTATCGGAACTGCATTAAGTGAACGCCAAATACGGGATCAGGAGCCTGGTACTCTGGATCTGGTAAAACAGCAGTTTAATGTTTTAACGGCCGAAAACGTGATGAAATGGGAAGCCATTGAACCTGTAGAAGGTCAGTTCAACTTTGCCGCCGCCGACGCCATGATTGAGTTCGCCGAAGCCAATAACATCAAAGTGATAGGCCATGTATTGTTATGGCATGAACAAACGCCAGCCTGGGTATTTCAGGACGCCAAAGGCCAACCCGCCTCAAAAGAGCTGGTGTTATCCAGACTGAAAAACCATATCAACGCCGTGATGGGCCGCTACAAAGGCCGTATTCAGGGCTGGGATGCGGTGAACGAAGCATTAAACGAAGACGGCACTTTGCGCCAATCCAACTGGTATAAAGCCTTAGGCGAAGACTATATAGCCACAGTCTTTGAACTGGCGCATCAGGCCGACCCTAAAGCGGAACTTTATTACAACGACTTCAATTTATTTAAACCTGAAAAACGTGACGGCGTATTAAAACTGGTTGCCGCTTTAAAAGCGAAAAATGTGCCTATACACGGCATTGGTGAGCAAGGCCATTACAGCCTGGATTACCCGGAGCTGCAGCAAGTGGAAGACTCGATAGTCGCTTTTGGCAAAACAGGGCTACCTGTGATGATTACCGAATTAGATATCTCAGTGCTGCCATTTCCTGATCCAGAAAACATAGGCGCTGACATCTCATTAAATATGAAGTTAAAGCAGGAATTTAACCCTTACGCCGCTGGCTTGTCTAAGGCAGTCAGCGACCAGCTCTCAAACAAGTACCTGCAGTTATTTGAACTGTTTTTACGCCACAGCGACATCGTCCAACGGGTCACTTTATGGGGCGTGAACGACAACCAAACCTGGCGCAACGATTGGCCAATGAAAGGCAGAACAGACTACCCCTTATTATTTGACCGGAAAAACCAGCCAAAAGAAGTGGTGCCACAATTGATAGAACTTGCGCAGAGCGCTGACAAGACCAAAAAATAACAAAAAGCTAACTGGCTGACAAACTCAGGGGCACAGGGAAAGATTTGCCCCTTTGCTTGTGGTTCGCTCAAGATAACGTTGAATCAACCCCAATTTAAACTCTAACTGCTTATATTCTGCAGGATCTGCTGCTACAGAATTAAATGCTTTTTGCTGAATTGCAGGATCTAAGTATCCTTCTTTCATAATACTTAGCGCGAGCCCATGATAAGCTTCAAATGAACCATATTTCCGTTTGAAGTCCTGTTCAAAAAATCTGTTTTGCCTGAAACCTTTTATTGCAGATAAAGCTTCCTTAACGACAGCATCAAATTGCTCGGTAATAAGCTCACTCAAGTGAATACTTTGCGTTACATAATTCTCAACAGAATATGGGATATTATTTCTCTGCAACCACTTGGTCACAGACCAGCCGTAGTTAATGAAATACAGACCTATAAATTGCGCTTCTTCAATATCAATAATCAAATTTGCAAGAGGGACATGAATCACGCCCACTTCAAATTCTGGCATTTTAGATTTCGGGTTCGGTGAATGCACCAAGACTGCCTGAGAGAAAGCCTTTTCGCTTTCTTTAACAAAAACCGCGACGCCGTATTTAGCATTTATTTTTTTATAGCCAAACGCTTTTAGCGACTTTGTTACTTCTCTGATTTGAAACATGCTCGTTACCCTGAAATTTAATTCTATACAATCTAACATTCTTTGGTGATTACGAACTTAGCAAAAAAATGGGGTCATCACATTAGACCTGACCCCAAACGCTCCACACGTTTTTGCTCTTTATTGTGGATCGTAGAAAAATCAATTCCAACTACTGCCACCAAATCCCCGTTGGGGCGCGAGCCGGACAAAATTGGGTGGCCAAGGTTTTAAGGCTGGGAGTGTTTGAGTGAGGAGCGGTAGCGACGAGCGAGTTACCCAGCCGCCTTGGACGCACGATTTTGGGCCGGGCTTTCGCTGCGACCTGGGGTCGCCTTTTCTTTGGATAGCTTTCTTTTGGCGAAGCAAAAGAAAGTATCTCGCCAAAGGCGAAACGCTTTTAACGGAATTTCAGCAGATAGGAGGTCAAGCAGTGACAAGAAAGAAAATAGGGCGCAGTATCTTTCCTGCGCCCGGATAAAATACCCGGCAAGCCGGGCTACGACAGGGTTCGGGAGGCCTATCTGAACAACACTAAATTCACCTGGTTTTCCAGCAATTCCTGACGGCCGCTGACGGCTTTCGGGCTTAACTGTTCGCGTTCAACCATAGCAGCCAGAGTTTGCAGTGAATGTTCGCTGCTCTGAATGGCTTTACCTAAAGAGCCATTCCAGCCGGCATAACGCTCTGCGACTGCCTTACCTAAGAAGTCTTTTTCAACCAGAACTGCAGCACGTTTCAGTGCCATAGCCAGATGATCCATACCACCAATATGACCATGGAACAGATCGGCGCGGTCCATACTCTGACGGCGCAGTTTGGCGTCAAAGTTAAAGCCACCGGTTTTGAAGCCACCAGCTTTCAGAATTTCGTACATCACCAGGCTCAGCTCTTCTACGCTGTTCGGGAATTGGTCTGTATCCCAGCCGTTTTGCGCATCGCCACGGTTGGCGTCAATGCTGCCAAAAATATCCAGAGAAATAGCAGTAGCCACTTCATGATGGAAGGAATGACCAGCCAAAGTCGCGTGGTTGGCTTCGATATTAACGGCGAATTCTTTTTCCAGACCAAATTGCTTCAGGAAACCATAGACAGTAGCGGAGTCGTAATCGTACTGGTGCTTGGTTGGTTCCTGTGGCTTAGGTTCGATCAGTAAAGTGCCTTTGAAACCGATTTTATGCTTGTGCTCAACTACCATTTGCATAAAGCGGCCCAGTTGCTCACGTTCCTGACGCAGGTTGGTATTCAGCAGAGTTTCGTACCCTTCACGACCGCCCCACAGTACGTAGTTTTCTCCACCTAAACGCTGAGTGGCGTTCATTGCATGGAAAACCTGAGTGGCGCCGTAGCTGAAAATTTCCGGATTTGGGTTGGTGGCAGCACCTGCAGCGTAACGTGGGTTACTGAATAAATTGGCTGTGCCCCACAACAGCTTCACACCGGTTTCAGCTTGCTTTTGCTCAAGCACATCCACCATAGCAGCGAAGTTGTTGATGTATTCTTTAATGCTGTTGCCTTCAGGCGCCACGTCTATGTCATGGAAGCAGTAATAAGGAATGCTCAGCTTGCTGAAGAATTCAAAAGCGACGTCGGCTTTGGCTTTGGCTTGCGCCATAGCGTCACCAGCTTCTAACCATGGGCGACCAAAAGTACCCTGACCAAATACATCCTGACCATTCCAGCAGAAGTTGTGCCAGTAGCAAGCGGCCATACGCAGATGTTCTGCCATGGTTTTGCCCAGGATCTTCTCATTGGCGTTGTAATGTTTAAAAGCTAAAGGGTTGGTGCTGTCGGCACCTTCATAGGCAATTTTGTTAATCTGATCGAAATACTGAGCCATTTTGCTCTCCTGTGTTACATCAATTCCAATGCTGCTAATGGTGAGCATTGCAAGCCCGGTTCACAATTATGTTTTTTCAGAGCAACCTTGTGCTTTTAAGTTGTTATCTAAAAATGCTCAGCCAACGACTTATACAAAGCCTTAAACTTGCTGTAGCGTTTCGCCAAAGCAGCGTGACGTTTGGCATCCGGTTTATGCTGGCTGACCACTGGTGGCGGCGGACAAAGTACGTCCAGCGCTGTGTCGGGTTCCATAGCTAACCTGGCAAGACGGGCAGCACCTAAAGCTGGCCCTACTTCACCGCCTTCTCTGAAGGTCAGTGGTTGGTTCATTACATCAGCCAACAACTGCCGCCAATAAGAGCTTCTGGCACCACCACCTATAAGGTTAATTTCGGTGGGCATCAGGCCGCTGGCATGCAGCGCTTCTGCGCCCTGAAACAAGGCAAAACTGACACCTTCAAGCACTGAATACGTCAGAGCTTTTTGGTCTGTGTTGTAGTTCAGACCAAACCAGACGCCTTTGGCATTGGGGTTGTTATGCGGCGTGCGCTCACCCGACAGGTAAGGTAAAAACAGCGGCATATCTTCAAGATCGCCTGGCCCTTGTTCCAAATCGGCCAGCAAAGTAGCAACAGGGGTTTTCACTAAGTGCTCGGCGTACCATTGCAAACAACTGGCAGCACTTAAGGTGACAGACATCAAATGCCAGGTATTCGGCAAGGCATGACAAAAGCTATGTACAGCGGATTTCGGGTTCGTCAGAAAGCCATCACTAACGGCAAAATACACCCCCGAAGTACCAAGGGATAACATGGCCTGACCCGAGCGCACTATGCCAGCGCCCACAGCACCAGCTGCATTATCACCACCGCCTGCAATCAAAGGCACAGCGGCTAAGCCCCAGCGTTTTGCCAGTTCTGGTAATAAGCTGCCGGTGATTTGATTGCCCTCATAGAGTTTTGGCATCTGATCACGGCTTAAACCGCAAGCGCATAACAGTTCGTCGTTCCAGTCACGTTTAGCCACATCCAGCCATAAAGTACCGGCAGAATCCGACATATCAGAAGCAAAGTCGCCACTTAAACAAAAACGTAAATAATCTTTTGGCAGCAATACTTTGGCTACCTTAGCAAAAGCTTGTGGTTCTTGTTGGCGTAACCAAAGTAATTTAGGAGCAGTAAAACCCGGCATCGCCAGATTGCCTGTGATCTGTGGCAAATCCGCCACTTTCACTTCCAATTGCTGGCATTGCTCAAAAGAGCGGCCATCGTTCCATAAAATAGCAGGGCGAATGATCTGGTTCTGATCGTCCAGCAACGTAGCGCCATGCATCTGACCCGCCAAGCCTATAGCTTTGACCGAAGATAAGGACTGACGCTGACTTAATTGGTCCATACAAGACTCTAGTCCAAGCCACCAATGCTCTGGGTTTTGCTCCGACCATAAGGGCTGCGGCCTGCTGACTAACAGCTCGGCACTAGCGCTGTCTATGACTTTGCCGTTCTCGCCCAGCAAAATCACCTTGATGCCCGAAGTGCCTAAATCTATGCCTATGTACATATTCTGCAATCTGTTCTGACTTTTGGTGAGCTAATACTTGGCGAGGGAATGCTTGCCAGCAATTACGAAAATTCATAATTAACTGCTGAATTCTGTTTTATAGTTTGCCAAAAAAGCCTGACTGGCTAATATTTAACCCGCTTAATTAGAAAAAATAAAAAAGATAACTACAAATACCCAAAGTAATTGGAATTGCAGCAGGCGACAGGCGCACGAGACTCCAGGAGCATAGTTGTGCTATGTGACCAGAGTGAACAGCGCAGTCAACAACGCTGTGGCTTCAAGGACGAAGGGTATAACGACAGGACGGGGACAAGATAAATGTTTAAAGCTAAACACAGCATTACACTTTTGTTTAATGCCAATAAGGTATTCGACAGGCAAGTGATCGAAGGCATAGGTCATTACCTGCAATCATCTAAAGTCGACTGGGACGTGTATCTGGAGGAAGATTTCCTCTGTCGTCTCGAACATATTCATGAATGGGGTGGCGACGGTATTATTGCCGACTTCGACGATATGAATATTCAACGTGCTCTGGCAGGTTCAACCAAACCTATAGTTGGAGTAGGTGGCTCTTATAGCAAAGCAGCAGATTATCCTGCAGTGCCTTATGTCGCTACCGACAACTATGCTCTGGTGCATGCAGCTTATGAGCATCTGAAACGCAAAGGCTTAGACCGTTTTGCGTTTTATAGTGTGCCAACAGATGAACATCACCGCTGGGCCAGTGAGCGCGAAAACGCGGTGAAAAAATTAACGGCTCAGGATGGCTACGACTGTCAGATTTATCAGGGCCATTGCACCAGACCTGAAACCTGGCAATACGCCATGAACCGTTTAACAGACTGGCTGGAAAGCTTACCCAAACCTATTGGCATTATTGCCGTCACCGACTCCCGCGCCCGCCACCTGCTACAAGCCTGTGAGCATCTTGGCATAGTGGTGCCAGACAACGTTTCCATCATTGGCATAGATGACGACGACATAGCCCGCTTTCTGAACCGCATCAGTTTAAGCTCAGTGACTCAAGGTTGCTTTGAAATGGGCTACAAAGCCGCCAAGCTGCTGCACACTCAATTGAACAATATTGAAGTAGGCCATAAACGTATTCTGGTACCGCCTGTCGGTGTGGCATCACGCCAGTCTACCGATTTTAAAGCCCTGCGTGACCCTTATGTGATTCAGGCCATGCACTATATCCGCCGCAACGCCACCCGTGGTGCCAAAGTAGAACAAGTCACAGATTTTGTCGGCATATCCAGATCCAATCTGGAGCAACGTTTCAGAGCGGAGCGCGGTCATTCCATTCATACCGAATTGCATAATCAGAAACTGGTGAAAGCCTGCAAAATGCTGGTGGATACTCAGGTAAACCCGATAGAAATTGCCAATATTTGCGGCTACCCTTCATTGCAATATATGTATGCGGTATTTAAACGCCATTTCTGCCAAACGCCAAAAGAATACCGTGAAACCCGCGGAGAACTGATGAGTCATCTGGCGGTGAATAACTGAACCAGTGCAGTAAATTGTACGGGCGCGGTTTATCCGCGCCCGTCTCGTTTTTAAATCCTCCCCTCCTAAAAAACGCACAAAGCTGACGTATTTTCATAAATCCGAAGCCATTGATGATCATGGTATTTTTCTGTTCAACCCTGACTCCAATTGTCAAAGGAATGGATAAAAATGAAAACTACCTATGCTTGTGTGATGCTGGGTTTCAGCCTGTTGCTAAGCGGATGCCAACCTGAAAAACCAACTAATGAAGCGGATACAGCAGCCACTTTTCATTGGTTTGATTATCAGGGCCAGGACGCAGTTTTTGCTGAACCTTTAGCTAAAGGATCCTACCAAAACCCTGTAGTGGCAGGCTTTTTTCCTGATCCCAGCATTACCCGCCGTGGTGATGACTATTACATGGTGATGTCGTCTTTTTCCTATACACCGGGCTTGCCGATTTTACACAGCACCGACTTGGTGAACTGGCAACTGATAGGCCATGCCTTAAGCCGAGCCTCACAAGTGGATATGGCGGGTATGCAGGTGTCCCGTGGCATTTTTGCCCCTACTATTCGGTATCACGATGGTACTTTTTACCTGATCACCACGGTAGTGGATAAAGGCGGTAACTTTATTCTGACCGCCACAGACCCGGCCGGGCCATGGTCTGATCCGATCTGGTTGCCGGAAGTAGAAGGCATAGACCCGGATATCTTTTTTGATGATGATGGCAAGGTCTATATCAGCCATAACGGTGAAGCGCCGGGCGAAGCTTTGTATGAAGGCCACAGGGCGATTTGGATGTGGCAGTACGATCCGGTGAAAAAAGCCGTGCTGCCGGACTCCAAAAAACTGCTGGTCAATGGGGGTGTTGATTTAAGTACTCAGCCGATTTGGATAGAAGCCCCGCATATTTACAAACATAACGGCTGGTATTATCTGGTCTGTGCTGAGGGCGGCACAGCCGATCAGCATTCGGCCGTGGTATTCAGAACCCGCAACCTGAATGAGCCTTTTGTACCTGACGACAGCAACCCTATTCTGACGCAACGTGACTTGCCAGCCGACAGAGCCAACCCTATTACCACAGCTGGTCATGCTGATTTTGTGCAGTTACCTGATGGCCAGTGGTGGGCCGTGTTTCTCGCTACCCGGGCTTACGACCAACGTTTTTACAATACGGGACGTGAAACCTTTTTACTGCCGGTCAGTTGGAAAGACGAATGGCCAACTATTCTGCCTAAAGGACAAGAAATTCCTTACCAGCTTCCAGCCCCAACAGGCTTAATCAGCAGCACCGGGGGTCTGACACAAACCGGCAATTTCAAATGGCGTGACGAATTTGATGGTCAAAGCTTAAAGCTCGACTGGAACCTGCTACGTGAGTTTGATCAAAGCTGGATAACTTTAGATGGACAGAACCTGCAACTTAAAGCCAAAACTGTGGGCATGGATTCTTTATCGCAACCTGCTTTTATGGGTCGTCGCCAGCAACATACCAGTTTTGAAACCAGCACCAGCCTGGTGGTGCCAAAAGGCAATATTTCAGCTGGTTTGGTGGCGTTTCAGAACGAGCAATATCATTACTATCTGGGCATAAAAACTGAAGGCGGTAAGCCCACAGTATTTCTTGAACAAGCTAAAGGCGGCAAACCAACACTGATAACCAGCCAACACTTAGCGGCCAATACCACAGAGCTGCGATTAAAAATTCAGGGCAATGCCGCAGAAATCAGTTTTTATTACGCAGATAAAAATGGCGACTGGCAGCAATTGGGCGAAGTTCAGGATGCCAAAATACTAAGCACTCAAGTTGCAGGTGGTTTTGTCGGCACCACCTTGGGTGTGCATGCACGACAGGACAAAGAGGTAGCGCCATGAAACAACTCTTCTTGTTCAGCTTATTTCTCAGCAGCTTTATCGTTCAGGCTTTACCCGGAGATTATCTGGCACAACAGCCAACCAAAGCCGACTTTGCTTTGGTTGGCAAAAGTTCTGTGGCCCACATTCAGCTGGATGATAAAGACCATAAAGGCTTAAAGCGTGCCGTACAAAGCTTGCAACAGGATATTCAAAAAGTCAGCGGCAAAAGCTTAAGCATCAGCTCAAAAACAGATGCCAAACAATTGCTGATTATCGGCAGTCTGGGTAACAATCAGCTTTTAGATCAACTGATTGCAGCAGGAAAGTTGGATGTAAGTAGCATCCAAGGCCGCTGGGAAGCATATCTTATTCAGGTGATTGAACAACCTCTGCCGGGCGTAGAACAGGCTTTGGTGATTGCTGGTAGCGATAAACGCGGTGCTATTTTTGGCGTTTATGATCTGGCCGAAACCATAGGGGTATCGCCCTGGAGTTGGTGGGCCGATGTGCCGGTGAAAAAGCAGGCAGAGCTGTATATCAAAGCAGGCACCCACCTGACGGATGCGCCCAAAGTAAAATACCGTGGCATCTTTTTAAATGACGAACACCCAGCCTTAACCAATTGGACCAGCGAAAAATTTGGCGGCTACAACAGCCAGTTTTATCAGCATGTGTTTGAGCTGTTGCTGCGGCTCAAGTCGAATTTCCTTTGGCCTGCCATGTGGAATAACGCCTTTGCCGATGACGATCCGCAAAACGCTATTCTGGCTGATGAAATGGGCATAGTGATGAGCAACAGCCACCACGAACCTATGATGCGCGCTGACAAAGAGTGGAACAGATACGGCAAAGGACCATGGGAGTACTCCAGCAACCGCGACAATATCTATAAGTTCTGGCAAGAAGGCGCAGAACGGCATAAAAACCTGGAGAGCATCTATACCCTCGGCATGCGTGGCCAGGAAGATGAGCCGATGAGCGAAGGCGAAAACATCGGTCTGCTGGAACAAATTGTGGCGGATCAGCGCCAGATCCTGACAGAAACCTTCAAAGACAAGCCTGTGACTGAAGTGCCACAAGTCTGGGCTTTGTACAAAGAAGTGCAAGGCTTTTACGAACGCGGTATGAGAGTGCCGGACGATGTCACTTTGCTTTGGGCTGATGATAACTACGGCAATATCCGCCGTCTGCCTACAGCGGAAGAACGCGGCCGTGCCGGTGGCGCTGGTGTGTATTATCACTTTGATTATGTCGGCAGCCCCCGCTCCTATCGTTGGATCAATACAGTGCCTATGGCAAAAATCTGGGAGCAAATGAATTTAGCCTGGCAGTTTCAGGCTGATCGTATCTGGATAGTCAATGTGGGTGATTTAAAGCCGATGGAATTTCCGATCGACTTTTTCCTGCGTATGGCCTGGAACCCACCTGCTTTTAAAGCCGATAATTTAGAGCAATTTGCCGTCAGTTGGGCCACGCAACAATTCAGTGAACAACATGCTGCGACCGTAGCTGAACTGATCCAGGGCTACACCACACATAACGGCCGCCGTAAACCCGAAGCTGTGGAACCTCATACCTACAGCATTTTGCATTATCAGGAAGCAGAAAGGGTCAGCAGCGAACTTGCCGCTTTAGTGAAAAAATCCGACGAGCTGTACCGTCAATTGCCGACTGAACAAAGGGATGCTTATATCCAGTTGGTATCGCATCCACTCAAAGCCAGTCAGGCGGTGTATGAATTAAACCGCGCTGTGGCGATGAATAAACTGCATGGCGAACAAGGCCGGGTGACGACCACTTATTGGGCTGAACAGGTGCGTTATTGGTTTAAACAGGATGCCGAGCTGACCACTATTTATCACAACCTCGGCAATGGCCGCTGGAACCATATGATGTCGCAGCCTCATATTGGTTTTACTTACTGGCGAAACCCTCCTGCGAACTTAATGCCAGTGGTTTCAGTCGCAGAACCTATGCCAGTGGCAGATATGGGCGTAGCACCTGAAGGTTCGGCTTTTTCATGGCCTATCAGCGAATACAAAGGTCAGCCGTTAGAGCTGGACCCTTTTTACCCTCACGGCCAAACAGAGCGCAGCATTGAAGTTTTTAACAAAGGCAGCCTGCCTTTTGAATTTAGTGCCAAAGCATCAGCCGACTGGATTAAGCTAAGCCAGACTAAAGGCCAGATTGAAGTTGCACAGACTATTCAGGTCAAGATCGATTGGAGCAAAGTCAAAACTGGTTTGAATGTCGGTGAAGTGCATGTGCAGGGCACTGGCTGGGGCGGCGCAAAAATTAAAGTGTCGGCCATGAAACCTGAAACAAAGCCGACTTCAGGTTTTGTTGAAGCGGACGGTTATATAGCACTGGACGCCACCAGTGCAAAAGTACAGGGCAATACCACACGAAGCTGGTGGCAACTGATCCCAGGCCATGGCCGTGGTGTTGCCTCAATGGCCGCTATGACTGAACTGGATTATCAAACCAAAGATATTCGTAAAGCTCCTTATCTGGAATACCCGCTGTATTTCCATTCCACTGGCGAATTCACTTTACATAGCGTGATAGCCCCTACTTTGGATCTGGTGCCTGGCCGTGGTTTGCGCTTTGCTGTGTCGCTAAATAATGCTGAACCTGAACTTGTAGACAGCTTGGCAAATAAAAGCCCGACTGTGTGGGATAACGCAGTGTTGGATGGGGTGCGGGTGATCAAAACTGCTATCAAAGTGAATAAGCCTGGCGAACACAAACTACGAATTTACCTGGTAGACCCAGCTTTAGTGCTGCAAAAACTCATCATTGATACAGGCGGCCTGAAACCCAGTTACTTAGGGCCAGAGCAAAGCCAGCGTGTTACAACGACTATAGGAAAATAGGGAAGAGTATGAATCAGCTCGAACAACTTAGCAAAATGACGGTGGTAGTGGCAGACAGCGGTGATATTGCCGCTATACAGCAGCTTCAACCGACCGAGGCCACCACTAACCCATCGTTGATCTTACAGGCCAGCCAGCAGGCGGATTATCAGCATTTATTACATAGCGCTTTAAAAGGCAATGAACAAGATATTGCCGCAGCCTGTGAGCAAGTGACAGTGAATTTTGGCTGTGAAATTTTGCGTCATATTCCGGGTCGGGTCTCGACTGAAATTGACGCCCGTTTGTCTTTTGATACCGAAGCCAGCGTGGCCAAGGCCTTGAGTATTATTGAACGTTACCGAGCAGCAGGGGTCGACTCAAACAGAGTGCTGATTAAACTGGCGGCCACCTGGCAAGGTATTCAGGCCGCAGCCCGGCTGGAAAAGCTAGGTATTCATTGCAATCTGACCTTGATTTTTAGCCTGGCGCAAGCCAAAGCCTGTGCCGATGCAGGGGTCACTTTAATTTCCCCTTTTGTTGGCCGTATTCTGGATTGGTATAAACACAATCAGCCAGAGCAGGATTTTTCCGGCGACAAAGACCCAGGCGTTATGTCGGTAAAAACCATTTATAACCATTACAAAAGCCATGGCATACCTACTGTGGTGATGGGTGCCAGCTTTCGCAATGTGGAGCAAATCCGCCAACTGGCTGGCTGTGATTTACTGACCATAGCCCCTAACTTGTTACTGCAATTAAAAGATTCCACTGACCCTTTGCCTGCAGCGCTGCAACCTCATACAACTCAAAGCCCTGATGCCACCAAAGCTTTAAGTCAGGCTGAATTTTTATGGCAACTGAATGAAGACGCCATGGCCACAGAAAAGCTGGCCGAAGGTATTCGCAAATTTGCAGTGGATCAGCGCAAGCTGGAACAACTGTTACAGAACTTGGCCCCAAGCCGCTAGGATATGTCTATGCAAACCACTCAGCACACTGATCATAAAAGCCGCGCTAACGCTATTCGCGCTTTAGCTATGGATGCAGTACAAAAAGCCAACTCAGGTCACCCAGGTGCGCCTATGGGTATGGCCGATATTGCCGAAGTCCTCTGGCTGCACTTCTTAAAGCATAACCCCGCCAACCCGTTGTTTAGCAACAGAGACCGTTTTGTGCTGAGTAACGGCCATGCTTCTATGTTGTTGTATTCCTTGCTGCATTTAACAGGTTATGAATTATCTATTGAGGATTTAAAGTCTTTCCGTCAACTGCATTCGAAAACGCCTGGGCACCCTGAATTGGGCTATACAGCAGGCGTCGAAACTACCACTGGTCCTTTGGGCGCTGGTATTGCCAATGCGGTAGGTATGGCCATCGCCGAAAAAACTCTGGCAGCGCAATTTAACCGCCCTGATTACCCAGTCGTCGATCACTTTACTTATTGCTTCCTCGGTGACGGCTGTCTGATGGAAGGTTTATCCCACGAAGCCTGTTCACTGGCTGGCACTTTAGGCCTGGGTAAACTGATTGCCTTTTGGGATGATAATGGTATTTCTATTGATGGTCATGTCGAAGGCTGGTTTACCGACGACACGCCAGCGCGCTTTCACTCTTACGGCTGGCAGGTCATTCAGGTGGATGGTCATAACCCAACCCAGATTGCTGATGCCATCACACAAGCTCAGGCAGAAACAGACAGACCCACGCTGATTTGCTGTAAAACTGTCATAGGTTATGGCAGCCCGAATAAATCAGGCACTCACGACAGTCACGGCTCACCACTAGGTGACGGCGAAATAGCTAAAACCCGTGAATTTCTGCAATGGTCGCACGTTCCTTTTGAAATTCCGGCCGAGATTTATGCCGATTGGGACTGCAAAAGCAAAGGTGCAGCACTGGAGCAACAATGGACAGAGTTATTTGCTGCGTACAAAAAGGAATATCCAGAACTGGCTGGTGAATACCAACGTCGGGTTATAAATCGCGAATTACCAGCCAACTTTGAAGCTGCCACTCAAAGCTTTATCGAAAATTGTCAAAACCAACAACAGGATATTGCCAGTCGCAAAGCTTCGCAGCTCTGTATCGCTCACTTTGCGGCACTGCTGCCTGAAGTCTTAGGCGGTTCAGCCGATTTGGCTGGTTCGAACCTGACTTTATGGTCGGGCAGCAAAGGCCTGAGCAAAGACGATAGCTCCGGCAACTATATCTACTATGGTGTGCGCGAATTTGGCATGGTTGCCATAATGAACGGCATTAGTGCCCATGGTGGTTTCCGTTGTTACGGCGCTACTTTCCTGATGTTTATGGAATACGCCCGCAATGCAGTGAGGATATCGGCTTTAATGAAGCTGCCGAATATTTATGTCTTTACCCATGATTCCATAGGTCAGGGTGAAGACGGCCCAACGCACCAGCCGATAGAACAGCTGACGAATTTGCGGACCACACCAAACCTCGTCACCTGGCGCCCAGCCGATTTAACTGAAACCGCTGTGGCCTGGAAAGCAGCCTTAACAACCACAACCTCGCCTTCAGCTTTGGTATTTAGCCGGCAGAATCTGCGTCAGTTCCAGCGCAATTCGGAGCAAATCAAGTTAATCAGCAAAGGCGGTTATATTTTAAAAGACTGCGGCGCAGCGCCGGATATAGTGCTGATAGCCACTGGTTCTGAACTGCAACTGGCTTGTGATACCGCCGACAAACTCAGCGCTGCAGGTAAAAAAGTGAATGTGGTGTCTATGCCAAGCACCACTTTATTTGACCAGCAATCTGAGTTTTACCGTGATTCCGTGCTGCCTGATCAGGCACAAATTGTTGCAATAGAAGCAGCTCACCCGGATTTCTGGTACAAATACGTCGGCAAAAAAGGCCTGATTATTGGTATCAGCAGCTTTGGCGAATCAGCGCCAGGCCCTGCCTTGCTGGATTATTTTGGTTTTAATGCAGACGTCATTGCAGCTAAGATTCTGGCCTAAACGCCAGAAATCAGCAAACAACGGCTTCGACCTTATCAACCTAATAAGGTTGAAGTCTGACTCTAGCTCTCTGAACAAGGATTTTGTTATGCGCCTGGCTTTTTCTGTACTTTGTTTTGTTTCCGCTGCCAGCTCTTACGCCGCAGCACCAGCACCTCAACTGAAATTCAACCAAAGCGGTTACCACCATCAGGGCCAAAAACTGGCGGTGATCCCAGGAAAAAGCCAACAAGCCTTTCAACTGGTCGCCTTGCCATCAGGCAAGATTGTGTTCAAGGGCCAAAGTTCGGAAGCTCAGCTTTGGGCTCCGGCAGGCGAAAGCGTCAGTATTGCAGATTTCACCAAAGTACAAACCAATGGCAGTTACCGACTGGAAGTTGCAGGCTATGCAGCAGTTGAACTGCAGATTGCAGCCCAACCTTATGCCCAATTGCATGATGCAGCTATCAAAGCCTATTACTTCAACAGAGCTTCGCAGCAACTAGACAAAGCTTATGCTGGTGTCTGGGCCCGCCCTGCCGGGCACCCGGATGACAAAGTTAAAATACATGCCTCAGCAGCTTCCGCCAGCAGACCGACAGGCACCGTAGTTCAGTCGCCTAAAGGCTGGTATGACGCTGGTGATTACAATAAATACATAGTGAATTCCGGCATCAGTACTTTTACCTTGTTAGACGCCTGGACAGACTTCACAGACTTTTACCGCCAGCGGCAATGGACTATCCCTGAATCTGGCAACAGCATGCCGGATTTGCTGGATGAAGTATTGTGGAATCTGGACTGGATGAGCAGCATGCAAGACCCTGCTGACGGCGGCGTTTACCATAAACTGACGACACTGAATTTTGAAGGCGCCGTTATGCCGCATCAGGCAGTAGCGCAACGTTATCTGGTACAAAAAACTACGGCAGCCGCTTTAAACTTTGCCGCTGTAATGGCCAAAGCCAGCAGAGTGCTAAGCGAATTTGATAAAGAGCAACCAGGCAAAGCTGTTTTGTTCAGACAACAGGCTATTCAGGCATGGCAATGGGCCAGCAAGAATCCGGATATTCCTTATCAACAACCTGCGGATGTCAACACAGGCGCTTATGGCGATAAAAATCTGGCAGATGAATTTGCATGGGCGGCGGCAGAGCTTTATCTACTAACGGGTGAAGAGCCTTATCTGCAACAGTTTTTCCAGCTGGCTCAGCCAGTACAAACCGCTTCATGGGCTTCGGTCGCTGCTTTGGGTTACTTCTCTTTGGCAAAAGAAGCAAATCGGCTGAAGCCAGCACAGCGCCAGTTGGTGTTCAGCGCTATTACAGCTGTGGCCGATCAATTTGCAGCTCAGCATCAGGCTTCAGCCTATAAAGTAGCTATGGTGCCGGAAGATTTTGTCTGGGGCAGTAATGCGGTGGCGATGAATAAAGCCATACTGCTGTATAAAGCCAACCAGATCACTGCAAAAGCCAGCTATGTGGAAGCAATGCAAGGCCTGCTGGATTATGTGCTGGGTCGTAATCCGCTCGATTTATCTTATGTCACAGGTTTTGGTGTAAAAAGCCCACAGCATATCCATCACCGCCCCTCTGAAGCTGACGGTATAAAAGCACCAGTGCCGGGTTGGTTAGCAGGTGGTGCGCAGCCAGGACAGCAAGATAAATGTAAGTACAGCAGCACATTACCAGCCAAATCTTATGTCGACGACTGGTGCAGCTATGCCAGCAACGAAGTCACCATCAACTGGAATGCGCCACTGGTGTATATGCTGGCCGCGTTTTCTCAGCCTGACTAACCTTCTCAAGGGCCAGAGTTAAAACTCTGGCCTGCCCAGCCTCCACACCTAAATAGTTACACACTCATATGAGTTTTTTGTCCTCTCATCGCAAGCTGTCATAGACGACAGACCGAATACGTATGCAATGCCTTGTATAAAAAAGTTAAAAAACCAACTATTCAACCGGGCTATCACAGGGTGAGGCTCAGGCCCACTTTGAATCACGCACAGAGGATGCAGTTGTCGTGGTTTTTGTGGGGATTTGTAGATTAAAAAAGAGATACAATAATGCTTAAATCACCACTAAAACTACTCACACTCTCGTGCTTAGCAGCCACAAGCTTTCTTTACAGCACCATAAGCTTGGCTTTTTGCCCCCAAACCTCTGACGCAACGCCAAAAGGTCCTATTCCGCTGAACGAGCAAGGAGAATTTGTGCCGCTTTGGGCTAAAAGCGCGACCTGGTATCAAATTTTCCCAGAACGCTTCCGTGATGGCGACCCGTCGAATAATCCTACTGCAAAAGATCTGCTGGGCGCAGATCCTGCTGAACCACCAAAAGAGTGGCGAATTCATCCCTGGGGCAGTGACTGGTACAAATTACAGCCCTACGAAGTGGCAAATGGCGAAGCTGAATTATGGAAACATTTGCTGCGTCGTCGTTATGGTGGCGACTTGCAAGGCATTATCGACAAGTTAGACTACATAAAAGGCCTGGGCTTTAACGCGATTTACCTGAACCCTATATTTGACGCGCCATCCCTGCATAAATATGACGGTGCCAGTTACCATCATGTCGACCCTAATTTTGGCCCCGATCCAAAGGGTGATAGGGCTATGATGGCCAAAGAGAACCCGCTTGACCCATCAACCTGGGTCTGGACTAAAGCCGATGAACTAGCGCTGGAGTTAATTAAACAGGCCAAACAACGGGGCATCAGAGTTATTTTTGATGGCGTCTTTAACCATATGGGTGTCAATAGCTTTGCCTTCCAGCATCTGAAACAGCACCAACAAAACTCGCCTTATAAAGACTGGTTTACGGTGAAGAGCTTTGATAACAAACAGACTGGCAGCACCTTTAGCTACGAAGGCTGGTTTGGCGTGTCTTCGTTACCAGAATTTAAAGAGGACAATAAAGGACTAGCCGCAGGTCCGCGGGATTATATTTTTGCCGCAACAGAGCGCTGGATGAACCCGAAAGGCAAAGGTACAGAATACGGCGTGGATGGCTGGCGATTAGATGTGGCCTTTTGTGTAGCTCATGGCTTTTGGAAAGATTGGCGCCGCCATGTCAAAACCATCAATCCACAAGCTTACATTACCGCTGAACTGGTGATGCCTTCCGAGCAAGTGAAACCTTATTTTCAGGGCGATGAGTTTGATGGCGAGATGAACTACAACTTCGCCTTTAACGCTGCTGAATTTATGTTTAATCCAGCTCCGCATAAAATCAGCCCTACTCAGTTCGATGCCAAGCTGGCACAGGACAGAGCCTTGTATCCTAAAGGCGTAGCTTACGTCACGCAAAATCTGTTTGGCAGTCACGACTCAAACCGTATTGGATCTCATATCGTAAATAGAGGCATAGGTAATTTCCGCGATTGGGGTAAGTACTTCCAGCTATCTCAGGTCGGTAGCAACCCTGCCTATCAGGTGCGTAAACCTAATGCTGAAGAAATTCGTCTGCAAAAACTATTTGTTATTTTCCAGATGACCTATGTCGGAGCGCCTATGGTGTATTACGGAGATGAAGTAGGAATGTGGGGAGCCAACGACCCGGATGACCGTAAACCTATGGTTTGGGACGATATCAACTATGAAGACGAAGTCACTCAGCCTGACGGCAGTAAACGCCCGGCTGATGCAGTGACCGTTAACAAAGATCTGCAACAACACTATAGTAAGCTACTGAAATTACGAAATAGCTTACCGGCTTTGCAGTTGGGTAGTTTTACCACCCTAGTAGCAGACGATGGCCGTGATCTTTATGCTTTTGAGCGTAGTTATCAGCAACAGCAAGTAAGGGTGTTGTTAAACAACAGCAATAGCTCTGCCGAATTTGAGCTCAGCCATGATGGCCTGAACTGGCAAGAGCAACTTGATAAACTTTCGGTCAGTCGCAAAGGGGACAAAATCTATCTGACCGTGCCCGCCAAATGGGGCGCTGTGCTGGTCGCTCAGTAGCTTTGACAGCAGAGGAGATTCAAAGAGGCTACAGCTGGATTGGCTGTAGCCTTTTTTAAGTCACCTATCTAACAAGCTGCAACTGGATTCTCCTGGCTGCGTTGCTGACGGCTACGCCTGAACCATAACACCATCATAAGTCCCAACAGAGCTGTACCGGCACCAGCCAAAGGCACATAACTCAAGCCTAAACCTGTTTTGATAATGGCGGCACCCAAGACGGCGCCCAAAGCATTACCCAGATTAAAAGCGCCTATGTTCATTGCAGCAGCTAAATTGGGCGCAGCTTTGGCTTCTTGTACCACCAATGATTGCAGTGGCGGAACCAAAGCAAAACTGGCAATACCCCATAAAAAAATCAAAGGCGCGACAATCATTGGCGATGACACAGTCATAGAGAACAAAGCTAATAACAAAGTGACAGCAACCAAAGAGGTGATAAGAGTTAAATCCAGTGAGCGATCAGCAAAACGGCCACCCAGATAATTTCCTACCGCCAAACCTGTACCGTACAACACCAGCATTGCTGTGACAAAAGCCGTTGATGCATGGGTTTCATCCTGCAATATAGGCACTATGTAAGTAAATACAGTAAACATTGAGCTTGAACTGACCACTGTTAACAACAAAGCCGCTAACACCGAGCCTTTGCTCAAGACTCTGAGCTCATTACGCACATTGGCTTTGCCTTCGTTCGCCAGTGGCGGCAATGACAAGCGCAGCGCCAGCATAGTAATTACCCCTATCACGGCCATAGCAAAAAAAGCAGGACGCCAGCCAATGACTTCACCAACATAGGCAGCCAGAGGAACACCTCCAATAGTAGCTATGGTCAAACCGGAAAACATAGCTGCTACAGCAGCAGAGCGTTTTTCTGGCGGCACAATACTCATAGCAACAACAGAGCCAACGCCAAAAAAAGCACCATGATTAAATGAAGTAACAATACGCCCAAACAACAACAGGTTATAGCTATCCGCCATAGCGGAGATCAGGTTGCCGAGGGTAAAAATTCCCATAGATAACAGCAACAGGTTGCGGCGACTCATATTGGCAAAAACTAAGGTCATTAAAGGTGCGCCAATCAGCACACCAAAGGCATAAGCGCTAATTAACATGCCCGCTGTTGGAATAGAAACAGCTAAGTCATTGGCAATAACAGGTAACATCCCCATGGGGGAAAATTCGGTGACACCTATACCAAAAGCCCCCAGTGCAAGGGCCAGTAAAGGAATATTGATTTTCATACAAAGTCTCGCTAATTTGTGATGCGAAGGAATATAAACAATCACAACACCAAGAAAAAGTAGCGCAGGATACATTCAGTTTTGCTTCGGAGTCACAAATGAGCGCTGAAAAGACAGGAAAGACAGATCGAACAGCTGAAATGGAGACCTTTTTGTCCGTTGCCTGCACGGGAAGTTTAAGCGCAGCAGCCCGTGAATTAGATCTCACCCCATCCGCAGTCAGCCGTATTATGACCCGTCTTGAAAAACGTCTGGGCGTCAGGCTTATAGTTCGCAGCACCCGCAAACTGCGTTTAACCAGTGAAGGGGAATCTTATGCACTGGCAGCCCGACGGATTTTAAAAGATTTGGAGGACACAGAAGCCAGTATTGCCAGCCGTGGCAGTCCAAGTGGCATGATCAAAGTCACCACAGCAACGGCGCATAGCCGCCTGACCATAGTGCCGCTGCTGAAAGAGTTTCTACAACGTTATCCGGATATCCGCCTTGAAATCGATGTATCAGACCAAATCCGCGATGTTCATGCTGGTCATGTCGATGTTGCCATCCGTTTTGGCCCCTTGCCGGATAGCGGCCTGCATGCCCGCCGTTTGGGTGAAACAGGCCGGGTTGTGCTTGCGTCCCCTGAATATCTGGCCAAAGCCGGAGTACCCCAAACACCAGCTGATTTAACAAAGCACAATTGCCTGGATTTCAGTTTCAGACGACTGGAACCTGGCTGGCCATTTCGTGAAAATGAACAGGACTATATGCTCGCAGTCAGCGGCAATGTGATAGCAAATAATGGTGAAACGCTGGTTGAACTGGCCCTGCAGGGCATAGGCATTACCCGTGTCGGCCGTTTTCATGTGCAGCAGGCATTGGCAACAGGCCAACTTGTAGCTTTACTTGAAGAGTACAATCCGCAGGACCGCGAAGCTATTCATGCAGTTTTTATTGGTGGCCATACTATGCCGGCCAGAATACGGGTATTTGTCGATTATCTGGTGGAGAAGATGACGGACACTAGCTAAGTCGCAGATATAGCCCCTCGTTTCTCTACCAGAAAGTCGAGCAGCGCACGCACTTTGGATGGCATATGCTGCCGTGACGGAGTGTATAAATAAAAACCAGCCTGGCTATATTTCCAATCACTTAACACCTGCACCAGACTGCCATCGGCCAGCTGCTGCTGTATCGAAATATCAAGATGCTGACTTAACCCTATGCCCTGCAATGTTGCCCTTGTCATGCTTTGATCATCATTCAGTATCAGGTTTCCGGCAACGGACTGAGTAAAGTGCCGCCCATCCTTGCCAGGCTCGTTGAAATCCCATGCACGGATGGCTCCGGTACTGGCATAACGGTAATTGATGCAGTTGTGCTGTGCCAGATCTGCCGGAGTTTGTGGCACCCCATAGTGCTCAAAGTAAGAAGGTGCGCCCACTACCACCATAGCAAGCTCAGGACTAACAGGAACAGCAACCACATGATCGGCAAGGCTTTGGCCTAAACGTATGCCGAAATCGCAGCCATCGGCAATAATATTGGACAGCGTATCGTCCAGGATCAGTTCAAGCCTGATCTGCGGATAACGCCGGTAAAATTCAGCCAATTGAGGTTCGACTAAAGTGCGTGCAGCCAGTCGTGAGGTATTAATCCGGATTAGGCCTGATGGCTCTGCCGCGCTGTCCCCCAGGTTTTGCACTGCATCTTCAATCTGAGCCAGACTGCTATTCAAAGTATCAAACAACTGCTGACCAGCCTCTGTCAGCGACATATCGCGGGTGGTGCGATACAGCAGCTTTACGCCGATCTGGTGCTCTAAAGCTTTCAGATTCTGCGACAAAGCAGCACGGGACACGCCCATTTCTTCCGCTGCACGGGTAAAACTGCGATGCCGGGCTATATGGGTAAACCAGGCCAGAGATGGTAGCAAAGACGGATTCATGGCGTTATTGTAAACCTGAGCTTAACTCTCATGTCTGGATTCTAGTCTTCTTTTTAACCAATGCAATACTTATGATTTGATCTCCCTGAACAGCCTAGAGAGATCTGACATGATAGTGATAAAGCGGCTACCTCTTCATCCTCAGCAAAAACTCCGTATTGCTGTGCTGTTAAGCGGCCTGGTAGTGCTGTGCTGCACAGCCATTTTTGCCAAGGCAAATCCCACTCATGCGGTTTCCGGCGAAAGCAGTTTTGCGTTAGCAACCGGCAGCATTGTCGTCAGCCAGGTCATGCAGATGAGTGTGGTGATCGAAACGCCCGCCGGAGTCATTTACACCGACCCGACTCAAGGGAAATCCCGGTATTCAGCCTATCCAACACCAGACCTTATTCTGATCTCCCATGAGCATCACGAACATTTTGATCACACAACGCTGGAACAGCTTGTGGGTCCGACTACGCGCATAGTTGTGCCGCCTTTTGTTATGCAGCAACTTCCGGCCAGCCTGAAAAGCCAGGCTGTAGCTTTGGCCAATGGCGAAATGGCGGAATTAGGTAACATCAGAGTGGAGGCTATTCCTGCTTATGGTCTGAGAGGCCAGTCAGCCCGCTGGCACCCTTTTGGTAGGGGAAATGGTTATGTGCTGACTGTTGATGGTCAGCGGCTTTATATCGCAGGTTCCACAGAGGCCACACCAGAAGTGCTGCAACTGCAAAATATTAATATCGCCTTCCTGCCGTTATACCCGCCTTATGCCATGGGGGTGAATGACGCAATTCAGGCAGTGCAAGCCATCAAACCTCAATTTACTTACATCTATCAGTACAACAGTCGCAGCACAAGGGACAACTTCATCCAAAAGATGAACAACAACCCCGTCAACACCATTGTGGTTGCACCGGATATCCCATTCTGAGGCAACTTTTGTTCCCGTTTTATTTCACTCTTATCAATGGAGAAAACCTATGTCGACTAAACAATTGCGTGTCGGAATTATCGGCGCAGATACACAAGCAAGCTGGGCCGGAGCCTCACATGTTCCGGCTATTCAGGCGAACCCTGCATTGCGGCTTGCTGCTGTGGCCACCCGCCGTGAAGAGAGTGCCAAAGCCGCAGCAGAGGCTTTTGGTGCTGAACACTGGTACGCCAACCCTTACGATCTGATTAACGATGATAGCATCGATATTGTCACTATTGCCGTCAAAGTGCCAGCACATAAGGAGTTAGTACTGGCAGCTTTGGCGGCGAACAAAGCCGTTTATTGTGAAGCCCCTTTAGGTTCGACCTTGGCGGAAACTGCAGAGATGGCTGCAGCAGTGGGCTCATTGCATACAGCTATTGGCCTGCAGGGACGGATGAATCCTTCAGTGCGACGCGCTGCAGAGCTAATTGCCGCAGGCAAGATTGGCAAGCTGATGTCTGCCAATGTCAGAGCGACCACCTTCGGATTTGGCCCTCAATCCTCCAGTGTCTATGACTATTTCAACAAAGCGGCCTCAGGCGCAAGCTTTCTGACGATTACGACCGCTCATGTGCTGGATCTGGTTGAAGCTGTACTTGGCAACATCACCGAAGTTGATGCCCGCACTGAGCTGCTGTGGCCGGAGATCCAACTGGTAGATACAGGTGAAACGTCTGTTCGTGAAATCCCTGATCATCTGGATCTGATAGCAAAAACAGCTTTAGGCGCCTCTGTCTCTGTGCAGGTACTGGCTGGTATTCCGCCTGAAGATGCACATTTTGTGCTGGAAATTCGTGGTTACACAGGTTGGATCAAGCTCACAGGTCATCATCTGGCCGGAGTTCAGGTGGGCGATCTAAACCTGTCAGCAAGTACAGACTTTGCTCAGCCAGATTCTCCGATAGCGTCTGGCTCCGTTGGTCCAACAGCTGCGGATTTCTGGACGGGCGCATCCATCAATGTCGGCGAAGTTTACGCCAGTCTCGCACGCGATATAACCGCAAATACCTTCACTACTAAAGGTTTTGCCCATGCACTGCACAATAGTCGTCTGATTGCTGCGGTAGAACGCGCAGCCCAAGGCGGCACAAGACAATATCCTCTGAACAAAGGAGATCATCATGCAAACAAATGAAAAAACCGGACTCAGCAGACGCAGTTTCGTACTTGGCGCAACAGCGGGCATTGCAGCTATTGCCGCCTCGTCTATTGGTGCAACACAAGCTGCAGCAGCAGAGCAAAAAGCCACAGAAAGCCGAACCCAGGATCTGGCCGGCAAACGCGCTCTGGTGACAGGTGCTTCACGGGGCATCGGTGCAGGCATAGCGCTGGAACTGGCAGACAGAGGCGCTGATGTGGTGATTACTTATATCCGATCCACTGATAAAGCGGCTGAGATAGTGAAGATGATTGAAGCAAAAGGACGGCGAGCCCTGGCCGTTCAGGCTGACAGTGGTGATCCGGCTGCGGTAAAACGCTCTGTCGAAGAAACAGTGAAAAAACTCGGCGGGCTGGATATTCTGGTCAATAACGTCGGTATTGCACGCTCTGGTCCACTGGTGACTATGAGCTTTGCAGATATTCAGGATTTAATGAACGTGAACGCCCGTTCGGCTGTATTGGCTTCGCAGGCAGCAATTCCTTACCTGAAAAAAGGCGGGCGCATTATCACAACGGGTTCGTGTCTGGCCGAACGTGTGCCATATCCAGAGTTAACTGTGTACTCCATGTCGAAATCTGCCTTGCTTGCCTTTACCAGGGGTTTAGCGCGTGAACTTGGTCCGCAAGACATTACAGTAAATCTTGTTCAGCCCGGCCCTATAGATACAGATCAGAACCCAGCAGATGGCGACTGGGCTGAATCCAATCGCCGCCTGACGTCTCTGGGACGTTATGGAAAACCCGCTGATGTAGCAGCAGTGGTTGCTTTTCTTGCAAGCCCTGCAGCACATTTTATGACAGGCTCAGTGGTGACAGTGGACGCAGGTTTTAACGCCTGAACCAGTGACTGCAGCGCAAACAAAATAAACTAAAAGCATCACAGCCTTAGCACTGCTGTGATGCTTTTGAGCTTTAAGGCTTGATGCTACGGTCCAAAAACTCCAGCATAGTTGCTGCGATTTCATTACCGTGCGTTTCAATCGCGAAGTGACCCGTATTCAGAAACTGCACTTCAGCTTTCGGATTATCACGCTGGAATGCTTTAGCGCCTGCCGGAAGAAAGAATGGATCTTTATCCCCCCAAATAGCTAATAAAGGCGGTTGCTTGCTGCGGAAGAACTGGTGCAACGCTTTGTACTGCTTCACATTGCTGCCGTAATCCAGCAGCAAATCCATTTGCGCATCAACGCCAATGCGCTCTATTGCCGCATGAGCTAACTGATAAGGTTCCGGCGCGATCACTGAGGTATCCTCTACACCTTCAGTGTATTGCCACTTCAGCATGTCTGGGGTATTGAACTTGCGTAAGGCTTCGCGGTTTTCCGCTGTTGGGTTAGCCCATGCTTTACGCATATCTGCCCAACCTTCACTCAGTCCTTCTTCGTAGCCATTACCATTCTGGGTCACAATGCCCGTGATCTTTTCTGGATTTTTCACCGCCAGACGCCAGCCCACCGGAGCACCATAATCAAACACGTACATAGCGTAGTGCTCGAGGTTTTTAGCGACGGTGAACGCATCAATCACAGAGGCGAGATTGTCGAAGTTGTAGTTAAATTTAACGCCGGGTTTGACTGTGGTTTGACCAAAACCAGGCAGATCCGGCGCTATCACATGATACTTCTGTGCCAGTTTTGGCATCAAATCTCTGAACATATAAGACGAAGCACCAAAGCCATGCAACAACAATACTGTTGGCGCTTGTGGCGAACCTGCCTCGCGGTAAAACACATTAACGCCTTGCACATCCAGGCTTTGATAACGCACCAGCGTTTTATCTTCTGCAGCTGTGGCAGAAAGAGAGGCAGCTAAGGCGGTAGCTGCGAGCAGTATTTTTTTCGTATTCATGGTTACTCCGTGAAGTTAAAGTTGGCAATATCACTTAGTAACCCATATAATCAAACTTAAGTGGTTACTTGAATCAAGTTTGGCTGAACAAAAGTAACCTGTCAAATTAATTTTTAAAGGTTACTCATGACGATTTCAACAATTCTGCACGAAGAAACGCCAAGTGGCGCTCCAATGCTGGGTGATCATTTGGCTATGGACTTACTCAATACAGAAGCACGCGACGATGGCAAAGCTATTGAATTCTGGAACAGTGATGCAGAAGTACTGCAATGGCTGGCCCGCTACGACATAGCGCCAACAACAGAGGGCAAGACTCTTGCTCCCGGTGAACTACTCACTCAGGCCAAAGCATTACGAGCGCTGGCGCGGCAGCTCATCACTGAGTTTAAAGAGGAAAAATCACCGGAGATCGGTAAGTTAAATCAGTATTTGCAGTCTTTTCTTACTGTCCCCACTCTGGAAAGGGATCATAACGGCCAACTGGTATTAAACCGTGTGTCACGCAGTGAAATGATTGGATCTTTATTAGGCCCAGTCGCAGAGGCTGTCGCGCAGTTATTGGTTGAAGGCAACTTCGATTTGGTTAAACAATGCGAACACCCCGACTGCATTTTATGGTTTTACGATCGAACCAAAGCACACAAACGCCGTTGGTGCAGCATGGCTTTATGTGGCAACAGGCATAAAGCGGCACAGTTCAGGAAAAGAAGTAGTAGTTCAGATTCTGTATAGCAATAAATGACATAAAAAAGCCTCTAATTTCAGAGGCTTAATTTTATAGCGAACAAACCGTTGTCATCAGAACGGAATATCGTCGTCGAAGTCGATTGGTGGTTCCATTGGGCCACGTTGTTGTGGTGCTGCCTGATTAAAACCGCCTTGTGGTTGGTTAAAATTGCCCTGAGGCTGGAAGCCGCCCTGAGCTGGACGTTGCTGGTAACCACCTTGAGCCGGTGCTGCAGCAGCTGGAGCTTGAGGAGCGTAACCGCCTTGAGCTGCCGGAGCCGCTTGTGGCATACGTTGTTGTGGTGCAGCAGCAGGTTGTTGATAACCACCTTGGTTACCGCCCTGATTGCCCATTGGAGCACCGCCGCCCATAGCAGGAGCCTGACCAGCGCCCTGGCCTTCACCACGGCCGTCTAACATTTGCAGCTCGTTGGCAATGATTTCAGTGGTGTAACGTTCAACACCTTGCTGATCCTGCCACTTACGGGTACGTAAACGACCTTCGATATAAACCTTGCTGCCTTTACGCAGGTATTCACCGGCAATTTCAGCCAAACGCTGATAAATCACTACACGGTGCCATTCAGTATTTTCTTTCTTTTCATTGGTCGTTTTGTCGGTCCAGCTTTCGCTGGTCGCAATAGTCAGGTTAGCCACTGCGCCGCCTGTAGGCATATAACGAACTTCAGGATCTGTGCCTAAGTTACCAATCAAAATTACTTTATTAATTCCACGAGCCATGCGACTTCTCCTTAACTTTTTTGGCTGCTCTCAACCAAAGACTGTGCCTCTGCCAAATCAAAATGTTGCTGGCCGACTTTTAAATACAAACGTTGTTCCGCAACCACCACCGTGACCTCCAACACACCCTGGAGTTGGGTCAGGCGCTGCGCCAATTGGGCTGCGGCGGCTTCATCGGCCACTTTGACAGGCAATGACAGCCGTTGCGATCGCGCTGGCACTGTCATGCTGCTGGCATAAGCCAACCATAGTAAACCAATCAGGGCAGCCACGGCAAACAACGATTCACCGCTGCTGAAACTAGCCACAGCACCGCCTAAAATACCGCCTGCAAAGGCACCAAAAAATTGAGCACTGGCGTAAGTACCCATAGCAGTACCTTTTAATCCAGCAGGAGCAATACGCGACAACAAAGCAGGCATGCTGGCTTCTAAATAGTTAAAGCCAACAAAAAACAACAACAGCGCCAGGGCGATCGACCACAACTGCTGATTGATTAAAATTAACACAAAACTAACAATAAGCAGGCTTATTGCCAGTAATAAATAGCCTTTTTCCTGTTGCTTGCGACTGGCCAGAATCATCAGTGGCACCATCAGAATAAAAGCAGCAATTAAAACAGGCAGATACAGCTGCCAGTGCTGTTCTGACACAAAACTCTGCTGTAACAATAGAGTGGGCAATACCACAAAAATAGCCGTCAGTAGTAAGTGCAATACCAGCACACCAAAGTTCAGTCGTAATAATTCAGGGTGGCGAAACAATGCTGCGATTTGGCCTTTGGTAGCTAGCGTTTCAGAAGCTGGTGCTTTACTGACAGCCACAGGCACCACTTTCCAGACCACTAGCAAACCGGTAATGGCCATCAAAGCTGTGCACCAGAAAATACCGCTTAAACCGCTGGCCGCTGCTATCGCAGGACCAGCCACCATAGCTACGGTGAATGACAAACCTATGGTCATGCCAATCACAGCCATCACTTTGGGTCTTTGTTCTTCACGGGTCAGGTCGGATGCCAGCGCCATCACAGCACCGGAAATAGCGCCCATGCCTTGCAGCACCCGGCCAAAAGTCACCATATAAACAGAATCGGCTAAAGCAGCCACCACAGAACCCAGCACAAAAAAACTAAGCCCCAGTAACATGACAGGTTTTCGGCCCCATTTATCCGACAGCCAACCCATAGGAATTTGTAACAGTGCCTGAGTTAAACCATAAGCACCAATAGCTAAGCCTATCCACAAAGGCGAAAAGCCGATCAGGTCTTTGCCAAAAATGGCAAAGACGGGGATCAGCATAAATAAACCAAGCATCCGGAAAGCAAATACCAGTGCCAAAGACCAGGCGGCACGTTTTTCCAGTGGATTCAGATGGGACATCTGCGACTCTATCTCCGGGTTAAAGCGGGCGGCGATTGTAGCACAGCGCCAAGGGAGCCTGCCATCACCGAACTAAAGAGTGTCTGTGGCAAATTCGATACGATCACGGCCTCTGGCTTTGGCTTGATATAAAGCATGATCAGCGCGGCGCAACTGGCAATCAAAATCAAAGTCAGCGTTAAATACCGTGATCCCCACACTGATACTCAAGCCATTTTGGCTACCGAGTTGAGGCAACTGCAGATGACGCACCGCCAGCAATAAACGTTCAGCCGCCAATTGCGCTGAATCACTGTCGGTTTGAGGTAAAAACACAATAAACTCCTCACCGCCATAACGCGCCAGCACGTCACTTTGGCGTAACTCTTTTTGCAGCACTTCGGCCACAGCAATCAACACCTCATCACCGCCCTCATGGCCAATTTTGTCGTTGATTTGTTTAAAGTGGTCCAGATCAATCATAAAAAGTGCGGCACTGTGCTGCTGGCGTTGTAAATAAGCCAGGCAACCCTGAATAGCGTTGACTAAACCACGACGGTTCAGCAGGCCTGTTAAAGGGTCGTGCAGGGCTTCATTTTTGAATTTTTGCTGGGTTTCTTCCATATAACCTGTCAAAGCAAAGATGCAGTAGCCCGCAGAAACAGCAGGCCAAAAAGACTGAGAAATCAACAAACCAGACAATAACCACTCTGGGGCGACCAGCAGCATAAAAGAGCGAAGCAGGCAAATGAGCAGCCAGGCAACAAAAACGGCAGCCATCATCAAATCGGACAGGGTAGGATTGGGCTTTAAATAGCGGAAACACCAGAAGCAAGGGCCTATCAGTAAAAATGCAAACAAAGTCATCAGATGTAAGCTGACATTTTGCTGTTGATGGTACGAAAAATAACTATAAGAAAATGCCAACGCCAAACCTACAGGCACTATCCACAGCCAGGGCACTGCTCTGCCTGATCTTTTAAAACAAAAAGCGGTTAGCAAACTCATATTCAGTGCCGAGAAACTTAATGACAGCACTAAACTTGGTCCAGGAGCAGGCCAAAAGTAGAATAACCAGCTTAATAATTCAGCAGCTATGGCAGCTTGCAGCAGAGGTAAAGCTCTGCTGTTTTGATCGGTTGCACGCAAGCGAAAACTGGCCAGTAAAAACACCAGCAACACCTGGATCATTGCAAAGCAGTAGAGTTGTTCTGAGGTCATAGTACGTCTTAACCACAAGTGGACACCTTCAACTTAGCTTTAACTTATTCAATCCGCAAATCTGGTTCAAAAACAGTTAAATAGCAGCCTATTTCTTTGCTGTTTTTCTAGGCGGCTGGCTTGCTATAAAGCATGTATTTATATACAGTATCGCCAATTGAATTATTGCCCGGCTGATCCGGTTTTGGCTCTGCCACATAAAGCTTTAACCTGACACCCAACATCGCTAACAAGGGTATAATTCGTTTTTCCCAAGCCGACCTCAACAGGCAAGAGACGTAGGATGCAGTCGCCCACAGGGCACTGCATATGTGACAAAGGTACATTTCGTTTTCCGAAGTCTGCATCAATAGGCAAGAGACCCAATAGTATGGATAAAATAGATATTCGGGGTGCCCGCACCCACAACCTGAAAAATATTTCACTGGAAATTCCACGTGACAAACTGGTGGTGATCACTGGTTTATCCGGTTCAGGTAAATCCTCTTTGGCCTTTGATACGCTGTACGCTGAAGGTCAGCGCCGTTATGTTGAGTCTTTGTCGGCCTATGCCCGGCAGTTTTTAAGCCTGATGGAAAAACCCGATGTCGATCATATCGAAGGTTTATCCCCAGCTATTTCTATTGAACAAAAGTCGACGTCGCATAACCCACGTTCGACTGTGGGCACTATCACTGAAATTTACGACTACCTGCGTTTATTATTTGCCCGGGTTGGCGAACCGCGTTGCCCTACTCACGATTTGCCTTTAACTGCTCAAACTGTCAGTGAAATGGTGGATAAAGTGGTGGCCTTCCCTGAAGGCACCAAGCTGATGGTATTAGCACCTGTAGTGCAGGAACGTAAAGGTGAGCACGTCAAAACGCTGGAAACCTTAGCGGCTCAGGGTTATATCCGTGCCCGTATTAATGGCGAAATTTGTGATTTGTCTGATCCACCCAAGCTGGATTTACACAAAAAACACACCATTGAAGTGGTGATCGACCGGATTAAAGTGCGCGACGATATTAAACAGCGTTTAGCCGAAAGTTTTGAAACCGCGCTGGAGCTGTCCGGTGGTATCGCTAAAGTAGCGTCGATGGACGATGAAAAAGCACCTGAACTGATTTTCTCTGCTAACTTTGCCTGCCCTACTTGTGGCTATTCAATGGCCGAGCTGGAACCACGGTTGTTTTCCTTTAACAACCCGGCCGGTGCTTGCCAAAGTTGTGATGGCTTAGGTGTAAAACAGTATTTTGATGCCAATAAAGTCATAGTCAGCGACGAGCTGAGTTTATCCGGCGGCGCTATTCGTGGCTGGGATAAACGCAACTTCTATTATTTCCAGATGCTGAAATCTTTAGCAGACCATTACGGCTTTGAGCTGGAAGTGCCTTTTGCCAGTTTAAGCAAACAGCATCAGCAGGTGATTTTAAACGGCACAGGCAAAACCGACATTGAGTTTAAGTACCTGAACGACCGTGGCGATATCATTAAACGTAAACATCCGTTTGAAGGCATTTTGCCGAATATGGAACGGCGTTATCACGAAACCGAATCTAATGCGGTACGGGAAGAGCTAGCCAAGTATTTAGCCTCGCAGTGTTGCCCAAGTTGTGACGGCTCACGTTTACGCGAAGAAGCCCGCCACGTTTTTATTGGCAAAACCACGTTGCCTGAAGTAGTGGAGCTGTCGATTGGTGACTGTTTAGAGTTCTTCCGCCAGTTGACCTTAATGGGCCAGAAAGCTCAAATTGCCGAAAAAATTCTGAAGGAAATTCAAGACCGGCTGATGTTTTTAGTCAACGTAGGCTTGAATTACCTGAACCTGTCCCGCAGCGCCGAAACCCTGTCTGGTGGTGAAGCTCAGCGTATTCGTTTAGCCAGCCAGATTGGTGCTGGCTTAGTAGGTGTGATGTATGTGTTGGACGAACCCTCCATTGGTTTGCATCAGCGCGACAACGACAGATTATTGGGCACACTGACGCATTTACGCGACTTGGGGAACACCGTCATAGTGGTAGAACACGACGAAGACGCAGTGCGTGCCGCCGACCATATTATTGACATTGGCCCAGGTGCCGGTGTGCATGGTGGTTATATTGTGGCGCAAGGCAGCCTGGAAGATATTAAAAATACCCCAGAGTCGTTAACAGGCCAGTATTTATCCGGCGTGCGCAAAATTGCGGTACCAGACAAACGCCACGAAGGCAAAAAAGGCAAAGAACTACGAGTGTTAGGCGCAACAGGCAACAACCTGAAAAACGTCGATTTAGAAATTCCTTTTGGCGTGATGACCTGTATCACAGGGGTATCAGGCTCAGGTAAATCCACCTTAATTAATGACACTTTATTCCGCGTTGCCCACCGTGTATTAAACAAAGGTGAAGGCAATGAACCTGCGGCTCACAAAGCTATTGAAGGCATGGAACATTTTGATAAATGTGTCGACATCGACCAAAGCCCGATAGGCCGCACCCCACGCTCTAACCCAGCGACTTACACTGGTATTTTCACTGCAGTGCGGGATTTATTCGCCGGTACTCAGGAATCCCGTTCTCGTGGTTATCAGGTTGGCCGTTTTAGCTTTAACGTCAAAGGCGGCCGCTGTGAAGCCTGTCAGGGCGACGGCATGATCAAGGTAGAAATGCACTTCCTGCCAGATGTGTACGTGCCATGCGATGTCTGTAAAGGCAAACGCTACAACCGCGAAACGCTGGAAGTAAAATACAAAGGCAAAAACATTCACGAAGTGCTGGAAATGACAGTGGAAGACGCTCACGAATTTTTCGAAAGTATTCCGGCCATAGCCCGCAAACTCAAAACTCTGATGGACGTAGGTTTAACCTATATCCGCCTCGGCCAGTCGGCAACTACGCTATCAGGCGGCGAAGCCCAGCGGGTTAAACTGGCGCGTGAACTCAGTAAACGCGACACTGGCAAAACCTTGTATATCCTCGACGAGCCCACCACAGGCCTGCACTTCTTTGATATCCAGCAACTGCTAAACGTACTGCATAAACTGCGCGACGCCGGCAACACAATAGTGGTGATTGAACACAACCTCGACGTGATCAAAACCGCAGACTGGGTAGTCGACTTAGGCCCGGAAGGCGGTAGCGGCGGCGGTGAAATCCTGATCGCAGGCACACCGGAACAAGTGGCAGCCTTTGATAAGTCTTACACTGGGCATTATTTGAAGCCGTTGTTGGGGATGTAGTATTCTGTCTCTCTGTAAGGGCGCGGTTGATCCGCGCCCATCAGTCATTTAAGCCTATGGCCGATATCAAAATGCTAAAAAGCTTCCGCCCATAGACCAGTACAAGTTTTTTTGCAAAATAGCAGCCCCAAATAAGTCTGTTATCTGAAAAAAGCCGTAGTAGATACATAGTTTGACGATATTTTTACCAAATCCCCCATAAAAGTTTTTGGCTTATAACGTAAACCACTCACTATTCAGCGATAAACCGGGTTGGACAAAAGCACACCTGCACACTGGATCCGTCGTAATAATCTGTTCCATGCTAAAAAAGCAAGGTGTAATACATGAATGTAATTAAGCGCTTATACGCAGGCTTCGCAATTTTATTGGTCATCATGCTGGGGATCACCTTGCTTGGACTATTAAAAATCAGCGTAGCAGACAATAACCTGACCCAACTCTCTGAACAGACTGCAGTAGAGCAGCGCCATGCCATTAATTTCAGGGGCAGTGTGCACGACAGAGCCATCTCTATTCGCGATGCTGTGCTGGTTCAAAACAAAGCGAATGCAGAAATTCATCAGAACCAGATTGTCCGGCTTAATGACTTTTATCAGCAATCAGCCGTAGCCCTGGACGATATGTATCGCAAAGAATCACACAGCTCTGAAGAAACCTCCTTGCTGCTATCTATTAAGCAAATTGAAGCATCGACTTTAATATTGACAGATACATTGCTGGATATGATCAACAACGAGCGTCATGATGAAGCCATTAGCTATTTGCTCACCACAGTGTCGCCAGCCTATAGCGAATGGTTAAAACGCATCAACAAACTGATCGATTTTCAGGAAACACTTGTCCAACAGCAAGTAACAGCAGCTCGCGAGCAAACCAATAGTTTTCAATGGATTATGCTCAGTGTGACCGCATTCGCCATACTGATTGGCAGCTTTGTGGCCGTACGTGCCGTGAACAGATTAAAGAGGTTGATTGGCGGAGAACCTGAGTATGCGGCAAGTGTGCTTAAGCATATTGCTTCTGGTGACCTGACGATAAAAGTACAGGTTGGCGCGCCTGAAAGCATCTTAAGCGCAGTAAGAGATTTAACCATTCATATGTCAGAAATGACCAGAAACTCAATGCAGGCCGCAGACGAATTGCTCACCGCATCAAAGAATCTGTTAATGACAGCTCATCAAAACGAAGATTTGATCGGCAATCAAAAATTGGCGACAGAACAAGGTGCCAGTGCTATCCATCAGATGTCAGCAACAGTAGGTGACGTAGCGAACCATACCAGCGAAGCCGCAGCTATTGCACATACTGCTATGAGTGAATTTAACGCAGGCCAAAACGAAGTACGTAAAACTCAGGCCAGCATCAAGTTACTGGCGGATAAAGTTGCTGAAGCAGCAGAGGTAATTAACTATTTGTCAGAAGACAGTCGTCAGATTGGATCAGTACTGGACGTGATCCAAGGCATAGCAGAACAGACGAATTTACTGGCATTAAACGCGGCCATAGAAGCAGCCAGAGCCGGTGAACAAGGTCGTGGTTTTGCTGTTGTCGCAGACGAAGTCCGTAACCTTGCCCGTCGTACTCAGGAATCCACTCGCCAAATTCAGGCCGTAATCGAAAAAATGCAGGGCAGTTCACTTAAAGCGGTGACGGTCATGAATGAAGGAAAAACTCAGGCCGAGTTAAGTGTTGAGCAAGCCACCTGTGCAGGAGACTCACTGAACGCAATTAACCAGTCGGTGACACTGATCAGTGATATGAACACACAAATTGCCACTGCAGCCGAAGAGCAATCTGTGGTAGCGGCTGAGATTAACCGTAACTTCAGTCAAATCACCAGTGCAGCTATTCAAGCCGAGCTAGAGGCATCGAAAATCACAGCGGCCAGCCAACAGCTTGAACAACTGGCAAAAACGCTTGAGCTTAATGTAAAACAGTTTAGAACATCCTGATCTGACAGGACTCTGCGCACACTAAGGCCGCTGGCTGAGGGCCTTAGTGTTTTGTTTGTATCCAGCAACGCATTGCGACACAAATCTGCTTTTATGCTGCTGTAGTCAAGCTGTTAGTAAACCTTCTTCTAAATCAGAGGCACGATACAGACCTGCCTGCAGACTTAAAGCATAGTGCTGCTTGAGGGAATATAAGTCTTGTGGTTCAAGCGTAGTCACGACACAGGAAAAACCCTGTATATCCCCGACGTGACCAAAACCGCAGACTGGGTGGTCGATTTAGGCCCGGAAGGCGGCAGCGGCGGCGTTGAAATCCTGATCGCGGGCACACCAGAACAGGTAGCTGCTTACGAGAAATCTTACACAGGGCATTATTTGAAAGGGGATGTAGATTTTTGTTCTATGAGGGCTGATTCTTTGATCAGCCCTCAATCATTTTGACTCCACACTCAGCCAAATAATCTGCAATCCCCTGATAAAACTTAGGTAATCTCGTCGCATCGTCAGCGTCACCTTCAGGTACAAAAATTACCATGCCCTCGCGCGCCCGAGTCAGCAATACCCTGTAGGCATTCTCAAGATATCTTTGGTTTTCTATTTTGCTACATTTTTGCCAACGTTTGCCGGAAAAATGCCAATGTTCAAACGACCCGCGAACCATTCTTAAATCAGCATCCCAAGCAACTAATGCCCAATCAAGTTCGAGACCTTGAACATCAAACTCAGTAGCAACATCTTCGAGAAAATTACTGGAGCGAATGTCATCTCCCGAACCCAAGAACCAGTTTTTCGCCTCAATTTGGTTTTTAACAAAAATACCTTCAGCTTTTAATCGAATACCATTCGAGGACGCCAACAATCCTGAGCGTCGTCCACCTTTGGTTCGCTTACTGATCCACTTTTTCGCTGTGGCTAGGTCGCGAGTCATTACTACTGGAAACTTATCTTTGAACCCATGTAATACCATCGAGGCTTTAGCTGAATCTCCCTCAATCAGATAATGCACAAAATCAGATAGTTTTTCAGCCCTAAAGGACCGCATCGACGTAGCCAAATGCAGGGACGGCTTCAACTTAAATTTTGAGAGCGATTCCACGGTGAGTTCATCACGAACATATTCGCCTTGCAGCAACTTAGGCGAGCAATAGGCATCCCATTTTTCATTACTTTTAAGCACAGCATCGAACCAACCTGATATACCTGCTTCACCTGTATTGATCTCTTGTCCACCACCGATCAATGCAATAACTACTGCCCAATCTTGGTGCCTTGCCATTACAGAAATTAGAAATTCAGGTTCCGATTGTGAGAAATCTCCGAGACCCCGTTTTCGCTGCATAAAATTTGCAGTCTGCTTTAAATCCCAAGCGCGCTGTGCCTCGTCAAAAATAACAACATGCTCCGCAGGTGGCTTTAGATCTTTTAGGTATTCATCACGAAATTTATGAATATTTTGGATAAAGCTTTTAGTCCTTTGCCGTGCTGCAGCGATAGTTGTTAATTCAGGATTATTTTGATACTGATCGCGCGCTAAAGCTTCCTGTAAAACATCAACTAATGGCCCGTTACCACTGAGAAAAACTGAATATTCTAGGTCTTTGCTGTCAGCATGTTGATTAGCTATATTCAGCCCAACTAAAGTTTTTCCGGCTCCTGGAACGCCAGTAACAAAACAGATAATTTTACGGTGGTATCTACAGGCACTATGGATCAATTCCAGTAATGTGGTGCTTGTCTCATGCAGATTTTCTGCGCCAGCTTCTGATCGTGAAATATCAACCACACTATGTTTTGCATAAAGTGCTTGAGCAGCCTCCACTATAGTTGGTGTTGGTTGATAAGCAGATAAACTCCATTGCACAGCGTCAAAAGAACGACCTTTTATTCGAGCTATTGTTTCGCCCACAAATGTATTTAGAGTGCTTGGAGGCAAACAAATCACTGTCGATACCTGCTCAGAATCAAGTGAGTAGGTAGAAAAAGTTTCTGTCGCCTTTGTAGCAATCAGAACAGGAATTATAGTTTTGTCGTGACTACCTTGATGAAAATGCTTTAGATCTAAAGCGTAACCCTCAGCCTGTTGTCGGTCAGCGTAGAGATAAGCTGATGCGCCAACCTTAAACTCCAATACAAAAATAATGCCTTGCACCACCAGCACACAATCAGCTCTTTTACCCATTCGCGGAATAATGAACTCAAAGAATAGATAAGCGTCGTTAGGCAAACCCCAAAGCTGAGTTTTCAATATCTTGATTTGTTCTAGCCAAGCTCCTGTTTGCTGCTGAACCAAATGTTGACTGTGGTTTTGTGCTAACTGCCCAATAATTGTATTGGCGTCTGTAGATAAGAAAGATGAGACAGCATCGCTGTAAAAAGAACGAGACATCAAGTCAGCCCCTCAATATCTAGTAGCTGGCTTGCAGTGACATTAAGAGCTGAGGCAATTTTAAGAATATTTTTCAGACTAAGGTTACGTTTACCGCGTTCGATCCCGCTGATGTAAGTGCGATCTAACTCTGTTAAGGCTGCAAGTTCTTCTTGGCTGATACCTTTTTCAGAACGTAACTCACGCACCCGCAATCCAAAAAGCAACAACGAGTCTTGACGCATAACCAGATCCCTTTTAATTCTTGGTTATATCGTCAACGGATGTGACTTATAATACTACGGACTATAAGTCACAAACGGACACAAATGTCCCGCAACAACAAGTGATAAAACAAAGGAGCGCGCTATGCTTGATGCAATTCAGCAACAATACCTCAACCTAGCAGATGTGTTATTACAGCAGCGATATGCTATTACACTGAAGGACACAGGCTATGACGGCTTGGAGTGGCTTGCTCGGTTTGGTGACCAACCAGTAGAAGATGCGGTTACAGAATATGCGGCAAAATACGATTTAATACCGACCTCGACAGTCTGTCAGTATTAAAAACATCCATTGGTTATTAGTCTTAGCCCATCACCCCGGCCAAGGCAACTGCCCATCCACCAAAAACAAATCCAGTGGATAGGCATAAAGCTCTGCTTCGCCTTGTTGTTTAAATACCACCAGATCGGCGCTTAGTTCACAGAGCCAGGGGCTGGTGTGATCGGGTTTGGTGCTGTTGAAGGCTTTGGGGGAAAACAGGCCAACGCAGATGCCCTGGTTTGGATCGCGGGCGGATTGGTATTCGAATAACTCGACTCCGGCACTTCGCATAGCTGTGCCTAGTTGTTGGCTGTGTAGGTAGTTGGTTTTAGCTGTTAATTCTGTGCTGTAAGCGCTAAAAGGGGGCTGATGCAAAGCCACTGCTTTGGTTGAACTGTAACCGACACTAAGCAAGCTATGTTGTGATCTCAGGCTGTTTTTGGGTGCTGCGGTCTCTATCGAATACCAAAAAATAAATCTGTAGTAAGCCGATTCCGCCAAGGTGGTTGTAACAGCACAGGCACCATAAAAAATGCCGGGTTCAAACACAGAACCAAAACGAGAGCCCCAGCTTAAAGGCGGGTAACGGAAAGGGGATTTCAGCAAGTAATGCAAAGACTCTGTCGCTTCTGGTAACGCAGGTTTGACGTTTTCCAGCAGTTGTTCAAGCACAGCCTGTTCGGCCAGGGTATCCACATAACTAAAAGTGGCCACTTGTTGCTGGCTTTCAACCAGCCGGAACAATTGCCCGCGGAGCTTTTTGATCTGCTTTGGCCCTTCGCAGCTTATCCACAGCGCATCTGACGCCACAGCAACTGACACTATAATTTGCCCCGCATCGCATCAACAAACTGCAGCACCTGCATCAGGCCCTGAATACTCTGCACCTGCTGTGCTGGTATGCCGCCTGTGACTTTATTGGGGCTATGCATAAAGTGTTTAATCCACTCAGGGTCGCCACCAGCCAGACTATATAAAGCGCGGGCGACACGAATAAGCAATAAAGCCAGTTCACCTTGTTTTGACGCAGGGTCCAACGTCGGATTCTGTTTTAAGCGGCTGACTGCAGTGCGATGCACACCCAATACAGCAGCTAAATCAGCCTGCTTTAAACCCAGTTGATCGGCAGCATTTAATACA
The DNA here is from genome assembly GCF_029269265.1 of Rheinheimera sp. 1928-s. Classification (GTDB taxonomy): domain Bacteria; phylum Pseudomonadota; class Gammaproteobacteria; order Enterobacterales; family Alteromonadaceae; genus Pararheinheimera. Next base: position 334,945 of record NZ_JARIXP010000003.1, read on the forward strand.
GCTTTGGCCAATACCAGTTGCGGTTGTGGAGCTTGTTGTAGCAATGCGGTCATCACACACCTCCCCTTGTTCTTTATGCACAAATAATAGGACAAAAGTGCATCACGCACAAGACAGCTCAATATATAACGCATTTTAAAAGCGTACTCAGAAACAACATAACAGGCACACCAAAACAATTGCGAACTATTACCATTTGTAATTGAGATCTATTTGCATCTTGGTTAATATAACAACGAACTAAACAACACCTTGATCTGCCAATTAAAACCAGCCGGAGAAACCTCATGACACGCACTGCTGCGAAGCATTTTCAATTATCTGCTTTGGCTTTATGCCTGAGTGCAACCCTGCCATTGATGGCGCAACAAAGCCCGGATGGCGCAGCAGAAGAAGCAGCCATTGAAAAAATTACAGTGCGGGGTGAAAAGACAGCTCGATCGCTACAGGAAACCACCAGTAGTGTGGCAGTGACCACGGCCTTACGTATAGAACAGGAAAATTTGCAAAGCCTGTTTGATGTGCTGAGCCGCACTGCCAATGTGTCGCAAATGTATGGCAACAGAGGTTTTACTATCCGCGGTATAGCGGATGAGGCTGGCGCACCTAACCCTTTAGCTACAGTGTATTTGGATGGTGCGGCTTTACCCAGCCAGATTGGCGACTCAGGCCCGACTGATTTATGGGATATAGCTCAGGTTGAAGTGTTGCGTGGCCCTCAGTCCACTATTCAGGGTGAAAATGCGTTGGCTGGTGCCATCATTTTGCGCACTGAAGATCCCTCTATGGATTGGAACGGCAGAGCTCGTCTGCTCTGGTCTGATCCATCGGACCGCCGTATCGCTTTTGCTGGTGGTGGCCCTTTAATTGAAGACGAGCTGGCTTTCCGGCTGGCGGTAGAACAGCGTGATTTTGATGGTTTTGTCTATAACCCAACCCGCAACACGGAAGAAGATACTGTAGACGCATTAGTGGCCCGGGCTAAATTACTCTGGACCCCCTCAACACTACCGGGATTTACCGCTCGTCTTAGCTTTATGCGTGACGATCACGAAGGCCCTTATATGTATAGCTACTCGCGGCTGGACGAGGACGATTACTTCAACAACAGAGTCAACACGTCGAACAGACCAAACACCACGGATATCGTCAGCGATGTCAGCACGCTGGAGTTAAGTTATGAGTTCAACGATGCCTGGTCTTTATCCGCTGTGACTTCAAACACCAGTTCAGATGCCATGCGATCTTATGATAATGATCTCACAGAGGCAGAGATAGCCTTTGGCAACACAGACGAAAACTACGATAGCCTGTCGCAGGAATTACGCCTGCATTTTACTGTGGATAAGTTCAGAGGTTTAGTGGGTCTCTACGGCTCGAAACGCGAGGCTGATTATAAAATCACAACGTTAAGCAATGTTGTGACTCCGCTAAGCACTATAGCTGCCGTGTTACAGGCAAACGGTTTAGATACAACAACAGCCAATTACCTTGCAAACCTGTATGGTCAGGCTTTGCCACTGATCCCAGTGGACTACCATAATGACGCACCAAGTAAGTCGGAAAACAAGGCTATTTTTACGGATCTGGAATATCAATTCACAACTGAGATAGCACTGTTAGCCGGCTTTCGATACGACAACGAAAAATACACTTATGCCTCAGAAACAACGGCCAATTTTGTCGGCATTCTGCCTGATCCATTAGCTTTTGGTGCTGCGGGCACAGCTTTGAATACCGCAGTGACAGGCATTAACTACGCGGTATTGGGTTTAGTGGCTGACGCGAATGGTATCACCCCATCCAGCACCCGCGATTTTACTGCTTTCTTACCAAAACTAGGCCTGCGTTGGGACTACAGTACTGAACTGTCTTTAGCTTTTACTGCTCAGCGTGGTTATCGTTCAGGGGGGAGCTCCTACAATATTGCCCGCAGCGAGATCTTTGCTTACGAGCCTGAATTTACCACTAACTATGAACTGGCCTGGCGCAGCAGCTGGCTGGACAACAGTGTCACACTCAATAGCAACCTGTATTACATCGACTGGAAAGACAAACAGGTTACAGCCTCTTTTGGTTTGAATAACTTCGACACTCATACAGTCAACGCAGGTAAAGCACACTTGTATGGCCTTGAACTGGAAGCCAGACAACGCCTGAATAATAGCGTGGACTGGTATAGCTCTTACGGCTTTTCACGCACTCAGTACGATGAATTTGACGCAATTCTGGGTGCCAGTATTACCGATTATGCCGGTCAGGAATTTGCCTACGCTCCACGCCATACCTTCGCTATAGGTTCAAATTACTACTTTGCCGACAACTGGTCCGCCAATCTGAATGCGAATTACAGAAGCTCTGTGTTTATGAATGTAGGCGTCAGTGATCAGGAATTGTCATCACGTACGCTAGTAAACGCCAAACTGAGTTACGACACCAATACCTGGTCTGTGTATCTGTTTGCCAATAACCTGCTGGACAAAGGTTATGTGCAGTATCGCTGGCCTGCTGAGCCTAACGCCATTTTTGGTGACCCTAGGGTTGTTGGTGTTGGATTAGAAGGTCGCTGGTAAGCTCGGTGACCAAGCACAGGGGACCACTATGACATTTGCTTATCTGTTGACTGCAACGCTCGCCGCCGTGCTGTTTTATCTGACATCAGCACGGCAAACACTCTGGCTGGCAGCAGCCAGCAAAGCAAAACTATTGCGGGGTTTGGCCTGGTTGTCAGTTGTATTGGCCTGGGTCTTTGCTGCACTGGTCATAGGTATTTGGGCAGGCTTTTTTGCCACCTTGACCATTTTGATGCTGGTATTGGTGGCTTTGCCTTTTATCGACGCTTACCGGAGAAAACAGCATGTGGGGTAAATCAACAGCCGCAGCTTTGCTTGGCTTGCCATTGAGTGTGGGCCTGATCGGTTTGTTAGCTTTGTTATGGCCGGGGCAAAATAACCAACTGGTATTGCCCTGGTTGCTGATGGTATTCCCAGTTTGGATTGGCATTATGGCCGGGACTTTTTTATTTCGTAGCGGCAAACAGGCCTGGCTGATCCTTGGACTATCGACCTTTTGCAGCTTTGCGCTGCTTTCTCTGGTGAAACAATTTATGAGCTCATCGCTATGAAAGTCGCAACCCAACGCACCTTCCGAGCTGTCCATACCTGGACAGGTCTGATTGCTGGTATGGCGCTTTTTATTGCCTTTTACGCCGGCGCTATTTCTGTGTTTGTGCACGAGTTGTATGACTGGCAACAACAAGGCGAACTGGTACAAACCGATTCACTGAAGCAGGCTCAGCCTTTAGTTGATGCACTGCTACAGCAGCAACCAGAAGCTAGCCATGGTTTTACTTTGTTGCTGCCAGGCCATCACGGGCCTGAACTTAGTGCCTATTGGTACGACAACTCCAGCGGTACTCAGCATAAGTTTAAACTCAGTGCAGACAATCAACTTAGCCAAAGCCCGGCCAGAGCTGACTTCGTCAGTTTTATTTATGACCTGCATTTTACGGCGGGTTTACCCCGTACCACAGGAATGTATCTTTTTGGTCTATTTTGTTTGCTCTATGGTTTAGCTCTGGTCAGTGGTGTGGTGATTTATACACCGGTGTTTTTAAAAGACTTATTTGCGCTACGCCTTGGCCCTAGTGTGAAACGCTTATGGCAAGACGCTCATAATGTGGTGGGCATATTATCTTTGCCTTTCCATATTTTATTTGCCTGGAGCGGCGCTGTTTTGACTATAGGTTTTCTGATGCTGGCTCCATTTCAGTTTGCTGTTTTTGACGGTAAGTTACTCGAAATTCTGGAGCCAGATTTTGAAGTAGTGCCTCATGTCGAACCTGCCGGAGCACAAAAACCTTTGGTCAGCGTGGATGAATTATTAGCGACAGCCAAAACTGCCATGCCACAGCTGGAGGTTGAAAGCATGTTTTATCATGACGCCGGCGATCTGAATGGCACTGTCACTTTATACGGCGTAATCGACAGCCCTACTGTGACCCATTCAGCAGCTGTAGTGATCAACACAGCCAGCGGTGAACTGATCAAAACCCTGACCCCGGAAGAATTTACACCGGGCACAGCATTTCTGCGGGGTATTCAAAGCCTGCATTATGGCGACTTTGGCGATTACCCGGTGAAATGGCTGTATTTTGCGCTCGGCATGGCAGGTGCTTTTTTATTTTACAGCGGTAATTTGTTATGGATTGAATCCAGACGCAACGCCAACACAACACAGCAACCCCGTAATACCCGCATTATGGCCGGCTTAACATTGGGTATAGCGCTGGGCTGTATGGCGGGCGTGTCGGCCTTGTTTTTAGCCGGTGCTTTATTGCCCGAAGCTCTGCATATCCGCTGCTACTATCTGGTGTTTTTTCTGGTGCTGCTGTGGTGTTTAGTGCGTCATCCGTCGAAAGCTGCAGTGGAAATGTTAATGCTTACCGCCCTGTTGAGCGCATTGATTCCTGTCGCCAGTTTTATCCAAAGTGGCCAGCATCTCTTACACTCTTTTTGGGACGGCCATTGGATACGCTTTAGTGTCGATCTGACCGCTTTGGTAATGGCCTGGTGTTTTTGGCGTATGGCATTGGCCGCCAAAAAACGCGCCAGAACAGGGCCTGCAAATAGCTTATGGGCTTTGCCTGCAAAAGGCTAGTTTGAGCTCAGGCATCAAAAGGGGCTCAGGCTCCTTTTAATGTTTTTAATAAAGCAGCCGTAAACTCAATCTTTTCATTACTCAACTGACGGTAATCAAAATAGGGCGTGACCAGCACTTTGCTGCTTGGGTCTATCGCAAACTCTTCATTCAGCCAATGCAGCTGGCAGCCTAAACCTTGCTGGATCAGCTGTTTGGCATGAGTGCGACCAGCTATTAAGTGAATGGTGCCGCTGTTTGGGTTTAGCTGCGGCATATCAAATAACAAAGCTGTGTCTGAAGCTTTTTGCAGTAAAAATTGGTCGCGATACTGCTGCCAACTCGCGGCCTGAGTCGGGAAATGAAATAGCTTTGGATCCAGAACACACAACAGTTTGGCGTAGACATTAAACAACTTGCGCCAGCCATTGCCACAGTGCTGATAAATCAGATCGATATCGCCTGCTTGCACTGCTTCGCAGTCAAACAACTGCTGGTACTGTGGCATTTTGGGTCTGTTTTCCACATAGACCCTAAAGCTGGCGTTTTGATCCCCTAATCCAATCACTGTATTGTCTCATTCGGTAAAAACTGCCGTTATGGTAACGGATTTTAGTGATGATTACCTGCTGCTGCTTAGTCCGCGAATTGCTGGCGCATAGGAGCACTCATCAACGCATCCCATAACAAATTCAGGTTTAGCCTGATGCTGCTCGCCTGGTCTTCAGCAAAATCTTCTAATTGCAGCAGCAAAACCTTTGGATACCAGTGCCCTGCCAGCACTACGGCTTCTGGTTGGCGCATACTGGCTAAATCCAGCAAAGGGTTATGATTCAGCAATACCAAATCGGCGGTTTTACCCACAGCAATTGAACCTGTTTGTGCTGAGATACCAGCAAAAATGGCGGGATTAATAGTAGCGGTTTGAATCACTTCTAAAGGGCTTAAACCGGCTTGCTGATACAACGCCAGCTCGTCGTGTAAGCCTGAGCCTGCAAAGACAAAAGAGTCTGGAGTATCGGTGCCTGCCAGAATTTTAACGCCTGCTTGCTGCGCTTGTTTTAATTGCTGCTGCGCCAAAGCCAGCAACTCGATATGCACATTCAGATCATTGTTATCATAGGATCTTTTCAGCATAGAATCGGCGTCGCCCTGCCATAACAGCTGTAGCAGGTATGGCACAAACTTCAGTCTGCTGTCCTGACGAAATTCGGTATCACCGGCTTTAGCACCCAATTGCAGGGTTAATAAGGTAGGGCTCCACCAGGTGTTGGATAACGCCATTTGTTGCATCAGTTGCTGGCACAACTCTGGGTTTTGGCTTTGCAGCAGCGCGCGCCATTGATCTGGCTGAAAACTCTGGGTGAGTGACTGTTTTTTATAGGCTTTAATGGCGTCGGCACATTCAAAAACAAAAACCCGGCCATGCTCTACGCTAGCTTGATTTGCATCTAACATCTGCTGAAAAGAGACTAACCAGGGTTGATGCCCAGCCAACGCCATACCAGCCTCTTTGGCTGCTGCAACTAACCACTGGTATTGCTGAGCACTCAGTTGTTCATACACTTTTATAAAATCAGTGCCTTGCGCCTGATAATGCGCCACCAAAGTTTTGGCATCAGTGGCAGATTGCAGCTTAAAAAATGCCGGATAGTCAGCTGGTACTTCCGGACCACCATTGAGCTGGTAACTGCTGTGTAACCAATAGTTTGGGCTGGTTCTGTGCCCTGCTACCACTTGTTTTTGCCAGAGTTTTCGGTCTGCTGTGCAGGCCTGAAAACTGTCCGGCTCCAGCATACAACCTGATAAATCCCGCACTGCAGTTACACCAGCTGCTATCCATAGCGGATGATGCAGTTGAGGAGAAATCTGTAAAGAGTGAGTGTGCATATCGGTCAGGCCTGGCATTAAAAAACGCCCGGCTGCATGCACTTTCAACCGCCCATCGGCCATCAGCTCAGTGCGAACTGCAGCGCTGCTTTCTGTTGATATGCCATCTGAAGCCGTAATGTTGCTAATTCTGCCTTTATCAATCCACACCGCCTGATATGGATGAATTTGGCCTGTTTCTACATCCACAATACTGACATTATCCAGCAACAACGGGCCACTACTGGCAGGGCCTGGTGCTTCAGGCAAAGGCCAGTTGACACAGCCTGCCAGCACAAGTGAGCAAATAAACAGCACTGCAAACAAGGTCCGTGTGATTTTTTTTAACAGATAAAATAGTCGATACATAACAAAGATCCGGTTCATGAACTCTCAGCATCATGTCGGAAGAAGTGTGAAAGGGGCGTCAAAGTTTCGGCCAGATTAGCCTTACTATCAGTTGTTGCTCGGAGCGGTTTAGCTGAAGCTCTAATCCTGTTTGCTGACAGAGCCGTTGCACTATGCCCAGGCCCAAACCATAACCACTGCTTTGGCGGCCTTTGGCAAATAAAGCGGTTAACTCAGTGGGCACATCTTCGGCTTGCAAGGGGTTACGGATCAGCAACTCCTGCGAGTCGGCGCTGATATGCACAGTACCGGCGGCGCTATGTAAAAAAGCATTTTGCAGTAAGTTGGTCAGCACCATTTGCAGCAATACTGGGTTGAGTTGCAACTGCAGATCAGGTTCCACCTGCAGCTCAAGTTCGATGTGTTTACCGTCCAGCAAAGGCGATAAGTTCAGTACCAGTTGCTCCAGCAAACCAGCCAATTTGATCGTTTCAGTCTGGCCCAAATGCTGCTCACGTGACATAGCCAGTAAAGTGCTGATCAGCTGGTTCATTTGCCTGCTACTGTGCTGAATTTGCTCTAAGCGTTGTTGCTGCTCAGCTGGCCATGCTTGTGTTGATGCTTGCGCCAATAACAACTCACAGCTGCTTTGGATCACTGCCAGCGGTGTTCGCAGCTCATGGCTGGCGTCGCGGCTAAACGCTTGCTCCCGGGCAATAAAGGCCTGCACTCTTTGCCAGTTCTGCTCTAACGCCTCAGCCAATACGCCTATTTCATTGGCCGGAAAAACTTTAGAAAAACCCGGACTAAACTGATCGTTTTGCACCAGTTCAGCCAACTGAGTTAAAGGCCGGGTTGCCCGGCGCGCCAGGGCAAAACCTAAAGCTGCTGCCAGCAACAACATCATTAAAGTGCTGACGCCATAAAGTAAAAACATTTCATCCCGAATTGGTCGCACTACCAGTTGCTGACTGACCTCCGCCACCAGCCAGACAGGCGCCTTTGCCGCAGGATGAACAAAGCTGCGCAGATGATAATGCCGCCCATCCAGGCCACTGTATTCCGTACGCTTGGTGTTGAGTTCAAGAACTTGCAGCAGATCTGCCGGAAAATCCTTAGTGCCAAGGTAAATTCGCATAGCAGGAGATTGAGGTGCAGATAACTGCGGCTGTTGCAGTTGGCGTTTTTCTTCGTCCATTAACTGATGACGAAAAAACTGGTCTTCCACCGTATAAACAAAAATTACGTTAAAAAAGCTGAATAAAGAAGCACAAAGCAACGCCAGAATAACAAAAGCCCAGACAATACGCTGACCTAAACTACGAGCTGGTTTATTCATTGATGAGGCCCATGCGGCACGACCAGCTTAAAACCTATGCCGTACACTGTGTGTAACATGGCAGCAGAAAATGACTTATCCAGTTGCTGGCGCAGCAGATAAATATGAGCACGCAACGCATCTGAATCCGGCGGCTCGTCGCCCCACAGCTGATAACTTAAATCAGAGCGGCTGACCAAGGCCGGATAAGCTTCGGCCAGCACCACCAAAATACGATAACCCAGCGGATGCAAATCCAACGGCTGACCGGATCGGCTGGCTTGTTGTTGTGAACGGTCTATCACTAAAGGCCCCAGCTGTAATTGCGGATCGACGCTAAGTAAATGACGACGACTTAAGGCCATACAACGCACAGCCAATTCGGCCAACTCAAAAGGTTTGGTCAGGTAATCATCAGCACCAGCAGCAAAACCCTGCAACTTATCATCCAGACTATCCAAAGCGGTCAACATCAATACGGGCACAGCTTTCAGCCACAACTGGCGTAACTGCATACAGAGCTGCCTGCCATCTATATCCGGCAACATCAAATCCAACAGCACTAAATCGTAGCTATGCTGTTTCGCCAGTTGCAAAGCCAAAGCGCCAGTAGCCGCATAATCCAGCTGATGCCCGGTTGCTGTCAGATAATCGATAATATTGGCGGCCAACGCCTGCTGGTCTTCCACCAGCAGAATACGCAGGCCTGGTTGGCAATGGTTTTTCAAGTTCTGAGCTTTCACTTTATCCTTGAGCTTTTGTCAGCAATTCTTGTGCTGCTTTGGAGTCTGGTTGTTGTTTTAGCACAGCTTTTGCAAGTTCAACAGCGCGAGTTATATTGCCCTGCTGCAGTTGTCCTTGCGCTAATGCCATTAAAAACTGCGGATCGGTAAAGCGGCCACTCACCATTTCCATCACTTGCACTGCTTGCTGACGCTCTGGCTCGGCTTCGGCAAATTGCAAAGAGTAGTAACCCCAAGCCGCCATCAGCGGAATATCTACCCGCTTTTCATCCAGTGGTTGTGGCACAGCTTGTCCAGCCAAAAACTGCTGAATTAAAGTGACAGCCTGTTCATCCGGATACGCCTGACGCTGTGCAGTTTTCAGTTCCAACTGACTTAACATCGCATCGACCAAAGCTGGTGTTGAGTAGGGGTTTTGCCCGGTAATCAGCTTACCATCCTGCACCACCAAGGGCAGCATAGGGCCAGTTTGTTGATACAAGGCTCCGGCTTTGGTTAAACCGTCCTGTAGTAAAAACGGATAAAGCGACAGCATTTCTTTGGCAAACATAGTTTCTTCCTGATTGCTAAAGCCTGCTACTTTTTTGCCTTGCAGCAACAGCGAACCATCTTTGTTTTTCACATGAATTAAAGCCGCAGGGCCATGACAAACCGCAGCTATCAGCTTCTGCTGCTGCGCCATATCCGCCAGTAATTGCTGTAAAGGCTGATGTTCGGCTAAGTCAAACATGGCGCCTTTGCCACCCAGTACCAGCGCAGCCTGATAGTCGTTCGCTTTAATCTCGCTGAGTTTTTTGCTGCCGGCCAGTAGTTGCATGGCTGCAGGACTGGCTAAGGCTGCCGCGTTATAAGGCTTGGTTTTGTTGTAGCCACCCACTTCAACTTTGCCGCCTTTTGGGCTGGCCAGCTCCAGCTGAACTTGCGGACTTAACAATTGATAAGCCATGGCATATTCATCAAATTCCAAACCAGGTTTTTTCGGGTCATCGGCCACGCCGTAACTGCTGGCAATTAATAACACTTTAGGTTTCTGAATAAGTTCTTCAGCCTGGGCTGCACCATTACACACAGCAGCACCCAATAGTGATAGTACGGCCAGCAGCCAAAGCCTGTTTTTACCTAATGTAGATTTCATCTTTTGTTACTCCGTTGTCAGGGTTCACCAGCAGAGTGACAAAACAAAAGTAAAAAGGGCGTGAAAAGCAATTAAGGCTGATAACACCCAAAGAGTTACAACTGAATGGCTGTATCAGGCGGGCCAAAACAGGCCCGCATACTCAATTGACTCTATCGGAAAAACAATCAATGGCAGAGATCAGTCAAGTACAGCGCCAACATGGATCTCGCAAAAACATGATCAACTGCATACAACAACTCCTCACTCCCGCAGTACGCTACTGCGGCGAAATTCATCCTGTGGGAACACCCTGCCATTTAGCATGCATTCAAAAATGTGTTTAAACACTAAACCCGCTTCACCCCGCTGCCGACCGCAAAGAAAGTACGAATGACCTTTAGGGCTGTCGTACAGATTGTTCAGATCGTCACAATCTACACTGTATAAGTTATGTGGGGTTTGGCTGATGTCTTCCGGCCCTGTATGACCCAGTCGGCGCGACGCCACCTTGTTTTTCAAATTAGCTACTTTACTGCTGCGTAAAGCCAAGTCGTCAGAGGCAAAATAGACCACTACATTACGTGAGGCGTCGGCAATGAGCTTGCCTGGTTGGTTTTTGTGAATGGACTCATTACGAATATCAGCCGCCACCATAAAGGTGTTGCGGAAAATTAACGGCACACCGTCGGCCAAATCATTTTTGTCCCAGTCGACCAAGGTCTGGCGCAACACCCTGTTTCCCATCGAATGAGCCAACACATTAATGCGCTTCAAACAAGGCGCAGTTTCTGGTTCGTTGGCAGGGGAACTGCGCCAGTCCATAAAAATACTTAAAGCGCGGGAGAAGGCTGCCGCACTTTGGTCAGCAGATTTTTGATCATCCCAATAGTCTTTCACTATGCCAAGATCAGCGTCACATGGCCAAACAACAGGCACAACCAACACTTCGTCCGGCTTTTCTGCATTACAAAGCTGCTGCAGTTCAATAGCAGATGCAAAGACATCATCCGGTAAGTTAGAAAAACCGTGAATATACAATAGCAATTGTCTAACCGGGCTCTGCTTTAACTGTCGCAAGAAAGCATCTCCCATCACTTCAGTGATATGCCCATCGGCATGCCGCTGACAAAAAAACACTGAATTACTTGGAGCATTGTTACGCAGATCAAATTCAAACTTCCGATTCGCTTTACTGAGAATTGATCCTTTTGGAAACCTATTGGTGATAAATAACATGGCAAATCCCTTCTGTGTAAATGACGTTTCACCCGAACCTTTTTCGGGCACAGAAAGCATAGACAGATAATGGGGAAATTCACTACAGCAGAGCAGAGTTTTCACTCATATTGCCCACTGCAAATGCTTCAAGGCTGACCGCAAGAGGAGGTGGTCGATTGCAACCTTAGCCCTGCGTCTTTTCACCTTGTTTTGCTCAGGTTTGTGCTGGATCAAAGACCAGTTAACTGAAAGGCGTAGCATGAGGGACAAAGCACAGACAGGATAAACGCAATGACCGATTATAAATCTGTACTGCTTGCATCAGAGCGTCAATTGCAACACAAGCTGGATAAACTCCATGCGGACTTTGGCATAACTGCTAACGCCAATAGTTCAGAGCGGGCACTGGAGCGCGAAAATGATGAAGTGCTGAATCAGCTGGAACGCCAGACCGCACAAGCGCTACAACAGGTTCGCAACGCACTGCACGCCATAGCTGTAGGGAGCTACGGTAGCTGCATTGATTGTGGTGAAAAAATTCAGGCAGAACGATTAGATCTTTTACCTTACAGCCTGCAGTGCCAGCACTGCGCCTAACCAAAAACGGGGAAAACTATGCCAGATAAACACGATTTACATGCTGAATTTCCGGAATACAAAGAACAAATCCATCAGTTAAAGCAACACAACAATCACTTTGCTGTGTTGTTCAACCGCTACCATGAAATTGACCACGAAATACACCGTATTGAGCAAGGCTCAGAAGTCTGCAGCGACGATTATCTCGAGCAACAAAAAGTACAGCGTCTGCACTTAAAAGATGATTTATACATGATGATCAAAGCGGCTGAAGCGGCAGTTTAATCACCAGGACATGACTGCCAGCACACCAAGCACAAAGGCCGGTTCAAATCCGGCCTTTGACTTTAATCGGCTTTTTGTTCCAGTTCCAGCTTACGTTTTTCAGCTTGTTGTAACAGTTGATCCAGCGTAGCACGGTCATATACTTTGCCCTGATACAACAAAGTTTCAATACTGCGACTGGCTTTAATATCAGTCAGCGGGTTTTGGTTCAGTAGAACTAAATCTGCTTTTTTCCCGACAGCTATACTGCCGTAATCCTTGTCCTGACGCATAAAACGCGCACCATTGATGGTAGCCGTTTGCAGAATTTGAGCTGGTGTTAAACCAGCCTGCTGGAACAACTCCAGTTCGTCATGTAATGCCTGAGCCGGGTAGACATAAGTGTTCAGTGCTGCTGAATCACTGCCTGCCAGCAAAGTGACACCAGCCTGCTGCAGATAAGGTAATTGACTGGCAATCAGTTGTTCTTTGTCTTTACGCTGTTGTCGCTGTTCCGGCGTTTCATTGGCCATACGGTCAATACGCCATTGATAGTTAGAAGTAAAATCTTTGGTCAGATACTTTAAAAACTCATCATGGCTATGGTCAGTGTCATGCAAATGCGCCAGTTGCTGGCCACCAATTAAAGTGGGGGTAACTGCTACATTCAGCTGTTTGAGCATGCGGTAGCCTTGCAGCGCCTGCTGCTGATTAAAACCTGTTTTGTAGTGTTCTGCTGCTTGTTGATTCGTCAGGGTTCCGGCTCGCACTCTGGCGGCAACAAGACCTTCATCAGCAAAACCCAAACGCAGAAGATAAGAAGCATGTTCAAGGCTGGATAATCCTGCTTCGGCCAATTGCGCAATACTGGTGCCATAAGGCACATGGCTGGACACTAACAAACCACGTTTTTTTGCTTCTTTAATGGTTGCCAGATATAAATCAGCTTGCAGAGTATTTTCAGTGATCTTGATAAAGTCGACCTGCATCTGCTGCAACTTATCCATACCAGCGAGCATATCGGCTTCGCTGCCTATTTCCAGATCGCCATCCCATAAAGAGTTGATGCCTTCAAACTTCTGACCAGCGGTAAAAATTTTAGGCCCAAGCAGCTTGTTCTGATTAACCTGCTCACGCCAGTTCAGCACTACAGGAGCTAAATTGCTGGCCGCCTCACGCACACCGGTAATGCCATAGGCCAGATACACAGGTAAAAGCAGCGCATTGTCTTCCACTAAGTCGCGGCCTTCAAAATGCACATGCATATCCCACAAGCCCGGAATTAAATAGCGGCCACCTGCATCCAGTTGCTGCGCCTTTGGGTAATCACTTAACTTTGCTTCAGGCAAAATTGCCTGAATACGGTCTTGTTTGATCACCAGCAACTGGTCTTGCACCAACTGGCCTGTTTCCACATCAACCAGTTGCAGATTATGCAGCACCAGCAAAGGTTCGTTTGCCTTAGGGGTGCAACTGAATAAAACCACAGCAGCAGTGGCAATCAACGAAAGACGGATTAATTTCATCATCAACTCACGACAAATAACAAAGGCCTTATAGTGCCGCAACTAGCTGAAATACCTCTAGCTCGTCAAACGCAGTAAAAGCTACGCTGGTCTTATTGCTGTTCTGTATCCAGTTGTTCCATTTGCTTTAAAGCACTTAAGGAAACAGTGTTATTACTTTGAGCCTGGCTGTGTTTTGCCGCAAAAGCTTTACCATAGCGCCAATTCAAAGCCGTGGATCACAGCAATGCAGCAGTGGTGGTTATTGTTTAGCATAGCCTTGGTGACAACCTTTTCACCTGGCCCTGCCGTATTATTTGCCGTCAGTAATGCTTTGGGTATGGGAGCACGCACTGCAGTATTTGGCTCTTTGGGCAATGTACTGGGGCTAAGCTTATTATCCTTGCTGGCTTTTGTGGGTTTAGGTGTGGTGCTTGCCGCCTCACCACTGGCGTTTTTTATGTTGAAAATAGCTGGGGCAGGTTATCTGGTGTATCTGGCGCTGCAGCAATGGCAGCAGAGCAAGCAAAACAAAGCTGTGCAGGCTGGAGTACCACAAAAACGCCGGCAAATATTCCGTCAGGGCTTTGTCGTAGCCATTACCAACCCAAAAGCCATTTTGTTTTTCTCCGCATTGTTTCCACAATTTATTCAGCCGGATCAGGCTGCATGGCCGCAGTTTAGCCTGCTAAACGTTACTTTTATTCTCTGTTCTTTAATTTCACATGGCAGCTATTTGTTGCTGGCACATAAACTTCAGCCTTACCTGCAGCAGCCTAAACCCGCCCGCTGGCTGAACCGGATCAGCGCTTTGTTATTGCTGTTAATTGGCGTCAGTTTGCTATGGACTGAAAGCGGTAGCTGGTAACTGCCGCTTTATGTTTTTTCTCAACACCTATTGATCTTTTTCCTTTCAAGTCTGTGAAACGTTGTTTTGTCCTACAATAGGATGTATAAAAACTGCACAGCATTCAACCTACTGCATAAATCAAACTCCATACCTATCAATGGGAGAACTCGATGAGAGTAATAAAACCACTATTGCTGGCCCTCGGTTTTGGCCTGAGCGCTACAGCGCTGGCCGCCACACAAATTCAGCTTGATAGCAGCACTCAAGGTGCTGTGATCAATAAAAATATCTACGGTCAGTTTGCCGAACATTTAGGCCGCGGCATTTATGAAGGTATTTGGGTTGGCCAGGATTCAAAAATTGCCAACACCAAAGGCTGGCGTAACGATGTGTTAGCCGCGCTAAAAGACTTACAGGTGCCTTTGGTCCGCTGGCCAGGCGGCTGCTTTGCCGACGAATACCATTGGCGTGATGGCATAGGCCCACACAAACAAAGACCAGTAAAAGTAAACACCAACTGGGGCGGTGTGGAAGAAGACAACGCTGTAGGCACCCATGAGTTTTTTGATCTGGTGGAAATGCTCGGCGCTGAAGCTTATGTTAACGGTAACCTCGGCACAGGTACGCCACAGGAAATGGCTGAATGGCTGGAATATATGACAGCCGAAGGCAAATCCACTTTAGCCGAATTGCGCCGTAAAAACGGCCGCGATAAGCCATTTAAAGTGCATTATTTTGCTGTGGGTAACGAAGCCTGGGGTTGTGGCGGTAATATGTCGGTGGAGTACTACACCAATTTGTATAAGCATTACACCACCTTTCTGAAAACTCCGGCCAACAATACGCCCAAATGGATAGCCAGTGGCAGCCATGGTGAAGACACTTCATGGGCAGACTACATGACAGCCAATATCAAACAAAAAATGGATGCGGTGAGTTTCCATTACTACACCTTGCCTACAGGCCAATGGGATGTGAAAGGCGCAGCGCTGCAATTCCCGGAAAGTGACTGGATCAGCACCATGCACCGTACTCTGGCAATGGATGGTTTTATTACCAATAACAAAGTGGTGATGGATAAACATGATCCAGAGAAAAAAGTAGGTTTTTATGTCGATGAATGGGGCACCTGGTATGACGTTGAAAAAGGCGAGAATCCAGGCTTTTTGTACCAACAGAACAGCTTAAGAGACGCCATAGTAGCGGCACTGAACTTCAATATTTTCCATAAGCATGCCGACCGGGTGCATATGACCAATATTGCTCAGATGGTGAACGTATTGCAGGCCATGATACTGACAGATAAGGAAAAAATGCTCCTGACTCCTACTTACCATGCCTTTAAAATGTATGTGCCGTTTCAGGATGCCACCGCCTTACCGCTGAAGCTGAGCAATGTACCAGATTACAAACTGGGTGAGCTTTCAATACCAGCAGTCAGTGCCACAGCAGCAAAAGCCAAAGACGGCCATGTGTATCTGGCGCTGGTAAATGCCAATCCAAACAAAGCAGAAACAGCAGAGATCAACCTAGCAGGCATTACTATCAACAGCGTATCAGGCCAGTTACTGACAGCTGATGCGATGGACGCGCACAATACCTTCGCCAAACCAGAGGCCATTAAGCCAAAAGCTTTTAGTGCCAAAGGTAAAAACGGTAAGCTCAGCCTGGAGTTACCTGCGAAATCAATACTGGTTGTAAAAGTACAATAAGTGAATATGGGGTCAGAACACATTAGTTACGCATAACTAATGTGTTCTGACCCCATTTTTATCCCCTACCTTAGAAAAGAAAAACCTGCCGGATACTGATGCCAGCCATCAAAATCAGCTTTGCTTAAAGGCACCTGCTGAGCACGGGCTATGGCGTATACCATGCTGTAATGAAAGTAAAAATTAGGTAAGGCATACAAATAGACAAACTGCTCACCCGCCAGCTCCAGCTCTGCAAAACCCGCTGTGGTTGCTATAGGTTTTTGCTGCCAACCAGCAAAGTCTGGTGCTGTCAGCAGTGTTAAATAATCCAGACTCAACTGAATTTGTTGCTGTAGATCCAGCCACACAGGCATAGGTTTAGTAAAATTTGGCACTTCTTTTTCACATAAAGCACAACAAGCACGCAATGAAAAACCAATAGCAGTCTGCGCTTGCTGCCAGAGCGGAAACTGCTCAGCCGTTAAAGCAGCATCCAGCAAATCGGCATCATGCTGCTGAATTTTCTGCAACAACAAGGCGAACTGGCGCAAAGGATGAATAAAAAGCTCGTTGGGTAACATAGAGATATCCTTGCTCAATGCTAAAAATCTTTGGTTTAGTTACAGATATAACCCGTTCAGCAGCATCAGCATAACGCCAAAATGGGTTTAATACAGCCTGTTGATGTTGATGGTATCGACATGACGCAAGAACGTGTCGAAAAAATACGTTTTTTTAAACATGGCTTCTTGATATGTCGATGGTATCGACCTATTTCAGCTTGGGTAAGAACAAAATTTGAAGATTAATTACACTCACCGCGACAAATGTCGCAGATTTCACTTGACCACAATGTGACATCTGTCGCACTCTAAAGGCATAGTGAAATCACAGATTCAATTTTATGCACCAACCTACTGCTCCTGAGCTGGAAATTCTGAAGTTACTTTGGTTAAAACAACCTCTTACCGCGCGTGAATTGCATGACGAGCTGGAATCAGTGCTCGGCTGGGGTTATTCCTCTACCCGCAAAACTCTGGAGCGGATGGGTGAAAAAGGTTTTGTCGCTTGTGAAGCTTTGGGCAATAAAAACAGCTACAAAGCGCTACTGGACAAAATGCCGACGCTGGCGGCTTTTGCGCAGGATTTTGGCCGCAGGGTGTTTGAACTGAATGGTCCTTTGCCTGTAGCTATGTTTGCCAACAGCAAGCTGGTGAATGCGGATGAAATAGCTGACTTAGAAAAACTGCTGGCCGATTTAGCCCAGCAGCAAAATGCGCCAAGCAAAAAAGACGGGGCTTAAGATGGCTGAACAATTGTTGCTTTCTTTACTGCTTTGTAGCCTGTGGTCCGGACTGCTTTGGTTTGCGACTCAGCCTTTACTGAAAAAATTTAGCGCTTTGCAGCATTGGCCTGCTTTGTATTGGTGCCTGCTTATTTTAAGTTTTTTACCTTTATTACCTATGCCAGAGCTGTATCAAAGCTGGACTGTGCCTTCAGTATTATTGCTGGACACAGTGACGTCAGTGCAGGTTTTAGCAGCTCAACCGCAACATCCCAGCTTAGTGGAACCTGCTGTGAATACGACGTTTTATTGGCATATCACCTTAAGTGTTGTATGTATTGTCAGTTTGTTACTGCTATGGCGCTTAGTGAAACAATGGCAACAAGTACATCAACTGATCGCTCAGGCAGAACAGGTAGATACAGCGTCCTTACTAAGCCAGGCACAGCTTGAAGTCTTGCCTCAGCGTTTTGAAATTCGCCAAACCCAGGCTGCAATTTCGCCTTTTGTTGCTGGCTGGAACCGTATGGTCTTGGTGTTGCCCGCTTATATCGAGGATATGTCAGAGCAGCAGCGCCAGTTATTGATCGATCACGAACTGGTGCATTTGCAACGACGCGACCCACAACAGCTGTTACTGCTGCGTATTCTGGTGGCTTTATGTTGGTTTAACCCTGTATTACGACTGATTGAACAGGCCTTTATCCGCAGTATGGAGTTGGCGGTAGACAAAGCCGTACTGGCAAAGCAACCCGAACAAGCACTGTTGTATGGTAAAACCTTACTTTGCAGTTTAAAGCAAAGTCAGACAGAGCAAATGCCAGCGCTGATGCCGGGTTTTATTCAAAGCAATGCAAGCCAAAGTTTTTACCAACAACGTTTGCAGCAGTTATTTCAGCCTGCACCACAGTTGTCATACTGGCAAAAATGGCGCGCTACAGCAGTGTTATGCTGCACGGCTTTACTACTGAATGTGGGTTGCGCTCAGCTTAGCTTCAGCTCGCCGCCACAAGAATGGGTATTGCCTGTTGGCAAAGTGCCTATCAACTCTTTTTATGGTGAAAAACACCCGTTTCGCAAAAACCGCCCACATCAGGGGCTGGATTTTGGTGCTAAACGTGGCGCCACGGTAAAAGCAGCACAAAAAGGCAAAGTACTGATTGCCGACGACAAAAGCTTACATGACAGATATGGCAAAACGGTGTTGATTGACCATGGTCACGGTTATCAAACCTTGTACGCCCATCTGGATGATTTTTATATAAAACCAGGCCAGACGGTAGAACCAGGCCAGCCTATAGGCAAAGTGGGGTCGACAGGCCGGGTGACTGGGCCACATTTACATTTTGAATTGCTGGTTGACGGAAAACAGCAAGATCCAACTCCTTATTTAAAGTTGTAGTAGTTAAGGCAACCTGATGAAATTATTTATAAAAACCACCTTATGCAGCCTCTTGCTTTGCGTTTTTTCAACCTCAGCACAGTTTCAGCAAACCGAACTGCTGCAAGGGCTGGATTTGCAGTTTAGGGTGCAGCTAAACAAAGCCAAAGTGCCAGGTGGTGCTTATGCCGTAGTGCGTGGCAACCAGATTATTGCTACTGGCAGTTATGGTGTGCGGGCAATGGGCAAACCGGACAAAATTGATGCCGACACCGTATTCCGGCTGGCCTCTGTGTCGAAAACCTTTACCGGAGGCATCAGCGTATTGGCGGCGCAGCAAGGTAAAGTCAATTTAGATTTGCCGCTGATTAATTATGTACCTGAATTTAAATTAAAAACCGCTGCTGCTACCCGGCAAATTAAAGTGGATCAGGTGCTTAGCCAAAGCACGGGATTAATGCCTCATGCTTATGAAAATATGCTGGAAGACAAACAAACGCCGGAGCAAATTTTACCTAAATTCCGGGAACTTGACCCAGGCTGTAAACCCGGTACTTGTTACAGCTACCAGAACATTGTGTTTGCTTTGTTGGATCAGGTGCTCAATCGTGGTACAGGTCAAAGCTACGAAGAATTATTACCCGAACGTATTTTTAAACCTCTGCAAATGAACACAGCTTCGGTGGGCTATGCTCCTTTTTTAGCCTCTGAAAACAAAGCTATGCCACATAAAAGAGGCGGCAAAGGCTGGCGCCCTGTCAAAATCGACCCGAACTTTTATTGGGTCAATCCGGCCGCTGGTGTCAATGCCAGCGTCAATGATATGGCCAAGTACCTGATTGCCATGTTGGGGCATAAACCCGGCGTATTCAGTGCTGAAGCTTTAGCTCAGTTGCAACAACCTATGGTGAAATTACGCGGCAAACCTCGCTGGCCGGTGTGGCAACAATTCAAGCAGGTATCAAGCTGGTATGGCCGTGGTTGGCGTGTGATCCAATACGATGAAAACAAACTGTTTTATCACGGCGGTGTCGTCGATGGTTTCCGGCCTTATATCGCGTATTCACCAGAGCAGGACATAGGTTTAGTACTGCTAACCAATGCCGAAGCGGACATCACAGGCGATTTAGCCAAATGGTTCTGGCAACAGGTTTTAAGCTCTTAATTCTTAACCATTCAGAAGGATTCGCCATGAGGTTATTTATAGTTCTGTGTGCATTGTTCAGCCTGAACTTATCGGCGGACGAACAATTTCCGGCCTGGGAATTACCTAATACCCAGGTGCATCAGCTACCAGCGCAAAACAGTGGCCGCCATTACGAAGTTTGGGTTGAACTACCGCCATCCTATGGCAAAACAGAGAAGAAGTTTCCGGTACTCTTTGTGTCTGATGCCAATTACGCCTTTCCGCTAATTCGTAGCATCCGCAACCGTTTAGGTGCCGGTGGTCAGAATATTGAAGACTTTGTCATTGTAGGTTTGTCCTACGCCAAAGAAGATAATCCAACCGATAGCCGCAGCCTGGATTACACCCCAACCAATATTCTGGCGAATAGCAAAAAACGCAGCAAACATTTAACAGCTAAAGCTTATGGCGGCGCGGCTTTATATGCAGAGTATCTGCGACAACAAGTGATCCCTTTTGTGCTGAACCACTATCAGGTCAACCCAAAACGTAAATTGTTTGTTGGACATTCTTATGGTGGCTTATTAGGCGCACAAATACTGCTGACCCAGCCCGCTACGTTTGATACTTATATTCTAAGCAGCCCGTCGTTGTGGTTTGACGCAAAAACTATGTTCAGGCTGGAACAGCAGTACGCGACCAACCACAAAGATTTAACAGCTCAAGTGCAGCTGTATGCCGCTGAATTTGAACAGATAAAACCCGGACCAAGGTATGCCACCAGAGTCGACCTGCTCGCCGATATGAAGCTGTTTGAAAAAACCCTGAAAAGCCGGAACTACCCAGGTTTACAGATTCAAAGCCAGATTATTGCCGACGAAGA
Organism: Rheinheimera sp. 1928-s; assembly: GCF_029269265.1. Classification (GTDB taxonomy): domain Bacteria; phylum Pseudomonadota; class Gammaproteobacteria; order Enterobacterales; family Alteromonadaceae; genus Pararheinheimera. The sequence continues at coordinate 355,763 of NZ_JARIXP010000003.1, forward strand.
TCATTTATCAGTGTTCCCTTCGATGATAAGCCGGGCTTTGGTTAAACTATTGCCTGGGCATGGCCCTTATACGCCGGGCTGATGACAGCCTTGTGCAGTCAGCGCATAATGCTTTTAACCTTGAATAACGAGCACAGGAGAGCACTATGAAATTAGTTAAACAAATACTGCTGACTACAGCACTGACTTTCGCTGCCTTTAGCACTTCAGCCAGCACTTTTGGTGGTGTTGTGGATAAAACCAAGCTGGTTGAGGTCGCTGATATTCTGGCGAAACCACAAAGCTACCTGCAGCAACAAGTGACGGTCAAAGGCACTGTGGAAGCGGTCTGCAAGAAAAAAGGCTGCTGGATGCAATTTGCGGCCGATGCTAATCAGCCGACTTTTCGCATTAAAGTAAAAGACGGCGATATGGTGTTTCCGGTGAGCGCCAAAGGCAAAACTGCTTATGCCAGTGGCAAGCTGGACCCTATCGAAATGGATTTAGAATCGACCCGTGAATATTTGGCGCATAAAGCCGAAGAACAAGGCGAAGCCTTTGATCCGCAAAGCGTCACTGAAGCCATCACTTTGTATCAGTTAGTGCCTGTCGCTGTTGAGATTGCAGATTAATCATTGTAGGGACGACCTTTATGGTCGTCCGGAACTCACATGAGCACTCAAGAGTTGTATTTTCAGCCCAACAGCAGCTTGACTGCTTTGGGTTTTAGCCAGCATCTGCCATCTGAGCAGCTAAAACCCTGGGTGCAGCAATACTGGACCATACAGGTTCCAGAGCAAGTGGATACTACACAACCTTATCCACAATATCCGGATGGCGGCAGCAATCTGACCTTTGAATTCCTGCCAAACCAGCTACCCTCGGCCTATATCCACTACAGCCAACAATTAAACCAAAGTTCATTTTTGCCAGGCCAGCATTTGCTGAGTGTGCGTTTCCTTGCCACAGGAGCTTTTCAGTTATTGGGCGTTAGTCCTGCCGAGCTGACGAAAGCAGCATTGGATATTCGCCTATGCAATCTGGTGGGCCTGGATTGGTTATTGGATCAACTGGCGAACAGCTCTAATCTGCCAGCCCGGCTTACAGCTATTGAATGTTGGTTATTACATTTAGCCGAACAGAGGGTGTCAAATACAACTTTGGTGCAAAAAAGCCTGACACTATTGCAGCAACCAGCCGCCGATTTGCAGCACTTGTACAGCCAGTTGCCAAAAAGCCGCCGACAGTTTGAACGCTTGTTTAAGCTGGAAACAGGTTTATCACCCGCGCAATTACAGCTGCTGTTTAAAGTAAAACTGGCAAGATTTTTAATCAGTAACAACCCAATCATTGACTTAGCCAGTGTGGCACAGCAAGCTGGTTTTTATGATCAAGCTCATATGCATCAGCATTTTGTCCGCATCACAGGCCAAACCCCGGGCCAGTATAAAAAACGTAAGATGTCGCAATTCTCCAATTCTGCCTGATAGCATGCCAGTACACTGAACACCTCAACTAACGGAGGTATTTATGTCAAAACGTATCAGTCGTAATGCGGTGTATAAAGGCCAGCCTGCTATAGTGCAGCATCTGGTGGGCTTAGCCAAAGCGGCCGAAGATTCTGGTTTGGATAAAAGCCTGATCCACTTAATGAAAATTCGGGCTTCCCAATTAAATGGCTGCGCCTTTTGCCAACATATGCATGCCAATGAAGCGAGAAAAGATGGTGAACAACAACATCGGCTGGATGTATTGCCATCCTGGCAGGAAGTGAAATCTGCTTTTACAGCCCGCGAGCAAGCAGCGTTAATCTGGACTGAAGCTTTAACTTTAGTGGCAGGTAAAGGGGTGTCGGATCAAGACTATGCTACTGTTGCAGAGCACTACTCAGAGCAGGAAATTTTGAACCTGACGGCGCTGATCGTCACCATCAATAGCTGGAACCGCATCGCAGTGGCCTTTCATTTTCAGCCTGAGTTTTAAAGCGTTATCGAATAGACGGGCGGGCACAAGGCCCGCCCCATGTTTTTAGCTTTACACCAGTTCCAGTTCTTGCGGCTCTTTCAAAAAATAGAATGCAAGCAACAACAGAGCCACAGGAAACAGAAAAATAGTACCAGGGCTTAAGAAAATGCTGAACTGCAAAACACAACAAAGCAACAGCACTACGGCAAAACATTTTAACAGGCCAGAAGCCGCGGTTCGCTTTAACAACAAAACAATGGCCAACACAAATGCAACCACAGCATAGGCAAACAAAATACCAAGTGCCACAGCAACTGTAGTTTCAGCGATCATGCTAAGTTGTGCATCCGGCATAACGCCACCTGAAAACACGATCACCAGATCAACCACTACTGTGGCGTGAAAGGCCACAACCAGCAAGGTCATCACAAGTAACAACACAGCTGCCGACCCCGACTGCAAACGCTCTGCAAAACTACGACGCAAACTCAGGTACACATACACCTCAAGTGCGCCTATCAGCACAAAAGCCAAATCTGACCAGCTGAGTTTCAGCAAGTCCGCTTTATATACTTCCATAAAGTTATCTGAACTCAGATGAAAGATATATAACCAGTACACCGGAAAACACAACGCCAATAACAAAGCCGCAATGCCCGGCCACAGATACTCATGATTTCGCATAAAACCTCCTGTTTAACTCAAATGCCGTTTTTGTCTTTTGCAGAGTCATCGGCAACATATTGCAAAATATCGCCAGGCTGACAGCTCAGAGCCTGACAAATGGCGGCCAGCGTACTAAAGCGGATAGCCTTCACCTTACCGGTTTTTAGCAACGACAGATTGGTCATGGATACCCCAACCTGTTGCGATAACTCGGTAAGCGACATCTTCTTTTTCGCCAGTTCTATATCGAGATTAATTTGTATGTTCATAGAAGTTGAATCTAGCTGACAATTTTATGATGATCAACTATTTTTTTATGTTTATCGTAAAATATTCAGCATAACAAATGATGGACTAAGTCCAGGACTGAACCTGAGCAGGGGGTGAAGATGCAGTTTTACAGTGATCTAGCGTAAACGGACAGGCGGGCGGGGATAAACTTTTTCTGGTTTTATGCTCAGCAAATAGACGGGCGGGCACAAGGCCCGCCCCTACGTTTTTTTCCATCAAAATTTTCGTAGGGGCGACTTTTATGGTCGCCCGCAGCCATGACTAGGCAGTGTTTCCAGCATCCACCACACGGCGCTGCATTTGCACCAGCGTGATTAAATAACAGATGACTGTGACTAAAGCGGCAGAGGTAATGGAATTCAGCGGTAACCATAAAAAAGCAGCAAAAAGGCCAAAAGCGCGCATCAATAAATGCTGTAAACCCAGCTTGTGTTGAATAATCCAGCCGTATAAAGGCCAGTGAATGGCTAAAGCTAAAGCCAGACTAAAAGGCACCAGTTTGGGTTGAGCGAACAGCAAAATTATATGCAAAACCCAGAGTGAGTTGGCCATAATGACACCTGTCAGCATCAGCTTGCCCAAGATATGGCCTTTCATAAACATATCTTCGTTGCGCCATTTGGCAAACAACAACGCCAGTGGAAAAATAGCGCCTGAGCCAAACAACATCACCAGCAATACGGTGTTAAAAGGCAACAGCAGGCTAAGCACCAGCACCACTGACCAAAACACTGTGCCAGCCAATGGCATAGACATCGACTTGTTACTGCGCTGTTCAAACTCCTGCCGAAGCTGGCTTAAAGTAAGTTCCATCACACACTCCTTGTTTAACATTATGTAAACAAATTAGTGCGCAATGATGCAGCTGTCAAATTTTAAATTGTTGATTTAAAAGGAACAATCAGGCTTCAGGGCGACGCCACAACCAAATAGCAACACAGCAGAGAAAAGGTGGTAACAGCAGTTTGAGCAAAAAAGGAGCAGGGGATAGCAGTAACATAACCACAGACAACGACATCATGCCTAGCGCCATATATTTGGCTTTACGGGGTACAGCGCCTTGTTCACGCCAGCGCTTTAATGGCGGACCAAAACTGGGATGCTCTAATAACCAGATTTCTAACCGAGGCCAACCTTTGCCTGCAGACCAGGCAGACACCAACAAAAATGGCACTGTGGGTAAACCGGGCAAGACGACGCCTATTAAGCCCAACAACAAACTGATACCAGCGAGCAAACGCCAGCAGGAGACTTTTAGCAGCTTTAACATTACAACTTCATCGGACTAGCGGATCCAGCCTTTGCTGATGGTACGGAAGTTATCTGTACCAGCTTTATCCAGCCACTCAAAAGCCAGCATTTCTTTACTGATAATCTGGGCACCGGCCTGCTGTAAACGCAACAAAGCCAGTTGACGGTTTTGCTCAGTACGGGAGCCTACAGCCTCTTCCACAATAAACACCTGATAACCGGCAGCTAAGGCATCCATTGCACTTTGCAGCACACAAACATGAGTTTCGGTGCCGATGATCACCAGTTGGGTTTTACCGCTTAGTTTTAAACGCTCAGCAATCAGAGGTTCACGCAAGGCGCTGAAATGAATTTTTTCCATCACATGGTCTTCAGGCACTAACTCGGCTAAAGCAGCTAAGGTAACACCCAAACCTTGTGGGTATTGTTCGGTAGCAAGCACAGGCACGCCAAGCTGTACGGCAATTTGTAATACCCAGGCAGCAGCTTGTTCTACTTCTTTGCCTTGATCGATCACCGGAGCCAGTTTTTCCTGCATATCAATAAGCAGAACCATACTGTCACTTTGTTTTACAAGCATGTCTTGCTCCTGAACCCAAAGTATCAGGTTCTGTTAATCCGGTTCATTGGCGGCCTGTTGCCGTTCTTTGCGCTCTTGCATTTCAGCAAAAGCGGCGTTGATTTCATCCAGCACAGCGCCAACATCAGCCGCCTGTTCTGCTTCAGCGAATTCGCCTGTCAGTTCGGTATTTGGATTTAAATTACCGGCTTCAAATAAGGCCCAGATTTCTTTGGCATATTTAGTGGCAGCAAGTTCAGGTGCAAACTGAGCGTAATATTGGGTGATGTTATTAACATCACGCTCCAGCATCCACTGCGCATTATTATTGGCAGCAGCGTCTACGGCTTGCGGCAAATCGATAATGACAGGGCCTTGTGGGTCCTGCAGTACATTAAATTCGGATAAGTCGCCATGCACCAAACCGACCGACAACATGCGCAGAATATCCTGCATCATGGTTTTGTGGTCACGGCGGGCTTGTTCGGCGGTCAGTTGAATATCATTTAAACGAGGGGCAACATCACCTTCGGCGTCTAAAATCAGTTCCATCAGCAAAATGCCGTCAAAACAGCCATAAGGCACAGGCACCCGTACACCAGCGTCGGCCAGTTTGTACAAGGCATCAACTTCAGCGTTTTGCCAGCTTTCTTCGGCTTGTTCGCGGCCAAAGCTCGAGCCCTTTTCCATAGCGCGGGCCCGTCTGGAACTGCGTACTTTACGACCTTCCTGATACTGCACGGCTTTTTTAAAGCTGCGCTGACTGGCGTCTTTATACACTTTGGCGCAGCGAATATCGTCCCCGCAACGTACCACGTATACGGAGGCTTCTTTGCCACTCATCAGTGGCCTGAGTACTTCATCCACCAGACCTTCGTCGATCAGCGGCTGAATGCGTTTTGGAGTTTTCATTGCGCACTTATACCTTGTTTAACGCAGGCGTAAAAGAGTAAATCCGATTTTTTATCAAGGCAAAGAAACAGCCGCTGATGAAGGCGGCTTTCTATGAGGCACAATATACCAGTCGTACTTAATACTTGATACTACAGCCGTATGGCTTAGTCACGGCAGGATTAGCCGGATTACCTGCCAGTACTGCTGTTAACGCATCAGAAAAATAGGGTGTGGCTTTGGCAATATCGTCCACTTTGGCTGACGGAATGCTGTCGATACCGCCCATATATTGCAATACACCTTTTTTATCAATTACATACATATGAGGTGTGGTTTTGGCATCATAAGCTTTACCTGTGACACCTGTTTCATCAAACAAAACGGCATCCGGAGTTGCATTACGGCTGCTGGTCAGCTCATCTGCTTTAGCAGGAGTCACATGGCCTTGTTTGCCCGGAGCTGATGAAATCACTGTCAGCCAGACCACATCATCAGTGCCAAACTGTTTTTGTAAGCCCTGCATATTGCCGCTGTAATGTTTCACCACAAAAGGACAATCGTGATTGGTCCATTCCAGCACTACAGTTTTGCCAGCAAAGTCGGCCAACGAATGGCTCTGGCCTTTGCTGTCAGTCAGGTTGAATGCCGGTGCGGCCTGACCGACTTGAGGTGCGGCAAACAAACTGCCAGCAAAAAATAATGCAGATAAACTTAAAGCAAGCTTGAGTTTCATGGTTTAACTCCTGTGGCTATTGACTGGTAATTAAGGGTTGTTTACTGCTCAATTGCTCTAACGCCTGACGTAATGAATCCGGCGTTAAAATTTGGGGTAAAATTTCCGGCGGCTGTCCTGGCCAATACAACACATACAAAGGCACACCATCACGCTGGAACTGGCGTAAGTAGGCACTAATGGCAGGGTCTTTATTAGTCCAGTCGCCTTTTAAATAAGTCAGGTTATACAATGCCATAGCCGCTTTGCTGCTGTCTGTGTTGAGTGCCACACGCTCATTCACTAAACAAGTAATACACCAGTCGGCCGTCATATTCACCAGTACAGGCTGCCCCTCCTGCACCAGTTGCTTTAAGCGTTGTTCTGACCAGGCTTCAGCATGATCAGTTTTTGCAATCTTCTGAGCTACAGGCTGTGGATACCAGAGTAAAGCAATGGAACCTGCCACAAGCAACAGTGCTATCAGACTGCTGACTTTACCGGCTTGTTGTAGTTGCTGCTGTCCCCACAACCAGCAAGCTGCTCCCACTAATACCAAACCCACTAAGGCCAAAGCTAAGGCATCTAAACCTTGCTGACGGCCATAAACCCACAACAGCCAGACCGCACTTAAATACAAAGGATAGGCCAGCCATTGCTTCAGCTTTTCCATCCAAAGCCCGGGTTTAGGCAGCACAGCAGCAAAACCAGGCCACCAGGCCAATAGCAGGAAAGGCAATGCCATACCCAAACCTAACGCAGCAAAAATAGCCAAAGCCGCCAGCGCAGGCTGAGTGGCGGCATAACCTAAAGCCGTCCCCATAAAAGGCGCTGTGCAAGGGCTGGCCACTACTACAGCTAACACACCGGTGAAAAATGAACCTTTATGGCCTTGCTTTTGCGTCAGTTGCTGGCCTGAACTCATCCAGCCAATGCCCAGTTGCATCACACCAGATAAACTTAAACCTAATACAAATAGCAGATAAGCCAGTAAGCCTACGATCAATGGGTTCTGTAACTGGAAGCCCCAGCCAACCGCCTGCCCTGCGGCTCTGAACACTAACAGTAACGCAGCTAACAACACAAAACTAATGATGACACCAGCGCTGTACCATAAGGCTTCAGCTTTGATCTGCGGTGTCGAATTCTGACCATTGGCCAGACTTAAAGCCTTTAATGACAACACAGGGAATACGCACGGCATCAGGTTCAGGATCAAACCACCCAAAGTGGCCAACAGCAACATTCCCAACCAATCCAGCAGGCTGAAGCTTGCCAGGCTGAGTTCTGAGCTGACCGGCACACCTTCGTGCTGCAGCTGCAGCAATACAGGGCCTGCCACAGTGTTTAACACCAGCTCAAACTGGGCCGGCGCCTGGCTGAAGTAAGTGTTTTTCTGCTGGCGTAATAACAATTCGCCGTCAACCCAATCCATTTCCTGCGGCGCGGCATGGTCGACCAGCTCGGGTGCTGAGACAAAAAAAGCCGATACTTTTAAGTCTTCCGGCATCTGCACAACAGCGGAGAACTTCTGATTTTGCACATCATAACGGCCTTGCAGCGACACTGGCTTTGGTTGCTTCTGGCTGGCTTGCTCAAAGAGTTGTTTGTAGTCACGTGCTTCAATAGCGGTTTGTGTGACAGGCAAATTCAGCTCAAAACTGGCCTCTGCCGGAATACAAATTTCTTTGCACACCAGCCAATCCACTTTGGCTTTGATCGGGAGTTGAGACTGGTTAAAATCGGCCGGTATAGTGAGTTCCGACACTAAAATAGTGGGGCCTTCAAAACCGTAATTGACCAGTGGGGGCACTGCAATTGCCATAGGAGCCGGCCACTGGATAGCGCCAGCCGTCACGCCTTCAGGCAAAGTCCAGTCAATACTGGTGGCTAAGCCGGAGTCTCCGGGGTTTTGCCAATAGGTATGCCAATGGTCATCCGGAATAAAATGCAGCGCCAGTTTAAATGTCTGCCCGGGCATCAGGTCCTGATGATCGCTGACCAACTCTGCTTTTAAATGGCTGGCCTTGACCCAGCCACTGGTTTGAGCCTGAACAGTGCCAGCCGCCAGCAGCAGTAAAACAGCAGAGAAAAAGAGTCTCAAAAACAAAGTCATCTGTTAAATTTTAAACCTGCATACCAAGATGTTTTTAGTGTACGGCATTCCCGCAGCAGGGATCAGCCGTCAAACGCAGCTGGCTGGGTTTCTACCTCAGCCAGCAAACAGACCGGACCATGCTCCTGCATTTATGACAAACAATATTGAATTGCTGATCACAAACCCTTATGGCTGTTGCAAAGCCCATTCAGTCAGTAAACGCACGCCATAACCCGTTGCACCTTTGGTATTCACTTCGTTATCTGTTCTGCTTAACGCATTGCCAGCTATATCCAGGTGAGCCCATGGTGTATCACCGGTAAATTGCTTTAAGAACCAGGCTGCAGTGGAAGCACCAGTGCTGCTGCCGGTGTTTTTCATATCAGCAATATCACTTTTGATTTCMTCAGCAAACTGCGAACCTAAAGGTAAACGCCAGACGGGCTCATCTACTTTTTCACCCGCTAAGGTCAGTTGATCCACCAGCGACTGTTGCTCTGAAAACAAACCGGCATAATAAGTACCTACAGCACCCACTTTGGCACCTGTTAAAGTAGCAATGTCCACCATAGCGCGCGGCTGGAATTCTTTATTGGCATACCACAGGGCATCAGCCAAGACTAAGCGGCCTTCGGCATCGGTATTGGTGACCTGAATAGTTAAACCCGCAGCAGATTTCAACACATCGCCTGGTAACATGGCTTTATCAGACACCATATTTTCAGCCATTGCCATCACAGCGACCACATTGACAGGGGCTTTTTGCAGCGCCAGTGCTTTGATAGTGCCTAAAGCTGCGGCTGCACCTGCCATATCGCTGGTCATTCTCACTATAGAGTCGGAATCTGTTTTCAGATTGTAACCGCCCGTATCAAAAGTAATGCCCTTGCCGACAATGGCCAGCGGCTTCTGTTCACTGCCCTGCCAGTGCGCCACCACTAAACGGGGTGGTCTTTGACTGCCTTTACCCACAGCCAATAATGCACCCATGCCCAGTTTTTCCATAGCCGGCACATCCAGCACCCGCACTTTAACACCCAGCTTTTCCAGTGCTTTTGCTTGCGCAGCAAAAGTCTCTGGTGTTAAGCCTGCGGCAGGTTCGTTTACCAGATCCCGGGCTAAAAACACGCCCTGAGTAACAGCCTGCAGCTTGCTGAACTGGCGATCTGCAGCTTGTTCATCTGTCACCAGTATTTCCAGCTTTTTGGCTTTTTCTGCTTTGTTTTTGGTGAAATAGCGGTCAAAGCTGTAAGAACGTAATTCAATACCATGTGCCAGCTGAGCGGCAAAATCAGCATTGCTTAACCCCGATTGCACAGCTGCTGTGTCTACCGTAAAAGAGTTAGCTTTGTCTTTTTTCATCCAGGCGGCAATGTCTGCCCCCAGGTTATTGCTGGTGGCAGCCGTCAGATCTTTAGGTTCACCTGTACCAAGCAGAACCACTCTGTTGTAACCAGCCACTTCAGCCAGCACATCCAGCTGAGCGGCTTTTTTGGCTTTAAAGTCTGCGGTTTTAATAGCGTGCTGTATGGCTTTGTGTTGCAACACTGCAGAAGAAGATTGAGTCAGTTGCTCAGGGCTGACCAGCAGCACCAGTGTATCGGCATCCAGTTCAGCCTTTTGGTTCATTTCAATAGCCGGAACTGCGGCTACAGCAGAGTAAGACAAGAGCAAAGTGGCCAGACTGGTCATCACTGTTTTCATAGGGGTGTTTCCTTTTTAATTGTAGTGCAGCAGAGAGTGACCAAAGCTGCGACGAACAACAAGCTAAATCCGGTTAAATTGAATAATTTAAGCGACCAACTCAGTTGAATAAGCTGCCGGAAGCTAAAATTTATCAGTGATAGAATTGAGCCAAACCAAAAGCAATGTTACAAGTGAGCCTTGGATTTCATCTTTCATATTCGCCCTCATCAAAGGATTGTTTATTCCGATGGCTCTGCAACTTAATTTGTTCGATCAATGGCTTATGTCTGTTAAAGCACCAGCAAACTGCTCAGTTGTGCAGCGTTTTTGCCTGGAGTTTTTATTTTTTGGTATTAAACAGGCCCGCGCCTGCTTATTTGTCGGCTTGTTTTTTCTGTCTGTGCTGCTAGTACCACGCGAAGGCATAGCTGGCGTCAGCCGTTATGATCTGTTGTTACTACTGGCTTTGCTGATCCAAATCTGGATGGTCTGGGCCAAACTGGAAACCTGGGATGAGGCCAAAGCCATCAGCTTATTTCATATTGTTGGTTTTGTGCTGGAGGTCTTTAAAACCTCTGGTGCGATTCAGTCCTGGAGCTACCCGGATCCTGCTTTAAGCAAAGTGTTCGGCGTACCACTATTTGCCGGTTTTATGTATGCCGCGGTCGGCAGTTACATTATTCAAATCTGGCGTCTGATGGAGTTGAGGGTCAGGCATCATCCGCCTTATTGGATGGCCGCTTTGATTGCGTCCCTGATTTATCTTAACTTTTTCAGCCATCATTATATTGGTGATTACCGCTGGTATCTGGCGGCTATTACCTTAGGTTTGTATGCCAGAACTATAGTGTTCTACCATCCGCTGGATAAGGAACGGCAAATGCCCTTGTTGCTTGGTTTTGTGTTGGTTGGATTTTTTATCTGGCTGGCAGAAAACATCAGCACTTTTATGGGCTTGTGGAGTTATCCGAACCAGCTTGGCGCCTGGTCTGTGGTGCATGTTGGCAAATGGAGCTCCTGGTCATTGCTGGTGATTATGACCTTTACCATAGTGGCGCAGCTGAAATACGTGAAAGCCAGAATTCATGTGCCTGAATAAAGTGAAAACAATCTTGCTTGAACATTAAGCTGATTCAGGAAATATCTCTTTGTCACTTAATGCTGTAATCAGCGTATCAAATACCAACCTGACCCGATCAGGTACAGGGCCACGTTGGGGCCTGTAAACAGACAAAGGCCAGGGTTTGGGATCAAGTTCAGGCAGCAAACGAACTAAGGCACCAGAACGCAGATGAGGAATCGCCATACAAGATGCCAGTTGCGATACGCCAAGGCCTGCCAGAGTTGCATCGGCTTCCGTTTCGGAATCATCTGCGACAAAACTGATTTTTTTCGGAGACCACAGCTGGCCCTCTTGAAAATACCAGTGCCAAGCCCGGCCAGTGGCTTTGTCCATCAAGGCTGTTGTCGGCAGCTCGGCCAGTTGTTCTAAGTCCAGCGGAACCCCGTATTTTGACAGCAACAACGGGCTGGCTGCCAGAAACAGACCCACAGAAGATACTTTACGAGCAATAAAACCGTTGTCCCGGATCAGTCCAATCCGCACTCCTACATCAATTTGCTCATCCACTACATCCGCAATCTGATCCGACAAACGTAAATCGAGCTGCAAAGCCGGATGTTGCTGTGCCAGAGCACTCAGCACAGGCATCAGTATAGGCCGAATCACTCTCGGAGCGGCCAACCGCACTAATCCGGCAATAGTGTTATTTGAAACAGCCTGATGCTGCTGAAATAAAGCATCCAATTGCTGCAGACTATGTTTCGCCTGAATCGCAAAACCTTCAGCGAAACGGGTTAGCCGGATATGACGGGTACTGCGATGGAACAATACCTCACCCGTGCTTTGCTCCAATTGCTGCACAGCGCGAGTCACAGCCTGAGGTGAAATGCCCAACCTTACCGCAGCAGCTTTAAAACTGTCACTTTCTGCCGCAGTACAAAAAATTCGCAATAATTCAACTTTGTTGAGCATTAACTATTCCAATTCCTGGAATTAAAAAATAAAAATATTTCCATTTTTTGGATTTGTCTATCACTTCATACTGAACAGGTCGAAATTAACTTTGTTCAACCTGAGCGGGAATATAGCCATGAGTCAGAATATTGCAGGAAAAACGGTAGTCATTACAGGTGCCAGCAGCGGTTTAGGTGAAGCCACGGCTTACCATCTGGCCAGCTTAGGCGCCAATGTAGTATTGGGTGCGCGCCGTGAGGACAAGCTGCAACAGATAGCTGCGACTATCGAAGCTAAAGGCGGGCAAGCAGCATATCTGGTGACAGACGTGACTAAAGCCAATGAGGTAAAAGCCCTGGTCGATCTGGCTGTCAGTCGTTTTGGCAAGTTGGATGTGATTATTAATAACGCAGGCCTGATGTCTATTGCCCCTATCAGTGAATTAAAAACTGATGAATGGGATCGGATGATCGATATTAATATCAAAGGTGTGTTGTACGGCATAGCCGCAGCGCTGCCGGTGTTTGAACAACAACAATCCGGTCATTTTATTAATATCTCGTCTGTGGCTGGTATTAAAGTCTTCAGCCCGGGCGGCACAGTCTACAGCGGTACCAAGTTTGCGGTACGAGCCATCAGTGAAGGTCTGCGCCATGAGGTAGGTGGTGCAATACGTACCACTACTATATTGCCAGGTGCAGTAGATTCAGAACTGAAGCACGGCAGTAGCCACCAGCAAAGCGCAGAATTTGTTGGTAACTTCTATCAAATCGCTATTCCTGCAGATTCAGTAGCACGGGCTGTGGCCTACGCGATAGAACAACCAAAGGATGTAGATATTAACGAAATAGTGCTGCGCCCTACTGTGCAGGACTTCTAAACCTGCACCACCAGCTACCAGTCAATCTGAGTTTTATTGCGGAAAAACGCACCGGTCGGGCCATCCTCAGCTAATGTGGCCAGCCAGACTGGTGTTTCCGCTCCTTGCTCCGGGCTTAAATCGGCGGCTTCTCCGCCCATACGGGTGCGAACCCAGCCAGGACAAGCGGCATTCACCTTCACTTCCGGCATGAATTCACGGGCACAACTGWCAGTAACGGCATTTAGCGCAGCTTTACTGATGGCATAACAAGCAGGCCCTTCCAAACCTTCGGAAAAACTGCCCCAACCGGATGAAAGATTAACAATGCGGCCATAGCCCCTTTGTTTCATCAACTGCCCGAAGACTTTGCACAGTATAAAAGGCGCCACAGTATTGACAGACAGACTGTGGATTAAATCTTCAGCCTGAGTGTGCGGTACATCAGTGGAATGCAGCATGGCAGCGTTATTGATCAGCACATCAACAGGACCATATTGACGCTCGATCTGCAGCGCTTTTTGTTCCAGCAATAAGGGATCGGTTAAATCCAGCCGCAGCGCTGTACCTGCCCCCAACAAAGACACCGCCTCTTCGGCATCTTTTTGATGCCTGGCCGCCAACAGCACTTGAAAACCACCTTGCTGTATCAAACTTTTAGCAATAGCAAAACCTATACCCCGGTTTGCACCTGTGATCAGCACTGTTTTTTGTTGCTGTGCCATATTCCGCTCCCTGATAACTGACCATTTATCCATTCACCCTACTTTATTCGCATTTTCAGATGAAATTCTGCGAAGTGCAGCGCAAATTTACCTACACTAAGCCACAAGACGACCCGAAGCTCCCACTCAGGCGAGGAAAACTTCTGATGCCCAACATCAGCTTACTGCAAAAAATAGCACTGTCGTTCCTGTTTTGGCTATTTTGCAGTGCTATTGCGACGACTGCAATGGCATGTGAGTTTGAAGTGAAACTTAAACGCTCTTGCGCTGAAGAGCTGGAGGAAGACTTGTTGCCCAAAGTACCATTTCAGGTGCAGCGCAACAGCAATTTTTTGCATCTGCAAACCAAGGCCGGAGCTTTGGCTTTTCCTGTGTTTAAAGAAAAAACCGACGAAGATACCCAGCCTTATCTGGTGTCTTATTTAGCAGCAGTGCAACTGGCCGTGATTTGGGTTTTTGAATACCGTGGCCGCAGTGTGTATCTGGTGAATACTCAGACCGGTTTACAGACCCAGATTAATGGCTTTCCTTTGTTATCTCCGGACAACAAACGTTTACTGGTGTATTCCGAGGGGCTTTCAGATAAGGAAAACGCCAATCTGGTGGTGATTTACCAGATCCGTCACCACAAGCTGTATGCCGAACTGGTGCTCAGCGGTGACGACAACAGAATACAACCCTGGAACCCACTGGATGTGCGTTGGGTGAGTCCGGAGAAAGCAGAATTTATCAGGCTGCATCATCATAATGGCAAGGAAGAACAAAAACTTCAAAGCCTGGAACTGCAACAAGGGACATGGCAACTGCTGTAAATCACTTAACCTCTGGCTGGAGACATTTTCGCTTTAGTGCAAATACTGCTGGCTGACTGGTAAACGCGACAATTGCCACACTTTGTATCTCTGACAAACCGCTTTGTATTCAGCTCTGAGTTTGGCGGATTCCTGCAGCACAGCAATACTGGCCGGATGATCGCCGTCCAAACGCTGCAGCATTTGTTCAAACCAGTTTAAACCATGCCTTAACGTGGTTTGACAACGCCGCCATCTTTGTTGCTGCGCATAAGTTTCCGCCAGATTCTGAATAGAAATGGATAAACAAAAAGTGGGCAACGAAGCTTCTTCCCGGCTTAACTCAGGCGGACAGCAGATAAAAGCACAGTGATACCAGACAGGCCAAACATCAGAAATAGCCTGACGGTAAAAGCTCGCCGCTGCCGCCAAATGCCGTTCGCTAAAAGCCTGATTGCCCTGAGCAATAATCTGTTGCCAATTATCCATGCCATGGTTCCAATTGAGAATTGATATCATCTAGACTATTTCAATTGCGAATGGTTCGCAACAAAATCAATGAAATTTGTCAAATCCATAATCAGGCTGTAATTCCAGATGTGAAATGGCTGTCCCTAAAATGTTGGTCCACACTCTGCTGTGCCGGCCAGGACCTGAATCAGGACCGGACTACTTATAAAAAATAACAGCAATTTGAGGACAAATAGATGCAACATAAAAATCTGCTATTCCCACTTTTAGCGTTAAGCTGTGCCGTCAGTACTGCGGTGCATGCCAACAATCTGGCGATCACAGGCCCGGGTGCCGGAGCCGACGGTTCCAGTAAAGCCAGCGGTATCAGTTATTCAGATGTCAGAGACAACGACTTACAAAGCTACTGGCAACCTTCCAGTAACTCAAATCAACGGGTTTCAGTGAAATGGAGCTCTGCCGTTCAGTTGAATCAGGTGGTGCTGAAAGAATCTGGTTCCGCCGTCACCAGTTGGCGTCTGGTCAACAACGACAATGGCGCTGAACTAGCCAGCGGCAGCAGTATTGGCAGCAATAAAGTGCTGAATTTAAGCACCATCAGCAGTAAAAAGCTGAATCTGGAAATTATCAGCGCCAGCTCAGCGCCCCGCATTGCCGAATTTGAAGTCTATCTGAATACAGAAGGCGGCACAGATCCGGACCCTACGGATCCAACAGAGCCAGTTGACCCTACAGATCCGACCGACCCGCCGCCAACAGGTGAAGTTACGGCTTGCAGTGCCAGCCCACAAGGTTTTGCGTCGCTGGATGGAGGCACCACAGGAGGCGCAGGTGCCAATGCGGTGACAGTAACAGCAACCACAGGAGCTGAAATTCAGGCCGCTTTGGCCAACAGAGATTTAAACCGCCCTTTAACCATCAGAGTCAATGGCACTATTACCACCGCCAACTCAGGTGGTGTCAGTAAGTTTGATATTAAAGATATGAATAACGTCAGTATTATCGGTGTGGGCAATAACGCCTTATTTGATGGCATAGGCATTAAAGTCTTCCGCGCCAATAACGTCATTCTGCGCAATTTAAAGCTGCGTTATGTCAATACAGGGGATAAAGATGCTATTACGCTGGAAGGGCCAGCCAGCAATATCTGGATCGATCACAACGAAATTTACAACAGTCTGGATGTAGGGAAAGACTATTACGACGAGTTAGTCAGCGGCAAGAAAGACGTAGATAAAGTAACGATTTCATACAACTATCTGCACGACAGCTGGAAAACCTCGTTATGGGGCAACAGCGATTCTGACAACTTCAACCGCCGCATTACCTTTCACCATAACTACTGGCAAAGAGTCAATTCACGCCTGCCGTTATTCCGTTTTGGCCAGGGCCATATTTACAACAATTACTACACCGAAGTGCAGGACACTGGCATTAACAGCAGAATGGGCGCGGTGATCCGTATTGAAAATAATGTGTTTGAAAACACCACTAATCCTATAGTGTCATTTTATTCCAGCGCTTTGGGTTACTGGGATACCAGAGGTAATCAGTTCAGTAATACCACCTGGCAAGCCATGCCATCTGAAGGTGTGATTGCAGGACCCAATGTGCAGCCGAATGCAGTATTAAATCTGCCGTACAGCTTCGCTTTATTGCCCACGAACGAAGTAAAAGCTCATGTGATAGCCAATGCTGGCGTGAATAAATGTAGTTTTTGATCGTCAGCGTAACAAAACAAAAACCGGCTCATTTCATCAACTGAGCCGGTTTTTTTACTTTGTATTGAATGGATGCTGTCAGTCTTTTTTCGCTAACAAATAAGTGACTACAGCATTTAAATCTTGCTGGAAATTTTGCTGACTTAAGCCAGAGAACTTCACCAGGTACTTGCCGTTGACCAAGAGTGTAGGTACACCTTGCAGTACTTTGGCTTCAGAGTAGTGATCCTGACTTTTTTTCATAGTAGCTACTTCAGCAACGACAGCCGGATTAACCATGCCTGAGTCAAACAACATAGCCGGAATATCATTCACCACCAACAGGTTACGGATATCTTGTTCTGAACTGAAAGTCGCGCGCTGATTATGTAAATAATCGAAAATCACATTTGAAATACGATCGCCCTGGCCTGCATTTTTGGCCACCACATAAGCCTTAGCTAAAGACTGCTGTAGCTCAGGCGGAGCCACCCGTAGAAAATCGACATGGTGCTTGGTCAGGCTGACACCTGTAGGCAGGTTTTTATCCAGAGCCTGAGCAAAGGGTTCAAAGGCTTTGCAATGCCCGCAATAAAACGAAAAGAACTCCAGAACTTCAGGTTTAGTTGTCGCTTTTTCTGCGATCACCTCGTAATGCACACCTTCCTGATACTGCACAGGGGACGCTGCAGAAGCAAATGCCATAACAGGAGCAAACAGCAAAGCGGCCAATAATTTTTTCAACATAAAAAGCGCCTTATTAAGATTGAGTCAGTAAAAAATTAACTAACTGCTTAAACTCTTCATCCTGATTTTCACGGCTCAAACCCTGGCTCAGAATTTTGTATTTACCGTTAACGATAAAAGTAGGAACACTGCTTAATACCCGACGGGCAGATAAAACATCCTGCTCTTTTTTCATTTGTTTAGCAGCACCAACCACAGTAAAGCTTTTAATCGCTTTGTCGTAAGTGTCTGCATCTACGCCACTGGCAACTGCAACTGCTTTGATCTCGTCATCGTTAGCAAAACTTTTACGCTCTACATGAATATGATTAAAAAGCGCGCTGGCAATCTCGTCACCTTTACCCAGGTTTTTCGCAACCAGGTAAGCTTTGGCCAGGGTGACCTGAATTTCCGGTGATGCATGTTGTAAAAAGTCGACATGTACTTTTTTCAGTTCAGCACCTGTTGGTAATTGTTTAGCTAAGGCCTGCACTTTAGGCTCGTAGGCAAAACAAGCAGGGCAATAAAAAGAGAAAAATTCTTTTACTTCAGGCTTGGCTGTGGCTTGCTCTGAAATCACTTCGTAGTGTTTACCTTCTTCAAACTGAGCAGCAAAAACTGCAACAGGTAATAACAAAGCACCGACTAACAACGCTGTTAACTTTTTCATTATTCAAATGTTCCTTGGAATAAAACTGCCACTACTCTAACAAAAACTTACCACTGGGGCATCAAAGAAAGTGGGCTCTGGTCACAGAATTTCAGCTGTTCATCCAGCGCCCTTAACTGTTGCTGCCAATATTGGTCTGTACTGAACCATGGAAAGTTCTTCGGAAACGCCGGATCGCTCCACCTTTTTGCGATCCAGGCCATATAAGACAAAATCCGCATAGCCCGCAAAGGTTCGATTAAACGCAGCTCTTTATGGTCAAAATCGCAGTACTGCTCATACTCTTCCAGCAATAACGACAACTGGTAGGTTTGCTCCACTCTGTCGCCGTTTAGCAATAACCATAAATCCTGCACCGCAGGGCCGTTACGACTGTCGTCAAAATCCAGCAACAGTGGTCTGTCGTCGTGCCATAACAAATTGCCTATATGGCAGTCGCCATGCACACGGCGGATTTTTTCAGGCTTATACAAAGGACCGACCTTGTCGCATAACTGTTGCATCATGGCCTGATAATCTTTTTCCAGCGAAGGCGGAATCAAGCCCGATTGCAACAAGCTTTGCTGGCTGTCGAGCAAAAAGGTTTGATGGTTTATGGTTGGCCTGTGTACAAAAGGCCGGGCAGCGCCTACCTGATGCACCATGCCTAAAAAACGCCCCAATTGCAGCATTTGATTATCGTTATCTGGCTCTAAAGTACGGCCACCCCGGCTAGGGAATACGGACAAATAAAAGCCGCCATAGGACAACACCTGCTGACCGTCACGCGCCACAGCTTCGGCCACTGGCACTTCAATCTCTGCCAGTTCAGCAACAAACTGATGCTCTTCATTCAGTTGCTCAAAACTCCAGCGTTCTGGCCGGTAAAACTTCACCACCCAGCTTTTGCGATCATCATCTCTAAACTGACAGACTCTGTTTTCAAAGCTGTTGAGTTGCAATAAACCCGAGCTGACATCAAAGCCATAATGAAATAAGGCATCCAGCATTAAATCCGGACTTAAAGTAGAAAAGTCAAAAGTGCTCATGGAATTCCGTAGAAGCTATAAAAATGGGGTCAGATCACATTAGTTATACATAACTAATGTGATCTGACCCCCAATTTATGGGTAGCCTAGTCTAACGCTTTTACTGATTTAACGGGCGGAAAAGAACTTGCTACCCTGAGTTAAACGAATGTCAGGCTCGTCGCTGTCCTGCAATACAAACTCAATATCCAGCACAGGTTTTTTCGCATCCACCGGATCCAAAGACAAACTGATCGGCAGGTTAGCAGTTTCACCACCTTTGATGGTCAGCTCTTTTTCACCCAACCACTGTGCTTGATCCAAACCTTCAACCGACACTTGATAGGTTTGTTCCAGCTGCGATTTGTTTATCACTTTTAAGGTGTAGGTGTTTTCAATTAAACCTTCGTCGGTTTCACGGTATAAAGCGCCCCGGTCACGCACTATGTCCATCACCACAGGTTTACGCACCACTAAGGTCCAGGCAAAGGCTGCACACACAGCAACCAGCACCATAAAGTAACCCACTAACTTGCCACGCACTACTTTAGTGGTTTTGCCTTCCAGACTATGTTCTGTGGTGTAGCTGATTAAGCCTTTGGCATACCCCATTTTATCCATAGTATCGTCACAGGCATCGATACAGGCTCCGCAGTTAATACACTCGTACTGCAAGCCGTTACGAATATCAATGCCGGTAGGGCAAACATGCACGCATAAATTACAGTCGATACAATCGCCTAAGCCTTTGGCTTTGTAGTCTGTGTCTTTACGGGCACGTGGCCCCCGGTTTTCACCGCGTTTGGCGTCGTAAGTGACTGTAAAAGTGTCTTTATCAAACATGGCCGACTGGAAACGAGCGTAAGGGCAAATGTGCGTACACATAATTTCGCGCATCCAGCCTGCATTGCCATAAGTACAGAAAGCAAAAAACCAGACTGAAACCGCAGCCCAGAAGCTGGCTTCTAGTGTAAAAAATTGGATAAACAGTTGATCAACAGGGGTAAAGTAGCCAACAAAAATCAGTGCTGTGAGTACAGAAAATGCCAGCCAGCTGAAATGGGTCAGGCCTTTTTTCATCACTTTGCTGAAGCTCCAGGGGTCCTGATCCAGCTTCATGCGCTGATTACGGGTGCCCTGAATTTTTTCTTCAAACCACATGAAAATAAAAGTCCATACGGTTTGCGGACATAAATAACCACACCAGACCCGGCCATAAAAGGTGGTGACAAAAAACAATGCAAAAGCGCCAATGACAAAAATCCAGGCCAGAATAGTGAAATCCTGTGGCCACAAGGTCATACCAAAGATATAAAACCTTTGCTCAACCAAATCGAACAAAATAGCTTGCTGACCATGAAACTCCAGCCAGGGTAACAACATAAACAGACCCATAAACACAAAGCCTATATTACGCCTTAAGCTTTGATGCAGGCCCTTCACAGCCCGAATGTAAATACGGTCTCTTGGGTTGTATTTGGCTTTTTTGTCCGGATTGGGTTGATGCACCTCTACCGGAATGTTTTTAATATCTATCTTGTTATCCACGCCCATTCCTCGTGCTGCTACCCAGTATTCAGTGTAGCAGGCTGTTTAATGCAGCTTGTTGATACAGGACAAGCCCAGCTTTGTTTTGACCAATCCGTGACCACAGTGCCAGTCTGCTTTTGGCATAATAGTCAAGGTTGCTGAAGCCTGGCCTCTGCTGCTTTCTGTTATAACCCTATGTGCTACTGCAATAATCGAACCAAAGGCCCGTAGTATATAACACTATGATCCATATTGAATTTTTATCTCAAGAACAGTTTAGGCGTGTCAACTTTGTTTACAGTACAGCATATTTTGGTAGCCTGATTGACAGTGTCATGCTGCTCTTGCTGTGTTATAAACAATAGAGTTATAAATGGGGTAACAAGTTATGCGCAATTTTTTGCTGTTGTGTTTGCTGATAGTCAGCACCCTGACCTTTTATGACCACCCACGAATGTTGCCTTATTCAGAACCTGTGCTGGACTGGTTAGCCGAACATATTTCACTGCCTGGCGCTCAGTCTGATTCCATGGTCACCCGTAAAATTCAAAAAGCTTTTTATGCGATAGGCCAGGATTACGGTACAGGCCAGCAGGAAGCATTAGCCAAAGCAGCGCAGAACATCACCAACCTGCTGCAATTTCGCCGCGACTACTGCCAAAACGGTGATTTTCATCCAGCCTTATTTGGCGACGCCATGACAAGGGCTTGTGATGTGTTAAGGCAATATCCGAAGCTGGAAGAGTTCAGGCAGCAGTGATAAAAACTTCAGACATCAAAAACCCGCAAACTTGCATAGCAATCACAGAGCCGAAAACCAAGATACACAGCAACAGCTGTTGCCAATAAAATCAAAAGGTGTGGTGCTGCACTAAAAAAATACTTCAAAGACAAGTTCACTGCTGTCCCCATTGCCAAACCCACAACAACTTTTAAAGGGAGTAACGAGGTTATTCTTGGAACCAGCATATAACCACACCAAGGACAACGAGCATCGCCCAACAGCAACAGTAATTTACGAACCTGACGACTCACATTAGTTGAACAATGTGGACAATGATTTTCTGGTATGCGGAAACTTAATTTAAATATTCTCATGGGTTACAGCACTGCAAGCCTCTGCATTCAAAAATCGAAGTCATCTTCTTCCTCTGGTTCTAGAGAATACAAAATATCGATGAATGGCTGAAACACAAAACCAACAAACAATACCGTACAGATAATAAAAGGTAGTGAACTGTTCAAAAACAACTGCATGGTAATACCAAAAATAGTCCCCAGAAACCAGGAGTTCAGAAACACAGAATTCTGCTTGATCCTGACCAAGCCGTTACAGTGGATACAGTGTATGGAAGGTTGCAATATAAGCCCTTTTCTTTGTCTTAGGCTCAGTGCTTTCTGGCAATGAGGGCATTGAACGTCAAGCATGATGCTGATCCTCAATTTTAGAAATGCGCTATTTTACATGACCCCCATTGGTACTCAGCAGCTTCGGATTGGTAAACAACGTCACTCTTTATTATCTTTTTTCTTTAAAATAAATACTATTTTATTTATCGTGCTATCCGCTTCAGAAGGTGTGACTCCGCATTTTTTTGAGTAAATTATCTTAGCTTTATTAACATCTCCATTTATTATACTTTCAACAATATCAACAATGCTTTCATCATCTGTGTTGTATTTTTCACCAAGTATTTTTTTCAAATTTTTTTTAATCTCAACAACTGAAAATATTAAATAAACAGTCCCAAATGTAATTAGTAAATAAATAATATCCATATGTACCTCTCAATGAAGTACCGCCCATAAACAAGTTGGGCGGTATATAAAATATAAATGTTATTCTTGCATCATCAGCCAACCAGCAGCAGCAGACAAGCCAACAACAGCAATAACCCCAATCGGACTAATAGCAAATGCAGCAGCTATACCCATTTTCGCCCAACCAGTACCAAAGGTCGCTATGCCTATACCTGCAGCCAAGCCTCCAGCTGCAGCTGCCTCAGCCATATCTCCACCACTCACTTCTTCCACTTGTTCAAATGTTAACTCTTGCATTTTATCTCTCCTTGAGTTGATTAACGAGTGCAGCCTGCCTTTAAGGCTTAAGAGCGGCTCATATAACCAAGCCATTAGGCTGCGTTGTTTCAGCACTACACCCGCATTTAGCAACAATGCCCGGTTGAAGCGGAACAGTGTTGTTAAAAGCACGGATTTGTCGCTTCCCAAACAACAAAAAACACAAAATTTACTTAAGGTTAAATATAATTTAACAATAAAGAAAAACAAGCGATAGCCAGACCAAAATGAGGGATCAGACTTTAATAGTTTGATGAATAAAGAAATTTAATTTTGCAGATTTTTAGGGGGAAAACCTGAGGAGATCAAGCTGAAATCAAAGAGGGAAACCAAGCAGAGGCCTGCTGGCCCCAGCTTGTGAAAACATCAAAGCTACAACACATCCACTTTAATTTTGGTGATCACATCCAGTGCTTTTTGTTTGGCGTGATCGACGTTGTCGCCTAAAGCCAAAGCCACACCCATACGGCGTTCGCCTTGCACTTCGGGTTTGCCAAACAGGCGCAGGTCGGTGTCCGGTTGCATTAAAGCCTGAGCTAAGTTGCCATAACCAATTTGCTCCGAGTTGCCAGAAACCAGCAATACAGCTGAAGCGGCTGGGCCGTATTGGCGAATGAGCGGGATAGGCAAGCCTAAAATAGCGCGGGCATGCAGCGCGAATTCGGAATAGTTTTGTGAAATTAACGTCACCATACCAGTGTCGTGTGGTCGTGGTGATACTTCGCTAAACCAGACTTCGTCGCCCTTCACGAATAACTCGACACCAAATAAACCAAAGCCACCTAAAGCTTCAGTGACTAAAGCAGCGTAACTTTGAGCTTTCTCCAATGCAGCAGCCGACATGGCCTGAGGTTGCCATGATTCGCGGTAATCACCTTTTTCCTGACGATGGCCAACAGGTTCGCAGTACTGGGTGCCGGAAATGGAACGAACTGTCAGCAACGTGATTTCATAGTCAAAGTCGATAAAACCTTCGACGATAACCCGGCCTTTACCGGCACGGCCACCTTCCTGTGCATAAGCCCAGGCGGCTTCTAAATCAGCGTCGGATTTCAGCACAGACTGGCCCTTGCCGGAGGACGACATAATAGGTTTCACTACACAAGGGTAACCAATATGCGCCACTGCAGCTAAATAGCTGGCTTTGTCATCGGCAAAACGGAAAGGTGAAGTAGGCAGTTGTAACTCTTCTGCCGCCAAACGGCGAATACCTTCACGGTTCATCGTCAGGTTGGCCGCTTTAGCGCTTGGGATCACAGTAAAACCTTGCTGCTCCAGCTCGACTAGCGTGCTGGTGGCTATGGCTTCCAGCTCGGGTACGATCAGCGCTGGTTTTTCTTTGATCACAATTTGGCGCAAAGTGGCACGATCCAGCATAGAAATTACATAATGGCGATCGGCCACTTGCATAGCGGGCGCATTGGCGTAACGGTCGACTGCTATCACTTCACAGCCTAAACGTTTGAGTTCAATACATACTTCTTTACCCAGTTCTCCGCTACCTAATAACAGCACTTTGGTGGCATTGGCGGCACCCGGGGTTCCTATCTGGCTCATCTGCAGCTCCTTGATTTAATGTGCAAGAGCATAACAAAAATCATCCGCCAACACTTAATGATTTAAGCGGGTTCAGGCGCTGATTGAGGTATAGTAAAGCTAAACCAAAATAGAGCATTTTTATGTCAGAGCAACTATGCCCTTTATGTCAGCAAGCTAATTTATGCAAAGCAGGCACTGCTGAGCAGAACCAGTGCTGGTGTATGCAGCAAGAGTTTCCGGCTGAGCTGCTGGCGCAGGTGCCGGATCAAAATAGCTGCATTTGTGCTGGCTGTTTAAAGCGCTTTAGAAGACAGGCCGAGCCAGTACAACAATTTAAACCTCACTAATCACACAGTGCTATTTGGTATTTTGCCATTTACCTGAACGTTTCATTGTGCCCCAAGTGCTTTTGCTGTTGCGTGCCCACAGCCATAAACCTTTTAAACGCCACCAGGAATTCAGTTGGCGATAACCAAAGTTCTCCAGCACTGCCATTAAAAACAACCGCATAATGCTGCGCCCGCCCGGATAGACAGGGTACGACATTTCTTCCAGCACCAGCGCTACTACAGAAATCAGTATGCCAAAACCTATAGTCACCACTAAAAAGGCTACTAAAGCGGCCGGGTCTAACCAGCCTGCCAACCAGGTAAATAACATAAACAAATACCCCAGCACTTCCAGCGCAGGGCCTAAGGCTTCAAATAACAAAGCAAACGGAAAAGCTAACCAGCCAACAGCTCCAGATTTCCTATGAAATAACAAAGACATATTGGCACTTAAACTTTCCAGCAACCCCCTTTGCCAGCGCACGCGCTGCTGTGCAAGTGTAGCCAGATCTTCCGGCGCTTCAGTCCAGCAAACAGGATCAGGAATAAAATAAATGCGGTATTTGCGGTTATTCAGCCGCATATGTTTGTGCATCCGCACCACCAGCTCCATATCTTCGCCTATGGTTTTATGCCGGTAACCACCGACTTCAATCACCAGGTCTTTTTTAAACAAACCAAAAGCTCCACTGATGATCAATAAAGCGTTTAAAGACGACCAGCCCAAACGACCAAACAAGAAACCACGCAGGTATTCGACTATTTGCAGTTGCGGCAATAGTTTATTGGGTAAAGCCGCTTTTAATAACAAACCATCTTTCACCTGACAGCCATTCGCGATACGTACAGTTCCGCCTGCGGCAATGGCGTTTGGATCTTCCAGAAAAGGCCGGATAATGCGCAGTAAGCTGTCGCGTTGCAAAATAGAGTCGGCGTCTACACCACAAAACAGCGGAAAACGCGATAAATTCACCCCGGCGTTTAACGCATCCGCTTTACCGCCATTGGCTTTATCTATCACTTTTAAGTTTGGGTAGCGGCTGGACTGATAAATACCGCGAATTTGCTGACAAGGTAAACGTAAAGGGCAAGTGGCTGATGACAAAGTTAAAGCAAAACTGTCTTTCAGCACCTGTAAGGTTTCATCTTTTGAGCCATCATTGATGACGATCACTTCGTATTCAGGGTAGGTCAATTGCAATAATGACAAGACCGAACTGGCAATGGTTTCCTGTTCGTTGTAGGCAGGCACCAGCACAGAAATAGGGGTTAAAAAACTGGCGTAGCTGGCTGGTAGCAGCTCAGTGCGGGCCGACTGGATATGGCTGCGCATCACCAACAAAGCCACTAAATTCAGGATCAGGTAACCCGCAGACAAACAGACAAAATAACCGACCAACAGCCATTGTAAAGGCACCAACCAAGGGGCCAGATCCAATTGCTGTATCCATTGATGAGTCAAATCTATGCTCTGCTGCAACCAGTCGTTTGCCATCAGGTTCTTCCTTGCTGTTGACGCTGTTGTTCTTCCTTCACCTGCAACAAAATAGCGATAGCAAAAGGGTCTGTCAGTTGTTGTTGCCACTGTTGTAGCTGCTCACCCTCAACGCCAGGCAAGGCAACCAAACTTTGTGCCGCACGATAACGCACCCACCAGCTGGAATCCGACAACATCTTTAGTAACAAAGGTCCATCCGAACTGTCGCCTAGCCGGGCCAGAGCTTTGGCTAACTGCACCCGGACTTCCCACTGCGGATTGTCGACCTGCTGGCGTAATAATGGCAATAAATCGGGCGATACTGCGCAGGCAAAAGCTGTGGTCAACAGTTCCATTTCATCCGGGTAGTGCACTAAAGCTTGCTGGATCAAAGGCTGGCTATCGATGGGTGACAAAATATGCATCAGTTTAATCAAGCGCCTCAACTCTTTGGCAGTGGCTTTTTCAGCGCATTCAGTAATGGACCTCACCAGCAAATCATGAGGCAAGCGCACCAGCAAACCTGCCAGTCGGCTGACCGACCAATCGTCCCGGTGAATTTGACTCAAAATCACAGGTAAACCCAGTTTTGGATCTATGGCCAATAAAGCTCTGGCCGCCACCAGCGAAAAAATAGTACGTTTGTCCAGTACATGAGGGATCAAATCAGCAAATGCAGATTTCTCCTGCACTATGCCCAGCGCCATAATGGCGGTGAGTTTTTTATCTGTGCTGTAGCCATGCAGCCATTGCTTCATCACTGGAATTAAATTCAGTTGTTGTGCCAGTTCGGCCAGACGACTGGATGCACTGCCTCGCACTGTTTGTTCCAACTGCAACCATAATTGCACTACAAAACCAAAACCTTCAGCAGTCAATTGTGGCAAGGGCCCTGTATTTTCGTCCGGCGAATAAATCCAGGAAAACAGTATAGGCGTCCATTGTTCTGTGGCCTGCTGGCGACTTTTGTCACGCTGCCGTCTTTCATAATGCATGAATAAAGTCAGCACCAGCAGCAAGAGTGTCATCAGTAATAACACAGCGCTGCTGTACCAAACCAGCTGCACTATCACATCAGAGTGTGTATCGGACACCTAAACCCACCTCGGTTTTTTCGTATAACACATCTTGTTCAGACCAGCTCAGGTTGTACAACAGGCTCCAGTCGGTGGCAAAAGAGAATTGGCCAAATAAGCCAATGCGGGTGACATCCATCACCAACACACGGTTAGGCAAACGTTCCAGTTCTTTACCTTTGACCAACAAGGCAGTGAGCGAATCGGTATCGTTAAAGTAATAACTCGCTTGCAGTACATGAGTATTGGCTGAGCCAGTATCTTCAGGTCTGGAGTGATACAAGGTATAAGCATAACGCCATGAACCACTGTAATGTTCATTCATCAGGCTATAGCTGCGGCTGTCTTGCTGATCGTCATTGGAAACAGATACCCCAGGAGTAATAACCCAGCCTTTGCTCCATTGCCAGGCTAACTGGCTGCCAATTGAGAGTTCGGGCCGCACTCTGTTTTGTGGGCTGTAACCGGCTTGCCCCAACCAGGTCAGGTTGTCACTGATTTTATAATAACCATCCGTCAACCATTCCTGATCCTCCAAATCAAACCGCTTACTGCGCTGCCAGCGAGCGCCCCAACCATAATCTGTGGCCGCATGACGTAAACCGGCATAATAAAATGAGCCATCGGCAAAACTGTCCGACAGTTGCTCATAACCTGCCCCTGTTTCCAGTTGATAACTTTCAGCTGCCACACAAACCAGTGGCGCTAAGGCAGCCAGCCCTAAAACTAAGCTTTTGATCATCCTTGCTTTCCTATAAGACGACGCAAACGAGCACTTAGCTCAGGTGGCTGAAAGGGTTTAACCAAATAATCATCTGCACCTTTTTTCAGAGCAAGAGCTATATCTTCTTCCCCCATTTTGGACGTCAGAATTAACACTGGCACTTTAGCCATGCTGGATTGATTGCGGATCAATTCAAGTAAAAATAAACCATCAAAAAAGGGCAACATTAAATCCAGCACCACAGCACTGAAGTCGCGACCAGATAACACCAGTTCCTGCGCCTGCTGACCATCTTTCAGCCACTCCACCTGATAACCATCACGTTGCAAAATAAAAACTAACAACTTGCCGATCAGTTCATCATCCTCAACCAGTAATACAGTTTTCATGCCCATCAATACTCCATAACTCCGGCTGTCCTGGCTACTTTCTTAAGCTAATTCACCGGCTTGTTCAAGCAATAGAGGAAAAAAAGACATCACAGGGCGATAAAGTACGGAGCTACCACTTGGATTTGTATACAAATTAAATTAATGTATTCAAAAGCACTTATTCAGGTAAAGATTTATGTGGCGCGACTTTAGCTTATCAGCCATAGCTGCTGGTTTTGTGGCTGTATTGGTTGGTTTTGCCAGCTCTGTGGCTATTGTATTTCAGGCTGCAGCTGCGGCGGGCGCTGATCAGGCGGTGATGGCATCCTGGATTTTAGCCCTGGGCCTTGGCATGGGCTTCACCTGTATTGGTTTGTCCTTGTATTTCAAAGCGCCACTACTAACGGCCTGGTCCACTCCGGGAGCTGCACTTTTAGTCAGCAGTTTGCAGGGCCTGAGTTTAGCCGAAGCAGTGGGCGTGTTTATTTTCGCTGCAGCTTTAAGTTTATTACTTGGCCTGACGGGCTGGTTTGAAAAACTCAGCAATAAAATTCCGCTACAAATAGCCTCTGCCATGCTGGCTGGTATTTTATTTAACTTTGGTTTGTCGATATTTACCTCTTTGCAGCAGGATTTATGGCTGGTGGGGCTGATGTGCGCTACTTATCTGGTCAGTAAACAGTACTTGCCCCGGTATGCTATTCCGTTGGTGTTGGTGGTGGCCGTGCTTTATGCCAGCGTGCAAGGCCAGCTCAGCCTGGCGCAAGTGCATTTTGACTGGCCTGCACCAATCTGGATTTGGCCAGAATGGTCCATCAAGGCTTTAATTGGCGTAGGTTTGCCGCTGTTTATTGTCACTTTAACCTCGCAAAATATTCCGGGTTTAGCTGTATTTAAAAGTAGCGGTTACAACCTGCCAGTATCACCACTGATTAACGCCAGCGCTGTGACTACTATAGTGCTGGCACCTTTAGGGGCTTTTTCTATTAATTTAGCTGCTATTACTGCAGCCATTTGTGCCAGCCCTGAAGCTCATACTGATCCGGCAAAAAGATACAGCGCTGGTGTGGCCGCTGGTATCTTTTATTTACTGACTGGCTTGGCCGGTGCAGCTGTGGTGGCTTTATTTGCCGCCTTTCCAACTACTTTAGTTACAGCTTTGGCAGGTTTGGCTTTGCTTGGCACTATAGGAACTAATTTAGCCTTAACCACACAAGCTGGGCCACACAGAGAAGCTGCAGTAGTCACTTTGCTGGTAACAGTTTCAGGCGTCAGCTTTTTTGGTATAGCCTCAGCTTTTTGGGGGTTAGTGGCTGGTTTATGTTGTGCACTGATGTTAAAACTGCCACAAAAAAAGGCCAGTTAATATGACCAAAGCCAGTTTATACCAGCAGTTAAAACAAGATATTCGTCAGGGAATTTGGCCTGCAGGTGCAGTGCTGAATCAGCAAAAGTTATCGGATTATTATCAGGTGAGCCGTATTCCGGTGCGCGATGCGTTGCAGCAATTAAAAGCTGAAGCCTTGCTGGTGATGGCGGGCAAAGCCAGCTTAATGGTACCGCCTTTAACAGCAGAAGAAGCTGAAGAGTTGTATCAAATTCGCTTACAGCTCGAGCCTATGGCGCTGCGTCGTGCTTTTCCCCAGCTCACTTTTAGTCTGCTTGGGCAGGCTGAAGATTTATTACAGCAGATAGAACAGGACCAGCATTTATCTGCCGCAGACAGAGGCGCACTCAACTGGCAGTTTCATCTGATGTTATATCAGGCAAGCCATTGCCCACATTTGCTACGGTTGCTGCATAGCCTGCACCAGCAAGTGGAGCGCTATTTAGGTTTTCAGGAAATAAGTCTGAATTACGCAGATACCAGTCATCAGGAACACCGGGAACTGCTTGAGTTACTGCGAACGCAACAATTGGATGCTGCGGTGGCTTTACTACAACAGCATATTCAGCAGGCAGGTGAGTTATTAACCCGTCACTTACGACAACAACCTGCCTGATTCGACAGAACTGTAGGGGCACGGTTTATCCGCGCCCGTCTTTAATCCAACAGAATTTCTAATCTATTCAGATTAAACTTTACGGCGACGCCAAAAAGCCAGACCAGCTAACGCCAGCAATAAAGCGGAGCCCATTGAACCACCACCTGAAGAACCGCTGTCAGTCTCCTGGCCTGCCAAAGTATTTGGCGTCGGATTCAGATTAGCAGCTGTAGTTGGACTGTCGTTGATCACAGTAATTTTTTCAATCACAACCAGATTGTTGGCGGTAATAGCGATATTATTGCCGAAATCTGTGGCGCTGTAGTTACGCAGCGGAGTTTGTCCAAAAGGGCCAGATCCACCTGGTACATACAGATTATTAATACTTTCAATAATCGAAAGGCCAGTGCCAGTCACGACACCAAACACAGTATAACCACCATTGTCTCTGTCCAGATGGCTGGAGTTGTTGACAACATTCACATACCAATGATTCGTTGCACTATTCGGAAGATTTGCCCTTTTTGCCATAGCCACAGTACCACGCACATTAGACAATTTTGGCTCGTTTTCTACCTCGGCTCGTTGCGGAATATCAACTAAAGGCATTGTGTTATTGCCGCTGTAGCGCTGACCTGTCTGTACCACAAAGTCTTTTATTGACCTGTGGAATACAGCATTGTTATAAGACCCGTCGTTGACGTAGGACAGAAAGTTAGCCACAGTTTTTGGTGTAGTTTGGTCAAACAGGTTAATTTCAAAATCACCCATATTGGTTTCAACCAATACGATGGTGGCGTCAGCCTGTTGACTGGTGAAAGCTAAAGCGGCGGCAAAAGTGGTTGTTAGTATAGTTTTTTTAAACATCACAAGGATCCCTGAAAGAAAGTCACCCGACTTTAATTCAGTCGGGCTCAGCAATCCAGCCCCATTACACTTAGTTACGAACTAAACAACTTTGTGAACTCTTTTCCCTGCAACTCCAGCAGCAGGAAAACGTCTTTTCTTATAGGCCAGTTTTTTTGGGAGGTCGTTTTAGCGACTATTGCTGATATCTTAGCATTAAGCATCCCTTCTAAAGCGCACTTGCAACCAGCTCAGATGAAGCGCAGCTGTTTTTGTAGATTGCCCGTTACACCGATCTCCGGTTAATTAGTGCGCCACTTCAAATACCCCCTGTACATCTCCAAGAAGTTGCGAATTACACTTAATTACTTTTCCAAAAAGGAAAAAATGGTTAACTCATTGATGCCTTAAGGCGCAAAAAACGTTAATAACAATGAGTAAGGATTGCATATGAAGTTGTTTTTTTTACTACTGACATTCGTATTGGCCACATTTAGTGTAGCTGTACATGCAGAAGAATCAGGGTTTTATCCAGCAAAAGCAGTAGAGGGCTCTAATGTAAAGTTTGTGTACAAAAACCCCCGCCCTTCTACACACCTTTGCTCTGTTAGCGGTTTACCTGGGCTTTCTTCCAACCATATCTTTAGTGACATTTCATTTAATTTAATAGCCAGTAAAACCATTAAAGCCAGGGTTCATTGCGGCTTCTACGGACCTATACCACCTAACCCTGATCCTGTTTACTATCAGGAGATCATTACCGATCTCCAATTTACAGCAGCGCCTGTCATTACCATGTCTTTCCCATCAGGTATTTATGTCGGTATGAAATATCCGTTAAAAATTACTCATAGAAATACTCAATCGTGCGCATTGTTTATGGGTAACAATTCTTACCCCACAGTTGCATCGGTACCATCATCCTATGAGTGGAATTATGAGTGGAGTAATGGCGCAGGAACGACGCAAGCGTTTCACTTAAAATGTATTGGAGATGACGGGGTAGCAGTAAATACGACTAAATCCTTTACTCTTACCGCATACCCTGGAGACCCTAAAGCTCCTCAAATTACACACTTTGGTCATGGTAATTTAAATCAAGGGAATACTGGTCTTTATTGGTCAACGCAAAATGTATCCCAATGCAAGCTCAGCGGCATGGGTATAACAGCAAATGTCTCAACCAGCGGTTTTGGGTATAATGTCACTGTGCCATTCGGAAACACAAAATTTACTTTGGCATGTTCAAATGGTGCTAAAACGGTAACCAAAGATCTGGTCGTTACCAGACAATCACTCCCTGGTAGCGGTGGTGGTGGTGGCGGCGGTACTCAACCTGTGATTGAATTATCTGATCTTCCAATTGAGGTAATGCGAAAAGAAAACAACGTTTCAATTTTTGAACAGGCTCAAGCTCTGGATGACGAGAACCATCAAATTGTTCGGTTTTATACACCTGATGAAAACGTACAAGGTGTGTTAGTGATAGACAGGATCAAAAATCATGTTGACGCATATCTTTACAACGAGTACGAAAACTCAAGTGAGCATATTGCGACTATTTTTGGTCTTTTAGATGCACGCGATATAGATAGTATTGTTTATGATACAGAGACAAAAGCAGTGTCTATAGTTTTGAAAAAATAAACATACCGCTAAATTTTTAAGGATACCGAATACTTACTGAGACTTATCTCCCGTCTCAGTAAGTATATCGCCTGTAGTATAAAAAGAGGTATCTGGATATTCCGAGGTCAGTCAATACTTAATCAGTCCTCTGGAGCTGTTTGAGCAAGCAGATTAATTTCAAAATTCCCAGTATCGTTCTAAATCAAAAAGCGATCAGCATTACGATTTTTTCAACATAGATTTTACAGTAATCCGACGTGAATCACAGAGCCAGAGCTTAAGCTTGTGCCATTGCAGTTGGTAACGAACTAAGCCACTTTCTTAACTCGTTTAGCTGCGGATCCTGCAGCAGGAAATCGTCTTTTTTTCTTATAAGCTGGTTTTTGTGGAGCCGCAGTTTTGGCTATTTCAGCAGACACCTGTGCCTGTTGCACCAGCTTGGTAATTTCTGGCTGCAACTGTGCCATAAAGTGCGGATAGTCTTGTTGCTGATGGCAAATCTGTTCCAGCTGGGCTTCCCATAAGGCGGTTAAATCCGGTGCTGTAATACGTTGTGGCAAACTTTGAATAAAAACGCGGCCTAACTGGCTGGCACGAATTTGTTTACCCTGACGCTGCAAATAACCCCGTTTAAATAACAACTCCAGAATTCCGGCACGGGTGGCTTCAGTACCTAAACCTGCGGTTTCTTTTAAGATACGTTTAAGCTCTGGATCGGTCACAAAGCGGCTGATCCCCGTCATAGCCGCCAATAAAGTAGCATCAGTAAAATAAGCCGGAGGCTGAGTTTGTTTTGACAGCAATTCTGACTGACCCGACTGCAATGGTTGGCCTTTAGTTAAAGGTGGTAATGTCTGCAGTTCATCTGCTTCTTCGTCCTGATCTTCTTTTTGATTAGCTTTATAAAAAGCTTTCCAGCCCAGGGACTGCACCTGACGTGCCTGAGCTTTAAACAAACCTCCGGCAATTTTAATCAGCGCTTGCTGCTCAAGATAGCAGTATGGCGGAAAAAACTGCCATAAAAACTGCCGCGCTATCAGCCAATAGAGTTTGGCTTCAAACGTATTCAGACTGGCTGACTTCAACGCTTTGTCGGTCGGGATAATAGCGTGGTGAGCCGTGATTTTACTGTCATCCCAGGCTTTGCTGCGCAGGCTCATACTGGCCTGCTGCTGAATTTCTGCCAGCTCCGGGCTGTTGGCTGTTATAGCGCGGCATACAGCTGCAGACTGGCTAAATTGCTGCTCTGGCAAATGCCTGCAATCCGAACGTGGATAAGTAATGAGTTGATGGCGTTCATACAATTGCTGACAGGTATCCAGCACTTGTTGTGCTGTCATGCCATAAAGTTTTGCCGCTTCAATTTGCAAAGCCGACAAACTAAAAGGCAAAGGCGCGTACTGTTTTTTCGGTTGCTGCTGCACCTGTTCCACCACAGCAGGTTGATGACTGGTTTTGCGTTGCACCAGTTCAGCCAGTTCCCGGTTCAGTACCCGGCCTTCTTCATCCTGATAAGGGGCGCAGGCTTCACTGGGTTGCCAGATGGCAGTAAAAGGCCAGTCGGCGCCTGTTAAATGTGCCTTCACCTGATAGAAGTCACGGCTGACAAAGTTTTCGATCTGCAAGTCACGTTGCACTACTAAACCTAACACCGGGGTTTGCACCCGGCCGACAGACAACACGCCCTGATAACCTTGCTTCTGACCATGTAAGGTATAAGCACGGGTTAAATTAATGCCATACAGCCAGTCGGCTCTGCTACGCGCCAGAGCGCTTTGCGACAAAGGCGCAAATTCAGAATTCATTTTTAACTGCTGCAACGCCAGGCGCACAGCAGCAGGGGTTAAATCGTTTAACAGTAACCTTTTGGTTTGCTTCAGTTTGGTTTGGCTGATTTTGCTGTGTTGCAGCACTTCATCCACCAGCAACTGGCCTTCCCGATCCGGATCGCCGGCATGCACCAGTTCAGTGGCTTCTTTAATCAGTTGGGTCAGTATTTTCAGCTGAGCTTTGCTTTGTGTTTTAGGTACCAGCTTCCATTGATCGGGCAGAATAGGTAAATGCTCCAGCCGCCAGCTTTTAAATACCGGATCATAAGCTTCGGGTTCGGCCTGCTCTAACAAATGGCCAAGACACCAACTGACTTTATCGCCATTATTGAGCTGCAGATAACCCTGCTGCTTTTGATGTGCCCCAAAGGCATCGGCAATAGCACGGGCCATACTGGGTTTTTCCGCTATAAATAGACGCATGCTATAAGCCCAACAAAATACTGTATGAAAAAACAGTTAATTTAACCGCAGTTTTCCCAAAAAAGCAAAGGCTGGAGCATTTGTTTTCTACCAGTCACAGAGTAAGCTAAGGTTTTACCGGAATAAACCGGTGCCTGCTTTGGTGAAGTGTCAGCATTGATTAAAATTTCAACTCCAAGTTTGACGCTGTTGCGCATCTTTCTGCTGGCCATTACTTATTTTGTTTTCGGCCAACTGGCTATTTTGCTGGCAGTAGCCCCGGGTATGGCGACTTCTGTATTTCCTTCTTTGGGTATAGCTATTGCCGCAGCATTGTTATGGGGTTACCCGATGCTGGCCGGTGCCTTTTTAGGTTCGCTGGTTTTTAAGCTGGTTCAGCCCGACTGGCCAGCAGATTTAACCTGGTCAGATAAAATAGTCTACAGCTTAAGCATGGCTGCCATCACAGCTTTGACTGTCGCTTTTGCTTTAAGCACTGTGCGTCGTTTCGCCAATTTTCACAGCGCCCTGACCTATGAAAAAAGCATACTCTGGCTTTTTGTGCTGGCAGGTCCTTTTGCTTGCTTCATCAGCTCTGGTTTATCCACTCTGGTGTTGCAGCAGTTTGATTTGGTCACTTCTGATAACACCGGAATCAACTGGTTTACCTGGTGGATTGGCGACATGATTGGCGTGATGATCGCCATTCCTCTGGTGTTTATGTTATTTGCCAAGCCCCGTCCTTTATGGCGTGCTCGCTGGCTCACCGTCGGTTTACCTTTGTTGGTCTGTACTGCTTTGGTGGTGGCTTTGTTTGTGCTTGCCCGCTTTCAACAACACCAGAGCCAGCAGCAAAAGTTCTTTGATCAATCAGAACAAATCAGCGCCACTTTTCAATTCAGGGTCAGTAAAGTGCTGCAGCAAATGCAAATGCTTGAACGACTGTTTGCCACTCAAACTGAAGTCACAGAAGTTATGTTTCAGCAGTTTTTAGAGGACTACCCCTGGCATGAAGCGGGTGTACTGTTTTTTGACTGGGTAGAGCTGGTGCCGCATCAACAACGCACAGCAGTGGAAGCACAACTGCAAACAGGTTTTAAAGAATATGCCAACCCCGGAGTAAGGCCTGCTGCCCAACGTTCAGACTATAGCGTGATTCGGTATCTGGCTTCGGCCTCTGGTGATAAGTCTCTGGCAGGTCTGGATTTAGCTGCAGATCCGGTGCGAAAAGAAGCCATGGATTATGCGAGGGATTCGGGCAGTATCAGCATCACGGCGCCAGTGCGACTGGTCAGTGGTAATGCAGCTTTAATGTTTTTTATTCCTGTCTATCAGCAGGGGGTGGTTCCAAAAAGCCTTGATGAAAAACGCACACAAATTCGTGGTTTTATCTGCGGTATTTTTGAAACCTCAGAACTGGTGAAAACCAGTTTAAGCCAGTACAACACCTCAGAGTTTCATTTACATATCAGAGATTTAGGCACAGGCCTGCCCTATTACAGCTCGTTGCCTGAATTACCGGCTCAGGCCAGTTCTCTGACCTGGACCCGACAATGGTCGCATGCAGGGCGCTCACTGGAACTGCAATTGGTGCCCAGTAAAGCCATGCTGAACCTCAGTTCAGGCCAGCAAAGCTGGTATGTGTTAACAGGTGGCCTGGTGTTATGTAGCCTGCTGGGGATATTCCTGCTGGTTTTGACTGGTCGTTCGGCTCGTATTGAACATTTGATCACCCAGCGTACTAAGGAACTGAGCTCGATTCTGGATAACGCCATTGAGTCTATAGTGATAGTCGACCAGCAAGGCCTTATTGAGCGGGTGAATAAAGAAACCTCTTTGCTGTTTGGTTACGCCATGCCCTCGCTGTTACGCCAGCCTGTCAGTAAGTTATTGGCCTGTTTACCTGAACATAAAAATCATCAATTGCTGCAACCTTTAACAGTGGACCAACTGAATTTATGGGTGGGCCACACCGTTGAAGTTACAGGCTTAAGCCAGGACGGCCAGCAAATCCCGCTGGAAATGGGCTTAAGCAGGGTAGATATAGCAGATAAACATTTGTATACCCTGATGTTGCACGATTTACGTGAACGCAAAAAAATAGACAGAATGAAAAGTGAATTTATCTCTACTGTCAGTCATGAACTGCGCACGCCCCTGACCTCAATCAACGGTTCTTTAGGTTTATTGGCGGGTGGTGTGGTTGGTGAATTACCTCCTCAGGCACAACAGTTGGTGCAGATTGCCAAAACCAATACAGACAGACTGGCACGCTTAGTCAACGATATTCTGGATATTGAAAAGCTGGAATTTGGCCAGTTGAAACTGCAACCGGCAGAAGTGGAAGTGTTGGCCTTGCTGCAAGAAGCCAAACTGCAAAATCAGGCCTATGCCGATAAATACTCAGTACGGCTGGATTTAGTAGCTCCCACAGACGCAACTCCAGTCTATTTGTATCAGGACAAATTCCGTTTGCTGCAAATTTTGTCGAACTTAATCTCTAATGCAATTAAATTTTCCCCCAGTCACTCCGTGGTGAAGTTAAGTTATCAGCTGCAGGATCAACACCTTGTGATCAAAGTAAAAGATCAGGGTGCTGGTATTGCCGAATCCTTTCGCAGCAAAATTTTCCAAAAGTTTGCTCAGGCCGACAGCTCCGACAGCCGCAGCAATCAGGGTTCTGGTTTGGGCTTAAATATCAGTAAGACTCTGGTAGAAATGATGCAAGGTACTATCGACTTTGAATCAGAAATGGGCAAAGGCACCTGCTTTAGCCTGACTTTTCCCTATTACCAACAGCTCAATCGCCACGAAAAAACCACGGAGCCCAGGTAAAAGGATCGTCTGAAACTAAAAAATCCCGCATCTCTTGTCGATTTTTTTGAACCTGAACCGACTAAGGTGTGAAAGACAGTGAAACCGCGGTCAGTTCATATCAACAGGAGGGCTTTATGGCCAAAATGCTTTTTGTTAATTTACCCTGCAGCAACTTAGCTGCTTCAATCGAATTTTATCAGGCGCTGGGCTTTAGCCAGAATATGCAGTTCAGCGACGACACAGCAGCTTGTATGGTCTGGAGCGAGCATATTTACGTGATGTTATTAACTCATGCCAAATGGCAAAGTTTTACTCAAAGACCGATCCCAGACTCAGGCAGCAGCGAGGTGATGCTGGCTTTAAGTTGTGACAACAAAGCAGCAGTGGATCAAGTGTGTAATGCAGCGGCTAAAGCTGGTGGTACAGCTGATATTAATGCCAAACAGGATTTAGGTTTTATGTATGGCCGCTCAGTGCTGGATTTAGATGGTCATATCTGGGAGTTTTTCTGGATGGACCCGGCCGCAGTGGCAGGCTAAACCAGCCAAAACCCAGCTACAACATCAGGCGATAACCTATCCCTGCTTCGGTTTTCAGATACTTGGGTTCGGTGGGGTCGTCGCCTATTTTTTGTCGTAAGTGGCTGATCACAATACGTAAATAATGGGTGTCCTGACCATGGGTTGGGCCCCAAATTTGTTCCAGTAGCTGTTTTTGTGTGATCACGCATTGCCTGTGCTGCGCCAAAGTAGCCAACACCGCATATTCTTTGGGCGTCAGTTCCACTTCCACAGCTTTGCAGGTCACCAGACGGCGGGCCAGATCTATATGCAGATAACCATCATCCAGCACTGCAGGGGTTTTATCCGGTAAACGGTCGCGTAATTGTGCCCGCACCCGCGCCAGCAACTCTTCAACACTAAAAGGTTTAGTGACGTAGTCCTGAGCGCCTATATCCAAAGCTTTGATTTTGTCGGAGTCACCATTACGCACTGACAAAACAATAACAGGAACCTTGGAAAAACTGCGTAATTCGCTTAATAAATCCAGACCGTCGCCATCGGGCAAACCTAAATCCAGCACCAACAAATCCGGCTGCTGGCGCACTAAAGCCGCCAGACCAGACTCGACTGAATCAGCCTCAGTCACGTCATAACCGACACTTTTTAACGCAATCCGCAGCATTTTTCGGATTTGCATTTCGTCATCAACAACCAGAATTCGGGCGGACAATAGGGTTAGTCTCCTGCTTGGATTTCAGGCAAAGGCAATTCGACGATAAAACGTGAACCAGTGCCAACACGGGCTGAGGTGGCTTTGACTGAACCTCCGTGCGCACCAATCATGCCACGACAAATCGCCAGCCCCATACCGGTATTGTGCCTTTTACTGTCGCCGTCGGCCACCACATAAAACATATCAAAGACTTTTTCCCGCAGCGCTTCCGGAATACCAGGGCCACTGTCTTCAATTTCAATGCGGCAGACTTTGCCTTGCTGACTAACCCAAACCCGCACAGGCTCCCCATCAGGGCTGTATTTAGCCGCATTTTCCAGAATATTAAACAGCCCTTGTTCCAGCAAAGCGGCATGGGCATAGAGTAAAGGTAAATCCGGCGCAGCTTCGTATTCCACCTCTACTTGCGGGAAAAAGCGCTTTAAACGTTGTTTGGCACTGCCAATAATATCGGCCACTGACACCCAATCCCGTTCCAGCTTTAAGGTGCCGTGCCCTAAACGCGTCATATCCAGCAGGTTTTGGATATACCTGTCCAACCGCTGACTTTCCAGCAGGATGGTGCTTAACAGCTCATTCCGATCTTCTTTAGATAACTGCTGGTCCAGCACCTGTAAACTCTCAGCGGAACCCATCATGGCGGCCAGCGGTGAGCGTAAATCGTGCGAGACAGAAGACAATAAAGCCGAACGCAATTGCTCCATTTCAGCTTTAAGTTTCGAGCTCTCCAGTTCCGTATTCAGGCTAATGCGCTGCCAGACACTGACTGCCTGCTGGCTTAAAGTCGCCATTAAATCTCTGTCGTCTGGCCTTAGTACCTGCACAGTCGCGGGAAACTGCAGCACTATGACGGCGATAGTTTTACCTTGCACAACCAATGGCAAAGCTGTCCACTGGCTGGCATTGAGGGTATCGCTAAAACGTCCGGCCATTTGCTGATGCCGTCTGGACCAATCAATCATCGCCTGATCCAAGGCCAGCAAAGGCTGATTTAGCGCAGGTATAAGCTGCTGCTCTGAATCAAAACTGACCAGATGGACAGGGCAGCGTAGCGCCTGAGTTAATTGAGTGGCCAAAATAGTCCAGAGTTCATCGGTTTGATGGATCACTGTCAGTTGCTGAGCAAAATCCCGTTGTAATTCTGAGTATCTGTTGGCTTCTTTGAGTAGCAACAATTGCTGCCTGATACGCGAGGCGGCCGGGCCACAAGTCATACCTATCACCAGCATAAAAATCAGCGTGGCGACATCATCGTTTTTATTCACATTAAAGGTGAAATAAGGTTCGGTCAGGAAAAAGTTAAAGCTGAAAAACGACAACAGCGCGGTAAAAATAGCAGGGCGGGCGCCATATTTCAGACCACAAAGCACCACAGCCAACACAAAAATCAGCACCAGATTGCCACTTTGCAGCCATTGGTCCAAAGCTAAAGCCAAAGCACTGGCGGCTGCGGTAAAAAGTGCACCAAAAGCATAACCGGCTTTTTGGCCAAAGGTGCCTGAAGCGGGCGCTGACACTCTGGTTTGTTGGGTCGATTCGCCAGAGCGATACACCGACACTTCCAGTGGTAAACCGCTATTAATCAGTTGTTGGTACAAGGGCTTACGCCAGGGTTGCATCACGCGTTTTGTGCCAGCACCCACCAGCACAGCGTTAATACGATGCTCAGTGATGTAAGGCAAAATGGTCTGTAAAGT
The DNA here is from genome assembly GCF_029269265.1 of Rheinheimera sp. 1928-s. GTDB lineage: Bacteria > Pseudomonadota > Gammaproteobacteria > Enterobacterales > Alteromonadaceae > Pararheinheimera. The sequence continues at coordinate 396,396 of NZ_JARIXP010000003.1, forward strand.
AGAAGGGCCACGCAAAATATCGGTCTGAGCGCCAAGTTCACGCGCTAAGGCAAAGGCCGACTGTAAGCGTTGTTGTGTCGACTGATACTGCATTTGCCCGGTATCGACCCAGACCACCACCCAAGGCATCTGACGTTTTTCGGCAACACGGCGACCAATGCGGATCAGGTATTCATGGTCGCGGCGGTTGGAGATCAGCACCAGCAATTTATCCTGAATCAGATAATCACTGCCACGGGCTTTGGCGTCCTGCTCGGTTTTTAACTGGGCATCCACATGGCTCATCACCAGCTTCATCGCCATTTCACGCAGCGCTGTTAAGGTTTCCAGCTGGAAAAACTGCTTCACCGCCAAAGCGGCATAATCCGCTACATAGACCTTGCCTTGCTGCAAACGCTCCAGCAGGTGATTGGGCGCTAAATCGACAAAAACTAATTGCTGTGCACTGTCGATAAACTGATCCGGTACTGTTTCCTTCACCCGAATGCCACTGATTTGCAACACTAAATCGTTCAGGCTGGCAATATGCTGCACATTGATCGTGGTGTACACATCTATGCCAGCGGCCAATAACTCGGCAATATCCTGATAACGCCTTTTATGCCGGCTACCCGGAATATTACTGTGCGCCAGCTCGTCCACCAGCAACAGGGCCGGTCTGGCGGCTAAAGCAGCATCTAAATCAAATTCGGTTAACTGTTGGCCCTGATAATCCAACTGACGCCGTGGTAACAGCTCAAAGCCTTGCAACAACGCTTCTGTGTCAGCGCGGCCATGAGTTTCTACCAGCCCCACCATCACTGCTGTGCCTTGTTGCATGCGCTCGCGGGCAGCATTAAGCATGGCGCAGGTTTTACCTACACCAGGCGCGGCACCTAAAAAGATCTTCAGCTGGCCACCCTGCTGCTGTTGCAGGTTTTTTAGCAGCGCATCAGCTTGTTGTCTGCGGGAGTCTGTTACCACGGATTCTTTCCTTTAGAAGTTTTTGCCGACGCTAATAAGGAAGCGACTATCACAAAGGTCGCTGCACGCCGCGCTGCTCACAGAAGTTCCGGCGTAACCTACAGACCAATTCAGGCCCAGTTGAGTAGTGTTTAGCTTGATACCCCAATCGGTATAGCCTGAACCATCTTCGCTTGCTGAAGCTAAAAAGTTTTTAAATTCCAATGTATTAGCAAACTTATTGTAGCCCAGATGCCATTGCAGCTGCAGCTGCTCTGTGAGTTGCTGATTCCAGTCAGCGCTTAAGTACCAGAATTTACCCACACCAGCGCCAAAATAATCGTCGGTCAGCGCCAGCCCAAAAGTCCAGTCCTGATAAATCAGCTTGCCGTAACCTTCGATAAAGTTAAATTGATCGGTGCTGTTATCACCTTTCGGGTAACGGTATTGCATCAGGCCCAAATCCACTGTCCAGTCCGGGGCTACAGCAAAGCTGCGGCCAGCAGAAATATCCAGCTCCATGCTGCCTTGACCAAATTTAATATTCGAACCCCAGGCACTGGCATACCAACCAGATTCAGTGGCCAACGTCAGGCTACCCTGCAATGCAGGGCCTTCATCGGTTTGTGAAATACCGCGGTATAAATAATCTGAAATCAACAACACAGAGCCCGTACTATTGACTGTTTCCGCCTGAAGCGGGCTGACGAATAACAGGCCTGAACTCAGAATGGCCGCACTTAAAGTCGATACTAGATAACGCATAATAATTCCTGATTAAAGCGGGAGAAAAACTGTGAGAACTGAACAGGTTAGGATTCAGCCCCACAGCGGTTTGGTGTCCCGTTAAACACCAAACCTGAAACTAATTTCTGTCACTTTTTATTGCGCAGAAGCTGAGCCGCCACTTTGCTGCAGCGGAAAATCTTTATCCAACGCCAGATTAAGCAACAACACATTGACTCGTGGCTGGCCAAAAATGCCCCACTGTGGCGCTTCTGTTTGTTGTTCAACTAATTTATTCAACAAATCTGAAGGGATGCTGCGTGCAGCGGCCACCCGCTTTAACTGCAAAGCTGCAGCTTCAGGCGAAATATGTGGGTCGACACCAGAGCCAGAGCTTGCCAATAAATCTATGGGCAGTTCAGTGGCTGCCAACTGATAACGCTCTGTCAGTACAGCACTCTCTGCCGCTACTCTGTCGCGTAAAGCAGGGTTGGACGGCGCTAAGTTACTACCGCCAGTCGACATAGGGTCGGTATTGACGCTGCTTGGACGGCCATGAAAATAGACATCACTGCTAAAAGGCTGGGCTATTAACGCCGAACCTACAGCTTTGCCATCAACCAGCACTAAAGAGCCAGTGGCTTGTTGTGGAAATAACAGGCCAGCTAAACCTGTAACACTGCCGCTATAAACCAGACCACAAGTCACCAGCATCACAGCGGCTAAACCCGCAGCCGGACGCCAGATGGCATGATGCGATGAAAGGGCCGATTCAGAACCAGCATGGACAATTAAAGTAGTGTTCATAGTTAAAACATCCAGTTCAGTAAAACATCAATCAATTTGATCGCGGCAAAAGGCAATAACACCCCACCTAAACCGAAGATCAACATATTGTTGCGTAACAGTTTTTCAGCACTGATGGCACGGATTTTTACACCTTTGAGTGCCAGCGGAATTAAGGCCGGAATAATCAGCGCATTAAAAATCAGTGCAGATAACACCGCCATTTTTGGGTCCGGCAGCTGCATAAAATTCAGCGCAGCAATACCAGGCATAGCGGCCGCAAAAACGGCTGGCACTATGACAAAGTACTTGGCCACATCATTGGCTAAAGAGAAGGTGGTTAAAGCGCCACGGGTGATCAGCAACTGTTTGCCTACTTCCACCACGGCCAGCAGCTTGGTTGGATCTGAATCCAGATCCACCATATTGCCTGCTTCTTTGGCGGCCTGAGTACCGGAATTCATGGCTAAGCCGACGTCGGCCTGAGCTAAAGCAGGCGCATCGTTGGTGCCGTCACCGACCATAGCGACTAAGCGGCCTAAAGCCTGTTCGCGGCGAATAAGCGCAAGTTTGTCTTCAGGGCGGGCTTCAGCTACAAAGTCATCGACACCAGCAGCAGCGGCAATAGCGCCAGCAGTAATAGGGTTGTCACCTGTGACCATAATGGTGCGTACACCTAAAGCACGCAGCTCGGCAAAACGCTCAGCCACACCAGGTTTAATCACATCAGATAATTGGATCACACCCAAAATACGTTGCTGATTGGCCACAACTAAAGGCGTTGCGCCTTGTTGCGCCACTTTGGTGACTATAGGGTCCAGACTGTTTGGCACAGCCAAACCGCGGCTTTGCGCCCATTTTTTTACCGCATCGGCAGCGCCTTTCACCCAGTGTTCACCGTTATCCAGTTGCACACCTGATAAACGGGTTTGAGCGCTGAATGGAATAAACTGGGCATTGTCTGGCAGAGTTTCAGCTGCAGCACCTTGCTCCTGCGCCAGACGCACCACAGATTTACCTTCAGGCGTTGGATCCTGCACTGAGCAAAGCACAGCGCCACGCACCAGTTCAGACTGAGCGACACCTGGCAGCGCAAAAAACGCAGTCGCCTGACGGTCACCAAAAGTGATGGTGCCGGTTTTATCCAGCAATAAAGTATCGATATCACCCGCTACTTCAACAGCTTTACCCGACTTGGCAATCACATTGGCAGCCAAAGCGCGGTTCATACCGGCAATACCTATGGCAGGCAATAAACCGGCAATAGTGGTTGGAATTAAACAGACCACCAGCGCTATCAGCATCAACAGATCAAGTTCGATCCCAACAAAAGCAGCCATGGCTGGTAAGGTCGCCACAGCTATTAAAAACACTAAAGTTAAAGCGGCTAACAGCACTGTCAGCGCCAGCTCGTTTGGTGTTTTTTGTCTGTTGGTGCCTTCAACCAAGCTGATCATTTTATCAAGGAAACTATGACCAGCTTCTGCCGTCACCATCACAGTAATAGTACCGTTCAATACCTTGGTACCGGCAATAACACCTGAGTGGTCGGTACCGGCTTCACGCAGCACTGGCGCTGATTCACCTGTTAAGGCCGACTCATTGATAGTGGCAACACCTACTACAATTTCACCGTCTGCTGGCACAAACTGGCCTGCTTCCACCAGCACTTTGTCACCGGCTTTTAACTGACTGGCGGATACTGCTATAGGTTCTTCGGATTCACGCAGCAACTGAGCTGTTAAATCACGACGGGTTGCTTTTAAGCTGGCAGCCTGACCACGGCCACGGGCTTCGGCTATAGCTTCGGCAAAGTTAGCAAACCATAAGGTGAAAAACAGGATCAGACTGCTGGCCAGTTCAAAGCCGTAGTCTTTGCCATTTATTACACTGTTGGCTGTCATACCCAGCGCCAGCACTGTACCCATCCATACCACCAGCATCACAGGGCTTTTAATCGCCAGTTGTGGCTGTAGTTTTACAAAAGCCTGTACGCTGGCCTGAGCTAAGGCATTACTCATTTTAAATCACCTGCAATAGAAGTTAATTCCAGTGCTTCGCCAATTGGGCCCAGCACCATAGAAGGTAAAAAGGACAGGAAATTCAGGATTAAAATCACTGTGACCAAAGTGACACCAAAGGTCAGGTTATGCAGAGGTAAGGTACCGTTGCTGACTGGGATCTGACGTTTTTTCGCCAATAAACCTGCAATCACCAGCGGGATCACTAGCGGTAAATAACGACCCAGTAACAGCACAATCACACAGCTGATATTCCACCACTGCGTGTTGTCGCCTAAGCCTTCAAAACCAGAACCATTGTTGGCAAAAGCTGAAGTGTATTCATAAAACACCTGGGCAATACCGTGCAAACCAGGGTTGCTGTTGCCGGTAATTGAAGGGATAGCCACTGTGATAGCTGTAAAAGTTAAAATCACCGCACTGGGCAATACCAGCAATACACCAAGCCAGCTGATTTCGGTTTTTTCCAGCTTACGGCCAAAGATTTCCGGTGTGCGGCCTATCATCAGACCGGCAATAAACACCGCTATCCAGACGTAGACAATAAAGTTCACAAAACCACAACCAATACCGCCCCAGATGGCATTGATCAGCATGCCGGAACGGGTGACTAAGCCAGCTACAGGGTTCAGTGAGTCATGCATTGCATTAACTGAACCATTGGAGGTTTGAGTGGTGAGCGTGGCCCAAAGTGCGGATAAGTCGGTGCCTAGCCGTACCTCTTTGCCTTCCATATTACCCGTTTGCTGAGCTAAACCCGTAAAAGCAACATTCGGCTGCTGCTCGCTGTAAATAGCGGCGCCAACACAAAGCAGGCTTAAAAAGCCCATCACGGCCAAAGACATTCTGGCAAAACCACGTTGACGCAGCAGACCACCGGCCATAAACACAATGGCGATAGGGATCAGCACCAGCGCTATGGTTTCAATGGCATTAGCTACGGGAGTTGGATTTTCCAGCGGGTTAGAACTGTTAGGGCCATACCAGCCACCACCATTAGTACCCAGTTGTTTAATAGCGACCATAGCGGCAACAGGGCCTAATGGGATCTTCTGCTCTGTAAGACTCTGGCCTTGTTCCAGTACCGGTACTGTTGGACTGGCCTGATAACTTGAAGGCACACCCTGGCTGGCTAATAACAGCGCCACTACAGCAGCTAAAGGCAACATCAACCGCAGCACAGCGCGCACAGTGTCCTGATAGTAGTTACCTAAATCACGCTCTTCACCTTCAGCGGCTTCAGCAGAATTACGACCGCCCATCAAACCACGTAATACCGCCAGACAAACAGCCAAACCCATAGCAGGAGTAACAAACTGCAAAGTGACAATAACAAAACCCTGGCTTAAATAGCTCAGCTGAGCCTGGCCAGAATAATGTTGTTGGTTGGTATTAGTTAAAAAGGATACAGCCGTATGCAGCGCTAAATCCCAACTCAATGGCCCTATGCCATCCGGGTTCATCGGCAATACATGCTGGAACATCAACAGCAAAAAGGCGATCACGCCCAGCACCAGGTTACTGATTAAAAAAGCTATACCATAGCTTTTCCAGTTCATACCTGCGCTGGCTTTTACGCCCAAAACTTTGAAAATCCCGTTTTCAACAGGACCAAACACCTTGTCACTCCAATGCTTCTGACCGGAAAAAATTCCGACCATATAAGCGCGCAAAGGCCATGCCAACAGCAAAGCCAAAGCTAAAATCAACATAACGTCCATCAATGGCTCCTCAGAACTTTTCCGGTGCCAACATGGCGTAAATCAACAAAGCGCTTAAGGCGCCAATCAACATCAATAACAACCAGCCCATCTCGGCATCCTCAGTGGTATAAATCCGCTGCAAAGCTTAGAAGCCAGAGGCGTAAAGTCTCCAGATGGATAAAAGTGAAGGGCGTAAAGAGATCGTAAAGATTGAGATTTTACCAAAAGAGAGGTGAGCGGGCGTGTTCATTCTGAACACAGAGAAGCAAAATGACATAACAATATAACTTTTATCTTGAAAGCAAAGAGCTATTGCTTTTTAATGTGCTTTACATAGTAAAAACACTTAAGGATCAACACGCGATGCTTTCACTGTTAAATCTCACTATTGCCATTATTGATATTGCGTTGTTGCTTTATGTGATTCGCTCCTTGCCCGCCAGCCACGGCAACGGCAACGGGCAATGGCGCAGGTTTTTTCTTGCGGTACTGCTTTGTGGCATGACGTACGACAATCTGATTGTAGCCAGCGGTTATTGGTTTATTGAGCACCCCTGGTTTACCACGGCCAGCATGGGACGCTTCTATTTCCATGTGCTGAGTTTGCCGTTTTTGAGTTTGTTTACCTACTCCATTATTCGCGACTGCGGCCTGACGTTAGGACAAAGCAAGCCGTTTTTTCTGCTTTGCGTTTCAGCCACTTTGGCTGCTCTGGCTTTTGGTATCAGCCAGGAACTGGTTGGGCTGGAACTGGTGGAGAATAGCCAGTTTGGCATCCGCCGTATGTCAAATGCCCATGGTTCGGCCCCCATAGCCACCATACTGACAAACCTGTTCACTATTCTGCTGGCTGCTTATGTATGGCGCAAAAGCGGCTTAAAAATCCTGTTTTTAGGCTCCTTGTTTATATTTATCGTTAATGGTGCAACTGCAGGGCAAAAATGGGGTTTTATTGCCGGCAATCTGGCTGAAATCGTTTTTGTGCTGAGCCTGATTGCCAGCCATAAACAAGTCAGTGTCAGGACGAGCCGACAGCAGGTTTCAGCATGAGTCGCTGGCGTCTGCTGTTGTGGCCTCTGAAGGCGCTGTTTCTGCTCATAGCAGCTTATATCATTTGGGTGCTGCTGGCGTACCGGGATCTGCCGGTTGAAGAACTGGAACAACGTTATGGTGGCGCTCATCTGCAACAGGTGACGATCGATGGTGTTCATCTGCGTTACAAAGTGGAGGGGCAAGGCCCGGTCCTGGTGCTGATCCACTCCCATTTTTACACCATGCGCCAATGGCAGCCCTGGGTGGATCAGTTAAGTAGCAGATTCACGTTAGTGCGCTTTGATCTGACCAGTCACGGCCTGACAGGACCTGATCCCAGTGGCGATTATTCCCGCGAGCGGGGTAGCCAGTTATTAACTGGCCTGCTGGATCATCTGCAAATCCAAAAAGCGAGTATTGTTGGTTCATCCACCGGTGCAGGCATTGCCTATACCTTTGCTGCCCGCTATCCAGAGCGCAGCCAAAGCCTGGTGTTAATCAACGCACCTGGCATGCCAAAAACTTCCAACAAATATATGGATAAACCCCTGCCTGCCTGGGGTGGTTTTCTGTTTTACCTGCTACCGGAAGGATTATTTGAAGGCTTCTTAAAGGCTCCCATTGTGGATGATCGTCTGGTGACCCCGGAGTTACTCAGCGAATTTTTCGATATGTACCGCCGGGAAGGCAATCGTATGGCGGAATACCAGCGAATGCGTGCCTATGAAAAAGGCGATGTATCACCGTTGCTGGCCAGCATCACTTCGCCGGTACTGTTGATGTGGGGAGAGCAAAATCCGCAGTTGCCGGTGGAACATGTTGAGTTATTTAAACAAAAACTGACCGCAAGCAAGGCGGTACAAAGCATTGTTTATCCGGGCATAGGCCATGTGATCCCGCTGGAGAATCCACTGCAGTCTGCTCTGGATACTGCACACTTTGTCCAGTCACAGCTTGCTGAGCTGAAATAAAAAATTTAGATCATAAGAGAAAGAGTACACCTATGAGCAGACCCCTGATAGCGCTGATACTAGGTATTTTTATGCTGGGTTGTAGTGAGCCAGAGCTGCCTGCAGCCAATCCTCTGAGTGTTGAACCCGGCCAATTAAGCCAGATTCCCTATCTGCAACAGGGGCAGTTGACTGTGGTGACAGAGCGCGATCTCATTCTGCCTGCCAGTGAGGATTATCGTGAATTGACCTTAAGCGTGTTTTACCCGCAGCAGGGTGATCAGTATCCGATCATCTTTTTTTCGCACGGCAACTGGTCATCCAAAGACAAGTACGACAAGGTGATTCAGTATTGGGTTAGTCATGGTTATGTGGTGGTTGCCCCCAACCATCTGGATTGCTGCTCAAGAGTCCGTGGCATCCTGAACAGTCTGCGCTACGGCAATTTTGGCTTAATAGAACACAGGGTGAAAGACTTCAATTATTTAATCAACCAGTACAGTCTGGTGGAACAGCTACTGCCTGGGCTCAAAGACAAAGCGGATCTGAACCATATCGCGTTGGCCGGACATTCGTTTGGCGCCTTTACCGCACAGCAGTTTGGTGGTGCGGGCAGCTTCAATACCGATAACAAAAGCTATCATTTTTATCAGGACGGCAGAGTCAAAGCCATAGTGGCACTGTCACCGCCAGGCCCTATGTTCGATGAAATCACGACGCAAAGCTGGCAGCAACTGTCCACGCCGACTTTTAATAGCACAGGCACCTGGGATATAGATAAATACTTTTTTACCGAATGGCAACTGCACCAAATGGCCTTTGATACCGCCTTAGCCGGCAACAACTATATGCTGGTGACTCAGGGTGCCGATCATTATCTGGGGAATCTGATTTGCCGGCCTGAACGTGATGTGGCACCACAGCAGGACGCACTGATGCTGCTTAATGCCACCTCAACCGCCTTTCTGGCGGCTTATTTAAAGCAGGATCAGCAGGCTAAAGCGTTTTTGCAAAGTGGCGAGCTGCGTGACATAACTTCAGGGTTCTCTGTCCTGGAGTACCGCTAGTCTCACCAGCAAAAAACGCCACTTTTGTGGCGTTTTTATGGACACTTTTACTTGCCTTGCTTTAAGGCATCAGCGCCGGGCATTGCCTTTCCAATACGGCTTTGGCACTGACCTGATCACCTGTCAGTGCAAAACCCAGCAATTGATTGCCTTGCCGATACAGGGCTTTAACCCCCAAATCAGAAGCCTGCTCTATCACCCACTCACCAGGCACCAGACTGCCATCCTGCTGCCGTGGCGGAGGATTTACCACCACAGGGAATAAGGTGGTTTTAACCATCACAGGCATCACCGGATAATGCACAGGACTGCTATTGCCTGTCAGGGTTTTTGCCAAAGCCCGTACCTGCGCCAACAGCGGCAAGATATAAAACAGCAGATGGTTTTCTACCTGAGCACAATCGCCTATCGCATACACATCGCTGGCACTGGTCTGTAAGTATTTATCCGTAACAATGCCGCGATCCGTGACCAGATTGGCAGCCTGAGCCAACGCCATATTGGGGCGGACTCCTATGGCAGATAACACTAAATCCGCTTCAAGCTTTTGCTGGTTGCTGAGTTTGACCAGCACCCCGTCCTGATGATTGTCCACCTGCTGCACTACAGTACCAAAATGAAAACGAGCCCCGGCTAAGCGCAGCGCACGCTCGACGGATTCAGAGGCAACAGTGGGCAGTAAGCTGGCCAGCACTGTTGGCATCGGATCCACCACCTCCACCTGATAGCCAGCGTGCAGTAAATCATTGGCATACTCGGAGCCAATTAAACCAGCCCCAATAATCAGAATTTTTTGCTTTGGTTTCGCCAGTGTTCTGAATCTGGCGTAGTCGAGTAAATTATTCACAGAATGCACTTTATGCAGACCACTACCGGCCAAAGGTGGCTGAATGCAGGTGGCGCCAGTGGCAATTACCAGTTTGCTGTAGGGCTGGACGCTACCGTTGTTACCCACCACAATCTGCTTCGTGTGTGTATCAATAGCTGTGATGCGGGTAAAAATGTGAATGTGCAGCTGGTACTGCTCAGCCATTTGTTCTGCCGTCTGCCCAACCAACTCGGCAGCAGATTTATTTTTAGCAAAGCCGGTAGATAACAAAGGTTTGGAATAAAAGTTGCCATCATCGCTGGTGTAGATCTGAATAGCGCAGGTCTGATCCAGTTTGCGGATTTCCTTCACCAGATTATAGGCCGCCAGGCCGCTGCCTATAATAACGATGGGAGCCTGCGCCGCAATGGACTCCGATTGAATTGCCACAACAGGCGCGACGTCAGGTAAGACTTTTGCGGCTGCAGTAGTAACTGCGATACGTTTGATTTCGCGCATATCAAAGTCGGTTTTACTAACACCACATTCCGGACACAACCAGTCAGCAGGAATATCCTGCCAACGGGTGCCTGGCGCAATACCCTCGTCTGGCCAGCCTTTGGATTCATCATAAACCCAGCTACATACCTGGCATTCCCAAATACTGTACTCCAGCTCATCAGCCGCTGTGGCCGACTCTGTTTTTGTCGATCCTGACGCAGCGCCACTTAAGGCCACCATTTCAAAATCAGCTTTGCTGACACCACATTCAGGGCAGGTCCACTCTTGCGGAATATCCTCCCAGCGGGTTCCGGCAGCTATACCTTCCTCCGGACAGCCTTTTGCTTCATCATAAATCCAGGCACACACCTGGCATTCCCAAATTCTGTATTCTGACATCTACACCTCAGGCCAATTGTGCATTTATACCGGTCGTACTTGAAGCTGCAGCTTTGTTGACTGCGCAATCGAGCCCCTGCCTGGAACAGGCGATTCAGATTTAAGCACGTCTTCTGACTACCATAGTGCCAAAAACTTTGCTAAATTCAACCTAAATGACATATCATTATGTCATTAAATGCAATGTTATGTGGGTGACCACAGAGTGCGCAGACTAATGATTAGATTAAGTTGTTGATATTAAAAAATATAATCATCTAATTCTGCGGAGAGTTTGCTAGCGGGCGACTCCAGGGCAACTAGGTAAAAATCCAGATGCTGCCGATCCAGTCATCGACATCAACTGTAATATAAAAGAAATTATAAACTTAAGGGAAAAGCGGCCATGTTAAAGAACCTTTGGTACGTTGCAGAATGGTCAGACACAGTAAAAGACAAACCAGTGAAAACCAGATTGCTGGGTCAGGATCTGGTGTTGTTTCGCGATCTGGCAGGCAATGTAAAATGTATGGCAGATGTGTGTCTTCACCGTGGCGGTTCTTTATCCGGCGGTTGGGTCAATGAAACACGTGATTGTGTCGTGTGTCCTTATCATGGCTGGCAATACAATGGTACAGGTAAGTGCCAGAAGATCCCGTCTGAAGGGGACAGTTTTCAGGTGCCAAAACGCTTTAAAGTGGATGCCTACGATGTCGAAGAAAAGTACGGCATGATATGGGTTTTTATGGGCGATTTGCCTGCCGAAGAACGTTACCCTATACCACCGCTGCCAGAATACGGTGATGCCGCCAACTGGCGCGGTTTGAAAACTGAATTCAGCTGGAAAGCGGAAGCGTCCCGCGTCGTGGAAAATGGCATTGATATTGCCCATGCATCCTTTGTTCACCCTGTCTTCGGTTACCCCAGCACAGCGGAAGATAACTTTATCGAAAATGTTGAAAAACATGAGTGGTGGGCACGCTCCACCAACGTGATGTATCCGCCGCAACTAAAAGGTGGCTTTCTGGGCTGGCGCAACTTTTTGCGCAAAGACAAACAAGAAACCAAAGTGCATCCGGAATGGCATCTGCCTGGCATGATAGTTCGCATTAAAATAGATATCCGCCCTGGCTGGCATATCGTTATGTTCGACGCCAATACTCCGGTGGACGAACATACCACCCGCACCTTTGCCTGGCAGTTCCGCAGTTTCTTTAAAATCGGGCTCTTTGATAAAGGCTCATTAAAACGACTGAAAACCATTCTGCTCGAAGACGCGACTATTGTTGAAGCTTCACAACCTTATTATCTGCCGGAAACTCTGGTCAACGAGGTTTCAGTGAAATCAGACAAGTTTATGAGCACTTTCCGAATGGCGCGGCGCAAACTGATTGAAGAGAAAGGCTGGCAAATTGATACCAGAGCCCGCGACGAATATAAAGGCAAAAAGGTGCTGACTGTCGCCTCTCCTGGCCGCAGACAAGCCTTACTGGATGGCGATGGCTGGGTGTTTGACGAGATGCCAACTGTGGCCCCGGTCAAAACCTCTTCCGCAAAAAATGTCTTTGAACAACAAGTGGATGTATTAACCACCGAGTCGTCCAACTCAAAAGACACTGTGATCGCTTAGTCACCATAAAAAGCGCCTGAATCAGCTTCAGGCGCCGTATAGTTTCACACCAAATGCTGCCAGATTTTGGCTTCAAATTTGGGCTCATGCACCTCCCCAACCAGACCTCTTGGGTCCAGCGGATGCCTCTCGTCACAACAAGGCGATAAGCGCACGCCCTTGGCGGTCAAAGTGCGTGTTGCCTGACCATTCCGGTACAACACAGTGTGCCGGGTACGTTGCCCTGGCGCTGTGACAATAATAAAATCCGGTTCTATGTACACATCGGTGGCCTGATTTAAAGTTCTGGCGCTAAAGGTCAGTATACCCGGCCCCCCCGACATTCCTACGTTTTCATAGCTACCAGGCCCCATCGCATCAAACACCAGCACACCATTTTTTAATTCGCCGGTAAAGGTCTTGGCTAAAGCCGGACGCCCACGAAAATGCACATTGGTTATTTTGAAATAATGGCCGTCAAAGTCGATATACACCAGATTATCAAAAGGCGATTGCCCTGGGGTGCCACTGCCGGCCTGGGTATCATCCACTAAAGGAGTGCCATCCAAATGGAACAACTCGACACTGTCGTGCCAGGTGCCTCTGAGTTGCATTAAGGTGTGGCCAACGCTGCCCACCGGAAAAACCGTTGTCATAACTCATCCTGCATAGATTTACTCTATTCATTAGCTTACATTTGTATTAAAGTTATAACAATAACTAACGCATTAATCTGACGTGAACTGGGAAAAAACTATGAAAACAGTGATCATCACCGGCAGTACCCGAGGCATAGGTAAAGGATTGGCAGAGAACTTTTTAAAACAAGGCTGTAAAGTGGTGATTACCGGCCGGTCGCAGGCTCAGGTGGATGAAGTTGTCACTCAGTTTGCCGGGCAATTCGGCATACAGCAGGTCTCAGGTCTTGCCTGTGATGTAAGCAGCTACGACCAGCTACAGGCGCTGTGGGACCATGCGGTTGCCACCTTCTCAACTGTAGATATCTGGATCAACAACGCGGGTATCAGCCTGCCGCGAAAACCGCTGGAACAACAGGACCCCGCAGCCATCCACAGTATTATCGCCACCAATTTAGCCGGTGTGATGCTGGCGAGCAGCGTCGCGTTAAAAGGCATGAAAACACAAAACCACGGCCAGATCTGGAATATGGAAGGCTTTGGCAGTAATGATGCCACTCAACCCGGCATGACGATTTACGGCGCGACCAAAAGAGCTGTGACTTATTTAAACAAATCACTGCAAAAAGAACTGAAAGGCACAGCAGTACAGGTGAACACCTTAAGTCCCGGCATTGTGGTGACTGATTTGTTAGTGGGTGATTACGACACCTCGTCAGCTGAATGGCTGAAGGTAAAAAAGATCTTCAATATCCTGGGTGATACTGTCGAAACTGTCACACCCTGGCTGGTGAAAGGCATACTGGCCACAGATAAATCTGGCACCAAAGTGGCATGGTTAACCAACGGCAAAGCCTTTGTGCGCTTTATGACCGCCGGCTTTAATAAAAGAGATTTGTTTAGTGATCTGGGTTAACCCAACCCACTAAAGCAAAACGGGACCTCAAGGGACTGAGGTCCTGTTGCATTGTACAGATACGACGAACACTTTAAGACATCAGGGTATAGCCTGTAAAAACGCTAAGCTTCGCGCAAACACCTGTTCAGCCTGTTCGGACGGGCTGAGCAGACCCTGTTGCTGTTCATCCTCTGCGGCAAAAGAGCCAAACTGCCAGTGGTTGGCGTTTTCAATCACCACATAGTCTGTGTTGACCGGCAATTTCGCCTTATTGTCGTTGATCTTTTGTGGCGTAGACTGCAAATCCTTCGAAGCTGAAATCGACTTTACAGCAATGCCCAACTGACTGATATCGCTGGCCGGGTAAGAAGCCAGCAGCAATAAGCCTTTGAAACGGCTTAGATCAGCGGTTTTGACATACTCAACTGCAGCCACGCCGCCTAACGAATGACCAGCAATGACCCACTGCTGAATAGCAGGATAGGCCGCGACCACGTCATCTGCCTTGTCGATCCCCAAAAACGCCGTGTTAAATGGCATAGGCACTATCACCGCCAGATAACCCTGCTCAGCAAAGCGCCGCATCAGAGGAGCAAAGGTCTCAGCACTGGTTTTACCGCCTGGATAAAACAGTATGCCTTTGACAGGGGCGGTCTGCACCGGCTGAAAACTAATAAAATCCCCCTGGCTCACCCGAACCTGATCGGAAGAAATCAGCGCTGTTGCAGTCTCATCCTTATGGTACGCGAAAGGAATACTCATCCAGGCTAAGGTGCCGGTAACGACCACAACCAGCAGTGCAACAATTGCCAGCACGATCTTTTTCAACATCAACGTCTCCTTGAGTACAAGCCACTGGGCAGGGATAGTTCAACAGCTACAATCCGCCTCTTTGCCCGGACTAAGCCCTTTGATCAGATCTGGCTATAAGGCTCGCCATTGCGTTCTTCACCCGCCAGAATCCTGACCAATCTGTCCGCCGCCTCTTTACCGACCAAACGTTCAGCAATAGGGTTAGCAGGGTCCAGATAAACTATGTTCTTACGCTGCTGATAGTCACGCTGACGGCGCTCAGCACAAGCTTCAGCGCTGCTGTCCGGGCTCGCCTGCTTTACCAGCCCAACCCAGTATTTGACCATAGCCATGATCTGCTCTTGCGCATGCTGCTGAAAGAAAGCTAAGGGCCCCACACCACAGATGGCGCAAGGGCTGATACTGCTGCGAATAAAGGGCATAGCAGCATGAAAAGGTTTCACACCATCCTGATATAAAGCTTTCTGGTGATCCAGCGCCATCTGATTCACTGCCGCGTAATATTTTTCCACATAGTTCGGGTGGGTTACCAGCTCATAACGTGGCATCAAATCCGCATAATAAAAGGCTTCGGGTAAGGTACCAAATGCCAGTCCAAGATGCGGAATGTCGGTATTGTCCTTCATCCAGAAGGTCAGGTGAATATTGGTGAAGGTATTTTCCGGCAAACCAATGTTGGAATGGATCACCCAATCCACCGGATTGTTTCCCTTGCCAGTAAAGGTGCGCATTTTCCCCAGAGGGTTACCCGTTAAGTCATTAAACTGGTGGATATCTGCACAGCCTAAATCTTCAGTAAAGGCCAGTTCTGCACTGACATAGTCCCAAATACGGTCACGCAGGTTCAGCACTTGCGTATAGATTTCGCTGGTATCCATTTTCAGTCCGCTGGCTAAATGGCGTGCGAACTCTTCTGTCATCATAGGTTTAGTTTCAAGTTGGCTTTGTGTCATGATTTTACCTTGCCTGATTACACATTTTGCTCTGTTAATACGTGTTTGGATTTAGATCTGGACAGCAGCAAACTCCAGATAAAAACGACTAAATTCAGCACCCCGAACAACACAAAGGGACTGGATGGTGACAAGTGCGCAAACAGGTATCCGCCACCTGTGGTAGCCACCAGGATCCCAACCGCGCCAGCCACACCAAATAAACCAATCACAGCACCTTTTCGATCTGCGGGAGCCTGTTCGCCAACTAAGGCCTGGCTGGAGACAAAGGCACTGATTTCCGCAATACCCATTACAAACAGCAGCGGAAATACGGCAGAGGCGCTTGGGTCGCTGACAAAAAACATCGCGCTATACACACAACCCGCTAAACCGGAAGCCATCGAAACGGCAGTGATACGACTGACTTTGTCACTCAGATAACCTGTTAAGATTGAGCCAACCAAAGCGCCGGCAACGACCATTAAAATGGCTGGCATTGCCAATTGCGCCATCGCATCACTGGTCGACAGACCCAGTGTGCCGGTACCGTACTGCACCAGCCACAACCCCATAAAAGCACCAGTGACGGCAAGATCGCCGCGGGAGATAAAAGCCGCACCATAAGACAGCGCAATAGCAGGTTTTTTCGCAGCAACAGCGCCCTGGCGCAACATCTGTAATAAAGACTCTTTTTCGGCTTTCACTACAGTGCCCACAAGCTTCGACAAGCCAAACAATGCGACCAGCGCTGCTACAGCCCCCAGAGCTCCGGCCACTGCAAAGGTGGCCTGTTGAGCTGCGGCTTCTGAGTAACCGGCCCCAACAAAGCTTTGAGGTAAACCAGCCAGCACAGGAGGAATAAAGGCGCCTAAGGTGGCAATAGCGCCCTGAGTTCCGTTGGCTTTACCCCGGCTGCAATCTGTTGCATAGTCGGCGACTACTGTGACCATCATGCCCACCATAGCGGCAGAACCAAAAGCCACAACCAGCCGATAGATCACCAGCTGCTCCACCGAGGTGGCACTGCCATACAAGACAAAGCCAATGGCTGTGGTTGCCAGACCAAAGACATAGATCAGCCTGCGACCAAAGCGGTCGGCCATCACGCCATAGATCCCCATCATCAGGATAAATACCACCTCCTGCAGACCACCCAATAAACCTGTGAGTGTCGCCTGTTCGGCATATGGGATCCCGAGCACTTGCAGTAAGCCGGGTTGCAGTATCGACAAGGCACCGGCATAACCCGATGAAATCAATACAGCAAACAAGTAGGCCAACCAGTTACGACGTTTCAAACCGTCTACCAGCCTGACACCTAACAGGTTTTTTACCACTGCGGCTTGCACTTGCTCAGTCATCTGTTCGCCCCTTTTGCGCTCAATCCGGTCTTAGTAGGTAGTGCTGGCGTCAATCTGAGCTTTGCCCATCCGCAGTTCGATCATGTTTTCCACTTCGGCCTGGCCAAATACATTGGCTGCCAGTTTGTTCATCGGGTCGCGGCGATAACTCATTTCCCGAATAATATGGTCATTGCGTTGCAGGGCCGGACGTTCGGCTTCAGGTACAGGGCTGGCCTGATCTAACCAGCCCAGCCAGCGGTCGACCATCTGATGCAGGTAGGTTTCAAAAATGCTGATGTTTTCGTCGTTTAACTCACCCATTAAGCTTTGAGTGGCTGGGTTGATCAGCGCGCGCATATAGCTGCCATGACTGACCGACCAATGGAAATTCGGGTGCGAGCGCAGCTTCATGTACCACTCATTCACCTCAGGACCGTAATACTTATCCAGATAGTCCGGATCGGTCAGCAGGTTTTTACGTGGGGTGTAATCGCAGTAACAAAACAGTTTCGGCACTGTGCCAAACACTATCACCAGATGAGGCACATCAGTTTCCTGACCAAGAAAGGCCGTGGTATTCATATCCAGAATGCTGGCCTTGCGGTTGCCAATCCAGGAGTTCACTAACCACTCAACACCGTTGCCGGTCCAGGCAGCGTAAGAACCTTCAAACTCGCCATTGGGCGAGGTGTAATAGTCCCGATCAAAAGTCGAGGGGTGCTGACTCAGATGAGGAAACTTGTCGGTGATCTTCTGTTTCAGTGCAGTCAATATGCCCCAACAGCGCTCCCAGTAACGACTGACATCCACATTCGGGTTTTCGGCAAGAAATTCATCAAGGGTTTTGGTTTCTTTATTTTTCGTCAATGACATCTTCATTCTCTGTTAGTAGCTGCGTGGTAAGGGCGTTGCGGGCCTCACAGGCCGTAACGGGTAAATTTATCCGGTGCAGGCCGAACAAAGCCTGACAGCATGCGGAACGTCATTTTCAGCGGTGTTAACCAACGGATTTTTTGGCCGGTTTTATTCAGAGCGAGGATTTCCCGGGTCAGGTAAGGCACCACAGTTTCAACGTGGTCACACAGCAGATTGGCAAACCTGCGACGCTTCTCAAAGTTATGCGGATCAGCCTGAGCTTCGCGGATCACTCCTTCGGTAATAATCATGCCGGGACGGATTTTGCCGACCAGGATATGATCTGCCTGCAGCTCTTTGCTCAGCGCAGTGGTGAAGTAGTCCAGCCCACGTTTGGTGGTGCCATAGATGCCCATACCCGCGAAATATTCGCCGTCACTGCCACCGCCAAGCATATTGAAAATTTTCTGTGACTCTGTGACAAGACCCTGACTGGCCGCTTTTTTCATACCACTGGCTGCGACTTTGCAGCCATTGATCGTGCCGACAACATTGGTATGAACCATTTGCTGAATATCAGAATCCGGGGTGTCGAGGATAGACCAGACCGTTCTGGCCAAACCGGCGTTATTAATCCAAATATCCACTCCGCCGAAACTGTCACAGGCGAACTGCCATAAGGCTTCGACCTGAGGTTTGTCGGCACTGTCACAAGCCAGGCCAGCCACTTGCTGCGCCGGATAACCCAGCTCTGCCAGTGTGGCGTCCACATCATCCTGCCGTCTGCCACTGATCACCACCTTGTGACCTAAAAGAGCAAATTCGTTTGCCAGGCCTTTGCCAATGCCTTTGGTGCTGCCGGTAATCACTACAGTGCTCATCTGAACTCTCCTTTACTGATCAATCAAGCCGGTACGCTGGCAACAATAGGTGCATTTGGATCAGGGTGTTTCACCTGATAGCCTGTGGCATAAATTTTTGCTGCTGAGATTTTGCGTAAGGGAGCTTTGATCTGATTGAGGAATTCCAGCCGTGGCCAATCGTTCTGATCACAAATAGCGTCAAACACTGCTTTGTTGGTGGCTGGCAGTTGATCGTTGTCACAGACATTAAAGATGCCTGCAAGCCTGGCTTGGATCACGTGATGCACCGCAGCCACCACATCTTCAAAATGAATGGCATACAAAGGCGCATCCGCACTGAAAATGGCTTTACCACCAAAATAATCAATGGCCATTTTGACCCGTTGTGGGAAGCTAAAATCACCTGGCGCACCGTACATATCAGGGAAACGCAGCACACAACCCAAAGTTGAAGTCAGCACCTGCTGCTCAGCCAGTTGATAGTACTTAGAAGAAGGTTCCTGATGATTGGCGGTTGGCGTCAGCTCATCTATGGCATCAGTTCCTGCGCCACCATCGCCATACACCGAAAAAGACGATAAGAAGATCACACGCGGGCAAGCCATAGCCGCACTCTGACAACTGCGCACCAATACCTGTTCGTAGTGCACTTCACGTTCTTCTTTAGTGCGGGTATTTCTGACATTAGGCGCAACAGTGACAATGATAGCGTCACAACCAGCCGCCGCCGCCGCAACCTTTGCCGTTTCTTCACCTTTTAACAGCACCACCTCATCGACAAGGGGTTCCAGCCCAGCCACTTTTGCCGCTGTGGTCGTACTGCCCACGACCTGATGTCCGTCGGCTTTTAGCTTTTTCGCCAGAGCTTTGCCTACATGGCCCAAACCAAGAATAAAGAGTTTCATCTGTAGCCTTTTTTGTTGTGATCCTGCTTCGGTATAGACATAATGTATTAATAATATATCATTTAGTCAAATGTTAGATATGAAAAGCAAAAAAGGCTGCTGCAACAAGGAGCGGAACTGATGATGACCAGCACCACACAGATCCTGGCCGACCATATAATTGGCTTTCAGCATGTAGGGCATATCGTGTCCGACCTGACCGCCAGCATCGCTGATTTTCAGCGCCTGTATGGCTGCACAGAGGCGGATATTCTGGTTATCCCGCCCTTTGAGCAGACGGAAAATGTACCGGCACGTTTTGCGCTGATTAAGGTAAAAAATATGGAGTTTGAACTCATCGAACCCATTTCAGCCCAGTTTAAAACACTGCTGCTGGCCCCCGGCAGTTGTGGCAGTGCTGGCATTAATCATGTCGCCTGGCAGGTGACGGATATTGACGGAGCTATGCGGCTATTAGCGGCTCATGGCATCAAACCGGGCCATGTCACCCCGGACGGCGTTATTACCATGACCAAAACCTCAACCAGCGCAAAAAAGATGGTGTATCTGGACCCTGCCACTACGGGCGGTCTGCTGGTGGAACTGATTGAAGTTATCCATTGTGACTGATCACTGTACCCGCTTACTCAGTGTTTTCCCTTTACCTAAGGGCTATCAGGTGATCGAACAGGGCTGTTACCACTATGTGCTTAACGGCAAGGCGCAGGCTATTGCTGAACCCTGGGTTAAAGCACGAAACCCGCAAGGTCAGTTGCTGACGCACAGTGGCCGCTTTGTTGATGAACAGCAATTAGTACTGCTGGTGTCGCATCTCACTAAGCCTGCGGATAACAATGGGCAACACAGGCCGTCACTGCCGGGTAGCTTTGCCAGTGAAATTCGCTGGCAACAAGCTGGTCTGGCCGATATCAGCGCCCATTATCAGTTTTGCCAACAGCAGAAGCGGCTCAGCATTGCACTGAAAAGTGACACAGGCCCTCTCTCAATCCATGAAATGCGCCCGGAGCCTTTTGCCTATTTTCCGTTGCTGCGGGTATTTAGTGGTCAGGTGATCCAAAGCTTGGCCCTGTCAGGCCCATTACCAACGCTGGTGCCTGATATTCATGATCCGGCCAATAGATCTGCCTTGCTCATGCCAATACAGAACACGCGCAGTGCAAAACAACTGGCGGCAGAGGTCATCCATCTCGCTGGCAGGCAGTACCACACTCAGCGTTATCAGTATTTGTCTGAGCGTTATCAGCAGCAAAATGACGCGGCGTTCTGGATAGACAGTACAGGGCTGTTACTAAAGTATTGCTGGCAACAAAACCCCGACAGCCTCTGGCAGGTCGGGCTGCATGCTCATCAAATCATGGCGTTTTTACCCGGCGTCATCACAGAGGACCAGCCTCCTTGCTCCAGGACCTGACATGTTAAATATTTTTATTGTTATCCTCGCCGACATGATTGGCTTTGGCATCATGATCCCTATTTTTGCCTATTACGTGTTGCAGCTCGGCGGTGATGCCCAGACTGCAACCCTGCTGATGGGACTGTATTCCTTTGCCATGTTCTGCTCGGCCCCGTTGTTAGGCCGCTTAAGTGATCGTTATGGCCGCAAGCCCATATTGATGTTAAGTATGTTGGGTGCCAGTCTGGGTTATCTGCTACTGGCCTTTGCCGACAGCTTGTGGCTGGTGGCTTTGTCCCGCTTGCTCAGTGGAGCTATGGCTGGCAACATCGCCGCCGCTCAGGCCTATATTGCCGATATAACCGATGAATCCAACAGAGCCAAAGGCATGGGCATGATTGGGGCCGCTTTTGGTTTAGGTTTTGTCATTGGCCCTGCGCTGGGCAGCATTATGGCAGGTGATCAGTTTGCCGCAGCCAACTTCATGCTGCCAGCCCTCACCTCGGCGGCTTTGTCTTTTGTTTCCTTTGTTGGCATCGCTTTATTCCTGAAAGAAAGCTTAAGTAAAGAACTCCGGCAGCAGAATCGCGCCGCACCGCCGTATTCGCAATGGACAGCATTTAAAGGTCTGTACTCTCAGCGGCTACTGCTACTGATCATCTGCTGTGGTGTGTTATTTAATGTAGCCGCAGGCTTATTTGAATCGATTTTCCCAATCTGGGCCAAAGACCTGACACTGATCAGCGGGCCTCAGGGTCTGGCGCCCATGCTGCTGGTGTCCGGCTTCGCCCTGGCCGCAGTGCAGGGTGGTCTGGTGGGTAAGCTAACGCGCAAATTTGGTGAACAGCAGCTGCTGAAATTCAGTAGCTGGCTGTACGCAGCAGCCATGCTGCTGATGATCATCAGCGGTGCTAACCAGTTGTACTGGCTGGTGTTGCTGGCCATGTCGATGCAGGCGGCAGCCACCGGGTTAATGCTCACCTGCATTCAAAGTTTAGTGTCACAAAAAGCAGCAGCTCATGAAAAAGGCCGGGTGATGGGGCTGTTTTCATCAGCCGGCACTTTGGCCCGCACTCTGGCGACCTTTTCTACCGGCAGCATCTATCTGCTGTTTGGCATGCAAAGCCCGTTGATACTTGCCACCTGCTGTGTGATTACCCTGTTTTTTCTGGCACAGGCTATTCAGAGGCAGTGGTCCGTCAGTTGAAGACAACCATGGCGAAGTAAAAGCATCCATCTGACACATTCAACCCTAACAACATTGAACTGAGGAATAGAAAACATGACAACTCTGGATTATTACGGTTATCGCAAAAAATTCGCCGTACTGGTGCCTTCCACTAACACAGCAGTGGAAACTGAGTATCACAAAATGTGCCCTGAAGGTGTGGTACTGGCCACCCGGGCTTGTGTGATCCCGCCCTTCAAAGTAACGAATGATCAAGAATTTGTCGAAATGGTGCAGGCGATAGGGGCAGCCACCGAACAAGGTTTAATCGATGCGCTGACCTGCCGCCCGGACCATGTAATTTTTGGTTATTCGGCTGAAACCTTCTGGGATGGTAAAGGCCGTTCTGACCGTGAATTTAAAAAATACAATGATATTGCACAGACCAAAGGCAACTGCAATGTCACCTTTGGTGCTCAAGCCATTATGGATGCCTTAAAGTGCTACCCCAAAGTGAAAAAGATCGGCGTCATTTCACCTTATATGCCAGTGGGTGATAATCAGGTGGTGAAATTTATGGCTGACATTGGCTATGAAGTCGTGCGCATTGCCGGACACTGTTCGCCCGGGCCAGTAGAAATTGCTCATGAAGGCTTTGCCAAAACCCGCGCTCTGGTCGATCAGGTTAATGGTGACGATGTGGATCTGATATTACAGGCAGGCACCAATCTGTATTTTGTCGAACTGGCAGCACAGCTGGAGCAGGAACTTGGCAAACCTGTGCTGGCCATCAATGCACTGACCTTCTGGCATGCGCTGCGCAGTAATGGTATTCCTGACCGTATTAGTGGTTTTGGCTCTTTACTGGCCGAACATATTGCTATCCCTGAGTAGGAAAACATGCTGATGACATTGCATCACCAAAGGCTGCAGGCCGCTCTCACCGCGGACAACCTGATCAAAGCGCCGGGAGTTTTTGACGGGCTATCGCTCAGATTAGTTGAGCAGGCAGGGTTTGACGTCGGTTTTGTCTCAGGAGCTGGCATCGCCTTTTCCCGTTTTGGCATTGCAGATATTGGCCTGATTGGTATGGCTGAAGTGGCAGGCTGCATCCAGTTAATGCGGGAAATCAGCGATCTTCCACTGATCGTGGATATCGACACCGGCTTTGGCAACGCACTGAACGTCCAGCGTACCGTCAGGGTATTTGAGCGTGCTGGTGCCAGTGCCATGCAAATGGAAGATCAGGTGATGCCCAAACGCTGCGGTCATATGAAAGGAAAAAACGTGGTCAGCTGCGCCGAAATGGTGGGTAAAATTCACGCCTTCGTCGACAGCAGGGCGCATGAACACACCCTGCTGGTCGCCCGCACCGATGCGCTTGGTGTAACAGGTTTTGACGATGCCATGGAAAGAGCCCATTGTTATCTGGAGGCCGGTGCTGATTTATTGTTTATCGAGGCACCAAAAACCCTGCAACACATGCAACTCATTGCACGGGAGTTTGGCGCCAAAGTGCCGCTGGTGCATAACCTGGTGGAAGGGGGTTCAAGCCCGGTAGCCAGTGCCGCTGAATTAGCAACGCTAGGCTATAAAATGGCACTTTACCCGGTGGCGCTGCTGCATGCCTTTGTTCCAACAGCTCAGGCGCTGCTAAAGCATATACAGATGCAGGGATCTACCGGACAGTTCAGCCAGCCTATGCTCGACCTGATGCAAATCAACCAACTGCTTGGCGCAGACAACCTGCTGGAACAGGCCAAAAAATACGACGCCAGCTAGAGCTACAGCTGGCCCTTGCGTTCGTACAAAGGCCAGCTTAAAAACAGCAGCCCAACCAGAATTCCGGCCGCCCAGGCCAGTGAAAACCCAGAAAGCGTCAGCAGAGTCCCTGCCAGCAAAGGGCCACAGACCCGGCCCCATGCCCCCATTGCACTGGCATTGCCCATCATGCGGCCGCGGTATTCCAGCGGTGTTCGTTTTGACAGCAAGGAATTCAACACGGGCGAACAGCTGCTGGCGCCGGTAATACACAAAAAGAAACTCAGGATCATCCAGTGTTCCTGTTGCGCCAGACTCGCCAGAACAAATCCAAGGATTAACAGCACAATTGCGCCTGTCAGCACCCAGAGTTCGCCATAGCGGCGGCTTAATACTCCAACCAGCCTGGCCTGTAACACCGCCATTAGTAAACCCTGAATGCCAAACACTATACCGACCTCTGTCGGTCCCCATTGCCAGGTCTCTCCCATCCAGAGCGGGAACAGGTAAGTGACAGTAGAAACCACCATCGAATGCAGCAGAAATTCGGCGATCAACCACAGGTTATGGGTTTGTTTTAGCAA
Organism: Rheinheimera sp. 1928-s; assembly: GCF_029269265.1. Classification (GTDB taxonomy): domain Bacteria; phylum Pseudomonadota; class Gammaproteobacteria; order Enterobacterales; family Alteromonadaceae; genus Pararheinheimera. Next base: position 421,075 of record NZ_JARIXP010000003.1, read on the forward strand.
GCGGATCGAGCTGACCTTACCTGTTTCCAGGTGCCATGCTCTATGCGCGCGGCGCTGATCCCGACCATGGGACTCGGGTAATTTGAACAGCGCCAACAGCGCGGCCAGTACAGACAAACTGGCAGCAACCATAGAGGGGAGAAAAAAATTAATCTCATCACCGGCCAGCACTCCTCCTAGAAAAGGGCCTCCGACCATACCAAGACCAAAGGCAGAACCTATCAACCCCATACTTTTGGCGCGCTGTTCTGGTGTCGACAAATCCGCCACCATAGCTGAAGCCACTCCATAAATACCGGCCACACTGCCAGCGATTACCCGCGCCACATAAACCGCCACTAAGGTTGTGGCAAAGGCCAGCAGAGCATAGGACAGGGCTGTCACCAGCAGGCAAAAAATAATCACAGGTTTGCGTCCAAGCCTGTCACTGAGTTTGCCCCACCAGCCACCGACCAGGCCGGCGCAAACTGAGTAGGCCACAATCAGCATCGCAATATCAAATTGACTGGCACCAAACTGCGGCGCCATAAATGGCAAGATGGGGATCACCATGCCAAAACCTATTAAGTCGATAAGAACAGTGAAAAACAAAATGGGCATGACGAATGACCTGAACCTGTGCTGGCTGGAAAAAAACGGGTTGGCTATCAGTTGGAGGGAACCCGCTGCAGACCAACCCAAAGAACCTACCTCAAGGTTAAAAAATAATAAGGGTGTGTCGCTTTATGCTGGCCTTCAAAGATTCGGATCACCTCACGCTGTAACAAGGTGGTGGCCACGTTATCCAGGCCCTGCAGCATTTTTTCCCGACGCTTGGGCTCAATGTTAAACCTCATGTATTCGCCATCGGGCAATACAATCACAGTCTGGTCTAAATCAACGGTTAACCGTAGTCCCAGCTCAGCTAAACCAAACAATCGCTCAATCTGCTCAGCCGTCAAACTAATAGCTAATATGCCGTTGTTAAAGCAATTGTTGTAGAAAATATCGGCAAAACTGGTGGCGATAATCACCCGAAAGCCCATATCCCGAATGCCCCAGACCGCGTGTTCACGGCTGGAACCACAACCAAAATTTTCGCGCGCTAATAAAATACTGGCGCCCTGATAAGCTGGCTGATTCAGTTCAAAATCCGGGTTTGGCCGCCTGCTGTTGACGTCTATCTCAACATCGCCGCTATCCAGATAACGCCAGTCATCAAAAGCCCAGCCACCGTAGCCCGTTTTGAAAATACATTTTAGATATTGCTTCGGCATAATGGCGTCTGTATCCACATTCGCTCTGTCCATGGGAGCAACCAGGCCCTGATGGGAAATAAAAGCTGCCATTAGAGCTCCCCTCCCAGTGATGCCAGTTCCACCTGCCGGATATCCACAAAGTGACCGGCAATAGCCGCAGCCGCCGCCATAGCCGGAGACACCAGATGGGTGCGTCCGCCTTGACCCTGCCGACCTTCAAAATTCCGGTTCGACGTCGAAGCACAACGTTCACCACTGGCGAGCGAATCCGGATTCATCGCATTACACATGGAGCAACCGGCATAACGCCATTCCAGCCCGGCTGCAGTAATGATTTTATCCAGCCCTTCGGCTTCGGCCTGCTGTTTCACCAACCCTGAGCCTGGCACCACCATGGCGCGTTTAATGGACGGCGCCACCTGTTTGCCCTTGACCACTTTGGCCACGGCACGGATATCTTCAATCCGACCATTAGTGCAGGAACCGATAAACACCTGATCCAGCTTCAAAGCTGTCATGGCCTCACCTTCACTGAGCGCCATATACTGCATGGCCCGTTGCCAGTCTGAGCGCTGCACCGCATCTTTGGCAGCCGTTAAAGGAGGCACTGTGGAGGTCACCGGAACCACCTGATCGGGTTTGGTGCCCCAGCTCACCTGAGGCTGAATATCTTCGGCCCGGATCACCAGCTCTTTATCAAACTTAGCATCGCTGTCACTGACCAAACTGCGCCAGTACTTTACCGCCTGTTGCCATAGTTCACCTTTGGGCGCATAAGGACAGCCACGCAGGTAATCTTCCGTGACCTGGTCATAAGCAATCAGGCCACTTCTGGCGCCGGCTTCAATGGTCATATTACAGACCGTCAAGCGGCCTTCCATCGATAAACTCTGAATGGTGCTACCAGCGTATTCAATCGCATAACCTGTGCCACCCGCTGTGCCTAACAGTGCAATGATATGCAGGATTAAGTCTTTAGCCGTGACACCAAACTGCAACTGGCCCTCGACCCGGATCCGCATGTTTTTGCATTTTTTCTGCTGAAGGCACTGAGTAGCCAGCACATGCTCGACTTCTGAAGTACCAATGCCCTGCGCCAGCGTGGCAAAGGCGCCATGAGTGGAGGTGTGGGAGTCACCACAGACTATGGTCATGCCTGGCAGTGAGGCACCTTGTTCAGGGCCAACCACATGCACTATGCCCTGGCGATGGTCCTGCAACTTAAAGTAGGCAATCTGGTGTTCATCACAGTTATCGTCAAGGGTGCTGACCTGAAGTAAGGCCAACTTATCCACAAAACCCGCTTTGCCTTTTTCACGATCCGTTGTTGGCACCTGATGGTCCGGAGTCGCCAGAACAGAATCGCTGCGCCACACAGGACGCCCCGCCAGCTTCAGCCCTTCAAATGCCTGCGCTGAGGTCACCTCGTGAATAATATGACGATCGATATAAATCAGTGCCGATTCGTCATCCCCGGATACCAGATGGGTTTGCCAGATTTTGTCGTATAACGTTTGTCCACTCATGATCATTCTTCTTTGTTAACATCAGAAAAAGACGAAGCTCAGTCGGAGCTTACAGTCTGGACTTTTGCAGTTGTAAACTACGCCATTGATGCGCGCGGCCACCCGTTGTTGTGCCGGTCATTTCACCAGCCAGTTGACCAACTGCCATCAGTCGCGCCAAATCAATGCCCGTTTGAAAACCCATCTGCTGTAGCATCATCACCACATCTTCAGTGGCTATATTGCCGGTGGCACCTGGTGCAAAAGGACAACCCCCCAGTCCGCCCACTGAGGCATCAAAACGACGGATGCCTGCCTCTAACGCTGCGTAGACATTGGCCAGCCCCAGAGCCCGGGTATCATGAAAATGGCAGGCCAGCGCCTGACCGGACTGTTGCGCGGCCAGCTCTTTCATCAGGCTATGCACTGCATTCGGCATTGCTGCACCAATGGTGTCGGCGATCACCAGTTCATGGGCGCCAAATTCGCTCAGTTGCGCGGCCATATTAAGTACAACTTTTGGATCAGTCTTGCCTTCAAACGGGCACTCCCAGGCCACCGCAATACACGCCATTACATCAATTGCATCAGATTTGGCTTGATGAATAATATCTCTCGCCTGCGCCAGTCCGTCCGCAATGCCCATGCGCACATTTTTCTGGTTCATGGTTTCTGACGCGCAGACCACCAGCAACACAGCTTGTGACCCTGCCTCTCTGGCCAGTTCGTAGCCTCTCTGATTCGGCACCAGAGATTGCAGATAAGCGCTTTTGTTGATACCAGCCTTATTCAGGCTGGTGACAATTTCTGCAGCACCAGCCATGGCCGGCACGGCTTTGGGCGACACAAAGCTGCCGACCTCAATAGAAGGCACACCAGCGTCCACCAGCGCATGGATCAGTTGTAAACGCTGCTGTGGCGTTAGAATTCTGGCCTGATTTTGCAGGCCATCCCTGGGGCCTACATCATTAATCCGCACAAAGTCGTTCATCTTTGATCCCATCCCAACAGGCTCAGGCCACAATGCCTTTGCGCTTTAATTCGTTGATTTCATCCGCAGAAATCTTCAGCAACACCGACAGCACATCGTCTGTGTGCTGACCTATATATGGTGCTGCCGAGAAGCTTTCTTCATTGGTCCGTGACATTTTGATTGGATTCCCTGGCCCCTGGGTTTTTTTGCCATCCGGATGATGCAAGTCGACCACCATATTGCGGTGCCTTACCTGCGAATCGTTTAACGCATCACTGAACTTGTTGACAGGAGCACAGGGAATACGCGCCGCTTCAAGCAAACGGATCCAATGGGCATTGGTATTCGTCGCTAACAACGTGTTCAGCGTGGCATCAATAAAGGCTTTATCCGCAAAACGTCCTGGCTGGGTATCGTACTTTTCGTTGTCAAACTCCTTGATCTGCACCACCTTTTTCAGGTTCTGCCAGAAGTTATCCGTGATCACCGCCAGAATGATGTGACCATCCTTGGTTCTGTAACTGTTGTAAGGCACGTGGACAAAATGCGAATTGCCAATTGGATAAGGATTTTCACCAGACAAAAAGTGCATGGTGGCCATATAGTTAAGCATCGAGATCTGGCAGTCGAGCATAGAGATATCAACATGCTGGCCTTTGCCGCTGCTGTTGCGCTCGACAAGAGCCCCCAAAATCCCCATCACACCAAACATACCCCCGCCCAAATCACCAACTGGAATGCCAGCGCGGATTGGCTCGTCGGCAGCATGGCCAGTAATCGACATACCGCCGCCAAAAGCCTGAGCTACCTGGTCAAAAGCGGGGCGGTTTGCCGCAGGCCCCTGTGAACCAAAACCAGTAATGGTGCAGGTAATAATACGTTCGTTGTACCTGGCCAGAGTGTCGTAATCTATGCCAAGCCGCTCAGGCACTCCTGGACCAAAATTACTGATCACCACATCAGCTTCACGCACCAGCTTATAAAATACCTGCTTACCTTCGTCGGTTTTCAGATCGATGGCCACAGAGCGTTTATTGCGGTTCAGCGTAATAAAATAAGCACCAAAGCCATCAAGGGAGTTTTTCGGATCCGTAGCCAGCAGCTTGCGCGTGCCTTCGCCCTGCAGCGGTTCAACTTTAATAGTATCTGCGCCCATATCCGACAAAATCATTGCGCCATAAGGCCCGGATAACATATGAGTCAGGTCAATAATTCTGATACCAGCTAAAGGTTTATTCATGCGTAGGATCCAACTGCCAGTTAATTTTAATCACAATGATATAACTTTATATCATTTAAGATTTTTCAGCAAGCATTGTGCAAGGACTGTTGCAGTGCTACAGAGTAATGTAGCCACAAACTCAGAATAGGGAGGACGACAACGCGGCTTAACGCCGCGGCAGGTTGTTCAGAAAAAAACGGGAACTGGCTTTGCCGAGCAGGTATAAACCAACAAAAAGCCCAACTCCAAGGTAAAGCACCAGCGGAATGTGGAAGATTTCCAGTCCCCTGATCAAATCGCTTTGGTAATACAGCAGGACCACCGCCAAAAACAACGCACTGAGTGTTCTAATCACGCGCTGGCTCAGGCCCAGGCCATAGATTTGCGTGACAAAAAATATCAGCGCAAAACCGAAGACAAACATAGAGGCTGCTTCGCCATGCACAGAGGCATAAGCTACCAGCGCACCGTGGACCAGCACAAAGCTCTCTAACAGCACTGTCCAGTATTTGTTGCGATGAAAACGGGTAAAAAACAAACTGCCCTGCAACAGCAGCAGAAAGGTGTAAAAGTTGCCGAGTAAATGGCCTAAGGTGGTTTCAATCGGATGAAACCAGAAGGTGTAAATAATGGCCCAGGCAAAATAGTAACCGTGATACTGCCTGACTACAGCATAAGCCTGATCAACACCAGAGAGCTTTTTGCCAAAGAATAAACCACGGCGTTTGTGCTCTATCACTAACACCATTATCAGCAAAATAATCACCGCAAACTGGGCACTTAAGTTACTAACATCCTGCGCCAACCCGTCATAAAACATCCTGGTCTGGGCTATATGCAACAGAATAAACAGCAGGTTCACACCAAGTGCATACCAATTAACTTTATGTAAGCCAAAGGAGTGATAAAAAGAGAGGCCAGTCTGGCTGTCGGCAGACTGGGTAGAATAACTGGTTTTAGCGCTGTAAATCAGCCACCAAATCGCCAGCTGATGGCAACCATATAAACTCCAGGCGCTGAAGTGGCTCCAGAAATCAGGATCGGGCCTTTTCCAGTAATACCACAAAGCGCCCTGATCAGGCGCAAAGGAGATATGCTCACTGTAAGGCCCCAACAGCCAAATCAGAACAGTTAACGCAACACAGGCGAAAATTCCAAGCGGTAAACTAAAACGCATAGCCACTCCTGCTTGTCTGTCGATCCACAGAACGTCACAGCCGACTGCTGCCCTCGACTAAAACTCTTCCAGCAACCGCCCCATACCTGTAATTTTGTCGTTAACACCACAGGCACGTAGCGCGTGCCAGACGGTGCAGGTATTGATAGGCAACATCGGCTTACCCAGAATATGTTCAAAACTGGGAAAGATATCCACGGTTGATAAGTTGGTTCCGCACTGAATAATGCAATCCACATCATCAGCGTCCACCTCATAGATCGCATCCACCACCTGTTTTATCGTGGTTTCTGCAATAGCTGTTGCCGAAGGACGGTTCAGCCCTTTCACCTTGTGGACTTCAAAGCCGATGTCGCTGAAAAAACGGATCACGTTTTCATCGCCGACCTGTGGATAAGGCGTAATCACCGATATTTTTTTACAGCCAAATTTCTCTAATGCGTCCTTGGTGGCAGCAGCCCCGGTGGTTAAACCCAGGTCACCAATCTGGTCCTTAATATCACGTTCAAAAGCGATATTGCCCTCCAGCCCCCCCCAAAAGGTTTCAGCCGACATGCCCAACATAATGTGGTTTACTTTGGCACTGAGTACATTACGAATTGAATAAGGGATCTCGCCACGCATAATTTCCAGAAAACGTTCAAACACCTGATTATCCGTCTCACCGGTTTTAGCAACTTCGTCGGCCCAGTTACGTAACTCGATAAAAAAGCGCGAAGGATGCCAGGTTACGCCATCCAGCCGTAATTTCTGCAGATCGTACTCCACACCTGTATTGGTAGAAGGAATAATGACGCCAATTTGAGCCCGGCGTGCTATTTGGTAGTTATCCATTAAAACTCCTTAGTTCTCTGCGCAGCAAGGCTGCCTGATGCTGAAATCCAGATACATTGCCTCATTTGATTTAATGATATATCATTTAAGTCAAACCAAAGCTATAGAATTTATTCGGAATCCACAACCACAGAATGAGAGACACTAAAGGCTGAGCCAAAAGCAAGCTGAAAACACTGGTCAGAACTTGAAAACTCAGAGGCAACAAAGGTTAAACAGATCCAATCCGTCAATATCTGCGTTTAACTGCAGTATAATCTTTGTTATAATTGTTCTAATTATATAACATAGTAAATTGCTATTTTTTTAAGCGTTTCACTAAAGCTGGTGACTCGGGCTATGCTGAGTGCTACTGAGTAAAACTCCTTGACCCGGTGTAATCACCCTCAAAAAGACATGAGCTTATGACATTTGAACAACTGTTAGCTGATCCACGCTTAAAACACGCTATTTTAAGCGATGTTCCTACCCCCTTGTACCATCAGGTTTATTTGTTTCTGAAGGAAAAAATTCACTTAGGCGAAATACCCTATGGTGAAAAAATGCCAACAGAACATCAATTGTCCGATGTGTTTGGCGTGTCCAGGATTACCGCCAAACGCGCTATGGATGAGCTGGCAGACGAAGGCTACATCAGCCGTCACAGAGGCAAAGGCTCGCATGTCACCTATAAGCACCGCGCCGAACAGTTAAACGCCCCTATTGCCGGTTTACTGGAAAGCCTTGCCATTATGGGCCGCGAAACTCAGGTTCAGTCGCTGATGTTCCGTAAAGCCATTCCACCACTGGATATTCAGGAACGTTTCGGCATAGACGGGCAAACAGAACTGGTTCAATCTCAGCGCATCCGCTTGTCAGATGGCGTGCCCTTTGGTTATTACGGTAGTTGGACCCGAGATATCGGCGAGTTCTACAGCGAAGAAAACCTGTTGAAAATGTCGCGGATGGACATCTTCAGAATGGCGGGCATTGAGCTGCATTTGGGCATGGTGAAGCAGTCCGTCACCGCTACTCTGTCAAATGTGGAGACTGCCATGCATTTAGGTATTCCGACAGGTAAACCACTGCTGGTGTTGGATCGTTCAATGTACGATAAAAACGGTGAACTCTTTGATCATATGTACGCCGTGTACCGCCCGGATCAATACCAGTTTGAGATGGAATTCTCGATGAAATAAACACTCTGCGCTGGCAGTCGAAGGTGCCGCTATCAGAGCCTGTTGAAATGTAAAGTAAAAAGGAATGATATGTACGCAAAAACCATCACGGCTGCCAGCCTGTTTGTCGCCAGTTTAAGTGTGGCCGGCATGGCTTCAGCCCAAAACCTGACTGTGATCTTATCCGGACTCACATCCGAACAAGGGCAACTGGTCGTCCGGGTGTATAACAGCGAAAAACATTGGTTATCCGATAAAACAGACGAGATTTTCCAGCAACAGAGCTTTGCGCTGCAAGGCCAGGTCAAAGACGCAACCATACAGTTCAGCCTGGAATTACCCGCCGGCGACTATGCTTTATCGCTGTTTCAGGATAAAGACAACAATGGTGAGCTGAAAAGCAATTGGATTGGCATCCCCAAAGAGCCAGTTGCAACGTCCAATAACGCCAAAGGCAGCATGGGACCACCTGATTATAAAGACGCCGTATTCCAGATTGCTGACCAGCCCGCTGTGCAGCAACTGAATTTAGCCTCTATTGATTAAGTGCGCAGGACTTGCAGCCAGCAACTCAGCTCAGAACCTGTGAGCTGAGTGCAATGCCAACTGACTATTGCTGATTTAACGGCACTATCTTGTTTTTCACCAGCAGACCCCAGACAAAGACTATCAAACCACAAAAGCCAACAAACACAAAAGGACCGGACCTATCCCAATGATCATATAAATAACCACCCACTACACTGGACACCAAAATACCTATGGCACCACAAAGGTTAAATATACCAATCACGGCACCACGTTTTTGGGCCGGTGTCTGCTGCGAAATCAGCACGCCTGAGGTAATAATGGCGCCAATTTCACTCAAACCTATAATCACCACCACCACAATCATGCCGCCACCAAAAGGGTCTGAAATCAGGTAGGTACTGCAATAACCCACAAAAGTTATAAACAGAGCGATCAACAAAGCAGTCACACGGTTCAGTTTGTCAGTAAGCAGACCAAACAGCGGAGCACTCAGCAGTGCCACACTCTGGGCTATGGCCACAATAATACCGGCTTTTTTCAGTGCATCAGCAGCCGTCATTCCTGCTTCCTGTGTGCCATGGTGCGACAGCCACAAGGTCATAAAAGCTCCGACTATGGTCAGATTCGCGCGTGAAACAAAAGCTGCACCGTAGGCCAATGCAATTCCCGGTTCACGGGCCGCTTTGACGCCATCAACCATCAGCGACACTATACTTTGTTTATGCTCCTGATCCGATGACTGACGAGCCTTTAAACCACGCACAGACAACAAACCAACCACCACGGCAAAGCCCGCCACAATCATATACGTCTGGATCCCGGCTTCAATGGCTGACATCCCCTGCTGCTGAAAAACTGCAGGTAAACGCAGTAACACGAACAATGCGATCACTGCACCTATGCCGTTGCAGACGCCTTGCAAGCCTGCCGCTTTCCCTCTGTTGATGTCCTTGGCATAATCGGCCAGCAGGGTCACGATCATGCAGGTGGCCGATGCTATACCCAGGCCATAAATCACCCGGTACAGGATCAACTCGTTCACGCTCTGGGCATGCGGGTACAAATACATCGCCACAGCAACCAGCATAAATCCCAGTACTATAATCAAACGGCGGCCGAGTTTATCCGATAATGCCCCCCAGACTCCTACCGAGCCAATGATGGCCATTTCGCCCCAGAAATTCAGCTTGCCGCTGACCACGCCCTGTTCAGTCGTCGGGAGCTGCATCATTTCGTTAAACAAAAACGGCTGAAAGGCATTAATAAAAGTGCCGAACAAAATAGTAGCGACACAGGTTAAGTAAAAGGTGGACATGTGCCAGGCCGTTACACCTTCGTTGACACGAATGCCTAAGTATTTTTTTTCTGCCACTGAATCTGACATGCTGCTTCCTATAAATTTGTGCTAAGGCTATGATCCTGAGATTGGATCTGACGGTGTTTTTTATAAAGCATCAAGGCAGCAGCTAACAGCGCGCCCTGGGTAAAGGCATTGAGTATTTGCTCCACCCACTGCACAGCTTCGTCCTGATGCCCCAGACGGGCCAGACCGGCCAATACAAAAACACCCACTAAATTCACCACGAACAATACCGCACTAGCGCGCAGGTTTAGCTGTAGGCAGTGTCTGACTGCATGCCAAATCAACACCACATTCGACACAGTCACCAGCACCAGCAAAGCCAGAAACCACTTGCGCTGTTCCGGAAATGCCACAGCAAGATAACCGGCAATGCTGGCAAAGAGCACAATAATCAGCAAAGGCCAGGCAAAGGTATAACCAGGTGCAGGACGCTGCTGGTAAGCTTTTCTGGCCGACCATAAATAATAAGTGAGCAAGGTAAAACCCGGTGCGAGGAAAATAAAAAAGCAGTTATTTAATACCGGATAATGCACCTCTGTAGCGGCAATCAGGAATTTCCAGAACACCTTACAAAATCCACCGGTAATAATCAGCAAAGCCGACGCCAGCACCTGCGTTCTGATCGATGGATGGATCAAGCCAATGGCGCGCGCCAGATATAGTAAACCAGCGCTGGATAACAACACCGGAATAAAATCAAACAGGGCTAAGCCCATACTGTACTCAAACTCGTTCGTCATTTTTTCTCCCACCCTGAACATTTTTGCTGACTCAGCTTAACTCATGTTATATTGTTATATCAATTAATTAAAAGAACAGTTATCTTGTTTCTTGTCATGGCTGTTTAACTGCAAAAACTCAGGACAACAAATGCTATGGCTCAGATGATAAAAAAGGAAGAACCATGATCCGTGTTGCCGCTGCCCAATTTGCTGTGACTAACAATGTACAGGACAATTTAGCCACCTGTTTACGCATGATAAAACAAGCCGCTTTATGTTCACCTGATCTCATCGTGTTACCGGAGTTTGTTAATCACAATTCCTGGTATGACAATCAGGCACATTGTTATGAAGTGGCTATTGCTTTGGATGGCAACTTTCTCAGCAGCATCAAAGCCGCCGCCGCAGAAGCCAACGCCTATGTGGTGTTGAACGCCACAGTGCAGCGCCCGGAGCTTGGCGAGCAGCACTGTACCGGCACCAGCTTACTGATTTCCCCAAGCGGCGAGTTGCTGGCGCAAAATAATAAACAGGTGTTGGTGGGGCATGAAAACGATTTTCTCGACAGAGCCGACACTGAAGGGCCGGTGATCAACACCCCGATCGGCACGTTAGCCATGTATTCCTGTATGGATGGCGTGATCAACGAAACGCCTCGCGGGTTAGCACTGCGTGGTGCACAAATTCTCTGTAACAGTCTGAATTCCTTCGCGCTGGATGAAGGCGATCTGCATATTCCGGTGCGGGCAGCAGAAAACAAAGTGTTTGTTGTAGCGGCCAATAAGGTTGGCCCGCTGATCCCGGAACCTTTGCTGGTGCCCGTGTCTGAAGCCACCCGCATCCCGCTGCATTTTTTAAATGGTGCAGGTGACAGCCAGATTGTCGCGCCGKATGGCACGGTGTTGGCGCTGGCCGGTAAAGATGAAGAAGTCATTTGGGCTGATATAGATCCAGAATCAGCTACTGATAAAAAACGACCCGACGGTACCGATATCATCAGGCAGCGCCGCCCTGAACTTTATCAGGCCCTGGGGGAAAACCCGGCAACCCAGAAGTTACCGGAGTTTAACGGAGTACAGGATTTGTCCGTCGCCGCCATCAGTATTGCCAAGAAAGGCACAGAGGCGCTGAACGAAGCAATCCATGCAGTGCAGGCCCACCCACAACATAAGCTGATCTGTTTACCTGAATTGTTCTGGCTGGCTGGCACCCAATACGCTGAACAACAAGTGGCAATGAGTGAACAAGTGGTGACGAGTCTGGCTGACGCCTGCGCAGCAGATCAGTATGTGGCCACCAGCATAGTGCGCCAGCATGGTGACAAACTGGCACATTGCGCCGTGTTGATCAGCCGCAAAGGCATTGAGTTTATTCAGGGCCAGGTGCACTTTTCCCAGCGTTTTGCCTGGTCAGCCTTGTGCGACAACTTTGAAGTGTATCCAAGCAGCTACGGCAAGCTGGCGCTGATGCTGGAAGATGATGCGATTTATCCTGAAAGTTTCCGATTGATTGCACTTCAGGGCTGTGAAGTAGTGCTGGCTCCGGTGCGGCAGCAGGAAGCCTGGCAGTCACAAACCGGCTTGCTGGAACGGGCTTCAGAAAACCGGATAAACATTGTTTCAGCCAGCACAGAGCCGCAGCATAACCTGATCTGCATTTTGCAAAAAGAATTCACCATTATGACGCCATGGCAAGAACGTGAGTTTGACGGCCTGCTCAGCGCTGGCGTTCAAATTAGCGGTGAGACTGGCAAGCCTGTCACCAGCGCTACTGTTCATCCGCGCGCTGCTCATAATAAAGTGTGCTCACAAAACACTGATTTAATAGCAAATCGTCCATGGAAACTGATGCAGGCCATGCTGTAAGCCGCCTGCATGGATTCAGACAACGACTCAGACAAAAACAAAGAGAATCACCATGTCCCAATTATCCGTAGATCAAAAATTGTCCTTAGCTCAGGAATTATCCGACGGCACTGTCGATAAGATAGTGGCGAAATACGCGATGAAAGAAGTGCTGGCCAGCGACGGTGGCCCTTTTATGACCTTAATCAGCCATCTACCTATGGCGCAAGGTGTTGTCGGCAAAGTAAGGATCTTTGCAGGTGGCCCACTGCATAAACTGGTTACCTGTTCCATCGTCGTACCGCAAATTCAGCTGGATTCCCACATGCTGTACGGTTTTATGCCTGCGGACAGCGCCGTGCCGCACTTTACGCTCGACTCAGTCAAAGCCGGTGAACACTTTGCTTTTCACCTGGATTTAACCCCACGGGTCGATTTAGGTGCCCACACAGACTACATGAATCAGGTGTTCTGGCCATTAACCGACAAATTTAACGCCGCCGAAGCCCTAGACGGCATAGAACAGGCGCATATCTCACCACGGCAACGGGCCATCATGTCGCCCTGGATGCTGGTACACCGCGCCACAGAAACCGCCTTTAAAACCCTGTTCAGCCACGTCGACGGTTATCTGAAGTATTGGTATGGACTGGTAGACCAAGGGGTAGACAGCCCGGTCTCTGCAACCGAACTGGCCGTGCGGGATAAAGCCAACCGGGCCGCCATTTTCAGCCCGGAGATTGATCCGGTGTGGAAACGTATTGAAGGTCTGATTGGCACGCCAGCCAGTGAACAGTTGCGCGCCATTCTTCGCGGTGAATAAAAAGCGTGGCGAATAGCCAGCAAGACCAACCAATCCAGTGAAACCAGGAATAACAAGCAGAGCAGCATAGGAAATCCCATGAAATTAACAGCCGAACATTTCATTGAAAACATGAGCGCCGAAGAAAAACAACGGGCGCAGCGCGTAGAGAACATACTTCCGCTGCTCAAAGCAGCGGCCGCGCAAGTAGACCGTGATGGTGAATTTCATCTGCCGCATGTGAAAACCTTCAGTGACGCCGGGCTGCTGGGACTTATTATTCCAAAAGAATATGGCGGCCTCGGTGGTGGTTTGCGTGATATGGCAGCCGCTACTTTTGCCATTGGCACTGTCTGCCCGTCCACCGCGCTCTGTTTCTTTTTTCACTGCTCCTCAGCTTCCCGTGGCTTGTTAGCCTTAGAAGCCCTCGAAGCCGGCTTGTTTAACGCCGAAGAAGCAGGACTGGTTAAAACCTTTGCCGAAAAAGTGCTGCGGACCATGGGCCAGAACGGACAATGGCTGGCTAACTTTGCCAGTGAATCGGTGAAGTCGGAAAAAGCCGCCATCACCATTTCCACCAAAGCCCGCAAAGTTGCAGGTGGTTATCTGCTGAACGGCGTCAAAGCTTTTGGCTGCGCTACCGGCATTGCCGATCAGTATCTGGTCACGGCCAGTCTGGAAGGTTATGACGACGCCAGCGGTCTCGCCACTTTCTTCGTGGCCAAAGATGCCCAGGGTGTCAGTGAACGACAAAAATGGGACGCCATTGGTATGCGTGGCTCGGCCACCCATGGCCTGATCCTCAAAGACGTTTTTGTCGCCGACGACGACGCATTGGCTGTACCCGGCGCTTTTGTGCGCTGCATGCAAATGAGCCGCGGCAGTTTTGTCGGCAATCAGCTGGCCAGTATCGCCGTGTACTTAGGCCAGGCGCAGGCCATTTATCAACAAACCCTGAGCACCCTGACCAGCAGCAAATTTGGCGATTCGGATAAATCCATCGCCAGCTCGCCAATGCACCAGCAGCTGATTGGCCAGATGATGTGTGATTTAGAAACCGGCACCTTGTGGTTACGCCGCCAATTAGAGCTGGAAACCGCCGAACCGGAAATTTTGCCAAAACAAGAGGTGGTCAAACGCTGGCGGCTCTGTAAAGGCATAGTGGCTGAGGCTGGCTTTAATCTGGCAGTTAATGCACTGAAATGCACCGGCACCACAGGCACAGGTTTCTCTTCACCCAGCGCACACGGCTTACGTGAGATGGCGATGGCTCTGGTGCAGGCCTTTCCGGCTGAACGTGGCCGTCTGATGGCAGCGCAAATGGAAGTGGAAGGTGCCGAACAAAACCAGTTTGGTGTAAAACGCTAAGTCAGGTAAAAAGAACATGAACCAGCTCCCGCAACAACAAAACTATATCAACGGCCAGTGGCAACACCCTGAGCTGGATTTGCAGCAGAGTCTGCACAATGCCAATACCGGCGAAGCTATAGGCAAGCAATACAGCAGTTCAGAGGGTCAAATCAGCAGTGCCATTCAATGCGCCAGCGCCGCCTTTGCCAATGGCGGCTGGTCAGAACTGAGTTATGCCGAACGTGCTGATTATCTCGATAAAATCGCGCACAACATGGGTCAGCACAGCCACAGCATTAAGATTTGTGATGCATTGCAAACCGGCGTATTGCAGTCGCTGACCTCACAGTTTGCCAGCGTCTGTGCTATGGCTTTTCGCAACGCCGCCAGGCTGCTGCGCACTTTGCCAGCCGAACAACATTATGAAGGCGACCATCAAAACCCTGTAATTCTGCAGCGTTTACCCCTGGGTGTGGCGGCCATTATTGCCCCCTGGAATGCGCCCTCTGGTATTGCCTGCCACAAAATTGCCAGTGCGCTGGCGGCCGGTTGTCCGGTGATCTTTAAACCCTCGGAATGGGCAGCAGGTTCAGCCCAGGCTATAGCCCAAGCCATTGTCGACGCCGATTTACCGCACGGCGTATTTCAACTGTTACATGGCAACGGCAAAGTCGGCGCGGTTTTGTGTGCCGATGATAGGGTTGCAGCTGTGTCCTTTACCGGTGGCGCTTTGGGTGGTCAAGCTGTGGGCGGGGTTTGTGGTGCCAATATCAAACCTGCGCAACTGGAACTGGGCGGTAATAACGCTTTGGTGGTGCTGGAAAGTGCCGATCTGGACGCAGCAGCCRCTGGCGTGATCGGCGGCCTGACCACGTTAAACGGCCAGTGGTGCCGTGCTTTGGGACGCTTAATTGTGCACAGTGCTGTCGCAGATGAATTACTCGACAAAGTGAAACAGCGACTGGCGAAGCTGGTTATTGGTCCATCCACTTCACCCGACAGTCAGATGGGGCCTTTAGTGCATCAGGGCCATTGGCAGCATGTGCAGCAACGCATCGCCGAATACGCCGAACTGGGCGCCGGACTGATCCGTCCAACTCCTGTACCAACAGAGCTGAAAGGCTGGTTTATGGCCCCAACACTGATCACCGGCTTACGCGGCGGGCAATGTCTGGAAGAAATTTTCGGCCCGGCCGCTACTGTGCATAACTTCAATAGCGCTGAGCAAGCCACACAACTGGCCAATCAAACCCAGTATGGCCTGGCCGCTTATGTGTTTGGAGAAGAAAAACCCGCCTGGCAAATGGCCCGCACCCTGCGTGCTGGCGTGATCAAAATTAATGGGGTGTCGCTGTTTGCACTGCGTGGAGATTTACCACGCGCCGCCTGGGGTAAAAGTGGCCTGGGTGACGAGGGCACAAGCGAAACCTTTGAGTTTTTCCGTGGCACCCGGGTTATTGGCGTTGCCTGAGCGAAGAGAGAACCCATGATCAAACAAACAGAACTTTTAATTGGCGGCCTTGATGTCCCCCCGCAGAGTGGCCGCTATTTTGACGTACTGGCCCCAGCAACAGAGCAGCTGTTTGCCCGCGCTGCTCAGGCAAGCGCGCCGGATGTGGAGCTGGCCGTCAGCACAGCCCGTCGCGGCTTTAAAACCTGGTCGGCACTAGCACCTAAACAACGCGAAGCGGCGCTGCTTAAAGCCGCCGATATTGTTGCAACCCAGGGCATGACCCGCTTACTGGATCTGCTGATTGACGAAAGTGGCTCCTCCTTGACCAAAGCCAGCTTTGAAATTAACTACACAGTGGATTTATTGCGCACCGCCGCTGGTGAAGCCAGACGGTTGTACGGCGATACCTTCCCGAATGACAACCCAGAGCGACTGTCTATGGTGTTTCGTCATCCGGTTGGCATAGTAGCTGTGGTATCGCCTTACAATGCGCCCCTGTCGCTGCTGACCAAAATGGCTGCCTTTCCGTTGGCGGCAGGCAACGCTGTGGTGATTAAACCCTCAGAACAAACCCCGACTATTGCCATTGAGTTTGGCAAAATTCTGATCGAAGCCGGAGTACCAGCCGATACGGTGAATGTGGTGACCGGCTTTGGCGTCGAATGTGGCGCGCCGCTGGTAGAACACCCGGACGTGAACTGTATAGCACTGACTGGCTCAACCCAAACCGGTATTCATATTGGTGCTATGGCGATGAAACGTATGGTGCGCGCTCAGCTGGAACTGGGCGGTAAAAGTGCCGCTCTGGTGCTGGATGATGTCGATCCGGCCAAAGCTGCCACGATTGTGGCACAGGGCATTTTTACTCACGGTGGCCAGATTTGTATGGCCAACAGCAGGGTGATAGTCACTAAAGCCATTTATGCCGATTTTATCGCCGCGTTAAAAACGGCAGCGGAACAGTTGCCAATTGGCGATTTGCGTGACCCAAAAACCCTGTACGGCCCGCTGATTAACCGCGCTGCGGTGAATAAAATCAGCCAACATATTGCCGAAGCTGTGGCGGCAGGGGCTGAAATTCTGACGGGCGGTAAAGCCTTGCCTTATGCCAATGGCGAACCCAGCCTGGTGTTTCAGCCGACAGTACTGCTGAATTCCCCTTTGAGTTGCAGCGCCTGGCGCGACGAATCCTTTGGTCCTTTAACTAACGTGGTAATGGCGGAGGATTTGGACCATGCGATACAACTGGCCAATGACTCACAGTTTGGTCTGTCCGCCTCTGTGCTGACCAAAAACATTTATGCGGCGATGCGCGCCGCCAAAGAAATTGACGCCGGCTCAGTGCATATTGGTATGCATTCGTTTCAGAGTAACGCGTTGGCCCCTATTGGCGGCAGTAAGCTGTCAGGCCTTGGCCGCAGTGGCGGTGCCTATTCCACCGAAGAATTTACTGAACTGAAATGGGTCAGTATCGAACTGAATGCGGTGCTTTAACATGCTTCACCAAAACAGTATCACTAAAGGCTATGCTCAAACCCAACTGGGGCAGATCCATTACCTGCACACCCCGGCAAGCGCCGGGCTCCCCACTTTAGTACTGCTGCACCAAACTCCCAGCAGCGGCGAAATGTTCCGGCCACTGATGCAACTGCTGGCCAACGACTTTTATTGCATAGCACCGGATTTTATTGGCTTTGGTAACAGCGACCCTGTGCCTGACCAATACGGCGGTACACACAGCGTCGCGCTGTACGCCAACAGCGTCTGGCTTTGTTTGCAGCAATTGCAGGTGCAGGCACCAGTGTTGTTTGGCCACCACACAGGCGTCGCAGTAGCAGCCCAGCTGGAACACGAGCATCCGGGCTTTTGCCACCAGCTGATTTTTTCCGGCCCAACTCTGCTGAGCGACACGCAAAAACAGGCGTTACCCGCTGCTGTGGTGGATGCCAGTCTGGATGAACAAGGCGATTTTATGCAACGCTACTGGCAAAAAATTCGTGGCAAAGACAGCAATGTACCGCTGCAGCTTAGCCTGCGTGAATGTCTGTTAGCGCTGCGTTTAGGCGACAGTTACAAAAAGGCCTATCAGGCGGTAGCCAAGCAGGATTTTGCTGCACAAATCGCGGCGATTCAGTGTCCGACTCTGGTGTTTGCCGGTGAGCGAGACGTGCTGCACGCTATGGTCGCGCCCACTGTCGCGCTGTTACCCCTGGGTCAGGCGGCAAACATTGGCGACGCTTCCACTTATGTCTGTGAAACCCACAGCAAGCAGTTAGCGCAACTGATCAGGCAGTTTTGCAACACAGCCAACCCGGCTATTCAGTAAGGCGGATTTAATGGATTTACAACGAAACTCTATAGGCTTAGGCCACAGACCCGCCCTTATTCTGGTGGATATGATTAACGGCTTTACCGACCCAAACTGCCCACTAGGTGCAGAATGTGAAGCTGTGGTGGCGCATAACAAACTGCTGCTTGATGCCTTTCGCTCTGCAGGCTTGCCGGTGATTTTTACCACTGTGGTGTACCACGGCCCGGCACAGGCCAGCATATTCAGGGCCCGCATCAATGCCCTGAACCTGCTGACGCCGGATTCACACTGGGTCAAAGTTGATGCACGGCTGGCGCCACGGCCCGACGAAATGCTGCTGGAGAAACGCTGGGCCAGTGCCTTTTTTGGCACAGATTTAGCCCAGCAGTTGCTGGCATTAAAAGTGGATTCTTTAGTAGTGACAGGTCTCACTACCAGCGGTTGTGTGCGCGCTACAGTGGTAGATGGCCTGCAGCATAACTACCCAGTGGTCGTGGCGGAAGAAGCGGTTGGCGATCGCAATCCGGAGGCCCACAAAGCCAATTTGCATGATATGCACGCCAAGTACGCCGACGTGCAGCAGTGCAGCCAAATCCTTAACTTTTTACAACAACCTTCAGCTTAACCCTACAGGACAGCAGTATTATGGCAACTTCTTCTGCAAGCAGCTCCAAAGACCCCATTATTATTGCCGGGGCTGGCCCGGCTGGCTCCTTATTGGCTTTGTATTTAGGCCAGCGCCATATTCCAGTGGTATTGCTGGAAAAAGAAGCCAGCTTACCTATAGATCTGCGCGCATCAACCTTTCATCCGCCTTCGCTGGAAATGCTGGACGAAGTAGGTCTTGCCGGAACCATGATCGCCAAAGGCCTGGTAGTAGACCGTTATCAGTACCGCGACCGCAAAACCAATGAAGTGGCAGAATTTAATATGCAGCTGATTGCCGACGAAACCCGCTTTCCGTTTCGTTTGCAGTTAGAACAATACGAAATGACCCATCTGGCACAGGAAAAACTCAAAGAATGCCCCAGCGTCACTATGCTGTTTTCACATCAGTTGATGAGCTTTGAGCAGGATGAAAATGGTGTCACTGCTATAGTCCAGAGCCCCAATGGCGAACTGCGGATTGCCGGTAGTTTTGTCGTCGGCTGTGAGGGTGCATCCAGCAATGTGCGTAAATCGGCCGGCATAGGTTTTGGTGGCTTTACCTACGACGAAAAGTTTCTGGTCGCCAGCACCTCCTTCCCGTTTGAGACGGTGTTCGACAATTTATCTTATGTTAACTACGTGGCCGACCCAGACGAGTGGTGTGTGATTTTACGCACCGAAAAACTCTGGCGCGTATTGTGGCCCACAGATCCACAAGAAACCAAGCAAGATAAATACCTGACCGACGACTATATCCAGCAGCGGCTGCAGCACCTGTATGCTAAAGAAGGTGATTACCATATTGGCCACCGCACCTTGTACAACGTGCACCAGCGCGTCGCTGAAACCTACTTTAACGGCCGCGCCATTCTGGCTGGTGATTCCTGCCATCTGAATAACCCACTGGGTGGCATGGGCATGAACGGCGGCTTGCACGACGCCTTTAATCTGGCGCAAAAGCTGACTGCCATCATGCTGGAAGGCGCGGCTTACACGCCGCTGTTTGAACAATACAACCGCCAGCGCAAAGACTTAGCGGTGCGTTTTGTGCAGGAACACACCATAGCCAATAAAAAGCTGATGGAGTCAACAGATCCTGATATTCAGCACCAGCGCCAGCAGCACTTTATGCAAACCGCCGCCGACCCGATCAAAGCCAAAGCCTTTATCATGGAACGCGGCATGCTGAATTGTGTACGGGAATCTTTGTTGGTGGAGTGATTGATTTAAGAGGGGCTGGTTGGCCCCATTCTTTCTGCAAAATACGGCTGAAAGTACTGAGTCAACTTGCTGCTGCCTGTTAAAGCAACTGATATTATCAAGCTAGTCGATGTGATAGTCGTAAAAACTATTCATTCCGTTATCCATTCACGACAAGGCCACTTTTACCGCTATGCAGTGAATGCCCCACCAACACATGATCAATTTATGACTCATGGAGCCTGACATCGCATGAAAATCACAACATCAATGACTGATGTTGGCTCTCAACCTACACCACCCTATTTAACCTCTCACCCGCGGTAAAACTCTGCATATTGCGGCCAATGATAGTGATTAAATCCTGCTGGGCTTCCTGACAGGCCCAGGCGATATGGGCGGTGATTTTCAGGTTGGACAGGCCGGTATTCAACAGAATATGGTCGGCTGGGGGTGGTTCTTGCTCTAAAACATCCAGCACAGCGTAGCCAATTTGGTTGGTTTTTAATGCATGCAGTAACGCCTGGTTATCCACCAAAGCGCCGCGGGCTGTGTTAATCAGCATGGCGTTTGGCTTCATTTTGGCAAGTGCTGCAGCATTGATTAACCCCACAGTGTCCGGGGTTTGTGGGCAGTGCAGGCTGATCATGTCGGAGCTGGCCAGCAGCTCGTCAAAGCTGACACGGCCGGGGCGAATGTGGCTGGCGCCGGCATGTTCGCTGATGATCACTTTCATCCCAAAGGCGAAAGCAATTTTTTCTACCCCTTTGGCCAAAGCACCGTAGCCGACTACACCCAGAGTTTTATCCGCCAGTTGGTACATCGGATTGCCCAGTACACAAAAGCTGGAGCTTTGTGGCCACAAGCCCTGTGCTGTGTTTTGGTTATGGTGTTCGGTTTGGTTGTAGTACGCCAGTATTTGCGCAAACACATATTGCGGCACTGTATGGCGCGCGTAGCCTGCCACATTGGTTACTGCTATGCCCAATTCCTGCGCTGCTTTTAAGTCGATATTATTGGTACCAGTAGCGGCGATACAAACCAGTTTCAGCGCTGGTAACTGCTTTAAAGTATCGGCACTCAGCAGCACTTTATTGGAAATCACCACTTCGGCATCGCGGCAGCGCTCTGCTACCTGATGAGGCTGAGTCATACCAAAGCAGGTCAGGCTGCTGGCCTGCTGCTCGATAGCGGAAAAGTTGATGCCCGGGCTAAAGGTGTCGCGATCCAAAAATACCGTTTTCATAAAACCTGTGCTCGCCTGAAAGTACTCGTCTGAAGATGAAAATAAAAGCCCCCTGGTACGGCAAGGGCCTGCTGCAGTTTACTCTGACTGCCCGCTAAAGGCGGAATAAATCTCGCTGCCCGATGCCAGCCAGATCTCCGGTTTACTGCTGAGATAAGCCAGCAGCTGTTCGAAATAAGCGATGCGGTGCGGCTGCCCCAATAACCAGGGATGAATATTCAGTGCCAGCATACGGCCACCATAGTGCTCTGCTTCCGCCAGCAACAGGTCGCAAGCGTCACAGACTTGCTGCAAATAAGAGGTCTCAGAGTGCAGATTATTTTGCAGAATAAACTGATCGTCCAGCTCGGTAGAAAGCGGAATATTCAGCAGCGGCTTGCCATGTGGCCCCAGATGTTGCGGGTTAAAAGCATAAGGTAAATCATCATTCACCCAGTCGCCACAGTACTGAATACCGTTGTTCGCCAGATAAAGTGCGGTGTTTTCACTTTGATTTTGCGCCGGGCTAAGCCAACCGGTGACAGGCTGACCGGTGAATTCACGTAATACCGACAGTGATTTTTCAATTAAAGCCGCTTCGTTATTGGCTTCGGCCTGAGCACTATTGCCCCAGTGAATCGAATCCATATCCCAGCCGTGGCATAAAATTTCGTCGCCACGTTGTGCCAGTTTATGCAGTAACAAAGGGGCCTGTTCCGCCAGCCGGCTATTGACGGAAAAAGTCGGTTTGATGCCGTAGTGGTCCACTGCCTGTAACAAGCGGAATATACCCACACGGTTGCCATAGTCACGCAAACTGTAATGGCGCAGGTCAGGGTATGGCATGGTCATGCCGCCCGGCACTTTGAAGGGTTTACCCTTTTGATCCATTGGGAAAAACTGCACACTGATGTTCAGCCAGAGTGCCAGCTTTTTGCCTTGGGGCCAGACGATGTTTTTGCGTTGATGCAACATAGACCAGGGGTAAAAGCTATGGTCCATGCCATAGTGGCGTTCTGGGTATTGCATATAGTCTAGCGGCAGGCTTTTATCTGTCATCAGGCTTTTACTCCTATAGCTGCATGCTGCTCAGCTATGTTGTGCACTGCTGCACCGTAATAATGCTGCAGGTAATAGTCGGCAATTTCGCGCCCCGTGGTCACCCACACATCAGGATGGCTGGTAATGTAGTCCAGCGCTTCTTCAAAAGCTTTTAACCTGTGTGGGCAACTCACCTGATAATTGTGAGTTGGAATACACATCACAGTGCCCGAGGTACTGCCTTCCTGATAGAGCCGATCAAAGTTTTGTTTCAGCATTTCACCGTAGCGGCGCGGCTCGACTTTATTCACCACATAGGCAATGGTGTCGTTCATTTCCAGCGAATAAGGAATAGAGACAAAACGTTTGCCGCTGCGGGTATGAATAGGGGTTGGCTGGTCGTCGTGGAATAAATCGCAGGTGTAAATGCCGCCGGTTTCTTTGCCCTGCCAGAGCCCGGATTCTTTGCCAAAGAGTTCAGTGCCTACTTCGGCAAATAAATCTAAGGTTTGTTCTGAATGCGACAGCGCCGGTGCCAGATAACCAGCGCAGTGCTGGCCTGTGTGCTGGTAGATGGTCAACATAGAGTCGCGGATCATCTCGCGTTCTCGCTGCTCCGTCATGCCGTAGGTGTAGCGGGTGTTGTAAATGCCGTGGCTGAAAAACTCCCAGTTGCGCTCTTTGCACATTTGGATAATTTCTGGGTGATGTTCACACAAGGCAGTCGACAGCGAAATGGATCCACGGATACCATATTTGTCCAGCAATTGCATCTGGCGAATATGCCCAACTCTGTTGCCATAATCGCGAATCCCATACCCCTGAATAGCAGGGTAAGGTTGTGGCCAGGCGGCCCGATACGGGTTCGCTGGTGGGTTAAGTTCATAAAACTCAATATTCGGCGCCAGCCAAAACGCCATTTTGGCGCCGTTGGGCCACTGAATTTTTGGCCGTCTTTCATCATAGGGCCAATAATCATAAAACTGAGGATTTGCTTTCATGGCTTGTGCTTTCCTGACCTGTGCTTCCGCGGCTTAATCGGCAACGTGATTGGACTCGTCTGCACTGCCATTCAGCCAGGCAAACACAGTATCGACCTCTTCCACGTCAGCGTATTTGAGCAGCAAATCGGTCAGGTTAGCGAAGTGGTAGCTTTCGTGTTTATCGGCCACACACTGCTCAGGCACTATGGTGCGATAACCACGGGATAAGGCATCGACAGCAGTGGCGCGGATACAACCTGAAGTAGAGCCGCCTGTCAGGATCACCGTATCCACCTGATGCCAGACCAACAAGGATTGCAGCTGGGTTTCAAAAAAAGCCGACGGCATTTTTTTCAGGTAAATCATATCTTTGCTTTTGTCTATTTCTAATCTGTCGTCGAATTCAGCGCGGCGTGAGCCAAATTTAATATTCTGCAGTGAATCTTCGGTATTAGTTCGGGTGCCCCAGATACCGGCGTCGCAGGCATCGTCCATATAAGCTACATGAGTCCAGACCACGGGCCAGCCTTTATCGCGAAACAGTTTGGTCAGCTCGTTCACATAATGCAGCTGATGCGGGTCGGTTTCGTAGGCGGTTTTGTATTCACCGACACAGGTATAAGCTTTTTGCAGATCGATATTCACCAGCACGGCTTTTTTACCGAAACCAAACTTTTTGCGGGCAGGATTACTTTTTACGTCCGCATAAATTTCTCTGGCAGTTTTTGATGACAGTTCCATGGTTATTCTCTCCATATGACGGCTCAGTCTGTATTAAACGCTGCACTGACGGATAAATCAACACAAAAGAAGCATTGATATAGCATTATATCTAATATAGGATAATGACAACTTGAGGTGATGGCACTGCAGGCTGGGCCGGGAAGCACAAATTCTTTCGTCACGCACTGAAGTCAAAGCACAAAACCAGTACGGGCCTGTTCACAGGCTCAGGCAAAGACGGATAAACAGAGAACTCACTATGCCAGACAATAAACACAGTAGCGAGCAACAACCCAGTAAATTTCAACAGGCTATTACTGGCGAATGGCATGGTTTGCCTTCAGTCTTTGACGCAAACGGCAGCCACACCGGATTTAATAAGGTAAACCGCGCCAGCGTGTTTGAAGGCGATAAAGTCACCTACTGGATGGAAACGGATTTTCAGAACGCCGGCCCTTTGCGTAACCGCTTTGATACCGCAGGCGCCCGTTTTGAATTTGGCGTGATAGATTCCGACAAAGACCGGATTTATTGCGGCCCTGACTTTGTCGGGGCAGGTAAACCTTATGGTTTGCTGGTGGATTCCAACTATTATTCGCCCGGTTGGAATACAGACTTACGCACTGTGAATCTGATCCTGCCAGAGCATGGCCTGCAAGTGTATTCCTCTCAGTTGTTCGAAGCCGATACGTTGGTTGCGGTATTTAACGGCCTTTATGTGGTCACTCAGGACCACGCCAATAACCCGAATGAACAACAAAAAGTGGCGGACTTTCTGGCCGCAGAGCGCAAAGCCGCGATAAAGCCTTTTATTCTGCCGGTAAAAGAAGCAGGACAATGGACAGGCACTTTTGAGGTCTACGACAACAAACAGCAGCGTCTGGGTCAGACCTATATTGTGATCGACTACCAGCCGCTGAATCTGCGCAGCGCCGAAGTCACAGTCCGCATGACTGGCACCATTGAACGTACTTTCAGCTACAAACGATCGCGGGTGGATGCAGTTCATACCTTTGAAGGCCCGGACGTGTTCGGCAATGGCCGTGCCTATGGCCGTTATTTGTGGAGCACTCAGCACTTTTATGGTGAAGCATTTAAGCTGAAAAGCCGCGACACCCTGATTAACGACAAGTTCGATCTCTGTGGCATCTGGCAGTTTTACCAGTCCAACGATGAGCAATATACCTGCTTTGGTGTACTGGATTGGACGCCGGGTGCCAATGTATTAAGCGCTAAATACATTAAATAACTCTGTAGCTTTTTATCGGAGCCCATATGAGCCAACTGCAATTTGACCCCAGTGATTTTCGACAGGCACTGAGTAAATTTCCGACCGGCGTTACCATAGTGACCACCAAAAATACTCAAGGTGAAAAAATTGGAGTAACGGCCAGCAGCTTTAACTCGGTGTCGCTGGATCCGCCTCTGGTGCTGTGGAGCCTGAAGAAACAAGCCCGCTCCATAGATTCCTTTGGTGAAGGCAAACACTTTGCCGTGCATGTGCTGAGCGAGCATCAGCAGGAATTATCCAACCAATTTGCCCGGCAAGGGGTGGATAAGTTTGCCGATTTAGCGCTGGATGAAGGAGTGGCCGAAGTGCCACTGCTCACCGATTACAGTGTGCGTTTTCAGTGTGTCTGTCAGCATCAGTACGACGGAGGTGACCATGTGATCCTGGTAGGCCGGGTGCTGCAGTATGAAATCAGTGAGTGTAATCAGCCACTGCTTTTCCACTCAGGCAGTTACGCCAAAGTGGTACAAACCTGAGCACAGAGCAAAAAATTATTTACGGCTACCTCTCGGGGCATGCCTTTCCTTTCATTTAAATATCAGTAGTTTATATTATGGCCGAAACTTATTTACTGTTAAAACTGTTGCACATTGTGCTCTTTGTCTATTGGCTTGGCGGTGATTTAGGCACCTTTTACGCATCGCGTTTTGTAGCGAGGGAAGGCCATAGTGCCGAACAACGCTTAACCGCGTTGAAAATTATGATGGGTGTAGATCAGGGACCCCGTATTTGTATGGCACTGATCTTAGGGCCTGGCATTCAGATGGCTTATAACACCGGCTTAATGCCTATTCCTGCCTGGGCTATGGTCGCCACCTGGCTGATCTGCCTGTATTGGCTGGCGATGGTACTGGCTATTCATTTTGGTCATGACAAAAGTTATCTGCCCCTGCTGACCCGCATAGATTTTAGTTTCCGCCTGCTGGTGATTGTGGCCTGTCTGTATTTTGCCGTTCAGTCATTGCTCGGCGACAAATCGCTGATACTGATGGACTATCTGGCCTGGAAACTCATTATATTTGCTGCACTGGTGGCCTGTGGTTTAGGGATCCGGATGGCGCTAAAGCCTTTTGGTCAGGCTTTTATGACCATGCTGCAGCAGGGGCCGAACCCGCAAGTGGACAGCGTGATTAATGGCTGTCTGGCCAGAGCCCGCCCTTTTGTCTACCTGATCTGGCTTGGCTTGCTGCTCAATACCGCTTTGGGTATGCATTTAATTAATCCCTGAACAGGCTGACTAAAAGGAGCTTCTCATGCAGTTATTAAGCAGCGATTTTTCGCCTTACTCCACCAGAGTGCGAATTCAAATTCGCAAAAAGCAGCTGCTGATCAGCATAGCAGCACCTGTTAACCCGGCGCTGCGCACGCCGGAATTTGGCGACAAATACCCCTTAGGCAAAATTCCTGTGCTGGTGCTGGATGATGGCAATAGTCTGAGTGAATCCTGGGCCATTATGGAGTATCTGGAAGCCAGCTTTCCCCAGATCAGTTTACGCCCGGCTGATGCCTTGGGCATTGCCCATATCAACATGCTGGCCCGTTATGCCGATCTGCATCTGTCACCGGCACTGTTTCCTATATTTATTGCTCTGCTCAGCAGCAAAACCATTGATACACAACAAGAAATAACCAGACTGCAACAAGAGCTGCAAAAAGGCGAACGACTGCTCACAGCACTGCCCCCCTTCCGGCAACGGAAGCTCACTATTGGTGACATTGCACTAGCAACCAATCTGTTTTTTGCCATTGAAACTCCGCGCTTATTTGGCTGCGAGCAGATTTTGCAGCCTTACCCTCTGTTATCTGACTGGTGGCAGTGGGTGAATGAAGATGCAGAGATCCGGCAAGGCATAGCCGAAATGAACACAGCCTTGCAGGGTTTTATCGCCAGTAAACAAGGTTAATACCAGCTCTCGCCAAATCTTTGTCACAATACAACATGGCCTGCTACCAGCTGTTACATAAAATGGTTGTGACAGCTCTTTCTTTCGCTGTCAGTTTCCAGCATATTGGGTGCCGAATACGACCTGCATCAGACATCAGCGGATACGTCTCCTTCAGCTCGTATTTTGTCCAAAAACCACTCAATTCCTGCTTTTTGAAGCTCGCAAAAACCCTGCTTTTGCACTGCTCTTGAATTTTTTTTCAGAAAAAGTGATCTTTTTTTGAAAATTTAATTCATTCAATTTCAATGAATTACAACAAAATTCAGTCGTTTTGATCTATTGGTATATCATTATATTTGTTTTAATATTGCATCAATATAACAAAGTATGTAGATTAAAACGGCATCAGGTTGTTTATTGAGCAAACACATAAAAAAACGAGCCGAATGGGACATTTTCACTTCAGGAGTGGGAGCATGCACAACAAGAAAAAACTTAGTCTGGCGATAGCAGCCTTATTTGCTCAGGGAGTACATGGCACCGCCATGGCTCAGCAGGAGAGTGCAGAGGGGCAGGAAGCTACAATTGAACGGATCCAGGTGAAAACCCGGAAAATCGCTGAAACCATCGAAACCATTCCTTTAGCTATCTCTGCGGTCACATCACAACAAATTGAAGAAAAAGGCATTCAGGATACTGCAGATGTCGCCAAACTGATTAACGGTTTAACCTTCGACATTGGTGCTGGCCCTAACGACACTCGTCCTACTATTCGTGGCCTGACCATAGACCGTGGTCGTCCGAACGTTGCAGTACTGATTGACGGTATTGACGTCTCTTCCGAAACCATGACGCTGTCTGGTGGTGGTATGACAGCAAATATGAAACTGCTGGATATGCAGCAGGTGGAAGTGGTCAAAGGCCCGCAAAGTGTTAACTATGGCCGCAGTGCTTTTGCCGGAGCTATCAACTATGTGACCAAAAGACCTGGTTTTGATACTCAAACCAAAGTGGATGTACATCTGGCACAAGATAACACCCGCGATCTGGCTGTGGCCTTAGAAGGTGGGCTCACCGACAAGTTGGCGGCAAAAATCAAATTGATTGATTCCAACAGCGACGGCCAGTATTCCAACCCAAACAGCGGTGATCGGCTTGGAGGTTCTGAATCTCAGGGTGCTGCGCTTTCGGCCTTTTACCTGCCAACCGATGAAATTTCTGTGTATTTCCGCGCAGAGCATTCAGATGAACATTATGGTCAGCGCCCGACTTTTAGCATCCGCAGTATGCTGCCGGAAAATACGCCAGGTAACATCTTTGGCACAGGTTCAGTGAACACTGCCCAGGGCGCGGTGATGTTGCCTTACGCCTGGGATGCAAATGGCCAGGGTGTTGACTGCGCATCAGCCTACGATTATCCCTACTGGAACTCTTTTAACAGTATTATCACCCGCATGGGTTATGCAGTGCAGCCAGACTGCCGCGCTATGGTCAGAGGCACCATCACAGGTGATGCCAGCCTGATCGACCTTTCGCTGAACCCTTTAACAGGGGAAGATTACACAGGCACTGACATTAAAAACAGCCGTGCTTCACTGGAGTATATCTGGTCAAGCGATGGCATAGAGTTCAGCTCTGTGACAGGCTATACCAAAAGCAAGTCGGATATTCAGGAAGACTTCGACAAAACCAATTATTCTTTGTATGCAGCGCCAAATCTGGGGCCTGGTTCCTGGTCGCAATACGGCTTCCAGGCTGATGTCAATACCGCCTTTGAATTGGAACAGTACAGTCAGGAGTTTCGCTTAAGTGGTGAAACAGGATCCGTCAATTGGGTCACCTCGGCTCTGCTCTGGCAAGAAGACATGAAAACAGCTTTTGGCACCCAATTCTGGTTACGGGAAGGTGCACACGAGCCCACTGTGATAAGTACTTTAGCCCGCTCCCCTTTCACCAGTTTTATCAAAGACATCAAAAATGCGCCTCTGCCTGACGGACAAAATGTGGTCACCCCTTTGACCAGGGATACTAACCACTGGTCTGTGGCCGCTTTGGTGAATTGGGCTATCACTGACGACCTGAATCTGGGCTTTGAAGGCCGTTATCTTGATGAAACCATCGACTACACAGGTAATTCCGACAACCGTACTTACGATGCCTTTATGATGGATAACAGTGTGATGTTCGACCCGGTCACCCAGACGATGGTGCCAAATCCGGCTTATCACACCTCAAACAGCATTGGTAATACAGCTTTCCTGCCACGCGCCAGTATCGACTATCAGGTGAATGAAACCGTCTTTACCTACGCCTCTGTCTCCAAAGGCTTCAAACCCAGTGGCGTTGCAACCACTGATGCCAACGGCGACGTGAGTGATGGTGTGTACAAACCAGAAAAACTCATTGCCTATGAAGTAGGTGCCAAAGCCTATTCACTGGAGAACAATGCCAGCGTCAATCTGTCTGCGTTTTACTGGAAATACTCGGATCAACAAACTCCCTTTACCCTGACCAATGCGATGGGACTGGCGGTTGTGTCGGTGATTAACGCCGGCGAAAGTCAGGTCAAAGGTATAGAGATGGAATCAGTATGGCAGGTCAGCCATAACTTCCGTCTGTCCATGGCGTATTTGTACTCGGATGCCAAATACACTGACTTTAACCTGACCACTATTCTGGCAAACGCTGATCTGGCTGGCGCCAAAGTCAGTGACGTCGACAAGATGATTGCCGGTAATGCAGAAGCAGATTTTTCTGGTCAGCCTTTACCTTTGTCGTCTAAACACTCCGGAACCATCACAGGCCGTTACTCCTTTGATGTGGGCGGAGCCGCCAGCTTTGTTGAATTGTTTGGTCAGTACCGCTCTGAGCGTAACGTGGAGCGTGCCCAGCATTCTCAGTTACCCGCTTACTGGGAATGGGATCTGTCCGCAGGTACCCAATATCAGTCCTGGCTCGTCACCGCTTACGTCGAAAACCTGTTTGATGATGACAAGATTAAATCTGCGGTCGGTAACGTAGACTTTGGTTTCTTCCCGAATGGCCAGTCTGTGCCTTATGCCGTAGTGGCAACTTTGCCACAGCGCAGAACTGCTGGTATCCGTATCAGCTACAAGTTCTGATCCAGTATTTCGTGACTGTGTGACTGTGGCATTCCCTCTGAGCACCAATACTAATTGGTGCTCTTTTTTTACATTAAATCGTTGATTTTCAGGTAAGTTTTATGGTTGAAATGGTTAAAAAACCGACACTGCTGTGTAGGCTCAGATGACCCCTCTGTTTCCAAAAGGCCGGTTAGCCTCCCGCATCGGCACCTTTCGCCAACTGGAAATTCTGTTGGCTGTTGCAGAAACCGGCGGTATTGTCGCTGCAGCCGAACGCCTGCATCTGAGTCAGCCCAGTGTCTCAATGCAAATGCGTAAGCTGTCTGACGGCATTGGCCTGCCGCTTTACGAAATGGCGGGCAGACGCATTACGCTGACCCATGCCGGTGAAATGGTAGTGGCACATGCCAAAGAAATTTTTGAGTGTACGGATCGCTTAGAGACATCGTTACGCCAACTGCAGGGCGCGCTGATCGGCAAGCTCAGTATCGGCATAGTCACTGCCGCCGAGTATTTAAGCCCACATTTGCTTGGCCCTTTCTGTCGCCGTTACCCGCACATCGAGCTGTCACTGCAATTTGGCAATCGCAAAGAGATCCTTGAACGTATGCAGCACAATCTGGATGACCTGTATATTTCTGGTTACCCGCCCGAAGAACAGGGCATGGCAGTGACCTCTATGGGCGTCAATCATCTGGTGGCTATTGCTGCCCAATCACACCCACTGGCCGCCAGAGCAACGTTAAGCTGGCAAGACGTTGCCAATGAGCTATTTATTCTGCGTGAAGCTGTATCCGGCACACGCATAGCCACAGAAAAGCAATTAGCCGCGCTAGGCTACAGCATTGATAAACACATTGTTATAGCCAGCAACGAAGGCATTAAACATGCGGTGTTGGCCCGCATGGGCATTGCGATAGTCCCGGCTTTAAGCTTGGACCATGGCCAGCAAAAAGATTTGGTGCAACTGCCCATAGCAGGGTTTCCGCTAACAGACTACTGGTATGTGGTACACAGGCAGCACAAAGATTTTTCGGTCATAGCTCAACTGTGCCGGGATTATTTGCTGGGTGAGGGTAAAAATATGGTGGAGGACGCTACCCGTTACTGGGAAGACCATCAGACACCTAAATTACCGACCCGTTAGCCCGCTCCGTTGAAGGAAGCTAACCAAAAGCCGGTTCTATACTCAAGTAACCTGAAGTTGCAGAGCGGCGACACGTGCGTGAGAACCTGGGCATAGTAGCCCCGCCGCAGTCAACAAGGCTGCGGCTTTAGGTACTATGGGTGTATTAGGTGTAATAGGGATCTTTCATCGGGCCCACTGAACGCGAGCGTACAGGCTGCAGTGGTACCGGAGCCTGAGTACCAGGGTAAGCAGGACCCCAGTTTACCGGGTCTCCGTGCATTTCCATCCTGGCATTGTCGGTATACCAATCCACCAGGCGGCCATCACAACGTAACAACCAAGTGGTGCCTTCCGGACCAGAGCGGAAATCACCGTGACGCACCAATGCAGGCCGGAAGAAATACACACCAGGCCACTGCTGACCAAAGTTAAACTCAAAAGAACCTTGTAAAGTGTAAGCCTCTTCATACACAGGGTGATGCGCTAATGGATGCTCCACCCAACCTGGCTTGGCCCGGATCAAACGGGTATAAAAATCGGTTTTTTCGTCGCGGAACAGCAATTTGATAAAAAGCCCCGCCACTGGGGTTCCTCCGGCGGAAAAGTCCATCGGGCTGCCAATTTCAACAGGGATCCAGTCCATTTTGTCACTGTGTTTGATCACCAGTTTTTGATCTGGTCGCACTGTGTCTTTGCTTTTGTCCGCAACGTCAAACTGCCAGTCACCAAACTCGCGGAAATACAGAATTTCGGTGCCGGCTTTCACCGACAATTCAGGGCACAGCACACCCACAGGGGTGCACCAGTAGCCACCTTCCGTCAGCAGCTCATCACCAATACGAACTTCGCCGCTAAGCACATACCATTCGGTTTGCGCTACATGCACACCAGCGGGTCTGGTCCAGTCTGTGTCAAATAATACCTTGGCAGAGACAGAGCCATCCTCTTCGTCATAACTTAAGTGACGCTGGCGTGCTGAACCAGTACCACCCACCAGTTCCGACGGATGCCAGATCAAATCTTTTTCATCAACCATTTCTACATGCGGACGCATACCCTTCCCCTTAAACTTATTGCCCTATCTATTAGCTTCTATACTAACCACAGCAGTAAGCTGTGGAAAAATAGTGAGTTTTTATTACTCATATAGCCAAATCTCTATGTATTGCTTACCCGGCCACATCAGTTGGCAACTCAAACAACCAGTGGCGGCGCTTTTGATAGTCCGACTCAAATGCTGCAATACTGTCAGCACGTTTCAGCGTTAAACCTATCTGATCCAAGCCGTCCAGTAACATGTGCTGACATGCCTTGGCGATGACAAATTCATACACTGTGCCATCCACGCCGATCACCTGACGGTGCGCCAAATCAATGCGGATTTGATGCTGTTGCGGGTCCTGAATTTGTGCTGCCATCGCTGCTATCACTTCGTCAGGCAGGGACAGCGGCAGAATGCCGTTGCGAATACAATTGCCATAAAAAATGGCACCAAAGCTGGGCGCGATAATGGCGCGGATTCCATATTCGGCCAAAGCCCACACCGCATGTTCACGCGACGAACCACAGCCAAAATTTTTTCCCGCTAATAAGATACTGGTGCCCTGATAAGCTGATTGGTTCAGAATAAAATCCGGGTTGGGTTCACGGCCGCCCACCTGGGTATAACGCCAGCCCGCAAACAAACCTTCACCCAGACCTTGTTTGGACACCAGTTTCATTTCCCGCGATGGAATAATAGCGTCGGTGTCAATATTGGTACGCAGCAGGGCCGCAGCAACTCCGGTATGAGTTATAAAAGGTGTCATGGCAAATAGTCCCTTGGGTCCGCTATCCGGCCCGCAATGGCCGAAGCTGCTACTGTGACAGGGCTGGCTAAATGAGTTCGGGTTTCCGGCCCTTGCCGGCCCTCAAAATTGCGATTGGTACTGCTAATGACACGTTTTTGAAAACCAAAATTTTCGCCACCGGCAAAAAAGCACATAGAACAACCAGGTTCACGCCATTCAAAGCCAGCGGCGATAAAGATCTGATCCAGCCCTTCGGCCTCCGCCACACGTTTGACCGCTTTGGAACCGGGCACACAAATGGCTTTCACCCCAGCAGCCACTTTGCGCCCTCGCAAAATAGCTGCGGCTTCGCGCAAATCGCTGATGCGGCTGTTAGTGCAGGAGCCAATAAAGGCGGCATCAATAACCAGACTGGTCAGCGCCTGACCTGGCTGCAGATCCATATACTGATAAGCACGCTGATAACTGCTCTGGTCGCTGCTGGCTGATTGTTCCGGCATCACAGGTACAGTGCCTGTGACAGCGCAGGAATGCTGTGGACTGGTGCCCCAACTGACGACAGGTGCCAGTTGGCTGCAATCCAGACTCAGTTCTTTGTCAAAACGGGCATCGTGATCACTGAACAACGTATCCCAGTGCTGTTTCGCCTGCAGCCAACTATCGCCTTGTGGCGCATAAGGTTTGCCTTCGATGTAGTCTAATGTTTTGTGATCAGGCGCAATCAGGGCGGTAAAGGCGGAGAACTCCACCGCCATATTGCACAAGGTCAGACGCGCTTCAATACCCATTGCATCAATAACCTCACCGGCAAATTCAATGGCATAACCTGTGCCACCTGCAGCGCCATACTGCGCAATCAGCTGCAGTATCACATCTTTAGCTGTGACTCCGGGCTCGAGTACTCCTGTCAGGTTCACCCTCATGGTTTTTGGTTTTTTCACCACCAGCGTATTGGTTGCCAGTGCATGTTCGGCTTCACTGGAACCGACGCCCCAGGCCAAAGCCCCTAAGGCACCTTGTGAACAGGTATGGCTGTCAGGGCAAATCAGGGTGCAGCCTGGTTGCACTATGCCTAATTCAGGCGAAATCACATGCACTATGCCTTGCATAGGATCATCGATATCAAAGAGCCTGATACCTGCGGCCTGACTGGCTTTGCGGGTCGACTGGATAAATTGCTTACCACTGGGCACTAGCGTCTCGTCGGTTCTACCGCTGTGGGTGTCCACTATATGGTCCATGCTGCAGAACACTTTTTCCGGATTAAGCACAGGACGGCCTGCGGCCACCAGACTTTCCAGAGCAACGGAGCCGGTGCGTTCATGCAAAAAGATACGGTCGATATACAGCAGTGACAGACTGTCTTCTAACACTGTCACTTCGTGATCGGCCCATAATTTATCGAATAAGGTTTGTGCCATCAGGTGATCTCCAATCCTTTGGGTAAACCAGCCAATGGGGTAAAACCGTACAGTTCTGTGCCTGGCATGGCATAGGCAAACAACTCGCGGGCGGCACATAAAGCAGCAAAGTTAATACCGGTTTCCAGTCCCATAGACTCCAGCAAAAACACCAGGTCTTCGGTCACAATATTGCCACTGGCACCAGGCGCTGCCGGACAGCCACCAATGCCGCCCATAGATGCATCCACTGTGCTAATGCCCATATCGATGGCTGCCAGTGCGTTAGCTAAACCCTGGCCACGGGTATTGTGCAGATGCACACCGCAGAGCTTGTCCTTGCCTACGGCAGACCACACCTTAGTGATCAGGCGGCGCAGCTGAACCGGATGGGCACTGCCGGTGGTATCCGACAGCCCCACTTCGTGACAACCGGCGGCAAGCGCCGCTTCAGCCAGTTGCACCACCAAAGATTCAGAGACCGGCCCTTCGAGGCTACAGCCAAAGGCGGTCGACAGGCCCACTTCAAAATGCGGGCGCTTAGCAACAGGCAGGGCATTCACCAATTGCGCAATACGGGCAATTTCTTCAAGCATTTGTGCATGGCTGCGTTTCACATTACGCAGACTGTGGGTTTCGCTGACCGACAGCGGAATGCTGATTTTATGCGCGCCTGCGGCAATGGCATGTTCAGCGCCGCGAAAATTGGGCACCAGCACCGCTATCTGTAAGCCGTCAATAGTAAGGCCGTGAGCTACCAGTTCAGCCGTGTCAGCCAGTTGCGGCAGCACAGTGGCAGGCACAAAAGAGCCAACTTCAATTTCCCGGATACCTGCTGCGGCCAGTGCCGTGATCCACTGTTTTTTCGCAGCAGTTGGCATAATGGTGGCAATACTTTGCAAGCCATCGCGTGGCCCCACTTCACTGATCAAAATGTCTACGCCACTCATGTATTTTCTTCACCCCTGCAGCAAAACACATCGTCCGGACAAATAGGACTTACAACCAAACACTATTTGGTATAATATTATATCATTAAACCATTGGTAACCAGCTTTATTTAGTACACAGCAACGGACGGACAGAGATGCAGAACAGCCTTCAACCCTTACGAGGGATTAAAGTCGTCGAGTTTAGCCATATGGTGATGGGCCCTGCGACTGGCCTGATTTTGGCCGATTTGGGTGCAGAAGTGATCAAAGTGGAACCGCTGAAAGGCGACAATACCAGACGCCTGAAAGGCTCTGGTGCTGGCTATTTCACTATGTATAACCGCAATAAAAAAAGCCTCTGCGTGGATTTGGATACAGCGCAGGGATTGCAGTTAGTCAAAGAGCTGGTGGCCACAGCGGATGTGGTGATTGAAAACTTTCGCCCCGACGCACTGGAGAAATATGGCCTGGACTACGATAGCCTGTCGGCTAAACACCCTGGCATTGTCTACTGTTCATTAAAAGGTTTTTTAAGCGGGCCTTATCAGCACCGTACCGCGCTGGATGAAGTGGCGCAAATGATGGGGGGCTTAGCCTATATGACCGGCTTGCCGGACAAACCCATGCGTGCCGGCGCTTCAGTGATTGACATTACAGGCGCCATGTTTGGTGTCATTGGTATTCTTGCCGCGCTGCAGGAAAGGCAGCGCAGCGGCCTTGGTAAAAAGGTGCAAAGTGCGCTGTTTGAAACGACCGCCTTTCTGGTAGGGCAGCATATTGCGCAAGGGGCTATCAGTGGTGTTGAACCGCCACCTATGTCAGTACGCCAGTCGGCCTGGGGAGTGTATGACTCTTTTACCACAGCAGATAACGAAAAAGTCTTTGTCGCTGTGGTGAGTGATACCCAGTGGCGCAAATTTTGTGAAGCTTTTGAGCTGACCGACTTCGCCGGCGATACCAGACTGGACACCAATAGCGGACGTTTTGATCACCGCACTATGATCATACCCAAACTCACGCTGGTGTTTGCACAAATGCCAACTGACAGCCTGATGCAAAAACTCGATGCCATAGGCCTGCCTTACGCCCCGGTGAACAAGCCGATGGACCTGGTCAGCGATCCACACCTGAATGCAGGTGGTTTAGTGGATATCCATCTGGAGAATGGCTCTCATATCAAACTGCCGGCCTTGCCCATAGAGATGAACCAGCAAAAATTCGGCCTGCGTTGCAACCCGCCCAAAGAAAGCGAAAACGTTCAGCAGCTGCTGTCCACGCTGGGCTATTCTGACGCACAAATTACACAATTGATTGCCTATCATGTGGTACGCGGCTAGGTTTTTCTATTAAACCGCCACTCAAACACGATCCCTGCCGGGGCAGGTTCAGGGATCGCACCAATGACCATTTTACTGACAAGAATCATTCCCAACTCACATTACTACCCGCGACAGCAGCTCCATAAAGGGCAAACCTCGGTGCTGCAGGCTGACGGAGGAATCCGGGGAATGGCCGGTTTTGGCCATAATGCTTTCTTCGGGCCAGTACTGCATTTACCCTGCAAACTGGCTAAATGTTTCGCCACATTTTCAGCATGGCACTTTGCCGCTGTGGCTCATCATATGCAGCAGTTGCACTGCGACCTGACCAAACAAGGTGACTGGTGCTGAATCTTTGGAACGGAAAATAACTAACCTAAGCAGACCCCTGGCCACAGAAACCTAGCTTTTAAGTACAGATCTACTCCCAGCTTACGCCTTTTTTCTCGCGTATCGCTGCCTGCAATAGTGCAATTAAAGGCACGGCGCGGTGTTTTAGCGGAATCGCATTGGGTTTTTCCTGGTCTTTATCTGCTGAATCATCAGGTAATTCAGCCTGTTCCCGGGCTTCCAGTTCTGATAAGCCTTGTTGCAACAAAGCTAAAGCTTCAGCGACGTCTTCGGCAAATAAAGCACCTGGCGCTTTAGGTAAACGCCCCATCAGCTCTAGCAACTTCAAAGCGATATTGCCAAACATCTGCACCGGCGCTGCGGCTATGGATTTAAAAGTGATTAACATAACAATCTGATATTCCGGATAAATGAAGATTCAGCATGCGCTGTTCTGCAACAAACCACAAGCAAACAACAAATGACGACTGAAGAACTCGACTGACGTCTATACAAAAGCGGCATACCTCTTTAGAATTCAGTAAAATCTGCAAAATTTTACATAAGCTAACGATCTGGTTACAAGGATGATGTATGACAGTGTTGCCACGTTTTTTTCATAGTCTGGTTTTAGCCTTACCTCTGCTGCTATTGGCAGCCTGTGGTGGTTCAGATAAAACCGAAGACGCGACAGCTGTGACTGTCAGCGCCAGCAACGCCAGTCTGGATATTGGTTTTCCAGAGCGTTTTACCACTATTTCCGCCACGGTCAGGGATACAAATGGCGCATTGTTGCGTAACGCCACAGTTCAATTCAGTACCAATTTGGGTAGTTTTAGTGCCACAGAAGTGATGACACGCACTACAGCTGAAACAGGCCGGGGTGGCTCTAATGACGCAGGGGATGGTGTAGCAGCTGTTCGCTTATACCCGGGCCAAAGTGCAGGTTCCGCTACTGTCACTGCTTATGTCAATGGTGTGCAGACCACTACTACTGTCACTATCGCCGGTACTGCTGTAGAACCTGAACGGCCAGTACCTGCCAGTATCAGCATTGCCGCCAGCGAACGTGCCATTTATGTGGCCGGTGTAGGTCAAATGGAAAGCAGCACTATTACGGTGCGTTTACTCACATCCACTGGTGGCGCTGCGCAAGATGCTCCGGCCGGAGTAAATAATGTGCGGGTTAGTTTTACAACTCAACCAAACGGCGGAGAAATGCTGTTGGGCACTCAGGCCTCTGGCCAACTGGTACAAAATACTAAAACTCTGGATGTTGCCACCACCAATGGTGTGGCTACTTTAACTCTGAGTTCAGGCCAGTTACCCGGCGTGATCGAATTACGGGCAGAAGCGTTAAATGCTTCAGGGCAAAGTTACGATCCAGTGATTCAAACCACTGCGTCAGCACTTAGCATAGCTTCTGGCCCAGCTCACTCTATTGTGTTCAGTTATCCGGTCGCTGCAAGTATTCAAAATATGAACAACGGTACTTACCGCCGCGAAGGTGGTTTGCTAGTCACCGACAGATACGGTAATCCTGTGGCAGATGGCACTGTGATCAACCTGGGTGTTATTGACAGTGTGTTATTGTCTAACAGAACACCACAAATTAACTATGGTTTTGGCACTACCGTCATTGATGGCAATGCATCCACTACGGCCAATTCGACAGTATTCACAGATTTAAGCAATGCGTTGTTTCAAAGCGCTGTCATTACCCGAAACAATACCTCTCGTTTTATTGAGGCTCAGGACAGGGTGCTTATTTTTAACGCCCAAGCTGAAGATAAAAGTCGTTTTGTCGCCGCCTTACCTAATCAGGCCACTACAGTGACAGTGAACAAAAACTACCTGAATACAGAAACTGGACTGGAATATCTGGTTGGAGCTTCATTGTTAGGTATGCAGGTTTCAGGTGTAGACCCAGCTAAAGAAGGTCTGGTCAGTGGTCAGGCGGTTACCCAGGACGGAGCGGCCAGCTTTTTTCTGACTTATCCTGCTAATCAGGACACCCTTTTAACCAGCTGTGTTTCATCCAGTTTAGACACACGCCACTCCCCCCGGGGTTCGGCTCAGGTGTGGGTTGTTGCAGAAGCCAGCGGCAGCAGCGCTACAACCATTGATGATAGGGCCTGTTTTTCCTACATCAGCCCAGCAGTTATTACATCGGGTATAACCAATATCAGCGGAAATACCATTCTGAGTCTGGAAATCCGGGATCAGGGCTTAGTGCGCTTACCTTTCCTGAATTTTGAAGCGGGTATTAGTTACGATGACGACAATATAGGTAATCTGCTGGTGTCTGTTGGTAGCTGCTTAGTCACAGGCAGCCGCCGCACAGATTTAAATGGTCAATGTGAATTAAGCATAACGACCACGGGTGGAGTTTCAGGGGATAGAGCGACTATCACCTTAGGCGTCACAAATGGCACGCCTTTAGCTATAACTGTTACTGTGCCTTAAACATCCGACGCCTGCCGTGCGGGGCTTTTTAGGCGTTAGGGTTGTTCCTGTTATTTCAGCGGTAAGCTAATCACCGCCTGAAAACCACAGGCTATACCGGAAGCTGCATAAAGGTTATGCAGCTTCAATTCTCCGCCACAGCTTTCCACTGATCGTTTAGCAATACTTAAACCTAACCCCACACCGTCTTTTTTGCTTTGACCACGAAAAAAGGGAGTAAAAAGTTTGGCTACATCATCATGCGCCACACCAGGCCCCTGATCAGAAATTTTAATCTGTACCTGCTGTTCCTGCCGCAGTAGTTCTACAGTCACTTGTGTGTCTGCCGGGGTAAATTTAATGGCATTACGGATCAGGTTTTCCAAAGCCCGATAAAGTAAGTCCGGGTCAGCTTGTACCTGCACTGCAGCATCAGCTTTTACCAGCAATTGTTTATGCTGCGACAAAGCTTCAAGTCTGCCATCTTCAGCTACCGACTCCAAAAGCTCCAGCAAGTCCACTTGCTGCAACTTGACTGCGGCGGCACCGCTTTCCAGTCGCGAATAGGTCAGAATTTCTTCCACCAACGCATTGAGTTTCTGAGTTTCTGCTTCCACCTTGTCCAATACCATGGCACTTTCTGACGGAGTTTGCCGCGCCAGCCCAACCAGTATTTGTAACCGGGCCAAAGGCGAACGGAATTCGTGAGAGACATCATGCAACAAGCGACGCTGACCACTAATGGCTTGCTCGACACTTTGAGCCATCTGATTAAAACTGCGGGCAACAGCACCAAATTCATCACGCCGCCCTGTGACTTTGGGACCCAACTGAGTCAGCCAGTGATCGGATGCCAGCGACTGCAAAGCTTGTTTTAATTGGCGTACCGGAGAGGCGAAATACCAGGCCAGCCAGAAACTGACCAATAAACTGGCCCCCAAAATAGCAGCCAGTAAAAATGCCGGGTGAAACCAGACTGGTGGCCTAGGCATAGTGGCCCTGACAGCGACACCCTGCATTTCAGGGGGCGGTCCTTTGTCACCAAAACCAGTGGGGCCAAAAGGTTGCACTGCCTCACCAGGAGGAGGACCATGGGGTCTGGCAGCTTGTGAATGTTGAATATCAATATGCTGCGCCGGTATAGATCGGCTGGACATAATACCTCTGCCACTGCGCAGCCAGTCCAATAAAAACTCATGGCGGGGTACAGCTAACAAAAACCAGCTCTGGCCAGCTTTGTCCTGCACTTTGTATTCGGGGTGTTCTTGCAATAATTCTGCCCAGTTTTCGGGCACGCCACGCTGTAAGTAATCTTCGCCCCGGTGATTCAGCAGCAAAATTTTGTCGCGGGACATAGGATCTTCTTCCCAGCGCTGCAACACGTCGCCGAGCAATTGAATACCACCAGAGTCCATCATCAGTTGAGCTGAACCTAACACCAAACGCAGCTGCGGGCCTATCCAGACAGGTTTGGGTTCATCGTCCGCAGAACGGCTGACTTCGTTAACAGCCCAGACCAAAGTGCCCGCCAGAATTAACGCGCCCCAAAAGGCCAATAGAAACTTCCAGAACACCTGCCCCATGATTAGTATCGCTGCATCAGTTGATAACCTTTGCCACGCACGGCTTCAATCCAGGCTTGTTGGTCTTCTCTTTTGCCCAGTTTTTGCCGAATATTGCTGATATGCACATCCAGACTGCGATCATATTGAGTTAAGGTTTTACCCAAAGCCTGTAGCGATAATTCGGCTTTACTGACCAGTCGCCCGGCATGACAAGCCAAAACCCAGAGCACACTGAATTCAGCACCAGTCAACTGAATCAACTGACCATTGACCCAGGCTTTACGTGCACCAGGTTCAAGTGTTAAAGGCCCGACCTTCACTTCGGTTGGCTCAGTCTGCTGCTGTTGTATACGGCGCAAAATAGCCCGAATACGAGCCACTAATTCGCGCGGCAAACAAGGTTTGGCGACATAGTCATCAGCCCCCAGTTCCAGCCCCAGCACTTTGTCGATGTCATCGCCTTTAGCTGTAAGCATGATGACCGGTACTTTGGAATGCTGACGTATTTGGCGCAGCAAAGAGATACCGTCTAAGCCTGGCATCATCACATCCAGCACCAATAATTCATACTGCCCCGAAATGGCTTGCCGCAAGCCCAGCTGGCTGTCGTTTGCAACCTGCACCACAAAGCCCTCACGCTGTAAGTAAGTGCTTAATATGGAGGTCAGTTCACGATCATCGTCAATCAGCAGTAGTGGGTTCAAGGCTGGTACTCCGGGTTCAATAAACCCTAGTTTAACCTTAAGCTGCTCCGTTTCTGAGCAGCTTTACATTTCTATACACAGTCAGGCTGCTGTTTTCAGTTTAATCCGCAGTAAGTAGCTCGAGGCGGTAATGTATAAATACTGTTTATCCAAACTCAATGCCACATTGGCTGCTGCTACTCCGGTTTGAATAGTGCCTAAATGTTCACCTTTAGCGTTAAACACCAGCACACCACCAGGACCAGTCGCCAGCAAGTGGCCAGATGGCAGTACTTTTAACCCATCTGGTAAGCCGGGCTTACTGTTCACCCAGGCTGTCGCATCAAAAAACAGCTGACCTTCACCTGCCGTGCCATCTGCTGTTAGAGGGTATTTCCACCACTGTGCAGCTTGTGGATCTGAGTTGGCAACATAAAGCCATTGTTCATCCGGCGATAACGCCAAACCGTTAGGGCGGGTTAGTTTCTCTGTGACGACAGTTACATCACTGCCCTTAAGCCAATAGACACCGTTAAAGGTCTGCTGCTTTTGTTTGGAGTTGTCCGCATCTTTTAAGCCATAAGGCGGGTCGGTGAATAAATAGCTGCCATTACTGTGTTGCACCAGATCATTAGGGCTGTTAAACAACTTGCCCTGATAACTGGTGGTCAGGCTCTGGTATACCGGGCCTTTGGCATCGATTGACGTCAATACAGCCAGTCTTCTGTCACCATGCTGTGCCAGCACCAGCTGATTGTTCTGATTAAAAATTAAGCCATTAGAACCTTCTTTGATAGAAGGTTCGTCAATATAAGCTGTATGGCCTGAAGGGCTGAGATACAAGGTTAAACCGTCTTTTTTATTCCAGCGCCAGACTTTGTTTTCCGGTACATCGGAAAACAAAATATCACCTGTTTTGGGTTCGGCCACAGGGCCTTCAGCCCAGCGAAAACCTTCAGCTAATATCTCTAACTGAGCATCGGCAGCAATCACCTGAGCAAGCTCTGGTTTTAGTTGTTGTACCGGGTTGGCTGGAATAGGGGATGGATTGGCAAAAGCCAGTGAAGATGTAAAAAAAAGCAGCGTT
Source organism: Rheinheimera sp. 1928-s (assembly GCF_029269265.1). GTDB lineage: Bacteria > Pseudomonadota > Gammaproteobacteria > Enterobacterales > Alteromonadaceae > Pararheinheimera. The sequence continues at coordinate 464,338 of NZ_JARIXP010000003.1, forward strand.
AAACTATGTCGCATCCTTGTCACCTTTGTTGGGTTGGAAAAGCAACAATGTAGCATTGTTAGCGCAACCAAAGCACTGCAGATGGCAGATAAACTTAGTTTCAGTTTTACTTTTTTTCTGACATTGTGCTGCTGAGCTTCCACACTAAGAATCAAATCAGCATCTACAACTAATGCCGGTAGGCAAATAAAAACCGCAGAGATCATCTGCGGTTTTCTGTGGTTAGCCTGCGGATAAGCTTAGAAGCGAACGTTTACACTCACCCATAAGTTACGGGCTTTGTCTTTGTTGTTGTAATGGTCAGTGTAGCTGCCTATGTAGCCATTTTCGCCATTGGCATCAAACACACAGTTAGTGCCGCTGTCACATTCAACAAAGTTCAGGTCGTAGGTGGTGAAGTCTTTATCCATTAAGTTATTGATCCGAGCCGTGAAGGTGACAGTGTCACTGGCTTCATAGCTGGCACCTAAGTGGAGCACTTCATAGGCTTTAAAGTACAGAGCTTCGTCTTTAATAGTGTCCCAGGTGCGGTAGCGTTTAGTACGGATTTCTGAGGTCAGAAACACTTTTAAATCGTCAGTCGCAGCCCAGTCCAGTGTCAGGTTGGCCATATGTTTGGCGGTGTTGGTCAGGGGTTGTCCTGCATTAGCACCACTTTTTTGCTCACTGTCGGTGTAAGTGTAGTTAGCACGGAAAGCGACATTGTCGATAATCTGCCAGCGTCCTGCCAGCTCAGCGCCTTGTATCGTCACTTTGTCTATATTGACCGTTTTGCTGCTGGTGGCATAACCCAATTCAGCATATTCACCTGTTTCAGTACAGACCAACGTTGTGCCTGTACCACAAGGCTGAGAGGCGATCTTGTCTTCAAATTCATTATTGAAAATAGTGATGTTGAAGTTATGGTTATCCGGGTGTTCCCAATAGGCCGCAATTTCAGTGGAGGTACTGGTTTCTGGTTTCAGATCCGGGTTACCAAACATTGGGGATGTACCCTGGCCACCAAAACCAACTACACCGTCATACAGCTGAGTGGTTTTTGGCGTTTTATAACCAGTACTGACACCGCCTTTGATAGTCCATTCCGGGCTTAAGGTATAAACACCGTACAAACGTGGACTCATCTCACTGCCAAAGACTTCGTGGTCGTCACGACGTAAGCCTGCAGTTAATGCGAATTCCTGAGTAGCGTCCCAGGTATCTTCCGCAAAAATGGACCACATATTGTGTTCCTGCACTTCACCTGGAGTGCCGCTTTCCATACCAAATACGCCATCTTCCAGTTCACCACGGATCACTTGCGTACCCACTATGGCTGTATGCTGGCCCGCCAGTTCAAATGGCATATCCATTTTGGCGTCAAAAGTATATTGATTGCTGGCCATTTTACGTTTGGCTCTTGGCAGGAAGGTTTGTGCTGCTAATTCTCTGCGATCATCCACTGACAAACCTGCATAAGCCCCAGTGCCATCGATCATTGTCAATAACTGGGCACGTTCAGCCAAAGTAAAAGGTAAAGTACGGCCATGGTTTTGTGTATCGACATAAGATAACGACATAAAACTGTTACCCAGATCCCATTTACCTTCGTGACTTAAAGACCAGGTATCACGACTAAATTCCTGAGTTGGGCTATAACCGACTCTTGGGTTAGCGCGACGGGTCCAGGTGCCGCCATTAGTGGCACAAGCGTTAGCATTGGTGCCAGCTGCGCCCCGGCAAAAGTTACCAGCGGCCCAGATACTGTCGATGTTATCCACAGTGCCGACAGGATATTCGCGGCTACCATCGTCGTTGATGATGGGGCTGTTATCGTATTCCTGAGTAGAGGTTTCGATATCAAACCAAATCGCCTGATTATTAACCGGAGTCCAGCTCAGACGCCCCCCTAATACAGAACTTTTATTGTCTACTGTTTTACCGCCAGAACCAAAGCCTAAAGAGCGATTCAGCACTTGGCCATTGGGATAAACCACAGGAGCAAAAGTTGGAGTAGAAGCCATGCGGTCATAAGCACTGCCACGAACAGACATGCCCAAAACATTAGGGATTAACGGCCCCATGACGTTGAAGTCTGTCGTGACCTCTTCACCAAATCTGTCATCTGTTTGTGCGGTGCGGCTATGACTGACCGAACCAGCCCATTCATTCGTAACTTTTTTGGTAATGATGTTGATGACACCACCTAAAGCGTCGGCACCATACAAGGTAGAAGCCGGGCCACGCACCACTTCAATACGTTCTATGGTATCCAGTGGTGGCATATGACCAAACTGGTTACCACCAAAGTTATTTGGATAAATATCACCATGGTTATTCTGACGTTTACCATCCACCAAAATCAGTGTGTAGTCCGAGCCCATGCCACGCATACTGATAGTGCCCTGGCCTGTTTTATCGCGGGTTTCTCCAATATCAACACCTTCCAGATCTCGTACCGCATCCAGCAAAGTGGTATAAGGACGAGAGCGCAGCTCTTCTGCCGTAATCACTGAAATACTGGCAGGTGCATCCACCAGCTTTTGCTCAAAACCTGAAGCCGTGACGACAATGCGTTCAATATTGTTATCTCTGGTTACCGCTGCATCTTCTGCCTGCACTGTAGCAATCAGACCTAAAGCAAGCTGAGTGGCGACTACCAGTTTGGCCGGACGGGACTTGAACATAAAAACTCCTGTTATTCGGGCAGCTCACCACAACAAAGTGGATAAAACCAACACCCGGACTATGTAAAGAAACGTAATGAAAGGGCAATGGCCGCCAATGATAGTGATTCTCATTAAAAGATCAATAGCAATTGCGAACTATTTGCAATTGCAGTTGTCGTGATAAGCCATGCAAGAGCATTTTTGCGACGAACAGCAAAATCAATCACTTGTAGATCGCTTGCAAACAAGAACAATTCTCAGTAGCATGGCGGCAGTTTTTTATGGGGGTGTTGTGAAGAGTTCAGCTTTAGCTCGTTGGATGCGTTGGTTACATACCTACAGCGCTATGTTGGTATTGTTACTGCTGTTATTTTTTGCCATCACAGGTATCACCTTAAACCACCCCGAACTCAGCAGCAGTCTGGGCAAAACCAGCCAGCAGCTGCAGTTGGAACTGCCTGAACAGTTACCTGATTTGTTGAATACTCCTGAAGATCAGCAACAAGCAGCTATAGCCTTGTATGTCGATTGGTTAAAGCAGGAGCACCAATTACAAGGCGGCTATAACCTGAGTTTTTCGCCAGAAGATGAGCTATTGGAAGTTGATTTTAAACGCCCTGCCGGTTATGCCGCTGTGGTGATTGATTTAGCAGAGCGCACTGCAGAGCTTGACGCTGAATTTGGTGGTTACCTGGCTTTGGCCAACGATTTACATAAAGGCCGTTATGCAGGCAGCAGCTGGAAATGGCTGATTGATATTACTGCAGTGTTTTGTGTGTTGTTTGCGTTGTCCGGTTTTTACTTATTGTGGCGTCAGCCCAACAGAAGAGATTTTGGCAATGCCACGGCTGTAGCTGGTTTGGTATTAGCTTTGTTGGCTTATATAGCTTCGTTTCATTAAGAGGGAAAATTATGCACAAGTATTTAGTCGCTGTGATGCTGTTTTGCTGCGGCACTGTTATGGCTCAATCAGAACTGGAAGTTCAGGTTGAGCTGCCAAAAATTGAGACAGGAACTTACCACAGACCTTATGTAGCTGTATGGATTGAAAATGAACAACAGCAACCAGTGCGTTTAGTGGAAGCCTGGTTGGAAAAACCGGACTGGATTAAAGACTTACGCCGTTTCTGGCGCAAAATCGGCCGTAGTGAGCCGCAATTAGTGGATGCAAAAACAGGTGCCACCAAAGGTCCTGGCAGCTACAAAGTACGCTGGGATGGCAAAGACGAACAAGGTAAAGCCGTGGCTGCAGGTAACTACGTTCTTTTTGTCGAAGCGGCCCGTGAACAAGGCGGACGCAATCTGGCGAAGCAAGCATTCACCTGGGACGGCAGCGCTGTTCAGATCGAAATAAAAGCCAGCACTGAGCTGGGAAAAATTAAACTTACTTCAGTACAGGGAAACTAGTCCAATGAAAAAATCTATTCTGGCTTCATTGCTGCTTGCCACAGCGGTTAGCGCTCCGGCTTTGGCTCATACCTTATGGGTAGTACCAAGTCACTTTGTATTATCTAAAACTGGTAGCTGGGTGTCTGCTGATATCAGTGCCGCCAATATGACTTTTGTGGCAGACAAAGGTATTCCGGTAGACAACGTAGCATTGTATACGCCAGACGGCAAAAAACAGGCGATTGAACATAAATACCAAGGCAAACGTAAATCTCAGGTCGATGCAGAGCTGAATGCTGAAGGTACTTACAAGCTTGAACTGGGTGGTCCTGTACGTTTTGGCACTATGTACAAAGTTGGTGATGAACGTAAACGCCTGATGGCCGATAAAAAGAGCCGCGCTAAAGAACTACCGGCTAATGCGACTGACGTCGTAACCAGTCAAAGCCGCAGCCGCTCTGTTGCTTTTATCACAGTCAACAAACCAACCTCAGAAGTGCTGGCACTGAAGAACGAAGGTTTGGAATTTAAAAGTTCAGTTCATCCAGCTGACATAGTTGCAGGCGAGCCGGTCACTTTTACCTTTTTAGTTAACGGTAAAGCCCAGGCTGGTGTTGAACTGGAAGTGTCCTATGAAGGTGAGCGTTACCGTGATGAAGCAGGCCGTGTGCAACATAAAACTGATGCCACTGGCCAGTTTACGTACACCCCTGTTGAAGCAGGCGTATTTTTAATTGAAGCTTCGTATTCTGCGAAAGCCGACTCTGAGTTAGCGGATCAAATCCGTGAGGGTTTAACTTTAACTTTAGAAGCGACTTTACCTTAAGTCTGTGACTGGGCCTCTGTGTTTTTGGCACAGAGGCTGTTCTTCCTCACCGTTAGATCGGGATAGCTGAGTTACGCACCACCAGTTCTGGTTCAAAAACATTGGCTACTTCAACATCCTTTTTATACAGATTCTTCAGTAACCACAAAGCAGCCATTTTGCCCATTTCGTGGATAGGGTTGTTCACTGTGGTCAGTTTAGGTGAAACATAACGGGCAAAAGGAATATTATCGTAGCCGACAAAAGACAACTCCTGCGGAATTTTCATACCCCGTTCCAGGCAGACTGAAATAGCGCCTGACACCATCTGGTCATTGGCGCAGACCACAGCAGTAAAAGTTTTGTTTTGACTAAACAGGTAGTTCATCCCATCCACGCCACTGTCTTCTTTGTAGTCACCTTCAAAACACAAAGCCGGATCGTAAGAAATACCCACTTCGGCCAAAGCTCTTTTATGACCTTCAAGCCGCTCTATTGCATCGTGTTTTTTTGATGGGCCTGAAATATAGGCAATCTCTCTGTGGCCTAAATCAAGCAGATGCCGGGTCGCCATATAACCCCCTAGCTCATTGTTCAAATAAATACAGCAGTCACTGATTTCAGCAATGTATCTATTGATCAGCACTATAGGGGTAGAACTTTGGCTGAGTTTGATCAGGTAGTCATCGGAGATAGCTTCCACATCCAAAATCAGCGCGTCACAGCCTTTACTCAGCAAAAACTCTACGCTGTCTATTTCCTGAGCGGCGTCGCTGTGTCCTACAGCAATAATGACATGACGATTATCGGCTCGCAGTGCAGCTTCTATTTCCGCCATCATAGGACCGTAATAAGGACCATCCAGCTGAGAAACCAAAACCCCAACACTATTCGAGCAATTTGACGCCAAAGACTGAGCAAAAGTGTTAGGCCTGTAGCCCAGTTCAGCCATAGCGGCCAGCACTTTTTGTTTGGTCTTTTCACTGACATTGGTGTTTTTATTCATCACTCTGGATACAGTCGCCAGAGATACACCTGCAAGCTGAGAAACGTCGTAAATAGTCGCCATAAATAGTGCTGTCACTTCTGGTTAAGTCTAAGAAAGTCGGGAACTACAGAGTAATTCAGCAAAGACTGAATTGCTCTGCAGAGCGCCATATTATCAGCTTCTATTCTGCAGATCTCTTCAATTCCAGAGTGATTTCATCAACTTTTTGCGTATTGAGCTTATAAGCCCCCATGACAAAAGCTACAATCAACGACCCTATAGCCGGATATAAACTGAATGCCAGCAACAAACCTGCTTTGGTTTCTTCGGTTTGAGCCACATCTGCCTGATAGCCCATACCTGCTAGCAACCAACCGCCTAAAGCACCACCTATGGCTATGCCCATTTTGATAAAGAAGATAATAGAGGAATAGACCATGCCTGCACTACGAACCCCGGTACGCCATTGGCCATAATCAACTGTGTCAGCCATTTTCGCCCAGAGCAGCGGTGTTCCAGTGTTGAATACCAAATTCCACAGTACATACAAACCTATGGCCAAAGTGACATTGTCTGCTGCAACAAAATAGCTACTGGCACAAAGGGCTGCGGCCAATATCTGTATGCCAATATAGAGCTTCACCTTGCAGTAGCGCTGGGCCAGAGGCTGCGCAATAATACAGCCCACCATACTGCCAAGCATACCCAAAGTGATAAACAAGGTGATGCTATCCGGCATTTCCAGATAGTACTTCACATAGTAAATAGCCAGCGTAGTACGCAGTACATAACCACTCAGCAGGCATAAAGCGACCAGCGCCAATACCCGCCACTGATCGTTTTTCCACAACTGACGGAAGTTGTCCATATAGCTGCGGCTAATGCTTTCTTTAGGTGGATTGATCCGCTCTTTGGTGCCATAAAAACAAGCTAGGAACATCAATACGCCCAGCACGCTCATCGCCATAATAGTCAGTTGATAACCTTTGGCTCTGTCGCCCTGACCAAAAAACTCAACCAAAGGCAAAGTTAAAGCGGTCACCATCAGACCACCGAGCATGGCAAAGACAAAACGGTAAGACTGCACCGACACCCGCTCTTTTGGATCGGCAGTTAACACCGCCCCCAAAGCACAATACGGAATATTAATGGCGGTGTAGACCAGCATCAGCAAGGTGTAAGTGACAAAGGCATAGATCATTTTGCCTTCTTCGCCAAAATCCGGCGTAGTAAAGGCTAATACACTGATCAAACCAAAAGGTAAGGCAAACCAGAGCAAATAAGGCCGGAACTTGCCATATTTGCTTTGGGTGCGGTCAGCAAGAGCGCCCATCAGCGGGTCTGTTATCGCGTCTATGATACGCACAGCCAGAAACATGGTGCCAACAAAGGCCGGCGATATGCCATAAATGTCGGTATAAAAAAACGTCAGAAACAACATGACGGTTTGGAACACTATATTGCTTGCCGTATCCCCGAGGCCGTAAGCAATTTTCTCCTTTACACTAACCATGTCAGGCGCATCCTATAAATTGTTGATTTGAAATTATTATTTTTTTATTAGTTAACGATTACTGATCAATCGTTTGTAAGCCAGACCGCTGTTTTTCACAGTTCTTTGCTGGCTGTCGTAGTCGACATAGACAATACCAAAACGCTTTAAGTAGCCTTCGGCCCACTCAAAGTTATCCATTAAACTCCAGGCAAAATAGCCCTGAATATCCACACCTTGCTCAACCGCCTGATGCACCGCATTTAAATGCAACTGATAATAGGACAAGCGCAGTTGATCATCGACTTCAGCATTGTGCAGTTGATCGGCCGCAGCAGCACCATTTTCGGTAATGTAAACCGGCGGCAGTTTGTATTTCTGATGCAAAGACACTAACAGATCGGTAAAGGCCTGTGGATAAATTTCCCAGCCAATATCTGTTTTAGGCGCATCGACCATGTCCACTTCGATAAAATCGCGGCCTTCTGTGGCTTTATACACAGTGCGGGTGTAGAAATTCACACCAAGGAAATCCAGTGGCGCTTTGATAATGTCAAAATCACCAGCTTCAATCACCGGCTTGTCTTCATCAGCCAGCAAGGCAAAAGAGTCAGGGTAGGCACCATCAAACACAGGTTTGATATACCACTGGTTAAAGTAGTCGTCGGCAAGCTGGGCCGCTCTTTTATCTGCCGCACTGTCGGTCAGTGGATAAGCTGGCGTGAAGTTCAGCACTAAACCATTCATGCTGTTGGGGCTATTTTTCTGCAGCACTTGCATGGCCAGACCGTGCGCCAACAGTAAATGATGCGCCGATTGTCGGCCATAGGCTTTTTTAGTCAGTCCAGGCGCATGAATACCAGCCTCATAACCTAAGTAAGAGCTGCAAAACGGTTCATTTAAAGTGGCATAAGAATAGACTCTGTCACCAAAAGCTTTGCTTAACTTGTCAGCATAATCCTGGAACAAATAGGCGGTGTTGCGGTTCAGCCAGCCGCCTTGATCTTCAATATGCTGAGGTAAATCCCAGTGATATAAGGTGACAAAAGACTTAATATTTTTTGCCTTGAGCTCATCCAGAATATTGATATAGAAATCCACACCTTGTTGATTCAGGCTGCCGTCTTTATTCATTACCCTGGGCCAGGCGATAGAAAAACGATAAGCATCTACGCCCAGAGAGCTGATCAAGGCTATGTCGTCACGCCATAAGTTGTAGTGATCACAAGCCAAAGCGCCATTCGAGCCATCCTTCACTTTGCCCGGCGTGGCGCAAAACGTATCCCAGATGCAAGGTAAGCGCTGTTCTATGCCACCTTCAATCTGAAAGGATGAGGTAGCGACCCCATAAGTAAATTGTTTTTTCAGCAATCTCGAGCCTTTCGGCAGTTCATAATTCATCGTTATCTTCTTTTCATCTTTTTAAAATTAGAGGGTAAAAGTAGCTTGTTCAAAACTGGCCCAAACTTGTAATCGCTTTCATTTTTTGTGTTGTGCAGACCATACTCAAATCCTTGTTTGTTATTGTTCAGGGCTGTTTGGGCTTATACGAAATCAATAAACATATTGGCGGTTAAACGCCCAGTGACAGGCGAGCCATCTATGTCTGTTGTGTTGTCCACTAGTGAAGAATGCAACAAATTGCTGGGGTAAATAATCAGTCTGTTGGCCTGGTAAGGGACTTGGTGGTACAGCTCATAATGCTCGTTGCTTTGCACCTGATAACGCTGGGGTGGAGCCCCCTGCTCGTCAATAAACTTTTGAGCAGACTGGAAATACTCTTGTCGTCTTTGATCGGTCACCCGTTCAAAACCTGTAGGTTTATGCCGGAAAAAGCCTGTGCTGCCATGAGGACTGTCATTGAGGTAATGCAAGAGTGCAAAATAATAAGGGGCACTGGTATCAAAATGTGGCATACATTGCAGCGGATGCAGGCTGTTTTCGGCCTGAGTGATCAGCGCATAAAACAGCATCTGTGGTTTTAATCGCAACTGTTCCGGCACCTGATAGACTTTATAAATCAACTGATACAACGCATTTAAACTGGCCGCTACATAGTCTTTTGGTAATACGGCGCGCTGTCCCGGGTAATAGGTTTGATTTTCCCGCATAAAATCGCTTTGCTGCGCATGCCGACGAATAGCAGACAAATCCACAGCAAAGTCATCAATCATGATCAATGGCGTTTTTTCCTGCCCAAGATAAATAATTTCGGGCCGGATGCTGCTATTCACCTGATAATTCAGCGCGTCCATCATCGCCTGCTCAGACCAAAGACGACTTGCAGTAATGCTGAATAAACTCATGGTGAGTCGGGAACTGACTCACAGTGCGTTTCACATTGTGTTTAATGCTCATCAGGAAATCATTCAGCTCAGAATCCGGCATTAAATCCACAATAGGATGATACTGCTGCGGCATTAAGCCCTGACCAATCAGCACCTGCAACCAGGAGCTTTCGCCAAATAATTCCTGTGCAAACTTGTAAACTTTACCGGATTGTTTAAACAGCTCCATACGATGAGTCAAAGTGTCCGGGATTTGCATATCTTTGCAGTAACGCCAGAACTTGGTATCGGTGCGTTCGGTGGCTTTGTAATGCAGGATGATGAAATCGCGGATATTGTCCATTTCGATTTTGGTCTGGCGGTTAAACTCATCCACATCTGCAGAGGCTATGCCGTTTGACGGAAACATCTGCAGCAGACGAATAATACTGCGATGGATCAAATGAATACTGGTCGACTCCAGCGGTTCCAGAAAACCACTGGATAATCCAATGGCCACACAGTTTTTATTCCAGTGCAGGCGACGGGTACCGGTTTTAAATTTAATCAGCCGTGGCTCAAACAGCATTTCACCTTCGACATTGTCGATCAACCTTTGTTTGGCTTCAGCTTCTGTCATAAATTTGCTGCAGAACACCAGGCCATTGCCAACCCGGCTTTGCAACGGAATTTTCCATTGCCAGCCGGCATCACGGGCTATAGCGCGGGTATAAGCCACCGGCTCCTGCGTGGTTTTAGTTTGCACTGCATAAGCGCTGTCGCAAGGTAACCAGTGACTCCAGTCTTCAAAGCCGGTATTCAGCGTTTGTTCTATTAATAAAGCGCGAAAACCCGTGCAATCAATAAATAAATCGCCTTCAATCAGCTCGCCGGACTCCAGCAATAAAGCACTGATATTACCGTCCATATGCTGCTGCACTTCACGAATTTTGCCCTCAATACGTTTAATGCCATGCTGTTCTGACAAACGGCGCAAAAACTTAGCGTATAAAGACGCATCCATATGATAAGCGTGGTTCAGATCCTGATTCGGCAGTACGGCAAAACGGCCCTGGCGGGCACCTAGATGCTCTACGCAATAATCACCAATTTCACTGGCTATGCCTTTTTGTTTGCCTTTGACCCAGAAATGCTGAAAACCACAGGCCCAGCAGTCTTTGCCTAAAAAGCCAAAAGAGTGAATATAGTCTTCGCCCAGCGTTTTCCAGTTTTCAAACTGAATACCCAATTTAAAGGTGGCATTGGTGGCCGCCATCACTTCGGACTCTTTGATATTCAATAAACGGTGGAAAATATGCATAGTGGGAATAGTAGCTTCACCCACACCTACAGTGCCAATGTCGTCCGACTCAACTAAGACTACTTCAAGGTTTTTGCCCAGTAATTTAGTCAGGCCTGCTGCAGTCATCCAGCCAGCTGTACCGCCACCTGCGATCACCACTTTTTTAATTCTGTGTTGTTCGTTATTCATCTGTTCACCCTGTTGATTGGTGCTTTTATAGTTATAGTTTGTACTCAGCGTTTTAATTTATTCAGTAAATCAGCTCTGATCTGACGCGCGTTCAGCTCATCCAGCGGCTTAGTTAACATTTTTAAAGCCTCTGGCTGAATATGCTGCTGGGATACATCATCATGTTCAAAAATGTAGTAATCAAAAATGGCCTTCCAGGCCTGACGCTGCGCTTTAGGTAAGCTGCGCAAACTCAACACCGCCATAGACAAGGCATTATTCGGCCGGCCTAAATAAGCTGGGGTGTCGCGCCACCAATGGCTGATCAGTACATTAAAAGCATCTTTTGCTTCGACGTGGTGCCACCACATACTGGGAATAAATAACAGATCGCCAGGTTCAAGATGGGCTACCTGTGCATGCTGTAAAGCTTCAGCAAACTTAGGAAAACGCTCAAAGTCAGGCGCTGCAAAATCCACCATACTGACATCCTGGCCGCCAGGCGCAAATTCCATAGGGCCTGGATACAAATTGGCAATTTGTTCCGGCGGGAACAAGGTAAAAGTACGGTGTCCGACAGCGTTGCAGGCCAGATTCTGCGGAAAGTCATAATGAGCGGCTATTCTGGATTGATTGCCTAACCAGACACTGGTTAACGGGTTCACGCCCTCCAAAGCCAGACTGTTTTGTGCTGCTAAACCCGGAAACCAATGGTTGATTTCAGTAGAGCCCATGTAATATGTAGGTACTTCTTTTTGGCCATTCAGTGCAAATAAACGCTCAATCAGCTGATTAAAATCAATTTTTCCGCCCTGATAATTAAAGCCATTTTGCTCTGCGTTATAAAATACCCGGCCTTGCTGATCGGGCTCGATATAACAGGCGCTGACAGGATTCCCCTGATAAAACTGTCGAATATAATCGGCGGCTGCAGAGGCTGAAACCAAACCAGCCTGAACTAAAGGCCAGTCTTTACACAAGCCTTTAAACACCAGCGGTTGGTTGGCGTTTGTGATCAATGCCCATGCATCCGCTAAGTCGCATCCTTCCAGCGTTTTTACTTCTGCTAATGGCTTAGTGGTCAGCGTATTCATCAGGCGTTACTCAAACTGCTTATTTTTTAACTGCAGCAAATGCCGGATATTAGCCTGAGAAGCTATGGCCATATAAATCGCCTGCAGATAACCTTTTTGATGCAAGAGCGCCAACAGCTCTGGCGATAAAGTGGCAAGGTTTTCTTCGTGAATAGTATAAAAACCTGCCAGCTGCTGTTTTTGGCCATTGCTGAACGTCAGATCCAAAGTAAAAGATTCCAGCAATTGATGTTCAAGCAACAGGTCAATAAAAGCCTTGCTGTCGAGCATGCCGAAATGAATGGTTTCCAGCATGCTGGCGACTTGATCCAGATAAGGGCTGTTGCCACCAAAAGGTAAAAATAAGCTTTCGCCTTCAGTACTGCTGACCCGCGGATTGTCTAAATCTATATGAATAACACGCTGTGCGGTTTCAATACCGTCTTCACGCACCAACTGCTGACCAATTAAAAACGGCTGACGTCTGAGCATCAGCGGCACATAGCAACCACGCCAGTTATCCTGCTGTAAAAACAGGTTTTCCTGATCCTGAAAACCAAAAAGAGTCACGGCAAAAAACTGATTGCTGTGATTGTCTTTGTGGAAAAAAATCGGGTAATGGGTCTGAACGGTACGAAATTCTTGAGGAAAAGTGATGGCAAACCAGACTGCATCACCGTATTCAGCGCCTCTGGCCGTAATCACCTTCAGGTCTCGGTGTTCAACACTGTTCAGTAAAACATTGTGACTCATACTGTATCCCGGTCTGTTATTTATATTTTTAGTTATAGTTTGTCTGAAGTTTGTGAGCGGCCATCAAGGCTGCTGTTTATTACTTCTTTATAGGGCAGAATTCATCAAGATATAGCATCTTCAATCCGGATTGAAGATGCCAGTAGAGATTGGGCCATATCCTTATGGCCCTGGTCCAGCTTAGAAGCTGTAGCGAGCACCGATACTGTAACGAGCACCGGACTCAATCAGGCTTAACACTTGCTCTTTGGCGCGGCCGTGAACACGGATATGCTCATCAGTCACGTTCAAAGCTTCAACATAAACTGTTAAACCTTCCACTTGTGGTAAGTCATAACTGACTGACATATCAATTTGGTGATAAGCCTCAGTATAACGTGGGTGAGCTCCTGTATCCTGACCTCTGGAGTTCAGGAACTGATCACGCCAGTTATAGGCGATACGAGCCTGGAAACCATCCATTTCATAAAACAAAATGGCGTTGGCTGTGTCACTTAAACCAATTACAGCAGCCTGGTCCTGCAACAGGAAGTTGTTATAGCTTGTTTCACTATCCACCATAGTGTAGTTCGCTATAGCACCAAAACCTGTTTCACCAAAAGCATGCTGAATAGCGAATTCCCAGCCATCGATCACTTCTGAATCAGTACCATTGGAAGGTGTATTGATATCAAATATCAAATCTTCATCTTCACCAGCAACACCATCAATAGTTCCAGCCGCTACATTCACGCCCGGAGCATTTGGATAGTTGGCAAAAATCCAGTCACGAATAGCACTGGCATCATTGCCAACTGCAGCTACTGCTTCATCGTACTTCTTACCATCTACCGGGTTAGGAATGTTGTAGATAGTCGATTTAACAATAGAGTTGCTGATAAAGTTACTGGTGTCTTTACGGAAATAACCAATAGAGGCGTAGCTAGATGGTGAATAGTACCATTCAGCCGACAAGTCGATATTTTTGGATTCCAAAGGCAACAGACTTGGGTTACCAGCATTACCACCACCACCAGCACGGTTGGCTATAGTAGCCACTACGGTACCGCCCTGAATGGCGACATAGTCCGGACGACCAATAGTTTCACTGTAGGCGGCACGTAACATCACGTCATCCACTACTTCAATATTGAAGTTTAAGTTAGGCAAGATGTAATCGTAATCGCCACTTTTCGTTTGAAACTCACGTTGACCACTGGCTTGTAATACAATTTCAGTGTCCGCTACCCAACGAGCACCATTGTAGGCAGCGACGGCAGAAGTGGAAGTAACGTCTGTTTGTTCATAACGTACACCGACATGAACATCGTACGGCATGCCAGAAATTTCATTTTCATAGTTGTACTGCACATAAGCAGAACGCGATTCTTCCTTCGTGTAACGGTTTACGTCGCTGTCATAGTCAGTGGAAGGGCAGAAGTTGGTGCCACAATCACCGGCGCCAACAAAACCAGCTGGGGTATAGAGCTGTTCAGCACGGGCACGTACTGTATTGAAATCCCAGAAGAAAATAGTATCCAGAACTTCAAAATCGCGATCCGGCATTAAGGAGAAATCACCTTTGCCAGCGTTAAATTTGTCATGGATAGTACCAGCCGGGAAATACGAATCGTCAAAATCGCCAGCTTGACCTACACCACCCCAGTCATTCCGTTGCACGTTGACTGATTTTGAATGGTTATCAACGTCTGTGATAGCAATACCAAAATCTATGCTGCCCGCGTTTTCAAATATATATTCGCCATCAAACTGGTACTGATCAATTTCAGACTTATTGGTCGCGTTACCAAATACGCTACCTGTTACTATCATGTCGGAAGGACGAACAGCATTACCACCTTCAACAGCCAGCAAAGGCAGTTCGCCGGTAAAGTCTGTCGCAGCACTCTGGCGAACAAAGGCGGCGGTACTTAAGGTGTTGTTTGAGCCTAAAGCATGGTTAGGTTTGAATTCAGCATCAGATTGGTGAGCATCAAAACTCAGTTTTAAATTCTCCGTGGCTTGCCATTCCAGATTCAAACCCAAAGAACCACTTTGGTTACGCACACCATAATCACCGGCCCCCATAGACAAATCGGCAAAGCTATTACCATAGTCTTCTGAATAAATCAGCGGTGAAGATACAGGGCCATCAGTCCAGACACTTTGTGACGGCACATAGGTATACCAGGCGGACACGTCATTGTATTGAGTGTCGATATCGTTGCGCATGTAGGTATAGTCTAAGGATGCGGTCAGATTATCAGTAGGAGCATATTGCAGCACTAACTGGCCGTTGGTGCGGGCACGTTGCTGCTCTTCAAATTTGTAAATGGTGGTTTGTGGCACAGAATACACATCATTGGCACCAGGACGATTCACCTGATTATCATTTGGGATACTACCCCACTGACCAGAAGTGATATCGACAGAACCAGGGAAGCTGCGCCAACCTGTGCCTACGTTGGCTTGTTGACTACCACTTTCACGCTCCTGATAACTGGCAGAAACCAAGACACCAAATTTGTCATCGTTAAAAGTTGTAGAGTACAAACCTGCTAATTCCGGAGTAGCACCGCCTTCTTCGGTTGATCTGTCATCCACCATGGCCGCACTAAATACAGCTTTTTCGCCGCCAGCACTTAAAGGTTTTAAGGTTTGAACATCAATAACTGAGCCGATACCACCTGTTGGGTTTGAAGCAAAACTGGTTTTGTTTACTTCAACACCGCTGATGGTGTCAGCAGAAATATTAGCGAAATCAAAAGAACGCGAACCTGTAGTCACAGGCATTTGACGGCCGTTCAGCGTCACTAAGTTAAAGTCCGGACCAAAACCACGGACCGATACTTTACTGCCTTCACCGTTGACACGGTCAATAGAAACACCGCTGATACGCTGCAGAGATTCTGCCAGGTTGGTATCAGGGAATTTACCTATATCTTCAGCCGAAATTGCATCCACAATACCTGTAGAAGATCGTTTGGTATCCATGGATTTAATCAGACTACCGCGAATGCCGGTCACGCTGATCACTTCAATTTTTTCTTCAGCTTTAGCGTTTTGCTCTTGTGCGGCATCCGCAAAAGCAGGCATAGCAACGCCTACTCCAAGCACTAATGACAGACTGGTGGCGAGTCTGGTCTTTTTGAACGTTTTGGATTTCATCTTAGTTCCCTGTCGACTGTTTTTTTGGCTTTTTACTTTTATAAGAAAATTATTGTGACGCCGGACAGATAGCTTAACTACTCCCCAAAACTAACTGTAAGCGCTTTCACAAACTTAGGTGATTTTTTTTAACTCGTCAATACTGAAAAACTAATTCTTACACTTTGGTTAAAAAACAGTTGGCAATACTGACTTTATCAGTTAAAAATGAAACCGCTTACAATTGCATTCTAACCAAGCATATCAAGGTGTTGTGTTTTCCTTTGCTGAAAAAATGTGATGTAAATTTAAAACAATAATAAGCAAATCAAAGATTTGCATACCGGAGCTTTTAATAAGCCCGGAGGACACGGGGACAGAACACCAAGCACCCATCAGGGTTTTTGTATGCTTTTGCTTAAACAAAAATGCTGATTTGCCTGCCAGCCCCGCCGATAAAAACTCTGTTGATACTTTGTTAAGGTCTGACTTTCCAACCAAAGCGGACACAAAGGCAAACAGAGCTCAACAGGATAATGATTATGTCTCGACACACCCCATTGGCGTTGTTGTGCAGTGCTGCACTTTTCACTACTTTGTCCGGTTGCGGTCAACAAAAGGCCACCACTGAAACAGCAACAGAAGTTAAAACAACAACTGCCGAAAGCCTTGCACTGTGGCCTGAATTAAAAAGCCCTTTAGCGAACACTGATACAGAACAAAAAGTACAGCAACTGCTGAGCACTTTAACTATTGAGCAAAAAGTAGCTCAGTTGATCCAGCCGGATATCCGCTGGATGACAGTGGAAGACATGCGCCAGTATGGTTTTGGTTCTTATTTAAATGGTGGTGGTGCTTATCCGAAGGACAATAAAAAATCCACAGCAGCAGATTGGGTGGCCTTAGCTCAGGCTTATTACGATGCAGGCGTGGACTCAAGTAAAGATGGCAGCTCTATTCCACCTATCTGGGGCACAGATGCTGTGCATGGTCACAACAATGTGTTTGGCGCTACCGTCTTTCCGCACAATATAGGTTTAGGTGCCGCCAACAACACAGAATTAGTGGAAGCTATAGGCAAAGCCACAGCAGTGGAAGTGGCTGCCACTGGTATCAACTGGATATTTGCCCCAACAGTTGCTGTAGCCAGAGATGACCGCTGGGGCCGCAGTTATGAAAGTTATTCGGAAGACCCGACTATTGTAAAAGAGTTAGGCGCAGCATTGGTCAAAGGTATTCAGGGCAATGTTGGATCTGACTTTATGCACAGCGGCCGCTTAATAGCCACAGCTAAACATTATCTGGGTGATGGCGGCACTGAAAATGGCAAAGATCAGGGCGACAACCTGAACACTGAAGCCGATTTAGTCCGCTTACATGCTCAGGGTTATATCAGCAGCCTGAATGCAGGTGTTCAAACCGTGATGGCCACCTTTAACAGCTGGCATGGCGAGAAAATACATGGCAGTCACTACCTGTTAACCAGCGTGCTGAAAGAACGTATGGGGTTTGATGGTTTAGTGGTAGGAGACTGGAACGGTCACGGCCAAATTCCGGGCTGCACCAATAATAACTGTGCCGCGGCAGTCAATGCAGGTGTGGATATTTTAATGGCGCCGGAAGACTGGAAGCTGCTGTATCAAAATACCCTGGCTCAGGCCAAAGCAGGTGAAATATCAGCAGCTCGTTTGGATGACGCCGTCAGCCGCATTTTAAGAGTGAAAATCCGTGCGGGTTTATTTGAGCGTGGCAATCCGGCGCAGTCGGAGCTGGCAGGTAAATCAGAACTGATAGGCCATGCTGATCATCAGGCTATTGCAGCCCAGGCCGTGCGTGAGTCTTTAGTGCTGTTGAAAAACAACAATCAGCTACTGCCACTGGCGCCAAAACAAAAAGTGCTGGTGACAGGCGATGGTGCTGACAATATTGGTAAACAAAGTGGTGGCTGGACTTTAACCTGGCAGGGTACAGGCAATACCAATGCCGATTTCCCGAATGGGCGCTCCATTTATTCAGGCATACAGCAACAGGTTGAAGCAGCTCAGGGCTCTGTCGAATTGAGCGTCGATGGCAGTTATCAGCAAAAGCCTGACGTTGCTATTGTAGTGATAGGTGAAAACCCATATGCCGAATTTGACGGTGATATCCGCACTCTGGATTATCAGGCTGGCAAAAACACTGATCTGGAATTACTGAAAAAACTCAAAGCGGACGGCATTCCTGTAGTCACTGTATTTTTAACAGGCCGGCCTTTATGGGTGAATCCTGAATTAAATCAGTCCGATGCTTTTGTTGCGGCCTGGTTACCTGGTACCGCAGGTCAGGCGGTGGCTGACGTTTTATTTAAAACTCAAACTGGTGAAGTTCAGTATGATTTTAAAGGCAAACTGCCATTCTCCTGGCCTAAAACAGCGGGTCAATCCCCGTTAAATCAAGGGGATAGCAACTACGATCCGCTTTTCTCCTTTGGTTATGGCCTGACCTATCAGGACAACACCACTATCGCCAATGATTTATCCGAACAAATCAACAGTGCAACCGGCTCCAGCAACGAAAGCTTAAGTTTATTTGAGCGCCGCCCGGCTTCAGGTTACAGCCTGTTGCTGCAGGATGAACAAGGTCTGGTCACAGTCACAGGCAACAAAGCCAAGAGTGCCGACCAAAGCCTGAGCTTAGCTGCAGTGAACTGGCAAAAGCAGGAAGATGCCTTATTGCTCGACTGGGCTGCGAATTCCAAAGCTAAGTTGGTGCTGCAAGCTGCAGTGCCACTGGATGCCAGTGCTTATGGTCAATTGGTGGTGGATATGAAATGGAGTTCATCGCCAACAGCTGCCGTTACATTAGCTCAATCCTGTGGTTCGGGCTGTGGTGGCACTTTGGATTTGGCTGAACTGATCAACGGCAAAGCCGCAGGCCAGTGGCACAAAGTAGTGATTGATTTAAGCTGTTTTGCTGCCAAAGGCGCAGCACTGAATCATCTGCAGCAGCCTTTTGTATTACACAGCGAAGCAGCTTATCAGTTAAGTATTTCCAATATCCGACTGACCCCTGCCACAGCAACGGCCGATTTAAGTTGCCCGGCAGCTTAATAGTTTTTTAACCACAACCTGATAACAAGAAAGGCCGTCAAGCTGCGGCCTGATGAGGAATAGAATGCAAACTGTTCAAAACGCCGAAGCGCAGGGTTCCGGCACACCAGTCAGTAGCTGGGCTTTACCTGCTCTTACTTTTTTGTTTTTTATCTGGGGTTTTATTACTTGTCTGAATGACATTTTAATTCCGCATTTAAAAGCCGTCTTCGATCTGACTTACACTCAGGCCATGTTGATCCAATTCTGCTTTTTTGGCGCTTATTTTGTGGTGTCTTTACCTGCAGGAGCCTTGATTAATAAGCTGGGTTACCAGAAAGGTATAGTCATAGGTTTAGCTATTGCTGGCTTTGGCACACTGAACTTTATTCCGGCAGCAAGCTTTCACAGTTATGCCTGGTTTTTAGCTGCTTTATTTGTGCTGGCATCCGGCATAACCATTTTACAGGTAGCAGCCAACCCTTATGTCACAGTGCTGGGTAATCCAAAAACCGCCTCCAGCCGCCTGACCATGACACAAGCCTTTAACTCTTTAGGTACTACGGTAGCGCCTCTGATTGGTGCAGCCTTGATCCTGAGCCAGCTCGACAGCACTGAAGGTGCTGATGCAGTACAACTACCTTATCTGGTGCTGACCATAGCCTTATTTGCCGTGGCTTTTGTATTTGCGCGCTTAAAATTACCTGAAGTTCAAAACACCACAGCAGCAGAAAAAATCTCCATTAAAGCCCTGCTGCCATACAACCATTTATGGCTCGGTGCTTTAGGCATATTTATGTATGTTGGCGCTGAAGTGGCTATAGGTTCAGTGATGGTCAACTTTATTGCTTTACCTGAAATCACAGGGCTGGCGGAAGCTGAAGCAGCTCACTATGTCGCCTGGTATTGGGGTGGAGCTATGGTGGGCCGTTTTATCGGTGCTTTATTGATGCAGCGTATTAACGCAGGTTTATTACTGGCTATTCACGCTGCGGCCGCTATTGTGTTGCTGGTAATGGTGATTACAGGTCAGGGTCAACTGGCCTTACTGGCACTGCTGGCCATAGGTATCGCCAACTCTATTATGTTCCCGACTATCTTCAGTCTGGCGTTACATGGTTTAGGAAAATATACCAGTCAGGGTGCTGGCTTATTGTGTCTGGCGATAGTCGGCGGGGCTTTAGTGCCGGTAGCTCAGGGCATGTTAGCCGACTCATTTGGTCTGGCTTTGTCTTTTATCTTGCCGGTATTTTGTTACATCTATATTTGCTACTTCGGTTTACGCAGTCGCAAAGTAACCAGTTAAGGCGCAAGCCGGGGCAAGGCAGTTGTTTTCCCGGTTTGGCCTTGCCTACTTTATGCCTCAGGCTGAGTTAAACCTCAGCCTTTTTTTCGTTGCTATGCTCAGGCATCAACAGGTCTTCTGCTGTTTTCCGGCGGAATTTACTTAATGCCAGATACACAGCTGGTGTGCTGTAGAGCGTCAGCAACTGACTGACCAGCAAACCACCTACTATGGTAATACCCAAAGGCTGGCGTAACTCTGAACCTTCGCCCATACCAAAGAGCAAAGGCACAGCGCCTAATAACGCAGCAAAGTTAGTCATTAAAATAGGACGCAAACGTTGTGCTGCGGCCAAAGCGACCGCCTCTTTGGCTGATAAGCCGAGATCACGTTCAGCATGTAAGGCAAAATCGACCAGCAAGATGGCGTTTTTCATCACTATGCCAATCAGCAAAAACAGCCCCAGCAAGGCTATCAGGTTAAAGTCGGTATTACTGACATACAGCGCAAGCAGAGCGCCTAAACCAGCACAAGGCAAGGTCGATAAAATAGTGATAGGCTGGATCGTACTTTCATACAACACGCCCAGCAGCAGATAGACAGTTAAAATCACGCCAATAATCAACCAAAGCTGATCGCCGGTTTTAAACATAGCGTTACGCTGATCTTCACCATTGATAGTATGAATACCGCTTGGCACCATAGCCATAGCCAGCACCCGATCTATAGCAGCTGATGCCTGTTGCAAAGTCACGCCTGGCGCTAAACCATAACCTATGCCCACAGAAGCAAACTGACCATCGCGGCGAATACGATCATTGGCCAGACTGTACTGATAACTGGCAATACTGGACAAGGGTACCCGGCTGCCATCAGTCGTCACCAGTTGCAGTTGCTTTAATACTTCAGGCTGAGCTGTGTAGCCAGGAGTCAGCTCCATCACTACCCGGTACTGGTTCATCTCATCATACAAAGTCGCGACCTGACGCTGCGAAAAGGAGTTATTCAGCAAAGTGGCAATAGTACGCATATCGACACCTAACCGCTGCGCCGCTTCGCGGTCTATCGTCAACGAGATTTGCTGTGCATCTTCACCACTGGGCGTGTCTACATCCACCAGCTCTGGCAGTTCCTGCATTTTTTCGGCAACTTGTTTGCTCCATTTACGCAGCAATTGCAGATCGCCGGATAACATCATCAGTTCGTAATCGCTACGGCCAAAAGGTGAAGACAACCGAATATCCTGATCGACATTCAAAAACACCATGCCACCCGGCACTTTAGGTGCTGTGGCTCTGATCCGGTCGACCACTTGCTGCGCAGAAATCTTCCGCTCCGCTAAAGGCTTTAACCGCACCCGCATCCAACTGTTGCTAATGCCAGTATCACCGCCACTGGAGCCTGTTACGTCAGCTATGGCCGGGTCTTTTAAGATATGCTGGCGAAAAGCCTCAATTTTGGGCTGCATAATCTGAAACGAAAAGCCATCGTCGCCACGAACAAAACCATTTAACTGGCCTGTATCCTGATTCGGTAATAAACCAGTAGGAACCTGTTTGTACAGCCAGGCATTAGCCGCAAACAACAGCACCAATGCAGCCAAAAACCAGCGGTAATGACTTAAGCTCCAATTCACACTCTGATGGTACTTGTGCTGAAATTTATGGAAAGCTCCGGTTTCACCTTCCCCCGGCTTTTTTGCTTTTAGCAACAGCGCGGACAGGCTGGGAGTCAGAGTTAAAGACACCACCAGGCTAATCGTCATAGCTGCAGCCAGGGTGATAGAGAATTCGCGGAATAAACGCTCAACCAAACCGCCCATAAATAAAATCGACAGAAAAATAACCACTAATGCCAGATTCATAGCCAGTAAGGTAAAACCCACTTCAGATGCGCCTAGCCTCGCCGCCGCTAAAGGCGTTAAACCGCGCTCTATATGGCGCTTAATGTTTTCGACCACCACTATGGCGTCATCCACCACTAAACCTGTCGCAACAATGAGTGCCATCACCGACAAATTATTCAGCGAAAAATCACAGAGATACATCACGGTAAAGGAGCCAACCAAAGACACAGGAATAGCCAGACTTGGAATTAATGCGCTGCGCAGGCTACCTAAAAAAGCCCAAACCACCAACACCACCAACACCACAGCAATCAACAAGCTGATTTGAGCTTCAGTTAAAGTTGCGCGGATCACTGGACTTCGGTCCATCACCACAGCTAAATCAGCGTCTGCTGGTATCAGCGCCTGCAACAGCGGCATTTGCTGATAAATGGCATCTATGGTTTCAACAATATTGGCGCCAGTACGACGACTCACCAGCAATATCACTGCGTTTTTATCGTTATGAAAACCTGCGCTGTAGCGATTCTCCGTAGAGTCGGTAACCAAAGCCACATCCGATAAACGAATAGGAGCACCGTTGACATACTTCACGACTAAAGACTGATAATCCGAAGCCTGCCGCAAGGTTTGACTGGTTGCCAGTTGCCAGCGCTGATCGTCGCTTTCCAGCACACCCAAAGGCACAGCCGCATTAGCACCACTGATAGCAGCGCGCACCTCATCCAAAGCCACACCATATTGAGTCAACATGCCAGGATTGAGTTGCACCCGTACAGCAGGCAATGAAGCCCCTGTCACTTCCACTTCGCCCACACCATTAATAGCGGCAAGTTTCTGCGCCAGCACAGTAGAGGCCGCATCGTATAAAGCACTGGACGCTAAATGTTCTGAACTTAAGGCCAATGCCATCACAGGAGCTTGTGACGGGTTGAATTTACGGTAACTTGGATTACGGGGCATACCGGATGGCAACTGGCTGCGGGCTGCATTAATAGCTGCCTGCACTTCACGAGCCGCTTCATCTACATTGCGGTCCAAATCAAACTCCAGTCTGATCTGCGCTGAGCCTTGATTACTGCTGGAGCTGATACGGTTGATACCAGCAATACTACCCAAAGCCCGCTCCAGCGGAGTTGCCACAGTAGAGGCCATACTTTCAGGGCTGGCACCGGGCAAACTGGCGGTAACCACTATCATAGGGAAATCGACAGCGGGCAAAGGAGATACCGGCAATAAGCGCCAGCACAACATGCCCAGCAACAATATGGCAGTGGCAATTAAGCCGCTGGCTACAGGGCGCTGAATAAAGGGCTGAGCTAAATTCATAGCGCTTTCGCCTCAGTAGCCGCCACACTTTCTTTGCTACTTTCTGTACCGCTGAAATGGCGATCAAACCATAAATACACCACAGGAGTGGTAAAGAGTGTCAGCACCTGACTGACCAATAAACCACCGACCATGACCAAACCTAAAGGCTGGCGTAGCTCAGCACCTGAACCGCTGGCCAACAACAATGGCACTGCACCAAATAACGCCGCCAGAGTAGTCATTAAAATAGGTCGGAAACGCATTAAAGCCGCCTGATAAATAGCATCTCGTGGTGACAAGCCCTGATTACGCTGTGCATCCAACGCAAAGTCGACCATCATAATGCCGTTTTTCTTCACCAAACCTATCAGCAGCACTATGCCGATCACCGCTATTAAATCCAGCGGCTGATCAGCAATCAACAACGCCAGCAAAGCGCCCACAGTAGCTGAAGGCAAAGTCGATAATATGGTGACCGGGTGAATTAAGCTTTCGTACAAAATGCCCAGCACTATATACATAGTGACCACAGCGGCCAGCACCAGCCAGAGTGTATTACTCAAAGACGCCCTAAAGGCTTCAGCAGCGCCCTGGAAGGTCAGTTCCACTTCGGCAGGCAGCTGTAATTGCTGCTGCACTTCTTCAATAGCGGCCACAGCTTCACCCAGCGAATAACCTTCTGCCAGATTAAAAGACAAAGTCACAGACGGGAACTGGCCCTGGTGGTTAATCAGTAACTTAGCAGGTCGTTGTGTCACTTTGGCCACAGCGGATAAAGGCACAGGAGTACCAGAGCCAGAGCTGATATAGAGTTTATTCAGCGCATCGACACCGTTAATTTGATCCGGATCCACTTCCAAAATCACACGATACTGGTTGGCCTGAGTAAATAAGGTGGTTACCTGGCGCTGGCTATAAGCACTTTGCAGCACAGTACTGATTTGCGACACATTAATACCCAAACGGGCTGCGGCTGTGCGGTCTATGTCGATATAAGCCTGCAGGCCCTGTTGCTGTAAATCATGGGCTACTTCAGATAATTCAGGCCGTTGTTGCAAGGCTTCGACTAAATCCGGTAGCCACTGATTCAGTACCTCCTGATCCGGCGTGGTTAAGCTGAACTGATACTGAGTCCGGCTGACTCTATCTTCAATACTCAATTCCTGTACTGGCTGGAACCAGCCTTTAATGCCAGGCACAACCAAGACTTGTTGCTCCAGCTGGCGGATCACCTCCATAGCCGACAACTCACGTTCGCCATGTTGTTTCAGATTGATCTGAATACGGCCACTGTTGATGCTGGTATTGCTGCCATCCACCCCAATAAAAGACGACAAACTGCTGACATCCGGATGCTGCAGAATATTTTCTGCCAGTTCCTGCTGGCGTGAAGCCATAGCCTTGAACGAGATGTCCTGCGGTGCTTCTGTCACCACCTGGATCACACCACTGTCTTGCAACGGGAAAAAGCCCTTAGGTACAGCAAGATACAACAGAGCTGTTAAAGCTACAGTAGCCAACATACTGAACATAGCTAAGGTTTGATGGCGTAACACCCACTGCAAACCCCGGCCATAAGAAGCAATAATGCGGTCCATCAGACCATTTTGATCATGATGTTCCGGCAGAGTTTTTAATAAACGTGCGCAGAGCATAGGAGTGAGCGTTAAAGACACCACCAGCGAAATTAAAATAGCGACTGCTAATGTGACGGCGAATTCAAAAAACAACCTGCCTACGACATCGGCCATAAACAGCAGAGGGATCAGCACTGCGATCAGCGAAAAGGTCAGTGAAATCAGCGTAAAACCTATTTCTTTGGCACCTTTGAGTGCCGCTTCCATAGGAGAAGCACCTTGTTCACGGTGCCGCGCCACGTTTTCCAGCATCACTATGGCGTCATCCACCACAAAGCCAGTGGCTATGGTCAGCGCCATTAAGGTCAGGTTATTGACGGAAAAGTCCAGCAACACCATCACAGCAAAAGTACCAATCAAGGATAAAGGCACGGCCAGACTGGGGATAATAGTGGCAGGAATACTGCGTAAAAATGCAAAGGTGACCAAGACCACCAGCACTATGGCAAAAACTAATTCTTTTTGTACGTCACGCACTGAAGCTCTAATACTGTGGGTACGGTCTGTTAAGACTTCGACCTTCACAGCCGCCGGCATAGTGGCTGTCAGTTGTGGTAACAACTCCTGCACTCTGTCGGCTACATCAATAACGTTAGCACCAGGTTGGCGCTGAATATTGACCAATACCGCAGCTTGCTGATTGGCCCAGGCGGCGAGAAAACGGTCTTCAGCACCATCTTCGATTTTAGCCACATCTTTTAAGCGGATAGGCGCACCTTCGCGGTAGGCAACTATTAACTCTTTGTATTCCTCTGTACTGCGGATTTGATCATTGGCTTCAAGCATAGTGGAGCGAAATGCTCCATCAAAGCTGCCTTTGGGCTGGTTGGTATTGGCTGCGGCTATAGCAGAACGCAAACTTTCCACACTTAAATCCAGACTGGCTAAAGCCGCTGGATTGGCTTTGATCCGAATAGCCGGACGCTGGCCACCCGCTAAGCTCACCATACCTACACCAGTCAGCTGAGCTAACTTTTGCGCCATGCGGGTGTCCACTAAATCGTAAACCGCAGGCAAAGGCAGAGTATCGGAGCTGACAGCTAAGGTCAGAATTGGCGCGTCAGCCGGATTGACCTTGCGGTAGACAGGAGGCGTAGGTAAGTCATTGGGTAGTAATGAAGAGGCTGTATTAATAGCGGCTTGTACTTCCTGCTCTGCCACGCCCATATCTACCACTAAGGCAAACTGCAAGGTAATCACAGAAGCACCAGCAGAGCTGTTGGACGACATTTGTTTTAAGCCGGGAATTTGGCCTAAACGCCGCTCCAAAGGCGCTGTGACAGTTCGCGCCATAATGTCTGGGCTTGCCCCTGGGTTAAAGCTAAATACCTGAATAATAGGGTAATCCACCTGAGGCAAAGCAGCCACAGGCAATAAACGCCAGCTTAAAATACCGGCAATTAAAATAGCCAGCATCAATAATGAGGTGGCAACAGGGCGTAATATAAAAGGCTGGGACAGGTTCATCATTTACCCCTTAGACGCGTCCTGGATCACCTCAACTTCACGGTCAGGCCGTAAGCGATCTAAGCCTTCCAGCACCACCTTATCGCCTGCGTTTAAGCCTTCCTCCACCGCGACTAAACCGTTATCCACAGCACCTAGTTTCAGCACGCGAATTTGCGCTTTGTTGTTGTCGTCTACCATATACACATAAGTACCCTGTGCACCATATTGCACTGCGTCTTGCGGAATGGTCACTGCCGCATTTTGCACCGCCACATTTAAACGCACATTGACGAATTGATTCGGGAATAACTCTTCATTCTGATTGGCAAATTCTGCCTTTAACTTCAAAGTACCAGTGGCTATATCAATCTGGTTATCCAGGGTCGTTAAAGTCCCCTTGGCCAGCGGCATTTGCTCTGCTCTGTCCCAGGCTTCCACCGACAAAGCAACTCCTGCACGAAATGCTGTACGCACTTGCTGCAACTGAGTTTCAGGAATAGTGAATACCACAGCTATGGGCGAGCTTTGAGTGATAGTGATTAAACCTTCAGCGCTGTTCGCCTGAATTAAATTACCGGGGTCGACAGCACGCAAACCTAAACGGCCACTGATAGGCGCTTTAATCTGGGTATAAGACAGTTGCAAAGAGGCAGCATCAATAGCAGCCTGATTCGACTTAATGGCGCCTTTCAGTTGATTCACTAAGGCTTGCTGCGCATTCATTTGCTGGGCAGCTATGGTATTTTGCTCTTTGAGTTTGGCAAAACGCTCTAAATCCTGCTCCGCACTTTTCAGCAGCGCGACATTTTGCTCTTTCTGACCTTGAACCTGAGCCAGTTCTGTTTTGTAATCGGCCGGGTCAATCTGAGCCAACAGCTGACCGGCTTCCACTTTTTCACCTTCTTTGAAATGCACTTGCTGCAATGGCCCAGACACCCGGCTTTGCACCAACACACTATTCAGTGGGGTTACTGTACCAATGGCTTTAATCTGCACTTTTAAATCTGTGGATCCAGCTTCAATCACCCTTACAGGCACAGGCATAGCCCATGGATTATTGGCAGCACCAGCCCCTGCAGGACGCGCGCCGCCAGGTCTTTGCCCAGCGCCAGGTTTGCCCGCAGCAGCAGATTCAGCACCAGGCCAGAACCAATACACAGCAGCAATGGCGACAGCCAAACCAGCAGCTAAAACAAAAGGCTTTTTAAGCAAAGACATACGATAAATCCCTGTAACAAAATTTAGGTTTAGTAAAACGAGCCTACTCTAATTCAGCCTGTGAAGCGCTGCAACGAAGTGAATGTCAAGATTGAGTAAAGATGGCCTGACATTCGGTCAGAAGTATTTTTACTGCGATGAAAGGCAAAAGGATCAACTGAATAACTACTGACATCAGGTTTTTAACCCAAAGCAGCTAACGGCGTATCTGCTAACAGATTTTTTCTGCATTCAGCAATCAGGCTACTGACATACAGTTGTCAGTCTGGGTTGCTAACCTCAAGCGGTCAAGTAAAAGGAGCGCATCATGACTATGTTAGATACTGCAATTGATCGTTATTTTTCAGCGACTAATACCAGAAATAATCAACTGGCGGCTGAGTGCTTTGATCCAGACGCTTGTGTGTTTGACGAAGGCCAGCAATTGACAGGGCTGGAGTCTATCAGGCATTGGTTACAACATACCCAACAAAAATATCAGCCCGTGGTGCAGGTGCTGGCAACACAACGCAGTTACGGTGAAGTCTGGGTAAAAACACAAGTATCAGGCCAGTTTCAGGGTAGCCCAATACAGCTAAACTATGTATTTGCCTTGCAAGATGGCAAAATCAGCCGTCTGATGATCCGTTAATTTTTCCTGTTCTGAGCCCATAGAATGAGAGTCCGATGAACCGAATTGATCGCCTGCTGGCGCTGATATTGTATTTACAAAGTCGCCGAACCTGCACAGCCGAAGCCATGGCAGAACACTTTGGGTTAAGTGTTCGAACTATTTACCGTGATATTGCTGCTTTGGGTGAAGCTGGAGTGCCTATTCTGGCTGAAGCCGGGGTTGGCTATAGCCTGATGAAAGGTTATTTGCTGCCACCGGTGAATTTCTCCGAACAAGAAGCTTATGCACTGTCGACGGGCGTAATGCTGGCGCAGCGCATGACCACCCATAGCTATAACGAAAAAATGCAGTCCGCTTTGGACAAAATTAAAGCCGTATTACCTGGTGAAGCTAAACATCGGCTGGAAGTTCTGGCCAAAGGCATGGCAACACCCCATACAGAACATCCGCAACAGGCCGATTTGTCAGTGTTGCAACAAGCCATAGCACGGCAACAGCTGTTGAGTTTTGACTACCAGAACGTCAGCCAAACCCCAAGCAGCCGACAAGTGGAAGCGGCAGGTTTAGTGTTTTACCTTGGTCGCTGGCATCTGATTGCCTGGTGCAGACTGCGACAGGACTACCGCGATTTTCGCACCGACCGTATGCAAAACCTGCGAATACACAGCGACAAGTTTCAGGCCAGAACCAACTTTGATGCCAAAGACTTTTTACAGCATGGCACAGCCCCAGCCCAACTGACTGCGCAAGTGCTATTTGCCCATACAGCAGCAGACAGAGCCAGGCGAGAGTGGTGGCAAGGTATTACCACAGAGCAACAAAGCGCAGAAGGCGTAGTGATGACGCTGAACTGCAGCAACTGGCTTTCATTAGCCTGTTGGTTGCTGTCCCTTGGCATAGCCGCAAAAGTATTGGCTCCGGAAGCACTAAAACTAGAAATGCGCCAACAAAGTCAGGCCATTTTAGCTTTGTATTCCAGCTTGTCTTAAGTGGGGGTATTGCTTTTCAGTTGCCGTAACAGGTCGTCTTGTTGCTTCAGTTTTAGCTGAGTTTTTATTCTGTGTTGTAAAGTAACCCTATTCACTGGCTTGATCACAAAGTCAGCACCTCCAGCTTCCCAGCACTGCGTTTCTTCTTCCTGACTTTGTAAGCCAGTGACAAAAATCACCGGAATTTGCATCAGTTCAGGCTGCTGTTTCAGTAAGCGGCAGGTGGCTAAACCATCCAGATCTGGCATCACCACATCCAGCAGAATTACATCCGGGGGATTACTTTGACAAAGGCTGATCGCCTGAGCACCAGAAGTGGCCATAAAAATCTGGTAGTCGGCATTCAACATTTGATGAATGATTTGGATATTCACCGGCTGATCATCCACCACCAGCACTTTTGCTTTGGGTTGTAACGGCTCAGGACTCATCAGACACACCTTTTAGTTGAGCGGAATACTGTTCAGTGTACAGCAGCGCTTGGGCAAAATTTAATTGCTCTAAAGCGCTTTCCAGTTGGGTTGAAAGCCTTGGATCGATGTTTTGCAGCATATTTTTCAGCACAGCAAACTGATCCAAAGCACTCATATTAAAGCTGTGTAGCGACTGTTGCAGTTGCTCTAGTTGCACAGTCAGCTCTGTTTCTGTCAGCATCACAGCAACTGAAGATGCTTCTGTTGCTGGTGCTGTTTCTGCTAATAACACAGGAGCAAAAGCAGCAAAAGCTTGCGCGTCAGCAACAAACTTCGACAGCACTCTGGGTAAATCCAGCGCCGTTTTTTGTTTAATGGATTGCTCAATAGCTGCTGCGGGTTCAGATAAACAGACAATACCTAAAGCACTGGCAGAGCCTTTCAGCGAATGCGCCAGCAAGTACAGTTCTTTTTCTGTCAAAGCAGACGCTTCAGCCTGCAGTTTGACCAGCGCGGCATCCAGCTCCATCACAAAGGATTTCAGCGTTTTATGATACACAGCCACCGAATTACCTAAGCGGTTTAACGCCGAAGTCAGTTGCACACCTTGTTGTAAAGCCGCATCAACCAAAGCCGGACTGAGCAATTGCTGTTGTTTTTCCTCGACAGGCAAATTAGCGTCAACAGGAGCTTTTGACCATTTTAAAATGGTGTTAACCAAGGTATCTATGGCAAAGGGCTTGGCCACATGATCGTTCATCCCAGCATCCAGGCAAGCCTGCTTATCCGATTGCATCGCATTGGCGGTCATGGCTACTATAGGCAAAGTCAGCATAGTGGCTTTGCTGCGAATACGTCTGGTGGTTTCATAACCATCCATATCCGGCATCTGAATATCCATCAGTACCAGATCGTATTTATCCGGCTGTTGCTCCAACATCGCCAGGGCAAAAGTGCCACCCGGCGCTATATCCACTAAAGCGCCTTCATGGGCCAATAACTCGGAGGCCACAATCTGATTGGTTGGGTTATCTTCCACCAGCAGCAGTTGCAATCCGTTTAAACGGCTTTGCCGTGGTGCAGCATCCTGCAGCGCATTGGAAAACATTTGTTTGCCCGCCAGCGCATCCAGCACAGCATCCAATAAACGACTTGGGGTGACAGGTTTGACAATAAAACCATTCAGCAGATGCT
Source organism: Rheinheimera sp. 1928-s (assembly GCF_029269265.1). GTDB lineage: Bacteria > Pseudomonadota > Gammaproteobacteria > Enterobacterales > Alteromonadaceae > Pararheinheimera. The sequence continues at coordinate 495,373 of NZ_JARIXP010000003.1, forward strand.
GACTGTGTTCATCCAGCTGTTTTTGCGCCAGACATTCGCGACCATGAGCAGTGACCATAATCACCACTGGCATATCCGGACCTTGCACAATCTGGCGAATTTTTTCTGCCGTTTGCCAACCATCCAGGCCCGGCATCAGCCAATCCAGCAACACCAGTTTGTAGCTGTTGTTCTGTTGCAGCAGCTCCAGCGCCTGCCCGCCGCTGTGGGCTAAATCCACCTCACAGCCATAATGCCGCATCACTTCAGAGAGGATCTGCCGTGACTGCTGGTTATCATCCACCACCAGCACTTTTAGATCCTGTAATAAAGATAAATCAGCCTGAGCAGCGTTCAGGCTGAGGCAGTTAAACCAAAGTTCAAACTCAAAACTGCTGCCAGCGCCCTGCTTGCTATCCACCGACAGTTGGCCTCCCATCAGCTCTACCAGACCTTTACTGATCGCCAGACCTAAACCTGTGCCACCATAACGACGGCTAATCGAAGATTCTGCCTGACTGAAGCTCTGGAAAATCAACGACAGCTGTTGTTCTGTCATGCCAATGCCTGTGTCCTGCACTTTAAACTTAATTTTGGCCGCTTCCGCCGTGCGCTCCGTGACTTCCAGACTAATAACCACTTCGCCTTTTTCGGTGAACTTGATGGCATTGCCTGTCAGGTTCAGCAGCACCTGCTTCAGCCTCAGGCTGTCACCTACCACTAATTGGGGTAAATCCTCGTCAAACTGATACAGCACTTCCAAATCTTTACTGCCCAGATTAGCCGACAAAATGGTGCCTAAATCTTCCATCAAAACAGCCAACTCAAAACTGTGACTGTCCATTTCCAGCTTGCCGGCTTCTACTTTGGAGAAATCCAGAATATCGTTCAGAATGGCCAGTAAAGACTTAGCCGCTATTTCGGTCTGACGAATATAATCTTCCTGCCGACGGGTTAAGCTGGTTTGCTGCACCAGTTGTAACATGCCCAAAATAGCATTCATTGGCGTACGGATTTCATGGCTCATAGTGGCCAAAAAAGCGGACTTCGCATTATTAGCCGCATCAGCCTGCTGCCGTGCCTGCGCCAGTTCCTGCTCTCTTTTATGCTGTTCAGAGCGATCCCGCGCCACCAGATAAAAATAATCCTGCTGCTCAAAACGGATCCAGGACAAATTTACGGACAAAGGTATAGTGACGCCTTCTGTATTTTCAAATTGGGTTTCAAACTGCACACTGCGTTTTTTCTCCTCACTTTGAGTCAGCTGCAGTTGCCTGTCACCCACTAACTGCATGGCTAAATCAGCCAGGCTTAACTGGCCGGCACAGCAAGCCAAAGCGGCCGGATTGGCTTTAATTACATCGGCCTTGTCGTTTAACCAGAAGACTAAATCCGTACTTTGTTCTGTTGACACTTTTGCCAGCGCCAACTCAAATTCCAGCTCTTTTTGCAGCGTTAAATCCCGGGCTATACCTAAATACCCCACCACCTGTTTTTGCTGATCCAGTAAAGCCGTGACCGCAACTTGCACAGGGCAACGACTGCCATCTTTACGAATATAAGTCCACTCTCTGTTATCGGTTTGGCCTTGTTTGGTTTTTTCAACCAACACAGTTAAATCCGCCTCAACCTGATGACCCAGCTGTGCTGTCAGTTGCTGAGAATACTCCGCCATTTCAACAGGGTCATGAATGATGGCAGGGCCATAACGACCAATAACTTCAGCTTCTTTATACTGCAACATAGCTTCTGCTGCAGGGTTAAAAGAGGTAATCATGCCATTCAGATCCGTGGTGATAATGGCATAGTTGGCGTTTTGTAAAATGCTTCGTTGTAAGGTAGATACGCGCTCAATTTCAGCGGTTCGCAATTCCACCTGATGTTCCAGCTCTTCGTTGGCTTGTTGCAGTTTTTGTTCAGCCAGTTTGATATGACTAATATCGTTAACCGTCAAAGCCGAACCTATAAATTGACCTGTTTCGTCCAGAATGGGCGAAAGATTAAGCGACACCGGATACAGCAAGCCGGATTGATGCTGACGTACACTTTGGATATACCGGATCTTCTGGCCTTTACGGACCTCTTGTTCCAAATGCCGTTGTTCGTCCAGATGAGTGGCCGGCACTATAAGCTCGCTGATAGTGCGCCCCATAGCCTGAGATTCGGTGTAACCAAACATTTGTTCTGCCGCAGGGTTCCAACTGCTGATCAATCCCAGCTGATCCGTACCTATCACCGCCTCATTGGCATTCTCTACTATGGCCGCCAACACTGCTCTGTGCCTGGTAAGCTGTAAACGCCTCGAGAGAGTGAGCTGTACAAAAGCAAAGATGACAATCAGCAAAGCAGTAATACTCAGGCTGGTGTAATACAAATTTAGTGGTTTTGGCAGCTTCAGTCCGCTGACAAACTGAGGCGTTGCCTGTAACCGTACCTGCCAGTTACGACCAAAAAGCGACAATGTATGTTCGGCCTGATAATCAGGTAAAACAGCATCTGTTACGGTTTTTGTATAAAAGGCCTGCTGAGGATCAAAAGCAATATCAATCACCTCCAGTTGCACTTCCTCTGCTCCCGCCATTTTTATACTGGATAAGATTTCATCTATGGTTAAAGGCGCATAAGCCAGCCCATATAACTGCTGATAGCGAGCTTCAGCAGTTTCAGGTGCTTTACCTTGCAGATAAATCGGCATCAACAACAAAAAGCCCTGAGACTTCTTGTTTTGCGCCTGCACCAACGTCACTGGCTCTGTAATTACAGCTTTGTTTTCCCGTACAGCTTTTAACGCAGTTTGGTAACGCAATTGTTCTGAGGCAATATCAAAACCTATAGCTTCCTCGTTGTCAGCCATAGGTTCTATGTACTGGATCACAAACAAATCATGGTTATGGCTATTTTGCTGACGAAAGCTAAAAGCATCGCCATTTTCAGCTTCAGCCTTTAGTAAAAACTGCGGCAACTCGGCCGGTGTCACTTTACGGATAATGCCAAAACCACGGGCTCCGGGAAACTCCAGGGTCAAATCTCGGCTTTGGCTGTAAGACAGTATATTCGGATAGCTAAAATGCTCAGCACCGGCACTCAGCACAGCGCCACGTACCCCACGTAAACCATATTGGTAAATGGTCATCTTTTCGACTATCGCATCCGCCAGCTGATTGGCTTTTACCTCTAAGCTTTGCTGAATTCGCTGCTGGTTTTGCTCCTGCAGGCGCTGTTGCAAATAGTCAGAGACCCAAAATCCTGTTCCTGCAAACAACAGCATCGGCAATAAAGTTGCAATCAGCTGTTTCAGGTTGCGTTTCAGCCAGACCATTATCCGGGTTCCTTGTGATTTATTTTGTGTATTAAACGCTTTGCCACAGCGATAAAATCCAACGCCATCATATCCTGCTCCATCAGTACAAACTCATCAGGTCCCAGATAACGGATCCAGCCCGCTCTTTGTTGCTGAAATAAGCTATAGGCCTGCATATCACAATTTTCAAGGTGTTGAATATACAGCTGAACATCAGGCAAGCTGCTGTCTGTGGCCTGTTCAAACTGGCTCATCCATAACTTTAATGCGACAGAAGTTTGTTCCAGACAATCCAGATACAAAGCAAAGTCAGTGGCAGAGGGCAACTCACCACTTTGCTGCAAAGCCAGCTCCAGCGGTCGTGATAATTCAGGTAAATCTATGGCGCCTAAAGTTGCATAACTGCCCCGCAACTTGTGCAAGGTATGTTCCACAGCTTTATGATTTTGTTGCTGGTATGCCTGGGTAAGTTGCTGTATTTCAACAGGGGTTGAGGCAATTAATTGAGCTACAGCCGGAGACAAATGCAAAAAGGCATCATTAGAAAAGCCGATCAACTGTTCCAGCACACTAAAATTAAACAACATATTGAGCTACTCTGACGCTTTCTCACAGCATAATGGGCTTTGGCTGAAAAATCCCGCGCTTTGTCCAGTTAATTTTGTCTGGTTAATTTTTCCGTCTACACTCAAAAGTGGGCATAAAACAGGGAAGTACCAGATGCAGACCACTCAATCCGACTTGGTAGCAGCAAAAATTTTACTCGTTGATGATCAGGCTTCATCTCTGATGTTGCTGCGCGAACTGCTACAAGGCATGGCGACTTTATACTTTGCAACCGATGGCGCTACAGCTTTGGAGCTGGCGCGTCAGCATCATCCTGAACTGATCATACTGGATATCGAAATGCCAGGTATGGATGGCATTGCAGTATGCAGAGCTTTAAAAGCAGACCCAGCAACCCGTGATATTGCCATTGTATTTATTACCTCCCATATAGATACAGAACACGAGTTATCCTCGTTATCCGAAGGCGGCATCGACTTCTTACGTAAACCTTTGCATGCGGCAACCAGCCGTATTCGCATCAAAAATCTGCTGGATTTAAGCCGTTACAGCCGACAAGTTGAAGCAGAAAAAGAATGGCTGCGGGTGACGCTCTGCTCTATAGGTGACGCCGTCATCGCCACAGACTTGAATGGAAAAATCAGCTTTATGAACCCCATAGCCGAACGAATGACAGGCTGGTTCGCTAAAGATGCCCTGAGTCGTCCTATAGAAGAAGTGATGCAATTACGTGATGCCCATACACTGCAACCACATTGGAACCCGATTTATTTTGCGCTGAAAGAACAGCGTGTGGTGGCCATGGCTCTCAATTGCCAATTGGTATCACGTACAGGCCAGCTATTTCAGGTCGAAGACTCAGCTGCACCTATTATTGACCAAAATGGTCAGTGCCTCGGCAGCATAGTGGTATTTCATGACGTCAGTGAAAGTACGGCGTTGGCGCTGAAAATGAGCCATCTGGCCAATCATGACCCTTTAACCAACTTACCCAACAGAGTGCTTTTATACGACCGTATCGAACAAGCCATTAAAAGAGCAGAGCAGTTGCATCACAAATCGGCCTTGTTACTGATCGATCTGGACCACTTTAAATACATCAACGACTCAATAGGCCACAACCTCGGCGATTTGCTGATCAAACAAGCTTCTGAGCGGTTACTGTCAATTTGTGGTACAGGCACTACGCTGGCCCGTTTAGGCGGAGATGAATTTGTGCTGGTGTTACCCGAACTTTGGTCTATCGACGAAGTGGGTTTGTTCAGCAGTCAGGTGCATAGCCAGTTCCAGCAGCCTTTTGTATTGGAACACAAAAAGTACCAGATAGCCGTCAGTATTGGCGTCAGTATTTATCCGGACGATGCCCAAACCATAGAAATGTTTATGCGCCATGCCGATGTCGCCATGTTTAAAGCAAAATCTGAGGGCCGCAACAGAACCAGCTTTTTCTCTGACGAACTGGAACAGCAAATTATCCATCGCCATCAGTTGGAGTTACTGTTACGCGAAACCTTAGCCAATCACCAACTGCAGGTGTATTACCAGCCAAAACTTTGTTTACAAACAGGTAAATTATTAGGGGCCGAAGCTTTAGCCCGTATGCAAAACCATCAGGGCCAGTGGGTGTCGCCTATTGAATTTATTCCGCTGGCTGAAGAAACGGGTTTGATTGGCGAACTGGGGCAACAAGTGCTGCGTCAAGCCTGTCTGGAGTGTTTGCGTTGGCAACAACTGGGGTATCAGGTGCCTGTTTCGGTCAATATTGCCGCAGCTCAGTTTGCCGATCCCAGTTTAGTAAAACAAATCAACAGCCTGATGGCTGAACTGAAGATGCCAGCCTACTTATTAGAACTGGAAGTGACAGAAAGTGCCTTAATGCTGGATGTCAGCAAAACCCAAAGCATGTTATGCCAGCTGAAAGCGGCCGGTATTTGTATTTCAATAGACGATTTTGGTACCGGTTATTCCAGCTTGTCTTACCTGAAAAAATTTCAGGTCGATGTGCTAAAAATCGACAAATCTTTTGTGCATGAAATGCTGACCGACAAAGGTGATATGGAAATAGTTAAAGCGGTGATCTCTCTGGCTCAGTCGATGAATTTGCAGCTCATCGCAGAAGGCATCGAACTCGAAGCACAAAAAGACAAACTGCTGGAGTTAGGCTGCCAGATGGGCCAGGGTTATCTATTCAGTAAGCCTTTGTCAGCGGAAGATTTTAAAGCCTATTTGCAACGCTAATCTGCGGATTTGCGTTGCAAATAGAGCAATATCAGGCAAGACCTAAGAACTCTGCTTCGCCTGAAAGTAATCTACCAATCGAATACCAATCAGCATAAAGACTATAAAAATCAGACCTTCAACAGAACCTGTGCCAGCCAGCACTAAAGCAGGGCCGGGGCATAACCCGACCAAACCCCAGCCTAAACCAAACAAAGCGCTGCCAACCAATAGAGGGCGGGTAATAGCAGTGGCTTCAGGCCAGCTGAATTTGGTGTTTAACAGGCTCTGTGGCATTTTCTTGCTCAACCTAAAAGCGATAAAAGCAACAGCTATAGCGCCCAGCATCACCAAAGCTAAAGACGGATCCCAAAGGCCAGTTACATCTAAAAACCCAAGCACTTTGGCAGGATTCGCCATACCAGCCATTAATAAACCTAAACCAAATAACAAGCCGCAGATAAAAGCGCTTAGGGATAAAATCCAGTGTTTTTGCATTGTACAGCCCTTACAGCAAATGACGGACGATAAAAACCGTGGCCACAGCCACACCCATAAACGTCAGAGTGGCCACCAGCGAACGCATAGATAAACGCGCTAAACCACAAACCCCATGCCCACTGGTGCAACCCGAACCTAAACGTGCACCTATGCCGACCAATAAACCGGCAGCGGCCAATAAGCCATAGTTGCCCGTGACTTCAGCCACAGGCAAAGGCGCCAGCATCAGCCATAACCAGGACGACAACAGCAAACCCAGAACAAAAGCCAGCCGCCACTGCCGTTCAGAGCCAGAGGAGGTAAAAGTTCCGGCGGTAATACCACTGATACCAGCAATACGACCGTTCAATAACCACAACAAAGCACAAGCCAGCCCAATCATCAGCCCGCCAGTTAAAGCCGACTCCGGCGTAAAATGAGACCAGTCAATCATAAGTGCCCTCTTGCTAATAGTGCTGAAGTTATAGACCTGCTGATTTTACAACCAACAAACTAAATTATGGATATAAGCATATACCATTTAGATATATTAGTGAACACTAAAAAACAGGAGTGAATAACAGCAAAAAGTCAGAGACAAGGAGCTTTTCTCTGCAAATAAAAAAGCCTGGAGAAATCCAGGCTTTACAAAAAAACTTTTAAATCAATATCTTATTCGACAGTAACGCTTTTTGCCAGGTTACGTGGCTGGTCTACGTCTGTGCCTTTGATAATGGCAACGTAGTAGCTTAATAACTGCAGCGGGATGGTGTAGATAATTGGAGCAATCAGCGGATGCACGTGTGGCACGCTGATCACACGCTGCGTAGCGTCTGATTTAAAGTGAGCATCTACGTCGGCGAATACGTACAGGATGCCGCCACGGGCACGCACTTCTTCCACGTTCGACTGCAGCTTTTCCAGCAATTCGTTGTTTGGCGCAACCACAATAATTGGCATATCGGCGTCAATCAGCGCTAAGGGGCCGTGTTTCAGCTCGCCTGCAGCATAAGCTTCAGCGTGAATGTAAGAAATTTCTTTGAGCTTCAGCGCGCCTTCCATAGCGATAGGATACTGATCGCCACGGCCTAAGAATAATGAGTTGTGTTTGTCGGCAAACTCTGTCGCCAAAGCTTCAATTTTTGGCGCCAGGGTTAAGGTTTCTTCCAGTTTGGCTGGCAGAGTTTTTAATGCCTGCACCATATCCAGTTGCTGCTCTGTTGTTAAACCATTGTATTTACCAATAGCCAGCGTCAGCATCGACAAACCAACCAGCTGAGTGGTGAAGGCTTTAGTAGACGCCACACCAATTTCAGCACCAGCACGGGTCATAAAGGCCAGATCTGATTCACGCACCAGCGAAGAACCCGCTACGTTACAAATGGTTAAGCTGCCGATATAACCCGCTTCTTTGGCTAAACGTAAGGCCGCTAAAGTATCTGCAGTTTCACCAGACTGGGAAATGCTGACCAGCAAGCTGCCTGGCTGGACAAAAGATTTGCGGTAACGGAATTCAGATGCAATTTCGACGTTACAGGAAATACCACCTAAAGATTCCAGCCAGTAACGAGCGACCATACCTGAGTGGTACGAAGTACCGCAGGCAACGATTTGCACGTGACGTACTTTTTTGAACAGTTCAGCTGCGCCGTTACCAAAAGTTTCGTCCAGCACTGAGTCAGAACCTAAACGGCCTTCTAAAGTGTTGCTGATGGCATGTGGCTGTTCGTAGATTTCTTTTAACATAAAGTGACGGTACTGACCTTTGTCACCAGCATCGTAACTGGCGGTGGATTCAGTAATAGTGCGCTCTGTTTGTTTGCCGTTTTTGTCATACACGGTCACGCTGGTACGGGTAATTTCGGCCACGTCGCCTTCTTCTAAGAACATAAAACGACGGGTGACTGGTAACAGAGCTAACTGGTCAGAAGCGATAAAGTTTTCGCCAATACCAAAGCCTATCACCAGCGGGCTGCCTGAACGAGCCACTACTAAATGACTTGGGTCGTTTTGGTCCATCAGTACAGTGCCGTAAGCGCCGTTAAATTGTTTTACCGCAGTTTGTACTGCAGCTAACAAAGAACCAGCAGTTTTCATTTCTTCAGCTACTAAATGCGCAATAACTTCAGTGTCAGTGTCTGAGTTAAACACATAACCTTTGGCTTTTAACATTTCACGCAGCGGGCCATGGTTTTCGATAATACCGTTGTGCACCACAGAAATATTGCCGGATACGTGTGGGTGAGCGTTACGCTCTGAAGGTTCGCCATGTGTAGCCCAACGAGTGTGCGCAATACCAGTGCCACCAACAACAGGGGTTAATTTTACGGCGTCAGACAGTTCTTTTACTTTACCTAAACGGCGGATACGTTGTAATTCGCCTGTTGGGCTAATGATCGCCACACCGGCAGAGTCATAACCACGGTATTCCAGACGGCGTAAGCCTTCCACCAGAATCTCTACTACGTCACGTTGTGCTACAGCACCTACTATTCCACACATAAAGTCTTACTCCACTGATCCAAGGGGGGCGCAAATCACCTTTACGCCTTGTTGTTCTATTTGTTGTTTTGCGCTGGCGGGTAACTTGTCGTCTGTTACCAGTATTCTGATGGACGACCAGGGCAATTCTAAGTTGTGGATTTTCCGGCCTATTTTGTCGGACTCCACCATCACCACCACTTCACGCGCCACTTCGGCCATCACCCGGCTTAAGCTGGTCAGCTCATTAAAAGTAGTAGTACCACGCTGCAGATCAATGCCATCGGCACCAATAAACAGCTGGTCAAAATCGTATGCACGTAAAATCTGTTCCGCCAGCTGGCCCTGAAAAGCCTCAGACTGCGGGTCCCAGCTGCCACCTGTCATCAGCAGCGTAGGCTCGTTTTCCAGTTCACGTAAAGCATTAGCTATAGACAAGGAATTGGTCATCACCACTAAACCTTGTTTATGCGACAGTTCTGGTAATAAAGCTGCTGTGGTGCTGCCGCTGTCTAGAATAATGCGGTTGTGATCACGAATAAGCTCTGCAGCGGCTTTGGCCAGAATTTTCTTTCGTTCTGAAACTTGTTCGACTGCGGCTTCCTGAATGAGTTCATGCGGCACTTGCACTGCACCACCATAACGACGCAATAACAGACCTATGTCTTCCAGCGCAGACAAGTCTTTACGAATAGTCACTTCAGAGGTTTCAAAATGATGGGCTAACTGATCCACACTCACTTCGCCCTGCTGATTAAGCAGCTCAAGAATAGCGCGGCGACGCTGTTGGGTGTTTCGTTTGTTCATTTGCCAGCCACTTAAGTTTCGTTTCGAAAGGCATTTTACAGAAACGAAACTTAAAGGCAAGAGTGAACCTTAAATTCAGCTATTGTGGGTTAGATTTTTGGTGAAGGGGGTATCGGGGCATATTAAATAAAAAATGTAGGGCCGGGTCTTGTACCCGCCCGTTTGTTGATACCGCGGTAAGCATGGAAGGACGGGGCAAGCCCACGCCCCAGCAATAACCATCTAGTGCTGATGTGAAGCTTCAGGCCCTATCAGCAACAGCATCAACAACACACCAAGGCCCATCATCAGGGCATGTAACCAAAGCGGTTGTTCGACGTTTTTGCGCAGCAGTGGCATTAAGTCGGCACTGGCCAGATAAATAAAAGCACCAGCAGTAATAGCCAGCAGAATATTCAGGTTAGGTGTTAACCAATGGCTGATAGCTAACGTAGCCACTGCACCTAAAACACAAGCGCTTGCCGATAACAGGTTATACAGCAGGGCTTTTTTACGGCTGAATCCTGCGTGCAGCAATACGGCGACATCTGCAATTTCCTGGGGAATTTCGTGGATCAGGATAGCGACTGTAGTAGTCACGCCCAATAAAGGGTCGACCAGAAAACTGCCAGCTATTAACACTCCATCAATAAAGTTATGAATGCCATCGGCCACCAGATTCACTTTGCCATAGCTGGCTGTGCTTATCGCCTGATCCGGTAGTTGCGGATGACCATGTTGCAGCGCTCGTTCCAGAAAATAAAAACCTAATAAACCTGCTAACACCCAGCCAAAGAGTTCGCGCGGTGAGTCCTGATGATGCAAGGCATCAGGCAATAAATGCAAAAAGGCATTTGCCAATAATACACCCACAGCCAAGCTTAAAATAAGCGGCAGAAATCGTTGTAGCTTAGTTTGCGGCAACAAAAATAAGATAGCCCCGGACAGGGATACCAGCATCACCAAAAAGGCAGCCAGCAGGATAAACAAAGTTAACATATACAATCCTGTCCTATGGGGAATAACAGCGGATAAAGATGATAAGGTTCAGGCAGCAAGAGCCACGCTAAAAACCTGTGACATTATAACGTTTTTTCCTCGATATAATCTTTGTTTTTTAAAGAAAAAATCGTCAGGAACGATTTTTAACCATGCGAAGCATTGGCCCGAAGGGTGAGCGCCAGGGATGGTCGCGACATACCGTCCTTCCCTGGACATAAAAAAACCACCTGTCTTCCCAGCAGGTGGTTGAGCATTCTCTCAAAAGACCAGGGTAAAGCAGAAAGCGGGGTAATATAGGGGCGCGGTTTATCCGCGCCCGCCGGAGGTTGAACCCAATCTCCGTCAAGATTTAGAAACTGTAACTCACACTCAACTTGGCATAACGGCCAGGTTCGCTGTAACGCTGAATACCGTCTGCGCTGATATTGTTACGACTGCTGGCGGCATAACGAATACGCTCCCAGCGGTAGTATTCTTTATCCAGCAGGTTATACACGCCGACATTCAGTAACCAATTGTCGCCAAACTCCATATTGCTGACTAAATCCACCACACTAGCGCTTTTTGGCAGGTAGGTGACTAATTGAGTTTGAGTGCCGTCTTCTTCAGTTTCATACGCATCTTTGGCTTTTACTTCTGAGCTGTAACTTAAGTTAGCGGCCAAACTCCACCAGTCAGTAGCGCGGTAGCTGACACCTGCAACCAGTTTGTCCGGGCTTATAGTAATCAGCGGGTCGCCATTTTCTTTTTCACCTTCATGATGGCTATAAGAGAATTGCGCACTCCAGCTTTGATTAAAGCGCCAGGCACCTTGTAACTCGACGCCTGTGACATCGACATCACCGACATTCTCGTTGATGGTATAAGGGTTACCCTGAGTGACAGTACAGCCGAAGCTGGTGCAGCTTTCATACACAGTGCCCGGGTTTTGTACTTTGGTGACATTTTCAATCATGTCGCGGTAGTTATCTTTAAACACCGCCACTTTGATTCTGCTGTTTTCACCTTGCCACTGATAAGCCAGTTCCAGGTTAGTACTGTATTCAGCTTCTAAATTTGGGTTTGATAAAGAACCATACAAACCTGTCACCACTGTACCAGTGGCTTGTTCAGTGCGGCTGACTGATGAGGTCTGGAAATACATTTCTTCTGTACTTGGTGCACGGAAGCCACGGCCTAACTGCAGCTCGACACTTTGTTGTTCTGTCAGCTGATAGTTACCCACTAATTGACCTGTCACTGCGCTGAAGCTACTGTCCTGCACTGAACCTGTCACATCAGTAAAGCCATCATTTAACTGGGGTTTGTACGACACATGATCGTAACGCAGGCCACTGGTTAAGCTAAAAGCACTGTTGTTAAATTTAATGCTGTCGCGTACGTAAAGATGCCATAAGTCAGCGTCCGTCTCTGGCACAAAATCCGGATCAATGTCCTGCCTGGCAATTTCCATGGTCTGACCGACATAGCTGGTATCAATGGCAGAGAAATCAACCGATTTTTGCTCCAAAGCTCCGCCGTATACCAGTTGATGGCTGCTGCCCTGAGTTTGCAGTTCTTTATCCAAAGCAAAAGCCCATTTCAGCAAGTCTTGCTGGTAATCGCGGTCTTCACTGCGGTAACAAGGGCCAGTGGTACATAAACGAGCGGCACTGGCTGGAGCCAACATCAGAGTGAAAGCGTCGTTGTTGGTTTTCTGGAAATCCAGGCTGGTAGAGAAGGCATCAAACAACGGATGACCTGCTAACCAATTGTATTTCAGACCAATACGGCTGCGTTCCTGCTGGTCGTCACTGGTACGGGTCAGGTAACTGCGGCTTAACCAGGATAAGTTGTTGGTGTCGATATCGGTTTTAAATAACTCAGCGGTCAGGCCAATATCCTGAGTCTCTGTCAGTTGGTACTTTAATTTGGTCAGTATATTGTGGCTGCTGTTGTCCTGCGGATCAGCGACAGGCCGGCCTGAACCTGTAATGGCCTGACGTTCGGCTGAGTCGGCATAGTTTTCCATTTCGTGGCCTTCGCGCTTGGTCAGTACAGCCAAAGCTTCCAGCTTACCGCTACGGTTTGCCACTGTCACAGTGCCTTGAGTTTCATCATTAGCACCGCTGTAAGCCGCTTTTAACCGGACAAAAGTATCGTCACCTTCCGGTTCTAAATAGTCTGCTGCATCTTTAGTGACAAAAAGTACGGCCCCCCCTAAAGAACCACTGCCTGCAGCTATGGCGTCAGCACCTTTAACGATTTCAATTTGTTTCACCGCATCAGGATCAATACCACCACGGCCGGCCGCAAAGAAATCATAAAAGGCATAAGTTGGCGGGTTTAAGGTTTCACCTACAGATAAACCGTCGACCGTAATAGCCACCTGATTCCCCTCCAGGCCACGGATGTTGAAGCCGGCAGAACCAAAGCGGCCCTGATCAGTTAAGCTAACGCCCGGGATATAACGCACCATATCTTCTAAACGCTGCACTTGCTGTTGTTCCAGCTGTTTGGCTTTGATCACAATACTATTGGCTGTGGTCGATTTTTTATCTTCAAGCGCAGTAGCAGTGACAGTCACAGCATCCAGTTGCGACAAATCTTTTGTGGCCTCTTCAGCTGCAACTTCTGCCAACAGGGAGGTGGAAAATAAGCTGCTGATAGCAACAGCAATTAACGTTTTAGAACAGGGCATGACGCTCTCCTTGACGAGCTAAAGACTTGTGGTAAGTCCACAGGATGGCGTTATCCTAGATCAAATGAGAATTATTCTCAACAATAAAATTCAACTTATTTTTATATATTTCAATGGCTTACATTTTGAAAGCGCAAAAAACTCCCTATCCAGAGAATAGGGAGAACAACAGGAGTTGGCAGGCAACTCAACAGGAATTTGATGCTAAAAACTTAACCGTCTTTGCTCTGAAGCTGCAGACGCACCAGCCCCAATTCAGCTTCACCTTGCTGCTGCACTGGCTTCAGATCGGCTTGCCAATTCAGTGGCAGAGTTAAATGTTCATGGCCACCATGTTCACGCGCCACTTCCAGATGCAACTGGTACTGCCCCCATGGCACCACAGCACCTTGTTGATCACGACCATCCCACTGCAGCTGATAAATACCGGGTTTTTGGGTTGCTCCGGCAATCTGATCAATTTGCTCCGGATTTTTTCGGCCCAACCGACGCCACCAGTGATTCAACTCCTGATACCAGCGGCTTTGCTGGCCGACCAGACTGATTTGGCGCACAGGTCTTTTCTGCTGATCGGTCAGCCATACCGAAACATAAGGTCTTTTGTAATTACCATCGCTGAATTTGGGTAACTGATAACTGATCTGTAGCCTCTGCTGCTGACTTTGGCTTTTATCCGCCAGATAGCCATACCAGGAGTTGGATGCATACCAGTTGGCCGAATCTGTTTTGATTAAAGCTGCAGCCTGCTGCTGATCGGTAAGCTGCTGGCCCTGCTTCAGATCCAGCACTGCCAGACTTTGCGCCAGTAAATAGGCTGTGACTGCATCTTTAGCCAACACAGTGGCTGTCGGGCCGTATTCAACAGGCCAGCCTTCTGCCGGGTTCAGCAGCGGGCTAAAAGTCCGGTACGATACTTTGTACCCCAGCTGAGCATTGGCAGTTTCAGTCTGAGCTAAAGCCACAGAACTCAGCTGCAGTTGCTGTAATAACGGCTGTTCAGTGCCCAGACTCAACTTTGTGCTAGCCGCATCAGACCACAACAAGCGGCTGACACCAGATTGTAAATCCATCTGCTTTAACCTTGGGAACCAGCTTTTTAACAGAACAGCGGTATCGTCCAGCAAGCGGGCATTGGCTAACCCGTCCAACTGCCATACCAGCGTACTGTAATTTGCTTCTGATACCACAACTTGTTCTATAGCTCTGGTTTGACGGCGCAACTCTACTCTATCCGGTAACACTTGGTTTTCAACAGCTTGTTGCCATTGCTGCGCTATAGCACCTAAACGGCAGCTGTAACTTTGCTGACTTAGTGCACGCCATTTTTCACAGAGCTGAATCAGCTGATACTGTTTTGGTTTAGAAGCGGCTAACCAGTGCTTAAACTGGGGTTGCCTGGCCTGCCAATCCTTTTGGCTGACACCTTCCAGTTGCAGTTTCAGCTGCTGCCCTGCAATAACCTGCTGATAGCTGACAGAGTCAGCCAGCACCAGTGCAGGACTTAGTGATAACAGCGTCAATGACCAGGCAAAAGCTTTCATTACTCAGCGGTACCTCTGGTTTGTTCGTTATTAACAACAGGCAGAGCTTCAGCCATAGTCACTTGCTGGTTTAAATCTGTATCCCAGCGTTTGAACATACGCTCACCTGAGGCATTAAACTCAGCGCTACTCACTTGCTGATTGTTGTCTTTATCCAAAGCTTTAAAGCGCACTGCAGCCTGCTTTAACTGGGCGGCACGGGTTTTGGCGATTTGACGGTCCAGACGATCAACAAACTCGTTCAGGTATTCATCGCTACTCAGCTCGCCATTTTTATCCAGATCAGTACGGGCAAAAGCGGCATCACGTTGCTCTTGGTACTCAACCTTATCGACCTTGCCGTCGCCATTCTGGTCATACATATCCAACATACCTGCCACACTGTGGGTGGTTGGCATCACTAAAGCCGGACGGGCACGTACTGTTTGTTTGGCATCGGGTTTACGTTCGCGCTCTGGCAGCGGATCGGCTTTGCTGATTACGCCATCTTTATTGCTGTCGATATAAGTAAAAGCTCTGTCACCAGAGGCCTGGTATTCATCTTTACCTATGCTTTTACTTTTGTTTTTATCCAAAGCTTCAATCCGCACCAGCGTTTGTTTAATCTGGCCAGTGCGTTCTGCGTCCAGCTTTTTATCCAGACGTCCTGCATATTCATTAACGTACTCGTCAACCGACACCTGGCCATCTTTGTTCTCGTCCATAGCGCTGTAACGCTGCTGGCGTACCTGCTCAAACTCGATTTGGCTGACAGTGCCGTCTTTATTCAGATCATAGTCCTGAATAAAACTGGCTTTGCCTTGTGCTGTTGGCTGATGTGCTGGTTTTTTTGGCGCTTTTTCATCGGCCGCTAAATAACAGCTGGTGATGGCTAAAAATAAACTAAGGGCTGTGCTTCTGCGTTGCATCATAAACTCCTGTTATTCGGTGACTTCAACTACAGCGCTATAGCTGTAACTGTAGGTGGGGGCTTTGGCACCAGCTGGTGCATCGGTACGAAAACGAGTCAGCAATAAATAAGTGCCGGTTTTATCCAGCTCAAAATTCAGCTGACCTTGTTTATCCGTCGTGAGTTCTTTTGATACTTTGGTTTCGGCTTCAGCAGAATTGGCTGAATACACCTGCACTTTTTGCTCAGCCAAAGCTTTGCCGTTATAAAGCACAGTGGCTTTGATTGGGCTTTGGATATACAAGTCGTTTGGATGGCTTTGGAACACCAATTCCAGACCCTGATTGGTTGGCTTTAATACGGTTTGGCTTGGCGCACCTTTACTAACATAAGTTTCTGCCAGAGTGACAGACTGAAAATGCGCCAATAACTTAGCACCAGCAGGAATTTGTTCTTTTGGATCTCTGCTGTTATGGGTTTTACCATCCTGCTGCCAGCTGCGAAATACAGCGCCATAACGCTGTCCCGTGCTGAATTTGTAAGTACCGTCCTGCTCCAGCTGATGAGCCACTGCAG
This sequence comes from Rheinheimera sp. 1928-s, assembly GCF_029269265.1. Classification (GTDB taxonomy): domain Bacteria; phylum Pseudomonadota; class Gammaproteobacteria; order Enterobacterales; family Alteromonadaceae; genus Pararheinheimera. The sequence continues at coordinate 511,872 of NZ_JARIXP010000003.1, forward strand.
TGCGGGTTTTGCCTACAAAAAGCTCTTTTGGTTCAACAGCTTTGCCGTCTGGTTGCAGTACTTTAAATTCGCTTTGATCAAAACGTACTTCTGGCACAAAAAACTTCTCAGCAAAAGCAGCGTCCAGCGTGACCCAGCCACCTAAAGGTTCAAAGCTGGCTGGCGCCAGATAAGGAGTGTGAGCAGTAGCAGTAAAAGCCAACAACAAAGAGGCAGAACAAAGCAGGGGTTTTAATTTAAACATAAAGCGCTCCAGTTAATGAGAATAGATCTCATTTAAATAATGGGCGCCACTTTAGATCAAATGAGAATCATTTGCAACTAGATCATTTCATCTTTACATTGAACAGGCTAAAAGGCCCTTCAATTGAGGGCCTTGCTGGTAATACAGTGGTTACTGAGCAGAGTAGTTAGGTTTTAATAGCAACTCGCCGGGTTGCAGCACTAAAGTTAACGGCATGCCACATAAGACTTTTTCCGTTACTTTGTTGCAATCGAGCTTATAGACAGGCTGACGGTTCAGCACTTGCGTCAGGATGGTTTTCGCCTCGCTGCTCAAAGGTGCCAATTTGAGTTGAGAGCTGCCACTGCCTACACTGGAATCTAGAATGGTTAAGTTTTTCAGGTAAATTGCATTTCTTTCATCGTCAAAATAGGGCAAAGCCGACAAGTGTAAATTCAGATCTGTATGTAATGGTTTGAACAACGCATCCACTTCAGCCCCCAACGCCAGCTTGAGTTCTATCTGCTGTTTATTGTCCGGAGCCAGTTGAAGCTCCAACTGACGTACCGTTAGTGTCAGTGGCAGGCCCAGCATTTTACCTTTGCCTTGCTGTTGCTCTAATTGGCTCAACAATAAGCGCTGCAATTCCTGCTGCTTCAGGCTAAACATATCCAGATGATTCAGTTGAGTGCAAGAAGCTAACAGCAGCAGTGAAAGCGCCAAAAGTGTTTGTTTATTCAATGTGATGTTGTCCGTTTAATGCTGATTTGGCGCGAACTTTAGCAAAAACTGCTGAACCTCTGCTGATTTTTTTCGTATAGCTTCCAACTATTTCACCACAAGATACGACTCAGTATTAGAACATCAGGGAGATAAAGGATAAATCATGAATACACCAGAGCAAATTCAGTTACCAGGCATTCGCCAATTACTAAGCACTTTTGTTGTGCTGGTGCTGTTCCTACTGGCTTTTGATTCAGCATTGCAGTGGTTAAGTTTTAGTTTGCACCAGCAGTCATTAATAGCGCCAGAATTATTGTTTCCTATGAGCTGGTTATCAGTTTTGTTTTAACTTTTAATCAACAAGTGTCTTGACCTGCTTTTACTGCCTTTTTATTATCTTGTTAGCAAAAATCAGGGAAATGTGAGAGAAGGAATGACTTTTAAAGAAATGATGGCAGATAAAAAGATAAAGCGCCGAGCCTGTATTTGTTGGAGCCTGAGCCTTTTGCCAGTACTTTTAACTATTTTTACGAGCCTCCCCTGGCATTCAGCGGTGCTGTATTCAACCTGGCTTCTATTTGCTCCCTTTCTTTATAAAGTTAAAGTTCAATACCCTGATCATTTCGAAGAACCGCTCAGTCAATTGCGGCTGGAAGGAAAAATGCTTCACGTGAAACAACATCAGCTTGAAATTGCTGATGTTAGCAAAGTTGCTATTGATAAAATGAATGACCACACCGCCTTCATTGATTTCCCTTACAATATGTACGGCAAACTAAAATTCAGTTTTCCGTTGGAACAACTGCCCTCAGTAAAAACATTTTTCCGGCAACATTGTCCTCATATTCAAATTGTCAGCTAAAAAGTCAAAAATACTAAAAGCAAAAACCCGCCAACAAGGACGGGTTTTGTTTATGATCTGCCGATCATTATTTCTTAATCTTCACCGGTCTTTTCCAGCCGCTGATATGACGCTGCTTAGAACGCGCTACTACCAGTTCATCTGCAGCTACACTGGCTGTAACCACAGAACCAGCACCCACAGTAGAGTTTTGGCCTAAAGTCACGGGAGCCACCAGAGAACTGTTGGAGCCAACAAAAACACCGTCTTCAATAGTAGTGACAAACTTATTAGCACCATCGTAGTTACAGGTAATGGTACCGGCACCTACATTCACTTTGCTGCCAATCACTGCATCACCTAAATAGGTTAAATGGTTGGCTTTAGAGCCCACTCCTAAAGTGGTTTTTTTCAGCTCAACAAAGTTACCGACATGGCTGTCGTCAGCCAGCACTGAATCAGGGCGAATACGGGCATAAGGGCCGACAGAACAGCCAATTCCAATAGTAGATTTTTCAATCATGCTGTTGGCTTTCACTTCAGTGTTGTCGCCTATCACTGCATCTTTTATCACACAGTTAGGGCCAATAATAACGCCATTGCCCAGCACCACTTTGCCTTCAAAAATCGCGTTGATGTCGATCATCACATCGTTGCCAACAGTGACTTCACCCCGTATATCAATACGGGCCGGATCACGTAGGTTAGCACCGTTTAACATCAGCTCTTCTGCTTTACGCGCCTGATAGGCCCGTTCTAACTGTGCCAATTGCACACGGTTATTTGCTCCTTCAGTTTCAATGGCAGTGGCAGGATGAGCCGTTGTAATGTCCACGCCTTCTTTATGAGCCATAGCGATAATATCGGTCAGGTAAAATTCGCCCTGCGCATTATTGTTCTGTAACTGGCTTAACCACTTTTTCAGTTGTTTGCCAGGTACAGCCATAATACCGCTGTTTACTTCAGTAATTTTCAGCTGTTCGGCGCTGGCATCTTTTTGTTCAACAATACCCACCACTTTACCGTTTTCACGCACCATACGACCATACCCCATAGGGTTGGCCAGATGCACAGTCAGCACAGCTAAACCATCGGCAGATTTCGCTGCCAGCAGTTGCTCTAAAGTTTCTTTGCGGGTTAAAGGCACATCACCGTACAGCACCAGTACAGTGTCATTGTCGGCGATATGAGGCACTGCCTGCTGCACAGCGTGGCCAGTACCTAATTGTTCGGCTTGTAATACCCAGTGTAAATCCTGTTCACCCAAAGCAGATTTCAGCTGGTCTGCGCCATAGCCGTACACCAGATTAATAGACTCTGCGCCTAATGAACGGGCCGTGTCGATCACATGCTGCACCATAGAGCGTTCCGCCACTTTATGCAGTACTTTAGGTAAAGCAGATTTCATCCGCGTGCCTTTACCGGCCGCCAGGATCACAACGTTTAAAGCCATAAAAGAGTCCATGTAATTTCGATGCGGTTATTCTAATAGATAATGCAGCAGATTACAGGAGCAGGGTGAAATTTTGCTGAACAGTGTTTAACTGAAGACTCTCTATCTAAAAAATATCAGGCTATGCAATAAGCTAAGATTCGCAATGACCCAGACAGTCAGCCAAATCCCACCAACGATCAGAGTATTTTTGTATTCTTGTACTGACTTATTACACCAGATCACAACATTGCTCATAGCTACCAACTTATATCCTATTGTCAGCACTGCAGGCTTTTCACCCTATCGATTCCCCCAGTCACATAGATTGGCTATGCTCGTGGGGGGATTTTTGTTTGCCACCAGGTGAAGCTCCAATGACTATAACTATCGAGTTTGAAAAACCAGGCTTACAGACTTAGTTGCTCCAGCTTGTAGCCAGCCTGCTGTAACAACGCCAGTACACTATGCTCCCCAGCTAAATGCCCACCACCAACCAACACCAGCTCTTTGTTGTTATTGCCAAACATCTTCTCAATTTGCGGCAACCAGTTCTGATTACGTTTAACATACAACGCCTGATACAACTTAGGGTCCATCTGCCGGGCTGGTTCAACAGCAAGCTTATTCAACTCAACCATGTCCCCCACGCGCCAGGCATCGATCATTGCAGAAAAATACTGTTTAAAGTCACTAACCTGTTCCAGGTTCATTTTCATAAAGGCGTCTTCGTAACCTTCCCCCATATTAGCCAACAAATTAATCTGGCTTTCTGCCGTTTCCAGATAGAGCTGTGATTTACCATCACTCTGTGCCAGCTTATCAAAATGGCTATCGACCCCTTCTCCATCCATCTGAGCTTTCATAATTTCCAGCGCCAGCATCTGAATCATAATAAAGCCGGGTTTATAACCATCCAACTGTTGCAGTTGCACACCGTAAGGGGCGAAATAGTCGCTTACCTGCTTGTACACTTCAGGTGACAACACCTTAGACAAGCTGCGGTTGTCGTTGTACGACATGGCTTTTAGCATTGCAGCTTGCAATTCAGTATCTGTAGCAGCAGGTATTTTTGCTTCCAGCACCAGAGTATCCGTATCGGCATAAGCCTTACCAAATTCGCCAGGCAAAGGGAAAGCCGATTCAGGTAACAGGTGCACAGTGCCACCTATATACAAATAATCGTCACCTTTACTCACTTTCCAGACGGAGGTTTCAGCCACAGCAGAGGCAGAAGCCAAGGCTGTGGTCAGTAATAAAGCTGCAAAGCTTGCTTTAAATAGCGTTGTTAATTTCATTGTGATAGTCCTGATGTTGTAGTTGTACATTTAGCTTTTATAGGCTGATAGTCACGCCTTTCATCATTAGCGCAGTGAATCTTTGATCAGCTCGACTGAATGGTTCAGGGCCGTATTCACCTGATGTTTAATATTAAGGCTTAATTGCTGTCTCAACTCTTGCATCAGCACATCGGTCACAGGTTTGGTAGTTACAACAACTTCCGTTTTTGGCTGAACCACTTCCGACTTTGGTTTAGCTTCTTCTGACAGTGCTGCGGTGCTGGTGAATAAAGTGGCAACAATAAGGATACGAACGCTTGCTTGTTTCAGTGTTTTCATTTTGACATTCCTTCTATTGGTTCAGTAAGTCTTGTTCAGTAAATTGCATTTAGTGTGTTGGCAACAACGGATTCACTGCTTGTCCGCCTGGTTGTTGAGCTCAATCTAGCCAACGAGTGAGGAAAAGTCGCTTATCAGAACCTAAGCAATTTATTGGTAAGGAAAATAAAAATAAACCATTGTTTTTAATGGGAATAACCAAACCTTATGAAAACCTTATGGCGAAAAAATAAGGTATATTCAGACCAGTTTTATTTCACTTGAATCGATAGCGACATCTGTTAAAGTTACAACTGGTTAAAAAATGGAAGAATAATTAACAGATGGATAAGATGCAGCTGGGACCATGGACTTTTACACCAGGCGATTACAGCATTCGTGATAAGGCTCAACGGATAGAGCTGGAACCTCTGTTGTCAAAGCTACTGCATTATTTTATTGAACATCCCGGCAAAATAATTTCCCGCCAACAGCTTGTTGACGCTATATGGCAACAAAGTTATGTGGATGACAACGCGATAAATCGTGCTATGTCAGAACTTCGTAAAGCCTTGCAGCATCCTGATGTGCCCCAGTCGCTTATAAAAACCCATCATCGTAAAGGTTATAGTTTACAACTGCCTCATCAGCCCGATGCGCCGATTGAGCCATCTGCTGACGAAAAACCAAAGACCAGTGCCGGCTCCACTCAGTACAAACGTAGCATCCCCCTTTGGTTAGTTGCACTAGCAACCCTGCTGCTTGTAGGCACAGCAGCTGTTTATTATTTTTCGAGCCAAAAGCCCGCTTCCCTCAGTAAAAATTCAAAGCTGGATGACAAACCCCAGGTTCTGCAGATGGATATTGTCACGAGGCAAAAAATAACCTGGTTTAAAGGCATTGAATCAAGACCTTTATTGTCCGCGGATAAGCAACTATTGGCTTATAGTCACTCACAGCCAGACGGCACTGTGCGTGCCATTGTACGCAAACTGGGTATGGGCACAGGCAGCGCACTGCAGGAAGTGGTGATTGAAGGCAATAATAGTTTGTACAGCATTCAAACCTGGCAACCATTGAGCCGTAATCTGTTGGTTCAGGCGATAAGTAAAGATGGTCAACGCTGTGAATACCAGAATTATGATTTCAGCAAGTATCCTCAGTATCAGGTCAAAACATTAACCTCTTGTGCAGGCTTGAACTTTGGTACAGCACAACAAAGTGCAGATGGACAATGGCTGTATTACAGCAAAGGCAGTGGCGGCTTATATTCCAGCAACGCGCTGCTGGCAGAAAATCTGACCACTGGTGCGGTACAAACTTTATTAGCAGCACCTTCCGCAGGCCTTGGCGTCACTATGCTGGCGTTGTCTGCTGATGGCAGTAAACTTGCGTATATACTGATGCCTGAATCGAACAAGCCTGATATCTATATATATGATCCAAGCAGCAGGGAACATACCAGACTAGCCAGTCTGCCTTTTCCACTGATCCTGCTTGGGTTAGATTGGAGCAACGATCAGTCCAGTCTGATTTTGCCCGGTGGTGATGGCATATTGCAGCTAAAGGTGGCAGATAAAACAAAGAGCCTGTTGAAGTTTCCTGAAGGCGTTATCGTAGGCGAGTTAACTCTGCTTGCTGAAGATCAGGCCTATATCTCCAGCTTCACTGCAGGCAGCGCCTCGCAAAATGCGATGCAACTTATTAAAATTGAACAGCCTTTCAACGCGGCGAAGCGGAAAATCACCGTGCTCAGTGATACCGAGGGTAGCACGGCAGATTTGGCGGTATCCCCTATAGATAGCAGCAGCTATGCTTTTTCTGCCAATTGGACAGGCAGTTGGCAGCTATGGATGAACAACAAGGGGCAAAATGTTCAATTGACTGAACTTACGCCTGATGACAAACGGCTTAGCGGTATCAATTGGTCAGGTGATGGTCGCTATATAGCCTTTAATAAACAGGGCAATTTGCATTTATACGATACGCAGCGCCAGCAATTGATCAACAAACTGGAAAGTAATGATGTTGGTCAGGCGGTTTGGCTACCGGATAATAGCGGTTTGGTGCTAACCCGGCTGCAAGGCAATAGCCAGAATCTATGGCAACTGGATTTAGTCAGCAACGAGTTAACTCAATTGACGTTTTCAGCCGGAACTTTTGCACAGTTCGATGCCCAAGGCCAATTGCACTATCACCGTGATGGCAAGCTGTTACGTTATGTTGATGGCGGTAAAAATGACATCGAACTCAAGACCAACGCAGACACTAACTTTATGGCGCTTTGGTTGTTGCAGGGTCAGAAGCAATACCGTTTTGGTATGCTAGGGCATCTGGAACTGCATGATATAGTCACAGGCGAAACACAAAGCAGCCAACTGCCTTATCAGTTATTGGCAATACACCCTGATCCACATAATCCAGACCAGCTTTACGCCACAGTCTTTGTCACGCCAGAGCTGGCGCTGGAATTTATTCAGTGGAAACCCAAGCGCTGATACTTATCTTTCTTAAAGGGCTGTAGCTATTGCATGCAGCCACACATCCTGGGCTTTTTAGTGTCTAATTGTGATTGTTGTGTCGTTTAACGATACCTGGTGACAAGCCAGTAGAAAAGCCTAGCATAGGGTATTACTCATTACGCAAAGCTTTGATCGGATCACCCAACAACACCCTTCGCAATGGCACAAAGCTACACAGCAGGGTGGCAAAGGCCAGCAGCAGCAAAACCGCAAAAACCAGCCGCCAGTCAGCTTGATACATTAGCTCAGGCTGAATCCGGCTTATTCCTGTTACAAAATAAAAGCAAGAAAACCCCAGTAGCAGCGCCGCCGCCAGCGGTTGGACTAGCTTTAGCAAGTTATCACGTAGCAACTGATTGATACTGGCCCCCATCGCCATCTCTACACCCAACTGATAGCGACGTGCCTGCACCAGATAGCTAACAATACCTGCCACTCCAGCCAGCACAGTGAGTAAACTCATCAGGGCCAAGATGGCCGATAACGCAGCAGCCAAGCGGTGGGCCAGTGAAAAATGGGCAAATGCGGCCTTTAACGTGGTCAACTCCTGCAAATCCAGCCTTGGGTCTTGCTGTCGCAACAGCTCCAGCACGGCGGTATCAGTCAGTACGGCTCCCGGGCTTAGCTTCAGCAAATAACTGTATTCACGACGGCCATTGTTTTCAACCGGGTAAAACACTTCATCAACTTCAAAATCGGGGGCTCCAGGAAAGTTAGTATTAGCCACCACGCCTATAATTTGCCGCTGTATGCTGTTGTCACTCAAAGCTATGCTTTGCCCCAAAGCGGGTTTTCCGTTCAATCGGGCGATGCGATCAGCCAAGCGCTGGTTTACGATCACAGGATGATGCTCCAGCCCGACCTGCTCAGCGCTAAAGTCCTGCCCCGAAAGCTCTAATCCATACAATTGAAAGTATCCTGGCAACACTCCAATTTGTCGTGCTGCAGAGATCACCTCTCCTTGTGTATTACTGATCCTGTCCTGATTGCGTACCCTTGGTACCCTTGGTTCAGAAACAGGCGTCACCTGTTGCACTTGTGGTAAGGCGGCCAGACTTTGCAATAATGCTCGATGGTAATTTTGTTGCTGCTCACTATTGTCTACATCTGCATAATTCACCGTCAAAGACCAAAGGTCTGTGGAATTCAATCCGGTTGGACGACTAGCTTCAGACCAGGCAGCTGCAAATACGTGTACAGTTGCCAGCAATACCAACAGAGATAACAACAACTGCACACCAATTAAACTGTGAGCTGTTCCCTGACGCAGCTGTTTCCCAGCGCCTTTACCACTGCTTTGCAAACTAGCCATTAGCTGCCTCTCCCGCACTCCGCTGAGCTCAATCCAGCTAAACAGCAACGCAATACCCAGCAACACTAGGATGGTGAGAAATAACATAAAACCATCTATCCGCAGTACGCTAAGCCGCGGTAGTTGCTCTGCAGCAACCTCGGTAATCACACCAAAGCTCAACGATGTCAGTAACAGTGAAACTATGCCTGCGCCGGCTAACAAAGTCGCATTATGGCGAAACACCTGATAAAACATTTGTTTTTTACTAGCACCAAAGGCATAGCAGACTGCCAGTGGCTGCAACCGCTTTACTGCTCTAGCCAATTGCATACTACATAAATTGACCAAAGCAATCAGGGTGAGTAGTGATACACCGGCCAACAGCATCAATACCAGACGACCAGAATCGCCCTGAATTTGCTGACGTAACGGCACTGCCTTGCCGCTATAATCAAACATATGCTGTAAATCCGGATGACGTTCGGCCGACGCCTGCTTCATTAGTTTCGAGACTTCAGTAGTGGCTTGTTGCTGGTTCACACCGGTTTTTAAGCGGCCCAAAGCGGAAAAGTTTGCGTTGTAGCCGTCAATGCCACGAATATTAACTGTCTCATCCATATCCAAAGGTAGCCAGATCGCTTGATGAGCTTCATGAAAGCCAGGTAATTCCAACTCCTGCTTAAGTACCCCGATTACCGTAAATTGACGCTGATTGAGCTGAATACTCTGTCCGACAATATCACTGCGGCCTTGATAATACTGTTGCCATACCGCCTGACTTAGTATCGCCGAGGGTTGCTTATTCCCCACCTGTTCCTGCTCATTAAATAGCCTGCCTACTAATGGTTCAACCCCCATAACTTCAAAAATATTATGGGCCCCCAAAAGCACCTGAACCTCGGGCCGCTGCGGTAAATCTACCAGTTGGTACTCTGTTTGAAGGCCAAAATATACGGCCATCTGTTCCAGCAACTGACTTTTTTGCTGCAAATCAAACAATCCCTGAATATGAGTTTGTTGATGCAAGGCTCCCTGATAATTCAACTCGCCACCTATATAATAAAGTTCAGTATCTTTTTTATAAGGTAGAGACGCAAAGAAGGTGATGTTAACCAGACTCAACACACTAAACAGTAAAGTTAGAGTGAACACCAGGCTCAGTACCACAGTGATATAGTATTGCCGGGCATGGTAGATAGTACGCCAGATCATTTGCCAATTCATGCAACCTGCTCCAGCTGTTCTGCCGAAACTACCTGGCCATCCAGTAAATGAATTTGCCGATGTGCCATAGTGGCATAACGCGGGTCATGCGTGACCAGACAAATGGTGGTTCCCTGAGCATGCAATTCGGCCAGCAAAGCCATCACCGCATCGCCATTTTTTGAATCAAGGTTACCGGTTGGCTCGTCGACCAGCATAATACCCGAATCAGCGGCAAGAGCCCGAGCTATGGACACCCGCTGCTGTTGTCCGCCTGACAATTGATTGGGGAAAAGAGCAGCTTTATCGGATAAGCCAACTTTTTCCAGACACTGTAGCGCCCTTGCCTGACGCTGTTTGAGGCTATCCCCTCGATATTTGAGCGGCAAGGCGACATTATCCAGCACAGTGTATTCGTCTATCAGGTTAAAAGCCTGGAATACAAAACCAATGCGGCGACTACGCATCTGTGCCCGCTGCTCGGCGTTCATATCAGAGACCAGTAAGCCGTCGATATAGTATTCACCGCTATCGGCGGTATCAAGTAAACCTAAAATATTCAATAAGGTCGATTTGCCGCAACCAGACGGACCACAAATAGCGACATATTCGCCTTCATGCACACTAAAACTAACACCGTTAAGCACTGTTTGCTGCTGCTGACCAGATTGAAAGCTTTTTTTAAGGTGTTTGACTTTAAGTACATCGGTTTTCATCATTTCAATCCTTATTGAGTCAATTTTAGTTGCGCAACAGAGTTTTCAATCTGAAGGTCACTGACAATAATACGGTCACCGGGCGCCAAGCCCGATATCACTTCGATTTGCTGACCAGAGGCCTTGCCAAACTGCACAGGCACCTTAGTTGCAACTTGAAAAGTATCTACCTTAAATAACTCTATTTCCGCATCCTCAGCCACTCCAACTGGCCGGTCGACAAAGTTTACCTGCCCACGGCTTTGTCCACGGATCCGGGCATCCACCATCTGCATAGGGCGGATATCCGCACTTAAATTTTCCGGTAATAGAATATCTACCTGAACTGCACCATCTACGACCACCGGATCAATCCGCAATACCTGCCCGGTCACAATGCCATGCCGGGTATCCACTTCGGCACCAGCTCCTGGCTGTAATAAACGTACTTGCATTTGTGGTACTTTCACTTCCGCGATAAGCGGCGATAAGCTGCCAACCAGTGCCAGTTCTTCACCAATATTTACACTCTGTCCCAAACTGACAGGTAAGCGTTGTAACACGCCAGCAAGCCCTGCTCGCACCACAAGCAGCTGCTGTTGGTAAGTGGCATTACTAAACTCAGCTTCAGCTTGTTGAATTTCTTCTTGCAGGATCAGCAAATGTTCCTGATGCACTTCTTGCAAGGTATCAAACTTTTGTTGCTCTAATTGGTAACGTTCTTTCAGTTGCTCAGCTTTGGCTCTACTGCGTCTGGCATCCATTGCCGAAATAATACCTGCGTCAGCCAGCGGCGCTTCAGCCTCGACTTGTAGCCCAGCAAGTTCAGCTTCAGATTTAAATTCGGACAAACGTGAACGCTGATCCAATAGTTCGCGTTGCTGTTCCAATGACAGTTTACGACCGTTGGTTTTTTTATTGTGAACATTGGCCATAGCCTGTTGCACAGCTATTTCCAGTGTCGGGTTTTTTAACGTCAGAATAATGCTATCAGGCTCAACGACCGCACCAGGGCGCAACTTGATTTCATCCACCGTCGCTGCGCTGCTGGCAGTGATCATACGTTGGTTCTGCGACTGCAAAATGCCATAGCCAGTAACCCTTTGGGTAAAGTCGCCGCTTTGTACTGTAGCAATGCTGACAGACGACAAACTCATGTATTGCATGCCTCCAGCAAAACCAATACTCCAACCGCTGATTAAAAGCAGTACCGATATCAGCCCAATGGCACTATAAACCAGTGTGCTCAGATTTTTTTTCATAATTCATCCTATCTTCATGCTCTTGCCATAGTGGCAATCAACTCGGTTAAATCAATAACCCGATCTGCCGCCGCAATAGTCTCTTTGCGGTGCGCAACACTGATACGCGTCATGTTTTTTTGTTTCAGGTACTGATTTACACGTTGTTCGCTCACGCTATCCAGATGGCTAGTAGCTTCATCCAAGAATAAAATTCTGGGTTGGGTATAAAATGCACGAGCCAACAGGATGCGCTGTTTTTGCCCGCCAGATAGCGCACTTCCCAGATCCCCCACCTGAGTATGTAAGCCCATGGGCATAGCCTGTATTTCATCCCAGATTGCAGCACCTTTAAGAGCTTCTTTCACTAACTCAAGATTGGGGGAAGGCTCAAAAAAAGTGATGTTTTCCAGTAAAGAACCGTTGAGCAGTTGGTCATTTTGCATCACTGTTGCACAGCATTGGCGAAATTGGCGGAACCCTAATGATTTAACTGGCATGCCATCCAGCAACAAGTCGCCTTGCTGTGGCTGTATTAATCCAGTCATGATTTTTAACAGTGTGGATTTACCTAAACCTGAGCGCCCAATTATCGCAACGGACTCACCAGCCTCCACCCTAAAACTGAGCGCCTGATACAGCCAGGGGGTACTGTCGCTGTAACGAAAATGCAGATTTCGCACTTCCAGAGCACCAATTATCTGTTCTGATTTCAGCGCTACTCTGACTTGATCCTGTTCCGGCACCTGCATAACGATATCGGACATACGACGCAAATAGGTGCCCGCAATCCGAAAACGGAAGATGTTATCAACTAAAGACTGGGCACTATCAGCAAATTGCTGGCGGTAGGCCAAATAGGCCAGAAACATACCCAGGCTAAGCGCTCCTTCAATAATAAAAGAGGCGCTAATCATCACAATAATCAAATATTCAATTCGGCCAAGTGCGTTCTGGGTAACATCACTGGCAATGGTGACTTTCTCTCGTTGGATACTGGAATTTAGTGTATCGGCATAAAGGTTCATCCAACTTGATAGACGGTTATTTTCTTTCGCAAAGCTTTTTATCGGCATAATGGCCCGAATAGTTTCAATAAAATGGCTATTTTCCTTGGCGTGTTTACTAAGCTGCTGCTCCAGGTGCTCATTTTCTTTGTTGGTCAGGAAAAATCTAATCAAATACAGTGCAACCAGAAAGCCAACCGAAACCAGTGCGAGAGTCTTGTTGTAGTAAAACATGATGGTCAGAGTTGTGATGCTCAATAGTCCATCGACTATAGCCGTAATAAAGCCTCTGCTAATCATGCGCTGAACTTCATTAAATGCTTCGAATCTGGACTTGATATCCCCTACATGGCGACTTTCAAAAAAACTGAGCGGCAAATGCAAAAGATGGCGTTGAATATTGGCTTTGACCTGAAAGCTCAGGTTCTTATCCAAATACATTATGGCGGCCGAACGAATAACCTGGGCCAACACAGACAACATCAACACCAATGAAAAACCGATAAAAACCGACCAGAGCATACTGGTTTGGCCTGAGTTAATCCCTTTATCTATAACAACCCGAATGTAATAGGGAGATATCAGTAATAACCCCTGCAACAACAGCGCAATGACCAGAATTTTTCCGAGCGATGCCCACAAGCCATCCACTTTACCTATAAAGTGGCGCAGCGGTATACGAATCCGTTCATCTTTGCGCGCAAAATCACTCGATGGGACCAGTTCAATGACTATACCAGTGAAGGATTCAGAGACCTGATTCCAATCCAGATTTAAGCGTCCTTTTGCCGGATCATGAATAGTGATCCCTTTGCTGCTCACTTTCGCAAGCGTGACAAAGTGATTAAAGTTCCAGTGCAGAATTGCCGGCTTTTTGACTTTTGCCAGTTGCCCGAGATCAAGTTTCAGTACTCGTGCAGACAGGCCTAATTCATCGGCAATATTAACGATTTGTTTTACCGTAACCCCATGTAAACCAGCTGGGTATTTCTGCCGCATAGCGAGCATATTCGTTTTAAATCCATGGTAGCAAGCCACCATGGCAATACAGGTAATTCCACACTCAGCCACTTCACTTTGCAGATAAACTGGCAGTTGCTGGCTTCTGAATTGAATATAATCAGAAATAAGCATAACTAGCCCTCCTTGATCAGTGCAAAGAAGTTATTACGCTTCACATTGAGCTCAAGCCGAACGTCTGCGGATGGATGAAGCACGCTAGGCTCATAAGGTAGCTGAAGCTGTATCCCCACATTAATTCTGCCTTGCTGAAAAGGTCCGATAACAGAGTGAACTTTTCCCCTGGCCCACAGTGACCCGGCCCGCAGATTTACAACTTGCCCGGGTTGTATCTGATTAGGCTTAGTTCCTGTTAACGAGAAAAAAAACAAATGATCGTCATTAATTCGCAATACTTTGGCAATGGTTTGAAAAGCCAGGGCAGTAGAGCCTGAGTTCACCATCGCAAAGTAGGTACCAGACTCACTACTTTTTAACAAATCAACTTGCTCAAGCTGGCTTTTAGAATCGAAAGAGCGTACTTGCACTATCACTTGTTCACGATTTATGCGACTGCCATCCATATTCAAATGACGTTCCACAACCACAGGTACAGGAGAAACAATAGGAAAATAGTTTGATTCATGAGCTTCCAAGTTTAACTGCTCACGACTGACAAAGGGAAAGACCAAAGCGAAAAAAATCAGCAGACCAAAAGCAATAAACATAATGACTATCGACTTATCCAGCATATGTGACTGCTGAATAACAGATTTGCCAAACTCTTGCGTTTGGTACTGATGGCGCAATGCCTCTTTACGAAATAATTTCAGATAAGACATCATAAGCCTTCTAATGCATTCAATACCGCCACGTTTGGGCCAATCATTGACATCATCAGCCATTCGGTGACCCACTCAGACATTACAACTGTCTGAGTGCGCAAAGCATTTATGTTGTGACTAAAATTTTGCAGGTTCATCATTCAGTTCAATGTAAACATCGTCCGGATTCAGCAACCCCCCCACAATCTTATCCAGCTCATCCAAAGCAGTGACTTCAATGAAGCCTTCTGCTGTGACGGTTGCGGCTAGAGGCTCGTCCAAAGCTATATAATTTTTCATGCTGCACCTCGTATACAAGTTTTGCCAGTCAGACTATGGATGCGAACCACTAGATATCACCATCACTGCGCTGTTCTTTTTTTATCACCAAAAAATAACCATGAAAAATCATATAGTATTCATGTAGTTATGAATGAGTTGTTGCCTGTTTGCGCTACCTGTTTTTTGCATACTGTTAGTCAGATGAAAATTCACAGTCCGCTCTGTAATACTGAGAATCCGGCTGATTTCCCATGAGGTTTTGCCATGAGCAGCCCAGTGAATACATTCAAGCTCACGAGGAGTCAGACGTACTTCAACGTCAGATTCTTTTTCATTTAAACGTCGATAAGTGTCGTAAACGTAAGTGGCTACAATTTGCCAAAACCAACCCAGTTTCTCGGCAAACTTTGGCTCAACGTTTTGACTGGTAAACCCCAGAATCAGACATGCATGATCTGGACGGGAAGTGACAATAGGGATCAGCAGGCTGGCTTGTGGCAACGTTACTTTGGTCAATTTCTTTGAGCCGGACCAGGATGGTTTATAACAATGCAGGCATACCTGTTTAAGTGCTGGTAAGGTAAGCTTTTGTTTGAGTCCATCTGGCAATGATCCTATATAGGCGGTGCTGTCTCGATGAACAATAAAGCAACACCAGTCTATATGAGGCAGTTCTGAGAATTGAATCAAATAACGTTCTAACTGGATCAGTGTTTCTACCTGATCCAGTTCAGCCAAAGTTTGCTCAAAGAAACTCATAGCGCCTCCCTGAACCATTAATCAATTTCACAGCTACTGGTCAATTTACACCAGGACAATGGCGAAACAGTTTCACTCTCAGACTTACTCTCAGCCATCAATGCTGAAGGAAATATGAGTACGAGCGCAATGATAATAACTTTCATGAAATTCCCCTTTAATAGTAGTTAAGTCAGGGAAATTTTGAATGGGAAACCGTGCGGGTGAAATAACGAGAATCTAATTTTACTGTGGTTAATTTATCACTACTTTATAAGGTAACCGGATAAATCAATGCCACTAAGACTTGTCATTCGTGTCCCTCTACTACTGTAAAGCACACGACTCCCATTTTGATTAATCGCAAAACGAGGTCGCATTTTTTCGTAAGGAAAACTGGCTTGACGAAACTCGCCACTGACAAAATCCAGTTGATTTAACCACGTAGATACAAAATCAAAATCGCTCCAAATCAAGGACTGATTTTTGACATACCAGCGACTAATAAATTCGGTATTAATGCTATATCCGAGAGCATGAACCTGACGAAACCCGGTGTCTAACTGATGTAACGCACCGTTTTCAGTCACAGCAATAAAGCCATGGCTGTATTCTCTGGCAGACCTATAGCCTATCGCGAGTCTTTTGCTACGCTGACTAGCACGGTCAAATTGATGCAATTCCCAATCTCCCACGATCAATTGGCCAAAATAGACACTTTGACCATCCGATGAAAACGCAGCCTGGCTGTCCAGAAGACTTTTCGATGAAGATACGATCTCCACAGAACTTTTGGATACATTCACCACTAGCAGTTGCTCTCCCACATGTAATAACAAGATCCCCTGTTCAGGATGAATATCCAGTAACTCGAGCTTCTTATGGGTGCTAAAAAGAGTTTCTTTATTACCACTGCTTTGATCATACTTCACCAGCATACGTTTATTCTGATCACTGACAACTGCATAATAGATATGGTCATGTTCAGCATAACTCATCATGAGCGTCCCACTGACGGCGTTAACAATCCGTCCTTCGGACAATTCAGGGGTAAGAATCAGCTCACGAAATACTGGCTCAACAGCATCTGAATTACGCAGTAAATACAGTCTGTTATCTGAATTGGCAATTGAGAAATCCGTAATCAGATCTTCGCCCTGCTCCAACAAAATCTGTTCACTGCCCGACGATAAGCTAACGACACTAAGTTGCTGTTCATCCAGTTTCATCAACGAATTACCGTTCAGCCATTCCAATCGACCAACACGGGCCTGTGTGGCTTTTGAATACACTGTACGCTGCGATCTTACCTCTTGAATTTCCAGCCAATATTCCTGACCACTGCGCAAAATAGCACTTGCTAGCCACTGACCATCCGGGGAATGTACTGAATGATAAATGTGATCCAGAGCGCTGCTGCGAGCTTGCACCCGTTCTAAAGTATTTGACTGACTTTGCCAGCGGTATAGCATGGCTGTTCCTTGCTCTGCGTCCATTGCATTAATAAACCACTCTCCCTGTTGTTGACCAGGGCTTACCCGGAAAATCATGAAAAAGTTGACAAGAGGCTGTTCGCTTACAACGCGCTTATTCTCATCGAGCACTAAAAGATAGACCGAAGAGTTGCCCACCACTTCATCGACAACAAAAAGTGAGTTGTCATTATTAAACTCCAGCATTGATGGTTGCTGTGCACTGGTAGACAAAAGGTGAATATCTTTGGTTTTGCGGTT
Source organism: Rheinheimera sp. 1928-s (assembly GCF_029269265.1). GTDB lineage: Bacteria > Pseudomonadota > Gammaproteobacteria > Enterobacterales > Alteromonadaceae > Pararheinheimera. The sequence goes on from NZ_JARIXP010000003.1 coordinate 529,227, forward strand.
TTTCAGATAAATTTGCCAAGGTTCACTCTGGTTTAAACGACCAATAAAAGCAAGGTATCGCCCATCCGGAGAGACTGTCAGCCCCTTTTTCTCGCCAGATATGGTCGTAATCACCTGACTGGGTAGATGCCAAAGCTCAGAAATATCAGATTCAGGTTTTCCTCTTGGAGAAACAAACAATAAGAGAAGGATCAAAACACCAAAAACAACAAAGCAAGCTATAGTGAGGATTTTGGCGGGCTGAAAAGCAATAGGCTCGAGCTGTTCCGGCCTTGCGGTATAACCACCTGACACTTCAGCCATCCCCTCTATCATAGTAGTAGCGATCAACTTCGGATGTTCTGGGCTGACAAAATCCGTATATTCACTGATATAGCAAACCAACTTATAGCCACGTTTTGACAGTGATTTAATGTATTTGGGGTCAGCGACATTCGTATCGTCAAATAGGTTTCTGAGTTTTTTGATCGTTCCTCTGACAGCAGTATCACTGACTACACGACCAGACCAGACATGTTCATGTAATTCCTGCAGGCTGATGTAACGATCCCGATGCAAATACAAGTAAGCAAGCAGCTCCAATACCTGAGGTTCGGCTTCTAACTCTTTTTCGCCAGAAAACAAAAAGTTGCTACTGGTATCGAAAATAAACTCACCAAGAATAACCTTAGACATACACCCAAAATAGCCACAAAAAACCTAATGGCATTATTGTCTGTAAAAACTTACAGGGCAAGGGAATTATCCGTAGTAGGTAAAATTGTAAAAGTTTAGTTTATATTCAGAGTTTTACGTCGTTTAGGGCGGTCTGCTACATAGCTTAGAAAACGGCGGTGAAACAGAGTAAGGCAAAGGAGTTGCCTGTTTTCTAGCTGATTGCTGGTTAGTTAGCTTGTGCACACTGCCGTAACCAAGCCGACTGAGCTACAAGCATTTGTTGGATGGTTTCTTTATAACGGTAGGCATGCCGTTCTTTATTCAGTAATAACAACTTGGCAGGCACGTGATGCGCTTGTAATGCCTGAAACATCATTTCAGATTGTAATGGAGCTGTACCAGGGTTTTCATCAGCCAAACCGTGGATCAGCAATACAGGGGTTTTTATCTTATCCGCATGGAAAAATGGGGATAGTTGCTGATACAAATCAGGTACCTGCCACAAGGTTCGTTTTTCTCCCTGAAAACCCAAAGGCGTCAGCGATCGATTGTAAGCACCACTTCGTGCTATTGCACAGCGAAAATTAGTACGTTCTGTCAGCAAGCTTAAAACACTAAAAGCACCATAAGAGTGTCCCATCAATACCAGCCGGGTAGTATCAATACGGCCAGTCTGTTCCAGGGTTTTAATCAAAGACGACATGTTCAGTTGCTGCTGCTGCATAAAAGTATCATTTGGTTCTTGCCCGTCCTGGCGGACTATAGGGATCTGACTTGCATCCACAACCGCATAGCCATCTAGTAGTGCAATCTGAGGTCCTTGCGGATCAAGAAGCTGAAATCCAAAGTGTTGTGATGGTTTTGCTTGTTGCTGATGACTATGATACTCACGAGGGTATAGCCAAATCACTGCGGGTAACAACTCATCATTCTGCTTTTTCGGCAGATACAGCTGACTGTACAACTGCACACCGTCACCACGTTTAAATTCCAGTAATACAGGCTTTGGCGCTGAAACCAAATCATCGGAATGCCAATCATATAAAGGTTTTTCGTCGTCGTTGTTATGGTGTATTTGCAAAGATGGAGCTCTCTCAGGCGTCTCGGCAACAAGCATCAGCCATTCTTTCTCGCCCGTTATTCTGAGATAAACGGGTGTTCTTTGTTGATCAGTGCTGTCGTTTTTAAAAGCAACGCTCTGTTCAGACGCCTTTATGCCTTGCCTGACCACATAAACCCCATCCCCCCAGCGATGCTGGCCCTCAGCTTGAAAATACACCTCCTGCCGCTGATTACTGATGAGTTCAATTCTTCCATCCGGTAACAACTGGGTAAGCAGATCGCCGGGGAATTCAGCAAGATTGGTGTAATCGTATTGAGTCAATAGACTTTCTTTCTGCTCTGCTGTGTTAAGTTGCAGGCTCCAGTACCTAAGTTGCTTTTGACCTGCATGAAAATCGCTATACACAAGCCGACCTTCCTTTGTCAGATAGAATTGATGTAAACGCCAGTTTGTTTTAAAAAGTTCTGTTGCTCCTTTTGTAAATGGAGCTTCAAAAGACATCACGGCATCACGATATCTTGCATCAACTTTATTCCCCTGCGGTTCAACGCTCTCCACCCAAATCACTGTAGCAGGTTGATCCGGCCGCCACTGCACAAGACGAGCGCCTTCGGCGGCAGCATCTGGCTCCCTTGCCCGCTGTCGATCCGTCAGCAGCTTTGGCAAGACTGCTTTTACCTCTCCGGTTAAAATGTCGACAACCTGATACTCTCGAGCCAACCGATTGATGCGGATCCCAGGTTGTACTTCATCCGCAAGATGCTGAACCAGTAGATACCGCCCATTCGGGGAAACACTGATGGCCTCCAATAAAAGCTTTGACGTCAAGGAGCGTACTTCCCCATTTTTATGCAGCAGAACAGCTTGTTGACTCAGCAACGCTTTAAAGTTCTGTCGGGCTAACTCCGTATCAAGTGTATTTCGATAGATCCGCGTCTGAACTGACTGACTCTCCGAACTTTGCAGCGTAGCAGCTGGCGGTTTTGCTGCATTGATAGAAAGCATGCGGCTGTGCCGAAGAATGATGCTCTGGCTATCAGGCATCCATACGATGGAAGGAGAATCTAATTGTCCTGATACCCCAATATCCGACCAAGGCTCAAGCTTTTGCTGAGATATATCAAAGCGCCAGATATCCAGCACTTTGTCACTCACGCCAATTAAAGCAAAGCTTTCAGAGTCGGGGGCCCAACGCACATCACGAACTGTCTGCTCTGGCAGTGACAAGTCTTTGCTATGACCGGTACTGATATGAATTAATTGTACTGTGTTGATTAGAGTGTTGCTGGCTTCCAAGGGTCGATCCAGGTAAAACTCTCGGCCTAAGAACTCTATTCGCTCCGAATTACTTTCGTCGTTAATGGATGGGTACTTGTTACCATTTGCCAGAACAAGCCACTGTCGATCCGGCGATAACCGCATCAAATCTGGTCCGACACTTTTCATCAGGCGCTGGTAATCAAATAGCAACTGATCTGATGTCTGGCCGGCCTCTTCTTGCGCTGTTAGAGGCAAGACACTGAGGGCTATACATACAAACAAAATATGGCAGGTAATCATCTGCACATCGGGCCATCTAAGTGGCATTTATGCCTCCAATAACACAGGTCGTTATCTCCAGCTCTAAAGTAGTTCAATGGATACCTGTTCTGGTTATCAGGCCAAACCTCAGCTTGAGCCCCTAGTTTCTTTAAGTGTTAATGATGCAAAGGACCCATATATTTATCATTGAACGAGGCAGGGCTGCTCGCGCCCTGCCTTTTAACCTGAACCCAGCATAATTAACTCGCTTAAAAACGAACTATGTTCTGACCGAATACACAAATGTCTTAGGACCAGCTGGTGCTTTGTCTAGCCACAGCGAGCTATAGCCAGACAAAACAACACAGAGAGGTAAAAAAAGATGCAAATTCAGTGACGCAGCCTATTCCGAATTCAGATTTTCCAGCAAAATGCCTTACTCAATCTGCTGGTTTTCTTTATAGCTGCCACAAGCGAAACCGATACATTCTGAATCGTCAGCCTGCTCTGGATTCGTACCACCTGATATTTCATCCAGCAACTCAGGTGAAACCTCATCTGGAGTAGCAGAAGCTTTCTTTTTAGTCAGATCTTTAAATTCAGTCATATTTAACCTCATAAATAAATTGATACTTGGTTTTTTATTAAACCAGTTGGACCACGTTCCGCAGAAACTCTGCGACTTGTCTTTACAACAAGATGTTTAACAACGACTCAGAAAACTATCTGCGTGTTTAACTGAGCCAGATTTTGTTATAGGATTGTTTGTGTCATGCAAAAACATTACGAAACAACCAGCATATCTTCTCTGGTTTTTATATATGCTTCTGCCACACTGGCTCTGAATCTTTTCCCGTATCCATCACAATAGTTAGAATGCAAAGTACCGGTCTTTTCTGACGCATAAACGGCACAACCGCCGCCACAATGCAGAGCATAACGACATTGTGAGCAAACAGAATTTGATACAACACTTCTTGAGCGCCAATTTTTTTCCTGCTCATTGAAAAACATTAACCCGGCATATTTATCAACAGTACCAATTCGAATGTTTTTATCTCCTGTTTTTTCCCAACAGGCATAAATGTCCGCAAGTGCATCAAAAAGATACATTCTGTCATGTGCTGCGCAGTAATTAGTCTTAATACCTGAGGATGCTTTCTCTGGATTCTTAAATATACCTATGGCTTGATTTCTCATTTTGTCGCCATCAACTGAAAACAATGCGGTCTGCGGATGCTGGACGCGCATCGTCTCCATTTCTTTATTTAGCTTTAATGTAGTCATACATTGCTCTTTATCAGTATTGTCATTAAGAGCATGTATGGGTGCCAGATAAGCACCAAAATTGGCTTTTTCATGCCATTTTTTAGAATGAATGAAAGAAGATAATTCAGGTAAATCATTAATGTTTCCGTAGTCAACATTGACACGAACATTAATAAAAACCCCTTTTGACAAGGCTAAATCAATATTACTGGCAATTTTAGCGAAACTTCCTGAACCATCCGGATAGATCCGCCTTTTATCATGCTCTTCAGGTTTACCATCTAAAGTAATCTGAATTTCGCTGATGCCATCCTTACCTAGCAAATCATGGTAAAACTCAAGTTCAGTGCCGTTGCTTGTTGCTGAAAAGCTGGCCGAACTCAGTGTTTTCGCTTTATCCATAATGTAACTAATGATGTCACGGTTCGCTTTTAAAAGCGGCTCACCACCAAAGAACGAGATATGCCTGTGCTGTCTTTCTTCCGATAATTCAAAACCATGTTTTTCTTCAATCAGCGGCATACTGGCAAAGATACGATCCACTGTTTCCTTATCCATCAACTTCAAGAATTTTTTAAAGCTCGGTTCTTTTCTCATGTGATCCTGAAAGCAATATGGGCAGCGCAGATTGCAATCATAGGTGGGCATAAAAAGGTAACGAGGCATATTCATAGATGATTTACGCCGCTTTACCTCAACATAACGTTTAAAGAAGGCCAACTCCTCATCGCTTGTTCTTTTTGTTAAAAAACCATAGTGCACAAGCTGCTGAAAGGTTTCGTCTGTCGGTTTTTCTGGCTCGCCCTGGAACTCAAAATCATCTTGCCACTCTCCGTACAACGGGCGAGGCGGGCGCTTAAGTTCAAGTTTCCTTAGGTATGCAGCCACCTTTTTAGATACCAATATTCTATGCCCCAGATAACCATGAACAAGAATCATAGCCTCATCGTTATCCGGCAAGTCGACATAAATAGTGTATTGGCTTGTTCGATGAGCACTCAATGATGGACCATATGAAGGCTGTTCCTTTAAAACTGCACCATCAGCCGGCAGATCGTTTTGGTCAGATAATCTAAAAATCTGAATGACATTTTCCATGCTGCACCTACTTGAACTATTTTCTAATACAAGACGGATAGAGTGTTTTGTTTATTAAACAAGTCACTCCGTCCTGACCTTTGCTATATTCTGACCTTTGCCATTTACCTAAAAAAACAACACACAGATTTCACATAATCGGCACAAAGTTCCATTAACCACAAGATTTATAGTTTTTCGGTTGATCGTCAACCTGCAAAATATGACAGGTAATCGGCTTAGTACCTCCAGGCTCCATTGACTGCGTCCGCTTTCAATACTATCGAGTCGACAATTAGAAAAGTGATGGAGATAGGCTAGGCACTGTGGATTTAAGCTGCAGCTTTAAAGGATTGGCTTACCTGCTACTTTCTACAGGTTTTGACTTTGGAAAATTTGGTTAGACTGATATTTATGTCTAAATACCAACAATCCGGAGTCGCCATGAGAATTCTTATTTGTACTTTTGACAGTTTTGGCTTTCTTTACCCGATGATAGGACTGGCCAATAGTTTCAAACGACTCGGATATGACATCCATTTTATTGGCAGTAAAAGCATCAAAGAGATTGTTCTTGGACAAGGAATCCGATGGATAGAGCATGATAAAGAAAATAAAGATGCATTTTTAATTAAACGCTTTGGTGATCTTGAGGATATTTCAAACCAGATCAAGTATGTTGAATATGCAGTTTCAAATTTTAGCTATGATTTAGTTGTAACCTCTCCTTTATCTTTTGGCACAATTCTGGCGGCTGAAAGATATGGCCTGCGTGTTGTTACTCTTGGTTTTTTTTCATATTTATGGGTCAACGATGTAAATATATTTAGTCTTCCTAAAAAGATTCATGACCACTGTAAGTGGCGTACGACAGATATGTTTAATACTTATATGAAATCAAGGGCTAGTCTTGGCTTTCAAAAAGTAAACCATGATTTATCTCGTATTCCGTTTACAGGTGATTTGATGCTTCAGAGAAGCGTTCCTGGTCTAATGAGCAAAATAGGGGGTATACCTGAAAAAACTGTTGCCTTTGGTTCTTGTATATGGGAACCAGAAGCAGTGAGTGATACGGAAGAAATGTTAGAAAATTGGCTTAACCTTCCTAAGAATAGAGATCGAAAAGTATTGTATGTAAATCAAGGACGAACTTTCTATATGAAAGGATTCTGGAGTTTGATCAAGTCAATATTTGGCGCTTCCGACTACTTAGTGATAGCTGATGTGAACAGGATGGATGGCTTTGTTGGTGAAGTACCAGACAACTTTTTTCTGGCTAACCATATACCCATCAGAGCGGTAGTTTCTCATGCAAGTTTATTTATCTCAGCTGGGCATACAACGTCAGTCCTTGCCGCACTTGAAAATGCCATTCCCATGCTTTTATTTCCTAGTGGAGGAGAAACAGTAGATAACTCGTTTTATTGTGAAAAAATTGGAGTGGCTACTGTCTTTAATGAAGACTCTTACAATGAGCAGCAAATCTCTGAGACAGTAGATCGCATTATAAAGGAACAAAAATTCAGCGATGCCTGTAGACAAATGAGTAATGAATTTGGTCTCTACAAAGGGGATTCTTATCGCTCTGGATTAATAAAATCAGCAGCATTGCGGCTGTCTGGTAATTTATATGCTCCTTAACCCTAGACGTAACGGAGAGCTTTATTTTTACAGCGAGTTTTAGAGTCAACCCGCAGGTACTGTGAGGTGACAATTTCAATAGTAAGTTATGTGCAGATGGCTTCGGCCTTTAGTTAATTTCACCACATAAAAAAGCCACCCGCAGGTGGCTTTTTTCTATGCAGTAATCCGCTTATTTTTTGCGAAGTTTCTGAATTAAACGTAACTGGGCAATAGCTTCAGCCAGTTGAGCTGCCGCTTCTGCGTAGTTGAAGTCAGCGCCTGCGTGTTGCATCGCTTCTTCCGCACGTTTCTGAGAGGCTAATGCAGCCTGCTCGTCCAGATCTTCAGCCCGTACCGCAATGTCGGCAAGCACTGTGATGCTGTGAGGCTGAACTTCCAGCACACCACCAGCAACATAAATCAGATGCTCTTCGCCAAACTGTTTGACGATACGAACCATACCAGGCTTGATTCCAGTAAGAAGCGGAATGTGACCAGGTAAAATACCTAACTCACCTTCACTGCCTGTTACCTGAATGGATTCCACCAGACCAGAAAAAATCCGCTCTTCGGCGCTTACCACATCCAGTTGTACTGTCATTGCCATATCGCTCTCCTAAAGCTGTAGTTGATTACAGCTTCTTCGCTTTTTCGATGGCTTCGTCGATAGAACCAACCATGTAGAAGGCTTGTTCTGGCATGTGATCGAACTCACCGTCCAGAATACCTTTGAAACCACGGATAGTTTCTTTCAACGGAACGTATTTACCTGGAGAACCAGTGAATACTTCTGCAACGAAGAATGGCTGAGACAGGAAACGTTGGATTTTACGTGCACGGTAAACCACAGTTCTGTCTTCATCAGACAATTCGTCCATACCTAAGATGGCGATGATGTCTTTTAATTCTTTGTAACGTTGCAGCACTGACTGCACGCCACGGGCTGTATCGTAGTGTTCTTTACCGATCACTAACGGGTCCAGCTGACGTGAAGTAGAGTCCAGTGGATCGATGGCCGGGTAAATACCCAGTGAAGCGATGTTACGAGACAATACAACTGTCGCATCTAAGTGAGAGAACGTAGTAGCTGGTGACGGGTCAGTTAAGTCGTCCGCTGGTACGTAAACCGCTTGTACAGATGTGATAGAACCAGTTTTGGTTGAAGTGATACGCTCTTGCAGTACACCCATCTCTTCGGCCAGCGTTGGCTGGTAACCTACTGCAGATGGCATACGGCCTAACAGAGCAGATACTTCAGTACCGGCCAGTGTGTAACGGTAGATGTTGTCCACGAAGAACAGCACGTCACGGCCTTCGTCACGGAACTTCTCGGCCATAGTCAGACCTGTTAAAGCTACACGTAAACGGTTGCCTGGCGGCTCGTTCATCTGGCCATACACCAGTGATACTTTGTCCAGTACGTTTGAATCATTCATTTCGTGATAGAAGTCGTTACCTTCACGAGTACGCTCACCTACACCGGCGAATACAGAGTAACCACTGTGCTCGATTGCGATGTTACGGATCAGTTCCATCATGTTTACGGTTTTACCAACACCGGCACCACCGAACAGACCAACTTTACCGCCTTTAGCAAACGGACATACCAGGTCGATAACCTTGATGCCTGTTTCTAACAGAGCGTTTGAAGCGGCTTGATCTTCGTAGCTTGGTGCGGCACGGTGGATAGGCATACGCTCATCTTCACCGATAGGACCTGCTTCGTCGATTGGCTCGCCTAACACGTTCATGATACGACCTAAAGTCGCTTTACCTACTGGTACGTGGATGGCTTTGCCAGTGTTAGCCACTTCAGCGCCACGACGTAAACCGTCAGTTGAACCTAACGCGATAGTACGTACAGTACCGCCGCCTAACTGCTGTTGTACTTCAAGTACTAAACCAGCCAGGTCGCCGCTTGTTACGTTTAACGCGTCATAGATACCAGGTACCGATTCTTGTGGAAAGTCGATATCCACAACGGCGCCAATGATTTGGACTACCTTACCTTGACTCATGTTTAATCCTCTAATTTCTGTAACCTTAGCCTTAAACAGCAGCGGCCCCACCAACGATTTCGCTCAGTTCCTGGGTAATAGCTGCTTGACGTGCTTTGTTGTAAACCAACTTCAGGTCATCCATTAAGCTACCAGCGTTGTCTGTTGCGGCTTTCATCGCAACCATACGGGCAGCTTGTTCGCTGGCGCCGTTTTCAACTACACCCTGGTACACCTGAGACTCTACGTAGCGGTCCAGTAATTTATCTAAAATCACCTTTGGATCCGGTTCGTAAATGTAATCCCAGCTATGGCTTTTCGCTGCTACGTCTGCTTTTGGCAAAGGTAAGAGTTGTTCGATCACTGGCTCTTGTTTCATGGTATTTACAAACTTGTTGTAGACCAGGAACAAGCGGTCGATACGGCCTTCCTCGTATGCATTCAGCATTACGCGGACCGAACCAATCACATCAGCCAAACGTGGGGTGTCACCAGCACCAGATTGTTGCGCCAGCACTTTACCGCCAAAACGTTTAAAAAACGCTGTAGCTTTGTTGCCGATCACCGCAATTTGAGCCTGGGCTCCCTGCTCTTTCCAGCTTTTCATGTCCAGAGCAATACGTTTGAACTCATTGGTATTTAAGCCGCCGCAAAGGCCACGGTCTGTCGATATCACAATGTAGCCGACATTTTTTACCGGACGTTCCGTTAAATACGGATGACGGTATTCAATGCTGCCGTTTGCGATATTGCCGATCACTTTGCGCATACCTTCAGCGTATGGACGGCTATGTGCAACCCGCTCTTGCGCTCTGCGCATTTTGCTGACTGCTACCTTTTCCATTGCGCTGGTGATCTTACGAGTATTATTAATACTCCCGATCTTACTTTTTATCTCTTTTGCGCCGGCCATGACTTAATCTCCGAAAGTTTCAACGACCGGGTGCGGTTGCCCGCACCCGATATGTTTACCAAGTCTGAGTTGCTTTAAACTTCTCAATAGCGCCTTTTAATGTCGCTTCGATTTGGTCGTTGTAGTTACCGGTTTTGTTCAGATCAGCCATAAACGCTGCGTGCTCTGAGTGCATGTAAGCAATTAAAGCGGCTTCAAAATCAAGGATTTTGGCAACTTCGATGTCTTTCATGTAGCCTTTTTCGATAGCGAAAATAGACACACCCATGTCAGCCACGCCCATTGGCGCGTATTGTAACTGTTTCATCAGTTCAGTAACTTTCTGGCCGTGGTCTAACTGCGCACGAGTCGCGTCATCCAGGTCAGAAGCGAACTGAGCGAATGCCGCCAGTTCAGAGTACTGAGCTAAGGCTAAACGGATACCGCCACCCAGCTTTTTGATGATTTTTGTTTGAGCAGCACCACCAACACGGGATACCGAGATACCAGCGTTCACAGCTGGACGGATACCGGCGTTGAATAAACCAGATTCTAAGAAGATCTGACCGTCAGTGATCGAAATTACGTTGGTTGGAACGAACGCAGAAACGTCGCCAGCCTGAGTTTCGATAATTGGCAGTGCAGTTAATGAACCCGTTTTGCCTTTCACTTCACCGTTAGTTAAGCGCTCAACATAATGCTCGTTGACACGAGATGCACGCTCTAACAGACGGCTGTGGAGATAGAATACGTCACCTGGGTAAGCTTCGCGGCCTGGTGGACGACGTAACAACAGAGAGATTTGACGGTAAGCAACAGCTTGTTTAGACAAGTCATCGTATACGATCAGTGCATCTTCACCGCGGTCACGGAAGTATTCACCCATAGTACAACCAGAGTATGGCGCCAGGAACTGCAGTGCAGCGGCTTCAGAAGCTGAAGCAACCACAACGATAGTGTGGGCCAGAGCGTTATGCTCTTCCAGTTTACGTACTACGTTAGCGATAGTAGAAGCTTTCTGGCCTATAGCGACATAGATACATTTCACGCCAGAAGATTTCTGGTTGATGATGGCATCAATAGCTAAAGCCGTTTTACCTGTCTGACGGTCACCGATTAACAATTCACGCTGACCACGACCGATTGGGATCATGGAGTCAACTGACTTGTAACCAGTTTGCAGAGGTTGGTCTACTGAACGACGATCGATAACGCCAGGAGCGATTTTTTCTACTGGTGCAAAACCAGCAGCATCGATTGGGCCTTTACCGTCGATTGGCTCACCTAAAGTGTTAACCACACGGCCTAATAAGCCTGGGCCAACTGGTACTTCAAGGATACGGCCAGTAGATTTAACTTTTGTACCTTCACGCAGGTCCGCATATGGACCCATAACTACAGCACCTACTGAGTCGCGCTCAAGGTTTAATGCGATAGCGTAACGGTTGCCTGGAAGCTCAATCATCTCACCCTGCATACAATCAGCAAGGCCATTGATACGAATAATACCGTCTGTAACAGCGACGATAGTACCTTCGTTGCGAGCTTCACTGACAACCTCAAACTGCTCAATACGTTTTTTGATCAGTTCAGAAATTTCAGTGGAATTCAGTTGCATGCTCTAATCCCCAATTATGACTGCAGTGCAGTAGCTAAACGATGTAATTTGCCACGAACCGAGCCATCAATAACCATATCACCGGATTTGATAACCATACCGCCAACGACGGCCGGATCTACACTGCAGTTCAATTTTACTTTACGTGCTAAACGTTGCGATAAAGCTTCAACCAGTTTGGCTTGCTGAGCTGCGTCTAATCCGGTCGCGGAAACCACATCTACAGTGGCTTCTTTTTCATATTCAGCTTTTAACTGAATAAAGGCGTCGAAGACTTCAGGCAAAGCTAACAAACGGTGGTTTTCAGCCATGATCCGGATCAGGTTTTGGCCCGAACTATTCAGCTGTTCTGCGCATACTTTGATAAAAAAGTCAGCTTGCTTTTCTGAAGAACCTAAAGCGTGTAACCGTGAAGCTACTTCAGTGGTTTTTGCAACTTCAGCTGCGAAAAACAACATGGTAGCCCACGAATCCAATGCTTTTTGTTCTACAGCAACGTCAAAGGCTGCTTTAGCATAAGGACGAGCAACGATAGTCAGTTTAGACATGGCTCACCCTCATTAAAGTTCTGCGACCAGTTTTTCCAGGATGTCGCTGTGTGCAGCTGCATCAATAGAACGCTGAAGAATTTTTTCGGCGCCAGCTACAGCTAATACTGCAACCTGCTTGCGTAATTCTTCTCTGGCTTTAATACGTTCAGCGTCGATTTCGGCTTTAGCCTGAGCAAGAATTTTCTCGCGCTCTGACTGAGCTTTCACAGAAGCTTCATCAATAATTTGTTGTTCACGCTTTTTAGCTTGATCAATTAGTGCAGAAGCCTGTGTTTTGGCTTCAGCTAATTGCTGCTTAACCTTGTCCTGAACCAGACGTAAGTCTTGCTCAGCGCGGTCAGAGGCTGCTAAACCGTCAGCAATTTTTTGCTGACGAGCTTCTATAGCACCAATCAATGGTGGCCATACAAACTTCATGCAGAACAGCACGAACACTGCGAAGGCTATTAATTCTCCGAGTAGAGTGGCATTAAGATCCATGACCCCTCCTCCTATTAAAGTTGTTGTTCATTAAAAAACGTGTGTTTTGAATTACAGAACGAACAACAACACCATCGCGATACCAACACCGATCATTGCTACCGCATCGATCAGACCTGCAAGGATAAACATTTTAACTTGCAGTGAAGGAGCCAGCTCTGGTTGACGGGCACAAGCTTCTAAGAACTTACCACCCATGTTACCGAAACCAATTGCAGTGCCGATAGCACCAAAACCGATCAGCAGAGCAACAGCGATATATTTTAAACCTAATAATAGTTCCATTTTTTTCTCCAAAGTTTCAATTGTTAAAGGTAAAGCGAAATCTTCTAGTGATTGTCAGCACTGGCCATGCTCAGATAAACAATGGTCAGCATCATAAATACAAAAGCTTGTAACACGATAACCAGGATGTGGAATACAGCCCAGATAAAGTGCAGTGGTAACTGCATCAAACCAACAGCACCGATCAGGATAAAGATCAGCTCGCCAGCATACAGGTTACCGAACAGACGCAGTGCCAGCGAGAATGGCTTAGCTACTAATGCAATCAGTTCTAATAACAGGTTGAACGGTACCAATAAGGCTTGCACGAACACATTTGAAGCCTGGAAAGGGTGCAGAGTTAATTCTTTAATAAAACCTGTCACACCTTTAATTCTGATCGAGTAACCAATCATCAGTAAAAATACGCCAATAGCCAGAGCTGCGGTCAGATTGATATCTGTGGTTGGTACTATCTTCATGTACACGTCGTGAGAGTCGACACCAAAACCAGCTTCACCGACATAACCGGCAAATGCAGGAAGGAAATCAACAGGGATTAAGTCCATCAGGTTCATTAAGAACACCCAAACGAAAATCGTCAGGGCTAGCGGAGCAATAAGTTTGCTTTTGCCGTGGTAAGTGTCTTTCACGTTGTTGGCTACAAATTCAACAACCATTTCGATAAAACACTGGAATTTACCTGGTACGCCTACAGTGGCTTTGTTCGCTGCTCTTTTGAATAAAAACAAAAAAAGCAAACCTAAACCAATAGACCATGCCAAGGTATCAATGTGCCATGTCCAGAAGCCAGCCTCACTACATGCTTTGTTAAACGCGACACTGCCATCGACAGTACACATTTTTGCATTAGTAAGGTGGTGCTGAATATGACCGGTGAGAGTAATCTCTTCGCCTGCTGCCATTTTTAGTCCCAATAGTTAATGTTTAAAAAAGAAACCTGTACAAAAGTGCAGCATCACTACGATCACGTAGGTCAACAAAAAAGGGGCGGCTTCAATGGCCGAACCGCTTAAAACAGCTGCAAATAATAAAATACTGATCATCGTTTTCAGGGATACGGCCTTTTGCATCATCTGCCTGGCCAATTCTTGATTTTGTGATGCATCCACTTTAAACGATAAAAAAACAAATACTACATTAGCAATAACAGCAATAAGTCCGCCTTTTAAGGCTGACTTCGCTTCGAGCTCGCCAAAATAAAAGAAACAAGCGGCGATCAAAAACGTCAGAGCCAGCTGAAAAACAACAAATTTATAGGCTTGCTTCTTATTCTGTTCGTGTGAAGCCATTGTAATTTGTTCAGTCTGAACCATCTGTAAACCACGGTTAAAATGCCGTCGCAAGTATACTTATCTGCCTTTTTTTTGCAAGAAAAAGCGGGCTTAGCCTAACTTTTGTCTGAGATAGTGAAAAATTACAGCTTAGGATTCAGAATCCTCTGACTGTAATTTGCTCAGTATGCCTTCCAGCTCATCTAAGCTGCTGTATGAAATCACCAGATTGCCTTTGCCTTTTTTGTTGTAATTAATCTCAACAGGGGCGGCAAAACGTTCACTTAAGCGTTGCTCCAGAGAACTGACATCCGGATCTTTTACTTTAGGAGTAACTTCAGGGGCAGGTTCAAGCAGTCGGCGCACCAGATTTTCAGTATCACGCACTGTCATCTGCTTTGCAGCAACCAAACGGCCTGCATCAGATTGCGCCAGGCCATCCAGTGCTAATAAAGCACGGGCATGACCCATTTCGATATCACCATGTTCCAGTAATAACTTCACATCGTCATTCAACTGATTCAGGCGTAATAAATTAGTCACACTAGCGCGTGATTTGCCAACAGCATCGGCCACTTGCTGATGTGTCAGTTCAAATTCTGACAATAAACGCTGCAACGCTATGGCTTCTTCCATTGCATTCAGATCTTCGCGCTGAATGTTTTCAATCAGGGCAATAGCAACAGCGGCTTCGTCTGGTACGTCTTTGATAATACAAGGAATAACATCTAATTGAGCCAACTGGCTTGCACGCCAGCGCCGTTCACCAGCGATGATTTCATAGGATTCTTCACCCACCTGACGAACCACTATCGGCTGAATAATACCTTGAGAGCGAATAGAACTGGCTAAGTCTTCCAGCGCATCCTGCGACATATCTTTACGCGGCTGGTATTTACCCGGCTTAAGCCATTCAATCGGCAGTTTTTGCAATTCGCTTTGCTGCGCTGAAGAAAAGTTGGCGTCATTCTGTTGATCAGACACAGGTTTAGTAGTGAGTAAAGCGTCTAAGCCCCGGCCTAAGCCACGTTTTTTTACCGACATCTTCAGTTGTATTCCTTGTCTATTAGGCGCTTTTCAATTAGGCGGAAATGGAGGTTTTTACCGTTTTTTTATCGGCGCGGCGTAAAATTTCGCCAGCCAAGGCCAGATAGGCTTTAGCCCCTGTTGAACCTTTGTCGTAATACATCACCGGAGTACCAAAACTTGGTGCTTCCGCCAGTCGCACGTTACGTGGGATCACGGCGCGGTAGACTTTATCGCCAAAATGTTGCTTCAGCTGTTCAGACACATCATTGGCCAGACGGTTCCGCGGGTCGTACATGGTACGCAAAATACCTTCGATTTTCAGATCGGCATTGACCACAGACGTCAGCTGATTGATGGTGTCCATCAGGGCGGTTAGGCCTTCCAGCGCATAGTATTCACATTGCATAGGCACCAGCACAGAATCGGCGGCGGCCATGGCATTCACCGTCAGCATGTTCAGTGCTGGCGGGCAATCAATAAAAATAAAATCGTACTGTTGGCGGGCATCTTTTAGCGCATTACGTAAACGCAATTCGCGGGCAAACACATTCAGTAAACGCACTTCGGCCGCTGTCACATCAGAATTTGCTGCAATCAGATGGTAACCGCCAGCCGTTTCTTTCACCACTACTTCGGCAAAAGGTTTTTCTTCCACCAACAACTCATAAGCACTGGCATGCACGGCGTACTTGTCGACGCCGCTGCCCATAGTGGCGTTGCCTTGTGGGTCTAAATCAATCAGCAGCACCTTGCGTTTGGTTGCGGCCATAGAGGCAGCCAGATTGACCGCTGTGGTTGTTTTGCCCACACCACCTTTCTGGTTTGCAATAGCTATGACTTTTCCCACAAGGACCCCAATAAATTTTTGATTAAGTTAGATTTTCTCCAACACTACCAGATAACGTTCGGCGTTCAGTGTTGGCACCTGTAACGGATGACTGCCGACAACTTTAACAAAATTCGGCAAAGCTGCAATTTCTTCTTGAGCTAAAGCGCCTTTCATGGCTAAAAACTGGCCATCGGCCGCTGGCAAATGCTGACACCAGTTCACCATATCAGTCATTGAAGCAAAAGCCCGGCTCAGCACCGCATCATACCCTGTTTCAGGTTGATGATCTTCCACCCGACTCTGAATAGCTTCAAAGTTCTGTAGTTTCAGCTGCAATTTGACGTGATTTAAAAAACGAATACGTTTGCCAAGGCTATCCAGCAGGTAAAATTGCTTGTCAGGCAAAGCGATCGCCAGTGGGATACCAGGTAAACCAGGGCCTGTGCCAACGTCGATAATACGTTGTCCAGTGACAAAAGGCGCCACAGCCAGGCTGTCCATAATGTGTTTCACCAGCATTTCTTCCGGATCACGCACTGAGGTCAGGTTATAAGCACTGTTCCATTTATCCAGCAGCTGGACATAAGCCACAAGCTGTTGCAGTTGGTGTTCAGATAAAACCAAGCTGGTCTGTGCGACCAGCTTTTTTAATTTTTCCAGCATGATGATCCCAATGCTTAAGCAGATTTGCGCAGTAAACCCTGTTTTTTCAGGTAGACCAGCAATAACGAAATAGCGGCAGGCGTAATACCGGAAATACGCGAAGCCTGACCCATGGTTTCAGGTTGCACCTGATTCAGTTTCAGTATCACTTCGTTGGATAAACCTTTCACCGCTTTGTAATCAAAGCCTGCAGGCAAACGAGTGTTTTCGTTACGCTCTTGTCTGGAGATCTCATCCTGCTGACGATTGATATAACCTTCGTACTTGATTTGAATTTCAACTTGTTCGGCAGCTGCAGGATCAGCTAATCCTGGGCCTACCAGATCAATTTTCATCAGATCCTGATAATTCACTTCAGGACGACGGATCAATTCTTCTAAGCTGGCTTCTTTGCTCAACGGTGTTTTCACCAACAGGTTCACTTCAGCTAAAGCCGCATGTTGTGGGTGGATCCACTGCTGTTTTAAACGCTGACGTTCCAATTCAATTTGTTCAATTTTCAGGTTAAACGCAGCCCAACGATCGTCGTCGACCAAACCTAACTCACGGCCTTTGGCAGTCAAACGAATATCGGCATTGTCTTCGCGTAACATCAGACGGTATTCAGCACGGCTGGTGAACATGCGGTACGGCTCTTTCGTACCCATAGTGGTCAAGTCGTCAATCAGAACTCCGACATAGGCCTGATCACGGCTTGGAGTCCAGGATTCTTTGTCCTGAGCAGACAGCGCAGCGTTCATACCGGCCATCAAGCCCTGAGCACCTGCTTCTTCGTAGCCTGTGGTGCCGTTGATTTGGCCTGCAAAAAACAAGCCTTTGATAAACTTGGTTTCCAATGAAGTTTTTAAATCCCGTGGATCAAAAAAGTCATATTCAATGGCATAACCAGGTCGGGTAATATGGGCATTTTCCAGACCTTTGATGGAACGAACCAGGTTTAACTGCACGTCAAAAGGCAAGCTGGTAGATATCCCGTTTGGATACAACTCGTGTGTGGTTAAACCTTCAGGTTCAATAAAGATCTGGTGTTTATCTTTGTCAGCAAAACGGGTGATCTTGTCTTCAATCGAAGGGCAATAGCGTGGGCCTATGCCTTCAATCACACCAGTGTACATAGGCGATCGGTCTAAACCATTACGAATAATATCGTGGGTTTGTTCGTTGGTGTAAGTGATATGACAAGGGATCTGCGTCGGTTGATCCTTGTGGGATCCCATAAACGAAAATACCGGAGTAGGGTTATCACCAGGCTGAGCCTGCATCACTGAGAAATCAACGGTTCTGGCATCGATACGAGGTGGAGTACCGGTTTTTAAACGGCCGACACGGAAAGGCAATTCACGTAAACGTCGTGCCAGAGCTATGGATGGCGGATCGCCAGCACGGCCACCGCTGTAATTCTGTAAACCAATATGGATCTGGCCACCGAGGAAAGTACCTACTGTCAGCACCACTGATTTAGCTTTAAATTTCAAACCCATTTGGGTCACTACACCACAGACCTGATCGTTTTCTACGATCAAATCATCACAGGCTTGCTGAAAGATCTTCAGGTTTGGCTGGTTTTCAAGTACTAAACGCACAGCTGCGCGATAGAGCTGACGGTCAGCCTGAGCGCGGGTTGCACGTACAGCAGGGCCTTTAGAACTGTTTAAAGTTCTGAATTGGATCCCAGCACGATCCGTGGCTTTCGCCATAACGCCACCAAGGGCATCAATTTCTTTTACCAGATGGCCTTTACCAATGCCACCAATGGCTGGATTACAGGACATCTGACCTAAAGTCTCAACGTTGTGAGTCAGCAATAAAGTTTGCATTCCCATGCGGGCCGCAGCAAGCGCAGCCTCTGTGCCGGCGTGACCACCACCAACAACGATGACATCAAATGTTTCCTGATAAAGCATATAGGCCTCGAACTCAAAACCAGTTCTGTAAAAAGGGCGCGTATTGTAACTGGATCTGAGGCTTTGGGAAACGATTAAAACTCGATCACGATCCTCAAAGGATCACTAATAATATATAAGGATCTTTAAAGAGATCTTTTTATTATGTTTACTACTATACAGAGCCTTTTCTGTGGGTAACCCTTGATCTGTTTTGAAGATCAATCAGTTAAGAAGGATCGGATCCTGTGATCAACACAAGATCCTGGGTCGAACAAGCGGTGTTTAACTAGCACTTTTATACACAGGGCATAAAACCTGATTTGTTACACAGAGGATAACTTCAGCTTTTACATAAGTTATAACTATACTTATACACATTAAACTTAAAAATCAGTTAAAACTGTGGATAACAATGTGTAACTGGATCATAAGTATGATCCTCTCTATATAGAAGTGGATCATGATCGGGTTATAAAGAGAAAAGGCCCTTTGTTTATGGGCCTTTGAGTAAAGAGTTGTAAAAGATCCTATTCTGTATAACTAAAGACAGTTTAAGGCAGGCTTTTGATAAATTGAGGCAGCCAGACTAAAGCTTGATCTTCAGGCAGTTCAGCCGTTAAAACATCGATATCTAATCCTGGTAACAATAATCTGCCGCCTAAAGAGCCAAAAAGGTCAGAGATTTTTTTACCAGCCAGACAAAAAGTATCGTAACTGGAATCACCTAAAGTGATCACTGCGTAGGAAACTGTGGTAAGATCTGTTCGATCTTGTGCTAATTGATCCACAAAAGGTTGGATATTATCGGGCAGATCCCCTGCGCCATACGTCGAAGTGACGACTAACCAGATACTATTTCTGGTTATCAGTGTTAAATCAGGGGTGAGATGAAGTTTTACTTCATAACCCGCTTTTTCCAAAGTTTCAGCTACTTGTTCTGCTGCATATTCCGCAGCGCCCATTTGGCTGCCCACAAGGATCTCAATCATACTGCATCCTATTGTCAGTGAAATGATTGGCTATACTACTGGAATTAAAACGTGCAAAGCGAATGCTTCTTGCACCTTTTTGGGTATTTTTACTGCAAAGCAGGCTCAGTAAATCTACGATAGCACAAACCGTTCGCCTGCGTGTTATTGAGGTTTATACAATATATGTCCGAGTCCATGTCTTTTTCCCAGCTAGCGCTGCCGGAACCTATTCTTCGTGCAGTTTTAGAACTTGGTTATGAACATCCGTCTCCAATTCAGGAAGCGGCTATTCCTAAGTTACTAGCTGGTGAAGACTTGCTAGGCCAAGCCCAAACAGGCACAGGTAAAACAGCTGCATTTGCACTGCCTTTATTAGCCCGTTTAGATCCGGCCCAAAATGATCCACAAATTTTAGTGTTGGCTCCTACTCGCGAACTGGCTATCCAGGTTGCAGAAGCGTTCCAGGCTTATGCCCGTTATATGCCAGCTTTCCATGTACTGCCTTTATACGGCGGTCAAAACTACACCACTCAGTTAAAAGCACTGAAACGTGGTTCTCAAGTTATTGTTGGTACGCCAGGTCGTATCATGGACCACTTAGATCGTGGCACTTTAGTGCTCGATAAACTGCGTGCCATAGTATTGGACGAAGCCGACGAAATGTTGCGTATGGGTTTTATCGATGATGTGCAAACTATCATGGATGCAACTCCGCCAGGCCGTCAGGTAGCCATGTTCTCCGCTACTATGCCAAACCAGATCCGCGCTATTGCTCAGAAGCATTTGAAAAATGCTCATGAAGTGAAAATCGAATCAAAAACCTCCACAGTTGAACGTATTCAACAGCGTTACGTGATGCTGGACAATAATCAGAAGCTGGACGCGTTGACCCGTATTCTGGAAGGCGAAGAATATGATGCAAGCATCATTTTCGTTCGTACCAAAAGTGCAACTGAAGAAATTGCTGAAAAACTGGGTGCCCGTGGTTATGCAGTTGCCTGCTTAAACGGTGATATGAACCAGGCTCACCGCGAACTGACTATCCGTCGCTTAAAATCGGATCAGTTGGACGTGATTGTAGCAACAGATGTTGCTGCCCGTGGTTTGGACGTAGAACGTATCAGTCTGGTTATTAACTATGACATTCCATACGATAGCGAAGCTTATGTACACCGTATAGGTCGTACTGGCCGTGCTGGTCGTGATGGTAAAGCTATCCTCTTTGTATCACCACGTGAGCGTCGTTTATTACGTACTATCGAACATGCAACCCGTCAGCCGATTGAAAAAATGTCGCTGCCAACAGGTCAGGTGATTGAACAGCGTCGTATCGAGTCTTTCCGTGCTCAGTTAGCTCAGACCATTGAAGCGAAAAACTTAAGCTTCTTCCAGGATCTGGTGAACGACTGGCGTGAAAAGTTAGAAACTACTGATACTGATATGGCCGCTGCCTTATTGTATCTGGCGCAGAAAGATTCTCCGTTAAACGTAGCGAACCAGTTCCCGGAAATCCGCGAGCCACATAGCCGTGACCGTGATGATCGTGCTCCATCTTCAGGCCGTGACAAATTTTCCCGCGGTGACAGACCAGAGCGTTCAGGTGACCGTCCTGAGCGTGGCGGTGATCGTCCACCACGTCAACGTCGTGAGTTAAAAGGTGATTACACCAATTATCGCATTGAAGTGGGTAAAGAACATGGCGTACGCGCTGGTGACATCGTTGGCGCTATAGCCAACGAAGCCAACATCGACAGCCAGTTCATCGGTAACATCAAACTGTTTGATCATTTCAGTACTGTAGAATTACCAGCCAATATCCCGGCTGAAACTATGCAGCACCTGAAAAAAGTCTATGTGCGTAAGCAAAAACTGAACATCAGCGTGGATACCGGCTCAACAGCTGGTGGTTCAACTTCTGGTTCAGCGCCAAGCTCAGCACCACGTCGTGAACGTACGGAAACAGGTTCAGGCCCGCGTCCAGGTGCAGCTCCACGTGCACCACGTAAGCCAAGAGATTAATCTCTGACTTGTAAAAAGACCGGCGAAAGCCGGTTTTTTTACAATTATAAACCTATAAAAACTTCTCCAGCGCCCATATTTAGCTTCAATAGCCAACTCTGGAGCCAGTTATGATTATTGCCTGTCCTCATTGTTCAACCTTAAACCGGGTTCAGCCGGAAAAGTTTGCCGATCAGCCTAAATGTGGTCAGTGCAAAGACGCGCTTTTTGCCGGAAAGCCCATAGAGCTAACCCAGCAGAATTTTGTCAATCAGATCCAAAAGTCAGAATTACCTGTGGTGGTGGATTTTTGGGCCAGCTGGTGTGGGCCTTGTCTGAATTTTGCGCCGGTATTTAATCAGGCTGCAGCAGAATTAGAGCCGCAATTTCGGTTTGCCAAAGTAAATACAGAGCAGCAGCAACAGCTGGCAGCACAGTTTCAAATTCGCTCCATTCCAACCTTGATGCTGTTTAAAGCAGGCAAGCTGGTTGCGCAACAATCAGGCGCTATGCCAAAACAAATGTTTTATCAGTGGTTACAGCAACATAGCTAAACATAGTATGGCTGCAGAGTTATAACCTGAGTTGGTCGCAAAAGTCTGGATTTGCCTGGCTGCAAAGTTCAGACTGATGCTCTATTTCCCGCTTTGTATTGAGCCAAATCTAAGGAAACACCATGACATCTAGTGTATTTCAGCTGACCAGCCCGGACATCAGCGAAGGCCATTTTATGGCAAAGACCTTTGAATTTAATGGTTTTGGTTGTGACGGCCCGAATTTATCGCCAGCGTTAAACTGGCAGAATGCGCCAGCTGGCACACAGAGTTTTGCTATTACGGTTTTTGATCCGGATGCACCTACAGGTTCAGGTTTCTGGCACTGGCTGGTTCTGGATATTCCGGCCAGTGTGACTTCGTTGACTCAGGGCGCTGGCAATGGTCAGTTACCAACAGGCTGCCGCTGTTTTAACAATGATTATGGCATTAAAGAATTTGGTGGTGCTTGCCCACCTGAAGGCCATGGCATGCATCGTTATCAGTTTACCGTTTGGGCTTTACCTGAAACCACTTTAGCTGTGCCTGATGGTGCCAGCGCTGCTGTGGTAGGTTTTATGTTGAATGCAACTGCTATTGGTAAAGCCACTTTAACCGCTACTTATGCGCGCTAAATAACGATTGTATCTAAGGCCTGCAGAAGCTGGCCTTTTTAGTTGAAGCGGGAAGTTATGGATCTTTGGGTACTGATGTTATTTATTCTGGCGGGTGTAGCTGGTGGCTTATTGCTTGGCTTAATAGGCGTCGGCATGGCTTTGGTAACAGTGCCTTTTTTAACTTTTATGTTGCCATCTTTAGGTTTTAGCGCAGAAGTTTCCCCTGTCATAGCTCTTGGCAGTTCGATGCTGATTGCCGCTATAGGTTCTGTTTCTTCACTGCGGGTGCATCAGCAAAAGGGCACTATTAACTGGGAGTTGATCCGGTTGATGTTACCAGCCAGTCTGTTTGGCGTTGTTGCAGGTTCCTTGCTGGTCACCCGCTTGCCGGCCTTGTGGCTGCAGTGCATTTTTGCTGCTTTTTTGTTGTATGTGGCTTTTTCAATGCTTAAACCTGCTTCTCCAAAAGCGACACAACCGCAACAGCCACCTTCAAATCAACTATTGCGCTGGTTTCCTGCAGTAGTTGGAGCCACAGGTAGTTTTATCGGTGCTGGTGGTGGTGTCTTGATGGTGCCATTTTTAGGCCGTTTTATGGCGATGCCCAAAGCTGTGGCCAGTTCAGTGGCTGTCGGTTTTCCTGTGACAGTATTTGGCGCTATTTCTTATATGCTGCAAACAGCTCCAGTCAATCATCCGGATCTGATAGGCGCAGTGTATTGGCCAGCTGTACTGGGAATGAGTATAGGTTCTGTGGTGGCCGCTCCGCTTGGTGTGCAGCTTGCGACCAAAGTGCCAGCTGCCTTGTTGAAAAAATTATTTGCCTGCGTATTACTCTTGATAGCGCTGAAGATGCTGCTGTCTTTTTAAAAATTTCTGGCTAAGGAAGCCTGTGTATGTCTGATCCTGGAGCGCGCCGCATTCTGTTGGCTGGTTTTTTTAGTCAGTTGTTGTGTTTGGGCATAGCACGTTTTGCCTACACTCCGCTTATTCCTTTAATGTCCGATTCAGGTCTTACTGAAGCTTTGGCTGGTTATTTAGCTGCGGTGAACTATCTGGGGTATTTTGCCGGTGCTTTGCTGGCAGTGCGACTGAAAAACTGGCAATGGAAGTTTTATGCTTACCGTACAGGTTTGGTTTTCGCTGTGATCAGTACACTAGCCACTGCTTATAGTTCAGATCCGGTATTTTGGGGCTTGTGGCGCTTTCTGGCGGGTTTAAGTTCGGCTGCTTCGATGTTATTGGCCTCAGGTCTTATTTTGCAGCAGCTGGCTGCACGTGGCGCTAAAGCTGAACTGGGTTTGCATTTTGCAGGCTTAGGATTGGGCATAGCTTTAGTGGCTTTATTAGTAGAGCTGTTTAGCGCTGTCACTTTGAGTTGGGATCAACAATGGCTGGCTTTAGGCGTGCTTGGATTGGTGCTGATAGTTCCGGCATGGCGCTGGTTGCCACCACCACAGCTGCCGTTGTCCAGTAACAACACAGATGCAACACCTTTAGCCTTGCCCCGTAGTTTCCTTTGGCCCTTATTTTTGATGTATTTCTGCGCCGGCTATGGCTATGTGGTCACTATCACTTTTATTGTCGCTATGGCGAGTCAGAATGCAGAACTGACAGGTTTTGGTAACTGGGCATTTTTCGCTTTAGGTCTAGGTGCTGCACCAGCAGCGCTAATCTGGGATCGGGTCGCGCGACTATCAGGTTATTTAGTTAGTTTACGTTGGGCTTTACTGCTAAACGCCTTGGCTATTGTGTTGCCTGTGCTTTGGAGTCAGAGCCTGGTGTTATTCTTCAGTGCCTTTTTATTTGGCATCAGCTTTGTCGGTTGTGTCAGCTTAATGCTAACGATGGCAGGGCGCTTATTACCAGCAAAACCAGCTCAACTGATGGGCAAGATGACGCTTTGTTATGGCACTGCACAGGTGCTGGCTCCTGCAATCAGCGGTTATTTAGCCAAACAAAGCGGCAGTTTTGATTCAGGCTTACTACTGGCCAGTGTGATTACCTTATGTGGGGCGGGAGTACTGACGCTGCTTATCCGCCGCACAGCCAGTGATCATCTGGCCATGCGGGGTGGCAGCTAGAATTGAGTTACTTACCTATACAGAACGAGCTGAAAATCCTGCCCAATAAATCATCCGAACTAAATTCGCCGGTGATTTCATTCAGGTGTTGCTGAGTCAGGCGTAGTTCTTCTGCTAACAGCTCGCCCGCTAGGTGGTTATGCAACTGAGCATCACCTATGGCTAAATGCTCTGCAGCGCGTTCCAGCGCGTCTAAATGACGGCGGCGGGCGATAAAGCTGCCTTCGGTATTGGCGTCAAAGCCCATGCAGGCTTTTAAGTGATCACGTAGCTGTTCTATACCGGAATTGGTTTTGGCCGAGATATGAAAGACCGGATAGTCTCCGTCCTGGCTGGCACCCGTCGTTTCGCCTGTTAAGTCGGCTTTATTGCGAATCACTGTTAAGCCCAGGTCTTTAGGTAAACGTGACATAAAGTCTGGCCAGATCTCGGCTGGGCTGGTGGCGTTCGTAGTAGTGCCGTCGACCATAAAAAGTACGCGGTCTGCTTGTTCTATTTCCTGCCAGGCGCGTTCTATGCCTATTTGTTCCACTTTGTCTGTCGCTTCACGTAAACCAGCAGTGTCGATGATATGCAAAGGCATACCGTCGATATGAATATGCTCACGCAGTACATCACGGGTGGTACCTGCTATTTCTGTCACTATGGCGGCTTCACGACCTGCTAAAGCGTTTAATAAGCTGGATTTGCCCGCATTAGGCCGGCCAGCAATCACCACGCGCATACCTTCACGTAATATGCTGCCTTGTGTGGCTTGTTTCTGGATTCCTGCCAGATCAGAAATAATGTCGGCTAAGTCACCTGCTACTTTGCCGTCAGATAAAAAGTCGATTTCTTCATCCGGAAAGTCGATAGCGGCTTCGACGTAAATTCGAAGGTAAATCACTTTTTCGACCAGGTCGTGAATTTTGCGCGAGAACTCACCCTGCAACGAATGCATCGCTGAACGGGCTGCTTGTTCGGAGCTTGCGTCAATTAAGTCGGCTATGGCTTCGGCTTGGGTTAAATCTAATTTATCGTTTAAAAATGCCCGTTCGGAAAACTCGCCCGGGCGGGCTATCCGCACATCTTTCATTTCCAGCACACGGCGTAGCAGCATGTCCAAAAGCACTGGACCACCGTGACCTTGCAGTTCCAGCACATCTTCACCGGTAAAGGAGTTAGGGCCAGGGAAATACAAGGCTATGCCCTGATCCAGAGTTTGTTTTTGAGCATCTAAAAACGGCAGGTATTCAGCAGTACGAGGTTTAGGTACTTTGCCCAGAATGGCAGAAGCCACTGCAGATACGGCAGGGCCTGATACCCTGATTATTCCTACACCGGCACGACCTGTGGCTGTGGCCTGAGCTGCAATAGTGTCTGTGCTGTACATAAAACCTCGTCTTAAGAAACCAAATGTTCAAATGTAGAAAAACAAAAAGGCCTGAGAACAGGCCTTTAAAGTGTAGCTCAGGAGCATCAGGCCTTAGTGTATAAGCCTTTCTTCTCCATACCACGGTAGATATACAGCATCTGGGCTAAAGAAATCAGGTTGCTGACTAACCAGTACAGTACCAGACCACTAGGGAACCACAGGAAGAATACTGAGAATACCACTGGCATCCACAGCATAATTTTTTGCTGCATAGGATCTGTGACTGTCATAGGCGTCAGTTTTTGCATCACAAACATACTGATACCAAACAGCACTGGTAATACGTAGTATGGGTCTTGGGTGGATAAATCCTGGATCCATAACATAAACGGAGCCTGACGTAATTCCACACTCTCAACGAACACCCAGTACAGCGCCAGGAAGATCGGCATTTGCACCAGCATAGGCAAGCAGCCACCCATAGGGTTTACTTTTTCTTTGCGGTACAGTTCCATCATGGCAGGGCCCATTTTTGAGCGGTCGTCTTTATAACGGGCTTGCAGTTCGTCAATTTTTGGCTTCAGATTACGCATCTTGGCCATAGATTCGTACTGCACTTTGGTCAGCGGGTACATCGCACCTTTCACCAGCAGGGTGATCATAATAATGGCGACCCCCCAGTTGCTGACAAAACTTTGAATAAAGGTCAGTAACCAGAATAATGGCTGAGAGATAAAAAATAAGAAGCCGTAGTCCACTGTCAGATCCAGGCCATCCGCAATAGCTGCTAAGTTATCCTGATTTTTGGGGCCAGCATAAAAAGTAGAAGCTATAGTCAGGTTTTCGCCTGCAGCAATAGTTAATTCAGGGCCTTTGACGCCAACTACACCATTGCCATTATTCACTAAGCTGTATAACTGGTTGTCTGCAGTTTTTTCCGGAACCCAGGCTGCAACAAAATAGTGCTCCAGCATAGCCACCCAACCACCTTTAGTGGATTTAGCCAGGTTGGTTTCCTGCATATCTTCAAAATCGTATTTTTCATAACGTTTTTCAGAAGTAGAGAACGCCGCACCACGGTAAATAGGCATCATCATATTGCTGCCTTCGCCGTTATCAATGGTTTGCACCAGATGTTGATAAGGCTGAACCAGCTTAGTGCCTGTTGTGGTATTTTTCAGCAGATATTCTACCCGGACATCATATTTGCCAGCGGTAAAGGTGTAGCGTTTTTCAATCTCTAAGCCGTTGTGGCTAAAGGTTAAAGGCACTACCACTTGCTGTTCGCCATTGGCAAGCGTGTAACTGGTTTGGGCCACGCTGTAGACAGGACGACCGCTGTTGCGTTTGTCATCCGGGCCATCGGCCAATAAGCCTGACTGAGCCACATACTCAAAACCATTGAGCTTACGCATCAGCTGATAAGGCTGGTCGCTGTCTTTGGTTAAAGTAAAAGCAGGCAAGGTTAAGTCAACAATATCGCCACCTCTGGTGTCGATTTGCACTTTTAATACATCAGTGCTGACAGTGATCACTTGCTGAGCTGCAACAGCGGCTGCAGGTTGAGCTGAGGTGCCTGAACTGCTTAATTGCAAATCCGCTGAACCAGCAGAACTGGTTGTGCTTTGTTCAGTAACAGGAGTTACTGGTTTAGGCGCGTGATCGGTTTGCCATGCTTGCCATAACAATAAGCTAACGAAGGCGAGGGCTATCACTAATAAACTGCGTTGAGAATCCATCTGTTAGTTAGTCTCTTTCTGCTTTTGTGGAACCGGGTCTTCACCACCGGGATGTAGGGGGTGACATTTTAATAAACGTTTTGTAGTTAACCAACCACCTTTTACGGCACCAAAGCGTTCTATGGCTTCAATAGCGTAATGAGAACAGGTGGGATAAAACCGGCAACTGGGTCCAAATAACGGACTGATCAACTTCTGATAACCACGTACAGTGGAAATTAGCAGTCTTGCACCAGTGTTTTGTATTGGCGAGCTATTTTGCCCCATAACTTATCCAGTTGCTTGTGCAATTCTTCATTGGGCGTGTTGCTGATATCACCTTTTACCATCAAAACTAAATCAACAGGCGGTAGTTCATGTTGGTGTAGCCGAAAGCTATCCCGTGAACATCGTTTGATGCGGTTTCGATGCGTGGCTAATTTAACACGTTTTTTGGCAATAGTCAGACCAAGTCTTGGATGAGTAGACTGAGTAGGTTTACACAATATGGTAAAGAGAGGAGAAGAAACCCTGAAAGGATTTTGGAAGACATTGTCGAATTCGCGGGGAGTTAACAGACGTAACTCCCTGCTGAATGTATAGCTGACCACGCAGCGCTTACGAATCTGACTAGACTGTTAAGCGCTTGCGGCCTTTAGCACGACGACGTGCAATCACTTGGCGGCCATTTTTAGTAGCCATGCGAGCACGGAAGCCGTGGACGCGAGCACGTTTTAAAACGCTAGGTTGAAATGTTCTTTTCATAACTTCGTCCGTCCGGTCGATATTTACTAAGGGTCTGTGTTTTAGTAAAAACCAAAACGCAGCGATTAAAAAAGAGCGCGAATTCTAAGCGGGTCGGCAGCTGTTGTCAATGCAGATCCTTGTGTTTCTGCTGATCTGATCATTATTTTTTATCGATCTTTAAAAGTTGTCCACAAGGCTAGTGGTTCAACTGGGATAAAATGTGAGTTGTTTTAAAAAGTTTGTGTTTTTGGACCACTTTGGTCTTATATTTTGCTTGCATATCAGTAAATAGAATAAGATGTTTATTTCTATATAAAACAAGTGGTTATATATTGTTTTCGCCGCTCGTCGCATTTTTGCAAAAGTCAATATTGAACTTGTGGATAAGATCATATGATAATGCTGCTCTTTTCACTTACGCCCGCCTAACTAAATAATAATTATTAGGGGCTTTTGGAGATATGGTGTATCAGTCCGTTTGGAAAAATTGCCTCGAAGCGCTCCAGGCCGAGCTACCAGCTCGTGATTTTGGAACCTGGATCCGTCCATTACAAGCTGACAGCTCGCATGACGCACTGACTTTGTATGCGCCTAACCGCTTTGTGTTGGATTGGGTGCGTGACAAATACCTGAACCGGATCAATGAACTGATCCAGGGCTACTGTGGCGATCATGCGCCACGTTTACGCTTTGATGTAGGTTCAACCCAAAAGCCTTTAGCCGCCCCTGTGAATCAATTGCCACGCATTGCACCAGCTGCAGCTCCGGTGGCTGCTATGCCTGAGCCAGCACCTAAAACTATAGTGAACAGCAACGTCAATGCGAAACACAACTTCGATAACTTTGTAGAAGGTAAATCGAACCAGTTAGCGCGCGCTGCTGCCAAGCAAGTGGCCGATAATCCGGGCACTGCGTATAACCCGCTGTTTTTATATGGCGGTACAGGCTTAGGTAAAACTCACTTATTGCATGCGGTAGGTAACGGCATTCTGGCGAAAAACCCAAATGCTAAAGTCATCTATATGCACTCAGAACGTTTTGTGCAGGATATGGTAAAAGCCTTACAAAACAATGCGATAGAAGAGTTTAAACGCTATTACCGTTCTGTGGACGCGCTGCTTATCGATGATATTCAGTTCTTCGCGAAAAAAGACCGTTCCCAGGAAGAGTTTTTCCATACCTTTAATGCTTTGCTTGAAGGTAACCAGCAGATCATTTTAACTAGCGATCGTTATCCAAAAGAAATCGACGGCGTGGAAGAGCGCTTAAAAAGTCGTTTCGGTTGGGGTTTAACTATCGCCATCGAACCACCAGAGCTGGAAACCCGGGTCGCGATCCTGATGCGTAAAGCGCAGGAGATCAATATTCGTCTGCCGGAAGAAGTCGCATTTTTTGTCGCTAAACGTCTTCGCTCTAATGTGCGTGAATTAGAAGGGGCGTTAAACCGTATTTCTGCCAATGCTAACTTTACTGGCCGTCCTATTACCATCGACTTTGTGCGCGAAGCATTACGCGATATGCTGGCGTTACAAGACAAGTTGGTGACGATTGAAAATATTCAGAAAACTGTGGCCGAGTATTACAAAATACGGGTGGCGGATTTATTGTCTAAACGTCGCAGTCGTTCAGTCGCCCGTCCTCGTCAAATGGCGATGGCGTTGGCGAAAGAACTAACCAACCACAGCTTACCGGAAATCGGTGATGCTTTTGGTGGCCGTGACCACACCACAGTTTTGCATGCGTGTCGTAAAATCGAATCGTTAAAAGAAGAGACGCATGAAATTAAAGAAGATTTTCAAAACTTAATTCGAACATTGTCTTCATAATAGGGAATGGTGATGCAATTTACTATTGAACGCGACGCTCTGCTCAAACCCTTACAAATGGTGTCAGGTGCTATTGAACGGCGCCATACTTTACCTATTTTGTCGAATGTATTGATTGAAGCGCGCGAAGACGGTCAGCTCATTCTGACCGGTACCGATTTAGAAATCGAACTGGTGGCCATGTCACCTATCCAGCAACTGATCAGCCCTGGCCGTATTACTGTGCCGGCGAAAAAGATTCTGGATATTTGCCGCAGCTTGCCCGATACCTCTTTATTAAGCGTTACAGTGCAAGGTGATAACTGTGTGGTCAGCACAGGCAAAAGTAAATTTACTTTGTCGACCTTAAGCGCCAACGATTATCCAAATTTAGAAAGCTGGCAAGGTGAGGTCGACTTACAGTTGCCACGTAATCAGTTGCGTCATTTGTTAGACGACACGGCATTTTCTATGGCAAACCAGGATGTGCGTTATTACCTGAACGGTTTGTTATTTGAAGTAGATAACGGCACTTTACGCTCTGTCGCAACAGACGGTCACCGTCTGGCCATGAGTTCTATCGAACTGGCAGCTACGGCCGGTCATCAAAAACAAATCATTATTCCGCGCAAAGGTGTGCTGGAAGTAATGCGTTTATTAATAGCCGATGATCAGCTGGTGACTTTAAGTTTAGGTCAAAACCATATTCGTTTAACCGACACTCAGTTCAGCTTCAGCTGTAAATTGATTGACGGCCGTTTCCCTGATTATCGCCGTGTATTGCCACGCAACAGCACTAAGCTGGTGACAGCACACCGTGATGTCTTAAAGGATTCCTGTGTTCGCGCTTCTATTTTATCGAACGAAAAATACCGTGGTGTGCGTTTTACTTTGAGTTCAGGCGAGCTGCAAATTGTGGCGAATAACCCTGAGCACGAACAAGCGGAAGAAAGCATCGAAGTGGAATACCAGGGCGATACGCTGGAAATTGGTTTTAACGTGGGCTACTTGCTCGACGTACTGAATACTTTATCAACCGACCTGGTAGTGCTGCATTTAAGTGACGGTAACTCCAGTGCGCTGATTGAAGGTGTCGCAGCTAAGTCAGGCGCCATGTACGTTGTGATGCCAATGCGTTTATAGTGAATGGCATTAAATACGCTTAGAATTCAGCAGTTTCGCAACATTGCCGAAGCTCAATTAGAGTTTCGTTCCGGGATAAACCTGATTTATGGCGAAAATGGCAGCGGCAAAACAAGTTTGCTCGAGGCCATTTATTATTTGGCGCATGGCCGTTCTTTTCGCAGCAGCAGACCAGAAAAACTGATCCGCTATGAACAACCGGCATTTTTACTGAATGCCAAAGTTGAAATGGCGCAGCAGATATTAAATCTCGGCTTGCAGCGCGAACGCGAAGGCGAGCTGCGGATGCGGTTAAACGGGGAAGACCTGAACCGTGTCTCTGAACTGGCGCAATTGCTGCCGGTTCAATTAATTACCCCAGAGAGCTTTAAGCTTTTATTGGGTGGCCCAAAAGAAAGGCGACAGTTTTTCGATATGGGATTGTTTCACGTGGAACACTGTTTCTATTCCTTGTGGAGCAAATTGCAGCGTGTACTGAAACATCGCAATGCGTTGTTAAAAACACAAAAGCGCTATAACGATGAGTATGCCTACTGGGACCAAAATTTGGCCAGTTTGGCATTTGAATTACAGGCGTTACGCCAGCGTTATATTTCGGCTTTAGATGCGGCGGTGCAGCCTTTGTTGACAGACGCGCCCTGGGCTTCGGGTTTAACCATGCAGTTGTATTCAGGCTGGCCCGAGCGTATCGAAACCCCGGAGCAATTGCAGCAATTATTGCAGCAAAATTTTCTGCAGGATTTGCGCTTAGGACATTGTCAGTTTGGCCCACAAAAGGCGGATTTAAAGCTGAAAGTAGCGGGCCAGGCGGTAGAAGAAGTGTTGTCGCGTGGACAACTTAAAGTATTACTCTTTGCGCTGAAAGTTGCGCAAAGTAACGTGATTTATAACTACGGTCATAAAAAGCCAGTGTTATTAATTGATGATTTGGCCTCGGAATTAGACGATAATTCCAAGCGTCATATATTTAGTTTTTTAAACACCATTAACTCGCAGGTTTTTATTTCAGCGATTAATACTGATCAGGTTCTGCCAGCAATACCGGATGTGAATCCAGCATTGTTTCACGTGGAACACGGACAGATAACAATACGGACAGAATGAAGATGGCCGAAGAACATATTTACGACTCGTCGAGTATCAAAGTATTAAAAGGCCTGGATGCCGTACGTAAAAGACCCGGTATGTATATCGGTGATACGGACGACGGCTCAGGCTTACACCACATGGTATTCGAAGTCGTCGACAACTCCATCGATGAAGCCTTAGCTGGCCACTGTACTGATGTATGGGTCACTATCCATACCGACAACTCAGTATCAGTACGCGACAACGGTCGTGGTATTCCTACAGATATGCACGAAGAGGGCGTATCTGCAGCTGAAGTCATCATGACGGTATTACACGCCGGTGGTAAATTCGATGATAACTCCTACAAAGTATCAGGTGGTTTGCACGGTGTAGGTGTCTCTGTAGTAAACGCTTTATCTGACAAGTTAGAGCTGACCATTCGCCGTAAGCAAAAAGTGCATTCGCAAATCTACCGTTTAGGTGTGCCGGACGCGCCTTTAGCTGTAGTAGGTGAAACTGAAGGCACTGGTACTTCTATTCGTTTCTGGCCAAGCCCAACTATTTTCAGCGATATCAATTACCACTACGATATTCTGGCCAAACGTTTACGCGAATTGTCATTCCTGAACTCTGGTGTCAGCATTATTCTGACCGACGAACGTGATGACAAAACCGATCACTTTAAATACGAAGGTGGTATCGAAGCTTTTGTGCAGTACTTAAACCGCACAAAAACTCCGGTTCACCAGAAAGCCTTTTACTTCACCTCACACCGTGAAGAAGATGGTATTTCTGTAGAAGTAGCAATGCAGTGGAACGATTCCTTCCAGGAAGGTATTTACTGTTTCACCAACAACATTCCACAACGGGATGGTGGTGCTCACTTAGCAGGTTTTCGCTCGGCGTTAACCCGGGTGTTAAACACTTATATTGAGCACGAAGGCTACGCTAAAAAGATGAAAGTTTCGGCCACAGGCGACGACGCCCGTGAAGGTTTAACTGCTGTGATCAGTGTTAAAGTGCCGGACCCTAAGTTCAGTTCTCAGACCAAAGACAAGCTGGTATCCAGCGAAGTGAAGTCTGCAGTTGAAAGTGCGATGCACGAAAAGCTGAACGAATACCTGTTAGAAAACCCGGGTGAAGCCCGCATCATTGTTGGCAAAATTGTCGACGCAGCTCGTGCCCGTGAAGCCGCCCGTAAAGCCCGTGAAATGACTCGCCGTAAAGGTGCGTTAGATATCGCTGGTTTACCAGGTAAATTGGCCGACTGTCAGGAAAAAGATCCAGCATTATCAGAACTTTACCTGGTAGAGGGTGACTCTGCGGGTGGTTCTGCCAAGCAGGGCCGTAACCGCAAAAACCAGGCTATTCTGCCGTTAAAAGGTAAAATCCTGAACGTAGAAAAAGCCCGTTTCGACAAGATGATTTCCTCTCAGGAAGTAGGCACGCTGATCACAGCTTTAGGTTGTGGTATTGGCCGTGACGAATACAATCCGGACAAAACCCGTTACCATAGCATCATCCTGATGACGGATGCTGACGTTGATGGTTCTCACATCCGTACTCTGTTACTGACATTCTTCTACCGTCAAACACCTGAGCTGATTGAACGTGGTTATATCTATATTGCTCAGCCGCCTTTATACAAAGTGAAAAAAGGTAAGCAAGAACAATACATTAAAGACGATCCGGCTTTAACTGAATACTTAACTACACTGGCGCTGGATGAAGCGACTCTGCATGTCAATGCAGACGCTCCTGGCATTGGTGGCATGCAGCTGGAAACTTTGGTGCAGCTATATCATAAAGTGTCAGCTACTATCACTCGTTTAAGCCGTAAGATCCCATCTAACTTACTGAACGAACTGGTGTATGTGCCTGCGCTTACGCCTGAGCTGTGCAAAGACGCTGCTTTAGCTGAAAGCTGGGCCAAGAACATAGTCACCCGTTTGCAAGAGCGTGAAGGTGATGGTTCCAGCTATACCTACGCAGTGGTAGAAGACCGCGAACGTCATCTGTTTATACCAAAAGTCATTATCCGTCAGCACGGTATCGACAACGAATACCTGCTGCATTACGACTTTATCACTTCAGTGGATTATGGCCGTATTGTTGAATTAGGCAGCGCTATAGCTGACCTGATTGAAGAAGGTGGTTATGTTCGCCGTGGTGAGAAAATCAAGCCAATAGAAAGCTTTGTTGAAGGGCTTGAATGGCTGATGGCTGAATCCAAACGTGGTTTATATATTCAGCGCTATAAAGGACTGGGTGAGATGAACCCTGAACAGTTATGGGAAACCACCATGGATCCAAATACTCGCCGCATGCTGCGCGTGACTATTGAAGACGCCATTGGTGCAGACCAGCTATTTAGCACCCTGATGGGTGACGACGTAGAACCTCGCCGTAACTTTATCGAAGAAAACGCGCTGCGGGTTGCAAACCTGGACGTGTAACCAGTTGTTTAGTTTTATGCATAATTAGTGTTTCAATAAATTTGCAAATAGACTTTTTGAAAAGCTATCTATCAAGGATAGCTTTTTTTTTGTCTAAGAATTATTTCTATGTATAGAGCGACTCTATTTCGTTAATCAAGCTGTTAGAAATAAAAGTATATAAATAGAAAGGTAAAAAGATGATAAAAAAACAAGCATTAAGTGAAAAGCTGCGATAGAGTACTATTTAAGGTACGGAGCAAAGCTTTTACATTTAGAGTTTAAGCCCATATATCATCTTTGTAGGCCTAGCTTTAGGCTTCATATTCTTTGTGGACATAATCTTAAACATGGAGAGTTATTTTTTTGGATGCTCTAATATTCATTGATACAAACATCTTTCTGGATTTCTACAGAATAAAGAATTCAGAAGTGAGTATGTCTTATCTGAAGTTGATTGAAGAACACAGAAACCGAATAATTACGGGTTCGCAAGTTGAAATGGAATACAAAAAAAACAGACAGACGGTGTTCCAAGACTCTCAGTTAAAATTTAAAAACCCAGATTGGAATACTTTGAGTGTACCCGCTTTGATAGCCGAAGGCCAAGAAGCAAAACGGCTTTCGGAACTTCGAAATGAAGTAGGTAAACAACAATCAGAAATAAATGAGATGATTGAAAAAATATTCAAACATCCACGTTTACATGATCCCGTATATAAATCGTTAGAGAGTTTGTTTTCATCCAAAAGCAAATACAATTTAGCTACTGAGGACTCTAAACACAGCGTCATTTATGAACTTGCGCTCAAAAGATTTAATATGGGATATCCTCCCAGAAAGAAAACTGACACGTCTATCGGAGACGCAATAAACTGGGAATGGATAGTTCAATGCGCTATCGAAAGCAGGAAAAATATTATTATCGTAACTCGAGACGGTGATTATGGCTCAATTGTTAAAGGGGAATCATTCATTAATGATTGGCTATATGAAGAGTTTAATAAAAGAGTCCCTAAAGGAATTGAACTAATACTGGAAAATCGATTGGCTAAAGCATTCAAATCAATAGATGCCGCGGTAAGTGACACGATGGTTGATGAAGAATCTAAAATGATCAAAGAGTTTAGGGATATAGATACAAGAGAATCATCTGATAGGGTGAGTGACAAAATAATAAATATCTTGAAAAGCTACGATTAAAAACGGAAATGACGTAGAAATGATGAAACCTTTATATGAAACAAGTTTAGGAAAGCTCATAGTTGGTGATTCTATTGAAATTGCCAAAGAACATTTATCGAAACATTACGGTAAAAAATTTCAGTTAATCATTACATCGCCACCTTTCCCACTGAACGCAAAAAAAAGATATGGTAATTTGCAAGGCCAAGAGTACTTAGAGTGGTTTAAAGCGTTGGGACCAATCTTCAGCGACTTACTTACGGATGATGGTTCATTAGTGATTGAGATTGGTAACTCATGGGAATCGGGA
The DNA here is from genome assembly GCF_029269265.1 of Rheinheimera sp. 1928-s. Taxonomy (GTDB): domain Bacteria; phylum Pseudomonadota; class Gammaproteobacteria; order Enterobacterales; family Alteromonadaceae; genus Pararheinheimera. The sequence goes on from NZ_JARIXP010000003.1 coordinate 565,912, forward strand.
CGACCGGTCCAGTCCCTCTTACATCTTGAATGTCTTTTCGGATTGGTGAACAATCCAACGTCAGATCTCCGCTTAATTCAAGAATTCATCTCATATAATCCCTCTAAGCTACCATCGCCCGCCCAATGGGTCACGGTCAATAGGTTACGAACTGTCGATAGTTATACCCATGTTTGGTGGATGGCAAAGTCAGATTTCCCAAAAGCGGATAATTCAAAAGTGCTACGACCTTACAGCAAAAGGATGAAAAAATTAATCGAATCGAAAACGTACAATTCTGGAAAAAGGCCATCTGAGCATGCGATTAGCCCAAACGCATTTACTAAAGATAATGGCGGCAGCATAGCGCACAATCTATTTGAATTTGAGGACATAGACGATAAAAGAGAAGTGAGATTACCTCACAACGTTCTTAGTTTCTCTAACACGAATTCAAATGACTATTTTCATAGGCGATGTAGAGAGGAAAGCATTCCATTGCATCCTGCAAGAATGCAGGCTGGATTGGTTAGCTTCTTTGTAGAGTTTCTAACAGATGAGGGAGATCTAGTTCTAGACCCTTTTTCTGGCAGCAATACGACAGGATATGTGGCGGAGAAATTGAATAGAAGATGGATATCAACAGAAATCAATCTGGACTATGCAACAAACTCAATAATTAGATTTGAAGATCCTGATTTGGAAGCATCCTTGAACATACTATAAAGGGAATTTATATGCTGGATAACAAGCTAAAAAATATATTAGATACCAACATATTTGAAAAAGGACGAGACGAAACCAACTTTGTCGGACATTTATTCTATCTTGATTATGAACGTGCAAAGCTGCTTGTCGCGGATGCTTGGAAACATAGAGCTCATGGTATACCACAGGGGACGTTTTTATTAGCATTCTATACTGGTGAGAAAGGGGTTGATGAAGTTTTACTACTCAGAGCGACCGGGCAAACTGGCCTTCCGAGTGATAGCATCGTTGTCTCCTCAATGATTGATTACTACAAGCAGGGTGATGACATTAGTGGAAGAGCTGGAGCGGAAAAAAAGAGTCAGCTTGATGATTTTACAAGGTATGAGTTCAGCTTTTCAGGGCTTGAATGCAGAATTCTAGGTTCATTCTACAAGACAACTGGCGGGAGAGAGGAGTTTGGTGCCGATATAGAAAATTTTTATTCTGCAAATAACTATAGAGTTTACAAAGCTTGTGGAGATGTTCTGCGGAAAATAGTTAACCAACGAGATCACAACATAATTCCAGGAAACGAAAACGAATCGAAGATTGGAGTGGTTCGTTATAGTTCAAGCCGAAGATTTCAATCTACAAATGACCAGCAAGTTGAAGTCTTTGTAAATGCTCAGGACTTCGTTGGGAAAAGAACCGCGCTGTTCGGTATGACTAGGACAGGAAAATCTAATACAGTAAAAAAAATAATCCAATCAACGGAGGATATTTCAAGAAAAAGCGTAACCACGACGCTTCCCGAATCTTCTGTTTCAACACCTCCATTCAATGCTGTGGGAGCTCCGGAATATCCTGTTGGTCAGATAATATTTGATGTCAACGGAGAATATGCGAATGCGAATCTCCAGGACGAGGGCACAGCTATATACGAACTGTATTCAAAAAAAGTAACTCGTTATAGTGTGATGGATAAAGAAGGGTTTAACGTTCTAAAAGTAAACTTTTTTAAGGAGATCGAAAATGGATTTGAACTCATTAAAAGTTATCTTTCTCAAAGAGAAGGAAGTGTCGATTATGTGACGAACTTTGCTGCGGTAGACCTATCTCCTCCAAATAATTATGGTAGTGACCGCTCAGCCAAAATTAGGTACGACCGTAAAGTAGCAGCTTATCTTTGTTGTCTCAAGAAAGCTGGTTTCAAGGTTCCGTCTGGACTAAAACCAACCTTTGTTGGTAATCAAGAGATAGATAGTCAAGTTATCTCCAACGGCGTAATTGAGCCTGCTAAGAATAATATCAGTTTTGATGAGGCCATACTTTGGTTTGAATGGGTATGGAAGAATTACGAGAATGAATACTTTAAAAAGTATAAGGAGGCTAAAGGAAAAGAGTGGGCAGATGATGATTTGAAGTCATTATTGGTTTTCTTATCAACATTTAAGAAACCTAACGAACAGACTTCTGTCAGCGGTTACAAAAAAATCAGAACTAATGAACTGCATGCATTGCACACGGAAAAATCGGATACTTCGTTTGAAGTAGAAATACCTAAGTTGTTACGTGCTGGAAACATTGTAATTATAGATATATCTCAAGGGTCTCCTGTTGTTCAGTCGCTTTTTTCTGAGCGGATATGTAAAGCGATATTCAATAACTCAATGGATCGTTTTGTTAGAAATCTACCTAATAACTTCATTCAATTCTATTTTGAGGAAGCTCATAATCTTTTTCCTAAAAAAGAAGAAAAAGACTTAAGCCAAATATATAACAGGCTCGCAAAGGAAGGTGCAAAGCTCCATCTTGGTATGACATACGCTACACAAGAGGTCAGTTCGATCAGTGCTAATATACTTAAAAATACGCAAAATTGGTTTATAGCTCACTTAAATAATGAAGATGAGTTAAAAGAGTTAAGAAAGTATTATGATTTTTCAGATTTCATCAGTTCTATTTTGAAATTTAGTGCGGGTAATGATAAAGGCTTCGTTCGTATGAAAACATATACAAATCCTTTTGTTGTGCCTATTCAAATAGATAAGTTTTTAGCGCAAGGATAGCAGCTATGCGACCAAATAAACCAGGGCAGAGCAATAGTTCAAGTTGGATATCTAAAGCAAACCATTCGCATATAATAAGGGACGAGTTCATACAGGATTTCTTGAAAGGATGTCGTTTCCCTGAAAAGCCGGGTGAAGATCTGCAAGAAACAAATCAGATAATCACTGATATAGTAGGAAAGGTTGATGGAACCAAGCACATTCTTACTGTTGATGGCAGTTACATAACTGTTGACGTCAAAAAGGAATACCCTTCTTCTACCGTCGCTTTTTTTCAGTTTGGCGCAATCCTATTTACTACTGATGACTTAAAAAACCTGTCCCAAGCTCCCTTTATCTTTCCTGAAGATATGAACAAGTTTCATAACTTGCAAAAAATTAAACTTGTCCTCCCAATAAAAAATGTAATCTCCTGTCATCAAAACTCCCTGAATCGATCTGTAAGGAAGGCAATCTATGAGTTCTTCATGAGAGATGTGTCAAACGATGTTACTTTGATGCAAACACTTGCTTGGATTATCTTTGAAGAATATACAGAAACGAAAAATGAAAGCTATACGTTATCTAGTAACCCTAACTTAGATTCTGAATTGGGAAATATAATTTTACGAAAATCCGAGATGAAAAAAGACTTCACGTTCGAGGTGGATGGAGACGTTATCTACTTAACAGATATATTTCGATTACATGAAGCAATTGATGAGGAGTTGGGAGCTGGAGGTATTCTTGGCTATGTCTCTCGACTCATTGAACAGATGATTTTGGTTCGTTATATAAAAGTTATTTATGGTCTAAAGTCTGATGCTTTGCGAGATTTTTGTTTTATTTCAAATGGCCCCCTGAGCTTTTCTGGACAAACGGCAAACATGCATAAACCGTTTAGGAAATTGTGTAATTTTATGCTTAAGAAGCATAATCTTTGCTTGTTTGGATTAGAAACCAAGGGCGCATTTATCGACCACGCATTGTCAATTTGCCAGATATCAGATTCTGGGTTTCGATTAGGAAAAGGTAAATGCCTTATTCTAAGCAACGATTACATATATAGTTATATAACACCTGGCGACTCCGCTTCTATGCATTATGGAAGCACTTCGTATTATGGAGGAAAGGTTATTGTTCATACGGACGATGGACAAGTGTTTGTTGTCAGTGTCCCTGTTGAAAATAAAGACGTTATTTTATCACCAACTCAACAGGACTATCCGAACTTAGACACCGTTGTGGGTGTTATTAAATTGTTAAAATGTGAGATGTATGAGGATACTATCGTTCCTGTTGCTCTAGCTAACAAATTGATTTCACTAACGAACCATCCGAGTCAAAAGATACTGGAGACCTTTGCTAAAAAGTTTGTATGAATTCTCTACGCCGATGTCGAATTGCTGTCCGTCCCGAAAATTCAGCATTTCCCTGTTTTTCTAGATGCAAGGGGAGATAGCTATATCCTATCTTAAAAAACCCATAAAAAACGCGGCTTAGCGCTACAGTTCAGCGGCGCAAATAGGTATACTTTTCAGTCATTTTTACCAGCAGGTCAGGCTAATGCAAAAGTACGATATGAAGACCTTCCAGGGGTTGATCCTGGCATTACAAGATTATTGGGCACGCCAGGGCTGCGTTATTGTTCAGCCGCTGGATATGGAAGTAGGGGCCGGTACTTTCCATCCTATGACTTTTTTACGTTCTTTGGGCCCTGAGCCGACTAACGTGGCTTATGTGCAGCCTTGCCGCCGTCCTACCGATGGCCGTTACGGTGAAAACCCAAACCGTCTGCAGCACTACTATCAGTTTCAGGTGATCTTAAAGCCGTCACCAGCCAATATTCAGGAGCTGTATTTAGGTTCCTTACGTGAACTGGGTATTGATACCCTGGTGCACGATATCCGTTTTGTCGAAGACAACTGGGAATCGCCAACGCTGGGCGCCTGGGGTCTGGGTTGGGAAGTGTGGCTAAACGGCATGGAAGTGACTCAGTTCACTTATTTCCAGCAAGTAGGTGGCTTAGAGTGCCGTCCTGTTACAGGCGAAATTACCTATGGTTTAGAGCGTCTGGCGATGTACATCCAGGGCGTCGACAGTATTTATGATCTGGTCTGGGCTGACGGTCCTTTAGGCCGTGTCACTTATGGTGATGTGTTCCACCAGAACGAAGTAGAGCAATCGACTTATAACTTTGAATATGCTGACGTACCAGCGCTGTTCACGTACTTCGATCAGTGTGAAGCCGAAAGCCAGAAGCTGATTGAAGCAGGTTTAGCTTTACCGGCTTATGAAAAAGTAATGAAAGCCTCTCATGCGTTTAACTTACTGGATGCCCGTCACGCCATTTCTGTGACCGAGCGTCAGCGTTATATTCTTCGGGTGCGCACCCTGGCTAAAGCCTGTGCTGAAGCCTATTTCGCTGCACGGGAAAAGTTAGGTTTTCCCCTATGTAGTGATAGCAAGCGCCGTAACCAGTCTAAGCAGGAGGCATAATGTCTGTGCAAGATTTTTTCGTAGAAATTGGTACCGAAGAGTTACCACCAAAGGCCTTAAAAACCTTAGCTACTGCCTTTAGCGACAATATTGTTGAAGAGCTGGCAAAACACAACTTAAACCATGGCGACGTTAGCTGGTATGCAGCACCTCGTCGTTTAGCCGTTCGTGTGAATCAACTGGCGTTGCAACAGCAAGACAAAGTAGTGGAAAAACGTGGCCCGGCTTTGGCTGCTGCTTTTGATGCCGATGGTCAGCCCACTAAAGCTGCTGCAGCCTGGGCTGCATCAAACGGTATTACTGCTGATCAGGCTGAACGTTTAGAAACGGACAAAGGCGCCTGGTTGATTCATAAAGCGCTGATTAAAGGCGAAAGCACAGCTTCTTTACTACCAGCTGTGATCAGCACTGCTTTAGCTAAGTTGCCCATTGCCAAGCCAATGCGCTGGGGCAATTCAACGGCTGAATTTATCCGCCCTGTGCACACTGTCACCTTGTTATTAGGTGACGATGTAGTGCCTGCTACTATTCTTGGCAAAGAGTCGGGACGTGTTAGCTATGGCCACCGTTTCCATGCACCAGCTTTAGTAGAAATCAAAAATGCCGATGCCTACTTAAGTACGCTGGAACAGTCTTATGTCATTGCCGACTTCGCTAAACGTAAAGCCATTATTGCTGAGAATGTAGCGGCTCAGGCTAAAGCCTTAAACGGCGTGGCACTGATGGATGATGCCTTGCTGGAAGAAGTAGCGTCATTGGTTGAATGGCCTGTTGTGCTGGTAGGTTCTTTTGAAGAGCGTTTCCTGCAGGTACCGGCTGAACCGTTAATCTCCACCATGAAAGACAACCAGAAGTATTTTCCGCTGGTTGATAATAATGGCAAGTTACTGAATAAATTCATCTTTGTGGCCAACATTGCCAGCAAAGACCCAAGTCAGATTATCTCTGGTAACGAAAAAGTCGTGCGCCCACGTTTATCTGACGCTCAGTTCTTTTTTGTTACAGATGCCAAAACCAAACTGGTTGATCGTCTGCCTGCCTTAAGCACCGTATTGTTCCAGCAAAAGCTGGGTACTTTATTAGAGAAATCAGAGCGTATCGCCAAAGTAGCAGCTTTTATTGCCGGCAAAATTGGTGCTGATGTCACACACGCCGAACGCGCTGGTTTGTTATCCAAAACTGACTTAATGACCAATATGGTTGGCGAGTTCCCTGAAGTGCAGGGCGTGATGGGTATGCATTATGCCCGTCTGGATGGCGAAGCCGAAGCAGTAGCTGTTGCCCTGAACGAGCAATATAAACCACGTTTTGCCGGTGACAGCCTGCCAAGCCAGCTCGAGGCTTGTGCTGTAGCTATCGCTGATAAAATGGATTCGCTGGTTGGTATCTTTGGTATAGGTCAGGCGCCAAAAGGCGACAAAGACCCGTTTGCCTTACGCCGTGCTGCCATTGGTGCGCTGCGTATTATGGTGGAAAAACAGTTACCACTGGATCTGATTGAACTGATTGAATTCAGCAAAACCACCTTTGGTGACAAGTTGACTCAAGCCAGCGTATCAGACGAAGTGCTGGACTTTATGCTTGGCCGTTTCCGCGCCTGGTACGAAGGCGAAGGTTTTGGTGTCGACGTCATTCAGGCTGTATTAGCCCGCCGTCCAACCAATCCGGCCGATTTCGACCGTCGTGTTAAAGCTGTAGCTGAATTCCGTAAACTGGATGCCGCTTTAGCTTTAGCTGCCGCCAATAAGCGGGTAGCGAATATTCTGGCCAAAGTGACAGAAGCTATTCCAGCCAGCATCAACAGCGCTCTGTTGAGCGAAGAAGCCGAACAAGCTCTGTATAAGGCCATAGTGGCCGAACAGGCTTATCAGGCCACTGTAAGCAGCTATGCTGAAGGTTTAAGCCACCTGGCCGCTATGCGCGATGTAGTAGACCAGTTCTTCGACAAAGTAATGGTGAACGCCGACGATGCCGCAGTACGCTTAAACCGTCAGGCCTTATTACAGCAATTACGTGAATTATTCCTGCGCGTAGCAGATATTTCTGTATTGCAGTGATAAGTCACATTAATTGCTAACTGATTGATAGTAATTGAAAAAGGAGCTTCGGCTCCTTTTTTGTTTTCGGCCCTAAACCACCTACTTCAGTAGGTGGTTATCATCCAAAAGGCTTTGCCTGAAACTCTGTTTGTATTTTTCTTATGAGCTATACCAAGCTGGGATTAGGCATCAAGTTCTTTGGCACAGACTAAATAAAAAAGTAACGGACGCTGCAGTTGCTCAGTTACTCGACAAAGGGCCCCTTTTAGGGGCTTAACACAAAGCCACCTTCTTCAGAAGGTGGATTCTTTACCGGTTGAGATAGTGACTATAAGAGTAGAGGCTTAGCTGCTTACTGATTTAACCACTTCCTAAACAACGCCGTTCTGGTTTTACTGCTGATGGCGGGTTCTTTATCGCAGCTGAGCACTACAGCCACTGATTCTTTGTTATAGGGCTCTACCTGCAAAATACTGCTGATATGCAGGATATCGCTGCGATTTAGCCGGAAGAATTCACTGGGGTCGAGCTGGCTTTCTATATCGCCTAAATTGGCTTCCGTCAGTATATGCACGCTGTTGTTTTTATCTGTGGCCAGTAATACGCCATTGGCGGCACGAATAAGCAGAATATCGGCGACTGGCAAAATAGATAAGCTTTGGCCTTTGCGTAATAAAAACCGCTTTTTATAAGCTGGCGCTGCAGCTACTACTGGTTGTTGTAACTTATGTTTTAGCTGTGCAAAGTTCAGCATAGCTTCGGCGAATCTGGGATAGGAAAAAGGCTTCAGTAAGTAATCCACTGCCTGATACTGAAACACCTGCATCCAGTACTGATCATAAGCTGTGGTGAAAAGCACAGGACAAGGCAAATCCAGCTGTTCTAATGCAGTAAAAACCTGGCCATCTGTCAGCTCTACATCGGAGAAGATTAAATCCAGTTGCACAGCTTTAGGACCTGCAGCGAAAAACTCCAGTACTTGAGCTACAGAACTTAGTTGAGCGACCACTTCGGCATCGGGCTGATGTCGTTTCAGAAAACCTGCCAGTTTTTCTGCCGCTAATTGCTCGTCTTCAATAATCAGTACTTTCATGGCTTATCCTTGCTTGTGCCGCTAATTCAAAAGCTATGCTGCAGCGGCACCGAAACTATAAATTCGTCGTTTTGTATCACGTCTATTGGCTTGCCAAGCAGGGCCAGGCAACGTTCGGACAAATTAGCTAAACCAGTGCCTGTGCCTGGCTGAGCAAAAGCCTTGGCTCGCAATGGGTGACGCACTATTAACTGACTTTGTTGCAGTTCTAGTTGAATCAACAAAGGCTGTTCGGCTGAAGCGCTGTTATGTTTCACTGCGTTTTCCAACAGCAGCTGCAGGCAGCAGGGCACTAACTGATAGTTGGTTTGTTGTTCCGGTTCTATACAGATCTTTAACTGAAAACTGGCCGGAAAGCGCTGTGCCAATAGCGCCATATACTGCTGTGCAAAAGCCAGCTCGTCTGCTAAAGGCACCAGCGTTTTATTGCTTTGTTGCAACTGGTAACGGTAAATATCGGCAAAATGGTCGAGAAACTGTTCGGCCTGGTCCGGGCTTTTATGAATAAGCACAGAGAGCACATTTAAGTTATTAAATAAAAAGTGCGGGTCCAGTTGTTGTTGCAGCAATTGCAGTTTGAACTGCTGGTTATGCTGCTTTGCCTGCAGAAGCTCCAGTTGTTGCTGTTGCTGACGTTTTAATGCCTGCCATAGCAGGTCTGCACCCGCTATTAAGCTATGCACCAGCAGATACATCAGGCCAACCCGCAGATACTGCTGCAGTACTAATGTCTGGCTAGTGGCTGTGTCTATTACCAGCTGTAGTCCTGTCATCAAACCAACAAAAATCAGCAAACTTAAGCCAAAGCTTTGGCTATAACGCTGCAGCAATGAAGCCGCAGCGCCTTTAGCCCAAAACACAGCATCTAACTTGCGGCTTAGCCACAGCGATAACGCTGCCTGCAAGCTCAGCCAGACAGGGGCATCTGCATGAAATTGTAGCTGTTGCCCAGGCGCTGTTTGCAGCAGCGCCAAATACAACATCAAGCCATAAGAGAACAACAATAACAGGGCAAAGGTTTTTAGCTGTTTCATTAGTTCACCTGTACTGCTTCAGGTAAACGCATCAGTTCGCTGCCATCTTCGGCATAAAACACCAATTGCGGTTGACCATCTGTGCCCACTGCCATTTCAATTCGTTTATTTCCTTGTGGATCATTAAGTTGCAGCATTGCCTTTTTATTTAATGTGCCATAAAAAGCCCGTCTGTTACCATGAATATCTGGGTGTAATTGCTCCAGCTCTTTAATGCGCGCTGAAGCTTTGGTGTCACCTTTTTCAGCTGCAAGCATCAGTTGCATATAGTCATCAATGGGGTATTGCGGTCTGTCTATCACGTTCAAGCCTGAAATCAGCATACCGTCTTGTTCAATATGCTGTAGCGCCAGGCTTTGGTCCTGATTGTAACGGTCAAAAGATAAATGCAGGCCATGCTCTACCTTGCCGTCTTTTTCAAAACCACGGAACACAAAACCGCCGTTTTCTGTACCTTCGTCATTGTAAAAAATCATGCCTGGACGCGGGCCCGGATCAAAAAACTCTTTGCCATCTTTAATAGCTTTAGGTGCATGGCCGGTATTGGCTATCACCAGTCGTGGATGACCGCTTGGCTCCATCACATTAATACGCTGTACATTCAGTTCACGCACTGTGCTGCTGTCGCTTGGCAGCAACTGAGTTTTAATGGTTAAAGCCGCCAGCGCTGTGATTAACAGCAGGTTTAAGTTGGTTTGGTTAAAAATTTTATTGGTCTGTTGCATCATGTTTTACCTTTATTGTTAGTAGTAAGGAGTCTTGATGCAGGTAGTGTGGCGGAATGGCGTTGGCCCTTATAGAGCGAATCCATAAGGGGCAGAAAGTAGTCAATAAAGGGCGGAAAAAACTAGTTAAAAGAGTGTGGAGGCGGGAATGCTTAGCCGGACTTTTTCACTAAATAACGGTAAGGCTCAACGCTGGTATCGCTGGCTACCAATTCATGTTCCATAAAACGGCAAAAGGCTGGGATGTCGCGGGTAGTGGCAGGGTCGTCAGCGGTAATTAAGAGCGTCTGTCCCACCGTCATTTTACGGATAGCCAAGCGGGTTAACATTACAGGCTCAGGGCAACGTAAACCTAAAGTATCCAGTTGCTGATCGGCCGCTAAAAATAACTGTTCCGGGTTCGACATAAGTTGTGGCTCCGCTGGTTCCACGTTAAAAGGGCGCATATGCTAACTTAGGCTGAATATAATAAAAAGGGCTGGCCAAAGCCAACCCTCTTATTCAATAACTCACATCGAAAAACGATATTACTCTACGCGCTCAAACACTGTCGCTATACCCTGGCCTAAACCAATACACATAGTAGCTAAGCCGTATTTGCCGCCTTTGTCTTCCATTACGTTAATCAAGGTTGTGCTGATACGTGAACCTGAGCAGCCCAGCGGGTGACCGAGGGCTATAGCGCCGCCGTTTAAGTTTACTTTGGTGTTCATATATTCCAGTAAACCTAAGTCTTTCATCACAGGCAGAGCCTGAGCTGCAAAGGCTTCGTTTAATTCGGCGTAATCGATATCGGCAATAGTGATACCAGCAGCTTTTAAGGCTTTTTTACTGGCAGGAACCGGACCGTAACCCATAATAGACGGGTCACAACCAGCTATACCCATACCTATGACTTTGGCGCGGATTTTTAAACCTAAAGCTTTGGCTTTTTCTTCGCTCATTACCAGCATGCCAGAAGCACCGTCTGATAAAGCAGAAGAAGTACCTGCAGTCACAGTACCATTGGCCGGATCAAACACCGGACGTAAAGCGCCTAGAGCTTCTACTGTGGTTTCTGGACGAATGACTTCGTCGGTATCAAATACTTTTAATACGCCGTCAGCGTCATGGCCCTGCACCGGGATAATTTCGTTTTTAAAACGACCCTGCAAAGTGGCTTCATAGGCTAAACGGTGAGAACGGGCGCCAAACTCATCTTGTTGCTGACGGCTGATGCCATGTAATTTACCGAGTAACTCAGCGGTTAAACCCATCATGCCTGAAGCTTTGGCTATGTTTTTGCCTAAACCAGGGTGGAAATCCACACCATGAGTCATAGGCACATGGCCCATATGTTCCACACCACCTATTAAATACACCTCACCCATGCCGGTTTGAATGGCACGTACTGCGTCGTGTAACGCCTGCATCGATGAACCACAAAGGCGGTTTACCGTCACAGCTGGCACTGAATGTGGAATGCCTGCCAATAACGACGCATTACGGGCGACGTTAAAACCTTGTTCCAGAGTTTGTTGTACACAACCCCAGATAATGTCGTCTATCTCGGCTGGATCTAAAGCCGGATTACGCTCAACCAGAGCGGCCATTACATAAGCGGATAACTCTTCTGCACGTACGTTGCGGAAGATACCTGCTTTAGAACGACCCATAGGGGTACGGATACAATCAACGATCACTGCTTGTTTCATTTGTTTCTCTCCGCCTTAAACCGGGTAGAACACGGCACCAGAAGCTGCCATGGCGCGGGTTTTGTCTGTTACCTGATAGATTTCACCTAAGTGGGCGTATTTGTCGGCTAAAGCCACAAAGTTCGCCAGACCAATGGTGTCGGCATAACGCAACGGGCCACCACGGAACGGAGGGAAACCTAAACCATAAATTAAGCCCATATCAGCTTCTGCAGCGCTGGCAACAATGCCTTCTTCCAGACAGCGGATCACTTCGTTAATCATGGGCACCATACAACGGGCAATAATATCGTCCGCACTGAATTCCACGCCTGAAGCACCAGCTTTAGCCAGTAAGTCGTAGGAAACTGCATCAGAGTCTTTTTTCGGTTTGCCTTTGGCATCTTTGCTATACGCATAGAAACCTACACCGTTTTTCTGGCCATAACGCTGCGCCTGATACATCAGGGCGACTGGGTCATTTTCTACTTTGCCCATACGAGTTGGGAAACCAGCAGCCATCACGTCTGTGCAGTGGAAAGCGGTATCTAAGCCAACCACATCCAGCAAGTAAGCAGGGCCCATAGGCCAGCCGAAGGTTTTTTCCATCACTTTGTCTACTTTGGCAAAGTCAGCACCGTCTAAAACCAGTTTGCTGAAACCTGCAAAGTACGGGAACAAGACGCGGTTGACATAAAAACCAGGGCAGTCGTTGACCACAATAGGAGATTTACCCATTCTGGCAGCGTAAGCCACTACAGCAGCTACGGTTTCTTCGCTGGTGTCTTTACCACGAATGACTTCTACCAATGGCATTTGATGCACAGGGTTAAAGAAGTGCATACCACAGAAGCGGCTTGGGTCTTTTAAGTTGGCAGCTAAAGAATCAATAGAGATAGTAGAAGTATTGGAGGTAATAATGGCATCGGCCGCTACTAACTCTTCTACTTCTTTTAATACTGCACCTTTGATTTTTGGGTTTTCAACAACAGCTTCTACGACTATGTCGACAGTTTTCACTGCTTCCATGCTCAGCGTTGGTTGAATGCTGGCGATCACTTTTGCCATACCCACTGCATCGAGACGTTTGCGCTCTACCTGTTTATTCAACAGCTTAGTGGCTTCGCCCATACCCAGCTCTAAAGCTTTGTCGGCTATGTCTTTCATCACGACTGGCACGCCTTTTAGTGCAGACTGGTAAGCGATACCGCCGCCCATAATGCCTGCGCCTAATACGGCTGCTTTTTTAATCTCTTTAGTTGCTACTTTGGCTGCTTTTTTTGCTTTGCCTTTAATCAGCTGATCATTGAGGAATAAACCAATCTGGGCAGCAGCTGCTGTAGTTTTTGCCAGTTTGGCAAAAGAGGCGTTTTCTAAAGCCACAGCACCAGCTCGGTCTAAACGGGCTGCGGCTTCGATAGTTTCTACCGCCACCATAGGAGCAGGGTAATGTTTACCTGCATTGGCAAACACCATGCCTTTGGCTGTGTTGAAGCTCATCATGGCTTCAATTTTATTCAGCTTTAATGGCTGTAATTTGGCGGCACGTTTTTTCTGCCAGTTCAGTTTGCCAGCTATGGCATCCTTGATCATCGACAGCGCAGCGTCTTTTAATTTTTCCGGCGCAACAACGGCGTCAATAGCGCCTTCTTTTAATGCCGCATCAGCGGCACGTTCTTTACCAGTCGTGATCCATTCCATACCACCGTCAGCACCAATAATGCGAGGTAAACGGACTGAACCACCAAAGCCTGGCATTAAGCCCAGTTTTACTTCAGGTAAACCTACTTTGGCTGTGGTGTCTGCTACACGGTAGTCTGCTGTTAAGGTCCACTCAAAACCACCACCTAAAGCAAAACCACGAATAGCGGCAATGGTTGGAACCGGTAAGTCTTCTGCCAGGTCAAATACATCAGAGGCAGATTTGATCCAGGGGATAAGTTCAGCTTCTGGCTGCTGGAATGTACCTAAAAACTCAGTAATATCAGCGCCTACGATGAAAGCGTCTTTTCCTGAGGTGTAAATCACGCCTTTGAGGTTTTTATCTGCATGCAGCAGATTCAAAGCGGCGCGACAATCTGCTAAGGTTTGTTGGTCAAATTTATTAACTGAACCTGCAGCATTAAAGGTAAACTCGGCAATACCATCCGCCAGATAGGCGACGGTGATGCTGTTACTCTGGTAGATCATGAATGTTCTCCTTCGTCCGATAGGGTGGACTATTGCTTTTATTCGCAACTGGTAAGATGAGTCTATTGCAGCCTCAGTGTGTCGTGGTTAAGTAAAAATTTCAACCGTTATTTAAACACTTGTTTGAATTTGCGATAGATGTCCCAGTAACTATAGGTGGTAAATATTTGTATGTGGCGTTTCTCCTGTGTTTTCCGTCCGTCGCTCTGGTTGCTGACAACTGCCGCCTTATCCGTCCTTTTTCCGGCACATGCTATTAATGAAGGCATGCGTAAGCGTTTTGAACTGGCCGAAAAAAATATTCATAAACTGACTGAAACTCAGGCCAAAAAAGTATTAAAAGAGATGGAAACTTATCCGCTCCAACCTTATCTGGAACTGGAGTGGCTGAGTAAATCGCTGGATGACACCAATGCTGTTGTGCGTTTTATGCAGGAGCATCAGGGCACTCCACTGGAACGCACTTTACGTAAACGCTGGTTAATTTATCTGGCCGATCGCAAACAAGCTCAGTTGTTTCTGAAAAACTATCAGTATGGCTCTGATGTGGTGCTTGATTGCCAGGCGCTGGAAATGCGGCTGGTGCTGGAAAAACCAGCAGCAGTATGGCCTGCGGTACGTGATCTATGGGCTGTAGGCAAATCAAGGCCTGATGAATGTGATCCTATCTTTGACCGCTGGCGCAAAGCGGGACAGCGCACACCTGATGCAGTCTGGCAGCGGGTATTGGCTGCGGCAAAAGCGGACAATCAGCGCATGTTGCCTTACTTGCGTAGCTTACTGCCTAAAGACCAGCAGTATCTGGCAGAGAAATGGGTGCAGGTGATGGATAACCCGGCTTTGGTATATCGCAAAAGTTTCCTACCGTTACGTAGTCCGCTTGAACGCGATTTAGCTGCTTACGGCATACAAAAATTGGTCTGGAAAAAACCAGATCACGCTATTGAGGTCTGGAACAGATTTGCTCACGACCCTGCGTTCAGCAATGAAAACCGAGCTGTTACTGCTCGTCAGATGGCTATAGCACTGGCCAGTAAAAATGATCCTCGTGCTGATAAATTTATCGCCATAGTGCCGGCAGAATACAAAGACAGGTTATTTGTGCAGTGGAAGCTGGCGAGTTTACTGCGTAAAAAAGACTGGTACGCCGTGATTGAGGCGGTGAAGGCGTTGCCGGAAGAGCTGGCTAAAGATGATGCCAGTCAATATTGGTTAGCCCGGGCTTATCAACAGGTGGATCTGAAAGAGTCTTCCAGTCACATTTATCAGCAACTGGCAAAAAAGCGCAGTTATTATGGCTATCTGGCTGCGGCCCATATAGGGCAGGCTCCTAGCCTGGCGCACAAGCCAGTGCCTGTATCTGAAACCGATTTCTTAGCTTTTAAAAGCAGTGCTCCTATACGCCGGATGAAAGAATGGCAAGCCATTAAAAGACCTAATGCGGCTAAACGTGAACTGACGCATTTACAGCAATACGGCACCGATTTGCAAAAATACAGTGCAGCTAAGCTGGCTTTTGAACTGGGTTGGTACGACAACGCTATAGTGGCGCTGGCTAAAGCTGAATACTGGGATGATGTAGATTTACGTTTCCCTATGGCCTATAACAAAGAAATTCAAACTTATTCCAAAAAAGCCAAAGTAGATCCGGCCTGGGCTATGGCCATAGCGCGGCGCGAAAGTACTTTTATACCAACTGCGAAGTCGCCTGTGGGTGCCCATGGCCTGATGCAAATTATGCCTGCGACCGCCAAACATATTACCGGTCGCCGAGTGCCGGTGGAGCAGTTGTATAATCCGGTCACCAATATTAATTACGGCACTTATTACCTGAATTATTTGATGAAACATACAGGTAATAATGTGGTGTTTGCCACTGCGTCTTACAATGCTGGTTTTAGCAGAGTGAAATCCTGGATCCCGAAAGATGGTTCAGTGCCGCTGGATATCTGGGTCGAAACTATTCCTTTTAAAGAAACCCGTGACTATGTCAAAAACGTCATGATGTATTACCAGGTCTACAGTTTAAAAATGCAGAAAAATCAGCGTATTTTTGAACCCTTGGCCGAGATGAGGATAGGGATGGAGGGCTAAAGCCTTCGTGGTACACTGAGTTGATTTTAATGGTTTTTAGTAATAAATAACGGAATTTGAATTTATGCGTCCAGCTTATCAAGAACTTTATGCCGCTCATTTATTTGCGTTGCAGCAACGCACTAAAGCTGTATTAGCCCGAGAGAATCTGGACGCTTTGGTGATCCACTCAGGTCAGGCAAAACGCCAGTTCCTCGACGATATGGATTATCCTTTTAAAGTAAATCCATTGTTTAAAGCTTGGATCCCTGTGGTAGATAACCCAAATTGCTGGCTGATTGTTGATGGTGTGAATAAACCTAAGCTGGCTTTTTATCTGCCAAAAGATTTCTGGCATAAAGTACCGGATGCTCCTGATTCGTTCTGGTCTGGTTTTTTTGATATTCAGATTCTGGAAAAAGCCAATCAGGTTGAACATATTTTGCCTTACGACAAAGGCCGTATGGCTTATCTGGGTGAACATATTGAAGTGGCTAATGCTTTGGGGTTTAGCGAGATTAACCCTGAAGGCGTGATCAGTTATCTGCATTATCACCGTGCCTACAAAACTGACTATGAGCTGGCTTGTATGCGCCAGGCGAATAGTCTTGCGGTAGCTGGGCATAATGCTGCTAAAACCACTTTTATGGCGGGTGGGTCAGAGTTTGATATTCAGCTGGCCTATCTGGCGGCCGTGGGTCAGGGCGAAAACGAAGTGCCTTATGGCAATATCATAGCGCTGAATCAAAACGCTGCCATTTTGCATTACACAGCGTTGGAGCGAAAAAAGCCGAACCAGTTTCATTCGTTTTTAATAGACGCTGGTGCCAGCTTTCACGGCTATGCCGCTGATATCACCCGCACTTACAGTTATTTAAATGACGAGTTTGCCGCGCTGATTAATGCGATGACGGAAGTGGAGCTGAAGCTGGTTGAGGGTTTAAAACCCGGCATCAAATATTCAGATTTGCATATCGAAGCGCATCAACATATAGCTCAGGTTCTGGCCGACTTTAATTTTGTGCAAATGTCGGCAGAGGGCATAGTTGAATCCGGTATCAGCCGAACTTTCTTCCCGCATGGCTTAGGTCATCACTTGGGGTTACAGGTGCATGATGTCGGTGGTTTTATGGCGGATGAACGGGGTACCCATGTAGCTGCTCCTGCAGAACATCCATTCCTGCGTACCACTCGTCTGGTCGAAGCCAATATGGTCTTTACCATTGAGCCTGGTTTGTATTTTATTGACTCTTTATTGGCGGATTTAAAAGATACAGCTCATGGTAAAGCGGTGAACTGGGACAAAGTTGCAGAGTTCCGTAAATACGGCGGCATTCGTATTGAAGATAACGTCATAGTACACAAAGACCGCAATGAAAATATGACCCGTGATCTAAAACTGGCTTAAGGCGTTTTGATGTCCGGCTGGTGGGTATTGGCTAAAACCGCTTCGTCTGAAACGGAGATCAAACGCAGCAGGTTTTTATGTACTTTATGGCCAATCCAAAGTCTGACTGAAGGCCAACAGGTGATTCGTCAGCAAAAACAGCAACATCCGCAGGCAGCCCACGTCTGCAGTGCTATGCTATTGCCAACTGGTCCAACAGGTCAGCCTCAAGCATTCAGTGATGATGGTGAACCTTCTGGCACAGCAGGTAAACCTATGTTGGCCGTATTGCAGGGGTGTGGCATGGTGGGGATTTGTGCCAGCGTAGTGCGCTATTATGGCGGCGTTCAACTGGGCACTGGCGGTTTAGTTCGTGCCTACAGTGATGCGGTACGGCAGGCTTTGTTGTCGGCACAACGCGAATTTATACCCATAAGGCATCAGGCAGATTTGTGTTTGTCTTATGCCGCTTTTGAAACTATGCAGCGTTTATGGCAGAACCGCTGGCTGATTGAACAACAAGAGTTTGACCAGCAGGTGCGCTTAACAGTGCGAGTCGCTCAAAGCGATCAACAGGAATTTGAACAGCAGTTTATGCAGACCATACTCAGACTGAAAGAACTTCAGGCCAGCATTATCTGGCATCGCAACGCAGAACAGGGCTCCTGATGCAATACCGTTCTATTATCCGGATTTTAGGCCTGCTGGTTGCCATCTTCAGTATCACCATGTTACCGCCTGCCTTTATCGCCTACTGGTATCAGGATGGCGCTGGTGTACCTTTTATTTTGTCTTTTTTCCTGTCGTTACTGATAGGTTTTGTCGTCTGGTACCCCAATCGCAATGAAAAGTCTGAACTGAAGGTGCGGGAGGGCTTTTTAATCGTAGTTTTATTCTGGACTGTGCTGGGCGCCGTTGGTGCTTTGCCGTTCTGGCTGGCGGATAAACCTGATATGAATCTGGCCGCCAGTATGTTTGAAGCCTTTTCAGGTTTAACCACCACAGGTGCCACTGTGCTGACAGGGTTAGAAAGCCTGCCTAAAGCTATATTGTATTACCGCCAGCAACTGCAATGGTTTGGTGGCATGGGGATTATCGTTTTAGCTGTGGCGATTCTGCCGATGTTAGGGGTGGGGGGGATGCAGTTGTACCGGGCTGAAACTCCAGGCCCTGTCAAAGACAATAAAATGACGCCCCGCATTGCCGATACTGCCAAACATCTGTGGTTTATTTATTTAGGCATTACCATTGCCTGCGCTTTATCTTTTTATATTGCAGGTATGAGCGCTTTTGATGCCATTTGTCATGCGTTTTCTACAGTGGCTATAGGGGGGTTCTCTACTTACGATGCCAGCATAGGTTACTTCAATAGTGTCAGTATCAATATGATTTGTGTGGTGTTTCTGCTGATCAGCTCAGTCAATTTCCCACTGCATTTTGCGGCTGTGCGTGGCAAAAATATCAAAACCTACTGGCGTGATCCTGAGCTAAAAGCTTTTATGGTGATTCAACTGGCGTTGATGGTGATTTGTTTTCTGGTGCTTTTGGAAGAACAAATTTATCCGGACTTACTCAGCGCACTGAACCATGGTTTGTTTCAGGCTGTGTCTATGTCGACTACCGCAGGTTTCTCCACAGCAAGCTTTTCCAGCTGGCCTTTGTTTTTGCCTATTTTGCTGATTTTCGCCAGCTTTATTGGTGGTTGTGCCGGTTCCACTGCCGGTGGTTTAAAAGTAGTCAGGGTACTGCTGTTATTCCTGCAAGGTAAAAGGGAGCTGAACCGCTTAGTGCATCCAAGAGCTGTGTATTCCATCAAGCTTGGGCGTCGGCCTGTACCAGATCGGATAGTGGAAGCGGTTTGGGGCTTTTTTGCGGCTTATACCCTGGTGTTTGTGGTCATTATGTTATTGCTGCTGTTGGTTGGCATGGACAACATCAGCGCCTTTACCGCCACAGCGGCCTGTTTAAATAACTTAGGCCCAGGCTTAGGCGAAGTAGCCGCCAACTTTGCCTCAGTGCCCGACGCCGGCAAATGGATTCTGGTAATGGCGATGATCTTTGGGCGTTTAGAGATTTTTACTTTGTTAGTTTTGTTCACAGCAGCATTCTGGAAAGATTAGATCTGGAATGCGGACATAAAAAACGGCTCAATACAGAGCCGTTTTTTATCATCTAAACCTTAGCTGCCAGAGCATCAAATAAATATCGCGCTGACCTGGAATAAGCGTTCCACTTCAGTGATGTATTTTTTATCCACCAAAAATAAAATCACATGATCGTCAGTTTCAATCACGACGTTATCGTGAGCTATTAAGACTTCATCACCACGCACTATAGCGCCTATGGTCGCACCTGGTGGCAGTTTAATCTGGCCTATGGCCTGACCTACCACTTTAGATGTCGATTTATCACCATGAGCCACAGCCTCGATGGCTTCTGCAGCTCCTCTGCGCAGTGAGTAAACGTTCACTATGTCACCACGGCGGATATGGGTCAGCAAAGCTGAAATAGTCGCTTGTTGTGGTGATACGGCTATATCCACTTCACCACCTTGCAGCAAATCGACATAAGCACCACGTTTAATCAGCACCATGGTTTTTTGTGCGCCCATACGTTTGGCCAGCATGGCCGACATAATATTGGCTTCATCGTCATTGGTGACGGCTAAAAACACATCCACCTGTTCGATGTTTTCTTCTTCCAACAGCTCAGGGTCTGAAGCATCACCAATATAAACTACTGTATTGTCCAAAGCGCTGGACAGGTATTCGGCGCGCTCTTTGCTGCGTTCTATCAGTTTTACGCTATGGTTTTTTTCTAAAGCACGGGCCAAACCATAACCGACGTTACCGCCACCAGCGATCATAATGCGGTGGTAGCTTTTCTCCAGCTTTTGCAGCTCGCTCATCACAGCGCGTATATGTTTAGTGGCTGCGACAAAAAACACTTCATCGTCTGCTTCAATGACTGTGGTGCCTAAAGGCTTAATAGCGTGACCACGACGATAAATAGCGGCAACACGGGCATCTACATGCGGCATATGCTGTTTTAAGGTCGATAACGCATGGCCTACCAGTAAACCGCCGTAATAGGCTTTGACTGCCACTAAACTAACCTGACCTTCGGCAAATTCCACTACCTGCAAAGCGCCAGGGTAGTCGATTAAGCGTTTGATATAGTCGGTGACCAGAGTTTCAGGGGAGATAAAGTGATCCACCGGCATATCGTCTTTGTTAAACAACTGGTCGCGGTATTTCAGATACTGGTTAGTACGAATACGGGCAATTTTCAGCGGCGTATTAAAAATACTGTAAGCCACCTGACAAGCGACAATATTCACTTCGTCGCTGCTAGTGACCGCAATAATCATATCGGCGTCTTCAGCGCCAGCACGTTTTAAAATATCCGGGTGCGCGCTATGGCCATGCACCACCTGCAAATCGTATCTGTCTTGCAGGGCACGCAGCTTTTCAATATTGGTGTCGACGACAGTAATGTCGTTTTGTTCACCGACCAGGTTTTCCGCTAAAGTGCCACCCACCTGACCTGCACCCAGAATTATAATTTTCATAAAGCCTCTGCGTTACCGCTTTGTCTTGCGAAGTTTGGCATAAAAGAAACCATCCATCTGCTGCTGTCCCGGCAAAATTTGCCAGTGCAACTGCGGGTGACTGTCGGCCAGCGGGATTAATGTTGCATCTGCGTGGTCGGCTAAAAAGGCTTGAACTTGTTGCAGGTTTTCTTCCGGCAACACTGAGCAGGTGGCATACAACAATTCAGCATCAGGTTTTAATAAAGGCCAGATCTTGCGAAGGATTTCTTGCTGTAATTCCACCAATGGCGCTATATCGGTTTTTTTCCGTAACCAGCGAATATCCGGATGACGACGTATCACGCCAGTGGCTGAACATGGCACGTCGAGCAATATACGGTCAAAGGTCTGAAAACCTGCCCAGTCATCCGGATCTGCAGCGTCAGCCGCCATCACACGGGCATCTAAACCTAAGCGGTCCAGATTGTCGTATACCCTGTCTAAACGGCGTGGGTCTTTATCCAATGCCAGCACATCAGCTTCTGGCGCTAATTCCAGAATATGGCAGGTTTTGCCACCTGGAGCGCAGCAGGCATCTAAAACTGAATCGTTGTTACGAGCGCCAAGGAAATAAGCCGCATGCTGAGCTGCAGCATCCTGCACTGAAAACCAACCATCGGCATAACCAGGTAATAAGGTGACATCAGAGGCTTGTTCCAGCAGCAGGGCACAAGGTAAATAAGCAAAAGGTTGACTGGCGGCTATACCTTCGGCGGCAAGAGCGGCCAGATAAGCTTCAGGTGTGGTGCGTAACTGATTTACCCTCAGCCACAACGGGGCTTTTTGCTGATTTTCATCCAGTATTTGCTGCCAGTTGTCCGGATACCCTTGTTGCAACTGGGTGATGATCCAGCTTGGGTGGTTGTACTGCACAGGTAAAGGGGCGTCCTGAAAATCAAAAACTTCAGGTTTACGCTGCACTGAACGTAATACGGCGTTAATTAAACCCGTCAGGCTTTGGCCTTTTAATTCACGGGCCGCTTCCACTGTTTCGCCTATGGCAGCATGGTCTGGTACCCGTAAAAATTTCAGCTGATACAAACCGACATAAATTAAAAACTGTAAAGGGCGCAGATGTTTGACCAGCGGTTTATCCATCAGTTTTTGACAGACAGTTTCCAGCTGAGGCAAATAGCGCATCACGCCAAAACAAATTTCCTGCAGCAGAGCTTTATCTAAAGGCGAGTCCAGCTCTATCTGAGCTTTATGCAAAACCTCTGATAAAGACTTGCCCTGATCCACCACCTGATAACAGGCTATTGCCGCCAGGGCGCGTAGGTTTTTACTCATGAGCTCTGCTCATTAACAGGAGTCAACATCTGGCCTGGTTGAAACCAGTCGGCGCGGCCATTGAGGAAATCCATCACTTTCATGGCTTTTTTGCCAGCAGGTTGTAATTCAGTGATCACCAACACGCCATCAGCGGTTTGAATGGCAATGCCTTTTTTATCGACCCGCAGCACCTGACCTGCCTGGCCTGAACCTGGTTCTGTCACAGCCCGCCAGATTTTTAACTGCTGAGTACCCAGTTGCAGGTAACTGATAGGCCAGGGATTAAAAGCCCGGATTTCGCGCTCAAGCGCAGCGGCTGGCTTAGTGAAATCTAATAAAGCTTCTTCTTTAGATAATTTTTCGGCGTAATTGGCTAATTCATCTTGCTGCGGTTGGGCTTGAGCCTGCAGCGCTTCCAGATTGGCTAAAGCTTCCACTAATGCGACTGGACCTGTTAATGCCAGTTTGTCGTATAAGCTGGTGCTGGTTTCATCCACAGCTATAGGTGTACTGACTTTACTCAGCATAGCGCCGGTATCCAGCCCTATATCCATTTGCATAATGGTGACGCCAGATTCGGCATCACCAGCCCAAATGGCACGTTGAATGGGAGCCGCACCACGCCAGCGCGGTAATAACGAACCATGCACATTGATACAACCTAAACGTGGTGCATCCAGAGCTGCCTGTGGCAGGATCAGGCCGTAGGCAACCACAACCATCAGATCTGCATTTAACGCCGCTAATTCTTGTTGAGCAGCGGCTTTTTTTAACGACTTCGGCTGATACACCGGAATATCGTGTTGCAATGCCAGTTGTTTCACCGGGCTTTGTTGCAACTGATGACCACGACCTGCAGGTCTGTCGGGTTGACTGTAGACGGCAATCACCTGATGAGGAGAATCCAGCAGGGCGGCGAGATGGCGGGCAGCAAAATCTGGTGTGCCCGCAAAAATAATACGTAAAGGAGTGGTCAAAATAGTTCCTGCTTGGTTAACGGGCTGCGAGGCGAGCTTCTTTTTCCAGCTTTTTCTTAATACGGTCACGTTTTAACGGCGATAAATAATCGATAAACAACTTGCCCATTAAATGGTCCAGCTCGTGTTGTAAACAAATCGCCAGTAAACCTTCAGCCTGAATTTCAAACCACTCGCCTTTGGTATTTTGTGCTTTGACTGTCACAGCTGCGGCGCGTTCTACTTTGGCGTAGCTTTGCGGCACAGACAAACAGCCTTCTTCGTATTCAGTGTCACCACTTTTGGCAATGATTTCCGGATTGATAAAAATCATCGGCTCGTTGCGGTTTTCTGAGATATCGATCACGACAACACGCTTGTGCACATTGACCTGAGTGGCGGCTAAGCCTATGCCATTTTCGGCATACATAGTGTCCAGCATATCTGCTGTTAGTTGCTTAATTTCAGCCGTTACTTCAGGCACAGCAGCGGCTACGGTGCGTAAACGGTCGTCTGGATAATGTAAAACTGTTAATACTGTCATGGAACCTACAAAAGTCGTCTATGTTCAATTGGCTGTGCTATGGTCTAATTTTAGCCATTTATACACAGTATGAATAGCTTAGTGTGCAAGAATTACTATAAGTACGGATGGGGATGGTGTTATGCGACAGCAGCTTCTTGCTATTTTAGTCAGCTTCTCTGTGTTTTTCAGTACTATTCTGCTGGCTGACGAGCTGAAACTCAAGGCTGATGCGCCTACCTTGTATCAGGTTAAGGCAGGCGACACCTTATGGGATATAGCTGGTTTGTATCTGCAGCACCCCTGGTTATGGCCACGTTTATGGAAGTTAAACCCACAAGTGAATAATCCGCACCTGATTTACCCCGGCGATCAGTTGCACTTGCAGTTTGATGCTGATGGTCAACCTATACTGAGGTTAAATAGCCAGCGAGCGACAGCCAGCAGCTCCGAAGTTACGCAAGCTCAAAGTAATACCTCAGCTGCGGGTGCCATCAAATTAACTCCGCAAATCCGACGTATAGCAAAAGCAGACAAACCAGTGCCCTCCATAGCGCTTGCCAGTATAGAGCCTTTTTTATCGGAAGAACGATTGGTCTCTGAAGATCAACTGGAAAGCCTGCCTTATGTGTTGGGGGGCAAGGATAACGTGAAAAACGCTGTATCCGGCCATCTGCTTTATGTGCAGGGGGAGTTGGATCAAGCTCAGCGTTATGGCATTTACCGTCAGGGCGAAGTCTACGAAGACCCACAAAGCGGTGATGTATTGGGTTATGAAGCCATATTAATGGCAGAAGCAAAAGTGTTGCCGTCAGTTATGGTGGACGAACAGCAGATCAGCCGGATTGAAGTGCAAAAATCCAGGCGAGAAGTAAGGCAAGGTGACCGCTTGTTACCTATGCCGCAGCAGTCGGTGTATCCGGACTTTTTTCAGCTGCAATCGCCAGACACTGTCGTTTCCGGTGTGATAGTGGATAGCGCATCCCAGTGGCGTGAGTTTGCTAAAGGCGAAATTGTGCTGCTAAATCAAGGCCAAAATGCTCAGCTGCAACCAGGTCATTTGCTGGGAATATTTCGGCAATCACCCTCAGTGGTCGATTTTGGTGATAAACCTTCTTATCCGGAAGATAGCGAAAAACTCCAGCGTATTTTGCATGAAGTGGTCGATTCTGCTGATGAAATGCCGACCGAGCTCGTAGGTCAGCTGATGATTGTAAAAGTGGACGAACTCAGCAGTTTCGCTATGATTTTACGCACAGAACAGCCTGTTCGGGTGGGAGATTTAATAGGCAATCTTTAAAACCAGGAGAGGAATATGGATGACCTCGAGCATTGGATACGTTTAGCTGCTATCCCGTCAATGGACAGGCTAAAGCATCAGCAGTGGGCAGAGCTGGTATCTTCCTCTGATTTCCATCAACTGGATGATCACCAACTGTTGCAGCTGGGTTTTACCCCTGGCCAAATCCAGTGCCACAGAGCTATTACTCCACAGCGTATTGAACATTGCCTGCAGTGGTTACAAACGAGTCCCGATCACCATTTTATCCGTTACACAGACCCGCTTTATCCTGAATTACTCAGCCAGATTAAACAGCCGCCTTTTGCCTTGTTTATCAAAGGCAATCCGGCTTTGTTAAACGAAGCACAGATTGCAATAGTGGGGAGTCGTCAGCCCACAGCGACGGGAAAACAGGTAGCTTTTAATTTCGCAGCTGATTTATGCCGCTTGGGTTTAACTATCACCAGCGGTATGGCCAAAGGCATAGATGGTTGCAGCCACAGAGGCGCTTTGTCAGTACAGGGCAACACCATAGCAGTGCTTGGTCATGGTTTTGATACTGTGTATCCGGCGCAGCATAAAGAACTGGCAGCTGACATTGCCCACAGCGGCGCTTTGGTCTCGGAGTTTTTACCTGATGTACAACCTAAAGGAGATCATTTCCCGCTGCGCAATCGTATAGTGGTAGGCCTAAGCTTAGGGACTTTGGTCGTGGAAGCCGCGCTTAAAAGTGGAACTTTAATCAGCGCTGGTTACACTGCAGAGTACAGTCGCGAGCTTTTTGTGATCCCTGGTTCTATCTACAATCCGCAGGCGGCGGGCTGTCATCAGTTAATTCAGCAAGGTGCTAAATTAACCACTTGTGTGGCCGATATCATAGAAGAATGGAGCTTTTTGCAAAATAACAGTCTAAGTACTGTAAAGGACAAAGAAAAAAAGTTACAAACAGGCTTGTTTGACGACGGCTTGTTGGCTAACGTAGGTGATGAGGCCACTGCGATTGATCGTATAGCAGAACGTAGTGGTTTATCTGTAGCGCAAGTCTCAATTGAATTACTTCAGCTGGAATTGGCCGGTGAAGTGGCAGCAGTACCTGGTGGTTACATCAGAGTGAGGAGGGCCTGACTATGTTTGATATCCTCATATATTTATTTGAAAACTACATCCATAACGAGTCAGAAATTTATGTGAATCATGCCGATCTGCAGCGTGAGCTCAGCAAAGCTGGTTTCCATGATGATGATATTTTTAAGGCCCTGCGTTGGCTGGATTCTTTATCTGCCTTGCAGGAAAGTCATGTTAAGCCCTATTTAACCAAAGTGAATTCGACTGCAGTCCGTATTTACACTGTGGAAGAGCAACGTAAGCTGGAGACTGAGTGTCAGGGTTTCCTGCTGTTTCTGGAACAAATCAACGTGCTGGATGCGCCCACCCGCGAGATGGTATTGGACAGAGTAATGGACCTGGATCAGAGTTCTGTTAGTCTGGACGATTTAAAATGGGTGGTGTTGATGGTGCTGTTTAATGTGCCTGGTCGTGAAAATGCTTATGCCCAGATGGAAGACCTTATTTTTGACGAACCTACAGGGCCGCTGCATTAAGCGGCCTTTTTCGTTGCAAGCCTCGCTGTAACGACTATCACTTTGGGTATATAATCTGTGCTGTTTTCTTCTATGGCCTTTGTATGTCCCAGTCTGACGATACACTTTTTCAACACGAAAAAACCGCAGAGCCTTGTCCTCTGTGTGGCCATGCTTTGCAGATTAAAAGTGGCAAAAACGGGCCTTTTTTAGGCTGTAGTAACTATCCGGTCTGTAATTACCTTAAAGCGCTGCATCCACATGAAAATACAGTGGTAAAAGTGTTAGAGGAACAACTTTGTCCAGAATGCGGAAACGAGCTGGCGGTCAAAAATGGTCGCTACGGCATGTTTATCGGCTGTAGCCACTACCCACATTGTGATTTTATTGTGCATGCCGATGAGCCCGAACCCAGTGATGTGCCTTGTCCTGAATGCAAAAAAGGCCAGTTGCTGGAGCGCACCAGTAAATATGGCAAAGCCTTTTATGGCTGCAGCAGATATCCGGACTGCAAATGCCTGCTGAACTTTAAGCCTGTCGAAGGGCTGTGTCAGTTCTGCAACTATCCACTTTTAATGGAAAAACCTTCGGCTTCTGGTGTGAAACTACTGTGCGCCAGTAAAAAATGTCAGAAAGTGCAGGACAGTTAAAGCGCAGTACCAGGATTGATGGCAAATAAAAAAGGCCCACAAGGGCCTTTTTGCTAACGGCAAATCTGTTATTGCAGTTGCTTCAGGCGTGCCGCCACTAAATCCAGTTCAGGGAATTCTTGCTCTGGTAAATGTTGACGAAGCTGATCAAAACGTTGTGCCAGTTCGCTGGTGCTGGTGGCACTTAAATTGATATGGCCCATTTTGCGGCCTGGTCTTTTGCCTTTGCCATACCAATGCAAATGGCAGCTTGGTAAGCTTAATACTGCAGGGCTGACATGATCTTCGCCCAAAATATTTACCATCAAAGTTGGACGTATTAAAGCTGTGCTGCCCAAAGGCAAACCACAAACAGCCCGTAAATGGTTTTCAAACTGGCAAGTGTCAGCACCTTGTTGGGTCCAGTGTCCTGAGTTATGCACCCGTGGTGCTATCTCATTCACAAGCAGCTTGTCACCCACCTGAAAAAACTCCAGCGCCAATACACCGACATAATCCAAAGCCGTGGCTACAGCTTCAAACATCTGTTTGGCTTGTTGCTGCAATTCCTGCTGACCTGGTAAAGCGAGCGATACCGCCAGCACTCCTGCTACATGATGATTTTCCGTCAGAGGGTATACCACCATATCACCAGCCTGATTGCGGGCACCAACTAAGCTGACTTCACGGTCAAAACGAACAAACTGCTCAGCCACTATAGCTTGAGGTAAAGTGTGATCAGCTCCCGCCATAAACTGCTGAATATCAGCCCACACAGCTTGCGCATCAGCCTGAGTTTTTAAGCGCCATTGGCCTTTGCCGTCATAACCTGCCAAAGCGCTTTTCAGCACCAGTGGTAAACCCAGCTGTTCAATCGCCTGATAAAAATCCTGTTCAGTCACAACAATTTTATAAGCAGCGTTGGTCACGCCGGCTTTATCCAGCAGTTGTTTTTCCTGACGTCTATCGCCACCCGCTTTAATAGCAGTGCTGTTTGGTAAAAACTTACCGCTTTGCTGACACCGCTCCTGCACCGGATAAGGGATATGTTCAAACTCAGAGGTGATCACATCCGCATTGGCTATAGCTTGTGCCAGACCAGTCCCCAGTTTTTGCTGAGTGACAGGGTCAACAATAGTGTCGCTGTTCACATCATAAGCTGAAACTTTTAAGTTCAGCGGTGTGCCAGCCAGGCTCATCATGCGAGCCAGTTGACCAGCACCTAAAACCAGAACCTTCATCAGTTATTCCTCGGCTGGGTTAGGCTGGGCAAGCACTGTGTCGGTTTGTTCTTTGCGGAATGCATCAATTTTGCTCATTAACTCAGCGTCAGAGGTCGCCAGAATTTGTGCAGCAAGTAAACCAGCGTTGGTCGCGCCAGCTTCGCCTATAGCAAGGGTACCCACTGCAACACCTTTTGGCATCTGCACTATGGATAACAAAGAATCCAGACCTTTTAAGGCTTTAGACTGCACAGGCACACCTAAGACGGGCAAGCTGGTAAAAGCCGCAGCCATACCAGGTAAATGCGCAGCACCACCTGCACCTGCAATAATGACTTTTAAGCCACGAGCAGCTGCACTAGTGGCATAGTCGGCTAAGAGTTGAGGCGTTCTGTGAGCTGAAACAACGGTAGTTTCATAGGCGATTTGAAAACGATCTAACATATCGGCCGCGTTTTTCATTGTGGGCCAATCAGATTTAGACCCCATGATAATACCTACTTTCATCGTTGTTTCCTTAAAGCTGCTAAGAACTGGCATAATAAGGCCGCTATTATATACGCAAAGTAATTGAAGCTGTAGCTTCTGCTAAGACTCTGGCCGTGGCCAGAAAGATTTTTGACTAAAAACCTCAGATACAGGACTTAGAAAAGTGACAGATATCCCATCTGCCGTGACCGCCCTGCGACAAGGTCAAGTGATTGCCTACCCAACCGAAGCTGTGTTTGGTGTCGGCTGCGACCCGGATAATAATCAGGCCATCGAAAGCTTGTTGCAGGTCAAGCAAAGGCCAAAATCCAAGGGCTTAATCTTAATAGCTGCAGACTTTTCCCAGTTGATTCCTTATATTGAAGCCGACAAGCTAAGCATGGAACAAACTCAGCTGATGCTGGATTCATGGCGCGACAGTGCTGGTGTCAAAGACAAAGCCGCCGTGACCTGGGTAGTGCCTGCTTCAACACGTTGCAGTGATTGGCTGACAGGGCAGTTTGACAGCATTGCGATTCGGGTTTGTGATCACCCTGTGGTGCAACAGTTATGTCTGGCTTTTGGTAAACCTATCACATCCACCAGTGCGAATTTATCGGGCCTCGAGCCTTGTCGCAGCACAGCCGAAGTCCAGCAGCAACTGGCGGATAAAGTTGCTGTAATAGTGGATGCTGCAACAGGTGGGCGCGCTGTGCCGTCAGAAATACGAGATATCACTACAGGCCATATTTACCGGGCGGGTTAATAGCCGGCTGCGAATCAAGAGATAAGCAAATGCAAAACGTCGATAAACATCAGGTAAAAGCTTTTTTAATGGCACTGCAGGACAGCATTTGCGCTGCACTTGCCGCTGCTGATGGCGCAGCTGACTTTGCAGAAGAAAGCTGGGACAGAGCCGAAGGCGGTGGTGGTCGTAGCCGAGTACTGACTCATGGTGCAGTGTTTGAGCAGGCTGGTGTTAATTTCTCTCATGTGTTTGGCGATAAGATGCCTGGTTCAGCCACGGCGCACCGGCCGGAGCTGGCTGGGCGTAAGTTTGAAGCTATGGGTGTGTCTTTAGTGATCCATCCGCTGAATCCTCATATTCCTACCAGTCACGCCAATGTGCGGTTTTTTATTGCCGAAAAAGAAGGTGAAGCACCGGTCTGGTGGTTTGGTGGTGGCTTTGATTTAACGCCTTTTTATCCGGCGGAAGTTGATGTAGTGCATTGGCATCAGGTGGCCAAAGATTGTTGTGATGGTTTTGACACCGCTTATTACCCTAAGTACAAAAAATGGTGTGACGAATACTTCTACTTAAAGCACCGCAACGAAACCCGTGGTGTAGGTGGTTTGTTTTTTGATGATTTAAACGAGCCGGGTTTTGAGCAAAGTTTTGCTTTTATGTCTGCTGTAGGGGAAGCCTTCACTAAGGCTTACGTGCCTATAGTCGAGCGTAATAAAAACAAAGCCTATTCGGAAGCAGAGCGTCAATTCCAGCTGTATCGCCGTGGCCGTTATGTCGAATTTAACCTGGTGTTTGATCGCGGCACTTTGTTTGGTTTGCAAAGTGGTGGCCGCACCGAATCTATTTTGATGTCGATGCCACCTTTAGTGCGCTGGCAATACGGTTATCAGCCGGAAGCCGGCAGTGCAGAAGCAAAATTGTACGAGCGTTATCTGCAACCTCAGGACTGGTTAGGTCTTGATCACTCATAAGTACAGAATAACTACAGGCGCTTCGGCGCCTGGGTTTTATTTGTAAATCACCATCTGTAAATCATTATCTGTTGATCATATGGCTGGCCAGTTGCGCCAGCGAATGACTTAACCCTTGGCGCAATAACTTGTCTTCTACCACTTCAGCCAACGCTTTATCCATACAAAACATCCACTGATCGCGCATCTGCTGATCCACAGCAAAAGGCATATGGCGCATCCGCAAACGTGGATGGCCGTATTTTTCTTCAAACAAAGATGGGCCGCCCAGCCAGCCGGATAAAAACTCAAAAAACTTTTGCCTTATCACATCCAGAGGCAGAGGATGGATCGCATACAATTCGGCGGCTTCTGGTGCTGTCGACATAATGTCGTAGAATCTGTTGGCCAGACGTCGTGTTGCTGCTTCGCCGCCAATCAGCTCGTAAGGCGTGGTCGCCGGAGTAGGATGTGGCTTGCTATTTGGCTGGCTTTTATTAAAAATCGCGTCAAACAACTTTTTCATGGTGAACCTGTGGACCGTTACGCTGTATTTGGAAATCCTGTTGGGCACTCAAAATCGCCGCTGATCCATAGCTGGTTTGCCAAACAAACCGCTCAAGCTTTGAGTTACGAGGCCATTTTAGCACCGGTCGACGCCTTTGCCGACAGCTGGTTTAGCTTTGTTGCTGCTGGTGGCCGGGGGGGGAATGTCACAGTGCCCTTTAAAGAGCAGGCTTATCAGTTGGCAGAACAACTCAGTGAACGCGCTTTACAGGCTGGAGCAGTTAATACCTTATATATAAATAAAGCAGGTGTGCTTTGTGGTGATAACACCGATGGTTTAGGTTTAGTGGCTGATTTAACCCGGCTGGGAGCGCAGCTTCAGGATGCTTCTATTTTAGTATTAGGTGCTGGTGGAGCTTGTCGTGGAGTAGTCGGGCCTTTATTGGCTGCTGGTGTAAAGCACATTCATATAGCCAACAGAACTGCAACCAAAGCTGAAGCTATAGCAGAACTGTTTGATAGGAGAGTCACAGCATCAGGTTATAACGAAGTGCCTGCCGAAAAATGGAGCCTGGTGATCAATGCCACTTCCAGTGGGCTGGCCCAACAAAGACCGCCTTTAGCAGAACAACATCTTCAGCACTGCACTCTGGCCTACGATATGTTGTATGGCAAAGAGCCGACCGCTTTTCTGATCTGGTGTCAGCAACAAGGTGTGCCTCAGTGCGCTGATGGTTTAGGTATGTTAGTAAGTCAGGCCGCTGAAAGTTTTGCCATATGGCGGGGTGTTAAACCTGACGTCACTCCGGTACTGCAACAACTGACGGTTATGGTGAAAGCATGAACCAGCAACTGATTTTTAATCATGACTTCAGTTTTGATGAAAATACCGATTCAGTCAGCTGTAGTTGTTTAGCCGCAGGCATGCGGTTACATATCTATATAAAGAAGCCACAAGGCTGGGATAACCAAAGCTGGCTTGAGCAAATAAAAGAAGACTGCTTTTATTGGGAAGAACAAATAGAAGAAGCGGCCAAAGCAGACCGCTTTAACGAGGATGGTGTGTTGTACCTGGATGGCTCAGCTTAACGGCTCGGCCAGGTACTCATCTTTTAATGCCACATAGTTAATAGCCGACTGAGTCAGGAAACTACGCTCTGCTTCATTCAGCGGCCTGGCTTGTTTTACCGGGCTGCCTACATAGAGATAACCAGACTCCAATCTTTTACCAGGTGGTACCAAACTGCCAGCACCAATAATGACATCGTCTTCTACTATCACGTCGTCCATCACTATAGCGCCCATACCGACCAGAATACGGTTTCCCAACAGGCAACCATGCAACATCACTTTATGCCCTACTGTGACATCGTCTCCTATAAGAAGAGGAGAACCTTCCGGGTTCTTGGTGCTTGGCCGGGATACATGCAATACAGAACCGTCCTGCACATTAGTGCGCTCACCAATACGGATAATGTTTACATCACCCCGTGCTGCTACTAAGGGCCAGATACTACTATTGAGGCCAATTTGAATATCGCCGACCAAAACAGACGATGGATGCACATAAACTCCGTCAGCAAGCTGTGGAGTTTTACCTTTATATGAAGTTAATGACATAAGAATTTCCTCTGCTGCTGCAGGAGTATGCGACAAATGTTGAAAAAAAGCACGGTTCGATTGAATTTCAGGCTGTCGCACTCAAAAGTACAAGTTTTCTCAAAAAGAGTATTGCACGCTGCCAAAAACTCCCTATAATGCGCGCCATGCCAACGGGGTGGTGCGAAAGCAGCTCTGGGGTGGTTTTAAACTGAAGTGAAAAATGATGCAAAACATCGCTTGACACGCAGTTGAAAATCACTAAAATGGCCGCCTCGCAACGCGGTGGAGTCGAAAGGCTCAAAAGTGAAGCGAAGCTGCTAAGGCAGTAAGTCGAAGGTGTGTTTGATAAATAAATTCAAATCGCTGGCTTGACACAAATTCTGGGAAGTGTAAGATACGCCTCCCGCTGAACAAGGTAATAACCGGTTCAGCACTGCTCTTTAACAATAAGCAATCAATCATCTGTGTGGGCACTCACGGTTTAGATTCTGCAGCGAGCAATCGCACAAAGAATATATATCAGTGAAGTGACTAACAGATACTCTGTCCGAAAGGATGGATGTTTTAAGTCAGTGATAC
>NZ_JARIXP010000004.1 GCF_029269265.1 Rheinheimera sp. 1928-s
CGATCTGGACATTCAGTTCCACTACTTCACAACCCAACTGAGCACTGTAAACCTGAATACAACGCCAGACTTCCTTGCCTACATTGTCTTTCAGTATTCTAAACCGGTACTTCGGCGTCCAAACAATATGGTATTGACACCGCCAGAACACATGCGATGCTTGTTGATATCTACTCATGTTAATTACCTCTTTTGACTCTGCGAAAAATCAAAACGGCAATTAGCATGGGTAGGTCTTTACAGGCAAAGCCTTTTGGATGATAACCACCTACTGAAGTAGGTGGTTTAGGGCCGAAAATAAAAAACCCGCCACAAGGACGGGTTTCTTAGCAGAAATTACTAACGGTTGGATTACCAGCCAGTCAGTTCTTTCAGTGCTTTACCGATATCGGCTAAGCTTTTCACGGTTTTCACGCCTGCGTCTTCCAGTGCAGCGAACTTCTCGTCAGCTGTACCTTTACCACCAGAGATGATGGCACCTGCGTGGCCCATGCGCTTACCAGCTGGTGCAGTTACACCGGCGATGTAAGACACAACTGGCTTAGTCACGTGTTGCTTGATATAAGCAGCAGCTTCTTCTTCAGCTGAACCACCGATTTCACCGATCATTACGATGGCTTCAGTTTGTGGATCGTCCTGGAATAATTTCAGGATATCGATGAAGTTAGAACCTGGGATTGGGTCACCACCAATACCTACACAAGTAGACTGGCCGAAACCGTAGTCAGTCGTTTGTTTTACTGCTTCATAGGTCAGAGTACCTGAACGTGAAACAATACCTACTTTACCTGGTAAGTGAATGTGGCCTGGCATGATACCAATTTTACATTCGCCTGGAGTGATCACGCCTGGGCAGTTAGGGCCAATTAAGCGCACGCCTAATTCGTCACAACGTACTTTAGCGTCCAGCATATCCAAAGTAGGAATGCCTTCAGTGATACAAACGATCAGCTTAATGCCACCGTTTGCAGCTTCCAGGATAGAATCTTTACAGAAAGCAGCTGGTACGTAGATCACTGATGCTTCTGCACCAGTCGCTTCTACTGCTTCTTTAACTGTATTGAATACTGGTAAACCTAAGTGAGTTTGACCGCCTTTACCAGGAGTCACACCACCAACCATTTTAGTGCCGTAAGCAATGGCTTGTTCAGAGTGGAAAGTACCCTGAGCACCAGTGAAGCCCTGACAAATTACTTTGGTATCTTTATTAATTAAAACGCTCATGGATTACCCCTTATGCCTTAGCCGCTGCAGCAACTACTTGCTTGGCAGCACTAGTCAGGTCTGTGTCAGCGATAATATTCAGGCCGCTTTCAGACAGCACTTTAGCACCCAGTTCTGCATTGTTACCTTGCAGACGAACAACAACTGGTACTTTCACGCCGACTTCTTTCACTGCGCCGATCACACCTTCAGCAATCATATCGCAACGAACGATACCGCCGAAAATGTTGATGAATACCGCTTTAACAGCGTCATCAGACAGGATAATTTTGAAGGCTTCAACAACACGTTCTTTAGTCGCACCGCCGCCAACGTCCAGGAAGTTAGCTGGTTGGCCACCGTGTAATTTCACGATGTCCATAGTACCCATAGCTAAACCTGCACCGTTAACCATACAGCCGATGTCGCCACCTAAAGCTACGTAGTTCAACTCCCATGAAGCAGCATGTGCTTCACGTGGATCTTCCTGTGAAGGATCCTGCATAGCTTTTAAATCAGGGTGACGGTACAGAGCGTTGCCGTCGATCACCAGTTTGGCATCTAAGCAGTGCAGATCGCCAGCAGGAGTGATAACCAGAGGGTTCACTTCCAGCAGAGCTAAATCTTTGTCTTTAAACAGTTGAGCCAGACCCATGAAGATTTTCACGAATTGGTTCACTTGCTTGCCTTCCAGGCCTAATTTGAATGCTAATTCACGACCCTGGAATGGCTGAGCGCCTACCAGTGGATCGATTGCAGCTTTCAGAATTTTTTCCGGAGTTTCGTGGGCAACAGTTTCAATTTCCACGCCGCCTTCAGTAGACGCCATAAACACGATACGACGTGAAGAACGGTCTACTACTGCACCTAAATACAGTTCTTTAGCGATGTCAGTACAAGGTTCAACCAGGATACGGCTTACAGGCTGACCTTTTTCGTCTGTCTGATAAGTAACCAGTTGCTTACCAAGCCATTTTTCAGCAAAAGCTCTGATGTCTTCTTTGCTCTTAACCAGTTTAACGCCGCCCGCTTTACCGCGACCACCAGCGTGAACCTGAGCCTTGACAACAAACATGTCGCCGCCGATTTTATCTGCAGCTTCTACCGCTTCTTCAACAGTTGCTGCGGCGATGCCTTTCGATACAGGCAAACCATATTGGGCAAACAGTTGTTTACCCTGATACTCGTGCAAATTCATGGCTATTTTCCGTTCATTTTGACATTGAAGGCTACACCGGAGGTGCAACCTGACCTTTAGATCGGCGCGTATTATAGTGCCAATCAGTCTGATAAAAAATGCTGTTGCTATAAAACAACAGCATTTTTAGTTACTTTTTCCAGATATTAGATATCCAGCAGAATACGGGTTGGATCTTCCAGCAATTCTTTGATAGTGACCAGGAAGCCTACTGACTCTTTACCATCGATGATACGGTGGTCGTATGACAGGGCTAAGTACATCATCGGTAGAATTTCCATCTTACCGTCAACAACCATCACGCGGTCCTGGATTTTGTGCATACCCAGAATAGCTGATTGTGGCGGGTTGATGATTGGAGTAGACATCAGAGAACCGAACACACCACCGTTAGTGATAGTGAAGTTACCGCCCGTTAAGTCGTCCATAGACAGCTTACCGTCACGGCCTTTTAAGGCTAAGTCTTTGATAGCTTTTTCGATTTCAGCTAAGTTCATTTTGTCACAGTCACGCAGAACCGGTGTAACCAGACCACGAGGTGTAGACACAGCGATGCTGACGTCGAAGTAGTTGTGGTACACGATGTCATCGCCATCAATAGCTGCGTTCACTTCCGGGAAACGTTTCAGCGCTTCAGTTACGGCTTTCACGTAGAAAGACATAAAACCTAAACGGATACCGTGACGCTTTTCAAACACGTCCTGGTACTGCTTACGCAGTTCCATAATTGGCTTCATGTTCACTTCGTTGAAGGTCGTTAACATGGCTGTAGAGTTTTTCGCTTCTAACAGACGGTTCGCAATGGTTTTACGTAAACGTGTCATAGGCACACGTTTTTGTGAACGATCACCTTGTACCGGAGCAGGAGCGGCAACAGCAGCAGCTTTAGCTGGAGCAGCTGGTGCACCGGCTAAGAACTTTTCTACGTCTTCTTTAGTGACACGGCCATTTTTACCAGAACCCTGGATTTTAGCAGCGTCTAAGCCTTTTTCAGCAATGAGGCGACGAACAGATGGCGTTAACACGTCATCTGACTCTGTTGCAGCAGCGGCAGGAGCAGCGTCAGCTTTAGCAGCAGGTGCGGCGGCAGGAGCTGCAGCGCCTGCGTTCATATGACCAATCACTTGCTCAGCCAATACAGTTGCGCCTTCAGCATGAACGATTTCGCCCATAACGCCATCGGCCTGAGCTACCACTTCAAGTACAACTTTATCGGTTTCAATGTCCACCAGGACTTGATCACGGCTAACGGCTTCACCTGTTTTTACATGCCAGGTGGCGATTGTTGCGTCTGCAACTGATTCTGGTAGTACCGGGACTTTAATTTCCACTTTGTCACCTTTTTTTAAAATTGGGGTTCTGAATCGTTACTTAAACTAAAGTCAGAGCGCCTTGCGGCAGCACTGACTGAATACAAAGCGGCGCAGCTAATGCTGCGCCAGATTTATTAAGCAATAGTTAAAGCTGCGTTGACTAAAGCCTGTTGCTGTTTGTTGTGCACAGACAAGTAACCTACTGCAGGTGAAGACGAAGCTTCACGGCCAGCGTACGTCAGTTTTCCACCGGCTGGGATTGAAGCCCAGAAATGGTGTTGACTGCAGTACCAGGCGCCCTGGTTTTGAGGTTCTTCCTGACACCAGACAAAATCTTTTACATGCTGGTAGTCTTTCATGATAGTGGCCATCTCTTCCGCCGGGAAAGGATACAACTGTTCAATACGGACAATAGCAATGTCAGTCAGATTGCGTTTACGGCGTTCTTCCAACAGATCGTAGTACACCTTACCGCTACACATCACCACACGTTTCACATCAGCTGGTTTGATTGGATCAATTTCAGCGATGGCGTTCTGGAATACACCAGAAGCAAGTTCTTCTAAAGTAGAAGTCGCTAATGGGTGACGTAACAACGATTTAGGTGACATCACAATCAGAGGACGACGCATTGGGCGTACCATCTGACGGCGGATCATCGCATAGACCTGAGCCGGAGTGGTCGGAACCACAACCTGCATATTGTGATCAGCACAAAGTTGCAGGAAACGCTCTAAACGGGCTGAGGAGTGCTCCGGGCCCTGACCTTCGTAGCCATGAGGCAATAATAATGTCAGACCACATAAACGACCCCACTTCTGCTCGCCTGAGCTTAAGAATTGGTCAATCACCACCTGAGCGCCGTTGGCGAAGTCACCAAACTGGCCTTCCCAAATCACTAAAGCACGAGGTTCAGCTGTGGCATAACCGTATTCAAAGGCCAATACCGCTTCTTCAGACAAAGCAGAGTCAAACACCTGGAATGGACCTTGTGAGTCGCTGATATGTTCCAGTGGTGTGTAAGTAGCAGCATCGTTTTGGTTGTGCAGTACGGCATGGCGATGGAAGAAAGTACCACGGCCAGAATCCTGACCGACAATACGGATGCGATTTCCTGCACCAACGATAGAAGCGTAGGCCAGAATTTCAGCGAAACCCCAGTCGATCTTTTTCTCGCCTTTGAGCATTAAAGCGCGGTCTTCGTATACTTTGCCAACCTGACGTTGCAAGGTATGAGTTTCAGGCACAGCAATAGCTTTTTCACCTAAGGTGACCAAATCAGGCACAGTCATGCTGGCATCGTAAGCCGTATTCCAGTCATGGCCAATGTATGGAGTCCAGTCGACTGACACTTCAGTCATAGGACGCCATTCTTCAACCACGCAGTCGCCTTTATCTAAGGCGTCACGGTAACCATCGACCATCTGCTGCACTTGTTCGGCAGTCACGACGCCTTCAGCAATCAGCTTCTGAGCGTATAACTCACGTGGAGTTGGGTGTTTTTTGATTTTCTGGTACATCAGCGGCTGAGTTGCATTTGGCTCGTCCGCTTCGTTGTGACCGTTACGACGGTAACAAACTAAGTCAATCACCACATCACGTTTGAAGGTGTTGCGGTAGTCTACAGCCAGTTGAGCCACAAAAATCACCGCTTCCGGATCATCACCATTGACGTGGAAAATCGGTGCCTGAACCATCTTGGCGATGTCAGTACAGTATGGCGTAGAACGGGTGTCTTCAGGGTTAGAGGTAGTGAAACCGACTTGGTTGTTAATGACCAGACGGATAGAACCACCCACTTTGAAAGCACGGGTTTGAGAGATGTTGAAGGTTTCAGCAACCACGCCCTGGCCAGCAAAAGCGGAGTCACCGTGAATGGTGATAGGCAGAGCCAAAGAACCGTCAGTGCAACCGCGACGGTCTAAGCGGGCACGTACTGAACCTATAACCACAGGGTTCACGATTTCTAAGTGCGACGGGTTAAAAGCTAAAGCTAAGTGAACATTGCCACCTTTAGTTTCAAAATCAGATGAGAAACCCATATGGTATTTCACATCGCCTGCGCCAACCACTTCATATTTACCAGCAAATTCGTCAAACAACTTGCCTGGGTTTTTACCCAGCACGTTGATTAGCGTATTTAAACGACCACGGTGCGCCATACCGATAATACAATCTTTTGCGCCCTGCTCGCCTGCACGGTGGATCATGGCTTTAAGCATTGGCACCATGGCATCACCGCCTTCTAAACCAAAGCGCTTGGCGCCAGGGAATTTAGAGGCCAGGTATTTTTCCAGACCGTCTGCAGCCACTAAGCCTTGTAACAGTTTGGTTTTTTCTTCTTTTCCGAACGCACGTGAAGCCTGTTGGCTTTCTAAACGTTGTTGGATCCAACGTTTTTCGTCCGTCGAAACAATGTGCATATACTCAGCACCAATGGAACCACAGTAAGTAGCTTCCAGCGCTTTGTACAAGTCGCCTAACTTCATACTGGTGTCGCCACCAGCAAAAGAGCCGACATTAAATTCGGTGTCAAAATCTGCCTGAGTCAGGTCGTGATAGGATAATTCTAAATCACGAACACGAGGCTGCTTCCACAGGTTCAGCGGGTCGAGGTTGGCATGCTGATGACCACGGAAACGGAAGGCATTGATTAATTGCAGAACTTTCACCTGGCGCTGATCTGAACCACCTGCATTCACCGTAATAACTTCACGATGTTTGTTTTTGGCGAGTTCAGCAAATTGCTGGCGAATGTCGCTGTGACGGGATTCGAGTTCTACGCCGTCAATTTTGGGCAGACTGGCAAAAAACTCACGCCATTCATCACTGACGCTGGTCGATTCAGCTAAGTAGGATTCATAGAGTTCATCTACATAGGCCATGTTGCCACCGCCTAAATGAGAAGACTCTAACCACGCCTTCATTACACCTTCGTGCATTTAGTTTCCCTTATTCGAAGCACCTGGAAAAAATTCGCGAAAAGCGGCCTGAGGTTTCAGGCGCGCTTCATTTTATACCAATCAGCGCCAATTAGCTCTGACAAAGGGCGCTTAAAGCGCCCGGTTTAACAGCATAGATTTGATTTGACCAATTGCTTTGGTCGGGTTCAAACCTTTTGGACATACGTTGACACAGTTCATGATGCCATGGCAGCGGAACACGCTGAACGCATCATCTAAATCGTTTAAACGTTGTTCAGTGGCAGTATCACGGCTGTCAGCTAAGAAGCGGTAAGCGTGTAATAAACCAGCTGGTCCGATAAATTTATCCGGATTCCACCAGAAAGACGGGCAAGAAGTTGAACAGCAAGCACATAAAATACATTCGTACAGGCCGTCTAACTTTTCACGATCTTCAGGTGATTGCAGGTATTCGCCTGCAGGTGGTAACTCGTCATTAATCAGGTAAGGTTTCACCTTTTCATACTGAGTGTAGAACTGAGTCATATCCACAACTAAGTCACGCACTACTGGTAAACCTGGTAATGGACGGATCACCAGTTTGCCGCCTTTCCCCTTGCCTAAAGCAGACAATGGAGTAATACAGGCTAAACCGTTTTTACCGTTCATATTCAGACCGTCTGAACCACAGACGCCTTCACGGCAGCTGCGACGGAATGATAAGGTTGGGTCTTGTTCTTTTAATTTCAACAGTGCGTCTAACACCATCATGTCACGACCCTCTGGATTCTCCAGAGTATAGTCCTGCATACGTGGCGCCTTATCGACGTCAGGGTTGTAACGATAGACAGAGAATTCTAACTTCTTCATTCTGCATCCCTCTTAGTACGTACGTGCTTTAGGCGGGAAAGCTTCACGGAACTTAGGTTCCATATTCACTTTACGCTTAAACATTGATTCAGTATCTGGCGTGTAGACGCTGTGGCATAACCAGTTTTCGTCATCACGGTCCGGGAAGTCAAAACGAGCGTGGGCACCACGGCTTTCTGTTCTGTAGTTGGCAGCAACTGCAGTAGAGAATGCGGTTTCCATCAGGTTGTCCAGTTCTAAACATTCAATACGCATGGTATTGAAGTCTGAGCTCTTGTCATCCAGACGTGCATATTTCAGACGTTCACGGATTTCTTTCAGCTCAGCTAAACCTTCAGCCATAGCAGCACCTTCACGGAATACCGAGAAGTTCAGTTGCATACATTGCTGTAAGTCTTTTTTGATTTGAACCGGATCTTCACCCTGACCTGGCTTGCTGTCTTCCCAACGTTGAGTACGGGCTAAGGCAGCTTGCAGATCGGAATCAGAGGCAGCACGGTATTCAGAGGTTGCAGCCAAAGCTTCGCCCAGGTGTAAACCTGTAGCACGACCGAATACAACTAAGTCTAACAAGGAGTTACCACCTAAACGGTTGGCACCATGTACAGACACACAAGCAATTTCACCACAAGCGAATAAACCTGGAACTACAACTTCAGAACCATCGGCTTTCGGATGAATCACCTGGCCATGCACGTTCGTTGGAATACCGCCCATCATATAGTGACAAGTTGGGATTACAGGAATTGGCTCTTTCACAGGGTCAACGTGAGCAAATGTCTTCGACAGTTCGCACACACCTGGTAAACGGCTTTCTAAAACTTCCGCACCTAAGTGGTCCAGTTTCAGTTTGATGTGTGGGCCCCATGGACCATCACAACCACGGCCTTCACGGATTTCAGTCATCATAGAACGAGCTACAACGTCACGACCCGCTAAGTCTTTGGCGTTTGGCGCATAACGCTCCATGAAACGCTCGCCGTCTTTATTTAATAAGTAACCACCTTCACCACGACAACCTTCAGTCACCAGCGTACCAGCACCTGCAATACCTGTCGGGTGGAATTGCCACATTTCCATATCCTGCAGCGGCACACCGGCACGTAAGGCCATACCTACACCGTCACCGGTATTGATGTGCGCGTTGGTGGTAGAGGCGAAGATACGGCCTGCACCACCAGTAGCCAATACTACGGCACGGGATTTGAAGTAAACAATTTCACCGGTTTCGATTTCAATGGCAGTACAACCTACCACCGCGCCGTCCTGGTTTTTCACCAGATCCAGTGCATACCACTCAGAAAATACCTGAGTTTTGTTTTTTACGTTTTGTTGGTACAGCAGGTGCAATAAAGCATGACCTGTGCGGTCTGCAGCAGCTGCGGTACGGGCGGCCTGTTCGCCACCAAAGTTTTTCGACTGACCACCAAAAGGACGCTGATAAACACGGCCGTTCTCAAAACGAGAGAAAGGTAAGCCCATGTTTTCCAGTTCAGTAATGGCTTCAGGGCCAGTTTTACACATGTATTCGATAGCGTCCTGGTCACCGATATAATCGGAACCTTTGACGGTATCAAACATGTGCCATTCCCAGTTGTCCGGGTGAGAGTTACCTAACGCAACAGTGATACCACCTTGCGCAGATACAGTGTGAGAACGGGTTGGGAATACTTTGGATAACAAAGCACAGGTTAAACCTGATTCAGTAATTTGCAGAGCGGCGCGCATACCCGCACCACCTGCGCCTATTACCACGGCATCAAATTCGCGTACTGGAATATTCACTTAAACACCCCACAGAACAAAGAGACCCACAGCCACATAGCCAAAAGCTAAGGTGTACAACAGGAACTGTAAAACGCCACGCAAAGCTGCGTTTTTGACGTAGTCAGTTAATACCTGCCACAGACCAATTTTGGTGTGAACTGCGATACAAACTAAGGTTAATAAAGTGAAGGCTTTCATCAGTAAACCGGAAAACAGTGCTTTCCAGATATCGTAGGTCACTTCAGGAGTAACCAGGAAAAATCCCAGAATAAACAGAGTGTACAGCGTCAGAATAACGGCTGTGGCACGTAACGAAACGTAGTCTTTGACACCGTCGCGCTTTAAACTGGCTTGATTCAGAACCATAACCAAACTCCTGTTAAAACAGCTAATACAATCCACAGTACTATAGTAATGACTGCGCTCAGGTTACCGGACTTCAGTTCTTCCCAGTGGCCCATGTCCATAATTAAGTGACGGATGCCACCAATCATGTGATAAAGCAATACTGTGATAGTACCCCAGGCGATAAACTTGGCGATGAAGGATTGTAATACCAGTTTCACTTGCTCAAAGCCTTCAGGAGAAGACAAAGAGACTGCCCAAGCCCAGATCACAAACACCAGAGCGAAAAACATGGCTACGCCAGTTACGCGGTGCAGGATCGACGCTAACGCAGGAGCAGGAAAAGATATTGTTGTAAGGTCGAGATTTACAGGTCTTTGCTTTTTCACAGTTTCTTGCCCATCGACGCTCTTTATAGAGCTTTGTTGTCATTATGTGTTGCTGAATAATCAGTCAACGCCCAATGGATATACAGGCTACAGCTCAGTGTGGTTCAGCCTGTTTTTTTATCTATCAAACGCTGAACAGGTTTAAAACCCGCGACAGTATATAATTCACCACTTCGGATTACAATTTATGTTTGATTTGGTTATCGAATTTCTGCGTACTCTACCCTACAGCATTCAACTTTGATGGCAATACGACCAGAGTCGAATACTTATTATCCAATCGCGCATTAAAATTGACTTTTAGGCAGCACTTGAAGTTAGAATAGGTGCGAAAAGGTTTAACCCAATTAAAACAACAGGAGAAATCCAATGGCAGATAAAAAAGCTGTCGTGCAGATCGAAGG
Source organism: Rheinheimera sp. 1928-s (assembly GCF_029269265.1). GTDB lineage: Bacteria > Pseudomonadota > Gammaproteobacteria > Enterobacterales > Alteromonadaceae > Pararheinheimera. Next base: position 10,393 of record NZ_JARIXP010000004.1, read on the forward strand.
ACAGGCACCATTTGAACTTCCTATCTATTCTGGCACTGCAGGCACTGATGTTATTGATGTTCGTGCTTTAGGTCAGCAAGGATACTTCACCTTCGATCCGGGCTTTATGGCCACGGGTTCATGCGAATCAAAAATCACCTATATCGATGGTGACAATGGCGTGTTGTTACACCGGGGTTACCCAATTGAGCAATTAGCAGAGCATTCAGATTATCTGGAAACCTGTTACCTGCTATTGGAAGGCGAATTGCCTGCTAAAGCTAAATACGATGAGTTTGTGCATACCATCACGCGCCACACTATGGTGCATGAAAAAATTGCCTCATTTTTCCAAGGCTTCCGTGTTGACGCTCACCCTATGGCCATGCTCTGTGGTGTAGTTGGCGCTCTGTCTTCTTTTTATCACTCAGACCTGGACATTAACGACCCGGAGCAGCGTAAACGCAGTGCTCACCGCTTAATTGCCAAGTTACCTACTATCTCTGCCATGGCGTATAAGTACACTGTAGGTCAGCCTTTTGTGTACCCACGCAATGACTTAACCTATGCAGAAAACTTCCTGCATATGATGTTCTCTGTACCAGCTGAAGACTACAAAGTCAGTCCTATTGTTGCCAAAGCAATGGACCGTATTTTTATGCTGCACGCAGACCATGAGCAAAACGCTTCAACATCCACAGTACGTTTAGCCGGTTCTTCAGGCGCAAACCCATACGCTTGTATCGCTGCTGGCGTTGCATCTCTGTGGGGCCCTGCACATGGCGGCGCCAACGAAGCGTGCTTAAAAATGTTACAGGAAATCGGTTCTGTTGATCGTATTCCTGAGTTTGTAGCTCGTGCTAAAGACAAAAACGACAGTTTCCGTCTGATGGGCTTTGGTCACCGCGTTTACAAAAACTTTGACCCTCGTGCCAAAGTGATGCGTGAAACCTGCCACGATGTATTAAAAGAGCTGAACATCAAGGATCCTCTGCTGGATGTGGCGATGGAACTGGAGCGTATTGCGCTGTCAGACCCGTACTTCATCGAGAAGAAATTGTATCCAAACGTCGATTTCTACTCAGGTATCATTTTAAAAGCCATTGGTATTCCAACCAGCATGTTTACTGTGATTTTCGCTATGTCACGTACTGTAGGCTGGATCTCTCACTGGGACGAAATGTTGTCCGACAAAGGCCACAAAATTGGTCGTCCGCGTCAGCTGTACACCGGCTACACCAAGCGCGACTACAAAAAAGCCTAACCTGCTGATGAGGCCGGATGTTATGATCCGGCCTCGTTTTTTATAGCTTTAGGTTGCCAATCTTGAATTTCAATCTCCCCGCTTTACGGCAACAATTCCCGTTTTTTACCGCTCATCCGGATTGGATTTATCTGGATAACGCAGCCACTTTGCACAAGCCGCAAGCCGTGCTTGATGCAATGAATACCTTTTACAGCCATCAAAACAGCAATGTGCACCGTTCAGCTCATGGTTTAAGCCAACAGGCCACAGCGGCCTTTGAAGCGGCCAGAAGCACAGTTGCACACTTCTTAAATGCGCGTTTTCCCCATGAAATCATCTGGACCAGTGGCACCACTGCAGGTTTTAATCAGTTGGTTTTTGGTCTGATGGGGCCTGTTTTGCAGTCCGGCGATCGGGTATTAATTTCAACTATGGAACATCACGCCAATATAGTGCCCTGGCATATTCATGCTTTGCCCTTTGGGGTGGAGTTGGACGTCGTACCTTTGACGGCAGAACATCGTTTTGACCTGACTGCTTTTGCAGAATTATTAAAATGTAAGCCAAAGGTCGTCAGTATTAGCCATGTCTCTAATGCGCTGGGCCATATTCAGCCTATAGCGGAGATAGTGCGTCTGGCCAAGGCTGCTGGCGCTATAGTCATACTGGACGGTGCTCAGGGTATTGTCTGGGAAAAAGTTGATGTACAGGCCTTGGATGTAGATTTTTATCTGTTTTCAGGCCACAAGCTCTATGGCCCAACAGGTAGTGGTGTTTTGTATGGCAAAACAGAGTATTTAGAGTTGCTGCGCCCACTGCTGGGTGGTGGCGAAATGATTAAAACGGTGAGTTTTTCTGGCAGCAGCTGGAACGATTTACCCTACAGATTAGAAGCTGGCACGCCCAATATGGCGGGCGCTATTGGCCTTGCTGCCGCTATTGTATGGCTGCAACAACAGGATTTAGTCGCGATACAGCAGCACAAACAAGGCTTGGTACAACGCTTTTATGAGGGTTGTCGTCGGATTCCGGCTTTAGAGCTGCTATCTGGTCCGACAACTAACGCAGGAATAGTGGCGCTCAACCTGAAAAATGAGCACCCTGCCGACCTCGCAACCTTGTTAGACCAACAAAAGATCGCTGTTCGGGCCGGAACTCACTGTGCTATGCCGCTATTTCAGGCTATAAATAGCAAAGGTTCAGTACGTTTCTCTTTTGCTTGTTATAACAGTTTCGACGAAATTGACCACACTTTAGCTGCTTTAACTACTGCAGTGGAGCTACTCGCTGAATGATCCGACCAGATATCTTTACAAAAACAGCTACAGCGCTAAAAAATATTTACGATAACCAACTGCCACAGTTACGTCAGTTGAAAGATTGGCAAAGTAAATACAGAATTTTAATGACGCTGGGCAAAGAATTACCGGCTTTTGACAGTGACTGGCACAGAGATGAGTTTTTAGTTCAGGGCTGTGAAAGCAAAGCCTGGCTGCTGCATTATCAGGACCCTGTTACAACACAGCACTTTTGGGCTTTTGACAGCGATGCCCGTATTGTCAAAGGCTTGATTATTCTGATCTTAGCGCAAGTGAATGCTTTAACCGCAGAAGAGTTCGCCAAGGCGACACCAGAGTTATTACTAAACGAATTGCAGCTACAACAAAATATCAGCCCCTCACGCAGCAATGGTTTGCTGGCAGTGTTAACTAAAATTAAAAATGGGGTCAGATCACATTGTTAACAGTTAACAATGTGATCTGACCCTAATTTCATTTATTCGCTTTTTCCGCCAGCTTTTTCAGCACTTTTGATACAGCAACAAAAGCAAAAGAGCCTGTCACCACAGTCACAGCACCAAAACCACCACTGCAGTCTAAGCGCATAGGGCCTTCCAGTTCTGGTTTGGTCTGGCAAACAGTGCCATCGCCTTTTGGATACACCAGTTGCTCAGTTGAATACACAGCATCTATGCCAAAACGCCGTTTGGGGTTGCGACTGTAGTTGTAGTCACGGCGCAGCGTATTACGGACCTTAGATAACAAAGGGTCGTACACAGTCTGACTTAAGTCGGCCAGCTGAATCTGAGTGGGATCCACCTGCCCGCCAGCTCCGCCTACTGTCACTATCGCAATTTTATTACGTTTGCAGTGTGCAATCAGCGCCACTTTGGCTTTAATGGAGTCGATGCAATCCACCACATAGTCAAAATCGGTGCTCATCAGCTCAAACAAATTGTCAGAGCTAACAAAATCTTCCACCTGATGCACTCTACAGTCCGGGTTGATTGCTTTGATCCGCTCTGCCATCACCGCCACTTTGTCTTTGCCTATGCTGTCAGACAAAGCATGCAGCTGCCTGTTGGTATTGCTGATGCAAATATCATCCAAATCAATCAGAGTTATTTCACCTATGCCCGAGCGCGCCAAAGCTTCAGCGGCCCAGCTGCCAACCCCACCAATGCCAACCACACAGACATGAGCCTTCTGAAACGCATCCAGCGCTTTGGTACCATACAAACGGCCTATGCCGGCAAAACGTAATAAATAATCGGACACGTAAATTACTCTTTTACTCAACAACTTTAGAGGTTGTTGGTTTTTGATAAGAAGGCCAATCCAGCAATGCAGGCTCTGCCCAGTGCTGATCCAGATGCTGCAACAAGGATGGCGATAAAAACTCTGTGCCATCAGATGGAGGCAACACCAGCTTAATGTCAGTGCCACGCCAGCTAAAATACAGCGCATAAGCATGCAGATAGAGACGGTCTGCCGCTGTACCCTGATACAACTCATCCCCTAAAATAGCGGCGCTGACACTTTTTAAAGCAACACGCACCTGATGGGTTTTGCCGGTAAAAGGCTTGACCAAAAAAGCTCTGCGCCCTTCCACCTGGTAAAAAGCTGAGACAAAATAACTGACCGCAGCATTAGTTAACGTACTGGTCAATTTCCAGGCCGAACGACGCGCCTGCACCATATCGCCTTTGACCCAGCCTTGTTTTTTCTTTGGTTTTTGATCCGTCAGCGCCAAATAAAACTTTTGGATCTGCTGGTTTTGAAAAAGTTGTGACAAGTCCGCTGCAGCTTCACTGCTTTTCGCCAGCAGCAATAAACCTGAAGTGCCTTTGTCTAAGCGGTGCACGGCATAGAGCTTTAAGCTAAACTGAGCTTCCGCTAAGGCAACTACTCCGGCTTCAAACTCGGAATGAAAACTGCTGCCGGAAGGTTTATCCAGCACCAGAAAATCGACGTGATCAAATACCAGTGTCAATGACATCTATAAAGCTGCCGCTACCAGACGGGCACGTTCTAAATCTTCAGGCGTATCTACGCCCACTGCAGGAGTTTCCAGCGCAGTCGCTACATGAATAGCTTCACCTTGCCACAAGACTCTGAGCTGCTCTAAGCATTCAATTTGTTCCAGCTGTGATGCTGGCCAACTGACATAATCCTTAATAAAACCAGCACGGTAAGCGTAAATGCCTATATGACGGCGATAAATATCAGCCAGAGCTACAGTAAAATTTTTATCGCGATCAAAAGGGATCACAGAGCGGCTGAAATACAGTGCATAACCATTTTTATCGCTTTGTACTTTCACCACATTCGGGTTTTGTACTTCATCCTGATGTTCAATAGGTACAGATAGAGTCGCCATGCGGGCTTTGCTTTGACTGGCTAAATTCTCTGCCACCTGACGGATAATAGCAGGCGGAATAAAAGGCTCATCGCCCTGCACATTCACGACCACAGTATCATCAGCCAAAGCTAATAAAGACACCACTTCGGCCAGTCGCTCGGTGCCAGAGTTGTGCTCTGGACTGGTCATACAGACTTCGGCACCAAAGCTTTCACACACCTGCTGCACACGGGCATCATCAGTGGCTATAACAACCCGCTCTGCACCACTTTTAATAGCCTGACGGTACACCCGTTCAATCATACTTTGGCCGGCAATATCGGCCAGCGGTTTACCAGGTAAACGGCTGCTGGCGTAACGGGCCGGAATAACAACCAGAAACCCCGCTGTTACTAACGCCATTGGTCCGCCTCATCCAGACTTAAAGTACGGGCTTCAGAAGTTAATAGCACAGGAATATGTTGTTTTACCGGATAAGCCAGACGGTCTGCAGTGCAAATCAGCTCCTGCTTTTCTTTATCCAGTTTCAGTTTGTTTTTACAAATTGGACAAGCAATGATGTCCAGCAAAGCGATATTTAAAGCCATTAGTTATCTCTCCATTGGTTCAGCTGTAGCTGCAACCAAAATTTAAATTCATCCGGTAATTGAGCCTCGACCGGCAGGTAATACCAATTGGCTTTGGCAAAAGCCCGGCATTTGACCGCATCTTTTTCAGTCATCAAGAGTGGGCCTTCAATGCCCGCCAAGCTTTGTTCATCAAAAGCATAATGATCGCGGAAAAACTCTGTGGCTTTAATCTCAATACCAAAGCTTTTTACCGTATCGACAAAACGTTGTGGATTGCCTATGGCCGCCACTAAAGTCACAGCTTGTGTTTGTTCTGACCACTGGCTTTGACCATCTAAAGCAACAGGAGCAACAGGTTTTAACGCCATTTTATACTGTGCAGACTGGAAATCGCCGCTATTTACAATAACCGCATCGACGCTTTGTAAACGTGATACCGGTTCACGTAAAGGCCCTGCTGGCAATAACTGCTGATTACCCAGTCCGCGCTGACCATCAATTAACACCAACTCCAAATCGCGTTTTAATCTGTAGTGCTGTAAACCATCATCGCTAATGACAATATCGCAGTCCGTGGTTTCCAACAGATACTGAGCTGCTGCTACTCTGTCTGGGCACACCACCACAGGACAGTGACTTTTGCTGGCCAACAGCAAAGGCTCATCGCCCACATCAGCGGCTAAATGCAACGAAGTAACCCGCACTGGTTCAGTGATCCGGGCACCATAACCACGGCTGACAATACCGGGGGTAAAACCCTGCTCTGTTAAACACTGACAGAGCCAAAGCGTAAAAGGGGTTTTTCCTGTGCCTCCAACTGAAATATTACCGACAATAACAACGGGTTTTTCCACAGCAAAAGATTGAAACCAGCCGCGCTGATAACCAACACGGCGAATTGTAGCCACCAGCCGATACAACAAACTTAAAGGCCAAAACAACAGTGTAAAAGGATGCTGTTTATACCAGCCACGCTCCCACCAGTTCATCAGGCCTCGCTAAATTGCATTTTATACAACTGAGCATAGTAGCCATTTTGTGCCAGCAAAGACTGATGAGTGCCCTGCTCTACGATCTGGCCCTGATCCATCACTAAAATCTGGTCAGCATTTTCAATAGTAGATAAACGGTGCGCTATGACAATACTGGTACGGCCTTTAAACAACTCTTCTAAAGCCCCCTGTATTTTACGCTCTGATTCGGTATCCAATGCTGAAGTGGCTTCATCCAGAATAAGCACAGGAGCCTGGCGCAATAAAGCCCTGGCTATGGCTATACGCTGGCGTTGACCACCGGATAAAGTCACACCATTTTCGCCGATTTCTGTGTCCAGCCCTTGTGGCATCTGGCTGACAAATTCCATCACATGGGCTTTTTCCGCCACGTTAATTAAATGCTCGCGGCTTAATTCACCACGATAACCATAAGCGATATTATTGGCGATGGTGTCGTTAAACAGTACCACTTGCTGCGAGACCACAGCCATTTGCCCGCGTAGTGAGTCCAGCGTGCAGTCTTTAGTATTGATGCCATCCAGCAGAATTTCGCCTTGTTCAATTTCATAAAAGCGCGGCAATAAGTTGGAAATAGTAGTTTTACCACTACCGGAGCGGCCAACTAAAGCCGCAGTCTGGCCAGGTTCTACTTTGATATTGATCTGTTTTAACACCTGTTTTTCATGACCAGGATAGTTAAAGCTTAAGTTCTTTATTTCAATGGCGCCTTTTACCTGCCCAAGCTCGAGAGTGCCGGTGTCCTGCTCTGGTTTTTCATCCAACACTAAAAATACATTGGTTGCTGCAGCCATACCACGCTGGAAATCACTGTTCACTGTCGTCAGCTGTTTAAGCGGTTTCAACAACAGCATCATGGCGGCCAGAATTTCACTGAAAGTACCAGGGGTTAAGGTATCGAGCATAGCCGGAAAGCTGGCAAGATAAATAACAAAAGCCAAAGCAAAAGAAGCGATCAGCTGCACCAGCGATACACTGATGGAACGGGTCGCCTCCATTTTCACATCCAACTGGCGGTTGCGATTATTCACTGCCTTAAATCTGGCGTTTTCCAGTTCGGCAGAACCAAAGGATAAAATCACTTTATGACCATTCAGCATTTGCTCTGAACTGGTGGTGACATCCCCCATGGCATTTTGCATATTGCTACTGATTTTGCGAAAGCGTTTTGACACTTGAGTCACGATCACGGCGATCACTGGTGCTATCACCAGAAAAATAAGCGACAGCTGCCAGCTGTTATAAAACATCAGGCCCAGACAACCTAAAACAAAAACACCTTCGTGAATAAGCACCATCAGCGCTTTACTGGAGGCTTGTTTAATTTGCTCGGCATCGTAGGTAATTTTGGAAATCAGCTCGCCGGTCGAATGTTTATCATGATAACTGACAGGTAAGGCGATCATCTGACGGAATAATTGCTGGCGTAAGTCTTTGACTATATGAGTGCCAGCCCAGGTTAGGCAGTAGCTGGAAATAAAATGAAACACACCGCGCAGGAAAAACATCCCCACCACAAAAACCGGCGCCCAGGCCAGGTAAGCCATATCTTTTTGGGTAATGCCTCTGTCGATAAAACTGGAAAACTGGGAAATAAAATACACGTCCACGCAGGCATAGCCGGCCATACCCAGCATGGCCAGTGCAAAGCCGGCTTTATAGGGTTTTAAATACCGCAGCAGGCGCTGAAAAGTGCTGATTGAACCCGTTGTTTGTGAAGACAAATTTAACCCCAAAGAATATGAAAACCGCCGCCATTCTACCTTGTTGTTTCGGCTCTTTCAGCAATTGTTCACTGCTTTTGCAGCCAAAATGGCAAAGGCTGTTGCCGGTAAGGCCAGATATGTAGCTGCTGATCCGTTATTTCAATACGAATAGCGCCTTGGTCTGCAGTGTTCAGCAGCGGAATTTGTAGCAAAGACAAGCGTGCACGCACTTCTTTACTCGGATGGCCATAGGAATTATTCGACGCAGCACTATTGAGGGCTAACAAAGGTTGAACTTGCGCTAAAAAGCTCAGGTGACTTGAACTCTTGCTGCCATGATGGCCTAACAGCAACAGATCTGTCTTCAAATCAGGCTGAACACTGAGCAGCTCAGCTTCCACTTTGCGGCTGATATCCCCTGTTAATAAAAAACGCCATCCGGCAGCTTCTATCGCAAGCACGCAGGAAGAGTCATTGCCTTCCGGCTTTGCATAGGCACTTTGAAACGACCCTAACCGGGCATCCAGATAAACAGCAGGCAAAGCTGAACAAAGCTGCTGCGGATAACCTGTCTGAAAATCAGCGATTAACTGCACCTTGGGGTAAGCTTTCAGTACTTCAGAAAAAGCACCGGTATGATCGCTGTCAGCATGGCTTAAAATTAAATAATCCAGCTGACGTACGCCCTGATAATGCAGATAAGGCAAGACATAAGCTTCGGTTGCATTAAAACTGCCATACACAGGCCCCACATCGTACAGCAGCCCTCTGTCGCCTTTTTGCAACAACACTGCAGTGCCTTGCCCGACATCAATCATATGCAATTGCCACTGCGACACTTTGGGCCATAACAAAAAAACAAAAGGCAACAGCAATAAACTCAGCCGCAATCTGGGGACAGAACCAGGCAGGAAGAACACAGCCACTAACAGCAACGCCACCAAAAGCGCAGAAAAAACCGTCTGAGCAGGCAACAGCCACCAGTAGTCCATCGCCGCACCGTACAGCAGCCAATGATAAAGCGGCGCTAAAACCAGATCCGCCAGTTGCCAGTGCCATACCGCATGTGCAGGCAACACCAGCTCCAACAGTAAGGCAATCAGTAAATAAGGAATAACCAGCAAAGAACACCAGGGCACAAAAATCAGGTTGGATAATAAAGCTAAAGGCGCTATGCCATGGAAAAATAGTAAAGTAGGCGCACTCATCAACAGCGTCATCAGCGCCTGAAATTGAATAGCGTGGCGAACTCGGCCACTAAAGCTATGGTCCAGCAATGGATAACGCCAGACAAACAGAAAAATCAGCGCCACCGCATAAACCGTCAGCCAAAAGCTGATACTCATCACCCATAAAGGGTTGAGCAGCAACAGCAAGCCGCAGACCAACAACCAGCTTTGACTGTAACTTAAACGCCTGTGGTGTTGCATCAGGTACACAGCTAAAACCAGCGCTACCAAAGCACGTAGGGTTGGAATAGCAAAACCAGCCAGCAAGCTGTAATACCAGGCCGCTGCTAAAGCAACAAAAGGAGCCAATTGGCGGCAGACTAATAGCCTTAGATTGATTTTTGCCAGCAATAGCATCAAGCCATAGACCCAGCCAAACAACAAACCTATATGAAAACCGGATATCGAAATTAAATGCCCAAGCGCCGTCGCCTGTAAACCTAACCACAACTCATCGCTAAAAGGCCGTTCGCCCAGAGTTAAAGCGGTGATCAATGAAAAAGACGGTAAATCACCAATTTTTAATTTTAAACGCTGATACAACTGCTGACGGTGATCCCATTTTGGCTCCTGCAGCACCGCATCCTTTACCACGCAGTTGGCAATAAGGCCGAGTACATAGGCATTGGCCTCCACATAAGCAGAACCTGGATTGGCCGGCGAGCGAATGGCTTTGCAACGTAACTTTAACCACCAGTTTTGCCCCTGTCCCAATAGCTCCGGCGCATTCTGCCAGCGCAGTCGCAACAAGTACCCTTGGTGTGGTCCTTCATTGATTTGCCATAAAAATCTGCTGAAGTCTTCATCTTGTTGTCTGATACTCACCACCTGCCCTTTTAGCCAGGGATCGGCCAGGCTAAGTAACTGTTGCGTATGCAGCTGATGCTGCTGCACTTGCCACAACCAGAGACTTAAAGCACAACAAAATCCAGTAAAAAACAGCAAACGGTAGTACAGACAAATCAGGATCAGAGATAACGAAAAAATAAGCCACAAAAGGGCTGGCACTATTGGTAAAAATAATGACAATAGACATCCGCTGATCACACCGATGAAAAAACGGTTCACGTTAATTTTTCATTAATGAGTTGTAATGGCAAAGAATCTAATTAAGAAATATCTACCAGATACAGAAAAAATCAAGCAACACCCGTCGCTAAAAATTTTTGGTGCTTTGTTGCATGACAACAATTTGTGGCACTTTAATCGCCGTTCAGCACGCGGCGCTTTTGCGGTGGGTTTGTTTGTCGCCCTGATCCCTATGCCATTTCAGATGGTATTAGCCGCTGCTTTGGCTATTTTATTCAGAGTAAACTTACCTTTGTCAGCCGCTTTAGTCTGGTTGACCAATCCACTGACCATGGGACCGATATTTTTTATCTGCTATCAGTTGGGGGCGCTGATTTTAGGCCATCCTGGTCATCATGTAGAACCACAGGTGAGTTTAAGTTGGTTGATCGATAGCCTGGATACTATAGGCAAACCTTTCCTGTTGGGCAGTCTGATTATTGGCTGCACCCTGTCGGCTTTGGGCTATACGCTGGTGGATTATTTCTGGTGTTTGTCGGCAAAAAAATCCTGGCACAACCGCATTAAGAAACGTCAGAGTGAGACTGAAACCGACTCGCTCTGAGGTTTTTTATCTTCGCCTGCCACTTGGCGTCAGAAACTATCTTTGTCCTAACACAAAGGCAGGCTGCACTTTGCTGGCGCTTAATGCAGGATAAATAGTCGCCAGTAAGCTCATGATAAGAGCTATGCCTATGGTGATCACCACTTGCATGGGTTCGATATGAGAAGGCACATAATCAACAAAATAAATACTGGAATCCAGCAAGCTAAAACCTGTCAGGCTGGTAATTAAACGAAACAAGGGTTCTATTTGCCAGGCCAATAGCAACCCTACCAGGCCACCGACTAAAGTACCTGTCAAACCATTCAGCCAGCCGAGCCACATAAAAGCTTTCACTATGCGGCTTCTGGGCATGCCCATGGTCAGTAAAATGGCTATATCCCCTTGTTTTTCCCGCACTGCCATCACTAGAGTTGCAACAATATTAAAACAGGCCACAGCCAATACCAGTACTAACACCAGATACAAAATACTGCGCACCATCTGAATATCGTTATACAAATGCCCCTGAATGCGGAACCAGTCCAGCATGTAGACATAGTCAGTCGCCATACTGCCTAAGGTTCTGGACAACAAAGGCGCAGCAAAAATATCGTCAATTTTAAAGGCAAACCCCTGAACTGCGCCCTGCGGATAGTTCAGCCAGGACCCCAAAGCCGAAATATCCACCCAAGCCTGCTGATAGTCGAGCTGGCCGCCAATACTGACGATGGCAACTACGGTTAAACTGACATGCTTATGACTGGCCAGTTTGCCATCCGCAGTGACTTGCGGCAGCATCAGTTGCACTTCATCCCCCACTTTGGCCTGCACTTCGTCAGCTATGCCTTTGCCAAGTACAATCTGATGTTCGCTGATTTGGGCGAGATCCCCAGCCACAACAAAAGAGCCTAAAGCACTGATGCCTTGCTCCAGCTGCAAATCAATACCCCTTAAGCTGGCGGCTTTGACTTTCGCACCGCTGCGGATCATGGTATTGGTTTTGATATAAGGCGCACCCGCTACAACACCTGGATGCAGTTGCAATGGCTTAATTTTTTTCTGCCAGTTTTGAATAGGGTCCGACACCGCCTGTAATTCGACATGAGGAATAACAGACAAAAGCTTGTCTTTTAATGCCAGCTCAAAGCCGTTCATTACAGATAAGGCCAGAATGAGAATAGCCACGCCAAGGCCAATGCCTATAGTGGAGGACGCCGCAATAAAACGGATAAAAGCGTTGCTGTTACGGCTTTTGCGATACCGCTGCGCCAATTGCCAGGACAAACTAGCCATGACTTAAGCCATCCATCGTCTTGCCTAAATGACCATCACGCATCCAGTATTGCTGATCGAGCTTTTTCGCCAGCGCCAAATCATGGGTCACCACAATAAAGCTGGTTTTCAACTCACGGTTTAATTCACGTAATAACTTATAAATACTTTCTGCAGTTTGATGATCCAGATTACCAGTAGGCTCATCGGCCAAAACTAACGCTGGCTCCCCCACCAAAGCCCGGGCTATAGCAACACGCTGACGCTCACCGCCACTCAATTCAGCAGGTCTGTGAGCCACCCTGTGTCCTAAGCCCACACGTTGCAGCATAGCGGCCGCTTTTTGCTCCGCATTTTCGTTGCTTTCGCCACGGATCAGCAGTGGCATAGCCACATTTTCAAGTGCAGTAAAATCCATCAGCAGATGGTGAAACTGGTAAATAAAACCCAGTTTTTCATTACGGAGTTTTGCTTTGGCATTGGCGGATAACTTAGCTACAGCTTTGCCTAACAAGGTCAGTTCACCACTGTCTGGCTGATCTAAAGTGCCTAAAATATGCAACAAGGTGCTTTTTCCTGAACCAGAACTGCCGACTATGGCCAGCATTTCTCCGGCTTTGACTTCAAGGCTGACCTGATGCAACACCGGAGTGACATTTGCACCATCCGTGTAGCTTTTACTGATTTGACGGGCCGTTAAAATACTGGTCATTAAACTCTACCCAAAGTAATTGATGTTGCGGAGCGAGAGCGCCCGGTAAACAAAACTGCGACCTCTGTTTCCTCTAAGTAATCGACGACGAGGAAACTATTCATCACGGAGAACTTCTGCTGGTTGTACTTGCACTGCCCGCCAGGCTGGATAAACCACTGCCAAGGCCGTCAGCACCAAAGCTGATACCACTATAAAAAAGATTTGCACGGGCTGAATATCCACAGGCAAAGCCACCCCAGCCACCACACTAATACCCAAGAGTGACAAAATACTGTTGAGCTGCCATGCGATCACAATACCGGCTACAGCACCACTTAAAGTGCCAAGCAAGCCGTTATTCATACCCTGTACGGCAAAAACGGTAAAAAGCTGAGCGTCTGTCATGCCCTGAGTTTTTAAGATGGCTACTTCACGTTGTTTTTCTGTGACCATCATCACCAAAGCAGACACTATATTAAAAGCCGCTACGGCCACTATCAGCAGCAACATCAGCCACATCATGGCTTTTTCCATGGCCACAGCAGAAAACAATTTGCCATGACTGTCACGCCAGTCTGTGACTTTGGCGACAGCAGGAAACTCAATAAGCTCGTCGGCTAATGCTGGAGCAACAAAAGGCTCAGTTAAACTTAAACGCCACTGTGGGGCATCCTGTTGCTTGCTGCCCAGTCGTTTTAAATCAGGTAAATGCAATAATGCCACGCCGTTATCTACTTCAGAGCCGGTATTAATTAAGCCAGCGACCGTGAACAAACGCTGGCGCGGCAACCAGCCCATGGGCGTAAAACTTCCACCTTCGGCCAACAACAAACGAATTTGTTGACCAGGACCGACCTTTAATTCATTAGCAAGACCAGCACCTAAAATCACAGAATAAGGCTGAGCTGTTAAAGCAGACCAGTCACCAGCAACCAAAGATTGTTGTAAAAAAGACGGGATTTGATCCGGCTCTATGCCTTGTAATAACACAGCAGTGAGTTGACCAGGGCTTTGTGCCAAAGCCTCCAGTTGCAAATAAGGCGTTGCCTGCTGAATTTGTGGATACTGTTGTTGCAAAGATGCGATATCAAGCTGTGGTTCTGGCGTACTCTGCACTATTAAATGCGGGATCACCCCTAAAATACGTTTTTTTAACTCAGCTTCAAAACCATTCATGACAGAGCTGACAATAGTCAGCGCCATCACACCTAAAAAAATACCTGTGACAGAAAACAGCGTAATAAAAGATAAAAACCCATGTCCTTTCCGGCTCTGGCTGTAACGCAAACCAATACGGACACTCAGGGGGAATTGCAAGCTTTTCACAGACTTCCACTTGGGTTGGTGAAGAAATTGCTGCGATAATAGTGATTATCCGTTAAGGTTACAAGCTTGCTACCCGAGGTATCCTTATGCAACAGCCTGGCAATACAAACACAGCCGCAGAATTAGTCGCAGAATTTGCCGATTACTTTCAGATTGAGCACCAAACGACGGTCAATTTAGTGCCTTTTCCCGAGCCTTTGCCGGACCAGGATGGCTTTTTACGCCTTATTCCTGACGCTTTTAAGATGACCAGTGAGCTCAGCCTGCTGAACAATTCATCCATTCGTACCTTTAATGCAGTGAAAGATTTGTCCGTTGATTTGGCGCATTATTTACAGCAACAAGCCCGTAAACTGGATGCATTAACTCATTATGTGCTGCGCTCCCAGGATGATCCGGCCTGTCGTTTTTTTACTTTTAGTTACGGTGGATCCGGTGTACAGGTGTGGATGGATAAAGCAGTGGCGTTAGACCAACTCTATGAAGTGAAACTGTTTTTAGATAATAATGATGGCGCTTTATTTTGTTTAGGTCAGGTGCTGGAAGTGACAGAACAAGCAGCTACAGAACCAGAACAAAAAACCGGTTATCTGGTCAAAATTCTGTTTCGCCGTATTCGGGATGAAGACAGAGATATGGTGGTCAGAGCCAGTTTGCATGAACAATCCAGACAACTAAAACGTAAAGCGGAACAACGCCAGCAACAAGCACAGCAGACTCAACAGTAGTAAACAGTGACTTATGTTGAACCTAAATAAACCAACAGACCATATTAAACAACGGTCTTTTTATAACGAGTAAAGAATTTCTCTGATGATCCGCATTGAAGCATTACCAGCGCCCACCTCCAGCACCGATCAAAAACAATGGGGCCGTCTGTCCGGCGCTGCCTTGCCATGGGCCATTTATCAGCTGTATCAACGCCAGAAAGGCCTTTATGTGGTTGTAGTGCCAGACACCACCACAGCCCTTCGTTTAGAGCAGGAACTGACGGTATTTTTCCATGAAAACGCTGCAGATGTTTGGACTTTCCCTGACTGGGAAACCTTGCCTTATGATGTATTTTCACCGCATCAGGATATTATTTCCCAGCGCATAAAAACTCTGTACAGCCTGCCTCGTTTGCAGCACGGCATAGTCATAGTGCCACTGAATACGGCCTTGCTGCGTTTAACCGACGCCAGCTATTTACAGCAATACAGCCTGGTACTCAAAAAAGGCCAGCAACTGGATTTAACAGCGCTGCGTCAACAACTGGCCGCAGTGGGTTATCGTGCTGTGGATCAAGTGATGGAGCATGGCGAGTTTTCAGTGCGTGGTTCCTTGCTCGATTTATATCCTATGGGCAGTACTCTGCCTTATCGTATTGACTTTTTAGACGATGAAATTGATGGCATTCGCCTGTTCGACCCAGATAATCAGCGCACTGTGCAGCAAGTCAATGAAATTGAACTCTTGCCTGCTCACGAATTCCCACAGGATAAAGCGGCGATAGAACGCTTCCGTATTCGCTATCGTGAACGTTTCCCGGCGCGCAGCGAAAAAGAATCGCTCTATATGCAGGTCAGCCAGGGCCTTATGCCTGCTGGTATCGAATATTATCTGCCACTCTTTGCTGAGCAATCTGCACCTTTGTTTTCGATGCTCCCTAAACAAACAGTGATGCTGGCGGTCGGTGATTTGGAGGCTGCAGCAGAACGTTTCTGGCACGACTTGCAACGTCGTTATCAGGATAGAGCAATCGATTTACTCAAGCCCATTTTAAAACCGCAGGAATTGTACTTAGCAGTCGATGAGTTTTTCGCTCAGCTCAAACAATGGCCACGCTTACGTTTAAGCCGGGCTGAATTGCCGGAGCGTGCCGGACAATCCAATGCCGCTGTGGCTGATTTGCCAGAGCTGACGGTTAATCATCAACTGAAAAACCCGCTGGAAAAGCTGCAGCAATTTATTGTTGAGATCAAAAAGCAACAAGGCCGTGTGCTGTTTTTCGTAGAATCTGAAGGCCGGCGCGAAAGTTTATTACAATTGATGCAACGTAACCAAATTCGCTTGCAGCAGTTTGCCTCCGTCGAAGAGTTTTTAACAGACCAGGTTGATTTAGGTATTGTCATAGGTTCGTTGGAGCAAGGCTGTTTATTGAAGGCCAGCTCTGGCAAAGCCAAAGCAGGCGACGAGCCTTTAGCTTTAGTCAGTGAAAACGAGCTGTTTGGCCACAAAGTAACCCAACGCCGTAAACGTAAACACAGCCAGCAAATCTCCGGCGATACCATCATCCGCAATCTGGCGGAGCTCTCTGTTGGCCAGCCTGTAGTGCATTTACAGCATGGCATAGGCCGTTATCAGGGCTTGCAGGTGCTGGATGCTGCGGGCATCAGTGCTGAATTTGTCACCATTGAATACGCTGGTGCCAGTAAGTTGTATGTGCCTGTTTCATCACTGCATTTAATCAGCCGTTACACAGGTTCGGATCAGGATCATGCGCCACTGCATAAGCTTGGCAACGACACCTGGGAAAAAGCCCGGCGTAAAGCGGCAGAGAAAGTACGGGATGTTGCCGCAGAACTTTTGGATGTTTACGCGCAGCGTGCCGCCCAAACCGGCTATGGATTTAAACTGGAAGCCGACCAGTACGAGCTGTTTGCCGATGGTTTCCCTTATAAAGAAACCGTTGATCAGCTCGATGCCATAGCTGCAGTGCTAAACGATATGCAAACCGAACGCGCCATGGACCGTCTGGTCTGTGGTGATGTAGGTTTTGGCAAAACAGAAGTGGCGATGCGTGCGGCTTTTGTTGCAGTCAATGACAATAAACAAGTGGCGGTTTTAGTGCCAACCACGCTTTTGGCACAACAACACTTTGAAAACTTCCGCGACCGTTTTGCCAACTGGCCGGTCAAAGTGGCGGTGTTGTCGCGTTTTATAAGTAGCAAAGAGCAAAAGCAGATACTGGAAGAAACCGAACAAGGCAAAGTCGATATTCTGATAGGCACCCATAAACTGCTGCAGGACGATATTCGCTTTAAAGATTTAGGCCTTTTGATTGTTGATGAAGAACACAGATTCGGTGTGCGGCAAAAAGATAAAATCAAAGCGCTGCGAGCTAATATCGATATTCTGACGCTTACAGCAACGCCAATTCCACGCACCTTAAATATGTCGATGTCTGGCATGCGTGATTTATCTATTATCGCTACTCCTCCTGCCAAACGTTTGCCGGTCAAGACTTTTGTGCGTGAACATGAAGAAGGCTTAATTCGCGAGGCTGTGCTTCGGGAAATATCCCGTGGTGGTCAGGTGTATTTTCTGCATAACGATGTAGCCAGTATAGAAAAAGCCGCCGCTGATTTAGCCTTACTGCTGCCTGAAGCCTTAATTGGCATAGCTCATGGCCAGATGCGTGAGCGTGACCTGGAAAACATCATGGCTGATTTTTACCATCAGCGTTTTAACCTGCTGCTGTGCTCGACCATCATCGAAACTGGTATAGATGTGCCCACCGCCAATACCATTATTATCAACAGAGCCGATAACTTTGGTCTGGCACAGTTGCACCAATTACGTGGCCGTGTCGGCCGTTCGCATCACCAGGCTTATGCGTATTTATTGACGCCTCCGCCAAAACGCTTAACCAAAGATGCCGAAAAACGTCTGGAAGCCATTTCAGCTTTAGAAGATCTAGGTGCTGGTTTCGCACTCGCCAGTCAGGATATGGAAATTCGCGGAGCAGGCGAGCTATTGGGAGATGAGCAAAGCGGCCAAATTGAATCTGTTGGCTTTAGTTTGTATATGGAAATGCTGGAGCAAGCTGTAGAAGCGCTTAAGGCCGGTAAAGAGCCAAGTCTGGATGCACTTTTAACTCAACAAACCGAACTGGATATGAAACTGCCTGCCCTGCTGCCGGATTCTTATATTCCGGATGTCAGCCTACGTTTATCCTTTTACAAACGTCTAGCCTCCTGTCGCGACGAGCAGGAACTGGATGATGTGCAGGTAGAATTGATTGACCGTTTTGGCTTATTGCCGGATGCTGCGAAAAACTTAGTCAAAATCACAGAGTTAAAAATGCAGGCGCAGACACTTGGAATTAAACGACTGGAAGCCAACAGCAAAGGTGGTGTGCTAGAATTCGCCGAACGGACTTCAGTGAACCCGTCTTACATTATTCAGCTGATCCAGACTCAGTCGAAAGTATTTAAATTGGAAGGCGGTAGTAAACTGAAATTTATCAAAGATTTACCTGATACTAATAGCAGATTCGCCTTTGTCAGCTTTATGCTGGATGACTTTGCTAAACATCAGACAGGAGCATCATGAAACATCTGCGTTTAACATCGCTGGGACTGGCTTTGGTAGGTTTATTCGCCACAACCACAGTCTTTGCCAACAGCTGGTATGAAATTGAACTGATCGCTTTTAGCCGAAGCTCCAATAACAGTTTAAAAGAGCAGTTTGAAGCTCCTACAGCGGCGCTTAAAACCAGCAATGCGATGGATTTGATGCGTCCTTTAGTGCAACCTACACTAGCTGATTTAATTAAAGCTATACCAGCCTGCACACCAGCACAGGCTGATCCAACCTTGTCAGCCCCGGCTCCTGCACAGCCAGTGTCTGCCACTGTACAGCAGCAAATTCAGCAACTATTAACCGAACATCAGCAGAATAAACAGGAGCAGCCAAGCCTGGTTGCAGAAGATTCTCTCGATGTGCAGTTAGCACCAGAGCCGGTAACAGCGTCTTTATTTCAGTTGAATATGCAGAATTGCCAGATGGAACAATGGGATATGGATGGTCAGTTAATAAGCCGGCCATTAAGTACTGAAGAGTTGGCCTTGCAGTTGCCAGCGCCAGCGCAAATTCCTGCTACCTTTACTGGGGACGGAGTTGCCAAAGATACGGCTTACTTAGTAGGGCCAAATGATTTACAGCTGAAAAATCTGGCGTATCAATTACAGCGTGAAGCGGGCAAACAACTGCTGGTGCATACAGCCTGGCGTCAGCCTCTGGTCTCAGGCCGTAACAGCCGCAGCCACTGGTATGCAGGCTCTTACCATGCGGATGAAAATACAGACGCAGGACAAACTGTTGATTTAATGCAGCAAGTGCAGCAACAACTGGCCGCAGTGCAACAAGGTCAGAGCAGCTTGCAACTTTGGTTTAGTCCGTGGCAATTTGATTCTTTAGTTCAGTTACGTTTAGGTCGCTTTATTCAGTTTGATGGCACTTTTTACTTGCGCCAGAATGAGGATAACAACCAGCCGGCGCAACTTGCGATTAAACAAAGTGCCCGCTTAACCTTAGGTCAGATCCATTATCTGGATCATCCGCGATTAGGCGTGATTATTCAGGTAAAACGTTTTACTCCGCCAGAGTCAGCTGTGGCGGCAACACTTTAGACATTAAAATAACACAAGGAATCTGTTATGAAAAAAATCGTGGTTTTGTTAGCGGCTCTGCTGTTCGTCGGAGCTTGTAGCAAACTGACTCAAGACAATTATGATCAGGTAAAAGCCGGTATGACGTACCAGGAAGTGACGGATATTTTAGGTACTGCCACTCATTGTGACGAAGCAGTGGGCACCAAAAGTTGCCGCTGGGGTGATGATGAAAAAAATATCAAAATCACCTTTTTAGCTGACCGTGCCACTGTTTTTTCTAATCAGGGCATTCAGTAATCATTGGTCGTCATCTTTCTCAAGGGGCGCTTTTATCGCCCCTTCTTCTTGCGTAAAACGCTCTGATGTTTCAACTTCGGTCTTACCAACAACAAGCTGTGCAGTCTGTTCTTGTACATTTTCGCCAAAAGCAGGATGCAGCAGTGCTGGTATTACCCACTGGCGCAGGAAAGAGCTTAGTCATAGCAGAACTGGCGCGCTTGGCCCGTGGCCGGGTGCTGGTACTGGCTCATGTCAAAGAGCTGGTGGAGCAAAATCATGCCAAATACCAAAGTTATAGCTTAGAGGCCGCTATTTTTTCGGCCAGTTTAGGCCGTAAAGAAACCGCGGCTAAAGTGGTGTTTGCCTCTGTGCAGTCGGTAGCTCGCAATCTGGATGAATTTACTGAGCAGTACAGCTTATTGGTCATTGACGAATGCCATCGTGTCGGCGATGACGAAGACAGCAGCTACTTAAAAGTCATTCGCGCTTTACAGGCCCAAAACCCAGACTTAAAAGTACTGGGCTTAACGGCCACCCCCTACCGCTTAGGTTCTGGCTGGATTTATCAGTATCACAGTCGAGGTCTTATCCGCACTACTGAACCGCGTTTTTTTAAATACTGTATTTTCGATTTACCTATCCGCTTTTTATTGGGTGAAGGTTATTTAACGCCTGCCGTGCTGATGGATGCTCCAGTGTTGAGCTATGACTTCGCGGGTTTAAAACCCACAGCCAGTGGCTACTTTAAAGAAGCGGATCTGGATTTACGCATCAACCAGCAACAACGTGCCACGCCCCAAATTATTCAGCAAGTGATACAACAAGCCCAAAGTCGGCAGGGCGTGATGATTTTTGCCGCGACCACAGCCCATGCCCGCGAAATTTTGGGTTATTTACCAGCCGGCCACACTGCACTGATTTTAGGCGATACTCCCCAAAAAGAACGGGATGCGCTGATCCATAGTTTTAAACAAAAGCAGCTGAAGTATCTGGTCAATGTGGCGGTATTAACCACAGGTTTTGATGCCCCTCATATCGATTTAATTGCTATTTTGCGTCCCACAGAATCTGTCACCTTGTATCAGCAAATTGTTGGCCGTGGCCTGCGCTTAAGCCCGGGTAAAACCGATTGTCTGGTGCTGGATTATGCAGGCAACAGATTTAATCTGGAGCAACCTGATATAGGTGAATTGCGGCCTGAACCTGGCACTGAACTGGTTACTATCCCCTGCCCACTCTGTGGTTTTTTTAATAATTTCTGGGGCAAAACTGACGACAGAGGCTTAGTACTGGAGCATTACGGCCGCCGCTGTCAGGGCTATAAAGAGGACGAACAAGGAAAGCCTCATGCCTGCGGTTATCGTTTCAAAGCCAAGTTTTGCCCGGACTGTGGTGCAGAAAATGATATAGCAGCCCGCCACTGTGGTGACTGTGGTTTGGTATTGGTTGATCCGGATAAGAAGCTAAAAGAAGCCTTAAGTTTAAAAGATGCGCTGGTGCTTTATGTCACCAGGATGCAACTGCAAAGTCATCAGAGTAAAGAAGGGAAAAGCTCACTTAAGGTCAGCTATTTTTCAGCTGATGGCGCAGAAATAGCTGAATACTGGAGCTTGCAAACCAAAGCTCAAAAACAAAAGTTTTTAAATTTATTTGTGCCCCCTCATCTGGTAGACAGGCACAGGCCATTTGTTGACGCGACAGTGCACAAAGTGCTGCAACAGGCACACAGATTTCAGCCGCCAGGGGCCATCATAGCCCGCAAAGACGGTCGTTTTTGGCAAATCCGTGACAAGTTGTTTCAAATTCAGGATAAAGACGCAGAATAATTCCCAGCATCTGGACAAAATGAAAAATTCTTTTGTTTTGCTACTGGGCAAAGGCAATGGAATTCGCTAATAATCAGAGCGTCCGTCTATGAATTAAATAACAAGACAGCACAAACAGATAGTTCTTTTTTATTGTCACAAGGTTGCAGTTTATGTCAAACGAAAACGCGTTATTAAGCTTGCTGGTCGAAAAAATTCAAAGTGATACCTTGGTGCTGCCAAGTCTTCCTGAAATTGCTTTACGTATCCGCAAAATGGCAGAAGACCCAAATGTAAATTTAAATCAGATGGCGGATATTATTTCTCACGATCCGGCCATGTCCGCTCGTATGATGAAAATTGCCAACAGCGCCTTTTTAGGCCGTTCAGTGCATGTCAGTTCTTTACACCAGGCCGTTACCCGCATTGGCCTGCGTTATATCAAAAACATTGCAACAGCTATGGCGGTGGAACAGTTATTTGTCTCTCACTCCAGCCTGATTAAAGACATGATGGGCAAAGTATGGCAAGACACGCTGGAAGTGGCCTCAGTGGCTCTGGCGGCGATGCAGTTGTATAACCGTAATTTAAAATCCAGCCCTGTTAATTTTGACACCATGACTTTGGCTGGTTTAATTCATAATATTGGTGCTTTGCCTATTCTGACTGAAGCAGAAAAACATCTGGAACAGTTTGGTGACAAAGACTTTATCGCTGGCTGTATCACGGATTTGGCTGGTGGCATAGGTGGCAGTATTTTACGTAAATGGGAATTTCCGGATGAACTAGTCGAAGTGGCTGAGCTGTGGAATACCAAATTGCCTCACACAGATAAAGCCAATTACCTGGATTTTATTCGTATCGCCACTATTCAAAAAGGTTTTGCCAAAGATAAAACCGAAGCTCGTATTGCGTTAAAACCTTTTGCTGACAGAGGGTTAATTACAGGTGTAGATTTCTTCCGCTCTCCTGAGTTTGTGGTTATTTATCAGGATATGAAACAGCTGTTTGTCTGATTGAAACTGGTGTCAGAGCCTTAAGCTCTGACACCTTTTTTTTAATTAAATAACTTCTGGTGTAACTCTTTCACCACAGCAGCAGCTGACGCATCCTGAACTAAAAAGCACAGGTTGTGGCGCGAAGCCCCGTGACAAATCAGTCGCATATTAATTTGCTCCAGAGCGCTAAACAGCTCACCCGTCACCCCTTTGGTGCTGTGCAGATGATTGCCTATCACAGCAACCAGACTTAAGCCCTGCTCGACTGACACTTCACAGAAACTTTTCAGCTCGTCAATCGCTGGTTCTATCGCCGAATTAAAAGCGCTGCCTGCAGATTCGTCCAAGGTTAAAGCCACAGAAATTTCTGAGGTAGTGACTAAATCCACTGATATTTGATGACGACTTAGAATGTCAAAAACCCGGGCTAAAAAACCTGCTGCATGTAACATCGCCGGGCTTTTTACCGTGATCAGAGTCTGGGATTTACGCAAAGCAATGGCACGATAAGCAGGTTTGTGCTCGACCGTTTTAGCAATCCAGGTACCGCCCGCTTCTGGTTCGCGGCTTGAACCGACAAAAACTTTGATATTGCGGCGCATAGCCGGAATTAAGGTGGCAGGGTGCAATACTTTAGCGCCAAAAGTAGCCATTTCAGCCGCTTCATCGAAACTGATTTCATTAATACAACGGGCATCAGAGGTCAAACGTGGGTCTGTGGTGAAGATACCCACTACATCTGTCCAAATTTGCACAGTAGCAGCATTTAAAGCTTCACCCAATAAAGCTGCACTATAGTCTGAACCGCCCCGGCCTAAGGTCGTGGTTTGTCCGGCTTCATCTGCACCAATAAAACCTTGAGTGACAACAATATTTTCACGCAGTAAAGGCAATAAATGAGTGTGTGCCAAATCAGCAACAACATCGATTTGTGGTTCACCTTTACCAAAGCGGCTGTCGGTGCGAAGCACGCGACGCACATCAAAACACTGGGCAGCAGCGCCACGTTCCACTAACACCTGAGTAAATAACACTGAACTTAAACGTTCACCAAAAGACTGGATCAGATCTTTGTGCGCGCCGGAATAAACAGCCCCCCCAGTTTCAATCAGGTTACGTAAATCAGCAAGCAAGGTGTTGATTTGAGCGGCCACAGCTTCAGGCTGTTGCAGAACATTCAGCACAGCCAAAGTAATACGCTCTATGCCTTCAAAGGATGCATAGCGGGCCTGTACTTCAGTTTGTTTAGTGATATCGACCAATAAATTGGTCACGCCTGAACTGGCACTGACAGCGACCAGACGGATACTAGGATCGGCTAACACAATATCAGCACAACGGGACATAGCCTGAAAATCGGCCACTGAGGTTCCGCCAAATTTGGCGACAATAAGTTGATTAGACATTCGAGTCTCTCCTTATCAATAAGTCATAAGGCAGAGCATGGCATTTGCAGGCAGTAAATAAAGTTGTGGTGCAGGCACTATGCTGCAGACAACTGATCACAGACACACAAAGGCCAGAAGCTCTCCACCACAAAAAACAGGTGACAGTCGTAAGGATTCAGCCTTAACAACCGGACTATCTGCCGCTACAGCATCTGGTCCTCGGCGTTAATCCCCCTCAAACATCCTGCGGCTTGTAGCAGCCTGAGATGTTCTACCTGGTTAACGCTCCTCTTCTGGTCTATACCCGTCGTTCTTGAAACTGCAGCTTTGTTGACTGCGTGCACTCGCCCCAGTCACATAGGACTACTATGCTCCTGGGGTCTCACGCACTTGTCGTCGCGCTGCAACTCCAATTACTTAGGGTATACTCCCCGTCGTTCTTGAAGCTGCAGCTTTGTTGACTGCGTGCCCTCGCCCCAGTCACATAGGACTACTATGCTCCTGGCGTCTCACGCACTTGTCGTCGCGCTGCAACTCCAATTACTTAGGGTATACTCCCCGTCGTTCTTGAATACGGGCGGGGGTATATCACAATCACATAGGATTGACGGCGCAGAGCTTAAGTGACTTTTTTACAAAAGGCAACAGCCGTTTAGCCGTCTTTTTAGAAAAACTGTAATTTAGTTACAGTTTTTCATCCTTAAGCCAAAGCAAACTGGCCAATAAAATACACCCCTACATAACCCAGACTGTAGCAGCCCAGCAGGTAACCTGCCATTTTGAAGTAAGTGCCAAAGGTCAGTTCTTTGACTTTACTCATGGCAATAATACCGGCCGCAGAACCTATGATCAGAATAGAACCACCTACCCCAGTGGCGTACGTTAAAGTCAGCCATTCTGCTGTCGTCATGGTTAAATCTGCTTTTAACAAAGCCGCAGTTAAAGGCACGTTGTCGATCATCGCAGACAAAATACCCATCAGGTAGTTGGCTTGCACTGGCTCTAAATACTGATACAAATGCGTAATATTGGTCAGCACACCAATTTCTTTCAGAATACCAACCAGCAGCAAAACCCCTAAGAAAAACAACAAGGTGTCAAACTCCACCTCACGGATGTAATGCAGAATATTTACACCTGTCTTTTTACGCAGCAGGTACTGAGCCGCTAAGAACATCACGCCTAAACCAAACAGGAATGTCAGTACAGGCGGGATCTGGAACAGAATGTTAAACAACAGTGTAGAGCCTATAGTCGCTGCAAAAATACCTGCAATAATCACATCGGCTTTTTCTATTGGCTTAGGGGATTTCTCCAGCACAATACGACCTGTCATTTTGCGTGACAACAGAATTGCCAATACAGCGACGGCAAATAACGAAGGAAGAATTAACAATAACAAATTCGTGATGGTCACTTTGCCCGCTAAAAATAACATCAGGGTGGTCACATCACCTGTGATCAACGACACGCCACCGCTATTGACAGCAAAAATAATCAAGGTGGCGTATTGAATACGTTTTTTCACTTCCAGTTTAATACTGCTGATGACGGCGATAGACACTAGCGTCGCAGTCACGTTGTCGGCAAATGACGAGAAAATAAAAGCAAAGACTGCAATGATAAACATCAAACGACGTTCAGACAGCTCGGCAGGCAATAAACGCTGCACAATTTGAGAGATAAAGCCTTTGCTATTGAGATAAGCGACAAAAGTCATAGTTGACATCAAAAACAACCACAAAGTAGCTATTTCTAATAAGTTATGATTCAACTGCTCACTGATTTCGCTACTTGTAGCGCCGTGCATTGGAAAAATAAAAGCGAGGATCCAGCAAAGAGTACCGAAAAAAAGTGTCGTTTTTGCCTTGTTTACGTGGATAATATCCTCTATAACGATCATCACAAAGGCGATTGCCACCAGAGCCAAAATTACTGCGCTTACCATGATGTAGTACCAGCTTAATTGTTGTGGAAAAGGAAGGAATTTGCGGGGCGGTATTCTACCAGCCCAGACAAGATGCCACTACCCTACCAAAGTCACATTTGTGAAATATTTATGATACGTATGAAAAGAAAGGACAAATGATAGCGCCACGTAAAATTATCCGCTGCTTAGATGAGCATTGGACTGTCATTGAGCAGTTGGTCGAACGAAGTGCCAGCGGCAACTTCAGTTTTCAGGATGTACAACATCTGATCCTGCGCCATAACAATGGCCTGAGCAGTGAACAGGTGTTCCGTGAAGCCCAGCGTTTTTTGCAACTTGAAATTCTGATCCCTTTGGCTAAATCCAGCCAACTGGAGCTGAATCGTTCTGTGCTGGAATTTGCCCAGCAGTTAATGCAGGAACAGCAGCTTGGGTTAGCGACTGATATTGAAAGTCGTATCATGGAGCTAAAACGTTTATCAGAACGTATGCAGGAGGCGGCTCAAAGCCGTGACAGCAGCGAACTGCGTCGCTTCTCACGGGTGATGGACGAACGTATTCGTGAAGTACTGAAGCACTTTGGTCACAATGAAAGCGCCATTTTATCGCTTGTCGAACGCGCTAAAGCAGACGAAGGCAAGCTCAGCCTGGCCAGGCGTTATGCCGCTGTGATGGATGCTTTTGATGACTATATAGACCCAGTATTAGCGTTGGTCGACATCAACGGCCCTTTCCAGAAAACCGTTTCTGATGTGGAAGCTATGCTCAGTGAGTTACTGCAGATCATCGAAGTGACTGGCACGCTGAATACCGAAAAAGAGACGCTTATTCAGCTGCGCACCCGCTTGATTGAAATGAACCAGGTAGGCCGTGAGAGTTTAAGCCGTTGTGCTGATTTACTGATGCCACTGAGGGATGAGCTGCGCCGTAATACTTTGCTGTCCCGTAACGCCAGCTTCTTATTGGGTCAGATGCGTAAAAAAGGCATAGATCTGACGCTGGAACCTTTAGTGCCAACCATCAGCTCCGACAGTCAGCGTTTCTCTTTAGGTTCAGCCAATCAAATCACCAGCTATATGGCTGAGCTTTGTCAGTACGAACACGATGCCTATCAGTTACCAGAAGAGATTTTGAGCAACCACAGTATGCTGATGCAGGTGCCAGAGCTAAAAGACGTGGTCCACAAAGCCAAAGCGCTGAAAAAACTGCCGGATTTAAGTCGCTGGCTGGCCGACAGTTACCCTGAATTACCAGTAGATGAGCTGCTTTTCCTCTATCAGGAGCTATCACGCTCGGATGAGCTGACACTGCAGCACAGCGAACACAATACAGAATTGACACTCAATGGTTATAAGCTGACCTTACACCCTTTTCAAAGCAGCGAAGCCGGGACTTTATAAATGCAATTAAACTTAGATGAACTGACCCAACTGGCTGAAATCAGCAAAAAGCTGTCGAACGGTTACCATATCAGCGAACAGGATTTTGCCTTGTGGCAGGAACTGGATTTGCAGGAAGATTCCTACACAGCTCTGTTTGGTGCTTTAGGCAATACATTAAAACGCGACAGCCGTGGTTTCTTTTATTTTGAAGTGGATGATGCCACCGCCAGCATGGGTAAAATTTCCCGTCTGTTTGCTTTGACTTTATTTGCTTTGGTGGAGTTTTATGCCGATAAAGGCCAGGACCCACTGCGGGCTTTGTTTGAACATGAAATTACCACAGAAATTTGGGGCCAGCTGTTACAACAGCAATACCACTTATTTGAGCAACTGGAAATTTTCTCAGTGACCGATATGAAACGTGAAATCGCCAACCGCTTGTTACGTTATGGCCTGGCGCGGCCAAGCGGCGATCAGATCAAATTATTATCCCCTGTGTATCGTTATTTAGACGCGCTGATGGATGTGGATCACAGCGCTGTAACAGAGGAGAATGCAGATGTCTGAGCAGCTTAATTCAACAAAATCAGAGCTGTATGGCTTAACCAAACTTGCATTGCTCAATACTGCTGGCTACGCCAAATGTGTGATCCCGCTGGATGACTCGTCCTCTATTTGCGCACCCAACAATACGGGTAAAAGTTCGGTGATCAACGCCCTGCAGTTCCCACTGATTAACGATTTGCGTTTAACAGAGTGGGACGGCCACGACTTAGACGAAACCCGTAAGTTTTACTTCGGCACAGACCAAAGCTATATCCTACTGGAAGCTAATTTGCCAGACGGCCCTGTCGTCATTGGGGTAGCTGGTCGGGGTAAAATTGCAGGTTACGCTTTCCAGTATTTTTGCTACAAAGGCAAACTGGATTTAAACCATTATTTAGATGGCAAAAGTTATGTGCGTTACAACAAGCTGGACCATCATTTACGCAGTTTAGGTTTTGATCCTATTGAATTAAAACAGTCTGAACTGAATGCCATGCTGACAGGTGGTGCCACACCTTTTGACAGCCGCATCAATCTTCGGATGATCCCGTTAGCAAACGTTTCTGATGCACCCGTCTACAAAGACATTTTCCGTCGTATTCTGAACCTGCACCGCCTGACCGCTCAGGATGTAAAACGTCTGTTATTGCCTGTATTTGCCCGGCATTTAGGCGACCCTAAGGTCGATTTTTATCAGGTTTGGCACAACGCCTTTGAAAAGGTCAATAAAGACAGACGTGAGCTAAAAGCTTTGGAAAACCAACAGGAAGCTGTCACAGCCCTTGAAAGCCTGCTGGAAAACCGCTCTGTACTCAAAGGCCGTTTAGCGACTTATGCTCCTAAGCTGGATGTGGCTTTAACTGAATTCCATAGCTACTTTGACGATCAGCAAGAGCTATTAAACGAGCAGCTGACCGGCTTATTGGCTGAGAAAAGCCAGCTGGAAGAACGTCAACGTTTGTATGTTGGCCAAATTAAAGAATTGTCTGGCCGTCAGCAGCAGTTACAGCAATGGTTTGGCGAATTTGATGGTCTGTCACAAAAATTCAGCTTAAGTAATGAAGCCACCTTGCAGACCAACTTAAGCAATATCCGCGCAGCCTACGAGCAGTTAAGCCACAGCTTACAAGGTGCCAGTCAGGTTAATGCCACAACTCTGGCGCATCAAAAAAGCCAGAGTGCCAAGCAGTTGCAAAGCTTAAAGCTGCAGCTGAAAAACCTCGAATTTAACCTGTATTCCCGTCTGCGCGAAGATTTAAGCCTGCCGGAAGTACAGCAAATTACCCGCATTCTGAATCCGGATTTGTTGTCGCTTTCGACCACTGGTGGCGGTGATATTGAAATTCTGGACGATGCACTGTTTTCAGAGCAGCTGGAGAAAATTGCCGATTGCTTTAAACAAGGCAAATTGCATTTACCTGGTGTGGTGATTGACCTGCATCATTTGCAGCCGGTAGAGCAAAATAGCTTAGAGAACAAAATCCAGCTGAAAGAACAAATTGATGCGCTGCAGCAAACTTTACATACGCTGGAGCAGCAGTTAGCTGTTGCTGGTGATTTGGCCGGTAAAACCCGCGAGAAAGACCGTTTGTATCAGGATCTGTTACAAGCCGAAGAAGACATTAAGAAATTTGGCCGCTACCAGCAAATGCTGGAATTCAGTGACGAGCAACAGGCATTGCAGTCCGAGCTTGAAATTGAAGAAGACAAGCTGCAGGAACAGTTGGCTGAAGTGCAGCACAAGGCCTCTACCCTGTCTGATCGTCGCAACTTAGTCGGCAATAAGCAGGAACAAATTAAACGTCAGGCCGAACGTATTGAGCAAGAGAAAAAAGAGCGGATCGACTTCCAGCTCGATTTCTACTCAGGCAAAGTCACACCTTATCCTATTGAAGTGACCTTGGATTTTGACAACTTAGCCGACGTATTACGCGACTTTAATAAGCAGTGTAATGAGCTGAAGCTTATCGACGTTAATATCAAAAACACCTACCTGTTTATTTTTAACGCCGGTATTACTAAGTTTGAAGTCGAATCCGATGAAGAGCTGAAGTTCCAGAAACTAATCAGCGCTTTCCATCATTTAGACAAAGAGCGTGAAGCTATTGAACGTCGTGCCCGCGTCGCTTTGACTGAAGTGGCGTCTACGCTCAAAGGCTTACGTGATGATTTAAACCGTCTACACAGGGAGCTAAATAGCTTTAACCGCGGTATCTGGCGTCATCAGATTTCCAACTTGCAGGATTTTAAAATTGAAATTGTCGACCGCGCTTTATTGGTTGGCCATATCGATACTATTCTGACCACCTCAGAAGCTTATCAGCAAGGGGATACGCTGGATTTATTGGCCCCTAACGCCAGCAGCAATGAGCGTGAAGTACAGGCAGCCAAAGACTATTTAATTCAGGCCGCCAGTGAAAAAGGTGGTTTAACTTTATCCGACTTGTTTGATATCCGCTTTAAAGTAGTGAATCGAGCCGGTGAAATAGAGTTCTTTGACAAAATTGACTCAGCAGGCTCTAACGGGACCCGTATTACCATTAAGTTATTGTGCGGTATGTTATTTATCCGCCAGTTATTGTCTGAGCGTGAACGCGGTAAATACCGTATTCCAATTTATATCGACGAAGCAGCCGATATTGACCCGCATAACCAACAGGCGCTGATCGAAACCGCGCTGAACTTTGGCTTTGTGCCCATCTTTGCTTCGGTTAAACCTCAGACCTCGTGCCGTTATATAGTGCCAATCCGCACTGTAGCCGGTGGTGCGCAAAACTGGGTGGATGAAAAAGACTGGATTTTATGTGAAAAAATTCCGGTGGCTGGTGAAGAAACTGGCGAATTGACAGCAGTGGAGTTGGCTGAAACTGAAGCTTGATCTCACTATCAAAAAAGACGCGGTATCAACTCCACAGCTTGCCAACTGGAGTTGATGCCGAAAAATGTTGCGCCACCTGAGCCTGAAATAATTCAGCACAGGCAATGGCGTCTGTCACCGCATGATGAGGTTGATAAGCCGGTAGCTGGTACCGCTGCCGGCAATCGGCAAGGCGTAACGAAGGCTTGGATTGCCCTCTGATACTTCGCCACCATCCCTGTAGACCTGATTGAGTAAAACCCCGCTCTAACGCCAAAGTATCAATCATGGGAAAAACGATACCTTCACCTAAACGACTCATCAAACCATGATACAAAAAGGCGCGCTCGATAGGCAGATGATGCACCAGCACGACTTTTCCTGCCAAAGCCTGCAACAAAGGCTCAATATAGAGTTCTAAATCAGCAGCCTGCGCTATGGCGCTGTCGGTAATACCATGCACTATCACTGAACTTTCGTTGAGCTGTACTCTGGGTTTGACCAGATAACTTTGTGCCTTGCTGCTGTGAATTCGCTCCAACGTTAGCGGCACCAGCCCTATGCTGACGATGCCATCGCGTACAGGATCTAAGCCTGTGGTTTCAAAATCTAAAGCGACAAAAGAGATCTCTTGCAAAGCAGTCTCAGCAGCTGCAGCGCCTGCCTGATAAAAAACCTTTAACCTGGGGTCTTTGGCCTTTAACTCCAACTGCTGCATGGTGTTTTGCCAGTTTTTGCTCAGCATCTGCAGTGGATCTGTTTTTAATTCCTGCTTTTTCAGATAAAACATAACACCTCTGTTACTGTCGCCCGCCTGGGTAACGAAACTTCAGAAATTTTTGCGCGAAGCTTAGAATTTGAAAGGCTTCTTTTAAGGTTTTACGTTCAAACGCTGAGAGTTCTTCAGGTTTGACTTTGTTATCCGCCGCTCTGCCCGCTTGGATCGACTTGGCTTGCTGACGAATTCGTACCATAGCTATCACTTCCAGAGCATCAATCAAATCATCAGCCCTGCCCTTAGGTAAAATTCCGGCCGCTTTGACTGCCAATAAACGCTCATAGGTATTGGTTGCAGCGCAGCCAATAGATAAAGCATGCACTCTGACCAGGTCGGCCAATGGCGCGGTACCTCTGCGTTTAATATCCAGTGAGTTATTTTGCTGACCATCATTTTCCAGCACAAAATCTTTAAAGAAACCTAATGGTGGCGTCCGGCTGATAGCATTTCTGGCCATACAGGCTAAAAAGTCCGGATTGGCTTTTACCTGACGCCTGATTTGTTGATTCAGTTGATCGGCCCATTGCACTTGGCCCCAAACCCCTTCTAAATCAAAAAATATACCGCTGTTGAGCAATCGCTGAGCATCAGGTTTTTCAATCCAGTCCGTGAAATACTGCTGCCAGACTCGTAGCGGCTGTCGCCACTGACTGTTGGTGGCCATAATAT
Source organism: Rheinheimera sp. 1928-s (assembly GCF_029269265.1). Lineage (GTDB taxonomy): Bacteria > Pseudomonadota > Gammaproteobacteria > Enterobacterales > Alteromonadaceae > Pararheinheimera. The sequence continues at coordinate 42,694 of NZ_JARIXP010000004.1, forward strand.
CGCCACTGCAATAGCTGTAACCACAAAGGGCCAAACCATCGCAAACAAACTGAGCCAGCGCAGCAAAATAGTCCTGATGCAAAACCGGGTCATAGTCATTATGCAGCACCAACGCATTGTCCTGATCCGTCACGATCAGCTGTTCATCCCGCGCCATAGAGCCCAAGGCCAGAAAACAATAAGGCACAGGTGGTGGCCCCAATTGTTGCTCTGCCAGCTCGAGTAAACGTTGCTTAAAACTGCGGCCTGTCACCGCCATAGCAGCGCCAATCATTCTGGAGTTAGCATCTTCATTGACCATACGGACAAAACAGGAGGCTAATTCAGTGCTCAGGCTTTGTAGTTCAGCCACCGTTTGCTGGCGGAAAATGCTGCTGACAATGTACAGGCTGTTTTGCGACTCATAACGGATCACGTCGGCGATAGAAATAATACCCAGCACCTTGCCCTCTTCAAGCACGGGTAAGTGATGCACATTGTGACGCAGCATCAATAACATGGCTTCAAACACAAACTGGTGTTGCTCTATACACACCAGTTCGGTGGTCATCACCACTGCTACTTTTTGCTGATAATCCAAACCTGCAGCTATTAGTCTGTTACGTAGATCCCTGTCTGTCACTATGCCAACCAAAGCCGCGTCTTTTGACTGGTCCGCTACAATCAACAAGCACGACACCGACTCTTGTTGCATCAATTGCGCCGCCTGCTGCACTGTGGCATCTGCGGCTAAAGTTACAGCAGCTCTGCCAATCAACTGGCGAACTTCTGAACTCATTAAATCATTGCTACTTTTGTCGGCAAGAACCCCGCTCTTTTTGCGTTGGGTATCGCCTATCTCAACATAATCAGCAAAGACTTCATCGGATTGATACAGCAATTCAAAACAGTCCACAGGAATAAAATAGATCAGGCTGTCTTCTATCGCTGTAGCAGGAAAAATAACAGTTTTATCGCGCAATAAGCCTTGCTCAGCAAAAATTCCTCCTTCGCTGAGTCTGTTATACAACACGCCATTACGTCTGTAGGTTTCGACGGCACCGCTGCGAACCAGATGCAAAGCCTGTAGCGGCTCACCAAAACGCAATATCGGCGTACCAGCTTTAAAATAACCAATGTCTACCTGCATCGCAGTCTGGTGCAATAAGTCATCCGGCAGCTCTTTAAAAGGGCTGTAGCGCTTTAAAAAATTCAAAATTTCTATTTGTTCTATCTGCATTCGATTGCCTTCTCCATGAAAGCAGGAGGAGTGATCTCCTCCTGCCTTGATCATCCAGCGGTTAACTACGAGGCTCTGATCTCAGCCCTATCACAACAGACACACAAGAGGCTAATAACACCAAAGCAAAAGGAAAGCCGGTCGAAACTGCCATGGCCTGCAATGCCACTAAGCCACCGCCCAGCACCAGCGCTATAGCAACCAAGCCTTCGAAGGTGCACCAAAACACCCGCTGCGCCACAGGCACATTCACTTTACCTCCAGCCGCTATGGTATCGATCACCAATGAGCCTGAATCAGAGGAGGTAACAAAAAACACCACCACCAGCACTATGGCAATAAAGGAGGTGATATTGGCCAATGGTAAGGCCTGCAGCATTTGAAACAATTGCAGTGGCAATGCTGCCGAGACTGCCGCCTGATAACTATCCTGCACCAGTTGATGAATAGCAGTAGAGCCAAAGACGGTCATCCACAATACACAAGCGAAAGAAGGTACCAGCAGTACTGAAATTAAAAACTCACGTACAGTTCGGCCTCTGGATACACGAGCGATAAACATGCCGACAAAAGGCGACCAACTGATCCACCAGGCCCAGTAAAAGGCCGTCCAGCCTTGCAGGAAATTACTGTCTTCGCGCCCAACCGGATTGGCAAGAGCAGGTAAATACTGCAGATAAGCCCCAAGGTTATCCAACACGCCAGTTAATATCACTAGTGTTGGCCCAAGCACAATCACGGACAACAGCAGCAGTGCCGCCAGTGCCATATTGATTTCAGATAAACGTTTTACGCCCGCATCCAAGCCCGCCACGACCGAAACCAAAGCAATCAGCGTAATCACCACCACTAATACTATTTGGGTCGTCTGACCTTCAGGCACACCAAACAGCAGGTGCAAACCGGCAGCGGCCTGAGCAGACCCCAGCCCAAGCGATGTTGCCAAACCAAATAAAGTGGCAAATACCGCAAGAATATCAATGCAATGCCCTGGCCAGCCCCAAACCCGCTCTCCTAACAAGGGATAAAACACCGACCGGATCGTCAGTGGCAAACCTTTGTTAAAGGAAAACAACGCCAACCCCAGCGCTAAAATGGCGTAAATAGCCCATGGATGCAGCGCCCAGTGGTAAATAGTAGCCGCCATACCCAAACGTGCAGCTTCGACAGGATCGCCGACAGCACCAGCAAGTGGCGCCCAATCAGTACGACTGCCATTTTCCAGTACTGGGCCAGTTAAGGCACTGCTGAAATGAGATAAAGGTTCGGACACACCATAAAACATCAGGCCTATGCCCATACCGGCGGCAAATAACATCGAAAACCAGCCCAAATAGCTGTAATCGGGTGTGGCCTCTGTGCCGCCCAGCCGCACTTTACCCAGAGGCGATACAATAAGTGCCAGGCAAAGCAGCACAAAAATATTGGCGACACTGATAAAAAACCAGTCCAGATTACTGGTCAGCCAACCACGCATAGCAGAAAACACCGGCGCGGTTTGGCTCTGGAATACCAATGTAAGTATGACAAAAGCCACAATACTCAAGCCTGAGATCAAAAATACTCTGTTATGAATATCCAGACCAAAAGGGCCAAGTTTCACCAGAATATTGTCTTGCCCGACCTGATAGTCGGTGTCGATAGCATTGACCCTGCCATCAGGGATCATCGGATCTTTTTGTTCGTTCATTCTGTACCTGCTGTAGTTTTAATGTGCGCCTACACTGGTCACCAGCCTGAGTGACCAGTTATTTCGGATCACGCGGTTAAAAATGTCGGGAAAAAGACCGGCTAAAAGTAATAGCCAATATTGATATTAAAACGTTGCTCTTCTTCCGCACTGTTTCCGGCCATACTGCCACCGACAAAAGGCTGGTTACGGGCGTGCACATAATCCACATAGGTAAAGAGTGAACCTGCAGCAATAGAAAAGCCTGTGACATTCATCAAAGTACTGCGGCTTTGATCGGATTTGTCATACACCAGACTGTAGTTGTTATAAAACTGCAAATCAGTGACAGGGCCCCACTGAACTGGTACATCATAGGCCAGGTTGACTGTGGCTGATTTTGCTTCTGCTGCTATAGAGTCATAAAAACCGTAAGCTCCTACAGCGATACGCTCTATACCATCCAGATCATAGTGATACTGGCTATGTTGCAGCTGTAACTGCCAATGCTGATAGCGGCTGTTCAGATGCAAAGCAAAAGCCTGATAATCACCAGCATTATGCGCACCATCGTGCAACTTGCCGGACAGCGCAGAAAAACCAAGTTCGGTGTGCAACTGGCCCTCTGTCAGGTGATAACCAAAACGGCTGACAAAGGTATTGGTTTCTGCCAATGCTTGAATGGGTTCGCCATAAATATCTTCGGTCGCACCGCGAGCGCCGACTATATCGTAGGAATAGCGGTCGGTTTTATCTCCAACATAACCATCTATGCCACCGAGTTCATCGTTTTTGAAAAAGCCTATATCCAACTGCCACTGATCAGAAATCTGCCGTTTAAACAGCAAGCCCAAATCGTGGTCATCTTCTAAACCCAGGTAATAATTACTGCTAAAGAAGTAGTTATTTGAGTTGTAAGGCCAATTGCCAAAAGGCACCTGAGTGATACCCAACTGGGCTTGCCACAGCTCATCCAATTGATAAGCCACATAGGCTTTTTTAACCGCCGTCATGTAATCAAAAAAACGAATCTCGGCATTTAAGCTGACATCCCCAACTGTGCCGCGAAAATCCAGTCGCAGCAGGTCGAAGTCAAAATCACCACCGCGATTTTTATTGCCTTCATCATAAGAGGTATGACTGAAGTTTGTCCGCACGGCACCGCCGACTTCGATGCCATCAGCAGGTTTTTCAGCGGCCGGTTTTTCAACTTCGGTTGTTGCAGTGTTTTGCTGATTTTCCGCTTCAGATTCTTGCTTAGTCTGCTCTGCTAAACGGCTTTCCAAAGCCTCAACCTGAAGTTTAAGTTGCTGTAGCTGTGTCGCTAAATCCTGCTGCTCTGCAGTATTTAAACTATCCGTTGCATAGACAATAGAAGGACAGGCCGCTGCGATAGACAGAGCCAGAATTGTGGGCTTGACCATTGAATAACCTTTGGTAAGTAGTGAGAAGAAATACCCAAGTACAGAAACAGCCGAGTTGACCAAGCTGTTGTTGCCTGTCTGCGACAAACATTACTTTGGGCATATAACGCTTTTATAGGGTAACGCAACACCAGGCTCAGGCCAAATTTCAAGCGGGAAAACGGGATAAATGGGGAACTCAGCAGGATAGATGGCTAATTAGAGGATTATTGTTTATGTAAATTCCCGGCTAAATTTCATAAAATTTAGCATTTTTGATGCTGTTCGTTGCAAAAAACACTGAGGGTCAGAGCACAAGCTCTGACCCTGTTTATGTGCAGGATGTACAGTCTATTGCAACTGTCGGGGTGGTAGCGGTCTTTGCCTCTGGCAAAGGCTGGGCTCTTGTTGCGACAATTACAAACCTAAAACACCTTTACCCTGATTAAAGATAATATCCACAGGGATATTAGCACTGGTTAAACGGGCCAAATCATCAGCCAGCTGAGTTTTGATCACGCCTTTATCTGCCATCAAAGACGCCACACCTTCGTAGTTACCGTCCCCCTGCAACGTCAGGATCAGTTGCGACAACGAGGTCATAGCTTGTTTCATTTTGACGTAATCCACCTGATAGGTGCCGTCGTCATTACGGACAAAAGCGCCCTGCTCGGCAAAGTAGTTAAAACACACCATATTGGCTTTGCCGTGTGCGCTGGATGCGCCAAAACGTACTGAGCGGAAAATACCAGCCATAAAAGTGGTGTAAAAATCTTCCATTTTGGCATCAGGTAATAAACCCTGCTCCGACAACTGGGAAATCATATACAAACCTAAAATATCGGCTTTGCCTTCTTCCAGACCACCCGATAGCTCTTTTAAGCTCTGGCGCACTGTGCCTTTGTTATTGATGGTGTTTTTAATACCTAAACCATGCGCTACTTCATGGAACATCACGTTGTTAAAAAAGGCATCAAAAGTCACATGCTGGCGCTGCGAAGGTGCGATCAATACATCAGCAATAGGCGACATAATATGTTCAAACTTAGCCTGCATCGCATTTTTTAACTGCAAACGGCGCGTGCCTTTTTCCAGCTGCACCTGCTCATCATTGGGCAAGTTAATGGCGATAGTTTTGCCACCTGAATTGGAATGACCGGCGTAATAAATCACGTCATAGGCATTTAAGTCCGCATCGGAGCCTGGGCTTTCAGTTTTGTATTGTTCTGGCACCGGCAGACCTTTTTGCAAAGCTGGTAACGTAGCAGCGTATTTAGCTAAACGTTCACTCCAGGCTAAATCTTTCACCAGTACATAAGATTCAAAAGCTGCGCGGTAACCAAATAACTGATCTTCATAGGTTTCAATAGGACCAATCACCACATCTATAGGGTTGGTTTTCATCGCCATCCAGGCAAAATCGGACGGCTGATAATTGTCAGTTAAAAAGGCTTCAGCGCGCATCGTCAGGTAATTGGCAAAGTCTTTATCTTCCGATAAAGCCGCAGCTTCTTTTAATAAAACGGCTGCTGCTGTCAGTTCTGTTTTGTACAGCTGCGAATAAGGTACAGCCACTAAGTTGCCGTCTTTGTCGCGTTGTACTGCCGAATAAAGCCCGTTTTTATCGGCGAAATCGGCCTTTTCAAACTCTTCTTTGGTCATATCAGATGGATAAAACTGAGCGCCCAGAGGCTTAGCTGTATAGCCTGTTAAAAACACCTCATCACCTTGTAATCTGTCCCAGGGGCCGTAGTTTACATCGGCAAACGCTTTGGTTTTGGCATCCGTTATTTTGCCTAAAAAGCTTTGTTTATCTTCTGAAAAAGCCTGCTTCCAGAACAACTGATCCATAATTTCCGACGCTTCAATCAGCTTGGCCAGCATCTGTTTATGTTGTGCTGATATACCAGATAAATCTGCCGTTAAATCCACAGTGCGGTAGATATCCAGGCGTTTTTCAAAGCCTGCGACCAGCGAGCTGGCTAAGGTATCGCTTGTTGGTGCAGCAGCTGCAGCTGTATTTTGTTGTTCTGTTTTTTGCTCTTCAGCAGGTGTACAAGCCGTTAAAGCTAAAGCGCCGCCAAGGCTTAATGCCAGCATAATTTTGTTGAGGTGCATCCTATGGTTCCTTCTGTTTTTTTAGTTTTGTCTTGGTTCTGTTTTGGACCTGTTTGGCCTGAGGTTTGAATCTTTTTAATCCGCAATATCATACTCCAGAGTGAGCCAACTTGCCGTCTCAGCGTCTCAGTTTTACGCAAAAACTATACTTTTTGGTAAAACATCCATAGTTACAATTTCCTATAAAAAAACCAAAAAGATAAAACCCGCAAAACAAATGTCTATCGCTGTCATTTTAATCCGTCATAAACTTTTGTTTTTTGTCTCTTAATTTCAAACAGATAACAAAATATAATCAAATTATCATAAATTTATAATCAAACTGAAATGATCAATAATTGACAGCGATGTCATTTAAGCTAATTTTTAATGCGCTGGTAACACACTGGGAGAAGGATGGTCCGTGGTCAGTGTCCTCATCGGCATACAGAAGCACATTATTGCTATAAACACAGACCGGAGATTTCATGTTAACAACATCTTTCACTCAGGCGGATCAGAGATCGCGCCGTACAATTTTGCAGACCCGCTTACCCCATCCTGTTTTTTTATTAGTATTATCCAGCCTGTTATGCTGCACGCAGTTGAGTGCAGCACCAGCAGCGCCGGGTAAACCTCAATTGGCCTGGCAGGAAACTAATGTCAGCCTGGTGAATGGCCAGTTTAATATTCCGCTGCAATGGGATATGTGGTGGGGTACCAATGGTAATGAATGGAATTTAACCCGCAATGGCACTGTGGTTTACACTTCAACCATAACGCCTAATGGTCAGAATGCACAAAGTGGCAACACCAATTCGCTGGTCACCACTGCAGGCAGTTATGAGTTTGTTGTGCAACTGTGCAATCAGCAAGGGGCCGAAAAAACCTGTACCGCCAGCGATAAACGAGTGATCACAGTGACAGGCTCCGGAGGTGGTGACACAGGCGGTGGTGATACCGGAGGCGGTGACGGTGGTTTTGATCCATGGACTGATATCAATGCCAGTAATTACCCTCAACCGCTGAAACAAAACAACGTCGCGCACAGCAACAGCACAGGAAAAATGGTGGGTGGTTATTTTGTTGAATGGGGCATTTATGGCCGCAATTACCATGTTGCAGATATTCCAGCCAAAAACCTGACCCACCTGTTTTATGGTTTTATTCCGGTTTGTGGCCCCAATAGTTCACTGAATGATGCCAATCCACAAGGGTACAGCGCGTTAATGGCGCAATGTGCCGGCAAACCGGATTACACAGTGGTGGTGCATGACAAATTTGCAGCTTTAGAAAAATCCTATCCGGGTGACACCTGGGATCAACCAGTACGGGGTATTTTCGCCGAGCTGTACCGGCTGAAAAAAACACATCCAAATCTGAAAATCTTACCTTCAGTGGGTGGCTGGACCTTGTCTGATCCGCTGTACACCATAGGGGTCAATGCGCAAGCCCGCGCTACTTTTGTTGAGTCCATTGTCGATATGATCCAAACCTACGACTTCTTTGACGGTGTGGATATCGACTGGGAATTCCCTGGCGGTGGTGGTGCTCACCCTACGCTTGGTTCAGCTCAGGATGGCGCTGGTTTTGCCCTGTTGATGCGTGATTTACGTTTGGCGCTGGATGCCTTAAGTGTGGAAACAGGCCGCACTTATGAGTTAACCGCAGCCATGAGTGGTGGTGTACAAAAACTGCAACTGGTCGACTGGGAAGCAGCTCATCCGTACATGGACTACATCAACCTGATGACCTACGACTATTACGGTGCCTGGAACGGAGTGTTAGGCCATCAGGCTACTTTATACCCCAATCCAAACTCTCCATTGCCAGGTTTTAGTGCTGACGAAGCCGTACAGCATTTGCTGTCACGTCAGGTGCCTGCAGGCAAAATCACCTTAGGTGCCGCTATGTATGGCCGTGGCTGGAAAAATGTCAGTAACGTCAGTGGTAATAATCCGTTTACCGGCACTGGCGGCGCAGGCATCAGCGGTAGCTGGGAAGCGGGTATTGAAGACTATAAAAAAATCGAAGCCGACTATATGGGTGGCGTGAATGGCACCGGAGCCAATGGCTTCAGCCTGTTGTGGGACGACACGGCCAAAGCCAGCTATGTCTGGAATTCCGCTGTCGGCACTTTAATCAGCTTCGACACCAAACGTTCTGTACAAGCCAAAGGTAACTATGTATTGCAGCACCAACTGGGCGGCATTTTTGCCTGGGAACTGGATGCAGACAACGGCCATATCCTCAACGCTATGCACGAAGGTTTAGGCCATCCGGCGCAATAACCATCTCAAAACAACGGGCCTGCGTCAAAAATGGCCCGTTGTTTTATCTGCCACACAACAAATAAGAGAATAGCTTTATGCAACAGGTACAAAAACTTTATCTGTGTGGGCTACTGAGCCTGAGCAGTTTCAGCAGTCTTGCACTCGACTGCGCCCCTTTGGCGTCATGGGATGCAGGCGGCACTTATGTCACCAATAATCAGGTGAAACATCAAAACAACGCTTACCAAGCCAACTGGTGGAACCAAAACCGTGATCCAGCCTTGTATTCCAATCCTTATCAGGAATGGACTTTACTTGGAAGCTGCGATGGTGCAGTCGAAAATCAATTGCCCAGTGCAAGTATCACCAGCCCTGCTGCTAATACCAGCTTTAGCGCTGGTACTGTGATTAGCTTCAGTGCCAATGCCACAGATCCGGATGGCAGCATCAGCAAAGTCGATTTTTACCTGAATAATCAGCTGTTAAGCTCGGATACCAGCAGCCCGTATCAGGCACCATGGACAGCGGTAGCCGGTAATCATCAGCTGTATGCTGTGGCTTTTGATAATGAAAATGCCAGCAGTCAAAGCAGTACTATTGCCTTTAGCGTGACCAGCGCACCAGGCAATCAACCGCCACAAGTCAGCCTCTCCTCTCCTGCCAATAACAGCCAGTACAGAACAGGTGAAACGATCTTAATCAGTGCCTCTGCCAGTGATAGCGACGGTACAGTGGCCAAAGTGCAGTTTTATCTCGGCACCAGCTTATTGGCCGAACAAACCGCAGCTCCTTATACCACCAGTTGGACAGCAGTTGCGGGTCAGCAGCAACTCAGAGTGGTGGCAACAGACAATCTGGGTGCAAGCAGCGAAGTCTCGGTTTTGGTTAATGTCACAGATGAGCAAAGTGGTCATGCCGCTTGTCGTCCTGATGGTTTATATGCCACGCCTGATCTGGATATACCTTATTGCACAGTGTACGACAGCAATGGTCGTGAGCTGATGGGCGCCGATCATAAACGCCGTATCATTGGTTACTTCACCAGTTGGCGTAATGGCGCTAATGGTCAGCCCACTTATTTAGTGCCCAATATTCCGTGGAGTAAAATCAGTCACATCAACTATGCCTTCGCCCATGTCAATGCCAGCAATCAGGTAGGCATAGGCAACATCCAAAGTGCAGCCAATGCGGCCACTGGTATGGAATGGCCTGGTGTTGCAGGGGCAGAAATGGACCCGGAGTTTAACTACAAAGGCCATTTTAACCTGCTGAATAAATACAAAAAACAGTACCCGCATGTCAAAACCCTGATCTCCATCGGTGGCTGGGCTGAAACAGGTGGTTTCTTTAATGATGCTGGTGAACGTATTGCCAGTGGTGGCTTCTACAGCATGACCACCAATGCGGACAACAGCATCAACTACAACGGCATCAATACCTTTGCCGATTCAGTCGTCAGTTTCCTGCGCACTTATGGTTTTGATGGTGCCGATATTGACTACGAGTATCCTTCTACCATGAAAGACTCTGGAAACCCGGATGATTTCACCATAGCCAATGCCCGCCGTGGCGGCTTGATGGCTTCTTATGTGGTATTGATGAAAACCTTAAGAGAAAAACTGGATGCGGCCTCAGTAGCGGATGGCAAACACTATCTGCTGACCATAGCCTCGCCTTCGTCCGGTTATCTGCTGCGTGGCATGGAAGCTTTTCCTGTCACCCAGTATCTGGATTACGTCAACATTATGACCTACGACTTGCACGGCGCATGGAATCAGTATGTTGGGCCTAATGCAGCCTTGTTTGATGATGGACAAGACAACGAGCTGGCGACCTGGAACTACTACAATTCGGCGCAGTACCAAAACATCGGCTACTTAAATACCGACTGGGCTTACCACTATTTCCGTGGCGCTATGCAAGCGGGCCGCATCAATATTGGTGTGCCTTATTACAGTCGCGGCTGGAACAATGTCACAGGCGGAACCCATGGTTTATGGGGCAAAGCACCTTTGCCTAACCAGAATCAGTGTCCGGCCGGTACGGGCGGTTCAGCACAAAACCAATGTGGCAGCGGTGCTGTCGGCATAGACAACCTCTGGCATGATTTGGGCAAAGATGGCAATGAAATGCCAGCTGGCTCTAACCCACTCTGGCATACCAAAAACCTGCAGGCTGGTATCTTAGGTAGCTATGCCAGTATTTATGGCCTGGACCCTGTCAATCAGCCAGAAGATCAACTGATTGGCACTTATCAGCACCATTACGACAGCACGCTGGTTGCGCCATGGCTTTGGAACACGACCAAAAAAGTCTTTTTGTCGATTGAAGATGAAACCAGTATTGCCGCCAAAGCCGATTACATTATCGAACGAGGCATAGGCGGTGTAATGTTTTGGGAGCTGGCGGGTGATTACAGCTACAACAGCAGCACAGGCGAATATGGTTTTGGTGATGACTTAACCAGTATCTTCTATAACAAATTTAAAACCGCTTCTTTGTATGGCAATCAGCGTGACCCAAGGCCTTTACCTGCCAGCAGTCTGGATCTGAACGTCAGTCTGGGTGGTTTTAAATTAGGTGATTCAAACTACCCACTGAATCCTAAACTGACGTTGGTGAATAACAGCGGTCAAACCTTACCTGGAGGCACAAAAATCAGCTTTGATGTGCCCACAGCAACAGGCAATAACGTGACGGATCAAAGCGGTTTAGGTACTACGGTTATTGAAAATGGTTCCAATAGCTCAGGCAATAATATTGGCGGTCTGGACAATGATTTCCACCGAGCGGAATTCACCCTGCCGGGCCACAGCCCTTTAGCTTCAGGTGCCACTTTGGAGATGACACTGAACTACTACCTGCCTATCCCTATGCCGTCGAACTGGCGTATCACTGTAGGTACAAAGTCTTTTGCACTAAAACAGGACTACCCACAATTACCAGCAGGCACCATCAGTGGTGGCTCTGGCGGTGATGGTGGTAATAACGGCGGCAGTTGCGTTGGAGTGCCTGCCACAGTAGTGACCTACCCGACATGGCCTCAGGGCGATCACGCGGCTGGTGGAAACTACATTCGTTATCAGAACCTGATTTACAAAGCCAATTGGTGGACCAACTCAGTACCAGGCTCAGACAGCAGTTGGACTTTGATCTGCACCGCTTCTTAATCTTGTGCCACTGATAATTTCTTTACCCTTTACAGCGCCGGATTGAGTCCGGCGCCTTTTTTAAGGAAATCTGTTATGAACACATCACAACTTTTCACCGGAACTTTGAGCTTGCTTGCCCTGCTCTGTTCTTTTCACAGTCAGGCCCATGGTTATGTGGAATACCCCAAAGCCCGACAGCAAATTTGTAAAGAAGATGGCGGCTACTGGTGGCCTGCTGACGGCTCTGGCATACCCAACCTCGCCTGTCGTGCCGCTTTTGTGCAATCCGGCGAATACCCTTTGAGTCAGCACCACGAATTCTCCAGCAATGTCGCCAACTATCAGGATATCAGTGCAGTAAAAGCCAAACTGACCACAGGCTTGCTGTGTGCTGGTGGCGATGCCCGCAAAGCCGGTATGGATGCACCTTCAGCGCATTGGCACTACAGCACTATTGATCTAAGCCAGCAAAACAGCCTGCAACTGAAATTTAAAGCCACAACGCCACATAACCCCAGCTACTGGCAAGTGTATTTATCCAGCGCCGATTATGATCCGGCCACAGAGCTTTTAAGCTGGGATAAATTACAGTTAATTCACCAGCAAGCGGATATCACAGCACAAGCGGGTTATTATCTGTTGAACATCAGCTTGCCTGCGGATCGTCAGGGCAAAGCCGTACTTTATACCCGCTGGCAAAGAGAAGACGCAGCTGGAGAAGGCTTTTATAACTGCTCAGATGTGTTGCTGGTCAATAGCAACACAAACCCGGCTCCAGACCCCGTCTGGTTTGATAAAGGCGCCTATTTAACTTCAGGGCAGACAGGCTCTGCAGGTGAAACTGCGGTAGTGCGCGTATTTGACAACTCAGGTCAGGAACTGATGGAGCAAAGTCTGTTGATCACCCAAACAACGGCCATCAATCAGCAATGGGCGTTGGATTTAGCTCAGCTGGTCAATACTCAGCACAGCACTTTGCTGCAGATTGGTTTACAACAAAATGGCCTGATCACAGTGCAGCCACCCCCTGCACAAAACCGCTTTTATCTGAGTCATAACACTCACTTTGTCAATCTGGATTTAAAACCGGCAGAAACCACAACACCGGGTTGTGCAGGTCTGGATCCAGCTCAGATTTTTGCCTACCCTAACTGGCCGCAAAAAGACTGGAGTGGTCAACCCAGCCATGCCAGTGAAGGCGATTATCTGTCCTATCAGAACAAAGTCTATCGCGCCAACTGGTGGACTCAGTCTGTTCCGGGCTCAGACAGCAGCTGGACTTTGATTTGTTCAGTGTGAGCGCTCAGGCCCTGAGGTGAACTCAGGGCTTTTTTCAGTATTTACCTTACACCAGCAAACCCCAATCTTCATAAGCGGCTTTAGCCAGTTGTTCCCGAAATTGTGGTGCTGCTATATCAATTAAGGCTCTGGCTCTTTCGGTCAAACTGCGCGCCCGCAAGTTTGCCACTCCAAATTCTGTCACCACATAATGCACATGAGCCCGGGTCGTGACCACACCAGCGCCAGGCGCCAATAAAGAACTGATACGGGACACTGTGCCGCCCGCAGCTGTGGCAGGTAAAGCAATGACAGAACGCCCGCCTTCAGACAAAGCTGCACCACGCACAAAATCCATCTGCCCGCCCACTCCTGAATAAATACGGGTTCCCAATGAATCGGCACAAACCTGACCGGATAAATCCACCTGCAAAGCACTGTTGATTGCCATCACCTGCGGGTTCTGCCGGATCACAGCCGTGTCATTGGTGTAAGCCACATCTAAAAACACCACTTCAGGGTTATCATCCACAAAGTTGTACAAAGCCTGGCTGCCCATCGCAAAAGTAGTGACTATTTTGCCCGGATGTTTTTTCTTATTACGGTTGGTAAACACGCCTTTTTCCAGTAAAGGCAATACGCCATCGGAAAACATTTCGGTATGAATACCTAAATGCTGCCTGTCACCAAGACAAGCCAGAGTGGCGTCAGGAATAGCCCCTATGCCCATTTGCAGGCAATCACCATCACGCACTAAACTCGCCACATGACGGCCTATTTGTGCTGTCACCGGATCAACCACAGCAGGTAAATGCAAAGGAATAGGACTCTCGAGTTCCACATAAGCGGCAAAATCTTTCAGATGCACAAAAGAATCGCCATGAGTGCGGGGCATATTCGGATTGACTTGTGCAATGATTTTTTTCGCCGATTGCAAAGCCGCTCTGGTTGCCTCAACTGAAATACCCAGACTACACAAGCCATGTTTATCCGGTGGCGATACCTGAATAATAGCGGTATCGAGCTTTTGCTCCCCACTGCGGAATAACTTAGGAATTTCCGATAAAAAGGCAGGCACATAATCAGCCAGCCCCGCATTCACTGCTGGGCGACTGGGTCTGCCAACAAAAAACACCCGCTGGCGTAAATGGCCTTTGAGCTCATGAGCACACAAAGCTTCGCTGTGTTCTGTGTGCAGGCTAAGTAAGGTCAGGTTTTGTTTATCCAACGCAACACGGGCAAGGCCATTGAGCATGGCATAGGGAGTTGCCGCCATCGAATGACACCAAATGGTTTCGTCATTCTGGATCAATGAAAGCGCCTGTTCGGCCGAGTAACAACGCATATAAGTCCTCTGCTTCAGATAAATAGTCTGTGTAGTTTAGTTGGTTTTGATCAGGCGAATACTGATAAGGATCAACAGAAACCATTGATAAAAGTAAATTTTTTGTTGTGTTAGCTGGGCTAATTCAAGCTGAAACAAGTAACAAAGCCACACTAAATTTTACAGAGCGTTCAGCGATGAAAGTCTGTTGTTCAACACAAGGATGAATGAAATGAAAGTTGTTCTGTTATATCCCCTGCTGATGGTTGCTTTAACGGGTTGCGCAGTGCAACAAGAACCTGCACCAGTCAAACCGGGCTTGACGGCTTGGGATGCCATAGTAATGTCTGAGCAGTCAGCGCCCGCGGTCGTACCAGGTCTATTTTCGCTGGAGATAAAAAATGCAGCAAAGGTAGGTAAGGTGGTTTACCTGAATACAGAATACGATTACCGCGACAGACGTAATGTCACTGTGGCACTGACTGCAGAAATGTTGGAGGAATTTGCCACACTGTATCCGGATCAAAAACCAGAGCAGTACTTTATAGGGAAAACCATAGTGGTGAATGGCGCAGCTTCACGTCAAACCATTTGGTTTATCAGCGAAGGTAAAGCATCGGAAAAGTATTATTTCCAAACCCATATTCCGGTATGGCAAACAGGCCAGATCCTGTCACCTTTAACGGCAAAGGCCTATTGGAGACAAAACAAAAAAGCGTCAGAACAATCTTTAACTGCAGAAACACCAGAGCCACAACAAACGACCAACTAAGGTGGACAAAAAGCTTCAGGCTGCGCTCTGCCTGCCTGTTGCGATATTCATTCGTTTAGAAATACATAATTCAAAGTTCTGTGTAAGTCATTTATCAACAAAATAAGGATATTCATGAAAAGTCTTAGTGCTTTACTGATTGCATTACCATGTATCACGTTATCTCCCTTGGTCGCTGCCCATGCTGATGCATTAAATCTGACTGTCGATGTGGGCTCTGCGAAACAACAAGGCGACAGCTTCTCAGATCACGATACCTCTGTTGGCTTAACTCTGGGTTACGAGTTAACGTCTAACTGGTCACTGAATTTAAGCTATACAGATTTTGGCAAGGTATTTACAGGCCCTGGTACATTGGTCACTGAATCGGGCAACTATGATACTCAGCATTTTATCGATACCAAAGCTTTGGGCTTAACAGCTCAGTATCTGACAGATCCTTTGATGGCTGGTTGGGCTTTTGGTGCTCGTTTTGGCCTGATGCATGTAGACACAAAATTATCCTATGTTGCACCTGAACTCATGGGTGGTTTCAGTCACAGCAGATTAGATTCAGGCACTGCGCCACTAGTAGGAGCTTTGGCAACTTATAATCTTGCAGAAAAGCTGACTCTGATCGTCAGTGCTGATTATATGGCGGCTGACGTAGAAACTTCAGGACTTGGTGATGAAAAGATTAAAACCACACGCTTTGCTGTTGGTCTGAACTATCACTTCTGATGAGCCCCTGGAACCCCGGTTCAGAGCTTTTAGTCCCTTTGCGGACAAAAACTAAACCGGGGTTTCTTTTATCAGAGTCGTTCAATCAATAAAGCAATGCCCTGCCCGCCCCCTATACACATGGTGATCAGGCCATAACGCCCTGCCGTTCTTTGTAATTCAGCCAAAGCTTTTACCACTAAAATAGCCCCCGTAGCTCCAACCGGATGCCCAAGTGCTATAGCGCCCCCGTTTGGATTTACTTTAGTGCTGTCAAACCCCAAAGTCTGACAGACCGCCATCGCCTGTGAGGCAAAAGCTTCGTTGGATTCAATCACGTCCATCTGTTGCAGTGAAAGCCCGGTCTGACTCAATAACTTTTGCACTGCGGGTATAGGCCCAAGCCCCATCAGCGCAGGTTCCACGCCGGCAAAACTATAACCAATTAATCGGGCTGCGGCTTTTACACCAAGACGATTCGCTTCACTGGCACTGGTTAACACCAAAGCGGCCGCACCATCATTTAAACCTGAGGCATTACCCGCTGTGACCAGACCGTCCTTTTTAAATGCAGCTTTAAGGCGGCTTAAACTCTCCACTGTGGTATCAGGCCTGATATGTTCATCCTGTTTTACCCAGAGTTCGTTCTGACGGGACTGAACCACTACAGGCGCAATTTGTTCATCGAAGTAGCCTTGCTGCTGCGCATAAGCCGCACGGCGCTGACTTTCGCAGGCATAAGCATCCAGTTCACTGCGGCTAAAGCCGTATTGAGTCGCTATAGTTTCAGCAGTCAGGCCCATATGACCAGTGCCAAAAGGGTCGGACAAAATCCCTAAGGTTAAATCTGTCACTGCTGCATGACCAAGGCGTAAACCTCTGCGCACCGCAGGCAATAGATAAGCGCCATTGCTCATACTTTCAGCGCCACCGGCCAGAGCAATCTGGCTTTGGCCTAGTTGGATCAACTGAGCTGCAGAAATCACAGCTTGCAAGGCTGAGCCACATAACCTGTTGACATTAAATGCAGCACTGGTCACAGACAACCCAGAGTTCAGCGCTATATGACGGGCTAAATAAGCATCTGCTGTTGCTGTGGTAATAATATGGCCAAAAACCGCATGGTCAATTTGCTCTGCCACCACACCACTGCGATTGATGGTGGCTTTAGCTGCCACAGTCCCCAACTCTGCAGGACTTAACGAAGACAAAGCGCCGGCAAAACTGCCAATAGCAGTGCGTGCACCGCTAAGAATAACCACATCAGAAAGCTGCATACGGATCCCATACTAAACAGATAATTCACTAGCATTCATAGCAGCTTATCTTAGTTCTGTGTATTTCTGCCAGTTGCGACTGCCCTTTGCCTTGTGAGAACACTAAGGCTGTACCATAGTTATCTGCCTTACTGCACATCTGAAGACGGATCAGGAACAGAGCATGAGCTATCACGGACACTTTAAACTTTGGCAGGAAAATCAGCTGGTACTGGCCGAAATTTACGGCGCCTGGAGTATGGATACAGCACTGGATTACACAGCTCAGCTCAAACAGCTGGTTCAGTCAATGAATGGCCAGCCCTGGGCCAGAATAGTTTATTTAGATCAGTGGCAGTTAGGCACGCCGGATTTTGAGAACGTCATGAAAGAACTGGTGAGATGGTGTGTTTTGCATCAACTGCGCTATACAGCTTATGTGTTTCATTCAAACCTGCTGAAAGAGCATCAACTGGATAAATTTATCAACTCAGCTGACTACACTAACCAGAAAAAAATATTCACCCGGCCAAATGACGCCTTCGACTGGCTGGACAGTGTCGGCTTTCCCGCTGTTAGCCGCTCTTTTCAAAAGTGTTCCTGAGGCACGGCCTCTGCTATAACCTGTCCGCAGGGCCACATAGAGCCAGCGTTTTCATTTCCTGATCAGTGGCGCTGTCATTACATTCACCAATAATTCGCTCGTAACCATGTTCAAAATGACTGTCGAGTTCAAAGTAACCTTCTTTACAAAACTGTTTTGTTTCCATTAACTCAGCCAGTTCATCATACAAAGGACCTTCCCCCAGTTCTTTATCATAACGGTTGGCATTAGAAGGACGGCCTGGGCGTCTTTGCCTTTGTTGCTCTTCCGCTATGCGCTGCATCATCACTTTCTGCTCCATTTGCATAGGACGCCCTTTGCGATAGCTGAATTGCTTACTCTGATCCGGATGCACACAAGCTGTAAAAATCGCAGGAGCTGTTGAACGTCTGTGATCGGTTGACGAACATCCCACCAGCAAGCCCGCTGTGCTGATAAACACTATCCAATACTTTGCTTTCACCTGACTATCTTCCTTATATAAAGCCTGCTCACTCAGACAGAGGGTAAATGATGAGGTTCTTTGTAGCATAAAACTTTACTGACAGGCAGCACCATCAGCCGAATAGCCAAAAACCGCTTTTGAGTAGCACAAAATGTAAAACAATGGTCGGGAACCATTGTTAACAGCGGAGCGCAGCAACGCTGGCCTGAACAGGCATTTTGCAGGACAGCAAAATGTAAAACAATGGTCGGGAACCATTGTTAACAGCGGAGCGCAGCGACGCTGGCCTGAACAGGCATTTTGCAGGACAGCAAAATGTAAAACAGCCACCTGGTGGTGGCTGTTACTTTAGTTTAGTTCAGGGCTAAAATTCATTAACCAAATAACCAACCTAACACTTTGTTGATCACCGAAATCACCCATTGCAGCACAGTATTACTTTTGCCATCTTTCACTTCAATGACATAACTGACACTGGTGCTGACACCCAAAGAGTCTGTTGCTTTAATGCTGAAACGCAACTCCGGCTGATGTTTGGCATTCAGCTTCTTTTTCAGCGTTAACTGGCCATTTTTCAGCACCAGATACTTATCACCTTCAACCAGCTGGATTTTTTCAATCACAGCATTATTGCCTGTCGCTTGTGCCGTGACTGTCGCAAGCACAGTACCAGGCTTACTCTGATCAGAGATCACTGTAGCTAAGCCCTCAAGCGTAACCACTGGCAACTCAGGTAAATCATTCAGCTGTACTTCAATAGTGGCGGGTTCAGACACTAAACCAGATTCAGTTTGCACTGTTAAATCAAACCGCAGCACCTGACGGCTTTCAAAGTCTAAATCAGCACCAGCAGCCACCATCAACTGACCTGTAGAGCTGATGTTAAACCATGCAGCTTGTTCACCCGACAACTGATAATGGGCAATAGCCACTGCAGAACTGGTGACAATTTGCCCTACGACAGTGCCGGCTGCAGCCTGCTCGTCCAGCATAAACAACTGGTCCTGCACCACAGGTTTTGCAAAATGAACCGACATCACCATAGGGTCATGATCAGAGGAGCGGAACGGACCTGGCGCATAGAAGTTGGCTTTCGCTATGTCCGATTTATACTCTTCGTTGTAATCCAGAATGGCAGGTTCGTCGGCATTGATTGCCCATTCTGTCACTTCGGCCACCCGGCTTCTGATATCACCAGCGGCAAACACATGATCCAGACTGCCCGACTCACCATTAAACTGGTAAGAGCTGACTTTGTTGCCATGAGCCTGCTGGCTTAACTGCACATAACCGGCATCATTCATTGCCCGGATAGGGTCTTCCAGCATATAGGCATTAAAATCACCTACGATCACACTGTTGTCGGTTTCGACACCTGTAGGGTGACCTGCTAACCAGTTGTGCATGGCTTGTACAGCCTGCAGACGCACCGCATTCCAGCAGCCTTGTCCATCGCCTGAGTCCAGATTGGCCAGGTCGGATTTATTACTTGGACAACTGCCTTTGGAGCGTAAATGCACCACAGTGAAATTCAACAATTCAGCAGATTGCTCTACTTTAAAGCTTTGACTGATCAGCGCCCTGTTGCCGTAATCAAAAGGCACAGCAGTAGTTACAGCAGCCAGACCAGCCTGAGTCACTTTGTCTTTGCGATAGATAATTGCCGAGGTAATAGCGTCGGTTCCTACCTGTGGCATGGCAAAATCAACAAAAGCCCAGACATCAGCCCCCGCTTCTTCATTTAAACCACGGACTAAATCTGCAAGGGCGCTTTGTTCGGAAAAACCGTCGTTTTCCATTTCCAGCAAACCGATTAAATCGGCGTTCATGGCCGCAATAGCGGCGATAATTTTGCTGCGCTGTTTGGCAAATTCAACAGCAGTGGAAGCACCACGGGATGTAGGGAAACCGATACCTGTGCCGTCACCGTTAAAATAGTTCAGTACATTAATACTGGCGATACGGTAATCACCTTTGCTGATGGCAGGTTGTTCTGTGCGGGGATTACTGCTGATAAATACAGGTTCAGTCAGAGGATGCACCCGGTATTTACTGAAGCCATAACCAAGCACTGCATCAAAAGGCAGCACTTCATCACCCACCCTCAAGGTATTGCTGGCCGATAAACCTGGCGCAGGGTAAACCTGATCTTTATTCTGCAGATTAGAACCATCATCCAGCACCAGCTTGTTCAGGCTATTGGCTGCCATCACAGCTTTTGCTGCATCGCCTGGTAATGCAATTTGTGTTGGCTGATACAAACGTTCAGAAGATAAGGTCAGCTCGTTGTAACGACCTAAACCGTAGTTATCAGTGACCGTCAGACGTTCGGTTAAACGAACTTTCATGCCTTCCAGTGCTTCGAGCTGGCTTAAACTGCTGACCGGCAACGTCACAGCAACAGCTGCTATGTCCTCGCCTTCGCCACAGTCGGTTAAGTCCAGCAGTTTTGCCAATTGAGTCTGACCAAAAGACTCCTCCACCACGGCGCTGACACGAACTTTGTCACCCACTGATGCTGCTTTACCAAACAGATTGTCGTAAACAAACACCCCTTCAGAGGTCAGAGGGTTTTGATCCTGATCGGCCATTTCTTCCTGAATAAAAAAGCCTTTTAAACCACTGTTGTCCTGATAGCTGGCAGTGACGACGGCTTCAACAGAAAGGGTCTGCCCTTTCAGTGGCGATTCATCTGTCTCGCCCTGAATAGCGGAAATAAAGGTGGCTACATCACCACACTGGCCATGCACATAAACTGGTTCTTCCGGCTCAGGCTCTTCCGGATCAGTAGGGCCTGAGCCGTTATAAAAACCTATATCGCTGAAATCATCCTGAGCAAACTGCTCGTATTCCAAAGAAGGATCAAACAGGTCCGCAGGGTTGCTATCTCCCTGAGTAATTGACGCTTTACGTCTTAAGGTTTTATCTAGGGTAGAGACGCCACCTGAATTCCAGGCACTGCCCGGGTCAAAGCCAACCTGACCAAAAGAATCAATGACCAGTTCGCCTTTAGAAAGTACCAACGCATCATCACCGTTGTACCAGGATGAACTATTCAGCAACTGAGCTTTGTCTTTTAACGCCGCTACAGCATTGTTATTGGCAATCACATAGACAGCGCCTGGTGCCAAAGTACCGGTTAAATTAATGGTTGCTGCTGCTGTGGTATTGCCATTAAAAAACATCTGCAGTTTGTACTGAGACAAATCAAGGCTCTGAGAGCCCAGATTCACCAGTTCAATCGCTTTGTTATTGGAAGACCCTTCAAGGTATTCGGAGATCAGCAGTTCAGCCTGAAGCTGCTGGCTAAGCGCCAGTGCAACAGCGACAGCACATAGATTTTTTATGCTCATGGAGTTCACTTTTGAGTTGTTTATAATTTTAACGGCTAAATATTAGAAGTTAACAATGTTACAAACACATTAATAAACCAACACTTTTATTTAATCAATCGCAAAATACCAGCGACTAAACGGAGTTCAGGCTGCATTCATCGTAATTTTTCTGCTTTTTATCCAGCCAAAGGAACAAAGTCATCTTAATTTTTGTCAGAGCCTGTGCATGAGAACTCCTCCCGGAGTGAGAGAAGCAGTTCACCACCAGGGATTATTATTAAAAAGCGCTACACCGGAGCTCAACCCATGATGACAAGTATCCGTACCCGTATTTTGGCTTTTTTAGATCTGGCGCACTGCCAGTACAAAGTAGAAGGCAATACCATCACTACGTCCACTGCAGTGCTGGCCTTTACCGCTGATCATTTATCTATTTTACGTGAGGGAAAACCTGAACGTTTAATGCCTTATGAAAAGCTGAATATGGATAAAATTCTGTTTTTACTGACAGCTCAGTCGGATAAAAACCCGCAGCACTAAAGCAGCAACTAATAATTTCCAGTGACTTCACTGTTGGTAAGTAAAGCGTAAGAAAACAGCGGCTATGCTTGCACCTGCAGGAATCAATCAGATGGAGTCACTTGATGAATTTTCGTTCCCCGGCGTTGTGGGCACTTCTTGTGTCACTGCTTTGTTTTATCTTTCCGTTTCGCCCTGCTACCGTTACACAGCATGATGCAAACACAGAAAGCAGTTTAGCTTCCCCTATTTTTTCTTTAAATAAATTGTACGGCTTCTGAGGAGCACTATGAGCAGAATACTGCTGGTCGAAGATCATGAACGGCTTAGTGAGTTGGTCTGCACAGCGCTACAAAGAGCTGGCATAGCAGTTGACGCCTTTTCAGACGCAAAATCAGCACTGCAAGCGATGCAAATTCAGCCCTATGAATTGTTGATTCTGGACAGAGGTTTACCTGATGGAGATGGCCTGGATCTGCTTCGGCAACTCAGGATAAACCAGCAAAACCTGCCTTGCCTGGTATTGACTGCCCGAAACGCTTTACATGACCGGATTGACGGACTGGAAAGCGGCGCAGATGACTACCTGACTAAACCTTTTGCCATGGACGAACTGGTCGCCCGGGTCAGAGCCCTATTGCGTCGTCCAAACCAACTACTGCTGAATGATCCTGAATTCTGCGACACCCGTTTATGTCTGCATTCAGCGTCTGTGCATCATGGCTTACAAAGCACTCTGTTAGCGCCTGCTGAATTACAAATACTGCAAACATTGATGCAAGAACAAGGTAAAACAGTACGCAGACAAAAGCTGGAGCAAACTGCATGGGGGCTGACCGACGCAGTCACTCCTAATGCATTAGACGTAGCGCTGCATAGGATAAGAAAAAAACTCAATGCTATAGGCTCTCCCCTTGTGATCATCAATATCAGAGGTTTAGGTTATGCTCTCAGCCAATCGCAAACGTAATCTGACCTTTCGTTTAATCATCACTTTTGTTGCTGCTTTAGCCCTGACATTGGCAAGCATCTTTTTCTATATTTTTGTGCTGAACCCTAATCTGATACTGCAGCGCACTTTGGATAAACAGCTCCACTATTTAAGTGAAGAACTGATTCCAGACGCTGAAGGCCGCCCTTCCGGCAAACGCTACGACGAAAAGTATGACTGGGTGTACAAAGTACTAAGTACAGAGTTGCTGTATCAGATCACAGACAACCAAGGTCGCGCCATCATGCAATCTTCACCTGATGCAGACGCAATTTTTAATCAGGTTAATCCACAATTCTCAACTGAAAAACGCTTGTTCTCAGTGACATATCAGGGCCTGCTGTATCATGTGAACAGTGCCCATTTAGCCAATTATCCGGGATATTACGTGCAAGTTGCCGGCAGTGATCGACTGTTGAGTATATTCCAGTTGACCAACCTCAAACCTTTGTCTGTGGTGGCTGTGCTGGTTTCTCTTATCTGTTTACTGCTGATCAGTCTGGTGGTCTGGTTAACTATAGGCTATATGCTCAGACCTCTGAAAAAGGCTTCAGCCACAGCTGCGAAGATTGAACCCCATAGCCTGACACAACGATTGGATACTCATAAGCTGCCAGAAGAAGTATTACCGCTGATTAACGCTTTTAATCAAACTCTTGATCGGCTGGAAAAAGGGTTCAAAGTACAGCAGGAATTGCTGGCAACCACTGCACACGAATTAAAAACCCCTCTGTCCCTGCTCAGGGGCGAAATTGAAATGGCTGAGCACTTTCCTAAACGTGAGTTACTGCTGCGTGATGTTGACCAAATGGCCCGGTTAATTCACCAGTTATTGCACTGGGCAGAATCCAGAGAATGCCAGAACTACCAGTATCAATCCTTGTACTTAAGCGATGTGGCTGAAGAAGTTGTGTTGTACCTAAACCGGCTGGCAGTGATCAATCAGGTGCACATTGTAGTATCAGGACAGTCTGAAGCTATGCTGTTGCATGCGGACCGTAGCACCTGTTTTGTGTTAATGAAAAACCTGCTGGAAAACGCCATTCATCACGCGCCCAGTCATTCAGTGATTGAGCTGACGATCACAAGCCGTGGTATCACAGTGCGGGATTATGGCGCAGGCATAGCGCCTGAGCATCTGCCATGGCTTTTTACCCGATTTTGGCGTGGTCCACACCGACGTAATGAGGGCGCAGGTCTTGGACTTGCTATTTGCGCTGAAATTGCCACTACCCATGGCTGGCAATTAAAAGCGTCAAACAGTTCGCCTGGAGCCTGTTTTTCACTACAAACAAGCCCCTGATTTAGCCTGTAAAAGCCTCCGGCTGTGGTAATTCTAAGCTCAGATGCTGCTGAATAAAAAGTTTGAGTTGCCATGCCGCCTGCTCTGGTATGGCCTGAAGTAAGAAATGTGGAGCATCTAATCTGACAAGCTGCATATCAGGTTGCAGCTGCTTTAAGGTATTGGCATTAAAAGCCCAGATCAGCCGGTCATGCCGCGCTTGCAAATACATTAAGGGTAAAGTCAAAGTAGCAAACTCGGCCAGTACATCTACCTGCAAGGTTTGCTTAGCCCGATGTTTAATCACCGGCTCAGGCACCATAGTCAGAGCATTTCCCATCAAAGCAGATAACTGCGGACTGGCATAACGCCCTTGCAACCATAATGCAGTCCAGTGATGCACCAGCTCATTCCATGGCAGTTTATCCACAGCACTTGCCAGACCTTTAATCGCAGGTAACGGATTCCGGCCAAAGGTACAACACAATACCAGAGCTTTTAAGTGAAGAGGTTTTTCTGCAGCCAGCATTATGCCTAAAGGGCCGGAAAATGATTCAGCCAGCAGCAGATAAGGGCTTTGCGGCAATTGAGGCCGAATATAGTCCAATAACTCACTATAACCCCATAGCTGATCCAAAGGATATGCAATCACCTGAAGATCAAAGTCCGGTGCCAGTTGCTGTGCCAATTGCTGATATAAAGTGCCTGTACCATCCAGACCTGGCAGCACTACTATGGTCATTTGGCTTTTGATGATCATTAATCCATTCCTGCTTCGACAAGTCGAAAACTCATTCTAACCAAAACAGATGACAAAGCGCTGACACTAGTGTAACCGATGATATCAAGTTAATAATTTGTCACATTTTTCTAGTGTTGTTAAAGCTTAAGCATTGATATGCTTGGGATCAATCATCCCTTTTATCAGCCTGTAAGGACACATCATGCTCAGGATTTCTGCAGATCACATAGAAAAAAGCTACAGTACAGTCAAAGCCGTCAACGGCATTAGCTTTGAGGTTCAGTCAGGCCAGATTTTTGCTCTGCTTGGCCCTAACGGCGCAGGGAAATCATCACTGATCCGTATGCTGGTGGGATTAACCCGGCCCGATGCAGGCACGATCCGTATTGAGTACAAAGGAGAAGAACTCAATGCATTACCCCAGCGTTGCTACGGTTATTTGCCGGAAGACAGAGGCTTGTATCAGGATAAAACGGTACGACAAAACCTGACTTATATTGGAAAATTGCGTGGCATGGCTGCGGCTGATATTGAAGCAGCATTGATTTTATGGTGCACCCGCCTCGATTTGCTGGAAAAAATGGATGACAACTTAAATAAACTCTCCAAAGGCAATCAGCAAAAAGTGCAGCTGATTAGCTGTGTGTTGCACACGCCAGATCTGTTGATTTTGGACGAACCTTTTTCTGGTCTGGATCCGGTCAATCAGGAACATGTGCTGTCCATCCTGACTGAATTAAAACAAAGCGGCACTACTGTTATTTTAAGTGCCCATCAGATGGCGTTGGTTGAGCGCCTGGCCGATCAGATGTTACTGCTGAATAAAGGTGAGCTAGTGGCTCAAGGCAGCCTGGCACAAGTCAGCCAGCAATTGGATCCTAAACAGTGGTTTGAAATCAGCTTTGAGCAGCAGATCAACTCACAAGCGCTGGAGCAATTAAGCGCAGTGGCTGACTTCAAAACCTGTGACTCAGACAAAATTCAGTTGACCTTAACTACAGGCTATAACGTCAGTCAGTTGCTGCAGCAACTGACCAGTGTAGCGGAACTGGCTGATTTCAGTCGTATTCAACCCAGTTTGCATCAGTTGTATCTCACCGCTGTGCAGCAACACAATCAGCAAAAACCAGCAAACCCGATAAACAATGCAGAAGGAGATGCAGCATGAATTTATGGACCATAGCCGTTTTTGAGTTTCAACGTTATTTCAAATGGAAACAGGAGATCATCAGTATTGGCCTGATGCTGCTGTCTTTGGTACTGATGAGTGCCTGGCCACTGGTCAAAACCTGGCTGGACAATGATTATAAAGTGGCCCTGGTCAGCAGCGTTTCCGCCCCTAAAATCAGTGGTTTTACCATCAGCCAGATTCCGGCCGATTCCGCAGAAACGGCGCTTGCGGGTATAGGTGATATCTGGGATTTAGTGGTTCAGGTGCAGGACGATAAGCTGGTGATGACAGCAGAGTCCAGTGCAAGCTGGCAGGATAAAATAACGCCAGAACTAAAAAACTGGCTGCAGAAACAACGCATCAGTCAGCTCCCATTGAGTGTTGAACAAAAAGAGATCGTGAACAATCTGCCCGAAACTCAGCTGGTTTTTCTGAAAAAAGACTCTGCTAAACAAAACAAAGAACAACAAATGGTCAGTGGCGGTTTGCTGATCCTGTTGGGTATTGGGGTATTTTCAGGCTTTGGCTTTATGTTTACCGCTATTACCACAGAAAAGCAGCAACGAGTGACAGAACAACTGCTGACACTGATCAGCACCAAAGAATGGATTGACGGCAAAATTCTGGGGATTTCATTGTTTTGTTTAAAAAGTATGGTGACTACAGGTTTGTTTTTATATCTGATGCTGCAGGCGGTTTCACTGGTAAAGGGCAAAGGAATGTTTGTTTTACCTATTACGGCCTTAGAACTGACCAGTGCCTTACTTTTTGTCAGTTTAGGTTTGTTATTGATCAACAGCTTTATGGCAGGTTTTGCTGCCACTATTGACGACCCAAACCATTCCAGCCGCTCAATCATCATGTTTTTGCCTACCGTACCTTTGGGCATAGTGTTCAGTGCTATGGATAACGCAGAGGGTACATTGATGCATATATTGAGTTTATTTCCGCTGACCTCTTTTGCCGCTATGCCGATGCGTATGGCCTCTGTTTCTGTACCCTGGTGGGAGTGGGTTTTATCTCTGATCTTGCTGATTGCTTGTTTGTTCTGGTTAAAAAATGCGGCCAGCAGAGTCTTTGAACTCGGGATCCGGATGTATGGCAAAGAACCCGAATGGTCCCAGCTGCTAAAAACCTTTTTATTTGCGCGGGTTAAAGATTAAATAACTGGTCTGCTAAGCGTTTGAAAACGTACTGAACTCTTTGTGGCTGTTATACTCTTAGAGCAAAACCGGACCTTGCTGGTCCGGTATTAACACAAAGGATAGTTCGCATTTTGTTGTACAGGACTCTGGCCATTCTGGCGCTGCTTGCCGCCTCTGCCGCCGCAGCGCATCCCCAAATAGAACTCAAGGGCGTTTCAGGCCCCCTTGCTGAGAACATTGAACTTTATCTGGACCGGCTGCCGGCTAAAAACAATCTGGGTTCCAGGCGTTTTCAAAACAAAGTGATTGAAGATGTCAAACTTGCGGGCCGGGCTGTAGGTTATTACCGCATGAACATTGAGCCCAGCCTGGTGGGTAAAGATAAAAAACAAAAATTGCGATTAACCATTAAGCCTGGCGAAGCTTTGCGGCTGAAATCTGTCAAAGTAGAAATCTCAGGTGAAGCCTCCACAGACCCTGAATTTACCAAACTGGTAAAACAAGTTGGCCCAAAAGTGAACCACAGGGTGCATCATGGCCGCTATGAAGAAATCAAAAATCAGCTGAACTCTTTGGCTTTGCGCCGTGGCTATTTTCAGGCGAAATTTGTCAAACAGGAACTGTCAGTGGCTCCCCGCTTGTTACAGGGTTTTATTCATATTCAGTTTGATTCAGGCCCACGTTATCACTTTGGGGAAGTCGCTTTTGAGGGCAGTCAAATTCGTGATGAACGCCTTCGTTCTTTACTTCCTTTTAAACCCGGCGAACCTTATCTGTCGAGTCAGTTGGGCGAACTGAATCAACGACTGGCAGAAAGCAACTGGTTTCGCAGTATAGATGTCACTGTAGATGAACCGGAAAACGCCGAACAGCAACTGGCTGTCACTATAAAAGTAGAACCACAAGTTCGTAACACAGTGGAAACTGGTGTGGGTTACTCCACTGATTTAGGTCCACGCGTCAAGCTGAACTGGAACAGACCCTGGCTGAATGACAGAGGCCATAGTTTTAACAGCAAAATGGCATTATCCGGCCCTGAGCAAACGGTTGAAGCTGGCTATAAATGGCCAAAGAAAAACGTCAGTAACGACTTTT
Organism: Rheinheimera sp. 1928-s; assembly: GCF_029269265.1. GTDB lineage: Bacteria > Pseudomonadota > Gammaproteobacteria > Enterobacterales > Alteromonadaceae > Pararheinheimera. The sequence continues at coordinate 71,165 of NZ_JARIXP010000004.1, forward strand.
ATAAATTAAGCTTTGGTATAAAAAACAAAGATATAGAAGATACCCGCAGTCAGGAATACAACACAGCACTGGAGCGGCACTGGTTGCTGGCAGACGACTGGTACAGAACAGTATCTCTGCGCTGGCTGTATGAAGACTACGAGCAAGGACTGGATTCTGGCAGCGCCAATCTGATTATGCCAGGTGTCAGTTTTAGCCGCAGTTGGGACAGTGGCGGCAGCATGCCATCCGAAGCTAGCCGCTATTTAATTGGCACTGAGATATCAGACCCAGCCTGGGGTTCAGACAGCAGCTTTGTGCGGATACGCAGCCGGGTTGGTTGGATAGGATCTTTTTCTGAAGACCATCGTTATCTGGTACGTTTTGACGCAGGGGCCATACTCAGGGAAGCTATTACCGAACTGCCTCCTTCACTACGCTTTTTTGCCGGGGGTGATAACAGCATCCGAGGTTATTCCTACGAGTCCATCTCACCTCTGGCCGAAGATGGCAGCCTGATGGGTGCCCGTTACCTGGCCACTACGGCACTGGAATACCAGTACAGAGTGTCTGGCAACTGGTGGGCCGCCGCTTTTTTTGACGCAGGCAGCGCCTGGAATGATAAAGCTGAGATTTACCGGGGTGTAGGTTTAGGTGTGCGTTGGGCCTCCCCTGTTGGCCCTATTCGTATTGATGTGGCCTGGGGATTGGATGTGCCCTCCGATCAGGCCTTGCAGTTGCATTTTAGTTTGGGGCCAGAGTTATGAGTGTAGAGAACAATACAATACCTGATGTACAAAACGTCAGTTCAGCGTTTAGTTTCAAAAAATTCTTTTTAGCCTGTAGTTTAGTGCTGTTGTTGTGTCTTATTGCGTTATTTTACACCAACAAACCTTTGCAACTCCTGCTCAAACTTATACCAGAGCATAGCCCGGTACAACTAGGCCAGATCAGTGGCACTCTGGCAGAAGGTTTGACGCTGACCGATGTGCACTTTGCACAAAACGGCATTGAACTCAGGGTTAATACCCTGACGGCGAAAGTGGGCTGGTATTGTTTAGGCCGCCTTGAGATTTGTGTAGATGCAGCAACAGCTCAAGGTGTGCATCTTGTGTTCAGTCCGGCAACTGAACCTGCAGCTCCATCGGAAGATTCAGTACTGGAATTGCCCAAAGTCAGTATTAACCAGTTGCACGTCAGTGATCTGACCTTGCTGCAAGGCGATCTGCAACTCAGCCTGAAGAACTTAAGCACAGAGCTGAACTTTGGTGGCCAGCAACTGCTGCTTGGGGACACCCTGCTGGACCAATTACAACTGCAGTTGCCAGAAACATCAGAACCCAAAAGCACAACAGCCAGTGCAGAAGCCTGGTGGCATTATCAGGTGCCAGAACTTCAGCGTATTGAATTGCCCTTATGGCTCAGTGTAAAAAAACTTACTCTGTTGCAAGCTGAAATCACAGGTGCACAGCAATTCTCAGTACAGCAGCTTAGTTTTTCATTGGAAGCCAACCCGGATCAGTTTGACTTAACAGCGCTGCAACTGACCGGACTGGAAACCAGCCAGCCCGACTTGCAAGGCCATGTGTTCAATGCCGAAGCACAACTCAGCCTGACCAACTCCACTCCTTTTGCGCTGCAGGGTTTTATCAAAGCAGACAGTGGCTCATTCGTGCTGGACAGCAGCATTGCTGGTTCACTTGAAGAGTTACAACTCAAGTTGGAGTTAACTGGCGCTCAACAAGCCACAGCACAGATAGAAATTGCGCCGCTGAGCGCCGGATTACCTCTGTCATTGCAACTGAACGCCAGCAATTTGCAGTGGCCACTGCAAGGCGAAGCCTTATACAAATTGCACTCAGTAGCTGTGGATGCAAAAGGCGCATTGGCAGATCTGCAGCTTTCAGTACAAAGCCAGCAGCAATTGCCACAACTGCCAGACAGCCAGCTACAACTGACAGCACTATGGCAAGCGCCATTATTAAGCTGGTCAACACTGAACCTGACCTCCTCTTTGGGCTCAGTCAGCAGTGCCGGAACTTTAGATTTAACCAAAGACTTAGCCCTTGATGCCACGCTGGCGCTGGACAAACTGCAACTGGAGCCATGGCTAAAAGAGTATCCTGGCCAGTTAAGTGGTGATGTCAGGCTTAAAGCCAGTTACCACCAGCAGCAATGGCAACTGGAATTACCCACTTTAGCTATTCAGGGTCAGGTGCGTCAGCAGCCATTGTCCTTGTCCGGTCAACTGGCCGCTAAAGGCAAAGCCTTGAATGTAGAAAAATTAAGCAGCAAAACCTTGATACTGCAGCATGGCAACAACAGCATCAAAGCCGAAGGAGAAGTGACAGATCAATGGCAAATGCTACTCTTGGTCACAGCACCGGATCTGGCCAGTTCTGTTGTTGGCGCTCAAGGCAGCCTGAGTGCTGAAGCGAAAGTTACAGGGCCACAACAGTATCCGGCTGTAGATCTAACATTACAGGCACAAAAGCTACGCTATAAAAAATTACTGCGTTTGCAGAGCATGAGCCTGAATGCACAAATCAACAGCAATAACCTGGATCATCAACTCGAACTGATCCTGGGTAAAGGCATGCTGTCGGGCCAGACGTTAAATTCAGCCCAACTCTTAATGACAGGCAACAAAAACAGCAGTGATCTGGTACTGCAACTGGACGCTACTGACTACAAAGCCCAGCTACAGGCAGCAGCCGCTGCTAAACCTAAACAGCAATGGCAGATCAGCGTACAGCAAGCTCAGCTGCAAACTCCTGTCGGTCATTGGGCTTTGGCAGAGTCCCTGCCGATAGCGCTCGATTGGCCCAAGCAACAACTGGCGTTGCCTGCGCATTGCTGGACTTCTGAACCTGGCCAGCTTTGCCTGGAAAAACCCAGCACTGTCAGCAGCAGTCAGGGCGATTTATCCGTGACGCTGCAGCAGTTTCAACTGGCGCTGCTGGAACCTTTTATCGGCGAATCCCAACGACTGACAGGTGAGGCGACTGCAGATCTGCAACTGAATTGGGGTAAAAAACAAGGATTAAATGCAGCAGTTAAGTTGACAGGCACAGCAGGCCGGTGGCAACAAACCGATGTAAATCCGTTGCAACTGCCATGGCAAAGTTGGAATGCAGCAGTGCAGCTAACGCCAAAGCAGCTATCCAGCAACTGGCAAATGCAGTTTAGTGAAGACCGATCTCTGACAGGCTCAGCTTCCCTGCCGGATTTAAGCGCGGAGGATAAAAAACTTGAAGCAGAGCTCACCCTAAGTCGGCTGGATTTAAGCTTTTTACGCACGTTATTACCGGAACAAAGCGAATTTGTCGCCACCTTAAATGGTCAGGTTCGTGCCAGCGGAACGCTGAACAGACCTTTGTTGTCCGGTCAGCTCGCTGTTTCTGAGGTCAAACTGCACGGTACCAATGCACCACTGGATATTGAACAAGGCAGTATGCAGTTGGATTTTTTACAGCAAAAAGCCATATTGACTGCTGATATTCAAAGTGGAGAAGGCAAAGCCCAGTTGTCAGGCTATGCCGACTGGTTTGACTTAAAAAACTATCAGGCCCGACTGGCTTTAAGCGGCCAGGAATTACCACTGAACTTGTCACAAGGCATGGTGTATATCAATCCTGAAATTACAGTGCTGGCGCAAAATCAGGTAGTGGCAGTGCAAGGCACAGTACAAATTCCACGTGCTGAGCTGGCCATCGATGACTTGCCACAAAACGCTGTGCAGATCTCAGATGACGAAATTTTGCTGAATAAAGAGTTGGAAGTGCGCCGTGGTGCTGTCACTAGTTCCATTAAATTAGTCACTGAAATGCGTTTGATTTTAGGGGATGAAGTAAGGCTGCAAGCTTTTGGTTTAAAAAGCCGGTTAAAAGGTCAATTACTCTTTAGTCAGAATGAGCAGCAACAACGCTTAAGAGGTGAAGTGAATATTCTGGACGGTACTTTCCGTTCTTACGGCCAGGATTTACTGATCCGCAAAGGCAAGCTGATCTTTAATGGCCCTGTTGATCAGCCGTTTTTAAATATCGAAGCCATTCGTAACCCTTCTTCCACTGAGGATGACGTCATAGCTGGGATCAGAGTCAACGGCCCTGCCGATCAAGCCTCTGTGGTGATTTTTTCCGAGCCGTCAAAACCTCAGGCCAACGCTTTGTCTTACTTGCTGATGGGGCGGGATCTATCGGGCAGCGGCGACAGCAAAAGTAACCCACTGACCAGCGGTTTAATTGGCCTCGGCATTGCCAACAGCAACGGCATGGTCAGCCAGTTAGGCCAGGCATTAGGTTTTGAACAATTTACGCTCGATACTGCAGGCTCGGGGGACGACTCACAAGTGACAGTCAGCGGCTATTTATCACCCAAACTGCAACTGAAATACGGTGTAGGTATTTTTAACTCTTTGGGCGAATTTACCTTACGCTACGAGCTGATGAAAAACTTCTACCTGGAAGCAGTGCAAGGCATAGACAGCGCCGTAGATGTACTTTACAAGTTTGAGTTTGATTAGATGCGGGTTTGTTGGATTACAAGCCCGCAGTAACACTTGCTCTGTGCTGTCTGACGGCCCCTTTATTCATCTCTTGTTACAAGCTTAGGTTTTGCCGGACGCGCCTGATGTGGTTTACTTGTCAGTGAATCAGAACCACACCAAGGACAGACTATGTTTAAACCTCGTTACCTTGCGCTATTTTGTGCACTCGCCAGCACCTCTGCATTGGCATCTGAAGGCACAGCTTTGCTGCGCCAGCCAGATATTTCGGCAGAAGCCCTGACTTTTGTTTATGGTGGCGACATCTGGATCAGCGATAAAAATGGGCAAAACCCACGTCAGTTGACCAGCCATCCGGCCAGCGAATTTGCGCCTAAATTTTCACCTGACGGCAAGTGGATCGCATTCTCTGCCAGTTACGATAACAACACTGATGTATATCTGATGCCTGCAAGCGGCGGAGCGGCCACCCGACTCACCTTCCATCCGGGCGTGGACACAGTGAATGGCTGGAGCCCTGATGGCAAAAGTGTCATTTTTGCGTCCAACCGCGAGATAGCCAACAGCCGCAGCAATCAGCTGTATAGTGTGCCTGTCACAGGTGGTTTTGAACACAAGCTGATGGAAGCCGTTGCCTTTGAAGGTGACTTAAATGCCGCAGGTAATAAACTGGTCTACAGACCCAACAATATGGCATACAGTGGACCTAGTGGCTGGCGTTTGCATCGTGGTGGCAGCACGCCTCCGGTCTGGATCATCGATTTAGAAAAACAGCAGCTGGAAAAAATCCCGCATCCTAATGCCAATGAATTTAGCCCGTTTTGGCTCGGCGACGACGTGTATTTCCTGTCTGATCGCGACAACACTGCGGTGAATCTGTTTCGCTACAGTGATAAAAAAGTGGAACAGCTGACGAAGAATACCGATTGGGACCTGCGCAGTGCCGCAGGCTACAACAACCAAATCGTCTATGAAGCTGGCGGCTTTTTACATAGCTATGACATCAGCAGCGGTCAAAGCACCCCCATCCCGGTTCATATTCAAAGCCAATCCGTGCAAAAACGTCCGCAGTGGAAAGATGCCAGCAAAACGCTGACGAATGCCCGCCTGTCTGCCACAGGTCAACGTGTTGTCATCAGCGCCCGTGGTGATGTGTTTACAGTGCCAGTGAAAGACGGCAGCACCCGCAATCTGACCCAAAGCAGCGGTATCAGAGAATTCGACGGTTTATGGAGCCCGGATGGTCGTTTTGTGGCTTTTATTTCAGATGTAACTAACAAACATCATTTGGTGCTGCAGGCTCAGGATGGTTTAAGTAAAGCTGAATCCTTTGCGTTGTCTGATACAGGTTATTTTAACCTGCTGAGCTTTTCACCTGACGGTAAGTTGATTGCCTACCATGACAATCACCTGAACCTTTATGTTTTTGATCTGAACACCAAACGCAGCAGAAAAGTGGATAACTCTGAACGCCGTGCAGAGTTTAAAGTCTCTTTTTCACCCGACAGTCGTTATCTGGCCTATACAGTGTCAGGTGCAAATTATTTTAGCCAAATCAAACTTTTTGATTTTCAAAACAACAAAAGCACGTTGATCACCGACGGCATGAGTCAGGCTGATGATCCTGTATTCACTCAGGATTATCTGTATTTTACCGCCTCGGTCAATACAGGCCCTGCTCAGGTTGGATTGGATTTATCCACCCGTGAGCGCCCTGTACGTAAAGCCCTTTATGCTTATGTTCTGTCCGCTGAGGGCAAATCCCCGTTGTTAGCAAAAACAGGGGATGAACCACTAAAGAGCCCTGAGAAAGACGACACCAAAGATAAAAAAGACGATAAAGCCGTAAAAGCAGTTCGTATTGATCTGGACTCACTGCAAAACCGCATTGTCGCCCTGCCCCTGCCTGAGCGTAACTACGACAGCTTAGGCGTAGCAAGCGATGGCGCTTTGTTTTATCTGGAGCGACCGCAAGCAGGAGCCAGCAATGAACTGCCTGGCAGCAACGGCCAGAACAACGGCACTTTGTATCGTTTTGACTTTGAAGAAAAAAAGGCAGCAAGCATCAAAGAGGGGATAGCCGGCTATAACCTGAGTAACGATGGTAAAAAGCTGCTGCTAATCAGCATGCCAAACACCTTACAAGTGGCTGATGCCAAAGAGAAACTGGATACAAAACCCGTCAATCTGGCGGATGTACGCAGTTTTGTTGACCCACAGCAGGAATGGCAGCAAATATTCAACGATGCCTGGCGTATGCAAAAAGACTATTTCTATGACGCAAAACTGCATGGCATGGATTGGCAGGCTGTTTATGCTAAATACCAGCCTCTACTGAAAGATGTGCAACGCCGTGAAGATTTAAACGAGCTGCTGGTGGAGATGATTGCAGAGTTGCAGGTGGGCCATAACAGGATTGGTGGTGGTGATGTTCATCAGGAAACCCCAAGTAAAGCCGGTTTGTTAGGTGCTGATTTTGTCATTGATGACGGCAAGTATCAGTTTAAAACTGTGTTTCAGGGCGATCGCTGGAGTCCATTTTTAAAGGCACCATTAAATGTACCGGGAGCGAGCGCCAAAGCTGGTGATTACTTGCTGGCCATCAATGGTCGTGAATTGACTGAACAGCAGAATATTTACGCCTTTCTGGATAACACGCTGGGCAAACAAGTGGTGTTAACCATTGCAGACAATGCCAGTGGTAAAAATCGCCGTTCTGTGACCGTTGAACCCGTAGCCAACGAAAGTCAGCTGCGGTTGTGGCATTGGGTAGAACAAAACCGGCAACTCGTTGAAAAACAAAGTGATGGAAAAATCGCTTATGTATATTTGCCGAATACGGCAGACGGTGGATTTTATTTCTTTAACCGTATGTTCTTTGCTCAAACTGACAAACCCGCCGTCATCATTGATGAACGCAAAAACGGTGGCGGTCAGGCGGCAAACTATATCACTGAAATTTTAGGCCGCCCTTTCCTGTCCGGCTGGAAAGACCGGGATGGTTTAGTCTTTACCACACCTGGTGCTGGTATTTATGGACCAAAAACCATGCTGATTGATCAGGACGCAGGTTCAGGAGGGGACTTCCTGCCATGGGCTTTTAAACGTCTGGGTTTAGGTAAAACCATCGGAACCCGCACCTGGGGTGGCTTAATCGGTATCTCCGCCAATCCGGATATGATTGACGGTGGCTTCCACGTCGTTCCTTTTTTCCGTTTTTATACAGCTGATGGCGAATGGCGTGTAGAAAACGAAGGCGTTGCTCCAGATATCGAAGTGGAGTTAGACCCTATAGCAGTGAACAAAGGCCGTGACGTGCAGCTGGAGCGGGCTATAGCTCACACTTTAGCTGAACTCAAAGCCAATCCGCCTGAAGATCATAGTCAGGCTCCGGCTGTGCCCACTCAGTTAGGAAAATAACCGCCTGTCTGTAATTTATAGAAGGCTTTAAAAATCGCTGCTTGTCAGCGGTTTTTTTTATCTACAACAAAAACTCACCATGACGGATCTGGTACACAAAAAAATGCCCGGCTGATAAGGCCGGGCCAGAACGTGGTCTTTGGATGGGCAAAGACTTCGGAGTCTGACAACAACAGCAGAACAGTTGTTGTCATAGGGTCACAACATGTAACAGAGCGTTTATCCGCCTACGAAATCAAGGTGCCTTCCTGGCAGGGTGCAGACTTCCCACTTGATTGCATATTTTGCAAATGATAACCGTTCGCATTACGGAATTAATCATAACAGCTTTATTCAGCACTGCAACTGTTTTTTCACATTTAATTTCAGCTGGATTCGCCGCTGCAAAACCCTTCAGTCGTTAAGCCATAAATTGACGATCAAAGGCAGAGCTCCGATCGTTACAGAGCGCGGAGTAACAGATGCTGATAACGCCCTATAGAGGCATAAGGCTCTTGTCTGTTGTATTGCAGTTCAAGGTGCAGCAACTTATCAAATTCAGTTTCCTGCTCTGAGCGGTCACGCAGATAATCATGGAAACAACGCACTCCGGTTTTGCCTTCAATCGCAAAACCAGCCTCTTTGCACCAGCGATACACCTCTTCAGGTTGTAATGGATTTTGCGGGCTTAAACTGACTTTTTTCTTAAACGCCAAATCACGCAGCACATAGTTAAAATTGCCATAAATAATATTGCTCAGGCGTTTGGCATCTTTGTTGTAAAACATCAACGACACTAATCCGCCGGTTTGTACTAAAGTACGCAACTGCTTGATAGCCTCTGCCGGTTCATGCAGCCATTCCAACACCGCATGACATAACACCACAGGAAACGGCTGCCATTTTTGCTCAGACAACTGCTGCAAGGCCAGAGCATGGCATTGGATCTGCGCTTCTATTCCGCGCTCTTTGGCATCCTGTAACGCCATATCCAGCATATCCTGCGACAGGTCAGTTAACGTAACCTGATGGCCTTGCTCTGCTAAAGCCAGCGCCAGTTGGCCCTGCCCTGCGCCTACATCCAGAATTCGGCTGGGCTGCTGTAAATCGGCACATTCAGCAAAGTCACGTAACAGCACGGCCTGGCGCACACGGCCTTTAGTGGTCTGGTAAATATTTTTCTGAAACTTGCCCGCTATACCGTCAAAACTGCGGTCCTGCTGCTTTTTAGTCACTGTTGATTACTCACTTGGTAAAACCCCTAAGCCGGATTGTCGATATCAATAAATTCACAAACCACACCGGTTTTTTGCTGCACAAATTCCGCCAAAGCTTTGATGCCATACCGCTCAGTGGCATGATGACCAGCAGAAATAAAATCGATACCCAGCTCACGGGAGCTGTGAATAGTTTGTTCCGACACTTCACCGCTGATAAAAACTTCTGCGCCTGCTGCATAAGCCTGATCAATATAAGACTGACCACCGCCCGTGCACCAGGCCAGTTGTGTCACAGGCTTATCCAGCACTGCATGCAGCAGTGGAGCACGATTGAGCTCATAATGTAGCCTATCCGCGATTTGCTGGCTGGTCATCGCCTTAGCTAAAGTGCCGCGCATCAGGACGCCTGCCGGGCTGACACCGGGCACTGCCTGCCACTGGGTTAAGCCCAGCTTTAATGCCAGTTGGGCATTGTTACCCAGCAGCGGGTGCACATCCAGCGGCAGATGGTAAGCCATCAGGCTGATATCGTGTTTTAGCAGGGTTTGTAAACGACGTTTTTTGATGCCGGTGATCACATAGTCTTCGTTTTTCCAAAAATAACCATGGTGCACCATAATGGCATCAGCGCCAGCTGCTACAGCCGCATCCAGCAAAGCCTGAGAAGCCGTCACTCCAGCCACTATTTTTTTAATCTGGCTTTTGCCTTCAACCTGTAAACCATTGGGGCAATAGTCTTTGATCAGGCTGCTTTGTAATTCCTGATCCAACAGCTGAACTAAAGCCTGACGGCTGATTTCACTCATGTGTTGTCTCCTGTGCAAGGCTGTGTTTCAGCTCTGCCAATTTTGTTTTTGCTTCAATCCACTGCGCCATAAACTGCGTGCTGCGATGCTGATGATGTCTGAGCATAGCGCCAGTGAAGTTTGTTAATCTGTGCTGTGACAGCTGTTGCTGCACGTCCATCAGTTGCTGCCAGACCCTGGGCTGATGTTGATCTTGTGCAAAACGCTCCACCAGAATGCAAAAGCCTTGCTGCTGCTTTTGCTGCCATAGAGCCTGGTCCTGATACAAAAGCACAGCGGCCTCTGCGATTTGTTCTGCGGTTTCACCAATAAGCCCGCTCCATAATCCCTGATGCACCATGCCTTCAGCCCCTATGGCCGTAGTGACATTGGGAGTGCCCTGCAGCATGGCGTCAATAAATTTGCCTTTAAGGCCAGCACCAAAAGCCAAAGGAGCCAATAAAACACGGCCATTTTTAACCACTTCAGCTGCACTTTCAGCCCAGCCTTTGACCAGAAAACCCTCTTTAGGCTGATGCAACTGCGTGGCTTTAGGCGGCGGATAAGCGCCATAAATATGCAGTTCGGCTTTGGGCAGTTGCTTACGGATCAAAGGCCAGATCTGCTGCTTCAGCCACAGCACAGCCTGCCAATTGGGTTCATGCCGAAAATTACCAATAGAGACAAAATGCTGACGCTGCTCAAACAGCGGCAAATCAGCCGGGAGTTCTGCGTCTGCTGATGTTTCAAGCCAAAAAGGGCTGTAACACAATAGCTCTTTCGGTATTTTAAAGTGTTCGGTCAGCAACTGCATTTCTGCTTCTGAAATAATCAACGTCAGATCAGAGCGGTAAATAGCAGCTATTTCACGCTGCGCCTGCTCACTGTGTAAATCATCCAATGTCACGGCCCTGCCCGCTTTAAACGCCTGTTGACGGGCTAAACGTAAAAAGTGCAGATCTTCAGTATCTAATAACCGCAGCGCATCAGGGCATTGCTGCTCAACACGCCAGCCAAACTGCTCTTCAAGCATAAAGCGGTCGAACATCACCATAGCGGGTTGCCACTGTTTTAATTGCTCGTCAAAACTGCTGTCGTTTAACTGAATGTGATGTTCAGCAATTTGCCACTGGCTTAAATCAAAACGGTGTGGGCTTTTTTCGGCCGGACTGGCAAAAATAACAGTCCAGTTCTGCTCGCGAAACATTGCCAGCAAAGACAACATTCGACTACCGGCAGCAGAAGAATTTGGTTCAGGCCAGACATAACCGACCACAAGAAGCACAGACATAAAAGGCTACTGTTCAGTGTATAAAACAAAGGTCGTTAGTTTACCTCTATCTGCCGAAAATAACGAATCAGGCTGGTTGCTTTTATCCTGCCAGTGTTAACATGGTGTTTTCAACTACTTAGAACGCCATACAGAACATGAAAGCAGCGACCAGTTACAGTGCATCAGAAGAACTAAGCCATGCCATCAGCCACGGTTTGGGGGTGTTCGCCAGTATCATTGGCTTGTACCTGATGCTCCAGCTCAGTGCTGATACTGATTTCTGGCGTCAATTAAGCAGTTGGGTCTTTGGCCTGAGTTTGATTTTATTGTACGGCAGCTCTACGTTGTATCATGCCATTGGCAACCTGCAGCATAAGCTCTGGCTCAGAAAACTGGATCACTCGGCTATTTTTATTTTAATTGCCGGCACCTATACCCCTTTTACACTGGTTAGTTTAAGAGACAACTGGGGCTGGTGGTTATTTGCCCTGGTCTGGAGTATTGCGCTGGCTGGCGTACTGTTAAAACTCTTTACCGGTGCTAAATATCAGAAATTATCTTTGGCTATGTATCTGATGATGGGCTGGATAGTGATAGTAGCTATCGATCCTATGCTGACCTATGTGCCAGCAGCAGGCATGTGGTGGTTGTTGGCGGGTGGCTTGTTTTACTCAGGTGGTGTGCTGTTTTATGTGCAAAAAACCTTGTTTATGCATCATTTGATCTGGCACTTATTTGTATTGGCCGGCAGTGTTTGCCATTTTCTGGCTGTGTACTTTTATGTCTTGCCGCCGTCAGTGGCGGCTTAAACAGCCTCTGGCTGCTCCTCTTGCGTCAGCGGTAATTCAAACCAAAACAACGCACCTTGGCCTGGTTCACTGTCAAAACCAATAGTGCCATGATGAGCCGCAATAATAGTTTTGCAAATGTTCAAGCCTAACCCTGTCCCCTCCGCTTTGCGGCTGCTGGAGCCATCGGCCTGAGAGAATTTTTCAAAGATACGGCTGCGGAAATTATCCGGAATACCAGAGCCCTGATCCTGCACTGCAAAACGTATAAAACCGGCGTTTTGGTTTAACTGCACCATGACTGTCTGGCCTGAGCTGGAAAATTTAATCGCATTAGACAATAAATTATCCACCACTTGCCTTAATCTGGTTTGATCAGCAACCAGCCGACAGTCTTCCAGCTTCACCTGAAAACTCACCTGATACTTGGCAGCATAAGGCGCAATACTATCCAGCGCCTGAAGCACAAGCTGTTTCATATCAAAGGTCGCAAAAGACAAACTAAAGTTACCAGACTCAAACTTTTGCAAATCCAGTAAGTCGTTAATCAGCTGCGATAGTCGTTCACTGTTCCCCAAAGCAGTGTGCAGCAATTGCTGGTAATGCTCTGAGTTCTGGTCCACAGCCTTACTGGCGATTAATCCGACCGCACCACGAATAGAAGTTAAAGGTGTGCGTAGTTCATGGCTGACCGTAGAGATAAACTCATCTTTTAAGTTATTCAGCCGTTTGAGCTCTTTGTTATTTTCGGCCAGTTGCGACAAACTCAGTTCCAGCTGTCGTGAGCGCAGAGACAAAGTTGCTGTACTGTCCTGCAAGGCTTTAGTGCGCTCTTTTACCATAGTTTCCAGTACCGTCTGGTTATTGGCTCTCTCCTGCACCGAATGCTGCAGCAGCTTGTTAATTTGCCGCATATGCCGCAGCCGGTAAGCGTGTCCGCCCAGCAGCAGCAACAACAAGACCAGACCAATACCTGTAACGACCCAACCTCGCTGCCACCATAAAGGCAGCACTTCGATACTCAGTGTCTGAGCCTTATCAGCAAATAAGCCATGCTGGTTTGAACCCAATACCTTAAACTGGTAAGTTCCTGGCTCCAACTGGCTGTAATTCACTTTGGTATAGCCGGTATTGTGTTGCCAGCTGTTATCCACCCCTTCGAGCTGATAAATAAACTGATTACGTTTTGGGTCGTGGAAATCGAGGCTGGCCAGCTCCAGACTAATACCTTCACCAGGTTTTAATTCAATATGAGACCATGGCCCTTGCATAATGCCGGGCTTAAGCTTCTTTTGATCAATCCAAATAGCAGAAATGCGGGTATTGGCTTTGTGATGATTCAGCCAGAGTCGCCCGGCGTTCACTATAGCCAGGCCCCCTGCGGTGCCCAGATACAAGTTGTCGCGTTTGGATACCGAAAACGCTTTGAATATCATTTCTTTACTGTTAAGGCCGTCTTGTTCTGTGAAGGTCGTTAAGCGCTCTTGCTGGTAAGGTTTTAAGGTTAAACCATAAGCCGAAAACAGCCAGATATTGTTTTGTTTATCAGTGTACGCCCCCAATAATTCAGTGCTTGGAAGTTTTACCGCTTCGACCAGCACAGAGACTATGCGATTTTGCAGATCCAGACTTAACAAGCCACTTCTGCTGCAAATTAATACCGTATTCTCCGGACCTGGTGCAAGACACTGAATATCTGCTGCCTGATCAGCAAGGAACAGTTGCGTCAGTGACTGTAATTGTCCTGTGCCAGGATCCAGCACAAACACACCTGAATAGCGGGTGCCCAGCCAGATTTTCCCCTGGATTTGTTGCACCACCTGCACAGCATCCCCTACTTTCTGCTGCGCAATATCTTGCAACCAGTGCTGATGCTCTCCAGATGGATCCCAACGCATCAACCCATTTTGCCATAAGCCCAGCCATACACTGCCATCAGGCAAGCCAATGAGATCCCTCACATTTTGCCATTGAGTGCTGTTGGGCCTTTGCCCAGAATCAAGCTGTACCAGTTGCTGCTTTTTCTCATCAAACTGCCATAAGCCGTTGTCCAGGCCAAGGTATAATTTTCCCTGACTGGTTCTGGTGATCGCATTGACCCGGGCTGAGGTTGCAAAAGAGACAGCAGCGCCTGTACGTCGGTTAAGCTGATGAAACTGATCCGCTGTACCTAACCATAAAAAATCATCTTCCACTTTGACCGCAGTGAATTGCTCAGTAGCCAAAGCAGCGGCTTGTTCGCCCCATTCTGTCAGATCAGTAAAAGCAGACGGCTGGTGCCTGCCATAGAACAAGCCCCTTTCTCTGCTGCCGACCCATAACAAACCACTGCGGTCTACCAACAAAGAACGCACATTTATACCAGGTAATAATCTAGGCTGATCACCAAATGGTTCAAACCGACCTGAAGCCAAAGATAGTTTATAGACACCATCAAAAGTACCGACCAACATATTCCCTTGTTGATCACTGACCAACACATTGATGATAGGGCCAACGGCATCAGCATAAAAAGGTACGGCATGAAATTCCGACGACGCAGGGTCAAACTGAAACAAAGCACTGCGCCCACCTACCCACAACTTGTCGCCATAAGCAAACAAAGTGCGCATTTCATTGTTGACGTTTTGTGGACCAAAAGCCTGATAGGCAGCACTAAGCCCATCTTCTGCTGTCCATTGATGTAAACCATTGCTGGTCGCAATCCAGATCCTGCCATCTTCGCTTTGTTCCAGCGCCCAGATCCGCTGATGTATAAGAGGCTGAACACTGCCTTCGGCACCTAAAGTTTGTAATTTTCCATCAGATGACAAGCGCTGCAGGCCCTTGTTCGTGCCTATCCATAAGGCTCCTGATTGGTCCATCAATAAACTTTGAATGTAGTTGCTGGCAAGAGGCAAGGCACTGTCTGCGTGATCGGAGTAGTGTGTGATCTCCCCGGTGCGGATATTCACCTTGCTTAGCCCCATACCCCAACTGCCCACCCAGAGTTGATCGTTCTGATCAATCAACAATGCATCTATGTCAGGCACCAGCATATTTTCGCTGACGGAGGCTGGTAACACATCAAAAGCTTCCAGCTCGTAACCGTTGTAGCGTAATAAACCAGTATTGGTCGACCCAAGCCAGATATAGCCATCATCATCCTGCAGTATTTTGTAAATGCTGGCATTAGGCAAACCATCATCCACACTAATACGGGTAAAGTTAGCGTTAGCAGACAGCATAAAGCTGCAGCTCAATAGCCACAAATACAGAAAATAATGGACCTGCCTGAATTTCATCAATTCAGACCTCTTGAGTAAAAAAAGCGGCACAGAAGATAGTGCAATTTAAA
The DNA here is from genome assembly GCF_029269265.1 of Rheinheimera sp. 1928-s. GTDB lineage: Bacteria > Pseudomonadota > Gammaproteobacteria > Enterobacterales > Alteromonadaceae > Pararheinheimera. The sequence continues at coordinate 86,453 of NZ_JARIXP010000004.1, forward strand.
CCTCTGCGGAGGATCAACAGCAAATTAGGTGTAAACAAACAATACCATAGCATGAGATCCTTGCCAGAGCCTGAATTGGAAAAAATGCAGTTGTGCTTTATCTCGCTGTTGCAATGCCATAAAATCGGCCCCATTAACAAATCACTGATTAAATCACTGAATTAAAAATGCCGGAGTAATGCATGTCGACGATAAAACACAGCCGTTTATTGATTTTAGGTTCAGGCCCAGCGGGCTACACTGCGGCTGTTTATGCTGCGCGCGCCAATTTAAATCCGGTGCTGCTGACCGGTATGCAGGCTGGCGGCCAATTAACCACCACCACTGAAGTAGAAAACTGGCCGGGTGACCCGCATGGTTTAACAGGCCCTGCGCTGATGGATCGTATGAAAGCTCATGCTGAAACCTTCAACACTGAAATATTGTTTGATCATATCCACACTGTGGATTTCCAGCAGCGTCCATTTATTCTGACCGGTGACAACGGCCAGTACAGCTGTGATGCTCTGATTATCGCTACAGGCGCTTCAGCCAAGTATTTAGGCTTACCTTCAGAAGAAACCTATAACGGCCGTGGCGTGTCAGCCTGTGCCACTTGTGATGGTTTCTTTTACCGTAATCAAAAAGTTGCAGTGGTAGGTGGTGGCAATACGGCGGTAGAAGAAGCGCTGTATTTAGCCAATATCGCCTCAGAAGTGCATTTGGTGCATCGTCGCGATACCTTTAAAGCGGAAAAAATTCTGGTTGACCGCTTAATGGCGAAAGTCGCTGCGGGCAACATTATTCTGCATACGCACCGTGAACTGGAAGAAATTCTGGGTGATGATATGGGTGTCAACGGCATGCGCTTAAAATCAACCAACGGTCAGCCGACTGAAGATGTGGCTGTAGCTGGTGTATTTATCGCCATTGGTCATAAACCAAATACTGACATTTTTGCTGGTCAGCTGGAAATGAACGGCGGTTACCTGAAAGTGCAAAGTGGCACTGAAGGCAACGCCACTCAAACCAGTATTGAAGGTGTATTTGCTGCCGGTGACGTGTCGGATCATATCTACCGTCAGGCCATTACCTCAGCAGGCACAGGCTGTATGGCGGCTTTAGATGCTGAGCGTTATTTAGACGCTTTAGCTAAATAAAATTTCTGGACTTTAAAGGGTAAATAGTGGTGATTTATTTACCCGAATTATCAAAAGCATCGCTTGAATTCCCTCCGGTCAGTCAGGCTCTGACTGAACCGGATGGTTTATTGGCGATGGGTGGTGATTTATCGCCAGAGCGTTTATTAAAAGCCTATCAAAGTGGTATTTTCCCCTGGTTTAGCCCAGGCGATCCGCTGCTGTGGTGGAGTCCGTCACAACGCGCCATTTTTAAACCCGGCGTATTAAAACCTAACCGCTCTTTGCGTAAGTTCTTACACCATTCCAGCTTTCAAATCAGTATCAACAAGGCGTTTTCGCAGGTCATTCGAGCCTGCAGTGCACCACGCGCTTCGCAACAAGGCACCTGGATAGTCCCCGACATTCAACAGGCCTATATTGCTTTGCATCGGCAAGGTCATGCTCACAGCATTGAAGTCTGGTCTGATGGCGAACTGGTCGGTGGTTGTTATGGTGTGATGGTTGGCCAGCTGTTTTGTGGTGAGTCTATGTTTAATACCTTACCCAATACCGCAAAAATTGCGCTGGCGGCCTTACAGCAGCATTTATCTTCTTTTGCCACAGGCTATATTGATTGTCAGATGATGAATCCTTTTTTACAGCAGTTAGGAGCAGAGCCTTTGTCTCGAAGAACGTACCTGACCTTACTGGCCAATCATAAATCCCTGCTTTGCCCCGCTGATAGTTGGCGTGTGCAGGATATTGTGTTGGAGCTTTAGGATGTCAGGCTTAAAACTTGGAGTCAGCCAGCAACAGCCATGCAATTACCTGCCCGACCGCCAGGAGCGTTTATTATTTACTCTGCCGGATGAGCCCCTGGACGCGACCTTTTACCAGCAACTCTTAACGCTGAATTTCAGACGCAGCGGTGAGCAGATTTATACCACCTACTGTGAAGGTTGCCAGCAATGTCAGTCGGTGCGACTCGAAGCTACGGCATTTCAATTGAACAGCAACCAACGAAGGCTCTGGAATAAAGCCAAACGCACGAGCTGGCGATATCAGTTGGTACAACACAGCAAGACAAAGGATTGCACAGAAAAATACTATGCCTTGTACCAATCCTATATAGACACTAAACATGCCGACAGTTCGATGTCGCCGACCAGTCCAGAGCAAATGTCGTATTTATGGCAAGCTGACTGGCTGAAAATACAGTTTTTAGAACAATATGTAGGCGAAAATCTAGTGGCTGTGACCGTAGTCGACACCACTGCCGATGCCTTTTCCGCTGTCTACACTTTTTACCAGACTGGTCATGCTTTGGCTTTTGGCACCCTGGCGATTCTGGCGCTGATTGAACAAGCCAAAACAGAAAACGTCCATTTTGTTTATCTGGGTTATTACATCCAACACTGTCAAAAGATGAGTTACAAGGCAAAATTTTTACCACAACAACGCTTTATAGCCGGAGAATGGCTCTCATTTCGCTAAATCTGTCTATCTTGCTTTACTTATCTGCCCTTTTTCGGCAAAATCTGCGGCAGTTTTTTGAACTAATGAATTTAAATAAGAGGCTGGCACGCTGAATGGCGAAAGAAGATGTAATTGAAATGCAAGGGACTATCTTAGATACCCTGCCAAATACCATGTTTAAGGTCGAGTTAGAAAACGGCCACGTAGTTATTGCCCATATTTCAGGCAAAATGCGTAAAAACTACATTCGCATTCTGACAGGTGACAAAGTCACTGTTGAATTAACTCCTTACGATCTGACCAAAGGTCGCATCGTGTTCCGTCAACGTTAAGATTTGACGGAACCAAATAGCGCTAACGCTATTTGCTTTAAAGAAAAACCCGGCCAGGCCGGGTTTTTTCGTATTCGAAGAATTTAACTAAGCTTTATACTTATACCAAAGCTTCTTCTTCGTTGTAGTCAAATTCTAATTCATCGCCTTTCAGATCAATCCGCACATCACCGCCGTGCGCCAGTCGTCCAAACAAAATTTCGTTGGCCAAAGGCTTTTTCAGTTGCTCCTGGATCACCCGAGCCATAGGACGAGCACCCATTGCCTGATCGTAACCTTTGTCGGCCAGCCATTGACGGGCTGCACCACTTAACTCCATCGAGACTTGTTTTTTGTCCAGCTGCACCTGCAGGTCGCAAACAAACTTGTCGACAATTTGCAGAATAATGTCGCGGGATAAATGTTTAAACCAGATGATGCCATCCAAACGGTTTCTGAATTCAGGGCTAAAAGTCCGGTTAATTTCAGCTAACGCATCGTGGCTGTGATCCTGCTGCTTAAAGCCGATGGTTTTACGCACCGTCTCTTGCACACCCGCGTTGGTCGTCATCACCAAAATCACATTACGGAAATCCACTTTACGCCCGCTGTTGTCGGTTAACGTACCATGATCCATCACCTGCAACAGAATGTTGTAGATGTCAGAGTGCGCTTTTTCGATTTCATCCAAAAGCACCACTGAGTACGGATGTTTTGATACCGCATCGGTCAGTAAACCGCCCTGATCAAAACCAACATAACCAGGAGGCGCGCCAATAAGGCGGCTGACCGCGTGGCGCTCCATATATTCGGACATATCAAAACGCAGCAGCTCTACGCCCATAATTTTGGCCAGTTGTTTGGTGACTTCAGTTTTACCCACCCCTGTTGGGCCTGCAAATAAGAAGTTACCAATAGGCTTTTCTTCGTTGCCCAATCCAGAGCGGGATAAACGAATGGCCGACGTTAAGACCTCAATAGGTTCGTCCTGACCAAAGACCACCATTTTCAGGTTACGGTCTAAGTTCGCCAGCGTATCTTTATCGGACGCTGACACTGACTTTTCAGGAATACGCGCCATCTTGGCAATAATATGCTCAATTTCCGGCACATTAATCACTTTTTTACGTTTGGATACAGGCAATAACCGCTGACTGGCACCTGCTTCGTCAATCACATCTATGGCTTTATCCGGTAAATGCCTCTCATTGATGTACTTGGCCGACAACTCAGCGGCAGCACGCAGCGCTTTTTGGGTATAACGCACGCCATGGTGCGCTTCGTAACGCTCTTTTAAGCCTTGCAGAATTTGGGTGGTGTCATCCACGCTGGGTTCAACCACATCAATTTTCTGGAAACGACGCACCAGCGCTGTATCTTTTTCAAAGATGTTTTTAAATTCCTGATAAGTGGTTGAGCCGATGCAACGTAAACGACCACTGGATAACAGCGGTTTAATCAGATTGGATGCATCCATCACACCACCGGACGCTGCTCCTGCGCCAATGACAGTGTGTATTTCATCAATAAACAGCACTGCATCTTTTTCGTTTTCGATTTCTTTTAGCAAGGACTTTAAGCGCTTTTCAAAATCGCCACGGTATTTTGTACCGGCCAGCAAGGAGCCCATATCCAGTGAATAAATAGTGGCATTGGCAATGACTTCAGGCACCTGGTTATTGACGATGCGATAAGCCAGACCTTCGGCAATAGCGGTTTTACCTACCCCTGCTTCACCGACTAATAAGGGGTTGTTTTTCTTGCGGCGGCACAACACCTGAATCGTACGTTCCAGCTCCATATCGCGGCCAACCAATGGATCAATCTGGCCATTTTTCGCCAGAATATTCAGGTTCGCTGTGAAGCTTTCCAGGTATTTGTTTTCTTCAATCTGCACATCACCGTTTTCATCTTGCTGCTCGTCCTGCTGCTCGATTTTTTCGGTTTTGATTACGCCATGAGAAATGTAGTTGACGATATCCAAGCGGCTGATATCGATTTTTTTCAGCAAATAAACAGCCTGAGATTCCTGCTCACTAAAAATAGCGACTAATACGTTGGCCCCTGTGACTTCAGATTTACCTGAGGACTGCACATGAAACACTGCACGTTGCAGTACACGCTGAAATCCGAGCGTAGGCTGCGTGTCGCGGTCTGCGTCATCCTCTGGTAACAAAGGGGTGGTTGAATCGATAAAATGCGACAGATCAAGCCGCAGGCGGTCTATATTAGCACCGCAAGACTTTAATGCCTCACCAGCTGCCGGGTTATCCAATAAAGCTAATAATAAATGTTCCACCGTCATGTACTCATGACGCTTTTCCCGCGCAAACCGAAACGCCAGATTTAAGGTTAACTCAAGATCTTTGTTCAACATACAACATCACTCCTAATCCACCTGAGTTACAACAGCAGTTGTTTGGCGTTAAGCCCGTTCCATAGTGCATAACAATGGATGTTCGTGCTCTTTCGCATAAATGGACACTTGCTGAACTTTGGTCTCCGCTACCTCGGCCGTGAACACTCCACAGACCGCCATCCCCTCGTAATGCACCTGCAACATAATTTCACTGGCTTTTTCATATTGCATATTAAAAAACCGGGTTAACACATCAATGACAAAATCCATAGGAGTATAGTCATCATTGTGAAGTATCACTTTATACATGGAAGGAGGTTTCACCTGTTGCCGGGTTTTCTCCACCACTCCGTGATCTGTTCCATTATTTTCTTTATAACCGCTCATAAACTATAGCCACGCCTGTTCAAAGCATCAAAATTGCATTGATGTATTTTTTTGCCGGACCTAAAGCCACTACAGGCTTTGCGGCCACTTTGTATCCCTACCTTATAGATAGTACCTGCAACCTCTGTTTACAAGTCTGCAAAAAACTTGACTAGTTGCACAAATTATCTACAGTAAATGGTGGAGTCTGCCCGCAGCTCCCTGTTGCACCGTCTTAGAATACAGAATTTAGCTAACTTAGAGAAGGAAGTAGTATGGCTACCGGTAAAGTGAAATGGTTCAATAATGCCAAAGGATTTGGGTTTATTCGTGAAGATGGTCGTGACGAAGACATTTTCGCCCATTATTCAACCATTAACATGGATGGCTACCGTACGCTGAAGGCCGGCCAGGATGTGGTGTTTGACCTGTCTGAGGGCCCGAAAGGTTTACATGCAGTAAATATCGCACTGCCAGAGGGCGAAAAGCCTGAATAACCACCTGAAGCTCAGAATATCCATATGAAATGCCGGCTAAAGCCGGCATTTTTCTTTGGTCTCAATTGAACTATGGTTCGTCTTAAAATTAGACACAGTGGGTCTTAGGGGCCGCGGCTTGTCCCGGCCCGTCCATGAGCACCGAGGTATCATTAGACGGGAGAGGACAAGCCTCTCCCCTACAGTTAATTACAGTGCTGCTAATGCCTGATTAAAGGTATCGCTTGGGCGCATCGCTTTGGACGCTAACGCATCGTCTGGTTTGTAATAACCACCGATATCCACTGCTTTGCCCTGGACAGAATTTAATTCCTGCACAATTTTGGCTTCGTTTTCAGCTAAAGCTTTAGCCAAAGGAGCAAACTGAGCAGCTAAAGCTGCATCTTTGCTTTGTGCGGCCAGAGCTTCAGCCCAGTAGAAGGCCAGATAAAAATGGCTGCCACGGTTATCCAGCTGGCCCAGTTTACGGGTTGGCGACTTATCGTTATCAAGGAACTTAGCCGTCGCCTGATCCAACGCATCAGCCAGAACCTGAGCTTTAGCATTGCCAGTCACCTGACTTAAATGCTCCAGAGATGCAGCCAAAGCCAGGAATTCACCTAATGAATCCCAACGTAAGTGGTTTTCTTCAACAAATTGTTCAACGTGCTTAGGCGCAGAACCACCAGCACCAGTTTCAAACAAACCACCACCGTTCATCAGAGGCACAATAGACAGCATCTTCGCGCTGGTGCCTAATTCCAGAATTGGGAATAAGTCAGTTAAGTAGTCACGTAATACGTTACCTGTGACAGAAATAGTATCCAGACCCTCTTTGATGCGCTTTAAGGTATGACGGGTGGCGTCTTCCGGCGACATGATCTGAATATCTAACCCTGTGGTGTCATGATCTTTTAAGTAACGTTCTACTTTAGCAATCAGCTGAGCATCGTGAGCACGGTTTTTATCTAACCAGAATACCGCAGGCGTTTTGCTTAAACGGGCACGGTTGACCGCCAGTTTCACCCAATCCTGGATTGGAGCATCTTTGGCCTGACACATACGCCAGATATCGCCTTGCTCAACATTGTGTTGAATCAGCACAGTACCAGCAGCATCTACGACACGCACCTGACCAGCAGCTTTGATTTCAAAGGTCTTATCGTGTGAGCCGTATTCTTCCGCTTTTTGCGCCATTAAACCTACGTTAGGCACTGAGCCCATAGTACGAGGGTCAAAAGCACCGTGTTCACGGCAGAAATTGATGGTTTCCTGATACACACCGGCGTAGCAACGGTCTGGGATAATAGCTTTGGTGTCTTTTAACTTGCCGTCCGGGCCCCACATTTGACCAGAGGAACGGATAGCAGCAGGCATAGAAGCGTCGATAATCACATCGCTTGGCACATGCAGGTTGGTGATGCCTTTATCTGAGTTCACCATAGCCAGAGCAGGTTGCTTGGCATAGACAGCTTTGATATCGGCTTCAATTTCAGCTTTTTTATCGGCTGGCAGCTTCGCGATTTTTGCGTAGACATCACCTAAACCGTTGTTAGCATCCACACCTAATTCAGCAAAAGTGGCGGCGTGTTTTTCAAACACTTCTTTGAAGAATACAGTGACCACATGACCAAACATAATAGGGTCAGACACTTTCATCATGGTGGCTTTTAAATGCACAGACAGCAGCACATCTTTGGCTTTCGCATCAGCAATTTCTGCAGCGATAAAATCACGCAGTGCTTTTTTGCTCATGGCTGAAGCATCAATGATTTCACCAGCTTTTACTGCGGTTTTTTCTTTCAGTACTGTCACACTGCCATCAGCTGCTACATGCTCAATACGCACTTGGCCTGCTTCAGCAATAGTGACTGACTGTTCGCTACCGTAGAAATCACCTGCGCTCATATGAGCCACATGAGATTTCGACTCTTTGCTCCATGCGCCCATAGAATGTGGGTTTTTACGGGCATATTGTTTAACAGAAGCAGGAGCACGGCGGTCTGAGTTACCTTCACGCAGTACAGGGTTTACCGCGCTGCCTTTGACTTTATCGTAACGGCTGCGGGCTTCTTTCTCTTCAGCAGTTTTTGGATCTTCTGAGTAATCAGGCAGTTTGTAACCTTTAGCCTGCAGCTCTTTAATAGCAGCCACTAATTGTGGAATAGAAGCACTGATATTTGGCAGCTTGATGATATTGGCTTCTGGCGTATTCGCCAGCTCGCCTAAACCTGTTAAGGCATCAGGTTGACGCTGCGCTTCGGTCAGAAATTCAGGGAACAAGGCAACAATACGGCCAGCCAGAGAAATATCCTGAGTTTCAATTTCGATATCCGCAGTTTTGGCAAAAGCTTCCACTACAGGTAAAAAAGAATAAGTGGCCAATGCCGGGGCTTCGTCCGTAATAGTGTAGATAATTTTTGAGGTGGTCATATCGTTTCCTGGATTTACAGCAAAATTGAGTCGTTTGATAGGCAAACCTCTATGTCGAAGTGCCTATGCTGTTTAAAACGTTACAGTTACTCGCGGTGTGCGAGTATAACAGCGCTATTCGCAAGAACCTAGTCAGGGACTGTGCTTTACGACAGAAGTAGTAGAGGCCCAAACCCTGTCGCGCTTTATCCTACCTAATTGTCAGGCGAAAAAGCACTAGCCTGCGGCCCGACCACTGTGGCAACTTTAACGATTTATGGGCGTTTTGCGTCAATTACAACAAAAGATCGGTTTTTTTGTTCATATATGGCATAAATAGGTTGTCTTGTTGTTTTTCCGTCACTTTCTTTTTATTCGAAGCCCTCATTTAAGGAGCCTGTTGTTTATGTCCCGTCCTTTATTGCATTTAACTGTCGCCGCTGTACTGTATTTTCAAGGCCGTTATTTACTGGTGGAAGAAAAAGATAAAAACTCTGGCCGTCTGGTGCTGAATCAGCCTGCAGGTCATGTTGAGGAGAATGAGGATGTCGTCAGTGCCATCAAACGGGAACTACAAGAAGAAACAGGCCTGAGCTTAGAGCCTGATGCCTGGCTGGGTATTTCCCAGCTCAAAGCCGCCAATAGTCATTTTTATGTGCGGGTGAATTTTGTCTTTACCCCTACCGAATTACCAGCGCAGTATCAGCCACAGGATGACGATATTCTGGCGCTACACTGGTTGAGTTTGGCTGAGTTACGCACTCATGCCCTGCCTGTGCGTAGTCAACTAGTGCTGGATGCCATCACACAGTTTGAGCAAAAGCAGTTACTGCCGCTCCATCAGATTAAAGACGCAGTCATTCACAGCTATTGAAAACAAGTCTGCAGATCCGCTGTTATTAACATTTTTTGGCAAACAATTTGGTGGTATAATCCGCGCCCGTTCCCATCCAGCCAGTAAAAAGTGCGGTGTAATGTCAGATAACAGCAGCAAAAAAGTCATTGTCGGTATGTCCGGTGGTGTTGATTCCTCAGTGTCCGCCTACCTGCTGATGCAGCAAGGGTATCAGGTCGAAGGCCTGTTTATGAAGAACTGGGAAGAAGATGACGACAGCGAATACTGCGCTGCTGCTGATGACTTAAGAGATGCTCAGGCGGTCTGTGACAAGCTGGGTATCAAGCTGCATAAAGTCAACTTTGCCGCTGAGTACTGGGATAATGTGTTTGAATATTTCCTTGAGGAGTATAAAGCTGGCCGCACGCCGAACCCGGATATTATGTGCAACAAGGAAATTAAGTTTAAAGCTTTCCTTGAATTTGCTGCCGAAGCTTTAGGTGCCGACTACATCGCCACAGGCCATTATGTGCAGCGCCGTGAAGTCGAAGGCCACTGGCAGTTATTGCGGGGTCTGGATACCAATAAAGATCAGAGTTATTTCCTTTACACCATAGGTGAAGAACATGTGGCGCAAACCCTGTTCCCTGTCGGTCATCTGGAAAAGCCTCTGGTACGGGCTATTGCCGAAGAACAAGGTTTAATTACACACGATAAAAAAGACAGCACAGGCATTTGTTTTATCGGCGAGCGTAAATTTAAAGATTTCCTGCAAAAGTATCTGCCAGCCCAGCCTGGTGATATTTACACAGTAGACGGCGATAAAATTGGCCAGCACGATGGCCTGATGTATCACACTTTAGGTCAGCGTAAAGGTTTACGTATTGGTGGCTTAAAAGATGGTGATGATCAGCCCTGGTATGTGGTGGCAAAAGACTTGATCAATAACCGTCTTATTGTCGCTCAGGGTCATGACCATCCAAGTATGTTCTCCAAAGGTTTAGTGGCGAACCAATTGCACTGGGTCGATCGTACAGGCCCACAACAGGCGCTTCGCTGCACAGTCAAAACCCGTTATCGTCAAACCGATATTCCATGCACCCTGACCCCTATGCCAGATGGCACTGTGGTTGTGGTATTTGATCAGCCTCAAAAAGCCGTGACCCCAGGTCAGTCTGCTGTGTTTTACAGCGACGAGATTTGTTTGGGTGGTGGCATTATTAATTCGGCCATACAGTAAACTATGCAACACAGTATTCAGACTCAAACCCTTGCTCTGGCCGGTATGTGCCAGGCACTTAAGCTTTTACAGCAAGTCACCCGCACTAACGATGTGGCATTGACTGATTTACAGCTGTGTTTAGCCAGTATCGCCAATTTGTCTCCGGCCGAGCCTTTGGATATTTATGGCAAAGATGTGGCGAACCTGCGCGCTGGTTATCAGTGTCTGGTGGATCAGCTAGGTGACAATCAGCGCAAAGATGTGGAACTGACCCGTTATGTGGTGTCCGTCATTGCACTGGAGCGTAAGCTGACAAAAAACCGCGACAATCTGGATAACCTGGGTAAACGTTTATCCCGTTTAGAGCAGCAACTGCAGCATTTTTCTATTACCGATGAAAACATCATTGCCAATCTGGCCGATATTTATGTCGAATGCATCAGCTCTTTAGGCACCCGAATTCAGGTCGCTGGTCAGCCAGAACTGCTAAAGCAGCAACTGGTACAGCATAAAGTTCGCGCTTTGTTATTGGCCGCTATCCGCGCCGTGGTGTTATGGCGCCAGTCCGGTGGCAGCCGTCTGCATTTTGTATTCAAACGCAAAGCCCTGCTTAATGAAGCCAAATCCGTTTTACACACTATTGCCCCAACCCATTCATAGGAGCACCTAATGGAATTATCAGCATTAACCGCCATCTCCCCTGTAGATGGCCGCTATGGCTCAAAAGCCAGCGAGCTGCGTGAGTTTTTTAGTGAATATGGTTTAATCAAATTCCGGGTGACTGTGGAAGTGCGTTGGTTGCAAAAATTAGCAGCCACAGCAGCTATCACTGAAGTTCCGGCTTTATCTGACAGCGCTAATGCACTGTTAAACGGAATTGTCGACAATTTCAGCCTTGCTGATGCTCAGCGTGTCAAAGACATTGAGCGCACCACCAACCATGACGTCAAAGCTGTTGAGTATTTACTCAAAGAAAAAGTAGCGGGTCATGCCGAACTAGCAGCAATCAGTGAATTTATTCACTTTGCCTGTACCTCAGAAGATATCAATAACCTGTCCCATGGTTTGATGTTAGGTGCAGCCCGTGATGAAGTGTTGTTGCCTTTGTGCGATCAGTTATTAAACGAAATCAAAACCTTAGCTCAAAAATACAAAGCTATTCCTATGATGGCCCGTACCCACGGTCAGCCAGCCTCTCCTACCACTTTAGGTAAAGAGATGGCGAACGTGTACATGCGTTTAAAGCGTCAGCGTGAGCAAATTGCCAAGGTGGAACTGCTGGGTAAAATCAACGGTGCCGTAGGCAACTACAACGCACATTTGTCCGCCTACCCTAACCTGAACTGGCATCAGTTTGCAGAAGAGTTTGTCACCAGCCTTGGTTTAAGCTGGAACCCTTACACCACTCAGATTGAACCACATGACTACATTGCCGAGCTGTTTGACGCCATTGCGCGTTTTAACACTATTCTGCTCGATTTCGACCGTGATGTCTGGGGTTATATAGCTTTAGGTCACTTTAAGCAGCGCACTATTGCCGGTGAAATTGGCTCTTCGACTATGCCGCATAAAGTGAACCCAATCGACTTTGAAAATTCAGAGGGTAACCTGGGTCTGGCTAACGCCATATTCCAGCATTTATCGTCCAAGTTACCTGTATCACGCTGGCAGCGTGACTTAACAGACTCGACTGTGCTGCGTAACTTAGGTGTAGGTTTTGCGTATACGGTTATTGCTTATCATGCGAGCTTAAAAGGCATCAGCAAACTGGAAGTCAACGAAGCCAACCTGATGAACGAGCTAGATCAAAACTGGGAATTACTGGCAGAGCCGGTACAAACAGTGATGCGTAAATATGGCATTGAACAGCCGTATGAAAAGCTGAAAGAACTGACCCGCGGCAAACGTATCACGCCAGCTGACTTAGCGGTCTTTATCGATAAATTAGAGCTGCCTGCAGAAGTGAAAGCAGAATTAAAAGCACTGCGTCCTGATAACTACTTAGGTGCAGCTATCGAGTTGGTCGATTTACTGGACTAAACTAAGCTTCGGTTAGAGTTTTTATACAGGGCGATTTAATCGCCCTGTTTTTATGGTGAACCAGAACTATGTACCAATTATTTTTAAATGAATTAACCGCCCAGCAGTTTTTAGCAGAGTACTGGCAGAAAAAACCTTTGCTGATCAAAGCGGGCTTTAGAAACTTTGTCGACCCGATCAGCCCGGACGAACTGGCAGGCCTTGCCGGTGAAGAAGAAATTGAATCCCGTATTGTTAGCAATAAAAATGCGGTATGGGATATGGAAACCGGTCCTTTTGAGGATTTCAGCCATTTAGGCGAAGCAGGCTGGACTTTGCTAGTGCAGGCTGTCGATCACTGGCATCCGCACTCTGCTGCTTTGATAGAGCCGTTCCGCTTTATTCCAAACTGGCGTATTGACGATTTGATGGTGAGCTTTTCAACTGCAGGTGGTGGAGTAGGCCCGCATTTGGACCAATACGATGTCTTTATTATTCAAGGCCAGGGCAAACGTCATTGGCGCGTTGGCATGCCGGACAGCAGCTTAAAACAGCACTGCCCTCACCCGCGTTTATTGCAGGTGACTCCTTTTATCGACTGCATTGATGTGATCACTGAACCTGGCGATATTTTATATATTCCACCAGGTTGCCCGCATGATGGCATCTCGTTAGATCCGTCACTGAACTACTCAGTGGGTTTCCGCGCGCCGGCGCAAAAAGATTTACTGACGGGTTTGGCCGATCATCTGATTGATCAGGACATTACGGGTCGTCGTTTCACCGACCCAGAGCGTCAGATACCAGAGTCCGTCGGGGCTATCAGTGAACAAGATCTGAGCCAGGTGCAGGATTTGCTGCGTCAATTAGTAGACGACAAAAACCTTGCTGCTCAGTGGTTTGGCAGTTATATCAGCCATGCCAAACACGAGTTGGATGCAACAGAACCCGATCCACATTACGAAGCTGATGAAATTGCTGAGTATCTGCAAGAAGGGTCAGTGCTAGCCAAATTAGGTGGCCTGCGCACTTTGTATTATCAGGCCAATCCAGCCGAAGATATCCAACTCTTCATCAACGGTGATCGCTTTTTAGTACCTGCGATTGAGCTTGATACAGTGAAAAAACTGACGGATCAGGTTAGCCTGAGTCAGGAAGATTGCCAGCATTTTTCTGCTGATAACGGCCGTTTACAGCTCATAACACTGCTGATTAATAAAGGCTACTGGTACTTTACTGAATAAACCTCATCAGTGCTGATTGCTAAGAAACAAAAAACCGCCGAAGCGGTTTTTTGTTTCTTAAGCGCAGCATGTAAAGATTTATATACTCTCTGGACACTTAACTCTGCTTGCCCCACAACTCTTCTTTATCAAAGAGTTCATATAAACCGTGGGCTCTTCGTACCAATAAATTTGCAAAGTCTACTTTGGTTTGATCCAAAGCGCCGGAATTCATAATCTGCTCGGCTTTTAATTGCCAGTTAAATGAAAAAGCACGTACAGCATCTCTGGCATCTTTTGCCGCCGACAAAGGCAAGTGATCTGTAGGTAAATCACCACTTATTACCCAATATTGTTGACGGTTTTGTGCGGTCATCTTCCAAACAGCCATTATTGGTGTTAAATAACGAGATTCTGACACTGCCACAGTGTCTGGCAATATGCCTTTTTCTGCCAGGTACTGGTTTGCTTTTTGGAACTGAGCCTGAACCCACTCATTGTGCGCCTGCTCTTGTTGTTCCGGGGTTAACTGATCTGTCATTGCGATATTCCTCTCCTGAAGTGGCGTTACTTTATGTGACTCAATCCCGACAATCAAGAGTTGACACAAATTGTCGACAATCACCTGGTCTTACCAGACTATGTTTTTACAGATAGATGGCGAAAGTGTCGCTGAAGTGGTACATTCCGCGGCGCAAAAAAGCCCTTACCCTGCCCTGCAAGGTGCAGTGAGTTATATCAACGGAGAACAAGTCGTGGCTGTATTTAACCATCCTGAATTTGATAACCATGAGCAAGTCGTATTCTGCAGTGATGAAACCACAGGTTTAAAAGCCATTATTGCGATCCACAGCACAGCCTTAGGCCCTGCGACAGGTGGCTGCCGTATGTGGGACTACGTGGCTGATGAAGATGCCTTAGTTGACGTATTGCGTTTATCCCGTGGCATGACGTACAAAAATGCCATGGCAGGTTTGCCATTAGGTGGTGGTAAGGCCGTTATTATTGGTGATGCGAAAAAAATCAAATCTGAAGCCTTGTTCCGCAAATTTGGCAAGTTTGTCCATTCGTTGAGTGGCCGTTATGTCAGCGCTGAAGATGTAAACATCACCACTGGCGACATAATGATCGTCAACAAAGAAACACCTTATGTGGCTGGTTTAGAAGGTTTAAGCGGCAACCCAGGTCCTTTCACTGCACTAGGAACTTACCGTGGCATTAAAGCTGCGGCCAAGCATAAGTTTGGTACAGATGATTTGAATGGCCTGACTGTTGCGGTTCAGGGTTTAGGCAGTGTTGGTTTTTATCTGTGTGAATACCTGCATAAAGAAGGTGCCAAACTGATCGTAACTGATATCAATCAGGACGCTGTCAGCCGCGCCGTAGCGCAGTTTAACGCTACAGCTGTAGGCTTAGATGAAATCTATGCTGTTGACGCTGATATCTACGCTCCTTGTGCTTTAGGTGCCACCATTAACGACATCAGCATCCCTCAACTGAAATGCAAAATCATTGCAGGTTGTGCCAACAACCAGTTGAAAGAAAGCCGTCATGGTGAAATTTTGCGTCAAAAAGGCATTTTGTATGCACCGGACTATGTGATCAACGCAGGTGGCATTATCAATGTGGCCATGGAAATGCGGGCTCAAGGCTACAACGCTGAAGAGTCAACCACTAAGGTGAACCAGATTTACCATACGCTGATCAATATCTTCGAGCGCGCTGATGCTCAGCAAAAACCGACCAATGAAGTGGCCGATTTAATGGCGCAGGAAATTATCCGTAACGCCCGTTAACTGTATGCCACATCGACACCCAAAGTAATTGGAGTTGCAGCGCGACGACAAGCGAGCGAGACCCCAGGAGCATAGTTGTCCTATGTGACTGGGGCGAGTAGCGCAGTCAACAAAGCTGCAGCTTCAAGAACGCGGGGTATACCACTCAGTCCAGTCTTTAGTCAGCCAATACACCTGCAAACTTGCGGTTTCAGCCGCCAGCTTTGAAAACAAATCATAGTTCGACAGGTTCACCGTGAATAAACAGTTCCAGCCACAATTTACCGGCCTGAAAGTAGCGCTGGAAGCTGCATAGACTTGCGCATTCAACTGATGCATTTGCGATAATTTCTTCACTCGAAGCGCATGGTAGTCGCTGCTGATAAACAAATAATTTTTAGTTTTATCCAGCTGTTTATCTAAGGTTGCAAACTCATGATAAGTCGTTGGACCGCCATCAAAACACGAAATAGCGGCATACTCTGTTTTTTGTTTTAACAAGGCCTCGTAAGGCGCGCAGTAAAGCGTAGTCATATAAACATGGACCGGGCGTTGCTGCGCATTAATCATTAAAGACAGCTGATTGATCCTGTTGATAGCACAATCCGGCAAACTATGTTCATTGCCACCACAGCCCAGCAGCACATAATCACCATCAAAGTTGACAGGTAATTCAGCTGTGCTGATCTGCGAGCTGTACCATTCCCGCACCTGATTGGCGACCAGCGTATTACCAGTTAAATAAAACCAAATCAGCAGCAACCACAAGCCTTTGCGGCGGTAGTACAAGCAGGCGAAAAAAAATAACCAAAGAAATATATTCTGCGGATATAAAAAAGGTTCTAAAAAGTCTTTCACTTTGATTCCTTCCACTGAACTGTATCAGCAACTGGTAGCCACGATACCACAGACCTAATCAGTCACCATTCAGCTAACACTGTTATTTTATTAAAAATTTTCTTCAACAGCAGCCATCTGTCATCTAAGCTTTCTGGCGTGCTGTGATAAGATGTCGGCAAATAAAAACCAATAGTGCAGGTTAATGGAGTTCAGTATGTTTAAAACGGTATCGGTGATTGGTTTAGGCTATATAGGCCTGCCTACAGCGGCCATGTTGGCTTCTCGCAAGCTGCGGGTTATTGGTATAGATGTGAATCAACACGCTGTAGATACCATCAATCAGGGTAAAATTCATATTGTGGAACCTGAGCTGGACATGCTGGTGCATGCCGCTGTCACGGGCGGTTATTTATCAGCCCAAACGAACCCTGTAGCTGCTGATGCCTTTATGATTGCAGTGCCTACGCCATTTTTTGATGATCTGTCACCGGATTTAACTTATGTTGAAGCGGCGGTGAAATCTATAGCGCCAGTGCTGGCCAAAGGCAACTTAGTTGTACTGGAATCGACCAGTCCTGTTGGTACCACTGAAAAAATTTGCCAGTGGATAAGTGAAGCCCGCCCTGATTTAACAGTACCGACAGATTCATCTCAGCCTGACATTCACGTCGCTTATTGCCCGGAACGCGTGTTACCTGGTCGTGTTGTATATGAGCTGATTGCCAATGACCGTATAGTCGGTGGTTTAACACCAGCCTGCTCTGAAAAAGCCAAAGCTCTGTATCAAACCTTCGTGACAGGTGAATGCTTGCTCTCTGACGCCCGCACCGCCGAAATGTCAAAACTGACAGAAAACGCCTTCCGTGACGTCAATATAGCCTTTGCTAACGAGTTGTCGGTGATCTGTGACGAGCTGAAGATTAACGTTTGGGAACTGATTAAAATGGCGAACCGCCACCCTCGCGTAAACATTCTGACGCCAGGCGCTGGTGTTGGTGGTCACTGTATCGCTGTTGATCCATGGTTCATCGTGCACTCAGCACCAGAGCAAGCGAAATTGATCCGCACAGCCCGTGAAGTGAACGACTTTAAACCTCAATGGGTACTGCAGAAAATTTTATCTACTGTGGCTAATCACGCGTTGCATAAACCTTCTGTGGCCTGTTTTGGTTTGGCCTTTAAGCCTGATATCGACGATTTACGTGAAAGCCCGGCTTTGCACATCGTCAATGATTTAGCCGCAGCTTATCAGGGTAAAATCTATGCGGTAGAGCCGAACGTGGAACAAACCAACAAGCTGGCTGCAAACGTTGAACTGGTGTCTGTAGCACAAGGTTTAAAAGCCGACATTATTGTGATCCTGGTGAACCACAAAGGTTTCGGCGATTTAGATTTCAGTAAAAACAGCCTGATTAACGTGGTAGGCCCGTTACGCTCAGCTCATTAAGTATCAGCCACTACTGATAAATTAGACAAAAGGCCGGTGAAATCACCGGCCTTTTTAGTTTGTTCCATTGGATGCAGAACCTCTGATTCAGTGTTCAGTTGTTGCCGCTGATTTACGCAGATAATCCTGATAGACCTTTTCTAATCGGTCTGTATTGCTAGCGTCTACCCAACTGAACATCGCCGTTTTGTACGCTGGTGTTAGCCACAACGCCATCAGCGCTTGGTTTATTTCAGTGATCAATTGCTGCCCAGCCGGACTTTTGTTGCAGGTAATATAAGACACCACATAAGGCGACGCATCCACCACTGCCCGGCTTTGGATCTGCAGTTTTTGTGGATAGTGTTTCAGATAAAAGGCCATCCGCTCCGGATATTCCACCACGTAGTCAACTCGTTTTGATAACAGCAGCGCTGCAGCATTCACTTCACTGGTAAACTCATGAGGAATAAAATTAGCGTACTGCGTAGCATCCATTACAGAGGCAGGATAAAAACGGTTAGGCTGATAAGCTCCAAGTAAGGTCTTATCTTGCGCCAGTTGGCGTATGTCGATACTGCCATCAGCTTGCATAGCAGCATGCTGTTGCAGTACTGCTGAAGTCCGAAAATGCACAGCTAAACCAGGTAGTACAGTCACGGCTTTAGAGTACCAACGGGTTTTTGCTCTTTTTTCAGTGAAAATGGAGCCAAAGCTGCAAACACTGTAGTTATTTTGCAAAAAAGCCTGTTCCAGTCGGGGTAAATTTACAACTTTGACCTGGTGTGTCAGATGAGGCAGCTGTGCGATCAACAGTTTGTGCAGCACATCAAAGGTGCCCTGGTCCTGGTAAACTCCAGTGGTGATTTGATGAGGAGGCCAGTCTGTTTTAAGCCAGGTTACCTGCGCTGCGATTAAGCTTTGACAGCAGAACAAAGCCGCAATGATCACAACTTTACACACGACAACCCCGGCTCTATTTAAACTGAACTGAATTTAACCATAGCACAAGGGAAGCCATTGCCTAACCTGCCGTGCTTTTTGTCTGACGCTTTTGCTGCACTCTGATTTGCCACAAACAAGCTATTACCAGCATCGAAGTGATTAACAGGTTTCCAGCTAAAAATAACCAGGCCGTTAATTCCACTGTCAGCTTATAGTTAAACCAGCAATAAGCCAGCGCTGTAAACACCACAGCAAAAGTGACCAACATGGCTTTGTACTGATTGGCACCTAATGAAGTCAGCAGCACTTCAAAGTAAGTTTTCAATAAGGTGATCCACAAGGTCGCTAATACCAGATGCAGCATCAGCAGATGCTCTGGATCCAATGCCTCATTAAAGGAGATCTGATACATCCAGTCACCTATGGGCCACATCAGCAAATATGGCAAAGACAACAGAGGTAAGGTGAACAGGAGAATTTTACGGAAAAACTGCAGCTTAGTGCCAAGATCGGTCAGGCGGCTTAAACGACTTAAAAACACCTGCGAAAAAATCACCGGCAATAATGTGATTGGCATAAACAAGATAAAGAGTTTTCTGAACTGCCCCAATGCCAGCAAAGTACTAAACAAGGCCAGAAAGATAAAAGGAATATTGCTCATAATGATGGCGAATACATCATGCAATGCAAAATGCAGCCGATGCCGTATATCCTGCCAGCCAAAGTAAGTGCTGAAATTGCGCAGATAAGGGCCAACACCAGCTTTCAGTTCAGGCCAGAGCACATTCAGCCCCATAGCCACAGGCAACAAACTCGCGACCAGCACAGCTTCGAGCATCGCATCCAGTTCTGTAATCACTCCACCGAATAACAACCCCACCACCACCAGCAAACTTAAAGCGCCGACAAATTGAGATTTTACTTCGACAAAAAACTGCTGCCGGCCTTTGAGATAACAAAAGATGGCCTGGCTGACAGCCCAAACCAGGCCTATCAGTAAACTCAACAGGTACAGGTAATAAGGCACGCTGTCGTTGATCCAATAATCAATACCGACCACACCAAGACACAACAGCAAAAACACCAGAAAGCTCAGCACCAGACTGTTGAACAACAAACTGATGTGTTGCTGTTTGGCGGAATAGTGGATCAGGTAAAAACTGACACCAAAAGCTATGGTTGGGAAAAACAAGTTCGCCAGCATATAGACATAACTAAAGACACCAAAATCGGTCGCCAGCAGTTGTCGCGCAACCACCAGATTCAGTAACCAGCGGGAGCCAAAGTTCAGACCATGAGCCAGACTGTTATTCAGCAGCTTTTGCGCAAAATCACTGCGTAACATGCGCAAGCTCCGCCTTTTTGCATGTTGTGTCAGCAGAGCAATGGATCAACGCCGCTGCATTTATAAAACCCCAGACCGGCCATAACATACCAGAGCTAATGACATGACCTGCAATACAGGCCACCAACAGCAATAACAGATTTAACAACACTAAAGTTGCAGCTAAATCGCTGGAAAAAAGCCGGATTAACTTTAAATTCTGAGCAATAAAACCTGTAAAAATCCACAAAAAAAACATCAAACCAGCGACACCATAAAAGATAAATAAATCAAAAGGATCCGACTCAGCCCAGTACTTCCACAGATGTTCTGATACGCCAATAAGCCCAACCCCAAAAAACCTGTGGCCTTCGCTGTAATAAAAACTCACCACCTGCCAGATTTCTGCAGCATATTTGTCGCGGTTCGATAACAAGACACCAAGTAAACCTTGTTGCTGATAAATATGCTGTAATTTCTCAGCCAGCCCCAGATGAGTTAACAGTAAAGGCGCCTGCCACATCAGTAGGGCGGCCGTAACCATCAACAGCAGTAACATCAGTGCCAAACGCGACCAGTTCAGACGGATAAGCAGCGGCATCAGTGGGATCAATAACACCAAAATCACAGTGCCAAGCAAACCCGTTTTAGTCAGCATTAAACTGGCGCACCACACAGAGCTGACAGCTACCGCCAAAAAAATTAGCTTTTGCTGATGCCAGTAGTACTGCAATAACCAGGCGGATAACACCAATAGCACTACAGACAACTCATTCGCCGCATTAAAAAAACCTTTGCTACCCAAATCGATCTGAGTCAGATGTTCCTGCGGCATATAAGAGGTGTAGCCATAACCCAGAGCACCCAAAACAAAGTTAACTAATACAATCAGATAATTAACTACAAAAACCTGATGCATGGATTTCAACGCAAAGGCTTTGTCCAACTGGGCCAGACTGAGCAAATAATAAAAGGCGATAAAAGGGGAAATCAGTTTGAGCATCAAACCCATATCTGCAGCTAAAGAACCACCCAATTGCAGCCAGCTATAAAAAGGCCCTGGCATCAGCAGCACAAACAGGGCTGGAAACAGCAAAAAGGCCTTTGCAGTCCGCAGGCTTAAGCTGGTCAGCATAAGATTCAGGATCAGCAGCTTGTAGAGCGCAGACAAACCAAAACTACGGCCAAACTGATTCAGTAAAAAGCCATTAAAAGCATCGACTAATAAATAGCAACTGCACAATAACAGGATCAGTTTATCCAGCGGCAACACTTGCTGGAAACGGACAGATAGCCGCATTAAAGTCGCCATAACATCAACACAATAAAAGCGCAGCTAAAACCAAAAAAACCACCAAAACATAACATCAGCCATAAGGCTGGACTCTTACTCTGTTGTGGTGCTTCAGGGCTTTGTAACTGGTGCAATGCAAAAGGTTGAGCTGTTTTCGCATACGCCAGTTCATATTCTGTACGATCTTTCTGCTGTTGCATCAGATCCGTAACAGGCAGTTGTTGTAAGTTCGTCAGCTGTTGTTGTTTTTGCTGAATAAACTGCTGACGCCAACGCTGATCCCACAGCTTGATCACTAAAGCCAGTTCAGTTTCTGCATTGCTTGCTGAATTGCTGAGCCACTTTAAAGTCACCAGATTACCGCGTCTTTTGTGTTCCACACTCAACTGCTCCGCATTGGCAGAACGTGCCAGTGATTGAAAAAAATCAGGGTCTTTTAACCATAATAAGGCTCTGGATACTGCATCAGCGGAAGCACCTCCCACATTGGCCGGATTTTTGTCATTCGGATCATCACGTCGCGTTAAACGTTCGGTTTGCCAGTCGGTTAAAGTCACCACAGCAGTCGCTTGATAACGTAACGCAGTGCTGAGTTGCACTATATACAAAGCCGCCGCACCTAAGACTGCTGCGGCCAGCAACAGCAACCAGAAGCGTCTGAGTAATACAGCACTCAAACTAACAAAATTGGCATGAGCTAATAAATTCTGACTCATTTTCTCGAAAACAACCCTTTAATGCCTTTGCTCAACAACTGCTGACGGAATTTAATCGCCCATTGTAATTTTTGTTTCAGGTAATAACGGATCTTCGTTGACCACAATCCATAACGGCAGAAAAACAGCAAACGACCAAAAGACAGCTGTTGCTGCTCCATCACCAAACGATAAAATTGCTGGTTTTGTATATTCCGCTCATTCATCAACGGCAGATGTTTTTCAACAAAATAACTTTGTGCAGCCAAGCGTTTAGGTGAAGTGGTAATACGGCCCAGCTCATGCCCGACATGCACCACATAAGTAGCTTCGGCCAAACGTAGGGCTTTGCCGTATGCAGCGACTAAGCGGATCCACATATCATAATCCTGAAAAGCGGCAAGCCCAATATCAAAACCACCTTGCGCCAGCATGCGGCTGCGTTTTACCAGCACCTGATTGGATAAACAATGCACATCCAAAAGTTCGTTCAGACCTACAATGGCCGACTCAGGATAAAGTTGCTTGCGGATAGTGCCGTAATCCCAAAAATAACTGGAACAGACAAAAGCATACTGATCGTCGTAGGCCTGATACAAGGACGTCAGACGATGGGGTAAAAACTCGTCATCATCATCCAGACCAGTGACAAACTCACCTTTGGCTTCAGCTATCGCCAGATTACGGGCCGCACAAGCGCCCTGCCCTTTGTCCTGACGAAACAGACGCACTCTGGGCTCATCAGCATAAACACGGTTTAAAGTCTCCCAGGTACTGTCTGTGGAAGCATCATCCACCACCAGTAACTCCAGATTGGGGTAATCCTGCACCAGCACTGAAGCAATGGCACGTTGCACCATATCTACCCTGTTAAAAGTGGGCATATAGACGCTGATCAAAGGTAAAGCGGACTGTTGCTGCACTATGCTTCTCTCTGTTTCTAATGGTTTTTATCAGAGCTTATTGGTTAAATATAACCAGGCATAAGTCACCAGATTTGACTGACGACCAATACGGGACGGCTGAGATAACAGCCGGTAGGCCCACTCTAAATGTAACTTACACCATAAAGCCGGCGCTCGCTGCACATGGCCTGTGAACACATCATAAGTACCGCCAACGCCCATATAATAGGCATCAGGCAATTGCTGTTGGCATTTACCAATAAAAATCTCTTGCTTGGGCGACCCCATAGCTACAGTGACAATACGGGCACCACTTTGAGCTATACGGCGGATCAGTTCATTTTCATCTTTAAAATAACCGTCTTGCGAGTCCACCACATTGACGCCCATGGCCGTCAGTTTTTCAACTGTTTCCGCCATCACCTGTGGCTTGGCACCCACCAGAAACACCGGCGTTTTAGTCACAGCGGCTTTGGCCATTAACGCCTGCCACAATTCACAACCTGGAATACGTTCGACTTTACGGCCTAATTTACGCCGCATCACTTTCACTACACCCATACCATCGGCATAACGGATATCAGCCTTATTCAGAATGCCCATCAACTCAGGATTTTTACTGGCAGCGATCACCTTCTCCGGGTTCATTGCAATAGCAGAACCTGCAAAGACAGTTCCATCGTCCTGAATAACGTAATTGACCAGCTCAGCCATATCGCTGAATGCCATCACCCCTATGCCACCCACTGGGACTACTTCAGGTTGAATTGCCATGCTTGTATTTACCTTCACTATAGTTATTTGTTTTATAACTCCAGATCCCTGTAGATCTGGTGTATTTTTGCCGCCACATCATTGACCAGACAGTCTTTTGCGTGCTGATGAGCTGACTGCTGCAATGCGGTATAGTCTGAGTCTGACAAACTTAATAGCTGCTGAATTTTTTTCAGCAAGTTCTGTTGCAAAACTTGCTCATCTGCCTGATCTAACACCCAAAATGAGTCAGCACCCAACTGCTCTGCCGAACCATCAGTGAGGGTGGCAATCACCGGTGTATAACAGACCATGGCTTCCGTCATCACCAGGCCAAAAGATTCATTACGCGACAAGCTTAGAAAACATTTGCTGCGCTGATACAAAGCTTTTAATTGTTCTGCACTTTGACCCGCTGCCAGCTGCAAATTTGGGTAATCTTTTTTTAACTGCTCAAATTGCGCCTGATAACCCCCTGTGCCTACCACATAAATGGTTTTATCAGCCAATTGCGGTAACAAAGCAATTAACCTGTCCATGCCTTTGTTTTTATCCAAAGCTCCGACATACAGCAGATCGATGTCTTTTTCTGTTCTGCTGAGTTGTTGTGCATCTGCATAAATTTGCGCAATACCGGCAGATAATACTGCGGCTTTAGGGGCTGCCGTATAGCTTTTCG
Organism: Rheinheimera sp. 1928-s; assembly: GCF_029269265.1. Classification (GTDB taxonomy): domain Bacteria; phylum Pseudomonadota; class Gammaproteobacteria; order Enterobacterales; family Alteromonadaceae; genus Pararheinheimera. The sequence goes on from NZ_JARIXP010000004.1 coordinate 110,888, forward strand.
CCTGCAGTTTTTCACTGGTAAAAATCCACTGATCGACAAAACCACAGCACCAGCGGTATAAAAAACTAAAAGGCTGATAATGGTAAATATCACTGCCATGACAAGTGACGACTATTTTTACCGAAGGTTTGCGCAAATATTTGTAAGCCAGAGCCAGCCAGATGGTTGGGTAAAAAAAATGCACATGAATAATATCGAAGCTTTTAAAACTCAGAATATAAGACCAGAAAAACTGCACAAACAGCACCGGGTATTTCAACAACCTGTTCAGCAGGCTATCGTTATGCCAGCTCATATAAAAATAGGCCAATGTCTGACGCTGCTGTAGTGCCAGTACCTGATTTTTTACAAACTGGCCCTGAAAAGGTGCAGAGGGTTTAGGTCCCATATTGGTGATAATCAATACTGCTTTGGTCACAGCCGGTATCCTGCGTCAACAGCCCAACTCCTGATGGATAAAAACCATAAAGATCGGAGCTCTTCTAAAGAAATAGGGTTCGCCAACGTCTTGATTCACAGCGTAAAAATCTGTCAGGACGTTATAGGGTCACAGCAAGTGTGACAGAAATAGCAATTAGAGCATTATTTTCTGACAAAGTCGTTATTCCTTTCAATTTTATCTCCGGAGTGCCGTAGTCAGTCCCCTGTTCTTCACCTATAATCAGGCCAATTTAGTTTAAGTCAGTTCGCATTATTTCAGGCCAAAAAGCCGATGGAAACCACATGACAGAACATCTGCAACTGTTTGTTACCACCTTTGTTCTTACCTTAGCCGCCATTTTTATTCTGATCCCTTTGTCTGTCAAAGTGGGGCTGGTGGACAAGCCTGCAGGCCGTAAGCAGCACACAGGTTCTGTGCCATTAATAGGTGGCATCTCTATATTCACTGGCGTTGGACTGACTTTAGCCTGGTTTGGGTTGCCAGAAGATGTTCATTATTACTACCTGCTTTGTGGCGGCACTATTGTCATTTTGGGGGTGTTTGATGATTTTATGGACCTGAGCGTCAAATTACGGCTTTGTGTCCAGTTGCTGATTGGCTCAGCCATGGTGTATGGCCTGCAGCTGCATTTGGGTAATCTAGGTAATTTGTTTTCGCTGGGCGATGTCACTTTAGGTTACCTGGGTATTCCCATCACACTGATTGCCGTCATTGCCGCCATTAATGCCTTTAATATGATTGACGGCATCGACGGTCTGGCAGGCATGCTCAGTGGTGTTACTTTTGTCTCTGTCACTTTGATGATGGGGATGGGCGGCCAGCTGGAGCATGCGGTCTTGCCTATGGTGTTGGTCTTTGCGCTTATTCCTTATTTATTGTTTAACCTGGATGTGGTTGGCAAAGGCAAAGGTAAGATTTTTATGGGGGATGCCGGCAGTATGCTGATTGGTTTAACCGTGATTTGGTTACTAATCATCGGCACCCAAAGTGATACCGCCAGCTTTCGCCCTGTCACTGCCCTTTGGGTGATTGCGGTACCGCTGATGGATATGGTGGCTATTATGCTGCGCCGTATTCGTAAAGGTCAGTCGCCCTTTTTAGCCGACCGTGAGCATTTGCATCATATCTTCCTGCGTCTTGGCTTAAATTCCCGCCAGGCGTTAGTGGTGATCAGTAGTTTCTCCTGTATGCTGGCGACTTTGGGCATCATTGGCGAATACCTGATGGTGCCTGATTTAATTATGTTGCTGTTGTTCCTGATAGTATTCAGTGTTTATTCATACACTTTGCAGCATATTTGGCGCATTACCCGTGCTATTAAACGTTACAAAGCGAAACGACGTGGTTAAGTTTTTAGTTAAAGTTGCCAAAGCCAAAGCCGTTGCTCTGTTAGGTGAACGTTTAGTCAAGCTGGCTGCAGGTGCGTTAATCACTATTATTGTGGCGCGCATGCTGGGGCCGGAAGCCACAGGTTATTACGCTATCGTCATGACCTGGAGCGCATTTTTAGCGCCTTTAGCCAATTTAGGGTTAAACAATCTGGTGCAAAAGTCGGTGCAGTCTGCCACTGACCCACGCACAGGCCAGCAGATCTTATTTACTGCCACCTGGCTTCGATTAATAGCAGGATTTGTATTTGCTGCTTTGATGTTTGTCGGTTTTAGCTGGTATCTGCCAACAGAATTTGAACCTTATCAGTTGGGCGCTGCGGTGCTTTTTGTCGGTCAGCTGTTTAATGCTTTTATTTTATTTGAATACCACCAGAATTATTTAGGCCATTTCCGCACCCTCGCCTACAGCAAACTGGCGTTGGGGATTTTGGGTCTGGTCGCCAAGTTGGCAGTGCTTTGGTATGGCTTAGGTATTGGCGCTTTGTTCTGGATTGTAGGTCTGGAGTTTGCCGCTGTCGGCGTATTGCAGTATCAGATTTATAAAGGTCACAACAAAGACTCCGGCCGTTTAACACCGGCCTGGTTTAACTGGCAACATGGCAAGGAGTTATTGCGCCGCTCCAGCTGGTTATGGGTCTCTGGTATTTTATCTGTGGTCTATCTGCGGATTGATCTGATTATGATTGAACGCCTGATTGATATTGAAGCCGCTGGTGTTTACGCCGCTGTCAGCCGCATTTCAGAGCTGTGGTATGTCATACCAGCGACATTAGCAGTGCGTTATTATCCTGAGCTTCTGAAAAGCCATCAGGTCAGCTGGTCAGGTTATTTATTATTGCTGCGTAAATACACTGGTTACTTTTTTGCGATGGCATTGACCATAGCTGTGGTTGTATTTATTGTGGCACCGCCTTTGGTACCACTGATCTTTGGTGAAAAATTTCAGGCAGGTATTTCAGTACTGCAAATTCATATCTGGGCCGGTGTGTTTATTTTTATCCGTTACCTGATAGGACAACATTTAATCATTACCGGCCAGGAGCCTTTATCTCTGGCCAGTCATGGCGTAGGAGCTGTGTTAAACGTGCTGCTGAACTGGTGGTTGATCCCCATTATGGGCATTGATGGTGCAGCCTGGGCAACGCTGATTTCTTATGCCTACGCTTCATTTTTCTTTTTATTTTTTTCCGGCAGAACCCGTCGTCAGTTATGGCAACTGATCAAGGTAAAAAGGTCCGGTGTGGTGGTAGAGAAAGAGACGGTATGAAAAAACAACTCCAACAAATCAGGCAAAAGCTCGATAAGGTGCTATTACCTTACGCAGCCAAAAGCCGTCTGGCGGCAACGCTGTATTACGCATTTTTTAACCCGCATTTTCGCCGTGAGCAACATGCCACTGCGGCGGGTCGGCATCACTATCATCTGCATGAAGAAAGCAGCAGCATAGCGACAGTTATCTTACGCCGTAATATACACAGGCTGGAAAAAGGTTTAAGCATGGTGCCGCGCAAGTCTTTGTTTGCGCTGGATTATATTGACGAAACTTTAACTGCATTGCAAAACCTGTTGGCCGATCATCAGGCCTTGGATTTAGTACTGCTGAAATACTGTCACGATGTGATGGATAGCTACTTCTCTGTCACACAATGGCCAGAAGGTGCCAGTCAACCTGAGACTTTTGCCGCCTTAAAAGCCCAGATCACCCCACGTTTAGCACAAAGCCGTCCTTCTGCACCAGCACCTTACGAACAAAGACCCAGAGCTGACATCAGCTACGAGCAGTTTTTAATTTTGTGTCAGCAGCGCTGTTCAGTCCGTACTTTTTTACCTCAGAGCGTGCCTAAAGCTGCGCTGGAACAAGCGGTTGCCGCTGCAGCTCAGGCACCCAGTGCCTGTAACCGTCAGCCGTTTCGTTATATCGCCGCCACTGAAGGCGAGATGCTGAATAAGTTAGCCAACTTGCCTATGGGCACTGTGGGTTATGCCAATGGCATTCCTGCCCTGCTTGCTGTGGTCGGTGACTTAAGTGCTTATCCTTTTGAGCGTGACCGCCATGTGATTTATATCGACGCCAGCTTAGGTAATATGCAACTGATGCTGGCATTGGAGACTATGGGCCTGGCCTCGTGTTCCATCAACTGGCCTGATATAGAAAACTATGAAGCCAAAATTGGCCGCTTATTAAAATTACAACCTTTCGAACGAGTCGTGATGCTGATTGCTGTGGGTTACCCTGATCCGCAGGCGTTGATCCCTCACTCCGAGAAGAAAACCGCTACGGAGTTATTAACTTATGTCTGAATCAAAAGCCTTATTAGTCGAAATCAAAGGTGTGCAGTTCCGCAATAAAGGCGCTTACCTGATGTTGCTGGCCTGCCTGCAGGGTTTAAAAACCTTAAACAACACAGAGTTGGTATTATCGCCTGGTCCTAACCTGCCCTATCGTGAACGCGCCTTGTTAGGCGCATGGCAAAAGGTGTCATTCCGCCGTAAAGGTCTGGATTTAACCCCATGGTTTGGCAAGCTACCAGGTTCATTACGTAATCTGATGAAACGTTATGGCATGGTGACAGAACGTGATGTTGACGTGATTTTAGAAGCCAGCGGTTTTGCTTATGGCGACCAGTGGCCTTTGAAGTTTCTGCAAAACACAGCCCGTGAAGTCAAACGCTTTAAAGATGCAGGTAAACCTTTTGTCTTTATGCCACAGGCTTTTGGGCCTTTTAGCAGCGACGAAAGCAAAGCAGCGATGCGTGACATTATTCACAGCGCAGCACTGATTTATGTGCGCGACCCAGTGTCCTTCAGCCACCTGCAAAGCTGTGAAGCCAATCTGCCGGATACGGTTAAATTAACTCCTGACTTTACTGTAGGTTTAAAAGGTCACAGCACCACTGCTTTGCCTGAAATTGAAGGCAAATTTGCTGCTTTAATTCCTAACAGCAAAGTGGTGTCTAAGTTTAACCACGCCAATGCTGAAGCCGAACGCACTAACTATGTCGAAGCTTTTGCTGCTGCAGCCAATCAGTTGGTCGAGTTAGGTTATGCAGTAGTACTGGTGAATCACGAAGGCAAAGAAGATCAGCTGCTGTGTCAGGAAATAGCCCGCTTAGCGCCTTGTGAAATTATTCAGATTGAAGACCCATTGGCAGTCAAAGCTTTTATCGGCCAAAGCTCTGTCGCTATCAGCTCGCGTTTCCACGGTGCTATTAATGCGCTGAGTCAGGGCGTACCTTGTATTGCCACCAGTTGGAGCCACAAATACCACGCCATGATGTCTGATTTTGGTATGGCGGATTACTGCCTGGAAAAACTCTCAGCGGTCAGCCTGACACAAAAAGTCAGTCAGCTATTGGCCGAACAGGAAGAAATTGCTCCTCGTCTGGCCGACAACGCAGCCAAACTGAAGCAGAAAAACCAAACCATGTGGCAGGGTTTATACAAAACACTGGATAAATATTTAGGCCGTTAAACTGAATTCGGATCAGAGTAAAGTTAAAGCGAAAGGCTTGAATTTACTCTGATCCGGTTTTCGATATTAAAGCCGCACAGCACCATGACGCTGTACTTTCAGCTCCACAGCTTTGGCTAACAATTCCGCTTTGCCACAAATCAAACTAAAAAGTTTCGCCGCTCTGGTAATACCGGTGTAAATCAACTCACGACTTAACACCGGGCTGAAATTGTCTGGCAATACCAGCACCGCATGGCGGAACTCTGAGCCTTGAGATTTATGCACAGTAATGGCATAAGCGGTTTCGACTTGCTGTAACCGGCTTGGCAACACCCAGCGCACAGTTTTGCTGCTGTCTTCTGATGCAAAAGCCACAGCCAGCATCCATTTGCCCTGATAAGGCCGTAGCAAACAAATACCCACATCGCCATTCATCAGCCCCAGCGCATAATCGTTTTGTGTCACCATCACAGGCCGTCCGGCGTACCAGTGGCTGCTGTGCTGATTGCTTTGCTGTCTGCTCTGCTGAATAAGCCCGGCCTGATGCAGCATCTTCTCTACACTCAGATTGACCTGTTCTACGCCCATAGGCCCTTGCCGCACCGCACACAGCAACTGAAAAGCGGAAAAATCGGCCAGTACTTGTTGCGCCCAGAGATCGATAACCAGCTCTGACGCATCCAAAGCTGGGCCTTGAGCTACTGTGTTTAAATAAAAACTAAAACCAGCTGTTTCTTTTTGCTCTGCCTTTGCCTTGCCTGTTAACACAAACTGTTTTAACTGCTTAAAGTCTGTCGCTTCCAGATACTGTAGATCGGCATAATCAGCGCGGCAAATAGCGTCTACTTCAGCGCTATGACCTGCATTCACCGCATGGGCAAGTTTGGCGATGCCACTTTGTGGATCAAAACGATGGCTGACGCGAAGCATACCTATTTGCTGCTCCAGCGCTTTACCTGTATCGCTGATTAAATCTGTCGGAATAGCGGCAGCAGATAATTGATTGAGCCAGGCTGCGGTTTCCGCTAAATAATGCCCCTGCTCTGCCCACTGACACAGCTCTGCCATTAAAGCGCCGGCTTCCACTGAGGCCAACTGGTCTTTATCGCCTAATAAAATCAACCGGGCATGGGCTGGTAAGGCCGACAGCAAAGCGGCCATCAGCTCGACATCCAGCATGGAGGCTTCGTCCACCACTAATAGATCCAACGCCAAAGGCTCAAAAACATTTTGCTTAAACTGCCTGCTTTGCGCCCGGGCGCCCAAGAGTTTATGCAAGGTAGAAACATCTGTAGGCACCTGGCTTTTCATTTCTGCCGATGCAGGCAGTTTATCCAGCGTAGTGCGGATAGAACTTCGAAGCCGTACTGCCGCTTTGCCTGTAGGGGCAGCCAGTTGAATAGTTAAAGGCGTGGCACCTTGTTGCTGCTGTAATTGCTGTAATACCAACAGCAGTTTCACCACTGTGGTGGTTTTGCCTGTACCAGGCCCGCCAGTGATCACACTAAAACTGCTGCTGGCGGCTATAGCACAGGATAAACGTTGCCAGTCAGGTTCAGCACTTTTTGTTGCCGACACAGGAAACAGCGGGTCCAATAAGTTTTTCAGCAGCGCCGGATTGATAGCCTGGCGTAGCTGCTGGCTACGCTGGCTGCTGTGCTGCAAATAAAGCGCTATCTGCTGCTGATAACTAAAATAACGCCGCATATACAAAGCAGTATTGGCATACACAAAAGGCTGATTACGGTTTTCGCTTAATTCAAACAAATCAGGATAAAGCGCCATCAGCACCAGCCATTCTTGTTGTGAATGCTGCGACATAGATTTAAGTGGTAAACACAAATGGCCTTGCGCCAGCGCAAAGCTGCACTGACCAATCAACAGCGCCAATGCTGGCTCCAGCTGTTGCTGTTCACGGAAAAAAGTCACCAGCGCTTTATCCAAAGCCCGCCATTCTTTGCCCTGCATCTGCAATTCCAGTTGCTTCTCTGCCAATCCAATATCAGACATTTACCAGCTCCTTAGCAACGAGCTGACCTTGCAGCAGAGCGTCAAGCTTGTTCACCAACTCCAGCGGAATATCCACAGCAAGCACACCTTTGTTTGCAGCCTCACCCCCACGCAAAAACCAATACAAAGCGCCACCTAAATGTTCTTGTGGCTTATAGTCCGCCAGACGGCTTTGTAATAAGCGATGGATAGCCACTGCATACAAAGCGGCCTGCACATCATAGCGATGCGCCAGCATCTGTTGTATTAAGGCATGGCTGTCATACTGGCCATCGGCTATATAGTTAGATTTATAATCCAGCACCCAATAGCGGCCCTCCTGCTCTAAGGTTAAGTCGATAAAACCTTTTAGCATGCCTTGCAATTGGGTGGTCCGAAGTGCTGGTCGTGGCAATTCAGGCCACAGATACTGCTGCACCAGGCTATCAAGTTGCGTACTGCTGCAGTGTTGTACTGCTAACCAAAACTCCAGTTCAGCGCGATACGAACCGTCTTTAAGTGTGCTTAAGCTGGCATTGGTATTTCGCCAGAGTGGTGTTTGAATCAACTCCGTCAGCCAGTGTTGCAATGGCACTATCGCTGCGGATAAATTATCAGTTTCAGGATAAGGTGCTTGTTGCTCAGCCCAATAACGGATTTGCCATCTATGCTCTGGCAGTTGCTGCAACAGACCATATTTTTGCATTAAAGGGGTTAGGCCTTGTTGCCATAAATCCGGCTGCCGCGCTAACTCGTCAAAACCCTGGGCTGCGCCCCACTCCAATACATCATGCAAAAATGTACCGGCCTGACTGCCGCGCACAAAACCCTGAGCGATAGTCAAAGCTTCAGGCTCTTGAGGTTCACTATCATCCTGCAATTGCTCTGGTGCCAGTTCCTGAAATAACTCAGCCGCTTTACTGTCATGCTGATGTTGCTCCAGCAAAGCGCTGTAACTGGCTATCCACCACAGCTCTTTGACCGAACGATTCATTTGGGCATAAGGCAGTAGCTCACCGGCCTGATCCTGGAGCAGCACCACAGAGCGCTGTTCTGATAAGTTATCGGCCAGACGAATATGTGGCTGTGAAAGTAATGGTGATAACTGCTCTTGCAAAGCCACTGGCGATAGCAAAGCATCATCGGATAACAAGTAACCTATAGCGCTTTGCTCTTTCACAGGCATCAACCCCACCCAGCAATAATGCCGCGCCCTGGTTAAAGCCACATAGAGCTTTCGCATATCTTCGGCCAAACGCTCACGCTCGGCTTGTTGGGCTTGCTGCTCGTTGGCTTGTAACACGACGGTCAGTTCACCATCCTGATGGTAAGTCACAGGGCCTTTGTTGGCATCCACAGCTCGCGCTAAAGCGATAAAAGGTAAAAATACCAGTGGGTATTCCAGGCCTTTAGATTTATGAATGGTGACAATTTTAATCAGGGCTTCGTCGCTTTCTAACCGCAGTTTTTGCTGCTCAGCCGCTAAATCGCCTTGCCCAGCTAAATGCTCGGCCAAATAACGAATAAGTGCAGCCGGACCTTCCAGCTCCATGGAGCGTTGTTGCAACAGTTCAGCTAAATGCAGAATATCTGTTAACAGCCGCTCGCCTGATGGCTGTTGCTGTAAAAACTCAGCCACAGCAAAATCACGCATCAGCTGCCATAACATCACCAGCACACCTTGCTGTTGCCAAAGCGCCTGATAACTGGCAAAACGCGCCAGTTGCTGCTCCCATAACAGCTCATCCTGCAGCAGTTGCTCAAGCTCGGAATAATTTAACGACAAGCTCCAGCTCGATAAAGCCGAGCGCACTAAGGCTTCACGCTGCGGCTCAGCACAAGCGCGCAACCAGAGTAATAAATCCAAAGCCACCGGGCTTTCAAATACGGCGCCTTTGTCGGATAAATACACAGAGGCCAAATCCCGCTCTGCCAAGGCTTTTTTAATAGCATTGGCTTCCTGCTGATTATTGACTAAAACCGCTATATCGTTGGTTTTAAGCTTCTTGAATGTGTCATCCTGGACAAAGCCAGTGCTACCGCTTAAAAACACTGCTATTTGCTCAGCACAGGCCTGCGCCATCTCCGCTAAACAGGCAGCCTTACTAAACACTTTGCCATCGGGGGATTCTTTAATACAAAACTCCAGCGCTGTGGCCGGGTGTTGCTCCACCACAAAACGCTCTTTACGCCCTGCAGCTTCTACCGGATAAAAACTGAGTAAATCCGGCCGGCCCAACACAAAAGCCCCTAAAGCGCGCTGCTCGGCATAACTAAATAAGTGATTGACCGCGCTGACCATTTCGTTGGTTGAACGGAAGTTCTTCGGTAGTTGAAAGTGCCTTCCTGCTGTGGCTTGTTTGGCCGCTAAATAACTATAAATATCAGCACCACGAAAGGCATAAATGGCTTGTTTTGGGTCGCCTATCAATAAAATGCCGCAATCTGTTCTGTTTTCATTAAGCTGATAAATGGCATCAAAGAGCTGATATTGCACAGGATCGGTGTCCTGAAATTCATCTATCAGCGCCAGCGGAAATTTACGTCGTAAACGCTCGGCCAGTAAACCTCCCTCGTCTTTTTGCAGCGCTTGCTGCAAGCGGCTTAACAGTTCATCAAAACCCAGTTCAGAGCGTTCTAACTGCAGCTGATGGAAGCGCCGCGCAAACCAAAAAGCAGCATGCAGCACTAAATCCTGCTCTGGGTCCGGCAAAGCTGCCAGTTCGTCCGCCAGTTTTGCCATAGCTTCAAAAGCCGGATGATTGGGTGGCGTTTTATCTTTAAAAGCCTCACTCAAACCTTGTGGCGTTAAACGGCTTTGGCCTGTTTGTAAATCCGGATCAACCATGTCTGCATCCGTGATCCAGGCCACTAATTTAGCCAGCCAGCTGTCGAGATAACGCGCCTGCAATTTACGGCCATCCACTTCTTTGCGCTCTATAGCGCCGTGCAACAAAATACGGATTTCACTGATCCAGTTATTCCAGGGTGCTTTGAGCTCTGCCAGCTTTTGCTTACGCAACGCTTTCACTTCAGGCAATAACACAGCTGGTGTGGCAGGTTCTGTAAATAATGCGAGATGACTTATCAGCGGCAGAATTTTTTTACGCAAAGCTTCAGGGTTTTGCAGCTGTTGCCAGACGGTCGCTACATGTTCTTCCGGCAAGGGATAATAAAAATTGCGCCAGTAATCCCGGATCACATCCAGCTGCAACTGCTCGACGTCTGTCACCAGGTTTTGTTCAAACAAATAACCGCTGGACAGCGCAAATTCGGCCAGCACTTTATTACACCAACCATGAATAGTAGAAATGGCAGCTTCATCCAGATACTGCACCGCCAGCTCTAACTGATAGGCACAATGCGGCCACTGCTCTGGAGTAAATTCGCTGCGCAGGCTCTGTAAAAAAGCATCCGCCTGCCCAGCTTTTAAAGAGTCAGATTGCTCACGGAAATAACGGGCGGCGTCTGCTAAACGCTGGCCTATACGTTCAGTCAGCTCCTGGGTTGCAGCTTCGGTAAAAGTCACCACCAGAATATCGGGCGGCAATAAGGCTTTACTGGTGCCATGGCCCAACACCAAACGTAAATACAAAGCCGCTATGGTAAAGGTTTTTCCTGTGCCAGCGCTGGCTTCAATCAGCTGACTGCCGGATAAAGGGAAAGACAGTAAATCCAGATTGGTTATGGCAGGAGTTGTAGCTTCAGTCATGCCGACACCTCGCTGTAGTTAACGGCGAGTAATGGCCCGTATAAAGCCGTGGCATTTTTTTCTAACTGGCCCTCTTGCCAAAGCGCATCAAACTGCGCAAAAGCGCGCTGCAAATAAGGACTACGTTGTAAGGCTCCATTGTTGAAGTCGCCGCCTGTGTATAAACGCTCCAGCTTAGACAGCAGTTTGTCATCCAAAGCTGCGCCTTTTTCCAGCTGTTTCACCAATTCAACACCTACACTAAATTCCAGCGCTAAAGGCTCTGATAGCCCTTGCTGCATTAGCTGTAATATCTGACTCAGTTGTGCCTGTGCTTGTTGTTTTTCAATAGGTTGCAGCACCAACTGGCCCACTCTGGAAAGTACATAAAGCGTAAGCGGCAAACCGTTGGCACAGCATAAAAGTAATTTCAGATAAGGTGCGACCAGATGCCGCCAGACAATACTGCGGTCTTTAATCAAGGCTGTTGGCAATAGCTCGGCGTAAGCTAAACCTCCTTTGTCAGGAGGGCCTTGTCGGAAACCAGTGAGCTGTTCGGCAAGCTCACCCTGCTGACAAACAAAACGCAGCGGATAAAAACCAGCATCGGCTGTTGGGAAAGCGCTTAAAAAATCCTGATAGCCAGCTGCCAGTTCTTCCAGCCCTGCCACCAAATCCTGTTGCATTAACGCAGCACCAGAACCCACAGCCAAACGGCCTTGCAAACGGAATAACTCCAGCTGTTGCTCCGTCTGTTGTTGCCAGTTTTGTTGTCCGTTTTGGCTTTGTTCGACACTGCGCTTGAGCTCTGCAACTAACTGTTGCTGCATTTGCCAGCGTTCCAGCGGATCCAAAGCAAAGACTTCATCGTTAATGCTGGCCAGTTCAGGCAATTCCAGCCGTACTTTTAAACGTTCATTAAAAAAGAACCGCACCGGTTCACGCATAAAATCGCTGGCTTGTTTTAAAGTCCAGTGCAAATCGTTCAGGACTGGCAGCGCTTGTGTCTTCACAGCAGCCCAAGCTTTGTGATGCAAACTGGCCCACTCCTGTTGATAGCTAACAAGGCCTGATCCTGCTTCACGGTAACGGCGGCTAAAAGGCTGTAATGGATGCTCAAAAGTGATTTGCTCTAATAAATCAGTGCCATCTGCCCCATTAACTCCTGCAACCATAGCCCAGCCCGCAGACAAATGATCACGCAGCTGACTGACCAGCACAGAAGGTGCACGGGCGCTGTTATCAAAGACGCTAAAACCTACCCAACTGATATAAAACTGCTGGCGGGCCGACAATAAAGCTTCGAGCAATAAGTAACGGTCATCGTCACGGCGCGAGCGGTCGCCACTGCGATAATCCAGCGCCATTAAGTCGAAGTCCTGCCGTTGCTGCACCCGTGGATAAGCGCCATCGTTCATGCCAAGCAAACAAATCACCGCAAAAGGAATAGATCGCATTGGCAACAAAGTGGCGAAGTTAACACGGCCACTAAAAAACTTCTGCTGCAAGCCACCGGCCTGCATAGGTTCCAGCAAAGCCTGACGGGCAATTTGTAAACTTAATTCTTCTTCAAGTTCAGCGCCTGTGGTGTTGTCGAGCCAGCTTTGCAGTTGCTGTTGTAATTGCTGTACGAGCTGCTGACTTTCCAGCTCGTCGGGTGCAAAGAAGTCCTGCAACAGCTGAGTAAATAACAAATGCCAGTCGGCCGCGCTACGTTTTACCGCCAGTTGTTGCCATAGCTCGTCGATTTTTTGCAGTAAGACCAGCACAGGACCAAGTTCGGCTGCTTCTAAACCCGCTACATCGGCATAAGGCGCTATGCCTTGCCATGGCGCTGTATCGCCCGCCACATAACCCAATAGCATACGGCGAATGCCAAAAAGCCAGCTGTTTTGCTCAAAACCGTGCTGCAACCCCAGTTGCTGACGATGCTTTTGATCCAGCCCCCAGCGAATACCAGCCCCTTCAATCCACTGCTTAATCTTGGGTAAAGCGGCGGCTTTTAAGCCAAAACGTTGCTGCAAGGCGCTGATATCCAGCATATCGAATACAGTACTGGCGTTTAAACGTTGTTGCTCCGGGCTTAACAGCACTTCTAAAGCCTGCAATAACGGCTGCTGCTTTTTGCTGTTTTGATCGGAAATACTGTAAGGGATATAGCGCACATCGCCCATCGGCACTTTGCCAAATACGGCTTCAATGAGAGGCGCATACAAATTAATGTCCGGCACCATCACCATCACATCTTTAGCGCCAAGATCCGGGTATTCAGTAAAAAGCTGCAACAGGTGATCATGCAGAATTTCTACTTCCCGAAGTGGGCTATGCGCCTTTTGAAAGCAGATGCTGCGCGCCGCTTCAGCTGTTAAGGCTGGCCATTGGCTTTGGGTTTCAGTGATGGAGCGCAGCTGCAAAATATCGTCCTGCAACTGGCCTAATAAATGGTTGGTGTTGGGAGCTTCAAATAAATCGACTTTTTGATGGGCAAACAGCTCTTTATGAGCGGCAGTTTCGTCAAACTGGTCCAGCAAGCGAATATAATCCCGCCCCTGTTTACCCCAGGCCGCCAGCAAAGGCTGTGCCTGGCCTGATAATTGCTCAGCACTGGCAAAAGGTAAAAAACCGGCCTTAGTTGGCTGGCGTTTTTGCGCTGCTTTGACTTTGTCTTTTTCGGCAATAATATCGGCCCAATACAACTGACAAGGGTTTAATACCGCCAATAAAATCTGACAATAAGGCGCTAAGGCCGACAAGACTTCCAGCATTTGTTGTGGCAAAGACGAAATACCAAAAATAATCACCCGGCGTGGTAAATTTTTTGGCGCTTTTTTCCAGCTTTTCACTTGTTGTAAAAAAGCCTGATGCAAGGAAAACCGGCTTTGTTGCTGCTGCTCTGCGGGAAGCTCTGCCAAAATCGCCTGCCAAAGTTTGGCCTGCCACAGCTGATCATCCGGCATAGCTTTCGCATCGCCATCCATTTGTGCCAGCCGATACAGCCCTTTGGCCCAATCGGCCAGCCAATCGGCGCGATACACCTGATACTGGTCAAATAAATCCGCCAGTTTCAAAGCCAACTGAGAACGTTTTTGTTGGTCTTTATCCTCACTGATAAAACGGCGCAACAGCTCAAATTCATCCTCTGCGACTAACGCCGGCAATAACCGGAAAATACGCCAGCGCAAACTGTCTTTACTAAACACAGACAAATCAGGCAGTTGCTGCTCTGGCAGCGCCAGCTGATACATGCTCCAGATAAAACGGCCAGGTAGTTGCACCTGCATAGCAGCGGCTATACCTAAACCACGCGCAAAAGGATCGGCTTCATCAGGAGAAGCGGCAAAAGCCAGCTTCAGCCACTGCGCTATACCATTACTTTGCACCAGCACCTGTTCAAGCTCTAAGGGCGAGAGTGGATAACGCTGACAAAACTGCACCAGAAGCGAGCGCAGCTGCTCCAGCTGATTGGAATGGATCACTAAAAAACCAGGCTCAAGTGCCAATGCGACAGTACTCCGTTAATGTTTATTAGTTTGCTGTTTAAGCTAGAAAACCGATTTTGCCACAGTGAGTTGCATACGCCTATTGGGTTTTTCGTGAAACTAGATACAAATCATAACTGCTGGAGTCAGTTCACAACGCTGCTGAGGCGTTATTAAAGGTTGCGCATTAACCACTGCCACAATGCGCCAGTTTGACGAGAGTTATCTGAGCATCCCAAAACCCTCGTAGCCAGCAGATATAAAAGCATTACGTGAGCGCTATAACCTCAGGAAACTCTTATTTACCCGTTATCTGAATACGACAGAGTCAACAGTGCAAAAATGGGAATTCGACAAAAACCAGCCTGAAGCTATAGCCTTAAAACTACTGACAATGGTGGATAAATATATGCTGGAGCTTTTGTACTAAAGGGGGTTGGGCATAGATTGACTTATCATTTGTAAGTGGTGCATTTGTCTTTTTTCTCTTAAATCTTCAATTTTTATTTTTCTAGCCATTAGATGCTCTAAAATTTTATCACTAGTAACGTCCCTTTGAGGCAACTTACTTAAAGCTCTCAGCTTTGATGCCAACTCACTTGCCTTGATTCCTAGTATCGCGTACTGATACTGACGTTCTTCGAACCCTTCTGAATAATCTGGTGGTGTAGCACAGTATTCAAACTCAGCACTAATGGCTGCTTGAGCATTTTCTACTAATAATGGGAAATTTAGTACTTCATACATTATTTTTGTAGGCAGAGATTTCCATTCTACACTTAACTTTTGCGGTTCAAAATCAGGTGCGGAAACTTGGGCACGGTGATAACCATCAGCATCTGGCTGTCCGTGGCATAAACCATCATCACCGACAACTTCAGAACAGCTAGAAACGAATCTATCCAACATAAAAATGACATGAATGCATAAGTATTCAATATCCTTTTGGTTTTTTCTGCGCTGGATTACAAAATCTTTAAAAACTGTCAATAAAAAACCCAATACAACTCCAATGAGTCCGTAGATTGCTTTATCCATTTAATCACCTGCAGTTACTTTGGTTTAGCAATGTAATATCGAAGAGGCAGCCTGCGGAAATAGAAAAGTTAAGTATGCACTTGAGAACACAGCAGAATACTTGTTCAAAAACTTCTACCCCCCCAAAAAAATCTACCTAATGATCTCTTTTATCTTTTGATCTTCCTCGCATCACTGAAACCGAAAGTCAGCTGCGAGTGAAGCGAGTGCGTTGTAATTGTTGGTGTAACGCTCTGACTTCATACTCTGCCTTTTTCACTTGCAACTCTAATAACTTATCTTGCATGGGCTGTATCTTAGTGTGCCAATAATAGAAGCCTGAACTTGTAAATCCAAGACCAAAAATGAGAAAACAACTGCTATAAATCCCCAGCTCAAACTCTTTATTTAACTTAGCTATTTCAGCTTTCTGTTCAAGCAGATAAAGCTCAAGTTTCTCCGCAGCAGTAGGTTTATTTTTAGCCTTCAGAGTCTCTATGGGTACGAGCCTTTCAAAAGCCATCGAATTGTAATATTCATGCCTGATAAAAAACATGATCCCTGTTGTAAGCAAAATCAATAAACCAAACATTGCATAAAACTTGTAAACATTGTCTGTCGGCAAGGGTATTCTAGATTGCACTAAAGTCATCCTTATATATTGAGCTTTCGAGTTTTTGAGTAATGTGATTGAGGTCTGTGAAAACGACCTCAATCACATTACTCTGAGACATCAGCAAACAGAGCCAGTAAACGTTACTTAACTCTATTGTTAACTCAACAGCATTTAGCTGTATTTTTATAACACTGGCAACAACAGCCCTACTCCCCCGGCTTTCTAAACTTCAGCACCATTTGGTTTACTTCGCCAATAGCCTGATGCCTGGCTTTTTCTTCTTCAGTACCAGCCATAGTAGGTGGTAAAGACCAGATGCCTGATGGGTGATCGGCGGTGTCTTTTGGGTTGAGCAACATATCGCTGCTTGCTTCAAAACTAAATCCGGCTTCTTTGGCCAGTTTTAACCATAACGGCTCTGGCACATAACCGGTTTTTTTCCAGTCTGTATTGATTAAATTGTCTGGCAGACGCGGCGCCACTACCCCTAATACACCACCTGGTTTCAGCGCTTTGTAAAAGTTGGCCAAGGCATGTTTTAACGAGGTTTCGCCATCAAATAGATAGAGCTGATTACGGATAGACAGCACCACATCAACGCTGCCTGCTGGCGCTATGTCGATGTCAGCCAAAGGCGCAAAGTTGGTCACAGTGACATTTTTATAGATGGGGTGGGATGCAAGTTTTGCTTTAAATTCTGCGCGGCCTTTTTGCATATAGTCAGCGCTTAAAAAGGTGAACTTATCGGAATAATGGGCGGCGTAGAGTTTGCCTTTTTCTGCCAGTAGCGGCGCCAGAATTTCGGTATACCAACCAGAACCAGGCCAGACTTCGACCACTGTGCTTTGTGGTGTCACTTCAAAAAATGCCATTGTTTGTTCTGGCTTACGTGCAGCGTCACGTTTTTTATTTTCAGCACTGCGAGCTTCATGCTGCAAAGCCTGACTGATACCAGCATCCGCAGTGGCGGAAAAACTGCTTTGACTGAGCAGCAGAAACACGCTCAAACCTAATACTTTAGCTAACATATCCAATTCCTTTTACAGTTTATTTTTGTCAACAAGCTCTGAATAAAAGGTAAAGGTATTTCATTGTTTTTGAAAGCGATTTAACTGCAAAAGCATAACAAAGCTCAGCATTAATCTGTCGAGGCACGGCAGCCCCCCCTGTTGCCTCGACAGATTTGAACATCCTGTTGCACTGCCGCTTTGCGACCAGTGCAAGCTACTTTTGCAACTGATACTGCCAGGACAAGCCAGTGTCATAACGTGCAGGAAAACCTAACCAACCGCTGCTGTTTTCCGTTGCTTTAGCTGCGGCATCGGTGGGAGTTGGTGCTAATTTCAAATACTCACATTGCGCGCTGATGGCTTTGACATGGCAGTCCAGCATCGCCAACGCAAAATGTTTATTGATGTCGTTGATGCTTTGCGCCGACCAGCTGGCATCGTGGTAATGACCAAAATCCATTTTGTTTTGCCGTGCTATAGCAGGCGCCGGATGAGGGGCAATATTGTGGCGGGCATTGTGATAGGTCAGCATGTATTTACTGTTGCTGTCTTGGCGGCCAGTTTGGTTATACAGCCACTGCATGCCTTCATAACCCGACACATCATCCTGATCTCCAGCAAAGTAAAGCAGTGGTACTTTGATTGCCGCCAGCGTTTCGGCTGAAAACAGCTTATGCTGGCCTCCCCATGGCGCTATGGCTATAGCGGCTTTCCAGGCTGAGTCGACTTTTAACTCTGCAGCTGTTTTCGGGTATTGCCCACCAGCACAGCTATTCAGCAATTGTTTTAATGCCGCATTAGTCGCTTGATCTTTGTTACCAGTAAAAGCCTGCACACTTTGCTCGGTAAAGTTAAAGCAGCCACCCACTGTATTGATGGCGCCATAACCGCCCATTGAATAACCAATCACAGCGGCTGCATCAGTATTGATCACACCTTCTAACGCCTTTGGATGCTCGCGAAAGTAAGACAAGACAAACTGCTGATCACGGGATCGATGGTACAAAGTAGCAGGAAAACCAGCATAAGGCGCTTTGATGGCATCCACTTCGGCATTGGTCGATTGTGGGTGATCAATAGCGGCCACCACATAACCATGCGAAGCTAAATGCTCGGCCAGATAAAACATCAAAGTTCTGTAGCCAACATAACCATGAGACAACACCACCAGCGGGTATTTCTGGTTTGTTTTTGCTTTGGCGTCCCGCAGTGCATTGGCCTGAATACGAAAAGGCTGGTGGCTTTTGGTCACATTGTCATACGTCGCTGGCTGCGCTAAAGCACCCGTTGGCAGAGTTTTTTCCGCCGGGTACCAGAGCTCCAGCAGTAGTTCACGGTCTTGTTTTTTTTGGGTCAACAGGTTTAATTGCGCCGGGTTGGTGATACGTAAACTAGTCACACCCACTTGCTGTGTTCCTGTCGCAGCCAGTTGCGGTTGCATTTCCAAAGGGCGTGGCTGATACAACTGCTCTGCGGCTGTGGTAGCAAGAGTATTCGCAGTGGCATAAGTAGAAAACAAGCTGCCGCCTGTTATGGATAAAGTGAAGGTTAAAAAAGACAGGGTAAAGAGACGCATCAATGGCTCCTTCAAAAATGGGAAATGGCCTGATTGGAAAACAATGAAAGCTGCGGCAGGGAAAACCTAATCTTTATGGTCCTCTCCCACTGCAGCTTTTTGTCTACAAGCCGCTATTACACAAAGCGCTGTTACATAAAGCTTTTGGTAAACTCAATACCAAAGAACGCTGGCGCACCCGGAATAAAGCTTGGGAAACCAAAAGCGCCGCCTGTGTTGCCCGCATCCACCAGATATTCTTTATCAAATAAGTTGCTGGAATACAGAGTCACAGACCAATGCTGCTGAGTGTTCTCGAGCCCTACACGCAAGCTGGTTAACTGCACAGCGCCCTGGCTGATATCAAAACCTGCCACAGGAGCGTTGGCTTCTTCAAAGAAAATATCGCTGCGGAAACTGTAGATCAACGAGCTGTTCAGCTGATATTCGCCGCCCAGTTCATAGCTATGCATCAGGCCTGTACCTGCAGTGTATTCAGGCTGCAGGCGGAATCTGTTGCCCGCTAAGTTACCGTTGCTGCTGTCATCATCAATTTTTGCGTCAATCCAGGCCAGGTTGGCAAACCAGTCCAGATTGTCTGTTAAGGTGACACTCAGCTCGGTTTCTATACCAATATTTTTGGCGTTGCCTGCGTTGGCTGTATAGGTGTTACCGGCATCATCACGCAGGCTAACCTGGAAGTTCTGATAATCCTGATAGAACATCGATACCGCATAACGCAGCGCGTTGTTTGCCGTGCTGCCTTTGATACCCGCCTCGTAGTTCCAGATATACTCAGCCGGAATTTCGGTCACTCTTGGTACTACGCCAGCAGCACTAGTGGCAGAACCTACATCCATCACCTCCGAACGACGGCCTTTTGAAACAGTAGCGTAGACGTTTAGTTGTTCGTTCAAACGATACAGCGCATTAAAACGTGGTAACCAGGCATCAAAGCTGCCTTCGGCACTAAAAATTTGACCATTGGTTGAAACTACGGGCAATAGCGGTGCTTTTGTCAGGAATGAATTGGCAAAGTTGGAAGCGTAACGGCTGGTTTTATCTTCATCGACATAACGTAAACCTGCAGTCAGCTCCAGTTCTTTTGTCACTGCATAACTGAAATCAGCAAACACCGAAAAGGCTTTATTTTCACCAAAATTCTGATAGCTGCCTTGATAAGGCAATACCTGCAACTGGCCTTGAGTCAGCAGTGGCGTCAAAATATTCACTGTGCCGTCAGGGTTAATACAAGGCTGATTATAAGCGGCCAAAACTCCGACACAGTTCAGATAAATGGATTCCTCTGTACTAAAAGGCACCAACTGAGAGCCGTCCTCGTCAAAGTAACTGACGCCAAAGAAGCTATTGAGTTTGTCGCCGCTGTAATTCAGGCGTAATTCCTGGCTGAATTGATCGCCAACCGCATCTTCGGCAAATTCTAAAAACCAGGCCTGGGTGCCATCTGCATCAAAGACTTCCAATGAATCAAAACTACGTTTGGCGCTGATGCTGGTTAACTGCCACTGCTCGTTTAAATCCCAGTTCACTGTCATATTTAAGTCTTTGACTGTGCGCTCTACGCCCAAATCAGATTTGCCAAATACTTGCTGGGCTAAAGGGCTGCCACTGGCCTCTACAAAGCTATATGGGCTGGTATCGCCACCTGTTGGCGCAAAACGACGACTTTTAAAGGCTGTGCCTGTGTCGTTATTTTTTTCATAGTTGTACACCAGATCGACAGTTAAATCCTCATTCGGGGTAATACGCAGTGAAGGGCGAATGCCGGTACGTTCAATGCCATGTAAATCCGGCTGGTTTTGCGCAATGTTGTCGACATAACCATCACGCTCTTTATAAGTAAAAGCAAGGCGGCCTTGTACTTTTTGCTCGCCGCCCGTGATAAAACCATTCACATTTTTTGCAGAAAAATTGCCTGCACCTAAAGTCACGGCAGCTTCAAATTCTTCCTGAGGTTTACGGGTGGTGACACTTAAAGCCCCCACAGAAGCCGCAGTACCAAATAAAGTCGCCTGTGGGCCTTTGACGACTTCAACCCGTTCAATATCAAAGAGTTCGAAGTAAGAACCCCGTGAGCGGGAGATATCAGTGCCGTTGTAATAGACAGAAACCCGAGGAGAAGCCTGAGCTGAGCCACTGTCTGAGGTTATACCTCGAATGACAAAACCAGGGTTGTTTGGGCTTTGTTCCTGAATAACTAAACCCGGAGTGATGTCAGACAACACATCTAAATCAGCAATACCTAAGTGTTCCAGCATTTCACCGGTAAAAGCCGCTACAGTGACAGGCACATCCTGAATCGACTGCACGCGCTTTTGCGTGGTCACTGTCATACGTTCTATGGCGGCTTCATCGCCTTCCGCCGCCATAACGGTAAATGCGCCACTGGCCAAGCTCGCCAACACTAACGAGCTTAACATCTTCTTTTTAAATTGTTTTTGTCTGGAATACATCATTACTAAAATCCATCTGAGTGAGGGGAACAGCGGATTAAAGTAATGACTCTAAATGACAGGCCAACTACATTTGGCTTACAAGTTGGTTACAGTAGAAAAATAGTGATGGTATATAACCGATTAATTTATATGGTTTTTCTAATCTTGAAACATCTAAAGTTCGGCGCCGTCTACTGAATTCGACACCCCCTGCTCTGGCTCTTTAGCCTGGCTTTATCGCGGCAATCTGCCCGTCTTTCGCAAAAATGTTAGAGTCCAAAGGCAAGCTTACGCCGCTGAGTATATAGTTGGGTTATCTGTTCGCTGCGTTCACAAGGGCTTTATGAAGCTTTTTCTTGCCGCCATAGTCTGTTTACTGCTGAGCTTCCGCTCACAAAGCTGCACCTTACGTATGGGTATTGAAACCAGCTTTGCGCCTTATATTATTCAGCACGATGATAGCTGGCGTGGCCTGAATGTTGAGTTGCTGACCCGTCTGGCAAAGGAGGTGGGGTGTAAACTGGAGTTTATTCACAGCCCTTGGTTACGCTCGTTAAAGTTGATCGAACAAGGCGAACTGGATGTGTTAAGCCACTTAAGTTACAACGCCGATCGCAGCAAACACTTTGTGTTTATTGGCCCACATCAGCAAGAAGTCATCTATCTGGTGGGAATAGCTCAGGCTTTTCCGGGGTTAACCAATCTGACACAACTCAAACGCAGCGGCACATCGGGCATTATTGCGTTGCTTAATGGCGCTTATTACGGTGATGAGTTGGACAATATTTTAAACGATGCAAAAAATCGCACCCGTTTTGTGTTTATTCGAGGCAATGAGGATAAACAGGCGCTGCTGCTTAATGGTCGTGTACATGGCGTGCTGGAAGATATTGTGGCTTATCATTACTGGAAAAAGCAGGCTGGCTTGCCTACTGTGGGTTTAGAACCCTTGTTTGAGGTATATCAAAGCCCGGTGTATTTTGGCTTTAATCGCCACACACTTAGCCCGGAGCAATTAGAGCAACTGGCCAAAGCCTGGCAACGCTTATATAACAATGGCGAGCTTGGTCTCATAGTTCAGCGCTATCAAACGGCGGAGTATCAATTTAGTTTGCCTGCGCCCGCCTCCCTTTTACCGTCTTTATAGCTGCAGAATAAGCAACAAAGACCCTGAAGCAAAAAAATCCCCGAACATGGTCGGGGATTTCTGGGAGCTATTTGGCTAAGCAGTCAGCACTTTCAGAGCTTAAGGCAACACCTTTTTAAATGGCTTCACTACTGAGTTTGCATAAACACCTGCAGCTATGTATGGATCTGCTGCTGCCCAGGCTTTGGCCTGTTCTAAAGATTCAAACTGCGCCACTACTAAAGAACCGGTAAAACCTGCTTCGGCCGGGTCTTCCAGATCCACTGCCGGCAGAGGGCCAGCAATTAATAAACGGTCCTGAGCTTTTAATTCCTGCAAACGGGCTAAATGCTGTTCACGCACTTGCTTACGTAATGGCAGGCTATTTGGCACATCTTCCGAACAAATCATGTAATACATCAGCGACCTCAACTAAAAGGGGTTATTTCGCGGCACCTTAGCAGAAGCGCTGATGCGATCCAAGCCAGCTGCGCCAGAATCACAGGCTTAAACCGCGTGCTGAAACTGAGTTTTACGCTCGTTGTAAAAGTCGACCATTTGCTGCATCACTGTTTCCTCATAAGGCTGCAGGCTGCTTAAAATCATGCGTTTTTCGCCACGGCCTATCACTTCACCCTTTTCTACCAACTCAAAACCTAAACGGGCTAAACCCCTTTTGCCTTCTACTGTTAAGCCATTGTGGGCTAAACGTAATTCAGGCGATTGTGCTGAAAAACGGTCAAATTCCAGTGTCATGCTTTCGTAAATCACCAGCGGACGCTGTGGGTTAATCATCACCTGATGCTGCTGCATTAAAGGCTGCAAAATATGCGGGAAGTTTTGGCCTGAGAACCGCACATAGTCTTTGACTAAGGATTCGATGTAGCCCAACTCATGATGAATTTCACCTTGCTGGCGCAAAATCAAATAATTCTTTTGCTGCTGATCACATAAACGCCATTCATCACCTTGCTGCTCTGAGTGCAACAGCACATCTGAGCTGACCATACCGGCGAAGGTGCAATGTAATTTTTGCGCTAAACCGTGTTTGCTGACCATATGAGCAAACAACAAATCACCAGGCACACAGAATCTTTTACTGTCGGCGTCGTGGATAGGGTTAAAATCTGTGGCCACTTCCTTGGCAAAACGGCAGGCCTGCTGGCGGCTAAAACTGACTTCGTGGTTATGCTCACTAATAAACTGCTGTAAAAACATGGATCCCCGTCCTGACGACTATCGAAGTGGTGCAGTGTACCTCAGCAGGCGTGTTGAATTGGTCTAGCCAGTCATTAGTTGACTAAAGCATTCTGGCCAGGCCCACGTCGGCGTGAGATAAACAAAAAGTTGCCCTGTGGTTTTTTTGCCTGTGTTTTGGCATCACTGGCCAAAGCGGCCACATCATGGTGACAAACACATAACCTTGGGTCGGGAGACACTACCCCAACTGCCAGACTGAGTAAAGGATAAAACACCTGCTCGCCACTGCGGCTCTGGCTACGAATACCACCCGCCTGCACATGAGCAGTTTCATAATAAAACAGCACACGTTCAGCAAACTCATTCAGTACCTGCTGACATAACTCCTGCCAGTTTTCACTGGTGAAGATAACGACAAAATCATCTCCACCCACATGCCCAACAAAATGCCCACCAGCCCCTGCTATGCTGGTCAGCAATTCAGCCACCAGTTGGATCACTAAATCGCCTCTGCTGTAACCATAGGTATCGTTGTAGGGTTTAAAGTCGTTTAAATCAAAATAGGCGATATGAAAGCTTTTACGCCGCTGCAATAAACCATCGATTTCACGATAAATGGGTACGTTGCCAGGCAATAAGGTAAGAGGATTAGCGTAGCGCGCATTTTGTAATTTGCTTTCGGTGATACGTTTTAATAAAGCCCGCACCGAACCTAACCCCAGATACTTTTGATCGCGGGTAACAATAAAATACCAGCTGCCTTCATCATCCTGATCGGTTACCTGCTGACTCAACTGATCCAGGCTGCAATGCTCGTCTACGATCACCGCATCCTGATCCATCAGCGCTTTGACCGTTTTCTTTTCATACAAAGCACGGCCATAAGGGCTTGAGAACAGCTCAAACAACACAGACTTCTGAATAATACCTACAGGCTGCTCGTCTTCAACCACGGCCAGACTGGACCACTGTGGGTTTTTACTGAAGATATCAAACAGCTGCGCCACAGTGGTCATACTGGCGACCGCAGGCACTGTTAATAATAAAGCCCCGACCTGCTCAGTTGAATTAGTTGGCGTACTGCCCTGATTAGGATTGAGCTGATAGCTGCCGGTGACTACAGAACTCATCACCGCATGAGGGCGGCCTAATAAATAGCCCTGCCCATAATCGGCCCCCAGTTCCTGGCACAGCAGCAACTCTTCGCGGGTTTCAATACCTTCGGCTACCACAGCCGAGCCTGTACTTTTTGCCAAAGCAATAATACTGCGGACAAATTCTTTTTTGGTCGGGTCGGCATGCACCTGACTGATAAAGTAGCGGTCAATTTTAATCAGATCGGGTTTAAGCTCAGACCAGAGTTTTAAACCGGAAAAGCCACTGCCTAAATCGTCAATAGCAATACGGAAACCCAGTTCGCGGTAATGATGCACTGCATTCACCAGCACAGAGGAGTCATCTACCTGATATTGCTCCGACAGTTCAATCACCACCCGGCTAGGATCCAGTTGATACTGTTTCAGCAGAGCCAGGGTTAAACCGGATGGATGATCATTCGACAATAATAACAGCGGGTTGACGTTTAAATACAAATCGCCCGGCACAGCAGCTGCGGCAAAAGCCGCAATACTCAGTTCACGACAAAGCATTTCCAGTTCAGGCAAGAGCTGGCATTGATGCGCCACTTTAAATAACACCAGAGGAGAATGCAGCGGGCTGTCAGAAGGCCCGCGGATCAGCGCTTCATAGCCCTGAATATGGCCGGTATTAAAATCCAGTACAGGCTGAAACAGCGGCTGCAACTTACGCTGCTGTAAAATACTGACCAGTTCTTGCCTGTAACTTTCATCTGTCCACATGGTACTGCGCTCATACAACCTTAATATGTGAAGTGTAAGAAGCCTGTGTGACAACCATATGACTATGGCCTTCTTACTTGAAACCGCTGCTGCTTTGACTGTACTCACCAACCCCAATCACATAGGACTACTATGCTCATGAGGATTGATTCGCTTGTCGCCTTGCCGCAATTCCAATTAATTTGTCCATGGCCTTTTCCTGCGACAAGATACAAACCGCGGATTTGGCGCGATTCTGGCAAGGCAATGGGTTGCAGCTGGCTTTATCGTCAGAAAGTTGACAGAAGGCAGCATAAAGCAGACTCAATAACTTGACCCTGCCCTGTGCCTTGGGTCTAATAGCGCGCTTTTTAAAACCGGATTTTGTATTTATGACAACACCACAGCTTTTAAGCCCAGAATTTACAGGTATTGATGATTTAACTTTGGCTGAAGTGGACGCCAAGCTAAAAGAACATCAACAGCTACTGCAGGTTTTGTTGCAATCACCTGGCAGCATGTTGTCGTATTTACCGCAAAATGACTCGGCTTTGGTCGCTCAGGCAGACGCTCAACAAGACGCAGAACAACTTTTTCAACAGGCTGTCGCTTTATCACAACAACAGCATGGGCATCAGGCAGCTACTTTCTATTGTCGTGCTGCTTATGCCGGTCATTTACAGGCACAGGTTCAGTTAGGTCACTGTTACTTAAAAGGGGCTGGTGTGCCTAAGTCTGCCGTATTGGCTTACAGCTGGTTTATTTTGGCGGCTTTACAGCAAGACAAGACAGCTGAACAGGCCTGTACAGTACTGTGTAAACACTTAACTGCAGTGGACCAACAGCAAGCTCAGCAATTAGCTGCTGAACGATTTGAAAAAATTACGTTACAAAACAACAAGTAACAAGGAACCTTTTCAAAGAGAGTAAAAAAACAGCAAAAACTTTATAAAAAGAGCTTGCTTTTTAAACAACAGAAAACTACTGTATATCCATACACTGTAAATGCAAACAGTACTGGAGCGTCACTATGTTGAATTTAAATAAAGCAGTTCAGGCCTACTCTTCACTGAACCCAAATCAGTCGCAGCATAAAACCGGTCAAACGGCTTTTTATCAAAAATTGCAGGTGACTGCGGGACAGCTTGCCTTGCCTGAATTGCTGTTTATTATTCAGCAGCATCAACAACACTCAGGCTGGGTGTTGTTACTGGCACCCAATCAGTTACCGGATAAATCGACCTTCAGTGGTTTTGAGCTAGATATGTCCAAAGTACTGGTGATCCAGCAAAAACAAATCAGCAATATTCATACAGTCCTGAGTGACGCCTTAAGCAGTAGTACTTGTAGTGCAGTAGTGGTATGGCAGGATCAGTTCAGCGAAAGCTCATTGCAGCATTATCAGCAACTGGCAGAACAACACCAAACCTGTTTTTACCAGTTAAGCAGCGACGCCACACAAGCTCAGAGCATGAATCAGCGTATTGCTGTCAGTCATTAATACAGGCCTGAAGCCGGATATAAGTAATAACCGGCTTGGCCCTGACAACCGTTTTGCTTACACTAAGCTCTGATGAAAGTGATTCATTGATGTATTTCATTGAAGCTGTTTGTTGAGGCTTTGTTGAAGTATCAGAAGCAGAGTGAGTAAACAAAGTGACGGTTGTGTTGTCTTTTCCATGTTATTGCGGTTCAGGTAAGAAGTTTTCCACCTGCTGTGAGCCGCTGATCTGTGGCCAAGCTGCGGCACAAAACCCGGAGCAACTGATGCGTTCGCGGTACAGCGCCTATTGTCATCATGCCAAAGATCCGCAGTGCTACAGCTATATAGTGCAGACTTACCATTCCAAAGCCCGCTCGTTACACAGTGAGGCAGATATTGCCGACTTCGCCAACGCAGTGCATTTTATTGGGCTGAAAATTCTTTCTGATTCACCACGACCCGAGCAGACATTAACAAGCAACCAGGTGCATTTTATTGCCTCTTATCTGGCAGGCGATAAATTAGAACTGCTGGATGAAGTATCGGATTTCGAGCTGGAACAAGGCCGCTGGATGTATTGCAGTGGAGTATTAACAGAACATCCTGCAGTCAGAGTATCTCGCAACGATCCTTGCCCTTGTGGCAGTGGCCTTAAATTTAAGAAATGCCAACATCGGATTTAACTGAGTATCAGGCGTGCAGCTGATTTAAAATCTCATACAAAGCGGTAGGATCGGCCTGCATCATCTCTGGTTTTTGCTGCACTAAATGACGTCTTGCATGCAAACTTAAACCTGATTTCACCTCATCCGGCAGCTTGTGTTTATTGTCTTCCATCACCAAAGGTGCACCTTGTAACGAGTGCATTAAACGCAAAGCGACAGCTCCCCCTTGCTGGAAGGCTGTAGCCTGTTGTTTTAAATGCTGTTCGTCTTGTGGTTGAAAACTAAAAGGCCTGGCCTGCTGTATACCCAGTTGCTGGTACAGATCTGGTTGGAACCTGGCACTTTCTGTATCCGGAGTATAAAACTGAGCTGATTCATCGACCGCAGGCGACAGAAAAGCCAGCCACAGCGAAAAATCACTGAATCGGTGTTGCTGTATCGCCTCATTTAACCGAATACCGGTTTGCCACTCATTTATCAGCATAAAATCTGCACAAAAACATCATATTGTTTGCTTTATCGGCAGTCAGACAAAAAAGTTGAGTAATTTTCTTTACATCAAAATGTTTTTTGATAAGATGCGCACCACACTTGTGGAGGGGTTCCCGAGTGGCCAAAGGGATCAGACTGTAAATCTGCCGGCACTGCCTTCGAAGGTTCGAATCCTTCCCCCTCCACCATTTTCCTTCTGCATTACAGTTCAAAAATAAGTCTCTAAATTTTCCTTGCTAAAATCAAACATATTATCAACACTTGCGATAATTGAATCGATAGGTTTGCTGAATGTCGTACAAAACTCTCGAAAATCTTCGAGTCCTGATTGTTGATGACCAACGCCCCTTCCAGCTATTGCTCAAAGGCATACTGTATTCGATGGGTGCAACCAATATTGCCTTTGTTCTGACCGGCGAACAGGCCTTGTGGAAGTGCATGCATGGCTCTTACGACGTGTTATTTGTTGACTACAACTTAGGTTCAGGCAAAAACGGCCGTCAGTTACTAGAAGATTTGCGCGAGAAAAAACTGCTGCACCCTGCTGCTGTCTATATGCTGGTCACAGGTGAAAATCAGGTGCCTATGGTCGTAGGCGCTGTTGAAGCAGAACCAGACGACTACATCATCAAACCCTTTTCGCAAAGTGTATTACGCACTCGTCTGGTTAAAATTCAAAATAAGAAAAAGCAGCTTGCACCTATTTATCAGGCCATGTTTGATGAACAACCCGAACTGGTGATCGAAGCCTGTAAGCAAGAACGTGAACAAGCCAGCCGTTATCATTCTTTGTGTGGTCGTATTCAGGCCGAAACGCACTTGAAACTCAAACAGTATCAAGAAGCAGAAGCTTTGCTTTCAGAAACGCTGGCCTTTAGTCGCACGAATTGGGCTTTATTGCTGCAGGCTCGTTTGTGTTTTGAACAAGAACGTTATGAAGAAAGCCTGGAGCTTTGTAATGAGGCTATTGATACCAACAGATACTTTGCCGAAGCTTATGATCTGAAAGCCCGCAATTTAATAGCTCAGGGTTTGATGGAAGAGGCCATGGTGGTGATCACTCAGGCTATCGTTATTTCGCCTTTTTCTGTCAGTCGGCAAAATTTGCTGATGGACATCGCCAGGGAAATGGACGATTTGGCCAATCTGGTACAGGCCAGTAAACAAATTTACGAAATTACCAGACGTTCTGCCCGTCAGGAAGTGGTGCATCTGCTGAACTACATCCGCACTGTGATTGATGCGGCTTCGCGGTCTGAAGAGCTGAATCAACGCAACAAGTACCAGCAAGAAGCGCTGATGGCCATTCACAGAGCAAAACGTGAAGATACCGTCATTCGTGACTTTGACTTTGATTTGTTTGAAACCTTATGTCAGGCTCGTTTAGAGTCTTTAAGCGGTCAGCAATATCTGGCGAAAAAAACCTTCGCCACAGTGTCTGATCGCGTTTCCGCACAAATGAACCCTGAAATCGATCCGGAAAAACCGGATGAAATGCCACCTATACCGCACTGTGCTGCAGATGCCGTACTGTTGCTGAACCAAATTGGTGAGTTTGAACAGGCATCAGCCTTGACGCAGAAGCTACAAAACTTGTCCGGTGCTATTGATCCTATACTGGAAAAACTGTTCAGCGAACAACAAAGCCGCTCATTGAGCCGTCAGGCCAGCTTTAACGAACTCAATAAACAAGGTATTCAGTTCTACAAAGAAAGCAATTACGAGCAGGCTTTGATCCGTTTTGAACAAGCACTGGAAGTTGCCCCAATGAACACAGGCAGTGCGCTGAACTATATTCAGACCGCGATACAGATGATGGCGGATCCAAAACGGAAAAAACCGCTGGAACTGGCGGAAAAATGCCGGAAAACCTTCAGAATTGTAGACAATATGCCGCTACCGGAACACCATAGAGTGCGCCATCAGGAGTTATTGCAACAGTTTAATAAACTCAAAGAAGAAAAACGTTACAGCCGCTAAAAGGCCTTTCAGCGGCTGAAAACAAGCAGATTTTAATAATCCAATTGCTGACTTAAATCATTCAGCAACGCACTGGCGCCTAAACGCATATACGCTGGGGTGGCCAGGTTACCTGTCAACTCTTCAAACAACCCCACCAGCTTTAAAGCAAACTCCACAGAACGCACACCACCAGAGGCTTTGAAACCGACAGGACGGTCAGCGGCAGCAATAACAGCCAACATAATACGGGCCGCTTCTTCAGTAACCCCAACTTTGACTTTGCCAGTCGAGGTTTTAACAAAATCGGCCCCAGACTCCACCACCAGCTCAGTGGCTTTGCTGATTTGCTGACAAGTGACTAATTCACCGGATTCAATAATGATTTTTAAACAAACACCAGCTGTAGCTTGACGTATTTCAGTTAAAAAACTACGAACCTGCTCTGTCTGACCAGACAATAAAGTCTGGTAAGGCAATACGCAGTCAATTTCATCAGCCCCAGCCGCCAGAGCCTGTTGAATTTGTTCCAGCACCTCTGTTAAAGGCAAAGTACCGGAGGGGAAATTAACCACAGTAGCCAGCTGTACAGCAAACTGACGCTGCTGCAAAAAGCTTTTTACCTGTGCCAGATAAGCCGGATAGACACAAACAGCTGCTGGCAGAACTGCTGCACCAGCCAAATCCTGTTCCAGCCATTGCTGCATAGCATCAGCATTATCCTGCTCCGTTAAACGGGTTAAATCGACCAGCTTCATCAGCTGTTGTATACGCAGAGGGTTCGTCATGTTGTGGTCCTGAAAAGAAAATATCGGCTCTGACCGGCCAATTTGCTGTTGATTGGTTGCGCTGCGAATTAAAACAGAAAACACGGGTTGCTGGAAAGCTTCTGTTGGGCATTAAAGCCAACAAACTGCAAAGAAAAGCACAAAGATCAAAAAAACGAAAATAAAATGGAATCTTTTGTAACGGCCGGAGTCTGACCTGGTGAATCATCCCATTCTATTCTCCCAAGATGTAAACTTTGCCGGCCTTATGGGTCGGCTTTCTTTTTTGTACGCTCACTACAGTACTTTTCGTACATTATTTTGGCTAACACTGCGCTGATTTGAGCCTTACAACTGCATCCAGTGTTGATTTTGTTTTAACCAAAGCCGGGCTTTGGCCGCGTCCTGGTTAAATTGGCTAACTAAAGACCAAAAGCTTTTGCTGTGGTTCATATGGACCAGATGTGCCAGTTCATGCACCACCACATACTGAGCCACCCAGGCAGGAGCCATCAGCAAGCGCCAGTTAAAACTCAGTACACCTGATGAATCACAACTGCCCCATTTGGCTTTAAAATTACAAACCCGCACGTCGCGGCAGGAAAGTGACATCCGTTGCTGCTGAAACTGTACCTGCTGCTCAAACCAGAGCTTCGCTTGCTGCAGATAAAATTCAGTCACCAACTTTTCTATCCATTTATGCTGGCTTTGTTTTTTATTACGCGAGGAAAGCTGCAGCCATAAACAATCGCCGTCCAGACTAAACTGGTTCACAGTATCCTGTACAATTTTGAGCTGTAATTTATCGTCGAATAACGGAATTAGCCGCTGTTCAAGCCAGCCCGGTTCTGTAGTGTGTTGCTGCTGACCCAGGTGTTTATCAATCCAGTCTTTTTTCTGCTGAATAAGCTGCTGAATAAATTGAAGATCGCAGCCTGTTGGGGCGGACACCCATAGCTGTCCTGACTGAATTTTCAGTTGAATACTGCGTCTTCTGGCGGAAAACTTTAACTGATAGGCTGGTAATTCAGAACTCACAACATCAGACTCATCAAGGCAAAAGCATAGCTTAAAGTTTGTCGGCGCACTGAGCAAGCAGCGGTTCACGTCAGGGCAGACAAAATGCTAGTATAGAGCTCAAACGCTATTACTCTTATGTGGACCAGAGCATCATCATGAAAATTATCTCTTTTAATATAAATGGCTTACGCGCCAGACCTCACCAAATCGAAGCCTTACTGGCCAAACATTCTCCTGATTTTGTCGGCTTGCAGGAAATTAAAGTGCATGATGATGAATT
This sequence comes from Rheinheimera sp. 1928-s, assembly GCF_029269265.1. Lineage (GTDB taxonomy): Bacteria > Pseudomonadota > Gammaproteobacteria > Enterobacterales > Alteromonadaceae > Pararheinheimera. Next base: position 142,818 of record NZ_JARIXP010000004.1, read on the forward strand.
CCCGCTAGAAGATATGCAGAAATTTGGCTACCACTTGTATTATTTCGGCCAAAAAGGCCATTACGGTGTGGCTATTCTGAGTAAAAAGCCTGCACTGTCGATGCTGTATGGTTTTCCAACAGATGCGCCTGATGCTCAGCGTCGTATGCTGATTGGCACTTTTGCACTGGACAACGGCAAAACCCTGACTTTACTAAATGGCTATTTCCCGCAAGGTGAAAACCGCAGCCATGAAACTAAATTCCCGGCCAAACAAAAGTTTTATGCCGACCTGCAGCAGTATTTAATCAACCACCACAGCCCGGATGATTATGTCGCTGTTATTGGTGACATTAATATCTCCCCTGAAGATCTGGATATCGGCATAGGTGCAGCCAATGCCAAACGCTGGTTAAAAGAAGGCAAATGCTCCTTTTTACCGGAAGAACGTGAAATGCTGGCGACATTAAAAGGCTGGGGTTTAATAGATACCTTCCGTGCTTTGCATCCGGATGCAACTGAAAAATACAGCTGGTTTGATTACCGTTCTAAAGGTTTTGATGACAACAGAGGCCTGCGTATCGATGTGGTGATGGCGACCCCACCTTTAGCCGCTTTGTGTACAGAAAGTGACGTAGATTATGAACTACGCGCTTCAGAGCGGCCCTCTGATCATGCGCCTGTCTGGTCGACTTTTGATCTGAGCTAACTGATGCTGGCGGCATTTTGCCTGTTGTTGTTTGCGGGCTTGGTATTCAGCCGCGACTTCTGGCGCGAGTTGCCGCACAAATCAGTGCCCTGGCCTGTGGCCGGGGCCAGTGTTTGCGTACTTGCCTTGTTATGGCAAACAGACGCCGCCGTGCTGGATGCGTTGCCTATTCATTTTCTGGCACTGACTACTTTGATGTTGTTGTTTGGTTTGCGCTTAAGTTGCCTGCTTTTTGTGCTGGTAATGGCACTGCAATGGCTGATGAGCACACAAAGCCTGGAGCAATTGCTCTGGACTTTAGTTTGTGGTTGGCTCGTGCTGGCGCTGAATTATGGCGTCTACCTTTTCTGTTTCCACTATGTGCAGCGACATCTGTTTATCTATTTATTTATCGGGGCCTTTTTAAACAGCGCCTTGGGTTTAGTGGTCTTTATGCTGCTGCAGGCCTGGTATCAGGCTGATCAGTACAGTGCACATCAGCTCTACGACAGTTACTTAATTTTTATTCCACTGGCAGCTTTGCCGGAAGCCTTGCTCAATGGCATGGCCATGACCTTACTGGTCATTTACAAACCAGAGTGGGTTTATACCTACTATCAGCGGATTTATTTGTCCGGGAAATGAAGCAGACGACTGGCTTAAAGCCAGTCGCGAAGAAAGGTTTTGTCTAGTTGACCAAATGCCTGTTTTAGCAACAATGCCAAATCAGCATAACGTAACTTGTGTTGAGGATTTTGGGTTTGCAGCCCTTGCGCCTGCATCTTTTGTTTAATTTCGCCATACCAGCTACTCAGGCCAGGCGGTAATTCGGTCTGAGCTCTTTTCCCCAACCAATACCAGCCCTGAAACGGCATAGATAAAATAAACAGCATCATGGTCAGGATCAGCGGCAATTGGCTTGAGCCAAGCTGATTAAACTGCACTACAGCGCCAAGCACAGCTATAACAGGTAGTGTTTTTTGTGCAAATACAGTCATACGGATAATTTTGTTTTCCGGAAAAACTGCATTTAATTGAGGTACTACAGGCCAGTCACGACTGTACTGCATCCCCGCTTTGAGTGTCGAAAACGTAGCTGACATCGCAGGCACTCCTCTTGATGATCGGTGTATTTACCACAAGGTCGTTCGTTCGGAGTCTACCCCCTGTACTTACTATCGTCCAGCTTTGGCTGAAACTAAAGGCAAAATCGACCTGACCTTAAAATATTCTCTGGTTAGGATATAAAGCAGCCCAAAGATCAACATTTTTGAAACAAACAAAGCTCAAATGTTTTACGCGAAAAGTTTCAGATTGAAGATGAAAACTATCACTTTCCTGCCTTTGCTCAACTATTTGCCAAAGGCTAAACTAAACAAATTTTGTGCCATTAGTATTTAATCAATAAATTCAAAAACTTAAAACAGTTAAACATAACAACACACAAAGTTATCCACAGAATCTGTGGACAACCGTAATGAAGAATGCATAAGGCTTACATCGTTTTGTCATTAAAAATGACCTGCACTTATCAGCTTTTCATGACATTTTTATGTTCAAATCAAAGAAACACTCAGTTTTGTTTGACTCCCCTGCTCCGCACAAGTTCTGCCAACTGACTAAAAGCCCGGAAAAATAATTAGATCACCTATTTCAGGAAGTCTTCGCCAAATTCTGTTTTTTTCGTTACTATCAAGCCACGCTCCTTTAAATGTTTTTGCCCATGTTCAGCCCTTTTAGTCTGTTGCACTGGCATACCAGTCTGGACCCACAGTTAAAATTACGGGTCAGAAGTCCGGTCGACGCGTTCAGCCACAATCGTATAGCAAGCCCCGATACCCTGATGGCGTCAGGCTTACAAGGCGACGGACTTTGGCTTGAGTTGCGCGGCACTACTTTATACAGCCCTTTTACCGCTCTATTCAGCCGGAAAAACCATACAGGTCAACATCTGCAGTTTATTCACTCCAGCGGGTTGAAACTGGTACTGGATTTTCCTCTCTACTGTCAGGATAAACAGGGCCTGGGATTTCATTGGCTGGTAGGCGAACAAGCCAATGTTCAGGCAGGACAAGCACTGCTGCATTATGACAAGGCGCTGCTGAGTCAACCTGGCCAGAGCTTTGGATTGTTTTTACGTATTGCACCTCATTCTAAAATTCATAGTATTCATTGCCGTGCAGGTTATCATCAGGCGCTACAAGATGACTTGCTGGCTATTCAATTGGTTAGCGCTTAGGACTTATAGCTTCATGACCCGTATTTATGGCATTAAAAATTGTGACACTATTAAAAAAGCCCGCAAATGGCTGGACCAGCAGCAGCTGTCGCACCAGTATATTGATTACCGTCAGGATGGAATTGATGCGGCACTTTTAGCAGAATTTATGCAGCAGTTGCAGTGGCAACAACTGCTGAACACCAAAGGTACAACCTACAGAGCTTTGCCGGATCAAGACAAACAAGATATGACGGCAGAAAAAGCTGTAGCACTGATGCTGGCGCAACCTGCGCTGATTAAACGACCTGTGCTTGAACACAATGGCCAGTATCATCTTGGTTTTTCAGAACAAAATTATCAGACAATTTTTGGGATCTCCGCATGAGTACAGCAGTCTTAGATCTGACCAAAGACTTGATCAGCCGCCAGTCGGTCACGCCGGAAGACGCAGGTTGCCAGCAATTAATGGCAAAGCGCCTTGAAGCTTTAGGTTTCACTATCGAATCAATGTTCTTTGAAGACACCCTCAATTTATGGGCGCGCAGAGGTCAGGGTAAAGCTTTGTTTTGTTTTGCCGGTCATACCGACGTAGTGCCAACAGGACCACTGGATCAGTGGACCAGCCCGCCATTTGCGCCTGAAATTCGGGATGGCATGCTGTACGGTCGTGGTGCTGCAGATATGAAAGCTAGTCTGGCTGCTATGGTGGTGGCAACAGAGCGTTTTTTAGCGACCAATCCAGAGCTTACAGCTGATATCGCATTTTTAATTACCAGCGATGAAGAAGGCCCATTTATCAATGGCACCAAACGAGTAATCGAAGTGCTGGAAAGCCGTCAGGAAAAAATAACATGGTGTTTAGTGGGTGAGCCATCCAGCAGCCAACAATTGGGCGATGTGATTAAAAATGGCCGTCGGGGCTCTTTAACAGGTTATCTGACTGTTAAAGGTATTCAGGGCCATGTGGCTTATCCACACCTGGTGGACAACCCTATTCATAAAGCCGCTCCTGCGCTGGCAGAATTAGCACAAACAGTCTGGGATCAAGGCAATGCTTATTTCCCTGCCACCAGTTTTCAGATCTCCAATATTCATGCAGGTACAGGTGCAACCAATGTGGTACCGGGAGATGTACAACTAACCTTTAACTTCCGCTACAGCACAGAAGTCACAGCAGAACAGTTACAACAGCGGGTTCTGGCGATTTTGGATCAACATGGCCTGAACTATAGCATCGACTGGGTATTTAATGGCCTGCCCTTCCTGACCGATAGCGGTGAACTGGTGGCTGCTGCTGTGCACGCAGTACAACAAGTCAAAGGCTTTGCGCCATCACTAGAGACAACTGGTGGCACCTCTGATGGTCGTTTTATCGCGCCTACTGGTGCGCAGGTGCTGGAATTAGGGCCCTGCAACGCCACCATTCATAAAATTAACGAATCTGTAGCAGTGGCTGATTTAGAGCCTTTAGCCGATATGTATCAGCATATATTGCAGCAACTGGTTGCCAAATGAGTCTGGCCAAGCTTCTGACAGGTTTTGATGAAACTGCTCTGGTTGAACTGGAGCAGCGACATCGGTTATTGCCGGACGTCAAAGCCGCTTATCAGCAGATGCAACAGGCTGCGGCGTCAGATGGTATCGAGTTGGCATTGGTATCGTCTTATCGCTCTTTTGCTCAACAAGCGCGCATTTGGACAGCAAAATATAGCGGTCAGCGCCCTGTCTATAACAAAGCCCAACAGCACGTTGATATAAGTCAGTTAGATGGCTTTGCCAAAGTAGAAGCTATTTTGTTGTACTCTGCTTTGCCCGGCGCCAGTCGTCATCACTGGGGCACGGATCTGGATGTATTTGACAAGGCAGCAGTAGCAGCTGATTATCAGGTGCAATTACTGGATGCTGAGTATCAACAAGGTGGTCCTTTTTACGCATTGGATCAATGGCTACAGCAACGTGCCGCCGACTTTGGCTTTTTCCGGCCTTATTTATACGATCAAGGCGGCGTGGCAAAAGAAGCCTGGCATTTAAGCTATCGTCCTTTGGCCGAGGGTTATTTAAAGTCCTTTGAGCACAGCATGCTGGCTCAAGCAATCACTCAAAGTGAACTGCCGGATAAAGCATTGTTGCTTGAACATCTGCCGCTGATTTTTCAGCGTTATGTCTGCACTATTTGTAAGGATTAAATATGACCCTAAACCTATGGTGGATGCTGCTTATTATTTTTGGCCTGGTGCTGGGTAATTTGTGGTTGCTGCGCCTGAATAAAAAACGCCAGCAGGTAAAACCAAGAAAAGAAATCAAACAGAAAAAAACCACTGAAGGTGGTGTCACCGGAACTATAGTGGCGGGCAGCGGTACAGAAGTAAACAAGAACAAACAGCTTGATACTGACCACCACAGCTCATCAGAGGGTGGCTCTGATGGCGGTGGTGGCACTGACTAGCATTTTTCGGCTGGCGTTTTAGCCTTTGTTGTCAAAGCTGGAAAAACCTTTTAAAAAGCGTTGCAGCTGATCTTTTAAGTTCGGCGGCACGCCCTGAATAATCAGCAGATCTTTTTCTATATCGTAGCGGATACGATCGCCTAAATGCTTTTGTTCAAAGCTGATACTGACGCCACCACCCGCACCTGAAAACTTCACCAGGGTTTTTAACTCTTTTACATCCACAGGGAATTGGTCTGGTACTTCAATATTCTGCTCTGCACAGTAATCGGTAAAAGCGCGGGCATCACTGCTGTCGATCGTGGCCGACAGTTCCTGTAAATGCACATCCAAGCCTTGTTTGGTTTGCTCTTCACAGTAGTCATAGACTTGCTTACGCACTGCCGACTTTTCGCTGGCATCGTAATCAGAGGCTGATAAATACTCTTCAACAGAAGCCAAAACTACTTTACTTTGCTCTTTGGCGACCATGCCTTCGGCACAACCTAAAAAGTCGAGGAAAAAATCGGCGACTTTACGCCCTGCTCTGCCACGAATAAAGGAAATGTATTTGTTTTGCTCCGGGCTGGTTTGATATTCGGTTAAATCAATACGAGCTGCCAGCTGCATCCGGGCTATATCCAGATGCTGATCGGTGGAAAGTAATAACTCAGGTGTGACACTGAAATGATCTTTGCTGCCTAATAAAGTCACCAGCACATATTCTGTCGCCAGATACCGATAATGACAGAGCATAAAATAACCGGTTTCCTGGATTTGATGCTGCACCAGTTGCACCACCAACTGACTGGTGGCTTGTTCTGCCAGCTGCAGAAAACTGCGTTCCTGAGCTTGCCACTGCGCTAAAGGCAGCGCCATTCTGTCCTGTAAGTCGTCGGCAAAAGTGGCATAACCTTTGGCTGGTTTGCCGTTATAGGCTAAATGCAGTTGCTCAATTAAATGCGCCACAGATTGCGATACCGGCACCAACTCCTGACGAAATTGCGCCTGCAACTGCTCACTTTCAGTACTTTCGATAAAATTTATTGCCAGATGCAACACATCGACGGACATATATTTTCCTGTTCTCAGCTAATTCTGCTAGTATTCCCCGCTGTTCCATTTTATTTCGAGCAGAGACCTTCATGCCTATTGTATCAAAGTATTCGACCGACCAAATTGAAAAGATCGTTAACACTCTGCTAGAGCAATTACGCTCAGAGGATGCGACAACGGAATTAAGCCTGATGTGTTTAGGCAATACCATCAGTCATATTATCAATACCAGTGTTCCTGCTGCTCAGCGTATGGATGTGGTGACTCATTTTGGTCAGGCGCTCAAAGACGCCGTCAACAGCAAGAAACAATAACTTTATGGTGCTGGAACAAAACCTGTCATTGGTCAATAAAGTAAACCGCCTGCTGAACTGGGGTCACTGGTTTACTTTTTTTAATATCCTGCTGGCGCTGGTGATCACATCAGCCTACTGGTGGGCAGAACCTTTGCCACAAAGTATCACAGGCTGGTTGTATCTGGTGACCAACTGGCTGGGCCACACCGCCTTTTTGTGTTTTTTGTTTTTTATTCTGACGATATTCCCTGTCACTCTGATTTTTCCGTACCAGCGCCATGTGCGCGGTATAGCAGCAGCTTTAGCCACCTTAGGCCTGGTAGCGCTCATTTTTGATGCTTATGTGTATCACGCCCTTGGCTACCATGTCGGCAGCGCATCCAGCGAACAAACCATAGATTTATTACGTCAGCAGGTGGTGACCAATCTACGTAATTTTATTCTAATCACTTCTGTAGTCGCGGCTTTGTTATTAGCCATAGAACTGGTGCTGAGTAACTTATGCTGGAAAAAGGTGCCACGACTGCAAGCGTCTGGTATAGGTCAACCCGCACTTTATCTGTTTTTAGGTTGTTTTGTGACTAGCCACAGCTTGCATATCTGGGCCGATGCCCAGCTGGATCTGGATGTGCTGAAACAGGACAATGTGTTGCCTTTTACCTATCCGGCGACTGCCAATACTTTTTTAGCCAAATACAAAGTGCTGGATTTATCCCGCTTACAAGAAAATAAAGCAGAGCAGTTGCAGCGCCCGACCAACTGGCGTGAACCTGAAGCTTTGCAGTGCACAAATCAACAAAGGGACGCGGTCACAGTGCTGATTGTGCCCGCTTTATCTGCTGCTGACATTGCACTTTTAGAGCAACAGAACTTTAAAGCACATCAACAACATTTTGCGCCAGTCGAAGCACCCAGTGCATTGTTGAATTTACTTTATGGCAGCATGCAGCTGAATAAAGACATGATAAGCGTTTTACAACAAGCTCCAGCCTGGATGGCGCAAGTGCCAGCTGGACAACTGAGTATCAGTGCCAGTGACGCACAATTCCAACAACGACTGCCTTGGTTAGCTTTAACCTCAGATGCAGCTGCTCCAGTACAGATAAAATTCAGCAGCGATTTAGCAACAGACTTAGTTCAGTCCGATCAAGGGCAACATCTGTTAGTGCTGACTCAACAAGCAGCAGATTCACAATTTGATCTGGCACCCGCTCAGCTTTACAGCCGTTGGCCTGCTTTACATCGGGCTATATCCAATACAGTGACCCAACACCTGGATTTGATCCCTACTCTGTTGGCTCAACTTGGCTGCCACAGCAACTGGCCAGGGGATAACTGGTTCAAACCTTCTGCTTATCCAAAGCTGAATTTATTACCTCATCAGATGGTCAGTTTTAAAAAGGACAAAATGATTTTAGTGCGGGATGATGGCAGTTACAGTGTTTGGTCTGCAGGTACTCTGGTACCCCTGAATGAAAAACTGGATATCCCTCAGTTGACCGACGCATTAAAACGGGTGCAACAGCAGTAGCTGCAAAACAAGACAATAAAAAACCACCGGACGGTGGTTTTTTATTGTCTACATCTATTGCAGCCTTTTTGGCGCTTTGATCAATCGATCACGTTTGCCCTGCAACTCAAGCTCAGCCAAATGAAATAAATTAGTAAAAACCAAAGCCGGAGCCTCGCGCTGGAACGTCTCCACAAAGGCGATGCTGGCTTCAGCAATCAGCTGATTCACTTTTTGATCATACAAAGAATAACCATCATAACTGTATGGTTCGTTCAATTCAGCCAACTGGTGCTGCTTTTGTTGACGCATAAACCAGTTGATTAAAAACTCATACTCTTTGACATCCAAAAGTTCACGACAATCTAACCCCATCAGGGTTTCTCCTGTTTTTGCACCCAGCTCTGGAGGTGAGGCCTTAGTTTCAAAAACAAGCTATACAGCCGGTTAGCGCACCAGGTGACGGGTGGTACTTTGAGCAAGAGTCCAAGCATACGCCAATAAGCAAATTGCGACCAGAGCATAGCAAAAGCGGCAGCGCCTTTGTGATAGACCTGGCCGTTTACCCGTACATGCATACGAGCCAGCGCACTGCATCGGTCCAGCTCTGGTGGCAGCTGTGCATTTAAATCGGTTAAATCCAGCCAGATAATAGGCACCCTACTTTTCAGTGCACGAAAGTAATTAATCTCGCGCCGGCACAAGGGACAACCTCCGTCATAAAAAACTTCCAGTGAATTCATTTTATGCTCCTGTTAGCTCACACAATACGTTCGCATATCACTTCAGGATCGGCTGAACATAAAAAACGATAGCGGCGATTGGATTAATTCGTTTTCGATGAATAACACAGCAGGCTAAGCTAATTACATATTCAGGCATCTGGAGCCACATCATGTTAAAAACTATGACCTTTGCTGTATTGCATTTTAGCGTCGCTTTTAGCGTCACCTATTTACTAACCGGAGATCTGCTGGTGGGTGGTTTAGTAGCGACCATAGAGCCAGCTATCAATACGGTCGCTTACTTTTTTCACGAGAAAGCATGGAATCGCATCGCACTGCGGCAAAAGCAGCATCATCAACTACAAGCCTGAGTCGCTCAATCTAAGGCTTATTCACACAAGCTGCATTATTCCAACGAACAAGGTACACTAGCGCCCTTTTGATTTGTTCCGCGGATTTGTTATGGCCTTAAAGGCAACCATTTTTAAAGCAAGCCTTGCTGTGGCCGACATGTCGCGCCATCATTATCAGGACTATAACCTGACGTTAGCCCAGCACCCTTCTGAAACCACAGAGCGTATGATGTTACGTCTGCTGGCTTTTGCTTTGTGTGCCCATGAAGATTTAACCTTCGGTAAAGGTATTTCCGATGACGATGAAGCTGCTGTTTATCGTCAAAACCTGACAGGTGATTATCAGTTGTGGATTGAACTGGGTTTGCCGGAAGAAAAACGTTTACGTCGCGCCAGCCATAAAACAGAGCAGTTGCTTTTAGTCGCTTACGGCGGCACTGCAGTGGATAAATGGTACAGCTCTGAACAAAAAGCCCTGAGTCAGTTAAAAAACCTGACCATAGTAGCCGTCTCCCCGGCAGATACGGCAGAGCTGGCAAAATTATGCGACCGCACTATGCAGTTACAATGCACTATTAATGAAGGCCAGGTCTGGTTTGGCAACTCAGCCCAGAGCGTGCAGGTTCAATTACAATTTATTCAACAGTCAAACCCAGCTTTGCTGGCATCGGAGTAATCACATGACCCAACTCGCTTTAGGCAAACTGAACAAACTGGCCGTCAAAAAGCAGGTCGAATTTGGCGTGTACTTAGATGGCTTAAGCTGGGGTGATATTTTATTACCTAAACGTTATGTACCTGCCGGCACAGAGATTGGTACAGTGCTTGAAGTACTGTTGTATCTGGATTCTGAAGATCAGCTGATTGCCACTACAGAAAAACCTTATGTGATGGTCGGTCAGGTGGCGCAGCTCAAAGCTGTGGCTATCACCAAAGTAGGCGCCTTTTTAAACTGGGGCCTGAAAAAAGATCTGCTGGTGCCTTTTAGCGAACAACAAATTCCGATGCAGCTGGATAAATATTATCTGGTGTACTGTTATGTTGATAAAAGTAACCGCATTGTCGCCTCAGCCAAGCTGGACAGATACATAGGCAAAGACACGCCGGATTATCAACCAGGCGATGAAGTACAGTTTTATGTCGCATCTCAGACTGACCTTGGCTACAAAGTAGTAGTGGATCATCAGCACTGGGGCTTATTGTATAAAAATCAGGTCTTTAAACCACTGCGTATCGGCTACAAAGGCACAGCTTATGTGCAAAAAATGCGCGACGACTTCCGTATTGATTTGATGCTGGATAAACCTGGTTATGAAAAAGCTCAGGCTTTTACTGATGTGATTTTAGAACGCTTAAAGCACAAAGGCGGCAGCTTGCCACTATCAGATAAAAGCACGCCGGAGCAGATTTACGGTGAGTTTGGTGTCAGTAAAAAAATGTTCAAACAAGCCATAGGCGCTTTATACAAAGCAGGCAAAATCGTGATTGAAGCAGACGCAATCCGCCTGGTTTAATCACACTCATCTGAGACGGGCCATTCGTAGGGGCCGCGGCTTGTCCCGGCCCGTCCATAGGCACCGCGGTGTCATTAAACGGGCGGGGATAAACCCAATAAAGATTTGTTTGGAATTCGAGACGGGCGGGTACAAGACCCGCCCCTACATTTAGGCGTGGTTTAACGTAGCCATTTGATGGCATCTGCGGCTGGCAACGCCTTAGCAAACCAATAGCCCTGTCCGGCGTCACATCCCAGTTCTTTCAGCAATTGCCGTTGTAAACTGGTTTCCACCCCTTCTGCTACTACCTTTAAATTCAGAGTTTTAGCCAAAGCAATCACAGTATTCACCACAGGGTTATCCTGAATTCGGGGTTTCATATTGGCAATAAAAGAACGGTCGATTTTCAGCACGTCCAGCTTAAATTCGTTCAGATAACTTAAACTTGAGTAGCCAGTACCAAAATCATCCAACAACACTTTGACCCCATGCTGGCGCAACTGTTTTAAACACAAACGCGCTTGTTCTATGTTCTCAATCAGTGCCCGCTCTGTAATTTCTATCGCCAGATAACGGGCTGGAACATCAGCCTCGGCCAGTTTCTGGATCACAGCTGTTGCGAAATCAGGCTCTGAGAATGCCAAGCCTGATACATTGACGCTGACATAAAAAGGCGTAGCGTAATTTTCTTTCCACAGACGGATCTGTTCGATACTTTGCCTAAGCACATAATGATCAATCAGACCTATCAAGCCATTTTTTTCCGCAAAAGGAATAAATTGATCCGGCGTGATCACGCCCTGAGTCTGGTGTGTCCAGCGAATTAAAGCTTCAAATCCCAGAGTGTCATCGGTTTCAAGACTGATAATGGGCTGATAATGCAGCACAAAATGCTGCTGCGCCAAAGCGGCTTTGATTTCCAGTCCTAGCCTGAACTCCTGGCTCTCCTGTGCCTGCATATCCGCAGAATAAATACGGTACACACCACGACCATCCTGTTTGGCCTGATACATGGCAATATCAGCGCGGCGAATCAGCTCGTCCGCAGACTGCAGTTGATCTCCGGAATTGGCCAGTGCTATACCAATACTGCAGGAGGTCAGCAACGTATGTTCCCCCACCAGCAAAGGTTGCTGCAACGCCTGGATAATACGTTGAGCCACATCTGTGACATCACAAAGCCCTGCCACATCCTCCAAAACTACTGCAAATTCATCGCCGCCTAAACGGGCCAGCGTATCGGTCTGACGCATACATTGTTTCAGCACCCGTCCAACCTGGATAAGAAAATCATCGCCGACCTGATGACCTAAAGTATCATTCACCGTTTTAAAGCGATCTAAATCCAGATACATCACCGCCAGATGATTGGCTGGAAAACGTTGCATACGTTTAAAGGCCTGACCAATTCTGTCCATCAGCAGACTGCGGTTCGGCAAAGCGGTTAACGCATCATGCAGCGCCTGATGCTGTAATCGTTTTTCGGAAAAGACCCGCTCCAGCGCATTGGAGATATGTTGGGAGACAAAATTCATTAATTCCAGATCACGTTCAGTGTACTGAATATTGGCGACATAGCTTTGCACTACCACCACACCACGCACAGTGTCACTGGACTGAAAAGGCACACCCAACCAGGCCTCAGGCTCAGAACCATACGCATTGACATCATACTCTCGTTCAAAGTCGGCTATTTGTTCACGCAGGATCAGCAGAGGTTTATTGGTCCGAAATACATGCCCGGTCAGACTGTGTTCCAATACATCTTTGCCAAACACCTGATCCGGATGCAAGGTGTCTTCGGTGTCGGCAAAGTAAGGAAACTGCAATAATTCGGTTTCATCATCAAACAAAGCAATAAAGAAGTTGGGGGCATAAATCAGCGAATTAACAATCTGATGCATTCTTTTGTAGAAGCTGGAGAAGTCGTTGGCAAAATAAGAGAAAGAGGCAATTTCGTATAAGGCTTTTTGTAATCGTTCTGCGTATTCAAGTTTACTGACCGACGACTCTAAGGTGTCCAGCATCTGCGACTTTCGGAGTTTACTGGCCAGAATGGAGGCCACCACTTCAAGAACTTGCTGATGTTCAACGGTAAAATAATTAATGTGAGAATGCTCACAGTCAATCACGCCTAGTAACTCATCCCCATCCAGGATAGGCACCACCAGCTCAGATAAACTGGGAACTAAGTCCGCTATATAGTGTGGATCATTCCGGGTATCAGAGACCAATACAGAGGTTTTTGTACTGGCAGCATACCCCACCAAACCATGGCCTACTTTCAGTTCAGCAATACCTAAATGGGAGGGTAAGTCGCGGGTCCCGGTACCGGCTCTGCGCACCAGAGTTTGCCGATCAGTAGCCAGAATAAAAATGGCACAATCGACAAAACCTAAGCCTGCCACGACATGCTTCGCAGCATAATTAAGAATGTCATCCGCGCCCGTCAACTCATGCAGATCAATGGCAAACTGATTAATTAAGCTTAGTCTGGCATTTTCCTGCTGTAACAGCTGAAGTTGAGCGTGAAGGACACTGATATCAGTTTGGGGCTGGGGAGTGGTCACGGTCGTCATACAGACTCTACTACATTAATCCGTAGAAAGTTATAAACGACCGTGCTTTATTAAGCAACGAAAAGTTAGATTTTGTTCCTGTTCATTGGTTTAGTGAAGACTAAATGTACTGCACTTGTGGCTCTTTCCAAAAAGCCACCTTCGCAGTAACACAAGTAAAAGTGCCAGAGCCGGATAAACTGATCGTCATAACCCAATTGGTGTAATTTATCACGTGACGCCATAAAATTATGGCACCAGTCCTGCAAAGTACGGGCGTAATCCAGGCCAATATCCTGCACCTGGCGCAGCACTAAATCAGTGTAGTTTGCCACTGCATTGCTCATGCGCTGAATGGACGGCAAACAACCACCAGGGAAAATATAGCGCTTAATAAAGTCGACTTCTTTGACATAGTGACTGTAACGCTGATCGGCTATGGTGATGGCCTGCAATACCATCAAACCATCTTCTTTTAATAAGCTGGAGCATTTAGCAAAGTATTGATCTAAAAACTCATCACCTACAGCTTCAATCATCTCAATGGATACCAGTTTGTCGTAAGTGCCTGTTAAATCGCGGTAATCCTGAAATAACAACGTAATTTGCGACTCCAGCCCAGCTTCACGGATTTGTTGTGCTGCATAGTCATGCTGTTCACGCGAAATGGTGGTGGTGGTGACTTTGCAACCGTAGTTACGAGCGGCAAAAATGGCCATACTGCCCCAGCCGGTGCCAATTTCAATCAGATGATCTGACTCTTTTAACTGCAGCTTGTCACAAATAGATTTCAGTTTATTCAGCTGAGCTTGCTCTAGTGTACAGCTTTCAGTTTCATAAACCGCACTGGAATACATCATGCTTGGGTCTAGAAACAGCTGATACATGGCATTGCCTAAATCGTAATGCGCAGAGATATTTTTGCGTGATTGCTCTTTGGTATTACGATTGCGCCAGTCCAGTAATTTTAGTGCCGGTTTACTTAAACGAGCCCATGCTGATTCCAGTTTATCCAACAAAGAGGCATTACGGGCAATCAGTTGCACCAGCACTGTTAAATTGTCACAGCGCCACTGCCCTAACGTATAAGATTCACCTGCCCCGACAGAACCTGCAAACATCATCTTCTGATAAAAATCCGGGTCTAACACTGTCAGTGTGCATTGCAATTCACCTTTGGCATCACCCAGCAGGGTTTTTTCCTGGCCTTCGACCAATAAAATAGCACCATGGTGCAACTGGTTTAAATGCGTCAGCACCAGCTTGCGGCAGGTTTTATCAAACCAGCGTAAATTCTGAAAAGGGCATTGTTCGGTGATCAAAACCGTCATCTTGGTGTTTCCTTTGACTTAGGGTGGCCATACACAGGTACTGCTTTGATTAGCAGTTTTACTGCATGCCAATAAATTCGTGTCATCACTTGTACGTTTTGCCATGGACGGCGGATCAGTAAGCTCTTAAGCTCGTTCCGACTAAAAGGCTGCGCTACCAAATGAAACCAAGCACTGAATACTTTCTGCCCTGCTTTAAAATTGCTGATACTCAATTCCAGTTGATCAGCAGCAGCGAGCACAGTCCAGCGATACTGCATATCCATAGGATTAAAAGGCGACACATGAAAGGCTTTATCATGCTGATAATGCGACTTTTCTGCGTCGTCTACAGGCACCAGATAATAATGCCGTTCATTCCAGGGCGTATTGCTAACTTCAGCCAACAAAGCTACCAGCTGCTTTGCAGCATTAAAACAGTAGTACAAGGTCAGCGGACTAAAATAATAGCCCCAGTTTGCCAACGGACTCATCATGCAGACTTTAGCTACAGTGTCTGTATAACCTAAATCCCGTACCTTTTGCCGCACAGCTTCGGTTAAATCTGCGGCGCCAGGCAAATAGTCGGTGCGGCGATAACTACAGGCCGCAAATCGTGCTTGTGACCATAACCAACCTTTAACCGGGATATCTTCAAGCTCATCCAGATCCAACCAGAAATAGTGCACCTGATAGTCAAAGCCATGTACTTTGGGCAGATAGCGCTTATGCCCTACCTCACCCGTTAATAACGCATGACCGATCAAAATTCCACTCCCATGGCACGAGCTATATCAACTGCACTTCGTACGCCATCTTCATGAAAACCGTTGTACCAGTAAGCGCCGCAGAACCAACTATTGTTCAGGCCATTAATTTCACTGCGCCGTTGCTGCGCTGCAATAGTGCAGTGATTAAACACCGGATGGTCATACTGAAACCGTTTTAAAATCCGGCTCTGATCAATGGCATGGCTGTGATTCAGCGTCACCACAAAAGTGACTGGCGCTTCAATGCCCTGCAGAATATTCATGTTATAACTTAAAGTCGCATGGCTGGATGCGTTATCGGTCAGATGGTAATTCCAGGCAGCCCACGCCGCTTTACGTTTGGGTAAAATGCGTTGGTCTGTATGCAGAATCACTTCGTTCTTTTGATATGCAATACCGCCTAAAACCTGACGCTCAGCTTCTGTTGGGTCTTTTAACAGCGCCAACGCCTGATCGCTATGGCAAGCAAAGATCACTTGATCAAAGCGTTCACTGCGCCCATCGGTAAATTCCAAAGTAACCCCTTCGGCATCACGGCTGACCGACGTCACCGGACTATTAAGCTTTACCTGCTCTGAATCCAGAGTATTTAATAAAGCACGCACATATTGGCGCGATCCACCTTTAATGACCGACCACTGCGGCCGGTCTGCCACATTCAGTAACCCATGATTTTTGAAAAACTGCAGAAAAAACCGCAGTGGAAAAGACGGCATATCGGCCAAACCTGACGACCAAATGGCTGCGCCCATAGGTAACAAATAGTCGTTACGTAGCTCTTTGCCTAAGTTATGTTTAGCCAGAAACTCGTCAATCAGTAAATCCAGATCCGGATGATTTTGCTCCAGCAACTCCTTACCCAGCTTATTAAACTTGACTATATCCAACAGCATACGCCAAAACGACGGGCGAAGCAGATTGCGGCGCTGGGCAAACAAAGTGGCCAGTGTATGGCCATTGTATTCCAAACCTGTGTCGGCTTTTTTCACCGAAAAACTCATTTGGGTAGGCTGTGATTCCACCTTCAGTTCGGCTAAAAACTTATTAAACAGCGGATATGTCCAGTTATTAAACACAATAAAACCTGTGTCTACAGCATAGTCTTTCCCTTCAACTGTAACATCTACAGTTGCGGTATGACCACCGAGGTAAGATCCAGCTTCAAACACAGTGACATTATGCTGGCGCTGCAACAAATACCAGCTGATCATGCCGGAAATACCGCCACCTATTACTGCAATTTTCATCTACGCTTCCTTTGCCATTTTTTGTTTGATTTTTTTAGTGACCCAACCCAGCAGCGGAATATGCTCCAGCACCATCTCATTTAAATCGTAATAATCTCTGTGGTAGGCGATTTTACCTTCGCTATTCCAGTGCAACACAGAACATCCATGCACAGAAATCGCTTTCCCATTACCAATAGCATCGTGGGTAAAGGTCATAACCCAGCTCAGGCACCCCTGACTTTCATTGGCAATTTTTGAGGTAGCGATAAAATGACAGCTGCTTAAACGCGCATAAGCATGAGAGAAATACTGCTCTAACTGCTCTAACCCCAGCATATGATGCACAGGGTCAATAAACTCAACATTACCAGCATACAACTCAGCCAGTGAATTTAAGTTGTTCTGGCTCAGGTTATTGTAAAAGCTCAAAAAATTATCCAGCCGTTCTGCTGTTTGGTGCTCATTCATGATCAGGCATATCCTGCGGTTTTTTAACTGTATGAAACAACTCTAAGGTGCGAAGCCGCGCTTTGCTGTGATCCACTATAGGTTTGACATAATCGCTCCACAGTGGCAACGGATGTGGCCAATGAATTTGTTTTTTTGGTACATCAGCAAGCTCCGGCAACATACGTTTTATAAATACGCCATCCGGGTCAAAACGTTCACTTTGAGTGACAGGATTAAAAATGCGGAAATAAGGTGCGGCATCTGTGCCTGTAGAAGCGGCCCACTGCCAGCCACCGTTATTGGCTGCAAAGTCGCCATCAATCAGCTTGGACATAAAATACTGCTCACCCCAGCGCCAGTCGATATGTAAATCTTTGACCAAAAAACTGGCCACTATCATGCGCAGTCTGTTATGCATCCAGCCAGTTTGATTCAACTGACGCATCGCAGCATCCACTATAGGGTAACCGGTTTTGCCTTCACACCAGGCTTGAAACAGCTGTGGATTGTTTGGCCAGACAATACCATCGGTGTCCTTTTGAAACGCTTTGTGTTTAATCAGATCAGGAAAGGCCATCAGAATATGATGATAAAAGTCCCGCCACACCAGCTCAGAGAGCCAGACGGCAGCACCTGATTTTTCCTTGTCCCACTCTGCAGCGGCTTCCAGTTGCAAACGGCTAATGCACTGCTGCGCTGAAATAACCCCTATAGCCAGATAAGCCGACAAAGACGAAGTACCATCCAAGGCCGGAAAGTCGCGTTCTGTTTGATAAAAAGCAGCTTTGTCCCGGCAGAACTGGCGCATCTGTTCAAGAACCTGCAGCTCATCTACTGTATAAGCCAGCGAACTGCCATCTCCTAGTTTCATTGGAGGTAATTCAGGCAGGTGAAGCTTTGTTTCTGGTAAAGCTTTAGGCTTAGGGAAACAGCGCACACCAATTTCACGTAAACGCGCCAGCCAGGTTTTCTTAAAAGGTGTAAAGATCTGATAAATGCCGCCGGTTTTGCTGAGTATGGACCCCGGCGGCATCACGGCTTTGCGGTCAAACCAATAACAGGCTTTACCCGCATTAGCGAAAGTAGCACTGACCTTGCGGTCACGCGCAAGCTCACGCAGTTCGTACTCAGTGTGGCCGTATAAAGCTTCTGCGCCCGCGTCTATCAACTGCTGCATCAGCTCTGGTAGAGCAGCGTAATGGCTGCCTTCAATGGCTAACAATGGGATATTCAGCGCAGCCAATTCAGTTTGTAACTGCAAAACGCGGCGACGAATAAAATCTTGTTTCATCGGTGCCATAACATGCTGCTGCCAGCTATCAGGTGTTGTCACGAAAAGCGCAACTACAGGCAAGCCGGACTGACAGGCTTCATATAAGGCCTGATTGTCATAGACACGTAAGTCATTACGCAACCAGACAAGAGAAAATGCGGTGTTACTCATCAGGCGCGTAATCCTAACTCATCTGGAAACGGCTGCAGATACTGCTGAGCCGCCACGTAATGATGGGGATGCTGCGCCAAATGGTGGCGCAACAAGGTCAATGGCGCCAATAAAGGCAGATGGCCCTGACGGTATTTATGGATTAGCTTCAGCAGCTCCTGCTTGGCTTCGCTGCTTAGCATTTTCTTAAAAAAGCCCTGCAAGTGCATCAGCACATTGGCCTGCTGTTTGCGGGTGGCTTGTTGTTTTAAAGCCTGCATTAAATCCAGCAAATAACGCTGTGCCAGCTCATCCGGAGCAAAGAGTTTCGCCTGAGCCACTAAGCGACCCAATTCGCGGTACGCTGTTGGGCTATGCGCCATCACTAAAAACTTATAACGACTATGAAAAGCCACTAACTTGCCGACAGTAAAACCCGATTGCAGCATTTGCTGATAGTCGTGACAGGCAAAAATACGGGTAACAAAGTTCTCCCGTAAATTGCTGTCGAGCAAACGGCCATCTTCTTCTACTGGTAACCAGGGATAGCTATGCATCAATTGCTGTGTAAAAACCCCTACTCCAACCTTGCCCAGCTGATGACCATTTTGATCATTTAAACGCACCCGCTCCATGCCGCAGCTGGGTGACTTGGCACAGACAATATAACCGGAGAGTTGCTTCAACTCTGGCAACAGCTTTTGGGTAAACTGAAGCATTGTATCGGTATGATCAATGCTACTGTCTTTGCTGTTCAGCAATCTCACTTGCTGATCAGCATTTAACTGCAAACGAATAGCGGGACGAGGCACACCTAAACCTATGGCCTGTTCAGGGCAAACCGGGACATAAGATACAAAAGGAGCAAGGGTGCTGTTGCAGAACTCTGACGCTTTATGTCCGGCATCAAAACGTACTTTTTGCCCAAGCACACAAGCACTGACACCGATTTGGATATTCATAATAAGAACTCACAGAAAAAACCACGGAGATGACTAGAATTGTTTACAGATCAGCAGGTTCATTGGATCACTGCAAGAGAAAATTTTTGATAATAAAACATCGGGCGAAAAGACGATGGCCTGAACAGGCCTTTTGCAGTACAGCAAAAGCTGCGCCTGATGACGCAGCTTTTATAGTTACTTAAAAAGCTGTTCTATCAATAAGAATAGCTCATAGTCACACCACTAAAGGTTGTATAAGCCCGGATCCCCACATGCCAGGTACCAGCTTGCGGATTAGTGATAGTGCACTGCTCAGCATTGCCATTTAAGTAAGGACGGCAATTGTATTGGCTTGTTGTAGGCTGACTGTTGTAGCGCACATACAAGTCAGCATCACCAGTTCCCCCTGATATGGTAAAGGTTAAGCTACTGACCCCAGCTGGGATCACGTAAGAGCCCCGCAACCAGTTGCCAGTGCTGGCACTCAAGTTAGTGAAGGTCTCGCCACCTGTGGGCGGAGGATTACCGCCACCACCGCCGCTACAGCCATTGGCTGTCAGATAATCTACAGCAGCTTTGGCCTGCACTATACCAAAACCAAAAGAGTTATCACGACCTGCTGTGCCTCTGTCCTGTGCTGTGACTTGCAAAGCACTGCGGATTTGTGGCGCTGTACATTGTGGATGGTTGCTCCAGACTAAAGCCGCCACGCCAGCAACATGTGGAGATGCCATAGAGGTACCGCTGATACTGTTGTAGCCACCATTGTTCCAGGTTGAATTCACAGCGACCCCAGGACCTGCTAATTCCACCTGAGCGTTACGCTGGGAGAAACTGGCCAGATTGCGGTTTGAATCCACAGCCGCCACTGAAACCACTGCATTGTAAGACGCAGGATAAGACAAACTGGTATTACCGGCGTTACCCGCAGCAGCAATCAGCAACATACCATCATTGTAGAAATTCGTCATGGCGGTTTGTTCAGTCTGGCTGGAACTGCCGCCGCCTAAACTCATATTCACCACTTTAGCGCCTGCATCCTGACAAGACTGAATGCCATCAATCAAATCAGAAGCAAAAGTCCAGTTGCCAGAGTCGTTAAATATTTTGACGATGTGAACACCAGCCTGACCTGAAGGTAACACCCCCACTACACCATCATTGTTATTCAGCGCCACCATAGTACCCGCCACATGGGTACCGTGACCGTTCCCATCAGTGGACCAACTGCCATGACCAGAGAAAGCAAAACCTGTCACGCCTGAACTCGGTAAATCGACATGATTTAAACGATAACCCGTGTCAATAACACAAACCGGAGTGTTAGCCGCATTGTTATCACTGACCTGATTGGCCTGAACCATTGGAATACCATAAGGCGTGCTTTGCGCCATTGGCGTGATCAGGTCAAACAAATAACGTTTTTGATCCACTTCGATGTACTGCACTTCAGGGTCGGACACCATAGCTTTTAACTGGCGTGGATTTAATTCCAGCACGCTGGATTTGACTGAACTTAAGTGCCGGATCACTTTGCCTTTGTACTTACGCGCAAAGGTTTCCGCTCTTTGCACTGAAAATGCAGGAGCGGACTGAGCGCCATTTTGCAATGTGCCTGTGGTGCCATCTTTATATTTGACGATGTAACGGGTGGTACTGTCGTCACTTGGGTCAATTACAGCAACACTGGCAGCAGTGACAAACTCTGGTCCCTCTACTGCAGCAGCAACAGCCACTGAAGTTAAGGATAAAGCAAAACAACCAGCAGTTCCCAGTAACAGTACTTTGTTTCTATTTTTCATATGTGTACCTTGTAAGAATTTTGAAGTCCATGATGTGAAGTTGCATCCTGCGGCTCCAAACTTAGCAAGGCATGAAGTTTATTCTTTATATTAAAGTTATATATTTATTATAAATTTTTTACAATTTATTGAATTTATTAAAACTTGTGATTTTCTGTGCAAAAACTCTGTAGTGATAGCACAAAGAAATGGTCGAAGAGTTCGCTGCAGGACAGAATTGTTGCTCTGACCACTCTGGTTAGACTAAACATGGGTAAGCCGGGGTTTTTACAATGAAAAAAGGAGTGCCCGCAAGGTACACTCCTTTTTTAACGACAAAATAAGACATTACTTCTTGGCGGTGCCTACTTCGACTCTGCTTTTTAACTTCTGGCCTGGTCTGAAGGTCACCACACAACGGGCAGAGATTGGAATATCTTCACCTGTTTTTGGGTTACGGCCTGGCCTTTGGTTTTTCACTCGCAGGTCAAAATTACCAAAACCTGACAGTTTTACCTGGTCGCCTGCTTCCAAAGCAATGCGGATCTCTTCAAAAAAAGATTCGACTATTAATTTTGCATCGCGCTTGCTGATGCCAAACTTGGTAAATAAACGTTCTGCTAAATCGGCTTTGGTAAGCGCCATTCTTAATCCCTCAACGTTGCGTTGAACTCTTTGCTCAGCACCTCGACCACAGAAGAGATAACCTGTTGGATATCTTTATCTTCAAGCGTTCGCGCCTTGTCCTGCAAGGTTAAAGCTATTGCTAATGACTTATAGCCCTCAGCGACACCCTGCCCTGTGTAGACGTCAAACAATTTTAGGTCAACTAATTGATTTCCGCCAACTTTTCTAATAGTAGCAAGGATATCTGAAAAACGCACATCAGATTTCACAACAATAGCTAAATCGCGACGGTTTGCAGGGTATTTTGAAGTTTCCTGAGCTAAAACAATGTGTTTATCACCAAATGCTTCAAGTTCTACTTCAAATAAAAAGGCTTTGCCTTTAATACCCAATTTACGTTCCGCTTCCGGATGCAAGGCGCCAAGCACACCTACAGCTTTGCCATCCCGGTTTAACTGAGCCGTTTGACCCGGATGTAAGGCGCTGTGTTGACCTGTAGCGAAAGTAAAACACTCTGTAGCTGAAGTGCAGCTTAACAGCGCTTCCACATCACCTTTAATATCATAAAAATCAACGGCCCGCTCTGCGATGGTCCAGTGTTCGTTGCCATAACTGCCAACAATAACACCACCTAAAACCGGTACCTGACGCACACCACCTTCAGCATTTGCATCCGGAATAAACTTCAGGCCATATTCAAACAAACGAATACGGGTCTGCTGACGATTCTGATTGTACTGCACAGCTTGCAATAAACCTGGCCACAGGTTTAATCTCATCGCTGACATATCCACCGAAATTGGATTTGGCAGCACCAGAGCAGTCTGACCCGGGAACAAAGTTTCCTGCACTTTCGGATCAACAAAACTGTAAGTAATAGCTTCCTGATAACCACGGGCCACTAACAAATCGCGTAAGCTGTGCACAGAAATACGGCTTTCCTGATGTTTGCTCATCGCAAGCGCTGCTTGTGGTGCTACATTAGGAATATTGTTGTAGCCATAAACCCGAGCTACTTCTTCGATTAAATCTTCAGGAATAGAGATATCAAAACGGTAGCTTGGTACTGTCACCTGCCACTCGTCACCTGATACCTGAACCTGCATCCCTAAACGCTGGAAAATTTCAGTGACTGTCTCGGTTGCAATAGAAATGCCTAAAATACGGTCCAGCTTAGTGCGGGTTAACGCAATTTGAGCTGCTTTTGGCACGTGCGCTTCTGACACAGCTTCCACCACAGGGCCAGCTTCACCACCAACAATAGCGAGCAGCAATGCTGTTGCTCTTTCCATCGCAGTACGTTGCAATTCTGGGTCAACACCACGCTCGTAGCGGTGTGAAGCATCAGTGTGCAAACCGTATTGACGAGCTACACCTGCCATTTCAACCGGAGAGAAAAATGCGCTCTCAAGGAAAATGTCGTTGCTGTCTTTGGTTACACCACTGTGCAAACCACCAAAGATACCGGCCATAGCCAGTGCTTTTTGGCTATCGGCAATCACCAGCGTATTGGCTTTTAACGTGACTTCGTTGCTGTCCAACAGAGTTAGCTTTTCACCTTCTTTGGCCATACGCACATCGATATCACCTTCGATTTTTGCTAAATCAAAAGCATGCATTGGATGACCTAGCTCCAGCAAGACGAAGTTGGTGACATCCACCACCGCATCAATAGAACGGATACCAGAGCGGCGTAATTTTTCCACCATCCAAAGTGGCGTAACCGCAGCTGTGTTGATGTTGCGAATAACACGGCCTAAATAACGTGGACAAGCCTGTGGAGCAGATAACTGAATAGCTTTCACATCGCTGATTGTTGCGGCAACAGCGGCAATGTCAGGTTGTTTGACGTCTAAGTTATTCAACACGCCTACTTCACGGGCTAAACCTTTTAAGCCTAAACAATCAGCACGGTTTGGCGTTAAATCCACTTCAATGGCATTGTCGTCTAACGTCAGGTACTGACGAATGTTCTGGCCCAGCGGCGCATCCGCAGGCAGTTCAATAATACCTTCTGAACTTTCCGCCATACCCAGCTCAGATAAAGAACACAACATACCGTTCGATGGCTGACCACGTAACTTAGCAGCTTTAATTTTAAAATCGCCAGGCAATACAGCGCCTACTGTCGCAACCACAACCTTTAAGCCCTGACGGCAGTTGGCTGCACCACAGACGATATCTAATAGTTCACCAGTGCCGATATCGACTTTGGTGATTTGTAACTTGTCGGCTTCCGGGTGACGACCACATTCAACCACGTGGCCCACTACTACACCGCTAAACTCACCGGCAACAGGCTCGACACCGTCGACTTCCAGACCGGCCATCGAAATTTGTTCTGCTAACTCATTGGTCGATAACTGCGGGTTGACCCACTCACGTAACCAGGATTCACTGAATTTCATTATCTGCTCCCGCTTATCTGAATTGCTTTAGAAAACGCAGATCGTTTTCGAAGAATGAACGAAGGTCTGTTACGCCATAACGCAACATGGTCAGACGCTCAACGCCCATACCAAAAGCAAAACCGCTGTAGATTTCAGGGTCGATGCCAACAGAACGTAATACATTTGGATGCACCATGCCGCAGCCTAATACTTCCAGCCATTTGCCGTTTTTGCCCATCACGTCCACTTCAGCTGAAGGTTCAGTAAAAGGGAAAAAGGACGGACGGAAACGGATTTGCAGGTCTTCTTCAAAATAGTTATTCAGGAAGTCGTGCAAAATACCTTTGAGTTCAGTAAAGCTGACGTTTTTATCGACCATCAAACCTTCCACCTGATGGAACATAGGGGTGTGGGTTTGATCGTAGTCATTACGATACACACGGCCAGGGGAAATGATCCGCAGCGGTGGCTGTTCTGTTTCCATAGTCCGAATTTGCACACCAGAGGTCTGAGTACGCAGCATCAGCTTAGGATTAAAATAAAAGGTGTCGTGATCAGCACGGGCCGGGTGATGCGTTGGAATATTCAGTGCATCAAAGTTATGGAAATCATCTTCGATTTCCGGGCCATGTTTAACTTCAAAACCCAATTCACCAAAAAAGCTTTCAATACGGCGAATGGTGCGGGTTACAGGGTGCAGACCACCGGCTTCTAAAGCACGGCCTGGCAACGTCACATCAATCTGCTCTTTTGACAGTTTTTGTGCCAGTTCAGCCTGTTGCATCTGGTCACGTTTAGTGTTTAACGCATCCTGCACTTGTTGTTTTAAGTCATTGATCTGTTGACCGGCAGTTTTGCGGGTCTCCGGATCCATGGCGCCTAAAGATTTCAGCAACTCAGTGATGCTGCCTTTTTTGCCCATAAAGGCCACACGCACGTCTTCCAGTGCATTGATATCGTTCGCTACAGCGACTGCCTGTAAGGCTTCTTCTAAAATGGCGGTTAAGTTCATCGCTATCCTCAGACCAGCGTTAATCCCCTTGGTACCTGAAGCGGCAGCTTTGTCGGCTGCAGCAGCATTTACTTCGGGTAGATAAGTCGTATAAAAAGGTGGCAATAATACACCAGATTTACGCTCAGAGCTTGCGTAAAATAAGGCTTTTTTTAGTTCAAAGGACGAAAAATCAGTGAGATAAGCTCAGCATATCTTTGACAAAAGGGATGGTCAGCTTACGCTGATGCACTATCGAGGCTTTATCCAGTAAATCGAGAATTTGCACCAGTTCACGAATATCACGTTGCTGACGGTTCAGTAAAAACCGTGCCACTTCATCCGGCAGTTCCATGCCACGTAAACGGGCTTTTTGTTGCAACAATTTTTGTTTGTCTTCATCACCTAATAAACGCAGCTGAAAACTGGTACAGGCCTGCAAGCGAGACACCAAATCAGGCAAGGTGATACCCAATTCAGTCGGAGCCTGATCAGCGACAATAATCAAAGCTTTACCCTGCTCTGTCATGCGATTGTATAAATCAAACACCGCCACTTGCCAGCTAAGATCCCCTGCTATGGCCTGAATATTATCCAGGCAAACCAGATCCAGCTCTTCCAGTTGATCCAAAATCCTTGGACTCCAGGCCTTAAAATCTTCCAGACTCAACAACTGGCTAGTCAAGCCCAGCTCCTGCGCCTGCACGCAAGCGGCGTACAACAAGTGCGATTTACCGCTGCCACTGGCACCGAATAAATACACAGGCAGGCGGTGTTCAAAAGGAGTGGTTAGAAAGTGTTTGATGTAACCCACTACAGGGCTGGTTTCAGCCCCATAGAAGGTATCAAGGGTTTCGTCTTCCGGCAGAGTCACGGCCAGAGTGTATTGCATTGGAATCATTAGTTCGGAACATACCTGTAACGTAATACAGCAGGCAGAGCTTCTTGCTGCGGTTCTGCAACTTCTGTCGCCATTTCCGCAGCCATTTCAGAAAACAGCTCGTCCGCTGCATCTGTTGTTTCAATTGGGGTTGTTTGCTCAGCCTGGGTTTGCAGCGATTGGAAACGACGTTCCAGCGATAAAGAGTTAATAAAAGCACTGCGGTCTGCCGCCAGTTGCACTTTAAACTTCAATAAATCGGCTTTACGCTCCTGCACTGTCACTTGTTTTACCGACAACATGGCGCTCAGTAGCTGTTGGACCTTGACCTGATCCACGAAATTAGTGAGGCCTTCGATATCCAGTTCCAGTTCGGTTTGGCCCTGTTGGCTGCCTAGTTGAACGGCAAATTTGCCAGCAAGTTGCGCCGTTAAATCGGTTAAAAACTGACTGGCTAATTCCTGTTGTGAGCTCGCCAGTAACTCATTGCTGACCAATTGGCCTGCTTCATAACCTTGCCAGGTCAATCGGTATTGAGCTGCGGAAGGCTGGTCAAACAACAAGATCAGTGTTTGATCGGCATTAAATGGCAAACTAGCTTGCTCAATCAGCAACCAATTACCAGCCCAAACTTCGTCTTGAGATAAAGGTGGCACATAAGTGTCGCTTGCTGTTGGTAGATCCAATGGCAAAGCAATGGCCGATGCCTGTTGCTGTAAATGAGCCAGTACCGGATGAACTGCGCCTTGCATAAATACCCGGCTTTCAGAGGTTTGCTCCACTGCCCAGAGTACTATGGCTGGCCGTCGGCTGCCCCAAATCGCGATCTGATGCTGACTTAACAACTGTTGCACTTTTTGCTCGTCCAGTCCTACTTTTAATGCAGGTCCCTGCTCTGAGCTGACAGCAGCAAAGGTTTTAATATAGTTACCGGCATTTTTCAGCTCGGCTTTGATAGAAGCCTGTTCAATCACTTGAGGATTGACTGTCACTTTCACCAAGACCTGCGCCAGAGCCTGTTGTTGCCAGGCACTTTGGCTTTGACCTGCTGGCACTACGGCCTGATACAAATCAGTTAATTGTTTTGCGTGCGCAACATTCAGGCACGATATAAAACATAACACAGCACTAAGTAATCTCATCTTTTACCCTTAACCTGCTAATACTCTTAACCAGCTAAAACAGGGAAAATACCCTTTAAGCCAAGACTGATAAACTCAATGGAAATAGCCGCCAAAATGAGCCCCATCACCCGGGTGATAATATTCATCCCGGTTTGCCCTAATCTGCGCGCTATTTTACCTGATAAGCGCATCAGGATCGCCAACAGAATACCAACAACTAGTATTTCTGCTGAAATTATCAGGTAATGAAGCCAACCGTCAGCTCTGTTGGCATACAAAATAACAGAGCTGATAGCGCCCGGACCTGCCAGCATTGGCATCGCCAGCGGCACCACCGCAATAGAGGACTTTTGTGCTGCTTCCAGTCGCTCCGCTTCGGTACTTTTGGCACCACTGGTCTGAGCGTTCAGCATCGAAATTGCCATCAGCAGAATTAAAATACCACCGCCAACCCTGAATGAATTGACCGAAATACCAAAAAAACCAAGGATAAACTCACCGAAAAACAGCGTGACCAATAAAATCACAGTAGCAGCTTTGGCTGCTGTCATCGCTACCTGTTTTTTGTCCTGCTCACTGTGATCCGCAGTTAAAGACAAATACATCGGCAAAGCACCCAAAGGATTTAAGATAGCAATGATGCCGATAAAAATTTTCAGGTAATCCTGCACATCAAGCATTTGCTGTCCTTTATTTGCTTATGAAAGTGATTAAATTCAGCCTAATCATAGCGTTATTTTATTCTTCCTGCATGGCTTGGGCAGGTCAGCTTTATTTGCTTGCTGTGCGACTAGAGTTAAGGAAGGCATCACTAGTCGCAACACTGTGGCCGACATTTGCGACATACAGTCCTTCCATCTACATAAAAAAACCACCCGCAGGTGGTTTTTTGGACTCTGTTTCAGGCTTCGATCTCACACAGATCCGTCACTTTTTCTGCACTGTGACCTGGTGCAAATAAAAACAGCCGTCAGTGCGATCACCTTTTGCCTGTCCAGAGCTGTTACAGGTCTATATTATCTTTTCTAATAATTTGCACCAGAGTCTGATGCAAGGCCGTGACTTGGTCTGCTGTAAATGCTTTTCCTGAACTGTCACGCCAGCTCAGACTGGTTCCAACCTGAGTCTTTGACAACACTAACTGATAGTCACCTGGTGTTAAAGGCACTGCTATAGTTTCTTGACTGCCCCACAAGGAGTCCCAGAAACCAGCTTCAGGCTGCTGATAAGTCAGGAAGAAAGTGTAATTGGTTCTGTCCAGATCGTTCACCAAAAAACCGTTCTGTTCAAACATCAGTTCTAATTGTGACCAGGCAGAATCAATAGGCTGGCCTGTCAACATAGCAGCGTTACCTTCAGCATCAAATCCTGTAGTCAGGGTGATCTGACGGGATTGAGCTTTCTTCAGTCTGATCTGTGCCAGTTCTACCGTCGCAACTTTATCCACCAAACGATTGAGGAAGTACACTTCTTCACGTTTTTGCGCTAGCGCAGACAATTTAGTGTCATTGTCAATAAAGCGATGCTCCAGCAACTGTACCCGAAGGCCTACAGAACGACCGTGACTTTTAGGTTCAAGAACCACCAGAAAACGGCTTTGCTCTTTTTCCACCATATCTTTCCACAGCCAAAAACCTTCTTCTTCAAAACGGCTGACCCAACCTGTTTCAAAAACTAAAGCGTCCTGATCTTTCTGTGTGATTTCGATTTGTTTCTCTGTACCAAAATCCTGAACATTCTTTCTCAGATAAGGTAATAACTCGCCGGTAAACTCCGAACGTTCAAACCAAATCCGGGCTTCTTTCTCTTCTTCCTCTACCCTGCTATTGGTCGCAAGTGCCAGCACCTGCATAGGTGATTTCAGTTCCACTTCCGTCACAGGGGCGTTTGGAGCAGCAGGAATATCGAACTGTGCAGGTTTTTTCGCTGCAACCAATCCGGTTGGTACTTTTAACTCAGCCACTGGTTTCGCCTCTGTAGCTTGCTCAGCAACATCTTCAGGGAACAAAGAACAACCAGATATAAACAAAGAGGCAACTAAGCTTGCCGGGATCCAATACTGCACTATAAAACTCCTACACATTAATCTGGGCTTGTTTCAGCGCTTGTTCGATTACGCTTTGATGAATTGGTTCCAATCGGGTTAAAGGTAATCTTGCCATGTCATCAGCAATTAACCCCATCTTCAGCAGCGCCCACTTACTCGGAATAGGATTGGCTTCAATAAACAACTGATGATGTAAGCCTTGAAGCTTATGATCGAGCTGCTGAGCCAATTCTGTATTTTTTTCTATCGCTGCTTTTGACATCTGAGCCATTAAAGCTGGCGCTATATTGGTGGTCACCGAAATGACGCCATGACCACCTTTTAACATAAATTCACAGCAACTGGCATCGTCGCCGCTGAATAATAAAAAATCTGCCGGACACAAAGCCTGCAATTGAGCCAGACGTTGCATAGAGCCAGTAGCTTCTTTAATACCAACAATGTTCGGGGTTTTCGCCAGTTCGGCCACAGTTTCCGGCAACAAATCCACGCCGGTACGGCCAGGCACGTTATATAAAATAACAGGCTTGTCTGTAGATGCAGCAACAGCCTGATAATGCGCCAGCATACCTTTTTGCATCGGCTTGTTGTAATAAGGTGTGACTGTTAAAAAACCTGCTACTGGTAATGTGGATAAGATTTTTGTCTTCTCCACCGCATCAGCAGTGGAGTTCGAGCCATTGCCCGCGATCACAGGAATGCGACCATCGACCTGAGCCAAAACCGCCTTGAGCACTGCTAATTGTTCGGAAAAACTTAAAGTCACGGATTCGCCAGTGGTGCCCATAATCACCAAAGCGTCGGTCTGATTGTTCAGATGGAAGTCTACCAGCCGCTTCAGGCTGCCATAGTCCACAGCACCATCAGGATCCATAGGGGTGATCAAAGCAACAATACTTCCGCTAAACATGCTAAAGGCTCCATAATTTTCAGGCTGCCTATGGTAATGACGCACGACAACAAACACAAGCAAGGGACTGTCACACAGGTGAAATTTACGCTAAATATGCTAAACTTCGCAGCCGTTTTTCATTCAGAGACATCAACTTAGCATGCCACAACAATTGGTCGTCACTGCAATAGGTGCAGACAGAACAGGGCTGGTCAGCCGTCTTGCCCGCCTGGTTACAGACTGTAACTGCAATATAGTCGATAGTCGTATGGCTATTTTTGGTAATGAATTCACTTTTATTATGTTGTTATCCGGTGATGCAGTGGCCATCAGCCGTATTGAACATTTATTGCCTGGATTAGGTTTTGAACTTGATCTGCTGACCATGACCAAACGTACATCTGCTCAGCCAACCGCAGCGGTCAGTGCACATTATGTGCTGGAATACACAGGTAAGGATAAAGTAGGCACTTTAGGCGCCATTGCGACTTTGCTTGCCAATCACCAGATTTATATAGGTGCACTGCGCACCGAAACTTTAACCCAGGCTGAGACTCAACAGCTTTTAAACCATTGCACTATGACGGTACAACTGCCACAAGGTGCACAAGTTGAGCTGATTAAGCAGGACCTGTTTGCATTACTTGACCAGCTTCAACTGACAGGGCGTTTTGAAGCCCAGCTTTAATTAAAGGAAAAGTGAAACCCCATGAACAGATTAACAGCAGGACAACAAGCACCGGATTTTAGTTTGCCAGACCAAAAAGGGCAGATAGTACAACTCAGCACTTTGTTAAAACAAAGCCGTGTGTTGGTGTACTTTTACCCTAAAGCCATGACGCCAGGTTGCACAGTTCAGGCCTGTGGCTTACGTGACAGCAAAACACAGCTTGCACAATACAAGGTTCAGGTTGTGGGGATCAGCATCGACGCCCCTGCCCGTCTGGCTAAATTTGAACAAAAAGAGCAATTAAATTTTACCTTGTTGGGTGATGAAGATCACAACGCAGCTGAAGCCTTTGGGGTTTGGGGTGAAAAGAAATTTATGGGCAAGATTTACGACGGTATTCATCGTATTAGTTTTTTAGTAGAACAGGATGGTACAGTCAGCAAAGTCTTTGATGACTTCAAAACCAGCAATCACCATGATGTAGTGTTAGCTTACCTGAAAGGTCAGGCTTAACTCCGTTAATCCCGTCCATCTGGATAACAGCCGCATTTTCGGTACTTTTTTTCGGTATCCATTATGCTCAATTTTTTAATTTGTTTAAAAAAGGATCTGTTGTATGCATAAACTGTCCCTGCTCAGCCTGATTGTAGGCCTTAGTCTGACCGCTCAACCTCTGTTGGCCGAATCTTTAAAAACTGAAAAAGTGACTCTGGACATGCAAACGCTATCCTCCGGACTCAGTCACCCATGGGCCATGCAGTTTTTGCCAGACGGCTCCTTCCTGGTTACAGAGCGCACAGGCACTTTGCGCTACATTAGCAAAACTGGTGAAAAAAGTGAGCCTATTCAAGGTGTTCCAGCTGTTCACGCCAAAGGTCAGGGTGGTTTATTAGGCTTGGTACTGGATCCGGATTTTGCCAAAAATAAAATGATCTACATCAGTTACAGTGAACCTCGCGATGGCGATGTCAATGCAACAGCTGTGGCCAGCGCAATACTGGATGGCCAGACATTAAAAGAAGTGAAGGTGATTTTCCGACAGGCTGAAGCCATCAACAGCAACCACCATTACGGTGGCCGTCTGGTATTTACCCCTGCCGGTGAATTGTTTATCACTTTGGGTGATCGGGGCTCACGTCGTGATGACGCTCAAAAATTGTCAGGTCACTTTGGTAAAGTGGTCAAAGTAAATAAAGATGGCTCAGCAGCTGCTGGTAATCCTTTTGCAACCCAGGCTGATGCCAAAGCCGATGTCTGGTCTTATGGTCATCGCAATATTCAAGGCGCTGCCATTCACCCACAAACCGGCCTGTTATGGACTCATGAACATGGTCCTCAGGGTGGCGATGAAATTAATATCGCTACTGCTGGTAAAAACTACGGCTGGCCTGTGATCACCTATGGTGAGGAATACGGCGGTGGTGTAATAGGCAACAAAACCAAAGCAGGTTTAGAACAACCATTGCATTACTGGGTGCCATCTATAGCCCCTAGTGGTATGAGTTTTTATACCGGCAGTCAAATAAATGGCTGGCAAAACAACCTGTTAGTTGGCTCACTTAAATTTGGTCAATTGGTTCGTTTAGAACTGACGGGCGATAAAGTCAGCCACGAAGAACGTATTCGCATCGGTTCGCGGATACGTGACGTACAGGCAGGACCTGATGGCGCAGTCTATCTGCTGACAGATGAAAATGACGGTAAGTTATTACGTTTATCACCACAGTGATGAGAACCTTCTCTAAATGAATTATTTACCTTTTAAACTGAGCGCTTTAGCGCTCAGTTTTTTTTCTGTAGCCCTAAGCGCAGAAGAAAATAAAATTCCCGATGAAATCCCGAACGAAATAATAGTGATCACAGCTCAGGCACAACAATCGCCCTGGCTCGGCAGCGCTGCCAGTAGTTTTCGCAAAGACTTTAACAGCCCCTCGCTGCAGATGGATGCCGCCGCTTTATTACAACATATTCCAGGTATTCAGGCCGACAGCAGAGCCAACTATGCGCAGGACAGCCGTTTAAGTGCCAGAGGCTTTGGCAGTCGCAGCAGTTTTGGCATTCGGGGCATTCGCCTGCTGCAGGATGGTATTCCGCTGTCCAGTCCGGACGGTCAGGGCCAATTGAGTTCAGTGTTACTGGATCAACTGGCATCCGTTGAAGTGCTCACAGGCCCGCTTGCAGTCTTGTATGGTAATGCAGCTGGAGGTGTAGTCGCGCTGCAAAGCCGCTGGCCAACAGAAAACTCAGCCTCAGTACAATTAAGTCACAGCCCGTTTGCCCGCCAGCAGCTGCTATCAGGCGCTTTGGTGCAGGGCAATCATGCGACGTCCCTGAGCCTGAAGAATGCAGAGTTACAAAGCTCTCGCCCCCACAGCAATGCAAAAAAACAACAGGCGCAGTGGTTATGGCAAAGCAGTTTTGACAATGAGCTCAAACTACAGCTGCGCTACGATTGGTCTTATGATCCGCTGTTACAGGATCCATTGGGCTTAACTGCACAAGAGTGGCAAGACAATCCTCGCCAGACTGCGGCCAATGCGCGCAATTTTAATACCCGTAAATTTACCAAACAACAGCAATGGAGTCTGAACCTGTCGCAACAATTGGCGGAGCAAAGCTGGCGTCTGGCAGCCTGGTCTGGTCAACGTGATGTGGGTCAATACTTAGGTTTTGATGGCATAGCCCCAACCTCAGCCGGTGGTGTAGTTGATTTGAGCCGGCCCTATCAGGGACTGGATGCGTCGTACAGCTGGCAATTGGAGCAGCTTCGTTTCAGTATCGGCGGCGCTTTGGAACAAAGCACAGACGAACGCCGGGGTTATGTCAATAATCAGGGCATACAAGGAGATTTACGCCGCGATGAAGAAGGTGAAGTGCAGTCAGCTGATTTGTATAGCCGTTTTGTGCTGGATTTAAGCTCTGCCTGGCAATTAAGCGGCGGAGTACGACACTCTGAACTGGATTTTGATGTGACAGATTTTTATATCACAGCACAAAACCCGGATGACAGCGGTTCCACGTCTTTTGCCAAAACCTCTGCAGCTTTAGCCCTTAATTTTGCCCAGACTGAGCATTTATCCTGGTATATCAGTGCCGGTCGTGGTTTTGAAACCCCAACCTTTACTGAAATGGCCTACCAGAGTAATGGCGATGGTCTGAATCTCGACCTCAAAGCCAGCACTAATCAGCAATGGGAACTGGGGAATAAATGGCAGCAAAATAACTGGCGTTCCAGTGTGGCTGTGTTTTTAGTTGAAAGTGAAGATGAGTTAGTGGTGGATCAGTCGCTTGGCGGTCGCACCAGCTACCGTAATGCCAGCGAAACTAAACGCACCGGGGTCGAATTATCAGCCTTATGGTTTGCTTCTGCTTCATGGCAACATCAATGGACTTTGACTCAACTCAATGCCAGTTTTGTGCAGGGTGATCTGGACGGTAAGTTACTGCCAGGTGTCGCTAAGCAACAGGCTCAGTGGCAAATCAGCTGGATGCCATTGCAAAGTTCAGAATGGCTGTTGCAACTGGACACTTTGTATCGCAGCAAAGTAGCAACCAGCGATCAAAACCTGTTATTTGCGCCCTCTTCTACTGTGTACCACCTGAAACTGATGGGTGAATCAAGCTTGTCCTCTATGCAACTGCGCTACTGGTTGGGTTTGGACAATCTGACCGATAAAAACTATGTCGGAGCTGTTGTCGTTAATCAGGCCAATGGACGTGCTTTTGAACCTGCTTTGCCCCGCTCAGTTTCTTTGGGACTTAGCCTGAGTTTTTAATAGTATCGCAGAGCTTCTCTTTAACGGGGTAAGCTCTGCGTTCTGTTAAAAAACAGATTGTGTTGAACTTCGTCGGTTTTTTTCTGCCAAAGACAATGAAATTAATCAGTGGCTTACCAACATTTAACTGAACCACTGTAGACTCTGTTTTACCTTTGCTTTGTTAAACACCATGGCACAAATATAGAGATGATCTATCTCTTTGCTTTGGTTGCAGATTTATCAAAAAAAGCTGGGGTAAGCAGACCAAGTGAATTAAAATTGCCTGTGTTTAAAGCCGGTATGACTGAGTTCAAAAAATAAATGAAGCAATTTGCAGTAAAAACACAACTCGTGAAACTGAGCCTGTTCAGTTTATGTTTAGCTCTGGCCTCCGTAAACGCAGTGCAGGCAAACACTGCTTTGCCTGATATTGGCGGCAATGCCTTTTCAACCTTAACGCCTGACAAAGAAAAACAGTTGGGCGATGTGATGATGCGTCAAACCAAAAGCCAGCTGCCTATGGTATATGACCCCTTACTCGACGAATACCTGAACTCCATGGGCAACCAAATGGTGGCTAAAGCTCAGGACGTCAAATTTCCGTTTCGGTTTTATTGGGTCAATGATAAGAACATTAACGCCTTTGCCACGCTCGGCGGCAATATAGCGTCCCATACCGGAACTCTGGCTGTTTCAGACAGTGAAAGTGAATTTGCCTCGGTAATAGCACACGAAATTTCTCACGTCACGCAGCGCCATATAGCCCGTTCTGTCGAAGCCCGCTCACAAAACGGGCCATTAACACTTGCTGGTATTTTAGGTTCAATTTTGCTGGCGACAGTCAATCCTGAAGCAGGCATGGCCGGGATTATGGCGTCTCAGGGGCTGGCACAGCAAAGTGCGATTAATTTTACCCGTAGTAACGAACAAGAAGCAGACCGTATAGGTATTCAACTGCTGGCCGATGCAGGCTACAACCCTTATGCTGTGCCTGAGTTTTTTAACAAGCTGGCGGAAAAAAGCCGTTTTGCTAATACTCAGCTGGCTTTTTTATACACTCACCCTTTGTCACAATCCCGGGTTGCCGACTCACGCTTAAGGGCGGAACAATACCCTAAACGTTTTGTTGCAGACAGTCAGGATTATGCTCTGGCCAAAGCCCGGGTGATGGCACGCTATCACTACAAAACCAAAGATGCACAAAGCTATTTTTTGCGTAAACTGGCAGAACCAGGCGGCAATACCAAGGCCAACCAGTATGGTCTGGCTTTAGCTTATTTTGATGACAAGCAAGTGGGGAAAGCGGATCAAATTATCACTAAGCTGCGTCAGCAAGAACCAGATAATTTGTATTACATAGATGCTTACACTGACATTCTGCTAGCACAAGGCAAAACTGAACAAGCAATGACCATGCTGGAGCAACAGTATTTACTCAAACCAAACAATCAGGTGGTGACACTGAATTATGCCAATGCGGCTATTCAGGGAAAAGCCTACCGACTGGCTGTTCACTTGCTGCGCAATTTACTTTATTACAAAGATGATCTTTTCCCAGCCTATGAAATGCTGGCAGATACCTACAAAGCGATGGAAGATTTTGCGCGTTACTACGAAGCCAGAGCTGATGTGTATTACCAAATGGCAATCTACCCTAAAGCTATTGATGATTTAAACGAGGCATTAAATCATCTGGAGCCAAATAACAGCTTAGAAAACCGACGGATTGAAGCTAAGAAAAAACAATGGCAAACCGAATTAAACCGTCTGAAACGTTTATAAACTCAAGGCACTATTTATGATTACGCTGTATCACAACAATCGTTGTTCAAAAAGTCGTGAAGCATTAGCTCTACTGGAGCAAAGCGGTAAAGATTTTTCAGTTCGTTATTATCTGGAGCAACCTTTATCTGCAGATGAGCTGACTGTGTTACTCAAAGCGCTGCAGTTACCTGTGCGTGATTTATTGCGCAGTAAGGAAGATGAATAC
Source organism: Rheinheimera sp. 1928-s (assembly GCF_029269265.1). GTDB lineage: Bacteria > Pseudomonadota > Gammaproteobacteria > Enterobacterales > Alteromonadaceae > Pararheinheimera. The sequence continues at coordinate 179,401 of NZ_JARIXP010000004.1, forward strand.
AAGGCGCTGGATCTGGCAAACCCTGTTTTGTCGGAACAGCAACTGATTGAAGCTATAGTGCTGCACCCAAAGTTGATGGAACGGCCTGTACTGCAGGTGGGGAACCAAGCAGTGATAGCTCGTCCTGCCGATAAAATGCTGGCACTGCTGGCATGAGTGTTCAGCTTTTAATTTTGTATTATTCCCGCCACGGCTCTGTTGCGGCTTTAGCTGAAAAAATTGCTATTGGTGCCCAGCAAGCAGGCGCAGATGTGATACTACGCACAGTGCCAGCTTTGGATGGCTCTGCTGTGGGTATGCATCCGCATGTGACAGAGCAGGATTTACTCGCCGCTGATGGCTTTGCCTTTGGCAGCCCTGTGCGCTTTGGCAATATGGCGGCCCCTCTGAAAGCCTTTTGGGATAACACCAGTAGCCTGTGGCTTAAAGGCGCGTTAATGGACAAACCTGCTGGTGTTTTTACCTCCTCCGGCAGTATGCATGGCGGTAATGAAGCCAATTTACTCAGTATGATGTTACCTTTGTTGCATCACGGTATGCTGATTGTTGGGCTACCTTACCTTGAACCAGAATTGCATCATACTCAAACAGGTGGTACTCCTTATGGTCCAAGTCATGTGAGTGGTTTGTCTGGTTCAGACAAGTTAAGTAAAGATGAACATCAACTGGCTGTTCAATTTGGCAAACGTTTGGCATTAGCTGCTATCGCATTAAAAACTTCCGGATTCAGTACTTTATGACACATTCTTCTGTAGCTATGGCCTCCTCCACCCGCCTTTATCTTTGGCTTGGCCGTCTTGGTTTTAGCGGGCTTTTTCTACTCATCCCTCTCTGGGTTTTATGGTTAGCACCGCCGGAGCTTGGCAGCGCCAAAGTTCTGCTTGCTCTGTTGTGGACACCTTTGTGGTTCCCACTTTGGGGTATGATCACCGGCAAAGCTTATACCTTTGCCTGGGCAAATTTTATTGTAATGCTGTATATGATCCACAGCCTGACCCACTTGTGGGTAAGTTCCGGCACAGAGTTTTATCTGGCGCTACTGGAGCTGCTGTTTTCCTGCCTGATGTTTGTTGGCTGCACTTATTATGCCCGCAACAGAGGCAGGGAACTGGGCTTAAAAATCCCTAAATTAAAAGATGATCCAATAAGAACAGTCAAAGACTAATCTAAAGCAACAACGCCAGCGTACATAACCGCAGAGTAGTTAACGACATGCGGTTATGAACCCAACAATAGCTTTATTTCCACTCAATACCTTGCTGCTGCCCGAAGGCAGAATGCGTCTGCGTTTATTTGAACCCCGTTATTTACGCCTGATGAAAGAAGCCAGTAGCGGCACCAGGCCTTTTGCCATCGCCAGTATTAATCCTTTGGTGAGCCAGCATCATCAGGACAGAATTTGTCCTGAAGTCACACTGGTTTCTATTGTTGATTTTGAACAATTACCCGATGGTTTACTTGGTATCACAGTCGAAGGAACCGGACGTTACCAAATAAGCAAAAGGTGGCAGGAATATGATCAGTTGCATGCAGCAGAGCTGACGCCGATCCCATTTTGGACCGCGCAAAACACCAGCGCGGAGCAACAGCTGTTGTGGCAAAAATTACAACTGGTTTTTAAACAGTATCCTGAACTGGCCACACTCTACCCTCAACCAGAACCACACAACTTATGCTGGCTGGTATCACGCTGGATGGAGTTGTTACCACTGACGCCTCACTTAAAACGTCAGTGGCTGAAACAGGACCTCGCTGAAACAGCCAAAGATCTGGAACTCTGGCTGGAAGACAGTCTGGAGGAAATTAGCTAGTTTTTTGTTAGTTAATGCCAAGATACTTGTGCACTTGCACACTTAAACGCCAGTTGTATTGTTTACAGAACTCAATAGCCAACTGAGTGGCTTTGGCTTTTTGGCTGATAGGCTGCAAGTACACCAAGGTATTGGTTAAATCCAGGTCTTGCAGCAGTTCCAGTAGCTCGTCGATATGTTTTTCCATAGCTACCGGATGCTTAATTTCGTTCGCGCGCTCCAGCGCTGTACGCAGTACTTCATAGCCACCTTTCATATTCACTTTGGGTGATACTGTGACCCAGGTACTTTGGGGCGCCAGAATTTCAAAGGTACCGCTGGTTTCAATTTGCGTAGAAAAACCACGTTCATGTAACAGCTCACACAAAGGCCTTAAGTCATACATACAAGGCTCGCCGCCTGTGATCACTACATGTTTAGCGCGGTAGCCTTTGTCGGCAAACAACTGCAGCACTTCGGCACCAGATAAACTGCACCAGTGATCCGAATCAGCTTTTTTCTCTAAAATGGCAGCGGGGCTTAATTGCAGCTCCGGATCTATGTCCCAGGTCTGTTTGGTATCACACCAGGAGCAGCCTACAGGACAGCCTTGTAAACGCAGAAAAATAGCAGGAGTACCGGTGTAACTGCCTTCACCCTGAATGGTCTCGAAAATCTCGTTTACTTTATACACTTTATGGGGTTTTCCTTTAGCTACAGGCTCAGATACAGTACAATGCGCGCCCGAAATTTTGCCTATTATAGCGAGAGAGCCTGACAGATGCCGCAAAAAGTTGTTGTGATCTATTCCGGCGGTATGGATTCATTTACCGTGTTGCACAAAGCCATAGCAGATGGTCATGAAGTTTATGCCCTGTCTTTTAACTATGGACAGCGCCATGTTAAAGAACTGGTCTGTGCCAAAAGCGTCTGTGAAGAATTAGGCGTACCACACAAAGTAGTAGATATTTCTGCGATAAATCAGTTACTGGCAGGGTCCAGCCTGATGGCGCCGGACAGTACTCATGAGGATATTCAAATTCCTGAAGGCCATTACGCTGCCGATACGATGAAATCCACTGTAGTACCGAACCGCAATATGATTTTATTGTCGTTGGCCGTCGGTTATGCGGTGTCGCTGAATGCTCGCGCTGTGTATTACGGTGCGCACTCTGGTGATCATTTTATCTATCCGGATTGCCGTCCTGATTTTGTGCATAAAATGAATGAAGTTTGTCAGGTGGCTAACTACGAGCCGGTAGATATTGTCAGTCCGTATTTAAGCCAGACCAAAATTGAAATTTTACGGGATGGTTTAGCCATGGGACTGGATTACGGCAAAACCTGGACCTGCTACAACGGCCGCGAAAAAGCCTGTGGTAAATGTGGTTCCTGCCAGGAACGCCTCGAAGCGTTTGAATTAAACAAAGCAACAGATCCTCTTTCTTACGAAGGCTGATGCAGGCTTATTTGCTCTAACAACTGTCGCAGCGGGTTAGCCTCTTGCTGCCCCTGTCGACAGGCTGCGTACATAGTTCTGAATAAACCTTGTTCTCCTATCGGCAGAACCGCCAGCAGGCCCTGAGCCCTATAAGGCTCCATCAGCCAACGTGGTAATAACGCCACCCCCTGCCCCGCAGCAATCAACTGCAAAATCTGGCTGCTTTGCGCCACAGCTCTGAATTTTGCCTCCAAACCAGCCGGCGCCAGTACATAGCGGTATAAATCCTGCCGGTCCAAAGGCAATGGATAACCTAATAAAATGTCCTGCTTTAATTGAGGTGCTTTTACAAAAGGTTGCTGCGCCAATGGATGATCGGTGCTGACTCCCAAACACAACTCCATTTCAAATAAAGCTGAAAAATAACAACCTGCCAGCTCACGTTGGTCTGTCGTCAGCACCAAATCCAGCTCATCGCTCAATAAGGCATCCAGCGCATTGTGTTCAATTTCAGCAGAAAACTCGACCGGGCAGTCAGGCTGTAACAGCCCAAAAGCTTTCACAGCAGGCATTAGCCAATGAAAACAAGCATGGCATTCCACAGCCAATCGAATACGGTTTAAACTTTTGCCTTTGAGCTGTGCTTCCGCCTGCGCCACCAAAGGCAGGACTTGTGCGGCTAAATCCAACAGCAACTGACCTTGCGGGCTAAATGATACAGGCTGGCTTTTACGCAGGTAAAGTGCAGCCCCAAGATAAGACTCAGCCTCCTTGAGCTGGTGCGATAAAGCCGACTGTGTCAGACACAGTTGATCAGCAGCAGCCACTAAGGTGCCGGTCTGTTGTAACGCCTGTAAGGTACGCAGCAGTTTTAAATCGATCATCTTTCACTCTCTTTATGTCGAACTTGCTGCATCTTCAGTTTGCTTCATTCTGATCATGCATTTATTTGGTTGTCTCTATTTAGCATAACCAGCAAGATGAGCCATGTAAACATCCAGACATCTAAAATAAAAAGGATAACATAGCTTTCGTACATCCCCCTGCACATTGCGTTGGTATTTACTGATGAAATACAGGATGTAAAGCAGGCGGGTATAGGCATTATTCAGATTTATGGTACATATGCTGAAAATCTGTCAGGAGCGGCGGCAAGAGTTTGCCCTTTCAGCTGCAGAGAAACAAAAAGGGCCAGCAAGGCCCTCTGTGTTGTCTGGAAAGGCTACTTAATCGGCAGCTCAAATTTGGCAAACATTCGGTCTATATCGTCCTGGTTACGCAGCATATTGGCTTTTTCTACCACCTCACGGGTTAAATGCGGCGCAAAACGTTCAATAAAATCATACATATAAGTACGTAAAAAGGTGCCTTTTCTGAAACCAATTTTAGTGGTGGAGGCAGCAAATAAATGACTGGCGTCTATAGAGACTAAATCTTTATCTAACTCTTTATCCATGGCCATCGAGGCAATCACCCCTACGCCCAAACCTAAACGGACATAAGTTTTAATGACATCGGCGTCTGTGGCAGTAAAGACAATTTTAGGTTCTAAGCCTTTTTCACCAAAAGCACGGTCCAACTCAGAACGACCAGTAAAACCAAACACATAAGTGACAATAGGATGTTCAGCCACGTCTTCCACTGCAATTTTACGGTTTAAGGTGGCCAGCGGATGGTCGTGGCGCACTATCACACTACGGTTCCAGTGGTAACAAGGCAGCATCACTAAGTCATTAAATAAATGCATAGCTTCAGTGGCAATCGCAAAGTCTGCATCACCACGGGACGCCGCTTCGGCAATTTGTGATGGTGTGCCCTGATGCATATGCAAAGATACTTTGGGAAATTTCTTCATAAAGCCACTGATCACAGGAGGCAAGGCATAACGGGCCTGAGTGTGTGTCGTAGCTATGTTAAGCTTACCTTGATCAGGCAAGGTATGTTCTTTGGCAACCGCCTTGATACTCTCAACTTTTCCTAGTATTTGTTGAGCGATTTCAATAACATCTCTGCCAGCTGGTGTAACATGAGTTAAATGTTTACCGGAACGGCCAAAGACCTGGATACCCAGCTCATCCTCCAGCATCCGCACCTGTTTACTGATGCCGGGCTGTGAGGTATACAAACTCTCTGCTGTTGCAGAGACATTCAGGTTGTGGTTTAGAACTTCAACAATATAACGTAGCTGTTGTAATTTCATGTGTCAGTGATCCGTTCTTGGCATATGATATAAACACTATACATATTCATCTGGATATTCCAACTTATTTTGATTTACTTGGAATATATAACCAATAGTAACTAAAAAAACTGCTGTTTAGTTATCCATGGCAGTACAACGGGATCATCGGGGACTGTATGTCAACTTCAGACTCATCCATCGACTTTGCTACAGTGCTGGCATCAGCGGCACATGATATGAAAAACTCTTTGTGCTTATTGATCCAGTCCATTGATAACCTGCAACAAGAGCAGCAACAACTGGACAGCAACGGCCGGGAAGAATTGTCCCGTATTCATTACGAAGCCAACAGACTTAATATCAATCTGTTGCAGTTACTGTCCTTGTATCGTATTGAAAAAAACCAGTTACCTTTGCAAATCGACCAGTATTATATCTCTGATTTATTTGAAGAAATCCTTCTGAAAAATGAAATGTACAGCAGTCAAAAAGATATTCAGGTGGAAGTGCAGGATGGCAGCGACCTACTCTGGTATTTTGACAGCGATCTGATCAGTAACCTGCTCAATGATATGTTTGTGAACGCGCTACGCTACACAAAAAGTAAATTATTATTAAGGGCTGAGCTGACAGAACATGGGTTGGCGATTGAACTGCATGATGATGGGCCGGGTTATCCTGAATTTATGCTGGAAAATGCCGATACCCTGATGAAAGACTTAAATTTAGCCGCTGGTCGTACTGGTTTAGGCCTGTTTTTTGCAGGATTAATCGCCAAAGCGCATAAAAATCATGGTAAAACTGGTTTTATTCGTTTAAGCAATGGGGGGCTGTACGGCGGCGCTATGTTCAGCCTGTATTTACCTTGATTTGCACTTAACATAGATATTTTTCAAAGCTCGGCTTAAAATCGGCCACAGCTGAAATTCCCCGATGAATCTGGGGGCAACGGAGTTTGGATGCTTTTTACTATTATCATTGTGCTGGTTGTTGCACTGGTGATTATCGCCGTGATTGTCAACGCTGTGCAGCAACATAAAGAGCGGCTGGCGGCATTGAAAAGAGCTGAGTTTTCTAAGCTCCGCACTTTGCTGGAAGATACAGAAGACATTCTGCTGAATGCTGCCAACGTACCTATCACCAAAGGCATCATACAAATGCTGCTCAAACGTATAGTGGTTACGCTCAAAGCTATGCTGGAGCTGGAGCCTAATTCAAAGGATCTGAAAAAACGTATTGGTGAGACTGAAGCCCGCTTAAATGATACCGCTGTTGGCGATATGACAGTCGAAGGTTTAACCATGCCTGATAATGACAAACAAATCATTGGCATGATCCAGGGGATTAAAAAACTACGGACTATTTTGCGAAGCGAACATGCCCGCGGCAACATTGATACTCAAACTGTAGTGCAGGAAGACAGACGACTGGAGATGTTGCAACTGCGCATTAATGTGGAAAGCCAGATTAAAAGAGGCAATCAGGCTCGCGCAGGCAATATGTTGGGTTCAGCCCGTCAGTGTTATGAAAAAGCACTCACCACTATGTCAAACTGTGCTCACTCAGACGATTATATCACCACTCGTAAAAGTGAAGTGATGACCATACTTGAAGACATTGCCACCGAGTTGAAAGAAGGTAACCTGCGCGACCGGCAGAAAAAAGCAGAGCAGGAAAACAACGATTTGGATGTATTATTTGCTCCTAAACGTAAGTGGTAATAAAAAAGGCGCTTAAGGCGCCTTTTTTAATGCTTTGAAATTACTTCGCTTTTTCTTTTGTCACTACCCAGCGTCCATTTTCGTACCAGGCCGACCATCCAGTGGCTTTGCCATCTTTTTCCGTCATCACATACTGCTGCTTGGTCTTACGACTCCAGCGGATGATAGTCGGATTGCCTGTAGCGTCAGCTGCAGGCGCTTCTGCCAGATAATGGAACTTCGGCATAATACGGTCTTTAAAACGAGCCAGTTCAGACACCAGTGGCGCTCGTGTTTCCCTCGATTTAGGGAAAGTCGCGGCAGCCAGGAATAAACCTGCAGCGCCATCACGCAGTACAAAATAAGTATCTGACTTTTCACATTTGAGTTCAGGCAAATGCACCGGATCTTCTTTTGGCGGAGCGGCTTCACCATTTTTCAACAGTTTACGGGTATTTTTGCAGCTGTCATTGGTGCAACCGAAATACTTACCAAAACGGCCTGATTTCAGCTGCATATCCGAACCACACTTCTCACATTCGATCAGTGGGCCATCATAGCCTTTGAGTTTAAACACACCAGCTTCAACCAGATAACCGTCACAACCCGGGTTATTACCACAGACATACAGCTTGCGCTGCTCGTCAATCAGGTAATGATCCATGGCGGTGCCACATTTAGCACAACGTTTTTTATGACGCAGTATTTCGGTTTCTAATTCGTCTTCATCTGCCACTTCTACCGCATCATCACCAGGAGTAAGGTTCATAGTGGTAGTGCAGCGCTCTTTTGGCGGCAGGTTGTAGCCTGAACAGCCTAAAAACACGCCGGTGGATGCAGTGCGGATCCCCATCTGACGACCACAGGTAGGACAGGCTATATCCGTCAGCACAAACTGATTGGTGCGCATGCCGCCTTGTTCTGGGTCAGATTCCGCCGTTTTTAGCTGCTGTGAGAAATCACCATAAAACTGGTCCAACACTTTACGCCATTGCAATTCACCATGAGCAATATCATCAAGGCGAACTTCCATATTGGCGGTAAAGTCATAACTCATTAAATCGCCGAAATTTTCTACTAAACGGTCTGTGACTATTTCGCCCATTTTTTCAGCATAGAAACGGCGGTTGTCGACTTTGACATAACCACGTTCCTGAATAGTTGAAATAATGGCAGCATAGGTTGAAGGACGGCCTATACCGCGCTTTTCCAGCTCTTTAACTAAACTGGCTTCACTAAAGCGAGCCGGTGGCTTGGTAAAGTGTTGAGCAGGAGTTAATTGCTCCAGCTTTAAGCTTTCGCCCGGTTTTACATCCGGCAATTCCAGCTCTTCTTCGTCTTTGCGCTTCTGCGCAGGCTGCACTTTAGTCCAGCCATCAAAACGTAATACCCGGCCTTTGGCTTTTAATTCAAAGTCTGCTGCAGCCACTGTGATCACTGTGACATCATACTGGGCTGAAGGCATTTGACAGGCCACAAACTGGCGCCAAATCAGCTCGTAGAGTTTACGGGCATCGGCTTCCATATCCTGCAGGCTGCTGGCCAAAACAAACACATCCGATGGACGAATGGCTTCGTGCGCTTCCTGAGCATTGGCTTTGCTGCCATAACTTAATGGCTGTTCCGGCAAATACTTAGTGCCAAAACTTTGTTCGATATAGTCACGACAAGCAGTCAGTGCATCGGCACTTAAATTCGTCGAGTCGGTACGCATATAGGTAATATGGCCCGCTTCGTATAAGCGCTGGGCCAGCATCATGGTTTTTTTCACGCCGTAACCTAAACGGGTACTGGCGGCTTGTTGTAAGGTTGAGGTGATAAAAGGCGCCTGAGCCTTACTGCTCGATGGCTTATCTTCACGCTCAATGACTTCGTAGCTGGCTTTTTGCAGTACGGCAACCGCAGCATCAGTCTGAGCTTTATTTTCAGGTCTGAAGGCTTTTCCGGCCTGTTTAGCTACATCCAACTGCAGGTTAACACCAGCCTTGGTTTGCGTATCAGCAGCAACAGTCCAGTATTCTTCCGGCACAAAGGCTTTAATTTCGCGCTCACGCTCCACCACCAACCGCACAGCCACAGACTGCACACGACCAGCAGATAAGCCCCGGGCTACTTTTTTCCACAGCAATGGCGAGACCATAAAACCAACAACCCGGTCTAAAAAGCGACGGGCTTGCTGAGCATTAACGCGGTGCTGATTGACTTCACCAGGTTCAACAAAAGCATTTTTTATAGCATTTTGAGTGATTTCGTTAAACACCACTCGCTTAAACTTCTGATGCTCGCCACCAATAATTTCCTGAAGGTGCCAGGCTATCGCCTCCCCTTCGCGGTCTAAGTCTGTTGCCAGATAAACGGTGTCCGCTTTTTCAGCCAGAGCTTTGAGCTCTTTGACGACTTTCTCTTTGCCGGGCAAAATTTCGTAACGGGCCTGCCAGTTATTGTTTGGGTCTATGCCCATACGTTCAACCAGAGCCTGATACTCTTTTTGCTCTTTGCTGAGCTTCGTTTTGTCTTCTTTGACTTTATCTTTGTTACTGCTGGTAGGCAGATCGCGGATATGACCAACGCTGGATTTGACGATAAAGTCATTTCCAAGGTATTTGTTGATAGTTTTAGCTTTCGCCGGTGATTCGACTATGACTAGTGATTTCGCCATTTTGTGATTGAGATCCCTGACCTTTTGGCGTGCCGGTGGGCACTTCTTTTTTAACGTATATCCGTAAACTCAAGTTGTGACAAGAGAATAAGTTCATTATTATGCCAGAAGGTCACAATTTAGTGACTTTTCGCTGAATAAATCAGCGGAGCCTGCATAAAGTAATAAAATCCGCAGCGCGGCGGCAAGCGAGCTAGACCCCGGGAGCATAGTTGTCCTATGTGACTGGGGTAAGTAGCGCAGCCCACAACGCTGTGGCTTTAAGTACGCAGGGTTGTTACCCAAAGTACTTAAAGCGAAAGCTTTAGTACACAGGGAAAAAATGAAGCAACGGCCGCAATAATAATAAAAGCAGAGCCCCTTCCCAAAAATGAAGGAATAAAGCAAAAATGAAGTTCTTTGAAGCAAACTTTGACGGCCTGGTCGGGCCGACGCACAACTATGCCGGATTATCCATCGGCAATGTTGCCTCGCTAAATAACGCCAAAAACACCTCCAGTCCGAAACAAGCCGCTAAGCAGGGTTTGCAGAAGATGAAGTCTTTGTCTGAATTGGGTTTAGTACAAGGCGTACTGGCTCCACAGGAACGACCTGATGTCTATACGTTAAGACGTTTAGGTTTTACCGGCACAGACAGCGAAGTGATAAGTTTGGCGGCAAAACAAGCGCCCGCTGTACTCAAAGCCGTCTGTTCGGCTTCCAGTATGTGGACTGCCAATGCTGCGACTATTTCACCCAGTGCAGACACAGCAGACGGTAAAATCCATTTTACGCCGGCGAACTTAACCAACAAGTTTCACCGTTCACTCGAGCCTTTAACCACAGGCCGTATCCTCAAAGCCATGTTCAGTGATGACAAACATTTTGCGCATCACCAGCATTTGCCGGATAACGATCACTTTGGTGACGAGGGCGCAGCCAACCATACCCGCTTATGCAGTGATTATGGCGATGCTGGCGTTGAATTGTTTGTCTACGGTCGTTATGCCTTTGATTCGTCTAAACCAGCGCCAAAACGCTTTCCGGCCCGCCATACGCTGGAAGCCTGTGAAGCAGTCGCTCGTTTACATGGACTGTCAGAAAATGGTGCTGTGATGATGCAACAAAACCCTGACGTCATTGATCAGGGCGTGTTTCACAATGATGTGATCGCGGTTGGCAACCAAAACGTGTTGTTTTTCCACGAGCAGGCTTTTGTTGATACCCAAAGCAAACTGGATGAAATTCGGCGTAAGTTTGGCACAGCAGCAGATTTACACTTTATTGAAGTAAAAACCTCTGAAGTATCAGTATCAGAAGCTGTGAAAACCTATCTGTTTAACACTCAGTTGGTGACCTTGCCAAACGGCGATATGGCCATTATTGCGCCAACAGAATGCCGTGACAGCGACACTGTATCGGCTTATCTGGAGCAACTGACAGGCCGGGGTACTCCGGTACGTCAGGTGCATTACTTTGACGTGAAACAAAGTATGCAAAATGGCGGCGGTCCAGCTTGTTTACGTCTGCGTGTGGCGATGAGTGCTGCTGAACATCAGGCGGTTAATCCGGCTGTGCTGATGAACGACAGCTTGTTTATCCGCTTAAATCAGTGGGTAGACACACATTACCGTGACCAGATCAGCGAAGCAGATTTAGCCGATCCGCAGCTGTTGATTGAAAGTCGTCAGGCACTGGATGAACTGACACAAATCTTAAAACTAGGGTCTGTGTATCAGTTCCAGCGTAATTAATTGTTTGAAACTGAGTAAAAAGGCGGATTTTTTTCCGCCTTTTTTGTATCCGTTTTTTAATCCGTGTTATGACAGAACGCACCAACCCCATAAGGATTTCGGGCAGGCCCTGAGTTTTCATCTGCAACATAAGGCCCTGACACTATAGTGACAAACTCCCGGCTGGAAACGTTCTCTGTGCCATCCGCAAAACCTGATACTGTCAACAGGACCGTTGTCCAAGGAGCTATATCTCGGGGGTAAGTTAAATCAAAAGTCGCAATACCGTTTGTATCAGCCCGCACTGTCCGTGGCACAGAGGCCACGTTTCCCGGAGTTAACTGGCCATCACCATTGAAGTCTTCACCAGGATCCAGGATGCCGTTGTTATTTACATCTTCACTGACACAACCATCTATTCCATCATTAAGATCAGGGTCAAAGGAAGTCACCACTGGATCCCAGTATTCAAAATCTACTAAGTCAGGAATAGGCTCCCATCTACCTTTTCTATAGCTGACAGGCAGCACAGAGACATTCAGGTCCTGTCCTGCCACCGGATTACCAGATGAATCAGTCACCAGAATAGAGAACTCTTTACTAAATAAAGAAGCTGTTGGCTCCTCAATGTTATTACCTGTACCAAAGCGAAAGAATAGAGTTCTGGTTCCCACAGAAACGGGAGTAGCACCACTGACCACAGGTGCAGTATTAAGTACAGTAGCCTGTACATTTAAGTTAGCTCCAGTGCCCGCTCCCGTAGTGTTGTCTGCAGTGAAAACTGTACTGGCTAAACCTTGCGAGTCTGTTATAGCTGTCGCAGGATTAATTTGTCCGCCAGGAGCGCCATCCAAAGTAAAGGCCACAGTGCGGTTTTTCACCGGATTATTGTTTCCGTCCCTTATAACTGCACGCACCACACTCTGTTCCCCAGGTCCTAACTGAGTCGGAAAAGCTGAAACGCTTATTGTATTTGGCACTGTGGCAATAAATTCGATCTGGGTCTGGGTAGTCAATAAATCAGTAGCGCCGGGGCGAATCTCTGTTGCGGCTACATTAGCGAAACCAGCAAAACTGGAGGTGACCAGCACTGAAGCCTGTCCTTGCAGATTGGTCGTTTGGTCAACAGATACCACAGTCAAATTGCCTGTCAGCAATCCCAAAGTGCCCCTGGTAGTGGTTAAATTCAGAGATTTATTTGTATTAGGTAAATTGTTCACCAGCCATTCCACAGTGAGTTGCTGCTCCGTGCCCAAAGGTACTTCAATCACTTCAGTATTTAAAAACTGAAACTGGTCGGATTGAACGCTGATAACAGCAACAGCGGTAGCACCTAAACCAGCAACCGTTAGCTCATCTGTGCCGCCCTGTGTTGCTCTGTAGGTAAACGTCACCCGGCCACTATTACCGGCAGTCACCAGTGAAGTACTGGTAATAGGGTTATTTAATGAAGAAGTCACAGCTAAGGTCCGCCCCTGAATACCTTTGCCGTCAAAGTCGGTTAAATCCGCGGTAATAGTTACTTCATCGGACAAGACCATGGAGCGCGGAGCGCTGATCAGAATCGAGGTGCCAACTACATTAATATCAACAGTCGCGCTCTTATCCCCGACCGCAGCTGTCACTGTGACTGTGCGCAATGACGGGTCTACACTGCTGGATAAATTGGCCTTGGCGACTCCATCTGATTCTGTGACAGCACTCACCACTTCCAACTCCCCAGAGGATGAGCTGAACTGTACTGTGACTCCAGGTTGTAAGACATTATTGGTGTCCAGAACCACTGCAGATAAAGCGACTTGTGCTGTACTGCCGGAACCTAACTGCAAAGTATCCGCAATTAAGCGCAGTGAACCGACCGGCTTTTCAGGTTCTACATCATCAGCATCCCCCGCGGAAGCAAAACTAATGGTAGTGGATTGTCCTCCTGTTAAAGTAGCGGCTATGGTACCGGCACCACTTTTGGTTCCGACCAGCACTCCTATCACAGCAACACCATTGCTGTTGGTTTGGGCTGTGCCAGCTTCATTATTAAAGTTGGCTAAAAGTGCATCATTGAGACTAAAAGTTACCAGTTGCCCTGCCATAGAGCGACCGGTTGACGAGGTTAAAGTGGCTGTTAATGTCAGGGGCTGCGCTTTACTTACTTCAGAGGATACCACTGCGGCTGCGTTGGTCAGTACCAGACTTATAGTGATCACTTCGGTTGTACCACCGTCGTCGTCATCATCAGTAATAGTGCCTCCCCCCCCACAAGCAGCTAACAGGAACAACAAAACGACGATAAAGTAGCACCTGACTCTAAGCATCTGGATTCTCCATTGGATGCGCTAACTTATTGTAATTATTCTAGCTTAGTCGAAACTTATTCAGTGGGCTAAGTCAAAGCGCAAAATAATTCCGTCAGTTGCGGTTTTTCTTTTGGCTCGCAAACTGTTAGGCTAAGCAGCATTTTCCGGGCTGATAACAAAATAAAAATGACTGTAAAAAAGAAATTAGGTCTAACCCCACGTATTCTGATTGGTATGGCACTAGGTGTTCTGGTTGGTGCTTTGTTTAAATTCTTGTTAGCAGGTGAAGCTGAACGAACCTTAAGTTTGTTTGGTGCAGAGCTGGGGTTAAGGGCATTTTTTGTCGACGGCATTTTTCACGCGGGCGGACAAATATTTGTCGCCAGTTTAAAGATGTTGGTCGTCCCCTTGGTTTTTGTATCCTTGGTCTGCGGTACCAGCTCGTTAAGCGATGGCAGCACGCTTGGGCGTCTGGGTGGTAAATCTGTTGGCTTGTATATACTGACCACGGCTGTCGCTATAGCAATAGCTATCTTTTTCGCACTTCTGGTCTCCCCCGGAACTGGTGTACAAATGACTGCGGATGCACAATTCAGCGTGCAGCATGCTCCCTCTATAACGCAAGTGTTTATCAATATGTTCCCCAGCAACCCGGTTGAAGCCATGGCCAAAGGCGAAATGCTGCAGATTATCGTGTTCTCTGTGCTATTTGGTTTAGCTGTTGCGTTAACAGGGGAAGCAGGTTCCAGAGTACGGGCTTTGTTTAATGACTTAAACGAAGTGGTGATGAAGCTGGTTAGTTTTATGATGGCCCTGGCACCTTATGGTGTATTTTTCCTGATGGCCAAACTCTTTACGACCTTAGATTTAAAAGATTTGGAAAGCCTGGGCTGGTATTTCAGCACTGTACTTTTTGTGTTGTTTTTCCATGGTTTTATTGTCTATGGCCTGTTTATCTCCATTTTAGGTCGCTTAAACCCACTGATGTTTTTCCGGAAAATGAAAGATGCTGCTCTATTTGGTTTTAGCATGTCCAGCAGCAACGCCACTATTCCGGTTAATCTGGAAACCACCACCAAAAAACTGGGGGTCAGTAACAACATAGCTTCTTTCACTATACCTTTGGGCGCAACCATCAATATGGATGGCACAGCCATTATGCAAGGTGTGGCGACTGTATTTATCGCTCAGGTGTTTCAGGTAGATTTAACCACTACGGACTATCTGATGGTGATTCTGACCGCCACTTTAGCCTCTATAGGTACTGCTGGTGTGCCTGGTGTAGGTTTAATTATGCTGGCTATGGTATTGCAGCAAGTGGGCTTACCTGTCGAAGGTATAGCGCTGATTATTGGCGTGGACCGCTTACTGGATATGACCCGTACTGCAGTGAATGTCACTGGTGATGCTATGGTGTCTTGCCTTGTCGCCAAAAGTGAAAATCAGTTTGATGCCGAGTGCTTTAACAACCCGGATGCAGGCAGAAACGTTTAAGTTTTCCTGATAAAAAGACGCCGCTTAATGCGGCGTTTTTTATGTCTTTTGTGATGTTACCACTGGATCCAGAACGCTTTTTCAAGCAGTTGACTGACGTTAAACTGGCGCTGCGCAAAAGGTCGTCCTGTCAGATTACGTACCGCCAGCAGTTGAATTGATTCGGCAAAATCAAACAAGCTTCTGACTTCCTGCTCTGTCACCGAAAACGGCGGGCCGGACATTTCTGCTTGCGGGTATTCCAGACTCAGCAGTAACAAAGAAACAGGTGCTGTACACAAGCGTTTGATCTGCTGCACATAGTCAATTCGCATCTGAGCAGGCAAAGCGATTAGTGCCGCTCTGTCATAAATCAGCCCGATATGGCCTAATTGTTGTGGTTCTAAAGCGAAAAAGTCACCTTGCCATATATCAACAGCCGGATGACTAAAGTGCTGAAATTCGTTTTGTAGAGAAATGGAAAACTCTTGCTGCTGCTCATGAAAAAACTGCTGACAAGCCAGTTCGGATAATTCAGCTCCAATCACTTTTCCATACCGAGCCAACCACCACAGGTCCAAACTTTTACCGCACAAAGGTGCAAAAACAGCTTTAGACTGATGCCAGTTCAGTTGAGACAATACCACAGGCAGCAGCGGGTGAATTTCATGTTGATGAAAGCCTATTCTTTGTTGCTGCCAGCAATTGTGCCAAAACTCAGACTGCATAACTTAACGCCAGAAACTAAGTTGCGACAATTTGTTCATGCTGGCAGTCAGCGCAGAGCTTGCAGCTAAACCAACTTTTTCCGCCAGTTTTCGCTTGATCTGGTATTTCACCTGCACTACTTTTTTGGTTTTGAATTGCTGCACCAAATAGTCATCGCTGGTTTGTAACTGGTCTATTAAATTTAAATCCAGAGCCTGATAACCAAACCAATGCTCACCTGTGGCCACTTGTTCCATCACCAGTACAGGCCGGTGTTTAAATACAAAATCTTTAAATAAAATATGGGTCTGTTCCAGCTCTTGCTGAAACTTTTCGCGGCCTTTGTCGGTGTTTTCCGCAAAGACGGTCACTGTGCGTTTAAATTCACCTGCAGTAAATTGTTCTACATCTATATGATTTTTCTTCAGCAGCTTATGGAAGTTAGGCAACTGAGCCACGACGCCAATAGAACCAACAATAGCAAAAGGCGCTGCTAAAATACGGTCGGCAATACAAGCCATCATATAACCACCACTGGCTGCAACTTTATCTACAGCGACCGTCAGACGGATATTTTGCTGCTTAATTCTGTCAAGTTGCGATGCAGCCAAACCATAACCATGCACTACCCCACCCGGGCTTTCCAGCCGGATCAGCACTTCATCTGTTTCTGTTGCAACGGCAAGCACAGCTGTCACTTCTTCACGTAATGCTTCGACTTCATGCGCATCCATACTGCCATTAAAATCCAGCACAAAAAGCCGCTCTTTTGGCTCGTCTTTTTGTTTTTGGTTTTTAACCCAAACTTTATAAGCTTTTTTATCCAGCAGCTGTTGCTGCAAATCAGCGGTTAAATCACGATAATCTTCAGATAGATCGCTAAACTCCAACTCACCTTTTTTAGCTTTTTGTTTAGCTGACAGCACAACAGCAACAATAACTGCGACAGCAATCACCACTGTGGCTGTTTTCGCTAAAAATAAACCGTATTGATATAAAAATTCCACTTCTATTCCTTTTAAAGAAAAACTAAGGGCATTGTAGCCTGATGTAGTATTAAAAAATATCGCTATGGTTATAACACTGTCGACACAAGTCCCGACCAGAGGCGCATCGACACTTTATTTTCGCTATAAAAAAAGCCCGGCATCAGAGCCGGGCTTTTACAGACGTAAAAGTATTAGTTAGCAGGAGCCATTACAGCACCGTTGGCAACCACAACACCAGCACCACGACCCATAAAGAAGCTCACGCTTTGGCCTTGCATTTCAGTTGTTGCTGCTGCACTGGCGGTTGGGCTCAGGATAGAGCTGTGTCCACCTGCAATAAAGCGGCTTAACGCTGTGCCAGTCACAGGATAAGTACCTGCCACATTATTGACAGCAGAAGCACCTAATAAAGCAGCCAGAGGCTCAGTACCAGCCAAAGGCATAGCTGCAGAGCTATTTGGGATCACCTGATCCGGTAACTGATCCGAGCCGTTGCCTACCACTTCAATGATATAAGTTGGGGTTTCAGAAGCCACCAGCATAGAAGCATAGTTATTTGGATCACCCGCATCTGTTACTGTCTGCGCTGCAAAAGCAAAAGACGAGAACGAAGCGTTTAATGTGGCCAGTGCTGCCGGATTAGATACAGCAAGCGCCTGAACAAAGTCATTAAAACAAGCAGCATAAGGAGCTGTCTGACCTGCGCCACACGCGTTGTTTGTAGCAAAGTCTATGTAACCCTGAGCAGTTGCACCACCAGCACCTAACAAGACGCTGGCTTTAATGGTTGGGCCAAAAGCAGCTGAATCCAACAGGAAGTTAGCAACAGCACCACCAGGCATAGCTAAGGTTGCAGAGCGAATGTTATATAAGGCATCCAGTTGTGCGCTGCCGGTTGTGCTGTTGGCTAATGCCACCATAGCAGTACCAGATATTGCACCCAACGAGTGACCTAAGAACTGCACGTCCTGAGTATTTAATAAACCAGGCTGGTTATTAAAATTCATGCCTAAACGTAAGCCCAGCATATCAGCGATACTTTGACGTAAATTGTCGCGAGTTACCAACAGGTTCGAGAGATTCATATAGTCTGTGGCGCTGTTAGTTGAAGCATTGATCACCAAATCGCCCACTGTAAAACCGCGACTACCATGTAACGGATGGTCAATCGCAATAGTGGCAAAACCACGAGCAGATAAAGCACCTGTGATGGCCAGCATATCTTCTTTTCTGGAGGTAATACCATGTTGCAGTATCACTACAGGCCAGCCTGCTGCAGGTTTCACCAAACCTAAAGCGGCACCACGAACCTCGTCAGGTACTGTGACCTGCACAGCTAAGGTCTGAGTGCTGTTTACTTTAGGGATCACGTTAAACTTAGTCAGGTGACGTTGTTTGTCCAGACCAAAATCACGTAAAGCACCACCTGAAGCTGCCTTACAGAAGGCATCATTCCCCGCCTGAGCCGGATCAGTGATACTGTTTTCCAATGCAGTAATTTGCTCCTGACTCAAAGAAGCGATAATAGCGCCTGAATCACAACGAGCCATCCAGCGAGTGCTTAAAGGAGCCATTGCGTTTTCAGCTGTTGCAGCACCCAAATAGTACGGCAGGTTAATAGTACCGCTGTACAGTTTTGCCAGTTTAAAAATAAAACGTGGGTCTGCCAGACTATCAGCGACGGCTTGTCCTGGGAACAACAGATCAGAGACCACTGCACCAGTATCCGCAATAGCGACTGAAGGAGGCGTATTGCCATTCAAAGGGCTTGGTGCCATCAACTGTTTGATAGTGGCAAACACCGGGGCAGTAGATTGAGTCGTAATAGCAGCAGTGTAGATAATGCCGGCTTTGTTAATCGACTGCGCCGAGACTGCATTTTCAAAACTGTTAATTACGCCTTGTAAAGCCAGCTGAGCCGCAGTACCTAAAGGTTTAGTCGCGATGTCTTGTTTGACCAACTCGTAAGTCGTCGAAGGAGCAACAGAACGGCCTTCACTATCTTTTAACGCATCAGTGAACACCAGAATATAAGTGGTGGCAGGTTTTAATGGCTTTAACGGGATCACAGCAATGCTGTTGCCACTGGCTCGGGTCACATAATCAACACCAAAGGTCAGACTGCCCACAGCCTTACAGGCAGCGCCACGAGGAACAGTACGACAATCTGCATCAGGTGAAGCAGGGTCGCCCATCAGGGTTTCCACTAAATAAACTGAACCTGGTTGCTGCACACTGGCCGCATCTAAGCTGACACCAGAGGTAAAGCTCAGTGCAATAGTAAATGGGTTTTGGGTAGACCAGCCATCTAATGCGCCTAACGCTGTTGAAGGATCGGCGTAATTTGGTGCATCAAGATGGGCACCGGCTGCATTTTTTTCACCTGGCATAAACAAGGTACCATCTGTAGTGCCTTGTAATAACAAATCGTTAGGTGGTGATAACACGCCGTTGGCCGGGTCATAAACAACACGTGATAAAGGGATCTGAACCTCACCACCTGTTTGAGTATCGTCTTTAATTTCGTCCAGTGATTCGCCACCACAACCGGCTAAACCTAACGCACTGGCAATAGCAAAGCTAAGCAAAAGCTTGTTCATATCTTCTCCCCGTGTCCTGTATTTTTCTTATTCTGCCCCGATAGTTACCTAAAGGAGTCATTCGTTTTGTGATATTAGCTTTTAACAGCTACGACCAGTTAAACTTAACCCAATCAGAAAAAATTCGCTAGCTCAAATTCAAGCTTGTTGAAGAAAGGTGCAAAATTAATACAGAGCAGGTATGCTGCCGCCGTTTTTCAACGTCTGGGACCCCTTTCTATGTTTAATTATCAAGCTAAGCCGCAAGCACTGGCAGACAAAGTTATTCTGGTAACAGGCGCTGGCGACGGCATAGGCAAAGCTGCAGCTCTTTGTTACGCTAAACACGGCGCTACTGTTATATTGTTAGGCAAAACCACGTCCAAACTTACAGCAGTCTACGATGAAATAGTGGCCGCTGGCTGGCCGGAACCCGCTATTGTTCCACTGGATTTAAAAGGCGCAACAGCCAAACACTATCAAGACATGGCGAGCACTATTAAAGCAGAATTTGGTAAATTGGACGGAGTACTGCACAACGCCGGAATTCTAGGGGTATTAAGCCCTTTTGAACATCTTGATTTACCCACCTGGCAGGATATTTTACAGGTGAATGTTACAGCAGCCATGCTGATGAGTCAGGCTCTGATCCCAGTGCTAAAATTAGCCCCACAAAGTTCAGTTGTCTTTACCTCTTCAGGTGTTGGCCGTCAGGCCAGAGCCTATTGGGGCGGTTATGCGGTATCAAAGTTCGCCACCGAAGGTTTAATGCAACTGATGGCTGCTGAGTATGAAGGCACCACGCTAAGAGTTAATACAATTAATCCTGGAGCGACGCGCACAAAAATGCGCAGCAAAGCTTATCCGGGTGAAGATCAGTTAAGTTTGCCGACAGCAGAACAAATTATGCCTTTGTATTTGTATTTAATGAGTGACGACAGCAAGGCCGTGAATGGCCAGTCGCTGGATGCCCAGCAGAAGTAACAAGCTTCGCTGTTCCAACAGCACTTTTTCAATGCATAAAAAAACCGGCTCAAACATGGCCGGTTTTTTTATGCTTCTGCGAAAACTACTTCTTCGACAGAATTTCTTCGCCGTTGGCCTGAGCCCATGCGTTCCACACGTCAACTTTGCTATTGAAGTTTTCAACAGCTTGAGTACCAGCTTCAGCTAATAAAGCTTCGATGTCCTTGCTGTATTTGCCTTCCACTTTATGAAACGGCACCACTTTAATACCACGGTCAACTAAGGCCTTTTTCATCGTATGTGTTTTCAGTAAATTTAATTTACCTGCATCTACATAGAAAAATTGGCTCTCTTTATTGATGGTTTTAAATTTAGGTTTAACCGGACGTTTACCTTTTGAATCCGAATCATCGTCATGGCTGACAACTACATCAGCATTCATTTGGTAGCCCAGCTGTTCCAGAGTAAAACCCTGAGCTTTAGCTAATGCACGGATCTGAGATAAAACTTCAGTTTCTTTCTGGCGTTCTACCAACACTGAATTTAACGTCTCAATGACTTCGTGCAGTTTAACTGTAGTGATTTCTTTCGCGGCTTTTTTCAGTTCTTTTTTATCGAGTAACAATGACATGAAAATCTCCCATGGATAAATACTATCAAGGATAGTACAGAATCATTCTGCTAAATTAAAGCTTAAATACAATCTTATTCACTAAATAAGATTGTATACAGCGAAGTAGAGATAAAATCTAACTGTGCGCCACCACTCATAGTGAGGTTAATGAAAAAAATGATAAGCCAAATAAAAATAACCTTCATCTTTCCCGAATTAGTCTTTTAACAGATACAATTCTTTCAAATAGTTACGGAATTCGTCGGACAATTTTTTGTCCTGCAGCGCATACTCCACCACAGCTTTGAGATAGCCGATTTTACTGCCGCAGTCATGCGACTTGCCTTGTAAATGATAGGCTTCAATTTTTTCAATCAATAATAAATGATGTAAAGCATCTGTCAGCTGAATTTCGCCACCAGCACCCGGAGCTGTTCGTCGTAACAAATCCCAGACTTTGGCCGATAAAACATAGCGCCCGGTAATCGCCAGGTTAGAAGGTGCATCTTCAATATCAGGCTTTTCCACCATAGTTCGGATTAAAGCAGATTGCCCTTGCAGCAGTTCTTCGCCCGAAATATCAACTATGCCATATTTATTTACTTCCAGTGCCGGTACTGGCTCCACCATAATCTGGCTGGCCCCTGTGGTTTCAAAACGTTCAATCATGGCTTTTAAGTTATGAATGCGGGCATCTGCATGATACTTGTCGATCAATACATCGGGCAGAATGACAGCAAAAGGTTCATTGCCCACTACAGGTGCGGCACATAAAACTGCATGACCCAAGCCCAAAGCCACAGGCTGGCGTACCGAAATCACCGTGACATTTTTTGGGTTTATAGAGCGAACATCTTCCAATAAAGACCTTTTTACCCGTTTTTCAAGCTGGGTCTCCAACTCAAAACTGGTATCAAAATGGTTTTCTATCGAGTTTTTACTGGAATGAGTCACCAGTACTATTTCAGTGATCCCGGCAGCAGCGGCTTCCTCTACTACGTACTGGATCAATGGCTTGTCCACCACCGGTAACATTTCTTTTGGAATAACTTTGGTGGCCGGCAACATTCGCGTGCCTAAACCCGCCACAGGGATCACTGCTTTTTTCAGCTTTACCATGCTGTATAGTTCCTTCAGATGAGCTTTAACTTATTGTTCTATCATACAGTGACCACAATTAAGCAGCCAGATAGATTTACAGTCGCTGAATTTATTTGTCTGCGCCATCTCTAGATTCAGTGCTGGTCGGTGTTCTCCAACAGGTAAGATCTGTTATCGTAGCGCCAGTTTTCTACAGGGTGATTCCATGCGTTCCTTAAAACATTTATTTGCCAATAACAGGTCATGGGCTGAGCGGGTTGAGCAGGAAGCTCCTGGTTTTTTTAAGCAACTCTCAGAACAACAGGCGCCTGAATATTTATGGATAGGCTGCTCCGACAGCCGGGTTCCGGCCAACGAAATCGTAGGTTTATTGCCGGGCGAACTTTTTGTTCATCGCAATGTGGCCAATCTGGTGCTGCACTCCGACATCAATTGTTTATCTGTACTGCAATACGCTATCGATATCTTAAAGATAAAGCATATTATTGTCTGTGGTCATTATGGCTGTGGTGGCGTTGCCGCTGCGATGAACAAACAGCGTATTGGTTTTGTCGATAACTGGTTGCGTAATATTAAAGATGTGTATGCGCTGCACAGAGAAGAGCTGGACGGTTTTGCCGATGATGGTGAACGAGTCAACCGTCTTTGTGAGCTTAACGTGATGGAACAAGTACGTAATGTGTGCCATACCAGCTTTGTGCAGGACGCCTGGGAGCGTGGTCAGCCTCTGACTGTACATGGTTGGGTATACAGCCTGCGCAACGGTCATATTAAAGACTTACGCGTCAGTCATTCCAGCGCTACTCAAATAGATAATATCTACGCACTGGAGCCGACTGAAGAATTTATTATCGAAAAATAACTGCCTTTAGCGAAACTTCACTTCGGTTTGGGGCACACGTTTATACAAAGCGCTGTGCCCTTTCACCCATTTACCGTTTTGTAAATACTCTGAACTAACTTCCAGTTTTCCGCTTTGATCCAGCACTGAATGTGAACGCACTTGCGTGATCCCCTGAGCATTATTTTCTACCTGCTCTACAGCCTCAATACTTTTAGTGACGGCGTTATAACTCATAGTGCCATGGGTATAAAAACCTGCTGTTGTAAAATAATAGTAGGCAATTTTTTGTTGTTTTTGATCCCAAAAAATCATGCTCTCGCCACCATAATCCCCATCATTAATCGAATGCACAGTTTTAATGGCCTGACCGTTTAACGCCCTGCTCCAGTTGGAGCGATCAATCATTTTTTTCTCTTTGCCAGGTTCTGTTAAATCACCTTCCCAGTGGCTATCCAAAAAAGGTCGGAATATTTCCAGTTCAGGGTGTAACACTGGCTCTGCAGCAACGGATGAAAAACTGAAAAGTACAAGAATTAAATACAAGGCTTTCATTGATGTTTCTCCTGATAAAAATCCAGCATGTTTTGTTCTACTTCTTGCGAAAAGGCTTTGGTTTTTACTGCATAAGCCTGTAAAAATTTGTCTTCTTCTGTTTGTGGCACCCAGGCTGGCACTGATGCTGTGTTGCCTTGTGCATCCAAAGCAACAAAACTGATAATGCAGTGGTTGGTCTCCAGCATGTCGCCGCCTTTGGTATCACCAGAGCGCACCTGCACCAGCACATGCATACTGGTATTGCCTGTGTAGACAATACGGGCGATCAGCTCCACCTGATGCCCCACCAGAATAGGCCGGCGAAACCTG
Organism: Rheinheimera sp. 1928-s; assembly: GCF_029269265.1. Taxonomy (GTDB): domain Bacteria; phylum Pseudomonadota; class Gammaproteobacteria; order Enterobacterales; family Alteromonadaceae; genus Pararheinheimera. The sequence continues at coordinate 203,313 of NZ_JARIXP010000004.1, forward strand.
ATAGTACCCACAGAGATGGTGACACAATACAAACCACTCCAGCCGGCTGCGCAGGCATAAGCGACCTGATCTATCCATTTCATCACCATACCGCCATGCACTTTGCCACCGAAGTTGACATGGGTAGGTTCTGCTAAAAATCTGAATTCAACTTCTCTTTTACCTGACATCTGAAGGGGCCTTATTTTGTTTTCCTGAGCATAGCCGTTTTAGCGAAAAAATCGAGACAAGCCGCTGATCTGTCGTCCGTTTTATAAAACATCTGCTATAAAATCACTGTTTTATTGCCATGCACAAACACCCGGTCTTCGAGCACCAGCTGCAAAGCTTTACTCAACACGTTTTTCTCCACATCCCGACCCGCTTTCACCATATCCATAGCGCTGTAGGTATGATCCACCGGCGTTACCAGTTGCTTGATAATGGGGCCTTCGTCCAGATCGTCCGTGACGAAATGCGCTGTGGCGCCAATAATTTTGACGCCTCTTTTATGCGCCTGATGATAAGGATTAGCACCAATAAAAGCGGGTAGAAAACTGTGATGAATATTGATAATGCGCTCTTTGTAGTGTGCGACAAAAGCCGGGCTTAATACCCGCATAAACTTAGCCAGCACCAGATAATCAGCCTGATAAGGGTCTATCACCTGCTGCAACGCCGCTTCATGCTGTTCGCGGCTTAAGTTGATATGGCTGACAAAATGGTAAGGAATATCAAACTTCTCTGCCAGGCTTTGCAAATCCGGATGATTTCCCACTACTGCAGCTATATCCAGCTTTAGCGAGCCATCGTAAACCTTCATTAAAATATCACCGAGGCAATGCGCCTCCTTAGTCACCAGAATCACGACTTTTTTTCGCCCGGCGGCTACTAGCTGACGGCTGCTGCCTTTTGGCAAGGCCCGGTCTAAATCCAGCATCAGAGTTTTGTCATTAAAAATGCCCTCGAGCTGAGTACGCATAAAAAACTGCCCTGAATCCGGGTCAACATATTCAGTATTACGGATAATATTGAGCTGGTGTTTGTAGCAAATATTGGTAATTTGTGCGATTAAACCTTTTGAATCCGGGCATTCAATTAATAAAACTTTCTTTTCCATTATCAACTCTCGTCAAGCCATAGCAAAAACACAGCAAAGCGCTGCATAAAACAAAGTGGATTCAGGTGGTTTTGGTTATTGGTTTATGGCGGCTTTAGCCGCTCTTTGCTGCTTACTGCGAACCTGTTACCAATAAAACCGGTGCCAGATGATGCAATTGCCTGTTATTAATCCCAAGTTTTAACTCTGTTGTAAAGCTATTTTCAACTTCAGGCTTTTACCACTTTGCTTGTCCTTTAACTCTTGCAACGCCATAATAGACTTCGTTTTTTGCCGTCTGCTGGCTTTTTATCTACTGAGGATCTGATGCCCTCTTATCAAATGCAGGTGCTGGGCACCATTCGCTCACCCTACAAACAAAAGTTCGCCATACCCCGCCAGCCGGGCTTAATTGCCGAAGCTAAAGCTGAACTGGTGTTGGAAGCGGGTTATGACGATGATGCCATAGTACGGGGCATTGAAGCCTTCAGTCATTTATGGCTGGTGTTTGTGTTTCATGAAACCGCAGACAAAGGCTGGTCGCCGCTGGTGCGGCCGCCGCGTTTGGGTGGCAATGAAAAAAAAGGCGTTTTTGCCACTCGCGCCACATTCAGACCAAACCCAATTGGCCTTTCTGTCGTAAAACTTGAAGGCGTAGTACGTAAACAAGGTCGTTTGATCATTCAATTGTCCGGTGTAGATCTGCTGGATGGCACGCCCATACTGGATATTAAACCTTACCTGCCCTACGCCGATGCCTTGCCGGATGCAGCAGGTGGTTTTGCCGACGCGGCACCAGAAACTGATATGACGGTCAGTTTTGAACCTGCAGTGTTGGAATTTTGTCAGCGGCAAAAAGATCAGCCGGAATTAGCAGTATTGATAGAAAAGGTGTTAAAACAAGACCCGCGCCCTCCTTACAAAAAACAAAAAGCGGAGCAACAAAGCTACGGCATGACGCTGTATCACTTTAATATCAAATGGACAGTGAACGGAGTACACAATCATGTTACAGAAATCAGGCATGTTAAAGAAAAACAACAGGATCATGAAGTTCAGCCTCTGTCTGACTCTTAGCGCACCTTTATGGCTTCATGCTGCTGAATTACCGGCCTTACCTGAAGCCGTGAGTAATAATCTGGTGATGAGCACCAGCGTAGCGGGCCGCACTTATGTCAGCAGTTTTATGGGGCTTTCTTCAGGGAAAACCCATGCCGATGTTCATAACAGAGTCTGGCAATGGACTGTAGGTGAACCCACCTGGCTGAAAGCCCCTGTAGTGCCGAGCCGTCAACGTTTAAGTGGACGGTTAGCCAGTTCTGGCGTGACCTTACAAAATCACTTTTTTATATTTGGTGGCTACACGGTAGCGGCCAATGGCACTGAAGTGTCCAGCGCCGAGGGTTATCGCTATAGCCCTGTCACTAAAAGCTATAACAAGCTGCCAGATATGCCGGTGGCTGTTGATGACAGTGTGGCTTTGGCTTACAAAAACAGATATATCTACCTGGCCAGCGGCTGGTCTCAGGATGGTAACGTTAACTTAATACAGCTGTTTGATAACTTCACTCAGAAGTGGAGTCAGGCGACACCTTTTCCTGGCACCCCGACTTTTGGTTTAGCAGGCGCTTTATCAGACCAGCATATGCTGTTGTGTGATGGGGTAAAAATGAATTATCAGACCTTGCCACGCCAGTATGAAACCGAAGCTCAGTGCTGGTTAGGTGAAATCAATGCATCCAACGCTAACAGAATTAGTTGGCAGCAAATTACGCACCCGACAGGCAAAGCCCGTTATCGTATGGCGGCGGCGGCCGTGAAGCAGGATGGTAAAGACTTGATTGTGTTTATTGGCGGCAGCGAAACCGCTTATAACTACAATGGTATTGGCTATAACGGCACCCCGGCAGAGCCTTCAGCCCAGGTTTGGGCTTATTCAATTACAGACAAAAGCTGGCTAAAAGCTGAAAATACCACGGCGGTGATGGATTTACGCACCTTAGTCACGATGAACAATGAACTCTACAGTTTAGGTGGTATGGTCGCAGGACAAAATCTGACGGCTGAATGGATAAAACATCAGATTAAGCTACTGCCGCAGTGACAGGCTTGCTAGAATACGGCCAATTTCCAAAGCAATTAAACTTAAAAACACGGAACTATTTATTTATGCGGACAAGTCAGTATTTACTCTCCACTATGAAAGAAACCCCGGCCGATGCCGAAATTATCAGCCATCAATTGATGTTACGTGCCGGTATGGTACGTCGTCTGGCATCAGGTTTATATACCTGGTTGCCTAGTGGTTTGCGGGTTTTGCGTAAAGTTGAGAACATTGTCCGCGAAGAAATGAACAAAGCCGGTGCCATCGAAATATTAATGCCTGTAGTGCAGCACGCTGAACTGTGGCAGGAATCGGGTCGCTGGGAAAAGATGGACGCTGAACTGCTGCGTTTTAAAGACCGTCACCAGCGTGACTTTGTGCTTGGTCCAACGCACGAAGAAGTAGTGACTGATTTAGTGCGCAAAGAAATCAGCAGCTACAAACAACTGCCTATTAATTTGTACCAAATTCAAACCAAATTCCGTGACGAACGTCGTCCACGTTTTGGTGTGATGCGTGCCCGCGAATTTTTAATGAAAGACGCCTACTCTTTCCACTTAAGCCAGGAAAGTTTGCAGCAAACCTATGACGCTATGTATCAGGCGTACTGCAATATCTTTACCCGCTTAGGTTTGGACTTCCGTCCTGTATTGGCGGACACCGGCGCCATTGGTGGCAGTATGTCTCATGAATTCCATGTACTGGCTGCATCTGGTGAAGACGCTATTGTATTTTCTGATGGCAGCGATTACGCAGCTAATATCGAAAAAGCAGAAGCCTTGCCACCTCAAGGCCAGCGCCCTGCCGCCTTCCAAAATAAAACCGAAGTGGCAACCCCAGATGCCAAAACTATTGAAGAGGTCTCCGCCTTTTTAGCAGTGGATGCCTCTGCTATCGCCAAAACTTTATTGGTACAGTTGAACCCGGAACTTAGCTTTGATGAGTTAAAAGCTTTATTGGCCAATGCAGGTGCTGAAACACTGGAAAACACCTGGCGCTCTAAAGTCGTAGCTTTGGTACTACGTGGCGATCACGATTTAAACGAAATCAAAGCAGAAAAACACCCGTTGGTTGCATCTCCGCTGCAGTTTGCTTCAGAAGAAGATGTGATTGCAGTTACTGGTGCTAAACCAGGTTCTGTGGGCCCTGTGGGCTTAGCTATTCCTGTTATTGTGGATCATGCAGCAGCTCATTTGGCCGATTTTGTCACAGGCGCGAATAAAGACGGTTTCCACTTCACTGGGATAAACTTCGACCGCGATATCACGACTTATCAGGTTGCTGATTTACGTAACGTGGTTGAAGGCGATCCAAGCCCATGTGGCAAAGGTAATTTAGTCATTCGCCGTGGCATTGAGGTAGGTCATATTTTCCAGTTAGGTGACCGTTATTCATCAGCCATGAAAGCTGGCGTATTAAACGAAGAAGGCAAACACCAAATTATGACCATGGGTTGTTATGGCGTGGGTGTGTCCCGTATTGTTGCTGCCGCTATTGAGCAAAATCATGACGAATACGGCATTAAATGGCCTGTGGCTATAGCACCATTCCAGGTCGCTATTGTGCCAATGAATATGCACAAGTCGGTACGCATCCAGGAAGCGGCGGAGCAGTTGTACAAAGAACTAACGGCTGCAGGCTTTGAGGTGCTGTTTGACGACAGGAAAGAACGCCCTGGTGTGATGTTTGCCGATATGGAGCTGTTAGGTGTGCCGTATCACATCATAGTAGGCGAACGTAATCTGGATGAGCAGAAAGTTGAGTTGAAGAACCGTCTGACTGGTGACAAATTAATGCTGCCACTTGGCGACGTTGTAGCTCAGTTAAAATCGCTCTGATTTTTGTTGTATGTAAAAAAGGCCCTGTAGTAACGGGGCCTGTTTTTTTGGAGTCTGCCCCATGTATTTTAGTAGTCAGAATATTCCTGAACTCAAAGGCCTTAAGTTTGCACAGCGGATGCAGGTGATCCGTAGCGCCACAGCACAAGTGCCGATACCACAAAAACTACTGCTGAATTTGCTCAAACTGGCTATTTTGATTCCGCTGTTTTTAGTGATAGCGCAATGGGACTCATGGCAAAGCACTGTCACCATAGCAGTGTTGCTGGCCGCTTATCCGCTACTGACCCGCCCTCTGACTTTTGCTTTATGCCGCCCCCACTTACAGCAAGCCCGTACTAAGCTGAATTTACATTAATGCAGTCACCCTGTTACCGCAGGGTTTTGTTATTCCAACAGACAATACAGCCTCAACCTGAACTGGTTGAGGTATGCTGCATCAGATAATGCTGATATGAATAAATAGGAAAAACTGTCTTTTATGCTGAAGTTTTTGTGTGACATCGCTAATACCAGTAAAGAAAGCCGCAGTTGCCCTTTACAGCAGCGGTTCAGCAAAAAACAGCTGGCAATAGCCGATCGCGAGCAGGAACTGCTGCATATTGCTAAGCAACTGGTCGAAGCTGAAGGTTATGCCAATCTGACGATGGATAAACTGACGGCAGCCAGCCCCTATTCCAAAGGCACTATCTACAATCACTTTGCCAGTAAAGAAGATGTGATCACTGCTTTATGTAATGCCTCTTTACGGCATGAAATTAGTTTATTTAAAAAAGCCCTGCAGTTTGAGGGGAACACCAGAGAAAAAGCGCTGGCGTTGCATCAGGCTTATTTATTATCAGCGAAACTGCAACCGATTTTGTTTAGCTGTGTACTGACCGCCAAATCGCCTTGGGTACAGGAAAAAAGCTCACCTGCTCGTTTAACTGTGCAGCAGGAACTGGAAAAAGAAATCTCTCAGATGGTCGATGTGTTGCTGCAACAAGCCATAGCTGCCAATGAGCTGCAACCTAAAACCGGTGCTACCGTCGACTTGATGGCTTTTGCGAATTGGGCTATCTCCTTTGGCAGTATAGCGCTGCTGAGCAGTGCCAGTGAAACCTACAGCATTGACCGACTGCAAGGAACTCACCCTTTTTTATTTAATTTAAACTGCATGTTAGATGGCATGAACTGGTTACCACAGAGCTCGGACTGGGACTACAGCCAAAGCTGGCTGCGGATTGAAAAACAGCTCTTTGCCACTGAACTGCAGCAAATATCTAGAGCTATACCAGACGTATTAAAATAGGTTAGTCTGCCTGTTCAGGTATTTTTTCAGGCAGATGCAACTTTTTCTTACTAATTAGTACAAATCAGTGCAGTAAAGCGGATGATCCAAATCATGCTTTACCAGTATAATCATCAACCTGTTATCTTTATTTATCCCCAAAAAACGGATGCAAATTTATGGTCTTACGCATGAAGCCTGCTTTAATGTCGTGCCTGGTACTGCTGATGGCAACGGGTTGCGCCAGCAAAAAAGCAGCAGACGAACAACAAGCACAAAGCAATTATCAGGATCCACGGGACCCTATCGAATCCGTTAACCGCAATATCTGGGATTTTAACTACGATGTGCTGGACGCTTATGTGCTGCGCCCCGTCACTGTAGGTTATATGACGGTCGTGCCGAAACCTGCCCGTACAGGTCTCGCTAACGTGGTTAATAACCTGAGCGAACCTGCCAGTTTCGTCAATGGATTACTGCAAGCCAAACCTAAAAGTGCAGCCATCAGCCTGGGGCGTTTTGTCTTAAACAGCACCTTAGGTTTATTTGGTTTATTTGATGTGGCAAGCCGTATTGATTTAAACGCGCAAGATGAAGACTTTAATCAGACATTGGCGGTTTGGGGTGTGGGTGATGGCGGCTACCTGATGGTTCCTGCTATGGGTCCAACTACAACAAGAGGTCTGGTGGCTGGAGTGGTCGATGGACTTTATTTCCCTTTAGGCTTGTTAAATTCAAATCTGACAATCACTCGTTTTACTCTGTCTGCATTGGATGGACGTGAACAAATGATGTCGATGGAACAGTTGCTGAACGAATCAGTAGACCCATACGCTTTCATTAAAGAAGCTTATTTCCAGCGGGTTGAATTTAAAGTCTACGACGGCAATCCACCGAAAAAAGCTGAAGAAGACGAAGCTTATCTGGATGAATATTTGCCTTAGTAAAAATGGGGTCAGAACACATTAGTTATGCATAACTAATGTGTTCTGACCCCATTTTATGGTTTAGCGGATAGTTACTTTTTCCAGTACAGCGCTGGTTTGCTTCAACCCAGCCACAGTAGCGCCCCCTATCACATAAATAGCATCATCCAGTGTCACAGCACCTAAACCATGACGTGGAACCGGCATTTCACTTTGCTGTTGCCAACTGTTGTGTTCTGGTGAATAAGCCCATACTTTGCTGAACACGCCCCCTCCCTGCTGAAAAAACTCTCCACCCAGTGCCCATAGTTTGCCATTGAGCACTGCTGCAGCTAAGCCAGCCTGAGCTTCCGGCATTGGGGCTAACGCCAGCCATTGCTTACTTTTTGCGTCAAAACTATGTACATCAGCTTTATTGCCAGCCTGTACTTGCCGTCCGCCCAGCAGATAACCTTTTGAGTCGTGGACCACTGCTGCAGCACTATTTTTAGCTTGCGGTACCAGTGGCGCAGTTTCCGTTGTTAAGCTATCCGGATCAAAAACCCAATGCATGGCTACATCGGCCTGATCCTGCCACTGACCATTTGCTTCGGTCGCAGGCGAGCGACCAGAAAGCAAATGAACTTTATCCTCAAGCACCCAACTGACTGTCTCGCTTAACGGCTGTGGCAAACTGGCGACCTTTAACCAGCGCTGCTGTTGCAGATCCAGCTTCAATACATCAGCACTGGCACTCCAGTTACCGCCATTGGCCTGAATAAAACCACCAAATAAAAACAACTGCTCGTTTACAGCCACCAACTGAGCATGGTGGCGCCCTTCAGGCAAAGCAGGGCCATAACGCCATGTATTGCTTTTTGCATTGTAAATTTGCACTGCATCTGTCATCTGGCCCTGTTGTTTTGGCAGTTCAGAACTCAGGCCACCCGCAACATAAATTTCGCCCTGAAAGACGGCCGGATAAATTTCCTGTACCGGAATTAACAGATCAGCTTTTCTCTGCCAGTTCAGCGATCCCGCCATTAGTTGAAAACTCAGGAAGCCACAGAGCACATAAACTAGTTTCATCTTTCACTCCCAAAAAAATAAGGCCAGAGGATTTCTCCGTCTGGCCTTTATTTATAGCTCTACAGCTTTAGCTTTGCATACGCTCAGCGCCATGCATCCAGCGTACTAAAGTACCGGACAACATCCACAGCAAAGCGGCAAAAAATACCAGTGCGACAGCTATACCACCAAACACCACCAATAAACCGGCGTGAGCGGCCTGTACACCAAAGGATGCGGCGAACTCAACCACAGCATTGTTGTCACCGGCAGTATCTGAATAAGCGCCAACAAAACCAGCCAGATAGTGAGCTACAGCAGGCATCAGGAACCAGACGCCCATCACCAGAGAAGCTAATTTCACCGGAGCCAGCTTGGTCATTAAAGACAAGCCGACAGGAGAAATACACAGCTCACCTAAAGTATGGAATAAAAACGCTAAAGTTAACCACATCATGCTGGATTTAGCTGAAGGGTTCACCTGCATCTCAAATACACCCACGATCAGGAAAATAAAGCCGATAGAGGTCAGCAACATACCAAACAAAATTTTAATAGGTGCGTCAGGCTGTTTGTTCATCGCATTCAGTTTCACCCATAACCAGGCAAAAAGTGGTGCAAACATCAGAATAAACAGAGGGTTTAATGATTGGAACCAGCCGGCCGGAACTTCAAAAGCACCTACCATACGATCGGTATGTTCAGCAGCAAACAAACTCATTAAGCCACCAGCTTGCTCAAAGGCCAGCCAGAACATAGTGACAAACACAAACAGGAATAACACCACACGTAAACGGTCAAATTCTACTTTAGTTAAAGGTGTTGGCGTACCCGAAGCGTTACGTGACGAAATACGACCTGGCACTTTCCCTAAATCACCTAAGTACTTTTGAGCAAACAACAGCTGAATAACCACAGACAAGGTCATACCAATACCGGCTGCTAAGTAGCCATAACGCCAGCCGAATGCATCACTTTCACCTAAAGAAGAGGTGACTAAAGGCGCAATAAAAGCACCTAAGTTAATACCCATATAGAAAATAGTGAAACCGCCGTCACGACGTGCATCGCCTTGCGGATACAAGTCACCCACTATGGCAGAGATATTTGGTTTAAATAAACCATTACCGGCAATAATAAAGCCTAAACCTACATAAAACAGCGACATGCTGTGTGGTGTGGCAGCAAACAAAGTGTACTGGCCAATGGCCATTAAAGCGCCACCCAAAATAATAGATTTACGCTGGCCTAACATGTTGTCTGCAATCAAACCACCAAACAAAGTAGCGGCATAGACCAAACCTGTGTAGTAACCATAAAGTAATAACGCATCGCCATTACTCAAGCCGAAACCCGGGTTAGTGGATTCAGTGGCGGCAACTAAAGTCAGAATAAGTAAAGCGCGCATTCCGTAATAGGAAAAACGCTCCCACATTTCTGTGGAAAAAAGCAGGAAGAGTCCTTTCGGATGACCGAATAAAGTCCCCGAAGCTGGCGGTTGATTCATAACGTAATCCTAGATTGTGGGTTTATTTTAATTATGGTTTGGAGTAAATACATCCTTCGCAAGCCTCTATTACAGGGGCCAAAACAGCAGGACATAGTTTTTTAGCTGCCGTGTTATAGCCTATTGCAGATCAAATGAAAAGAGGCAACAGGACAGAAGGGGGAAGCAAAAGGCCAGAGCATGACCTTTTGCTTATTTAATCATCAATTTGAAGCGTTTTTTTTACTGAACTTCAGCTTGTATTAAGGCTGCAAGCTAAGGCTCAGACGAAGTGCTGCTTCGTCAAAACTGAGTTCGTCAGACTGCACCTGCGGACCATTTTCATCATTCAGCACCTGGCCTGATAAAGACAAACGAGCACTGATTTGAATACGATCTGCGTTGGCTAAAGTCCAGCCTTGCTGCATCGCCTCAGCTTCACTCAGTGTTATGGTCTGAGTGCCACTAAATACTGCCAGCTTTTGCACAGCCAAAGGCAAAGGCGGCCCAGCCACAGCTTTGGCAAATACAAACAAAGTACCGGTTTTGTATTTCTCTGCCAGTTCAGGGCTGATGGTTAATTCAATACTGACCTGACGACCTGATACTTTTGCTGTAGTGTTTTGCTCCGGAGCTGGTGTCAGCCCAAGCTTTTGCTGCACCAGCGCATAGCGTGGGTCATTGGTCTCCAGCTTAGGCAACAATAATTTCCATGCTTGCTGTGCCTGTTCTTTATCGCCCCGCTCTTCTGCCACCATAGCCAGCATAGATAACGCATCTGTGTTATCCGGATCCTGCTGCAACACAGCAGACAAACTGCGTGCCGCTTTCGCCAGATTTTCATCACCAGCAGCCACTAATAAGGCCTGACTGTAGCTGATCAGCACATTAATACGGTTCGGCGTTAAAGCCAGCGCCTTTTCAAAAGCTTCAATAGCATCATCTAATATGCCTTTGGATAACCAGATACGGCCAATCACAAACCAGGCTACTGCGTCATCGCCTTCTTTACTGATCTTGGTGCGCAGCGCCAAAGCAAACAGGTTAATTTCTTCTTCAGTTAAAGGTTCACCTTTATTCAAAAGCGCACGCTCACCGAACTCTGGCAGCTGTTGCTGCGCAGTTTGCCAGTTTTGTAGCGCGGTAAAATGACCGGTCAGGCTGTAAAGCCATACGGTTCCTAATAACACCAGAACACTGGTTCCCAACACCCAGCCAGTTGCAGAACCTGAAACCCGCTGCTGATTTTGTTGCTGCTGCAGGTATTGAGTTTTTAATTCAGCAGCCGCCAGCGTGAAGTCCTGTTCGGCTAATTCACCATTATCACGCGCCTGAGACAATAGTTGCAGTTTCTCTTCAAACTGAACCACAGGACTTAGCTGCGCTCCTGCGCCTTTGCGACGAAAAAACAGCAGTAACAAGACAATTAGTGCCAGCATTAACCCGCCAGCATAACTTAACGACATAAGCATCAGCTTTTTCTCCTGTACTGCTCAATCAGCTGGTCTAATTGTTTCTCTAATTGCTGCGGTGGCTGAGCTTTATCGCCAGACTCCATAGCCACAGCAGTGCGTTCTGCTTTGCGTCGCAGCAGCAATACCAGCACCAGGCCAAAGGCCATTAATGCAGGTAACAACCATAAAATCAGCGTAAATTTATTCAGTGGTGGCTGGTAATGCACAAAATCGCCATAGCGGCTTTTCATATACTCCAGCACCTGCTCTTTGTCTTGCCCTTGCTGCACCAGCTCCAGCGTTTTATTACGCATATCCACAGCCACTACAGCATTGGAGTCGGCAATATTCTGGTTTTGACACTTAGGGCAACGTAATTCCTGAGTCAGCTCTTTAAACAAGGCTTGCTGCTCTGGGTTTTGAAACTCTATCAAAGCTTGTGAGGCTTGGGCTGTTGCAGTAAACAGCAGCAGGCTTAGAAAAAATGCTTTCATGCCCTACTCCTCTAAACTTTGATAAGCAGCGGCTAACTTCTGTTGCCAGACTTGCGGATTAATATCACCTATATGGTGATAACGAATCATGCCTTTGGCGTCGATCAAAAAGGTTTCCGGCGCACCTGTGACCCCTAAATCAAAAATCAGGCTGCGATCTTTATCCAGTATATTCCACTGGTATGGATCGCCTTGCTGTTCCAGCTTCAGTGCCACTTCCTGCTGCAGTGCGGCCAGGTTAAACACCTCGCCAAAAGCGGCATCGCTGGGTTGCTGATAATACAAACCTACAATCATCACGCCCTGCTCACGCAGTTCGGTCAGATAAGCCAGCTCTGCATTACAGGTTACACACCAGGTGCCCCAGACATTCAGCAAATAAGGCTTACCTTTGAGTTTGTCTGCAGTCCAGAGGTTATCCGGCTGCTGCAAATCCGGTAACGAAAACGCAGGCAAGGCTTTATTTAATACCGAGGATTCACGCTCCATCGGATCAGAAAACAAGCCACTGAACAAAAATACCGACAAACCAATAAAGAGCACAAATGGGATAAAAAATGCCAGTTTACGCATCAGCAGTATCCTTCTGTTCGACGGATGCAGTGCGGCGGCGATAACGCTTATCACAAAGCGCTATTAATCCGCCCAGCGACATCAGTAAACCACCTAACCAAATCCAGCGCACAAAAGGCTTCACGTACAAACTTAAAGCCCAGCTGTCCTCAGAAAGCGACTCACCTAAAGCCACATACAAGTCACGGCTTAAACGAGCATGCACTGCGGCTTCGGTCATGACGCTGCGCTGCACTGTATAAAAGCGTTTTTCTGCATGCAAATGCGTGACGTAGTCGCCCTGGTAACTGACATCCAGCTCAGCTGCTTCGCCGTTGTAGTTAGGGCCTTTTAAGTCATAGACTTCTACCAGCTTAAACTGATAACCAGCCAGTTCGACCTGATCACCGGCTTTCATTCTGACTTGAGTTTCCACGCTGTAGGTTTTGGTCATAGCAACCCCAACCACCAGCACAGCAAAACCAATATGCGCCAGCGTCATACCAAAATGACTGGCATTGAGTTTAGTTAAGCCTTGTTTGATCGAACCAAACTGCTGCAAACGCTGCAGCAACTCAAAAATAGCGGATGAACCAACCCAGGCGCCTAACAACAATCCTAACAAGGCTAAATTGGCCTGAATACTTTGAGTTGCCGCCATAGTTCCCAAAGCCAGAATTAACGTCGCAATGGCAATTAAACTCATCGGCTTTAACAGAGGTTGGACTTGCTGCTGTTTCCAGCGCACCCAGGGCCCTAAGCCCAGCAATAATGAAAACGGGATCACCAGGTAATAAAACAGCTGATTAAAAAACGGCTCACCAATAGAGATAGAACCTAAACCCAACTCTTTATGCACCAGCGGAAATAAAGTGCCCAATAACACCACTAAGGTAGCGGTTAGCAGGAAAATATTATTGCCCCACAGCAGCACTTCTCGGGAAAACAATTCGTAACGGGCCTGGCTGCGTACTGAGTTCATCCGAATGGCATACAGCAGTAACGACCCACCGACTACCAGCAGTAAAAAAGCAAGCAGGTACAAACCACGATCCGGATCGGCCGCAAAAGAATGCACAGACACCAGTACGCCTGAACGCACTAAAAAGGCACCTAGCAAACTAAGCGAAAAGGCGCCTATGGCCAACAACACTGTCCAGGATTTAAAAGTACCGCGTTTTTCTGTTACAGCTAAAGAGTGGATAAGTGCAGTACCAACCAGCCATGGCATAAAAGAAGCGTTTTCAACCGGATCCCAGAACCACCAGCCGCCCCAGCCTAATTCAGCATAAGCCCACCAGCTGCCGAGCATAATGCCCATGGTCAGGAACATCCAGGCCGCTAAAGTCCAGGGTCTGGCCCAACGTGCCCAGGTACTGTCAAACTTCCCGCCCATCAGCGCTGCTATGGCAAAAGCAAAAGACACTGCAAATCCTACATAGCCCATATACAGCATAGGCGGGTGAATGATCATGCCAAAATCCTGCAACAGCGGATTTAAGTCACGACCATCAACAGGGAAATACGGCAGACTGAGCATAAAAGGGTTGGACATAAAAAGCACAAAGGCATAAAAACCCACAGCTATTAAACCCATCACACCTAAAATACGGCCCTGAAACTGCAATGGCAGGCTACGGGAAAACAAGGCCACTGCGGCAGTCCAACCAGCCAAAACCAGCAGCCATAACAGCATAGAGCCTTCATGTCCGCCCCAGACGGCCGTTAAACGGTAGTACCAAGGCAATAAAGAATTCGAGTTGCTGGCTACATAAACGACAGTAAAGTCGTTGGCCCAAAAGGCGTAAGACAAAGCCCAAAATGAAAAGGCAGTCAGAAAAAACAGTGCATAGGCCAGCGGATTACCCAGCTCTAATGCAATTTGATTGCCTTTAAAGCTGCCATACAATGGCACTACAGCTAAAGCCAGAGAAATACAAAACGCAAACGTCAGCGCCAGTTGACCGTATTCTGCAATCATGGCTGCTGACCTTTATCAGACTCTTTATACAGCTGAGACGGTGGTACATGCTTAATACCTTTCATGGCTTCAGCCACTTCAGGCGGCATATACTCTTCGTCATGTTTGGCTAATACTTCTGAGGCCAGTATAGTGGTTTTATCCACCAGTACACCTTGAGCTACTATGCCCTGCCCTTCACGGAATAAATCCGGCAGTATGCCTTCGTATTCCACAGTGACTATTGGACCTGTGTCGACTAAATCGAAGCTGACTTTCAGTGAATCAGGAGCACGGCGTACCGAGCCTTTAACGACCATGCCACCTATACGCAGGCGCTGGCCCACTTCAGGTTTTACTTTTTTATCGCCTATGCCGTCTATCAACTGGCTGGGCGTATAAAACAAATCAATATTTTGCTGCAATGCATACAGCATGGCGCCTATAGCACCACCTAACAACAACACAAAGGCCGTTACAGCCACTAAGCGTTTCTGACGTCTCGGATTCATCTACTTCTCTTTCTCCTGATGTTGCCGCACCCGTTGCTCCCGTGCTGCTTTGGCACGGATTTGTTGTTGTATGTTGTTATGTTGCCGCTTGCTGTACCACCACAAGCCAAGCAGCAATCCGTAAGTGGTACCAAAAGATAACCAGACAAAAAGCGCGTAACCGCCCATGGCCCAAAAGTCTGCCCAGGATGTAAAAGCCATTAGTTCTGCTCCTTCTGATGTGAAGCGGCCATTGAGTCAACCAGCTGTCGAACCCAGGGTCTATGCTGTTCAAACATCAAAATTTGACTGCGTAACCGTAAACAGGTGAGAGCAGCTAACAACAAGGCGAAACCTAACAGGCTGATCAAAAGTGGCCACAGCATCGAAGGGTCAATCGAAGGTTTGGCAAACTTCGTGATGGTGGCACCCTGATGCAAGGTATTCCACCATTCCACCGAGAAGTGAATAATGGGCAGATTCACCACACCCACTATGGCCAGCAAAGACGCCACTTTAATACCACGCGCCGCTTCTGAAAAAGCACCAGCTAAAGCAATGACGCCTAAATACAAAAACAACAACACCAGCTCAGAAGTTAAGCGGGCGTCCCATACCCACCAGGTGCCCCACATAGGTTTACCCCAGGCAGCACCAGTAATTAAAGCGATAGCGGTATACACAGCTCCTATAGGAGCTATGGCCAATACGGCCCATTGCGCCACCCGGATTTGCCAGACTAAGCCAATAAAAGCAGCAATAGCCATACTGCTGTATGCGCCCATGGACCAGATGGCAGAAGGCACATGAATATAAATAATGCGGTAACTGTCGCCTTGCTGATAGTCGGCAGGGCTAAAAGCCAGGCCCCAGATATTGCCCAGCAACAAGGTAAATAAAGCCAGTCCCATCAAATAAGGCAATAAGCGGCCACACAGATGGTACAAAGTTTCAGGTTTGGCGTAAGGATCTAACCAACGGAACATACTACCCCACATTCATTCGAAGTGCCTGACGCACGGCCAGAGGCACCAGCGCTAAGGCAAATAATAAAAAAGCCAGCAGTACAGCTAGCTGCCCTGTATAAGGCAAAGCTGTGGCTGCGGCTTCCATAGCACCACTGGCAAAAATCAGCAGTGGAATATACAAAGGTAAAATAATCAGCGCCTGCAATATACCGCCTTTGTCTGCGGCCATAGTTAGCGCGGCGCCTAATACACTTAATAAACTTAATACGGGCGTACCCAGTATCAGGGTCACTACTAATACTTGCCAGCTTTGCCAGTCCAGCCCAAGTAACACCGCAATCAGAGGCGACACCAGAATTAATGGCACACCTGTCGATAACCAGTGACAACAAATTTTCGCCGTAACATAGCTAAATAAACCTTGTCGTCCCGCCACCAACTGTTCTATCACACCATAACGATAATCATCTTTAAATAGGCGTTCAGCCGACAACAACACGCTTAGCAGTGCAGCTATCCAGACCAGACCTGGCGCTATTTGTTTCAGCATACCGGGTTCGGGTCCAATCCCCAGCGGAAACAAGCTCAGCACCAATAAAAAGAATACCAGCGGATTCAACCAGTCGGCTTTTTGCCGTCCCAGCAATTGTAATTCGCGTTTGATTAAAGAGCTCCACATCACCATCTGTACTCCAGTTCTATCGCCTGAAGCTGCGGGTAAGAAGCGGACAAGACCTGATGACTGGTCAAAACAATAACCCCGCCTGCCGACAGATGCTGTAAAAAATGCTGTTCTAGTTTGGCTATCAACTGCTGATCCAAGGAGGTAAAAGGTTCGTCCAGTATCCACAGTGGTTTAGTTGTGAACCACAATCGAGCCAAAGAGACACGGCGCTGCTGACCGGCTGAGAGCATAAAACAAGGAATATCTTCCAAACCAGCTAAACCTAAAAAGCCTAATAACTGATAAGGATCGGCCACCTGCTGTTCGGTCAAAGCCGACCAGAAAGCTAAATTTTGTAAGGCGGTCAGTTGAGGATGAATACCACTCTGATGGCCAATAAACAGCAGTTGTTCTGCAAAAAGCTCAGCCACAGAGCTTAGAGGTTTACCGTGGAATAAAATCTGACCGTCTTCAGGCAAGCTCAAACCCGCCAGCAGTCGCAACAGCGAACTTTTACCGGCTCCGTTTTTTCCTTGAATATAAAGCACTTGCCCTGCACTTAACTGAAAATTTAAGTTTTCAAATAACACTCTGTCCTGGCGGACACAGCTTAGTGCTTCGGCGGCCAAAATTATCGACAAAGGGCAAACTCCCAAAAAAAGTCGCGGCATCTTAGCATATTGGCAATAGAATACGAATGCGCTATAACCTTGAAACCGCAGGCATTGTCGAAATTAATGTTTCAGATCAAAACCACAATTGCCGATATATTTGTGCAACTATGCCTGATGACCAACAATGGACCTGACTATAAGTGAACCAGATAACGATAGATAGCGCGTTAAGTGCCCAAACCAAAGGGTCTGTGCCCGCTGCTGTGCTGGTGGAAGAACACAACTATCAGGCGCTGTTAAACATTGGCAAAGATGGCATAGGCCAGTTAAAGCTGCACACTCCTGCGGGTATGGTGCTGATCCAGGATGCCAAACTGAATTTACCAGCCTTGCAAGGTCAGCTCATGGTGCAATTGACTCAGGCGTTGTCAGGCCAGCTGCAGTTAAAACTCAGTCAAAACGGCCCTCAGCCTATGCCTGTTCAACTGACTCAGCCGCAATTGCAACAGTTAGTGACACAGCTCAGTGCACAACTATCGACTCAACCCAGCTCCCAGCCCAGTACTCAGCTCACCACTCAACTGAACACTCAATTAGCAGCCCAGCTGCACACGCAGGCAAGCACTAACCTGGCCAAAGTCGTGCAGGTGCAGGTACAAATTCAGCGCCAGGATCAGCAACTGGTTTTGCAGTTGGGGCAAAATAAAGTTCAGTTGCCCTTACCAGCAGCGTTGCAAAGCTTGCCGCCAAGCCAATGGCTGGACGCTAAGCTGCAGTTAAAAGCCGGGCAATTAAGCCTGGTGTTGCCAAAAGCTGCTTTGCTGCCACCTTCAGCTGATACCACTCAGGGCAAAAACTCTGGTCCATTATCAGCAAAAGCGCCTGATGTACTGACTGTTCCGCTGAAAAGCGAACCCACATCAGGCAACATAAAAACTCAGCCGCAGCCTGCTGTATCGGCATCGACAGCAGCACCATTAAAAATACCAGCAGCAGGCTCAGCTCAGCAGCAAACTATTATTCCGTTATCTGCGCCAGTGCAGCAACGCATTTTGCCTTTGGTATTGCCACAGCTTACCAACGCAGCATCTGGCACTGTGTTGAGTTTAAACGAGTTAAAAACGCTACCTATACCACAGGCGATGAAACAACAACTGGCTGATCCTCACTATCAGCTGCAACTCACCCCACAAGGTCAGTTACAGCTCAAAGCTATACCAGAACAAAAAACCATACAGATAGACCCTCAGCCCAAAGTGCTGCAATTGCAAAGCTCTAAAACAGACCAACCCCAAACTGTATCAGGGACAGTGGAAGCAACAAAGTTTGTAAAACCTGCGATAGAACCCGCAGTGCTTAATCAGGCATGGCGGCAATTATTGCCTATGCTCAATCCGGAGTGGGAAAATCTGGCTGAAATGCCTGATTTACCAGAGGCAGTCAAAGCTATTTTACAACTGGTACGGCAAAGCCAGCCTGATGCCAGTAAGATGACCAATCTGACTCAGTTGCCGGCCCAACTGCAGGCCTTGTTGCAATTTAACCCACTGCAAAATGTGACTATGCCGCAAACCGCAGCTGGCACCTTAGCTGTGGCTATTCAGTTATTATTAGGCCGTTTGGGGCAAAGTCTGCCGCAAAATGACAAAGGCCCAAACAAAGATCATAAGCTGAAAGAATTTGTTGCACAGTTGGATCAAAGCCAAAGTAGTCAGTTGTTAAAACAGCTGTCCAGTCAAAGCTCGTCATTGCAACAAGCCCAGTTGGCTACGCTTGAGCAACAAAGCAAAGACCCGTTGCAGCAGATCTTCTTAACCTTGCCGATCCAGAATCAACAGCTGTCTGACTTTTGCCAGATAGCCATAACACAGCAAGAAGAAGAGCAGGAAAAAGGCAAAGGCAAGTCAACCCAGTGGCAACTGTCGATGAAGTTTGATTTAAAACAGCTGGGGCAGTTGTTGGCGATCAGCAAGTTATCTGGCTCGTCCCTGTCGTTGCAGTTGTATACCGACACCACCATGCTGAAGTTATTAGCCGAAAAATACCTGCCGCTGTTAAAAGACAGATGCAAAGCTCAGGGTATAGAGGTGACGGAAGCTCATTGTCAGCTTGGAAAAATCCCGGATAGTTTAATGCCCAAAACCACCAGCTTGCTGGCCATTCGGGTCTAAAGGATACAGATGAAAGACGTGACTAAAACCCCCGATGCTATAGACATAGACGCCAGCGCGGTTGCATTGGCTTATGATGGTAAAAATGCACCACAGATTGTGGCCAAAGGCCATGGCGAACTGGCGCAGGATATTATCGCCACAGCCAAAGAACATGGGGTTCTGGTACATGAAGATGAAGAGCTGGTGAAAGTGCTGCAACGTATTGAGCTTGGCAGCGATATCCCCAAAGAGCTCTATATCATTATCGCCGAGCTTATCGCCTTTTCTTATGTGCTACAGGGTAAATTCCCGGACGAGTGGCACAATATTCACCAGCGTATCGATTTAAAAAGCTAAAACTCTTTAACTCTCTTTCACTTTGCTAACCAACATAGTACGGCTGGACGATACGGCCGGATGCGAAATCTGCACCTGAATATCACTGATCAGCTGATGTAGCTCAGAATCGTCAATGGCCTGTTTCATCTGCAACTGAAACTCCAGACAAGCATGACCATGCCAGTGGGTCACACCTAATAAATCCCAGTCTGACAGCTGCGGGTGACTTAGCGTATGACCACAGTCCCGCGCTACTTCATCTAAATCGGCATCATCGTCTGACAAATCAACTTCAAGGTATAAATACAACATCATCAATTCCTTATTCTACCCACCGCCCTAACCTCCTAAATAACGGACAGAGAATAGTCGGCGGCCTTTTGCGCATGCAATGCTGTGGTATCAAATAACGGCACAGCGCAATCTTCAGCGCTCACCAATAAACCTATTTCAGTGCAGCCTAAAATAATAGCTTCTGCGCCTTGCGTCACCAGATCAGCCATGATTTGTTGATACTGCAGCCGTGACTTTGGATTCACCACTCCCAGACACAACTCCTGATAAATGACCTGATGCACCAGGTTCCTGCCCTCTTCGTCCGGTACCAGCACTGTTAAACCATAACGCTCCGTCAGGCGTTTTTTATAAAAATCCTGCTCCATGGTAAAACGGGTGCCTAATAAAGCGACTTTGTGAAGGCCAGCTTGTTGTATAGCTTCGGCCGTGGCATCAGCTATATGTAACAGTGGAATAGCCACAGCAGCTTCTATGGCCGCTGCTACTTTATGCATGGTGTTAGTACAAAGCACCAAGCACTCAGCGCCAGCTGTTTGTAGCTTGAGCGCAGCATCTGCTAACAACTGACCGGCTTTATCCCAGTCGCCACTGCGCTGCAGCTGTTCAATTTCAGCAAAATCTACACTGTATAAAATGATTTTGGCGCTGTGCAGACCACCCAACTGTTGCTTGATACGCTGGTTAATCTGACGATAATAAGGAATAGTCGACTCCCAGCTCATGCCGCCTATTAAGCCTATGCTTTTCATTGATATTTCTCTAAGGGGATGATGGAGTTACAGTAGCAAGGTACGCAGATACAAGTAAATAACAAAACCCGTTGAAAGGTTCAACGGGTTTTTATCAATGACGGAGCGCTATCACAAGCTCAGTAATAAATATCCGCTTTTTGATGCAGCTGAGGTTCGTCCTGCAGATCATCAAAAGACACTGCAATGTGCTGATCTTTATTATCCAGATCAGATAAATACACAGCTCTATCTTGTGCGTCTATCCAACTCACTACACCTATGCCTTTTTTGGTCTGGCACACCATGCCTAATTTCAGCTCTAATACATTCATCGCACATCTCCTCAGGCTCAATAACTTAACTTCAGTACTAAGTTAGACGCCCAAAGATGTCATTTTGATGTCCGACCAGATAAATTAATGCTAACTGAATGAAATAAGGTGAAATTTAGTTTGGGTCAGAGTGTTTACCCTGACCCAAAAGATACAAAAGTTAGGGCTGGATCAGATGCGGGTACGTTTTTTCTGAGTTTGTTTTGGCTTTTTCGCTTTGGCTTTTTCGGCTGCTGCTGCTTTTTCTGCTCTCACCACTTCTGGCTTAACACCCGACTGCACCATGATTTGATGTTTACGCACTGCACGTTTTATGCCTGCCATACGACGACGACGCTCATCGCGGTCTTCCGGTTTCATCAAGCTTTCAGTTTCAGCCGATAAATGCACCAGCTTACGTAAATAGTTCACATCTTCCAGCGGATATTCGGCATAACCACCTGCTGGTAAATGTTTAGGCAATAACAAATCACCGTAACGAATACGAATTAAACGGCTAACCACAGCCCCCTGCGATTCCCACATACGGCGAACTTCACGGTTACGGCCTTCAGTCAACACCACATGGAACCAGCGATTAATGCCTTCGCCGCCCATAGCTTTTACTTTTTTGAAGTTGGCTTTACCATCTTCCAGCTCCACGCCTAAACGTAATTTCTGGATCATCGCATCGTTGACATCACCAAATACCCGTACTGCATATTCACGTTCTACTTCAAACTTTGGATGCATTAAACGGTTGGCCATTTCACCATCTGTGGTGAACAGCAATAAACCACTGGTATTGATATCTAAACGGCCAATGGCAATCCAGCGTGAGTCTTTAATTTTTGGCAGGCGGTCAAATACAGTAGGACGACCTTCAGGGTCGATACGCGAACAAATCTCACCTTCTGGTTTGTGGTAGGCAATCACACGGCATACCTGTTCAGCTTCTGCTGCAATTTTGACCGGATGGCCATCGACTCGCACTTGTTGATTTGCATTGATGCGGTCGCCTAATGTCGCCACTTTGCCATCCACAGTCACACGTCCAGCACTGATGTATTCTTCCATCTCGCGGCGGGATCCAACACCGGATCGCGCCAGCACTTTCTGTAGTTTTTCACTCATGATTTAATGTATCTCTTCAGTCATCACGACTGGGTTAAAAAAATCCGGCGTTGCTTGAAACTCGGCCAGAGCAGGTAAATCGCTTAAATCCTTTAAGCCAAAATAATCTAAAAATGTCGGCGTCGTGGCATACAAACCAGGACGACCCGGTACTTCTTTATGCCCTACCACTTTGACCCAACCCCGGTCGAGCAAAGTCCGCATAATCTGACTGCTGACAGTCACACCCCGCACTTCTTCAATTTCGCCGCGGGTAATAGGCTGACGATAGGCAATCAACGCCAACGTCTCGAGCACAGCACGGGAATAACGGGGTGAACGTTCTGGCCAGAGTAAAGCCAGATATTCACTTAAATCAGCGCGGGTCTGAAACCGAAAACCTGAGGCGGTTTCAATCAACTGAATACCCCGGCCTAAATAATCCTGTTGCAACTGACTTAAGGCCTGCTGCAGACGTTTTCGGGTTAACTCAAAACTTTCCAGCACAGTACTTTGTAAGTCATTGACAGACAAAGGTTTGTCAGAGGCAAAAATAGCGGCTTCGACTAACTGCAGCAGTTGTTGCTCGTTAATTTTTTTCGCCATGCCCGCTCCTTAGTCTGTAGCTTCAAATACGCCGGTTATTATGCCAATTTCACGTGGATCTGACCATAAGCTTCTACTTGTATGACTTGTATCAGCTTTTCTTTGACCAGCTCCAGAATAGCTAAAAAGCTGACGACTACACCTTGTCGCCCTTCAGCTAACTCAAAACATTCAGCAAACTCAAGGTAGTCAGAGCGGCCTTTAAGCAACTCCAAAATCTTACTCATGCGCTCACGAGTGGATAAATGCTCTTTTTTAATTTGGTGATGCTGAAAATCTTTGGCGCGTTTGGCAATGTCTTTCAGTGCCAGCAAAATCTCCTGCAACGACACTTCAGGTAAAATCACATAAGGCTCAAAGTTATCATCCAACCCTGCTTTGGCAGGGAAATAATCCCGCTCCTGGCGTGGCAATAAATCCACGTCAGTGGCTGCTTTGCGGATAATTTCGTATTCCTGCAACCGCCGGACTAAATCAGCTCTGGGGTCGGTTTCTTCATCGGCTTTATGGTCGTGCTGCGGCAGTAATAAACGTGATTTAATCTCCGCCAGCATAGCCGCCATTAACAAATACTCCGCTGCCAGCTCAAAGTTCATATCCTGCATTAAATCAATGTATTCCATATACTGCAGGGTGATTTCGTTGATGGGCAAATCGACAATATCAAAACGGTGACGACGAATTAAATACAGCAAAAAATCCAGCGGACCTTCAAAACTCTCCAGCAATACCGACAGCGCTTCAGGCGGAATATACAAATCTTCTGGCTTATCCAGCACAGCCTCACCGCGGACAAAAGCCAGCGGCAAAGGCTGCTGTATCGTCAGGCTGGCAAAGCTGTCGGCGAGTGGCTCAGACATTACTGCTCCACAGATTATAGGAAAGCACTGCTATCGCCTGCGCCCTGACGAATAACTACTGGATTGTCTTCGGATAAATCAATCACTGTGGTGTGGTTTTCAGCTATCACGCCACCGTGAATTATTAAATCCACCTGACGTTCTAATTGATCGCGCATTTCTTCCGGATCCGATTCAGCAAAGTCATTGCCTGGCAACACTAAGGAACTCGACATCATAGGTTCACCCAGCTCTTCGAGTAACGCCAGCGCAATTTTATTTTGCGGAATACGTAAACCTACGGTCTTTTTCTTTTCATTTAACAAACGCTTAGGCACTTCTTTGGTGCCACGCAAAATAAAAGTATAAGCACCAGGTGTATGGTTTTTGATTAAGCGAAAGGCGCTGTTTTCGACCTTGGCATACACAGACAGCTCGGAAAAATCGCGGCACATCAAGGTAAAGTGATGTTCTGTGCTCATCTGACGGATTTGCAAAATACGCTCAAGCGCGGCTTTGTCACCTATATGACACCCCAGCGCATAGCCTGAATCTGTCGGGTAAATCACCACCCCACCTTGCTTGATAATATGCACAGCCTGTTTAATTAAACGTTGCTGTGGATTCTCAGGATGAACATAAAAAAACTGGCTCATAAATTCTTCTTATTCTCTGCACTTGTCACTAAAGTATGTTTAAGAAATAGCAATAAATTTGTTAAAAATCAAGATGAAAGCCGTGCTGATTCAGGCTCTGGCAACTGCCAGTCATGCCATACTGGAGTGACATCGTCGGTAAAGTACAACTGGCGTCCCAGCTCATTCCATGGCGTTTCCTGATGAAAATCAGAACCCGCCGACGCCGTTAAACCAAACTTTTGACACAGCATCCAGACCTGACGTTTTTGCACTGGCGTCATTTGAGCTGACGCCACTTCCATGGCTTTGCCGCCAGCGGCAGAAAACTCTTCCGCTAAACGGGTGAGCCAACGGCCATTTAGTTTGTATTTGAGCGGATGGGCTAAAACAGGAGTGCCGCCTGCAGCTAAAATCCACTGAACAGATTCTTGCAGCGGCACCCAGTTATTCGGCACATAACCTGTATTACCGCGGCTTAAGTACTTTTTAAATACGGTATTCATCGAACTGGCTTTACCAATCTGCACCAGATAACGGGCAAAGTGAGTGCGGGTTAACGCAGCGCCATTGGCAATTTTTAATACATTTTCCAGCACGTCCGGTATTTTGTTTTTCTCTAATCGACGTGCCATCTCTTCAGCCCGTTCGACACGGCGTTGCTGCTGGGCAGCTAAATGCTGTAAAAACAGCGGGCAGTCGGTATTGATATTTAAACCGACAATATGAATTTCAAACTCGTACCAGCTGGTCGAAATTTCCACACCTGGGATCAAGGTCAAAGGCAGCTTTTTTTCAGCAATAGCGGCGCGGGCTTCGGCGAGTCCTGCAATAGTGTCGTGGTCGGTAATGGCAAGCACATCCACGCCTTTACTGACAGCACGCTCAACCAGTTCGGTTGGGCTTAATACGCCATCTGAGCAATAAGTGTGGCTGTGTAAATCAATTTTCATGAGAAGTACCTAAATAAACGGCCGTCATTGTGCCACAAAAGCGCTGGCTGAGCTTGGGTTTCTGCAGCGCTACACTAAGGTGCTTTTTAGCCATCTATCCGCTTATACGTTTTTTTTTGGACTTATAACTAAACAAGGCTTGACGGCCATTTGATTTCAGGGTTTTATAGAGGCGTTTTCAGAGCGACTCACTTCAGAGTTGCCGACTAACAACGGATTTATAGCCAATGCAATTTCAGACAACAACTCAAACTCACATTTGGTGGTGGCATACTCCTTAACGGGCGTGTGGAGGCGTTGTATTCGCTATAAAACCAGGCCCGTTTCGAAAGATGCGGGCTTTTTTTATGTCTTTTTACAGAGTTTTATCAAGGCTTTTAACAAAAAACGGGTTAGAAAAAATGAAAATAGCACAACAAAGATTCTGGCGTTGGTGGCGATTTCCTGGTTAGCGGGCCGGACAATTATTGTCCGAATACAGCCAAAAAGCCCGCTTGATGCGGGCTTTTTTATTCGCAGCCATCCATGGCGCTCCCCTATGGGCCAACGCTTCGCGTTGTTAAAAATAGTTCCTGACGATTTTTTGTTTCAAGAATTTAGGAAAAACCATGAATTTACAGCAAATCACCACCACCACGGGCCAAGTAGCCAGCTTCAGTCAAACACTGAGCATTCAGCCTGATCCGCTGCAAAGTTTCAGAGCCTTAACCAGTCAGGGCCAAATGGCGTTATTACTGGAATCGGCAGAAATTGACAGCAAAAACAGTTTAAAAAGTCTGATGCTGATTGATGCTGCTTTGCGTATTGAATGCAATGCCCTAAAGGTGCAGGTTGAAGCTTTAACCGAAAACGGTAAAACCCTGCTGCCTTATCTGGCGTCTTTGCTGCAAGGCAAAGCTGAACTTGATTTGTCGTCCAACCAACTCAAAATAGAGTTTGCCAAAGCAGACCCTTTGCTGGATGAAGAAAGCCGTTTATTACTACCTAACTCACTGACGGTTTTACGTTTACTGCAGCAAAAGCTGCACAACAACAGCGACGAGCCATTAGCCATCTTTTTAGGGGGTGTCATAGGCTACGATTTAGTGGCCATGGTAGAAGACTTGCCCCAAGTGCCTAGCGCTGAAAACCAATGTCCTGACTACCTGTTTTATCTGGCTGAAACTTTGTTAGTGGTGGATCATCAGGCAGGCAATAGCCGTCTGATTGGCAATGTGTTTTGTGGTGCGGCAGCCCAGCAGCAGTATTTTGTGATTGGTCAGCGTTTATCAGAGTTGCAGCAGTTATTACAGCAAGCAAAGAATACAACAACGGCGCAGACCATAACAGCAGGGCCTTCAGCCAAAACTGAAGTCAAAGTAGATATCAGTGATGCCGACTTTGTCGCCCAAGTCGAAGCATTGAAACACAACATAGTGGCCGGTGATGTATTTCAGGTGGTGCCATCGCGCTGTTTCAGCCTGCCCTGCCCTGATCCACAAGCGGCTTACGCCAAACTGAAACAACAAAATCCCAGCCCTTATATGTTTTACCTGCAAGACAGAAACTTCAGCCTGTTTGGTGCTTCTCCTGAGTCGGCGTTGAAATATGAAGCCAAAACCGCACAAGTAGAAATTTACCCTATTGCAGGCACCCGTCGCCGTGGTTTTGCCGCCAACGGCAGTATTGACCGCGACTTAGACAGCCGCATTGAGCTGGAACTGCGTCAGGACGAAAAAGAGAAAGCCGAACACTTAATGCTGGTCGATTTAGCCCGTAACGACGTAGCCCGCATCAGTGTGCCGGGCAGTCGTTATGTCAAAGAGCTGCTGAAAGTAGACAGATACTCCTATGTGATGCATTTAGTCTCCCGAGTCGTTGGTACCTTAAAACCAGAACTGGACGCTTTGCATGCCTATCAGGCCTGTATGAATATGGGCACTTTAGTGGGTGCGCCAAAAGTGCGGGCAGCGGAACTGATACGTGGTGTCGAGAAAAAACGCCGTGGCAGTTATGGTGGCGCAGTAGGTTATTTAGCTGGCAATGGTGATTTTGACAGCTGCATCGTCATTCGTTCGGCTTATGTGCAAAACGGCATGGCTTATATTCAGGCCGGCGCTGGTGTGGTCTACGACAGCGTAGCGCAAGCCGAAGCGGATGAAACCCGTAGCAAAGCTCAGGCGGTGATTAATGCGATTCAATCTGCAGGCCAAGCTGTTGAACAAGGAGTATCAGCATGAGCGTGGTATATCTGTTAGATAATTTAGATTCCTTCAGCTACAACCTGGTGGATGAAGTGGCGCAATTAGGCTTTAGCTTAAAGCTGTACCGCAATACGGTGCCTGCTGCTTATATATTTGAAAAAATGCAGCAGGAACAACAGCCTGTGGTGTTGTTATTATCACCAGGCCCGGGGGCACCTTCACAAGCAGGCTCAATGCCGGATCTGATCGCACTCTGTGCTGGCAAATTCCCCATGCTGGGCATTTGTTTAGGCCATCAGGCGCTGGTGGAACATTATGGCGGAGTGGTCGGTCGTGCCGGCGAGACCGTACATGGTAAAACTTCTATTATTGAACTGAGTGATCATCCGGTGTTTGGTGCTTTACCTAAACAATTCCCTGTGGCGCGTTATCACTCTTTAATGGCGACTGAAGTGCCCAATTCTTTGCAAGTCATAGCTGCCTATCAGCATATTCCTATGGCGATAGTGCATGAGGAGCACAAAGCTTTGGGTTACCAGTTCCATCCTGAGTCTATCCTGACCACTTTAGGTAAACCGTTGCTAAAACAAAGTCTGGATTACTTAATGGCTACAGCACTGGATAACGGAGATACAGAATGAGCCAATCGATTTTAGGCCTGGTGCAGCAAAGCCTGAAAGGTGAAGCCCTGTCCTTTGAGCAAAGCCATGCTTTTTTTAGCGCAGTTGTTCAAGGTGAAGTGGAACCTGTGTTATTAACAGCGCTTTTAGTGGCGCTGAAAATGCGTGGCGAAACAGCAGATGAAATTGCCGGAGCTGCCGCTGCGATGCGCGCTGCCGCCACCGAATTCCCAGCTAGTGTTGCTGGCGCTATAGATTGCTGTGGCACAGGCGGTGATGGCTCCAATACCATCAATATTTCCAGCACTGCAGCTCTTGTGGCAGCCAGTATGGGATTGCCAGTGGCCAAACATGGCAACAGAAGCGTATCCTCTCAGTCCGGTTCAGCCGACTTGCTGGAGCAATTAGGCATCAACATTCAGATGAGCCCGGCAACAGCAGCCAAAGCTTTAAGCCAAAGCAACAGCAGCTTCTTATTTGCGCCTTTGTACCATGCAGGTATTAAGCATGCGATGCCGGTGCGTACAGCATTAAAAAGCCGCACTATTTTTAATTTATTAGGGCCGCTGATTAACCCGGCGAAACCTGATTATCAGCTGCTTGGTGTCTATGATCCGGCTTTAACGCCAGTGATGGCAGAAGCACTGCAGCAACTGGGGGTAAAAGCCGCCTGGGTCGTGCATGGCAGCGGTTGTGATGAAATTGCTTTACATGGTGTGACTAACGTCAGCGCAGTGACCAGCGCAGGCGCTATTGAACACTTTGAACTGACACCAGCAGATTTTGGTTTACCTTCGGTAAGCTTGTCCGAGCTTGCCGGGGGAAACCCTGCACAAAATGCAGCAGCCACTTTGGCGATTTTACAAGGCACTGGCCAAACAGCGCACAATCAGGCTGTGGCGGCTAATGTAGCTGCAATGCTGTATATCAGTGGCGCAGATATAAAGCGCAAAGATCTAAAACAGCTCACCCAATCTGTGCTTGAGCATTTAGCTTCAGGCCAGGCTTTTTCGACATTGACGCAGTTAAGGGAACTTAGTCATGGCTAATGTGTTAACCACTATTATCGATCACAAAAAACTGGAAGTGGCAGAGCGCAAGCAAAAGCTGCCACTGGCGCAGTTTCAGCAGTTGGTGCAACCCAGTCAGCGTAATTTCTTAAAGGCACTGCAGCAAAAAGGCCCGCGTTTTATTCTGGAATGCAAAAAGGCGTCGCCTTCAAAAGGTTTAATTCGCAGCCCTTTTGATTTAGAAGAAATTTGTGCCGCTTATGGTCAATATGCCGACTGCATTTCTGTGCTGACCGACGAGAAGTTTTTTCAGGGCAGTTACGATTATCTGGCGAAAGTGCGCGCCAAAGTTAACCAACCGCTACTGCATAAAGATTTTATTATCGACGCCTATCAGATTTACCTTGGCCGTTTGCAAGGCTCTGATGCTGTGCTTTTGATGTTATCCGTGCTGAACGATTTAGAGTATCTGGAACTCGCCGCTGTTGCGAAAAGCTTAAATCTGACGGTACTGACCGAAGTCAGCAATGAGGCGGAAACCTTAAGGGCTGTGGCTTTAGGTGCTGAACTGATTGGTATCAATAACCGCGACTTACGTACTTTAGATACCAACTTAGAAACCAGTTTCAAGCTCGCTCGCCTGATCCCTGATGGCATTACTATCGTATCCGAATCAGGCATCTATAGCTCGCAGCAGGTTCGGCAGCTGGCCAAAGTGGCAGATGCTTATCTGGTGGGTAGCTCGTTAATGGCACAGCACGACTTAGCCAATGCCTGTCGCTCGCTTATTCGGGGCGAGCATAAAGTCTGTGGTTTAACGCGAGCCGAAGACAGCAAAGCTGTGTTTGCCGCAGGTGCTTATTTTGGCGGTCTGATTTTTTATCCGAAATCACCCCGTTTCGTCACAGTAGAACAAGCCAAAGCTGTGCAGCAAGGCGCACCAGCTCTGCATTATGTTGGTGTTTTTGTTGATGAAGCAGTGGACACTGTGGCTGCAACAGCACGGGATTTAAAACTGGCCGCAGTGCAGTTGCACGGTGATGAGTCCGACTTGTATTTACAAAAACTGCGGCCTTTATTGCCCAAAACTACAGAGATTTGGAAAGCCTACCGCGTACAACACAAGCTGCCAGAGCTGACACGTTATGCCGACCGTTACTTACTCGATGCTTATCATCCAGAGCAGGCGGGCGGCACAGGGCAACAATTTGACTGGCAATTATTGGACGAACAGCTGCTGGATAAAAAAGTGATGCTGGCTGGTGGCTTAACACCGGACAATGTCATTGCAGCACTGAAACATCAGGTACTGGCCGTGGATCTTAATTCTGGCCTCGAATCCGCTCCCGGCATTAAAGATACGGGCAAAATTCAACACGCTTTTGTGAACATCAGAGAATTCAGTCATGACTAAACTCAATTTAAACCCTTATTTTGGCGATTTTGGTGGCATGTTTGTGCCTGAATTGCTGGTCCCTGCTTTAGTGCAACTGGAGCAAGCTTTTGTTGATGCGCAGCAGGACCCGGCTTTTATTGCTGAATTTCAGGCGCTGCTAAAAGACTATGCAGGTCGCCCTACTCCTTTAACTTTATGTCGTAATGTATCACCTAACCCACTGGCAAAAATTTACCTAAAACGTGAAGACTTATTACACGGTGGTGCGCACAAAACCAATCAGGTATTAGGTCAAGCCTTATTGGCTAAACGTATGGGTAAAAAAGACATTATTGCTGAAACCGGTGCCGGTCAGCATGGCGTAGCTACAGCCCTTGCTTGTGCTTTGTTGGGCCTCAATTGCAAAATTTATATGGGCGCTAAAGATATTGACCGTCAGCAGCCGAACGTATTTCGCATGAAGCTGATGGGCGCTACTGTGATTCCTGTGACAGCAGGTTCTGGCACTTTAAAAGATGCTGTCAACGAAGCCATGCGTGACTGGTCCGGCAGTTATGCCACCAGCCATTATTTATTGGGTACTGCGGCTGGCCCTCACCCATTCCCGACTATAGTGCGCGAATTCCAGAAAATGATTGGTGAAGAAGCCAAACAACAAATCCTGGAAGCTGAAGGTAAATTACCGGACGCTGTGCTGGCTTGTGTCGGCGGAGGCTCCAACGCCATTGGTATGTTTGCTGATTTCATCAAAGAAGAAGGTGTACGCTTAATTGGTATTGAACCTGGTGGTATGGGCATTGAAACCCATCAGCATGGTGCGGCGTTAAGTACCGGCAGCTTTGGTATTTTGCACGGTGCTTATACCGCTATTATGCAAACCAAAGATGGCCAGATTGAAGAGTCGTACTCTGTCTCTGCAGGTTTAGATTACCCGGCTGTAGGGCCACAGCACACTTATCTGCAAAGCATAGGCCGTGCTGAATATGTGGCTATTAACGACGACGAAGCTTTAGCGGCTTTCCAGCATCTGGCAAAATCAGAAGGAATAATTCCAGCGCTTGAAAGCTCTCATGCTTTAGCTCATGCGCTGAAAATGGCCGCTGCTGCCACAGAACCTTTGGTGCTTTTAGTCAACCTGTCAGGCCGTGGTGACAAAGATTTAAACCACGTCTATTCCATTATTGGCGAAGCCCATATCAAACCTAACAACATGGCAGAGCGCAGCTAAGGAGATTTTCATGCAACGTTATCAGCAGTTATTCAGCCGCCTCGATAGTGCCAAACAAGGTGCTTTTGTGCCATTCGTCACTATGGGCGATCCAGGCCTTGAGCTGTCTTTTGACATTATCAAAACTTTAATAGATGCAGGCGCCGATGCGTTAGAGCTGGGTATTCCCTTCTCCGACCCAATAGCTGACGGCCCTGTGATCCAAAACGCCAATATCCGCGCTTTGGCCGCTGGTGTGACGCCAGCTCAGTGTTTTGAGTTGATTGGCCGTATTCGTCACTACAACAAAGACATTCCTATTGGTTTGTTGCTGTACAGTAATCTGGTGATGGCTAAAGGCATAGATAGTTTTTACCAGCAGGCGCAGCTGGCTGGTGTCGATTCTATTCTGATTGCCGATGTGCCACTGCATGAAAGCAAGTTATTCAGAAATGCGGCGATGAAACATGACATAGCGCCTATTTTTATCGCACCGCCGAATATCACCGATGACAGCTTACGGGAGCTGGCCTCTTATGGCCGTGGTTATACGTATCTGTTGAGCCGCGCCGGTGTTACAGGCACTGAAACTCAGGCTACTATGCCCGCCAGTACGCTGATTAATCAGTTAAAAGAATACAATGCGGCCCCTACGCTTTTGGGTTTTGGCATATCCAAACCAGAGCATGTCAAAGCTGCTATTGAAAGTGGTGCAGCAGGTGCTATTTCAGGTTCGGCTATAGTGCAGATTATTGAAAAACATCAACATCAGCCAGAAACTTTACTCAGCGAACTGGCAACTTTTGTTCGTGCCATGAAAGCCGCAACCTGACCTATCACCTCAGCCAAAAGCTGAGTCAAAAGCAAAACAAAGCCTGGCCATCGCTGGGCTTTGTTGTTTCTGCATATGAATTTTTGCCTGTTAAATAATTTCAGTTACAGCCTGCCGCAAAAAAAATCTCCTGAATCAACAACCTTTGCTCCAACACCCCAGTTCCAGGATCTGGATCAACAGCACCAAAGATCAAGTGTGTGCGGCTGCGCACACAGTTGTCAGATATGGCTGTGTATGGTGGCAGTGAGGACTTGTGATCACAGTCATTGGAATGGCAAAAAATGAAGCCAATATCTTATTGTTTTATTTTTTGCTACAGCAACTTCACCCTAAGACAGTCAAGCTCTAAGGGTGGTTAACAGGATGTAGCTATGAACACGCCCACAAGTTTCAAAAAGGAAGACAGTGGTTTTGGCTTCCTGAACAGGTTTTTAGACATCATCGCTATAGGCGCAGCTTTATACCTGAGTCTGAAGTTATATGGCGAGGTCGTAACGACAAGTTACATTATGTTGTATTTTTCTGTCATGGCCGTTTATCTGTATACAGCGGAGTCGGTTCAGTTGTATCGCTCCTGGCGTATCGGCAGCGTGACCAGCAATATCGCTGTTGTCATGCTGTGTTTATTCGTCGCTTTTAGTTTGATGCAACTTGTTACCTTTGGCTTAAAAAGTACCGCTGACTATTCAAGAGTGGTGATAGTCGGCTGGTTTGCTTTGTCTTTTTGTTACACCTCAGTCTGGCGTATCGCTGCCAGGTTCCTAAAAAACACCCTGCATAAAAATGGCTACAATCTGCGCCGTGTGGCAGTGATTGGTTGCACCTTCAATGCAAAACGCCTGATTGATGAAATGACCAATAAACCACAACTTGGACTGCAATTTTGTAATGTGTACGACGACAGAGAAGTGGATCGTCTGCCTGAATGCGGTAAAACCATCACAGGGAAAATTGATGAATGCGTCGAGTCCGCCCGAGATGGTGCCTTCGATAAACTTTACATTACCTTACCTTTATCCGCAGATAAGCGTATTGCCGACATTATTCAGCGCCTGGGGGATACCACGGTCGATGTACACATAGTGCCTGATTTCCTGCTGTACAACCTGATGCATGCACGACTTGGCACTATAGGTGATGTCGAAACCTTAAGTGTATTTGAGTCGCCCTACTACGGTGCCCATGACTGGTTAAAGCGCTCCTTTGATGTCACCGTCAGCTTTATCGCTTTGCTAGTACTGGCTATTCCTATGCTGGTGATAGCAGCAGCCATCAAAATCACCAGCCGTGGTCCGGTGTTGTTTAAACAGGATCGTTACGGTTTGGACGGTAAAGCGATCCGGGTGTTCAAGTTTCGCAGCATGACAGTGCAGGACAACGGAGCCAATGTGGTCCAGGCAAAAAAAGGCGATGCCAGAATAACGCCCTTAGGCGCCATGCTGCGCCGCACCTCACTGGACGAGTTACCGCAGTTTATCAATGTACTCAGAGGGGAAATGTCTGTGGTTGGACCTCGCCCTCATGCTGTTGCGCACAATGAACAGTATCGAAAGCTGGTCGCCTTTTACATGCTCAGACACAAAGTGAAACCAGGCATTACCGGCTGGGCACAAATCAACGGCTGGCGTGGTGAAACGGATTCATTAGAGAAGATGGAAAAACGTGTCGAATTTGACCTGACGTATATCAAAAACTGGTCATTGTGGTGGGATACAAAAATTGTATTTTTAACTTTTTTTCGCGGTTTTACAGGAAAGAACGTTTATTAAAGGACTACTTATGAAATCAAGGTTAACTATGATGACAGTACTGGCATGTGCCAGTATTGACGCATTTGCAGTCGATCCTCAGTCTATTCAGACAGAGTCGGGTTTCGATATTACGCCGCTTCTGAGCAGCGGCTTAAAATACGATAACAATATCGCCAGCAGCAGTAGCAACGAAACCGAAAGCTGGATTTTTACTCTGACCCCTTCTGTCAGGGCTGTGCTGGATGACGGCGTCAGCAAAACAGAACTTAGCGCTGCGGCCTTTAACGGTACTTACTTTGACAGCAGTCGGGACAATTTCACAGACGTCTTGCTAGGCGGCCTTTTTGATACCAGTTTGTCAGAACAAGGCAAAATAAACCTCAAAGCCGACTTAGTCTGGGGCCATGAAGACAGAGGCACTGGTATTACAGAAGGTCTGAATACGGATCAGGACCAACCAACCCGCTTTAACACTCAAACGGCCTCTGGTTATTATGAATATGGCAGTACAGCAGCTCCTGCCCGGGTGCGTTTCGGCACAAAGTACTATAACAAAGAGTATATGAACCAACACGAAGTGACGCAGTACCGTGACTACGACGCGCTGCTCGGCGGAATTAACTTTTATTACGATACCCAGTCCGGCACTACCGCTGTTCTCCAAAGCAGCATTGAGCATATCAACTACGACTTAATTGACCCACAAGCAACACGCGATAACAAAGATACTCATGTCAAAGTGGGAGCCGAATGGCAAATCACGTCCATCACTTCGGGTGACGCCAAAATTGGCTATCAAAATAAGAAATTTGATGACAGTAGCAGAGAAGACTTCAGTGGTTTGGCCTGGACTATCAACGCCAAATGGTCGCCATTCACCTACAGCCACTTTAACCTTGGTACAGGCCGCAGAGCCAAAGATCCGTTGCAAGACGGAGATTACGTCAAGGAAACCACCTTCTTGCTGGGATGGACCCACAACTGGACAGAGTCCGTTCAGACCCAACTGCACTACAACAGAATGGAAGAAGACTATGTCGGAGTCAGCCGTGAAGACAAAAACAACGCATACACCGCAAGCGTAAAGTATGCGTTTCGCCGTTTTATTGATGTCACGTTCTTTACCACTGTAACAGACAAAACCTCCTCTGTTCCGGGCATAGAATTTGATCGAAACATCATAGGTCTGAGTTTCGACTTTTCGCTTTAACTTACTTTATTACAGGCTAAATTCATGCAACAACATGCATTATTGCTGGTTACTTTGTGTCTGAGCTTCTCGTCATGGGTCTTTGCCCAGGATGATATGGCATATCTGTTAGGTCCTGGTGACAAAATCATCATTCAGGTCTACGGCGAAGAAGAGCTGAAAATAGAAACACAGCTAACCGACAGCGGTAAAATTAACTACCCATTCCTTGGTGAAATAGCAGCCAAAGGCCTAACCATCAAACAGCTGGAAAGCCGCATTTATACTGGCTTAAAAGGCGATTTTTTTATTGAACCTAATGTCTTTGTTGGCATGGTGGAATACCGGCCGTTTTTTATTCACGGCGAAGTGAAAGCTCCGGGCGGATTCCCTTACAAACCCGGCATGACAGTCAATCAGGCCGTAGCTTTGGCCGGAGGACTGACTGAACGAGCCTCGAGGGAGAAAATATTTATCACCCGCGAAGCCAATAAAAGCAAGCAAGAAAACGCCAACCTGAACACTAAAGTGAATGCAGGCGATACCATCACCATCGATCAGAGATTCTTTTAATGACAGCCTTAACGGATTTAACGGGCTCCTCCCAGCAGAATGTTATCGATCTGCGCAAATACATGTCCATCATCAATATCAATAAATGGCGCATTCTGAGCATGGCTGTACTGGTCAGTATTCTGGCGGTATTGGTGGTGCTGAATATCCAGTCCAGATATGCTTCTACGGCTACCTTATTGATAGAAAGTCAGCAGGCAAAAGCTGTCTCTATTGAGGAAGTCTATGGCATGAACTCTAGCCAGCAGGAATATTACCTGACTCAGTTTGCCATATTAAAATCACGCTCTATCGCAGAAGATGTAGTCGATAAACTGAATTTAAAAAACCACCCTGATTTTGTAGCAAAGCCTGATGTCATCGACAACCTCAAAGATTTGTTGGCTTTTATTCCTAAAAAAGATACTGAGTTAACGGCAGAGCAAATTGAGTTTCGAGCCAGAGAAAAGCTGATCACTGAATTTCAACAGCGCTTAACTATTAGCCCAATTGCAAAAACCCAGTTGGTACAAATCGGCTTTACCACCTTTTCAGCAGAGCTGGCCTCACAAGTCGCCAATGCGGTCGGAGAAGCTTATGTCCATAGCCAACTCGAAGCTAAACTCGGCATTACCCAAAGAGCATCCAGCTGGCTTGGCAGCCGTTTAGCGGAATTACGCATTGAGTTGGACGAGTCTGAAGCGCAACTGCAAGCCTATCGTGAAAAAGAAGGCCTGATTGATGTTGAAGGTGTACGTGGTTTAGGTGGAAAAGAGCTGGCAAGATTGTCGGACGAATTAACCGAAGCCAGATCCCGCAAAGCGCAAATCGATGGCTTTATCCGGGTAATACGCCAGTACGGCATCAACAATATGGAACAACTGGAAAGTCTGCCGGAAATTACCGCGCATAAAGGCGTACAGGATGTAAAAACTCAGTTGGTACTGACAGAACGCAGGGTATCAGAGCTGTCAAAAGTTTATGGCGCCAGGCACCCTAAACTGATGGCAGCCCAAAGTGAGTTGACAGCGGTGCAGGATAATCTGCATGGCCAGATCAGAAAGCTAATTTCCGGTATTGAAAATGAAGCCCGCGCTGTGCAGGAGAATGTTAGCTCGCTGGAAGCTGAACTGTCGAAAGCTAAAATCCAGTATCAGGATGTAAGCTTAAAGGAAACTTCCTACCAGCGGCTGGAGCGTGAAGTGTTAACTAACCGCCAGCTGTATGAAACATTTTTAGCCCGGCAAAAAGAAACCCAGGTGACCAGTGACTTTAATTCAGCTATTGCCCGTTTTACGGATATAGCGGTAACGGCAACAGAGCCAGTCGCGCCCAAACGCAAGCTGATCGTCATACTGGTTTTTATCGCCACCTTGGGTCTTGGCATACTGGTGGCTTTTGTTCTGGATGCGTTAAACGACACCATTAAATCGCCTTATGATGTAGAAAATCATTTAGGTCAGCGAGCCCTGGGGTTTATGCCTGAACTTTCACATAAAAAACACCAGGATTTGCCTTTATACAGTTTCTTTTCCGATCAGCAGAAACAATATGCCGAAGCAGTTCGCAGCATCAGAACCAGTCTGACGCTGCTGTCTCTGGACAAGCCCATGAAGTTAATAGAGCTGACCTCTTCAGTGCCCTCAGAAGGTAAATCTACGGCGGCTGTCAATTTAGCCTTTGCTTTTGGCCAGATGGAAAAAGTACTGCTGATTGATGCAGATATGCGCCGGCCTTCGCTGGCTAAACGATTTGGCTTACCGGCCTATCAACCTGGTCTTGCCAATTTAATTGCCGGTCGTGAACAGCTCGATGATTGTATTGTGCTGGATGAAAAATCAGGGATCAGTGTATTGCCTGCCGGTAACGTACCGCCCAATCCACTGGAGCTGTTGTCCTCTCCCCGCTTTGCTGAACTATTAAAACAGCTGGCACAACGCTACGACCGAATTATTATTGATACGCCGCCAGTGCAGGCAGTAAGCGATGCTTTACTGATCGCCAAGCAGGTAGATGCAGTGATCTATGTTGTGGCAGCTGACCAAACCCGCGGCACTGCGGTACAAAACGGTATAGCCAAGCTGCTGCAAACCGAAAATAACTTCTCTGGTGTGATACTGAACAAAATAAACATGAAAAAAATAGCACAAAGTTATGGTGACTACAGTCACTACGGCTATGAGCATTACCACAGCAACGAGAAAAACTAATGTATGACCTGCATTGTCATTTATTACCAGGTCTGGATGATGGTGCCCAAACCGCAGCAGAGGCGCTGAGCCTGCTGCGACTGGCTCAGCACAATGGCATCAGCCATATGGTGATCACACCTCATATCAACCCTGGCCATTTTGACAACACCAAAGCCATGATCCACAAGGGCCTGGTGGCTTTAAAACAACTGGCGAAAGAGCATCAACTGACAGTGCGACTGGCCGCTGCGGCAGAAGTGCGTTTATGTGCAGAGCTGCCCAGCTGGGTGGAAACATCGGTCTTACCTTATCTGGGCGAATATCAGGGCTATAAGGTATTACTGCTTGAGTTGCCGCATAGCCATGTACCCGAAGGCACGGATCGCTTAGTGAAATGGCTGTTGGGTAAAAATGTACTGCCGATGATCGCTCATCCGGAGCGGAACAGGGAAATCCAGAGCGATCTGAAAAAACTGCAGCCCCTCCTGCGTTTGGGCTGCTTAATGCAGTTAACCGCCAGCTCAGTGCTGGGCGACATGGGTGAGCGCAGTCAACAGACTGCACTTGAGCTGTTGCGTCAAAGGACTTTTCATATAGCGGCCACCGATAGTCACAATCAGCACCGTCGCCCCCCAAAACTGGCCGAAGCTCGTGACCTTATCGCTTCCTTGTGCGGTGATGACTATGCACAGCTATTGGTTGTAGAAAACCCCAAAGCAATCAGCCAGATCCACTTTAATGATAAGACTTATGTCTGAACCTTGCCTCTCGTCCGGTGACAAGCTAAAAGTACCGCGCTTTGGCACCACCATAAGCCGTACTCTGGCCATCCCTGCGTTGTTGTTGCTGGCAGCCACAGCCTGGTACATAGCTCCGACTGGGCTTGCCAGTGTCTGGTATTTTAAAGCCAGCAGCTCGCTGGAGCTTTGGTCAAAGCAACCGACTTTATTGAGTCTGGGTAGCTGGCAGCAAGCAAGTAGTGCTATCGATCAGGCCGTCCGGCTGCACCCCAAACATCCGCATTATTTGTTAACCAAAGCAAAAATCAATGAATGGGGCTGGTATGCGGGTTTTATGACAGGGAAAGAGTTGAAAGCAACTGAGCAGTATTATCTGGCTGCCATCAAAACCAGACCCAACTGGCCTAATGCCTACGCAGACTATGCTTATTATCTGGCCGTAACTCAGTTACGGCTCACTGAAGCTTTTGAGCAATTAAAACTGGCGAAACGTTACGGTCCTTATACGCCGGAAACCTTATTGCGTCAGTTAGCCGTCGGATTTTTGCGTTGGGACTCCCTAAACCCTGTGCAAAAAACAGAAACTCTTCAGACATTAAAAACAGTAGTGCTGACGGGCTACCCCATGCATAGTCAGGCCAGGATCCTTGTCAAAGAGACAAAACAACAGCAGGTGGCTTGCATTTATCTGACGGCCAATAAAAACGACTTTCCGGCGGATATTCAACAACGCATCCAAAAAGACTTTTGCCTTAAGGGTGCAGACTCAACGCAAGCACTTTAGCCAGAACTTTCCCGACCAGCGCTTTGGCTTTTTGTTCAGATACAGACTCCGCATAACATCGCAGTTCAGGCGCATTGCCAGAAGGGCGTAAATGCACTATGTCGCCATTACTCAAACTTAACCGCAGCCCATCTGTGGTATCGACAGACAGCACTTTTGCATCCAGCCCTAACGCAGAGACAAAAGCCTCAGTGTTGATCGCCGCTTCGCTCAGCAGTTGCTGACTCAGCTCTGTTGCAAAGTGACTCAAGCGCTGACTTGCAGTAAAGCGCTCTGGTAACTCTGATAACAGCTCTGACACCACTCTGCCTTTGGCAAGCTCTATCAGGGCCAGTAAAGGTAATACCGCATCCCGTGTCGGTAACGCAGTCAAACGTCTTGCCTGCTGTTGCAAATCACTGGCCAGTAAAAAACCACCATTGGCTTCAAAACCCGCCACAGCCTGATGCTGCTCTAGCTGACCGAATGCTTCAATCACATAAGGTGAGCCAATACGACTGCGCAGTACCTGCAAGAAATAACCAGACTGTTCAATGGCAGTATTGCAACTGACAGGTACAGCCAAAGCCTGAATGTTTAATGCTTTGGCAGCCAGCAAACCAAGCATATCCCCGCGCAGCCAACGGCCCTGCTCGTCCGCTACCAGTGGCCTGTCGCCATCCCCATCGGTAGAAAACAGCAGATCCAGTTGATGTGCCTGAGTCCACTGCACAGCTTTTTGTTCATCTTCTTCAGATACAGCTTCGGTATCTACAGGCACAAAGTGATCTGAACGCCCCAGTCTGATCACACAAGCCCCTAACTGCTGCAGCAACTCAGCGTAAATATCACGTCCTGCGCTGGAATGCTCATAAATGCCTATGGTTAAGCCTTTGGCCAAATCCTTTGGAAACCAATCCAGATACCGTTGTTTATAGTCTTCGGCAGCAGCAGGGTTCGCCGTCAATGTTGCAGAGTGAGCAGGCCGGCTGAATGGCACCTCCACAGCAAGCATCTGCAGTTCGTCCTGCTTGGTAATTTCACCTTGGGGACGATAAAACTTCAGGCCATTGCGGTCAAAAGGAATATGGCTGCCTGTCACCATAATGGCTGCTATACCCTGCTTCATCGCGGCGTAAGCCAAAGCTGGTGTAGGAATAACCCCATAATAATCCAGCTGAATCCCCAACTGCTGCACAGCAGCGGCACACCAGGCAGCTATTTCAGGGCTGCTGGGTCTGTTATCTATGGCCAGAGCTATACGCTGTACATCAGCGTTTTGTTGCAGCAATTGAATAAATGCCAGAGTAAAGGCACAACACAGCTGTGGTGTAAAATCGACGACCAGACCACGGGCTCCACTGGTGCCAAATTGCACTGAGCTTTGCCGGATCAGCTCGCTACTGATGAAGTGAGCCATCTGGCCTCCTTAAGTTCTGCCATACCTGTCTTCAAAACGCACTATATCGTCCTCACCTAAATAACTGCCCGATTGCACCTCAATCAGTTCCAGCAGCACTTTTCCCGGATTCTCCAGTGCGTGCACTGCGGTGACGGGAATATACACCGACTGATTTTCAGTAATAAATTGTTCAACCCCATTAATAGTTACTCTGGCAGTACCAGAAACCACTATCCAATGCTCGGCTCTGTGATGATGCATTTGTACCGACAGTTTAGCACCTGGCTTGACGCTAATACGCTTGACCTGAAAACGTGGGCCCAGATCCACAGAATCATACTTGCCCCAGGGACGGTACACTTCACGGTGAACATTCACTTCAGGACGGCAGGCCGCTTTTAGCTGGCTGACAATATGTTTAATGTCCTGGGTATGATCTTTGTGAGCCACAAGCACCGCATCCTTGGTATTGACGATCACCAGATCCTGTACCCCAACCACAGCAATCAGTTTGTCGTCAGAATGCACATAAAGATGATGCGAATTGTGCAGGAATACTTCGCCGCGCAGTACGTTATTTTGCTCATCTTTGCTGGCCACCTGCCATAAGGCAGCAAAGCCCCCGACATCATTCCATCCTGCGTCTAAAGGCACCACCACAGCATCTTTAGTTTTTTCCATCACCGCATAGTCGATAGACTCTTCAGGGCAACGACGAAAAGCTTCGTTATCAATGCGGATAAAATCCAGATCTTCGGCCAGTTGCGCAACTGCATCCTGACAGCATTGGTAAATGTCAGGCCTG
Source organism: Rheinheimera sp. 1928-s (assembly GCF_029269265.1). Taxonomy (GTDB): domain Bacteria; phylum Pseudomonadota; class Gammaproteobacteria; order Enterobacterales; family Alteromonadaceae; genus Pararheinheimera. The sequence continues at coordinate 244,881 of NZ_JARIXP010000004.1, forward strand.
AACTGCTTCAGCTCAGCTAAATAACGGGATGCTTTAAACATAAAGATGCCGCTGTTCCAATAGTAGTCACCACTGGCCAGATAAGCTTCAGCAGTTGCCATATCTGGCTTTTCAACAAAAGCCATCACCTTATAGACAGGATCATCCAACAGACCTGTCGCTGTCACCTCACCCCGCCTTATGTAGCCATAACCTGTTTCAGCATGAGCAGGCACCACACCAAAAGTAACCAGCTTACCCTGCTCTGCCAACTCAGTGGCCTGAGCCACAGCGGCATGAAAAGCCGCAGCATTCTTTATAAGATGATCAGCAGCCAGTACCAGTAACAAAGGGTCCTCGCCTTGTTTGCGGGCGATAAAAGCGGCGAGCGCTATGGCTGGCGCTGTATTGCGCCCTACAGGTTCAAGCAAAATAGCGGTCTTCAGCAGTTTTAACTGTTTCACCTGCTCCGCGGTAATAAAGCGGTTCTCTTCGTTACAGATAATCATCGGCGCGTGGTGATCCATGCCATTTAACCGCAATAAGGTCTCCTGCAACATACTGTATTCACCACAAAGCGGGATAAACTGCTTTGGATAATTACTGCGCGATAAAGGCCACAAACGGGTGCCGGTTCCGCCAGCAACGATAATGGGATAAATCATATAACTTCCTTGTCAGACTTTCTGTGCATCAAATCGAATCCATACTGGCCAGCAAATACGACAGCACAGATGGCCAGTGACAATAACGAAGCTTGAACAAGCATTAGTGTGGACGACAGGTAATCCGGCTCTGGCAGCGGAAAAATCGGCTCGAAACTGTACATCACAAAAGGCAGCATGATTAAAAAGCACACCTTGTAAAAGACATAAGAAGGCTTGACCTGAAAAATAAAACGGTACATCACAAAAAAACAAAACAGGTAATTGATGACAAAAGAACAGACGATTAACTGACAAAGTAACAAAATATTTTCCACATAAGCACCGACAGAAATTGCAATGAAGGTGCTGATGACGGAAAAAAGACCACAATAAAACTGCAGTCTGGATTGGCCAAAAGATTGATAGATGGCTCCGGTTGCACTCAATACCATCTGCAGCGGAATGGAAACGGAAAAAACAGTCAGAATTGGATTAACGCTCTCCCAACCCGGACCAAATAACAAATACACTAAAGCACCAGAGCCATTATAAAAAACCATGGATACAAAAAGGCCTAAATAAGCCAGAGGTTGCAGTACCCGCAAAAACTCCGAAGCCACAAAACTTACATCCGCTTTGTGTTTAGTAAGCGTTGGCTGAAGAGCAGGCGTAATTGCAAAGGTAAAGAGTTGCAACGGATATCGCATCACCTGATAGGACTTGTCGTAAAAAGCAGTCACATTCAGGCCAAAAAATTTCGCAACAATAATGGTATCGAGGTTTCTGGAGAAAAAATTCACCAGGTTAAACAAAAACTGGAATTTGACAAAACTCACTATAGTTTTAAACACCACAAGGTCGCGGCCTAAGGCCGGCCGTCCGACTTCGGTTTGCGCAGACATCTGATAGTAAAAAATAAATCTGAATACAAAAGGAGAGCAGACTTTGAATAGCAGCGCATAAAATCCATAAGAAAAGTAAAACAGCACCAGACACATCAGTAAAGACACTGTTTCTGCATAGATTTCTGCTCGTGCAATCAGGATAAATTTGGAGCCACGCTGCAGTGAAGCCAATGGCGACGTAGTCAGACAGACAAAAAATACCGTGACAGCAATAAAAAGCGCTGCATAAGGCATGTCTTTCATACCAATCCAAAAGCAAACCAATGGAAACGCAAAGAAACTTAAAGTTGCCAGCAACAACCCCAGCAACAGGCTTAATGACATCAGGCCATTGCGCTGACTGACCGAAACATCATCCAAATACACCATGGCCGGAACAATGGAGGTGGAGCTGATTAGCACCATCAGGGTGATAAATACCTGAACAATAGCCACATAACCGAAATCGCCAGGGGCAAACAACCTGGCCAGCAGCACCATGGAAAAAATCTGAAATGCATAGAGACTGTACTTGCCTAACAAGCTGCGTTTTATCGCTCGGTTTAACTCCAAACCAGATTGCTTCCTCATAGGACCTCTGCCAGATTTCTGATTTCCCCGGCAAACTTATGATTCACAATATCGATAGGAGTTTGAATAATTTTAGTTGCGGCTAATTCTTCATAACTGATGTCAGGAAGTTCGGTTTGATTACTGACGATATAAAACTTGTCGCTGACCAACTCGTCGGCGATCTGTAGCTGATGGTCATCAGAAAACTCGTCAAAAGCCTGCAATCGTGGAATAAAAATCACGGTTTTGCGGTAAGACAGCATTAAATTAATACTTCCTATGCCGCAATGACTGATCACCAGCGCCGACTTTTGCACATAGTTTTCCACGTCCTGCCGGCTCAAAGTGCTGATCATCCTATGATTAGTTTCTGTAGCAGAAATGAGATTAGGACCAGTCTGGATCACCCAATCGACTCGTTTGTCTTGGTACAGCGGCATAGATGCGATGTACTCAAAGAGTCGGGCAAACATGTACACATTTGTCCCTACGGTTACAAAGATAAGCGGTCGTTCGACAGCAACTTCTGCCTCTTTTGGATAGCTGTTTTCCGATAAGATATCAAAACATTTGCCTAAATACAGGCAATCAAATTTCTCTGCCATAGCTTTCCACTGACAAATAAAATAATTTGCCAGTTTCAATTTTTTAATCATTTTTCCTGTATTTGACAGCTCCTTTACACGAGACAAGGTATCGATAAATATCACCTTGCAACCAAACAATCTGGCCAATACAGCAAAAGGTAAAAATATCGGGCCACCCGTGCTTATCACCACCTTAGGCATAAAACGGGCAAATAAATAAAACCCGATAAAGAAGTTCATCAGATGGATAAAAAAGTTAAACTGAGTACTTCTAACCACAATAACTTTGTTTGGAGTCCCGATCAGATTATTTATATTGGTAACAATAATAAAATCATCCAGCGCTGAGCATGCACACAATGCTTGGGTCATATGACCACCCGATGTCGCAATAACAAATATTTTATTCGACATGACTAGCTCCCATTGGGTCTCTGAATCGCACTATTTTTGCCGGCACACCAGCCACAATGGCAAAATCAGGAACGGAATGGGTCACTACAGCACCAGCACCGACAATAGCTCCTCTGCCAATGATCACTCCGGGGAGTACCACTGCATTTCGGCCAATCCACACATCATCAGAGATGGTTACTGCACGTTCCTGGCTATAACCTTGCAGGCTCATCGGAGTGTCTGTTCGATCAAACGCATGCATCCGGCTTAAAATGGAAACATTAGGTGCTATAAGGACATTATTGCCCAACGTTACTTTTTCTAAATAAACATTTTCATTGATCCGGCAACCGGATCCGATTTTGATATTCTTACCATTCCCTATATAAAGATTAGGACCGATCATGGAAGGATTACCTCCGGGTTGAATAATTTTCATCACCCTTGTCAGATAGGCCACTCTCAAGTCACAGAAAAAAGAAACAAATCGTGCCGAAGGAAGTTTTGATATCAGCAAATAATATAAAATCAACTTAAACATAGGTCACCCATTCAGAGCATTAATATAACGTTCAACGATGTGTTCAGATGTAAATGTCTTAAAAAAACCTGAATCAATCAGCTCAGTAATATGATGACGAAACTCATCTCCTCTCTCGGTCAAAACTAAAATGGCCTTGGCGATCTCCTCCGGGTCTTGTGTTGTGACAGACACACCAATTAAATCATCAGAGAAAATGCCGTCTATTCCGGTTCCTTTCATATATAAAACAGGAGTTTGGCTGGCGATCGACTCTAGATAAACCATGCCAAAGGTCTCATCCAACGCCGGAAGTAACATGCCATCTGATCGGGCAATAATACGCAGAAGCTCAGCATGCTCCAGCAATCCGCTATATAAAATCCGATCAGACAACAGCAGAGAAGAAACGTGGGATTGTATAATTTTAAGGACTGAATCATCTCCACCACCTATAATATTCAGTCTGATATGAAGTGTCGGAAATCTATCCTTTAATACGCTGATGGCACTTATAAGGTTTAATATGCCTTTCCTTTTATACTGATGAAAACTCAGTACAGTGGTGTACTCAAAATGAGTTTTTTTCTTTTTATCATCGTCACTGTCAGTTTGACTGCCACGTTTGAGCTTGAATCGGCATAAATTAGGCATAACAATCGCATTGTCTAAATGAAGACCACTTAGTTTTTCCATACTTTGTTTTGCGGCCGGGGTTAAAAATATGACTTTTTTCGCATCGGTCAGAACTTGGTTAAATATCGCCTTACAGTCATGCATTCTGCTGTAAAACCTGAAATCAGTTCCGCCTCTGATGGTAACCAGATAGCCTACAGACCAGGCCGCTGCTAAGTACTTTGCAACTAGTCCCTCAGCGGTTAATTTATGGGCATGAATGACATCAAACTTCATTTGATTCAGGTAAAAAAAGCGGATCAAAGTAGCCCAAAAAAACAGCAGAAACCTATGCACATAAGGCAGCGGCAAAGAAAAATAAACCACACAAAGCCCACGCTCAAAGGGCTTTACAGATATCCTGAACGGATTGCTGGTTCTGTGTAGCGACAATACATAACTGCTGATATTGCTGTTTGCTTCAACAGCTTCAATCAAATTCAGTACAGCCTTGGTATAGGGATAAGAACTGCCGTCCGGAAAATCCTGATGGATATGCAAAATGTTCATCTTGCCACCAACTGGAGTAATGCAATGCGGGACCTCAACTTCTCTCTGAACGCGACATCAGAAAATGTTTCGCTATGGGTCCGGATCGCCGCGACATTAAATGCGACCGGCATCTGCTCAAATCTGTTGATACATTCAATAATACTTTCTGTTGACTGTTCACTGAAGAATAACCCTGTCACTCCATCCACTACGGTTTCAAGACTGCCGCCTTTGCCAAAGGCCAGAACCGGTGTACCTGTGGCCTGCGCTTCAACAGGCATGATGCCAAAATCTTCTTCAGCCGCGAAAACAAAGGCTTTGGCATTTGACATGTAAGCCAGCAGACTGACATCGTCCTGATACCCCAGCACTTTAATGTTTGGATAGTCTTTGGCCAGAGCTGCAATTTTTTTCATCTCAGGACCATCGCCGATAACAATCAACTTCTTATCTTTAAGCTGTTGAAAACTAGAAACAATTAAGTCTATTCTTTTATAGGGAACCAGCCTGGAGGCGGCAAGATAATAGTCGCCTTTTTTCTCGTGTAACACGAAACGGGCTATATCCACAGGCGGATACAAAGTTTCTGATAACCGGCCATAACATTTTTTGATTCTGGCTTTTATAAAGTTTGAATTGCTGAAAAACAGATCTACGCCATTTGACGTGCGGGTATCCCATATTCTGAATTTATGCAGAAAGTAGCGTGCAATAAAGGACTTCACGCCTGAATTCATATTCGCTTCCTTCAGGTACTCATGCTGCAAATCCCAGGCATAACGGGCAGGTGAATGGCAATAACAGATATGCGTCTGATTTGGGCCTGTGATCACCCCTTTTGCCACCGAATAACTGGAGGAAATCACCAGGTCATAGCTGGACATATCAAATTGTTCTATCGCGAATGGAAACAATGGAAAATAATTCCGGTACCACGTTTTTGAAAACAATAAATCTTGTATAAATGAAGTATGGATAGTGCAACCATTTAACCAACCCGCATCTTCTTCAGGAAGGAAATTCACCAGTGTATAAATATCAGCCCCCGGATACAGAGTTATAATTTCTTTAAGAACCTTCTCTGCACCACCATTGACTATTAGCCAATCGTGAATTATTGCCACCTTCATGCTATTTCTTCCTTGAGCTTGGGCGCTCAGCAAATATTAATATTGAATAAAGAAATAAAATCATGATTAAAAATGCTGATATTTCCAGGACTTTACTCGCATATCCAAAAACAAAATAAATGAAAAATGATGACAAAAATAATGTGTAGTGCAGCACATAGGCCAGTAGACTATTTCTGCCTACCGTATTCAACACATCGACTATCCATTCCGGAACAAGGCTTCTCTGAATTAGATAGGCATTGATTAAAACAATAATGATAACCACACCTATATACAGCAACATGTACGATACTGCGGGTGGTGCTTTTAATCCTGCGTTGGCGAGCACCCTAAGCACATCGCCGGACGTTCTCATAAAAATAAAAAATGAGCACAATATCGAAACCAGGCTAACACTTAAAAAAAATATCGTCCGATGACGATCGGCGGACCAATGAGAATACATTTTTGAAAAAAAGAACCCCAACAACACAAGGCCATAAAACGGAAAAAATGGATACACATCATAAAAGAACAGCCGGAACAATATAGTTTCACGCAAGTGCTCAAAATTACTGCCAACAGCATATCCAAACCCATACACAATGACCGCGATGCATAGCAACCACAGCGGATTTAACGCCTTTACAAAATGCAGCACCAGCGGTGAAACTGCCAAGGCAAGCATATAAAAAGTAAGAATTTCTCCAGATCCAGACGTTTCTCTGTACAGCAGAATATTCATCAAATTCTCAGATACATACTCATACCGAAAGGCGCTGATCAAAACAATAAGCTCTCTGGCCAGAAATATATAAAAAATCTTGCTGGCTAATTTTTTGTATAAAAAAGACACATCCGACATACTCTCTACTTTTCTTGAAAAAATAGTAAAGAACGTAAAGCCAAATATAAGAATAAAGAACGGTGTTGCCACCCTTAGCACGGCTTTAACACCAAGCATTACGTCTTCGGAGATAATATCCCGAGTTTCAAGCGCCCCTACATAATGGATGAGAATCAGCATTAATATGGCTAATCCTCTACTACTATCTAGCCAACCGATTCTTTGCATCATAATCTCCCTTTATACAGCTGTACGATATGATGAAAATTGTAAAAAACCATACCATAGAGTCATCTTTGACAACTGAGCTTTCAGTGAAGTTATGAACAACTGGCAGAATTAACGCGGCAAAAATATATTTATCTTTTATGAATTTGGCGACCTTTAAAAATATGTACATAATACAAAGAGACAATGTAGTCCCCACATGAAGCAACATATCTAAGTATCCATTGTGTGTACTACTTATAAATCTGATGAAGCTAAAACGATTATCAAAGAAATAAGGTAAGACGGGCACACCGAAGTAAGAGCCGTAGCCATAGCCCAAGCCAAATTTATTGAAATGATGCAGGTCGTAATACAATGTATTCCAGATAAAGCCCCGCCCCGTGAGGGTCTCATCACTGACGATGGTGAGCATATTATCCATGGAACCAAAATAATGTACGTAACTTGGGTAAACTATAAACAAAGACACACAGGTGACGAATAACGACGTAACAATCCATCGCTGAGTAAAAAATGACAGCTGGCTTAATACAACAAATAATAACAAGATGAACATCGAGGTTTTACTATGCGAAAGCAGTAGGACCATCAGAGCTAGCGCTATCAGATAACTTATATTTCTGACCTTTATATTCATGCTCTTGTAGAGCAGAACCAGCATTAATGTCAGGCATAACATGTTCATGCCCAGAGCATTTTTACCTTTTGCGTAGCCAACCATATCGCCATTTGGATGAAAGGCTGTACCTAAAAGAACAGAGACCGCTATCAAAAAAAATGCACTGTAGGCGGCATACTTAATATTTTCACCGATCAAGCCATGTTGGTAGCAATACAATGTGGATGACATCACAGTAAAAACGAATATCAGCTGAAAGATGGTTCGCTTTATCGAAATGCCAGGATAAGCAGCCCATAAGGCACTAATGAAAAAGACTAAACAAATAAGTAAAAACAGGACCATGGCCGCGCTGAATCTTTTCCCTTCGGCCAATAAACGGGTATTCAGGCAATGTTTAGTCAAAAAGAATAAGAACAACCCACCCCACAACAGCTGCTTTAAAATACTGCCGCTTGAGATTTCTGCTATTTGCACGTCTAAATCAGTGTCGACCAGGCTAATTTTTGCTGCCAGTTGCGGCTCCATTAAGCCCATGCAAAAAAGCAGGATCAGCGACAGAGAGTATCGTTCCAAAAAGACACTCATTTATACAGTTCCACTTTCGCCCCGCTAAATACGCAGGCTACTTTTCCATATTTATCCAGTGCTTTCAGATAAAGCTTTAAAAACAGCTGCTTATTCACAGGATAGGAAAACAAACTGACGATGGAGATGCAGATCAGCAGCAACATATTTTTAACTGTGAACCAGAGTTTCTGCGCTACTGTTGCTTGTTCTAACCGGTATCGCGCATAGGTTTGGCCTACTCTGAGCGCGCGCTTCTTCAGATAACTTAGATTCAACCTGTCACTTTCCACACCTTCGTACACTATTGCATCTTTACAAAAAACTAATTTGGCGCCGCGGCAAAACATTCTGAAAAACAGCTGTGCATCCTCACCGCCCGTAGTGCCGTAGGCGACGTCAAATTTCATGTTGTTTTTTTCCAGAAATAATCTGTTGATCAAGGTACAACCACTTCCACCGCTACTTAATTCAGTTCCGGTTTCATGTGTTTTTCTCGAAAAGAAATTGCCTTCTTTAATCCAGGCAGGAGTATGGTCAGGGTAACAAGGGACAACATGGCCAAACACAACGTCTGCAGCATAAGTGTCAGCTGTCTCTTTAAGTCGGAGCAGCCATAACTCATCGGCCACTTCGTCATCGTCAATCGAAGCTATCCAGTCTCCCCTGGCTTTTTCAAGCAGCTTGTTTCTCGCCGCTGAAATGTTTTTTACCGGCTCTGAGTAATAGTTCAGTTGATGTGGAAAATCGCCCTGAAAAGCATCTATGGTAGCCCTTGCGCTAAGCTGTTCATCGTTATCAACAACAAGAACTTCAACATCCACTCCCTGTGGAATAACCAAACGGGCTATGCTTTGCAAAGTCAGCCGCAGATGTTCCCGCTTGTAAGTGCACATGCAGATCGAGATCAGCATATAGAAGGTCTGCCGATGGAATAGTACTTCACCCCCTGTTCAAGCATTTTTGCAAGGTTAAACAAGTTACGGCCATCAAACACAACCATATCTTTCATATTGCTTGCTAAAATTTCTGCATTTAATGTCTTAAACGACTTCCATTCGGTGCAGATCACCAAGGCGTCAGCGCCCTTTAATGCAGACTCTTTAGTCCCGGTTAATGCTAATTTATCTGTGCTGCCGTAAATACGCTGCGCTTCCTCCATAGCTTCGGGGTCATACGCCTGAACTTTGGCTCCTGCCGCCCAAAGCTGTTCCATCAACACCCGGCTTGGTGCCTCACGCATGTCATCTGTGTTGGCTTTAAAAGCCAAGCCCCATAATGCAAAAGTTTTGCCTTTTAAACTGTCTGTTACATTGCCTTTGCCAGTGGTGGTTTCCACTTCGTAATGCTTGCAAATCAGCTCAAATAGCTTTTCTTTTTGCTTAGTGTTTACCGCTTCAACGGCGTCAAGAATGCCCGGCACGTAACCATATTGTTTTGCTGTTTGTGCCAGCGCCTGCACGTCTTTTGGAAAGCAACTACCACCGTAGCCACAGCCTGCATAAATAAAGTGGTAACCAATGCGGGGATCGGAACCTATTCCTTTGCGCACATTTTCAATGTCAGCCCCCACCAGCCCGGCAATATTAGCCATCTCATTCATAAAACTGATTTTGGTGGCTAACATGCAGTTGGCGGCATACTTGCTCAGCTCACTGCTGCGTACATCCATCACTATTATTTTTTCGTGATTGCGGTTAAAAGGCGCATACACCTCACGCATAATGCTTTCGGCAGAGTCGGAGCTGGTGCCAATTACAATGCGGTCTGGCCGCATAAAATCGGCTAAAGCTGCGCCTTCTTTTAAAAACTCGGGATTGGAGACAACATCAAACTCAGCAACACTATTTCGCTCTTTCAGCGCCTGCTGAATGACAGCTGTTACCTTGTCCGCCGTACCGACAGGCACGGTGCTTTTGTTGACGATCACCTTGTAGTTGCTCATCAACTGCCCTATGGTCTCGCCAACTGCCATCACATATTGCAAGTCAGCTGAGCCGTCTTCATCGGGTGGTGTCCCTACCGCAATAAAAATAACCTCTGCATGTTGCACCGCTTCTTCAGCGCTGGTGGTAAACCTTAAATTGCCTTGTGCAATATTACTTTTCACCACACTTTCCAGACCAGGCTCATAAATAGGGATCCCGCCCTGTTTCAGGCTGTCAATTTTACTTTGATCGATGTCCACACAAATAACATCGTGACCTACATCAGCCAGGCAAGCCCCGGTGACCAGCCCTACATAACCTGTACCAAAAATACTTAACTTCATCTGTTATTCCTTTGACTTTGAAGCATTATAAAAAGCGGTTCGCTCAACAATAGAAAGCACTGTAGGGAGCACTGTGCATGGCAAAAACCAAGCCTGTTCAGGCGATCAGGCTTAGCTTTTTATTGCTTAATAAAGTCTGCAGATAGACGCCAAATTCCGCCCCTAAGGCAGGGTCTTTCAGTGCATAAGTGACGATCGCTTCCAGATAGCCCAGTTTGCTACCGCAGTCATGACTGCGGCCCACAATCCGATAAGCTTCCATGTTTTGCTCTTTCAGCAATTGAGCCAGGGCGTCTGTCAACTGAATTTCATTGCCAGTCCCAGGTTGGGTAAAACGCAGGATGTCCATCACAGCAGGAGACAACACATAACGACCGGTAATCGCCATATTAGAAGGAGCTTCATCTATGGGCGGTTTTTCAACCATGGCGTGCAGCCGCACAGATTGCCCCGCTGCAATAGGTTCACCGTTTAAGTCAACCACACCATAAGAACTGACAGCGGCATCCGGAACCGCTTCAACCATCACCTGACTGGCGCCGGTAAGCTGGTAACGATCAAGCATGGTTTTGAGGTTTTCTTGTTTTAAATTGCTTTCGTACTTGCTGATAAGAACATCAGGCAGCAATACCGCAAAAGGTTCGTTCCCAATCACTGGCGCAGCGCATAAAATGGCATTCCCAAGACCCAGAGCCATGGGCTGACGCACAGAAATCACTGTGACATGTTTGGGATTAATAGAGCGCACTTCTTCCAGCAAGGAGCGTTTTACTCTTTTTTCCAGCTGGGTTTCTAATTCAAAGCTGGTATCAAAATGGTTTTCGATCGAGTTCTTGCTGCTGTGAGTAACCAATACGATTTCAGTAATACCTGCAGCGGCGGCTTCTTCAATCACATACTGGATCAGCGGTTTATCCACAACAGGCAACATCTCTTTAGGAATGGCTTTTGTTGCTGGCAACATACGGGTACCCAAACCCGCAACTGGAATAACGGCTCTGGTGACTTTACGAAATTCTGACAACTGCATTAGCGCCTTCCTTCTGTTGTGTGCTGATTACTTTGTTGTGCAATGTTGGTGTTTGCTCACAAGAACCTCTGGTGATGCAACAAACACCTCGCTACATGCCTGAGCAAAGAGCATTCCCGACGATCATAATTTGATAAAAACGATAATTTCATCTGCTTTTTTTTAGTCTACCCCAGGGGGCTATGCGTGATTGGTGCGGTAGCGCTCTAAACTCATGCAGAAGATTTGGCGCCTTAGCCAACAGGTGAAAACTGAGAGATTGAAGTGGCTTCTTAAGCCTGAGGGTTTTCGCCACCATCAGGTGTTTCTGATTACACAGAATAAAAATTGCAGCAGCGTATGCCAGCGCACTGAAAGCGCACTGCAAAAGGTTCCTTATAGATAGCTTGTGGCAGATCAGTCACGGCATTAGCGCCAAGGTGCTGGCCTCTTTTACTGAATGTAAACAGAACAAGGATATGTGTTGCGTTTAGAGAGCTCATGGCGGTTCAGAACAACGGGTTGCTTTCACCACAAAAGGTCAATGTACAGGTAGAAAAATCTGGTTTTATGAGGGAATTCATCAACCTGAAGTTGCTGCATTCGCCCAAACTTTAACCCCAAAGGACATTCGGAATGAAAAAATTCACTATTCTTGCTGCTTTATTTGCAGCTGCAATCTTTAGTTCAGGTCAGGCGATGGCGCAGGATGCGGCGACTGTTGAAGCAGTCATAACTCAGTACCAAACATTGGTTGCGCACTATCAAAGCCAAAACATGACCTCAGGACAAGCCGGAACTCAGGCTCTGGCGGATATCGAAGCTGAAATTCAGGCCATGATTGAAGCGGCGCGGGATCAGGAAACCAAAGAAGCAATACTGCAGGCAGCTCTGGAAGCCGCTGCAGTATTGTGTATTGTCAGGCCAGGAGATCCGGTTCTGAATCAAAATCTGACGCTGTGTAATGACGCCGTAAGTGCAGTGCTTGCCGCTGCCTCTGCCGCAGGCATGACTGCAGATAGCATCGCTGCTGTTGCGGCTGCTTCAACTGGTGTAGATCAGGACCTGATCGCAGAAGAAACAGCTTCAGGTGGTGGTGGCGGTCTGTCAGGCCCTGGTACCTCAGCTCCCGGAGCTCCTGGTTTTGGCGGTGGTTCAGGCGGCGGCGGTGGCACTGCATCCGGTAATTAACACCAGCATTGTCCGGCTAGATAATGAGGGTCTGTTGGCCCTCACTATTTGATTTGTTCACTAAACCTGATGAATATTCTTCTTGAATTCTTCCTTTTAAGTTCAGTATTTTCTGAAACAACTAGGATTGGATCGCAACCCAGAAATAATCACAAAAAATTTACATTGCAGTATAACAATGCACCTCTGTAGACATACTAGAAACGCCATAAAAAATGGCTAAAATAGGTCCGCATCTCATGCCGTTGTAGATTTTATACACGATTTTTTTTAACTCATAAGCGATAAAACACAGCCTGATTTTTGCGACACTTTTTGTACATTAGAAAAAAAACATGTTAAAGATCAAGACAAACTGAGCATAAAACCAACACCCTCTCCTTCCAAACCCGCACTAGAACTACAGGTGAATATTTTTCAACCAGTTGAACATTCATATTTTTTAGTTAAGCCTGTTTAAGACGGCTGTAACAACTTCTGATTACAGTCGCAAACAGGGCAAAAAATTTTGAGCCAAGTACTCGTCGTTTTAATTTTTTTGCTGTATAAATTCTAACCAGCAATACTTTTGCGAGCTGGTGGTTAACAGGATGTTACTATGAACACTCACACAAGTTTTAAAGCTGAAGATAGTGGTCTCTGCTTCCTAAACCGACTTTTTGACATAGTGGCCATTGGCGCCGCTTTATACCTGAGCCTTAAACTTTATGGTCAGGTCGTGACAACCAGTTACATTATGTTGTACTTCACTGTGATGGCTGTTTACTTATATGCAGCGGAGTCGGTACAACTATATCGCTCATGGCGGGTTGGTTCTTTTTCACACAATATCCTTTTTGTAGGGATTTGCTTATTTTTAGCTTTTAGCATGATGCTGCTAATAACCTTTGCCTTAAAAAATACGGCTAGTTACTCGCGTGTAGTTTTTATGGGCTGGTTTACTTTGGCTTTTTGTTTTTCGGCACTGTGGAGAATTGCAGGCCGTATGCTGAAAAACACATTGCATAAAAGAGGGTTTAGCACCAGACGAATTGCTGTTATTGGTTGCACAACCAATGCCAGACGGCTTATTACAGAGATTGCCAATAAACCAGAACTCGGGCTACATTTTTTTGGCGTCTATGATGACCGCGTGCCTGATCGCCTGCCAGAGTGTGGCGAAATGTTGCACGGTAAAATTGATGAATGTGTGGAATCGGCCAGAAATGGTGCCTTCGACAAACTTTATATCACTTTGCCATTATCTGCAGATAAACGTATTTCGGAAATTATCCAACGTTTAGGCGATACCACTGTCGACGTGCATATAGTGCCGGATTTACTGCTGTATAACCTGATGCATGCCAGATTGGGCAATATAGGCAGTGTCGAAACACTAAGTGTATTTGAATCGCCCTATTACGGAGCCAGAGATTGGATCAAGCGCTCATTTGATGTCAGCGTTAGCGCTATAGCCCTTTTATTACTTGCTGTTCCGATGCTGGTTATAGCGGCAGCAGTCAAGCTGACCAGCCGTGGTCCGGTGTTTTTTAAACAGGATCGGTACGGATTGGACGGCAAGCCAATCAAGGTCTATAAATTTCGTAGCATGACGGTCCAGGACAACGGCGACACTGTAATTCAGGCAAAAAAAGGCGATGCACGAGTTACTCCTTTGGGCGCGGTGTTACGCCGGACATCACTTGATGAGTTACCACAGTTTATTAATGTATTAAAAGGGGACATGTCTGTTGTTGGTCCTCGCCCACATGCTGTGGCGCACAATGAGCAATATCGTAAGCTGGTTGCCTTTTATATGCTCAGACACAAAGTGAAACCAGGCATTACGGGCTGGGCACAAATAAACGGCTGGCGCGGTGAGACAGATTCATTAGAAAAAATGGAAAAACGCGTAGAGTTCGACCTGAATTATATTAAAAACTGGTCACTCTGGTGGGACGCAAAAATTGTATTTTTAACCTTTTTCCGGGGTTTTACAGGAAAAAATGTCTATTAAAAGGGAAACTTTATGAAATCCAAGTTAGCTGTTATGGTGGCATTGGCATGTGCCAGCTCGCAGGTGTTTGCTGTAGAACCGCAGTCTATTCAGACTGGGTCAGGTTTTGATATTACGCCACTACTGACCACTGGTTTAAAATTTGACGACAACATCACCAGCAGCAGTGCCAACGAAATAGACAGCTGGATCCTGACCGCAGTACCTTCAGTAAAAGCAGTGCTGGATGATGGTGTCACCAAAACAGAATTCAGCGCAGCTTTATTTAACGGCACTTACCTAGACAGTAGTGATGACAATTTTACTGACACTATGCTGGGTGCTCTGTTTGACACCCAACTGTCAGAGCAAGGAAAGTTTAATGCCAAAGCAGATTTTGTCTGGGGTCATGAAGACAGAGGTACAGGTATTACTGAAGGCCTGAGCAACAGTCAGGATGAGCCTACCCGATTTAATAACCAAACTGTATCTGGCTACTATGAATACGGCGCTCAAGCAGCCCCTGCCCGCGTGCGTTTTGGTGCTAAGTACTTTAATAAAGAGTATATGAATCAGCGCGAAGTAACACAGTTCCGTGACTACGACTCAGTACTGGGTGGTGTGAACTTTTATTACGATACCTTATCCGGCACTACGGCAGTACTGGAAACAAGTATTGAAGACACCAGTTATGATTTTGTCGACCCTACAGCACCACGCGACAGTAAAGATAGCAATGTGAAAGTAGGTGCTGAATGGCAAATTAGTGCTTTAACTTCAGGTGAAGCAAAAATTGGTTATCAGAAAAAGGATTTTGATGACAGTGCACGCGAAGATTTCAGCGGTGTATCCTGGATAGTGAATGCCACTTGGTCACCACTGACTTACAGTAATATTAATGTAGGCACAGGCCGCAAAGCCAAAGACCCGTTGCAGGGCGGCGATTACATTAAAGAAACCACTTATGTTGTAGGCTGGAGCCATAACTGGACTGACGCTATGCAAACCAATCTGTCGTACAACAGAATGGAAGAAGACTATGTGGGTATCAGCCGCAAAGACGAGAACGATTCTTACACGGCCAGTGTAAAATATGCCTTCCGTCGTTTTGTTGACGTGACGTTGTTTACTACTGTGACAGATAAAACCTCTTCTGTGCAGGGTATTGAATTTGATCGCAATATCACAGGCTTGAGTTTCGACTTTTCGCTGTAACGCAGTGTTTTTAGTTCGTATTCATAGTGTTCACAAACTTTAGGCTAAACCTCATGCAACAACTCGTAGTGCTGTTTGTTGCCCTTTGTATCAGCTGGTCGTCCTGGGTAGTGGCCCAGGACGATTCCGGTTATTTATTAGGGCCAGGCGACAAAATTATTATTCAGGTATACGGTGAAGAAGAGTTGAAAATAGAAACTCAGCTTACCGACAGCGGCAAAATTAATTACCCTTTTCTTGGCGAAATAATGGCAAAAGGCCTGACGATTAAGCAGCTGGAAAGCCGCATTTATAGCGGCTTGAAAGGCGACTATTTTGTTGAGCCCAACGTATTTGTCGGTATTGTGGAATACCGGCCATTCTTTATACATGGCGAAGTAAAACAACCTGGAGGTTACCCTTATAAACCGGGTATGACGGTCAACCAGGCCATAGCTTTGGCCGCAGGTTTAACTGAACGCGCCTCTAGGGAAAAAATCTTTATTTACCGCGAAGGCAATAAAACGCAAGCCTTAAACGCTAACCTGAACTCGAAAGTCAGTGCAGGCGACACCATTACCATAGAACAGAGATTCTTTTAATTATGGCAGTAACGGACTTAGTGGTTAGCCCTGCACCACAGCAGGATGTAATAGACTTACGTAAATACTTCAGCATTATTAATATTCATAAATGGCGCATTTTTAGCCTGGCTGTATTGGTTACGTTAATTACTGTATTAGTGGTATTAAATATTCGCTCTCAGTACTCAGCTACTGCCACTTTATTAATAGAATCCCAGCAAGCCAAGGCTGTATCTATTGAAGAAGTTTATGGCATGAACTCTAGCCAACAGGAGTATTATTTAACCCAATTTGAAATTTTAAAATCCCGCTCTATTGCTCAAACTGTAGTGGAGCGTATGGATTTAACCAATCACCCGGACTTTGAAGTAAAACCAGGCTTAATGGCGCGCTTACGCGATTTATTACCTTTTTTACCTACCACCGAAAGTACCTTAACCGAAGCCGAATTAGCGCATAAAGCCCGCGAAGATTTAATTAGTGCGTTTCAGCAGCGATTAACTATAAGCCCTATCCGTAAAACCCAGCTGGTCAATATTAGTTTTCAAACCTACACGCCTGCGTTAGCTGCAGATATAGCCAATGCTGTTGCTGATACTTATATAGAAAGCCAGTTAGAAGCCAAACTGGGTATTACGCAAAAAGCCGCCAGTTGGTTAGGGGGACGTTTAGGTGAGTTACGGGCCCAGTTGGATGATTCCGAAGCCCGTTTACAGGCCTACCGTGAAAAAGAAGGTTTAATAGACGTAGAGGGTGTGCGTGGTTTAGGCGCAAGAGAGCTGGAGCGATTATCAGAGGCTCTAACCGAAGCGCGTTCCCGCAAAGCTCAGGTCGATGGTTTTATGCGGGTGATACAGCAATATGGCACAGATAAAATTGAGCGCTTAGAAAGCTTGCCTGAAATTACCGCCCATAAAGGTGTGCAGGATGTTAAAGCCCAACAGGTTTTAACTGAGCGCCGGGTATCTGAACTGTCAAAAATTTATGGTGCCAAACACCCAAAACTATTAGCAGCCAAAAGCGAACTGACTGCAGTGCAGGATAATTTGCGCAGCCAGATTAAAAAGCTAATAGCAGGTATAGAAAACGAGGCTCAGACCATACAGGAAACTGTAAATTCTTTAGAGGCGGAAATAACCAAAGCTAAAACTTTGTATCAGGATGTAAGCCTGAAAGAAACTACTTATCAGCGTTTACAACGTGAAGTGGCAACCAATAAACAGCTATTTGATACATTTTTATCAAGGCAAAAAGAAACTGAAGTCACCAGTGACTTTAACTCCGCCATAGCACGTTTTACGGATAAAGCGGTAGCAGCCACAGAACCAGTAGCGCCCAAACGTAAGCTGATCGTAGTGTTGGCTTTTATAGCAACTTTAGGCTTTGGTGTAATGCTGGCCTTTGTGCTGGATGCGTTAAACGACACTATAAAATCACCACAAGAAGTAGAAAGCTTATTAGCCCAACGTTCCTTAGGTTTTATTCCTGCTATACCTCATAAAAAGACAGTGGATTTACCTATTCATACCTTTTTTAGTGAGCAGCATAAACAGTATGCCGAGTCGGTGCGCAGCATACGTACCAGTTTAACCTTGCTGGCGCTAGACCGTAGCTTAAAAACTATTGAAGTGACCTCTTCAGTGCCAGGTGAAGGTAAATCAACAGTAGCTGCCAATATAGCTTTTGCTTTTGGCCAGATGGAAAAAGTATTACTGGTAGACGCTGATATGCGCCGCCCTACTCTGGCCAAACGTTTTGGTTTACCAGCCTATCAGCCGGGTTTGGCCAATATTATTGCCGGCCGCGAGCAAATAGACGACTGTATAGTGGTAGATGAAGCCTCAGGCATTAGCCTATTACCAGCTGGTAATGTGCCACCTAACCCGTTGGAGTTGTTGGCTTCAGAACAATTTAGCAAAGTAATAGCAGAGCTGGCATTACGATTCGATCGCATTATTGTCGACACCCCACCAGTGCAGGCAGTCAGCGACCCGCTGATCATCGCCAAACAAATGGATGCAGTAGTTTATGTAGTGGCTGCTGATCATACCAGAGGCGGTGCGGTAAAAAGTGGTGTAGCTAAGTTACTGCAAGCCGAAAACAACCTCTATGGTGTGGTACTGAATAAAGTAGATATGAAAAAAGCAGCTCAGGTATACGGCGATTATGGCCAGTATGGTTATTACCACTACTACAGTAGCGAAAAGAGTTGACACTGTGAGCCGCTATTTAGGGGGAAGCAGCTGTGTATGATCTGCATTGCCATATCATTCCTGGCATAGACGATGGTGCCAGGGATATGCAAGAAGCTTTGGCTCTGCTGCAAATAGCAGAGCAGGAAGGCATCAGCCATATGGTGATTACCCCCCATATTAATCCTGGCCATTTTGACAATACCAGTAGCATTATTCAGCAAGGTTTATCCGAACTTAAAGCCGCCAGCAAAAATGCCGGCCTGCAGATACAACTGGCCGCGGCAGCTGAAGTGCGTTTATCTACAGAGATACTGACATGGGCTGAGCGTGATATGTTGCCTTTTATCGGCAGCTACCAGGGCTTTCATGTCTTGCTGCTGGAGTTTCCTCATAGCCATATTCCGGCTGGATCAGACAAACTGGTGAAAT
Source organism: Rheinheimera sp. 1928-s (assembly GCF_029269265.1). Taxonomy (GTDB): domain Bacteria; phylum Pseudomonadota; class Gammaproteobacteria; order Enterobacterales; family Alteromonadaceae; genus Pararheinheimera. The sequence goes on from NZ_JARIXP010000004.1 coordinate 263,859, forward strand.
GGTTGTTAAGTAAAAATATCCTGCCGATGATAGCTCACCCGGAGCGTAACAGAGATGTACAAAGTGATCCGGCAAAATTAGCACCTTTTATCCGACTAGACTGCTTATTTCAGCTGACTGCCAGTTCTGTACTGGGTGATATGGGCGAACGCAGTACAGCCTTATCTGTGCAGTTACTAAAGCAAAAGCTCTTTCATGTGATGGCCACTGATAGTCATAATTTATTGCGTCGCCCGCCTAAGTTAAAACAAGCGGCGCAGCAGGTCAGCGAACTGGTCAGTGCAGACTATGCAGAACAATTAGTACTGCAAATGCCAAAACAAATCAGCGAGGTGTTGTTTGCAGGCTAAAGTAAGCAGTTCTAACCATAAGCACAGAAGTGAGCTGATAACAGATAGTCATGGCACACCATACTATGTGTTAACACATAAAGTGTTGCCTGCGCTGCTCTTGCTGTGCTGCTGCTGGCTGGTTTTTTACATTACTTCTAAAGGTTTGGCTAATGCATATTATTTTAAGGCCAACTATTATCTGGGGTTATGGCAACGTAAGCCACAAACGCTGATGCTAGAAAGCTGGCAACAAGCGGCTGATGCCATTCAAACTGCAGTAAAATACCACCCAAAGCACCCGCACTATTTGTTAACTCAGGCTAAGATAAACGAATGGGCTTGGTATGGCAGATTTAAAACTGCTGACAAAATTGAAGTGAATGACCAGCTTTACAAAAAAGCAATTCAGTTAAGACCTGGCTGGCCTAACGCTTATGCTGACTATGCTTACTATTTGGGCGTTATTAACTTTAGAATTACCGAGGCCTTCGAAGAGTTGGCTAACGCCAAGCAAGTTGGACCATATATGCCAGAAACATTTCAGCGTACGTTAGTGGTCGCTGCAACCCATTGGCCATTACTAAATGCAGTCCAAAAAAACCAAGGCTTTCATGCGATGGAGCATATGGTGACAAATTCATTAACCACCTATCGCCAAGCGTTACAAATAAGCCAACAACACCACTTGCAACGACAATTTTGTATCTATCTGAAAGTTAAAAAAGCAATGCTTAAACCAAGTACCAATAAAATGATAAAAAGAGACTTTTGCACGAATCCGGCGTAACCGTTGGATGGAGTCATTTGAAATATATGCACAACAGCTGTGAATAAATTAGGATGGAAGTCATTGAGCAGTTAATCAAAACTCAGACTACGACTGTATCTTGATTTGTTATTTTTCCAATCTACCCCGGTAATCCCCCCGCCATTCAATTCACATAAATTTCACCCACATTTAAACCATTAATATATTTATTACGTACGTTATTCGGCCATTGATCATTTGTTGATTCCACGACGTTTATGATAGTTTCATTATCGAAAACAAAAGCGGGGGCATTTGAATTGAATATTCTATTATTTTCCGTAACAATTACACTTATATTGGCCACACCTTGGTTTAAAACTCTCACAGATCTGAAGTAGCAGGAATTCTCCGCATTCTTCGATGCATTTCTTTTAATCTCGATTAGATCTATTGTTCCTGTAAGTTCAGCCAATACAAAATCAGTTAACTTGTCTGCTTCTATCTCAGATATTGAAATTTGACTTACACCAGCATCTCTAATATATAACACAGATTTCGCATTTTTAACTGTGCCACCAGAAATTCTGATGAGGCCCGACTTTATGTCGCCATATAACCGATATGCATGTGCCTTTTCGTCAATCATATTTATACTATTTCCAACACATTCAACACTAATCACATTTTTAAAACCAATTCCAGCACTTACTGTATCCGTCTTGCTAATATCATTAATTGTATTACATATTATCTTAAGATTTTCAGGCCTTGCGGCGCTGTTCACTGAATTGTCTGCAGCAATAATTCCAAAGAGATCACTATTTTCTATTACATTACCAACAGCTATACCAGATCTGTTAAGCCTAATGCCTGAACCACCAAGGTTATATGAGCCTGCGCCTTTTATACTGTTGAATGACGCTACAGCGCTATAAGAGTTGCCAGCAAACGCTATTGAGTCATCACCAGTGTTGATTAGAGTGCAAAGAGAAACCCTTGAATTAACGCTGTTTAACAAGAATATACCATCCCTTGCTGTCTCTTCTATTCGACATAACAGTACATTAATCCGTTCACTTGACTTGTTAAAATTAATACCCTGTTGAAACGTACGATATATACTTACACTATAAATTGTTATATCTGTAACATGCTCATCCGCATATATCAGGCGCGCATTTCCTATATCGTATTCTTCAATTGACGCATCATTTGTATAGGCGCCGTAATTTAATCTCGAACCGGAGCATCCGTTAAGATTAAAAAGGGGTTTATTTTTTGTTCTCTGACATATCGTTGCTCCTTCGGCATTTAGTGTAAACTTTCTCAGTGGCTGAATAGTATCGTTGACTAAAAAATTATATTGCCCTCGACACTCACACACAGGGAAGTTCTGTAGCATCTTGTTAAATGCAACTGAGTTATCCGTACCTTTTTTTTTCTTATTGTCGTAATCTGCTACCGCACCAAACATAAGCACATGCGGTACTTTAAAACCAACCCGTTCAAAGCAACCAACACCTATACCTTTCCAGTTCAAAAATTCAAGAACTGTTGCGACAGTGCCATCGTACACATCAAAAGCTGCAGCAGCAAACAGTATACCTCCATTCGGTCCAGGATGAAGATGCAATGATTGGTCTGCGTCTGGCAGCCATACAAAATCCCCGCCGCCTACCCCCGAATAATTATGGAAGCCGAGCGTGCTCTGAATTTGATGAGGTACCATCTTAAGATGTTTTATACCGGGTAATCTATGGATAACAAACCTCACTTAATCATGCCAATACCAATCCATTAAACCTGATTTCTTGCATCAAATTTAAGTTATCTCATCTAAAATTCGGCACCTAACAGCTCGAACACTTAAATAAATGATCAGGGTATTGATTTTAACCTACGTATAGATATTAAAGTTCGTCCGGCATAAACATATAGAAGGAAAAGCCTCAAAAATGAAGATAAAACAAATGACCAAGCCAAAGATGCCAATCCATAATGATCAATAAAAAGCAGCATAAGAAACAAATTAATCACAATGCAAAACAACATTATATCTCTCTGTAGCTTATACTTCTCACAAGCCGTAAGCACCACAGTGGAGAGTGAGGCGATATAGTTAAAAGAAACACCCAGCAGACACACGGTAAATATATAATAGCAATTAGCTATATCAGAGTTATAAATGTACTCCAATATGACTTCACCAAAAAAATAAGCACCCATCATCAACAATGTAGACATAAAAAACAAAACGATTGTTAAAACGACAAAGTAAGATATTGCTTTCTCAACCGAACTATTTGAAATGAGCTTAGAAAACTTGGGTAATATTACTTGAGAAAAACCTGTAACTACAGGAGTAAGAGCTAATGAAAGTTGCAATGAAGCAGCAAGAACAGCTGTATCGAACTCAGAAAGATACATACCGCTCATGATCCGCGACAAATTCAGGTTTAAATTAATCAGAAACAATCCAACACCAAGAGGAAATGCAAATTTAACAAACTCAAAATCACTACGATTTAGCATAAAAACATTGAAAAAACTTAAGCTAACTAATTCCTCTTTAAGTTTTGGCAGCTCGAAAAATACGATAGAAGCAAAATGAAGAGAAGAAATAAAAAACAATATTTGCGTCAAGGTGAAACCTTGTTTTATTAAAAAATAAACCAGAAGACCAGATAATAAACTTTTGAAAAAAAGCAACTTACTCTGATAGTTATGATTTTGATACTTTTGAAAATATGCATAACCAATTTCACTAATAGACTCAAAAAACTTAATCGAAGAAATCAATAGGCACAAAACAAAGTAGTCTGGCTTCAATAAAAAACCTACAACCGAAACAAAAACCATCGAAATAATAGAAAGAACAAATCGAACTTTCATATATTGAGATGTGTCATGATAAATAGAACTTGTGACAATCAACTGGCGAAAGCCAAGATTTGTGAGAAAGAATACTATTGTCGACAATGAAAAGAAAAAAGCATAAACACCTAAATCTTCCATTGTATAAAACTTACTTATCAATGAAAGCAAGATAACTTGGTAAATAGCATTACTACCAACGCCGATAAACGTGCTTATTAACTTCCGGATGAAGTTCATTTATTTTCAAGACTATAAATATTTTTTAAAGCAGTAACTTGATTTTCGAAACTACATATTTCATTAACTTTCACAAACTGATCATTCACGTTATCATTGCGTGTAACGAAATGTTCAAATATCAATTGCGCACACCCCTCTGGAGTACTCGATAACTTAGTCAGCCCGATAGATTCAAGAGAAGGAATTCTCCTAGCTACACATGGCATTTCCATTCGCGAAATTTCTAATACGGACATTGGATTACCTTCCCAACTCGCACTATGAAAATACAAATCGCTACTCATAACATCCTTCAATAAATTTTCCCTAGATAACCAACCACTACATCCTATACCATTATTCAGCAATTTATCTACGCTACTTTCATTACCGTCTCCAATCCAATAAAACTGTATAGACTGGTCTAATAATTTGATTTTATGATACGTATCAATGAAAAATTCAGCATCTTTTTGTGGACAGATCCTGCCGATCATAATTACTCGTTTAGTGTCGTTTTCCGGACGTTTCCACTTCAGGCTAATGTTAGAGTAGTTTGTCAAAAAAATATTATGCATCCTACTTCTAAAAATTTTCAAAACCAAATCATTTGCCAAATTAACTTCCCGAGGAGAACATCCGGCTACAGTCACTGGTTTAAGCGACAGCAATTTCTCTGCGTAGTAGAAAAATTTTCTTGTTGCTAAAGAGACATCAGTGCGCTCAAATGCGTAGCAATGAGGTGTATATATCAGTTTTTTATAGAATGGAAACATCAATCTCCCGATAGCTCCAGCCATGGAAGAATGCAAATGAATATGTGTAGGTCTTATTTCTCTATAAATTCTGTAAATATCAATCAAACCCGTGATATTCATTTTTATAAAATAACTTTTCACTAGGTTGTCAGGGTTAGACAGATTAATTTGGCAAGAGTCATCATTAGCAGCGATAAGAAAATGCTCAGCAAAGGAGCTATTTACTACATAGCTTTCCAACGCACTTATTATCCCACCACCATGAGATAATGATAAATGCAAAACTTTAGGCTTCATGATTTCTCTCCCTAACGGCTTTATAAAAAGCTTCTCTTCGCTTTTGTACTATTTCACCTTTGTAATCTTGGGATGTAATTAGGTTTTTCTTTGATTGAAGCTCCATTACCTCCGGGTTACTACACAAATATTCAACCTTCGACGCTAATGCCTCAGCATTGTCAACTTCAACTATAAAATTCGAATCTAATAACTCAGAAACCCCACCTACATTTGTACCAACACAAGGAAGAGCGCGACTCATTGCTTCAATCATTACCCGAGGTAGGCCCTCTTGCCGTGATGGTAGTAAGAATATTTCAGCCTCATCATAGTATTTTCTAATCGATGTTCGATCTGATATTTTTCCAACAAATTTTACTTGGTCTGAAACATCCAAATCTACTGCTAATTTTTCGAGGAATTCTTTATACTCACCGTCGCCAACAAATGTTACAAAACACAGAAAATTTCGCTTTTTTAGTATAGAAACCATTTCTAGAATCACATCTTGCGCTTTGTACAACTGGACCATCATTCCAATATTAAGCAGATGAACAGATGTTAATTTATCATAGACCCTTGATTTTTCCACGAACCACTCGTTACCCAAATTGAGACTTGTGTAATTGGTGGTCAAATCACTACCTGGCGGATATCTTTTTTGCAAAGCAGACTTTGTAACATATGCCGCGCCTATCGCTCTTTTACATTGCCATTTCAAAAAGCTTGAATATAACTTTTGAAAGAAAATTCGGATGGGGTGCTTTACAGCTCCTTTGCTTAACTGGTCATGAGGATCAGCAACGACTTCCACTGCAAAAATTTTTCTCTTTAAGAGCAAAATTATCGAAAATATAAATGGTATTGTTCCTGGAGTTCTTAGAAAAACAGCGGTGTCATGCAGATCAATACTCCATAACAACTTTAATATAATTGGCATCTTAAATAAAAAGCTTTTAGGGCCCACATATCCTGGGACACCTACAAATGATGCATTTTTTCCAATGACGGATTGAGCACCATCATCGGGATGATTAAATAAACGACCAACAATAGTGACAGTATCAAATTCGTTTAAGTATCGCTTCGCGAATAATTCATAATTAAGATGATATGAAGATGGGATTCCGTGATTATCATAAAAACGCCCATCAAACACAACTAAAGCTTTCATTCTTCGTATCCTCTTTTGACACGCCGAATTATGCTAAGCATTAATTCCCTCTTTTCCAATATTGAATCTACACTTAAACTAATTTTTTTCCAGTATTCGCTGGAATCAGCCTTCAAATCATCAGCTTGCTTCTTCACTAAATTAGGATCAAAACGTTTAAAGCCATGACAATACTCTGTGATACCAAGATCAGAGAACGCACCAAACCCCTTGCGTTCATAAGATAAATGTATCGAGGGACAACCTGAAATCATACTCTGCAAGGAGCCGTGTAATCGAACAGAGATAACGACACCTCTATTTTCCGGATTATCAAGTACATCTTTGACTTTACGCAAAGACCCGTGCCAACCCAGCTTTTTATAAAAGCTAACATCATTATTACCTCTTCCTTCACTTTGAATAAGGGGCTCCAAGCCAGGTATACTATTTTTTAGCTCCAACAATTTTTTAATATAATCTTCTTCACCATGCACACTAACAGCTCTCGCAATCAAATAAATTTTATCAAATTTATTTTCTATATTTGTAGCCTTATATGACATAGCCAACTCTTGAACAGCTAAGTCAGGTACGCGAATTACGTTGTCTAAGTTTAACTCTTTAACGGTTAAATCATCCCTTGCGAAAATAACATCTAAACATTTCATTTTATTATGAATTAAAGCTCTCATTGGTCCTTTAAAAGGCCCTATACTTTGCGGCAAATATATAACTGGTGCAGTCTTTTGCCTACTAGCCCAGATAAGTTGTGGACCATGCGCTAAAAATGTTTTTAGACTCTCAATTAGAGTCCTGCCCCTCATGTAACCACCGCCCACAGCGAGAATGATTTCTTTCGGATTATCTGGCAAGTACCTTTCAAACAAATCTATTTTAATAAAAACATTCAATAAACTCTTGAATGCATAATTAATTTTCCCGAGAAGGCCTGAGTTAACAATCATTGGTTCATATATAGAATCAAACCCACTGAAGGATTTCTTATCCAAAGCAACTAATTTACTTATAGGACCTAAATTTGTCTCAACTCCAACTTCTTTTGTAAGCTCAACCAACAAACCATCACCACTATTTTTCGTACTGTATGAATGTAAAACTATCATCAATAAGCCACCTTAGGAGTCATGGTTATATAATCAATTGTTACTTTTAACTATTTTTGGGCAACACAATAACACGATTAAAGGAACAGTTAGAAATCTAAATAAAAACTGAGAAACGACATTGCTATCAGACATAAGAAGTTGAATAGAGAGGAGAACTAATACTGGGACAATCAAATTGTATACACCATCTTTTGGAAAAACTTTCGAGTAGCCATCAATCCAGGAGATTACAACCCCGAATATGTAGAAAAAAGTTAACCCGAAAAATATACCAAAATTTATTACGAACTCTCCATAGCCGCCTGCAAGCAAAGTAGTGTAACTGCTATCAGTGAAACTGTAGTCACTCCAAAATATACCAGTCTTTTCTTTTATTGCAGTGACTGGTTTATTAGGCAACAAAAAGCCCGGCACAAACGAAACAGCGCCTGCAACCAAAGTCCTACCGTATGATAATGGATACTCGTCATTCCAGTATGTTTTCAGAATATATGACTGCACGTCTGCTCTTCCTGCATCCCTTACAAGAGCAAATTTTTCCGAGTCCTCTATATATTTCTGCTCAAATACCTGCGCTTTAATATCTTTATCCCATAGACCTTGCAACCCTTCAATACCGCCAAACTTATATAAACTATAGCTGGTCATAAACAGGAAAAAAATAGCACCTAGAGCTACCAACAACTTCAAACTTAGCTCTTTAACATTATTATGATATACAACAACAAACCAGAACAATGACCATACAGTAGTGCTCCTACTGCCTCTCAAACCACCAAAAAGCATATTTAACAGAAACAAAAACACCAACAAAGAAACCAACACTTTAACATCTCGGGACCAAGACTTATCTTTGATAAATAAAACCAAATATATAGCAACTAAATTAGGAAGTGATTCTGAAAATGTAAATAAGAAACCGAAGCCATCGTATGGGTTATAATTTTGTATGGAGTCCTCTAATCTTAACTCATATGCATTTAGATAACCGTCATACCCTCCCATTTTCACTAGAACGACAATCTGACATATAAGACAAAAAACAATACCAACAATAAAAGGCATGTGCATTTTATTTGTGTCTATATGATAATTAAGTGGACGCCTAAAATTGACCTTTGTGCTTTTGCAACCAATCGCTGTAATAAAAAAACCTAACAAGCAAAGAATAGCCCAGCCTCCGACCCAGCCGCTCATTCCATCGGCCACTGGAATACTCGGCCAGTAATCCCATATTAATTGATTAAACGGGACAATATAAAAAAAAGAGAATCCGAAAGCTAAAAATATCGACAAAGCTGAAAAATAACTTTTCCTACTATTCAATGTGTATAAGTTTTCATATAAAAAAACCACACCCAAAATTGTAACAGGAAAAAAAGACCATACCATACTAGCCCCCTCATCAATCAACCTGAAGAGTGTATATGATACAATTGCAATAAAGCTAAAAATCAATAGAACCACATCTATTGATTTATTATCCTGCCTTATAAAACTCACATTTCACCTTAGTAGTTATATACGTTTTACTATTCTACTTAACGCGGGAACGATTTCATTTTCAAGCCTAACATCACCACAAATAACCGATGACGTATATACTGTTACATTATTCAGGTGAGGGTAACAGCCTCTGTTCACACCTAATGTTACATTCTGATAAATAACATTTGTCCCCTCTAAAACAACACCTTCACCTATTACGATTCCCAACGGATGCGGCATGATTACGGAGCCTTCAATTTTGCACCTTGGATTAATATCACAACCAAATAAAAAATAACTAATTAGCCAGAGAAACCTACCCAAAACTCGGAAAACGCTACCTAAGTTGTATATATAGGAATAAAGCCTGTATGCTACCAGCAGTAGATAGCCCGGAGTCATTAACACTTGGAACAGAGCAAAACGACTTTTATATTTATAAAATGATACATAACATTTATAATCTGCAATAAACTTAAAGTTAGCCATCTACATTAATACCTACGATACCAATTCACAAAGTTGTTAATTCCCTCTTGTAATTCAGTGTTCGGTCTAAAACCAACTGCAATCTCCAGACTACAGACATCAGCAAAAGTTGTCACAACATCACCATCTTGCATTGGTAAATAGTGTTTGTTCGCTTTTTTCCCTAGAGCATTCTCAATACAATTTATAAAATACTCTAGAGCTACCGGTTTATTATTACCTATATTATAGAGTTTATAAAAATGCGCCCCATCTGCTAACGTTTCATTATTCACAGCTGCTGTCGGTACAACATCCTGAATACGGACAATACCTTCGACAATATCATCAATATACGTAAAATCTCGCTGCATTTTGCCATTATTGAATACCTTGATAGGCTGATCATTTTCGATGGCGTTGGTAAATAAAAAGGGAGCCATATCTGGACGACCCCAAGGGCCATAAACAGTAAAAAACCGCAGACCCGTAGTTGGTAGCTGATATAAATGGCTATAGGTATGCGCCATTAACTCATTTGCTTTTTTGGTGGCTGCATAAAGTGATATAGGATGGTCGACTCTGTCATCTTCAGAAAATGGGATTTTTTCCTGATTACCATAAACCGAGCTACTAGAAGCGTATACCAAGTGTTCAACTTTGTTGTGGCGGCACCCTTCCAGTATAGTCATCATGCCAACCAGGTTTGAATCTACATAAGCCATTGGGTTATCTATGGAATAACGTACGCCAGCTTGCGCAGCCAGATGTATTACGCGCTGAAATTGTTCAGTAGCAAACAATGAAGCTATGCCTTCTCTGTCAGCTAAGTCCATTTTCAGGAAACGAAAATTGTCTTGCTTATCACGTTCAGTAAGCAAGTCTTCAATACGTTTTAAACGCGCCAATTTTAAGTTTGGGTCGTAATAGTCGTTTAAGTTATCTAAGCCAATAACATCATGGCCTAGTAAGGCTAATTCTTCTGCTACACGGCTACCAATAAAACCTGCCGCTCCTGTAACCAAATACTTCATAGTTTAAACACCAGATACTTTTAAAGTATCACCACGGCCTATCGCATAATAAGCCAGACCATTACGATGCACTGTTGCAGGCTCAAATAAATTCCTGCCATCAAAAATAACGGCATCACTGATATTTTCTTTTACAGCGCTAAAATCTGGCGCACGGAAGTTTTTCCATTCAGTACAAATCACCAACGCATCGGCTTTATTAATTGCGGCCTCTTTAGTGCCACATAACACTAAGTCAGCTCTGTTACCGTAAATACGTTGAGTTTCTTCCATAGCCTCAGGGTCGTAGGCTTTGACTGTAGCGCCTGCCAGCCATAAGTTTTCCATTAATACCCGGCTTGAAGCTTCACGCATATCGTCGGTATTAGGTTTAAAAGCCAGGCCCCACAAGGCAAAGGTTTTACCTTTCAGAATATCTTTAATTTCGCCTTTAGCCGCTTGCTGCCAAACGCCGTAATGCTTGCAGATCAATTCAAACAGTTTGTATTTCTGCTTGTCGTTTACTTGCTCCACCGCGTTCAGAATTTTTGACTCGTAACCATACTGCTCGGATGTGCGGGCTAAAGCCTGTACGTCTTTAGGGAAACAGCTACCACCATAACCACAACCAGGGTAGATAAAGTGGTAACCGATACGGGGGTCTGAACCAATACCTTTTCGCACGTTTTCGATATCGGCCCCTACCCGCTCGGCTATATTGGCCATTTCGTTCATAAAGCTGATTTTGGTGGCTAACATGCAGTTGGCGGCGTATTTGGTCAGTTCAGAACTGCGCACGTCCATTACTATCACTTTGTCGTGGTTGCGGTTAAAAGGTGCATAGACCTCGCGCATTATGTCTTCGGCAAATTTAGAGCTGGTGCCTATCACTATACGATCTGGCCTCATGCAATCGGCAACTGCAGCACCTTCTTTTAAAAATTCAGGGTTTGACACCACGTCGAATTCAGCTTTAAAGCCACGCTCGTTTAAAACCTGCTGAATAACAGCTGTGACTTTGTCTGCGGTGCCTACAGGCACGGTGCTTTTATTGACTACCACTTTATAAGTTTGCATCAGCTGGCCGATGGTTTTCCCTACAGCCATTACATACTGTAAGTCAGCCGAACCGTCTTCGTCTGGTGGTGTGCCTACTGCTATATAAATGACTTCAGCATGCTGCACTGCTTCTTCAGCGCTGGTGGTAAAACGCAAATTGCCCTGGCTGACATTGGTTTTAACCACGTTTTCCAGACCTGGTTCGTAGATTGGGATAACGCCTTGCTTTAAACCGTCAATTTTGGCCTGATTTACATCTGCACAAATAACGTCGTGGCCCACATCAGCCAAACAAGCGCCAGTAACCAGGCCAACATAGCCTGTACCAAAAATGCTAATTTTCATTCCCTTTCCTTTCTATCTATATGGCTTTTAAACCCGCCATACTTTGCTTTCCGGGCGGAGATAAACCCCGCCCCTACGTTATGCTCGCCTGATTTTTCGGACAGAGATAAACACCAAACCTACATCAGATCAGGCAATTAAACTCAGTTGAGTACCTGTAACGACCTTTTTTAGCAGTGCCGCAAAATCGGCGCCTAGTTTTGGGTCTTTTAAGGCGTAATCTACTATAGCCTCCAAATAACCTAATTTACTGCCGCAGTCGTGGCTTCGCCCCACTATGCGGTAGGCTTCCATAGCTTCTTCGGTTAGCAGTTGGGCTAAAGCGTCAGTTAACTGTATTTCATCGCCAGCGCCAGGTTGAGTGAAGCTTAAAATTTCCATGACGGTAGGGGATAAAACATAACGCCCGGTGATAGCCATATTGGAAGGCGCGTCGTCTGCATCTGGCTTTTCAATCATAGCTTTCAAACTGACCGAATGCCCTGCCTCTATCTGCTGGCCTGATAGGTCGACAATACCGTAGCTGCTGACTAAATCACGTGGCACTGGTTCTACCATAATCTGGCTGGCGCCGCTTTGTTCGTAGCGGTTGATCATGGCTTTGAGATTGTCTTGTTTTAAGTTGCTGCGGTATTTGTCGATGAGTACGTCGGGTAATAACACTGCAAAAGGTTCTTTACCTACCACTGGAGCCGCACACAAAATGGCATGGCCAAGGCCCAGGGCCTGATGTTGGCGCACAGAAATTACCGTTACGTTTTTAGGATTAATACAGCGAACTTCTTCCAGTAATGAACGTTTTACCCGCTTTTCCAGCTGGGTTTCTAATTCAAAGCTGGTGTCAAAGTGGTTTTCGATGGAATTTTTACTGCTATGCGTGACCAATACTATTTCGGTAATACCAGCGGCAGCGGCTTCTTCAATCACATACTGGATTAAAGGTTTATCTACCACAGGCAGCATTTCCTTTGGTATTGCTTTGGTTGCAGGTAACATGCGGGTGCCAAGACCTGCAACAGGAATAACAGCTCTGGTTACCTTACGAAATTCAGACGGTTGCATAACAAACTCCTTCTCTATTTTTCTGCCGAATCAAAGTTGTATTGAAACTGTTGGTATTCGCTCAACTGCTCAGCAAAGGCCGTTCCTTGCCCAAAATATGCCTAAAATCGAAGGCTGGTATTCATCAACTTTATTTGTGCATTGTGACAACAAAGTTAAAACGCGATCGACTATACAACAGGACTAAATTGTTCACAAATTAAGCATTTATTGTGCCAGTAAAAAATTAGTAAATTCGATAGTTGCGATTTGATAAATTTGGCAAATATGGTAAATTTGATTGATGTTTTCCTTAATTCACTCCAGCGGTTCGGGCTATGTTGGTGCATGATCGCCCCAAACTAATGCACAAGCTCTGACTATTAATTATTCATGATCCTGCACCTTGGCAAGTCAGGTAGAAAGTGGCAAATTAATGTATCTTTTTCAACCAAATCTGGTTTACTCAAAACAAAGCATCTCTTTAAAACGCTTCGAATGCGGATTAGATGGAACCCTATGTCATGGAAGTTACCTGAGTGAGTGCTAATGTCAGACGCACAGCAGGTTGCGCTGGGAGGTTTATGCTACACAAGTATGCTTTTGTAGCAGTGCTGTCTCTTTCCATATCTGTCTTTAGCAATGCCAGTTATTTACTGCCAGTGTTTAAGCCAGAAATGCTGGAGAGTATCCGCAAGCAGTATGGCGACCAAGCGTTGAGCAGAGTGGAACTTTGGCGTGATTTGCTTGAAGAAAGCAAGGCTGAATCTGACTGGGTCAAAGTAAATAAGGTTAATAAATTTTTCAATGATCAGATCCAATATAAGTCTGATCAAGCACATTGGGGACAGGCGGATTATTGGGCCACGCCACTGGAGACTCTTGGCACTGCAGCTGGCGACTGTGAAGACTTTGCGATAGCAAAATATGTATCCCTGAGGGCAATGGGTGTACCGGATAATCAACTACGGATCATGTATGTCAGGGCATTGTCAGTAAATGAACCCCATATGGTGCTCATTTATATGGAAACTGAAGACTCAGTCCCATTGGTTTTAGACAATCTGATAAAAAAAGTTCAGCCGGCAACCCGCAGACCTGACCTGAAACCTATTTACGGCTTTAACGCCGAAGGGTTATGGCTTGCAAAAGCTCAGGGACTGGGACGTAAGGTTGAAGGTAAAACAGGCGGTTCGAACTGGCAGGATTTGCTAAACAGAATTGAAAAGGGAATGTAACTGTTATGGCTCATAAATTTTGGGGGAAACTCCCGGGTATTTCGTTAAGAACACAGCTGCACTTATTGATAGTGCTGGTGGCCTTATTTACCTTTTCGTTCAGTTTGTATATCTCGGTGCAAAGTACACAGAATTATCTGAATACTCAGATGAAATCTCATGCTCAGGATGCTGCAACAAGCTTAGGTTTGTCGATGTCAGCTTATATGGACGACCCGGATCTGGTTATAGCTCAGACCATGGTCAATGCTATTTTTGATTCAGGCTACTATGCAGATCTTGAATTTAAAACCAGCAAAGGCGAAGTAAAAATTAAGCGACAAAACCCTATTGAATACGACGAAGTACCCCAATGGTTTGTTGCGCTTTTTCCGCTATCGCCACCAATACAAAGCAGCGAAGTAAATAATGGCTGGATGGTTGCGGGTGTATTGTCCATTCAGTCGAACCCGGGTATCGCTTACAAAACGCTGTGGCAACAGGCCAGGCAGAGCTTTTATAGCATTGCAGTGATCACTTTATTAAGTGCGCTCTTTATTCAGTTGATTGTGTTTGCTGTGCTGAACCCGTTACGCCGCATTGAGATTCAGGCGCAGGAAGTGGGTAAAAAGAACTTTTTACAACAGGAAAAGCTACCTTTTACTACTGATCTTCGCTCTGTGGTGAAAGCCATGAATGCGATGGTGGCAAATATTCAACGTAGTTTTAAGTCCTTGAGCTTGCAAGCTGATGAGCTGAAAGTAAAAGTTTTCACCGATATGCTGACAGGCCTGGGCAACAGAAGGCTGCTGGAGCAACGCTTCACTGCAGAGAAGAATGAGCAAAAAGCCCATGACTTACATCTGCATATTGGCATGATGAGCCTGCATTCTCTGACAGATGTGCATCACCGCCAGGGTTTTGAAGCTGCAGATCAATATATCTTGCTGGCAGTTAAAGAATTTAAAGAAGCGCTGGAACAGATGACCAATAACCAGCTGTTCCGGCTTGGCGGTAGTGATTTCATCTTTTTAAGTCATGCCAGTGCAGACGTGCTGGAGCCTCAGGTGCAGCAGTTAAGTTCTAAGTTGAAACTGCTCGACAGTGTATTTTTCCCAAATGGTTTTGCCTCAGTCGCACTGATGGAGGTGGAACCCGAAGACACTCTCCCCCACTGCCTTTCCACTTTAGATAGCGCCATTATTCAACGTGCGCAGCAGCCGGATTTACCTTTACTTATTAAAGACGAAAGTATGCTGATTAAGCCTGAAGGCAGAATGGCATGGCATGCAGTTATAAAAGATCTGATCCAGAACCAGAATTTTGAGTTGTGGGCACAGCCTGTAGTGAATCCGGATAAGTCTATTGAGTACATTGAAACCTTCGTGCGATTTTATTATCTGCATTCCCAGCTGTCGACGGCTGAGGCTTATGCCATGGCTGAACAGCAGGGGTTGTCGTTGCAGTTGGACCAACAGGTGATCCATTTTATTCTGCAACAAGTGAAAAACGAACCTAGCCACACTTATGCGATTAATTTGTCCCAGGGCGCCGTTAGTTCAGCGTCGTTTTTACAGTGGCTGGATAAAGAGTTGCAGCAACTGACTGTCAAAGTTCGTCTGGTGTTTGAGGTGTCTGAGTACTCTATTTTGCGCGCACCTGACGAAACCAAAGCTCTGATGAACACAATTAAACGCAACAGATGCAAAGTATGTATCGAACGTTTTGGTTCAAGTATGACCACCTTCAAATACCTGCAAGGTCTGAATGTGGACTATGTAAAAGTTGACGGAGCCTACATCACAGCTCTGAATGATCAGGACAACAAGTTCTTTATCAAGACCTTATGTCAGATTAGTCACGGCATAGGTATCAAGGTTCTGGCACCTCATATCGAATGCGAACAGATCATGGATAATTGTTTTGCAGCAGGCGTGAATGCTGTTCAGGGAAACTGGTTGCTGGCGCCGCAAAAAGTAAATGTACAGATGAAAAAATCTATCTTGACACAACCGTTCATTAACCTAGAATTGGTTCATTCGCCTAAATATTAATCAATAAGGATATCTGATATGAAAAAAATGAACACTATTGCTGCAGCGGTGTTTGCTGCTTCGCTGTTCAGTACAACTGCTATGGCTCAGGACACTTCAGCTGTTGATGCTGCTGTTGCTCAATATTCAACTTTAGTTGCTCAGTATCAGGCTGAAGGTATGACTGAAGAGCAAGCTGAAGCCGCTGCTGCCGAAACAATTGAAAGTCAACTGCAAGCTTTAATTGCTGCTGCTCCGACCGCAGAAGCAAAAGAAGCTTTAGTAGCTGCTGCTCTGGCAGCCGCTGCTACTTTAGGTGATGCAGCTGTTGCTGCTGTAGCTTCAGCTGCTGCTGCAGCCGGTGTACCAGCTGATACTATCACTGCTATCGCAGCTGCAACTCCTGGTGTGAACGTTGCTACTGTTGCTCAGGCAACTGCTGCTGGTCCGGCCACTGGTGGTGAGGGCGCTGGAGCTGGCACTGGTGCAGGCACTGGAACAGCTGGTGCTCCTGGTGGCGCTGGTTTTGGTGGCGGTTCAGGTGGTGGCGGTGGCACAGCCTCAGGTAACTAATAACTGTAACTTTTCAGTAATATGAGGGCCGCAAGGCCCTTTAGTTTTTATACTCTGATACATTTTGAGTATCGGTGCGATATGGAAAGCGCTCTCCGATGGCTACACGACAATTTCTGTTCACTGTTATCCGAGCCCTGTGTTGTTTCACCCTATTTTGGTGTCCTATTCCGCTGGCTAGTAACAGACCCTGGGCCTGGGCTATCCTGGAACTTCTGGTCGCACTCATTTTCAGCCTGCACTTAATTTCAGTGTACCGTGGCCGTTCGCCCTGGTTTGCCGGACGCTGGCAACAACTCAGCCTTGTGCCTTTTATGGCTGTATTAATAGTGCTTGGCGCGCAACTCTGGTCTCCAGCTCCCTGGCTCAGCACTGTGGATCCCAATCAGACGGAGATCCTGTGGTTTAAAACACTATTTTACGGGCTCTTTGCCTGGATGATCAGCAGCTATTTCCGCACCGATAGCGAACTTAAACTGTTGTGCTACGTCGTTGTGGCCAGTGGTGTTTTTCAGGCTACTTATGGCTCCATCCTCAATTTACAAGGCGTTGAAACCTCGCCGGTTTTTGGGGTGCCTGAAGGCAACAGAGCTCGCGGTTCTTTTGTATACCAAAACCATTTTGCCAACTATCTGGCCATGACTCTGGCACTGGGAGTAGGCTTACTGATGGCAGAGTTATCCAGTAGGGCTATGCAGTGGAACTGGCGGAATTTCAGCCGCACTGTGCTGGAGTCTTTACTCAGTACCAAAATTTTGCTGCGTCTGGCGCTGGTGATTATGGTAATTGGTTTGATCTTAAGCCGCTCCCGTATGGGCAACGCGGCCTTTTTCACCGCCTTGCTGGCGATATCTTTGTACGCCATTTGGTTTTACAAAAACAAACCTGCCTTGCTTAAACCTCTGGTGATCAGTATTTTTGTGCTGGATATGATTGCTGTAGGGTCTATTTTTGGCATTGAAAAGCTGCAGCAGCGTTATGAAGAAACCTCCTTTAGTTCGGAAACACGGGATGAAGTGGTCCGGGACAGCTTGCCTATTGTTGCTGATGCTCCTTGGTTTGGTCATGGTGGCGGCACTTTCTATACAGTATTCCCGGCTTATCAACCGAGCCACTACTCTGCCTTTTACGATCACGCTCACAATGAATACCTGCAATTTTCAATTGAGATGGGTATTCCCTTAACTCTGCTGCTTGGGCTCTGGCTGTTATGGATGTTGTGGCTAAACTTACAAACCATGAGGTTAAAACAGAATAAACTAAGCAGAGGCATAGCTTTCGGCTGCGCCATTGCTATTGTGCATATGTTGATCCACAACCTGGTGGATTTCAATTTACAGGCACCCGCTAATGCGGTGCTATTTATCACAGTGTTGTGTTTAAGTTGTATTGTTTTTACACGACAAGACATAAGAGGAATAGGTTCCACTCCAGCCTAATGCCTGAGGAACAAGGGAAGTCTGTTATTCGGCTGGAATTGATTTAGCAACCATTGAGTTGCAAGGATTGCAAATATTATGGGGAACTCACAAGGTTTGACACGTCGCCAGTTTTTACAGCTGTGCGTGGCAAGCCCTTTGCTGGTGACTGCGGCATCAGCCTGCAGCAATAGAAAAGCTTTTAGCCTTGGGGTCTACCAACACCCAGGGCATGAAGCGTTTTACTTAAGCGAGCATTTCAATTTACTGCCCACCGATGTGATACTGCGAAAAAGTCAATCTGCCGACGCTGTGGTAAGCGCTATGCTGTCAGGTCAGCTGGATGCTGCTGCTCTGGCACTGGATGAAGTACTGATCTGTCTGGCCGCAGAGATCCCGCTGCAGGTGATCCTGGTACTTGCCCGCTCCTGTGGTGCCAATGCACTACTATCCCGCCCTGAGCTGAGTAATGCGGCGCAATTGAAAGGGAAAATTATCGCATTGGAATCACGCGCTGTGACAGAGTTATTGCTGGAACATTACCTGCAAAAATCAGGACTGCAACGCCAGGACATAGACATAGCGTACCTGCCACAACTTAAACAACTGATGGCCTGGGAAAATGGCCAGATTGACGCTGCAATAAATTCTCCCCCAGTGTCCCACTATATCGAACGCACAGGTGCTACACGATTGTTTGATAGCAGTCAGTGCCCACCATTTATGTTTCAAGTGTTGGCAGTGCGTACGGACAGAATTGACTGGCTGAATGACATTCCGGCGCGCTTGCTCAACAGTTACTATCTGGGGATGCAGCACCTCCGGCTTTTTTCCGGTGACAGTATCAGGCGTACCGCACTGTGGCGTAATCTGACCTTAAAGGAAACTCATAGTTACTTTGCCAGTGTGCAGTATCCAACACCGCATCAGAATATGTCTCTTCTATCTGGCTCCGGCACTATGCATAATGCCATGCAGAAGCTGATCGCATTTATGCCAGCCACTGATCAGCTCAGATCATACAACCCGGATTTATTTAGTTCCTCAGCGCTGCAACAACTGGTGCTGAACTCATGAAGAATCTGCTGCTCTGCATACTCTCTTTGTATTGTGCCACTGTGCAGGCCTCTTCTGCACCTGTCCGCTTTGGCATACTGACACACTATGACATTCACGAAGCAAAACAACATTATGCAGCTCTGCAGAGTTTTCTTTCTGCGCAGATGACGCCAGAGCAAGTACAGTTGGTTGTGATTGAACCTGCCAATCTGGAGCTAACTGACATTCAGACTAAAACCGACTTTCTGCTGACTGATCCTTATCATTATCTGCAGTTGAAAGCGAAAGGCGATTTACCTACGCCGCTGCTGAGCCAGGTCACGTTGACGGCCTCTGGCCAGTTTGAGTTATCAGGTGGCGTTATTCTTTGCCTGGCTTCAAATCCACTCTGTGATTTAAGCCAAATATCTCAAGCCCGGATTGCTGCTACAGGCCCCTTTTCCTTGCTGGGCTATGTTGCTCAATTAAAGGAGCTGCAGCGGATGAGGCTCAGCCTGAATCCACACTTATTGCATCATTTAACCTCAGATAAGGCCGTAGTTGCCGCGGTAAAAAATAAGCAGATGGATATAGGTTTTGTCCGCAGCGGTGTGCTGGAAACTATGATCCGGCAAGGGAGCATTGGAAGAGAAGAAATGAAGGTGCTGAACACACAGGCACTGGCAGAGTTGCCTGTACAAAGTTCAACCCGCCTTTACCCGGACTGGCCTGTACTGGTGATGCCCGGCGTGCCATCGGCTTTATCGAACCGGATGATGGCATCGCTGCTGCAGTGGGAAAAGCAGGCCAGAGCATCAGGGCTTTCTCAAGCCTTTGGGGTGGCTGCTGATTATCAGTCTGTTGAACATAGTTTACAGGCGCTCGCTTTGCCTCCCTATCAAGACACTGGGGTGCACAGCTATCTTCATAGCTGGAGTGATCACAAAGGAGTACTGTTTTTTGTAGCGCTGCTGCTGGCATTCATTCTTGTGCTGTACATTGCGTTTCGACAGCGAAACACTCAGCTTCGCCTGACGAATGACAAACTGCAACAGTTGAATCAAAAGCTGATGTTGCAAAAAAACCAGATGAGCACAGTGTTTAATAATACAGTTCACGTGCTGTTATTTGGTTTGGATATGCAAGGCCGTATTGTGCATTTTAATGACAATGCGCTGAAGCTTCTGCATGTCACTGAAGATAGTCTGCAAGGGCAGTTTTTAATAGACTGGTTACCTGATCCTGGCCAGAGATCGACACTGCAATCAGCCATGCAATGCCTTCAGGATAAACCGCATGAAGCTGTGGTACTCAGCCTTAAAATTCAGCTGGCCAACGGCAAAGAGCTGTATTTGGATTCAGATTTGTTCCATTTGCCCGGAGCTCCAGCTGATGGTTCAGACTTTGTGTTGCTCTGCACCGATGTAAGCCGGCGTCACTGGATAGAAAAACGTCTGCAAAAGAGCTTTAAACGACTGGATCAACTGATTGAACGCAGCCCCTCTGTTATTTATGCTTTTGACCCCGTCACCATGAGACTGAATTACATTAGTCCGAACTGCTTTACTATGTATCTGAAAAGTTCGATGGAAATAATGCGCATGGCCAATTGGTGGGATCTGTCAGTGGGTCCGGATGACAAGCAATTGATTGCTCAAAAGTTTATGGACTGGGTCGGTGCAGGTTACCCCGGCGTGTTGAAATACAGTTGTACCCAGGAGCGTAATGTCGCGAACTCAGGACTTTATGCCGAAGAGTCCCAACAAAAACATCAGCAGATCTGTATTGAAAACCAGTTGTGTGCTTTGCGTGATGAGCATGGTCAGGTGACTGAAGTAATAGGGTCACAACTGGACATTTCGGAACGGCATCATGCGCAAATGAAACAGGAACTGGCCGCCAGTGTGTTTATTCAAGCCCGCGAAGGTATTTTTATAACGGATGCCACAGGCACCATTCTGGATTTAAATCACTCTTTCTGCCGAATTACAGGTTATACCGAAACAGAAGCCTTGGGCTGCCATCTGGCGCTGTTGGGAGCTTCACAGTCAGACAAACTGTATTTCGAAGCCTTATGGCAGGAACTAAGCCGGGCAGGTTTCTGGGAAGGCGAAATTCAAGGGAAACGCAAAAACGGCGAATCTATCGTATTGGCTCTGACTATCTCAGTAGTGCAGGATGTTCAGCATCAGGCTGTGCACTATGTCGCTTTGTTTTCTGATATCACGGTGCAAAAAGCTCAGGAAGATAAGCTACGTTTTATTGCCCATTTTGATGCGTTGACAGGTTTACCAAACCGACTGTTGTTAAAAGACAGGATTGCGCAAAACATGGCGCTGGCCAAACGCAGAAAGCAGCTGATGGCTGTTATTTTTATTGATATAGATGGATTCAAAGCAGTGAATGATAGCCTGGGTCATGAAGCCGGTGATTATCTGCTGGTGGAGCTGGCAAACCGGATGCGTTGTGTGATGCGGGAAAACGACACGCTGGCCAGGTTGGGCGGTGACGAGTTTATAGCCTTGTTAACTGAATTACCCGGCGAAGCTGAATGTATTCCTCTGATTGAACGTTTGCTTTACAGCGCCAGCAAACCTTTTGAATTGCATGCGCAGCAAGCTCGTGTCAGCGCCAGTATCGGTATTACCTTTTACCCACAGAAAAAACCAGTGGATGATGCAACCTTAATAAGACAAGCCGATATGGCTATGTATCAGGCCAAACACTCAGGGAAAAACCAGTACGCTATTTTCGCCAGTAGTGATAAAGAAATGGTGGGTTAGCACTAAACCACACAACATGAAAAAGGGAGCAGAACACATAAGTTATGTGTTCTGCTCCCTTTTTTCATTATTCAATCAATATTGGGTATTTCAGGTAGTTCTGATCGTAGTACGGCATGCGCTGGTACAACCATTGCAGCTTGGCGTTTGAGTCTGCCGCCAGCTTTTTATCCTGCTTCAAGGCTTCGTCAAATTCAGCTTTGAGCTTTTTGTCCTGCTTCAGCGCAGTTTCAATCAAGGGCACTATAGCGTAGGTTTCAAAGTACTCTGTCCGCTCAAACATGCCAGGCATATAACCCCAGCTGAATAACGAATCCGGTGCTGTGGGTTCCAGTAGCGCCACAGCTAAAGCACCTAAAGGCTGATCGGTGCTGACGCGGACTGAACCTGCAGGTAAACGAATTTTTTGCCAATTGCGGCTAAACTGCGCAGTGACACCAAAACGGCCCTCAAAAGGCTTATTTGCAAATTGATGCGACGTTGCAGTTAACTGCTGCAACTGCACGGTTTTTGGTGATTTTAACGTCGTAAACTGCACACCATGTAGGGCCAGCTTAGCGATCACGTCCTGTTGCTCTGGCGGGATCCAATAGGCAGTTGGTACTTCAATTTCTGCCGCGACTTCTTTTTCCCAATAAACTGGCAACTGCTCAAACAACAGTGGCTTTCCTGTCCAGGTTTGGTAAGTCACCCCTGTAATGGCATCTTTTTTCTGTACCGCTTCAACGCCTTTAAAGCTGATAAAGTCTGGTGTTTCACTAGATTTCCAAGCCAGAACCTGACGCTGAGGGCGGGCATTTTCGTCGGCTTTTTTAGCCAGTTTCAGCACTGAACCTTGTTGTTGCAGCAATTTTAAACTCTGCTCCAGCAGCACATAAGTACCTAACACTCTTTGTTTGTAAGGCTTTAAGCTGTGGTTTTCCACCAGTACTGTCGGAATATGCCGCACATCACCATAACCATTAGAAAAACGCGGGCTGGACGTTGAACCTGCCAAGCCTTTACTGAAATCAGTACTGTCGTAGGCAAACACCAGAGGACCTGGAATATGACCCGCTTCGCTCAGCGCCTGATCCATAGCAGGACGGAAACTACTGGCAAGCCAACTGGCAGCATTAGGACTGGTCGCAGCAAAAGGTTCGTTAAAACCATAAGTGATGTCGTACTGATAATCTTCACCGTCTGTGACATGCAAGTCCAGATATAAATCCGGCTGATAACGATTCAACAGTTTCAGCAGCGCCTGCATCTCTGGCGCTTCCGCTTTCATATAATCACGGTTTAAATTTAAGTTTTGAGCTGTGGCGCGCCAGCCTTGCAGTTCTGGCCCACGTTGATTCATACGGTTGTATTTACCGCTGCGCTCATGACCGTCCACTGAAAAAATAGGAATAAACAGCAGGTTTACTTCTTTTAATAAATCAGCCTTGTCGCCATGCACTATGTCGCGCAATAGCATTAAACCTGCATCCTTGCCGTCAATTTCTCCGCTGTGGATCCCGGCCTGTGCCAATAATACCGCTTTATTATCCCGGCCTATCATATCCGGATCTGTGCCTGCTTTAACCAGATAAATAGCCCGGCCCTGTGGGCTTTGGCCTATCACTTCCAGCTTGACTGATGAGGTGCTTGCAGCCAGGCGTTCCAGATACTTGATGGTCGTTTCGTAGTCAGGGGTTTCCGACAGATCAGACACTTCTGCCGGAGTCACCCAGGGGTGCTGGGCAGGTTTAATCAAACTTAAACTGGCGCCTTGCCAGTCAGGCAAAGGCGGTAAATGGTCGGCAGCAGTAACAGAGAAGACAAAGCTGCACGCCAGAACAAGGGCGAGTTTTTTCATTCTAAACAGATCCATTTCAGGGCTTTAATTCATATCGAACCAGTTTTTACCATTAACAGCCAACACAAGCCATAGCTAAATTACAAAAATGGGGTCAGATCACATTAGTTATGCGTAACTAATGTGATCTGACCCCATTTTAATCTTAGGTTTTTGACGGGATGCGGTAAACAGAACAATACATCAAAGGTAAAAACAGCAAGGTCAGGACAGTACCAAAACCTAAACCAAACATAATCACCACCGCCATGCTGGCAAAGAAGTCATCAGTGACCAAAGGTAACATACCAAGGATAGTGGTAATGGCCCCCATGGAAACAGGACGAACCCGGCTGACGGCACTGTTAAATACGGCCTGATAAGGTGCTAAACCCTGAGTTAATTCCAGTTTGATCTGATCCAACAGCACTATGCCGTTTTTAACTAACATGCCCGATAAACTTAAAAACCCCAACAGGGCTAAAAAGCCAAAAGGCACGTTCACCACCAACAGGCCCAGCGTGACGCCAATCAATGCCATAGGGACACAAGCCCAAATTACCAGTGCATCCCGCATTGAACTGAACAGCAGCACAGTGATCACAAACATCACCAGATAACCCATAGGTAAGGAACTGAACAAGGCTTTTTGTGCTTTGTTTTGGGCTTCCAGCTCCCCTCCCCAGCTCAGGGTATAACCCGGTGGTAAAGGAATAGCTTCGATCTGAGGCTGTACCCTTTGCAATAAAGCTGCAGCCGTATCATCACTTAAAATATTATGATCGGCCATCACAGTCAGGGTTCGTTTGCGGTCACGGCGCATAATTTGTGGATCTTCCCACTCCAGAGCAAAACTGCTAACCACCTGGCTGATTGGAATATAGCGGTTTAGTTTAGGACTGTAGACCTGCAGATCGGCCAACGCATCCACACTTTGCCGTTCTGAATCTGGCGCTCGGGTGATAATGGGCAATAAGTGAGTGCCATCACGGTAAATACCCACAGTACGGCCATTGACATGAGTCAGCAGCACATCGTCAATGTCCTGTTTGCTAATACCAACCCTGCGCGCCAAAGCTTCGTTAAACTGCGGCCGGATCACTTTGACTCTGTTACTCCAGTCATCACGTAAATTCCTGGTGCCGGCATCTTCAGCCAGAATAGCTTTGGCCTGCTCAGCCAATTGCCGTAATACATCAGGATCAGCGCCACTAAAACGAGCTTCCAGTTTGGCCGCCGTTGATGGCCCTACATCTAAACGTTTTAATTTATGTTGTAAGCCAGGATGTTGCTCAGCAATATACTGGCTAATATCGGCCATACGACCTGCCAGCAAGGATTTATCCTCTACCCTTACGATTAACTGGCTGTAAGCGGCATAAAAACGTTCTGGCTGATAGGTCAGCATAAAACGGTCAGCGCCACGGCCTGAAGTTAAGGTTACCGCTTCCACTCCATCCAGACTTTTTAAATGCTGCACAACCTCTAAAGCTTCCAGGTCAGATTGGCGTACATCAGTGCCAGCAGGTTGCCATAGATCAACCAGAAAAATCGGCGTGTTAGACGGAGGGAAGAATACCTGTTTTATTTTGGCAAAGCCCACAACAGACAGGATCAACAGCAGGATCATCAAAGCATAACTTAAAAACCTGTACCGAAGTACGGCAGTTAAAAGCGCTTTGTAGCCGTCGAAAATAAAACCACGGTACAACTCTGGTTCTCCCTGCGCCTCATCCGCATCAGCTTTCAGTTCTTCTTTGAAAAATAAGCTGGCAAAAAATGGGGTCAGGGTAATAGCTGTTATCCAGCTCAGCAGCAAACTAACTAATAATACCCAAAACAAACTACCGGCAAATTCCCCTGTGGCGTCACTGGATAAACCAATAGGCGCAAAAGCAGTAATAGCAATAATAGTTGCACCCAACAAAGGCCATTTGGTTTGTTTGACTATGGCGGAAGCCGACTGGCTGATGGTTAAGCGCCTTTGCATCCCAATCAATATACCTTCGGTAATGACAATGGCGTTATCCACCAGCATACCCAAAGCAATAATTAAGGCGCCAAGCGAGACGCGTTGCAGCTCAATTTGCATCTGCTGCATAAAAATAAAAGTGCCAAGTACAGTCAGCAGTAAAATAAGCCCAATCAGCAAACCACTGCGAAGTCCCATAAAAATCAACAGCACCACGATAACAATGAGCACAGCTTCCAGCAGATTCAATACAAAACCACCGACTGAAGCTTCCACTTCAGCCGGCTGGTTATAAATGGTATTGATTTCCATACCTACAGGACGGGCATAGTCCAGTTCGGCCATACGTTGTGTCACCAAAGCACCTATATCAACAACATTTACGCCTTTACTAAAGGAGACCCCCAGGGTCAGCGTATTTTTGCCATCAAACTTTAAAATCTGGCTCGGCACTTCCTGCACATCTTTGTAAACTTTGGCCACATCTCCTAAATAAATCAGCTCTTTAGCGGCTGGGTTGCTGATAATCAGTTGTTCCAGTTCCTGTACAGACTGAAATTCGCCTGTTGGATGAATACGGATCCGATCTGGCCCTACCCGCAAAGCTCCCGCGTTGGATACGACATTCTGAGTTTGCAATAAACTGGCAATTTGTGTTGGCGGGATCCCTAAAGCAGTCAGACGAGAGCGGGAGATTTCGACCACTACTTGCTCTTGCTGGCGACCGCTGACAGAGACTTTGCCTACGCCCTCCACCAGCACCAGCTCACGGCGTAAAAAATCGACATAGTCGCGAATTTCTTCGTCTGAGTAACCATCCCCTGTCACGGCATACAACATGCCATACACATCACCAAAGTCATCGTTTACCACTGGGGTTTGCACTCCAGGTGGCAACTGTGGCGTTAAATCATTGACCTTACGCCGCAGTTCATCCCAAATCTGTTTCAGTTCTGTCGAACGATAAATGCCTTTCATTTCCACCATAATCTGCGACGTGCCATTGGTAGAAATAGAGGTCACATGGTCGACATAAGGCAGTTGCTGAATGGCATTTTCAATCGGATAACTAACCTCTTCCTCCACCTGCAAAGGCGAAGCACCTGGGTAGGATGTAATGATCAAAGCTTGTTTGAGGGTAAACTGCGGATCTTCCAACCGGCCCAGGCCAAAGTAAGCCATAGTGCCGCCGATTAGTAAAATAGCGGTCACCAGCCAGGAAGAGGTTTTATTTTTAATAAAATACTGAGCCACATCCATGATTTACAGTCCCCGCTCACGTTGCCATGGCCGTACCTGCTGGTTTTCAGTCAGTTGCTGTACACCTGCTGTCACCACCTGATCCCCAGCGGTTAAACCAGATAAGACTTCAATGCCCTGCTCGGTTAAGCGCCCTACTGTAACGGCACGACGATTCACTTTGCCTTCACTGAACACCCAGACAAAACGCTCTGTAGCGTCCACAGGCTGATCATTGGCAGCAAATACAGCTGTAGCAGGCACTACAACGGCAGAGGCCTGAGCCCGCATCAGTTGGCTCATATCAGCCACTACATTGGCAGTCATACCGGAGAGCACATTAAACTCTTCAGGCGCAGCCATACTGAATACTACTTTAAAACTGTTGGTGGCACTGTCTGCTCTGGTGTCCCACTCTTTAATGCTGGCTTTGTAACTTAAACTTGGGTAGGAATCAAAAATCACTTCTGGCTGATAACTGATGTCTTTTTTCACCAGCGCTATCACATCTTCAGGCACCTGGATCACCACATCCACCATGCCTTTGAGTTGCAATTCCAGAATAGCTTGCTGAGCGGCGACATTTTCATGATTTTCAACTAAAGAGCGCGACACTATGCCGCTAAAAGGCGCCACTAATTCGGTGTAACTTAAATTCGCTTGTGCTGTTTTTAAATCTGCATCCGCCACCTGCAACTGAGCCTTAGCTTCATCGTACATGGCTTGCGACACCAGATTCTGCCCAATCAGGCTGGCAGCACGATCAAACTGAGCCTTGGATAACTGATATTTCGCCTGAGCTTGTTCGACCCTGAGTTTAAAATCAGTCGGGTCCAAACGCGCCAGCACATCACCTTTTTGTACTTCCTGGCCAGGGCGGATAGAAAATTGAGTCAGTTTACCGCTGACTCGAAAAGTTAAACGGGCATTTTCAGTGGGTTCGACCAGAGCAGGAAACTGCCGGATCAATTTTTGCTGACCGTCCTGCACCATATGCAGTTTTACCGGCCTATTCAGGCTTTGCTCAGTGGTTGCAACCGGCTTGGAACAACCCGCAACCAGCCCCATAACTAAGACTGCATAGATCATTTTTTGTCTGGACATTTAACGCTCTCCCTTGTCACACCACTTAATTTGCGCTGGCACTATACAAAAGCCACTATAAGATTAAAATTTATATTTACTTCAGTTCTATATAAGAATAATTGATGAACTTAACTCAGCTTTATATTCTCGACGCTGTAGCCAGCAGTGAAAGCTTGCTGCAAGCCGCGGTAAAACTACATAAAACCCAACCTGCTTTGAGCATGGCACTGAAAAAGCTCGAACAGGAATGCGGTTTTACTATAGTGGATCGTAGTCAATATCGCCTGCAATTTACCGAAGCTGGTAAACGTTTTTATCAACAGGCTCAACAACTTCTGCATCAAAGTGCTCAATTAAAATCTTTGGCTCAACACTTAAGCAGAGGCGCTGAAGCCAGTTTAGGCTTAGCCTTTGACGAAGCAGTCGACCTACAGCCTTATATGAGTGCTATCCGTCAGGCGCAGCAGCAGTTTCCTCATACCGAATTATTGCTAAGTTGTGACTACCGGCTACAAGCGCTGGAAAAGCTGAAAAACCAGCAGGTCGATTTAGCCATCAGCCCCTGGTACCCGGTTTTTGTTAGTTTGGGTGATTTTGAATCAGTGGCTATTGGAAGTTTTGATGTTTTATGTGTCGCCAGTCCAGAGTTTTTACAGCAGTTGACTGAACCTTTAACTCACCAGGCTCAGTTGGCCGAATTACCACAATTGGTAGCGAATTCAGAAGCACTGGATTTTGACAGCGGAAAATTACTCCCCCTGCAATCGGCACGCCGCGTTAAAGTGAATAACAGTTTATGCATGAAACAAGCGCTGTTAGCTCATTTGGGCTGGGGCATGGTTGCCCGGCATCAGGTGGCTGATGAATTAGCTCGCGGTGCTTTAGTGCAGCTCAAACCTAAAGAGTTTCCAAAATTTATTCAGGGCGAAGTGCATTTAGTGCGGCATAAAGATCAGTTATTAGGCCCAGTGGCAAAAGCCATCTGGCAACAACTGACCGCAGGTTAGTACCGCAGAAAAGAGAAAGGAGCCTAGCGGCTCCTTTCTTACATAATCACTTCAATTACAACTGACATTGCCCTAAGTAGTTGGTGTTGCAGCCAGGCGGCAAGCGAGCGAGACCTCAGGAGCATAGTTGTCCTATGTGACTGAGGCGACGAGCGCAGCCAACAACGCTGCGGCGCCAAATACGACGGGCATGCCCTAAGTAATTGATGTTGCAGCGCGGCGGCAAGCGCACAAGACCCCAGGAGCATAGTAGTCCTATGTGACTGGGGCGAGTAGCGCAGCCAACAAAGCTGCAGCTTCAAGTACGACGGGCATTAGAAGCGGTAGCTTGCGCCTAACTGATACAGATCATCACCCGTCTCCAGCGCATCAAAGGCCACGCCTGCTGATAACGACAGATTTGGCAGCGCAAACCATTTCGCACGCAAGCTCAGGCTGTCATCGCTTTCGCTCAATACGTTATCCGAGATCCATTCATAACCTACACCGGCAGAGAAGTTTTTACCGAAGTAATAATCTGCACCTACCCCATAACGGGTGCCTGAAGCGTTACGATAATCCAGAATGCTTGCTTCAAGGTTCATCATATCGCCTGTGCCTAAATCCCACAGTTTTTTGGTCATCACACCATAGTTAGTGCTGCTGCCGCCTTGATCTGGTCTGTCGTGCTCAAAAATTGCACCTACTAACCAGTCATTGCTGATGAAGTAACCAACAGTACCATCAACATCTTGTTGATCCGTGCCGCTGTAATGTGACCATTCCAGTTGACCGTAGAAGTTATGGCTTTGATCCATATACTCACCACCCACTGACCAAGCGTTACCGTTCAGATTTTTAATTGGATTATGTGAAAGTGTGCCAAAGACACTGGCGTTTTTATTGATAAATGCAGCTTCAGCTAATGGTGTCTTGCCTGAAGTATCTACGGCATTAAAGAAATACTGGTGCTTCAGTGTCCATGAATCAATATCTGAGGTGCCGAAATCACCATTGATATAATCCACTGAAGATTCATTTTGATAGCTGTTCGCTGCTGCACCGGTTGAGACTACAGCGATAAGTAAAGCGAGCATGGAACTTTTCATAATTACTACCTTTTGGTTGAGAAAACGCAGGCAGTGTAAACTTATGAAAGTTAATGCTCTCTGAACGACTCCGTAAAGAAATGTATAAATATCAATCAGATAACTATGTAAAACAGGAAAACTCCGATGGTTCCGGTTAAATTTCCAGCAAAGCTTCGCGTAACTGATGAATTTGATCCCTTACTTGCGCTGCCAGTTCAAACTCCAGATCTTTGGCATGCTGCAGCATTTTCTGCTCCAGTTGCTTAATTTCTGCCTGCAGCTGATACGGAGTTTTGCCTTTGGCCAGTTTGATTTTCTCTGCCACTTTAGGCAAATCAGCATCCTGCCCGAGGTCCATCACGTCCGACACCTTCTTCTTAATAGCTGTAGGTGTGATGCCATGCAGTTCGTTATAAGCGATTTGCTTATTGCGCCGACGTTCAGTTTCGTTAATAGCGCGCTGCATAGAACCGGTAATACGATCAGCATAGAGCACAGCTTTACCATACAAATTACGAGCGGCACGGCCCATGGTTTGAATAAGCGAACGCTCTGAACGTAAAAAGCCTTCTTTATCCGCATCCAGAATAGCCACTAACGACACTTCAGGAATATCCAAACCTTCCCGCAGCAAGTTAATACCGACCAGCACGTCAAAGACGCCTAAACGTAAATCCCGGATAATTTCCATCCGCTCTACTGTGTCGATGTCGGAGTGTAAATAACGCACCTTAACGCCATGACCTGCTAAATAATCTGTTAAATCCTCAGCCATTTTTTTGGTCAGTACTGTCACCAGAACCCGCTCACCAATTTTGGCGCAGCGAAACGCTTCCGACATTAAATCGTCCACTTGTGTGGCTACAGGCCGAATTTCGATGACAGGGTCTAATAAACCTGTAGGACGCACCACCTGCTCTATCACTTCGCCTGCCGATTGCTTTAACTCGTAATCTGCTGGTGTGGCCGACACATAAATGCGCTGCGGCGCTATAGATTCAAACTCATCAAACTTTAACGGCCTGTTATCCAAAGCCGAAGGCAAGCGAAAACCATAGTTCACCAGGTTTTCTTTGCGCGAGCGATCGCCTTTGTACATAGCGCCAATTTGTGAAATGGTGACGTGCGACTCATCAATAAACATCAAACCATCAGCAGGGAAATAATCCAGCAAAGTTGGCGGTGGCTCGCCTTCGGCCCTGCCTGATAAGTAGCGCGAGTAGTTTTCAATGCCAGAGCAATAGCCCAGCTCCACCATCATTTCTAGATCAAATAAAGTGCGCTGGCCAATACGCTGCTCTTCAATCAAACGGTTTTCGGCAAGTAATTGAGCACGACGCTCTTTTAGCTCCACTTTAATACGTTCAGTGGCTGCCAGAATTTTTTCCCGGGGCGTCACATAGTGAGTTTTTGGATAAATAGTGTAACGGCTGACCACTTTCTCCACCGAACCTGTCAGTGGGTCAAATAAACTGATGCGCTCAATTTCTTCATCAAACAGCTCAATCCGTACAGCGATTTCATCCGATTCGGCCGGAAACACA
The DNA here is from genome assembly GCF_029269265.1 of Rheinheimera sp. 1928-s. Classification (GTDB taxonomy): domain Bacteria; phylum Pseudomonadota; class Gammaproteobacteria; order Enterobacterales; family Alteromonadaceae; genus Pararheinheimera. Next base: position 295,571 of record NZ_JARIXP010000004.1, read on the forward strand.
TCAATCACATCGCCACGCACACGATAAGTCGCGCGTTCAAAAGCCGTATCATTGCGGCTGTATTGCAGCTCGGCCAAGCGGCGCAAGATAAAACGCTGATCGACTATATCGCCCACTTTGAGATGCAACAGCATCTTCATATAGGATTCCGGATCGCCCAAACCATAAATAGCCGACACTGAGGCGATAATCACTACGTCCCGTCGTTCCATCAAGGCTTTGGTCGCCGATAAACGCATCTGCTCTATATGTTCATTAATAGAAGCGTCTTTTTCGATAAAGGTATCGCTGGACGGCACATAAGCTTCGGGCTGATAATAGTCGTAATAAGACACAAAGTATTCCACCGAGTTATTCGGGAAAAATTCTTTCATCTCACCATAAAGCTGAGCGGCCAGTGTTTTGTTATGCGCCATAATCAGTGTGGGTCTGTTCACTTGCGCTATCACATTGGCCATAGTGAAAGTTTTACCAGAACCGGTGACACCCAATAAGGTTTGATGAGCTAAACCAGATTCCAGCCCTTCCACCAGCTTGGCGATGGCCGTAGGTTGATCGCCTGCAGGCTGATAATGGGAAACCAATTCAAAATCACGACTCATCGACATCCACCACTCAAAGTTATGACATGCTGCTCATGCAAAACCAATTTACTATCGCGACTCATCAGGATTCCCCACTTATTCGTAAAGCAGCCAGTTTACGCTTAAACCAGTTGTATGCCAGACCGGAAGTAAAGGCATTCGCAATAAGCCCGCCAACAAAGACCCCTATCACTCCTCCCAGTAAACCGCCTATATAAGCAAAAGGTACATAAAATACAAAGAGGCGAACCACACTGAGTTGCAGCGCACTCATCGGCAGATGCAAGGCATTAAAAGAGGAGTTGGTCAAAATAATAATGCCCTGCAAGCCGTAGCCTAAAGGCAAAATCCAGATAAAGTAGCGAATATACTGTGCCACTAAGGGATCGTCAGTAAACAGATCAGCCACCAGCCAGGCACCAGCGGCCAATCCTATATAAACCAGCAACTGCCAGGCCAGAATAAATTTGATGCAGCTTCTGTATGCATCATCAATGCGCTGATAAGCACAGGCCCCATAATTTTGACTGACAAAAGGCGGTAAAGTCATCGAAAGCGCCAGCACGACTAAAGAAGCAATACTCTCAATGCGGGCACCGACGCCAAAAGCAGCGACAGCTTCAGCACCATAACTTGCCATCAGTGCAGTTAAAATGGCCATAGCTAAAGGGGTCAGCATATTGGCACCCGCCGCTGGCAGGCCTATATGTAAAATTTTACGGCTTATTTGAATAAATTCTTTCAAAGGCTGATGCCCTATATCCACCAGCTTACGACGCACCATCAGCAAATACAGAATAAGGCCAAAACCCAGTAGCCAGGAAATAAGGCTGGCTATAGATGCTCCGGCTACGCCCATAGCCGGCACAGGCCCCCAGCCAAAAATAAATATCGGATCCAGCACGGCATTTAACAAACCGGCACTGGCCATCAGAATACTGGGGGTTTTGGTATCTCCGGCAGCGCGCAGCACCGCATTGCCAATCATGGGGGTAATTAAAAACACAGCGCCAAAAAACCAGATCTCCATATAGTCATGGATAAAAGGCAAAGTATCGTCTTTAGCGCCTAATAAACGGAATAAGGGCTCAATAGTCAGATAGCCCACCACAGACAAAGCAATGACTAAATATGCTGACAACCATAACGCTGCTAAACCATCACTACGGGCACTTTGCTGATCGCCACTGCCCAAAGCCCGGGCAATCACAGCGGAAGTACCAATGCTCAGGCCTATGGCTAAGCTAATCACGGTAAAGGTAATAGGAAAAGTAAAACTGACTGCAGCCAGTTCTGCCGTGCCCAACATACTTATAAAAAAGGTATCTACCAAGTTAAATGACATTAAGGTAATCATGCCAAACAGCACAGGTACCGTCATTTGTTTCATAGTGGCCTGAATATCACCTTTGAGCAGATCAGGGCGTGTCGAAGTGGATTGAGTCATAACAGTCAGCTTAAGCGCAAGTGGCCGCTATTGTAGAGAAAAGTCAGAGCTCGCACTACCTACGATGCGACCAAATTGAGCTAAAACTGAGCAAGAATAAGAAAAAATGTTCACAATCTGCTTTTGCATAGAAATTTTGTTTCATCAAAAGTGTATTGCATAAGGTTTCAATTCTTTCAAATTCGTAAATCATTGTTTTATATAGAATAAAAAATTAGTCTCAAACCTATTGATCTGGCGCTAAGCCTTACCTGTTAAGGCTTAGCCTATCCATCAGGCCAACAATTCACAGACTTATCCACAGATTCTGTGGGTAACTTACGCCAGCCCTTGAGTGGCCTGACTTTGCCAAAAATCATTCAGGTAACGAAAGCCCGAATAGCTTTTGCATATGCAAAAATTAGATTTGTGCAGCTTTTCTGCCCGCTTTGGCTAAACAAGCAGCAAGTAAACTTCTTTTATGAAAAAGCACTGGGCAAAGTGTTGACAGTGTTTAAGACGGGCATTAGTATTGCGCCCCGTTGCAGAACACAGTTCCTCAGTAGCTCAGCCGGTTAGAGCGGCGGACTGTTAATCCGTAGGTCGTTGGTTCGAGTCCAACCTGGGGAGCCACTGTAGTCTCAACATATTATTTCAGTTCCTCAGTAGCTCAGCCGGTTAGAGCGGCGGACTGTTAATCCGTAGGTCGTTGGTTCGAGTCCAACCTGGGGAGCCAACTGAAATAATCACAATTTGATAACCGTATACAATTCCTCAGTAGCTCAGCCGGTTAGAGCGGCGGACTGTTAATCCGTAGGTCGTTGGTTCGAGTCCAACCTGGGGAGCCACCTAAATCACATCTTGTTCCTTCCCTTAATTATCTATTTTCCTTAGTGTTTTTCTGTGAAATACCTTAAGCTTATTTTTTGATGTTCAAGCCCGGACAAAAAATTCAGTATGGGTTGCCTGCTATGAAGTCTCCGTCCTTTATTGCTTTAAGTCACTGGACTGCCGCTTTGCTGTCAGCAGTGCTTGCGCTTTGGCTGTTCTGGTTTGCCGCAGCCCAACAAATTCAAAGCTTGTATCAGCTGCATTACAGTGCGATTCAGCAAATGTTAGCCAGTGATTTAACAGGCGATACAAAAATTCTGACCCGTCAGCTTCGTAGCAGTTTTGATTTGCCTTACTTAAAAGTAAGCCAACTGGATGGCGTGGTACTGCATGAACAAAGCAATACTATGCCTGCTTATACTGTGGCTTCCTGGGTGCTGAACCGGTTTGGCCGCCCCATCACTGCAGCTTCCGTCAACGATCAGGCACATAATTTACAGGTCGAGTTTTTACCGCAACTTTCAGAGCAGTTAAGTACGCTGGAGCTTTTTAGTTTGTTTTTGTTTTTTGGCCCGCTGATTTTAGGTGTATTGCCTTATTACCTGCAGCCGGGCCGACCCAAAAAGCAAAAAGCCCTGCCACCTCATCCTATCGAAGCTGCGGTGCATCAAGCACCAGCGGTCGTACAACAATTGCAGCCTCAGGCAACCACTTCAGGCACCGACTATTTATTAGAACTGGCCTTGTATGATCAACTGACCTCTTTACCTAACCGTCAGCAGTTTGTCCGTTATTACGAACAGCAACTCAAAGCCGCTAATGCGGTGCATCAGTCAGTATTTTTGCTGGTCCGTTGTCACAGTCTGGCCCAGATCAACCACAAACAAGGTTATCTGGCTGGTGATTTGTATATTAAAGAGATGGCGGACTTATTAAAGCAGCTACCACAGTTGTCCGACGAAAGCCCATTGTTCCGGCTGAATAACACTGACTTTTGTGTGTTGTTTCCGCAAATGACCACTGAACAAATGGAAGAGCTGGTGTTACTGCTGCAGCAGAACTTTGACAGCTATCAGCAGCAAAAACAGCTGGATTCGGTGGCATTAACAGGTTTAGTTCAGGTCGCCCAAGGCAAACCTTTAGGTGAATTACTGGCAATGGCAGACACAGCCTTAGGGCTGGCAAAAACCAAACAGAGCAAAGTCACCAAACAAAGCAACTTATGGTACTTATTTACCGATGCTCAGGAGCAAACGGCCCAGTCATCGTTCAGCACCAAAAACTGGCGCAGTCTTATTGACGATGTTCTGCAAGGTCAGCGTTTGAGTTTATTAGCCCAACCTATCCAGCCACTGAATAAAACCAGTAAAACCTATTCCGAATTACTAGTGCGCTTTCGCAGTAATGAAGATCAGTTGTTACCCACTGCATTATTTTTAGAAATGGCACAAAAACTCGACAAACTCATCGACATTGAGCAGATGATCGTAGAACAGGCATTAACGATAGTGGCGAATCATCCGACACAAAGTTTTGGTTTGAATCTGTCAGCCCATTGTGTGCAGGACGAAGGCTTTATCAGTTATCTTGAACGGCGACTATTAAAGGAAACCGAACTGACACCCCGACTGGTATTTGAAATCAGTGAATGGGGTTTGCAGCAAAACCTGAAGTTAAGCAAACGCCTGATTGATATGTTGCATCAGTGTGGCTCTCGGGTGACAGTCGAAAAATTTGGAGCAGGTATTACTTCTTTTAAGTTTTTCCGCGATTTGAAACCTGATTTTGTCAAAATGGATGGCAGCTACACCCGACAAATTGAAGAAGATAAAAACAACCAGTATTTTGTCCGGCTGATGGTCGACTTAGCACACCGCATTGGCGTGGCTGTATTTGCCGAAAATGTGGAAACTGCAGCAGAAAAACAAATGCTGGAGTCGTTGTTGATTGATGGCATACAAGGCTACTTCTTAAGTAAGCCAGCGCCACTGGAATAATGCTTTGACAAACATCTGTCTGAACCGTTGTAACATTTAGACAGGTGTAGGGGCCGCGGCTTGTCCCGGCCCGCCCTAAACAACATCGGATTTGTATTCGAGACGGGCGGATACAAGACCCGCCCTACGTTTTATCAGGCGCCATAGGCTCAGATATGGGCCATTCGCGCTCAGCGCTGTTGTTTCAATAACAACAAAGCCGCATAATAGCGCGACTTTTTTCTGGGGTTCTTTTATGTCGGAATTTTTGCTGTTGCTGGTCAGCACAGTGCTGGTGAATAACTTCGTGCTGGTGAAGTTTCTCGGCTTATGCCCTGTGATGGGTGTATCAAAAAAACTCGAAACTGCTATTGGCATGTCGATGGCCACTACTTTTGTTCTGACCTTAGCTTCCCTTTGCAGTTACTTGGTGGATTTTTACTTATTACAGCCACTGGATTTAATCTACCTGCGCACCTTAAGTTTTATTTTGGTGATCGCTGTGGTCGTGCAATTTACCGAAATGGTGGTGCATAAAACCAGCCCTACTTTGTATCGTTTATTAGGTATCTTTTTGCCTTTGATCACCACCAACTGTGCAGTGTTAGGTGTGGCTATATTAAACGTCAACGCCCGTCATGATTTTTTCTCTTCTGTAGTCTATGGATTTGGCGCTGCAGTAGGGTTTTCCTTAGTGCTGATCTTATTTGCAGCTATGCGTGAGCGTCTGGCCGCAGCCGATGTACCAGTATCTTTTAAAGGTGCCGCCATCGGCATGATTACCGCGGGTTTAATGTCTTTAGCCTTTATGGGCTTTACTGGTTTGGTGAAAGCGTAAATGTCTATTATCACAGCCCTGTGGGCTTTGGGTATTCTGGCGCTGGTATTTGGTGCTGCGCTGGGATATGCCGCTATACGTTTCAAAGTGGATGCAGATCCACTGGTTGAACAAATTGATGAAATTTTACCGCAAACCCAATGTGGTCAATGTGGTTATCCCGGTTGTCGGCCTTATGCCGAAGCTATTGCCAATGGGGATGACATTAATAAATGCCCGCCCGGTGGCGACACTACCATTAAAAAACTGGCCGACTTAATGGGGGTCGAAGCCAAACCTCTGGATGCAGCCCAAACTCCGGCGGTAAAACGTGTAGCCTATATCCGCGAAGATGAATGTATTGGCTGTACCAAATGTATTCAGGCCTGCCCTGTGGATGCCATAGTGGGTGCCTCGAAGCAAATGCATACCGTTATTGTCGACGAATGCACTGGTTGTGATTTATGTGTTGAACCTTGTCCTGTGGATTGCATTGATATGGTGCCCTTGGCCAGCAGTATTGAACGCTGGAAATGGGACTTAAATGCCATTCCGGTAAAAGTGCTGGAGTCGTAACTTGCCTACTTTATTTCAACAAATTCAGGCAGGAAAAGTCTGGGATTTTCATGGCGGCATTCATCCACCAAGCCGTAAAGAGCGCACGAATCAAAAACCTGTGGCGCTTTTAGATATTCCTGATCGTTTATATATCCCGCTGCGCCAGCATATAGGTGTGGCAGGCAAAGTACTGGTCAAAGTGGGCGATCGTGTACTGAAAGGTCAGGCCTTAACTCAGGCTGAGAACGCCATGGCTGTGCCTGTACATGCCCCTACCTCAGGCACAGTGCTGGCAATTGAACTGCATACCAGCACGCACCCTTCCAGCTTAGCCGAACCTACTTTAATACTGGCGCCTGACGGCATGGACGAATGGCGACCACGTAAGCCGTTGGATCCAGAGCAGGTAGATCTTTACACCTTGCTGGAACGTATTCAGGAATCTGGTATTTCTGGTATGGGCGGTGCAGGTTTCCCAACTCATATCAAAGTGAATGTAAAACAGCCGGTGGATTATCTGATCATCAATGCTGTGGAGTGCGAGCCCTATATCACAGCAGATGACATGCTGATGCAGGAGCGCGCCAGCGATATTATTGCCGGTATTGAGATACTGGTGAAACTGCTGAGTCCAAAAGCTGTATTGATAGGCATAGAAGACGACAAACCTATAGCGGTCGCATCTTTAAAAGCCGCTATAGGCCAAAAAGATAACTACTTCGTGCGGGAAGTCCCTACCAAGTACCCATCTGGTGGTGAGAAACAACTGATCCAGTTGCTGACCAATAAAGAGGTACCAGCAGGTCGCAGGCCTTTAGATATTGGCATAGTGATGCAAAACGTCGGTACTGCTTTTGCCATAGCTCAGGCGGTGCTGGACGATATTCCGCTGATCCACCGTGTGGTGACAGTGGCAGGTGAAACTTTAGCTCAGCAACAAAATGTGCTGGCACTAATAGGCACGCCTATTTCTGATTTGTTAAATGCCTGTGGTTTTCAGGCAGAGCCGCAGCAGCGCATCATTGTTGGTGGCCCTATGATGGGCTTTGCCATAGCAGACTGGTCTGTGCCTGTGGTCAAGACCACCAACTGCATCTTGGCGCCTACAGAAAACGAATTAGGTGCCGCCAGTGATGAAATGGACTGTATTCGCTGTGGCGCCTGTGCTGACGCCTGCCCGGCCAGCTTATTGCCGCAGCAACTCTTGTGGTACAGCAAAGCCCATGATCAGGACAAACTGGCTGAATACAATTTATCTGACTGCATTGAATGCGGTGCTTGCGCTTATGTCTGCCCAAGCGAAATTCCATTGGTGCATTATTACCGTGTTGCCAAAGCCGAAATTCGTGAAACTCAACGTGAAGCCTTAAAAGCCGAACAAGCCAAAGCCCGTTTTGATGCCCGAACTGAACGTTTAGAGCGGGAAAAACAAGAACGTCTGGAACGCAATCAACAACTGGCGGCTCAGCGAGTAGCACAGCAACAAGCCAGCGGTCAGACGACTCAGAGCGCAGCAGCAGTGCAACAAGCCTTGGAACGCACTCAGCAGCAAAGTGCCCAGCCACTGGACAAAGAACAAATTATTGCAGAGCGTGAACGTAAAAAAGCCGAAGCTTTGGCCTATCAGCAGCAAAAACAGCAGGCTCAAACTGCAACCCCGGCTGAAGACACAACAGCAACTACAGCCGAAGATCCACGCAAAGCAGCTATAGCTGCAGCTTTGGCCCGTGCTAAAGCGAAAAAACAAGCTGAAGCACAACCAGAAGCTGTTGGACAACCAGCCCCGGCTGAAACTGCTACTGCTGATATTCCTGAAGCAGATGCAAAAAAAGCCGCAGTAGCAGCCGCTATAGCCCGCGCTAAAGCGAAAAAACTAGCAGAAGCACAACCAGAAGCTATTGAACAACCAGCACCAGCTGAAACAGCAGCTCCAGAAGTGGATGCGAAAAAAGCAGCAGTAGCCGCCGCTATAGCCCGTGCTAAAGCGAAAAAACTGGCTGACGCACAACCGGAAGCTAGTGAGCAACCAGCCCCAGCTGAAACAGCAGCTCCAGAAGTGGATGCAAAAAAAGCAGCAGTAGCCGCAGCTATAGCTCGCGCTAAAGCGAAAAAACTGGCTGAAGCACAGCCTGAAACTAGTGAGCAACCAGCCCCAGTTGAAACAGCAGCTCCAGAAGTGGATGCGAAAAAAGCCGCAGTAGCCGCAGCTATAGCCCGCGCTAAAGCGAAAAAACTGGCCGAACAAACGCAGATGCAACAGATAGCGAGCGAGCCTGCAACAGAAGCAACAGTGCAAGCTGAGGCTGTACCAGCAGAACAAGATGCAAAAAAAGCCGCCATAGCAGCAGCTATAGCCCGGGCCAAAGCTAAAAAACAACAAAACAGTGAGCCGTTATGAGTTTTAAAATCGCCAGCTCCCCGCACCAGCACAGTCAAAAAACCACGGCCCAGTTAATGAAGCTGGTGGCTTTGGCTGCTGTGCCTGGTATTGCAGTGCAGGCTTACTTTTTTGGCTACGGTGTACTTATCCAATTGCTGCTGGCCATTAGCACAGCTTTGCTTTGTGAAGCTGCAGTACTGGCCCTTCGTGCTAAAAAAGTGAAAGTGAAATTACTGGACCATAGCGCTCTGGTCACCGCTTTATTGCTTGCAGTCGCAATCCCCTCTTATGCGCCCTGGTGGCTGGTGGTAATAGGTACGGCTTTTGCCATTATTGTGGTGAAACAGCTGTACGGAGGCTTAGGCAACAACTTATTTAACCCGGCCATGGCCGCTTATGTGTTGCTGTTGGTGTCTTTTCCTCTGCCTATGACCAGTTGGTTACCTGCTGCTCCTTTGCAGCAGCAGAGCTTGAGTCCTGCCGATGCCGTTTGCACTATTTTTACCAATTTCAGTTGCAGTGGGTACAGTATCAGTCAACTGCGGCAAGATGCAGATGGCATCAGTATGGCTACGCCGCTGGATACGTTAAAAACCGATCTGTCGCAAGGTTACACCACACAGGAGAGTATGAAAAAACCGGTGTTTGGCTGGTTGTCCGGTGAAGGTTGGTTTTGGGTCAATTTGGCTTATTTGCTCGGCGGTTTGTTTTTGTTGCAGCAAAAAGTGATTCAATGGCGTATTCCGGTGGCTGTATTAGGCTCCTTGTTTGGCTTTAGTTTAATCGCCTGGTTACTATCGCCAGACACCAATGCCAGCCCGCTGTTTCAGTTATTTTCCGGCGCTACTATGCTGGCGGCTTTTTTTATCGCCACAGATCCGGTGTCCGCTTCAACCACAGAAAAAGGCAGGCTGATTTTTGGCGCTTTAATAGGCGGATTGGTGTTTGTGATCCGCAGTTACGGTGGCTACCCGGACGCTTTTGCTTTTGCTGTGATGTTAGCCAATATGACAGTGCCTTTAATTGACTACTATACCCAACCCAGAACTTATGGTCACAAAAGCAAGGGAGAGCGCTAATGCTGAGTTCTGTTGGTAAAAATGCGCTGTTGCTCGGCACTGCAGCTGTGCTTTGTGTCTTTGCAGTGGCTGCTGTCAATGAAATCACAAAAAGCGAAATCGCTCAGCAACAGCTGGACGGCAAACTTCGCACCTTAGTGGAAGTGATGCCAGAACTGGCGGGGAATACAACTATTTTGAACGACTGTGTAGCCGCGCTGGATACTGAGTTATTAGGCAAAGAAGCCAAACAGAATATCTACCGCTATCGGGTGGATGGCGCAGTTAAAGCCTATTTAGTTGAAACCACAGCACCAGATGGCTATAGCGGCGCCATTGAAGTGCTGGCCGCTATCAGTCCCGACAGTGAGATTATTGGTGTGCGGGTACTGAACCATAAAGAAACTCCAGGCCTTGGTGATAAAGTTGAACTACGCAAAACGCCTTGGGTATTAAGCTTTAATGGCCAGACTGTAGGTTCAACTGACGATCGCAGCTTTGCCGTGAAAAAAGACGGTGGTCAGTTTGACCAGTTTGCCGGAGCTACTATTACCCCACGTGCTGTGGTGAAAGCAGTGAAAAACGCTGCGATTTATATTCAGCAACATCCAGAACTGGCCAGTCTGCCAGCCAATTGTGGAGTCTGAGCACTATGGAGTCCTCTTTGATGGAAAGCAAAATGAACCAGTATCAGGAGTTAGTCCGTCAGGGGTTATGGAAAAATAACCCGGGCTTAGTACAGTTATTAGGCCTTTGTCCTTTGCTGGCGGTCACCAGCAACTTAACCAGCGCATTGGGCTTAGGTTTAGCCACTATGTTGGTGTTACTCAGCACCAATACTGTGGTGTCGTTAATTCGTAATTATGTGCCGAATGAAATCCGTATTCCGGTCTTTGTGATGGTGATTGCCTCTGTAGTGACAGTGATAGAGCTGTTGATGCACGCCTTTATGTATAACCTGTATCAGGCCTTAGGTATTTTTATTCCGCTGATGGTAACTAACTGTATTGTGATTGGTCGCGCCGAAGCCTACGCCTCCAAAAATGCTGTAGCGCCAGCCGCCTTTGATGGCCTGATGATGGGCACTGGTTTTGCGTTAGTGTTATGTACTTTAGGCGCGGTACGCGAAGTAATAGGTTCTGGTACTTTGTTTGCCGGAGCAGATTTACTGCTGGGTGATTGGGCCAAAGTGCTGACTATTCATCTGTATCAGGCCGATAACCAGTTTTTATTGGCCATATTGCCACCAGGCGCTTTTTTAGTGATGGGCTTTCTGATCGCGGGTAAAAACGCTGTAGATGCCAGAGCAGCTGCTAAAGCAAAACCTGTGGAACAAAAAATCAGCAGAGCACGAGTCACCCATGTCAGCAGTTAAAGTAAAACGAGCCAAATGAACAAAGAAAAACGTATTCAGATTTTACAGCGCCTGCGGGAAAACAATCCGAAGCCAACCACAGAGCTGGAGTTTAACTCGCCTTTTGAATTGTTGGTGGCTGTGTTGTTATCGGCTCAGGCCACGGACGTCAGCGTCAATAAAGCCACCCGTCTGCTCTACCCTGTTGCTAATACACCACAGGCTATTTTTGATTTAGGTGTTGACGGCGTCAAACACTACATCAAGACGATTGGGCTTTTTAACTCAAAAGCCGAGAACCTGATCAAAACCTGCCGTATTCTGATCGACCAGCACAACAGCATAGTGCCGGAAAACCGCGACGCTTTAGAAGCCTTGCCAGGCGTAGGCCGTAAAACGGCTAATGTGGTGCTGAACACCGCCTTTGGCTGGCTAAAAGATAACGAGGGTAAATACTTTATCGCCGTCGATACCCATATCCAGCGCGTCGCAAACCGTACAGGCTACGCCAAGGGCAAGACAGTTGAAGAAACCGAACAAAGCATTATTAAAAACACCCCAAATAAATCTGAGTTTATGTTCGACCTGCACCACTGGTTGATCCTTCATGGCCGCTACACCTGCGTGGCCCGTAAACCAAAATGTGGCTCTTGTATCATTGAAGATCTGTGTGAGTTTAAAGAGAAAACTGAATAGCCAAATGACGTTAGAGCTTATAGCTGTTATCCAGCCATAAGCTCCAGGTGAATGAAAGATGCACCGCATTGAATAAGTGCCGATAGGTCACAGAGCTTGGTTTTCCCAACCCTTGCCCACAATTGGTGCCCCACCCCAAAGACGCTAACTTTAATAGTATTTATAGACCGGCGCGTTATTTATAGAGCCGGGCTCTATGGTGTTCCATTCTTTAGCGTTGTTATGGCTTGCTGGTGTTCGGCAAAGACTTCAGCAGAAGGCTCTGGCTCTGTTGCCCAGTTCACTTTATTGTCCTTAGATTTATCCCAGCGAAACAGCCAATGAATACCGAATTTAAATGCCTGAGTTGGTTGAGCATATACCGGGTGCTGTAAAGTTTTCTCTAGGCTTTGAAAGTGATAACCACGTGATTGCAAGGACATCAGAATGCTGTCTAAACTATCGGCGTTTAATTGATTCACATGCAGCATTAATATGTGCGGCACTGGCTGGTCAAACATTTTTGCACAGGCACTTTCGTAAAAATCTAATCGATGCTCTGTAAACGCAAGGTACTGCTGCTTATAAGTATTTGCCTCTGATAGCTGTTTATTTTGTAGCTTGACTGTATAGGGCGCATCAAACACGTAATCTGCATTTTCCATCGTCACCGGAACTAATCTGAGGCCTAGCTTTTCCAGGCCCTTATCGAGCATTTGTTGCGACGCATTGGTGTCGCCCGCATGCAAATAAGGCGGGCGAAAGAACTTTTGCTTTTGTTTGCCTAGTACTGTTTGCGTTGTTATCGCACCTTTTTGAATATCCGCCAGATAAGTGTCTAATTCAGTCTTATGGTAGGAAATATGTGAAAATGTATGGTTGCCAAGAGCGTGCCCATGCTTGTGCCAGTCTGATAACAGAGACTGCAATAATTTGGGGTCGTTTTTAAGGTGGCCTTCATTCACAAATCCAGTTGCTTTTACATTGTATTTCTTGAGGGTATCAAGGAGTTGTTGGTTGATGTCTTTGAGTGATTGCGCAGGTAAAGTAAATTCACCGTGGATGGGGACATCATCAAAGGTGATTGAGATATTCTTAGGATGGTGCTCCCTTGCATCCACACAAAGACTGGCAAGGCACGCACAAGCGACGATTGACATATGAATCAACTTAATAATAAACATGACTATTTTCCACTTCCCTTTGGTTTTTTAGATATCAACATAGTCTTTGGGTTCATTTGGCATGAAATCAAAGTGTAATTGGTCTTCTACTTTTGGCTCAATTCGAATAATGTTTTCCTACTGCTTATACCGCCTTAAGCAGAGGTGCGGGTTAGCGCGTCCTGCTGACTAAATTTATTAAATGCGTTACTTCGCACTAGCTTAGCTACAGGTTTTTCAAAGGTTCTGTATGACACATAAGCGGCCAATACACTTAAAATGAAAGACAACACTAACTTTAGTTCGACGGATAAATCAAACTGATTTACTTGCACAATAATTGGCAGATGCAGCAAATAGAAGGAGTAGGAAATTTTTCCGATGAAATCACCAAGCTTGTTAGCCAGCAAAATATTGTTATCAGGGACTAAGAACACGACACAAAAGAAAACTGAGCTCATTACCAGCAGTACTTCGTAGCTTAACCACATTTTAACCTTTGCATCAGAACTCACAGGCGAAAACTCAGGGTACATCAGTGGGATTAAGCAAAGAACGAATATAAACCTGTTTTTCCTCAGATACTCTGGAACTTTCAGCTGTTTATAGTGCATGCCAAAAATGACACCGATAAAAAAGTAAGGCAAGCTTCTGAGCACACTAAACAAGTTGTATGGAACGCCGTTGATATCACCATGTATTTTGGGGAAGTTCGAAAAAAACAGCACAATCATCACGGCCAGGATGAGTAGATAAATATAGCCAGCTCTGTTTTTTGAGAATGCCCAAAAAATAATAAAAATGAAATAGAAGTGAATTTCTGCCGGAATAGACCAGAGTACACTTTCACCATAGAGAAATAACAAATGTCCTACTAACGCATTAAAATCCGGAATGTTATAGAGAAAATCTTTATCTGCCAGCGACAACAGATAAGAGCAGAATACAATCACCAGGTACAGCGGTAGCACCCTGCCCGCCCGGGCTAAAAAATAACTTTTGATATTCACCTGATTAAAGGCTTTATCCAGATAGAGATAAGACATCAAAAATCCGCTCAGCATAAAGAACAGCATCACGCCATAAGCGCCAGAGCCGCCGCCTAAAGAGCCATCAAGCCAATGGGTTATATCACTAAAGTGGGTGACAAAAACGATGAGCGCAGCCAGGCCCCGCAACGTATTAAGCTTTCTAATTTCCAAACATGACTCCTTTGTCGGGTTTTAGCGGGATCTAAAATCTTTCTCTGGCGCGCGGGCGCGCTTTAGACAACGAATAACACAGCTTGTGAAACCTCATTGCCGCTTTATACCATAAACCCAGTCCAGGCCCTGAATGGCAGTAGTGGGAAATGCGGTGACATGACTCGCGCCTGAAATAGTTGAAAATTTCAGTTCAATATCAGCACTATCGAGGCCAGTAATTTTTTCCTTGAGCTGAACTGCTCCCTTGACCATATCTTGCCCTTCGCCATAAGCAGGCGTTTCATACTCACCTACTGATAAGTACACTTTTGTTTTTAACTTTGGTTTAACCGCTTGCAGCGCCAGAATCACGTTATGATCAAACCAGACGGACGGGCTACCCAGTATGTAGTTTGAAAACAGATCTGGCTCGCTAAACAAAATATAAGCGCCAAACAAAGCGCCGAGCGAATTGCCGACAAAAGTTCTATCTTTTTTGCTTGCCCGATAATGATGTTCGATAAACGGAATCACTGTGTCACGAAGAAACAGCTTATGCCCTATCGCGTTGCCGGTCTGTTGCTTCCAGGCTTTTATGACTGTGGGGGTGTAGTCTCTGGTTCTACTGTGGGTGCCCACTGAACCCTTTTCATAAGATACAGCCACAATAATGGCATGCTGCATAACACCGTTGTTCATCGGAAAACGAGTCGCACCTGCTACGATCGGAAAAGTGTAATGGGCATCAGTCAGGTATATCACTGGATAAAGGTTGTCCGTTTGACTGGCGTAGGATACAGGCAACTGAATAAACAACGGATAGACACGACCAGTGGATTTTTCTTCAAGCTCAATCACTGAACTCCTTGGTAATTCATAGGGGGTTTCAGCATTTAACTTAAAACAGATCAGCAGTAATGCCGATAGCACATACAACTTCATTTGATTTACCATGTTTTAGACCACTCAAATTGAGAGCGACCTCGTACCTATTCAGCATCGTAGTCAAGGCTTTTGCTGACGATAAAATGTATTGGCCACGCGGAAGAACTTCTATAAATAATTGTTTTTCCTGACGTATTTTCAGCTTATCCAACTCAGCCACAGCCGGTTATTACATCACGGAATAATTTAGAATGCCAAGAGTGCGACAAGTGTCGCTCACAGTCAAGAATAATATGCGACATCTGTCGCATCATGATATTGGGCTGGCTAAAAGATGATAAAGGTAGACGCTTTATCGCCGTGAGCATGTGCAGTGTAATTAACTGCACATGCTACAAGACCTCACAGGTACAGTGATTGGTAGTATTCTAATTGCAGAATTGTTGCATTCGTTCTATGTACGAATGCAGCGGAGCTAGCTTCATTTTCTCCCGTCGTAAATGGACATACTGTGGTTCCTCAATTTCATTGGGTTGCCAGCCATGACCTTCTTCACACCGACCTTGAGTACCATACTGCTGAGGACGATTTTCAGCAACTGCGATGCGATCGCTAAGCAGGGCAACATCCTGCGGATTAGCCTCTCCTTCAGGCAGATAGCTTTCAAGGATCTGAAGAACGGCTTTTTGGAGATCTCGGTTGTGATCCGCGTGCTGGACAAGTAGCCAGGCGGCTTTGGCTCCATCAGGTCCCACTTCAGATATACGCGGCCAATCAGAATCACGAAGCAGATCAGACAGAAATTTTGAATGCTCATGATCCAACTCTTTTACCCTTCCCCAATCTCCTTCATTTCGGGCCTTCTGATCCGCTGCCATCTTTTGGAGCAATTCTGCACGCAACTCGGGTCTCTGGTAGATTTCCTCTGCCATTATAAAAAGCGACAGAAGTAATGCAGTAAGCAAAAGCAAGACGTTTCGTTTCCCTGGGACCATAATTCCTCTCAATTCTGATTCGTAAACCGCTCTAATCAACGAGCTAGTAAACTACGCTATTTTTTGATCTTTTCTCAATCTGGCTTGTGCGTCAGAGAAAGATTGAAAGCCACATTTTTTATCAAACTAGCGCGGATGTACCTCTATTTCAACAGTATTTTCTAAAATCACTAAATGTATGCCCATCAAAATTGATAGATGCAATACGGAAGTTGTTTTTCAATTAACTCAACAGCTACCACTTGAAATTTGACCTGTAGTTATATGTAGTTTGCTCCAACAGAATGAGTGCTCAGCAAACTTTTGAAGCACGTATTGCTAAGTTTCTGGCACTGAACCTTTCTTCCATTACGGTTGAATATGTTAATATCCGCTGCCGCACTGAGATATTTAGGCTGGCCGACTACAGCGGTCGACACACATATTTTCCTTGTTAGCAACAGAACTAAATTTGCGCCTGGCAAAAATGTCGATGAAGTGGAACAAAAGTTACTCAAAGTGGTGCCAGCCGAATTTAAGCTGGATGTGCATCACTGGCTTATTTTGCATGGTCGTTATACCTGCATAGCCCGTAAACCTAAATGTGGCAGCTGCCTGATTGAAGATCTGTGCGAGTTTGCCGAAAAAGTCGATTAAGGAAATTTTATGCGCATTTTACATACCATGCTTCGTGTCACTAACTTAGAACGCTCTTTGGCCTTTTACACTGAAGTACTCGGCATGAAGTTGTTACGCACTTCAGAAAATGCTGAATACAAATACACATTGGCTTTTGTTGGTTTCAGTGATGAAAGTGAAGGTGCGGTATTGGAACTCACCTACAACTGGGGTGTTGACAGCTACGAGCAGGGCACTGCTTATGGCCATATCGCTTTAGAAGTAGACGATATTTATGCGGCTTGTGAGTTGATCCGCGCTAAAGGTGGCGTGATCAGCCGCGAACCTGGCCCGGTTAAAGGTGGCACGACTGAAATCGCTTTTGTACGCGACCCGGACAACTACGCTATCGAACTTATCCAGAAAAAAGCCAGCTACGTTCAGCTTTAACATGAGTTAAAAATGGGGTCAGATCACATTAGTTATGCGTAACTAATGTGATCTGACCCCATTTTCATCGGTTATATCTTGGCCTTCCCACGCTTTGCTGTGGAATACTCAAACCGTATTTTGCCGCAATACCTTTCTGAGCGACAGCACTGCCTAACAGCGAACATTGTTGCAAAGAACTGCGGATAGAACAGAGCTCTTCTTCAGCTAAAACACCACTAAATAATGTCCTGTAATTCATTTGCCGCTCTGCATCGTTTTCACCCAAAGCCAGATAACGTGGGTCTGGTGTAATAAGAGCGCTGGAACGTCCCAGAGCATTACAACTATAGCTGGACCAAAAGTAATGTTCCGGCCTCTGAACCATTGCTGCACGCACTGGATTCATCTCAATATATCGATAAACATTAAGCACATAAGCTTCTTCTGCAATCAGACAAGATTTAAATCGTCCTTCCCATAAAGTGCCGCAACGTTGATAACGAGTATTGAAATAACGAACATACTTTCGCCCTACCGACTGCATCAGCACACTGGTTGCCATTTCTTCTTTTGGTGTACATAAGAGGTGAACATGGTTGGACATCAACACCCATGCATGAATGTCGACCTGACATTGCTCTTTGTATTCCGTCAGGTAATTCAGATAAGTTGCGAAATCCTGCGGATCAAAAAAACAAGCTTGATGATTATTTCCGCGTTGTACCACATGCTGTGGCACATCAGCCGGACAATAGCGTTGGTGGCGAGGCATGGTGAATCTCCTTTGCAAAGAAACACCACTAAGAATAGCCGTCAGCCCCAAAAAGACGAGAATAAAATCACATTGTTTTTACAATAAATAAACAATGTGATCTGACCCCATTTTTATTATCCCAGCTCAATCCAGATTTTGTCGTTCAGCGACATCGCCAGATTGTTGTCGTAATAAGCGGCTTCATTGATAAAGGTTGGATACACCACTGTATCGCCGTCATAAGGCACTTCAGTGCCATCAAATAAGGTGAAAATCGGGTCGCCCGGGTGAATAGGCTGGTAGTCTTTGTCCTGCACATTTTTGTGCACCATGCCCAAACGTTCGCCTTTTTCGTTCATTGGTAATTTAATACTGTGCAAATACAGATAAGCTTCAGTGCGTTTTGGCAGCTCTGGCAGGCTCTGAGTGTTGTACAGCTCCACAAAGTCCAGAATATGAGCCGTCATTTCATGCATTTGCTCCAGCACGTCCTGACGCAGCACAGACTGAGATTGTGGCCCTACTTCCACTATCACGCCATAACGGCCCAGTGTACACATCAGCGCGTGATCTTCGGCTGCCAGATGGTCTTCATCGCGGGAGATAATAGCTTCTGGCATTTTCATCTTCACATAAGCGGCCATCTGATTATAAAAAGCACCGGCTTGCGTCATGATCAGGCAGGCGCCCATATTGCTGGTGGTGTTGTGCAAATCAATGACCAGATCGGTTTTGGCATTGCCTTTTGGCCCCAAAATTTCATTGATCACTTTGGCGCGGCTTTGTTCGTAATTGGTAAGCTCAGCATTGGCTAAATCGACATTTTTAAACTGACGGTTTAAGTCGCTGTGTAAATAACGCTTATTGGCTTTATGCGCTTCAGGGTTAGCAAACAAGGTGCTGGTCTCAAAGCTTGAGCGCTGAATCAAAGCAGGATTGTCCTGGTACTGACGAATGGCATAAATACCGGAGAATTCGTTGCCGTGGGTACCGCCCACTATCGCAACCTTAGCAATTTTAGTCATAAGGCTTACCTCAGGAAAAGATGCCAACATTATGCCTAGCCGTAGCGATAAATGCAGCCCATTTAACTTTAAATGCTGATTTTATGCATAAAAATGAAGAATAGTGCTTAGGCTATGTTGAGGTTTAAGAATTAATTAAGCAGCGGGACGGGAGTTATTGATCATCAACACTGGAATACGTTGTTGTGATGACTGTTTAGATAAAGCAGAGTCAAGAATATCGCTGGCCTGACACACACATTTGCCACATTGAGTGCCGACACCCAAATTTTGCTTCAGCTCACGCATAGAACAAGCGCCCGCTTCAACCTGCTGGCGAATGGCTTTATCTGTGACTGCTTTACAAAGACAAACGTACATAAATGCACCTGCGTAATAAACTGCAGGCATAGTAATCTAATCAAGAATGGTTATCAATAGCTTCACGGAGAAAATCTTAGCCATAAAAATGGGGTCAGATCACATTAGTTATGCGTAACTAATGTGATCTGACCCCATTTTAAAAGTGTTATTCGTTGTCTTGTGTCGCTTCAATCAGAGTTTCAGAGAACTCTTCAGGGCCAATCACCACACCAGGTTCTGCAGCATGCGGGAACACAGCAATAGCTAATTCGTCACCGTCTAAACCAGCAGTCCACTTGTCTAACCAGGTGGCGATGTCGATTGCCTGAGCCTGACACTGAGCCCAATCACCGTTGATCCACAGTTCTGCTAATTCAGCATGCGGCCATACCGGGATGCAACGTTCTTCATCAGCATCAACCAATACAAAGCCTTCTTCATCGACCAGGATCCAGATTTTCTCCAGATCGGCTACAGCCTGAATGAAGTAGTCGTAACGCTGTTCAGCGTCCAATAAACTGAGTTTGTTTAAATCGTCAGCTGTTAATTCGTAGTTCATTGCTATCCCCTCGGAGCGCCACAGAAAAGGCGCACATAATGACTGAAAAGGCCGTCATCGACCAGTAAATTTTGTGTTTTACAGGCTTTATACAGCTTTTACCTCACGCACAGGCACTTGCGGATAACAAACATCCATATTGCCGTTGCCTTTGTGCTGATAAAACACATGAGTACGGGAACGACGCTCGGCCAGAGACTGTGAAAACTCTGAACTGTTGGTACTGAGCATCTCCAGTTGCACTTGTTTGTCTGATGCTAACTCAGTACCTAAACGAGCCTGCTTAATCACAGTGCGTGCTGCCGCAGAACCTATCACACCACCATCTGCGGCTTCACCACGACGGACACGGTTCACTGCATAGTGGCCCCATATCACTTTGCCAAAGGCTGACATATTTTTATCCAGATGGCGTGGTGCCTGCCCCATCATAATAGCAATGTCTGCCACACCGGTGTCAGGTTCATTGGCACGCGCCATATTCACGACGCCGGGGCAATGCACCAGCCATTCCTGATTTTGTTCACGCGCCACTGCAAAGCCCTGATTAAAACCGGTTTCTTCTGCTAATAAGTCTGGTCGTTGCACCAAAAGATAAGGATCAGCGCCGCGCACAGGCCAACTGAATTCAGCTTTCATTGGTGTTAATTTAGCTCTGCTGCCCCACTCATGTTCAGGCACTCCAAACTGGGCGACAAAACCTTCAATCACCCGATAAAAAGTCACACCATCATAAAAACGGTTTTTAACCAGCTCTTTGACTCGTTTCACATGGTTAGGCGCAAACTGCGGCGCTAATAAAATGACAATCCGGCCCTGGTCTGTGTCCAGATAGAGCAAATTATCCTGTGGCAATAGCTGCCATGCAGTTTTTGCTTCAGGCACAGTTGCAGTCGCTTGTTGTGCCCCAGCACTGCCAAAACTGAAGGCCAGAGCCATGGCCAGACCAGAGATCAATAACGCTTTCATTCACTCTCCTCTTATTCGATTCAAACCGCAGGCATCAGGCCTATTACCACACCATAACGCAAACCTTTGCCTAAGCCTACCAACAGCACAAACCAAAGCAAACGAACCTTCAGCACTCCGGCGATCAAAGTCAGAGGGTCACCAATCACCGGCAGCCAGGCCAATAATAACGAAGGTAAACCCCAGCGCTGAAACTGACTGCTGGCTTGTGCTATTTGAGCTGGCTTAAACATAAACCAGCTTTTGTGTTGAAACTGCAGCAACTGCTTCCCCAGATACCAATTCAGTACAGAGCCAAGGGTATTAAATACAGTGGCTATCCCCCACAACACCAGCGCCGGATAACCTTGAGTTAATAAGCCAACCAACACCAGCTCTGAACCAAAAGGTAACAAGGTAGCGGAGATAAAAGCGCTGAAGGCCAGACTAAGATAAGGCCAAAAGAACTCCGTCATCAGGCGAGCAAATACGCCATGCTTAACCGCAGCCAGAACAGCAATAACATCAAAGCACCAAATACATAAACAGCAAAACGCAGACGTACATGGTTAGCCCCAACATGCACATAAGCATGGGCTAAACGGCTAATGGCAAATAACCAGCCCAAAATCACCAGGCTAAGATCAACCACAGCAAACTGCAGCGCAAAAGCGACAGCAAACAAATACAACACTGGTAATTGGAACTGATTATCAAAGTTACGGCTGGCTGTAATAACTTTTTCATTAGCGCCTGTTAAGTCCATCACCCTGAATGCTTTGTAAGGTAATTCCCGGTTTTTCGCCGCTTTAAAACGACGTTTACCCATCAACACCATCATGAGCAGTGTTAATACTACCTGCACCAGTACTGTTCCAAACAACAACTTATCCATTGTTTCCCCTTCCGGGGTCAGAGCCTTGGCTCTTACCCCATTATCAAAAAATGCAAATATATCAGAGATTAACCTAAGTTCTGAGGCAGTCGCAATATAAAAGGTCAGAGCCCAAGCTCTGACCCTACGAGGCTACGTCAATTGTCTTCTTACTGTCATCTTCCATGGTTAAGGTAAAGCTAGGCTACGCCAGACTAATGCTTTTAGTTATACTGCGACGGACTTCAATTTACGAGACCACGCAGATGGCGCAATTGTATTTTTATTATTCGGCGATGAACGCAGGCAAGTCGACCTCTTTACTGCAAAGTGCTTACAACTATCAGGAAAGGGGCATGACGGTAGCGTTATTTACTGCCGCTATTGATGACAGGTTTGGTGTTGGCAAAATCAGCTCCCGTATTGGTTTGTCGATGGATGCGCAGATTTTTGACGCCAGCTTTGACTTTATCGAAGCCTGCAAAACGCTGAAACAGCAAGGCGCTTTGGACTGTGTGCTGATTGATGAAGCGCAGTTTTTATCCAAAGCTCAGGTCAAGCAGTTAACTTATGTGGTAGACGATCTGAACGTGCCTGTATTGGCCTTTGGTCTTAGAACCGACTTTTTAGGCGAAACCTTTGCCGGCAGTCAGGCGTTGCTGGCATGGGCAGATAAATTAGTGGAATTAAAAACTGTTTGTCACTGTGGCCGAAAAGCCAACTTTGTGGTGCGGCTGGATGAAAACGGCCATGCAGCAACTACAGGCAGTCAGGTGCAGATAGGCGGAAATAATCAATACATCTCTATGTGCCGCGTTCACTTTAAAGCGCTGGTCTGGAGGGACTGACAGGAGTACTTCAATGCGGGTTTTGTATGGTGTGCAGGCAACAGGCAATGGACATATCAGCAGAGCCCGCGCTATGGGCAAGTACCTTAAAGCTGAAGGCATAGCAGTCGACTTTCTGTTTTCAGGCCGCCCTGCTGATCAGTTGTTTGACATGCAGCAGTTTGGCGATTTTCAGGTAAAAACCGGTTTGACCTTTGTGACAGAACAAGGTCATATCAACTATCTGAAAACCGCTATTCAGGCTAAACCTCTGGAGTTGTGGCGTGATATCCGCGAGCTTGACTGCTCAGCTTATGATTTAGTGCTGACCGACTTTGAACCCATCACCGCCTGGGCGGCACGACGACAAAAAAAACGCTCTGTCGCCTTTGGTCATCAATATGCCTTTTTGCATCAGATCCCACAAATTCATGACACCCCACTGAGCCGCAGTATTTTTAAATTCTTTGCGCCAGCTCAGCAACAAATAGGCCTGCACTGGCATCATTTTAACCAGCCTATATTGCCGCCTATTGTCGATTTAGAACCAGCGTTAAACACAGCGGACTCCACTAAAGTACTGGTTTATCTGCCATTTGAAGATCAGCAACAAGTGATCCGCTGGTTACAACCTCTGAGCCAGTATCAGTTTTATCTGTATGGTCCAGGCCTGAGCAAAAGCCAGCTTGGGCATATTCAATGTTCAGGCCCTTGTGTTGATGAGTTTAAGCGCGATTTGCATCAATCCAGTGCAGTACTGAGCAACGCTGGTTTTGAACTGGTGAGCGAAGCGCTACAGCTACAAAAACGTATCTTAGTGAAAGCCTTGCAAGGTCAGATGGAACAGCAGTCGAATGCGTTGGCGCTAACTCAATTGCAACTGGGACAAAGCACCAGCACGCTCAATACAGCAGTGATTGCTGACTGGCTGGCCTCTCCCGTACAAGGCAACACAGTGCACTACGCCAATGTGTCTTTGGCTTTAGCCAAATGGATCCGCGCTGGCGCCTGCCCTACCGAATTACAACAACTGAATTTATGGCAAAACCACAAAGACTGAGCCGCTAACGAGCTGACCATATAAAAAATCACTTATACCCAAAGCAGGTTTATGTTGTGGTAGGCTAACGGCTGTTGGCGTGAGAGTTGAGCTAAGTGGTATCCAAGCGAGCATTTTACCGGTCTAAAAAAGTTCTGGTCATTGAAGATTACGAACAAGTGATAGCGTACATGAAAAGCATGTTGGCGCTGATTGGTTTCGACCATGTGGTTGTGGCCCGTAATGCCGAAAATGCCATGTCTGCCTGCCGCAAAACCGATTTCGACTTTATTTTATGCGACTACAACTTAGGTGTAGGCCGCGACGGTTATCAGTTATTTGAAGCCTTAAAAGCCGAACACAGCTTAAAACACAGTTGCTGCTTTATTGTGGTCAGTGGTGAACGTCATCGCCAGGCCGTGTATGGCATGATCGAATTCCTGCCCGACGACTACCTGTTAAAACCTTTTAGCTACGCCGAACTTGAACGCCGCATAGGCCGTGCCTTCCAGGTAAAACGGGCATTAAAGTACGCTTATCAGATGATTGCCGAAGAAAACTACACGGATGCAATCCAAGCCTGCGACGTTTCGCTGGAACAATACCCTGTTCATCAGGCCTACATTCAACGCTTAAAAGGTGAGCTTTTAGTGAAAGTTGGGCGCTACAAAGAAGCTGAAACTTTGTATAGCGAAGTATTAACCTTTCGTGACTTGCCCTGGGCCAAACTGGGCCTGGCAGTGGCTAAAGGCTATCAGGAGCAGGATACCGAAGCTGAAGGTATGTTGATTGAACTTACAGAACAGGCTGAAACTAAAATAGAAGCGCTGGACTGGCTCACCCGTTTGTATTTAAGCCAGAACAAAGCGGAAGAAGCCTTTAATACAGTGCGTATCGTTGCTGAAGCCTCACCCAAAAATTATCTGCGTCAGCATGTATTAGCTAATTTAGCTGTGATCAATAACCAGCCGGATCTGGCGGTACGTATTCATTCCAAGTTACTGGAAGCGGCTAAATATTCCATCTACGACACCGCCGATAATATGCTGAACTACGCCCGCGCTATGATCCAAAACGCCCAGCTTTTATCTGTACGTGACAAGCGCACGGCCTTAGGGAAAGTAGAATATTTTCTCAAAGACGTTAAAAAACGTTTTAACCCGGCCAGCTATGAGCATGACAAGCTGGTGATAGAAGCCCGTGTTGCAGTACTTGAGGGCAAAACCGACAAAGCTAAAAACTTACTGCAACAAAGTGAAGAGCAAAGCTTAGGCCGCACTCTATCGCCTTCTGCGTTACTGGACAGGGCCAGAGCTTATTTTGAAACCGGCAATCTGGCGATGAGCGACCATTACATGGGCTCACTCAACACCTTGTCGCAAAGTTCTGATTTATACAACAAAGCACTGAACATGATGTTTTTATCCGAGCAGGACAAATACAGCCACAAAAGATCCACCATGATGGCCAGCCACAACGCCGGGATGGAAGCCTACAGCCTGGGCCAGTACTCAGAGGCCATTACCTATTTTATCGAAGCGCAAAAAACCATGCCAGCCAACGCCAGCATAGCCCTGAATTTACTGCAGGCGATCAGCCAGCGCGGCCGTTTAAACGAAGATTTAATCTATCTGGCACATAAATGTATGAACGTGATAGACGAAACCGAACTGCCCAAAGATCAACGCAAAAGATACCAGTTCATCAAAGAGCAGATTCAGCAGATGTTGTGAACCAGGTTAGTTGTAACCATTTGGGTTGTTTTTTTGCCAATTCCAGCTGTCGCGCACTATATCATCCAGTGTTTTTTCTGTTTGCCAGTTTAATAGAGTTTTTGCCTTTGAAGGGTCGGCAAAATAACGAGCGACATCACCGGGTCGTCTTGCTGCAAACTGATAAGGCACTTCTACCTGATTTACTGCAGCAAATCGGGTCACTATATCCAGTACAGATAAACCTTCACCACTGCCTAAGTTAAAGCTATCAAAACCTGGATCTGTGAACAGGTGCTGTAACGCCGCCACATGGCCAGCGGCTAAATCTGTGACATGGATATAATCCCGCACTCCGGTGCCATCAACAGTTGGATAATCATTACCAAAAATTTGCAACTCTGCTCTTTTACCTACGGCAACCTGAGTAATAAAAGGCATCAGGTTATTTGGAATACCATTTGGGTCTTCACCAATACGGCCACTCTCATCTGCGCCCACAGGGTTAAAATAACGCAATACGGCAATATTCCAGCTGTTATCTGAATGCTGTAAATCCTGTAGCACCCATTCTGTCATCAGCTTGGACTGACCATAAGGATTCATAGCCACGGTTGGAGTAGTTTCCGGCAACGGGCTATTTTGCGCATCGCCGTACACAGTAGCAGATGAACTGAATACCAAATTTTTTACACCAAACTTCGCCATTACCTGACAAAGCTTAATAGTGCCACCGACATTAGTTTCGTAGTACCACAGAGGCTTTTGTGTAGATTCCCCTACGGCTTTTAAACCAGCAAAATGCACTACAGCTTTTACAGGGTATTGTGCAAATACTGCGGCCAAAGCTTCGACATCCAGCACATCCCCTTCAATCTTAATGATGGATTTGCCCGTTAATTGCTCTACCCGCTTTAACGATTCAGGGCTGGAGTTGCTGTAGTTATCAAAACTAATCACCTGCTCGCCGGCCCGAAGCAAAGCTAAGGCGGTATGACTACCAATATAACCAGCACCGCCAGTTAACAATACATAACTCATCTTTAGTCCTTTTTATCTATGGATACAGGCTTGAACAGCGGTAAAGCCTGCAATAACTGATGTTGCCACGCGACTTCCGGCAAAGACAATAATTCTTTCAATAACTTACTGTCCAGCGCGCTAAAAACTGGCCGCACCGCTGGGCTATTAAATTGTTCAGAGTTTACTGGTATGAGTTCAGCCTTGTGGCTTAATAACCCTAGTTGTAAACCCAAAGCCTGGATCTCAGTAGCAAATTCATACCTTGAACAATAGCCAGAATCTGCCCAATGGTACACACCAGACAAAACAGTTTTACTACCAATAATTTGCCAAATCACGCAGGCCAGGCCGTATGCCCAGCAGGGAGAACCTATTTGATCCTGTACCACTTGCAGCTGTGGTTTAGTCTGCATCAGCTGCAGTATAGTTTTGACGAAGTTAGAACCATAAACCGAATACAACCAACTGGTGCGAATAATTACACTGTGCGCTGCATATTCCTGCTGCAACCATTGTTCTGCCAGTAGTTTGCTATTGCCATAGTGGTTTAATGGTTTTGGTTGAACGCTTTCTTTATAAGGCTGGAATTGAGCGCCATCAAATACATAGTCTGTGGAAATATGCAGCAATTTGCTACCTGTTAAAGCACAAAGCCGTTGTAACCTCTGAACCAGGTAAAAATTCCCCGCCATCGCCAGTTCAGGCAAAAGCTCCGCCTGATCAACCTGATTGTAGGCCACAGCGTTAATCACCCAATCAGCCTTAAAATTCAGAAAGATATGGCTTAATTCGTCAGAAGATAAAACACTATACTCAGCAAAGCTAAGTACCTTAAGTCTTATCGATGCTGGCAGCATGAGTTGAAGTTCACAAGCAAGCTGGCCTGATTGTCCTAGCAGCAGTACGTTCAGCATTAAATCTGATCTGACCCCATTTTCAAAATAAGTCGGCGTTGGCAAAAGGTTTAGCATTCGCATCTTTGGCAGAAAGTATAGGAGCTTGCTGCAAAGGCCATTGAATGGCTAAATCCGGGTCGTCCCATTTGATAGACCGCTCAGACGCAGAGTCGTAATACTGATCGGTTTTATAAGCCACTTCGGCATAATCACTTAAGGTTAAAAAGCCATGAGCAAAACCTGCAGGAATAAAAAGTTGCTGCTGTTTTTCACTGCACAGCTCCATACCAAACCACTGACCAAAAGTTGCAGATTGTTGCCGCAAATCGACCACTAGATCAAAAATACGGCCTGTTAAAACCCGTACTAATTTGGCCTGAGGTTTATCCAGTTGATAGTGCAAACCTCGAAGCACATGCTGATAAGAACCCGACTGCGATTCTTGCACAAAGTCTATATCACCTAACAATTGTTTTAATTCAGAGTTGCGGTTTACTTCAAAAAAATAGCCGCGTTCATCTTTAAAGACTTGAGGTTGCAGTAATAATAAGCCAGGCAGTGGTAAAGCTGTTGTCTGAATAATCATGCGTTGTCCACCAAATTATAAAGCCACTCAAAAGAGTGGCTTTATTTTATCCTTCATCGCTTAGCGCATAAAAGGAGAACGAGATTCCGTTAACATATTTAAACTCACCGGTTTATTTAACATCTGCCCACCATCCCTTGCTATAGGGATCCATGGGATACGACCACGACCAGTTGCTGATTTAAGTGAGAATAAATCAAAGGGGATGGATACATAGAAGCCTTTGGTAAAACTACCTTCACCATACTCTTCGGACGACATATCGGTAATGGCCGCATAAGCACCTACTACTATGCCGCTATCAAAACGTTTGGCAAAGTCGACAGTGACCCCTTTATCTTTTGCCAGATACTGGCCAAAACTCGCGGTGATCATAGTGTCCTTTAACCACTGCGGAGTCCAATAAAAGCTTAAGTGACCTGTCAGGGTTTTATAGTCAAAAAATGCCACGTCACTGTCATAGTCCCGCTGCTGCACATAATTCATATCAAAACCTATAGCTAAAGAAGAATCTATTGGTTTGTATAAAACCTCGCCTCCTATACCCCCATACATGGTCTCCAAATAACCAGCGTAGGCTTGTCCATACCAATTATCAGCAATTTCATCTTTCCAAAGACCGTATAAATTTTCCATAGTCACATCACTGCGACTGACATACTCACGTACATAAGTACGAACACGAGGCACACCAGTTTCCTGTGAATCAACTTTAAAGTTAAAGTCATCAAAGTTAGTTAACAAATTGACTTTTACTGTGGTTTGCAAACTAAAATTGGTATTAAACTGATAACCACCACCTAACAACAAGCCCCCTTGGTACATGTAGAAGCTTTCCGGATTGCCGAAGGTCTGGATCCAGAATATATCTGCATTGTAACCGAAACCACTTTCAATGCGTTCTACAGCCCACTGCTCATCACCTAACACAGGTTCTGTTCTGTGGTAAGTTGTCTTCACATCAGCTTCTGGTGATTCATAACGGGCAGCTTTTGCAAACTGTTCTGCGTTCACTACAGTTTCAACCATAGGCAAATCCATAGCCACAGTGATTACCCTATAGGTTTTAATAGATTCCGGCAAATGTGTGGCCAGCACTCGGCCGATGCGATTCATTGCGACATCTTCATCACGGTAAGCAATCTGCGAGCCTTTTAAAATAATTTCGTCGTCTTTTAATACATAGTTGTTTACGACAAAACCTGCATTTAAATACAAATCTTGCCGAAGCTGTGCTTTATCTAAGACTTCTATAGAGGCCACTCGTATATCTGGAACTTCTTTTTCAGGTGGGTCTAGTTTGATCTGTTTCAGGTTATTAAAATCGACTTTGTAATTCACTCCAAAACCAAAAGTATTGCCACGCTGGTAGTTTACATTCAGATCAAATGAGTCATTCAGAGCATAAACGGCTCCAATATTAAAATCGGAATCCTGTAATAAAACACCAGCTCTGTCTTGCTGATAATTATTACCATCGTATTCTAGTTTCAGACGCAAAGGTTGCCAGGGAGTCTGGTACTCAATACCACCGTACAAAGCGGCAGGGCCTTTAAAAAAACGCTGGTAATCAATTTTTCCGCCAGAACCGCTGAATCCGCCGGGCCTTTCGCAATAACTATCTCTGATTTCACAAAATGGATTAGTGATATTGCCTTTACGACCTAAATAACCCCAACCGATACCTAGGTGAAAATCAAAAGGCCCGATACGTTTACTGGCTGCAATAAATTCGCTTTCAAACAAACCTGTACCGCCAAAATCACGGAAACCAACGGAAAGATCCGGCAAAAACTCACTTTCTTTCCATAACTTAAATTTAACATCGATACCTTTGTCTTTAAGAGTTTGGTCACCACTAAAACCTGGGTCACTGCTATAAAGTTGAGTTCGGACATCAGAATAACGAACTGTGGTTTCCATCCACGGAAACAGCATCAAGGACGCTGACCAAAACCTGTACTCTTCACTATCCTGGTAATTCAGGCTAAAGGCACCGGCATCGTTCATTCGAGCTGTTGGCATCTGAATTAAACCAATACCCCCATGATTGCCTTGAGAATAATTGTTTGACGCAGACGAAAAGTATTCATCAGCAACGACTGTCGAGCACAACAGCGAGGAAATAAGAGCAGCTAAACAGGACTTCTTCATTGGGTAACAACCTTGTGTAACAAGAGTTCTACAATTTGTTCATTGATATCACTAAATTCGCTCGGCAAGTGTCGTTGTTCAAAGGGAATAAATAACAGACTGCCTGGTGATACTTCCTGATGACTTTTATTCCATAACCCTGTTTTTGCGATATAAAACTCACCAGAAGCAGGAATCACATAAACAAAAGAGTCGCTGCCACCTTCCAGTATGGAAATACTACCAAGATAGCTGTCGACAGAAACAGCATTGCGCAATGGCATCTTATGTTCAGCCACTAAGCCTTCCATTTGTAACTCTGTCGGTCTGGCACTCACCAGCAGTTTGTATTGTCCTTCAGCAAGCAATGGATTAAGAGACTTTTTAGCTCTAACGCTATCCGGGTCCAGAGGTAAATTCATATTGCCCGCTAATTCCCACGAGGCAATATCTTTTTCTAATTTTTCAACACTTGCAGCTAAAGCTGAATCAGAATCTTGCTGAAATTCATGTTTAAGTGCAGCTAATTGGTTTTGCAGTTCTGTACGTTGTTGCTCAAGCTTTAATTTGGTGTCTACATCCGTTTTAAAAAGCTTTGCCGCTGGCCAGTACAAAGAAGCTGAGGTATTTAACTGATAAACAACCAACCCCAATCTGGGCTGCTCAAAATAGCCCTGGTACTTGCCTTGATGTTCAACTAAAACCACTGGTGTTGCAGCTTTAGCTACACTAATACCAATAACCCAAACAGCGATAAAGAAATAGCTTAAGCGGCTCATCTTAAACTCCCTTTTTTAATTACACCCAATAAACGACCTGCATTACTGATATGAACCAGCTCAACTTCAGGCCAAAAAGGTGCAATGGTCTGATGGCTTTTTAATAACCAACCACTATTTAAATCAAACCAAAACTGATTAATAGCCGTCTGCCCATTAGAAAAAGTAACCTGCTCTGTGACTAATTTGGTTTGAAACCTGTGTTCGAGTAATTCAAGGGAGGTTACTTCGGTATAAAGGACTTCATAACTAACCAGGTGGCCAGATTCAGAATTTCCAGACCAGTCGGTCATACTTTGCCAGGCCTGACCAGCTTGAATTCTAGTCATTTTTTGCTGCAGTGGATCCAACGCAGTATCAGACTGATAAATCAGATTATTGTCAAAACCAGTTGTCTTTACCAAACGCCCCTTCTCAAGCA
This sequence comes from Rheinheimera sp. 1928-s, assembly GCF_029269265.1. Classification (GTDB taxonomy): domain Bacteria; phylum Pseudomonadota; class Gammaproteobacteria; order Enterobacterales; family Alteromonadaceae; genus Pararheinheimera. The sequence goes on from NZ_JARIXP010000004.1 coordinate 326,404, forward strand.
CCAACATGGCTTCATCGGCTGATATCCACTTGAACTGCCCATGCTCGATAAAAGCTAATACAAGAATTGCGTTAGGCAAAGCACCTACTTTGGCGTATAAAACATCACTTTCTCTGGCTGCAAGCTCAGTTTTAGTTAAACTGGCTCCTTCTCCAGGATTAAATGCCAGTTCCAGGGTTTGGGTATAAGTACGAAAAGTACTGGAGCAGCCTACCAGGCTTACCAAAGCGAAAAAGACAAAAAGCCGCATTAATCTGTGCATAAGATCCATTTCAAGCAAAAGTTATAGATAACAAAAAGCCGCCAACAGGCGGCTTTTTGATAAAAAATGCAATATTAACGTAATGTTGCAGGGTAAGTGAACGTTACAGGAACTGTCACTGTACCAGTACCAGATACTGTTACAGTTGAAGTAGTACCAGTACAAACCTCACCCACTAATAGGTCGTCGCCTTCACATCCAAGAACTTGGTTTGGTCGGCAAGTGCCATTGACCAAAGTTTGACCTGTAGGGCAGTTTACCGGAGAATCACTACGGTTGTTAGAAACAACAGCAGCTAATACACCTGCAGCAATAGCGCCAGCAACGATAGTACCAGTGGCGATACCACCGATAGCACCTAAACCAGAACCAGCAGCAGAAGCACCTGAACCTGCACCTGCAGAACCAGTCTCTTCACCCTGAGCCATTACAGCACCAGAAACCACTAACATAGCGGCCATTAATACGCTTAATTTTTTCATCACATCATCCCTTTAAAAAAGTCCTCTAAGGATAGAGGGTTTTCGTACAACCGACAAGCACTTTTTTGTCGTTTGTTTACAACATTCCAACTTAAACTAAGCCGGAAAACGGTTTTGCTACAGCTATTTACTAATGCACCAGTTCCTTTTTCACTATTTCGTTGCTTGCGCCACTGACGAATAATAAATCACAAATTTCACTACTGGGAGCAAAGCCAGTAGGTGCATCTAACAAAATTTGCCTGAGCATTTGCTGATCAAAAGACTGACAAGCAACATCCAGACTGTTTAACAACAGCATAGTCGCTGACCATGACAGAAATTGTTCTTTTGCAGCCCTTATTCTGGCATGTTGGGTTCTACTCTCGTTGTTACCGATCAATAACTCTTCATAGAGCTTTTCACCTGGTCTCAGGCCAGTGATCTGAATTTCAATGTCGCCTTGAGGGTTGGCTTTATCTTTTAACTTTAAGCCTGCCAGATGGATCATACGTTTCGCCAGATCGTAAATACGTACCGGCTCTCCCATGTCCAATACAAAAACTTCTCCACCTTTCGCCATAGCACCAGCCTGAATAACTAATTGTGACGCTTCAGGAATAGTCATAAAAAACCGGGTAATTTCTTTGTGGGTTAAAGTGACTGGCCCACCTGCTTTAATTTGCTGCGCAAATAAAGGCACCACAGAACCAGAAGAACCTAATACATTGCCAAAACGTACCATACACATACGGGTAGTGGTTTGTCTGCTGGCTAAGCCTTGTAACACCAATTCAGCCATGCGTTTACTGGCCCCCATCACATTGGTGGGGCGTACAGCTTTATCAGTAGAAATTAATACAAAGTTTTCAACTTTTGCCATGATGGCAGCTTCAGCACAGGCCCAGGTGCCAAATACGTTGTTGCGTACCCCTTCCACCATGTTGTATTCAACCAAAGGTACATGCTTATATGCAGCAGCATGATAAACAGTCTGCACCTGAAAATTTGTCATCACTTGTTCCAACAGTTTCTGCTGTTGCACAGATCCTAAAACCGGCTTGATCGCACAGGAGTAACCAAAACGCCTTTTCACAGCATTTAACTCACGCTCTATCGAATACAAAGCAAATTCAGAGACGTCAAATAACACCAACACATCGGGTTTGCAGCAAATAATCTGGCGACATAACTCAGACCCTATTGAGCCACCTGCACCTGTCACCATCACCACTTTGTTTCTTATATTGGCCTGTAGCAGCTGCTGATCAGGCTCTATCACTTCACGGCCTAACAAGTCTTCAATACGAATATCCTGTAAGTCATCAATTTTCATATGGCCAGCTACTAAATCGGCCATACCTGGAATACTTTGAACCGGTACAGGCAGCCGGGACAACAATTCAAGCAACTCACGTTTGCGACCTCGGCCCGCTGAGGGCATAGCTAAAAGCACGCGATCAATACGATAACGCTGAATCGCTTTTTCCAGTAATTCAGAAGGTAAAACAGTCAAGCCGCACACTGTAGTTTTTTGCAGTTCAGTATTGTCATCAACAAAAACGACAGGTTTGTACTCATCACCACTTTGCAGCGCATATAACAACTGCCGGCCAGAGCAACCTGCGCCATAAATAAGTACTCTGCTTTTTGCTTTATGCCGTTGCATCTGTAAAGCGCTGCGAAAGCCCCAGCGACTGCCACCTATCAGCAGCACAGCTATCACAGCAAAACACAGGGCTAAGCGCGCAATATCAGCCAGAGGCAGAAACCAACATAAAGCGATGAGTCCTGCGCTACTTGCAAAAACGCCATTGATCACTGTAGCCACAGCTTGAGGTGCCATATAACGCAAAATTGCACGATACAACCCAAGAAAATAAAAAACAGCAATACTAAACCCAAGCCAAACAAACAGGCCCAAGAAATGAGATAGAAAAAATGCAGAAGGTTGCAACACACCGCTTAGCCAACTGGCCAAAAACAATGCGCTTAGCAAAAAAACTGTATCTGATACAACCGAAATTCCCCGTTTTGTTGCACGGGGTAGCGACATCATCCAAGTCACGCTTTCACTCCCTCTTTACTCATAGAGTTATCACTTTGTTAGCTATATGACTGGTTTTCAGAAAATTAGCTTAGGACAGCCTCTGACTATCTACCAGTTTTAACCTATTAAAAATGAACTTTATATGAATAAAAATGTCCGTAGAGTTTACTATTTACAGCATCATTACATTTTTTTCTAAACTGGCACAACAGCCATTTAGTAACTAAGAGTTAAAATTCTATTATGTTTTTTACCGTATGGGCAATTTGGTGATTTGATGAGCTTGCCATACCAAATCACAAATACCATCCGTAGGATTAAAGCCTGTAGGAGCACTCAACATCAAAGCTCTTATTTTCTCTACGTCATAATTTATTGCAGCTTCGCTCAGCTCACTTAACAATGCTTGCATTTCTGCCCAGCTCAAAAACACTTCATTTGCAGCTTTAATGCGCGGATGCCGGGTTGGTTTTTCATCTTCCCCGATCAGCAATTCTTCATATAGCTTTTCACCTGGCCTTAAACCGGTAATTTTAATTTCAATATCACCCTGCGGGTTTTGTTTATTTTTAACTTCCAGGCCCGTTAAATGCACCATTTTTCTGGCCAGATCATAAATTTTTACCGGCTCGCCCATATCTAACACAAATACATCACCGCCTTCCCCCATGGCACCAGCCTGAATAACCAACTGAGCTGCTTCGGGTATAGTCATAAAATAGCGGGTAATATCCTCATGAGTAAGGGTAATAGGCCCGCCTTTTTTAATTTGCTTTCTGAATAATGGCACAACAGATCCTGAAGAACCTAAGACATTGCCAAAACGAACCATGCAAATCCTTGTGTTTTTCTGGCGTTTTGCTATCGCTTGCAAAGTAAGCTCAGCTAAACGTTTTGTTGTACCCATTACATTAGTTGGGCGCACTGCTTTATCTGTTGAAATCAACACAAAAGTTTCAACGCCTGAAGCGATCGCAGCTTCAGCTGTATGCCAGGTACCAAACACGTTATTACGCAGGCCCTCAATCACATTAAACTCAACCAGAGGTACGTGTTTATAGGCTGCGGCATGGTAAACAGTTTGCACATGATAACCTTGCATCATAGTTTGCAACCGCTGCGGGTCTAACACTGTGCCCAGTGCCGGTATCAGTTGTACGTCTAGTTGACTGGAGGCAATAGTGGCACTTAGTTCTTTATCAATTTCATACAGCGAAAATTCTGACGCTTCAAATAACACCAGCTTTAATGGAGACTGTAAAATAATTTGCCGGCAAAGCTCAGAACCTATAGAACCACCAGCACCAGTTACCATAACCACTTTGCCGGTAATATTGGCAGTTAATAACGAAGGTATTGGTGTAACGGCATCACGGCCCAATAAATCTTCTATTTTTACGTCCTGTAATTCATCAATTTTCATTTTGCCGTCAACCAGATCTGTCATCCCAGGAATGGTTAACACAGGTAAGCCTAAAGGCTCTAAACGCTGGACAAGCTCAGCCCGCACTGTACGACTGGCAGAGGGGACAGCTAACAAAATACGACTAATACCGTATTTATCAACCACACTTTTAATACAGACTGGCGAATAAACTTTTACATCTTTAATCATTACCCCGTGAAAAGACGGATCGTCGTCAACGAAAGCAACAGCACGATATTCAGCGCTACTGGCCAAAGCCAAGAGTAATTGCCTGCCACTGGCTCCAGCCCCATAAATTAATACTTTATGGTGTGCATGACGACCACCAACAGATACAATTTCCCGAAGCAGCAGCCTGGAACCGCCAATCCCAACAAAGGCAAAAAATATGTAGTTTAAGTTCACTGAGGCACTGTATAAAATTGCGTTGGCGTCAGTAACCAAACGTAGCAGGAAGCCTGAGATAATGGTGCCTACAGCTATGGCCAACATAGAGCGCAAACCAATATAACGCACCACGGCCCTGTAGAGGCCTAAGCTACCAAATACAACTAAAGTAATAAAAATAACAGCTAAAAAGCTAAGTAAAAAAGGCTCGTCGGATAACACACCAAGATGGTCAAACCGCAAAAAATAAGCACTTAGCCAGGCAAGAAAAAGAATACAACCATCCACCAACATAGAGACCAGGCGTTTGGCGTTACGAGACATTCCCATCAATGGTTTAAACAATTGATAGAGCATTTTGGACGACAATTTATTCAAGACAAACCCCATGCATATTCTGCTCGTTGCCAGTATTGTGGCATATAGGTATTTTACAAATACAAAACAGGCCTCCGTAAAGAGGCCGAAACAAGACAAATAATAGCTATTACTGCAGCAATGCCTGTAAACGGGCCTTCACTTCGGAGCCCAGTTCTTTATCACGCAATGCATATTCAACAAAAGCAGAAATATAACCCAGCTTATTGCCACAATCGTGGCTTCGTCCACGAATATGGTAAGCATTAACTTGTTGTTGCTGCATTAACATAGCAATAGCATCAGTTAACTGAATTTCATCACCAGCCCCCACAGGTGTGAGTTTTAATAAATTCCAGATATCTGCAGAGAATACATAACGCCCAACTACAGCTAAGTTAGAAGGAGCGTCTTCAACAGAAGGTTTTTCAACTACAGCTGTTATTTGCATAGAATCACCTGCTGCCATTTTATGACCCGCTACATCGGCTACACCATAAGAGCTAACATTTTGCATAGGTACTGGTTCTACCATTACCTGGCTTTCGCCTGTAGCTTCAAATAAGCGTACCATTTCAGCCAAATTATCTGTTTTTAAGTTGCTGTCGTATTCATCAATTAACACATCAGGCAATACCACAACAAAAGGCTCTTCGCCTACCACAGGCAAAGCACATAATACAGCATGACCTAAACCTTTAGCTTCGCCTTGGCGTACATGCATTATGGTTACGTCTTTAGGGCATATGCTTTGCACATCTTCCAGTAACTGGCGTTTTACGCGCTTTTCCAGAATAGATTCCAGCTCAAAGCTTTTATCAAAATGGTTTTCGATAGAGTTTTTAGATGAGTGAGTGACCAGCACTATTTGCTTTATTCCTGCTGCTATGCATTCGTTTACAACATATTGGATCAATGGTTTATCAACCAAAGGCAACATTTCTTTTGGAATAGCTTTTGTAGCAGGCAGCATGCGAGTACCCAACCCTGCAACAGGGATTACTGCTTTCTTAACCTTCACTTTTAAATCCTTTTAAACCTTGTAATAGTTTTTATACCAGCCGACAAAACGCTGCACACCAAGTTCGACAGAGGTTTGAGGTGTGAACTTTGTTACAGATTCTAAATCGGAGACATCAGCATAGGTAGCTTCAACATCACCAGGTTGAATGGGCATATAATCTTTAACAGCTGTTTTTCCCAACGCCTCTTCAATGGCATTGATAAATAATTCAAGCTGAACTGGCTCGCTATTACCTATGTTAAACACTTTATAGGGTGCTGAACTGGAAGACAGATCATCGCCAGCCCACGCTGCATTTTTACCAGGAGGCTGATCCTGAATACGGATAATACCCTCGACAATATCATCAATATAAGTAAAGTCGCGTTTCATCTTGCCATGGTTAAATACCTTAATAGGTTTACCGTCGATAATAGCTTTGGTAAATAAAAACATCGCCATGTCGGGTCGCCCCCAAGGGCCATATACAGTAAAGAATCGTAATCCAGTGGTAGGAATACCGTATAAATGACTATAAGTATGAGACATCAGCTCATTGGCTTTTTTCGTGGCTGCGTAAAGAGATACAGGGTGATCCACTGAATCGGACGTACTGAATGGCATTTTACGGTTCAAGCCATAGACAGAACTTGATGATGCGTACACTAAGTGCTTTACATTGTTATGCCGGCAGCCCTCCAGTATCGCTAAATGGCCAATTAAATTACTGTCCGCATAAGCCATAGGGTTTTCCAGTGAATAACGCACCCCTGCTTGAGCAGCTAAATGAATAACACGCTCGAATTGGCTTTCACTGAATAAATTTGCAATACCATCACGATCAGCGAGATCCAGCCTATAAAATACAAAGTTCTTTTCAGGTTTTAACTGCGCTAATCTGTCCAACTTCAGTTGTACTTCGTAGTAATCATTCAGGTTATCTATACCTGTGACCTGGTGACCCAAAGCCAAAAGCCTCTGGCATACGTGAAAACCAATAAAGCCAGCGGCTCCTGTTACTAAAAAACGCATTTAATCGCTCCCAAACAAATCGCGTGTATACACCTTGGCTTCAACGTCAGCTAAAACATCACTACGCCTGTTGGCAATAATTACGTCCGACATGGCTTTAAATTCAGCCAAATCACGAATAACACGTGAGTGATAAAAATTATCTTCTTTCAACTCAGGTTCAAATACCACCACTTCAATACCTTTGGCTTTAATACGCTTCATAATGCCTTGAATGGCGGAAGCCCTGAAATTATCAGAACCAGACTTCATCACCAATCGATAAATACCCACAATTTTTGGACTTTTGCGAACTATAGAGTCAGCAATAAAATCTTTACGGGTACGGTTAGCATCTACTATCGCCTGAATCATATTGTTTGGTACATCACGATAATTCGCCAACAGCTGCTTAGTGTCTTTAGGCAGGCAGTAACCACCATAGCCAAAGCTTGGATTATTGTAATGGCTACCAATGCGAGGGTCTAAACCTACACCTTCGATAATTTGGCGGGCATCTAAACCATGGCTTTCTGCGTAACTATCCAGTTCATTAAAATAAGCAACCCGCATAGCCAAATAGGTGTTAGAAAATAACTTAATGGCCTCAGCTTCTGTACTGTCAGTAAACAATACAGAAACATCTTGTTTTATCGCACCTTGCTTTAGCAAATGAGCAAACTGTTCAGCTCTTTCCGAGCGTTCACCAACTATAATACGGGATGGATATAAATTATCGTAAAGAGCCCGGCCCTCACGTAAAAACTCCGGTGAAAAAATTAAATTAGCAGTACCAAATTTTTCACGTGCAGACGCCGTATAGCCTACTGGCACTGTCGATTTAATAACCATTACTGCATTTGGGTTAATAGCCATCACATCAGCAATCACAGCTTCTACGCTTTTGGTATTAAAGTAATTTGTCTCAGGATCGTAATCTGTTGGGGTAGCAATAATAACGAAATCTGCGTTCTCATAGGCCAGCTGTTTATCCAGAGTAGCTTTGAAATCCAGGTGTTTGCTTAACAAAAACTTGGATATTTCCTTATCTTCAATTGGTGATTTTTTTCCATTCAGAAGTTGAACCTTCCAATCGATAATATCGACTGCGACCACCTGATTGTTTTGCGCTAAAAGCATAGCGTTCGATAAACCTACATAACCAGTGCCAGCGATAGCTATTTTTATTTTATTCATTAAATATCTCTCATAAACTAAAACATCTGCCTACTAGCGCTCAACGCTTAACCCTATCTCCGGAGCCTTTCCCTAAAATCGTCATCAGTATATATTTGAAATAATTAGCTACGTTTAGTGTGTCTATCATCTGTTTGTCTGTTTTTGCTAACAATAGAGGAGTCGACATATCAATTTGATTAACTTGTGCCAAACCTGTGATACCAGGTCGTGTTTTGAACACTCCAAGCCTGTCGCGTTCAATAACCAGTTCATCTTGACTAAACAGGCAAGGCCTTGGGCCAACCAAGCTCATGTCCCCTAACAAAACATTCCATAGTTGTGGAAGTTCATCCAGTTTTGTTTTACGTAAAAAGCCGCCAAAAGCAGTAATTGAAGTGCCATTTGCTAAATGGCTGGCTACGCTAGGTGTATCTATTTTCATGGTGCGGAATTTAACCAAGGTAAAAGGCTTTTTATTGCATCCGACCCTAACCTGCCGGAATACAGGCGATCCAGTATCAAATAGTCCAATGAGAGTTAGAATAACCAGCACAGGAAAACCAAACACTAAGCCACATAAGGCAAAAATAATATCCAACAAACGAATTAACATAGGGCCTCAATAAAAAATATAGTTACAAATGACTCGCAGCTACGCTGCTCGTTACTAGTTGCCGTTCGCAAAGCGAATCTATTACTTGTCACTGCCTTGCTTCATAAGCTCAATGCCGTATTTATCTTAACAACACGTTGCAACAAAACACTTGCGTGTAATAAGCGCTTCTGTTCGCAGCAGCTTAAAATCCTCGACCGCATATTTGTTCGCAATTTTATTACGAGCACCTTTCACAGTGCGGGCTATTTCTCAGAATCAAGATCACCACGCTTTACTGTATCGAGCACTCAGCCTTAACTACTCAACACCAAAACCTCGGCCCTTAGCTGCAAAGCAGCGCGCGATGCCCTCTTCCAGAGTTATCGGCGGTTTCCAACCTAAGGTATCTTTGGTATGGCTTATATCAAGCTGTAAATTACCGCATAACCTATCTATCACCGCAGATCTTCCGGTCAGCCTACCTACCAGTTTTAGCCAGCTCACAGGCACCGGCAGTAACCTTGGCGTTTTACCAGCAGCTCTCGTCATCATTTGCAGTAATTCAGTGGTAGATACGTCTTGATCATCACTAACCAAAAAGGTTTGGTTCGCTGCGTTGGGGTGGTCAATACAGGTAACAATTAAATCTACCAAATTGTCTAGTGCAACCAAACTGCGTCGGTTATAGATAGCCCCCAAAGGTAAAGGAAGATTTTTTTGTGCCACATTTAACATAGAAGCAAAATTAGCTTTTACGCCCGGACCATAAACCAAAGGTGGTCTGATAACGACAACTTCCATAGCTGTTTCTGTTGCCAATTGCCAAAGTGCTTGCTCTGCTTCAGCTTTAGACACTCCGTAAGCGTCTTGCGGAGCGTGCTTGTCGCGATAAGTAAAAGCCCTTCCCGAGTCAGAGTCCTCACCATTAACTTTAATACTGCTAATAAAAATGAAGCGCTTAACTCCGGCTACAGCGGCTTGTCTGGCTAGATTTAACGTTGCATAATTATTGACTTCTCTATACTCAGTCAGAGGATCATCAAGTTGCTCATTCATAACATGTGCTCTGGCTGCTACATGAATTAAAACTTCGATAGATTCAAGACTTTTCGAGTAATCGGTACGACTATTGAGATTAGCCTGAAAAAATTTGTCAGCTTGCACAGGTTTAGACCGCCCCAAAACAGATACACTGTGGTTATGCTGTTTGAGTACACTTAAAACCTGTTTACCAACAAAACCTGATGCACCAGTAAGTAATATATTTCTAGTCATTTTGAGCGTTCTTTAACAGCTCTTGATAGATATCAAGATGTTTAGCAACTACCGACTGTACATCAAACTCTTCCTCTGCAAGTTTTCTACCGGCAGTTCCCATGCGCACTCTAAGGTCCTTATCCTTAACCAACATCTCTATTGCATCAGCTAAAGCTTTCGAATCTTTAGCTGGTACAATAAGTCCGTTGACACCATCAATAACTGCCTCGGCACACCCAGGATTATTTGTTGTCACAATAGCACGACCACATGCTGCGGCTTCAATTAGCACTTTAGGTAAACCTTCGCCATAAAAAGAAGGAAGGACAACTATGTGTGACGCTGCAAAAACTTCTGGAATATCAGACCTAAAACCTAAAGTTTTAATAATACCTTCAGCTCTCCATACTCCAAGCTCAGCCGCAGTAACTGTATTTGGGTTACCAGGATCTGGCTCACCTACTAACTGAAAATCAGCCATAATGTCTCGTGCTTTTAATAAACGAGCAGCATCAACAAACTGATAGACACCTTTTTCTCTCAGCAGCCTTGCAGCCATAACAACAATCGGCGTTCCGTCTGGCTCAGCAGCGATATTATATGTAGTCAAGTCCGCACCAGACCCTTTGATCATTACGCAATCACAGTCTTTTAGGCCGATAGCTTGTTTTAATACATTTTTATCTACAGGGTTTTGGAAAATAACGCGAAAACTTCTGACCCCCAGAGCAAACTTATAAAGACCAGTAACCAAAAACCGTCTGATTCTCGCAACAAAGCCTTCGGCAACAAACACTAAACCAAGACCAGACACTGCGTAAACCATATTTTTAATGCCCAGTATTCTACCCACTAAACCGCCATACAGAACCGGTTTTATAGTAACAGCATGAACCACATCAGGTTTGACGATACTAAAAACTTCTCGGATTCGTAATAGAGTCTTAAGCTCGTGACGAATACCACCACCGCTTCGATCAAATGGTATATTGTGTAGCTTAAACCCATACGAAGCTAACAATTCATAGTGCTCAGTAAAATTACAAGCTATATGTACATCGTAACCTAATTTTTTTGCTTCAATTGCGATAGGTAGACGATGAGATATAAAAAACCAATCAACATTTACGAGAAAAAGTAATTTTTTCAAAAAACATCCAGTTTTACATTTGATTAAAAAGTCAATTCAAAATATCTGATAATTGATTCGAATATTTCAAACAATCGAAATGCTTTTCAGCTGTTAAACGAGCATTTTTTCGTAGCTCACTAAGGTTCTCTAGTTCTGAGCACCTTAGCAAAGCATTCTTCAATGACGATATTGTATAATCATTGCAGACAATGCCGTTAACGTTGTCTACAAGGTAAAGTTCCAAATCACTGAAAAAATTCCCGATTACTGGTGTTCCCAAGGACATGCTCTCAACAAACTTTGTTGGAAACCCTGCTTGGACATTTCTAAATGGCGGTCTAAAAACAATTGAAAAATCAGAGTTTTTTACTAAATCAAGCGAGTCTTTATGACTCAACATCCCATAAGCGTAAATGATTTCTTTAACCTTCGTAGGATTGAGACCTTGAAGAAAGCCTTTATCCTGCAAATCAGTAAATGACAAACCTGCGATATGCAGCTGGACTCTAGAACCAGCTTCATTAATTTGGTAAATAGCTTGTATTATATCCGCAAGAAAATCTTTTTTGATACCAATAGAACCTGCGTAACAAACCTTAACGAAATCAGATTTATTCCCATCCAATCTTGGCAGTACAGAGGATATATCAATGGTTGGTGGCATTAATACTAAATCAACTCCCCTTGATTGATAATACTCTTTAAGGTAACGGCTTATTACAATAAGCCCATCACATTTTGGAAGTAAATAACGCATAGCAAGTTCAATATTTAAATAATATGGAGAACAATACTTCGCAAAAACATTTGGCGGGTCATACCATTCAACAGCATCAAATATTAACTTCACTTTGTTCTTGTTACACCACAACCTAAGCTTAATCAGGTAAGGTGAGTATCCGCTGTAAAGAATAATGGCTGTAGGTTTAACATCTAAGCTGTCTAAAAACTGAATTGCTTTAGAACCAGCGTTAAAATATAAAAAATGCTTTAGGTACCTTGGCAAAGACTCGAACTTTCGCTCATTTAATGAATATACATCAATGCCATTATAACTAGTTTTATACTCACCAATTTGAGCACTCGCAACTGCTACATCATAACCTGCAGCTTTAAGAGTTAGACAATTGCCATAAACCCGCCTAGCGGCAGCACCTCCATCCGGAAAGCTGAAAGGTGCAATATAAAGAATAAATTTGTTAGACATACTGCTTCCAAACCACCCGCATTACATAATCACGGTAGCTGTGCACTATCCGCACCATTTTATCCGACACATTCGGCATACTGTAATCGGCAACCGGTCGCAGTAAGCGCTCGCTGCCACTGGGCTGGGTAGCTAATACCTCAAGAGCCTGAAACACCCGCTCAACTTCCAGACCAACCATCATTACAGATGCCTCTTCAAAGGCTTCTGGCCGCTCGTGGGCTTCACGGATATTCAACGCCGGGAAGTTCATAATAGAAGATTCCTCACTGATGGTGCCACTATCAGACAATACTGCTTTTGCTAATTTTTGCAGTTTATTGTAATCGTGAAAACCTAGCGGTTTTAACAACTGAACTAATGGGTGGAAACTTACACCTTGCTCTTCTATACGTTTACGCGTACGTGGATGGGTAGAAACGATAACAGGGAAACCGTATTTTTCAGCAAGGCCATTTAAAATAGCAGCCAACTTATGCAAGTTTTTTGGTGTATCGACGTTTTCTTCCCTATGCGCACTGATCACAAAGAATTCGCGTTCTTTTAATGACAAGCGTTCCAATACATCCGATCCATCAATTTGTGCCATATAGTGATTTAACACTTCAAACATAGGGCTGCCAGTTTTGATCACTCTGTCTGCTGGTAATCCTTCAGCGAGCAGATAATCACGGGCAATAGAGCTGTAAGTTAGATTGACATCTGCAGTGTGATCAACAATACGGCGGTTAATCTCTTCCGGAACACGCATGTCAAAACATCGGTTACCAGCTTCCATATGAAAGGTTGGGATCTTACGGCGTTTCGCTGAAATTACCGCCATACAACTATTCGTATCACCGAGAACTAACATTGCATCAGGGTTAACCTCTGCCAGTACCTTGTCTACTGTGATAATCACATTGCCTATCGTTTCAGCACCGCTAGCGCCAGCAGCGTTAAGAAAATAGTCTGGTTTACGTACACCTAAATCATCAAAGAAAACTTGATTTAATTCAAAATCATAGTTCTGCCCTGTATGCACTAGAATATGCTCGCAATGTTGATCTAAAGCGGCCATCACTCGCGAAAGTCGTATGATTTCGGGTCTAGTACCAACAACAGTCATTACTTTTAATTTATTCATTTTTACACCTTGTAAGCGACGGTATCAGGGCTGTGCCGATCAAAGTTTTCATTTGCCCACAACATAACAACAAGTTCATCATCGCCTATATTAGTTACGTCGTGAGACCAGCCAGGTACTGTCTCAACAATTTCAGGACTATCACCGCTAGTGATGATTTCCAAGACCTCATCAGTAATAATGTGTCTGAAACCAAAACGAGCTTTGCCTTTAATGACGAGAAATTTCTCAGTCTTTACATGATGATAATGACCACCACGTGTCACTCCTGGATGTGCTGTGAAAAAAGAAAACTGACCAGAGTCTCTCGTTTTCAACATTTCAACAAAACAACCGCGTTGGTCTTCATGTTTGGTAAGACCATAATTGAACTTGTTTGGTGGAATATAACTAATGTAGGTTGCATAAAGTACGCGGATAAAACCGTCACCTACAGGTTCTGTAATAAGACTTTCACGGCTATCACGAAATTTATACAACTGTTCCACCAACTCGCCTAAGGTAACCTGGTACACAGGCTCAACATTGACATATAGCTTGTCTTCTGGCTTGCGGTAAAGCATCTCGATAAAAGAGGTAACCACGGCGCCTATATGCACTAAGGATAGTTTTACTGCAGGGTCATTGACCTGTATTGGCAAACCGCGGCTGATGTTATGACAGAAGGTAGCCACTGCGGAATTGTAATTTGGCTTACACCATTTACCAAAAACATTTGGCAGACGATAAATATAAACTTTATTACCCGTTTGCATATGTAAGTTTAACAGGTGCATCTCTGCTTGCAGTTTGCTTTTACCATATGCATTTAAACGCTCAGCCTGAGTAGAAGAACTAAGCACAATAGGTATTTTGCGACCTGATTGCTTTATACACTCACACAAAGTAGCGGTTAAATCAGCATTACCTATAGCAAACTCGTTTTCGTCCAAAGGTCTGTTAATGCCTGCCAGATGGAAAATAAAATCGGCTTGATTTACCAAACCCTGAAGATCATTTAAATCAGACTCACGAGTAAAGCGCAGAATTTCCATTGCGGTATTGCGCAGTAAGCTAATGCACAAATTTTTACCAACAAAGCCATCAGCACCTGTTACTAAAACCTTCATTTATTAGTCCTCTGCAATTGCAAATTCGCCACGAGCTATAGCTTGTACGAAATCCAGCTTCAATAACAACTGCTTCATCCCTTCTACATCCAACCGGTCTGTGTTATGCGAGTTGTAATCTTCTAACTGGCTAATTTTTTGGTCACCAACATCAAAAAACTTTCCATAGTTCAAATCACGGTTGTCTGGTGGAACCCGATAATAATCGCCCATATCGATAGCGCAGGCCATTTCTTCACGGCTTAACAGGGCTTCGTACAATTTTTCACCGTGACGAGTACCAATCACGTTAACTTCGTGATTTTCTTTTTTCATCAACTGCAGCAAAGCTTTAGTTAACGTATCTATAGTTGCAGCAGGAGCTTTTTGAACAAAAATATCGCCGTTGTCACCATGTTCAAACGCATAAAGAACCAGATCTACAGCATCCTCTAACGTCATCATAAAGCGTGTCATTTCCGGGTCAGTAATGGTAATAGGTTTACCATTCCTTACCAAATCTACAAATAAAGGTATAACTGAACCACGGGAAGCCATGACATTGCCATACCGGGTGCCACAAATGACCGTCTTAGCCGGGTCTAGGTTACGGGCTTTAGCGACCATCACCTTTTCCATCATCGCTTTGGAAATGCCCATAGCGTTGATAGGATAAACAGCTTTATCCGTGCTCAGGCATACCACTCGTGAAACGCCGTTAACTATTGCTGCTTCAAGCACGTTTTCTGTACCTTGTACATTTGTTTTAACCGCTTCCATTGGATAAAACTCACAACTTGGAACCTGCTTTAACGCAGCGGCGTGATAGATAAAATCGACCCCTCGAGTAGCGCTCAGAACACTGTTGTAATCGCGCACATCACCGATATAAAACTTAAGCTTAGGGTGATTATACTTTTTACGCATATCATCCTGCTTTTTTTCATCTCGGCTGAAGATGCGGATTTCAGCGATGTCAGTATCAAGAAAGCGTTTTAAAACAGCATTACCGAACGAACCAGTGCCGCCAGTGATGAGTAGACATTTATTATTAAACATAAAAACCCAACATTTCAGTTAAAATTTAATTCAACAAGTCTAATTGACTTGGACATTATTCTTGACGCGGAGAGTCGTAAAAATAAAGTAACAGTAAAGAAGAAACAATAGCCTTGCTCCTGGAGTTGCAGCAAGCAAAAATCCTTTAGTATTCAGAAAGAAAATGGAAAATGTAAAAAACCAAAAATACCAATTTCTTAAACCAAGAGTGAAATATAAACGTACAGAACATACTGTAAAAAAAACTACAACCAAGAAAGCAAAAAAAACGCCTGCATAATTGAGTAGCAATATATATCCAACATCAGAACTGCCACTTTCTAAACCAAATAAAGAAATACCCTTACCAAAAAGAACTTGCCATACATCAGATGGTATAATAATAAAATCGTTTAACAATGTTGAAGCAGTTCCTCCGTCACCAGAGGTGAAAAAACCAATAAGTTCATAAAAAAACATTAAGGGCCAATAAAACAATTCTTCCGGGCTCTCTACACTTCGAAATAAAAAAGAAAATAGAACAAATATAAAAATAGAAAAAAGAACTAAATTTTTCAAACGAAATCCAATTGTTGCGAGATAAATCAACATGAAGATTACTGGGAAAAAGCCAATTCTAGCATTGAAAGCGACTCCTACAAGCAGCATGGAGAATATAAAAATATGTAAATAGCTTTCTTTTAGTTTCAACAATGCTAGAGCGGCAAACAGTCCTAATAAATATCCATAAGTAAACGTCAGGTTTTCTGATATCCCGTAAGCTCTATATCTAAATTCAAAACTTTTATACCGTTCATAGTAATCATCTACTTGTATAGTTTCATAGAAGCGATCGAAAGCAGGAATAAGTATCAATAGGCATGTCACAAAACCAGCAAACGCTACCACATAGTATATAAAATTTAACAAATCTGTAGATGAACAAATTTTTTTCTTTATATGCTTTTCAAAAATATAAATAACATAGACAGGGAAGATTAGTGATTGTAAAAACCAAATAACAAATCGGTCAGAGTAGACTATTTCCCCAGAAAAAAAATCTCTCAAACCGCTAAAAAAAACCAACAACAATCCTAGTGTTATTTCATACTTTAGCCGTCTAAAATACAAAAAAGAATAATTCATCTTCGAAACAAAAAAAAGTAAAAAAATCATAAAGCCAAAAGCAGCATAAAATAATTTATTTACAACTGGAGGCTGAAATATATAAACATATAAAAAAATGAAAAAAAATAACTTCGGAAAATAGATATCTCCCAAAGAAAAAAATAGTTTATTCAACTTTAATACTTTCAACACTTGATACCAATATAAATACATTCATTTTACAAGGGGCCGAGGCAGAAACATCTTAGCGACTAATTTAACCAGGGACTTAGTAAAAAATACATTTGGGTAAAGAGACAATGCTTTCCCTATTTGTTTGAGAGAGTGAATTTTACTGACTTTTTGAACATCATGGGCCTGTATCAACATTGACATGGCTAACGCTTTCTCATACAAGACATGATCTCTATATTCACTTAGAATATCTTTCACCCCTTGCCATATCAAATCCGATTTACTCGACATATTATCAGAATGCTGTCGATATTTCACAAGCGGTTCCTTCATTGTATAAAATACACCATTTGCAGCAGTAAGCTTTAGACGAATAAATAAGTCCTCTATCATGAAATTTGGGTTAAAGCCACCAGCAGCTTTCAATTTGTCAGTTAAAACAATACAAGTTGGGGTTGGTAGAAATTCAGTTCTAAGAAAAGCCTCATCAAAGCCTGAAAACTTATCACTTCCATGTTTAACTTTTACGTATTGCCCTTCAGAATCAATCATTTCAACACCGGAATAAATTGCTACTAGGTTTGGTTCAATCTTAACCATTTCCGAAAACTTATTAATTTGTTTTGAAAATCGATCTGGCATCATAATATCGTCTGATGCAAAAATTACACTAAACTTTCCCTCACACCAGTCTAAAGCTTCATTCAGAGTACCACAAAGGCCAATGTTTGTACGAGTTCTGAATTCGAATCTTACAAATCGATTTTCACATTCAAGTACAATCTTCCTAATACTCTCGACTGATGCATCCTTAGAACCATCATCAATTATTATCAATTCAATATTATCATAAGTTTGGGCACACACGCTTCGGATACAGTCCTCAACATATTTCTCATGATTGTAGCAAGGAATAATAACGGAAATAAGAGGATAAGACATAGTACACCTTCGGTTATATACAAAACGAATAAATCAACAATTGATTTTTTTTGAACTAATTTCAAACAAGCTGCAGCATTACCCTAATTATACAAATACAATTAAAAATCACCTTTTCCAGTTAACATCTGATGCTTTAATTTTTCCGGGGCAGCCAGCAATAAAAGATTTACTCGGATACTTTTTATTCAAATATGATTTAGCTCCTACAACTGAACCATTTCCAATACAAGTGCCAGGCCCGACAGATACACTTTCACTAATCCACACGTGGTCACCAATGGAAACAGATTCAATTCGTAAAGACCCGTTAAACTCATGTTGGCTACTGTCAGTTATATAGCAATTCCAAGATATTATGCTGCCTTCCCCAATAGTAACACTTTTGAAACATAAAATTATTGTGTCAGCAGTTATTCCTGAAGACTGATACTGTGCTCCACCTTTTATATTGAGCTTAGAGCTCTTAAATAACGAGATCTTGCAGTTATCACCGACAGTAAACGTATTTTCAATTTCGAGTATAGAGTCCTCAGCTAGATATAAACTTGTTGAACTGCCAGACCTCCATTTCTCGAATATCAAAGAACCATTTTTTATTATCGAAAATGCTCTTTTCTGGATAACCAACCTGACCCTGAAAACTCCATTACTAAAAAATACCTTAGGTAAAAAGCTAATCCCAAACAAACGAGCCGACAAAAAATAAGAATAAATAATCATTATCACAAAAATAAAAGGACCAAAAACATTATACTTCTTCATATAGATAAAGAATAAATATACTATATATGAAAATCCATTCCTTTCATTACCCATTTTTTTTATATAATTTAAAATCATTATTCCGGCCTAAACACAAACATTACAAGAACAAAAATAAAACACCCCAGGTAGTTAAACATATATGCCATTGAGGCTCCTTCCAAACCAAAATGCCTTACAAAATATGTAACAAAAAAATAAAATTGGAATGCGAAATAAACCTCAATAAACATAAACAATTTGAATCTAGCTTTGCTAAGAAAAAAATAACCGATTATAAAGCTCGCAATTTTAAAAACATCTCCAATCACTTGCCATAAGAAGAGAACTTCCATATCGGCGAATTCAGAGCTAAAAAGAAAACGGATTATGATTTCTCTAAAACAATAAATAATTACCCCACAGAGAATAGATAAAGGCATGATGAGCATGTAGCCATTAAATATTTCTTTATTAATTTTTATGGATTCCTTTAATTCTGAAAAACGGGGTAGAAAATAAACTGTAAGCGTTGTTGTTATCAGCATAAGATAAGCACTGCTTAGCCGCCACATAGCTTCCCAGTACCCGGCAGACTCCCAACCTAAAGTCTCCCCTAAGTGATTACGAATCAAAATGTGGCTAACTGGAACACAAGCCGCACCTGTTAATGCCATTGCTGTATATTTCGCTAAATTTTTAGCCGCTTTCTTATCAACTGCTCCAAATAGAAATCTTAGCTTGAACCAACTTGCTTTGTAACAAAGGGAGAAAGTGACGAAAAAAGTTAAAGACTGGTACACAGCCAAAGCTACCAAAGCGCCATATAAACCATATTGCATTGTCATTAAACTAGTCACGAACAGTGCAAACAGGCTGCCAGATATATTTGCAACAACATAACGGTGAATTTCTTTCTTACCGTTTAGAATTGCTAAAAGCAGCGTGTTAAATACAAAAAATACTAACGTTACAGCGAACCATAAAAAAACACCGCTGTAACTTTCATCTTTTAAAAACCACCCCGCTAACGACTTACTAAGTATTGCTACCGATATCCCCGCCAGCACAGCACCAGTTAGTGCAATAGTTCCTGCAGTTCGCCACACAGTTCGTTGCTTTTCTTCATTATCATGAAATTCAGCAGTATATTTAACGACACCTGTATTAATTGCACCACTGGCAAAGGTAGTTATCATTTGAACTGCGTTCTGGAACTGTCCAATTGCAGCATACCCTGCAGGGCCAACATAGATAGCCAGTACTTTGTTGATCCCCAACAAGGTCAGCATTTTGATAACTACTGCTATCCCATTTAGCAAGCTGGTTTTGATTAGAGTCAATTTTAACCTTTAAAACTATTGCAAGCGTTTACTACGACTTTAACCTGCTCGCCAGTCATCACAGGGCTAATAGGAAGACTTAGTACTTCGTTATGCATGTCAACTGTTAGCTTTAATTCTAATTCAGCCAACCCTTTATAAGCTTGCTGCTTATGTGGTGGAATAGGGTAATGTATTACTGTCTGGATCCCTGAATCTAACAAATGCTGCTGTAAAGCAGAACGGTTTTTGGTGCGGACTACAAACAAATGGAAAACATGGCTCTCTAAATTTTCCAAACTAACCCCTTTATTTATTGGTAGGCGAATTAAGGGGTTATTAATTTCATTGGCATAGGCTATAGCGACTTCACGACGACGTTGCATCTCAACATCTAAATGTTTCAGTTTCACAGTTAACAATGCAGCTTGTAATTCATCCAACCGGCTGTTTACGCCTTGATAAAGGTTTTCATATTTTTTATGGCTACCATAGTTGCCTAATGCCCGAATTGTTTGAGCTAATTCATCATCACTAGTAGTCACTGCACCAGCATCACCCAATGCGCCTAAATTTTTTCCTGGATAAAAACTAAAACCGGATGCATGCCCCCAGTTACCGGCTTTCTTACCTAAAATTGTAGCGCCATGAGACTGAGCTGAGTCTTCTAACACAAGAAGATTATGCTCTGATGCAATAGCCATAATCTCAGGCATTGCCGCTAACTGACCATACAGATGAACAGCAAGTATAGCTTTTGTGTTCTTGCTTATTGCTGACAAAATATTAGCAGGACAAATGTTGAACGTATGTGGATCAGGCTCAACAAGTACAGGCTTTAATTTATTCTCCGTAATAGCAAGAATGCTAGCAATGTAAGTATTGGCCGGTACAATAACTTCATCACCGTCTTTTAACTTACCGAGCACTTTCCAGGCACGTAGTACTAAAATAAGCGCATCAAGTCCGTTCGCAACGCCGATACAGTGCTTAGTTCCACAATAGTCAGCAAAACTCTGTTCGAATTTCTTTACTTCTTCACCTTGAATATACCAACCGGAATCGATTACACGCGTAGCAGCAGCTACCAATTCTTCACGATATACTGCGTTGACTTGTTTTAAATCTAAAAATGGGATCATTCTAAAAACCTGATAATTTTTGCAGGATTTCCAACAACTACAGCTTTAGCTGGAACATCTTTAGTTACAACGGAACCAGCTCCAATCATAGCTGACTCACCTATAGTGACACCTGGAAGTATTGTCGCATTGGCACCGATACTGGCAAAATCATTTACGGTTATACCAATAAAGCTTTCAGGGTATTCTTTTGACCTTGGGAATATATCATTAGTGAAAGTAACATTTGGACCAATAAACACATTTTTACCAATTCGTGTACCGTCCCATAACTGCACCCCAGACTTAACTGTAACGTTGTCACCAATAATCACATCACCTTCGATTAGGCTGTGGGCACAAATATTACAGTTACTACCAATCGAAGCACCTTTAAGGATAACGACAAATTGCCATACGTTGGTACCAACACCTATTTCGCATTTAGCTACATCAGCTAACTGGTGGATAAAACTCATTCTCTTACCTTCGCGCAAAAAAGCGAGTAGTCGCGGATGTAATCCGATTCATCATAATGCTCACTAGCTAAAACCAAAAGAACACAGTCAGCACTAAAATCATGCATCTCTCGCCAAACGTTGTTACCTATAAACAAACCTTTGTTGGAAGAATCTAGCCAGACTGATTCTCTAGAAATCCCATCATCTAATAGTAAACGGCACTTACCAGCTACACAAACGGCTAACTGCTGAAGGTTTTTATGCGCATGAAAACCTCGAGAAACACCCTGTTTTGTCTGTGAAATATAATAAACACGTTTTACTTCAAAAGGGATATGATTATTTGCCTCAATTGATACCAAAGAACCACGTTCGTCTCCTAAAGACTGTAGATCAATAAGATGTATTAAACTCATACCTTACCCTCAGCAACACCGAGTAAGTATTGACCATAACTATTTTTACTCATCAAAGTACCTGTTTCTATCAATTGCGCTCTGGTAAGCCAACCACGGTTGTAGGCAATTTCTTCTAAGCACGCAACTTTATACCCCTGGCGTTTCTCAAGTGTTTCAACAAATTGGGCAGCTTCCAATAAACTTTCATGCGTGCCTGTATCTAACCAGGCAAAACCTCGTCCTAGTAGCTCAACATTAAGTTCGCCTAATTCTAAATAGGCGTTGTTAACACAGGTTATTTCCAGTTCACCTCGCTGACTGGGAGTTACGTGTTTAGCTATTTCTATGACTCGATTATCATAAAAGTACAAACCGGTAACAGCAAAGTGCGACTTAGGCTCGATAGGTTTTTCTTCTATCGAAATAACTTTCATATCAGTATCAAACTCTACTACACCAAAACGCTCAGGATCTTTCACCTGATAACCAAAAACTGTTGCACCTTTGCCGTCTTTTGCTTTAGATACTGCTTCTTTAAGTTTTGGTGTAAACCCCTGACCATAATAAATGTTATCCCCTAAAACCAAACACACATCATCTTTACCAATAAAATCTTCACCAATAATGAACGCTTGAGCTAGACCATCAGGAGAAGGTTGTGCTTTGTAACAAAGGTTAATCCCAAACTGCGAGCCGTCTTTTAATAAACGCTGAAAGGCTGGCTGATCCTCAGGTGTAGTGATAATTAAAATGTCTCGAATACCGGCAAGCATTAGTACTGAAAGTGGATAATAAATCATGGGCTTGTCATAAATAGGCAATAGCTGCTTAGACACCCCCATAGTAATTGGATACAACCGAGTACCAGAGCCGCCAGCGAGTATGATACCTTTCATTTTCTAAACTCCCTGCCCTAAACGTTCTAATTGGTAACTACCGTCTAATACCGCTTGCCACCAGGTTTTGTTATCCAGGTACCACTGCACGGTTTTGCGTAAACCGGTTTCAAAGGTTTCTTCCGGCTTCCAACCAAGTTCACGATCTATTTTGCTGGCGTCGATGGCGTAGCGTAAGTCATGGCCGGGGCGATCCGTTACGTGAGTGATAAGTGATGAGTGTTTAGTGTTTTGTGGGAAACCACGTTCGTGCATTGGAGCAAGTTCGTCCATTAGCTCACAGATGGCATGCACCACTTCTATATTTTGTTTTTCGTTATGGCCGCCGATGTTATAGGTTTCGCCTACTTCACCTTTAGTTACTACCTTGTACAACGCACAGGCGTGATCTTCTACATACAGCCAATCGCGGATTTGATTACCCTTGCCATAAACTGGTAATGGCTTACCGGCTAAAGCATTTAAAATGATCAGCGGTATTAGTTTTTCCGGAAAATGATAAGGGCCGTAATTATTAGAGCAGTTGGTCACAATAACAGGTAAGCCATAAGTACGCTGCCAGGCCCGCACTAAATGATCAGAGCTGGCTTTACTGGCCGAATAAGGGCTACTTGGTGCGTAGGGTGTGGTTTCAGTAAACAAATCATCTGTGCCATGCAAATCACCGTACACTTCGTCGGTTGAGATATGATGAAAGCGAAAGGCGGCTTTACGCTCCTCAGGTAAGTCTTTCCAGTACTGACGAGCCGTTTCCAAAAGTACATAAGTACCAACAATATTAGTCTCAATAAAAGCTGCAGGGCCGTCAATAGAGCGATCAACGTGGCTCTCAGCTGCCAGATGCATTACTACATCGGGTTGGTGTTTATCAAATAAAACCCGCATCGCAGCAGCATCACAAATATCCGCACATTCAAACAGATAACGATTACTATCAGCAACAGTAGCTACCGAGTTTACATTGCCAGCATAAGTTAGTTTATCAATATTAACTACACTATCATCAGTCTGGTTAATCACATGACGGACAACCGCAGAACCAATAAAGCCTGCACCACCGGTTACCAAAATTTTCATATTTTATTGCCTGATTCTTTATTACTAAAATAACGCACTAGTACCACAAGTATCGACAACATGCCGCCTAGCATTACACCTAATATGCAAATTAATGCACGAGCCGGTTTATCCTTTTTCTCTGCCACCACTGCCGGATCCACTGTTTTAAATACATATTCTTCGCGTACATTGGCCAGCATTAGCGTTTTGGTTTGCTCTTCAATTAGTGAGAACAACATAGTGCGCATATCCGCAATATTGGTTTTTTCTAATTGGTCGGTTAAGTAAGCAATACTATTTTTGGCTTCGGTAAGGTCACGCTGGCGCATTTCATTATTAATTGCCTGTACCAGCCAGCTGGCCCACTGTTGCGCAATGTACGGCGAGTAATGTTGAATAGACAGCTTAACCATGCCGCTTTCTTTATCTTGTGACACTGAGAGCAGTTCTAACAATTCTTCGTGTGTTTCCAGCAAGCTTGGCTTGGGCTGAAATGGTGGCTTAACCTCGCGTACCCATTGCTTTGTTGCTACATCGTAGCTATCGGCGTCAATAACTAAACTGTTATCAGCACGGTTCCAGCCTTCTGCAGCCATAACGGGGATAAACAAGTCATGCTGCGTGATAAAGCGGCCGATAAATTCGCGTGATTTTAATACCTCTAGCGCCAGGCCGGTTTTATCACCGCCAGCCGTACCTAAATTAACCCCTGCCAAAGCTGCCAAACCACCAAGCTGACCGGGTATTTTCAAACCACTATCTTGAGATATTGGCGCCAACAATACTTCACTTTTATATATATTAGGTAAACTTAATGCATAAAATATTGATGCTAATGTGAATACAAAAGTAGTAGCTATAATAATTCGCTTACCTTGCCATATAGCGCTAAACAGCTCTCGTAAATCTATTTCATCGTCCACCGGATTATTTGCAAACCCGGCGTCGGTATTGTTTTTTAACATTGGATCGTTAGTTATCATATGCTCATACTTTAGATACGCTACCGCCCTTGGGTTACAGCCCCCAAAAGCTGAATGTTATCCCTAAGCTTCTGACGTTGCAGTGTGGTACTTTGTATCTCACCATTTAGCCTTACTCTATAGCGCTTTTGGTTTGATCCACTGAAACCTCTGTTACCAAGGGTATGTTTATGCTGTAAAAACTACTTAGTGAATTTCTGCTAATTGACTAAGGGCTACATTAGCAACCAGGTTTTGGCCTAACCATTCTAATAATACCAAACAGCGGTCTTGTGCTTTTGGCATTTGAAAAACTGCTGAAAAACCACTAAAAGGCCCTTCGGCAATTTGAACTTTGTCACCACTACAAAACAGAGGTTTTGTTACTTCACAACGCTGTACTTTTGCTATTTGATCGATCAAATTTTGAGGCACTACAGCTAACTGGCTACCAAAACGTACAAAATCTGCAACCCCTTTGGTATATCTCACCGAGCAAAGCGAAGCATCGCTATTTTTCGCCTGGATAAATAAATAGCGGGGAAAAAGCGGCTTAATGGCTGTTGTTATATGCCCAGCTTTTAGTTTTGCATTGCCATATGTAGGTAAAAACACAATAAAATCTTGATTCTGTAAATGCAGCTGCGCCAGCCGCTCTTGCCTTGGTTTGCTATATACCAAATACCAGTCTCGGGCCATTTCCTGCAGCCCTTAGAACGTATTTAAAGCAGCAATAGCAACAGCACTTTGATAAAAAATCTGAGTGAACTGGCCCCAAAGAGTTAGGTTATCCTTGTATTCTGTATCAACAGGAACGACTACTGTATCTCCTGGTTCCAACCCAATATCTTTCACTGCAAACCAACCATTCTGTTCAGGCATCATTACAGATCCGTCAGCCTTAATCACATAAACACGTTCGTCATCAGCACGTTTACGAGTGCCGCCTGCAAGCTTTAAATAATCATCAACCGAAAGATTTGGCTGAAATCTATGACTACTTGAATGTTGTACTTCACCTACTACAGATACAGTGTTGTCGATACGAGGTACATATAGCAGATCACCATTTTGAACCTGGACATCATAATCCGGCTGCCCAGCCAAAATAGAAGGTAAGTCGATGACTAAACGACCTATAGGAGGTTGGTCTTCCAACTGCTTAATCATAAATAATGCATCTTGCGGAGTGCTGCTCATGCCAGATTCAGACAAACCTTTAGTGGCTATGTCGGCTCGCAGTTGCTGTGCAAGCTTTTTGGTTTGTACCCGCTCACGCTCTTTTATATCTTCGCGGGTATAAATAGCACCCGCCATAAAAGCACTACGGTTTAAGCCGCCAGCGCGCTCTAATACATCAGATAAGGTTTCACCACGCTGAATAGTGTAGCGGCCAGGAAACTTCACCTCACCACGAATTTCAATGGTGCGATTAATATTCCAGTCAGGTATTGGGAAGACATTTAACCTGTCTCTTTGCTGCAAAGCCACAACATCTTCTTTGGAAAATACCTTATTTAAATCTATAGCGATGTTATTCACGGCTATGCTGTTGCTATCGGAAGCGATCACTGCACGAGTGAGCTCAGCTCGGCTTAAAAAAGCTGATTCAGTTAAGCCACTTGCCGCAGCAATTAAACTGACTACATTCGCACCTTCGGTTAATGGGTAATCACCTGGTACTTTGACTTCCCCATTCACAGAGATAATTAGTGGGTCGGTGCCACCGCGAACCTGCATTTTCAGTTTTTTCAGTATAGGGTAAAGTAGCTCTGTTCTATTAAAGCTGGCAGATAAAGCCAATATGTTTTTGTCACGGAATAACTGACTCATCATCCGTTGCATAATCGCAGGCAAAGCACCTCTGCCTAAATCTGGATTAGCAACAACTGCCCCCACAGAATTTTGGTTTGTTGTCGTTTGCGAATCGACAATGCGCAATTCACCTGCTGTTGACGATTTCCCGGCTTGCCCTTGCATTGCCTCGACTTGATTGTCATAACCCAACATACTTTGGAAAGCTTTAGAAGATAAATCATCTTCTGCTGTCCATTTTACATCGGCAGGCAAACTATAACGTTGTGTGATTTCTGCACGGATATAAGCATTTAACTTATCACGTTGTATGGTTTCGTTGGCATGATGAAATACCAAAATAAGATCGCGTGGTTTTAACTCAATGTTGGCTTCGCTGACTGGATGGTTAATTGCATTAGCTAAATTAAACTGTAGCACTTTAACATCACCAGCATTATTGATTTCTCGTACAACAAGGGCGTAATCCAGGTCGGCAGTTAAATGCACATCTGACCAAAAAGATTTAATCAAGTCGGAAACTTTAATACCTTGTTGCCAGGCATAAAAACCTGGGCGAACTACAGCACCAGCAATAGTGACTACATTTTCTATACGAGGTGAAGTTTCAGCTATACGCAAAACGTCACCGTCTCGTAATGCCATTTGACGGTTTACTGCATTGGTTAAATCTAAATTGATTAAATCGCGCAGGTTATTGCTGTTGTAACGTTCTAACACTACAGACTGAGGGTAAGCACCAGCTGTGGTGCCACCTGCCATACTCAATAAGGTATCTATGCTATCGCCGGATTTAATTTCATATATAGCAGCGCGTTTAATCTCGCCAGCAATTTGCACTGTAGCTTTCACTGGAGCAATGAAAACAACATCACCGTGCTGTAACTGCAAATCACCTGTGCTGTCGCCACGCAATAGTAAGTCGTATAAATCAAAACGACCTACGGTTTGGCCCGCCCTTTTTACTTGAATATCGCGTAAGCTGCCGATGTCAGATACACCACCAGCGACATATAAAGATTGAGTAACTGTAGTTAAAGCTGAAACCGCATACATGCCGGGAGTTTTTGCTTCACCAGCGACAAAAATATTGATGGTGCGTAATTTGCCCATAGTGACAGCAGCATCTACACCCATCATGGCTTCACGTACTTTATTGCTAATGATGCCAGACGCTTGACCTACTGTTAAACCGCTAATACTGACAGGGCCAATTTCAGGTAAATTTACAGTGCCATTGCGATCAACAATAAGCTCAGTGCTGCTGTTCTGTTTGCCAAATAATTGCAGCAACAGAATGTCATCCGGGCCTAATCTGTAGTTCTCTGGCACAGGTGCATTATCCACTGGAGCAAAAGTGCTGACCTTAGAATTAAACATCGCCATACCAAAGCGTTTTGTAGATGTGTTTGCAGTGACTGGAGTAGAGTCTGTAGTAGATGATTGTTGTACTGGTGCTGGTGCTGGCACCAGTACCTCGGGCTGTGCCTGTTGTGTTACTGCTGCTCCAGCTGAACCCGTGGGTAATTCTATACCGTATTGCTTAGCTAAACGCTGCTGCTCGGCAGGAGATAAATTTTGAAACTGCGCGATCATTGCAGGAGAAGGTGTCACAGCAGACACAGGCAAGGCAGTAAACAATGCAGCCAATACACAAGTTTTAAACAGTTTTAGCACGCTACAACTCCAGATATTATATTTGTTAGGTCCAGCAAAAACCCGTTTAGTTTACCTGCTTTGCTCGTTTTTCCAAGCAGAAACTGGATATACCTGATCATGACTGACTGCTCGATGAACAGTTATCAGACGCAATTTTTAATAATGCATTTAATAAACAAACAGTATCCAGCGGATCTTGTTCATTTTTAACGAGTTTATTTAAAAATACTAGGATGTCAGAAGTAAACCTGATGAGAATTCTGCACATCCTGATGCCAGTGGTCCTTAACGTTTTTTTAATACTTCAAAAAACCGCGGCGACTTTAGCTAATTCTGCTGTTTTTGTCTATCAAAATAACAGCCCAACAAGCCGGGATACGGAAGCTTGCCTTACATGAAATGGAGGGCAGATCACATCGTTAGCAGTTAACAATGTGATCTGACGCCATTTTGTTCGCAATAACTTAGTGGCTAAGCTGCTGTCGTATTTGCTTAACCGTTAAACCACGGCGCAAGGTAATGACCCACTCACCTTCTGTTGGCAGTGACCGCAACAAACGGCATTGCCCACTTGTTGCGATGTTGTGCAATAGCAGTGAGTTTAACTTGCCATGATGCATCAAGGTTGCACTGTCGAACTGTTGTGCAGGCCAATTCATACAGACCTCATTGCCTTTTAGCTGCACATCAACAGCAGGGCTATTTAATGCTATGCTTTGTTGTAACTTTATTTCTGCATTGCCGCGTTCAAAGCTCCAGCTTTGCTTGTCTGTAGCCAGTTGCAATTGTTTGATTTGCTTGTCAGGCAAGTAGCCATAGAAAAACTGCTGTTTAGCTTTGCCATGGCCAAGCTGTGGCAAATTCAATTCGGCATTAAAACGCTGACCCGAGATATCCTGCAGCACCACCTGCAGACGTTTTTCGGTAGTGGAGCGGCGGGAATGCTGAACCGGCATTAAATTTCGAATAGTTAACTGCCCAGCCTCATCAATGTGGCCGTCGATATACACAGCGCTATGTTCCGACGATTGCGCTGCTACATCAAAAGCAGGTGGAGGATTGTTTTGGATAAAATCCTGCACTTGCTCGTAGTTATAATCCGAGACATGCTGAGGCTGGCAGTAGCTCATCACGTCTGTGTAATCTTCAGGGGCCAGCAAGGTATCTGAAGTCAGGTTCAGGCCTACACTGCCGGTGGTCTCGGTGTTGTAGGGATAACTTAAATCAGAATCTTCTGGATCGCCACAATCTACATGTGGCCGGCCTAAATTATGACCAAGCTCGTGTGCGTGAATACCACTGCCTGAGTCATTATCAATACCTACCCCTGTTTTACCAGGGCGATAGGCTAAGCCTCCCTGGCCGCTGCCAACTTTTGAACCAGCTACATAGCCATAGAAATAAACATCTGACGATTGGTTTTCTGCCATGAAGGTTAAATCGTCCAACATGTCACCTAAATCTACCGGAGATGATTCTTCCACCACCAATGGTTCGGTCACTCTCAGTTCTACGGTATCAAAAGGCCAAAACGATTTTAAATCCTGATTTAGCACTGTGAGTTCAGGTACCACAGGTGCTAGGCCTTCCACCTCTATAGGCACTATATACATAGACAAAGTATTCACTTCAGCAAATGCAGGGCTAATTTGCTCTACTACTTGATTATCGACCAGAATATCTACGGATAAACCAGCAACCATATAGTTAGCAGGCACTATAACCTTATAGCTGCTATCCAGACTCGCATGGATTTTATCCCTGGGCAATTGCACTGGTGCTGTAGCGGCAAGCGTTACAGCATTACCAACAATGGGCGTTAATACAACGTCAACGTCCGGGATTGACGCATTAGCGTTGGCTGTGACGTGAATACGCAATAAAGCTTCTCTTTGAGCGACGAGTTTCGGATTTGTTTTGAGCACCACCTGGCCCCAGTCGTAACTGTCATAAGTGGCGATAGCAGCTCGATCAGAGGCGACCAGACGCTCAGCATCAGCCTGCACTTTTCCGCCTAAACCATCTTCAAAAACTACGGATGGCTTCACAGCTGAGCCGGCATAACTTAAGGCAAATGTGGTGTCCAGATCACAATTGTCAATTGCTTCTCTGGCTTCACGGGCTTGTTGCAAATCTAGATTAAAATGAATGGAACAGCGCCAGGCACCGTTATCCCAAGGATTAGTGACACTCCACACTAATTCCAGTTGTCCACCAGCTTCAGGAAAACTGGCGTCAAGGTTAGCTGTGGTATTGGAAACTGTATTTGGGCAACTGCCTTTGTTAAACACAGATTTATCATAAGCATCCACACTGACATCCAGCGCTTCTAGCTCGTTTATAGCTAACTGCGAACGCGAATAGCCCTTTAACGACAGGCAGCCGTATACCTGCACCCATTTTGTATTTTGATTGCGTATACCTGAGCTGACTACCGGCGTTAAATCCAGCACTTTGGTATCCGATAACTGCAGAGCGTATAGGTCTTGCCAGCCCGAGACGACTGAGATATCTGAAACGTCGGTACCCGACAAGTCGATAAACCGAATGTCCATGTTGCTCAAAGCGCTAATATCGTTAACCAGCGTGCCTGATAACCAAAGATCTTGTAAAGGACTGCCGGCCAAAGGTGTCAGATCAGCTACCTGAGTAAAATTCAGCCTCAGTTCGGTTAAAGGTAAGTCGGCAAGCGGTGTCAAATCTGATACCAGCGTAGAATTGAGCTGTAAGGTATGCAACGAAGTAGCAAATTCAAGCCCTGCTAAATCAAGAATGTCGACAGAGTTAGCACTTAGGCTGGTTAACAGAGCTAAATCTTCTGCTGTTAATTCATGCTCAACGGGTAAACTCAGTGTTTCTAAAATTGCCGCGGCCAGCAGTGGATCTGGAACTACACCACTGCCCTGCAGAGTAAAGCTCGCACTCACTGTACAAGGCGAAGTGATTTGTGAAGTCCGATACAGATTTCCCTGTAGTGCCCCTGCACATCCTTGCACTGAGTCGATGCCATAGCCGCCAGCAGGCGTAATAGTAAATTCAGCTTGCTGGGCATAATTGACCTGCAGGCTGCTTGGGCTGATCTGCCCCTGCCCTGTAAGCACTTCTGTTGATACCAGAATAGTTTGAATAGCCATCACTACGTTGACCTGGCAATTTGTTGTCAGAGCCCCAGTGGTATACACATAGTTGGTTGGATCGGACTCATTTAATGAGCCATCACAGCCTGTAACTGAGCTCAGGGTATAACCCTGGTCCGGAATAATACTAATGCTGATCTGTGTGCCATAAGCACCTACAGCGCTCATTGGGTCTATGGTGGCACCAGCATTAGATTGGACAGTGACAATCACTTGCTGCAGCTCAAAATCTACAACCAAAGTACAACTTTCAGTCAAAGACTCAATTTCATAGAGATTACCGTTTAAGGTCCCTGCACAACCTGTTGCTGATGCAATGGAATAACCTGAGTCAGGCATGAGTTCAAAACTAACGCTGTCTCCTGCCATACCGACATA
The DNA here is from genome assembly GCF_029269265.1 of Rheinheimera sp. 1928-s. Lineage (GTDB taxonomy): Bacteria > Pseudomonadota > Gammaproteobacteria > Enterobacterales > Alteromonadaceae > Pararheinheimera. The sequence goes on from NZ_JARIXP010000004.1 coordinate 358,179, forward strand.
ACGCTGAGGTGAAACCTGCCCGCCTTCGTCACTTTGTACTGTGACTATTAAACTGTCCGCCGGGATAAAGCTTGCAGAAACACTACAAGCTGCAGTAATAGCACCAGTGGTATAGGTTCCACCGCTTAAGCTGCCTGCGCAGCCCGTTACTGAGTCGGTTTGAAAACCTTCGTCAGGTGTCAGCGTAAATTCGGTGCTATCGCCATAATTCACTGTTTGCTGGTTGGGGCTGATCCTGCCCCCTTCAGACTGAGTTGCAGTGACAACGAAACGGGCTACTTCCAAATCAACCTCAATATGACACTGGGCAGTAATAGGATCTGTGATATAGAGGGTGCCGTTAAGGGCTCCATCACAGCCTTCGGCACTGACATCGCTGATCTGATAGCCTGTTGGCACAGCAAGCTCGATGACAGCTGAAGTATTTTCCTCGGCCGATACCAGATTATAGATTGGCTGCAGGCCTGCTCCAGTCATATAAATAGTGATAGGGAAGAATGTCCCGGTAGACGAAGGCAACTGCGCAGCAATAGCAACGGGATCCTTGATATAGCCGTTTACCGTGAGGTCATCATCTCCTAATTCACCATCAGTCACAGACAAAGTAAGGCTGCGTCTGTTTTCTGAGAAGCTATATAAAGTTTCGTCAACTTCGTACCATTGTGGTTCTGCCCCAGCAGTTTGTGGGCCAAATTTCAGAACCACTGAACCTTCAGGAACCGGGGCTTCAAAACTAAGCACTACGCCAGCACTTGTACCCTCATCGCCTTTAACCAGCTCAAAATCAAATAAAGGATAAAGTGCATGGTAACCTTGTAACAAACTTACCGGAGAACCGGCTACATCGCTATCAGGGATAAAACCTACAGTGTCGGCACCAAAGGTCCAGCCGTTATCTTCTGTTACTTCAGCACCAAGTTGCTCCCCTGTCACTTCGTTGCTGCCTGCCACTGCGATAGGGTTAAAGCGGGCTTGTACTGTACAATTTGCTGTGACAGCGGCCGTTGTGTAAACAGCGCCATTGAGGCTACCGTCACATCCGGATACCGACTCAATTTCAAAATTAGTTGCGGGGCTTAGATTAAATGTTGTTGTGTCGCCGTAATTGACAGTACGGCTCGCTGGAGTAATTTGCCCTTCGCCAGCTGAGACCTCTGAGGTTACGGCGAAGGTTTTCAGCACAAAGGTTGCTGCTACAGTGCAATTTGCAGTGACAGGGCCCGTGGTATAAGTTTGCCCTGATAAAGTGCCTGCACAGCCTGTAACGCTTTGAATACTGTGGCTGTCTTCAGCTGTGACAGTAAAAGTGGCAGTTTGCCCGGAGTTAACGGTTCGGCTGACCGGGCTAATACCGCCACCAGTGCCAGCTGAAGCTTGAACTGTGTAGCTCGTTGGTGGCGGAGGGTTTTCATTACCTCCATCACCACCACCACATCCTGTTAGCAATAAAACTACAGCGACCAGCGTATAATTTTTCATCCTGAAGCTCCGTTCAATTCACCAAGCAACATTAGTTGAGGCAAAAAGAAGCTTCAAGTCAATACATTGAATTGCACTAATTAGCTTCAAAAATAACCAATTAATGCAACATACTGGCATTTTATTTAACGGGATTAAGACGCGTAAAGAGCTTGAATTGCCTCAATAATACGAGCACAAGCTTTGCCGTCGCCATAAGGGTTATGGGCATAACTCATTTGTTCGTAATAGGCTTTATCAGTTAATAATCGGCTGACTTCTTGCACTATCACATCTGCATCAGTGCCTACCAGTTTGACTGTACCAGCCGCTACTGCTTCAGGACGCTCTGTGGTGTCGCGCATCACTAATACAGGTTTGCCCAAAGATGGTGCTTCTTCCTGAATACCGCCCGAGTCGGTAAGCACTACTGTGCTGCGGCTCATCAGGTAAACAAAAGGCAGATAATCCTGGGGTTCTATTAAATGCACGTTGGACGTGTCGCTTAACAAACGAAATACAGGTTCGCGTACGTTAGGGTTTAAATGCACAGGGTAGACTACATCTGTGTCGGGGAATTGCTGGGCAATTTGTTTTAAGCCTGCGCAAATTTGCTCAAAACCATCACCAAAACTTTCGCGTCTGTGGCCTGTCACCAAAACTAAACGACGGCCGTTTAAGCCATAGGGGAATTGTTGCTCGAAGTTTTTGGTTAAATTAGCATCGCCATCAATTTTTGCCACCACCTGATGCAAAGCATCAATCACCGTATTGCCAGTCACCACTATGCCTGCAGCATCAATGTTTTCTTTCAGCAGGTTCTGTTTTGACGTCTCCGTTGGTGCGAAATGCAGTTTAGTCAAAGCACCAGTTAACTTGCGGTTGGCTTCTTCTGGCCAAGGGCTATAAATATTGCCAGTACGAAGCCCTGCTTCAACATGGCCTACTGCAGTTTTTTCATAATAACAGGCTAAAGCTGCAGCAAAAGTGGTACTGGTATCGCCATGTACTAACACTATATCGGGTTTGAAATCGCGTAAGACAGCTTTGATATTTAAAAGAATACTGGTGGTGACATCATATAAATCCTGACCAGCTTTCATAATAGCCAGATCGTAATCCGGAACTATGTTAAACAGCTTCAGCACCTGATCCAACATTTCTCTGTGTTGGCCCGTCACACAAACTTTGCTTTCAATGCCCGGGGTTTCTTTTAACAAATTAACCAGAGGTGCCATTTTGATGGCTTCGGGTCTGGTACCAAACACACTCAATACTTTGATCATCACTACATCCATTTGAATGAAACTGAAACTGCTGAAATGGTATCAGAATTTATCTTGTGGCGGCAGAGTAAAACAGGCTGGCTGAACACTAACTTAAGTAATTTAGGTCAGAGTACAATTAACCTATCACCACATTATGGCCTCTGGCTTCCAACTGCTTTTTCAGTTCAAGTTTTGCTTCTGTATCGCCATGCACTAAGCGGATTTGTTCAGGTGCTTTGTGCATCTGCCCGACAAAATGCAATAAGTCTTGTTGGTCGGCATGAGCAGAATAACCACTAAGTTGTAGCACTTCAGCCAGTATTGGGTAGTTCTCACCATCGAGTTGCAGATAACCCCCTGTTTTTGCATACTTAAGTAATGCAGCCCCCGGAGTTCCACGCGCCTGATAACCCATAAACAAAATTTGATGGCGCTGTGAACCTAACAATGCCTTCAGATAGTTCACAACCCTGCCGCCAGCACACATACCGCTGGCAGCTATCACTATCGCTGGCCTGCCAGTATCTGCTAAATGTTGGACTACTTTTTGGTGATCATCATGACTTTTCACGGTCAAGAGTTGTTCAAACTGCAATGGGTGCCGTCCACTTTGTACTCTCTGTTTTGCTTCGTCATCCCAGAACTGTTTTAACTCTTTGTATACAGAGGTAAAGTCAGCGGCCAGGGGCGAATCGACAATAATATCCAGTTGCTCCCAGTTCAGCTCTTGATGAATAACCTGGCCCTGCATACGATGAATAATATCTTCCAACTCGTACAACAATTCCTGAGTGCGACCTATGCTAAACGCAGGGATCAGCACTGTGCCATTATCACTCAGTGCTTTTTCCAATACCTGCTGTAAGCGCTGCTGCCGGTTTTTACGGTCTTGGTGATTTTTATCACCATAAGTGCTTTCAAGCACCAATAAATCAGCATCTTCAAGTGGTGTTGGATCAGGCAATAATGGTGTATCACGGGCTCCCAAATCGCCCGAAAAAACAGCTTTGTACAAGCCTGACAGTTGATCCGGATCTACAGCTGGGATTTGATGACGAATTTCTACGTAAGCCGAACCTAAAATATGTCCAGCGTTCTGAAAACAAACCTGCACACCTGATAAGCTCCCTTCTAATTCATACCAGCAGTTATAGTCACAAGGCCGCAGTTGACGTGATACTGCATTGAGAAAACCACTGATCAGTTTTTTATCTCTGGTGATGCCCATTTTTAATGCGTCTTCTAACACCAGCGGCAGCAGTACTGCTGATGCTTTGCTGCAATAGATTGGTCCTTGAAAACCTGCGGCTATCAGATAAGGAATACGACCGGCGTGATCAATATGCACGTGAGTAAGCAGCAGCGCCTGAATACCATCGAGAGGAAAATCAATTTGAGCACAATCGGCACCAGCTTTGCCCCTGCCCTGCTCTACGCCTTGAAACAAGCCACAATCGATCAGAACGCTTTGTTGTTCGTTGAAAAAATACTGATGGCAAGAACCTGTAACTCCGTCAACAGCACCATGATGGATAAGAGTTGGGTGATACATAGCTTAGCCCCGGCATGGGTCATCCTTGTACAAAAACTATAGCCATTTAGTTAAAAAAGACCACAACATGAAGTGATAACTGAAAAAAAGCCCGGGCAACAAAAACCCGGGCTTTTTAATCTCAAGGCTAGATTACAAACCTGAGTGTTGTTGCTCAGTAGGTTCCAGCACTACACGTACTACTGGTTTTTCAATTACGGCAGCGTTGCTGGTCGATTTTGAAGAAACAGTAGAAGCGCTTTCTGGAGTGATTGCTGTTTCATTCCAGTAATCAAAGGATATTTCTTCGTACATATTAATCCTTGGTCCGAGGCCATTCACTATGTACCAGGGAGATGTACTGCTATTTCTGCGCTGCTCTACTTCAAATACGTAAATACGAGGGCCTAAATTACCGTCACCAGATTTTAATAAGCGCCAGTCACGTTTGTTACACACCAGCGTTTGATCATCTCCACACATTGCACGATTAAGACTCACGATAGTTTCGTTGTCAGAGACTTGTTCTTTTGTCCAGTTCAGCGCAAGGTTAAACATAGGTTCAAAAACAGGGGGAGAGGTCTGGTAGTTAAACATTTGATAACCGGTACCATCTTCCAAAGTTTGCCAGCCGAAGTAACCAGAACCGTTATTCCACAATAAATTACCATCTTTCCAGGAGTTTTTAGTCCAGGTATTAATAGTGGTATTCCAGTACATGTCTTCAGGATTGGTATGGTCAAAGGTTTTAAAATCACTACCATCCAGGATCAGCGCATAATCGGCTTCAGCGGCAACTAAACTGCCCTCTGCATTATAAGACGAGCTAAACACCTGCACATCTGTACCTAATTGGTCCAGCTTGATGACCTGAACACTGGCGCCATCGCTAAAGGTAACTACAAAGGTGCCTTGTTCATTTACTTCCCAAACAAAGCTCTTATCCAGCTCCAATGCTATACCAGTGCCGTCGGCATTGATTTCAAATATGTCAGCGAACATACCTGCGTAGCCTAAATCCGGGTCACCGGCATAGTAATAGTGTTCAAACACCCAGTCTCCCGCCATATCAGCTTCGGTGAATTTAACGTCACCTAATTTATCTGCATTACGCAGCAACTGATCTGAAGTGGTTTCCAGCGTAATACCCTGAGTAGAAATGATAGTGCCTCCAGGTAGCTGCACCGGCGTCAGAACTTCAAGCACTGAAGAGGTGATGCGATAAGTATCTATTTTCTCACCTTCAATGATTCGCTTCATTGAAGCCGCAGATGGAATACGTCTCACCTCGACCTGATTAAACCCGGCACCACGCAGTTGTGTCACCTGCTCCTGAGTTAGGCCTGCCACACCGACCGCAGTCGTCGGATAAGAATAAGGGCCTGAATCTCCGGTGTAACTTAACTCAATGACGCCATCTATCAGTTCCCAGTCAAACTCATCGACACCGCGGCCATAAGTTTCTGCACCTGTACCATCGGCATTGAAGTCATATCTGTTCCCACCACGGGATAAGAAACCTTCAGCTGCGGGGAATACTTCAAAGTAAGTATTAGCTAAACTGCTTTCATCCACAGGAGGAGTTAACTCAGGATCGGCGATGATTTCCGCTATAGTGGTCGTGATAATACCTGGTGTTGTAACTTCAGCTGCAGCGACGTAACTGTTGTACGCTTCTGTATTGGTCAGCAGTTCAAGCACATTGGTCACACCATCAGGCAAAGCAAAAGCGCCGCCTTGTGCAATAAGCTTTACCACTGCCGCAGCTTCAATAAGCTCATCAGGACTTACCGATTTTTCTACCAGAGTAAAGCTACTCAGATCAGCAGGAGCAACGCCACCATTCCCGGTAATAATCAGCGAATACAAAGCCGTTGATACCGCATTAATAGCGATATTGTTTGAGCTATCGGCTTCAGCCATGGGTGAAGAACCAAGTAAGCTGGCAAATACAGACGACACTTTCGCGACCACAGATGACGGTACTACAACCGCAGCATCTGCCGTCAGGTTTGGCACAAACTTATAGAACTCCAGGCCAGTTACCGTAGCAGAGCGTGCAGTGATATTGGCAAATAAGTTGGTTTCATCATCATCAGCTTGTAACGGTAAACTGAAAACACCTGCTGCGTCAGCCGTTGTGCTAAAGGTTTCACCCGCCAGTACGCCACTGATTTGGGCATTGGCGAAGGACGCATCAGACACAGTTCCTGACAGGGTAAAGGTTGTCATCATCTGAGTGACGGTAACCACACCTGCGACTGATGATGTTTCTTCATCGTCATCTGTGACTGTGACACTAAAAGCTAATTCTGTATCTTCCGTGACACTGGGAGCAGTAAAGCTGAGCGCTGCGGTATCAGCGCCAGTCAGAGTGACGGCCGGGCCTGCGGTTTGTGTCCAGTTATAGGCCGTAATCTCGCCATCTGTGTCTGTTGCAACAGCAGTAAGGGTGACAGCTGATTTTTCAGCTGCACTTTCAAAGGCAGCTGTAACAGCGGGCAGAATATTATTGGCAATATTGACAGTAACATTGGCCGTTGCTGTTTGATCACTACTGTCGGTGACGGTTACGCGCAATACGGCGGCCGCATTGGCATCCACAGCAGGGGCAGTGGCAGTCACAGTGGACGTTGAGGCGTTGCTAAGGCTGAGCGTAGGTCCTGATACCTGGGTCCAACTGTAGCTGATAATTCCATCATCATCTGTTGCTGTGGCAGCTATGGTGGTTGTTCGGTTTTCTTTTAATGCAACTGCTGCTGCAACTGACACTGTTGGTAATTCGTCTTTATCATCCGAACCACATCCCGCTAATACTGCAAATGCGAGCATACTGAGTGAGATGTGACCTAAGATCTTGTTTTTCATAGTGACTCCTTGGGGAAATCCCAAAGTCAGTCTAATCAAAACTGGTTATTTATCCAGCAAAATAAAATTATTCCCGATAGCACAAATAAAGGTGACAATATTGTAAATATGAATAATTTGATAAAAACGAAACAAATTAACAATTCGTCATTAATACTAACTAAAAGGCTTATTTAGATTGCTTATGCAGGTTAAAAAGCAGTTCGGCTTCCGCCTGAGGTAGTTCACATTCGAGCATAATTTCATCCAGGCTGGCACCCAAATGAACCATTTTCATCGCTCTGCTGTAAATTTTTGATTCCGGATCAAACAAATGCAGAGATTTTTGTTGTTCAGCCAGTTCAGCGACCTGCTGCATTCCCTGGCCTAAATGGCTTTCCATAGTTAACACACGCTGGCCTACACCAATCACGGTCGAGCGTAACTCTTCTACATCCTGATAGGCACGTTTGAGCTGCTGTGCCTGTTGTTCCAATTGCTGACTCACTAGTTCAAGGTTTTGTTGCTGCTGCCAACTGGCCGCAGCGTTTTCGTTGATAATAGTCAGCAGCTTCTTCGTTTGACGAGAAGCAACAACAGCCATCACTACAGAAAGCAATAAAATGGCTGCGATCCCCAGCAGCCATATCCATGAAAATTCAGTCAGAAAATTAGCCATTAAATGCTACGGATCTCTTCCCATTCATCATCAGACAGCAGCTTATTCAGATCCACCAGGATCAATAACTCGCCATCACGGTTCGACACGCCCTGAATAAATTTAGCGCTTTCGTCTGTACCTACGTTTGGAGCTGTATCAATTTCGGACTGCTTCAGGTAAACCACTTCAGCCACGCTGTCGACCATAATGCCAATGACCTGACGCTCAGATTCAATGATTACAATACGGCTGTTGTCAGTGACTTCTGACGGCGGTAAACCAAAACGGGCACGGGTATCTATCACTGTGACCACGTTGCCACGCAAATTGATAATACCCATCACATAATCTGGTGCGCCAGGAACCGGAGCTATGTCTGTATAGCGCAAAACTTCCTGCACCTGCATGACGTTAATACCGTAGGTTTCTTCCTGCAGTTTAAAGGTCACCCATTGCAGCACTAAGTCTGTGACTTCTTTAGTTTTAGCGGATTGTGCTGTTAAATTACTCATGCCGAGCTCCTACCCAGAAGTTAAATACCTGTACTCTTACTCAGTGCTGACTGTTCATTCCCTTTGCCAATAAGGCAATCAGGGCATCGACATCCAGCAAAGCACACATATGTTCTTTAATTAAACCAGCGAGCCATGGCCTTTTGCCTTCGGTCTCCCGCCACTTTACTTCGTCTTGCTCTAAGGCAATTGTGTTGACCAAAGTATCACAAGCCAGGCCCCAATGGCTATTGCCCAGCATAATAACATATTGATAGTTTAGCTTTTCTGCCAGCTCTTGGTCATATTTTTCTGGCATCACCCAAAGCGCTGTATCGACCACATTAATTTTTTGTTCGCGGTACAACATCACGCCTTTGAGCCATTCAGGCTGACCTGGTAAAGAGTTAATGGGCATGACTTTGTGAATGCCACCCAAGGCTTTTAGTGGCAAGGCGATTTTTAAACCCGCCACAGTAAAAAACAACGCCTGAAAACGACCTTTTCTGTACTCTTTCACCACTGGCGCAGCTTTGACTACAGGAGCTGCAGGAGCCACTTTGACCTGTTCAATAACAGGAGCCACTGGAACGACAACTGGCGCTTTCACAACTGGAGCTGTCACTGGCGCCACAACTGCAGGTTTTGCGATCACCGGTGCTTTAACAGGAGCTGATACCGGAGCCAGCAGTTCATTCAGTTGTTGTTTTTTCGCTTGCTGAATAGGCGTTTCGACCACGTCATCGGTCAATAAAGCATTTAAATAATGCTTCATGACTTTTTGGCTGGCTTGTAAATCGCTCATCTTAGTTCTCCGGTGCTAACTGCAATAAATAGGTTAGCAGCGTATTGTAAGCAAACACACCTCGCGATTTAGGCGCGAATACAGGCGGAGGGGTCTGAGCCAGGCTAGCGTCCCGGAATTTAGTGTCGATAGGGATCACTGCAGACCATACACGCTCCTGATATTGAGCTTTTAAAGCCTTGTAAGCATCTAAGGAGGCTTTGGTTCTTTTGTCGTACATAGTCGGCACTATGGTAAAGGCATAATCCTGCGGCGATGAACTATGCATCAGTTGCATAGTGGCAATCATCCGATCCAGGCCTTTTAAAGCCAGAAACTCAGTTTGTACCGGTATTAAAATGCGGTCGCAGGCAGCCATGGCGTTGACCATCAGCACACCAATGACCGGAGGGCAGTCGATCAGCACATAGTCATAATCGTTTTCAATTTTTTGCAGGGCTTTTTTCAGAATAAGGCCCATTCCACCTTGCTGACCATGAGAGCGGTCTAAAGTAGCCAGTGCCATAGAAGTCGGCAGAATATCCAGATTAGGCATACCACTTGGGCACATAGACTGCAGAATTTCTTCGCCGGTAATATCTTTACCGCGCAGGAAAATATCGTACACACTGACTTCCAACTCTTCAGCGTCAATACCGAAGTAATAGGTCAGTGAGCCGTGAGGGTCAGTATCGATCAGTAAAACGCGATGACCGCGCTGTGCAAGCAAAGCGCCTAAGGTTACTGTAGTGGTAGTTTTTCCAACTCCACCCTTTTGATTTGCAATAGTCCAAACAACCAATTTACTGTTCCTGCTCAATAGGTGGCTCTTCTTCGCCCGGTTCAGGCGGTCTGGTTGTGATCCGTATGCCACCATGAGGTAAGCGGATCACCCTTACTTTATTCTGTTCTTGCTGTGCAGTTTCTTCCGCTGCTTGCTCTGACGCAGTTTCTGGTTCAACTGGCTGTGGCGTTTCGACCACTGCGGGTTCGTACGCATATTTTGACAAAGCTATCACTACCTTGCGGTTTTGACTGCGCCCTTGAGCAGTAGAGTTGTCTGCAAAAGGAGAATGCTGCCCATACCCTTCAATCGCCATACGCTGTGGTGCAACACCTAACTCTTCCAGTAACCGGACTATAGACGCAGCCCGGGCAACTGACAATTCCCAGTTCGATGGGAACTGTTCGGTGCGAATAGGTACTGAGTCAGTATAACCCCGCACTCTCATAAAATTGTCTGTCTGCTTTAAGATAGCAGTGAGTTCAGCCATCACAGCTGAAGCAGAGCTGTTTGAACTGGCACTGCCACTACCAAACAACAAACCACTATTAAGTTCAACTGTTAACCAGTCTTCATCAAGGCTCACTTTAGCTAAGCCCGAATCAACCAGGCTGCGTAAAGCGCGATTGATGTCTTTTTGCATCCCAGCCAGAGGGCTGCCCAATTTTGTTCTGTCGATCTGTTCCAGTTTAGAGTTGTCAGCCAGCAAAGTTGGGCCTGTCGCTTGTTCTAAACCTGAACCATATAATTCAAAATCACTTTGTGGATGGATATCAGGCTGCACCGATTGCCCCTGAATACCCGTCTGTTTTTTCTCTGTCGCTTCGACAAACACCTTAGAAATAGTGTCCTGCAGTTTCTTAAACTGCTCCCGCTCCATGGTAGACATTGAATAGAGCACGACAAAAAGCGCAAACAACAAGGTCATGTAGTCAGCGTAAGACACCAGCCAACGTTCTGCATCTGATTTGTCCGCTTCTACAGCGACAGAACGGCGAGGTCTGTACATTTAAGTAGCTCTGTATGCCTGAAGTTTGGATTCCACACTACGAGGGTTTTCTCCTAGCGCTATAGAACACAAGCCTTCGATCACCATCGAATGAAACAACGCACGCTCTTCAACCAATACTTTGATTTTATTAAATACCGGTATAAATACAAAGTTAGCCAAACCTACCCCATAAATAGTAGCAACAAAAGCTGTAGCTATCCCCTGTCCTAATTCGTCCGGGTTAGAGATATTCGATAAGGCCAGAATAAGGCCAAGTACAGCACCTACTATGCCTATAGTCGGACTATAGCCGCCCATAGCTTCAAATACCTTAGCAGCTCTTAATAAGCGCTCTTTCTCCAGATGCAATTCGGTGTCTAGAATGTCCTGCAATATCTTGGCTTCGGTGCCATCGACCAGCAAGTTCAAACCGCGTTTTAATAAGGGTTCTTCTTCATTCAGCGCATCCTGTTCTAAGGATAAAAAACCTTGCAGACGAGCGGAATGTCCCCATTGGGTAATACGTTCGATAGTGGAGTCAAACTCAAGTTTAGGTGGTCGAATGACCCAAGGTAGTAGTTTCATACTCAGTTTAAACTGCGCAGCCGGGCTTTGAATCAGCACTGCGCCTAAAGTACCGCCAAAGACGATACAAAAGGCAGGCCAATGCAACAGGCTCAGAACGTCGCCACCTTCCTGACTGAAGCCGCCGACTATGGCCACTAACGCGAGAATAATACCGGCAAGAGTAAGCTTATCCATGACCTACTTCAGCAACTATTCGGGCTGCCACATCAGATAACGCCACTTCAAGATCTGTTAAACCTGCAGCCGTCACGGCCTGCGGCATGCCATACACCACACAACTAGCTTCATCCTGCGCCCAGATCCGGGAGCCGGATTGTTTCAGCAAACGTGCACCTTCACGGCCATCCGATCCCATGCCTGTTAACACTATGGCCAGCACCTTGTCATTAAAAACTTTAGCGGCTGTACCAAAAGTGATATCTACACTGGGTTTAAAGGTAATACGAGGAGAGTCATCTTCACGTACCCGAAGTCTGGCCTGATTTTCATTGCCATCCACCAGCATTTGTTTACCACCAGGTGCCAGATAAGCCACTCCCGGGCGTAAAATATCGTTGTCTGCGGCTTCTTTGACTTCAATTTTTGCCAGACCATTTAACCGGCTGGCAAAAGCACCGGTAAAGGCTGCAGGCATATGCTGAATAAGCACTATAGGCAAAGGAAAATTGGCAGGCAGCGCCGTGATGATTTGCTGTAAAGCAACAGGACCGCCTGTTGAAGTACCAATGGCGACCAGTTTGTAATTTTTCCCGCTGGAGTCATAACTGCCTCCACGTTGTGATTCCGCACGTTCAGCCGCCCGGCTCTGAAGTTCAGCACGTTCAGCTAAAGCTCTGGCAGCCAAACTTTGAGCCAAAGGCGCTCTGGCTGGTATGGCTGTTGAACTTGCAGCAGGCGTTACTGGAGTGCGGGATGCTAAAGTCGAGCTGGCAGACCCGGTTAAACTGGATGGCCTGGTGATCACTCGCCTTCTGGCCACAGTTTTCACACGCTGGCGTAATACATCAGCAGCTTCAGCTTTATCGCGGGCTATGTCTTCAAATTTTTTCGGTAAGAAATCGATAGCGCCAGCTTCCAGCGCATCTAAAGTTGCCTTCGCGCCTTCATGGGTTAAAGAGGAAAACATCAGAATAGGCGTGCGTTGTACCTTTAAGATTTCACGCACGGCCTGAATGCCATCCATCACCGGCATTTCGATGTCCATCGTAATGACGTCTGGACGTAAGGCTAAAGCTTTTTCCACCGCCTCTTTACCATTATTGGCGGTGGCAATGACCTCTAACTCGGCATCCTGACTCAGTATTTCCGTCAGACGGCGACGGAAAAAACTGGAGTCATCAACAACTAATACCCTTATGGTCATAGTGCACTCTCTTAAGCTGAGAATTTGTCAAAGCGATCAAATTTTATTTTGGAGCGTTTGGCATAATGCTTCAGCAGGTTAGGCACATCTAAAATCAGCGCTATACCGCCGTCTGATGTGATAGTTGCGCCAGCCATACCCGGAGTACCTTGTAATAAAGCATCCAGAGGTTTGATCACCACTTCTTCCTGACCAATCAGAGAATCCACCACAAAACCAATTTGCTGCGTGCCTATTTGCACGATCACCACATGACCTTGTTCGCGACGTATCTTCTTGCTTGAACCTTTGACCAGCCAATGCTCGAGATAAAACAGTGGAATAGCTTTGTTCCTCACAACGATCGTCAACTGACCATCGACATTGTTGGTTTTGGCCAAATCCAGATGGAATATTTCGTTGACTGTCGCCAATGGTAAGGCAAACGTTTGTTCGCCCACTATCACCATTAAGGTTGGCAATATCGCCAGTGTCAAAGGAACCTTAATTTCTAATAAGGTGCCCTGACCTAACTTGGAATTAATATGCACTGTACCGTTTAACTGGGTAATTTTGGTTTTCACCACATCCATACCCACACCACGGCCAGAAATATCGGAAATCTGCTCTTTGGTGGAGAAACCTGGGGCAAAAATCAAATTAAAGGCTTCAGTATCCGACATACGGGCTGCTGCATCAGGTTCAAGTACACCACGTTTAATCGCAATGGCTTTGAGTTTTTCCGGATCCATACCTGCACCATCATCAGTGATGGTTAACAAAATATGATCACCAGCCTGCGATGCCGCTAATCGGACCAAGCCTGTACGAGGTTTACCCGCTTTAACCCGAACATCCGGCATTTCAATACCATGGTCAACCGAGTTACGCACCAAGTGGACCAATGGATCGGCCAGAGCTTCCACCAGGTTTTTATCTAAATCTGTTTCTTCCCCTTCCAGCACAAGGTTAATATCCTTTTGCAGAGAACGGGCTAAGTCGCGTACAACCCGCGGGAAACGGCCAAATACTTTTTTGATCGGCTGCATCCGTGTTTTCATCACTGCGCCCTGTAAATCGGCGGTGACTACATCCAGGTTAGCAATGGCTTTGCTCATTTCTTCGTTCTGAGCAGAACCTGATAAGCTCACCAGACGGTTACGAACCAACACCAATTCACCCACCATATTCATGATCTGGTCAAGGCGTTTAGTATCAACACGGACTGTAGTTTCTGGTTGGTTGGCGGCGGCTTTAGGATCGGCATCCGGATCTTTTGGCGCTGCGGCTACTGCAGGAGCTGGTTTTGGCGCTGCAGGAGCTGCTGCTTTCACTGGTTCAGCAGCTTTTGCCACAGGAGCTGGCGTTACCGCAACAGGCGCTTTGCCTTTGCCATGTAATTCATCCAGCAAGGATTCAAATTCGTCATCAGAGATATCATCACCTGACGCCGCTTTTGATTTTTCTGCTGGTTTAGCAGGAGCTTTTTCGGCCGGCTTAGATGCAGCAGCTGCAGCTTCGCCAGGGATAAAGGACCCCTGACCATGCAGTTGATCTAAAATGGCTTCAAACTCGTCATCTGTAATATCTTCACTGGCCGTTTCTTTGACAGCAGGTGGAGGCAGATTGGCTGACGTATCACGGCCAGGAGCTCCTGCACCATGTAATTCATCCAATAAAGATTCAAATTCGTCGTCACTGATTTCATCAATAGAAGAGCTTTCAACAGCCGGAACTGTGGCAAACTCAACCACAGCATCAAATTCTTCCATGCTGATTTCAGCTTCTGGTTCAGGTTCTGCAGCAACATGATGAGCCTGTTCTTCAGACTCAGGCATGCTCAGGCGATGCAAAGCTTCAATAATAGCAGGGTCAGCCGGAGTCAGAGGCTCGCGGTTTTGCACATCGGCAAACATAGCGTTGACCGCATCCAGCGCCTGTAAAATAACATCCATCAATTCGGCAGTGACACGACGTTTACCGGTCCGCAAAATATCAAACACGTTTTCGGCGCCATGGCAGGCGTCAACTAATTCAGTCAGCGATAAAAATCCAGCGCCACCTTTAACGGTGTGGAAACCACGGAAAATGGCATTTAATAAATTTGCGTCATCCGGATTATTTTCCAGCTCAACCAACTGCTCTTGCAGTAGTTCAAGGATCTCGCCGGCTTCGACTAGGAAATCCTGTAAAATATCCTCATCTAAATCAAAGCCCATGCTACAGCTCCCCTTTTAGAAACCTAAACTTGATAATAAATCGTCCACATCATCCTGACCGGACACCACGTCATCACGCTCTGCTGCGTTAATAATAGGGCCTTCAGCTTCGTGACCTGCTTTTGGTTTTTTCGCTACGGCTGGTCGTTCTTCCATGCTTAAATTGGTTTGACCAAAGGCCGTTAATAAACCAATTAAGCTGTCTTCCACTTCCCGGACCAATTCAATGACCCGCCGTAAAATCTGACCTGTTAAATCCTGATAATCCTGAGCCATCAATACTTCAGTCAGCCTTGCATGTAAGGTAGCAGAGTTTCCGGTGGCCTGATGCAAAAAGCCATCAAGATTGTGACATAAGGCTTTGAACTCTCCGACTTTTAAGTCGCGGCTCATCAGTTTTTGCCAATGAGGCAAAATAGATTTCAGGTGAGAGTTCAGCTCATCAGCAATAGGAAGACAGTTTTCGACCGCGTCCATGGTTTTGTTTGCGGCTTGTTCTGTCATATCAATGACGTGATTCAGACGTTTTTTCGCATCTGGAATATCATCTTCCAGCAGCGAACTTAAGGATGGATCGATTTGAAAACTTTTAAGCGAGTCGTGTAATTGCCGGGTTAGTTTTCCAACCTCGGCAAACAACTCAGAAGAACCCGGAACAGCCAGCTGTTGCACCAGTTGGTTAGCCGATTCGGTTTCGCCGAATTCGAGTAACTGAACCAGTTCACGGGCCTGTTCTAAAGAAATCAAGGGTGCCGTAGCTACAGACATGGTGTACTCCTTTGTCAGTTACGGTTTAACCCAGGCGTTCAAATACTTTAGCCAGTTTTTCCTGTAAGGTTGCAGCAGTAAAAGGTTTAACGATGTAACCGTTCACTCCAGCCTGAGCGGCTGCAATGATCTGTTCCTTTTTCGCTTCAGCAGTAACCATCAGCACAGGAATATGTTTCAGCTTTGCATCAGCACGAATCGCACGTAACAAATCTATACCCTGCATGCCTGGCATGTTCCAGTCAGTGACGACAAAATCAAAATCACCGTTTTGCAGCATAGGCAAAGCAGTACTGCCATCATCAGCTTCAGACACGTTGGTGAAGCCAAGATCTCTTAGCAGGTTTTTAATAATGCGTCTCATGGTTGAGAAATCATCAACCACAAGAATTTTCATATTCTTATCCAAAATCCCCTCCGGTGAGAGCCCAAGCTGGACTAACTCAAACTATTACAACCAATCCTGCATTCTGGAGCGCAAGCGCACCAGCGCCTGGCTATGAATTTGACTGACTCTGGATTCACTGACATCCAGTACAGCACCAATCTCTTTCAAATTTAGTTCGTCATTATAATACAGCGACAACACTATAGCTTCTCGCTCCGGTAAGCTACTGATATTTTTTATCAACGCCTGTTGAAATGCATCAGTTGCCTGTTGTTCGTACAAATGATCTTCATCTTTATCATTTGCCGTCACTAACACATCATCCGAGATGCCCAGATCTTCGATACCAATAATGCGACCACTGCTGGCGTCACTAAGCATATGATGATACTCATCTAAAGATATATCAAGTTTTTCAGCAACTTCACTATCTTTTACATCACGACCCAGTTCAGATTCAAGTTCAGAAATGGCTTCAGCTATCATGCGGGAATTGCGGTGGACAGAGCGTGGAGTCCAATCGCCACGGCGAATTTCATCCAGCATAGAACCACGAATACGAATACCAGCAAAGGTTTCAAAGCTTGCACCTTTGCTACCATCAAAATTCTTTGCTGCTTCAATCAGACCAATCATGCCGGATTGAATTAAGTCATCGACTAAGACACTGGCGGGTAAACGGGCTAACAAATGGTAAGCAATACGCTTTACCAAAGGCGCATGCCGCTCAACCATAAGTGTCAGTTGATCCGCGGCACCGTAGGCCGCAAGTTTGCTATTCAAACCAGACCTCTCGCTTCAGGTTGTTGCACCAGTTGTTCCAGGAAAAACTCCAGATGACCTGAGGCCACAGGAGGCACAGGCCATTGCACAGCGCGGGTGGCTAAGGTGCGGATAGCCAGAGACGCCGGAGTTTTTGGAAAGGCATCGACAAAAGCTTTTTGCTTACGTGCCGCTTTTCTGACGTTTTCATCAAAAGGAATAGTAGCGACTAATTCCAGACTGACATCTAAAAAACGGTCGGTCACACGACTTAGCTTAGCAAATAACTCCTGACCCTCTTTTAAGCTGCGAACCATATTGGCGACAATTTTAAAGCGTTGTACACCATGCTCGCGACTTAAAATTTTCATCAACGCATAAGCATCGGTAATGGAAGAGGGTTCATCACAGACCACTACCAACACATCCTGCGAAGCACGGGAAAAGCTTAATACCATATCGGAAATGCCTGCGGCAGTGTCGACCAGCAACACATCAAAACGGGTGCGCATTTCGCTAAAAGCACGAATAAGACCAGCGTGTTCTACTGGTTTTAATTCGGTCATGGACTGAGTGCCGGAAGTCGCAGGTACAATTTTAATACCAAAAGGGCCTTCAATCAGAATGTCATCCAGCTCAGCTTCGCCGGATAATACGTGAAATAAGTTTTGCTGAACCCGAAGCCCAAGCATCACGTCACAGTTGGCTAACCCAAGGTCAGCGTCCAGTACTAATACTTTTTTACCCAACTGAGCCATAGCCATGGCGAGATTCAGCGTGACGTTAGTTTTACCCACGCCGCCTTTACCACCTGTCACCGCTATGACTTTTACCATCTGTTGTTGGTTCATTCTTCTCAGGCCACTGGCTTGATCATCATTCATCGGAAGATTATGCATAGGTTCCTTCCACCCGGGCAGTCGTGTCTGAATACCACTGATAACCCGTACTACTGTTAGAGGTCCGTAACTGCTCTGCCTTGGCAACCATTGTTTTTGCGTCTGCCATTTCGATGTCTTCAGGGACTCGTTGGCCATGGGTCAAATAACTGACCGGTAACGCATTTTGTATTGCCACGTTAATGATTTCTCCCAAACTTAAGCATTCATCAAGTTTGGTGAAAATACAACCCGCTAATGGAATACGTTTGAAATGTTCAACGGTTTCCTGCATCACGCGAGCTTGAGATGTTGCAGACAATACCAGATAACTTTTTATTTTGACACGCGAATTATGCACTAAGGACGCAAGTTTTTCAGCAAGACGAACGTCACGCTGGCTCATTCCTGCGGTGTCAATCAGTATTAATTTACGTTGTTGTAACTGATTTAACAGCATGGCTAACTCTTCGCTGTCTTTCACTTGTTTGACCGGGCAACCAATAATGCGGCCAAAAGTCGCTAACTGCTCGTAAGCCCCGATACGAAATGAGTCAGTGGTAATTAAAGCGACCTGATCAGCACCGTGACGTTTAGCAAACTGAGCGGCCAACTTAGCCACAGTCGTGGTTTTACCCACACCCGTTGGACCAACCAGAGCCACAACTCCACCACGGCGCATAATATCGTCATTGGTGGTGATCAACTGCCCTGTTAACAGCTCTAATGCGCTGTCCCAAGCTTCAGAGTCACTGATATCCTCTGGCATAAAGCAGGCAATCTGATCCGCCACAGGTTCAGATAAACCCAACGCCAGCAGTTTTTCAATCACCATGGCACGTACAGGTTCACGACGCGCCAGATCCTGCCACATCAAACCAGAGACCTGATGTTGCAATAGCTGTTTCATCGATGACATTTCGCTGCGCATCGCATCGAACTGCTTTTGCATCAGTTTGGCTTGTTGCTCCTGATAGCGGGTTAATTCGTTTAAATTTACCGCAGCTGCGCCGGAAGATTGACGTTCAACATCAGAAGGTGCTGAATTTGAAACCGAAAATAAGGCATTGGTTGCAGCAGCCGTTTTTGCAGCCGCCATTTTATTGGCAGAGATAGCCTGAGCAGCTGCTGGTTGTTTACTGATTTGACGGGCGAGCAAAGCTTGCAGAGAATCGGCAGGCACTTGTTCTGGTTCATCATCAACTTTGATATTCAAACGACTGCCTACCGCAGGCTGAGCTGTGGCCTGAACTTCAGGCTGTTCCTTAGCTGGCGCGGCCTCCGGGTCTATCGCTGCAACAATTTCAACGCCGCCAGCCACTTTTTTATTCGACAGAATAATGGCATCAGGGCCTAAAAACTCTTTGACTTCTGTCAGAGCGGTACGCATATCTTTGGCAACAAAGCGTTTGATTTTCATAGCTTAACTCCTAATTCGACTGGCCTACCACACTGACAATACGGATTTGTTTGTTGTCAGGGATCTCTTGGTAGGACAAAACCCGTAATCCTGGAATACTGTACTTCACGAATCGTGCCATAACTGATCGCAAAATGCCGGATGTCAATAAAACTGCAGGTTCACCGGCCAATTCCTGATTCTGACAAGCTGTAGCTAAAGACTGCTGAATACGTTCTGCCAGGCCTGGCTCTATGCCTGCACCGTCATTACCTGCTGACTGCATCGACTGATGTAACATCTGCTCCAGATCAGGCGCAAAGGTAATGACCGGCACTTCAGGCGCACTGCCCACCACTTCCTGAATAATCAAACGTTTTAACGCCACACGGCACGACGCCGTTAACACGTCAACATCCTGACTCTTGGCGCCATAGTCCACCAAAGTTTGCACTATGGTGCGCATATCGCGGATAGGCACGCCCTCATGCAGCAGGTTTTGCAACACTTTGACCACAACAGTCAGCGGCAGCGTATCAGGTACTAAGGCATCCACCAGCTTAGGAGAAGATTTGGCCAGCATATCCAGCAGGTTCTGTACTTCTTCATGGCCCAGCAACTGAGCGGCGTTATTGGTTAAAATCTGGCTTAAATGGGTGGCCACTACAGTTGCAGCGTCCACTACTGTGTAACCTAAGGTCTGTGCATGTTCACGCTGGTTTTTTGCTATCCAGACCGCTTCTAAGCCAAAAGCAGGATCTTTAGTGGCTATGCCTTTGACAGTACCAAACACCTGACCCGGGTTGATAGCCAGCTCGTTATCATGCCGAAGCTCTGACTCGCCCGTTGTCACCCCCATCATGGTGACTCTGTAGGTATTGGGTTCTAAATCCAGGTTGTCACGGATATGCACTGCAGGAATAAGGAACCCCAGTTCCTGAGATAATTTTTTGCGCACGCCTTTAATGCGGGTCAAGAGTTCACCGCCTTGGGCTTTATCGACCAAAGGAATTAAGCGGTAGCCGACTTCCAAGCCAATAGTGTCAACTGGCTGCACATCGTCCCAGCCAATTTCTTTGACAGGAGCCACTTCAACAGGAGTGGTCATTTCAGCCTTTTTAATAGCTGCAGCTTTTTCTGCTGTTGGGTTTTCCACTCTGTACAGGTAATACGCAGCGCCGCCAACAATAGCAGCTAAGCTTAAAAAAGCGACATGCGGCATGCCAGGCACTATGCCCATAATGACAAGGATAGCTGTGGCAAGAACCAGCACTTTGAAGTTACTGAACTGGCCAGCCATTTGAGTGCCAAAATCACCATCTTTGTTTTGACGGGTGACGATAATAGCGGTACCGACCGACAACAACAGGCCAGGTATTTGAGCAACCAAACCATCACCTATGGTCAGCAAAGTATAAATTTCAACGGCTTCCATAAAAGGTAAATCGTGCTGTAACACACCAATGACTAAACCACCGATAATGTTAATGACCATAATAACGATACCCGCCATCGCATCGCCTTTAACGAATTTGTTCGCACCGTCCATTGAACCGTAAAAATCGGCTTCTTCGCCTATTTCTTCCCGGCGTTTACGGGCCTGCTCAGCGTCAATGAAACCTGCGTTTAAATCGGCGTCTATTGCCATTTGTTTACCAGGCATCGCATCTAAGGTAAAACGGGCTGTCACTTCAGAAATACGGGCAGCACCAGAGGTCACTACCATCATATTGATGATCACAAGAATAATGAAAACCACAAGACCCACAGCGTAGTTGCCACCAATCACTACTTCACCAAAGGCCTCAACCACTTTACCCGCAGCATCAGGACCATTATGACCTTCAAGTAAAATCACCCTGGTACTGGCGATATTAAGAGTTAAACGCATAATAGTAGCCACCAGAATAACGCTGGGGAAAATGGCAAAATCTAAGGGTTTCCTGGTGTAGATAGTGATTAATAACACCACTAATCCCAGGGTAATGTTAAAAGTAAATAAAATATCCAGCATCAAAGGCGGCAGTGGCAATACCACCATAGCCAGAGCGGCCAGGATCATTAAAGGAGTGCCAATACCTTTGATATAAGACAAAACTTCGGGGTTAATACGGGAAAATACTTGGGTCATCGACATAAAAAGCCTGACAAATTACTGACGCTACAGGCTGTTATACAAAAACCGTTCCACTTACTCAGGGCTCTGCTACTTAATGCCGATAATCTTCAGGTATAGGTAAGTCTCTCGCCAGATTTTTCGGACGTTTTCCTTTGCCTTTTTTGTACATATTCAACTGATAAACGTAAGCCAGTACCTGTGCGACCGCAGCAAATAACTGCTCCGGAATAGGATGATCAAGTTCAGTGGTATAAAAGATGGAGCGGGCTAAAGCGGGCGATTCGAGCACCGGCACTTTGTTTTCATCGGCCAAACGTCTGATGTATAGCGCGACTTCATCTGCACCTTTGGCGACAACAACAGGAGCTCTGAACTTCGCCTGATCGTATTTAAGCGCCACAGCAAAGTGAGTCGGGTTGGTGACAACAACATCTGCCGTAGGAACAGCGGCTATCATTCGGCGCCGGGCAGCCTGATACTGCAAGCTACGAATACGGCCCTTCACCCTGGGATCACCCTCAGAGTTTTTGTACTCGTCTTTGACTTCCTGCAGTGTCATTTTTAATTCTTTATGATGTTTCCACAACTGATAAGGAGTATCAATTGCTGCAATCACAATAACGCTGAAACAAATACCAAAAAATACCCAGGCCAGAATTTCTGCTGATGCAAAAATATCCTCCGGATTGGTCATCAGTGATAACGCCATAATATCGTCGAAAAAGGTCGCGAGTAGTGCGAAGGTTAAACCACCAATCACCAGCACTTTGGCGATACTTTTAACCAGCTCCACCATAGCCTGCAAACCAAACATCCGTTTAATGCCTGCGCCAGGGTTCAGTTTGCTCCATTTAAAACCAACGGCCTGCCAGGTAAAGTTGTAGCCACCTACCAGAACACTCCCCACATAAGCTGCCAGCATAATTAGCAGGAAAAACTTCAGTAGCCCGGGGAAAAGTTCAAATAAGGCATCCCCCCAGACCGAAAACATGGAATAGGGATTAAAGATGTCTTTTTCATCCAGCGACAATAAACGACGACAGACTTCCAGCACAGACCCTGCGATTTCTTTGCCGAAGATTAAAAGACCGGCACTGCTCCCTACAAGCACAGCAAAAGTGGCTAAATCCTTGGAGCGCGCCACCTGGCCTTTTTTTCGGGTGTCTTCCAGTTTTTTACTGGTGGGTTCTTCGGTTTTTTCCTGACCAGAGGTTGCCATAACGCTCTCCTAGCAGCCAATTAACTTGCAGGTGTATTCAATACCATGCTGCCAGTTCAGGTTAAAATGAAACAAAAAGGTATCCATCGTCATCCACATGATCAATAAACCAGCCAACATACTGATAGGCATACCTATGGAGAAAATGTTTAATTGCGGCGCGGTACGGGTCAAGACACCAAAAGCAATATTGACCACCAGCATAGCAGTCACAGGAGCCAAAGTAATGGCAAGAGCCGTCACTATGATCCAGCTACCAAACTCAGCCACTTGCCAGTATTTATTCACATCCAGCCACTCGCCGTTAATAGGTAAAGTTTCAAAACTGAACACCACCATCTGAAACATAATCAAATGACCGTCGTACACCAGAAACAATAAGGTGGCTAAAATCAGATAAAACTGGCCTATAGCCGGCACTGACACGCCGTTGGCGGGATCGGCCATAGCGGCAAAACCTAAGCCGGTTTGAGTGGCCAGAATTTGACCTGCGGTGACAAAAGCCTGCACAAAAATTTGCGAAATAAAACCTATGGCCAGCCCTATCAGAATTTGCTGGATCATTTGCACCACAAGATTCAGCGACATCAGATTGACGTCTTTCACTGGCGGCACCACTGGCATAATCATCACAATAAAAGCCGCACAAAATGCAGCTTTAACACGGGTTGGAATATTTTTTGCGCCAAAGGCCACCATAATAAACATCATGGCGGAGACACGGGCAAAAGGCAGCATAAAATCAGCAATAACCTGCAGTAATTGCTGTAGAGGGTATTCCATCAGCTAATAACCGAGGGAATGCTCATATAGAGCCTCTCGGTGTAATCCATAATGGTTTGAGTTAACCAATGGCCACCAAACATCAGCGCCAGCAAAGTAACAATTAAACGAGGTAAGAAGCTTAAGGTTTGTTCGTTGATAGAGGTTGCGGCCTGAAAAATAGACACGATCAAACCCACAATAAGCGACGGAATAATGGCCATGGAGACAATTAAAATCACCAGCCAAAGCGCGTCACTTAAAATATCAACAAAAACCTCTGGACTCATGTCCCCACTCCGTAGCTGGTGGCTAAAGTTCCCATCACCAATAACCAGCCATCCACTAACACAAACATCATCAGTTTAAAGGGCAAGGCAATAATCATGGGTGATAACATCATCATACCCATGGCCATCAGAATACTGGCAACCACTAAGTCGATGATCAAAAACGGAATAAAAATCATAAAACCAATTTGGAACGCAGTTTTTAACTCGCTTGTGACAAAAGCCGGGATCACCACTGTGATAGGTAAATCCGCCACATTATCAACTTTGGGAGTACCCGCTATTTCTGCAAAAGTTTCCAAATCTTTCATTCGGGTTTGATGCAGCATAAAAGCTTTCATCGGCTTTATTGCTTCATCAAAAGCCTGAATCGAGGTCATTTCTTCAGCCAGATAGGGTTGCAGCGCTTTTTGATTTACCTCATCAAAAACCGGAGCCATGATAAAAAAGGTCATAAACAGCGTAATACCAATCAACACCTGGTTGGATGGCGAGGATTGCAAACCTATGGCCTGACGCAAAATAGCCAGCACCACAATAATACGGGTAAAACAGGTCATCATAATGACCATCGCAGGCAGGAAACTCAGGGCAGTCATCACTGCCAAAACTTGCAGTGTTACGCTGTAGTCCTGAGAACCATCCGGATTTGTCGTGACAGATAAAGCGGACAAAGAGCCGCCCTGCTGTGCCAGCAAATCAGGAGATAAAAGTAAAAGTACTAATGCAAGTAATGGCCACATTTAAGAATTCGACTTCTGTTTTTGTAGTAACGCCTGAAATTGAGTGCGCCAGTCTGGCGCCGCCGGATCGTCAACCAAAGGTTGTTCTAATTCAAACAACATATTAATTTGGTTTGCTGTCACCCCCAGGACTCTTTGTTTGCCTTGTACTTCAATCACTAACAAACGTTCCCTTGGTCCCAGCATGACTGAACTAACAATTTTAATATGGCTGGACCCCGGCAATTTTATCGCCAGCTTTTTATACAACCAGGCCAGACCAAACAACAGCCCCAGCACAATAATTAACGAGCCAAATACATTCATGATGTTCATGGCATTCATGCCGTTGCCTTGAACTGAAGGTGCTGCAGTGGCTGATACTTCAGCAACAGTTTCAGCAGCGACTGTCAGAAAAGGACTAGAGGCAGCCAGAGCAAAGGTCATAACGCAACGACTTAACCGCATTAGCGCAGCTTCTTAATTCGTTCGATCTGACTGATCACATCGGTCAGACGAATACCAAATTTGTCGTTCACCACAACCACTTCGCCGTGAGCAATCAAAGTGCCGTTTACCAATACGTCCAGCGGTTCACCAGCCAGACGTTCCAGCTCCACCACTGAACCCTGGTTCAGTTGCAGTAAGTTACGAATACTGATTTTGGCGCGTCCTACTTCCATAGAAATAGTGACAGGGATATCTAAAATGGTATCAAGTTTACGTTTTTCATCGACAGTCAGCTGAGCCGGTTCTTCTTTTAGTTCATCCAGCTCAACAGCCGAAACCCCAGTGTCCACTTCAGCTTCAGCTAAAGCCGCGGCCCATTCGTCCATGGTATCTTGTTCATTCGCCATGATTATCTCTCCCCACGTTCAGATAAGTTTAAATCCGCTTCCAGTTCAGTGATATCCGCATCGCTGTCCAGGCGACGACCGCCTTTAGTGAACACATGCATCTCTGATTTCACGGACTCAGGTCGTTTAATTTTTTCGATGATTTTTAATGCAATATTGTCGCGGGAACGCCCCATTTTTGCTCTGTAGGTCGGTAGATCTTCAATCAGCACTGTGATGTGATCTGGCATTTCCACCGGAATAATATCGCCAGCCTGCAGATTCATCAGTTGTTCCAGCGTAATGTCCACATCCAGCATTTTGGTGGTCAAATCCACTTTCACATCCATAATTTCGTCACGCAGCGCCTTACTCCATCGTAAGTCGGTGTCTTCTTTATCACTTTGCACACCGGCATCTAACAGCTCACGGATAGGCTCCAGCATGGAATAAGGTAAGGCCACGTGGAAATCACCGCCACCGCCATCCAGCTCAATATGGAAAGAGCTGATCACCACCACTTCGGTTGGACTGACGATATTAGCCATAGCCGGGTTGACTTCAGAATCCAGATATTCAAAGGAGACATCCATCACGGGTGCCCAGGCTTCTTTGTAATCTTCAAAGATAAGCTTCAGCAGCATTTGAATGATGCGGCGTTCCGTTGGCGTAAATTCCCGGCCTTCGATTTTGGCGTGGTAACGACCATCACCACCGAAGAAGTTGTCTACCAGAATAAACACCAGACGCGCTTCCATGGTAATAAGGCCTGTGCCTTTTAACGGACGGAACCGCACCATGTTTAAGCTGGTTGGAACAAAGAGGGTATGCACGTATTCGCCGAATTTAATCATCTGTACGCCGTTAATGGAAACTTCGGCAGTACGGCGCATCATATTAAACAAGCTGATACGCATATGACGGGCAAAACGCTCGTTGACCATTTCGAGCGTGGGCATACGACCACGCACGATACGATCCTGGGAGGAGAAGTCGTATTCGGTCGCAGATCGGCCACGACCGTCGCCACTTTCCTCGACCTCTTCTTCTTCGACGTCATCGACACCATGTAGTAGCGCGTCAATTTCGTCCTGGGACAATAAATCAGTCAAGCTGTTGCTCTCTTATTGCATCACAAAACCAGTGAAAAGCACTTCTTCCACTACTTCACTGCCAGCCACGCCGGTTAAGGCTTCCTGCACATCTCTCAGTGCTTTTTTCTTTAAATTCTCTTTGCCTTCGACCGTGATCAGTTCTTCGGCATTGCTGGTACTAAAGTTACGTAACAAGGTGCTTTCAATTAATGGAATATGCACTTTGGCTGTTTCTTCATTGTTGCTGCCACGGACTAACAACTGTACTTTAATTTGCACCAGACGATCTTTAGAGGCGCCAGGCACATTAAAAATAAAAGGCCGCGGCATACTGACGTACAAGGCGGTGCCTTTGGCTGCCAATGCATTTGGATCTACTGCTGCAGCTGTTTCAGCACCAGCTTCAGCCGGAGCTGGTTCAGACGAACCACCTGACATCATCAGCACAGCAACTACAGCTCCAACGGCAAGTATTACAGCTGCAGCTATGATGATGAGCAGCTTTTTCTTTTTCGCTTTACCGTCACCAATTTCTAAGTCTTTACCCGCCGCCATTTTTATTCCTTATCCACTGTGATCAAACCGTATTATTGACCTCGCCATTCATCAAAGGCAATCTCTAACTGTGCATCTGCCGTTTTTCTGCTCTTATGAACAGAAACAAAAGGGATACGGCCTGTTTTGCTCTGCTCAAAACCTGCTGCTTCTTTGGTCTTTAGGCGTAATAGTCCACCACGCGGTCTGGATTCTTCTTCGGCATCAGAGCAGGATCATTGCCCTGCTCAGAACCATCAGCAGCAGTGCCCACAGCATGACCACCTGCGGTACGACGACCCCCTCCCTGGCCTGAAGACGATTGGTTTTGCTGCTGTACCGAGCCCTGGCTCAGTTCAATACCTTGCTGTTGCAATAATTCTTTGAGTTTTGGCATTTGTTGCTCCATCAACTCTTTGGCATTGCCCTGCTGCACCATAAACTGCACCGACATTTGGTCCTGCTGCAAACTTATTTTGATCTGCATCGAGCCTAATTCCGAAGGATCCAGACGAATTTCAGCGGTATGCACTTTGTCTTTAACCATCATCAGCATCTTTTCTTTTAACTGATTTGAAGCTTCTGGCTGGATCAAATTCAGTTTCTGTCCAAGCGGGTCCAGCGGCTTTTGACTTTGCTCAGAGACGAGGTCACGAGCTGTAACAGTAAGCGCTGCGCTGGCTTTTTCCAGACTGGATTTTAACTGACTGCTAAATGTATTGATTTCTGTCGCCACAGGGTTACTACTTTTTTGCTGCTCAATAACGCTGAGCAAGCTGTCAGCTTTACTCTGCTGACCGGATTCACCGGAAGAAGATGATGCTCCCTGCTCTCCCTGAGCGGACAGAGTAGCTGTTTGAACTTGTTTTAAGACCTCTTCAGTCGTCACTTTAGCTTCAGCTGGCGCAGCTTTGCTTTGTTTTGCTACTGGAGCTAATACTGCGGCTGCACTTTGAGCCTGTATTGAGGCTTTTGGATCCGTAGCCGAGGCGTGCGAGCTCAGGTTTTCGGTCTCAGACTCCTGCTCTTCAGACTGTGTAACTGTCAGGGTCACCCCTTTAGGCAACGTGAGCTGCTCTGGTTGAACCGCAGCTTTATTGATGCCAACTACTGCAGTTACCTCAGCAGTTCGCTCCGTAGTTGCAGCCACTGCAGACTCAGTTTTCCCGGTATCAACCGCTCTTTTTAGTGATTTCTCAATCTGGGCTGAAACTTTGTTTTGATCAGGGCTTGTGTCTTTTGGGATTTTAACCAGAGCCTGGTCCGCAGCCTCTTCCGTTACAGTTTCAGACAAGCTCTGCTGACCATCCTGCGGTGTTTTTTGAGCCAATTGAGCTACGCTGCCTTGTTTTAATGGGGTGTCAACAGAGTCATTTTTTACTGACAGGTTTTTATCTGACGGAGAACTCAGCTTTAAAGCTTTTAACTCTTCTGCTGTCAGATGCTGCTCTGAGCCTTGACTTGCCAGCGGCATATTTTTCAGCACAACAGCACCTTCGTGTTCAGTGGCAGCTAAAGCCTCAGCACCTTGCGCTGTTGTAGTTGGATCTGCCACCTGTTTTCCTGCAGCCTTGATCTCTGCCGGGTCGCCTGTCATTCCTGGCCAGACTTTGTCAACTTTCGGCCCTACGACCACTTTAGTATCGGGTTCTGTTTTTTCAGCTTTGGTTAAACGTTCATGCAAAGTTTTTGCTTTTTCCAGCAAGTTTAACCAATGTGATTGTTCTGCTTCGCCTTTTTCAGTACTCACCAGTTCCGCTTCAGTCTCAGCTGCAGTCAACGCTTTATCATCTTTAGCTTCTGAAGGGCTATGAGTCACCGCAGATCCGGCGGCCTCGCTTTTAGTGTCGGCTGTGCCAGCACTCTGGTTTTCAGACGATTTGTGCAGATCCGACACTTCTGAGGCATTATTCTGCCGCGTTTTAGCAACAGATTTAGCTGACTTTTCCGGCGCTTTGCCATTTACCTCTGCAGCCAATGTAGCGGCAAAACTTTGATCCGGCTCAGCAGAACCGTCGTTTGACAACCCAGCTTGTGGCTTTGCTGCTGAGACGGGCTCAGGGCTAAGCAGTGTCATTGATAATAATTCAGCCATCGATCACTCCGGTCCGGATGCAAGCAGCTGTGCTGCTTTTGCTCATTAGTGCCAGCACTGGGCAGGCAATATATTAGTTAGCAAACTACATAATAGAAAAGACATACAAAATACGCGCCACACTTAACTGACTCTGCGGAAAAATTGCTGAGAAGCTATTTCATCCAACATTTTTTGCTCTTGTTTGTCGGCTTTACGTTGTACTTCTGCCAGTTCCCGTTCAATCAGTATTTCCAGCGCTTTACGTTTTTTCTGCATATCCAGTAGCTGAAGCAAACGCTGGTCGGCACTGGCCTTGGCTTGTTGCACATATTGCTGCTGCGCCGTTAAAGCTGCATCCAGCTTACCAATGAAATTCAGATATTGATTAAAACTACGGCCCGCCATGCCCTGTTGACCACGGCTTTGAGTTTGTTGTACATACTCAATACGATAATCAGCCAGCCCCTGATATTTTTGCTGCATCGACTGGTAGTTCTGCAGCGCAGCTCTGTACTGTGCATGTAATTTGTCTTCTTTTTCCTGCTGGACTTTCACCAACAATTGAAGCTGTGCAAGGGCCATAGATTAACGTCCTAAGTGAGCAGGCAAGAGTTTATCCAGCTGTGTCAGACTTTCGTCATAAGGCACAATATCTTTCATTTCCTGCTGTAAAAAACCACGGATTTTTGGCATCAAGGTGACAGCGGCATCCAATTGCGGATCGGCACCTTTGACATAAGCACCTATAGAAATTAAATCTTTGCTTTGCTGATAAGAGGCATATAACTGCTTTACAGCACGGGCCAGTTTTTGGTGTTCCATACTGGTCACTGCAGGCATAACCCGGCTGATCGACTTTTCAATATCGATGGCGGGAAAATGACCGCTGTCAGCGAGCTGACGGGACAAAACGATGTGACCATCCAAAATAGCGCGGGACGCATCAGCAATAGGGTCTTGTAAATCATCGCCCTCAGACAGCACAGTATAAAAAGCGGTGATGGATCCCTGACCTACAGCACCATTACCAGCCCTTTCGACCAGTGCCGGTAATTTGGCAAATACCGAAGGCGGATAGCCCTTAGTCGCTGGGGGTTCACCTACGGCCAAAGCAATTTCCCGCTGTGCCTGCGCATAACGGGTGATGGAATCGAGCAGCAGCAGTACATCAAGCCCTTGCTCGCGGAAATATTCAGCCACCTGCACTGCAGTTTCACAGCCTTTTAAACGCATTAACGGTGATACATCGGCAGGAGCCGCCACTACCACAGAACGTTTGCGGCCTTCTTCACCGAGAATTTCATCAATAAATTCTTTAACCTCACGGCCCCGCTCGCCCACTAAACCAACCACTATCACATCAGCGGCAGTACCGCGGGTCATCATGCCAAGCAGCACCGACTTACCTACACCTGAGCCTGCAAACAACCCCATACGCTGGCCTTTGCCTACGGTAATAATACTGTTGATAGCGCGTACGCCTACATCCAGCGGGGCATGAATAGGCTGACGTTGTAATGGATTAATAGGAGGTTTTTTCGCGCCGCCAAATTCCTGACTTAAAATCGGCCCTTTGCCATCCAATGGCTTACCTGCACCGTCAATAACCCGCCCCAGCAGTGCCATGGTTAAAGGCACACCTTTGAAATCATTTAAAGGTGTCACTTTTGCACCAGGCACTACACCGGACACATCATCTTTAGGCATTAGAAAAATACGGTCGTTAGCAAACCCCACCACTTCAGCAAACAACTGACCGGATGCGGTTTCAACGTGACAAGTCTGGCCTATAGCCGCGGTGCAGCCTGTAGCTTCCAGAGTCAGACCCACGACCCGAACCAAGCGTCCGGCCAGATTAGGCCTGCTTTTCTGAATATGCTGCAGCTGTTGCTTTAAGTTAGCGGCTAACTGTGACGACGACATAAAACTCCTTAAACAAAGCCTGCAACAAGACAGAGCTTGATATTAATCAGGAGAATGCAAGAAATGCTCCAGACTGCTTTGCAATCTGTGTTTAATACTTCTGTCCATCGAAGATAAAGGGGTCTCCAGCAGACAACCACCCCGTTCAATAGCCGGGTCTGAGCGCAATTGCCAATGCCGCTCTGCTAATTGTTCTGCACTGAAATGCTGCTCAACCACAGCAATATCATCAGGATGAAGTTTGATCAGAATATGTTCGGTTTGCAGTGGTAATACAGCTGTCGCATCAGACAGTGTTTTTAAAATAACCTGTGGATTGGTTTTCACTTCGATAGCAATCACAGCTTCTGCCATTGCCAAACAAAGTTGCACCAGTTGCTGCTCTACCTGCTGATCGATTTGCAGTAAAGGCTGCTGCAACTGATCCAGCAAGGCAGCCAGTTGCTGCTTTTTCTGCTCGATTTCTTCAGTAGCTTGCTCTAAGCCAAGTTTTTTACCTTCGGCCTGGCCATGAGCTAAACCATCAGCACTGCCCTGTTCGCGGCCTTCTTCGTAACCTTTAGAAAAACCTTCTTCTTTACCCTGAGCAAAACCTTCATCAAAAGCAGCCTGACGTATTTGTTCAATATCGTCAGCCGTCAGAGGTTTGATGTCCAGTTCAGTGTCTTCTTCCACTGCCACTGCGGCCATCTTTTGTGTTGGCAGTGTTTTATTCAACGCATTGGTTTTTCCAACCGGAGCCTTTTTATCTGATGTCAGTTCAGGGCTTGGCCAACGTTTGAGTAGTTCAAGTAACTCATCCGTTGGCGCAAAAGGTTGTTTGGTTCTGAAAGGATCCATGGTCATACAGCTTTACTCCACAATCCTGTTACAGGAAGTCTTCACCACCACCACCACCCAGCATAATTTCGCCGGCATCAGCCAAGCGACGCGCAACTGACAGTATATCTTTTTGTGCCGCTTCCACTTCGCTGACACGAACTGGTCCCATAGCTTCCAAATCGTCGTTCAGCAATTCAGCCGCCCGTTTGGACATATTTTTCAGGATCTTCTCTTTTAAGTCGGCATCAGCGCCTTTCAATGCTTTCATCAACGCATCCTGCTGTACTTCACGCAGAATGGTCTGAATGGCCCTGTCGTCCACGTCGATCAGGTTTTCAAATACAAACATCAGATCCTGAATTTGTTGTGCCATTTCTTCGTCATGTTCGCGAATCGCATCCATCAACTGACCTTCAACATTGGTGTCGAGGTAGTTCATAATATCGGCCGCAGCTTTTAAGCCACCCATTTTCGCGGCCTGAGCACCAGCCTGACCAGCAAACTGTTTCTCCATAATTTCGTTTAATTCTTGCAGTGCCGCTGGTTGTACTTCTTCCAGGTTGGCAATACGCATAGTTAAGTCTAAACGCACTTTTTCCGGGAACTGCGACAGAATTTCGGCGGACTGTTCCGGCTCTAAGTAGGACAATACAATAGTCTGGATCTGCGGGTGCTCGTTGCGGATGATATTCGCCACCTGCTTCGAGTCCATCCATTTCAATGAATCCAGGCCTTTGGCGCCACCACCCAGAATAATCTGGTCAATCAGATTCGAGGCTTTCTCTTCACCTAAGGCCGCGGTTAAAGCGCGGCGGATAAAGTCTTCGCTCTGGAAGCCGATAGTACTGAAATTCTGAATTTGCTCGATAAAAAGCCGGTGCACAGCGGCAATTTTGGCCTGGTTCAGATCGTCGATCTGCGCCATCGCCATACCCACCTTTTGCACTTGTTTTGGCTCCAGGTGTTTTAAAATCTGTGCAGCGTCCTCTTCTGACAAACTCAGCAACAGGATAGCGGCTTTCTCGACGCCATCTAATTTGCCTACGTCAAAGCTCGGCTTGATGTTTTCAACATTACTCATCTTCGGCTAACCAATTTTTAACGACCAATGAGGACAATTCAGGTTCATTCGCAACCAGAGCCCGAACCGCTTTTAACAGATCTTCATCACCATGCAAGTCTGGCAGCATCAATGTGCCATCCGCTGCGAAACCTACAGACTTCGCATCAAACTCGCGGGTTAACATATCCAGAGTATCGTCACCCAGATCCAGACCACTGCTTAAAGAAGATTCATCATAAACATCCTGAGTATCTTCAGGGTAAATCAGTTTCTTCAACATTGGACGAACCACAGCAACAATCAACACGATAATAATCAGTGTACCCATCACCAGCTTCAGCATACGGGCAAACCATTCCTGCTCGTAAATCGGAGGTTCAACAGCTTCAGCCATAATACTGCGGGCAAAAGGCACAGATACAACTTCTATAGTATCGCCCCGTTGTACATCAAAACCAATGCCCCCTTGCAATAAACGACGGATATTGGCAATTTCAGCCTGAGAACGGATTTGTGGTTCAGTCACAGTGCCATCGGCTGCTGTTGTACCTGGCATATAATCTACAGCAACAGAAACACTGATACGACGAATCACACCGGACTGCTGAGTCGAATGACTGATGGTGGTATCCAGTTCATAGTTACGGGTCATTTCTTTGGTATTGCGACCAGGCACTACAGGTTTACTGGCATCAGCTCCGACTGCTTGTTCAGGAATAGCGCTGTTCAGTGGCGGCTGGTTGGTTAAAGCACCAGGAATGCCGCCTAAACCACCACCCACGCTGTTTTCTTCAATGCTCATTTCGCTGCGCACCGCAGGTAAATCAGGATTAAAACGTTTTTGCGTTTGTTCAACAGCAGTAAAATCCATTAATAAATCCACCTGAGCTGTGTAGTTATCTACGCCCAGCACCGGGATTAAAATGGAGTCAATTTTCTGACGATATTCTTCTTCACGAGCGCGTTCCATCTCATATTCTTTACGACTACGGGCTGATGAAGCGTCTTGCGAGCCGCTGTTCAGCAGACGACCATTTTGATCCGTCACAGTCACACGGCTGGGTTCAAGACCTTGTACCGCAGAAGCCACTAAATCGACGATGGAATCGACTTCACCGTCTTTTAAGCTTTTACCGCCACGAACTGTCACCATCACAGTAGCGGACGGTTGTTTTTCACGGCGGGCAAAAATATTCTCTTTTGGAATAGCAAGCAATACACGGGCTGAGGCTATGCTTTGAAATTGTTCGATAGTACGGGCCAGTTGCTGTTCACGGCTGTGTTTTAACCTTTCCATCTCTAAACGCTGGCTGACGCCAAAACCACTGTCCTGCATCAGAATTTCATCGCCGGTGGTTTGTTGCTGCTGTAAACCTGCACGTGCCAGTTTGAGCTTAATATCCTGATATTCTTTACCGGACACCATCACCACCTGGCCTTCAAGCTTGTAATCTACTTTTTGGCTGTCCAGATAATCCAGAGTTTCAATCAGCTCTTTGGTTTCAAAAGTGCCTAAAGGTCGCATATCAGGCTCGCGGGCCCACAAAATAATCAGCACAGCTAATGCAATACAGATAGTTAAAGCGACAATCAAACTGATTTGCCGCACCATATCCATGCCACCGCCCATAGAGCCTAAGAAGCCGGATTTCTGCTCCTGTTGCACCGGGGTGTTGCTGCCAAAATCATCTGACGAAATTGCCAGTTCAGTTGAGGTACTTTCTGCCACGTTTTAATCCCCCGCCTTAGACCGGCATCGACATAATTTCTTTATAGGCTTCAACCAGCTTGGTTCGCACCTGTACTGTGGCTTCAAAGGCTAAAGAGGCTTTTTGCCCGGCAATCATGGCCTGAGCCAAAGACACTTTAGGGTCGCCCATTTCAACAGCTGTGCTGAGTTCACGGCTTTGAGTTTGTAAACCATTTACTTTGTCCAGCGCACCTTTGAGCATGGCGGAGAAATCAGATTGGCTGGTATTTTGCTCAGGGATAGCCGGAATGGCCAATTCAGAAGGCACACTTCGGGCTTGTGAAGCGAGGGACTGAAGTTCCTGATAAAGACTGTGACCTTGACCTTGAATGTTCATCTGCTGTGACCTGTCAAAATATTGCTATTACTACGATTAACAGAGATAAAGCAGGGATCGTGCCAGAATTAAATTTAATAAAATGAGATGATTGAAAATTAAAAATGGGGTCAGATCACATAAGTTACGCATAACTTATGTGATCTGACCCCATTTTCATTTAAGCAGGTAACTGAATACCAGACTCTCGCATCCTGGCTAGTTTGTATCTTAAGGTACGGGCACTGATCCCCAGACGCTCGGCCACTTCTTTGCGGCTATTGGCACAAGCACGCATAGTTTCCAGAATAATACGGTGTTCCTGCTCGTAAATTTCAGATTTAAACACACTGACATCCAGCTCGCCGCCCTGAGTCAGAGCTGCATCAGGCATGCTGTCCATCATATTGGGTGCTGATTCAAGCAAAATATCGGCTGCATTGATCTGGTCGCCATCACAAATAATCAGGGCGCGTTGCACTATGTTATCCAACTCACGCACATTACCAGGCCAGTAATGCTGCATCAGTTTGTGCTGAGCTGCATAACTTAACAGAGGCTGAGGCATACCTGTGCTACGACAATGCCGTTCTAATAAATGCATCGCCAGCGGCACTATGTCAGCCGGACGTTCTGCTAATGCTGTCCAGGTCAGTGGAAATACGTTCAGACGATAGTACAAATCTTCGCGGAATTTGCCTTCGGCCACAGCCTGTTTTAAATCTCTGTTGCTGGTGGCGATCACCCGCACATCCAATTTAATGGTTTTACGTGCACCTAAACGCTCGACTTCACGTTCCTGCAATACCCGCAGTAATTTCGCCTGCAGGTTTAAATCCATTTCACTGATCTCATCCAGCAAAATAGTACCTTGCTGGGCTTGTTCAAACTTGCCTGGGCAGGCCTGTATAGCGCCGGTAAAAGCACCTTTCTCGTAGCCAAACAAGGTAGCTTCCAGCATATTTTCCGGAATAGCAGCACAGTTAATGGCGACAAAAGGACCGTCAGGACGACCACTTTGTTGATGGATATAACGTGCCAGCACTTCTTTACCAGAACCACTTGGCCCTAGTACCAGTACATTGGCATCAGAACGGGCGACTTTCGCTGCCAGTTTGACCAGCTGTTTGCCCTGCTCTGAATGCACTACAGGTTCTATAGTGGCTACTTCTGCGCCCAAGGCATAGCGGCTGACCATATTGATCAGCACTTCGGGTGAAAATGGTTTCG
Organism: Rheinheimera sp. 1928-s; assembly: GCF_029269265.1. GTDB lineage: Bacteria > Pseudomonadota > Gammaproteobacteria > Enterobacterales > Alteromonadaceae > Pararheinheimera. The sequence continues at coordinate 394,095 of NZ_JARIXP010000004.1, forward strand.
CCAGATAATCCACAGCACCATTACGAATAGCAACCACGGCGTCATTGACGTTGGCATAAGCCGTCATCATCAACACAGGCAAAGACGGAAAGTTCAGCTTCACTGTTTTGAGTAAATCTAAACCTGACATAGTACCCATTTGCACATCACTGATCAGTAAAGAGATTTTATGCTCTTTTAACAGCTGCAAGCCTTGTTCAGCACTTTGGGCTGGCACCACCTGATAATTCGCCAGACTCAGCGTGTCACACAATGCTTCGCGTAAACCGGCATCATCTTCAACGACCAAAATACTAGTTGTTTGCATAACTTAACTCCTGACCTGCAGTGACAGGCACATAGACGGGAAACAATAATTCAAAACGGGCGCCACCCAACTCTGAAGTGCAATAACGGATAGTGCCATTGTGAGAGTGAGCAACAGCTTGCACCACAGCTAATCCAAGGCCAGTGCCCTGACTACGGGTGGTAAAAAAGGGTTCAAAAATTTGTTGCTGTAAATGCTCTGGTACACCAGGGCCATTGTCTTCGACCGCTATCATCACCAACTGAGGATTAACAGTATCTAAGCGGGCTTCGAGTTTCAGCACAGCCCCCTGACCTATAATTTGCATGCTGTTTTGCAATAAATTCTGAATAGCACCAGCTAAGCTGCGTGGGTTTCCCAGAATTTGCACATCAGGTTCTGGCAGTTGCACACTGATTTGACTTTGCTGTTGCTCCACCAAAGCCTCAACACCTGCGAACACCTCGGTCAGCAGTTGTTGCAAAGATAAGGCTTCTACTTGCTGTTCGCGTCCTGCGCGGGCAAATAACAGCATGTCATTGACCTGCTGTTCTAAATCCACCAGACGGGCCACCAGCTTATGCTGAAATTGCTCACGCGAGTTTGGGTTCAATTTAGGGCTGGTTAAATTCTGCGCATATAACAAAGCTGAAGATAATGGAGTGCGAATTTGATGCGCCAAGGACGCCATCATTTTGCCAAGGGTCGATAAACGCTGTAAATGAGCCAGTCGGCTTTGCAACTGACGGGTTTCCGTCAGATCAGTTAATACAATCAACTGCCCTGCTTCAGGCTCTAAGGAACTGATTGCCAGTTTGACTCTGCGCCCATCTAATAAGGACACTTCCATACCGTCATCACTGCGGGGCCGGAACGAGCGCGCTATCACATCCAACCAGCGCTGCCCCACTAAAGGCTCGCCTAAGATAGAAATAGCAACGGGATTAGCTTCAGCCACATAACCACGCTCATCCAGCACTATAACGGCTGTTGGCAGGTTATTGACCAAATGCTGCAGGCGACGGGCCTGACGGGCCGTATGAATGGCAGTTGCTGCTGGTACTTCTGGCTGCGCTTGTGGCTGCATTTCTGCTGCAACATAAGCATAAGCTTTGGCTGAACTCATAACGTCTCTGCAAATGAATTGACACTAGCCATTCAAATGCACAAGACATGCCACAATTAAATATTGATTTAAGGGATGTAAAATCAATAACTTAACAGGCCATTTTTTTGACAATTAAGCTGTCAGGCCTGGCTTTCATCCCGCATTAAATTGTATTTACGCATCTTCTCAACCAGAGTTGTACGGCGCAAACACAGAATATCTGCAGCTCTTGCAACTACATAGTCGTGCCGTTCCAGTGCCTGAGTAATTAAAGAAATCTCCAGTTCAGCTAAAAACTCTTTTAAATCCATGCCCTGCTCTGGCAAGACTTCAATGCTGCCTGCTTGAGGGAAAATCAGCTCGTCAGTGCTTTCGTCTTCATCGTCACTGCTTTGGAATAATTCGTTAATTGCATCCCGTTCCAGCAAGGCATCCGGATAAACAGGCACATAAGTTTCCACTTCCAGATGGCGGTATTTTTGTGGGAGTTCAGCCACATCCACCACCTGATTTGGAAACATAATAGCCATACGTTCCACCAGATTCGCCAGCTCACGCACATTACCTGGCCATGGGTGCAGTTTTAAACTCTCCAATGCACGTTCAGTAAATTTCACTTTGGCGTGGCCTTGTTGCTCAGTGCGGATAATCAGTTCCTGCACCAACAGAGGTAAGTCATCACTTCTGTCGCGAAGCGCCGGGGTTTCAATAGGAAAGACATTCAGACGATAAAATAAGTCTTCACGGAAACGCCCTTCTTCAATCATGTTTTCCAGCGCTCTGTGAGTCGCGGCGATAATACGTACATCAGCCCGAATAGGCTGACTGCCACCTACCCGCTCATAGATCCGTTCTTGCAGCACTCTTAATAACTTCACCTGCATAGGCAAAGGCATATCACCAATTTCATCCAAAAACAGAGTACCGCCCTGTGCCAGTTCAAAGCGGCCTTTACGGGTGGAAATCGCACCGGTAAAAGCACCTTTTTCATGGCCAAACAACTCGCTTTCTAATAATTCGGCCGGAATTGCACCACAGTTCAGTGGTACAAAAGGCCCCTGATGACGATTCGACAGCACATGGATATTACGGGCCACCACTTCTTTGCCTGTACCTGAATCCCCCAGAATTAACACATTGGCGTCGGTTTTAGCGACTTGCTGGATCAGGAAACGAACCTGCTGCATAGCCTGAGTTTGCCCGACCATGCCAATAAAACGCGATTGTTCACACTGACCTTTCTGGCCTGGTAATAAACGCTGGTATTCCTGACAATCCCGCAGTAACTGAGTAAATGAAGCGTAAGAGAAGGGTTCAGTCAGTAAGCCCACCACATTGGCTAACCCTATATGATGCTTCAGGGTTTCACCCAGCAACAAAAAAGCACAAGCCGGATAACGACGGATCAGCTGTTCATGATCCTGATTGGACAAAGCCCCTAATAAAATCACAGCTTGTGAGCCTGCATGTAAATGCTGGTCCAGCTCATGGTAGTTCAGCAACTGATGGGGTTCAGAAATAAAACTCAGCACAGCGCCTAAACGAGAGGTTCGTTGTTCCTGCTGATCAAGAATATAGAGCTTGGTGGTCATAAGACTCAGACTTTTACTGCTTTTTTATCATTCTACAAAGCTTGTCTGAGGTTGCAAGGTAAAACGCTATTTTTTTGACACTGGCGTCAAAAAAATAGCGTTTAAAAATGGGGTCAGATCACATTAACGTTGTTTGCTAATGTGATCTGACCCCATTTTTATAAATTAAGCTAACAGCTTTAAGGCTTGTTGTTCAGAAACACGGCCCTGGCTAATCACAGAAATAGAAGCTTGTTCACGAACACCGGCTGCCACTTGTTCTGTGACCGCTTTGGCATAATCCAGGTCCTGAATACGGCTGATGGCTTCCTGCTCGTTTACATTCTGCGTTTGCAGATTACGGGCTGTCGACTGCAAAGCATTAATAGTAGCGCCTAAATCAGTTCTGTTGTTGTCCACTAGCTGTGAAGAACTCTGAATAGACTTCAGCGACGCTTCTGCACTTTCAGCAGAAGACAAATCAATACTAAAAGCACCTGAGTCAGTTAACTTAGTGGATAAATCCTGAGTTTTAATACTGATACTGCCATTGCCTGTTCCTACAGGAATAGATCCATCCTGATCAAATAATTTGATGCCAGCAAATTCGGTATTTTTAATTTGGTCCTGAATACTGGCGGAGTAAGCATCAGCTTGTTTTTGCAAGGCCTGACGGTCTGAAGCAGTTAAAATGCCATTACCAGCCTGCACAGCTAAACGGCCCATTTCATTCAGATTATCTGTCACGCCCTGCAAGCCTTGATCGGCCACAGTAGCTAAAGAGATACCATCGTATACATTCTGTGTGCCCTGTGCAGAAGCATTGGCACTCTGAGTTAAACGGTTGGCAATTTGTAATCCGGCGGCATCATCTGCAGCACTGTTGATACGACGCGCTGTGGCTAATTTTTTCAGCAAATTTTCAGATTCATTTGAATTGAATTTCAACTGGTTTTCATTGGCGAAAGAGCTACCGATTTTCATACTACTACCTCAGGCTATTCCGAAACGGATTGGCTATGAAAGGAGTCTACCTCAAAATGAGCTGCCTGCCCAAGCTTTAAACTGTGCTTTTTTTAGACAATAAAGCTATAACCAGATGATTCTAAGCTAAGCACCTATTTAAAAAGGATTTTTTAATAGTGGAATAAATTATGCTAAGGTTTGTTACAGTGGGTATAGATCCAATATGACTGTCAGTTTTAAGACGACCAGAGCACATTGTGAAACACCACAAGTGTGGGTCACAAAGTTCTTACTTGCAGCAGACAGAACAATTACAACAAACTGGGGCGAACATGATTCTTTACGGTAAACAATGTATAAGTGATGCCGATATCAACGCTGTAGTTGACGTCCTTAAAAATAATAACCTGACACAGGGGCCTAAAATCAAAGAGTTTGAGAAGGCCATTAGCGAATATACCGATTGTAAGTTTGCTGTTGCCGTTAACAGCGCGACTTCCGCTTTGCATATCGCAAACTTAGCCTTAGGCGTTGGCCCAGGAGATCTGGTCTGGACATCCCCAATAACATTCGTAGCTTCGGCAAATAGTGCTCTTTATTGTGGGGCATCGATTGACTTTGTTGATGTGGATATAACAACAGGAAATATGTGTACAGTGTCCTTAGCTGCGAAACTGGCACAAGCAAAACAGAAAGGCAGACTCCCTAAAGTAGTCATACCTGTCCATCTGGCTGGCCATAGCTGTGATATGGAAGAAATTGATAAACTTGCAAAAATATACGGATTTCGAGTGATTGAGGATGCCTCTCATGCAATAGGAGGTAGTTTCAATCACAAAAAAATTGGAGCATGTGAATTCAGCGATATATGTGTATTCAGTTTCCATCCTGTAAAAATAATAACTACAGCTGAGGGAGGATTGGCCACAACAAATGACCCTGAATTAGCTAACACTTTAATGATGTTGCGCAGTCACGGTATAACAAAAGAACAAAATGAACTGGTGAGACTAGATGAGGGTGATTGGTATTATGAACAACATAGCCTCGGTTTCAACTATAGAATCACTGATTTACAGGCTGCTCTGGGTCTAAGCCAACTGAAATCGATAGACAGCTTTACTGCCAGAAGAAACACCTTATCAGGTCAATACCGAAAATTACTTAAAGAACAACCACTGGACATAGTTGAACCTTTACACGATTGTTTTAGTGCAAGACATCTGCAAATCATAAAGCTTCATGATGAATCAATTAGACGAAGTGTTTTTGATGCTATGAGAGCTAGAGGGATTCAGGTTCATGTCCACTATTTTCCTGTACATCTACAGCCTTTTTATACAAACCTTGGATTTAAGGAAGGTGATTTCCCCAAAGCTGAACTATTCTACAAAAAAATTCTTACGTTACCCCTTCATCCTCAACTTTCAGAAGATGAAATTGATTTTGTTTGTTCAAACCTCATTGAGCTTTTGCATTAAGTGAAAATGGCCATTATTCCGGCACGCGGCGGCAGTAAACGAATTCCGCGTAAAAATATTAAAGACTTTAATGGTAAGTCGATGATTGGCTGGTCTATCGAAGCCGCATTGTTGTCCGGCGTTTTTGATGAAGTTTGGGTATCCACCGATGATGCAGAGATTGCAGCTGTGGCGCAAGGCTTTGGCGCCAAAGTGCCTTTTATCCGCCCTGCCGAATTATCAGATGATCACACAGGTACCTCAGCCGTAGTGCGTCATGCCATCAATTGGGCCCTGCAACACCAGTTAAAACCCGAATTCGTTGCCTGTATTTATGCCACTGCACCTTTGCTTCAAGCTGAGATGCTAAAAGAGGCCATGCTGCAATTGCAACAGGATGCGGCTTTGGATTATGTATTCTCAGGCTGTCGTTTTAGTTTTCCTATTCAGCGTGCTTTGTATCGCTCTGAGTCAGGCAAAGTCAGTGCTGTAGACCCATCTTCTATTCCTAAACGATCACAGGACTTGCCTGAAACTTTTCATGATGCGGGTCAGTTTTATTGTGGTCGTGCTCAAAGCTGGCTGGATGCCAAACCAGTGTTTTCGCCAAGCTCTTATTTATATGAGCTGCCACAGCATTTGGTGCAGGATATAGATACAGTGGACGACTGGCTTCGCGCTGAGCTGTTGCATCAACTGCTTTTAAGACAGCCATGACAGTCAGCAGAAAAGCGCTATTTCGGGTCGATGCCTCAGCCGTTATAGGTTCAGGTCATTTGATGCGTTGCCTGACCCTGGCCAAAGCAGTGCAGCAATCAGGTTGGTCTGTTGTTTTTGCCTGTCGCGCTCATTCCGGCAATTTAATTCAGTGGCTGCGCGATCAAGGTTTAGACGTCCTTGAATTAACAGCTCCAGCGACAAATACCCAAGCAACAGACTATGCCGCCTGGCTTGGCGTAACAGAACAGCAAGATGCGGCAGAGCTTATTGGGCAACTGCAACAACCTGTCGATTTATTAGTGATTGACCACTACGGCTTGTCCAAAACATTTGAACAGGCGATGACAAGTTTTTATCAAAAACTTCTGGTGATTGATGACTTAGCCAACAGGCCTCATCACTGCGATTATTTGCTGGATCAAAACCTCTACCCGCAGCTGCATAGCAGGTATGACTCACTGGTGAATAAAGAAGCCACACTGCTGTTAGGCCCTTCTTATGTGCTGCTACGTCCGGAATTTGCAACTTTTCAACGAACAGCAAAAGCCGATCAACTGCGCTTTTTAGTGTTTTACGGTGGCACAGACGAGCTGAATTTAACCAGCAGGACGATAAAGGCGTTACAGCAACTTCAGAAAACTGACTTTCATGCCGATATAGTCATAGGCCTTGCCAATCCACACAGGATGGAACTTGAAAAACTCTGTGCTAAAGACAGCCGTTTCAATTTATATATCAATACGCCACAGATGGCAGAATTGATGAGTCAAGCCACTTTAATGATAGGTGCAGGTGGTTCCACCCATTGGGAACGCTGTGCCTTGGCTTTGCCTGCATTGGTGGTGACTTTGGCAGAAAACCAAGTCGCCAGCACTTTATCTTTAGTCGAAGCAGGCGTTTGTGGTTATCTGGGGCAAGGTCAGAATTTAACAGCATTGCAATTAACGGACGCTGTGCAGCAGTTGCTGGAAAATCCAGAGCAGTTGCAGTTGATGTCCGACAAAGCCAAACAACTGGTGCCGCAAGGCGGCGGTTGTGCTGCTATTGTAGATTTACTCAACACAGAATTTCAGGGTCGGCATTAAAGGCCAACAGCAGTACAGGAAAATACAGATGAGCAAAGCACCTTTGGATATTCAGTTAGGCCAGCACTGGGTTGGACCTTCTCATCCGCCTTTAATTATTGCTGAGCTTTCCGGCAATCACGATCAATCGCTGGATAAAGCGCTGGCGATGATAGATGCAGCTGCAGCTGCCGGTGCGCAAGCCGTTAAATTACAAACCTATACCGCCGACACCATGACGCTGGATATAGACACTGGCGAGTTTTATATCGAAGATAAAAACAGCCTCTGGCATGGCACCACTTTGTATAAGTTGTATCAGATTGCCTATACACCATGGGACTGGCATAAAGCCATTTTTGAGCGAGCCAAAAGCCACGGCATGCTGGCGTTCAGCACCCCTTTTGATTTAACTGCAGTGGATTTTTTAGAATCTTTGGATGTGCCTTGTTATAAAATTGCCTCTTTTGAAAATATTGATCATCCGCTATTGGCAGCGGTGGCGAAAACCGGCAAACCTGTAATTATGTCGACCGGCATGGCCAGTCAATCAGAACTGGCAGAATCTGTGGAAGTATTGCGCGCCAATGGCTGCAAAGAGCTGATTTTACTCAAATGCACCAGCAACTACCCCGCCCGTCCTGTTGATGCGAATTTACTGACCATCCCGCATTTAGCGCAACTGTTTCAATGCCAGGCCGGTTTATCCGATCACACTACAGGTATTGGTGTCTCTGTGGCTGCTGTGGCTTTAGGCGCTACTGTGATTGAAAAACACTTTGTACTCGACAGAAGTGAAGGTGGCGTCGATGCTGAGTTTTCATTAGAGCCGAACGAGCTGAAACAGTTGGTGGAAGAAACAGCCAAAGCTAAAGTGGCTTTAGGTCAGGTCAATTATGGCTGCACTGAAAAAGAAATAGCTTCACGTAAACACCGCCGCTCTTTGTATATTGCAGCTGATTTAAAAGTGGGTGATGTACTTACCACTGAAAACTTGCGCGCTATCCGGCCTGGTTTAGGCTTGCCTCCGAAATATCTGTCGATGCTTTTGGGCAAAGCAGTGACTAAAGACGTGGCACGTGGCACCGCCATGAGCTGGGATCTGGTGTAATGCCGGACGCTCGCTTAACTATGTGGCATACCGATGAAATAGCCGCCTTTAATGTGTTGCTTAAACCTTTGCAGCAGGATGATTTGGCACAGGTGCTTATATGGCGCAATAGCCCGGAAGTGAGCAGCCACATGCTGGATCAGAGTGAAATTAGCCCGGAGCGGCAACAAAGCTGGTTTGAACGTATATCTTCTGACCGACGCCAGATGCAGTTTGTGATTTGTTATAAAAACCAGAAGGTTGGCGCCTGTAATTTAAAAAGCCCTACAGCTTTGGCTGTGGCAGAATGTGAAGCTGTTGAAACAGGCTTTTATTTAGGTGAAGCTAAGTACCGCGGCACTATACTGGCATTTTTTGCGGCCTTAGCGCTGAACCAGTATGCTTTTGAACAGCTTGGCATCAAGCTATTAAAGGCGCAGGTGAAAAGCACTAATAGCGCAGCCTTGCGTTTTAACGAACAATTAGGTTATCAAGCTGATGCACTGCAGTCTTCGAGTGAGATGGTGACCATGACTTTGGTGCAGCAAGCACACCAGGACGCCGCCGCTAAATTTGCAACTTTTATCCGGAATTAATATGAGCAACGAACTAATTCAAACCAACTCAGCTAAATTAACTGTCGCTTTTGCCACAGCTTTAGTGGTTGCTGACACGCAAATCCATGATGATTTAGCCTACAACAGCATTAAAGAATGGGACTCAACGGCTCATATGCTGCTGATTGCAGAGCTGGAAAACGTATTTAATGTCATGCTGGATACCGACGATATTATTGATATGAGTTCGGTCGCCAAAGCCAAAGAGATACTGAGTAAATACGGAGTGCAGTTCTAATGAATGCGACTGCTGCGCCTGTTAGCCTTATTACAGGTGCCAGTCGTGGCATAGGCCGCGCAGTAGCCCTGCATCTTGCCAAAGCGGGCCATGAGCTGATTTTGGTGGCGCGTGATCTAACAGCTTTAGAACAAGTGCAGGCCGACTGTCAGGCTTTAGGGGCTTTGGTCTCTATTCATGCAATGGATTTAACAGACCGTGACGCTGTAACTGCTTTATTTCGCCATTTGCACACAAAGTTGCAAGACAAAGGCCTAAGCCATCTGGTGCACTGTGCAGGCCAGATGCAGGACTCATTACTGGCTATGACCCGTTTAGCGGATATGGATAAACTGCTGGCGCTGAATGTCGGCGCTACAGTGCAGCTCTGTCAGCTTGCCAGCAAACTGATGCTGCGCCATAAAGCCGGTCACTTGCTGTTGTTATCGTCCAAAGTAGCAGAAGCAGGTTCTGCTGGTCAGGCTGTCTATGCCGCCACTAAAGGCGCTGTGTCTGCTTTGGTTAAATCGCTGGCAAAAGAATTAGGCCCAAACGGTATTCGTGTTAATGCGGTAGCGCCGGGTTTTATCGAAACTGATTTAACAGCCCATTACAGCGAAGAGAAAAAACAACAACTGACAGCACAAATCAGCTTACGCCGTTTAGGTCAGGCTGACGAAGTAGCGGCTGTGATCCAATTTTTATGCTCAAACGACGCCCGTTATATCACTGGCCATATTCTGGCGGTGGATGGTGGTTTTAGTTTATGAAGGGCCTGAGTTTTGCTCACAGACTAGAGCTGTTTGGTGACGCCATAGCCCTGCGTTTACCTGATAACAGCACTATCAGTTACCTGCAGCTGGCAAAACTAGCTGATCAGTACAGCAGCACTTTAAACAAAGTTGTGCCGAAACACTCTTTGCTGGCTTTGCGCTTTAGTTCCACTTTATCTGCTGTAGTAGCTTATCTGGCGGCACTTCGTTGTGGCAAAGCGTTGTTATTACTGGCACCGGATTTGGCAGATAGACAAACTTTAGCTTTAATCGAGCGTTTACATATTGCGGCGGTGATCCGAAGTTCTGGTGAAATTCAGCTGAGCGCTTATCAACACACCGCTTATAAACAAAAAGTGCGGCCCGATTGTGCTTTGTTACTCAGCACCTCAGGCAGTTCCGGCTCGCCCAAATCAGTGATGTTGTCCCTTCAGAATATCGAAGCCAATGCCCGCGCTATTTGTGACTATTTACCGATAGAGAGTACAGATACGGCCATTACGGCCTTACCGCTGCACTATTCCTATGGCTTGTCAGTGCTGAATAGTCATTTATGTCAAGGTGCATCCATCTTACTGACAGAAGCACCTTTAATGAGCAAAGAATTCTGGCAACAAACCAGAGACTTCAACATAACCAGCTTACAAGGCGTGCCTTTTAGTTATCAGTTGTATCGCCAGCTGCGGCTGGAGCGTATGCCCCGCCCTGCGCTGCGTTATTTGACCCAGGCCGGAGGCAAACTCAATAGCAGCCTGACTGACTATGTGCAGCAATTATCAAGTACGCTGCAAAAGCCGGTTTATCTGATGTATGGCCAAACCGAAGCCACAGCCCGTATTGCTTATTTGCCGCCGAAACTCATTCAGCAGTATGCCGATTGTATTGGTAAGCCGATTCCCGGAGGCGAATTGCTGCTGCGGGATCCTATTACGAAACACCTGATCACCGCAGACTTCACTGAAGGCGAGCTATGTTACCGTGGCCCTAATGTAATGTTAGGTTATGCCAGCTGTGCTGATGACTTAACCAGTACCGGCGTTTTAACTGAATTAAGCACAGGTGATTTAGCTGAGCGTCTGCCCAATGGCTTGTACCGTATTATCGGGCGCTTAAGCCGTTTTCTAAAAATTCAGGGCAAGCGACTGCAACTGGATCATCTGGAACAACAACTTTCAGTTTTAACAGACCCTGTCTGTTGCACTGGTAACGATGAGTTGTTAGTAGTCGCTTACACACAACAAGAACCAGCACTGACAGAACAAATACAACAGGTCTTACGCGAACAACTGCAACTGCATCCTGCTTTATACAAACTACTGCAATTGGATGCTTTGCCTGTGCTTTCCAACGGTAAAGCCGATTACCAGGCGTTATTGCAGCTTGCGAAGGAAAGTCATGATGCTGGTTGAACGAGAACCTTATAGCCTGAATGCGGCCGAAAAACAGCCTTTGCTGATGACGGAGCTCAACGAGCTGACGCAACATCATCAACAACAATGCCAGCCCTACCAGCAACTGCTGGAGGCTCAGTGGCCAGATGTATTGCAGAACCTATCAAATAGCACAGAACAACTACCTTATCTGGCGGTACGGCTATTTAAGCAGTTAAAACTGCAATCTGTGCCGGATGCAGATGTCTTTAAAGTGCTGTATTCCAGCGGCACCACAGGCACACCGTCCCGTATTGTGCTCGACAGCGCAACTGCCGCCATGCAGTCAAAAGTTCTGGTGAAGATCATGCAGCACTGGCTGGGTAAAGCCCGTTTGCCTATGCTGATTATTGACCACCCTGGCGTGATTAAAGATCGCAGCAATTTCTCTGCCCGTGGTGCCGGTATTCAGGGCTTATCTTTTATGGGGCGCAATCATTGTTATGCACTGAATGATGATATGAGTATTAACTTTGAAGCATTGGATCAGTTTTGCCAGCAGTTTGGCGATGGCCCTGTGTTTGTGTTTGGTTTTACTTTTATGGTCTGGCAGTTTTTTATTCAGCAATTAGAACAGCAGCAAAAAAGGATTTCTTTGCCACGGGCTCTGTTATTGCATAGCGGTGGCTGGAAAAAACTGCAGGACCAAGCCGTCGACAATGCCACCTTTAAACAGCAGGTACTGGCTCAAACCGGTATTAGCAAAGTGCATAACTTTTACGGCATGGTAGAACAAGTGGGCGCTATTTTTGTTGAATGTGAACAAGGCCATCTGCACTGCCCCAGTTACGCCGATGTATTGGTACGCACACCAGGCAGCTGGCAAACAGCAGCTGTGGGAAAAGAAGGTGTATTGCAGTTAATATCTACCCTGCCACGCAGTTATCCGGGCCATAGCTTATTGTCAGAAGACCGCGCCGTGCTGTTAGGTGAAGATAACTGCCCTTGTGGCCGTATGGGCAAATATTTTCATATTTTAGGCCGCTTGCCGCAGGCTGAAGCCCGAGGCTGTAGTGATACTTTTTCGTCAGGAACAACTCCATGAGCTGGACCATTTTAAACCCTGCAACGGCTAGAGCAGAACTGCAGCAACCTTTTGCTGAACAAGATTTTGCTTATTGTCAGGCCTTGTCTGAAGCTTTATTAAAAGCTCCTCAAAGCAGGGATTTTCCGGATTTAATAGCATTGGGTTTCTGGTTACGCCAGGCTAATTTAAAGCCTCTGCTGGCGCCTTATCAGCAAGGCCAGTTTATACGTCAACCCTTAGGTTTGGTGTTTCATAGTGCGCCAGCTAATGTCGACAGCTTATTTGTGTACTCAGGTATTTTAAGCCTGCTCTGTGGTAATAAAAACGTCATTCGTTTATCCAGCCGAAGTGGCGGTAGCACAGCTGTATTAATAGAGAAAATTCGAGCTCTTGCAGAAACCTTCCCAATGCAAAACGCTCGTTTTCAACTGGTGCAATGCGACTACAACAGCGCTGAACTTAAAGCCTTGATTAGCACTGTCGATGGCCGGGTATTATGGGGCTCCGATCAGGCTATACAAGCGCAGCGCCAGTTAGTAATGCCAGCTCACGCCCGCGAGCTGAGTTTTGGTCATAAGTTTTCCTTGTGTTTATTAGGCGCAGAGCAAGTGCTTTCTGCCGATGACACAGAGTTTAAACAGCTGAGCCAACTGTTTTATCGCGACCAACTGACTTTCGCCCAGCAAGGCTGTTCTTCCGCTAAAGCTGTAATCTGGTTAGGTGACGCAGCACAAGTGCAACAAGCGCAGCAGCGGTTTTGGCTGGCGTTAACTGAGCTTATAAAGCAAAAGCAACCTCTCAATAGCAGTGAGCAGTATCAGGCCTTAGCCACAGCGCAGCAGCTGATTATGAGCAGTGAACAACAGCTGATGCTGACACAGCAACAGAGCATTTCCCGTGTGGCAGTCCACACACTAGAGCCTGTGTTTATTCATCAGCATCAGGGTTGTGGTTTATTTTTGGAGCTACAACTTTCAAATCTTGCGCAGTTAAACCCTATGCTGACTCAAGCGCATCAGACCTTAACCCTCTGGGGTGTGGATCCAAGCTTGTTAAAAAACTGGCTGACAAGCGTGCATACAGGTCTTGATCGGGTGGTGCCAGTAGGACAAGCATTAAGCTTTAGCCCGGATTGGGATGGTGTGAATTTAATAGAGCAGTTTAGCCGTAAGGTGGTGTGTTCTTTTTAAGGCTGCTGTTTAAGTTGTTCTAAATAATCAATAAGCGCAGAACAAGCTTCAGTGTTTACCATACTGAACTTCTGCTGCAAGGCCTGCCTTTTTGAAGCAAAACGGTCTGACTCTAAATCCAACGCCATCTGTTCTAACATCTGAGCAAAATTCTCAGCCACACTACCGGCAATAAAATCTTCTTTGCCGATGGCAAACTGTCCCCGCACTTTAGCGTACTGATCAATGTCATACATAAAATGCAACACAGGTTTATTGCAAAGTAAAAAGTCAAAAGCCACAGACGAATAATCAGTGATCAACAGATCTGCATCAGCCAGCCAGGGATAAACATTAAAACGCCCTGGATAATGGAAAATCCGGTCGCACCCTTCTTGCTGGCGCAGCTCATCAAAAGGCGCCAGAAAAGGATGAGTTTTCATCACAAAAACTGCGTTATGCCCAACAAGAAACTGCTGCAGTTCAGGCCAGTGGATTGGATGTTCATTCTGGCCGTTGTCACGGTAAGTTGGCATATAAAGGATGAGTTTTTTACCAGCGCTTTGCCGTTGTAATTGTGACAGCGGCAAAGCGTTATGCCAGCAACGTTGTGGTGGTGCCTGCAGCAAGGCATCGTTACGTGGATACCCCAAATCCAGATAGTGTTTTGCTTTAAACATGCCGGGGAAAATCTGCTGATTAAACCAGCTGGAGCTGGAGACAAAAGCTTCATCCAGAATATGTGGAAAATGTTTATTGCCTGCCAAATGCTTAAAAGGTAAACCATGCCATAGCTGGACAACCTTAGCCTGAGTGCGGATGCGGTTAAATACAGTATCAGTTGACTCATGATCCAGCACCAATACCTTTGCTCTTTGCAATAACCAACGTACCTGCCAGGGTTTATCTATTTGCGCTGGATGAAAACCCCGCTGCGCATCTTTCACCACTAAATATACGTTCTGATGTAGCTTTTGGTGCTCATCAAAAGCCACTAATACGTTGCTATCAACATATTTTTCGGCGTAGTAGACTACAGGGCCTTTGGGTAACAGATCCAGCAGTGAGGCAAGACTCTCGTTCATCAGGGTTTTGAGTTTTTTTAGTATGGAGCCTGCTTTGTAAGGCTTAAACAGCAATGGACTCAGGCTTGTACAACACCATATTTTTTTTGCGACAAAGCCGTTTTTCAACATGCCTTCAGCTATTTTCTGCTGGAAATCACTGATAGCAATCAATACAGCGTCATGGGGTTTGCTGTTAGAGACATGATTACAAACATCAGGCCCCTGCTTCAGGTTATCCACCATACCAAGCACAGTAGCACCTTGCTGTTGCATTAATAGCGCAAGGTTCCTGCCGGCTGGATTATCCGGAGCTATATACAGGCGTTGCCCCTGCCAGTCTTTGACTTCACGTTGCATAGGCATAAAACTCGTGATGAGCGAGAGCTTTGTTGGCAGGCATTGCTAATCCAAAAAGTCCCGTTTGAGTTGCATAAACACCTGAATAGCTTTTTTCAAATCCGTAGAAGATACATTGTCAGTGCGCGGCAAATACACCACCTCGCAATAGGGCTTTAAAAAATCAAACTTACCCTGCCAGTCTGACCCCATCACAAACACATCCACCTTGTGCTTTTGCACATCGCCGATTTTTTGCTCCCAGTTTGATTCGGCAATCACTTCATCAACAAAACGTACACTACGCACCAGCTCCACTCTGTGTTCAAAGGGCATTAAAGTGGTCTTGCCTTTGGTCGCATTAAATTCGTCAGTAGAGACAGCTACAATCAGCTTATCACCCAACTCGCGCGCCCGTTTCAATAAATTCAGATGACCTATATGGAACAGGTCAAAGGTGCCGTATGTGAGTACTGTTTTCATAACTCTCCTTAACAAAGGCTAGCGAACTGCTAAGTACTTTGACAATAGTTGATCGACCCATACCAAATCTCCCTCGACAACAGGAGCTTGTCGGGTTAGTTGATTTCTTAATAAAAAACGGCGAAAACGCCTGTATCTTGCTATTAATCCATTATCAACCATTCGACCTATATACGCGCTCAGCGCAAGCTGTGCATAATCAGAACTTATCAGGCCAGCCAGTTGCTCCTTATAGCGTTCAATATCAGTCTGATGCTGCCAGTTAATTGCAGCATGTAACTTACCCCAATGTTCGGCTTCAGTGGTCTCCCGCACCATCCATATACCACTCATCGGATTGATCGTCCCCTTCGCAACAGCAACGGCTGCAATAGTCAGTTCAATGAAGTTATCATTTTCATACTGTGCTGAACGGATCCGTTCAAAGGCATCTTGAATAATGTCTTTACGGTAAAGCGCCCAGAGGATTTGTTCGTAGCGTTTGAGATAACGCTGTATGTCCAGTCGTTTATCTCCACTCAAACGAGGGAACGGTAACGAAGCTCCTGCCCATCTGAATTGCTGGTATGAGAATTCATTAAAACGAACAGGCCGACCAAAACTAGCACTGTAATCGGGTTGCTTTATCATCATATCCGCAGCTGATGTTAGAGCGCCGGGAAGAAAAAAGTCATCATCAGGTGATAACGCAACCAATCGAGTTGTTATATGGCCTAACGCTACCAGTACTTTTTCAGAAAATGACAATCCAGGTAAATGCAAATACTTCACTGTGTCAGGTAAAACCTCATTGTAAGCGGTATCTGAGGAGTCGACGATCATCAGCGCAAAGCCCAACTTCCCATAATAGGTAACACAGCGTTCCAGATAAGAATGTCTTTGGTGAGTTGGTACTAAAATAGTGAACATAATCAATTGGCTCTGATTCAATAACGGCTATTTTTTCGGTCATTCAGTAGGTTTTCTATCGCATTCCTGCCAGATAAAAAGGATTGGTCGCTCCAAAAATAGTCCCAACGCCCAAACCTGCCTGCACTGTATATCGGCACTGTATTTAAATACTGAAGTATCTGATCGCGCAGGTTTTCCATACCATGGTTAAATATGACGTTACCAAAAGGAAGCTGTTTATGATGACAAAACAAAATGCTTTTCTCATCAGCAATCTCCATCTGCAGCAGGCTTTGTCTAACATTGTGGATTAAAGCCTGAGGATCAGGAGCCGGAGTACCCGACAGACTATAAATTTCGAACTGCAACGAACTGCATCCATCTGGCGCATTCGCCGGTGCTTTTATTGACGGAGAATAAGCCCGAGCTGCGTATTGCTCCTGATCATAAATATAAAACCACAAATAAGGAGGCACCTGAGGTTGGTTCAGCCCTACAGAAACTAAATCAACTCTGGTCCACAATAAATTTCGTGCAGCGTCTTTTATCTCTTCAGGACAAAAGGTTAGCATTTCAATTAACTTGGGCAGTGGCAAGGTGTTTATTAAGGATTTATAACTCTCAGTTGTCCCATCCGAAAAACTGACAATTTTATTGATGAGATCAACAGACACAGCTTCTTTATTGCAGCGGATCTGAATAGCTTCAGCAAGTGGCTTGATAAACTCGAAATAGCCGCCTTGCTTTGGGTAACGCATCTGACTGGCATAATAATGATTATCCTGCCGTTGCTCTAACGCGCCCTGTAAAATTTCTTTTAGCTCGGCCCTGCGCATCCGGTCGCCTATCCAACTTAAAGACAACTGTTCAGCCGACAATCCCCAGTACTTCTTCGTGTAACGCAACGGATAGCGATCAGCAATGACCTCTCCATATTGCTGGATCAGCCATTGCTGATAATTCTCGACAGAACCTTCAGGACGCTTGATGAAAGATTCAATGCAGGCCACACGGTCTTCAGTTGACAAGGGATAAAGATTATTTTGTACCGGATGTTTTAGCCACAGCCCTTGGTCAAAACAGTAGGGGTTTGGCGTATGCACATGATGTGGAGTGTTCAGAAATATTGAGTTTACATAGTCGCTTTTCGAAAACGATAAATGCACCGCATTATCAAAACGAAAACCCTGAACTTCAAAATTTGACACTAAACCACCAGGGTGGCTTGCAGCCTCAAAACACTCGGCCTCTAACCCAGCTTGCTGTGCATGGTAGCAGGCAGAAATACCTGCAATACCTGCTCCTAATACTATTACATCAGCCATGATTTAATACCATCTGTGCAAATTGTCGAATAAAGTCAGCTAAGTTGCCCTTAGGTTGATACTGCTCGTAACTGCTTCGTACCACAAGTGTTGTGCTCTGCGACGGATGACTGTCTGGGACAGTCTTGATCTGGCAATTCAGTTCTGGCAGGACCTTAGCAACCAACTGCGCAAACTCCACTATAGACAATGTGTTCAGACCAAACACATTGAGTACCTGCACCTGACCAACAAGCTCTGTCGCACGCACTACATCATCGACACTGACAAAATTCCGCAGTTGCTGACCACTGGAGCGGATCTCAATTTTTCCTTTTAAGACTGCGCTTTGCACAAACTCAAAGGGAACCAGGCTCCACCGATAAAAGTCGCTGAGTTGTGGTGGTAGCCCATAAATATTGGTTGGGCGCAGAATCAGTGGCTGGTAGCCACCGTAGGAGGCCAGATCCAACACAATACGCTCAGATAAATAATGCGTCAGGCCATAGTCATTTTTCGGCGCTACCAGACTAAGTTCATCTAGCTCGCCACTGCTGCGGCCATAAACATGAAAGGTACTGAAATAAACCAGCTCAGGGATCGATGAGCGGCGGCATAATTCAACCACTTGCCTGGTCAATACAACATTCACTTGGTAGCTAAGTTGTAAGTCTTGTTGTATCTGGGTTTCGTTCACAGCAGCAGCCAAAATCAGGCGATGGATTTGGATATTTAGTATTAATGAATCAATAGAGCTCACGGCAAAGTCATCATCCTGGCGTCGTCCAAGCGTATAAACCTTCCACCCCAATTGCTGGTAATAACGATGCAGGGCCTGCCCAACAAAACCGCTGCCACCTACCAGCAAAAGATTCTTCATAAAAACGGACTCTCAAATTGATCCAGTGCAGGAAAACCTTGATCCCGCAGCGAAACGACAGGCTCAGTAACGGGCAACTCAAAGGGTAAGGAACGCCAGTGTATGCCCTGATCATGGTCTGGTGCATAAAGACTGTCAGTCTGATACAGCATTAAAGTTTGAGCTGTAACAGCTAAAAAACCATGGGCTATGCCTACAGGCAGGTACAGCAGTTGAGGTTTAGCCGCAGATAACGCAACAGTACAGGTCTGGCCAAAAGTGGCTGAGCTCTTGCGTAAATCAACCAACAAATCCAATGCCTGACCAGCAGCACAATGAACCAGTTTTTGATGAGCAAAAGGTGGGGTCTGAAAATGCATACCTCTGAGCACATGCCGTTCAGACCAGGAGTAAAACTCTTCTTTGTGCTTGAAGTCGATGCCACTCTTAGCCAACTCAGCCTGATGATAGGTTTTTACAAAGCGCCCTCTTTCGTCACTGGAATGCGGCAGATCAATTAGCTTGCAGCCCAACAGCGATAGTTCAGTCACATTCATCAGTTTCTCGCTTCAAGTTGTCTGAAGAACTCATAAAACCTGCTGATCGTAAAGTCTAAGTGGTCACTGGTTAGTCCAGGATATAAGCCAATCCAAAAGGTATGCGACATAATATGGTCAGTCACAGTCAACTCGCCGGCAACCCGGTAGTTCAGATTTTGAAAATACGGCTGTCGGGTCAAATTACCGGCAAACAATAGACGTGTACCAATCTTTGCCTGATCCAAAAAATTAATAAGCTCAGCCCGGCTAAAGCCTTTATCGGTTTTAATGCTCACAGGATAACCAAACCAACTGGGGTCAGCGCCTGGTGTGGCCTGAGGTAAGACCAGATAGTCCTTTAAACCAGCTAACCCCTGCGTCAGATAGTTAAAGTTTTGCTTCCTTGAAGCAATAAAGCTCTCTAACCGATCAAGCTGAGCCAAAGCACAGGCTGCTTGCATATCGGTAATTTTCAAGTTGTATCCCATGTGTGAGTAGGTGTATTTGTGATCATAGCCTTGCGGCAAGTCGCCAAACTGCTGATCAAAGCGTTTGCCACAGGTATTGTCTCGTCCGGGATCGCAATAACAGTCTCTTCCCCAATCACGAAATGACTCTATTATTTTCTTTAAACGCAATGATTTAGTGAACACGGCCCCACCTTCACCCATAGTGATGTGGTGCGCCGGATAAAAACTTAAGGTAGCGATATCACCAAAAGAACCCACCAGCTTGCCGTTGTAAGTGGTACCCAAGGCGTCACAACAATCTTCTATCAGCCATAAATCAAACTCATCAGCAAGGGCACGGATGGTGGTTAAATCAAAAGCATTTCCCAACGTATGAGCAATCATAATGGCTTTGGTTTTGTCACTGATCGCCTGCCGGACTAACTGGGCATTAATGTTTAATGTATGCAGGTCCACATCAACAAAAACAGGGATTAAGCCGTTTTGAACTATAGGATTGACTGTGGTCGGAAATCCTGCGGCGACGGTAATCACTTCATCACCCGGTTTTAGCCTGCGCTCCCCTAACTGTTCTGAGGTCAGCGCGGTTAGCGCCAGTAAATTAGCGGCCGAACCAGAAACAGTCGTCAATACATGTTTTACACCTAAAAAGGAACTTAACCGGCGCTGAAACTCCTGATTAAACCGCCCTGTGGTTAACCAGGCATCCAATGAGGCGTCTACCATCAATTGTCGCTCTTTTGCACCTACGACTTTGCCCGAAGGTGGAACTGCGGTTTCGCCCGCAATAAAAAGTTTAGGGGCGTCTGCCAGAGCTGAATATTGAGCAACCAATTCAGCAATTTTTGTTCTGATGTCATCCTGATTCAAGATGTAACTCCGGGTTCAGTTGTCAAAAGGGTCTGATAATTCTGAATTTCAGCCCAACAATAGTTATACATAGCTTCGCCTCTCAAAAAGGCGTGCTGCCACTGCACTATGCCTGACAAAGTGCTTTGAAGTGAGCAAAAAGTACGCCAGTTCAATTGCCTCCGTGCTTTTGTACTGTCCACACTCAATAATGTAGTTTCATGACACTGCTGCGTCTCGGAGCGCCACCCACCCGAGCCCCAGGCCCTGATTAATTCTTCAACGACCCATTGCACAGGCTGGCTGGCGTGATCATCAGGACCAAAATTCCAGGCATCCGCATACCGAACCCCCTCTTTTACCAGATGCTCGGCTAACACCAAATAGCCGTGCAGAGGCTCAAGCACATACTGCCACGGACGAGTTGCGGACGGATTACGCAGCACTATCTCTTGCCCATGTTGTAATGCAGTTAACACATCGGGAATTAAACGATCAGGCGCGTAGTCGCCGCCTCCAATCACATTTCCCGCGCGCACAGTGGCAATAGCACAGCGATGCGTTGCATAGTCGACCGCATTAAAAAATGAACTGCGAAATGATGCGGTAACTAACTCAGCGCAGGCTTTGCTGCTGCTGTAGGGATCATAACCTCCTAAAGGATCGATCTCTCGATAGCCCCAGTGCCACTCTTTATTTTGATAAACCTTATCTGTGGTCACCACCACCACTGCCCGCACAGAATCAACTTGTCGTATGGCCTGCAGCAGATTAGCGGTCCCCATCACATTCACCTGAAAGGTTTTGAGTGGGTCCAGATAGGATGCCCTAACCAAAGGCTCAGCCGCTAAATGAAAAACCACTTCTGGCTTCACTGCACAAACAAAAGATTGTAACGCCTGCAAGTCACAGATATCGCCAATCTGGGAGTGCATGCCTCTGGCAACCTCAGCACTGGTAAATAACGCAGGTTCAGTTTGTGGGGCTAAAGCGTAGCCGTACACATCAGCCCCTAATTGCTGCAACCACAGAGACAGCCAGCTGCCTTTGAATCCGGTGTGGCCGGTCAGCAATACCCTTTTGCCAGCCCAAAATGAAGTATCAATCATGGTTAATTCCATATCTTCCAGGGAGCTTTACCAGTGCGCCAAAGCTCTTCAAGCATCACTTTATCGCGCATGGTATCCATAGGCTGCCAAAACCCATGATGTTCATAAGCCATTAGCTGACCATCCTCCGCCAGTTTTTTTAATGGAAATTGCTCCCACACAGTTAAATCATCTTCAATATAATCAATAACCTTTGGCGACAACACAAAAAAACCACCGTTGATCAGATTGCCATCACCTTTGGGTTTTTCTTTAAAACTGGTGACCTTCTCGCCTTCAATCTCCAAAGCACCAAAACGAGCCTGAGGTACAGTCGCGGTCAAGGTGGCAAGACAACCGTGTTTTTGGTGGTATGCAATGGATGAGGTGATATCGATATCACCGACGCCATCGCCATAGGTAAAGCAAAAATAATCGTCATCTTTGACAAAATCACGGACCCGCCGCAAACGGCCTCCGGTCATGGAGTCTTCGCCCGTATCCACCAACGTGACTTTCCAGGGTTCAGCGCGATGATTGTGAACATGCATCTGATTGTTCTGCATGTCAAAGGTGACATCAGACATATGCAAAAAGTAATTGGCAAAATACTCTTTGATCAGATAGCCCTTATAACCACAACAAATAACAAACTCGTTAATGCCATGCGCTGAGTAGGTTTTCATGATATGCCACAGCATCGGCTTGCCACCAATATCAACCATAGGTTTAGGCTTTACCGTAGTTTCTTCACTTAATCGGGTTCCCAGCCCACCTGCCAGTATCACTGCTTTAGTCATAGCTACTCCAATCCGCTGTCATTTTCACCTTCACTCAACTTAAGCACAAGTTATGCCAGAACACTATGTCGTTTGAGTGTCTAAATAGTTGATCTCAATCCCCTCACAGAGCCGCAGGTAATCCATGATGGCTTCGATCACCTGCAAGTTATTGCAGCGCGTCAAATTCCAGACATGAGAAGAGGCAGCGTTAATCCAGGTGCTTAACCCCGGGTCGACGCTAATGACTCTGAGCCCGCTAAAACAATGAGCAATAGTCGTTAATGCCATCGAATAAAAGCCAACCACAGTGGCGGGAGGTGTGGCTTGCTGACGCAGCCAGTCTTCTATTGGCAAATGCTGCTGCATGATGGCAACAGGCAACTCAAGCCTTATCCTGGCGACAAAATCAGGGTTGGTGATGCGATGGGGTACATAGTGAATACACTTGCCTGGGAACAGCGCCACCACCTTTCTCAACAAGGCGATATAGTGGTCTTCACTCAGATAACTCAGTTGTGTTTCTCCGCCACCAAGTAACAGCACAGCCTGCTCGTCCACAATAGGGAAATGCTGTTTCATCGCCTGAAGTGGATTCTTGCATATGCTGAGCCAGGGCAAAGCAGGTAAATCAAAGACTGTAAATAACTCAAGGTGGGCCGGTGGCTGTGTGCATACCTGGTATTTTTGTCTGGCCAGCAAAGCCTGCTGCGCGCGCACTGTGTCTGGGTCGGCAGGAAAATCAAAAAACAGCCCCTGACTAAACAAGTAGCGGTAGAACACCAGGGGCGCATTGCCATCATCCATCAGTACCAGCTTAGGTCCACTTAAACTGCAAACGATATCCCTTTGCCATTGTTGCCTTATATTGGAGAAAAACACCAACTGATAGCCTTGCTGCTTCAGCCAGGGCAAATGCTGAGCATAAATACTGATCCTGTCTTCAATAGCACCGCTAACTCTGGGGACCTGAATCAAATGGGTAGGTTTCAAGCGGGTTAATAACTGCTGCAACTGACTGTAGGCATCGGCTCTGCAACAATCACAGGTGATGATATCGTAGTCGTCTATGCCATATTCTCGCACTGCTTCTTGCAGGTTAAACACCTGAGATGGTGTATCGATAACAAATAATGCACGTAAAGCAGAGGCCATCACATCGGTTCCTTTGCTGAGCTTGGGTAATTTGCCATTTGCTCATACCACTGCAAACGCTGAATTTGAGTAGTTAAATCACAAAAATGCTCAGGATCCTGAGCTAAAAACGCCTTCACCTGAGCATATAGCCCCGCTTTAAACTCATGATCTATATTATTATCAGGTGGTACTGGCTGCCACACCACCGTGCCACGCAGTTGCTGTTGCACTTGCTCCAGAGGCATAAATTGAAAACGCCTTTGCGCTGAACTGAGCTCCAATGCCCAACGCCCTGCAGATTGCCAATTGCCTTGATAGCTGAATAAGGCGCCAGACTCTGACACACCTGCCCCTGTCATCACTGCGGCAGAAGGATGCCAGGGCAGTGAGCCAGTAAAAAGACTATTCATCTGCTTAGGCGTTCCACCCAGATAAAAAGCCAGATCGATAATGTGAGCTGTGTTGGCAATCAGCCAGCGCGCTTTGACTTCATCCGGGTGGCTGGTGGCTTCGATCTGATGAGACCACTCTGTCATTTCAAAGTAAAAAGACAATACACCGCCATCGTCTTTGAGTTGTTTTCTGGCATGCTGAACACCAGCATAAAAACGTCTGTTGTAACCAATCAATACTATGGTTTGTTGTTGTTCTGCAAGCTGACGCAATTTATCCAGTTGCCATTGATACAAAGCCCCTGGTTTTTCCAACAAAATATGCTTAACACCGTAGTGCAGAAGTGCAAGACAACTTGGATACAGGTCTACGACATTCACAGCAACAATTGCAATAGTAGCGCAGTCTGGTTGCGACTTTAAGAATAGTTCCAGCCCACCACTGACCACTTGTGCCCCGGTTTGCTGACGGAAGTTCTGACAGCCTTGATCTGAGCGTCCTATCACCAGCGGTGTTTGCTGTAGTTGTTGCAAGACTTTGTAATAGGCCTGCGCCATAGGCCCTGCGCCAATTAACCACATCATAAATACTCCTCAGGTTATAGGGCAGTGATTCAGTTCAACTGACTCTTGCCGAAAATAGGCCAGCAAACTGTGAATAAGCGGCAGATGTAAAGCGGCAGATTCAGCAAAAGGAGTTAAAGAACAGCTGCCACTTCGAAGCAAATCGTCCACTACGCCTGCAGTCAACTGGCTTTGATACAGCATAGGCATATCTCTGAGTATCAGCTCTCGCTCGCCTCTTCTGTGGACAGAGCCTTTGACTTCATCAATGTCAAAACACACCTTGGCAGAGCTGCATTCTATGAGCACTGACGTTGGTGCACGTTCATCGGCAGTGCAGTGAAGAAGCAGTTCGGAACCTTGGCTAAATACACAACGCAAAGTACCAGCCACTTCAAGATATCCCACTCTTTTGCTTTGAAGACTCTGCACTAGCTGGCTGTGGTCAACACTAAGCAAAGATTCAGAGCTTAAAAACGACACTAAATCAATAAAGTGAATGCTATTGCAGGCCATTCCCCACAAATTCCCCTGAACCTTCATCAACACAGGCGTCTTAGCTGTTATAAGGCTCAGTTGCCGATACAACGGATAACAACGCCTTGGACAGTTCACATAAGCCTGAACCTCATACTGCTCAAGTAGGTTCTGCATCAGTGCATAGTGTTCAGGCCGCTGAAACAATACTTTTTCCAGCACCAGATAACGCACTTTGGCGCAGCGCAGCAGCTCTTGGCTCAACTCAAAGCGCACTGCCGCTCCTGTTGCAATCAAAGCGAGGTCATACTGCGAACTGAGTTGCTCAATGGACTGGAAAAAACGGATCTGAGCCGCGTTCACCTGCACCTGAGCCAGACGTTGTTTGGCTTTTTCAACAGACAATACATCAGGTTCTACCACGTCAATACTACAGTCAGGCAAACTGGCCATAGACTGCAAATGACGGGAGCCCAACTCACCTGCGCCAACTAACACCAGGCTGCAGTGCATGAGGCTCATAAGGTGAATCCATCATCAATAATCAGGTTTTGGCCTTGCATAAAAGTGCTATCGTCAGACAGCAAAAAGACCACAGCCCCACAAATATCGGTTGGATTAAGCATACCTTTACCTAAGGTATGCTGTTTATACTGCTGTAAAAATGTCTCTGGTTGCCCATCAAGTAAACCACCAGGGCTTACCGCATTTACTCTAAAACGAGAGTCATTGACATAACTGCTAATGTATTTAGTCAACTGCACAATGGCCGCTTTTATGGCGGCGTATT
The DNA here is from genome assembly GCF_029269265.1 of Rheinheimera sp. 1928-s. Classification (GTDB taxonomy): domain Bacteria; phylum Pseudomonadota; class Gammaproteobacteria; order Enterobacterales; family Alteromonadaceae; genus Pararheinheimera. The sequence continues at coordinate 419,618 of NZ_JARIXP010000004.1, forward strand.
CCACAGGCATGGTCATAGGCGTATCTTTGTAGAGGTCAAACTTAGGCGCAATCACGCCATAAACAGAGGATAAATTCACCACTGACAACGGCTGCTGATGCACGCTGAAGTGCTTTGCCGCTTGTTGCGCAAATAAAAATGCCGCGCCCAGATGCAACTGCACATTTTCATTAAAGCTCTCTAGTGTGACATCAAAAAAATGCCGGCCGTAACTAGGATGCCGGGGGTAGGTACAGTTCACCGCACCAGTTAATTGAGGGTAAGTCGCAAACAATAACGCCACTTGCTCTGGCTGATTAAAATCAACCTGATGCAAAACCAGTTGCTGATCCGTGCAACCAACAGCTATCAAACGTTGGCGTAATTTGTCCAGATCCAGATCAGCAGCGATAACCACAGCGCCCCGCTGCACTAACACCTGACACAAAGTGCTACCTAATAAACCCGCAGCACCGGCAACTAATACGGTTTTACCTGTCAGCATCTGTTGTCCTTTCATTGGTTTTTACTGAGTTCTGCTGCGCTCAGCAACACTTCCGCCAGCATAAAGTCATAGATATCATCAATATCGACAGCACGCTGTTTAGGGATAACGACTGCCGTCACTTTACCCGCCAAAACCCCTGCACTCTTGCGGATATAATGTGGTGATGTTGCATAAACCACGGTAGTTAAATCAAACAACTGCGGGGCATCCTGACGGCGAATTAACTGGCCATTGGCTTTGATGGCTATATCGACCAGGCCATCTGGCAGTTGCCGCACCATATTAAAATAGGGGCTACGCTGGGCTGGTGTCATGCTGACACAAATATCAGCACCCGTTTGCTGCAACTTTAACAGCGCTGACTGCACATCCTCTTTGCTGCGTAGTGGCGCGGTGGCAGGCAAGCTGACAAAGTGATCAAACTGGCCATAGTGGTGCTCAACCCAATCGACGGCATGACGCCAGGCGAGAAATTCTGCGCTGGTGTCAGTGGCCAGTTCTGCTGGGCGTTCAATCACAATGGCACCCGCCGCCTTTGCGGTGCTGGCAATCTCAGCATCGTCTGTAGAGACAAACACCTGTTCAATCTCAGGAAGCTGTTGCGCCAGCTCAACGGAATAACACAACAGAGGTTTTCCCAGCAGTGGTTTGATATTTTTCCCCGGCAACCCTTTGGAACCGCCACGGGCAAAAACAAAAGCAAAAGTACGCATTAGTCTGTGTTCTCCGCTATCCGTCTGGCTTGTTCAATCAGCGCTAAGACAGCTAAGCCATCCTGCAGCGGCACAGGCGCCACTTTTTCTTCTGTTACAGCAGTAAAAAAGTCCTGCAACATCAGCAGATAAATTTGGTTTTTATCCCAGAGTGGCTGATGATACAGCTGCTGTCGGCCATCTGTATTAATCAGACAAACACTGTTTTCCAGCAGATCCCATTCTATACGACCTTGCTGGCCTGAAATAATGCAACGCCGTTGTGGCACCTGCTGTAAAAAATCCAGATGCAACTGACAAAGCAATGAATTGTCGCCAGACAACATCAAATCGGCACGTTCTTCCACATCCAGCTTTAATTCGCCCTGTTTTTGTAAGCGGCAAAACTCTACAGATAAAGGGCCAAACAACCAGAGCAAATAATCCAGTTCATGACTCAGTTCCAACAGAGCACCACCACCAAATTCTTGTTTTGCAGACACTGAATCCCGATAATCAATCTGCTTACGCCATTGGCTCAGATGTTGTCCAACCATAGCCTGAACCAAATACACAGGCCCAAGCCTCTGTTCTGCCAGCAGTTGTTTGACCACCTGAGCAGAGGGTAAGTAACGTAGGCAATAGCCCAGACTCAACAGCGGTGTTGACGGAGGCTCAGACAAAAAGTCTGCTGCTAACTGGCGCTGATGACTCAGAGGTTTTTCAATCAAGGCAGCAATACCGGCATCACGAAAAGCATTCGCATGCTGCAAATGTAAATGGGCCGGAGAAGCGATCACGGCAAACAAAGGCTGGACGGCTATCGCCTGCTCGAGGCTCAGCTGGGTTTGCCCAGCCAGTTCATCATCAGGCAATTGGCGGCCACTCGCTGAGACTACATAAATTTGTGCCTGTGGCCATAACAGCAGCAGATTAGCTAAATGTCGTTTACCTATACTGCCCAAACCCACCAATACAATCGTCATTACTACTCCGTCAGCTTTGCAGGGAATGGTTATAAATCCTGTAGTGTGTCATTCACAAGTTGCTGGGCTTTTTTAAAATCATCCAGTCGTCCTATATCAATCCAGTCCTGCTCAACCTGAAAATGATTCACTTGCTTTCCATCTTGCAGCCGCGCCGATAATAAAGTGGGCATATCAATCTGATCACCGGCTTTGACCTGACGAATAAAATCAGGCTCAAGCAAATAAATACCTGCATTAACAAAATAATGATGGACTGGCTTTTCGACAATGGCAGTAATACGGTGGCCATCTGTGCTAACCACGCCATAAGGCACCTGATAATCAAACTGACGCACACAGACGGTCGCCTCTCCGCCTTGTTCTTCATGAAACGAAAGCAACTGAAGAAAATCTATATCGGTCAGCAAATCACCATTCATCACAAATACAGGCTCTGTTAGTTCTTGCTGCGGTAACAAGCCTAAAGCCCCGGCCGTGCCCAGAGGCTGACTTTCATGCAAATAATTAATAGAAACTCCCCATTTGCTGCCATCACTAAAGTGAGACATGATTTGTTCCGGCATATAGTGGGTGGATATAAAGAAGCGATGAAATCCGGCCTGAATAAACCGCAGCATAATCAGTTCAAGAATAGGTTTATCACCAAGCTTTAACATAGGTTTAGGACATGATTCAGTCAGAGGCCGCAATCTGGTGCCAAAACCGCCCGCCATCAGACACACCGCATTATCCAATTTAGGCTTTTGCAGCAAATCATATAAAAACTCAATCGAAAGCAGTTGTCCATCGTCAGAGACAACCGGCAACAACAGCAGTTGAAAGCGCTCCATGCATGACAATAAACGGGTTTTGCTCCAGTCAGCCTGCGCTACTCGTGGCTCTTTTTGCATAATATCTGAAACAGGCGAGGCTAAACTGATGCCCTTCAATAGCGAACGTCGCACATCACCATCGCTGACAGTACCTAGCAAAAGCCGCTGGGCATCAACCACCACCAGACTGCGGCGGCCTTGCTGATCCATCAGAGCTATAGCGTCCGCTAATGGCATCTGAGGCAAGACCAAAATCTGTTCCCACTGTTTAAGCTTGGCCATTTTATTGTTCTCCGCTGATTGCATGGGATAACCGGACTAGAGCTGAACCACCGCGCACTGTTGCATGTGCAGCCAGGTTTTTGACCACTACTGTACCAGCCCCGACCACAGCTCCTGCAGCAATATTAATGCCCTGAATGACAGTGGCTCCGGCCCCAACAAATACCTGTTCAGCCACAGTCACCTGACCGCAGAGCACAGCTCCCGGGGCTATATGGCTGTGAGCTGCAATCACACAATCGTGTTCAACTAAAGCTCTGCTATTAATAATAACGTTATCGGCAATATTGCTATCAGCTTGAATCACAGCTCCGGCCATGATTTGCACCCCCTGCCCCAACTGGACGCTTGGACTGACCACAGCAGACGGATGCACCAGATTGATAAACTCAAACCCAGCCTGACGGGCTTTGCTGAATAATGCATAACGCGCCTGAGACTGAGGCATCATGCCAACCCCATTGACCAATTTCACCTGCTGCGGATTGTAGCTGGTCAGCGCGTCATCATCACCCAATACGGCCAATCCCCGCCATTGCTGGACTTTTTGCGCCCAAAGCAAGGGACAACTCACGCCTAAAACCGGGGTCTGCGTAAGTTGCAGCATCTCAAGCACCACCTTCGCATGACCGCCTGCGCCAAGCAATATTACGCCTTGCATGACGGTTCCTGAGTCACAGGGTCCATGGCCTGATAAGAACAAGTAGCGGTTTGTCCAAGTAAATCCCAGTAATGTATCGCTGCTGTGCCTCTGCAGCTGCGGGCACTCGTCAGGTTTTCTGCGGTAAATGTCTGACCCGCTGCTATGGCTGTTTTAGCAACAATTCGTTGCCGCACCACTTGCTGCGTATCCAGCTCAACAGCTTGTGGCGCTTTGATACCGGATCCCAACAGCAATTCAACCCGTCGAATTTGCTGCACCATATCTTTGAGCTCGCCGGGAGTTAATGAAGCCTTGTGATCCGGGCCTGGCAAATTACGATCTAAGGTAAAGTGTTTTTCAATGATAGTAGCGCCGCGGGCAACAGCAGCGACTGGCACTAACAAACCATCACTATGATCCGAATAACCCACTGGCAACTGAAAACTTTGGGCTAATGTGGTCATGGCCGCTAAATTAACCTGCTCGTCAGGACACGGATATTGCGAAGTACAATGCAGCAGTGTGACTTGCTTTTTCAGGTTCTGCTGAGCAGCAATACTGCTCCAGTTTTGCCAGACCTCTCGTAGACCTGCCGGCGGCACGTCAGCCGTGGACGCATGCGCAACAACGGCCAACGCCAATTCAATCTCGCCGAGGGTTGCCATACCAGTTGACAGAATGAGTGGCTTACCACTGCGCGCGGTTAACCATACTAAAGGCGCATTTGTTAGTTCACCGGATGGGATCTTATAGCGCTTTAGCTGCAAATTAAGCAGAAACTCAGTGCTTGGCAGGTCGAAGCCTGTCGACATAAATTCAAGCCCTAATTGTTCCGCATAGTCTTTAAGTTGGTGATGCAGAACCTGGGGTAGTTCTAAGCGTTTGAGCATCTGCCACTGGCTTTCGCTGGCATCGGTAAGTTCTTTTTGATACTGAGCTTTTGGTGTTTGTCTGGTGGCTAATAAATCAGCCTGAAACGTCTGAAATTTAACAGCGTCAGCACCTGCTTGTGCTGCTGCATCAACCAAAGCAAAAGCTAAATCAGCATCGCCATTATGATTGACCCCAGCTTCAGCAATAACAAAGGTTTTGCTCATTTAACAGTCCTTGCCTGAAGGCACATCATAGAATTTCTTTTGGCTGGAAAGTGGGATGGTTTTTAATAGTGACACCACTTTGTGACTCACTTCGCCATCACCGTAGGGATTACAGACTGCTGTGCAATCGAGTTGCATAGCAACGGCTATTGAGGTTTTTATTTCGGTCAGGTCATGGCCACAATGCAGCACAGAGCTCGCCGCCAACCGACCCGCCTGACGTTGCCCCACATTGACACTGGGCACATGCAATGAGGGTACTTCAATCACCGCACTGGAAGAATTACCCACTACCACTTTTGCATGCCGCACTGCCGCCAAATAACGTGCCTGCCCAAGCGACGAAAACAACTTAATGCGCTTGGGGTGCTGTTTTTGGGCCAGTTCAAGTTGCTCAATAATCAACCGGCCACCTTCGTCCGCATTTGGATAAGTGCCAATCAGATAAAGCGATTCAAAACTCAAACAGGCGTCCAGTACATTGCAAATGGCAGAGCTGGTACTGGCAATATCCTGAGTTTCCGGATGGTAAGTCAATAACAGGTAGTGTGCATCTGCAGGCAGACCAAGTTCTTTTAGCGTGTTTTCGCGTGACCAGGCCGTTTGCTTGGCTATGGCTTCAAGACCAGGCGCACCGACACAAAATACCCGTTCAGGAGACTCACCTAACTGGATCACTCGTTGACGATACACCTCAGTCGAGGTTGCATGGTACTGGCTGAATTTTGTGATGGCATGCCGTATTGCATCATCATAAGCGCCTTCGGTCAGTTCACCACCGTGCAGATGAAACAAGGGGATGTGCATGAGCATCGCAGCCTGCGCCACTGCCAATGCCTCGTATCTATCGCCAAGCAACACTAACAAGTCTGGCTTAAGCCTTTGCAAGGCATCGGCAAAACCAATCAGCCCCAGCCCCATACTTTTTACCGTTGCTACCGCACTGTCTGCCGAAAGTAACATATCGATGCGTGCTGCAATCTCAAAACGATCCTGTTCTATCTGCTGCACCGTGTAGCCATACTCAGGTGATAAATGGCTGCCAGAGACAATCAGCTGCAACTCCAGCTCGTGATCGCTTTGTATTGCCCGTAACACATAATATAGCAAGCCATAATCAGCCCGGGTGCCTGTGAATACCGCAATCCGACGTTTATGGATGGTCATGCGGCAAGCTCCTAACCGAACTGGGCAAATTAACCAAATGCTCAGACAGATAGTGTGTGACAGCTAAGTCAGTACGGATACAGTTCTCATACATAGCTAGTTGATGCATGGGTCGCCAGGCTGGGCGCAACATAATGCCCTGCTCTGCTGCGGTTTCAAGCAATTGTGTTTTTACTTCAGTTGAAGGACAAATCACTGCATTGAGCCAGTAGTTGGAGCGCGCATAAGGCGGCTCTTTGACACAACGAAACTCTGTGCCAGCAAAAAAGTCCTGATACAAGGCTGCTATTTCGCGTTTATCGGCGATAAAACTATCCAGTTGTTCCAATTGTCCGCAACCTAAAGCGGCGTTCAGATTTGGCATGCGGTAATTAAAACCATAGTCGTCATGCACAAACTCATAACTATGTGGAACTTTGGCTGTGGTTGTCAGATGCTTCAGCGCTATACCATCGGCTGGGTCAGCACAAAGCACCATGCCACCTCCCCCTGTGGTGATAATTTTATTGCCGTTAAAACTCAAAGTACCAAAACGCCCCACAGTACCGGTATGTCTGCCTTTATACAGAGACCCCAGACTTTCAGCAGCATCTTCAATTAAGACTAACTGCCATTGCTGGCACAATAACAGCAGCTCATCCAGCTCAACCGGGTGGCCAAAGGTATGCATAGGCACAACAGCCCGCACCCGGCGCTGAGTTTGGCGATGGATACAAGCTCCGTCCGTCAGTTCACACTGTTGCTGTAAAAACTCAGCCAGTGACTTTGGACATAAGCCCAAACTCAATTCTGAGACGTCAACAAATACGGGGTCTGCACCTGCCCAATGAATAGCATTACAGGTTGCAACAAAAGTAAAGGACTGAGTCACCACCAAATCATGGTTCACCACGCCTGCAGCATATAAAGCAGCCTGCAAAGCAGCTGTGCCGTTCATTACTGCGACTGCTTTAGACGATTTGCAGTACGAGGCCATATCCGCTTCGAACCGGTCAACGTAAGCTCCGACACTGGACACAAAAGTAGAGTCTAAGGTGTGCTGCACATAAGCGGATTCTTGTCCGGCAAAACGAGGGGCATGCAAAGGAATAAAGTCCTTAGTCTGGTAAAGCTCTCGGATAAATCGAAACAAAGTCTGCTGCATCAGGGCTTCTACTTGTTGTATTGACTGGCTTTGTAGCGGGCCAGATGTTCAGGCTGAGTGAACCATTCAATAGTACGACGCAGGCCTTGTGTTAAATCTACCGCAGGTGAAAAGCCTGTGAGTTGCAGCAGTTTGCTGTTATCGCCCCATAATCTGAACACTTCGGAACCACTTGGACGCAAACGTTGCTCGTCTATCACAAACTCGACGTCACTTTGCATCAGACTGCGGATCAAATCTAAGGTATCGGCTACTGAAATTTCATAATTCGAGCTGATGTTCACCGTCTCACCAATAGCTGCATCACAACGGCTGAGCACTTCAAAACCAGCGCAGGTGTCCTCTACATAATTAAAATCACGGGTTGGACTGGTGTCTCCCAACTTGATGCGTGTTGCACCTGTCGCGATTTGACTGATAATTGTCGGGATCACAGCACGAGCCGACTGACGTGGCCCATAGGTATTAAAAGGCCGGACTATGGTCACAGGCAAATTAAAGGCATGGTAATAACTCATCGCCAAGGCATCAGCAGCAATCTTAGAGGCGCTGTAAGGTGACTGGGCTTGCAGCGGATGTTTTTCATCAATAGGCACATACTGTGCTGTGCCATAAACTTCACTGGTAGATGTTTGTAAAAACCGTTTTACTCTATGTTTCAGTGCAGCCTGACACAGATTCAGCGTGCCATTGACATTAGTCTCAATATAACTTTGTGGTGCGCTGTAGGAATAAGGTATAGCAATCAATGCGGCCAAATGAAAAACTACATCGATATCCTGACACAAGGCGTCACAAAAAAACGCATCTCTCACGTCACCATACTGAATATCAAGCGATGGATGAACAACACCATCCAGCCAGCCAGCCGAGTTAAACGAGTTATACTGAGCTAAAGCCCGAACCTGATAGCCTTTCTCGAGTAGGTATTCCACCAGATGAGAACCGATAAAACCATCGGCACCTGTAACCAACGCTTTTTTCATCTGGTTATCCTTGTTTTACTGGTTTAAACAAATACTGAACACTGACGCCATCAAACTCAAAAGGCTCCTGCATGTAATGAGTCTGACCATCCAGCAGATAGCCGCGCCATACAGCCAACACTTGATTAAACGTCTGTAAAAATTCACTACTGTCTTCAGTAATGTTAGCAGCCAGTTTTGTCAGTACACCAGCCATGTAATTTGCACTACCGTGAAACAGACAAAAGGTGATGTCATTGTCTTTCACTGCTCTTTTACGCAAAAACTGCCACTGCTTTTCGATCAAAGCTGTCGCATCTTCTTTGTTTTCTGCATCCTGTTGCAATATGTCCAGCCACTGCTGCATTGAAGACTCAAACACAGCAGTATCAAATTGCGCATAGATAGACTCTGCTAATTCAGGGAAAGCCGGGAAATAAGCAGTAGTTAGCAGTCCTGCCAGCTCGGCCTCTTTGTCTTTAACACCAGAGGCCTCAAGCAAAATATTTTCTGGTTGCAAAGCAATGGTTCCTTTAATTTTTACACCATCGCTGCAGTTATAAACTTCAATTTTACGGCCAGCCTTGGATATAGCTTGTTCCAGTAATTTACGCGACACATCAAATTCAGGTTTAGTGTACACCATAGGCCGGAAATTCCCGGTTGAAGGAACTCCACCACCATGACGTAGCTGATAGTTATACACCTGCGAACCATCAGCCTTGTAATAAGAAGAATGCTGTGAATGGTGTTGGTTAATGTCGATAAAACCTAAATCGACACCAAAAAGATAAAAGTGTTTAAAACCTAATTTGATGGCGTAGTTCATTACCAAGTTAGTCACTGTTGGGTACGCATAAGCCAAAGAGGCTACGTTAAAACCACGCTTTTTCAGGCCATTGTGAAACACATAAGTTGACGCCTCTCCATCTTTAAAACACAACAGCGTTTCTTTGAATAAAGCGGCAGTATCCGGGTGAATACCATTTACACTGAGTAAACGAATACCTTTTAGATAATCCGTGTCATCAATTTGAGTGATCCAGTCAAAAGTAGCTCTGTTTTGTTCTATCTCAGCATGAAAGTCAGGCTGGATACCATTTCTGTGGAGAGACCTCAGCGCAGTACCACAACTGATCACAATAACCTGATCCCTGTACTCTTTTAGGTAGTCAAAACAGTGATCCAGGCTCGGACCGTTACCCACCACAAAAACAGGCAAATTCAGCGCAACATGGTTTTTGTATCCGGCATTACTATGTTGTAAAAACCTTTGCCCGCTAAAGACACTGTGATGAGTATGTGCAATACCAAAACGGGCGTGATCGTAGTATTCACCAAGAGCCAGAACAACTTTTAACTCGGATCGCAAATCACTGATCGCTTTTTGCATACCAATATTGAAATAGGTACTAAGCATATAAGTATCAGCAACTGAATAAGCTCCAATCTGATAAAACTGAGCCATTAGATCATAAAAATAATGGCTGCCATCTCCGCCTAAGTTGAGGTATATCCGACCTTTTGCTTCGTCTGCTTTAGAAAAAATTCCGGCCCAGTCAGTTACCCATAAACTGGCAGCAAAAAAATCTAGGTTAGGTTCACAAATAAACAGGTTTTTAATCTGATGCTTTTCAGTTAACAGTTCAATATGCTTACCAAGTGCAACACCAAAAATAATCAGCGTATTAACCACTGCTGGTAACTGACTTTGCTGATTCAGAGCTTTATCTATGAGTGGCTGTAGTTCGGCAACCTTAGAAAAATGCAAATAACTTTTATATTTAGAGCTTGTGCGCTGATTCAGCACCACATCGTCTTTAAACGGATGATTGACAAAGTAATCAACAAGCTCTGCCGATTCAGCCTCAAGGTCCTGATGAAGCAAAGCATTACGCTTCTGATGATACAGATTAGGGTTACCTTGCAGGTCTGACACCAGTTGCCAGGCCCGGGTTTTATGCTCCAGCATCGCCTTATGAACTTTAGGGTAAAACTTCTCTAAAGCTTCCATATTGACGTTATACAAGGCCTGCGCCTGCTCTGTTTTATAGTCTTGAGGTGTGTATTGCCCCAATAAGTTACCGGCGCGCTCAGACACATAATCCGCATAATCTTTGTATTCGGTAAACTGATGCCCTGTATGAGTCAGGGCTTCTTTATCACCGGAATGCTGCAGCAGGTAGCGGATCACATCGTCCATCATAGGATGAAACTGATGGCGATAGACAAACACTTTGTCCAGAGCCTGATCAAACTCAAGGAGTTCTTTTAACTCATGGGGTACAGCACTGGCGTCAGACCCTATTTGCAAAAAGATATGAGTGCCCATGCTGGTGGCCGTATCCAATAACTGTTGCCAATTATTGGCCTGAGCTGAACAAAGTAAAATATCTACATTAGGCTCATACACCACCAGATAACGAATATTGCAGTTCATCACCAGCTCGTTCAGGTGATAGCCCAAACCCAAACCAAAGACTAACAACACATCCACTTTTTGCGGTAATGCTTGATGCCGCCAGGTTAAATCATCTGTTTTACTTTGCAGGTTAAAATAAGCGGCATGAGAATAGAACTCTTGTACCTCAGTCAGCACTTCTTGTTTTGCAGAACTTTGGTAAAACACCCGGCCAGTGGCGAAATCGACAATATTTAATTCTGCATCTTTAGTACAAAACAAAGAATATTGCTGCACTTCATGGTCATTAATGATGCCGACTAAACTGGGGATATGTTGCCGAAAGGCGTCAATATTCTGGCGTATGTTGCGCCCTATGCTGACAGAGACTTGTTTTTCCAGAGCTTCTTGCTGCTCGGTGTTATCGAGGATTTGGTAATTAATATATTTCAGCATAAGGGCCTGGCACCTGCTTAATTATTGTCTCCGTAGCTTTGATGTGCCTTTTTACCTTTGCGTAATTGCAACATCCTGACAGCTACAGTACTTCTCTCGGAAGTGACTTGTTCAGTGATAAGACTAACCCACTGCAAGTTATCTGCCAATATACTTTGTAAATCAGGTGTTTGTTGAGGGTTTTCACAGAGTTGACGCAAGAGTTGATCGAACTCTTGCCAATAGAGAGAGAAGTCTTCGGTGGAATATTCTTCCTGCGCCAGCAACTCGACAATTTGCTGGCGTTTGGCTTGCAACATCACAACTAAATCCGTCATTAAGCAGACGCCAACGCTGCCTGCCCCTGACGCTCAGCCAGCAACTGAAAGCCTTTTTGCCGTTCTTCGACCGGAATAGCATCCCAGCCTGATTTAATTTTGATCATAATTTCAATCACATCATCGACTTTTGCCGGGCTACTTTCGCGACTGGCCTGCATCAGATGATTGACCATAAAATCGTACAGAGACCATAGGTTCTGCGATACATCGCCACCTACATCCATATCCAAAGAATGTTGCAAGGCAGAGATAATACTCATGGCTTTAGACACTGTGCGGGATTTTTCAGCAAAATCTTTACGCTCCATAGCGCCTTTGGCTTTTGCCATATTTTCCAATGAGCCCTGCATTAATAACTGAATAATGCGATGCGGGTCTGCAACTGCTAAATCATCTTTGATCCCTACAGATTTGTAGGCCTTAATACCGTAACTCATGGCAAGCTCCTGTTAACTACCATACCGTGGCAAGTTTGCCAGCTGTTGCACCAGGTAACTGGAGGTACTTTGTAATTGGCCCAAAGTGGAATCCAAAGCTCCGTAACGCTGACGCAAGGTTTCTTCGTAGCTCACTATATATCGTTCAAAGGCCTCACGATCTTTAGTATTTTTTTTCAGTTGGTCTTTTAACGAGGTTTCTTTGTTCACTAATAAACCATCCCGGTCCGTAAACTGGGAAATCACTTTGTCCAAAGACTTGCTAATACCACCTGAAGCACCAAATAAGTCGGCAATTTTATCGTAATTATTTTCCAGCGCATTATCAAAACGTTCACGGCCAGAGTCGGCGCCATATAAACGAGTACTGGAAATCTCCATTTTACCCTGGTCATTAAAAGTGATACCCAGAGCATACAAGTTATTCAGCTCGTCACCACCTGAAGAAAAAGCACTGCCTAAAGTTCTGGTAACCTGACTCATGATGCTTCTGACCATAGGGTCACTGGTTAACGCTCCACCTTCAGAGACAACTGTTTTACCATCATCTCCTATAGTGCGGTTTTTAGTTAAGCTGTTCACCTCTGTCAATAAACCGTTATAGGCGTCCATAAAAGCTTTAATTTTCTCTTCAGCGGCTTTTTTATCTGTCTCTATAGACAAAGTGGCATTGTTATCGTCTGGCGTAACGGCAAGCACTGTCAATTCAGTATCCTGAATCGCATTAGTAAAAGTGTTGTTTTTACTAAATACGCTGATACCGTCAATCACGACTTCAGCATCGGCAGCTTCAATCGCCACGCCTAAACCGCCTGAACCATCAGTATCGTTACCAAAAGCCCTGGTCGAAAGGCTATTCAGTTCAGCATTATCGTTGGTAATACGTAAGTCATTAGCTTCACCAGTGATTGATGATGTCAGCACTAATTTAGTACCTATACCATCACCGGCATTAATAATATTGGCACTGACGCCAAAATTACCACTGGCATTGTTCACTGCTTTACGGAACTGATCCAGGGTCATACCAGCGGTGACGTTTACATCAAAATTTTTACCATCAGCGCTAAACGTTAATTTACCCGCTGTGGTACTGACTACTGCAGATGCACTGGTATAAGCTTCGTCCGCACTTTCAATCCGGCTGCCTGTGGCCAGCGACTTGACTTTAATATCAAAATTACCGGGCGCAGCTGTGCTGCTGGATTTTGCTTCAAGATAAGTTTTAGTATCTGTAGGTTGTTTAATGCTGGTCGTTCTGGCTCTGAGTTTATCTTCACCCAAAGCAGTTATCGTATCTTTAAATTTTGTTAACGCGGATTTTAATTTACCAAAACCAGAAAGCGATGAATCCAGCTCCTTTTTCGTAGTGTCCAGACGACTGACTTTACTGTTTCGCTCCACTGTCACTAACTGTGTAACCAAACTTTCAAGATCTAGCCCTGATGCTGCACCTAATGACCGGATAGCCATGATTCATCCTCTCTTTATATCGTTTTGTCGATCATCAAACCTGTCGAAGCTCCCAGATCTTCCTGTAATCTTTTGATTGCTTTGGCCATCGTCAGTACTTCTTCAGACGGGATCTGACGAATGACTTCTTTGGTTTCAAAATCAACCACTTTCACTACTGGTTTTCCAGATTCTTCATCAACAGAAAAATTTAAAGTGCGTCCTTGAGAGTTAACAAACTGGTTAATATTCTCAACAGCCTCACCCAACTCATCCTCCGTAATAGCTTGCTCTGCTTGTGCAGACTCAGCCTTTACTTTGGACTCTGGTTCGGCAGTTTCTGGACCACTTTTTATTTTGTTCAGCTCAACTGCAACATTAGCAGCAGCTTTGGGGGCTGTTGGCTGATAACCAAAATTACCCGTAATTACTGAACTCATTTGCATCTACCTCTGTATCGGCAAGCAAGGCGAAAACTTTAGTCTTCGCCTCCCTCAATCTTTACCTAAAAGGCTGGTATTAACCTAATAAGGATAGTGCAGTTTGAGGCCTGGTGTTAGCCTGCGACAGGATAGTTGTACTCGCCTGTTGCAAAATCTGTGCCCGGGTCAATTCAGCAGTTTCTTTGGCAAAATCTGTATCACGGATCTGGCTGCGGGCAGAAGATACGTTTTCAACGATGTTGCTTAAGTTACGGATAGTAGACTGGAAGCGGTTTTGCAGCGCACCCAAATCTGCCCGTGCTGAGTCAATCGTTTTGATTGCACTGTCAATACTTGCTAATGCAGCTGAAGCACCACCTACTGTAGAAACTGATAGTGAAGCTAAACCTAAACCAGAAGTACCATAACCACCACCTGTACGTGACAGGTTGATGCTGATGGTTTGACCAGCGTTTGCACCGACCAGGAATTTGGCAGAGAAATCACCTTTCAGTAAGTCAATGTTACCAAACTGAGTGTTCTGAGCAATACGGCTGATTTCAGTTTTTAAAGCTGAAACTTCTTTTTGTAACGCAATACGGTCAGATGAACCGTTGATACCGTTCTGTGATTGTACCGCTAATACACGAATACGTTGTAATGAAGTTGTAATTTCATCCATCGCACCTTCAGCTACCTGAGCCACTGAAATGCCGTCGTTTGCGTTACTGATAGCCTGGTTTAAACCATTGATCTGACTGGTTAAACGGTTGCTGATTTGTAAACCAGCAGCATCATCAGCAGCGCTGTTGATACGAAAACCAGAAGATAAACGTTTAAAAGATGTATCTAATGCACTGCCAGAACTTAATAACTGACGTTGTGCGTTTAACGCGGATACGTTGGTGTTTACTGCTAAAGCCATAAGTCACTCCTTAAAGCTGCGACGGGTCTGCAAACCCTGGCACAACCTTCATTGTTAAGCGGAACCCCGCAATTCTCGCCAAACTGCAATTTGGCTTAACTAGCTATCGGCAAGCAACTTCAGGACTTTAGTAAAAAAAGGCAATTATTTTCCAGCAAGCGGCAATTAATTTCACTTTTCGTTATTTTTCAAAAAGTTATGGGTGAAATTATTTTTTAAAATAAATAGAAATTCGCAGTTTTATGCCCCTTTTTATAAATCACAGGCAAAAAAAACGGACTCTTGTAGAGTCCGTTTTTATTACCATGTCATCAAAGTCGGGTTTAGATTAACCTAACAGTGACAAGGCCGCCTGTGGACGCTGATTCGCCTGAGACAGGATAGTGGTACTGGCCTGTTGCAGGATCTGCGAACGAGTCAACTCTGCGGTTTCTTTAGCAAAATCAGTATCTCTGATCCGGCTACGCGCTGATGACACGTTTTCCACAATGTTACTCAGGTTACGAATGGTAGATTGGAACCGGTTTTGTAAAGCACCCAGATCCGCTCTTGTGCTGTCGATAGTTTTGATTGCACTATCGATGCTGGCTAATGCAGCTGAAGCACCGCCTACACTGGATATCGATAAGTTATTGATACCCAAACCTGACGAACCAAAACCCCCACCAGTGCGTGATAAATTCACGCTGATATTTTGTCCGGCATTGGCTCCCACCAGGAACTTGGCGGAGAACTTACCATCCAGCAGCTTAATGCCACCGAACTGAGTTGTTGTTGCAATACGGCTGATTTCCGTTTTCAGCGCTGATACTTCTTTTTGCAATGCAACCCGGTCTGCCGAACTATTGATACCATTTTGCGACTGTACTGCTAGTACCCGGATACGCTGCAGAGAGTTAGTAATCTCATCCATCGCGCCTTCGGCCGTTTGAGCCAGAGAAATGCCGTCGTTCGCATTGCTGATGGCCTGGTTCAAGCCGTTGATTTGGCTTGATAAACGGTTACTGATCTGTAAACCCGCCGCATCATCAGCTGCGCTGTTGATACGAAAACCTGATGATAAACGTTTAAACGCCGTATCCAATGAATTGCCAGATGTAATTAACTGACGTTGTGCATTGATCGCTGATACGTTGGTATTGACATATAATGACATGGTGTCATCCTCCGGTTAGTAAATAAGTAGCCATAAAGCCTTTCCTTTTTTCCTTTGGCAGGAGCTCCTCGCTATAGGTGCGTCAGAGCAGTGCCATAAAGTTGGTCGTACGGATCCGGCGCCCAATGCCTTCCAGATCCAGTGCTGTTCGTGTTGTCCCCCTGGTAGTTGCTGCTTCTATCGCTTCAACTACCCTGGGTAAATTCAGTCGCTGAACTTAAACGTTCTGCTTTGTCCGTTACCCTTGTAACAATGACAATGCCGACTGAGGTCTCTGATTTGCCTGCGATAAGATAGTGGTGCTGGCCTGCTGCAATATCTGCGAGCGTGTCAGTTCAGCCGTTTCTTTCGCAAAATCTGTGTCTCTAATCCGGCTGCGAGCTGCCGAGATATTTTCCACAATGTTCGACAAGTTGCGGATCGTGGACTGAAAGCGGTTTTGAATCGCACCCAGGTCGGCTCGTTTGGAGTCGATGACGTTGATCGCACTGTCGATTTGTGCCAGAGCTCTGGAGGCGCCAGCTAAACTACTGATACTTAAGCCCGCTATTCCTAGCCCAGATGCTCCGAAACCACCACCGGCTCTTGAGATATTCACACTGATGGTCTGGCCCGCATTGGCCCCCACCAGGAAAGTCGATGAATACATGCCGTCTAACAATTTCACACCACCAAACTGGGTGGTTGTGGCGATACGACTGATTTCAGTCTTTAACGCCGATACTTCTTTTTGCAGCGCTACGCGATCTGCCGAACTGTTAATGCCGTTCTGCGATTGCACAGCTAAGACCCTGATGCGCTGCAACGCATTGGTAATCTCATCCATGGCCCCTTCTGCCACCTGGGATAATGAAATGCCGTCATTGGCGTTTCGTATCGCCTGATCCAGGCCCTGTATCTGGGCGGTCAGGCGGTTACTGATCTGCAAACCAGCTGCGTCGTCTGCTGCGCTATTAATGCGAAAACCAGACGAAAGTCGTTGAAACGATGTATCAAGGGTTTTACCCGAGTTTATAAGTTGCCTCTGCGCATTCAGCGCCGAGACATTGGTATTTACAAATAACGCCATATCATTTCTCCTGAGCGTTTATTGAACAAAAAGTGGACACGTCATTTTATATTTAATCTAATCCACTCAATTACTGTATCGGCAAACAATATTGTTTCTTTAGCTATTTTTTATAATTTATCAAACAAACATTCCACTATTAGATACAAATAAAAAAGGCCATACGGTAAAGCCGTATGGCCAAAGAGCATAAAGCTCAGGAGTCGTACTAAAGATCGATTCAATATGTAATATTTATTGTTGAGTAATTAACCTTGTAACAAAGACAGTGCAGACTGTGGTCTTTGATTCGCCTGGGACAGAATAGTAGTACTGGCCTGTTGCAAAATCTGCGCACGAGTTAAATCAGCTGTCTCTTTTGCGAAGTCGGTATCTTTGATCCGGCTTCGTGCTGCCGAAATATTTTCGACAATGTTCGATAAGTTACGAATAGTTGACTGGAAGCGGTTTTGAATCGCACCTAAGTCTGCCCGCTTGGAGTCAATGACGTTAATGGCACTGTCGATACTTGCCAGAGCTCTGGATGCACCAGCTAAACTACTGATACTTAAGCCTGCAATACCTAAACCTGATGAACCAAAACCACCACCAGCTCTGGATATATTCACACTAATGGTCTGGCCCGCGTTAGCACCTACCAGGAAAGTGGAAGAGTACATACCATCCAGCAACTTCACACCACCAAACTGCGTTGTTGCGGCAATCCGGCTGATTTCTGCTTTTAACGCAGAGACTTCTTTTTGTAACGCAATACGGTCACTGGAACTGTTGATACCATTTTGTGACTGTACTGCAAGTACACGAATTCGTTGTAAGGCGTTGGTAATTTCATCCATCGCGCCTTCAGCAACCTGAGATAATGAAATACCATCGTTCGCATTTCTTATTGCTTGATCCAAACCATTCACCTGGCTGGTCAAACGGTTACTGATTTGTAAGCCTGCAGCATCATCTGCAGCACTATTGATACGGAAACCTGAAGATAAACGTTGAAACGCTGTATCTAATGATTTACCTGAATTGATTAGTTGCCTTTGGGCATTTAACGCCGAAACGTTAGTATTAACAAATAAAGCCATGATATATCTCCTGAGTTTTTTATATTTGCAGAGTAATTATTTTGTTGTTCCCTGCTTAATTACTGTATCGACGTCAGGAGGTTTTTCTTGAGGATTTTCTTTAATTTTATTGAATAAATTTAAAGACTTAGGATATTTTATTGCGGGTATTTTTGCAGCTAACTATAGTATCGGCAGGCAACTGCAGAACTTTAATTCAAATACTGGTTTTAAAGCCAAATAGGCGAAAAAGCTGGGGAAATAGAAGTTTGAGCACTTGTGGAATAGAGCAATGAGGCAGAGCTACACCTGGCGGCTTGCTCTGCGCCCCTTAATGTTGAAGCTGATAGATGTAACTGTCGTAATCAAGCAGTAGTTGCTGAACTATAGCGGAGGAATCAGTGGCTTTTGCTGCAGCGTCCAGACAAGTCTGAGTGTAATCAGCTGCAAATTCTGCATCAGTCAGATAACGCTGAATAAACTCCAGCCGTTCCTGATCAGAAGAAAACACAAAGTCATCCCCTATATACTGATACACATCACCATAGGCTTCAGTCAATACCGGGATCCCCAGACTTAAAGCTTCAATGGCAGAAGTACCACCGCCCTGGCGTCTGGGGTTAAGCATAAAGTGGCAATTGGCGATGAGGTCTATGGCATTGCTGACTCTACCACTGAAATAACTGCAGGATTCTAGCTCAGCCGGAAATCCTTCAATCGCATCAGGCCCGATAAAAACAAAAGCCGACTGCGGAAGCTGCCTTTTAATCATCAACAAAGTGTTGATAAAATCGGATCGCATTTCATGCTCAAGCCGGTAACCGACAACGACAAACTTCAGTATTTTATCTGCTACCTTGCTGCTTTTTACACAGTCAAACTTACGTAATCTGAACGGCAAACGACTGGTCAGCACCGGATGAGATAAAGACAGAGCTTCAAGCCGTAACTGATCTTTTTCTGTCAGTTCGCGATGCAACACTGGCATAGCATACAAAGGCGTGACTAGAGAAGTGACACAAGGTACATTCAGTACAGGCCGGCTTTGAGCAATAAACTCCAATACAGGATTTAAACCACCCACACCAATAATAAAGCGTGGATTGAGTTGGTTAATCACATTGACTAAATCAATCAGATGCTCTGTATCGTCCATTGGTGTTATTT
This sequence comes from Rheinheimera sp. 1928-s, assembly GCF_029269265.1. GTDB lineage: Bacteria > Pseudomonadota > Gammaproteobacteria > Enterobacterales > Alteromonadaceae > Pararheinheimera. Next base: position 438,759 of record NZ_JARIXP010000004.1, read on the forward strand.
GCATAAAATCAAAGTATTGATCCCAGCATTTAACCACTGCACCACCCACATTAGGTTGCTGTTTGCCTGCGTCCAAATCAAACAAGGTATCGCCTTGAAAGTATTCGTTACGCACTGTGCCAAAAAATACCGGTGCTGGCATCGGATACACATAATGCCCAGACTTGGCTACGCTGGTACAACAAATCACCACAGGGTGTTTACCCATAGCTTTTAAAGCGCTGGCGTAATTTAAAATGGTTAGAGTAGGCCCGTGCTGAACCGTGACAAACTGATTGGTCAGCAGTAACACAACGTCTTCGTTGCCGCTGCCTATCAAAGGGCTGACATGGCAAAACTCTGCACTTTGCTGGCAAAAATTATCAATCATCAATCGGTATAAAGGAGCGTAGTCATACGCAAAAGACTGGCCTACAAAATTAGCACGCATCAGTTGGCTATACAGCATGTTCTGCTGCAAAAAAGGCAGAGTACTAAAAAGGCTCAGTAGTTTTTGCCCATCCACACTTTGATCCCCCAGCAACAATAACCGTACTTTACGCCATAAAGTGACAGGCACAGAATCAGGGCTGAAGTTCTTTAAAAGGTTGAGTTGGTTTTCTGGGTCAAGAGTAGAAAAGTTGACTGTGTCCCAGTGATGAAATTCATTGACTGGCCAGTCACTGGGTTGTAAATACAGTTGATCAAAACGAGAAAGTTCTTGCAAAGACATAACAGGCTTCCTGCCGGAGAATAAAGTTTAAGAAAAGTGCTTAGTTAATATAGTCAAATAAACTCAGGCCCGTCACTCTGCCAAAGGTAGCCTGTACCGCTTGCAATGCAGTTTCCTGTTTTACCAGTTCAGTAATACCCGTACTGTAATCCAGTTCCACTACGTCGGCTTTGTGAGATTTAGTGGCAATGAGTACATCTTCATTACTGCCAAAAATGCTGTCAATCACATTTAAGCGACCACCAATAGAAGACACGGCAGAATCGACTTTTGTTGAAGCATTGTCAATTTCAACAGTGGCATCCAGAATACGCTCGTTCAGCACATCCCCGCTGTCGCCTGCTTCAATGCCATTAATTAAGTCGGTTAAAGAATTCAGAATATTGGTTTTTTCCGGCGGTTGTAGGCTGAAATCCACAGTGCCACCCGGTGCCGCACCAGTCACATCAACCGACAAACCATTGTAGTTAATTGGCTCTCCAGGCGTATACGTACCTGTGACTGCTGGTACTTGAGAGGCACCATTGCGCTGAATTTCATAATTGGATGGCGCAGAAAATACCACTGAGTAGTCATTGTTACCCGGTGTTAAACCGTCATAATTTTGCTTATAAAAATTATCAAACACACTCTGGTTGGCCACTGTCACTTTAGCCGCAGTCACAGGAGCGCCAACTGTTGCATTGCTGGTCTGAAAACGCTTGTCCACACTGTCAAAAATACTGCGACCGCTGTCATTGGCGGCTATCGAAATGGACAAAGACAACTGAATAGATTTTTGACCTTCGTCACCATTAAACTCGTATTCTCCGGTGGCGCTGTTCAGGCTGTAAGGCTGGGTTTGATCCTGGAAGCCAGAAAACAAATAGCCACCCAGTTCATCCCGACGATTCATCAAATCAAATAATTCATCACGAATATTGCCTAACTGATCACCTATAGCTTTGCGATCGTTCTCATCGTAGGTACCATTGCCTAACGACAAGGTTAAAACCCGGGCTCTGTCCATCGCATCACGAACACTGCTAAGCACAGTTTCCTGGAGTTCAAGGCTGTTACGTGCTGCAGTGTTGTTATTCTGATACTGATTGGTTTGCTGAATATTGGCTTCCAGACCAATAGCACGGGCGGCGCCGGATGGATCATCAGCAGCAGTCAGAATTTTGGTCTGCTTGTTCAGCATTAAACTTGCAGTTTGTAATTTGTCCTGTGTACTTAAAATTGAATCCAGGCTCTGGCTGTATTTCATGTTAAACGTAGTACGCATTATTACCTCGCCGCCTGCAACAGCGTGTCAAAAATTGTTTGTGACGTCGACAAAATTTTAGCCGCCGCTGCGTAAGTTTGCTGAAACCGCACTAAGTCCGCCGCTTCTTCATCCAAACTGACACCAGATAATGATTCATGCCATGCTGTCGTTTGTTCTAACAAGGATTTAGACGATGCAGCGGCAACACGAGCCTGACTGGTGTGAGTACCAACAGAGCCAACTAACTCCGAATAAGCCTGGTTAAAGGTTTGATACTTATCTGCATTGACTGTGGTGGCCGCGTTGATGCGAACCATATCGGAATTTTGCAGATCACCCAGTAACAAGCCGTTTCTGTTGTCTTCAAAACCGCCAGTGTTGTAAGCAACACTGAATGTATCGCCCACTTGCGGCACACCTTTAACAGAAAAATCAAAACCAGCATCAGCAAAGTTCACCGAACCGCCTAACAAGTTCTGATAATCAGTGCCGGCGAAGGTAATAGTCTCACTGACAACAGGAGCACCTGAGTCTTCGATCAGAAACTGATTATTGCCCAAATAAGTAATAGAAATGGGGCCATCGGTAAAGTTAGCAGGCTGCGATAATCTGTTGCCTGTCTGGCCTACGCTGGTGATAGATAGTTTATCTATTTCAGCATTGCCCAGATTGGTCAGTGTTTTTTCTCCCTTAAGTGGCGATGCAAAAGCCAGAGCCTCAGGGCGATTTGTTGCCAGACTAATATTCTGTGCCGCCATACTTAAAGGCTTTAAATCAAACTGGTCACCCGCAGCAAAAGCCGGAGCACCGTTGGTTAAGGTAATATTTAAACCAAAAAAATCGTTGGTATCGTCTGATGTGACAGTGACAGGAAAAGTCACACCGGTCCGGCTGATAGCAGTACCTGGTATCACATTGCCTGACGCGTCCATGGCTTCGACAGTAAACGCATCGGCAGCGGTGAAGGTGATACGAAGGTCATTCGCCGGAATATTTTTGCCTTGCCCTGCAGCCACTGAGGCAGTAATTGCCCCACTACCAGTATTACCGGCATAAGGAAAAGCAGTAAAATTTGGCAAGGTAAATAAATCGCCACCCAAATTACCATCGGCATTCATGCCTAAACGGTTTTGGGTGTTAAAGGCGTCGGTAAAGGCTAATGCCAGTTGCCCCAACTCCCGCTGAGCTGGATCCAGCACTTTAGTCCGAAACTCAAGCGATGCGCCTATTTTGCCTCCTAAATCTGTTTCGGAGACATTAATGATCACATTCTGATTGGTACCAGCTTTAAGCTGTAAAGTTTTTCTGTTTGGATCCGGGTTGCCCGCCACGCTGAACAAATTAAACTTGCCGTTTTCAAGTACAAGAGACTGGCCACTGCCCAGAAAAACCTGTTTATCACCGTTTTCAGCATCCAGCACATTAATATCAACCAGAACGGACAACTCTTTAATGGCCTGGTCTCTTTTATCGAGCAAGTCTAACGGCGGTGGCTTAGCCGGATTATTACCGTAAGCCAAAATCTCTTGATTTAAACGAGCAATCACCCCGATTTGCTCATTGGCATCCGCAGCATCTGTTTCCAGTTGCTGACTGAGGTACTTGTTCTGCGCTGTCATTTGGTTGGACAACGTATTGAATCTGTTTAATAAAGTTTGAGCATTCCCCATCACTAACTGGCGGGACGCTGCATTGGTCGGATCGTTAATGGCCGTTTGTAACTGACTAAAAAAAGATGACATACCTGTCGAGATACTGTTGGACTGATCGGACATCAAAGTGTCAACACGGCTCGCTTCGGATAAGTACTGGTTCGCATAACCAACAGAAGAGGTATCACGCCACATTTGCTTTTGGGCAAACTCATTGACCAGACGTTCTGTGGTGCCACGCCCCACTCCCAGCCCCAGTATGTTCGATTCAAACTCTGTGCGCTGCCTGCTGTAGCCTGGAGTGTTCAGATTGGCGATGTTATTACTTGTAGTCGAAAGCAAAGCAGTACTGGCCAGTATGGCTGAGGTTCCAATCCGAAGTAAGTTATCTGACATCTGAGTCTCCGCTGATGCCTGTGCATCGTTGCTTTATTAACCGGCATGGCTGGTTAAACATCTGGTTTTATTCTCTACTCGTTGTTTGCAAGCAGGTTTCGTGCCTGTTTGAAAGTTTCGCTGTTAAATACCGATAAAATTTTCTGAGCGTAATTTGGATCTGTGGCATAACCTGCCGCCTGCAGCTGCTGAAAATAGGCTTTGGGGTTATCCGCCATAGCCACAGCCTGCTGATAACGAGGGTTGGATTTTATAAAGTCGACATAATCCCCCAAGCTTTGCTCTGGCGATTCATAAGCACGGAATTTGGCTTTTTCTTTTTGTGCCACGCCCTGACGGTACTCCAGGGTATCTACCACAGCGACGTCACCTTGCCAGCTGTTATGCGCTTTGATGCCAAAAAAGTTGAAACTGTTATTGCCTTCAGCCGTTTTAAAGGTACGTTGCCCCCAGCCGGTTTCTAAGGCGGCCTGAGCTAACAACGCCAATGGCTCTAAACCTAGCTTCTGTGCCGCTTGTTTAGCAGCTGGCATTAGTTTCTTTATAAAGTCGCCAGGGCTTTCAAAAGTCCAGTCGTCATTGTCGGGTTCAGAAATCAGTGTTTCAGTGGCCACAGCTGAGGGTGCAACTGCTGCAGGTTGCGCTATATCAGCTGACTTTTTCACTTGAGCAACAACAGCTGCCGCATCCGTTTTTGCAGCTGCACTGCTCGTTAATTCACGCACAGGAGCGGCTTCAGTCGGTACCTTCAGCATAGAAGCTGGCGTGGTCTTGCCTTTTGTTGGCCGTAATTGCTGTACCAACAAATCGGCTAAACCTAAACTACCTTTTTCTGACAGATCAGTTGCCAATTGTTTGTCGTACATATCTTTATAAAACTTGGTAGCCTGACTGTTGAGCGCACCGTCATCTTCAAATACTTCATTGGCCTTACGCATGCTGCTCAGCAGCATGCCCATGAAAATAGACTCGAATTGTTTAGCCGCTTGTTTCAGCGCTTTATCATCATCTCCACCGGAGTTGTGCTTCAGCTGCTGTAAGCTGGTTAAATCATGATAGTTAACTTTGTGCTCAACTTTACTCATTTAGATCACCACAAGCTCACCATGAATGGCGCCCGCTTCTTTTAAGGCTTCTAAAATGGCCATCAAGTCACCTGGCGCTGCGCCTACGGCGTTGATGGTGCTGACTAAATCATCCAGTGTCGTGCCGGGGTCGAATTTAAACATGCGCGATCGGTCCGGCCTTACATCAATAATAGTATTTTGTTCAACAGCCGTATCCCCGCCGGCTAAAGCGTTGGGTTGCACTACAACAGGATTCTCGGCAATGGTCACAGTTAAGCCACCATGAGTGACAGCTGCAGGAAAAAGCCGTACATCTTTACCTATGACTATAGTGCCGGTTCTGGAGTTAATAATGATTTTTGCTGACTGGCTGGCTGGCTCCAGAGTTAAATTTTCCAGAGTCGATAAATAAGACACCCGCTGATCCATATCCCGTGGCGCTCTGACCTGTACTGAAGACGCATCAAGCGACAATGCAGTGCCTGGACCAATAAAGTTATTAATGGTTTCCGCCAGAGTTTTGGCAGTGGTAAAATCTGATCGGTTTAAATTAAAGGTAATAAAGTCACCATCAGCAAAAGGCGACGGTACTTCACGTTCTACCGTAGCACCATTGGGAATACGCCCTACAGTGGGGGTATTAACCATCACTCGTGAGCCATCCGCACCTTCAGCCCCTAAACCACTGACAATCAATGAGCCCTGGGCTACCGCATAAACATTGCCATCCAGACCTTTAAGGAAAGTTTGCAATAAGGTACCGCCACGTAAGCCTTTGGCACTGCCCATAGAAGATACTGTGATATCAATGGTCTGGCCCGGCTTACTGAACGCAGGTAACTCTGCATGTACTGCCACAGCGGCCACATTTTTGATCTGAGACTTCATTCCAGCCGGCATATTGATGCCAAAGTTGCTTAGCATGGTTCTGAAACTTTGTTCAGTAAAAGGGCTTTGCTCGCCAGTACCAGGCAAACCCACCACCAGACCATAACCCACCAATTGGTTACTGCGCACCCCTTGTACACTGGTTAAATCTTTAATGCGGGCTGCTGAAGCCGGGAAAGACAAAGCTCCGGACAACACGACCAACAAAAGGCTTTGGATTAGTTTCATCATTTCACCTGTATTAAAACGGCCACAACACACCATTAAAGAACCGGGTTAACCAACCCGGGCCCTGGCCACCATGAGTTGCCCCTGTGCCACTGTATTCAATGCGGGCATTAGCAATTTTGGTGGACTGAACAGTATTCCGCGAATCTATATCCTCAGCACGAATCACGCCTGTTAGACGAATAAACTCTTTACCCGTATTCAGTGTCAGCCACTTTTCACCACGGATCACCAGATTACCATTGGCCATCACTCGCAATACGTTTACCGAAATATCACCAACCAGGCTATTGCTTTGGTCTGCTTTGGAGTCGCCTTTAAAGTCTGAGGCGGAATTAGCACCAAACTGCAGGGTATTGCCAAGTGCACTGACCTCACGGCCACCTAACCCAATCATAGGATCAAAACTGGCAGAGCTGTCTTTACCAAACTCTGTTTTAGCCGTTTTAGAAGCCTGAGTATTTTCTTTCAGTACGACAGTAATAATGTCACCAGGGCGACGGGCTTTATTGTCTGAGTACAAGCCATTAGACAACCCCTGCGCAAACAATGAACCATTGTTTGACAGCGGAACCGCTTCTGGCTCTGGTGGCAGAGGCGCAAAATTCGGGTCATCCGGCATAGGTTCATTGAAGCTGCCAGCACAGCCGGCACAAAGTTGCAGTGTCAGTACTAACAAAATTAACTTGTTCATCCACCTACTCCTACAGCTGCTGGATCATGGTACCCAGCATCTGATCAACAGTTGAAATTACTTTGGAATTCATTTCATAAACCCGCTGACTTTCAATCAGGCTGACCAGCTCTTCCGTCACATTGACGTTTGAGGTTTCCAAAGCGCCCTGCACTAAAATACCGCGGCCTTCCAAACCAGGAATACCTTGCACCGGATCGCCGCTGGCAGCTGTTGCAGTAAATAAGTTTTGTCCAACAGGTTCTAAACCTGCCGGGTTAACAAAGTTGGTGACTGTTAACTGACCTAAAACAGCCTGATCAACCTGACCCGGTAAACGCACTGAGACTTCACCATCCTGAGAAATAGTGATGCTTTGTGCATCTTCAGGGATCACTATGTTTGGCTGAATTTGGTAACCCGCGCCTGAAGTGACTAAGTTGCCTTCACTGTCTGTCGTGAACTGACCATTTCGGCTATAAGAAATAGTGCCATCCGGCATCAGTACTTCAAAAAAACCATGGCCCTGGATCATCACATCCAGACTGCCTTCGGTAGTGATCATATTGCCTTGAGTAAAGCTTTTTTGAGTTGCCACTACTTTAGTACCAGCACCTAACATCAAGCCATTAGGCAACTCTGAGTTCTGTGAAGAGCGGCCGCCCGGCTGATTAATGTTCTGATACAACAAATCTTCAAATACAGCACGGCTCTTTTTAAAGCCAATAGTGCTGGCGTTGGCCAGGTTGTTTGAAATCACCGAAATGTCACGCTGCTTCGCGTCCAAACCGGTTTTACTGATCCATAAAGCTGGATGCATGCTAACCTCCCAGGCTTACGCCTACATAATTCTCATAATTTGGTTGTGTTGCCGATCAATATCTTCGGCTGTTTTCATCATTTTGACCTGTACTTCAAACTGACGTTGTAAACTGATCATCTGGGTCATTTCGCCAACTGCATTGACGTTACTGCCTTCCACTGCTCCGCTCATCACTCTGACCGTTGCATCTAATTCTGCGATTTCGCCATCTTTACGCCGGAACAAACCGTCTGTGCCTTTTTCAATATCCTGAAATTCAGGTTTAACCAGCTTAAGTCGTGCCACTTCCTGCATCGCATTGGCTGGCGCGCCTTCTGGTCTGATACTGATGGTGCCGTCATCACCAATTTCCATTTTGCTGATAGGCAGAGGGATCTGAATAGGACCATCTTCACCTATCACACTTAAGCCCGAAGCCGTTTGCAACATACCTGTCGGACTAAGCTGCATATTGCCTGTTCTGGTATAGGCCTCATTACCCTCGGCATCCTGAACAGACAACCACCCCTTGCCCTGCACTGCGATGTCCAGGTCACGCTCGGTGATAATAAAAGCGCCGTCGTCAAAATTTTGACCAGGTCGTTCTGTCAGCGAAAATACCCTGGTGGGTAAACCTTCACCAAAAGCCTGCATTGCCCTGGCCTGCTCCAAATCAGCTTTGAAGCCCGTCGTAGTGCTGTTTGCAAGGTTGTTCGCTTTAATACTGATGCCATTCATATTCTCTTTGGCACCGCTCATCGCGATATACAGTAAATGGTCCATAGTCCGGCCTCCACTTGAGATAAGTTAAGTAAAGCAAGACTGATGCCAAGAAGAAAACACTCTGTGGCCTAGCAGAAGGGAATGAATCTATATAATTGTATTTAATGGAAAAATTAAGATAGCCATCGTTTTTAATTTTGCACTATCAACACGGGGCTGGCTAGTTGGCTGGCGCAACAAACTTGAATCTGTTGGTAACGGAAAACGCCGTAGTGGTTGTCGTAAAGTTATAATTTGTGACTTCGATTTGTACACGAACCTTAGAAGTGACCAGCAAAGGCTGCTTAAAAACATGACTTTGGCGTTCGCCACAGTTGTAGGATCCGATAAATACCTCAGACGGACTGTACAATCGAAGTACACAATCAACAGATAAGGCCTTGATCGGGTTAAAGCCAATCATAACCAGCGTATCCAGTTGTTCTGGCTTCGCTATGTTCAGGGTACGGCTTTGAGAAGCGCCGGCTTTAAGCACAAAATCAGTGGTGATCAGCACGTCCTGTTCTGCGCCAGAACAGCAGAATGTCGCGAATATGCCGAACGTCAGAAGGGTTCTGAATTTCATCATCACCTCGGTAGTTGCCAACTATGCGCTACGAACAGAGATCTTCCTGAGTTTTCCAACAGAGCACATAAACCCCAGGAACAAAAAAGCCCAAAGTGAAACACTTTGGGCTTTTCCAAATCGCTGATTATCGGATCTGCAACACAGTATTTTGTAAGGTACTGTTAACTTCAAGCGCCCTTGAGTTGGCCTGGAAGTTACGCTGAGCGGCTATTAAATCCACCAGTTCGTTGGTCAGGTTCACATTCGAACTTTCCAAAGCTGAGGAATTAATAGCGCCAAAAGTACCAGAATTTGCCTCACCTGCTAAAGCTTCACCCGACATTAAGCTTTGACGCCATGAGGTGTTGCCAGCCTGGGTTAACCCTTGTGGGTTAGCAAACTTCACCATAGCTACCTGAGCTAAATAGGTTTGATCGCCGTTGGAGTAAGACGCCATCACTTTGCCTGTCGCATCAATATCTACGCTGGTTAAACGACCCACTGTAGTACCGTCACCATCCAGACTGCCCAGCTCAAATTTAGAGGAGTACTGAGTTGGATTTTTAGTGCCAGCCGGATCGGTAAAGTTGATTGAAACATCAGTGGTAAACTGAGCACCGTTGGCCAATAAACCATCTAAGGTCGCTTTAGGCATCACCAAAGATGGCATAGGCGTAGTGGTTGGATTACCGTTTAAATCAAAGTCCAGCACAGGTGTAGCCGCAGGCAAGGTAAAAGGAGTTCCAGTATTGTCATCTAATACCGCATAAACTTCCCAGTCATTGTCTGTAACCGGATCAGTACGACGGAAATACATAGATAAAATATGAGGTTCACCCAAACTGTCATACACAGTGGTCGAAGTCTGGTTGTTATAGGTTGCCGAGTTAGTGGCATCAAAGGCCGGAAGCGGCACTGCTTTAGGCTGCTGACGTGAATCCAGGTTCATGGTCAAAAATACGTTTTGTGTGGCACGTGGTGCACCAGCTGTATTTGGGATCTGAATAGGTGAAGTGGTACTTAAACTAACCGAGGTTGTTTCACCTGTGGCAGGGTTCACTGGGAAACCTTGTAAAAAGCCGCCGTTGTTATCAGAGATAAAGTTATTTTTATCCAGTTTAAAGGCACCGGCTCTGGTATAGGAATAATCACGGTTACCAATTTCAGGAGCTATCGCAAAAAAGCCATCACCGGTAATAGCTAAATCCAGTGAGTTGTTGGTAAATTTTAACGAGCCCTGAGAAAACTGCTGCGCCACTTTAGAAGTAGTGACACCATCACCTACTTTAGTTTTGTTTGAGCTGAATACCGAAGCTGCATACACATCCGCAAACTCAGCACGGGATTCTTTAAAACCTGTGGTATTAACGTTCGCTATATTGTTCGCTGTGGTATCAATGTCTTTTTGAGCAGCAGCCAGGCCACTTAACGCTATATTAAAACTCATAGTTCACCTCAAATCTTTGATTAGGTTGCAATTTCTTCAATATCAGATAATTTTTTCTGGCCTTGGCCATACACATTCAATAACAGGCCCTGAGTGGTGCCATTGCCTAAAGTAATACTGGTGACCGGAGCATACACAGAGGTGACTATGGCTTCATTTTTACCTGCAATAGAGCCCTCTACAGAGATGGTGTACACACCTTTCGGCGCGAGTTCCATGACCGGGTTGCCATCTTTATCCACTTTAGGAGTACCATCTTCATTCTCGGCCTGAGTATCTGTGGTTCCATCCCAAGGAAGCTGTAAACGACCTGCTGCGGCATCCTCGATAGTCACTGAGCGGACGACAACACCATCTGCATTTTTAATCTGCACTTTGATGTTAGTTGCATCTTCAGGGAAATTTGCACTGGCAACCACGGCATTTTCACCATCAAAGACCATATCGTCTGACTTCACCAATACATATTGCCCAACCAGAGAAGATGCCTGTAGCGCCTGACTGGAATTCATAGTGGTAGCAAAATCTTTAAAGTTGGTATTCAGCTGTGAAATACCATCAGCCATAGTGAATTGCGTCATCTGGGCTATCATCTGATCATTTTCAACAGGTTTGGTTGGATCCTGATAGGCCAACTGCTGTGTTAAAAGCGCAAAGAAGTCCGATTGGGTTAAAGCACCATTGCCTTCCGATTCCGGTGTTGTGGGCTTCTCCCCCCAATACATGCCATCTAAAGCACTTTTATCATTGGTTACATTACTCATGCCTTACCCCTTAGCGTTGGCCCATCATCAGCGTCCGGCTCACCATTTGTTTGGCGGCATCAGCCACCTGTACATTGGTTTCATAGGAGCGTGATGCTGAAATCATATTGGCCATTTCTTCCATAATGTTGACGTTAGGCTTGTAGATGTAGCCTTTTTCGTCAGACAACGGATGATGAGGTGCATACTCTACATTCAGCGGCGCGTCGGACTCGACTATACCCAAAACCTGAACTTTGGCGCTTTCCTGACCTTGTTGAGCCTGTTCCAGCGCTGTGGCAAAAACAGGGTGGCGGGCACGGTAGGTTTGATCAATGCTGCTGCTGATGCTATTGGCATTGGCCATATTGCTGGCGGTGGTATTTAACCGCACTTGCTGGGCAGACATTCCACTACCAGCAATATCAAAAACGTTATATAAACTCATGATTGACATACTCCGGTACTGGCACTATCAAAAAGGTTAGAAAGGCTCATTATTGTGATGCTCCGGTAATGGCTTTTTTCAGTCCACTGATACGACTATTCAGGAAGTTCAGTGTCGTCTGATATTCCATGTTGTTGCGGATAAAAGCATTTCGCTCTTCGTGAATGTCAACAGTGTTGCCATCCCCGGTATCAGGCTGATTAGGAATACGGTACTGAGACTCGGCATGGCGGGCTGTGGAGATTTCAAAGTGCCTTGGATCTGTGCGGCCAAGCGAACCAGACTGGCGTGACTGAGCACCGGCCAAAGCGGTTTGAAAATCCATGTCTTTTGCCTTGTAACCCGGAGTATCGGCATTTGCGATATTTTCGGCCAAGACTTGAGAACGTTTGTCGCGGATCAGTAGTGCTTCTGGGTGAAGCCCAAATGCGTTATCGAAGCTGATTGCCATTATTGCCATCCTGTTTTTCAGAGATGGCAAATACTAAGCAAAACTCAGGCCAGATTTTTTGTCAGACTTTTTTGCGGTACACAATGCCTGGATTACAACGCACCATATCAAAGTCGTTGTTCAGGCTGGAGAGGGATTCAGAAGCACCAAGAAACAAGTAACCACGCGGGTTTAACGCCTGTGAGAACTGTTTAATAATTTTCATTTTTACTTCAGGGGAAAAATAGATCAGTACATTACGACAGAAAATAATGTCGAACTTACCCAGCAGCGTATAACTGTCCAGTAAGTTTAAATGACGGAATGAAACGTTTTTACGTACGGCATCTTTTAGCCGCATCATGCCGTTGCCAGAATCGTCAAAAAATTTACTCCTGCGCTCCGGCGACAAACCGCGGGACAACGCCAGACCGTCATATTCAGCGCGCTGGCAATGCTCCAGCATCGCATTAGAAATGTCAGTCCCTAAAATATGCAAGCCCAAAGGAAAGGCTGAAGGCCGGCCCTGTATGAACTCCATGCCAGTCATTGCGATGGAATAAGGTTCCTGACCAGAGGAACTGGCCGCTGACCAAATTTTGACGGTTTTATGATCTTTTTCAAATTCAGGCAGGATTTGCTTTTTCAGCAGCTCATAAGGATAACTGTCACGAAACCACAAGGTTTCGTTGGTGGTCATAGCGTCAATCACAGCGGAACGCAATTGCCGCTCAAAAGGGCTTAGCGTTTTATTCAACAGTTCAGACAGCGACGACAAACCAAAACGCTGCATCAAAGGCGCAAGACGACTTTTGACCAGATATTGTTTGTTATCACCCAACACAATACCGCACTGTTGTTCGAGGAAATCCCGAAACAGACGATACTCACTTTCCTGCAGCTCTTTGTTTGCCACTAACATAAAACCTCTAATCAGTATGCAACCATTTCCGCACGGATTCGGCTAATTCATCCGGGTTAAATTTCGCAATAAAATCATCTGCGCCCACTTTTTGTACCATTTGCTGATTAAAAACACCGCTGAGCGATGTATGTAAAATCACATGCAAGGGTTTCAGCCTCGGATCCAGGCGAATTTCTGCAGTCAGGGTATAGCCGTCCATTTCTGGCATTTCTATATCAGAAATCAACAGCCCCACTTTATCAGTGACCGAATTTTGACAGGCCGCTGCGGTCTCTTGTAGATAAGTTAAAGCTTCACGGCCATTATTGACCAGGTGCATCTGCACCCCTAAACCTTCTAAAGCGCGTTTCACCTGATTCCGTGCTACAGCGGAGTCATCGGCAATCAGAATGAGTCTGTCCCCCAAATCTTCACTAATAGTCGAAGTGACGACATTGCTGCTGATCATTGTGGGTGACGGTGAAATTTCTTCGAGAATTTTCTCAACATCAATAATTTCAACCAGCTCTTTATCAATTTCAGTGATTGCGGTCAGGTAGCTCTGTTTACCACCAGTACCTTTTGGCGGTGGCATAATGGCAGACCAATTGATATTGATGATTCGTTCAACAGACTGGACTAAGAACCCCTGCACAGAACGATTGTATTCAGCGATGATAATAAAACAGTCTTTGGTATTTTCTATAGCACGGCCACCAGTGGCCAAACTCAAGTCAATTACAGAAATCGTCTGACCGCGGATATGGGCAATACCTCTGACGTATTTATTACGTTTTGGAATAGCGGTTAAAGGAGGACACTGCAGTACTTCACGTACTTTAAACACATTAATACCAAAACGCTGGCGACCACTGAGGCGAAATAACAAAAGTTCCAGTCTGTTCTGACCCACCAATTGAGTGCGCTGATTGACTGAATCCAGAATACCCGCCATAGAAGACTCCCCTGCCTGAAAGAATTAGTGCCCCCTAAGAAATCGGGAACGATTCTTGCTTAGGTCACGCTAGGATGAAAAATGACTGAAAATTGACATACTTATGTATGTTATAACCCTTTGCCGATAAAGCATAGCTGAAACCATATGAAAATGTACGATAATTTTTTGAAATACCCCCTGCTTTGCGCTTTGTCCGCAGCAGTGTTTTGTGCAGCATTTTCGCTACAGGCGGCAAGTTTCAGCCCGCAACAATTAACAGCGGCAGCAAAGGAATGGCTGGAGCAGCAGAAAGAAATTCCACAAGGTGCGCAAAGTCAGATCTCAACTCTGGACTCACGTCTGGGGCATAAAACCTGTGATCAGCCTTTGCAGTTTAGTTTTGCAGGTCCGGTCGGCAATCAGGCGACTGTACAAATTCGCTGTCAAAGCCCGCAAACATGGCAATTATTTGTCGCAGTTCGTTTTAGCCAGCAAACAGAAGCTGTGCTGAGTTTGCGAAATATAGCTTTAGGTTCTTTAATCACTGCCGATATGTTAACGCTTGGACAAGCAGATCTGAGGTTGACCCGGGGTTCTTTAATTAAAAACCCGGCTTCAGTACTGGGAGCCAGAGTGAAAAGAAGCCTGTCAGCAGGACAAGTTGTGACATTGCAGGATCTTTGTCTTGTATGTAAAGGCGATATAGTTACAATTAGTGGATTGAATAACGGTCTTGAAGTCAGGGCTGTAGGAATAGCTCAGATGGATGGCATTCTTGGTGACCAGATCCAGGTAACCAACAGACAGTCCAACAGAACCATAGTCGCAGAAGTAGTTGCAGTGAAAAAAGTTGCAATAAAATTTTAAATTCTGACTAAAGTTTTGTCGACCGCTGCCGTTATACAAAGTAAGGGATCCGAAACCGGATAGAGAGGATAGAAAAATGGCGATCAATGTAAACACAGGCCTGCCAGTCACTCAACAAGTGAAAGCAGATAAAGCCGAACAACAAAACGTTCAAAAACAGCAGGTTGTGCAACAACAGGCCGTTCAGCAGCAAGCCACTACAGGCACAGCTGCACAAAAACAGGATTCAGTGTCGCTGACGTCTCAGGCGCAGCAATTCAGTAAAGCTCAGGAGAAGGCCAAAGCCAGCTCAGGTATTGATCAAGAGAAAGTTGATAAGATCAAACAAGAGATTTCTGAAGGCAAATACAAAGTGAATGTAGAACAACTGGCGCGTCGTATTGTCCAGTTTGAAGGCGAGTTTTTCAATAAAAAATGAGTACCGCCAACTCCTCTATTCTCACCCTGCTAAATGAGCAAGAGCAGCACCTGGATGTGCTGTTTTTGTTGCTTCAGAGGGAACTGGACGCCATCCGGACCCGCGATGTTGAAGCACTCAAAAGTAATACCGAAGAAAAAATCCAACTCCTTGAACTGGTTCAGACTGCGGATCAACAACTAGCTGTATTACCCGAACTGGCTGAAGCAAAAGAACAAAGTTGGTTTCAGGAGCATTTACAGCGTCTTGAAGAAAAGCTGGCTCAGTGTAAATTCCAAAATCAGGTGAACAGCCAAAGCGTGGAACAAAGCCAGTTAGTGATTGAACGTTTTAAAACCGAGTTGTTACAAAGCCGTGGCCGTGCAGGGTTAACCTACACCAATAAAGGCAAAGCGGCTCAGGTAGATAAAGGGCCAGGCATTAAAGCCTAGACGCTCCGTTACCCGACAAAAAAAACCGTCATCTGACGGTTTTTTTGATCTGAAGGCTGCACCCGCTATTAATAGTACTTCACATTCTTTATGCGGCGAGCAGGTTGGCTGTTTAAATACAGGTCATACACCTGTTTAAAATCCAGTTCCAGCTCTGTGGCGTATACATCGCCCACCGGATAAGTTTTCACTACCCGGGCACCACGAATAATGCCACTGACAGAGGAGCTCAACTGGTCGTTGCCTACCATCATTTGCTGCATATTGGCGCGGGCGTCAATTCTTTGGCCATAAACCTGCTCTGCCAGCTCACGATAAGCCTCCAGCTTAGAGGCTTTCATCGCCATCAACATTCGTTCCTGCTCAGTGGCTCCAGGTTGTTGACTTAATGGCGCATAACCCACAGCTTTCAGTACCGGAAAACGTTCTGGTTCAACAGTTTCCCATTCTACATGCCGATCCGCTACCAAACTGCAGCCCGGTAATAAGGTCAGTAACAATGCGCTGATTGTCAGTTTGTTCATCATGGTGTGCCTCTGCCCACTTTCGCTTAATTTCATCAAGATAAAGAATGCACAATCCATGCCTTTTCTATAAATGAAGTTTTATTGGTAGAAACACGAATTCAGGCATAGCTTTTGCTTCGTACTCACTTAATTACTTTATTGAGGATTTGTCATGCGTCTATCTGCGCTCAGCTTATCAATGCTGGCATTGCCACTGGTTTGTGGCAATGCCATGGCTGATTGGTACGAGGCAACAGGTCAGGCCGTGTTGCGCTCTGGTGATACTAAAGCAGCAAGAACAGCTGCCACCGAAGATGCGGTGCGTAAAGCCCTGCTTTATTCAGGGGCCTCTATCCGCACAGTGCAACAAGTGACTGACGGCTTATTGACTCAGGAGTCTATGGTTTTACAAACTCAGGGCGAAGTCCAGCATGTACAAATAGTCTCAGAGACTGAAGAATACGGCTATATCAATGTCACTATCCGTGCTGATATTTATCCGGATCAAAATCAGTGTGCCAATCTGCAACTGAAAAAAGAGCTACTGATCAGCCCATTTATCATTGAGAACCGTGAACAGGCTATTGCAGGGCAATTGTACGAGCTGGATCAAGCCAGTACCAGTTTGTTTATTCAGAAACTGGAAGAGTCCTCCGGTTCAAGCCTGATTAAACTGCTGCCTCAATCTATCAGGCAAAAAGAACTGAGTTATGCCGACCGCAGCGCCTTACAACGTAATTATGGCGGCCGCTATTTGCTCAAAGCCAGTTTGGGAGATGTCTCTTTAGGAGAGCGTGTTGGCAGCAACTGGACTTTTTGGTCCGACCCGGACCGTGAACGTTTTTATCAGCTGCAGCTGGAGTTATCTGATATTCAGGAACAAAAAGTATTGCTGAACCAGAAATATCAAACCTCTGCCGTATGGGGTTTTCGTGACACTACAGTGATCAGTCCAAAAACCCAGCGTTTCTGGCAAACAGACTACGGCAGGTCCATCGAGCGGGTATTAAACGCAGCAGCTCAGGATGTAGAAGAAGCGTTACGCTGTGAAACCATACTGGCTGATATCACTCTGGTGGATCAGCACAAAGTGCTGTTGAACCTTGGCAGCAAACAAGGGTTAAAACTTGGCGACGAACTTACTATTCTGCATCGTCGCCAGCACAAAGACAGTTTAGGTCAATTGCAGGATCAACTGACTATCAGTGAACTGAAAGTGAAAGTGACTGAACTGACCCATCAGAACGCCTGGGCACAGAGTGTGAATATGGACTTATTAGCTAATGTTCAGGTTGGCGATGCAGCAACTTTGGTCCAAGAGCAAAGGTAGGTCAGCGCTTCTGGATCAGAGCGCCCTGCTTTTGTCATAACGAAGTTCAGCAAGATGACAGATTTGTTCAATAAAGAACCTGTTGAATTGACTGGAGTTCACAGCGCTCAATGGATGTGGTAGCTTAGCCCTCCTGTTCGCTCCATAGTTAAATGGATATAACGGCCCCCTCCTAAGGGGCAGTTACAGGTTCGATTCCTGTTGGGGCGGCCATCTTTTCCAAGTGCTGTTTTGCGGCACAACCTTACTGACTCTCTTTACAAGTATCAGGCTTACAGCTGTTGTAACACCAAAGCCGGAATTAACGTACTTGCTGAGCTGATGACGACATTATTCCTGGTAGAAACCACTCTGCTGGTGATTTGCAAACCACGACGTGTCGGAGTCATAGTACCTGTCAGGACATAATCAATGCCCTGAGGATTTCTGAGTTTTGATGTAGTGCGGGATAAAGATAAATCGCCTGTTGGACCTACAGTAATATTTTTCGTCAGTTTGTATTCAATCACTGCAGCACCATAACCAGGCAATACGGTACTCAACTCTTCAGCAAGCTGGTTACCTATTGTGCTGGTGTGTTCAAGCTGCGAATCAAACAAAACAAAACTCGCTACCCCTACTTTGGCGCCCTGCAATTGCTGATTTCCGGCCAGTTTAAAGGCCAGTTGCGCCACATAGTCACTCAATGATTTACGGCTTTGAATGAACTGGGGAGCCGAGTTATACAACTGAGGATCTGCAGCAGCCACAGCTAATTCAGAAGGTAAAGTTCTGCGGCTAAATTGTTTTACCCTCAAACCCGGAATAGGCTGACCATTGTTCACTGCAGCACTGTCTAATTGAGACTGCTGTGTCATACCCATGGCAGGCTCAGCCTCCTGAAAAGGTTGAGTCAGGCCAAACCATTCAGTGTCTCTGTTCTGTGTCGTTGCACTTTGTGTGTGGGAGCTTTCGGATGAAGAATCAGAGTCACATTTACAAAGTTCAGTGGATGAGCTGACCACTACGGAGCTTTCAGTGAAACCTTCGTCAGCCATCTGGTGGCTATCAGCTGTAGCAGACGAACTGGGGGTAACTTCTGTACTGCCAGTGCTTGAAGCAGCGCAACCGGATAAACACAGCACAGCTGCTATTAACAGTGCTTTGGCTGATTCAGAGGCCATAGTTGAATTCAATGAGTTCATAAAGTTATCCAGTTTCAACCTGTTAAGGTGTCCCAGCTGCTTTTAACTGCAACAAAGGTGCACTATGTGTTGCCTTTAACGCCTGCACCACATTTTGTGGAATAAAGGCCTGGGCCGATGCCAGCACTTTTTTATCGTTTACATTGACCATTCTGGCATTAACAATAACGCCACCATGATGGCGAACTAAGGTTCCGCCCAACACAACACTAATGGGGTACTGCTGAGTCAGCTCAAGGAAATCGCGGCTAAAGGTAAAATCACCAGTGGGAGTCACTCGAATATAATCTGTGGTTTTAAAATCTGTTACCGCTATACCAAACTGTGTAGCTTCATGCATAAAAGCCTCTGAGAGTTGATTCCCCAACAAATCACCTTGCTGGTAATCCCCGTCCAGATAAACAAAACTAGTCACCCCTACACTAAAAGTTGTACTTAACACTTCCAGATTGGCCGCTAAATCATGCATCAGACTTTGCACATAGTGATTGACCGTAATGGCAGGTTCAGGCTTGTAGCTATGTAACTTCATTCCTGCCATCCGGGCGTTTTGTACTGTGGCGCTATCGTATTGATTAACATAAAGCTCGTCCGAACTCGCTACAGGTTGATCCTTTTTATAGGTCACACGGCCTTGTTGCAGCTCAACCTTGTTGGCTGGCAAAGCAGGCCTGCCTTCAGAGTCAGTATCAATCAAAGGCGTACAACCGGAAACAGAGGCAACAGCAATGATGCTGCACAAAACAAAAAGCTGGTTATAGGTAGTCATCGATTAAGACTCCGAATTGCGATACAACTTATTATGGCGCAACTGCAACTGTTCGTTTGGCCATAACACATCTACAGGAATAACACTGGAAGCCGCAGCTAACACTTGCTGGCTTTTCAGGTCGATTAATTTGGCATTGACCGTGATATAGACTTCGCCTTCGGTCAGGGTTCCGGTGATCACATAACGCGCCTGTTGATTTTGTGCCAACAGACTTAAATCGCGTCCTAACGAATTTTCATAGCCTGTATGCACTAACACCGCATCATTTAAACGTATTTCACTCACCTGATACCCCAGTTGAGTAGCGACAGTTTGCATACTTTCCTGCAACTGCAGGGAGGCATTGTAGCTGGAATTGCGGCTGGTATCAGGAGCCATCAATTGCACGTCAGCAAAAGTAGTGACGGCTATAGCGCCGGATTCCAGAGGCTGTAATTTGTGAAACAGCTGATCAGCCAGCCGCTCGGTATAAAACAATAAGGGAGGATGCTGCGCCGCTTTTGAGAGTTCCACAGGATCGGCAAGATCTTGCCCTTGCGGCAAAGAACTGCAGCTGCATAACAGCAGTACTGTAATGACTGACCCGAATATTCGCACTGTAGCCCCCGGTGTTGGTGTTGCTTGCTGATCACTGTCAGATACACAGCAAAATTAATGCCATGAAGTTTTTGACGGTTTTTGCAATCCCGTAATTCGCCAGACTCGGTACCGTGGAGCATATGGACGGGAGGGGACAAGCCCCTCCCCTACAGGTTTATATCGCTATGGGGGCTTTGATCGCAGGATGCGCCAAATAATTGACCAGCTCAAAGTCGTCGATACTAAAACCAAAGATATCTTTGATAGCCGGATTTAATTTCATTTGAGGTAAAGGATGCGGTGTGCGGCTTAGCTGCTCGTTCACCTGCTCCATGTGATTGCTGTACAAATGGGCGTCGCCAAAGGTATGCACAAAATCGCCTGGAGTTAAATCACAAACCTGAGCCACCATCATGGTCAACAATGCATAACTTGCGATATTAAAAGGCACACCAAGGAAAATGTCGGCGCTGCGCTGGTATAACTGACAAGACAATTTGCCATCATGCACATAAAACTGAAATAAAGTATGGCAAGGCGGTAAAGCCTGTTTGCCCATAGCCGCATTGTCTTTAGGGCTGAATTTGGTATCTGGTAATACAGCAGGATTCCAACCGCTGACGATTAAACGCCGTGAATCCGGATTGGTTTTAATGTCATGGATAAGTTGACTGATTTGGTCGATAGTGCGGCCATCCGGCGTTTGCCAACTGCGCCACTGCGCACCATAAACCGGGCCTAAATCGCCCTGCTCTGTTGCCCATTCATCCCAAATACTGACCTTGTTGTCCTTCAGATACTGGATGTTGGTGTCGCCTTTGAGGAACCACAACAGCTCATGAATAATAGAGCGCAGGTGACATTTTTTGGTGGTCACTAAAGGAAAGCCCGCACTTAAATCAAAGCGCATCTGATAACCAAACACACTGATAGTGCCTGTGCCTGTGCGGTCTGATTTTTTATGACCATGTTCCAGCACATGGCGCATTAAGTCTAAATACTGCTTCATGCCTTGCTCTCTTTCTTCACTGCTTTTTTTGCACTGCTTTTACTTTCAGCTTCAGAGCCTGTTTCACGAGAGTAACCCCAGACAATCAAGCCAAGGCCAGCTGCTATCATTGGAATACAGAGCCATTGGCCCATCGACATACCCATCGACAATAAACCTAAATGCGCGTCCGGTTCACGGAAGAACTCAATAATAAAACGAGCCGAACCGTAACCCAGCAGGAATAAACCTGCGACATTACCTGCGGGCGGATTTTTGCGTTTGTACCATTGCAGCAAAATAAACAGGATGATGCCTTCACCCACCATTTCATACAGCTGGGACGGATGACGTGGCAACATACCGGAGTTTGGAAATAACACAGCCCAAGGCACGTCAGTAGTACGGCCCCATAATTCGCCGTTGATAAAGTTTCCTAAACGGCCAAAGGCCAAACCTAAAGGCAGCAGCGGCACCACAAAATCGCCAAGCTCAAGATACTTTTTGTTGTTGCGCCAGGCGAACCATGCCATAGCAGCCATCACACCTAACACACCACCATGAAAGGACATGCCGCCTTCCCAGGTGCGGAATAAATACAGCGGATCAGCGATAAAGTTACTGAAACTGTAAAACAACACATAACCAACACGGCCACCAACAATCACGCCTAAAAAGCCAAAAAACAGCAAGTCACTGACCTGATCGCGGGTCCAGCCAGACCCTGCTTTATCCGCTTGTCTGTTCGCCAGCCAGTTCGCCAATAGAAAAGCAATCACATACATCAGGCCATACCAACGCACAGCTACAGGCCCAATGCTAAAGATCACCGGGTCAATTTGCGGGAATAAAAAATAAGAGTCCACTATGAAAAGTCCTGTTCTAATCAATAAGTCAGCGTGGCGCAGTAACGCAAACACACATTCTGATAAGGTCAAACATTGTAACAGCCCTTGGTCCGGTTAAGCACGCAATTGGTTCAACAGCTGTTTTTGATCGAGGAAACGTTGTACGTGCAGACGAACTTGTTTTGGCGACTGACAGGCCAGAATTTCCGGCAGTAGCAATTGCAGCTCTGACATATTCACCCTGCGTAATAACCATTTTATTTTGGCAAGATTACTGCTGTTCATACTGAATTTGTCATAGCCCATAGCCGCTAAAATCAGCACACCGGCAGGTTCGCCTGCCAGCTCACCACAAATACTCATAGGCAACTGCAACCCCTGAGCCTGCAACGACATCTGGTGCAAAGCGCGTAATACCGCCGGATGCATCGCATCATACAAACCAGCCACTCGCGGGTTGTTGCGATCAACTGCCAATAAATACTGAGTTAAATCGTTGGTACCTACAGAGCAGAAATCAATTTTACGCGCCAGTTCAGGCAACTGATACATAATGGACGGCACTTCAATCATCACGCCCACTTTGGCTTTAGGCAGTTGCACCTCAGTGCCAGCTAATTCATCTGTCAGTTCAAAAGTGGCTTGTTTGATTAAGCGCAGCGATTCATCCACTTCTGCTAAATCCGAAATCAT
This sequence comes from Rheinheimera sp. 1928-s, assembly GCF_029269265.1. Lineage (GTDB taxonomy): Bacteria > Pseudomonadota > Gammaproteobacteria > Enterobacterales > Alteromonadaceae > Pararheinheimera. The sequence goes on from NZ_JARIXP010000004.1 coordinate 461,281, forward strand.
TGGCAGCAAAATATGCAAATTGCCCTGGCCTATATTGGCCTTCAGCATGGCGCGGATTTGCACCAGAAAAATTTCAGGGTGATCCAGAGTTAAACGAATACCACGCCAGCCTAAAAAAGGGTTTTCTTCGATAATACTGAAATAAGGCAGCGCTTTATCACCGCCCACATCCAGAGTACGCATCACTACTGCTTTGGTTGGATGTGAGGCTAATACTTTTTTATACAGCTCTATCTGCTCCGCTTCGGTTGGAAAGCGGTTGCGCATAATAAAAGGGAATTCAGTACGGTATAAACCTATACCATCTGTGTAGGATGGCTGAGTACTTTCCAGTTCAATCGCAAGACCTGCATTCACCATCAAGCTAAAAGGCGCACCACAGGCACTCTGGGCGTTTAAATGCATCTCTGATTGATAACGGGCACTCAACTGAGCATCTTCACTGATCAAGGCCTGATATTCAGCCACTATAGCTTCAGCGGGAGCCACTAAAATCTGACCACGGTAGCCATCCACAATCAGACGTTTACTTTGCCAGTGGAACAACGGCAGCTCGTCTAGCCCCATCACAGCCGGAATACCTAAAGCACGCGCCATAATAGCGGCGTGTGAGTTGACTGAGCCTTTCAGAGAAACAATAGCCACCAGCTGAGCGCGTGGAATTTCAGCCAACATAGTGGCAGTGACGTTATCGGCCACCAGCACCACTTTCTCCGGCAACTTATGATGGCGCTGCTCTGTATCGAGCAAATGATTCAGTACCCTTTGGCCTAGATCACGGATATCAGTGCCGCGCTCTCGCAAATAAGGGTCGTCCATATCGTCAAACTGGCGGGCAAACTTTTCAACCACACGTTTCAATGCACTTTTAGCACACCAGCCTTCGTGAATTTGTTTTTCAATTTCATTGCCAAGGCTGGCGGCGTCTAATAACTGATGGTACACATCAAAAATAGCCAAAGCGTCTGGCGGCAAATGCCCTGCCATACGTTCAGCTAAACGATTAAATTCGGCTTTGGTAATTTTGACGGCTTTGTAAAAGCGTGACAGTTCCTTTTCCGGATCGTCGACTTTCTTCAGCGATATCGCATCAAAGTCGCTGGACGGCTCCAATACAAAACCTTCACCTATGGCGATACCAGGAGCACCGGGCAAGCCCTGCAGCTGGCCTGTACTGTTATGTTGTTTTGAATTCTGGCTGGCGGCCTGACGCATTTCTGCATTCACCAGCACAGAGGCCAACTGTACTCCTAAAGTCACTAAAAAGGATTCTTCGTCTTCACTGAAGACCCGTGATTCCCCCTGCTGTATGGTCAATACACCCAGCACTTTACGGTGATGAATAATAGGGCAACCTAAAAAGGCCGAAAAACGGTCTTCACTGACTTCAGGGGTGACTTTAAAACGGGGGTGTAAATGAGCTTGGGCTAAATTGATTGGCTCTTCACGCTGACCCACCCAACCAATTAAGCCTTCAGAAAAACCAATAGAAATTTGGCCAACGGCTTCAGGATTTAAGCCATCAGTGGCCATCAACATAAAATGTTGCTGCTCATAGTCGGCTAAATAAACAGAGCAACACTCTGTTTTAAGAGCATTTTTTACGTTCGAGACTAAGCCAGCCAATGCGTTATTCAGTACCGGCTCTTGCGCCACATCCTGCACTATGCGCCTTAACTGGCTCAGCATTCCTAACCCCTTCTGATTAACTTCTCATTTTTTCCATCTCTACGAAGATACGGCAATGCAATAGGGGCAAACTCTTTCATCACCTTACGGTACACTTCCCGCTTAAAGGCGACGACCTGACGCACCGGATACCAATAACTGACCCAACGCCAGTCATCGAACTCCGGATGCGAAGTTTTTAACAGATTTACGTCTTCATCCTTACAGGTCAGGCGCAACAAAAACCATTTTTGCTTTTGCCCTATACACACCGGATTACTGTCCCGCCGAATTAAACGCTTAGGTAATTTGTACCTTAGCCAGTGTTTGGTTACAGCAATAATTTCTACATCTTCAGGCTGTAAACCAACTTCTTCGTTTAACTCGCGGTACATGGCCTGCTCCGGGGTTTCCCCGTCATCAATGCCGCCCTGTGGGTACTGCCAGGAATGTTGACCGTATCTCCTTGCCCAAAACACCTGTCCCTGGTGGTTGTATATTACAATGCCGACGTTGGCTCTAAAGCCTTCAGCGTCGATCACAAAAACCTCTAGCTTGGTTACAGCTGTTGTTTCATCGATTCTTTCATAAAGTCACGACTTCGGCAAATTGTATTTTCTACAGAGTTATCCACAATTTAACTGATTAATTAGCACCCACTGTGAACTTCTACACAGGCTCTGTTCATAAAGCTGTGCATAAGGGTGTTTTTGTTCTTGAATAACTTTGAATCGCTGGAATAACACTCAACCAATAAATAGAAAATAATCATAAAAAACATTGGGTTATAGTGAAAAGATTACCATTTAAGCAGTGTTACAACTGTGCATAACTTGCTTTGTTTGCTTTTTGAACAGCAAAATATGCCAAAAAATGTTAATGTTTTGAAAGACCTGAATCACTGCTGCTTTTATGACGCTTTTATGAGCCAGCCTCCCAAAAATACAGAAGAATTACTCGAACGTTGTTATCTGATTGCAGGCCTGACTTTAGGCCAGTTGGCAGAGCACTACCAACTTCAGCTGCCTGCCAATCTGCAACGGGAAAAAGGCAGTGTAGGCCAATTGCTGGAACTGGTATTAGGCGCCAGCAGTGGTAGCAAAGCTGAACCTGATTTTCCTCATTTAGGTGTGGAACTAAAGACCTTACCTGTGGACCGCTTTGGTAAACCTCTGGAAAGTACTTATGTTTGTGTGGCGCCTTTAACTGATGTGACGGGTTTGCACTGGCAGCAGTCCTGGGTTTGTCGCAAACTCAGCAAGGTGTTGTTTGTGCCCATACTGGCTGAACGTGCTATTCCTTTGGCTGAACGTCAGATAGGCACAGCTTTTTTATGGAGCCCGGATGCAGAGCAGCAAGCCCTGTTGCAACAAGACTGGGAAGAGTTAATGGAGCTGATTGTGTTAGGTGGCATCGATCAGATTAAAGGTGCTCATGGCAAAGTACTGCAGTTAAGGCCCAAAGCAGCCAACAGCAAAGCCTTAACTTCTGCTATTGGTGCTGATGGCCAACCTATTCAAACCCTGCCCAGAGGCTTTTATCTGAAGGCCAGCTTTACGGCTTCGTTGCTGGCCCGCCAGTTTGGTGCTTAACTCTGGTATTTACTCAACAGTTGTTGATAATCCCCACTGTCTTTTAATTGTTGCAGCGCCTGATTAAAGGAACTGACCTGCTCTGGTTTTACTGTGGATTTACTGAACATCACATAAATAGGACTTTCAGGCAGTTTCACCGGGTGAGGCTGAACTTGTTGCTCTAATCCTTTACGGCGGATAATAGCGGCACCAACAAAACTATCCTCAAGCACAGCATCCACCTGATCATCCAACAGCACAGCGATGTTTTGTTCACTCATCGAAGACTCCACAAACTGTGGACGCATTTGCTCGTCGCTATACAAAGCACTGATTTGTTCACCGTAATAGTAATCGCTGATCAAGCCTACCTTGTGCTTCGCCGCCACCATTTGAGCCACCGACTCAAAGTTGTAATTGTCGGCATCGTCTTTGCGAACAAACAACTGAAATTGTTCAGCACGGTAGGGTTCAGAAAATAACGCAAATTCCTCACGTGCCGGCGTTTTGGATGCGCCTAGCAACACATCCAGTTGCCCTTGTCGCAGTTGGCCTAATAAATCCTGCCAGGTGCCATGTTGCATCACTAAAGTACAATTCATCCGCCCTGCAACGGCTTGTACTATTTCAATGTCCAGTCCACTGGCTTGTTGTTCCAATCCGACATACTGGTAGGGTTCCCAGGATTCAAAACCCAGTTTCAGCTGGCAAGGTGCGGTTTTGGGTTCAGAGGGAGTTTCTGCCACTTTAGTGACAGCATCAGCGGGAGTAACAGCAGAGGTTTGAGTTTCAGCAGGTTTACAACCAAACAACAGCAGACAAACTACAGCGCTGCATAGAAAGTGTTGAACGTTCATAAGCGGCCTCTTTATTTTTTAGTGTCTATCCGCTTTGAGCTTAGTGCATCCGGGTAATTTTTCCTCTTACATCAGATACTTTTTGTAACTATAAGTAAAAAAAGCCACCCGTAGGTGGCTCAGATTTATTCATACAAAAGGCTGGCTAGTGTCAGACAAAACGACAGCGGAATTGACGGCCTTTGATTTTACCTTCGCTTAAACGCTTTAATGCGGCACTCGCCACGTCGTTGCGTACCGCTACAAAACTAACCATAGCCAGCACATTGATTTTACCTAGTTGGTCAAAGGACAAACCCAGTTCACCTGTTAAAGCGCCGACTATATCGCCTGGGCGAACTTTGTCTTTTTTACCGCCATCGATCATCACAGTACGCATAGGCGCGCGCGCTGGTACAGCGTCTTTAGCTGGATAAGCCGTTAACTCTGCCCACTGCGCTGTTAAACCCAGTTGATCTTCCAATGCGGCCAAACGGCCCATTTGTGAAGGAGTCACCAGCGTTAAAGCCAGACCCTCAGCACCAGCACGGCCAGTACGCCCTACCCTGTGTACATGCACTTCAGGGTCGTTGGATAAATCGTAGTTAATGACCAAAGGCAAAGCACTGATATCCAGACCCCGGGCTGCCACATCGGTCGCGACCATAATCAGACAACTTTGATTGGTAAACTGCATCAGCACACGCTCACGGTCACGCTGCTCTAAGTCACCATGCAATGACATGACGCTGTAACCGGCATCTGCGAGTTCATCACAAATATCCTGAGTGTCTTTGCGCATATTGGAGAAAATCAGCGTAGGCTTGGCGCCATGCCAGGACAATAGTTGCTTTAAGGCCGCAATTTTGTCGTTGGCTTCTACTTCAATAAACTTCTGCTCTATTTCAGTTTGTTCAGTATCTTCAACAAAAACCTGCACAGCATCTGCTTTTAAGTGACGTTTTAAATCGTTCACTTTGTCCGGGTAAGTGGCTGAAAACAGTAAGGTTTGGCGATCCGCAGGCAGAGCTTTCAGAATAACGCCAATATCATCAGCAAAGCCCATATCCAGCATACGGTCAGCTTCATCCAGCACCAGGGTTTCTACATCGGATAGGTTCAGCAGGTTACGGTCGATCATCTCGAGGATCCGACCCGGTGTGCCAACGATAATATGAGCGCCATGTTCTAAAGAGCCAATTTGTGGACCCACAGAAACGCCACCCACCAGCGTCAACACTTTAATATTGTGCTGACTGCGGGCTAAACGACGGATTTCCTGCGCGACTTGCTCAGCCAGTTCGCGGGTAGGACAAAGCACCAGCGATTGAATACGGAAACGTTTGACCGCAAGTTTATGCAACAAGGTCAGGGCAAAAGCCACTGTCTTGCCACTGCCGGTGCGGGCTTTGGCCAGAATGTCTTTGCCTTCCAACAGCGCAGGCAACGCCTGTTGCTGAATAGGAGTCATCTGACTGTAGCCAAGACTCTCAAGGCTTTGTAATAAATGTTCTGCTAACGGCAGACTGGTAAAAGTGGCGTTGCTCAAAAAATGGGTACTCTCTATTTATACAGAAATTGGCACAGGAAAAAGGGCGCGCACTATAACAGAAGCACCCACGCCGAGCGAGTATAAATTTTAAGCAACTTACCCTTCGTACTTGAAGCCGCAGCTTTGTTGACTGCGCTACTCGCCCCAGTCACATAGGACTACTATGCTCCTGGGGACTCCCACACTTGTCGTCGCGCTGCAACATCAATTACTTTGGGTAAGTGCACTTGCTGTTCAGGCAAAGACTGTCACTGTCTGGCGGCTGATGGCTGCTAACTGGCCGTCCGGTTGCCATAACTTGGCTTCAATATGATGATAACCATCAGCGCCATGTTCAATGCTAGCCAGATAAGACCACCAGTCAGTCGTCAGAGCTTGCGTTTCAGCGCCCTGATGCGGCTGAATAAACTCAATAGTCCAGGTTAACGAACTGGCAGGAGCCGGCTGGTTTAGTAAAGTTAAACTGACTGGCGGCCAGGCATCGACCAAGGCCAATAACTCCAGCACACCGACAGTTGTACTTTCACCTTCAGCAAAACGGATAAGCCCACCTAACTCTGTGCCTGTGCCCCCTGAAAATGGCATAGCACCGCGAGTGATATGGTAATCAAAATGCCGGGTAAATTCCGGCGCAGGCCCTTGTTTTGGCAATACCATAACCTGAGTACCAGAGTCTGGCGCTGCTTCTGCATTAATCTGATAAGCCGATGGACGTTCAGCACCAAAGCTCGCCAGCAATACTAATGCTACCTGTCCTTGCTGGGTAATCTCGACCATCGCCTGAATGACTGACTTACCCTGACGTAAAATACGCCGCGATACAGTGGCAGGCCCTGCATTTAAAGGTGCGACAAAAGACACAGACACTGAGCGCAGCGGGATTTGTGCCGGCAGCTCTGTGATTAAATGCGCCATAGCTAAAGCCGACGCCATACCACCAAACACCGCCCTGCCCTGGCCCCATTGCTCCGGCACTTCAATTTGCAGCTCATCCGGCTGTCCGGATTTAAACTGCTGCATTACATCGGCAAATAACATAGTTCTGTCCTTTTGTTACTCTGGTGGCGCAGCCACGCTTTATACAGTAGTGGCTTTACCACCAGGAAAAGAATATCTGATAATCCGGGCCACTACCGTAGCGTACTGGCGTAAAAAACTGCCGCTGTTATAAGCAATGCCATATTTTTTCGCAATAGCCTCTACCTGGGGAGCTACGTTCAAATAATGCAAAGCTGGCATATCCGGAAATAAATGATGTTCAATCTGGCAACTTAAATGACCAGTTAAAATATGAAACCAACGAGGTCCGGTAAAGTTGGACGAACCCAGCATTTGCCGATAATACCAGTGCCCACGGCTTTCACCTTCGCATTGCTCTTGGCTAAAAGTATGAACATCTGCAGTAAAATGACCACAAAAAATCACAGTGGAGGTCCATAAATTACGGATAATATTCGCCAACAAATTGCCCGCTAACACCCATAACCACATAGGCCCGGCAATTAAAGGGAAAAATACATAATCTTTAAGCAGTTGACGTGCGCCTTTGCCAAAAAAGGCTTTTTTCAAATCGCTGTGACTGACACTATTAATCCGATCAGGCTTCTTTTTACCAAAAAATACCCGCTCACCCGCCAACTCGTGGTAAGACACGCCCCATTGGAACAAGGTGCTCAATACCAAATAAGTGACGAACTGCCATAAGTTACGCAGCCGCCAGCGAAAGTCATTACTCAGGCGCAATAAGCCATAGCCAAAGTCGCGGTCTTTACCGATGATATTAGTGTAGGTGTGATGCTCAAAGTTATGAGTGCGTTTCCAGGAACCTGCATCACAGGCGATATCCCACTCAAAACGTTGAGAATGCAGCACAGGGTCATTCATCCAGTCGTATTGTCCATGCAAGACGTTATGACCTATTTCCATATTGTCGAGAATTTTTGCCAGCGCCAAAAGCGCAACACCTAAAACCCACAACCATGGCGTGATAAAACCCAGCACCATCAGGATGCGGCCAGAGACGGCGCTTAATCTTTGCGTCAGCAACATACGGCGGATGTAACGCGCTTCTTTATCACCCAACTGACTCATCACACCGGCTTTGACCTGATCCAGCTCAGCAGCCAGTTCCGACAATTGTTGTTCTGTAAGTTTCATCATGATCCTATAACTCAATTTGCAGATTGCTGTGCGCCGCGCTGATACACAACTGAATTTGTTCAGGGCCATCACCTGAGATTTGTCCAGTGCGTAAATTCAGTACCTGGCCTGATTTTTTCTGACACACACACTGATAACACACGCCTATCCGGCAACCAAAGCGTGGGTTGAGTCCTTGATGCTCTGCGGCCTGTAATAACGACACTCCTGCAGCGGCTTCCACTGTTGTTAACTTACCCTGCTGCATAAACAAGGCTTGTTTTACTGGTCCTTCTGCTGCAGTCACGGCCAATCCAAACAGCTCCGTATAAATAGCAGTTGATGGCGCGCCTTGTTGTATCAACTCGTCCTTGTACTGACGGCTCATCGCCGCCGGGCCACATACATAGTAAAAAGCCTTCGTCAGCGAAAAGCCTGCTTTAGCTTTTAATTGCTGCACTAAGTTCAACCGGCCGCAAGTTGCAGTTTCAATCAGTTGCAGTTCAAATAAAGGCTGTTTTGCCGCCAGTAGCTTCAGTTCCGCCAAAAAGGCGGCTTGCGCTGCATTTTTAACGCAATAAAACAACACAACAGGCGAAGTCCAGCAGCGTAAACTGCTTAACATGGACCAGAGTGGAGTAATGCCAGAACCTGCAGCCACCATCACTATGCTCTGTTCAAGCGCAGCATCCACTTTAGGTTCCAGTACAAAATCGCCCATCGCGTCACTGATACTCAAATGGGTGAATTCAGAAATGCCAGCAGCCAAAGCTTTAGTAAACTCGCCTTGAGATTGAATACGACAACTGATGCGGATTTGTTTTTGCCGCGCAAATACAGCAGAAGAGGAACTGATACTAAAACTGCGGCTGATATAACGGCCTTGATGCATCATGGTTACCAGAAGATGCTGACCTGGGGTAAAACCTGCCCAGGACGATGCAGGCTCTAACCAGACACTTAACATCTGATCGGTTTCCCAGCAAAAATCAACAATGCGGGCACTGTGATAATCCGGATGCAGCTGGGGCTTATTCCAGCGCAGCAGCGGATGCAGGTAGTAACCCAGCTTAGGCTGATTCGCCAGCATTAAACTAAATTGGCGATAGAGGCTCTGGCCCCATAAAGAGATCGTTTTGTTCACACTGGTCCTTCCACTCAATTTCAGCGCACAGTTGTACACTAAAAATAAGTTGAACTCCACTTCCAAGATCTGAAAATATATTATAAATACATCAAGGCACTGAATTAAAACAAATTTATAAATTAAAGAAATGAACAAAAAAACATATTTGAGTGAACATCTGTAATCTTTACTGATTTAAAAATGAAAATGGAGGGAAACTTGAACACAAGCCGCCTGTCTTCAGACAAAACGGCTGTTCCAGCAATGCCAGAGTGGAGTATGAAAACTCAGACTTTTAGTGCGGCCAGTTACTACCAGCATCGCAGTTTTCAACCCAAAGCACATTGTTACGAGAGTCGTTATTGATATAGACCTGATTCACAGCAGACTTCGGATAAATCAGCCCGTCCCCACAATCTGCACTTTGGCCTGGCCCTACCACAATTTTACTGCCGATTTTTAAGGTACAACTGCTCATTTGGTTGAGTACACTCCAGCTAGGGCAAATGGCATTGGCTTCTCTGTATTGATCCGTTGGGCCTTGTGGCAAACTAAAAGACCACCAGCGGCCATATAATGTATAGCTTTTCGCCTGATCCCAAACCCGATACACAGTTACAGGAGCTGTAGCTACAAACACCTGGCCCATACAAAGCTGGCCTTTGTCCGGCTGCCCTAAAGCGGATTGCAAAAGCTCCGGATCTGAGGTTACCTCTAAGCCAACAGCAGGTGCCTGAATACTTCCTACACAGTCAGTTGTCTGATCTGTAGTGTGAGCTGTGGTCACTGTTTGTGTTGGTTCTGGCGGCGTAGAGGAAGGTAAAGTGCTGCAACCTGCCAGCAATGAGGCAGCCAGCAGTATCCATAACTGGGGTGAATAAAAATGCATGGGGCAAACTCCTTGTTTTTGTGAATTCTGAGTAGCACGCCTGATTAGCCGTACACCAATCAGGCACAAGGAGCTTAGCCCAAAAAATGCGATTATCACCAGAACTATTTTGGGGACAGGTAAATAATCTAAAAATTTACAGCGTTTTTTCCATAAAAACGCTCAGAGGATCGAACTGATAAGAGGCAAAAGGCGCTCTGTACTGGTAGCCCAGCTTTTCATACAAGCCCAAAGCTTCGGGCTGGGAAATACCGGTTTCAAGTCGAGCCAACGGGATCTTTTGCTCAACAAGATAAGTTTCCAGCGCCTGCATCAGTTGTTTTGATACACCACGGCCTCTGAAAGCGTTCAGCACATACACCCGCTTAATTTCGCCATAAAGGCCATCATCCGACATTATTTTAACAGCGCCACAGCCTGCTAATTCACCATCCAGATAAGCCCCTAAAAACAATACATTAGGCAAAGCCAGCGCATCCAGGCTTTCCATATGATTACTTTCAGCAGGGTATAAAGAGGCCATATAAGCGTCAGATAAAGCCAATAAATGTGCAGCTGGGGCAGAGAAGGGATCAAGAGGTTTAATAAGCATCATCAAATTCTATTGAAGGTACAAATAAGGGGACCAGAGTCAGCAACTCTGATCCCATCACTTTAACTTAATACAGCCAAAGCACCGTCATACGAAGGTTCATCAGCAGTTTCAGCTACTTGCTCTGTGTACAACACAGTGCCATCAGTGCCGATAACCACGACAGCACGGGACAGTAAACCGGTCAGAGGGCCAGTAGAAAATTCCACACCATAATCTTTGCCAAATGAACTGCGGAAACTTGAACCGTTTTTCACCTGTTCTAAACCTTCAGCACCACAAAAACGCGCCTGAGCAAAAGGTAAATCGGCAGAAACACAGACAACTGCAGTGTTGCTTAAACCGGATAAGGCTTTATTAAAAGTGCGGACAGAGGTCGCACAAGTTGGGGTATCCACACTTGGGAAAATGTTCAGTACCACACGCTGACCAGCAAAATCTGCCAGTTTCAAATCGGCTAAACCCGCACCAGTTAAAGTGAAATCAGGGGCTTTGCTACCCACTGCCGGCAAATCGCCTATAGTCTGAATTGGATTACCTTTTAACGTTACTGTGGCCATAAATCGGCTCCTTGAGGTTAATAATTTAAGGGGTATAGGATGCACCAAAACCTTTTTTCGGTTTCTTTGGTTTCTCCTGAGCGGTAATAGCCAGTTGATAATTCATCATCTGACCATCTTTAATTTGTACTTGCTGAGTCACCCAATCGGCATTTTGCCATGGATGCCAGAGTTTTACCTGATAATCGCCATCTGGTACGCCGGTAAAGTTCGCCAATCCTTTGCCATCTGTTACCTGTAAAAACGGACTGTCGCCGACATAAATATAAGCCTGCATATAGTCATGAATATTACAGCCCAAAGCAATAATTCCCGCCTGATCAAATACCACAGGGGCTTCTGGTTTGTTGGCATAGAGTTTTAACTCAAACACCTTGGCTGGTGAAAACGAATACACATGATGGCGGGTTTTATCCAAATTAGGGAAATCCACAGAGGTGCCTGTCTGATAAGCCGAAACAAAAGGGATAAAAGTCAGGTCTTGTTGCTTCACTTCAGCTTTTTTTTGCGCAAACTGAAGGTTAGCCGGATCCAGCAGCTCAACGACCGCATCTTCCAGCGGTTGACCTTGCTGATCGGTCACAGTAATTTGAACTGCGGCCACAGCTCCCAGGCTATAACACAACAATAGACAAGCAGAAAAAAAACGGGCTAAAGTAGTCATTCACTAATTCTCCGGGGGCCAGAGCAGACAAAAGTCTGGTTAAACTAAAACAGTTTTGGCTTCTTGTCATCCTATGACAGCGAAAGCGGCTGAAACTTTGTCGCCTCGGCTATTTTTATCCCTTGCTGCGAACTGCTATTCTCAAGGCTGAATACCAAATAAGGAACACAGGATGTCCACTGCTCGTTTTGCTCACTTGTGTATCTCTCTGATCCCTGCATTATTTTTGTGTGCTGCAGCAACGGCTTCTGAACAGCTGAGCCTGCAGGGCCGTGGCGAATTTTACCTGAATAAACAAAATGATACAGCCCATTATTTAGAGCCATGGTGGCAGCAAGGCACAGGCCAGTTTGGCAATCATACCGAAGCAGGTGTTGGCCCCCAGTATCTGGTGGCCCATCTTGAAACCAATTCCGACTTCTCTGCCACAGTGCATGCCCAGTGGCACAGAGCCCCCGAAGCGGGCTTTGGCCTCACCGAGGCCTGGATCAACTGGAGCCCTTTACCTGTTTCCGGCTACAGAGTGCGCGCCAGAGCCGGGATTTTTTATCCGGCTATGTCGTTGGAAAACACCGACTTAGCCTGGACTTCGCCTTATACAAATTCGTTTTCTGCCATTAACAGCTGGATAGCGGAAGAAATTAAAACCAGAGCTGTTGAACTATCTGTCAGCAGGCCTGGGCGTTTTTTTAAATCAGACCACAGTATTCAGTGGGTAGGCGCTTTGTTTCAGGGCAATGATCCGGCGGGTTCCATTTTGACCTGGCGCGGTTTTGCCTTGCATAATTTGCAAACCAGCATTGGTGAGCGGGTCCACTTTGCCAATTACCCCAGCATAGCTGCGGGTGGCGAAATTGAATTGCAACCAGCATGGGTTGAACCGAACCGCGAACTGGATCATAAAACCGGCTATTACACAGGGCTACACTGGCTGCATAAAGATCAAACCGAAATACGGTTGTATTGGTACGACAACAGAGGCGAACCTACGACCTTTAAAGATGGGCAATATGCCTGGGATACCCGTTTCCTCAGCCTGGCTTTTCAACATCAACTGACAGAAGAGTGGCGCTTGCTGGCGCAAGTTCTGAATGGCGACACAGCTATGGGTGAGCAGGCTGTCGTTGCGGATTACCAAAGCAGTTACCTGATGCTGAATTATCAGTGGGAGCAACACAGCATCAGCGCCCGCTACGATCACTTTGAAGTCACAGATAAAGATCTAAGCTTGACCGATGACAATAACGGCAAAGGCCACAGCTGGACTTTTAACTGGACTTATCAGCTGACAGCGCATGTAAATCTGGCGCTGGAACACAGCAGTTTACAGAGTTTTCAACCGAACAGAACCCAATGGGTTGGCTGGCAGGCGCATGCAAAACAGCGCTCCAGCAGCCTGATTTTGGGCTATCGCTGGTAAGCCAAAGCTTAAAACAACGCTATGACTAACCCAATAACATCCACAGCGCCACTGCAAACATTAAACTGGCAGCAATACGGTTAAGCCACTGCACTTTATTTTGTTGCTGGAAAAATGCGCCCAGAGCTTTGCCGCCACTTGCGTACAGCAGCATAGACAGAAACTCCATTAAAATAATAAGAAAAACCAACACCAGCAACTGTGGCCAGAACGCCAATTGGCTATCGATAAAAGGCGGCAACAAGGCCATATGAAAAGCCCAGCCTTTAGGGTTAGACACAGCGGTAACAAAACCCTGACTAAATAAAGTGCGTCGTGGTAATAATTCCCGACGAACACCAGCCTGTGGAATAGCTAACTTGCCTTTGGCCCACCACATTTGCCAGCCGATATAAGCCAAAAATAAAGCACCAGCAATTTTAAACCACTGAAAAACAGTCGGAAATTGCAACATCATAGCGGCAACGCCACAAACAGCTAAAATGGCAACCAAAGCCACACCTAACATTTCGCCCCACATCATCCATAAAGTGCGGCGCACGCCCTGCGTCATTCCAAGCGTCATAGCCAAAGTCATACACATACCTGGTGTGACAGAAACAAATAAAAAAGTCGGAATAAAAGCGCCCATCAAAGCCAGATTAACCATAACTACCTCATCAGCTGAAGATGGCTATTCTGGCGCTGAACACTGATACCAGCAAGTAGCGCCGACTGGCTTTTTACTGCTCTGGTCGCTCGCGCAGGAAAACTGCAAAACGAGGTGTGCCTTTGTGCGTCAAACCATGGTACTGAAAGGTCACCAGACGCCCAATTTGGGGCGGATTTTTTCGCTCTTCCACACTAAAACCTGAACCTAACTTAAAGCGCCGTCCATCCGGTAATTCCACCAATAAAGCACCCAGCATGCCACTGAACTGACCTTTGCCCGGCAAATGCGCTACTACTCTGGCTTCTGCATCTTCCGCCAGTTTTAATTTCTGCAAATGACTGACCCGCCCGCTTTGATAAAGCGCATCAGCGCGATGCAACATCAATCCTTCGCCGCCTGCGGCTACCACCTGCTGCAACCACTCATTCAGTTCAGCCTTGGTTTGCAATTGTTTCTGCTCCAGCAACTGCACAAAAGCATTCTCTGGTAGTTGCTGCCGTAAAAACTGCAAACGCTCTGTAAAAGTGCCCTGCTGTGTTGGCGCGTCAAACACCATCAGTCGGATGTATTGCCAGTCTGTGTTATCAGAGCCTTGCTGCAACGCTTGCATCACCAGTTGGAACTTACCCCTGCCCGCCCATAACTCCGCATCCAACGCAAAATCAGGCAATTGTTTCAATAAATGATCCGGCAACTTTATCCATTGCCCGCTGCGACTACGCAGTTGTTTGCCGTCCCAAAAGGCTCTGACACCATCAAGTTTTTCGCTGATCCAAAAAGCAGATACGGCTTGGTGCTGCTGATAAGACTGAGCCAGTTGTAACTGGGGTAAGCTGCTTAAAGCAAAAGCCGGTGCTGATGAGAGCATGGCCGTACAACACAGCGATAAATACAAAATTCGCATTTGTCTATCCTCTTTGTTGTGTTCCTCTTTTAATTGTAGCCCTGCTTTATTTGAAAATAAAATGTTAACGAAAATGCACTTCTTTAGTGCTATCTTGTGCACTAAGGGAACATCAAGCTGTTGTTTTTTATGATAAACCCGGTCTGGAAATAATAAATTCACTAATAAAATCAAGTGATTGACATCTGGTTGTCATGCATAGGTATAGATACTGCTTCTGTTCTATGGCTCGTTTGTCTATTTGTTTTGGAGTCTGTTATGGTTCAGCTTTATTTACGCCAACACCCGCAACGCGATTTGCTGGAACAAGAATTACAGCAACGCTTTTTTCCGGCACTGGACTCTCCCTGTCAGCTTTGTCAGTTTGTGCTGACGCTGTCGAGCACCTCACGCAGTGCTGAATATCAGGCTATGCAACAACTGGCTCAGCAACATGGCAAAGATCTGCAGCCTCATGAACAGGACTGCAACCTGCAGCTTGGCAGCAGTTGGCTGCGTTGGGAGCGGCACAACGAATTTTCCACTTACACTTTTATCCGGCCCGGTGCTGCATCCAGCCTGTTCTGTGATCCAGAGGATTTAGTGCCTGATCCACACTGGTTTGCCAGCTTACCAGGCCAGTTATTCCGGGTGGTGCAGCTGAGCATAGTGCAACCCGCTCAGTTGGTAGCAAAAGACCCGGCAGAGCTTTTTGTCAGTGAACACCTGATCAGCAGCATGGTGTTTAACGGCAAAGCGCGGATCTGGACGGATTTTCGTAAACACAATGAAGGTGCTGGCCGTATGCTGGTGCTGGACCAAGGGTTAAGCCGCAGCGCCTTGGGCGCTTTGGTTCAGCAGCTGTTTGATTTGGGCAACTACCGTAAGCTGGCCCTGCTGGCCTGGCCTTATTGCAAACTGGCTTTGCATCAGTTGCCACAACAGGAGCAGCAACTGGCGGTCATCACCTCACGTATTGAGCAAAAGCAAGGTAATGATGAGCAACTGCTGGACGAACTGATCCAGCTGGCTGCTCAGACGGAACACCAGATCTCGGAAAACAGCAGTAGATTGCAGGCCAGTCATGCCTACTACCAACTGACGTTGGACAGATTAAAAAGTCTGGAAGAAGAACCAGTAGAAGGGCTGATGTCGTTACAGCATTTTACCGAACGGCGGTTAACTCCGGCCTGGCGTACCGCTCAATCTGTATTAAAGCGTCAGCAACAACTGGCAGAACGTTTGGGCCGTTCCACCGAGTTGCTGCGCACTCAAATCAATTTAAAGCTGGCATGGCAAAATCAGACCTTGTTGTCCTCTATGGATAAAAGAGCTCATTTGCAGCTGAAATTACAAAGTGCGGTCGAGCGTTTGTCCGTGGTAGCCATCAGCTACTATTCGCTGCAACTGTTAACCAAAGCTCAGGAGGCTATAGTGCACTGGGTGCCGCAGTGGCCAGCCAAAACTATTGAATCCATCAGTATTCCAGTGGTGGTCTCTATGGTGCTTTGGTATTTCTGGCATTTGCGGAAAAAATTGGCACACCATTAAAGCGATAAAAAGACAAATCACTTTGCTGTGAAATCTTCTATAGTTTGAAGCAGATATATACCCAAGTGACCTCAAGATGCAGAATTCGGCGGTAGATAAATGGAGATTTCATGGCCAAAGCCTGTTGCCGATCTGCCTCTGGAGCAGTTTAGCATTCAGCTTTTCGTTAGCGGCGGAGCAAAACTGGTTTCCGGTTGAAGTACAAGCCGACGGCAAAACTCTGGAGTACCAACCATTAGAAAAAATCAGTAAAGCATGGCGGCTCTGTGCTTTATTGCCTCATGGCAAAGATCATTACTGGTGGGGCGTGTCCTGGGGCTTAGCGGAAGAAGCTAAACGTCAGGGAGTACAACTCGGAATTTATGAAGCCGGAGGTTATGAGAATCTGCCACGCCAACGTCAGCAATTGCTGGATTGCGTCAGTAATAAAGCCGATGCGCTGATTATTGGTGCTATTTCAAGCGAAGGGTTAAACGATTTAATAGCGCAGTTAAAAGATGCGGGTATTCCTGTTATTGATTTAATTAACGGCATTAATAGTGACGCCATAACAGCCCGATCCTCTGTGTCTTTTGCTGATATGGCGACCAAAAGCATGTTGTATTTGCTGCAACACAGCCAACAAAGCTCTATTGATTTGGCATGGTTTCCCGGACCAGTTGTGGCTGCTTGGGTGCAGGATGCCGAGCGGGGGTTAAAGCAAACATTGCAAGGCTCAGAGGTGAAACTTTTACATGGTGGTTATGGTGCAACCGACAATTTTTCACAAGCCACTTTAGTGCGGCAGTTATTCAGTCGGGAACAACCTGACTATGTGCTGGCAAACGCTGTCGCAGCTAGTGTTGCTCAGAACTTTCTCTCGGCGGAAAACCTGACAAAGGTTGCGGTCATGGCCTATTACGCTAACCCTGATGTCGTCAGGCTGATCCAGCAAGGCCAACTACTGGCAGCAGCAACAGATTCACCTGTGATCCAGGCCCGTATTAGTATTGATTTGGCCTTACGTGTTCTGGAAAAACAAGCTTACGCCAGACAAGTCAGCCCGCAAATACGAATTTTGGATCCAAAAAGCATCCAAGAGTTGCCATTACAGCAGATCATAGCGCCAAAACAACAATGGATGATCCGTCAGCCTTTATCAGCCCCAACGCCTTAGTCTTTTCAGCATCAAAGTTTGGGCCCAAAACATAAATCTCCGGCATCACCCAAACCCGGCACTATATAAGCCTGCTCGTTCAGGTGCTGATCCAAAGCACCTAACCACAAATAACTGTTTTCAGGTAAATGTTGGCGCAAGGCTGCAACGCCTTCAGGTGCAGCGATTGCAGCGGCTACGTGCACAGAACGAGGAGTCGCCTGGCTGGCGATCAGTTGCCAGACTTTAAGCAAAGAACCGCCTGTAGCCAGCATAGGGTCTATCAAAATTAAATCACGGCCTGTTAAATCAGGCAAAGCAGCATAATTCATACGGATTTCAAGCTGTTCAGCCGATTCACCTTCAACACGATAAGCGCCAATAAAGCCACTGTCAGCGTCGTCAAAGGCATTGGCAAAACCCTGATAAAATGCCAGACCAGCTCTTAACACAGTCACTAACACAGGGGGTTGCTGTGGCACTGGGATCTCGGTTTTCCCCAGTACGGTGTGCACTTCAACCTTCTGTACCGGCAGAGTTTTTGCCAGTTCTGCTGCCAATAAAAAACCTAAACGCTCTAAGTTAAACTTAAAGCGCAGCCGGTCTTTTTGAATACCAGGATCACGCAGTTGTAACAAGATAGGGTGCACTAAACCCGGAGATAAATTCAGCTGAAATAGGTTCATAAAAAAACTCAGTCACTTGGTATGACTCGAAGGGTATAGTTTTTTTCCGTCAGGACGCAACCTGTTCTGAACAGATGACCTTGATTTTATCCACGGCGGCGCCATAACAGCATTATCAGGGCTTATCTGGAGCACGTATTGTGCCTTTATTGTTGTTAACTTTGCTGACCTTAGTGGTGTTGGCCGCGGTGTTTGTACCTCCTGCCTGGCGGCACTATCGCCGGAAAAAAATTCAGCAGCAGCCTTTTCCTGCAGCCTGGCGCCAGATCCTTAAGCAGCGTATGCCCTACTTCCGCGCTTTACCTGCCGATTTACAACTGCAACTGAAAAAGCTTATTCAGGTTTTTGTTGCCGAAAAACAATTTGTCGGCTGTGCAGGTTTAACCGTCACTGACGAAATGAAAGTCACTATAGCGGCTCAGGCTTGTTTGTTGCTGCTGAATAAACCTGCTCATTATTATCCAAAATTGCAGCAAATCCTGATTTACCCGGCCGCTTTTGTGGTGCCTGCCCAGCAGTCAGATGCTGCAGGGGTGGTGAGTGAAAGTGCACAGGTACGTTTGGGTGAATCCTGGCACACCGGCCAGATTGTGTTGTCATGGGTCGATACTTTGCACTCTGCCGCCATCTGCAACGATGGACATAATCTGGTGATCCATGAATTTGCTCATCAGCTCGATCAACTCAAAGGCCAGGCCACAGGAGCACCTTTGCTCAGAAGCAGAGAAGCTTATCAAGAATGGTCACAGGTGTTATCCCGGGAGTTTGAGCAGCTGCAGCGCCAGTTGGCTCATGGTTTACCTACCTTGTTTGACTCTTATGCTGCCACTAATCCAGCCGAATTTTTTGCGGTCATTTCTGAAGTGTTTTTTGAACAACCTGATTTATTCGCCGCTCAGCATCCGGCTTTGTATCAGCAATTAAAATCTTTTTATGCACTGGATCCATTGAACTGGGTGCACACTCACCCGGTAAATCAGCATTAACCACAGAAAAAAGTCGACCCTAGAAGGGCATTGCGCAATAATAACCGCCATTTTTTTAGCAAGCAGCGGATACACAGACAATGCAAATCACCAAAGATACAGTGGTTCAGTTTCATTACACCTTATCAGACGACACTGGCGTATTAGAAAACTCCAGAAGTCAGGACCCGGTTTTATACCTGCAAGGTCATGGCAACCTGATTGAAGGTTTAGAAAAATCAATGGAAGGCCATCAGGCCGGTGATAAATTTACCGTCACTTTAGCCCCAGCCGATGCTTATGGCGAGATCGCTGCCGACTCTATTCAAAGCGTTCAGGTGAAACACCTGATGGGCGCAAAAAAATGGAAACCGGGCATGGTGGCCGTGGTCAATACAGAACAGGGTCAACGTCAGGTCACTGTAGTCAAAGTGGGCATGTTTAAAGCTGAAGTGGATACCAACCACCCATTAGCGGGCAAAACTTTAAGTTTTGATATTGATGTGATTGATGTGCGTGCCGCATCTGCAGAAGAAATCGAACATGGTCATGCCCATGGCGTAGGTGGTCATCACCACCACTAAGTCGCAGTCAGGCTTTTATTTCAGCCGGACTTTTTGGTTCAGCAGCTCTGTTGCAGTTGCTGAACTGAATTAACCCTTGTCCTTGGCCTGCGCTTTCGTTAGATTAATAGGATGTTAAAGAAAAGCCTGAGGCGTTATGCTGATGCGATATGTTTTAGCTCTTGTGGTACTGCTGTTGAGCAACTACAGTCTGGGCGAAGCATCAAAACCAATGCTGAACTGGGCAATCAATACAGGTCCTCCTTTTCATATAGTCGGCGGCACCTTTAACCAGCAAGGCCTGTGCGACCAGTTACTCTCCAGTATTCAAACTCATCTGCCCAACATCAGCCATCAAAATTTATTGATGCCGCAAACCCGTATCCATCAAGCATTAAATAACAGAGAAACCTTATGTTTCCCTTGCATGATCCACAGAGCCCAGCCGACTAAAACAGCGGTGTTCAGTACCCCCACTCATTGGTACAGACCTCAGGGCGTGATTACCCGTCAGGCGCTGGCCGATCATTTAACTGAACAATTTGGCACGCCCCTGGTATTGACCAGACTGCTCCAAGCTAAAATCTTTAAACTTGGACTGGCCGCAGGTCGCAGATATGGGGATATAGAACCTTTACTGGAGCCTCATCGTAAAAGTGAGTTAATACGCTCTGGGGATGATGGTCCTGTCGCCTTACTGAAAATGATCCAAAGTGGCCGTATTGATTACACTCTGGACTACGACATTATTCTGACATACCTGAACAAAACAGCGCCGGAGCAGGCCAAAGGTCTGGTGTATGTGCCCATTGCCGAGTTATCCGCGCCTATTGCCGGAGCCGTGGGTTGCAGCAATAGCGACTGGGGCAAACAACAAATTGAACTCATTAACACTGTGATACCCAAAGTTCAGGCCGATCCGGCTTTTCAGCACAGCCTTGAATTGTGGTTTGATGGTAAGGTTTTGTCAGCACCGTCGGAGTCAAAAATCAAGCAAGAGCAGTAATTGGAGATAAATCAGTATGTTTGATCGACAAACTTCAGCAAAATTCAGCTGCAAAGCCTGCTTATACCAGTTAAAATCGAACGAAATGGCAGATGCCTGAACTCATGGATAAGAACTTGTCATCCCCACCAGATTTTAATCAAATGCAATTTGATAACTACCGCGACGAAAGACCGTCAGAGCAAGCTGCACCTGTGGTTCAGCAACGGCGGCGTCGCAGCCTGCTCCCCTGGTTATTTATTTTATTGCTGCTTTCTGGCGCCGCGCTGGTCCTCTACGAGCTGTCGACAGCCCATTATCAATCCACAGAAATCAGTGCTTATGCGAAAAAGCTGACCTATAAGCTGCAATCAGGCCCAACAGAACAAGTGTCTTACCCTATAGCCGGGCCTTTTGACCAACGTTTAGGCTATTCCAAATTACCCAAATTTATTCCAGCTTTAACCCAGCGTAATTTTGTGGTTGAGCAACAAGCTGCGTTTTCGCCTGAAATGCTGTTTTACACTCAGTTAGGTTTTTTTCCGCCTTACCGCGAAAAAGCTCAGGGCGGACTATTAATTGGCGACTGCCGTAACGAAGAGTTGTTTTCTTTTTCTCATCCACAACGAGTGTATAAACACCCGGCTGAGGTTCCTGCAGTAGTGCGTGACAGTCTGCTGTTTATAGAAAACCGTAAGTTATTAACCTCTCCTGCCCGCGCTAACCCTGCTGTCGACTGGCCACGTTTTATGATGGCTGCTGTGTCTCAGGTGACTAAAGTGTTAAATTTAGAAGGGCAATCAGCGGGCGGCAGTACGCTTGCGACCCAGATTGAAAAGTACCGTCATTCGCCACAAGGTTTAACCCAGGGCTTTACAGACAAATTTTTGCAGATGGTGTCAGGCTCAGTGCGGGCTTATCGTTATGGTGCCGACACCTCATTAACCCGGCATGAAGTGGTATTGGATTATTTAAACTCTGTACCTCTGTCCTCAGCTCCGGGTTTTGGTGAAGTGCATGGTGTGGGTGATGCGTTATGGGCCTGGTTTGGCACCGACTTTAGCCGTTTTAATCAGGTATTAAATGCTGAAGCTACAGAACAAAATAAAAGCTTAAGAGGCTTGGCTTTACGCCAGGTATTGGCGCTGATGATAGCCCAGCGTCGCCCCTCTTATTATTTATTGCAAGGCCATGATGATTTAGAGCAACTGACCAACAGCCATTTACGAGTACTGGCCAATGCGAAAGTGATAGATAAAGATCTGGCCGATTCAGCCATGTCACAGCGTTTATTGTTTAAAGGTGGTAAAGCGCCGGGCATTAAACAAGATGCGCAAACCCTCAAAGGCATTAACGTAGCTCGTGGTCGTTTAGGTACTCTGCTGAATCAACAGCTTTATGATTTAGACCGGCTGGATTTAACGGCCAAAGTGTCTTTGCATCACGAATTGCAACAAAAAGTCAGCCATTACCTCAATAGTCTGGCCTCCCCTGTGGTCGCGGAAAAAGTCGGCTTGTTGGGTGAAAAACTGTTAAGTGCCAGCAATACCGACAAAGTCACTTACAGTTTTACCTTGTTTGAAAAAACGCCGGGCGGTAACAGAGTGCGGGTTCAAACCGACAATACCGACCAGCCTTTTGATTTAAACGAAGGCAGCAAACTGGAACTGGGTTCTACCGCTAAGTTACGGGTTCTGACCACTTATCTGGAAATAGTAGCCGAGCTGCATGACTCTTTTATTGATGAACTGCCGGAAAACCTGTTAAACCTTGAAATAGCGCCAAACGATCATTTAACCCGCTGGGCTGCCACTTATATGGCGCATACGGCCGATCGTGATTTATCAAAAATGCTGGATGCTGCTTTACAACGCACTTATTCAGCCTCTCCTGTCGAACGCTTTTTTACCGGCGGTGGTTTGCAGGTATTTAACAACTTCCAGAAAAAAGAAGACAGCAGAGTTCCTACTGTACTGGAGTCGTTAAAAGAATCCATCAACCTGCCTTTTGTCCGTATTATGCGCGACATCGTATCCTACAGCAGCAGTTACCAGACGGCAGGCAGTACCTCGTTGTTACTGAAAAACGACAAAGACCCCCGTCGTGAAGAGTATTTACGCCGTTTTGCCGATAAAGAAGGCAGCTCTTTCCTGCAAAGGTTCTGGCGTAAGTACCAGAAAAAAACCGAAGAAGACCGTTTAAACACCTTTTTTGAAGGTTTAAAACAAACGCCGGATCGTTTAGCTGCAGTGCACCGTTATTTGTTGCCTGAGTCTGACTTTGCCAAATTCAGCGCCTTCTTGCAGCAACGTTTGCCGGAAGAAAATTTGACGGTCAAAGACATTGATGAGCTGTATAACAAATACGGCCCTGGTAAATTCAGTCTGATGGATCAAGGCTATATAGCCCGGGTTCACCCGCTGGAATTATGGTTACTGAGTTTTATGCAACAAAACCCGCAGGCGACGTTAACAGAAGCTGTGAATGCTTCAGCAGAGCAACGTCAGCAGGTGTACCGCTGGTTGTTCAGAACCTCTAACCGCAGCGCAAGGGATACCCGTATCCGCATTATGCTGGAAGTAGAAGCTTTTCTGGATATCCACCAGCGCTGGAAAAAACTGGGTTATGCCTTTGATCACCTGGTGCCGTCACTGGGCACGGCTTTAGGCAGCTCTGGTGACAGGCCCGCGTCTTTGGCAGAACTGATAGGTATTATTCAGAATGACGGTATGTTACTGCCGACAGTCAGGGTAGATCAGCTGCATTTTGCCGCCAATACACCTTATGAAGTGAAGTTGAAGTATCAGCCAAATGAAGCACAGCGAGTGATGAAACCAGAAGTAGCCAGAGCCCTGCGTTTTGCCTTGTCGCAAGTGGCAGATGGCGGTACTGCCCGTCGTTTACAGGGGTCATTCACTAAAGCTGATGGTTCGCCTTTAGTCATAGGTGGAAAAACAGGTACGGGTGATAACAAAATGGCAACCCAGGTGATCCGTGGTCGCACAGTGCAATCGACCACCATCAACCGCACTGCAACTTTTGTGTTTTACCTGGGAGAGAATCACTTCGGTACTCTGACCGCTTTTGTACCGGGTAAAGGCGCTGAAGATTTCAGCTTCACTTCTGCCCTGCCGCTGCAAGTTCTTAAAGGCATGGCGCCTATACTAAGTCCTTACATCCAGCAAGGTCAGCTTTGCCGTTAAACCAAGGGTCAGACTCAAAGACTCTGACCCTGCCAAATGCCTTTAGGGAAATGTTCTTCTAGAAAACCTGCCAGCTCGGGTTGTGGTATGGGCCTGGCAATCAAATAGCCCTGCGCTATATCACAGCCCTGCTGACGCAATAGCTCCAGTTGCTCACGTGTCTCCACCCCTTCAGCCACAACCTGAAGTTGCAGCTTTTGCACCATCGCAATAGTAGAAGCAATGATTTGAAAATCAGCGGCATTTTCCAGCATTCCTGACAAAAAGCTCTTATCAATTTTGATGCAGTCCATCGGCATTTTTTTCAGATAACTTAAGGACGAATAGCCAGTACCAAAATCGTCGATAGCAAAATGAATACCCATGGCTTTAATTTGCGACATGATGTTCAGCATAGTGTCTATGCTCTGCACCAAAGTACGCTCTGTCAGTTCCAGTTCAAAATAAGAGCCTTGCAGCTCGTATTTATCCAGCAGTCGTTTCAGTGTTGGGATCAATTGTGGGTCAACAAACTGTTCAGCCGACAAGTTAATGGCAATACGGAAATGATGCCAGCCACTGTGCAATAAATTCAGGCATTGCTGCATACATTGTTCGATGATCCAATAGCCCAGCGGCACTATTTGTCTGGATTGCTCCAGCACCGGGATAAACTCATCCGGCGGCACCATACCTCTGCTGGGATGACGCCAGCGGATCAGGGCTTCAAAACCATACAAAGCCCCAGTGGCTATCGTCATTTGGGGCTGAAAACTGAGACTGAACTGGTTCAGTAACAACGCCTCTTTTAAATCCTGTTCCAGCAATACGCGCTGCTGCACCCGCTGATACATATCCAGGTTATAAGCCTGAGCGCCATTGCCACCATTCACTTTGACTTCATGCATAGCTAAATCGGCCTGACGAATTAAATCATCAGCATCTGTCGGCGTAGCCATACTTATGGTTAAACCTATGCTGGCCGTCATGACAAAGTTTTGCTGATCAATGGTCAAAGGCTGCTGAATACGCTGCAATACCTGACTTGCTAAACGAAAAGGCGCATCCACATCTGCCTGTTGCGGCAACACAAAAACAAACTCATCGCCACCAAAACGACATAGCAAATCGTTGACACCACAACAATCTTCTAACCGCAGCGCAACCAGTTTCAGTAACTTATCTCCCTGCGCATGGCCCAGGCTGTCGTTGATGCGTTTGAAGTCATCCAAATCAACAAAAAGCACAGCCAGAAATTTGTTCTCCGTGCTTTGGCTGCTCAGCATACGCTCCAGTTGATACTGCAACATATTCCGGTTCGGCAACGTAGTCAGTAAGTCGTACATCGCCACTTTTTCCAGCTCATTGGTATGCTGCTCTACTTTATGGTTCAGTTGCTC
Source organism: Rheinheimera sp. 1928-s (assembly GCF_029269265.1). Taxonomy (GTDB): domain Bacteria; phylum Pseudomonadota; class Gammaproteobacteria; order Enterobacterales; family Alteromonadaceae; genus Pararheinheimera. The sequence goes on from NZ_JARIXP010000004.1 coordinate 486,303, forward strand.
CAGTTCAATACTTAACTCATCAGCAGCCTGACGTAATAAATCCACTTCATCCGGCCAGATGCTGGCATCAAACTGGCTTTGCTGACGAAAACCTGCATATTGTTTTTGTGATAGTAAAGGTAAAGCCTGACTGAGCTTTTTTAACCTCAGACTGATGCGGCGCATGATCAGATACACCAGCAGCACCATACCGCCAAATAAAAACACTGAGGTAATGAGCAATTGACGACGATAGCCATTATTAGTAGCGACAAAATCACTGATATTGTCCACCACAGTCAGGTACACGCCCTGGCTTTGCATTTCAAAAGCGGAGATCAGGTACTGCTGGCCATTGTGATGCAATTCCAGCCCTTCACTTAAAGCCAAATCCGCTTCAAGATCTGAGACTTTTTGCAACAGTGCTGTGACTAACCGCGGGTTAGAGCTGGACACCAGTTCGCGGTTGATTTTCCCTGTTGCTGATTTACTGGCCCGGATCAAGGCCACATCAGAATTTAAGCTTTGATGCAACGCCGATAAAATATCAACCAGCGTTGTGGTCACTGTCATCACGGCCACTTCACCTGAGGCGTTCAGCACAGGCAAACTCAGCTGTTTGACACAATACTGTACACATAAATTAATAGTCGACGGACTTTGTTGTTTCAGTACCTTTTGCACTAAAGTGGGAGAAAAATAAGAGGTTTGCTGACCACTATTAAACAGCAGTTGCATATCGCTGTTGTGCAACCAAATTTGCTCAATATTCAGATGCAGTTGCATATTGGCGCTTTGTTCAGCCAGATGCTGAATAAAAATTGAAAAATCAGGGTGCTGGCTTAACTGCACCAGATCAGAAAAGCTTTCCAACCAGACCCGCAGCTGTTGCTCAATAATGGTATTTTGTTGCAGATACTGCTGTCTTGCCGATTCACGTTTGACCTGCTGCTGCTGATCAAACTCCTCGCTCATTCGCATCAAACCCAAACTGGTTTGCAGCACCGTCATACAAAGCAAAGCGCTGATGGTCGCCAGCAGAATTTTCCAGGGTAAACTAAATACAAAAGGCCGCATGCTATTTAAAACCAATACATCAGTTGCATAGCCCACATTTGCCAGTATTCAGATTTATTATGCTGCAAGTCCGGCATCACAGGGTAAGCTAAACGTGCCGTGCCCTTCACCCAGTGGTGCTCCATAGTTAAACGCAGATTGTCTTTAATATCATAAGTTAAACCTAAAGTGACATCATCCTGATAACCAAAATAGGCAGGCACCATACCGCCTGTACTTTGTGAAAACTTAACCCCACTGCGATCATCTTTGTCCAAATCAAAGATATCCACACTCAACAGTGCCCAGGTACGTGGCATCAGGTTATAGCGCCCCTGCAGATACCAGCCCTGACTAAAACTGTTGCGTTTAAAACCAGGTACATAAAAATCACTGATATCCAGCCGCTCCTGCACCCATTCACTGCTCAACTCCCAGTATTCAGCCGCATAACGACCATTTAACATCACCCGTTGTACTGTCATGGCACCATCGCTGTATAAATCCAGTTCGGCTTTTTTGTAGCTGAAGTCTGAGTCGAGCAAAGATAGCCCCAATTGCCAGGCGGATTGATCCGGTCGCCAGAACACACTAGCCTGATGCACATAGTCTTGTTCAGCATTCCCTTGGGCTTGCGTACTTAACAGGATCTGACCTTGCTCTTTACTTAAGTTGGTTGCGCCCCAACTCCAGTTCAGTTCAATTTCACCTATGCTGGTGTCGTGGGTACTTTTTAATGCCAGACCATCACTGCCCACAGCAATATCGCGAAAAGAATCAAAATAGACAGATTGTGGCAATACTATGGCATTGCGGGTAAAAGGCACATCGCGGGTGGCAGAATAAAGCCAATGTTGGTTTTTAAAGCGACCAATAAACAAATTCAGTCGCCAGTCAAAATCGCTGTATAAAGTCCAATCTAAAAATAAGTAGTCCAGCCGGGTTCCTTTGGTGTAGCGGCGGCCACCATCCAGATACACCGCCTGTCCAGCCAGACGCAGCTTCTCCGACACCCCCCAGGACATATTGACTCCGACATCAGTCAACTCTGCGGAAATACTGTCATCCAGATTAACAAAGTTAGTCTCAGGCGCCTGAATGAGGCCCTGTGAAATAAAACCATGCCATTGCAGTTCATCAGCCTGCAACTGCCATGAGCAGCTCAGCAGTAGTAAAAGACACAGCTTACTGCGTAACATGAATGACTTTAAGCGTGGATAGTTCATCTGAATTCTCAATATAACCTATAGCCCCTTCGGTATTTGCTACCATTTCGCGCATTTGTTGCTCTGAAGTCAGCACCACAGGCGCTGCACCTAAACCCGAATAGGTAATTTTCTGCCAAATCCTGTCCAACTGATAAGGAAACATCTGCAGTTTCTCTTTGGCAAAACTCTGATGTATCGGATTTTTTGCCGACAACACAAAGACCCGGATCGCTTTGCCATCGGGCCAGTTTTGTTGCCGCATAGAATAGATGGCACGCAACTGAGTGACTGTCAGTTGGTCCATAGGCACGGCAGGATGCGTTACGACTTCAGTAGCTAAAGCAGAACATGCCCAAAGCACAAAGCCAGCAACGGCGAACTTGATATTCACGTCTTTGTGATTCCTCACGATATACCCGGATAGGTGCACTATCTTTGGATACACGTATTAAATGGCGGCAAGGGAGTTTGTGAAAAGTGTCGCCATGAAGCCTGGATTGTCCGCGCTCAGTATAGTAGCAGTAGCTGAAATTGTATTGTAGTGAAGAAAAAAAAGTAGTGTTTTCAGTGAAATGAGAATAACTCATGCTCTCTATATTTCAACAAATGGTGAACAGTAAACGACGAGACAAGAGTTGATAACACTGAATAAACAGAAATTAAAAAAGGGCCCGCTGAGGGCCCTGAAATCACCAGGAACAGTGATGCATGCAACAAGTTTAAGCCCGTTCAGCATGCCGTGTGCGCTTTACAAAGATGTGACAGCTGAGCGAAGCTTTGATGAAAACAAAAGATAAATCATGGTTTTACCATGGCCTGTTGAATTTGGTATTTAGCCAACAACAGTTGCCACTCCTGATCGGCAGGCATTTGTCGGATCACTTGCTGTAAAAACTGATGCAGCTGCGGATCGGTTTTACTTAGCATAAAGCTACGTTGGATCACGTCATGGGGTGTTTTGGCGACATAAAAATGCCTTGCCTGTTCGCCGTGACTGAATTTATAAGACAAAGTGGAAGAGCTGATAATGGTAAAGTCGCCACGCCCTAACCTGAGCATATCCAGCACATAATCCTCCTGTAAGGTATCTACCCTCTCCAGAATGCCTGAGGCAACAATCTCATCTATACCTTTGTATTTATAGCCTTGTGAGCCAATAAAGGTTTTACCTGTTAAATCAGCTAAGTCCTGATCCCGCACTGGTTTTCTGGCATCAGATACATACATATCCTTGTCATATAAAAAAGGGGCGGTAAACAGCATTTGATCTGCCAGAGACTTAAACCAGGCAGGCTGAACCCCAACCACTACATCAACAAAAGGATCTGCCAATAAGGCATCCAGTCGCTTTCTTGGCATTAACTCGGTTTTAAACTGGTATTTGTCTGTTTTGTGGTTTAAGTACGAGGCCAAATCAAAATACAAACCCCGTTGCTCCCCCCAATCAATCACATAAGGGGCTTTTAAATGATAAGTCAGCAACAACACCTGTTGTTTTGGCGCTGCATAAGCATTCGCTGTAAAACTAAAACTCAGTAACAAAATACAAAATCTAAACCACATAACCACAGATCCAAAACATTACTGGTTTGAGAGTAGATAAGTTTTACGTACAGAGCCAGTTTCAGCAGACAGGCAGTGCTCAATTTTTTCGCACTATTACAAGCGAAAGCAACAGAAACGAAACAGAACCACAGCTTTGCTCCAAACTGTGGTTGTGCAGCAGCGGTGAGATAAAAACTATTTAGTGGTTAGCAACTGGACTAAAGCAGCTCCGACAGCGGTGGCAGATTGTGGATTCTGTCCCGTAACCAGACGCTGATCCACCACCACTTTACTTTGCCAATTGGCTGCTGCACTGTAGCTGGAACCGCGCTTGATCAGTTCATCCTGCAAAGAGAATGGCACCACCTGGGTCAGTTTTACCTGCTCTTCTTCACTGTTGCTAAAACCTGTCACTTCCTTCCCTGAAATCAGATAGCTGCCATCGGCCAGTTTGATATTCAATAAAGCAGCAGGACCATGACAAACTGCCGCCACTATGCCATCGTTCTGATAGAGATCTGCAGCAAATTGTTGTAACGTTTTATCTTGTGGGAAATCCCACATGGTGCCGTGGCCACCGGCAAAAAGCACAGCACGGTAATCTGCAGCTTTTAAATCCGCTAACTTCAATGTCTGCTGTAATTTATTGCTGTGTATGTTGTCAGCCATAAACCACTGATTAACTTTATCTGCCTCAGCCAGGCTGCGTTCGTCCACTGGCGCTTTGCCGCCGGCAATGCTGGCAATATCGACTTCAATACCGGCATTGACCAGTTCTTGATAGGGATGTGTGACTTCACCTAACCAATAGCCGGTTTTTTCACTGGTATTGCCCATTTGGCTGTGGCTGGTCACGACAATCAATACTTTGTCGGCTGCCATAGCTAAAGCACTGCTTAGCGTCAGGGCTGCTGCCAGCCCCAGTTGTACAACGCGTTTTGATAATTGCATCTGTCACCTCTGTGTTGTGGATTTGATGGTGCTTAGTCTGCAGTAAGGCTAAACTTCAAAGAAGTGAATTGATTTAATATCAGCTATCCAAATTATGAATATCAAAAATAAAGATCTGAATTTATTGCTGCTGTTTAAAGTGTTGTACGAAGAGTTGAATGTCAGCACTGCAGCAACCCGTCTGAATCTGAGCCAGCCTGCACTCAGTCATAAACTGAATAAGCTACGCCATGAGTTTGCCGATCCACTTTTTGTCCGCGCTGCCAGGGGGTTAACTGCAACACCCAAAGCGATCAGTATCTCCACCGAAATATTGCAGCTGGTGTCTTCACTTGAAGGTTTTTATCAGCATCAAAGTGACGTAGATTTTTTAAATCAGGCCGACCGACTGGTGATCTACAGCACTGATTACATAGAAAGTGTATTACTGCCGGACTTGCTGCCACTGTTATCCGAACAGGCACCACAAGTTCAGCTGGTGATGCGCCATACTCAGGGGGTTTTGCCTAAGCAGCAGTTGGAACGTGGCGATTGTGATCTGGCCATTGCTGGCTTTTACCGTGATTTACCAGAGAGTTTTTATCAGCAACAATTGCAGAGCGAAGACTTTGTGGTACTGATGCGTCGTCAACATCCATTGGCCGAGCAGGAGCTAAATCTCGACCACTATTGCCAAGCCAGGCATATAGTAACCACACTGACGGGCGATCTGGATGGCCTGGTTGATCAGGAATTAGCCAAAGCTGGATTAAAGCGTCAGGTCAGTACCGGAGTTTCAGGTTTTTTATCACCAGCCCATATAGTTCACAAAAATGATGTGCTGCTGACCTGCCTGCAATCAGTGGCGAATATCGCGGTGCAGGCGAACTCAAATTTGCTGTTCAAAACCTGTCCTGTGTCATTACCACAAGTGCAAATCAGCCAGGTCTGGCACTCCAGAACTCAGGACGACCCGTTACGACGCTGGTTACGCCAGCATATTCATCGGCTGTTACATAATCCAGCCTGATGCATCAAGCTAAATTGATTAAACAATAAGAATGATTCCGCATACAGAACACAATTGACAATAATTACCATTCATAGTTAAATTAGCGCCCACTGATACAGCCAGTCAGGTAAGCGGCGTAGAACTCGTTATCAACTCCGCCTGTTTTCAACACCTTGATGGTTTGAGCGTTGAATTTATTACAAGGAATCCAGGATGTCTGCGATGTTGTTCACAACCCATTTCCGCCCGTCTCGTTTAGCTCTGGCTGTTGCTATTGCAGCCACTGGTTATGCCTGTAGCAGTAGCGCCGAAGAAAACCCAGTTGCAAAAAAATCAGTGATGCCAGCCATGGAAGTGGTGAAAGTGGTAGGTCAGAAAGAAGACCATCGTTTTAACGCTACAGGTTCAGTCAATCTGGTAGAACTGGAAGAAATTCAGCGGGTGCAACCTCTGTCAACTGAAGATGTATTGCGCCGCATCCCTGGCATTAATATCAAAAGTGAAGAAGAAACTTCTGTCATTGCTAACTTTGGCATTCGAGGTTTATCTGCAGGCGAGTCCAAATCTTTACTGCTCGAAGATGGTGTGCCTGTGGCTCCTGGTTTATTTATCGGTAACGACCGCTACTTTAACCCCCGTATTCAGCGGGTAGAACGGGTTGAAGTACTCAAAGGTTCATCCTCTTTACGTTATGGCCCTTCCACTATAGGCGGTGTGGTCAATTACCAGACCAAAACTCCGGATGATGGTGTCGAGCTGTCCGCCCGTGCCGGTTCTTTTAATATGAAAGAAGTGGGTATTGAAGCGGGTAATAAAAACGCTGCTGGTGATGCCTTTGCCGGTATTGTCGCTACCCATGCAACCAGCGATGGCTTTATGGATAAAGGCTACACCATGAATGATGTGATGGCCAAAGCTGGTGTTGAGTTTGCCAATAACCAGAAATTAGGTGTCAAGCTGTCCTGGTACGAAAATGACGTCAATATGTCGTACCGCGGTTTATTGTTAAATGACTACAAAGCTGGCGCTGACTACAACCCGGCTCCGGATGATGATTTTCTGGCTGACCGCGTGGCTTTTGATATCAACCACGAATGGCAACTGAACGACACTGCAACTTTAAACACATTGGTGTACTGGAGCGATGTCACCCGTGATTACTGGCGTTATGCTGTGGATACCAATGCGTCAGTTGCTGCAGGTCGTTGGGTCTATACGGATAGCCTGACAGGCAATAACAGATCCTTTGAGCGCACAGGTGCAGAAAGCCGTTTAACGCTTGAGCAGCCGTTGTTTGGCCTTGAAGCCAGCACAGAGTTTGGTTTGCGTTTCATGCATGAAAAATCCAACGATTTACGTATCACCACCACCCGCGCCGCAGATCGCACCGGTACTATTGCCGGTCATCTGCAGGACAGCGCTGACAGCGTCGCTGGTTATATCCAAAGCCGTATAGTACTGAGCGACAAACTGGCATTAACTCCAGGCTTGCGTGTTGAATCTTATCAGCAAGAACGCTTAAATCTGCAAACGAATGCGCTTGCTAAAACCTCGAATACTGAATATTTACCTGGTGTGGGTTTAACGTATGAGTTAACAGATGCAGCGCAGTTGTATGCAGGGGTCTACCGTGCTTTCTCTCCTGCATCCAATGCAGTAGCGCTGGATGGTCTGTCCGACGCTGCCTTGGATGGCGAACGCTCAGTCAATTATGAAGTGGGTGTGCGTGGTGTAGCGGGCTCCACCAGTTACGAAGTGGCAGCTTTTATGATGGATTTTAGCAATCAGGTAGTGACTGGTAACAGCAATGCAGGCATAGCGACCTCTAATGCCGGCGAGACCAGTCATTATGGCATGGAGTTTAGTGTCAGCCAGCCGCTGATGGCAGGTCTGAACCTGGATGCCAACGCGACCTGGGTACCGGAATCTGAGTTTGAAACCGGTGATTTTAAAGGCAATCGTATCTCTTATGCCCCTAAAATACTGGCCAATCTGGGCCTGAACTATCAGTTAGAACAATTGAACCTGTCTCTGAACCTGCATCATCGCGGTGAGCAATTTGGTAACGAAGCCAATACAGTCGAGCTGCCAACCGCAGCACCAAGTTCTATTTGGGGTGGTTTGTTACCAGCTTATACAGTGGTTGATTTACTGAGTCAGTATCAAATCAGTGATAACCTGAGTGTATCGGGTTCGGTCAAAAACCTGACAGATAAACGCTATATCAGCGGTCTGCGTCAGGGTATATACGTCGGTCCTGAGCGTTCTTTTGAACTGGGCGTCCGTTACCGCTTCTGATCATTTTTAGCAACCTGCCTGACAATCACGAGGCCACAGCATGACTTATCACAGCATGCTGTGGCCTCAACACCTGCTCTCACAATTAACAAGCCAGGAATATTACTGAATAAAATCCTGCGCTTAATTGATCTTCTGCAATCAGCTGCCAGTATTAAAACACCTACCCTGTTGCCATAAGTTCTTTATGCCAAAAACTCTGCTGCTGATCGCTATGCTCTGTTGTGCTCCCGCCCATTGCACAGTGCTTTGGCAAGACTTCAGGCTGAGTTATTTAACAGGTAACAATTACCGCTTAGGTGACAATAAACGCGCTATCTATACCTTTGAACATGCAGCGGCCACCAGTTGGGGCGACAGCTTCTTTTTTCTCGACCACATCAGGCCAGATACCGGTGATTTAACCAATTATGCCGAATGGGCACCCCGCTGGAGTTTTAGCAAATTGGGACTGGCTGAAGGCAAATGGGGCCTGATCAGCGAGGTTAGCTTGGCGACTACAGTCGAAATGTCCAGTCAGGCCACTCATCTGCTATATGGCGTTGGCGTTAATCTGGACATCCCCCACTTCCGCTATGTTCAGGTCAATCTGTACCGCCGTAATAATGATAACCGTAGTGACAACTGGCAAACGACTATTACCTGGGGCCTGCCTTTTGCAGTGGGTGATCAGGATTTTCTCTATGATGGTTTCCTTGACTGGGCCAGCGCAACAGAGGATCACAATGCCACTCTGAATATGACCTCGCAATTCAAGTGGCTGCTAAGTAAACCTTTGAATATCGAAGATAAAATATATCTTGGTTTTGAATATGTGTTGTGGCTGAACAAATTTGGCATCAAAGACCAGCCCAACTTACGCAGCAACGAATACAACCTGAACCTGCTGCTGAAGTGGCATTTTTAATCCTGCACTTTATAGAATAAATGAGCAGGCATAAAAAAAGCAGCCGGTTTATGGCTGCTTTTTACAAAACCTATCTGGCTTTATTCAACAATAATTTCAAACAAACCACGCATATTAGCTTTCGCTGCATCTGAGCGTAAAACTGATGGGTTTGCTTCATACTCCGCAGGATTTCTTTGACCAAAACCTATGGTTTTAAAGCGATTGGCGTCCACACCTTCAGCTATCAAAAAAGCTTTAATCGACTGGGCACGACGTTCACTTAATGCCTGATTATATTCAGCGCTGCCGCTGGCTGAGGTATAACCTGCAATACGCACACGCGCCTGAGGATTGGCTTTTAACGTTTGAACATGCTGGCGTAAAATGACTTTGGTTTCGTCATTTAACTCAGCCGTGTCAAAATTAAAATGTACATCTTCCAGCACCAGCACTTCGGGCTCTTTCACCACAGTTTGTGCCACTACAGCTGCTTGTGCTTTTTGCACAGGAGCCGGGGCTGCTTGCGGTTCTGCTTTAGTGGTTGAGCCAAAACGGTAGACTAAACCCAGAGAATACAAATCCAGATCGCCTTTGTTACCCACTAAATCGTCCATGCGATAACGTTCGGCTTCCAGTCGCAGTGTCAAAGCGGCGGATAAGTCATATTGCAAACCCAGACCAAACTTATGTTTGGTGTAGCTGTCATCCTGGTTATAAGCTGCAGTGTTAATTAAACCATTGCTGCTGTAGCGGGTTTTTGAGTCGTTTTGAGTCACGCCAATACGGGCTATTGCCGAAAAACGTTCTGTCAAAGGCAGAGTGCCGACCAGATCCAGATTCCAGCCCTTTAGCCCTGTTTCACCTCTGAAATCAGTCACTGGCAAGGTATTCGCCAGAAAACTAAAATCATTCAGATCAAAATAACCGCCCTCAACTGCCAGATAAGTGCCAAATTGATAACCTACATAGGCTTTGTAGCCTTGATTGCTACTGTCTTCGTCAATCGAACTAACGACGAAGCCATTGTCTTCCAGGCTGGTCTGAAGCCTTTCTGCATCAATATTGGCTTTAGACTGACCTATGTTCGCCCCTATGTACCAACCATTTTTGTCATAGCTGGACTGATCCTGAGCCTGAACATTGGTCGATATCATCAAGGGCAAGCTGCTGGCGAAAACCAACAGCACTTTCGCACTATTTAACTCTGTTAAGTTTTTCATTTCTTATTCCTTATCTCCGACTGACAAGCCTCTATTGAGGCTTAGTCACAGCATTGGCATCTAAAGTGACTTGCTCAGTCACGGAGAACAAACGACCTGTGATGGCAGTGCCTGTACCCAGATTGATTTGTGGCCAGGCAAATACGTTACCGGCAAAGCTGGTATTGCTGCCGAATACTGTGGCTCCGCCGGTCCGCCAGAATACATTCTTAGCCTGAGCACCACCGGTCAGTACAATATTTCCACCCGGAGCTCCGGTCGTGAAGGTGCCTGCAATCACAAAGATAAAGACTGAATCTGGATCACCCTGTGCATCCAGCGTCAGGTTGCCCTGCTGGATAATGACATTACCTGCATTGCGATAAACACCCCGAGTCATCACCCGACCACCCAGTTCCGCAGGCAAGGCCTGAGTTGCGGCAGCAGGATTAGGATCAGCAGCTAAAAATGTTGCAGCTACCCCTAAATCAGTACGAACCTGGTTAATAAAGGCCACCATAGATGCATAAGGCACAGGCACTACATAAGGTGGGGTGACATCATCAGGCGCATAAGACACACCATTGGTCAGTTGAGTAAACTGCCCTGCGACCGGGCCTGGAGTAAAACCAGCGTAAGCTGTGCGGGCTAAATCAAGGATGGCCATATCACCATCAGCGACAGCAGAGCCTGCAGTTGTAGTGATAGCCTGACTGGCTATCATGACAAAACGTTCCAGTTCACCCATAGCCGGCGCCTGAGGATTATTTGCTAAAGCCGCTGTGACTGTCAGCACTGCACTATCCTGAGCTGAACCTAAAGTAGCGGTAACAGTACTGCTGCCTGCTGCCATAGCTGTCGCCAGACCACTGTTTGGCTGACCACTGGCATTCATTACAGCAACACCGGTATTGCTCGAAGTCCATACCACAGTGCTAGTGATATTGACCCTGCTGCCGTCGGTGTAAACGCCTGTGGCAATGAACTGCTCAGTTTCATTTACTACAGCTGATGCATTCTCTGGCGTCACTTCAATAGCCGTCAGAGTTGCAGCTGTTACCGTCAGAGTGGTGCTGCCGTCTACCCCGGCAAAACTGGCACGGATTAACGAAGTACCAGCCGACAAACCGGTAGCAAGGCCGCTATTTGCAGTCAGACTGGCGTTCATGCTGGCCACAGCAATAGTGCCTGATGTCCAGTGCGCAACAGCAGTCAGATCCGCAGTACTGCCGTCACTGTAAGTTCCGGTTGCATTAAACTGGCGGCTTAAACCATCCACCACACTTGGGTTTAACGGGGTAACACTGATACTGCTTAAGCTTGCATTGGTAACTGTCAGAGTTGCTGCACCAGAGATGCTGCCCAGCGTCGCGCTGATTTGTACTACACCTGCTGCCTGACCTGTGGCCAAACCACTTGCTGAGTTACCATTGGCATTCATAGTGGCAGTTTGCGTATTGGCCGAAGCCCAGACCACAGACTGGCTGATATTCAGTGTTGAACCATCAGAATAAATACCTGTGGCCACAAACTGGCGATTAAGACCCACTGCAACAGATGAGTTCAAAGGAGTCACACTAATAGAACTTAAAGTTGCAGCTGTCACAGTCAGAGTCGCTTCTGCCGATACAGCCGCCAGAGTAGCGCGAATTTGCACTGTGCCAGCGCTTAGTCCTGCCACTAAACCACTATTGCTCTGCATATTGGCATTAGGTAAAGCCACAGCATTATCGGATGAGGTCCAGGTGACCAAAGAGGTCAGATTATCTGAGGAACCATCAGAGTAAATACCTGTTGCGGTAAACTGTCTGTTCTGACCTGAAACCACACTACTCAGCGCAGGCGTAACCACCAGACTAGTTAATGTGGCACTATTCACAGTTAAACTGGCACTGCCAGATACTGAGCCTAAAGTTGCAGTGATTTGTACTGTTCCTGCGGCCTGACCTGTCGCCAAACCACTATTCACAGCACCGTTGGCGTTCATAGTGGCAATCTGCGTATCGGCGGATGCCCAAACCGCTGAGCGGCTGACATCAAAAGAGCTGCCATCTGAATAATTAGCTGTAGCAATAAACTGGCGCGATAAACCCATTGTCACAGTGGAAACAAGCGGAGTTACCACAATGCTGTTCAAGGTCGCATTGCTGACTGTCAGCATGGTTTCAGCGGACACTACGCCTAAAGTTGCACTGATTTGGGTAGTACCGGCAGCAAGTCCTGCAGCTAAACCATGATTTGCACCTGCAGCAGAATCAATAGCAGCAATGGCCTGGGCACTGGAAGCCCAACTGACTAAAGCACTGATATCCTGAGACGATCCATCTGAATACACCCCTGTTGCACTAAACTGCCGACTGACGCCAACAAATAAATTAGCGTTTACCGGAGTCAGCTGTATCGACATCAGTACCGCATCAGTCACCGTCAGACTGGTCGTGGCAGACAAAGCCCCCAGAGTGGCGCTTATTTCTGTACTACCAGGAGCCATAGCGGCAGCTAAACCACTTGAAGCCGTTTGACTCGGGTTCATCATAGCGATAGATGTATCACTGGATAACCAGCTCACAACACTACTGATATTTTCCGTAGTGCCGTCAGAATACACCCCTGTTGCAATAAATTGAGTGGTTAAACCATCGGCCACACTGGCATCCAGCGGACTGATGCTGATACTGGTTAACACTGCATTGGTGACAGTTAAAAGAGTGTTGGCCGTTTTGCCGGCAAAAGAGGCTGAAATCACAGAGGTACCAGACTGCAATGCAGTCGCCAGTCCCTGACTATTAATGGTAGAGACAGCAACAGCAGCTGAGCTCCAGGTCACTTTGTCACTGATATCCAGTGAGGTGCCATTTGCATAGACACCAAGCGCGGTAAACTGCTGCGTTAAGCCTGCAGCTATAGTGGGATTTTCCGGTGATATTAAAATCGACTGGAGCCCATCTACAGGCTCCAATCCAAGAATTGGGTCTTTATCGCTATTACAACCAGCAATAAATAACAGCACAAGCAAGCTTAGTAGCCACCTGTAGCAGACGTTAAGCTGTACTTTTTGATTTCCTACCATGATGCCTATCCTTTCTTTTAGTTAACGCTGATGCGTAAAACACTTTTCAGCTGGATAGCTTTTCTCATAGCAAACCAAGCTCGTCTGTGTGCTATCGCACAGATGGATTCTTATATTTACAGCACCGTGAACCAGTTATTGACTGGCCTTCAGCCACATGTAATAAATTATTTGAAAACAATAATTTTTAGAGTAAATACTACGTAAAATAAAAACCCTAACAGACCTGTTTCACCCTCCTGTTTATCACTTTTAGCAGGGCCAAAAATGAAAAAAGCAGCCGATTTAAGGCTGCTTTTTTATTAGAATGTATTCACCTTACTCCACAATAATTTCAAACAAACCACGCATATTAGCTTTCGCCGCATCAGAGCGTAAAATTTCAGGATTAGCTTCATATTCAGCAGGGTTGCGTTGACCAAAACCTATAGTTTTGAATCGGTTGGCATCCACACCTTCGAGTATCAAAAATGCTTTGATGGACTGGGCACGACGCTCGCTTAAGGCCTGATTGTATTCAGCTGTACCGCTGGCTGAGGTATAACCAGCAATACGTACTCGCGCTTGCGGATTGGCTTTTAACGTCTGGACATGCTGACGCAATATCACTCTGGTATCGTCGTTTAATTCGGCTGTATCAAAATTAAAATGCACATCTTCCAGCACCAGCACTTCAGGTTCTTCAGCCGCAGTTTCTGCGACAGCCACAGGGTCAGCAGCGCGCACAGGTTGTGGTGCAGGAGTGGCAGCATAAGTTGGCTCTGTTTTGCCAAAGCGCAACATTAAACCTAAAGAATACATATCCACGTCACCACTGTGAGCGAGCAAATCGTCTAAGCGATAACGTTCGGCTTCCAGTCGTACCGTCAAAATAGGTGAAATATTATATTGCAGTCCCAGACCGTATTTGTTTTTTGTATAGCTGCCATCTTCATTGTAGCCGGTGACATCGATCAAGCCATTGCTGCTATAGGTATTTGAAGTTTCGTTTTGAGTCACACCAATACGGGCAAAACCAGAGAAATCTTCGGTAAATGGCATAATGCCCACTAAATCAAGATTCCAGCCCAACAGCTTGGTTTTACCGCGAAAATCGCTGGTTGGTGTTGTGTTTGCAAGTGCGTGGAAACCACCCACATTAAAGTAGCCACCTTCTACAGCCAGATAAGGGTTAAACTTATAACCCACAAAAATTTTATAGCCTTCGCTGCGACGGTCTTCCAACACAGAGTTAATATTAAAACCCTGATTTTCTAAATCAGTGCGTATAGTATCCTGCTCGATTCCGGCAATAGATTTACCGATGTTCATACCAGCAGACCAGCCGTTCTCTTCAAAATTGCTGTAATCCATTGCGTGAGCTGCGGGGATCATCAGTACTGACAAAAGGCTTAAAACCAAAGGCTTCAAACGAAAAAATGGGCTTGTTTTTTGAGTTGTTGATAACAAATTCAGAGCAGTACTTTGCTGTCCTATAACTTGCACATTCCTTGTAGCCTGATAGCTGTTCATAGTTTTTATTTTCCTGTAGTTAAAGCTGAGGTGTTCATTACCATCAGCTGTACAGGTTTTCTCATATCCGTTACTTTCCTTCCGTGCGCTGACGTACTTATAGCTGTCAAATTTATCTGTACTATTACGCGCAATGGAAAGTACGCGCTATGAAAAGCCATTTCCCTTATTCATAGCGCAGTTCAACTCAGCGAAAACAGGATTAACGCGGCTTTGAGGCCAGAGCACTGTCCTTTAACAGCAGGTAATAGAAACTGACCGCTTTGGCCATATTGTCTACACTCATGCGCTCATTGGTTCCGTGAAAACCAGCGCTGTCTTTTGCATCCAGCACCATAGGATTAAAGCGATAGGCATTATCAGACAGTTTTTCATAAAAACGGCTGTCAGTAGCCCCCAGCGTCAGGCCTGGTACCACCAGCACAGCGCCGTGGGTTTGGCGGGCAGTTTTAGCTATGAGCTCAAAAGCTGCGGCTTTGCTGTCAGCTACTTTAGAAGGCTCGAAGGCTTGGATCACCTTGATGGCAATACGTTCGTCATCTATCACTCTAGTGACATAGTCCACTATGCTTTGCACAGAATCCCGCGGATGCAGACGAAAATTCACTGTGGCTGTAGCTTCTATCGGCAGCACATTAGATTTAACACTGCCGGACAACATAGTGGCTGCTGTGGTGGTTCTTAATACGGCATTTCCACTGGGCATCTTGCTCATTTGCGCTTCAATGAGCGAGCCAAACAACCAGGTATTGGCCAGCAAGACACGCTGCAGCAGCGGCATATGGCGGCCTAAAGTTAGATAAAAATCCAGTGTTAAACCGTCCAGGCCTCCTGGCACAGGGGCTTGCTGCAATTTCACCAGTGCTTGTGCGATCATAGTGACCGCAGTTTCTGAAGCAGGCATAGAGCTGTGACCGCCCTGAGCTGTGGCCAGCAGCTCCAGTGTCAGAAAGCCTTTTTCTGCCACATTAATGCTGGCAATCTGAGGTTTGACACCAGGCACCAGACCATTGAGCACAAAGGAGCCTTCATCCAGTGACCAGGCCAGCTTCACCTGTTGTTGTTGCAACAGCTCCACTACAGCGGCTGCGCCCTTACGGCTGCCAATTTCTTCGTCGTGGGTCAGGCTGATATAAATATCCTGCTCTGGCTGATACTGCTGTTGCAGCAGTAAAGTTACAGCTTCCATCAAAGCCACCACAGCACTTTTATCATCCATAGTGCCACGACCCCAAATATAGCCCTGGTCAATCACACCCGCAAAAGGCGGATGTGCCCATTTTTTTTCGGTGCCTGGGATCACAGGCACCACGTCATAATGAGCTGACAACAAAATGGCTTGCTGCGCCGGGTCTTTGCCGGTCCATTTAAACAGCAAGGTGTAGTCATTCACTTTTTGCAGTTGCAGCTGCTGATGCAGCTCAGGATAAGTGCGGGCAAGCCAGTCAATAAATGCATCAAACTGCGGATAAGGGATCATTTTTACATGATCAAACGAGATAGTCCGAAACTGCACAGCTTCAGATAAACGCTGCGCTATCCGTTCGGGTTCTATGGCGACAGTCTGGACTGTCTCCTGAGATAAAGAAGCGGGTTGATAGCTCAAGGTACGTATAGCCAGCACTGCTATCAGCAAGACAAATGCTGCGCACAGAAGTAAAATGATTTTTTTCAGGGTCATGCCAAAGCTCTCTTGTTTTACCAAAGTCAGGCAACTACTGTTGCGGTCACTTTGGATATAACAAAAACAAGCGGGCAAAAGATCCGACTTTGCAAAATCAGACAAATACGGCCTTAGCCTGACTGCTGGCTACTCATCACAGCACTTTGCGGCTGCTTACGATACTGTTTAGGCGTTACCTGCAGACGGCTTTTAAACTGACTGAAAAAAGTTGAGTTCGAATTAAAGCCCGCCTGAAAGCCTATTTCGGTGACAGACAAAAAATCCATTTTAGGTTCAGTTAATAAACGTACCGCCTCCTCCACTCTGTAGTTATTAATAAAATCATAAAAAGACAAGTTGGCATAACCATTAATGGTTTCAGATAAATGATTCACAGAAACCCCCAGGCTTTGCGCCAGATCCGAAATTTTTAACCCGGCTTCCAAATGAGGCTGCTCAGCGCGCATACAAAGCTGCAACCTTTGCCACAAAGCTTTGGCATCCTGTTCTGTTAAGCTGCTGGTCTGGTATTTTTTTGCCGAACTCTGCTCTTTGCAGAACTGCTGCACCTGGCCACTCTCTGCAGTGTCCGTCTTTGGGCTTTTTGGCTGCTGACTGTGATCTTCAAACTGCACCATCACCTGACGTATGCCATAGGTGACCATCAGCAGCACGGTAATAAAAGGTGAAAACGCCTGCATCATGGCGCCAGTTAACATAACAGGACTCCCCAGATAATTCAGCAGGTCAAAAATTACTGTAGTGGCAGTGCTCGCGAGGTAACAACCACAAATAAGCATTAGCCAGTGTAGTTGCACCCCTTCAATGCTGGAGTAATAGGCTTTAATACGGCGCTGATGCGGAAATAATAAACGCAGCGCCAGCAACGAATAACAAATCAGTGAACTCCAGGCTGCCAGTCTGTGCAGCAGACGGTGCTGATACATCTGACCACAGTCTTTTTGCGCCGGGCAATCCATATAAAGCAGGCTTTGTTCAGATAAAGGCAATTGCAGCAACCACAGTGTGGCAAAGAGACCGGCAGGCAACAGATGCAACAACTGGCTCCAATGCCAGCTGTAGCCAGGTTCGGTCTGAAATCTGGTATAAAAATACAACAAAGGCCCTTGCAGCATCTGCAGCGACACCAAGGTATAAAGCCAGGGTCTGGCCTGACTATTTTCCACTTGCAACACATACACCAGCGCCAGCACAGAGGTGACCAATGTGCTTACACTTAAGCAATTCGCTGCCCGGCGATTTTGCCCGGGCGCACGCCAAATCACATAAGACAAACCAAAACCAAAGGCTACACAAGCCAGTATCAGCAGGTTTTTTAGCTGTAGCGTCACTTCCAGATCCAGCATCATCCGCTCCCTTTTCTTGCTTAACTCACCCAATCTCTGCAATCGGAACAGATCAGACCTGTACGGTTTAGCAAACTATACTGCAGCCGACTTCCGCACTGCAAGCTGCTCTGCCGCTGAAGATCATCTTGCAGCTTTGTTGTATATCGCTCGCCGCATTAAAGTGTGCAACTTTGCAAAGACGGATAAATTTTTAACTGCTTTGCTGCTTTTTTCTTCGACTTTGCAAATCAGGACGCTCCTGCCAGAGCGCGCTGCTAGAACAGGTGGAGAGTTACTCGCCATAAAGAGCGCAGAACTCCAAACCAGTAGCAACAATTTGAAGGAACAGCATTGTGATCAAATCAAAAAAAACACCGGTAGCACAAGCTATCCCTTATTTGCTGGGTTTACTGCCCTTAGCTGTATTGGCAGAGCAAAGCTCCGCAGAGTCGCAGCCCGAGCTGGAGCGCATTGTGGTCACAGCACAAAAACGTGGTGAAAACCTGCAGGAAGTTCCATTGGCGGTATCTGTGCTCAGCAGCAAAGAGCTGGACAGAGGCAATATCCAGAACTTTCAGGATATTCAGCATTCAGTACCCAACCTGTCGATGAATGTGATGTCGGCTTTTGCCACCACAGTGAATATGCGCGGTATTCCGTCCAGCCCCAATGGCGTATTTAATTCAGGATCCAGCCCTGGCTTAGGTATTTATGTCGATGGCGTAGTGTATTCCAGAGCCACAGGCTTTAACCAGGAACTGGCCAATATTGAAAGAGTCGAAGTGCTGCGTGGGCCACAGGGCACCTTATTTGGTCAGAATACCAATCTGGGAGTAGTCAGTATCACCACCCGCAAACCATCGGACACCCCCGAGGCTAAACTAAAACTCGACATAGGTAACTTTGGTTTAGTCAAAGCCAATGGCTTTGTCAGTGGCGCTTTAATTGAAGATGTGCTGGCTGCCAGCCTGAGCGCTTATGATGTCAAACGCGACGGCTTTATTGAAAACCTGGCAGATGGCTCGGACATGTTCAGCGACAACAGACATGGCGGCCGGGCTCAGCTGCGTTACACCCCAACTGCAGCGTTGACGCTGGATATTAACGCCGATGTGCTCAAAGACAGCAGTATTCCACCGGGCCGTAAACTGCTGGCCGACAGTGGCACAGGCTTAGGAGCTTTGGGCTTATACAATCAGGGCCAGCAGGCGGCTAACTTTATTACGGACGACCCGCATCAGGTGATGGCCAATTCTGAAGACTCCTACGGCATACGTGACAACTGGAGCGCCGACGCGACTTTGGCCTACCAGTTTGATAATGGTTTTGTGTTTAAATCTATTAGCGCTGAAAAAGTCTATGACTCTTTGCTGGCCAACGATGCGGATGCCACCAGCATCAATTTATCCTCCAGCATAGAATCAGAAAACAACAGGCAATTTACTCAGGAGTTTCAACTGATTTCTGACGAAAGCAGCGCTTTGCGTTACGTGGCAGGTTTGTATTATCTGGATAACGAAGCAGTCAACCTGCAGCGCTTTTTTACGAAAACCGGTATTTATGGTATCCCAACCGGCTTGAATGCCCCTATGCCCACCACCTTGAACTTACCTGCAGATGCAGGGGTGGAAATAGACGGCAGCCTGCGCACCAAAAGCAGCGCCGCCTTTGGTAACTTAACCTATGACATCAGCAGCAGCCTGAGCGCTTTTGGTGGTTTGCGTTACTCCAGAGTGGAAAAAGACATGAGCTTTGCGCAGGACGGTTATGAAACCAGTCTGCCTGGTTTTTTTCTGCTGAATTACATCCATATCCCTCAGACCAATCAATCGCAGCAGGATAACTTTGTGTCCTGGACTATGGGTCTGAATGGCAAGTGGAATGAAGATCTGAACCTTTACGGCAAAGTATCCAAAGGCTATAAAGAAGGCGGCTACAGTTTCAGACCCCAGTCTTTGC
The DNA here is from genome assembly GCF_029269265.1 of Rheinheimera sp. 1928-s. Classification (GTDB taxonomy): domain Bacteria; phylum Pseudomonadota; class Gammaproteobacteria; order Enterobacterales; family Alteromonadaceae; genus Pararheinheimera. The sequence goes on from NZ_JARIXP010000004.1 coordinate 505,972, forward strand.
AGGCGATTGGCGGTGATGTCAATGCGCCGGATATAGGTTTTGCCGGTGAGCAGGTCATTAGCTACGAAGCAGGTTTAAAAACTGACCTGCTAAACCGCAGGGCCCGGTTTAATCTGGCTGCTTTTTATCTGGACTACAGTGATATTCAAAGCCTGCTGGTGGATGATGACGGCGTCAACCGGGTAGTAAATGGCCCTTCAGCGACCAGCCAGGGCCTGGAAGCTGAACTGGTATTTCGCCTGACACAACAGTGGAGCATCAGCTCTTCTGCAGGTTTTGCCGATGCAAAGTTTAACGACTTCAGTAACTGCCACAGCATAGACGACTGCAGCAACAACCAGTTGCCAGGGGCCGCTAAATGGACAGGCAATCTGGCGAGCAGCTATGAGTTTCCGGCCTTTGACGGCTGGGATGGTTTTGCCGGCGTCGATGCTTCGTATCGCAGTGCAATGTACTCGGATGCCCGCAACTTGCCACAGGCCAGGCTGGCCGCACTGACGCTGGTCAATGCGCAGCTCGGGCTGGTGTCTGCGGATGGTCAATACGAACTGATGTTGTGGCTGAAAAATGCACTGGATAAAGAGTATCAGGTGTATAGCAATGACAAGCTGACGTCGGATCTGGGCTTCAGCACTGCAGTGTACGGCCCGCCACGAACCTATGGTGTGTCTTTTACTTATAATTTCCTCTAACTACCGCACTACCACAGAGGCAGACCCATCAGATGAGTTCTGCCTCTTTCACTGCTCAGCTCAGACCGTCAATTGTTTGCACATAAATACAGAGTTCGGATCTTCCTTATACTGGGCAAAAGGCCCACAGAGTTCAAAACCAAAACTGCGGTATAAAGAACGGGCCGGGACAAAATAATCCATAGCACCGGTTTCCAGATACAACTGCTGATAACCCCGGCTTTTTGCTTCGGTCATTACATGCTGCAGTAGTAGCTTACCTACCCCCTGCCCTCGAAACGCTGTGGCACTTCGCATGGATTTAATTTCAGCTTGTCTGGTGTTTAATTGCTTCAGCGCCACGCAACCTGCCAGCTGTTGCTGCTGCCATAAAGTCCAGAAGCTGATGTCACTGGCTTTTAAAGCTGCCAAATCCAGCGCATGTTTACTCTCCGGAGGCGACACCGCATTCATGTCATTTAAATGCTCTTGCAACAAAGCAGCAATGTCAGAGCCTGTCAGATCATCACGTTGAACACGCATAGAAAACCAAAGATAAGAGTTTGTATTGGCTTAGAAATATATCGAAAGTATCGCAGAAGAACTAGTCAAGAGCAGAGATATAAAAAAGAAACAACGAGCCTTAGGCTCGTCGGACAAGACTCGCAATAAAAAGTAAAACTACGGCACCTGCTGTTGCTGTAACAATAGAGCCTAATAAGCCGCTGGCGCTGATCCCCAACATACCAAACAAGGCACCGCCCAACACAGCGCCCACTATACCGACGATAATATTGCCCAGCAGACCAAAGCCACTGCCTTTCATAATAAGTCCGCCAAGCCAACCAGCTGTGGCACCTATTGCAAGAAATACTAATAATCCAGTTAAACTCATTGCCATTCCCTCTGCTTGTTTAACGCTTAAAGGCTAAAAAGAGACCAGCCACAATACTGATAGCACCGCCAATATAAAACTGCATCACTTTGTCTGTCTCTGCGCCAGTCACTACTTCAGTCAATTGCGATTGCACTGAATCTGATAATTGAAACCCCCAGTAAACCAAACCAACGCCCAGCACTAACAACACTAAGCCAACCAGTTTTAATAACGAATTTGTTCCATTAGCCATATTTAATCCCTCAACATTTGATAAAAAACCACGGTCCAGACACGACAAAATCTCATAGATCAGCCCGGTACCAGTACAGTATTAGTCTAGCCAGCCTGAACCTCACCTGAAGTCAGTAGTTTGGGAACTAAAACTTCGTCGTCCAAAGTGACTGATCTGCCTGAGAAAATTGAGCAAATACAAAGCTCACAACAGACGGGCAGCAATGCACCCAACTTGGGGTTCACTGCTGCCAGGCTCTTAACCTCGGGTAACCAGGGTACGCTTGTTATGGGCCATCATCAGGCCTATCAAACCTATGACTGCCACAACCACACCTATAGGTTTACTGTATTCCACAGGTAAATTCAGACCAATACCAGCAGTCGCTATATAAGCCACTGTCATGCTGGTGCCAATCACGGCCGGAATGCTGGCAATCCAGTGCAAAGTGCCACGGTCAAATAAGTACTTAGTCGCCAACCATAACACGCTGGTGGATAACAACATATTGGAGAAGGCGAAATAACGCCAAATCAAGGAGAAATCCAGCATCGTCATAAAGTAAGCAATAGCCAGAATAGGTACTGACAATAACATTCTGTTGCGCAGGCTTTGCGGAATATTAAAAGCATCCACTATGGTCAGACGCAATGAACGGAAGGCAGTATCACCTGAGGTAATTGGGAATACTGCAACAGCCAGAATGGCCATCACACCACCAAAAACGCCCAGATAACCTGTGGCTATATGGTTCACCACTAAGCCAGGTCCGCCCTGAGCTAACATAGCTTTTAGCTCAACATAACCACCCGGAAAAGCGGCAATACCAGCCAAAGCCCAGACACAAGCCACAATACCTTCACACATCATGGCTCCGTAATACACAGGCCGGACGTATTTTTCATTGGTTAAACAACGGGCAATGATAGGTGCCTGAGTGGAATGAAAACCACTGATAGCGCCACAGGTAATAGTTAAAAACAGCAGAGGCCAGATCGGCGCGCCATCAGGATTAGGAGTTAAAAAATCATGTTCATGGTGGCCATCAAAATAAGCAAAAATATCAGCAACCTGCGGTAGGTGAGGAGCATCCAGTAACAAAGCCCCTGCAATCAGGGTGGTCATGACGATCATCAGTACACCAAAAGCCGGGTACAGCTTGGTGATAATTTTGTCGATAGGCAGCAAAGTCGCTAAAAAATAGTAGGCTAAAATAACCAGCACCCAAAAGGTATTACCCGCTAAAAAAGTGCCTTCAAAGTAGGATAAATTACTTAAAAGCCCAGCCGGACTCATAATAAATACCACTCCGACAAAAAACAGCAGCATGGCGGTAAATACCAGCATTACCCCTTTAAAAACCACGTTGTAATAGTGACCTGCTATCTCAGGTAAACTTTTGCCGTCTTCTTTGATACTCATCACACCGGAAAAGTAGTCATGCACTGCACCACCTATGATATTGCCTATGACAATCCATACCAAAGCCACAGGACCATACACAGCGCCCAGGATAGGTCCAAAGATCGGACCAACCCCGGCCACATTTAGAAACTGAATTAAAAAGGCTTTTACCGGACTGATAGCAACATAATCGACGCCTTCGCTAAAACGCTCTTGCGGCGTTACAGCTTTAGGATCTATGCAGGCCTGTTTTTCAACAAAGGGACTATAGAATTTGTAGCCAAGGATAAGTATGGCAATACTGACAAAAAAGATAAGCATAGAAAGAGGTTCCTTTTAATCTGACAAAGGGCTGACGGCCGTCAGCACGGCGCACTTTTATGGACCATTTTTACCATACCACGAGTACTTTAGGTTGGACATTAGCCCTTAGTGGAAAGTATTTAACGCACCAGATGCCATTTGGTTTGACGCCCTGCCAGATAAATCACCTGCTTGCCATCAAAATACGCACTTTGTTCCAGCTTAATTTGCACATACTGCCCATTCCACTCTGGTACTTGCTGTTTGATATTCCCTTCAATGGCATAAGCTGTATTGGCATACAAAGGCCATTCTCCTCCGTCAGAGGTCGGCCCCTGATTGTCCCACATGCCAATAGTTGGCCCAGGCGCGTGACCAACAAAACCTAAAGGATGCGTATAAGTACTGCTGATAATGCCCTGCTTTTTTGTCTCTTTGATGGTAGCGGCAAGAATTTCATTGCCAGTGCGGCCTGTTTTAAATTGTTGGGTTAAATTGTCCTGCCATTGATTGCCTGTTGCCAGTGCTTTAATAAGACCTGCAGGTGCATCCTGTTCATCGGCTTTGAGTACATAAGCCATTTCCTGAGTGTCGGTACACAGTTTCAGGTAACAAATGCCCACATCTGTATGCAGCACGTCACCTCTGTGGATCACCCTGCTTTGACCACAAAAAGGCGAATCAGCTTTACACTCATCCCCCGGACGCTGACTATTTACATCAGGCATAAACCAGACAGGCAAACCTAAAGCTTCATAACGCTGACGAATATACCAGGCCACATCATCCGTTGTGGTAACACCTGGAGTAATGACCTTGGCACTGAAGGCTTCGGCAATCACAGCACGGGCCAGACTGACAATATGAGGATAAAGCTCTAATTCAGCGGCTGTGCGCTGCTCCATCCAACGCACCACTAAAGGCTCAGCACTGACTAAACGGCTGGCATAGTCTTTTGGTAATACATCCAGCAACAACTGATGCATGGCTTTGGTTAAACCATCAGCCACTGCCCAATCTGCCGATACGTTGATGCCAATACGTTGTGGCTTGCGTTCTGTAATAACCTGAGCCAATGCCTGCCATTGCTCTGTTAAATCTCCCCCCGACCAGGCTGAGGTATAAGGTGCGCCAAACGGATAACGGTTCACGGACAGACGTTCGACCGAACCATCGGCTTTACGATAAAACACCAGCATGGTGGTGCGACGGGCGGCGAAAGTGGGCTGAGGCACTAAAGTGAAATACACCGGATCTTCGCTATATTCCCGGTTGATCACCAGCCACATATCCAGTTTAGCTTCGGCCATCAGCTGTGGCAGAAGACTATCCAGACGTTCAGTGAGGATAAGGTTTTCCGTATTCACCCTGTCTCTTGGCGCCAATACAGCAAAATCAGCAGCAGAACTTAGTTGTCGGCCTTGGCTAAACTCTGCAGCCCAAGTGGCGGGTACAACCGTGATTAGGCTTAGGAAAGCCGCTGTTATTATAGTTTTCATCTGTAGCGCCCTGTGGTGTTGACTCTGTTGAACGTTATACCGGGAATTTGACTAAAACTAACCGATAAAGAACAACTTACAAGTGCCTTGGGCTAAAAAACCAACAGGAGCCACAGATTGTGCGACAAAGGGCTACTCCGAACTCTTTGCCATTTAGAATTCAACTAACCGAGTTGCAATCTTCTTCATTGCCGCTGCAGCTTGCGCGTCTGAGCCTCTGTTCATCAGAATAATAAAACCATCTTTACTGTGGCGATCAAAATACATAGCGGTAAACACACCCAGATCGGAGCCCATATGACCTGTTAACCCCATCTCATTATCGCGCCAGAAAAAGCGCTGATTGGCAGAAACCGACTCCGGCAGCTGCAATTTAAACATTTCTTCATACATCGCATCGGATAATAACGGTTGACCTGAACTATCCTTATTATTCAACACCGCCACTAAAAACTGACTGAGCTCAGTGATGCTGCTACGCACTCCGCCATCTGGATATTGTGGATTACCAAAATGCGGATAAGCCGCAAAGCTTTTGTAGGCCGCAGGCGGATTGATATAGCGGCCAATCAGGTAATTCAGTTCTGTCGATTCAGTATCAGCGCATATAAACAAATAAGGCACACACTGTTTTACCTCGTAAGGTACTGCAATCTGATCTAAAGGCAGATCATGCAGTAACCAGCTGGTTGTAGGCATAGCTAAAGACGGGAACAAAGTATCTTTGCTGTACTGTGCCAAAGATTTGCCTGTAGTTGCCTCCACCAGATAACCAGCCAGCCCTGCCGCCAGATTACTGTATCGACGTTTCTCCCCTGGCATTTGCGCTAAAAAATACTCGCCTTGCTGGTAGTGGCTGCCTTCTGGCAGCAGTAGGTTGGTGATGTGCTGCTGCAGGGAAATTTGTGTGTCCTTATTCTCTGCATAGCTGTTGATATCGTAATAGTCAGCAATACCCGAGGAATGACTGGCCAGATGACGTAGGGTTATTTTTTCATCCTGAGTATGAGGGTTATCCACTTTAAAAGACAGATACTGATTAACATCCTGATCTAAATCGAGTTTCCCCTGTTCAACCAGTTGTAACAGCACCAGCCCCATGATGGGTTTACTGATGGATGCCAAATTAAACAAGGTATCTTTTGTGACTGGGTCTGCGGTTTCAATATTGGCTTTGCCATAAGTCTGCAGCAAAACAGTTTTGCCATTTTTAATTTTGGCAATCGCCAACCCCGGGATCGCAGCTTCTTCCATCAATGCCGGGATATAAAGCTCAAGTTCGGTAAGCTGATCACTGCTTTGTTGCTGTTTCGGCAATACAAACCATAGTAACGCTATACCAAGCGTAGCACTCACTACAGCAACAACAATTCCAAATGCTTTTTTCATGTATATCAATCCTTTAGTTGGCAAAAGCTCTGATGAAAGCAAGTTGCGCACCAGTCAAAGAAACAATATAACCATTTGAAATATAAATAAATTATAGAATGAACTCTACATTCGGTTGGTCAGTTTCACTAGATATTAGTGAAGTAAACTTATTCGATGGTCTGATTTAATTGGTCACAGCTACTCACAAAACCGCCGGAATAAACCAGAATCAAAGTGGCTTATGTTGTGTACCTTCACTAGACGTAATAAACAGCAGCTTTGCTTCTCACCTCTGTCCTGCTGCACAACAAAAGTAATCTGGTCTGATAGCAGAATCACGGTTTCATTCCTTTGTGGGCATTTTCCCATGACAACCGTCTTGCTCAAACCCAAAGCAGGAAATCAGACCACATAAGCCTGTTCAAAACTGAGTTTTGTTCTGGCCATTACTCCGCCCTGCTTTGCCGGATTGAATGTCAGCTATGAATACTGAACTGATACTTCGCCTGGCCATTTTCGGTTGAGCGAAAAGAACCGGATCCTGCAATTCCGGCCAATTGCTCTTTGCCTGAACCTGCCACAATCACAAAGTCGCTTGACGCGACACCCTGCTTAAAAGTGCCATTGTGTTGTATCACCACAGTACCGGTTTTATCTGCGATAGTTCCGCTGAAGGTCTCGAAGCCGTTAAAGACAGCTGAGCCTGCCCCCTGATAGCTCATCAGATAATGCACAGAACTTGTGCCTTCGATTGCCCCGCTATAGCTTTGCGACACTTTGGCGTAACTTTGTTTAACTCCATCTTCGCCTTCTGAATAAGGCTCTTCGTTCCAGCCGGTAATTTGAAACAAACCTTCCAGTGTGGTCATGCTTTACTGCTCCCTTGTGTCGTTGTTACTAAGCTTGGTTGTTATCAGGCCATTTATTTTGGCGTATTGCAGCAACATAATAGTTTTGCCGTCTTTAATTTCACCTGTTCCAATCATCGAATAGGCTGAATCAAAATCCAGCTCCAACACTTCGATATTTTCCTGCTCATGCGCCAAACCTCCGCCTGCTGAAACCTGCATATTCTCGGTATATTCAGCGGCAAAAAAATGGATGATTTCGGTGACAGAACCCGGCGACATATAAGCTTCAAACAGTTTTTGCACTTGATCTACTTTGTAGCCGGTTTCTTCTTCAGCTTCGCGTTTAATGCAGTCTTCCGGATTGTCCTGCTCCAGTAAGCCGGCGCAGGTTTCAATGAGTAAACCATCTGCATTGCCATTGATATAAGTCGGCAAACGGAACTGGCGGGTCAGGATCACTGTGCCTTTACTGTTGTTGTACAACAAAATAGTAGCGCCATTACCGCGGTCATAGGCTTCACGGTGCTGCTGCTGCCATTCACCACTATGGCTCTGGTACTCAAAAGAATACTTATTCAGGCTGTACCAGTTATCCGACAACAGCGTTTTCTGAATATTTCTGATTTTATTACTCATTAAAAAAACTCTGCCATTCTATATCCAAACATCGTTCTGGGCGGTCAGCGTACTTTGGGTATCACCCGTATTCACCACGCCTTTAGGTTCTACCAACAGGATCTGACATTCATCTTTGGCGCCGGGTTTATGCTTTACGCCTTTAGGTACTACAAACATTTCGCCCGCTTGCAAGGTCACTTTGCCATCTTCAAATTCAATATCCAACACGCCATTTACCACAATAAACACTTCATCGGTATCAGGGTGATCATGCCAGACAAAGTCTCCCTCAACTTTCACCAGCTTAAACTGGTAATCATTCATCTCTGCAATCACCCGGGGCGACCAATGGTTGTCGAACTTTTCAAACTTGTCTTTAAAATTAATGGCCTGATAATTCATACCTTCTCCATAGTTCGCCTTCAGTGTTGTGTCTTTTTATTGAGGTGAAGCAAACCGAAATACCAGCTTTGCAAAGCCACAGTGCCATGACTTTCATGCTGGAAAAATTGCTCGCTCACCTTCACTGTAGGGTGTTTTTTAAGTCTGGAAACCAGTTCCATGCCCCATTGATAGTTCGTCGCGCCTATATCTCCGAAAGCTTCATTATTAGCAAAAGAGAACCAGACATTCGCCTTTGTCAGTTTTTTGTCGTAATCAAGCGCAATGTACTTTCGGTTGAGGTAATTGTTATCCCACAAAGATGTCGGATCGATAATTAAATAGTCCGTAAAAACATCTGGTTGACTCAGCAATGTATGAGCAGCAAACAAACCACCAAAAGATTCTCCAACCAAGATCCTTTTGTCAGAGGTTCGGTACTTTGCATTTATTTGTGGGATTAGTTCTTGCCGGAAGAACTCGATAAAGCGGTCCGCTTGGCCAATATTGTCAAAATCCTCAAGCAATTTGCCCTTAAACACCCAGTCAACATTTGTCGGTGTCAGATCTCGCTCTCGAATAGCGAGCTCACTGTTGGGTATAGCGACAATAATAGCTTCATTGACCTGCTGCTCCAGAATTTCTGTACTTAAAGCGTCCTGGATACCTGCCACTACATTCAGTCGGCGTTGATCACCATCCAACAAATAAATGACAGGATATTCTTTGTTCGACTTACCATAAGAAGGTGGCAGGTACACCGCAAAATTACGCCGTTCCTGCATCACTTTCGAATCAAGACCGTGCCATTTCCCTAATGAATCGGCAGCTTGGGTAACCGCAGATACACTACTGACCAAGAACATAAAAACTAGCTTCCCTACCAACTGATGCATAAAATCCCTCTGTTCAGATAAATAGTTTTAACTCAAATGCTGTTTAAAAAATTCGATAGTACGACTCCACGCCAGCTCTGCAGCGGCTTTGTCATAACGTGGTGTAGTGTCGTTATGAAAACCGTGTTGGGTGTCCGGATAGATAAAACTCTGTGCGTTTTTGCCTGCTGCTTTTAACGCATCGTCGTAGGCTTTGGCACCAGTATTTACCCGCTCGTCGTCACTGGCGTAATGGATTAACAACGGTGCTTTAATTGCAGCCACTTTATCTAAATCGCCCTGACGGCCATAAAAAGGTACAGCTGCTGATAAATCCGCTAATTCTGTGGCAAGAAAATTCGACATGCCACCACCATAACAAAAGCCCACAACACCTACTTTGCCGTTACCTTCGGGCAGCTTTTGTAAAATACGCACGCTTTCAATAAAGTCTTGGCGGGTTTTGTCCTGATCCAAAGTGCCAAACAATTGCCGGGCCTTGTCTTCATCCCCCGGATAACCGCCCAGTGGGTACAAGGCATCAGGTGCAAAGGCAATAAAACCGGCCAAAGCCAGACGACGTGTTACATCTTCGATATGAGGATTCAGACCACGGTTTTCATGCACCACCAGCACCAGCGGTAATTTGCCATTTTGCTGTTTAGGCTTCGCCAGATAGCCCCGTAATTCACCATAGCCTTTTGGGCTTGGAAACGTCAGATAGTGCGTATCCACTGCAGGGTCGTCAGGTTGAATTTGCTGGCCCATCGCATAGTTGGGAGTCAGCGCCTGCAAAATGGTCACAGCGGTCATGCCTGCCACAGCAAATTTTGCTGCACCTGCTAAAAAGTCACGTCGGCTGATATCACCATGCACATAACGGTCAAATAAACGCAGGGTTTCAGGATGAAAATCTTTGGCCGTTTTACGTTCAGACATAACAACTCCGCTGTGTTGAAAATACAATGAGCGCTTTTTGCGAAACGCCATCTTTTGTGGTCTGTTTACATACTGCACCCGACAGCGCTGCAGGCACAACCTTTAATTTATTCGTATAGCCCCAGCTGAAACAGAAACATAGCAGCACAGATAAAGTTGCAAAGTTAATCGCAAAAAAATGCTGTTTTATCGCCTTTGTAAAAAAAACGATGGTTCAAGCTGACGTGATTTTACTGCTGCCAACCACAAAAAAACCTTGGCAGCAGACTGTCGGAAAAAGCAAAAAAAACACGTCATAAACATATGATTTAAAATAACTTTTAGTACTCTTCAAAAAAACAACAAATGAAATCGGTTACATTCAACATCTTTTCCCTCATCAGGGCCCCTAACCTTTTTCTCTCTTTTTGTTCACACTTCCACTTCAACCCCTTCTCATCACTGAAATAAAAACATCATAGTTGCTCTGTAATCTCGCCCGTCATTGAGCACCGTCTCAGCCCTTTCAGGGCGGTATGGTGGCAAAAAAAACAAAAACATCAGCTAAGGGTTTGGGAATGAAACATCAGAATCAATACCGTCATCATCTTGTATCAAAACGCACAGCTTTAAGTTTGGCCGTAGGCCAGTTGTTGCTGGGTTCAGCCATCAGTTTACCTGCTTATGCACAAGACCAGCAGACTGAGCAGAAAGTTGAAGTTATAGCGGTTAAAGGCACCTACAGCAAAAGTCTGGAACAAGCCGTTGATATGAAAAAAGAGAACATTGGTTTCTCTGATTCTATCGTAGCCACCGACATTGCCGATTTCCCTGAGCAAAACCTGGCAGAAGCTCTGCAACGTATGCCTGGCGTCACTATTGAGCGGAACAAAGGCTTGGGTAGCAAAGTGAATGTGCGCAGCCTGCCTTCTGAATTTACTCATGTGTCGATCAATAACCTGGCTACAGCTTCAGGCAGCGGTGGTCGTGATGTTGAGTTTGATATTTTTGCCTCTGAAATTATCCAAAGTGTGACTGTGCAAAAATCTCCTACTGCAGCAGATGAAGAAGGTGGTATCGCAGGTTCAGTGCAAATTGGCACAGCCAAACCTTTTGATTACAGCTCAGCCCAATTTGTGGTGTCTGCTGAAGGCGCTCATAACTCTATTTCAGAAAAAACTGATCCTAAATTCTCGTTCCTCGCCAGCGACACTTTTGGTGACTGGGGCGCGTTAGTGTCATTCTCTAAAGCAGAGCGTAGCAACAGAACAGACTCCAACTCTGGTATCAATTTCCGTCCTATGGGCCGTTTCCTTGAAGCTTCAGCACCACGCTCAACTCAGGCTGCGGCAGTGCTGGAACGTGATGCTGGCGTGATCGTCAGTGATTTCAGAGATAAAGACGAGACCAGCCGTATTATTTTCCAGGATAAGGTAGGCGACCGTGTCTTCCAGAGTGAGCAAGACAAATGGGGCAGCACAGCCGCCATCCAATACAAACCAAGTTCAACCTTCAGTCTGACCTTTGATGCCATGTTAGGTGGTTATGACAACACTGAAGATGAATACGATGCAGCAGCTTACACAGCATCAAGCCGCAGTACACTGGAAACCATTCATGCCTACGACGATACCACGCTGGCTGACTACGGTATGGTGGTTCTGACTGACGTGTCTTACACTGCCACTCAGCACGAATTTTTAAGCAAAGAACGTATCAACGAAACTGATTTCACTCAGTACAGTGCTACGATGGACTGGTTGGTCAATGGTTGGGATATCAATGCGTTAGTGGGTTACTCAGGCGCTGAGAAAACAGCTGACTACGCCAACCTGAAACATGTGGCTTATGCACCATCGCGCAGCCGCTGGACTGCCAATGGCGGAGAAACCGTCATGAGCGCCAACCCGGCCAGCATCGACATGTACAACGCTGCCGACAAATACCTGTTTGAAGCTTATGAAACCCAACTGGAAGAAGTGCAGGACGACAAATATGCCGCTCAGCTCGACTTCAAAAAAGAGCTGGAATTGTCCATGCTGCCTGCACTGAGCAGTGTGCAGTTTGGTGTGCGTTATACCGACAAATCCAAAGAACGTAACTTTGGTGAGATCAAAATTCAAGGCCCAACAGCAGGCGACAGCTCTTGGGTAAATACCCGTACATTGCAGGACAGTGAACTGGGTTATGTGACTGATATCGCCTCTGGCGGTGGTTACAAGGCCAAAGACCTGAACTGGATGCAGGTGTCCAACGACTACGCCCGCAGCACTTTCCGTTATGCCGGTTTCTTCACTCCGTTCCAGGATAATCAGTACTACCGTGTTGATGAAGAAGTGACAGCTTTGTATGCCATGACTAACTTTGATTTTGAATTAGGTAGCTTGCCGAGTAAGTTAAACGCAGGTGTACGTGCAGTAGACACTGCAGTAACCTCTTTTGGTTACCACCCGGTTCAAAACGAAGATGGCACTACAGGTTACACTGAAGATCCAGTCTCTGCAGACGGTAGCTACAACGATGTGTTACCCAGCTTTAACCTGACAGTTGAAGTGGCAGAAGATGTGATTTGGCGTACAGCTGCATCAGAAACCTTAATGCGCCCTGCCCTGGGTGATATTGCTTACAAACGCACAGTCAGTTGGAATGAGTTCCGCTTTAAAGACGGCAACCCAGGTCTGAAGCCAACCAAGGCAAAACAATGGGAAACCGGTGTTGAATGGTACATGGAAAACGGCGGTATTCTGGCAGCCTCTTACTTCTGGAAAGATATTGAAGGTGTAGTACGTGAAGAGCTGACCGGAGTAGTAGAAGACGTAGAAAAACGTAATGCCGACGGTTCATTAGACGGTTATTACGATTTTGAAGTGTTCCAGCCAGTCAACGCTGAAGGTTCGTACAAAGTGACAGGTCTGGAGCTAATCGCCCAGTTGCCTTTAACTATGCTGAGCGACTCACTGGAAGGTTTTGGTATCAACGCCAACTACACTATGCTGGACAACAGCTTAACTGGTGCTTCTGATTTAGATATACCAACGCCGCCAGAAGGTTTAGCCGATACCACCTACAACTTTACGCTGTATTACGAAAACGATATTTTTGATGCTCGTCTGTCTTACAACTACAAAGACAAGTACGTAGAGTACATTCATCTGAATATGTACCCAGTGTACCGTGACGCTTATGGCCAAACAGACATAGCTTTAGGTTACCAGTTGACAGATAACGTTAAACTGAGCTTAAAAGGTATCAATATTACAGACGAAGAAACCAGCGGTTACACTATGAACCCGGCTTTCCCTGTGATGAATGAGTTCTCAGGCAGAAGAGTAAGTTTAGGTCTGCGTGCCGACTTCTAATACTGTTACTCAGCTTGTTTAAGTGATAAAAAAGACCAAGGCCACAGCATCGCTGTGGCTTTTTTATTAGAATTTCAAGGAAAGCACCACTGATGAAAACCCTTTGTTTTGGCTTTGTATTCGCTTTGTTTGGTTTGCCAGCGCTGGCCACTCCGGCAAGCGCTCCGCAACAAATCGCCTTTTTACCTGATGTGCATTTTCACGATGTGTATGCCAACTTCCCTGACGGCAGTTTTAAAGGCCTGCAAAGCCAAACCACAGGCAAAGCAGCCACTATCCGCACTATGGCCGCTCAGCTGCAATCTACAAGGCTTTTTAACGAAAACTACTTTGCGCTGCGTGCAGCTTTAGATGATCTGGTGCGTCGTAATGTCAAACTGGTGGTATTGCCGGGAGATTTCAGCGACGACGGCCAGACTGCCCATATACGGGGTTTAAAACAGATCCTGCAGCATTACAGCAGCACTCACGGCCTGAAATTTTTACTGACGCTTGGCAATCACGACCCGGTACGGCCTTATGCCCAGAGCGCAGGCAAACCCGACTACTTAGGTCCTGACGGCAGGCCTCTGGCTATTTACAGCCCAGGCTCTGAACCTTGTGTTGGCAAAGAGAAAAGTGTGGTTTGCACTGAAGAAGTAAAAGAGCTGGGATATGCCGAGTTGATGACAGAGCTATCGGACTTTGGCTTTTACCCCAAAGCTGATGATCTGTATTGGGAAACACCTTTTAGCAACTACGATCAAAGCAATTATCACTACAGCCAAGCTCTGGCTCAATCAGATTTAACCAAACGTCAGTTGGAGATTTGTTTGCAAGGGGCTGGTGGCGCTTTTAAAAAACCACATCACAGCCATTGCCAGTTTATTGCTGATGCAAGTTATCTGGTGGAACCTGTTCAGGGTTTGTGGTTGCTGGCCATAGATGCCAATGTGTACAAACCTAAAGCTAATTATCAGGGCAAAGGCCAGGAAGCAGCTGCTTTTGAAGGCTCTGGCAACGCAGGTTACAACGCGATGTTTGACTACAAGCCTGCAGTGATGCAATGGGTGAAACACGTGGCAAAACGAGCCAAAGCTCAGGGCAAAACACTGATCACTTTTAGCCATTATCCGATGATTGAGTTTTATCAGGGCCAGACAGAGCAGATAGCTACCTTGTTGGGTGAACAACGTGGTCAGTTATCACGCAGCCCACAGCAGCAGATCAGCCATCAATTAGCAGACCTTGGCGTACAGCTGCATATTGGCGGTCATATGCATTTAAATAATACCGCTGTGGTGAAATCGAACAGCGGTAACAGCCTGGTCAATATTCAGGCCCCCTCTTTAGCCGCTTATGTGCCCGCCTATAAATTACTGACGCTGACCAGCAAAGAGCACATCAAGGTGCAAACCATAGTGCTGGAGCAAGTGCCGGGTTTTGATCAGCTGTTTGAGCATTACCAAAAAGAATGGCAGCAGTTAAAGCAGGACAAACAACCATTATGGGATGCCAGCATTTTGCAGTCGAAAAACTACCGTGACTTTGCCAATGGTCATTTACGCGAGCTGACACGCTTACGCTTTTTACCCAAGGACTGGCCGGATGAACTGAGGCAGTTACTGCTGGGTTTAAATGGCGAACAAATGTTAGTGCTCTCAGAGCTCGACAGCAGTGTCACTTTGAAAGAGTTTTCACCAGCTATGTTGCAGCAATTAAGTCAAAGCCCTGAATGGCAACAGGCCAGACAAAAAGCCACAACTAAAGCTGCCACAGCGGGTTTAAAGCTGGAAGACTTCACCCACTGGACAGGCTTTGATTTAGTGCTGGATTTTTACCGCTTACAAAATGCCGGTGAATTGGCTTTAGCTGATATTTCTGCTCAGCGCCTACAGCACTATGGCTTTTTTACCGCGCTGTTGCAGAACGTAGCTACAAAGCCCCAGGCTCAAAACTGGCAAAACTGGACCCTGCCGCAGTATTGCCAAAGCAAATTTTCCGGTTTGTTTCAGATCATCCATGGTTTTTTACAAGGCCAGCCCAATGGTGATTTTATGCTGAATATACAAACAGGCGAATTAACTTCGTTGAACAACACCCAGGCGCCTTAGCCCCTGGGTCAGCGCGGCAATTGCTCCAGATGGCTTAGCTGGTCTTTTAATCTTTTTAGCTCACTGCTGGTTTCTTCCAGCTTTTTACGGTATTTCAACACCTTATCTTTTTTGCCATCCTGCTCTGCTTGCTGCAGATCGGCCTGATACTTCACCAAATCTTTATTCGCATCAGCAAGTTTTTCAGTTAAATCATCTTTTAATTTATTTTCACTGCAGTTGGTTCTGGCGTTATCCAGAGCCATTTGCAAGCCGGCAACCTGATCATTGTCACCTGTTTGTTTAGCCAGATTCAGCTGAATTTCCATCTCACAGAACTTCAGTTCACAGCCTTTTAAGCTGCTGCAACTGGCCTGTGATTGAGCAACAACAGGACTAACAGCGATTAGAGCGGCCAGATACAAAGGTACAAAAAGCTGACGTGGAGAAATAGTTGGGTTAAGCGTCATTTCAGTTTCCTTCTTCAAGACGGTTGAGTGCAACAGAATGTCACAGTACCTTTAAAGCTAGCAGTCCATGCTGAACTCAAACTTAAGCTCTGCTATCTGTTTTTCGTCTGTACCTTCTTGCTACAACCCCAGAGCTGAACGTTGAATCGCGGCTTCAATAGCAGCCAAAGCCTGTGGACTGTTTTTCCAGCAGCTGGTTCTGAGCATAGAGGCCACACGTTCAGCGATTTCTGCAGCGCTGTGGCTGGCAAGTTTTTCAAAAGAATCCAGACCAATTTGCTCAAAGCGTTGGATCACTGTGGGGCCTACGCCTTTTAACTGCAATAAAGCCGTTTTTTCCTGCTCAGTAAAAGCCACGTGAGCCTCCGTGCTGATGTGTTTTATGAACTGCGTTATAACATGTAAGGACAACAGCTGTGAAATACAACGAAGCGAAAACAACGCACGACAAGCAATGTGCTGCAGTCAGGCTGCAGCAGATTAAAAAGAATGGATGCTTAGTAGCGGTCTTTAATATCCTGATAAATACCAGGGTAGTTTGCCTGTAACTCTTTGGCTTTGGTGGCAGCAATATCATCCCAGTTAAACCAGGTATTGGCCCACAAGGCATCAGAGCGCGGCACATTGTTATTCGCCTGCTCCATGATCAACGCATCATTACGGGTTTTAAAGCTGGCAGAACCAAAGTTCGATTGCTCCAGCGCGATGCGGTATTGCGTATTGCGGTCATGGCGGCTGCGCTCATTCGAGTCCCACACAGCTACAGCACGGTAGTGACTGATAATATTAGGCGCATAAAACTCGCCCCAGTTGCCCAGAAACTCCACATTGGCTTTGTCAGTTGCATTGGAAAAACGAAAGGCATGAGTTCGGATGCCGTGTTTGTGATACACCACCAACGGATGGCCATTGTGTTGCTCTAAGGTGTTCATAGCGCGGGTATCAAAGTTACCATGAGCACTGGTGGATACATGACTGACAAATTCTTGATTATGACCTTTCAGAGTCCAGACAATCACAGTTTCAACATCATGACGATGGCCGCCTAAAAAGGTTAAATGCACCGCCTGATCTTTCTCAAAATACAATTCATAAAAATGTGCGCAACGCTCCCAGCCATCCGTCCCTTGCTGGCATAACTGTCTGTGAATGGTATTGGCGGTATTGCCCCAGCCTGCATCACGACAGCCACCATAATAACTGGACGTTGCTGCTAAACCCGGGTTCTGGCGTAAGGATTCATAACGGTGAAATGGGGTGCCCGGATAACAGCCATCTGAGTCAAAATCAAAAGTGGGGTGAAATTTTCTGACCTGGCCTTCGTTATAGGCGGTAATGGCCGTATCCCAACGAGGGAATTCATCGGCATTGGCAGTATTGAGGTTAAAAAAGGTAAAAAAAACTAAACAGCTTTTTACTGTCATTAAGGTGGTTAATTTGAATGTACTGAACACGAGTTGGACCTCCTATTGATGATTGTTGTTTTATCCCAATTCCGCTTTCCAGATTAAAAGCGAAATTAGAAACAACAGTCTAAGGTCCGGTAAATGACAGCATGAAGTCATCATGAAAATTTAATAAAAAGTCAGGAGTAGTTATTACCTGAGTAATTTTCTGATATAAGCCCCGACAAAAGTTGTGATAAAAAATACGCCAACATAGCTTTGCAGTGCCACAAGAAATAGCAGATCATTTTTTGAATCTAAAGATGCGGCCCAGGAGCCAAAAAAGGCACCGCTAAAACTCTGAATACTTAATAAAAAGCTTTCTTTCACAGAAAGTGCATTTGCGCTCAGAAAATAAAGCGCTGCGAAAAGCATAATCACTATGGCAGATGATAAGGCTATATTGGAAATTCGTACTCCCCACCCAAACACACGGCCTAAAAAAAACTTAGTCAGAATGCCAGCAGCAGACATATCCCGCATATGAAAAAACGCCATGTCTTCATAAGCCAGCTTGCCTGTGTCATGAAACCAGTGCTTTAAATTGGAATACTGCTCTTCCATACTTTTGCTGGAGCTGTGTTTGACTAATCCGGCAAATTCACGGGGTGAAAAAAACTTGAACTTAGCTTTCCCAACAAAAAGCTCTGGCACGTTAGTGTAAAAGCGATCCGATATAAATCTATACAGATCAATAGCTTCATTCTTAGCTGTTTTAAGATCTTCCAAATAAGTACATTGAGAAACAGAACTGTTTGCCAAAGACAGTCGAGACTGAATATCACAGTTTTCCAGCTTCAGGTTTCTGGCAACCATCACCTCGGATAAACTGACTTCCTGCATGACTTTCATATTCTTCAGCTCAATGTCTTTTTGCACATGGCTTGATAAAACAGTGACATTTTTCGCAGTTAAATCAGATAAATATAAAGCATTCAGTTCGACGTTCTGTATAGCGACAGTTTCGAATTCATAGCCAAAGACTCTGATATCAGCAGAGCTTCTGGTCAGGTTCGCTTTTTCATTTTGATAACATTCTGTTCCAATACAAAGGTGGCCAACCGGCATTTTGCTGTCAGACACCTCATCCTGACGGTTAAATAACTGGATCTCCGATCTGAAATCTCCACCAATACTCAGTACACCGGCTACAGAAACTTCATTGAGCCAGACCATATCTGCTGGCCCTTTCACGCCAAGATCAAGATAGATATTCCGGCAACAAACGCCACGCAAGGATAAGCCACCTTCCCCATAAAAGCAGACAGATTCCAGATGCACCGAACCGGCCAGCTGACTGGCTTTCAAACTAAAGTGCTTATAAAAAGTACAGTGAGGAAACCATACCGATTTGCTGAAGGTTGAACTCGTCAGCCTGAAATTATCCAAAAAGGTGCATTGGCAAAACAGCAGATCCTGTTCAAAGTGCAAACCGGATAAATGAATTTCTTCAAATTCACACTGGTAAAAAATCAGGGTTTTGTCGGCTGAACTGGCAAACAAAGCTGCCAGGCTTTGTGAGGTGAATTTTATACCGGTAAATTCTGCAGTGTTCGCTGTCACCGCCGGACCATCAACCTGAAGAGCTGATAGCCTGATACCTCGAAAGCAATTGTCTGGTTGCGTAATATCCTGGAACTGCATCAGGTAACTGTGGTTTTGTGTCAGTTGAGTGACGCTGAATTTCTTTAGTTCAGTCCAGTAGCAAAAGCGGATATCACCCACAGAGTCCATTAATAAGGAAAAACGGTGATTCACCTTGTCTTCGTAAATACATTTCAGTGCTTCCAATGCTTAAAACTCCACACTCATACCTTGTTTTGCAAAACCTGAAAAATAAGCTTTTACCTGCTGTTCAAACTGCGGCCAGCTGTCTTCATAACTCATCAGGTACAGCTTTTTTCGCACAGCTTCGGGGTAATCCATCAGGCTGGATAAAGTGGCATGCACCGGATTCCAATCTGTGAGCGTCACGTCATGAAATCCAACATCAAACTTAAGTTCCGACACTATATCGGGTATAGCTATCGTATCAGATGAGTAAAATACCTTATCGTTTACACACAAACCCAGCGTCTTTTTGCCCGGCGTATGAGCCACTTCAAACACATCGTAGTGATTACCTAAACTTTCGAAGCCAGGGCCTGTAAGCGGGCACAATTCAAAATAGTCATCAAAAGCCAGGCTGCCCTCGCCTATTTTTGCCAAAGAGCCTTTTAGTGTCTGCTCCCACAGCTCCTGATAAATATCGGGGTGATAATGAAGTTTGATTTTTTTCTGGTATTTAAAGCGGGTTTCATAAGCAAAACGTTCAAGCCCAAACACATGATCACCATGCACATGAGTAATAAAAATCTCGTCGACATCACCAATAGTCAAACCAAGATCATGCAGTGCGTGTTTTGCAGTGTGCCCGCAATCAATTAATAACACACCATTTGAATTTGACACCAACGCGTTGTTGTTATGATGCAGTAAGGATTCTGAATGACCACACCCTATAATGGTGAATCTGCTGTTTTTATCCATGGTTCAGCTCTCCGCTAGGATCGGGGTTGACACCTCAGCATTCGGGCAGTGCTCTTCCATACTAAATACTGAGTCTGCTTTAGACTTTTGTTATTGCACTGATCTGAAGAGCAATAACAAAAGCTTGCGCTGAGTTTTCCATAACTCAGCAAAAAATGCTTACAGGCTTAAAAACTTACGCCATAGTTCGCATCGACCAACTCACTAACCTTTAATTGGTCAACAGAAGGCAGAGCTTTAAACCATGCGGTGATCACAGAGATATCTTCCTGTGTGGCAGAACCATAACGGTGTGCAGACCAAATAAAGGCTTCAAACTGAGTTTTATCGCCACCGCCGGCCATCACCAGATCACGGCTTTCAATCACAGTAATAAATTGGTCCAGCAATTTGCTGAAATCCTGATCAGACTCCAGTCCTAATGAACAGGACAACATAAAACCGTATTCAGTAAATTCGCCTAAATAGAGCTTTTTCTGTAAACGACGGCTTTTTGGCTTAGACATGAGATCTCCTTGATGCAATGGCCGGAAATTCAGCCAACAGCAGAATAAAAGTGCTATAGGGTCTCGTTATTTCCCCCTGCTTGGCAAGTGTTTTTTCGGATCAAAAGGCTTTTTGTACAAAGTCCAAAGCCAACATTCTTTGAACAGCTTTATGTTACTTCGCAAAAACACCGAACTGAGATATGATGCGCGGCCGAAAATTTGAGCACAATATACAGCACCATGCACTCATCCAACGCGCTTTACACTGATCTTTCTGGTTATTACGACCTGATGTGTGCAGATATCGACTATCAGGCGCAAAGCCAGAGTGCGCGCAGGTTGCATCAATTTTTTGGCGGTGATGGCAGAACTCATCTGGATCTAGCTTGTGGTACAGGGCCACATATCCGGCATTTTCTGGACGCTGGTTATCAAAGCAGCGGTCTGGATTTAAATCAGCCTATGCTGGATAAAGCTCAGCAACGTTGTCCTGAAGCCCGCTTTATGCAACAGAATATGTGTGATTTTCAACTGGAACATCCTGTGGATCTGATCACCTGTTTTTTATACTCCATTCATTACAGCGCCAGTATAAAAAACCTTAAAGCTTGTTTCGCCAGCGTGTTTAACGCTTTAAAACCAGGTGGCGTGTTTTGTTTTAATGCGGTGGATAAAGACAAAATCGATAATAACTCTTATGTACGACACAGCGCCGTGCTGAACAACAGTCATTTTGTGTTTGAATCTGGCTGGAATTACAGCGGCACAGGTGAGCAGCAGTCGTTGAACCTGAGCATAGAAAAAACCACGGCCGATTTGAAGCAGCTCTGGCAAGACCAGCACCCTATGGTAGCCATCAGTTTTGCCGAACTGGAACAACTGCTTTGCCCTTATTTTGAAGTGCATGTGCTTGAGCATAGCTACGAAAAAATCGCAGCATGGGATAACCACTCAGGTAATGCACTTTTTGTTTGTATCAAGCGTTAAGAGCTCAGGCTGCCGCCTCATAAGCGGCTTTTAACCATGCCACTAACTCAGCGTCCACTTCTGCAACATCAGCTAAGCGGATTTTATAGTTACACATCTGGCCTGCTGGCATCACTTTTAGTCTCTCACTCAGAGGCAGATCTTTCACGTTTAAGCCAATTTCAACTGCTGTATTGGTCGCTGGCCCTATCATGCAAAACTGTTTAGCACGGCGATAACTGATATAGGTTTTTTTGGGCGCCGTTTCATAATCACCAAACTGACTCAGCTCTGCCAGCAGCTTCTGATGCACAGGTTTCAATGCGGCCTTTTTATCCCTATAAAGCTCGTTCAGACCTTGCTCCGGATCCTCTGCAATTGCAGCCGTCGGAGCATTATCACTGCGGGCCAGGTGCACAATGGTATTGGCATCGCCATGTCCCATGCCCAAACTACTTTTTAACAGAGCCACCAACTCGCCATGTTTCACCAGGGCTGAAGCCTGAACCAGTTGGGTTAACTCTGCAATGGATTTACCTGTGCGTTTTTCAATATTGGCCAGTTAAGTAGCCAGAGCTTTATCAAGATCTGCCATAAGTGTCTCCGGTTTTAGTCTTTACTTAGGCAACTTTATGCCAAAAACAGCAGCGCCAATGCAAGAGCCGCCGGCATAGCCTGAATATAGAAGATTTTCTTACTGACTGTCATAGCGCCATACACACCAGCCACAACCACACAAAGCAGAAAAAACACTTTAAAATCAAGCCCTGCATCGCCCTGATGCACTATGCCCTGAAACAAGCCCCAGAATAAACCAGCGGCCAGAAAGCCATTGTACAAGCCCTGATTGGCCGCCAGTACTTTGGTATCAGCCGCTTTTTGTGGTGTCAGGCCAAAAGCTTTCATACCTTTAGGTTTGTCCCATAAAAACATTTCCAGCACCAGAAAATACAAGTGCAGTAATGCCACCAGAAGTATCACCAGGTTTGTGATCAACGCCATCTCTTTTTCCTTATGATCAGCGGAATAAATATCATCTTACCTGAGCAGCTTAGCTGTAAACCAAAGATTTTTCTGCTGCTGCCTGTTAAACACAAAAGTAAAAACGAAAGGTCAGTTTTATCCAATACAGCAAGGGTGAGAAAGCCCATAGTCGACGCCTGATTGAGTTACTACAGGAGTACCACTATGACCTTATCCCTTATTATGTCCATGGCGTTATTTGCCTTTGCCGCTTCATTTTCTCCTGGTCCAGTTAACCTGGTATCGGTGAGTCATGGCGCTCGTTATGGTGTGGCGAAAGGCCTGAGTTTTATCACAGGTGCAACTCTGGGTTTTATCCTGTTGTTTTTAATTATTGGCTTTGGTTTGCATCATGTGCTGGCTGCGTTGCCTTTACTGACACTGCTTCTGCAGTGGCTGGGGATCGCTTTTTTACTGTATCTGAGTTACCAGTTATTCAGTGACAACGGAGAGCTGAATAATAACTCTGAAGCTAAAGCGCCTGATTTTATCACCGGAGCCTTAATGCAATGGCTGAATCCCAAAGCCTGGCTGGCATCTTTGTCCGGTATTGCCGCTTATATTCCAGAGGCAAGTACTGAACAGCTACTGCTATTTGCCAGTCTTTATTTGCCTATTTGCTGGCTATCGCTGGCGGCATGGCTTTGGGCTGGTATTGTGCTGCGTCAGTATTTACAGAACCCGCGAAGCATGCGACTACTGAATAAAACTCTGGCGCTGTTACTTGCAGCGAGCTGCATCCTGATCCTGCTCTGACACAGAACGGCGGTACTGATCCGGTGTCGCCGCTACTCTTTGCTTAAATACCCGCTGAAAGTGGGATTGATCACTAAAACCTGTAGTCTGAGCTACTGCAGAAATGGCCTCACCTTGTTTTAACGCCTGCTGCCCCAATTGCACCCGACGGTTTAACCGGTAAGCATGAGGCGTCATATGAAAAAGACGCTTAAATGAGCGAACCAGATAACCTGCACTGTAACCAAATTCTGCACTGATGCTGTCGATAGCCCTGTCTTCATTGCAGTGTTCATTCAGATAAGCGGCCACCTGATACAAAGGGTTAGTTGGCAACAGATCATCTGTTGTCTGGTTGTGTTTATCCAGCTGTAAAAATAATCCGATCAGATAGGTCTTTAACCTCTGCTCTTTCTCATCAACCTTGTGCCGGGGTGACATCAAATACCCGGCCATAGCAACAAAACCGTCAAACAACGAGGTTTCACGGAGCGTATTACTTTGAGTGTCACACCAAAGATCCTGAGGTCTAACGCCAGTCTGCAGTAAAAGATCAGCTAACCAGTGTTTGTCCAGATGCATCATGTAATAAGCCCAGGGAGAGCCTTGGCGAGGGTTGCAGGCATGAACCTGATCCGGGTTCATCACCACCAAAGCCCCCTGCTCCACATAATGCAGCCTGTCGGCGCAAAGAAACTCACTTTGTCCGGCCAGAATAGCCCCCACAGACCACTGCTGATGTGAATGCGGAGCATAAGTGACTTGGCGTCCATCCAGTACCAAACGTAACTCCACATAAGGCAAGCTGCTGTGACGCCAAAATAATGGGTGAGTTGAGGGAGTCATTTATCTGTCCGCCTATCCTTTTTGCATTGGCTAATCTGAGGAACCAGGCTCTGGTCTGATACCTGACAGCAAGTGCTGATAAACTCCGGATTTTTTAAGCTGCTTTATACCAGCATCCAAGGCTTCAGCCCTTTTGATACTCTGGGGATTATTTTTGCTAAAAGCCAGATAAATTTCGCTGCTGTAGTTCAGCTGACCACGCTGAATATTCTGTGCTTTCATGCCTTCGTGTTGCAGGTAATAACGCAATACATCATCAAAAAATATCGCCAGATCCAGCTTGTTGCTATTTAACAAACCAATAAGTTGAGCATGAGTTGACACCTGAACCAGCTTAAACCTGTGTTTATGCTGCTCAAATAAATCACCGTATTCATAACTCAAAATAACACCCACTACGGCGTCATCTGGAATTTGCGCTACCGAAGCATAAGGTTTTGGCCGAAGGTAATAATAGAATGAAGAATCGGCACTAAATAATGGTGTTTTATGCAGGGTAAATTCCTGTTCTGTGTTTTGTTGACGAGTGACATTCCAGCAGGCATCTGTTTTGCCCTGGCGGGTGAAATACAAAGCCCGGGCATAAGGCACAACCAGGGTGGTGATTTGATAACCCTGAGTGGCAAAAGCTGCTTTGACGAGCTGCTCGGACAAACCTTGCCCCTTATGGTCAGAAAATGGCGGCCAGTTATCCTCAGCCGCAATGCGAATAAGCATGGCAGAATCTGTTAGCACGCGATCATCCTGGCTTACCGCTGAAACAGGCCATATCAATAGCCAAAGATACAGATACAATCGCAAATGACAAACTCGGTTAAACCTTGATGATCTAAAGATAAACCAGATCAAAACAAGCCACCAGTTGCAGACTTGATCTAAAACAACAGCACTTTAATTAGTGTCTTCTGTTGTAAAAATTTAAACAAAATAAAGGGAATTCCCCCTGTGCTACACTGAATCGCGAACAGAGCATTCCATCGCATGACCACCAGAGATAAGCTATCGAATACTCAACTGTCAGCACTCATCAAGGATACTTATGCAATTCATCAAGCCTTTCGTCATCAAATATAAAAACCTGCTGCTGTTTACTGTTGTTGCCGGTATTTTGGCCGGATGTGCAACCCAGCCTATGGCAGGTCAAAGCGAATCAGACCCTATGAGTTTTGTCATGGGGCTTATCCACGGCTTCTGTATAGTTTTCAGCTTAATTGGCAGCTATTTTACCGACGTTCGTATCTATGCTTTTCCCAATTCAGGAGGCTGGTACGATATTGGTTTTGTCATAGGTGCCGCCATGTTTTTAGGGGGCGGTGGAGCCAGCGCCAGATAGTTTGTTTTCAAAGCACAGCATTCAACCAAAGGATAGATAAACAAAATCTGGTCTGCAGTGGTGTTGTGCCTTTCATTTTGTTCTAAAACGACTTTCCGCTTTAAAAACCAAACTGGCTGCCTATTTGTCGCTTCGCCAAGTGGGTTAAACCTATTCAGTTGCAGCCTGTTCCGTAGCTTGCCATAGTGTTTTCAGGTATACACAAAATAAAAACTAAGGAAACCTATGCGTATTTTGTCTTTGCTCAGCACTGCCTTACTAGTCACTCTTGCAGGTCAGCCCGCTTTAACCGAAGCCGCACCAACAGCACCTGAACGAACCCCGTCCGCGCCAGAACGGGACAGGGGCGAAGGCCCTTACAAACGGCTGATTTTGCGTGGCGGCACTTATATCAGCGGCGAAGGTGCTCCTCCTGTTGGGCCTGTGGATATAGTGATTGAAAACGACCGCATCACTGAAATCAAAGCTGTAGGTAATCCTGGTGTGCCTGTATTGCCGGAAGGACGGCCAAAAACTCAGGCTGGGGATCAGGAAATGGATGTCAGTGGCATGTATATTCTGCCAGGTTTTGTCGATATGCATGGTCATATAGGCGGGTCGGCCAACGGCACACCAGCTGAGTATGTGTTTAAACTTTGGCTGGCACACGGCATTACCACAGTGCGTGAACCTGGCAGTTTTAACGGCGTCGACTGGACTATGCGCCATGTCAAAGCTGCTGAAAAAAACACTATAGTGGCGCCCCGTATTGTGCCTTATATCGGCTTTGGTCAAGGCCTGAGCAAACCAGTATTCAGCCCGGAACAAGCAAGGGATTGGGTACGGGATATTAAAAAATCCGGAGCTGCGGGTATTAAGTTTTTTGGTTCAACGCCCGCTATTATCTCGGCCGCTTTGGATGAAGCCAAAAAACAAAAACTCGGTACCATGATGCACCACGCACAGCTCAACGTGATGGGCACCAATGCACTGGACAGCGCCCGTATGGGCTTAACCTCGATGGAGCATTGGTATGGTTTGCCTGAAGCTTTGTTTACAGGACAAGTGATCCAAAACTACCCGGCCAGCTACAACTATCAGAATGAGCAGGACAGATTCGCCAGCGCAGGCCAGTTGTGGAAACAGGCCGCAGCACCGGGCTCAGAAAAATGGAATGCGGTGCGGGATGAACTGATCAAACTGGACTTTACCATCAACCCTACTCTGACTATTTACGAGGCCACCCGCGATGCCAGTGCCCAGCGCAACGCCGAATGGCATCAGGACTACACTCTGCCCACTTTAACTGACTTTTTTAAACCCAACCGTTATGCCCATGGTTCGTTCTGGTTTGACTGGACCACGGATCAGGAGATTGCCTGGCGCGAAAACTACCGCATCTGGTTCCAGTTTTTAAATGACTACAAAAACCATGGCGGCCGTGTGACTGCTGGTTCAGATGCGGGTTATATCTATAAAATTTATGGTTTTGCTTATATTCAGGAACTGGAGTTGCTGCGTGAAGCAGGCTTTAACCCGTTGGAAGTGATACAAGTCGCTACCTTAAATGGCGCCCAGGCTTTAGGTATGGAGAAAGACATTGGCAGCTTAGTACCGGGCAAAAAAGCCGATATGCTGATAGTGGCCGAAAACCCGCTGGCCAACTTTAAAGTACTGTATGGCACAGGCCATTACCGTTTAAACAACAACAATGAGCCAGAGCGCAGCAAAGGAGTGCGTTACACCATCAAAGACGGCGTAGTGTACGACGCGCAGCAATTGCTGAAGGATGTGCGTGATCTGGTTCAAAGCGAAAAAGACGTGCACAAAGCAAAAAAATAACCGCTGTAGGGACGGCGGCTTGCCCCCGCCCGTTCATCCGACTAAATCAAGCAAAGTTTATCCCGCCCTATTCTCCGGGCTGTTGCATTAATCAGTGCGTCTGGTTAACAAATAGGTCTATACTCCAACAGCTATTTAGTTTTAGGGAAGCCAGACGCAGATGGCCCTCTGTCCGCCGTCCACTTGTGGCAGCAAGCGCGGTGCATGCTCGTCCATCGGAAAGGAAATGTGTATGTCTGACTTTAATACTCCTCATAAAGACGCAACTTCATTACGCCAGCAAGCAAATGAAAGACTCAAAGATGGCTCTGCTCAGTGCAGTGACGTCGTGGCCGCAAGTGCGGAAGCGCTGGCTGTGTTGTACCAATTAAGCAGCGCGCCTGATACCGCAGGTGATGGCCTTAAGTTGCTACACGAGCTGCAAACCTATCAGGTTGAGCTGGATATGCAGCTTGAACAACTGCAAGCGAATGAACTGGAGTCGAGTCATGAACTGAACTGCTACCGGATGTTTTTCGAGATGTCTCCCACAGGTTGCATGCTGCTCAGAACGGATGGCGTGATTATGGATTGTAATCTGGCCGCCGCCCGCTTGTTTGGGATTACCTCAGAACAACTACTTGGCCAGCCGGTAGATTCTTTGTTAAACACTGAAAGTAAAGCTCAATTTCGGGCGGCTTTGGCCAGACTGCAAAGTGGTGATACCAGCGTAAACAAAATCCTGACGACAAGTCCGGCTCAGCAGGGTCAACAAAGTCTGGAACTGAACATCAGCCTGTCACCGGACCGTCGCGCCATTATGATGATGGTTTGCGATGATGAGCCCAGGCTGCCTAGCTAAAGCAATCGTTTTTTTAGCTGAGCTTTAATGCCCGCTGGCAACAGTGGGCCATCTTCTTTTCTGTAATGAGCATGATCTGATTGAGTTCACACACTATTTCCAAAACCTCAGAAACCAAAGCAATACGTATTGTTGGTATAGGTGCTTCAGCCGGAGGCCTGGAAGCACTGAATCAATTTTTGGCCCAAACGCCAGCGGATACAGGTTTAGCCTGGATTGTGGTCCAGCATCTGGACCCAACCAAAAAAGCGCTGTTGCCTGAATTATTGCAAAAAGTAACAGCTATCCCTGTGCAGCAAGCCAGTCAGGGCATGTTAATTAAAGCCAACCATATTTATGTGATCCCACCCAATACCGAATTAACAGTGGCCAAAGGCGTCTTGCATCTGGCGAAACCAGAAGAACCACGTGGCATGCGCCTGCCAATCAATATTTTGTTTTCCTCCTTAGCCAGCGCCTTAGGGGACAAAGCCATTACCGTAGTGCTGTCAGGCATGGGCTCAGATGGCACTATGGGGGCTCAGGCAATTAAAGCTGTAGGTGGTTTATCGCTGGTACAGCAACCTGCTTCGGCCCAGTTTGACTCTATGCCACTAAGTGTTATTGCTGCAGGATCCGCCGACATTATTGCCACACCAGCTGAGTTACCCGGACGCATTCTTGAAGTAATGGCACACAAAAGCGAAAAGCATCAACCTCATACCGACACAACGACACTATCGGACAAGCCATCCGATGCATTACAACAAGTAATAATGCAGTTGCAGCGCCATACCCGCCATGATTTCTCCTCCTACAAAACCAGCACTTTATTAAGACGTATTGAGCGGCGTATGGCGATCCATTCCATCGGCTCCTTGCAAGACTATGCGACTTTTTTGCCAGACAACACGCAGGAAATCGACCTGCTGTTTAAAGAGCTATTGATTGGTGTCACCAGTTTTTTCCGCGAACCAGCGGTCTGGCAACATCTGTCTGAAATAGTCTTGCCTGAACTCATACAACAGCGAATAGACAGCAAAACCCTCAGAGCCTGGTGTATTGGTTGTTCAACAGGTGAAGAAGCCTGCACACTTGCCATTACATTCTGCGAAGTAGTAGAGCAAAACAGCGAGTTTAAAGGCTTTAGTTTGCAAATTTTTGCCTCCGATCTCAGTCCGGATGCTATTGCCAGTGCACGCCGTGGTCAATATCCTTTGTCTATTGCTGACCATGTATCAGCCGGGCGGCTGGATCGTTTTTTTGTGCGCCATGACCACTGCTACCAAATTAAACAATCCCTGCGTGACATGATTTTATATGCCCAGCATGATGTGATTCTGGATGCGCCTTTTACCCGGCTGGATTTAATTGTCTGTCGCAATCTGCTGATCTATTTTGATACTATGCTGCAGCGCCGTTTATTGCCGCTGTTTCACTACAGCCTGCGTGAAAAAGGTATTTTACTGCTGGGTAGTTCAGAAACCACAGGTCGTTTTCATGACTTGTTTGTTCCAGTGCAAGCCAAATTGCGGCTATATCAACGCCAGCCGCGCCTGACTCAGGCCGGACGCCAGTTGCCAGTACAATCCTTTCCACCTCTATCCACTTTAGCCAGGGAGCTTCCGGTGCCAACTGATAAACCCTCTGTACCACACCCCGACAACCTGCAACAGGCCGCCGATCAGCTGTTGCTTCAGGTCTATTCACCTGCTGCAGTGGTACTAAATAATGGCGGTGATATTGTTTATATCAGTGGCAGAACAGGCAAATACCTCGAACCAGCAGCGGGCAAAGCCAACTGGAACTTTCATGCCATGGCACGGGAAGGATTAAGGGCTCCGCTTGCTACCGCATTAAAACAAGCATCTCAACATAGCAGCCCTTTGCAGCTACGTGGCCTGACGGTATCGGTGCAAGACACAACTCAAAGAGTGGATGTGACAGTGCAGGCACTGCGTGAACCTTCAGCCTTACAGGGCATGACCATGATAGTGTTCCGTGATGTGGCAGGTGAAGTGACAGACCCGCAAGATCCGGTCTCAAGCGTCGATTTTTCTTTAGCTGCAGTGCAGCAACAATACCTGGATGAAATTCAGCTGTTGCGTGAAGAAACTCAGGCTTCCAAAGAAGAGCTGCAATCCAGTAATGAAGAGCTGCAGTCGACCAATGAAGAACTGCAATCGACCAACGAGGAATTAACCACCTCGAAAGAAGAAATGCAGTCGATGAATGAAGAGCTGCAAACCATTAACACCGAATTGCAAACCAAACTGGATGATTTAGCCCTGGCACAAAGTGATTTGCAAAACACCCTGAACAGCATAGAAATAGCTGTGTTGTTTTTAGATCAGCAGCTTAACGTAAGACGTTATACCGACAGAGCAGCCAAAATTATTAACCTGCGTGAAAGTGATTTGGGCAGGCCACTGACCGACCTGACCAGCAGTTTGTTGTATCCAACTTTGCATCAGGACGCTCAGGACACCTTACGTACCTTAGTGTTTTCAGAAAAACAAATTCCAACCAGTGACGAGCGCTGGTTTACCGTACGCATTATGCCGTATCGCCGATTGGATAACGTGATAGACGGGGTCGTTATTACCTTGGTGGATATCAGCACCACGAAAAAACTCGAAGCTGCTTTGCGGGAGCAATCGACTCCGACTGTAGTTGGCCCCTGACAGGGCCTTTTTAGTGCAGCTTATTTAAGGCTGACACCCGGAACTTCAGTGACGGTTTTGGCACCAGAGCGTTCAATAATTTTGACCAGTACAGACTGAATAGTCTCATCCTGCCGCACATCTTCTGTACTGGAAAACTTCTGCTGCTGCGCTGCAGCCCCTTCTTCCAATACAAAGGTCACCACCACTTCGGTGGCCTTCTCTGCTGTTTCACCAAAATAGGCCAGCGACACGCTTGGATAACCTTCAAAGCCTTTGGTCAGTTGCTTTGACAGGCGTTTTTTCGCTTTATCTAAATTCATACGATTTTTTCATCTGTGGGATAGTCAGCAAGACTATACAGCGCCAAAGCCTGCGCCGCAGTTATTTCTGTTAGCTCAGCCCTGCTCTGTGCCACAGTTCCAGCACAACTCAAAAGAAGCAGCGTTTTCCTCTGCACATTTGCTGCAATGCCAATCCTCAGCATCACTGTCTAGGTTCATATTCTTTAAAATCATACTGGCCAAGGCAAAATCGTTTTCATCCACCAGCCATAATTCCAGCCAGCTATCAAACGCAGAGGCTTCGCCAATCAGGCTGACCGCATGTTCGTTTTTGACAAAAACGTCAAAACCACGGCGCTGCAGAATATTTTTGATATTGCTGACAATCAACCGGTTTTCATGGGTATAGATCATTTTCAAGCTGGTTTTACTCCTGTCGTCAAACCAAAGATCAGTTAATAGTCCAGATAACGAACCATCAAGATACAGGAAACTACTTGAGTGTAGCTAATAGCAGAAAATACAGGAGTGCTGTATTAACCTCCACAAAACAGCAGCTTTGTGGAGGAGTAAAGATTAGGTAGCTTGCAGTGCTTTGGCACACACCTTTTTCGCCGCCACAAATAACAGCTTCAGCCGCCCCAATGACACTGCCCAGCCTGGTTACTGAGTTTTATTCCAATTCGGTGTTTGCTGTTGCTTTAAATGACGCAGGAAAAAGTCGAACTGACGGCGCTGCACATAACGAATGGGGCCAGTAGAGCGCCCTACCGCATGCTCGCCTCCCGGTACCAGCAACAAATCAAAATCTTTATCGGCTTTAATCAGGGCATTCACCAGTTGCATAGTCGATGCAGGGTCAACATTACTGTCCTGTTCACCGTTGATAATCAGCAGCTTTCCCTGCAACAGCTTCGCATGTTCGGTGACTGAAGATGCTGCATAATGAGGCCCAACCGGATAGCCCATCCACTGCTCGTTCCAGCTGATTTTGTCCATGCGGTTATCGTAACAACCGGCGTAAGCCACACCCACAGTGTAAAAATCCGGCTGAAACAGTAATGCGGCGACCGTACTCTGCCCCCCTGCGGAAGCCCCGTAAATACCTACACCCGAAGCTATGTTGTACCAGGGAAATTGTTGAGCTGCGGCTTTGTGCCACAGCACTCTGTCCGGAAACCCTGAGTCAGCCAGATTTTTCCAGGCTACATCATGAAAAGCTTTAGAGCGGTTTTTGGTGCCCATACCGTCAATTTGTACCACCACAAAGCCAAGATCAGCCAAGGCCTGCATGCCTATCACTTTATCGCCGCCCGAGTGAAAACCAAAGGGCCAGAAGCTTTTTGGCACAAAGCTGTCGTGGGGTCCGGCATAAATATTTTCAATCACAGGGTAGCTTTGATCCGGCTTAAAGTGTTGTGGCCTGACTATTAATCCCCAAATATCTGTGCTGCCATCCCGGCCTTTGGCCACAAAAGGTTGCGGCGCTCTAAAACCGGCGTTGGTTAAACGACTGATATCGGCTTTGGCCAGAGTACGGACTAAACTGCCGTCGCTGCTGCGGCGAAGTTCAGCCACATTAGGTAAATCCACCCGTGAATATAAATCGATGTAGTACTGCCGGTCGGCGGAAAAACTCACCTGATGAGTAGCATTTGCAGTGGTTAACGCTGTCAGGCCGCTGCCATCGAAGTTAATACGGTAATAATGGATAAAATACGGGTCTTGCTGCGCGTCCATGCCACTGGCAGCGAACCATAACTGCTGCTTTTCTTCATCCAGATGCAGCACTTCACGCACCCGCCAGTGACCCTTAGTGATCTGATTTTTCAACTGACCATTCTTGTCATAGCGATACAAATGCGCCCAACCATCCTGCTCAGATAACCAGACAAAATCGTTGTCTGCCAACTGCAACGGCTGATAAAAAGCGCCCCACTGATCAATAAAGCTATCGCTGCGCTCCGTCAGCAAGGCCCGTGGCTGCGCCGTTTTTGCATCCACTGCAATAATACGCACCAACTGGTGACCCCGTTCGGTATAACGAAAAGTAAAACTACTGCTGTCAGCCAGCCACTGCACTTTATCCAGCGTATAAGGCTGGCTAAACAGCTGATTATTGATCAGCCGCGCCTTGCCTGAATGCAGCTGCACCAACACAGGTTGGTCGATATCCACAGCATCCCCAGGTTTAGGGTAAAGCTGGCTCAGCGTTTTAGGCTCAAGCTGGTCATCAGGCGACGACAAGACACGATTCACCATTCGTGCTGTGCCGGGTTTGACCTTCATCACCAGTAAAGCTGAACTGTCGGGCGCCCATTGAATGGATTGCGCGTCATAAAACTGCTCAGCTGTGCCATCCTGGCTTTGGTATTTAATACTGCCATCTTTGGCTTTAATCAACAGATTATGCCCAAGAGTCTGCGCCTGGTAAGCACCATCAGGCGAAGTTCGCAGTGGGTTATCGGCTTCAATCCGCAGATCTCTGACCACACCAAAAGCCTTAGGCTGGCCTTTACGCTCCAGGGTTTTACAAAGCCTTCCGTCTAACTGACATTGCCAGCTTTTGCTGTCGTAATAAAACTGGATCTGCTGGCCATCCTGGCTGTAACTGAAACTGTCAAAAGGCAACTGCAAGGCACTGAACGACTGACCCGAGGCTTGGCTTAACGCTTTGCTGAGCAATTGATGATCAAAGGCAGGTTCTGGTTTTTCGTTGTCCACCGTATCGCGGAAAAATAGAAAACCACCTTCCACACTCAGTTTGTAATGAAACTGATGCCCTTCAGCCGCCCATTTGGGCTCAAGCAGCACATCGCGGGTCAGGTTCATCCAGTTATCCCGCAACGACAAAGACTGCTCCATCGGAGCTGTATCAACAGCCGCCTGAGCAGAGATACAACAGAGCAAAGCTAAAGCAGCGCAGTAAGCTGTTAATTTCATAACAATTGATACCCATAACAAAGGAAGAAACCAAGCTATAGAAAAAAGCGGTGAAACAAAAGGCAGCGAAAACTAATTCACGTTTAAAGCACGGCAAGGTCAGTTGGAATGCGGTGGGAAAGCAAGCCCCGTCCTTAAGGCTGATATTGTTGGATCAATACAAGGCTCTCAAGACTGTCGCCTGATGATCATAAAAATGTTTTAATGACTCGCTTTCTTTGTTTTCAACTCCCTGACTTTGGTTGCACTAAAAACGGCAAGCAGTAGCAATATCGGTGAATGGCCTTTGAACTGGATAACAAAACAGTGCCAGAAAACAGGGCGCAGTTCATTAGTATCTCACCCTGCCCATACACACTCTATTACGACCAGAAACCTTAGCCTGCATCATGGCTTGATCGGCTTTGTGCAGTAAGTTTTCCAGCATAATTTG
The DNA here is from genome assembly GCF_029269265.1 of Rheinheimera sp. 1928-s. Lineage (GTDB taxonomy): Bacteria > Pseudomonadota > Gammaproteobacteria > Enterobacterales > Alteromonadaceae > Pararheinheimera. The sequence goes on from NZ_JARIXP010000004.1 coordinate 540,205, forward strand.
TGGTTCAAATTCAGTTGTCAGTTCAGCGAGGTTGGCACAGGCTATACCAAAACTGGCAGTGCAACTGATTTCTCCGCCCTCAATCACTATTTTGTGTTGTTCAAAGCCGACACGCATACGCTCTGCCAGTTGCCTGGCCTGCTCTACATCCGTATCAGGCAAGACCATGGCAAACTCTTCTCCGCCTACACGAGCCAGCACGTCAGAGCCACGCACTATGTTTTGCGCCAGCGCTGAAATATTCACCAGCACAGCATCACCTGCGGCGTGGTTCCATTGATCGTTCACCTGCTTAAAATGGTCTAAATCAAACATCACCACCGCAAGACTTTGCCCGCCACGATGCGCCTGAAGAAGCACTTGTCGGCTCAGGGTAAAAAAAGCTCGTCTGTTATACAGCTGAGTCAGTTCGTCCGTATTGGCTTGTCGTTCAGCCAAAGCTTTGGCATCCGCCAATTGCTGTTCCATATGCTTGCGATCAGTAATATCTGTGGCTATTTCAATACGCACCAAACGACCATCTACCCAATAAATGGCCTGATCGCGGCACTGATACCATCGACCATTTATGGTGTTCTGAAACTCCCAGACATAAACGCCGGATGGCTTTCCGTCAGTATCAAGTAACTTGTGGTTGGTGCAAAAATGACAAGGCGAGTCCTGCCCGGCCTGCAGTACCTGATAACACTTCCTGCCCGCTACTGGCCCCCACTCCGCCGCACCATAGTCGTTGATATACAACAAATCGTAAGTTTGCATATCAGACACATACACCAGCGCATCCAGACTATTCAAAATGGTCTTAATAGCCTGATAGCTATGGTTTTCGTCCATCAAAGCAACAGACTTTGTCGCACCTTCTGAAACAACAGCATCAGCAGAAATAGAATTCATGGCAAACCAACTGATAAAAATGAAACATCCGAACATTACCATAAATGAATATAGTAGTGTTAATTTCAGCTTGCTAAGCTGGTCTTCTGCTCAGCCTGTTAGTTGATAGAAATTCTTGTCATCAGACGCATTAAAGGATAGAACAGTAAATAAACATCAAGGAGTTAGTTATGGCTTACCGCTTTTTTTCTGCAGTGTTACTGCTGTCGTTATCGATATTTTTTAGTCCTTTACAAGCAGCAGAAACGACAGTCCAAACCCAAAGCATAAAAAGTGGCGCTGTCGCCTCCCCCGATCAATACGGTGCTTTGGTGGCTGAGCAAATTTTGCGAAAAGGCGGTAATGCGGTAGATGCGGCCATAGCCACAGCCTTTACTCTGGCCGTAACCTACCCCGAAGCCGGCAATATAGGCGGCGGTGGTTTTATGCTGGTGTGGTTTGACGGTAAACCTTATTTCCTCGATTACCGTGAAACAGCACCAGCAGCAGCTCATAGGGATATGTACTTAAATGCCGACAAGCAGGTCATTGAGAATTTAAGTTTAATAGGCCATAAAGCCAGCGGCGTGCCAGGCACTGTGATGGGCTTGTGGCTGGCGCATAAAAAGTTTGGCTCCCTGCCATGGCAGGATTTAGTAGCTCCGGCCATTCATTACGCCAGCACTGGTTTTACTGTGGCTGAAAACCAGTATCAGTACCGCGCTGATTTGCTACAACAACTGGAGGGGAAAACCAATTTCGCCCAGTATTTTGCTGCGATGAAAGCAGGCGAAAACTTTAAACAAGCTGAACTGGCCGCAACCTTAAAACGTATTGCAGCCCAAGGTCCAGACGATTTTTACAAAGGCAAAACCGCAGAGCTGTTAGTGGCAGAAATGCAGCGTGGCAAAGGCCTGATCACTATGGAAGATTTAGCCGCTTACCGCGCGGGTTGGCGCGAAGCGTTAGTCACACCTTGGCATGACAAGCAGCTGATTAGCGCACCGCCACCAAGTTCAGGCGGCATAGCGCTGGCGCAATTATTGGGCTTAAAACAGCGCCGAAGCGGCGACTTCAACAACGTAAAACACAACAGCAGCCAGTATGTGCACTTACTAGCTGAGCTGGAAAAACGGGTTTATGCTGACCGGGCAGAATATTTAGGTGACCCTGGTTTTGTCACAGTGCCGCAGCAGCAATTACTCGACAGCAGCTATCTGGATAAACGCGCTAAAGAAATCAATCCGCTCACTATCTCTGAAACCAAAGCTATTAAACCTGGCCTTGAAGGCTATCACACCACTCACTTCTCCATTTTGGATAAGCACGGCAATGCGGTATCAAACACCTATACGCTGAATCTGGATTTTGGCAGCGGCGTGGTGGTGCAAGGCGCAGGCTTTTTATTGAATAACGAAATGGATGATTTCTCTTCCAAGCCGGGTATACCCAACGCCTTTGGTGTAGTCGGTAACGACGCCAATGCAATAGCACCGGGCAAACGTATGTTATCGTCCATGACCCCCAGCATTTTGGTGCAGGACAATAAAGTGCAACTGGTCGTTGGTACACCGGGAGGTTCAACCATCATCACCTCAATTTTTCAGGTGATCACCAACCTGTTCGACTTCGACATGCCACTGCAAAAGGCCGTGGCAGCCCCACGTTTTCACCATCAGTTATTACCCAAAGATCAAATCACCATGGAGCCTTACGCCCCACTGGCAGCTGAAGTGCAACAAGAGCTGACGAAAAAAGGCTACAAACTACATACCCAAGGCTGGAATTTAGGTGATGTGCAGGCGATACAAGTGACAGCTGATAAAGTAACAGCAGCAGCCGATCCACGTTCCCGTGGTGTGGCCAAGGTTATTGAGTATTAAGTTGAATATTAAGTCGAATAGTAGAGTGAGATTTAACGTTCTCGGGGCGGGATAAACCCGCCCCCTACAATTTAATTCAGCCTATCATCTTTAGCAAAACCACCACCACCCCATACACCAACACACCTATGCAGACAGGCCAGCCTAAAGAACGGGTTCGCCGCCAGACCAGTATAGTGCAAAGCCCACCTAAAAGAGTTGCCAGCCAGGAACTGATACCAGGGTGAGCAGGCGCCAGCGACACACCAAACATAGCGGCAATCATGGTTGGCGCCAGCACTGTCAGCCAGACTGGCATAGCCTCGTTGGTATTGCTGATACTGCGGCGCACCAAATGCCGCCGCATCCAAATTAAAGGTACGGCCCGCAGTAAAAAAGTGCCCACAGCACAGGCCAGCATTAACAACCAAACCGAGTTATCCATGGATTTCCCCCTCTGCTTTTAGTTTGGCCTGCAGCAGATAAAACAGTGACACACCGCATAAAGCCGCCAACGGAATGGCTGAATTGGTCATACCCATCAGCTTCAGCACCAAGGCAGCCACTATGCTGACGAGCATGGTTAAGGTCCACTGCACAGAGGTAAAGCGCGGTGCCAATAACACCAAAAACAGCGCAGGCAAAGCAAAAGGCATCACTTCGCCCAATAAAGGCCAGCGACTGGTAATTTCCGCTCCGGCAACGGCCCCTACTGCAGTACCAACAATCCAGCTTAACCAGGCAATCAAAGCGGCGCTGATGTACCAACCCATTCGATCTTTTTCTTCCAACTGCGGCAATCTTGTATGGGCCAACGCAAAAATCTGATCGGTTAAGCCATGCATCAGCACTGGCCACCAGCGGCTGTTTGATAAATAAGGCGCAATATTAGGCCCATACACCAGATGCCGGGCATTAATAAGCAATGTCATTACCAGCACCAGCCACAACGGTGCACCTGAAGCCACCATAGCAATAAACAAAAACTGCGAGGCACCCGCATAGATAAGGGCTGAAATAAGCACAGTTTCCAGCGCGCTAAAACCCGATTGCACAGCAATCAAACCAAAAGAAATCGCCACCGGAATATAACCACCGAGTAGCGGCAACGCATCACGGGCACCTTGCTGCCAAGGTGAGTTTTTTACTGTTTCAACAGAACTCATAGGGCCCCTCTGCTTTGCTGATACACAATGGTCAAAAGCGCTGTGGCCCAGCTTTCACCGGTGCGATATAAATGCGGCTGGTCGGCTGAAAAGCTGTGGCTTTGTCCGGCCACTAAAGTTTTGCTCTCGCCCTCAACGCCCACTTCAAGCTGGCCGCTGATCAAAGTTATAGATTCCACAGTGCCTATGGAGTGAGCCTCCGCTTTGCGTTCTGTAAAAGGTGCACAAGACATCCAGTAGGCATCAACTGGAGGATTGTCTTTGCCCTGATCAATCAGCCGCACCTGAACCCCACTCTCGCCCACTAAAGCACTGACAGGCGCTATCAGATTGCCAAAAGGCACCTGCAGCTGCAACGACAAGCGCCAGATGGTATCCAGCGTTGGATTGCCATTGCCCTGCTCCAGTCTGGAGAGGTTAGATTTCGCAATACCGGCATCTGCAGCCAACTGCGACAACGACAAACCGCGGGCTATTCGCAAACTTTGAATATGGCGCCCCAGCGTATCAAGAGTAGGTTTATCCATCACAGTTCCAAATCGTTCTTTATAAAGAACGTTCTATATAATGAACACTGTCTTGTCAATACCATTATCAATGGGTTTTGGCCTTTGAAGTCAGGCACAGTGCCAGCCCCCTGTATTTCCTCCAAATAAAGATGCGTCCAATCAGCGACAAATTCAGCCAGAAAAAGTAGCAAAACGGCAGGCTTCGTCTACAGTGTATCGGCTTGGCAAAGCACTCATATTACCCTGATATGTAGTGGCGCATTGAGCCTGGCAAAACCACTTACCAAGGACATGTTATGAAACTATCTTTTTTGTCTTGTCTGTTATTTTCCGCTGTTGTCTGTAGTGATCTTCACTCTGCTGAAGCGTCACATCATGCCGTCAGCGATGAAGTGATCGCTCAGCAGAATGCCAAACTAGCTGCAGCAACCAAAGGCAAAGGTTATGGCCCGCAATCCCCGCGCGATATCGATGCCAAAACCGGCAGTGATCGGCGCATATTTGCACTGGCACCGTCTTATGAACGTATGAACCTGTGCAATATTCATATGCACGTCAGCGCCGAACACAAAGGCGGAGAGTTCACTACTTATGCCGGTAATGGCGACGGCAAAGGTATGGGCTCGGGTTATAAATACAATGGCAAACTTAGCCAAGCCGAGTTAACGCCAGTAAAAGAACCAATCTGTGCTGGTGAGCATGGCAGCTTGCACTCAGGCGACACCATTGAAGTGCATTATGTGCATACCAGCGCTATGGCCACGCCGGGTGCTACCTTAAACTCCTGTATGAGCGAAGCCATTAAAAACCCGGAACTGCGGGTAGAGGCTCAGGTATTTGTGCTGGTAAACGACAGCAAAGCGCTGGATTTCACCAAACTGGCCGCAGTTGGCATGGACGACGACTACCATCAGGCGTTGAATATTCCAGATGATACAGGCGATCCAGTGGAGTATGCAGGTTCAACCACAGGCCCGGATTACAACGAAGTGGCTTCACCTTTTCAGGTCACCTGGGGCGTTCGTCCTAAAGTGGCCAAGGTGAATATTGCCACAGTGGGCGCCTGGTGTAAGGCCAACCCATTTAAAGAATCCGAAGCTCACGCTGTACGTAATCTGGTGACCAACCCGGATTTATTATCAAAAATTGATGACTGATCTCTGATCAAAGCTGTGGCCTGCTCCACTCTGGTCACAGCTTTATCTGTCGTTTTCCCCTAAAGCGCTTTTTACTTCTAACAGTGATCAAAGGTAATGATCCAGCGCCAGATAAGTACGCTGCATAATCTTCTCCACACAGAAATCCTGCTGCTTTACATCGAATTGCCACAACATCAGCGCACTGAGTAATTCGCTTTTTCTATCGGCATGCCGGGTTAATAAACAATGGCAGCTGTGACTTCTGGCGACGAGAACTGCTAGGGTCTGTGGGTCAAAAAAGCCGCCATAACCAGAGCACAAAAAATACCAGCGTTAAACTTTGGCTGCCAGTACTCCATAAATAGAAAAGTGATTGCTAGCCATCCCAATCCAGCAACAATTGCCAAAACTTGCACAAACCTTTCGTTCATCAGATCCATTGCTCGCCACGCTAAGAAAAGTCCAAGCAATCCGAAAACAATTTTTCCTAATGAAAAAGCGGAGTTGAGTCCGTAATACAAAGTCGTCTCTAAACCAGGGGCACGCGCACCACGCAGGTATTGGGAAGCAACGTCGACGATGAAATGAAGAATTCCTGTTAGGGTAAGCCAGCCATATGCGGTGTAGATGATGTATTTTTGCATGCTTTATTTGCCTTTAAATCCGGCATAACCCGCTTTTGCACCTGTGCAAAAGCTTAAGTTATGAAGTGGTTGTGGTTTGCGGTGAGACAACAGGTATTGCTTGCAGCTCCAGAATAGATCCCCAGCTCCTGTGCCACTGCGCGAGCGCCTTATCGTCTCCTTTGAATATCAAATCGAAATAGGCCAGGGTAAGGTCTGCAGTAGCAGTTTTCACTTTGGGGTTTAGTGATAACCCCCCGGTAAATGGACGATCAGTAAACATACTGTGGGACCCATCACGATAGACAACAAGCAACTTGTTCGGGCCTGAAATTGCATTAAAGAGCTTCAACCTATCCTCAGTATCAGAGTAATAACCAGGAATATTGATCTCATCGTCCGTAGAAGTAATGTGGATGGTAGGGACAGAGATATTGCTAAGTACTGCCTTCAGGTCTGTTTCACCATAAAACGGCGGCGCTGAAATAATAATCCCGGCCCGGAAACGGGCGTCCAGGCAGTCAATTGTTTTGCCCTCTCTTACCACTTGTGCGCCTACTTTTAGTAGTGCTGTATTTGCACCATACGAATGACCCGCTATGACGATGCGCTGATGATCAATGGCTGCGCTATAGTGGCCAGTCTCTGCAGAAAGCAACTGATCAAGTGCAAAACTGACATCTGTGGTGCGGGCGAGCGCCTCATCCTCTTGAGCGGCCCCTTGTAATCGGTCAATCAGACCCAATGGATTACCTTTCCAAAGTTCCGCGTCGCTACCCACATGCTGGACATGAAGACTGGCAACACCATGTGTCGACCAATGCTTTCCAAGATAACTATATCCTTGCCGCCCACCCCCCATGCCGTGTGAAAACACCACTAATGGCATAGCCGTTTTATAGGCAGTTGCCGTCGGCCAATAAAGGCGCGCAGGAACCGGACGTGAACGCGCTGGATCGATCCAATTAAAATCGATCACTTGATAGCTCTGTTCATTGGGCTGGACTATGTCACTTGAGTGACATGCAGCTAGTGGGGCAAGGAGTAACATCAGGCATAATTGCCTGCGTTTCTGGTTTACTTCCATATCTGCTGGCGAAGTTTTGACTGGAGTCAGGTCGCAATCAACGCCTTGATGCCCGGGATCTATAGATAAATGCTTTAGTTGGCGGCTTAAAGAATCAAGTTGCTCTTTCTTGTGGCCTAATAAATTTTGCATGCATATGCCTCAAACAAGATGAGAAAGTTGTCCACCGCATCTATCCCGATCACCGAAGAATCTCTTCGGATCAGAACAATCAAGGAGCACAACCACGTTGAGTCTGTTGCTCCGCAAGCAGGCTCATTCGCCTGTCTGCTTCACTAGAAGCGGAGGCAGCTTGACCATAACGAGCGGCCACGATAACTGGCATAATCACATGCCAGGAATCACTTTTCGCTTGCTCTGCTACATCTTTTGTCTGTTTTGCTTCCTCTGTTTGCTGAACTAATTCTGCACAACTTAAAGCTCCAAACTGCGATTCTTCCACAGTACTTTCCGGGATCTGCGCACAGGCAAAAAGAAGCGTCGAGACCATAAGCAAACCAGCCAACCGCATGGCTAATATTAACTTAATCTTCTTCAAACCTTTGATAACATTAAAAAAGATAAAACCTTTTTTCACCAACACGCTCATTTTTGTGTTCATTCATTGCCTCAATACTTGAAAGTAAAATTTTAGAAATATCGTGATACGCTACTGAAAAAAAGGTAGCCCGGCACTCATTGACTTTGGTTGTAAATTACCTGGATAAACTATGTCAGTAAGTATTTCCGACTCAGTCCAGAGCCTTGCACATGCACTCTCATCAAGGCTTTGCGGGGGAAATTTTGCTGAGGCGGGGTTTCCCCTGAGCTCACTTAGTTTGTCAGGGCCGTAATAGGCCCCCCCATTTGCCTGTGCAGAAGTTGCGGCAAATAATGTGGGTAAAGCACCTTGAGGAGCTGGCTGAAATAGAAACCAAAGGAAGCGACGAGCCATGCCTTGAGAGCTCCAGGGACCGGCACTGTTAATCAGCAAGTCAGTACGGGAAATACCGGGATGAGAGGCGATACTCTGGATTCCCCAGTGAGCTGCATCACTTTGTCGCTGAAGCTCGCGAGCGAACATCAGGCAGGCAAGTTTTGATTGACTGTAGGCCGACATTGGCTTGTAGTCCTTCTGCGATTGCAGATCGCCAAAATTGATTGCCCCGCTTCGTGCCGCAATACTGGAAACCGTCACTACACGCGGCTGATTTCCTTTACGCAACAGCGGTAAAAGCCCCGCCGTCAAAGCAAAATGGCCAAGGTAATTGGTACCGAATTGCAGCTCAAATCCATCTGCAGTTGCTTGCCACTTGGGAGGCGTCATCACTGCTGCATTATTGACCAGAAGGTCGATACTGCTGTGTGAAGCCTGAATCTGTTGGACGAATGCATCAATAGAGGCCAAACTGGCAAGGTCTAATGTCATGTATGCCACATTCGCATTTGCGACAGTTTTGCTGATCTGGTTGAGTGCAGCCATCCCCTTTAACTGATTTCGACCTGCAATAATTACATTGGCGCCGGCTTTAGCCAGTGCCATTGCAGTTTGGAGTCCGAGGCCGCCAGTACCTGTAACCACGGCTGTGCGACCATGTTGAGATGGGATGTCAAAAGCAGTCCAATGGGTCATAATACTTGCCTTAAAATGGTGAGATAGTTACAATTAGTGCACATTAAACTGCACTCAGTGCAAACATTAATGCATCGGATGCGTTAATGCAATAGGTTTTTTAAATGTCAGAAATTCATACTCTATTTGTGTCACCAGCGTCAGAAGGTGTACGTGAACGCAAACGTCGTGAAACACGTCAACGTATTGCTGAAGTTGCACTGCGTTTGTTTCTTACTCAGGGTTACGACGGTACGACCTTGGATGTGATCGCTGAAGAGGCAGGTATTTCACGCCGTACTTTCTTTTCTTACTTCAAATCGAAAGACGATATTATCTTGTTTGGGGTAGAAGCTGATTGGGCTAGCATGCTTGGTGATTTGCTAAAAACATCGCCGGATATAGCCCCAATAAATGCAATTCGCGATCTGATGGTCAGGCGAATTGAACGTCATACCACAGAACAGATGCAAGCCATCGACAACCTGATGCTCTCAAGCGAATCACTGCTTGCTCGTAAGCAGTCGCTCTATATAAAACAGGAGCAATTGTTGTTCAACGCACTGTGTGAAGTATGGCGACAGCCTGAACGCCGCCCGGCTTTGCGTATGTTAGCAATGATGTCTATCGGGGCGATGAGGATTGCACTTCAAGCATGGAGAGAAAGCTCTGATCCGAACAAAACAGTGAGCAGTTTTATACTGGATGCATTCAACTGTGTCAGAACTGAGCTTTAATTTTAATAGTTCATCGCGATATGACGGAGTCATCTGATAATTGCTGACTGGTTAGTGCTGATCAGAACTCGCTCACAGATCCTTTAGTTGTTGTATGTCGGTAAGATCCACACAAATGACGATGTGTTAAGGCTTAAAGGTTAAAGTGTCCCGGGCGCATTGGTCCCGGGATGCTTCTGCTACTGCCGGGCTACTGACTGCGGCGAAAGATCATGCCGCCGTGATGTAAGGTGTTTTGATCGACAAACACACCGTCAGCGGTAAAGCCTGTGTCGTCCCAATAATCAATCTGGTTGCCTTTGACTTGGTAGCGCCCCTGATAAGCACTTTTTTTGTTACCACGGGCCTCGTCATAGCGGCCATTGGCAAGCAGCTCCTGACGGATCCTGCCATCGGCTGTGACCCACATGCCCAGATAAGGGTGTTGTGCACTCATTGGTTTATCTCCTTTTTCAACAAAAGATTTTGCAAGCGGAATACGATTAATTACATTGTCGTATTGAGTTAAATCGAGAAAAGCTATCACTTCAGTGGCACGCAGCCCCTGCATCCGGAAAATCCAGACAAAGCTGTTGTTATAGGGCTTACCGTCAACGGCAACAGCTGATCCGTCCCAATACACAACCACATCATTGCCATCAGCCCAGATGTCATTCACCTTGGGTTTGACGAAGGAAGAAAGACGGTCCGCGAATGGCGCAACGGCCTGCTCAATAAACACAGCGCGGCCTTTGTAAGTGCCTGCAGCCGGGCTGGTGCCTTTAATAGTCCACACCACATCCTCTGCCAGCACATCCTGAAAAAATGTGCTGCCACCAGCGGCCCACTTGGCAAATGCCTGAGTAATAAAGGCTTTGTTTTTCTCTGCAACGGCCTTATCCGAACTGGCCTGCGCAAAAAAACTGGTCATTATGGCTAAAACTAACAGCATGCTGCTAAACAAGCGGCTTGGTACTGTCATAGTGATTTCTCCTGTTGCTCATTAGTGCTACAGACCAGCTGTGTTCTGGTCTGTTTTTGTTCAGCACTACTCTGGCTCAGGCAGAATCAATGGCGATAGAAAGATCCTCCAGAATTCTTGCATTATTGTCCGGTGGATAGTCGCAGTTACGAAGAAACAGTTTTTCAGCCGTAGGAGGAAATTTGATGATGGATGGGTAGCGGATAAATTTGGTGACCTCTTTATCCCGCTATTTCGGAATTAGTTTTCCATCTTTATTTACTGCTTTTAGCTGGAAAATACTGTCATGAAATCTGACATAGCTGACTTGATTTACTAGAGATGCAGGCTGGCACAGCCTTTAAGCAGCAAAAATACAGGAAACCAATAGCCCCATAGATTCAAAAATGTATTAAGCACAAATAAATCGAACTCCGTAAAACTCTGTTGTGATCATGTCTAACCAACTTTCCTAGAACACTCAGTCAATGAGCCTTTAGGTTGGTTTTTCATAATGAATTTCGACTCGTTAATTTCCACTATTTCGACGACATCGATAATCTCAGGTAACTCCAAGGGGTTTGCATCCTCTGACGTTTGTTGTGAGGAATTGCTGCTTTGTTCATGCATTGTGATATTTCCGGTGGTTGTTAACTGGTTCCCATCTAGCGCCCAAGTACCAGTGGCAGTGGCTAAATATTTAGTAGCTGCCTTCTCACCAGGAAGTTGAATCTTAATTTTCGCAACCGAATTGAACCTCCCGTTACTGGTATAAGTGTCCTCACTACGACCCGATGCACTCATGCCGGTTATATCTGTAGTGAAATCACATACCCAGGTTCCGGGTAGATAGAGTTCGATAGTTTGTTGCTCGACCTGCAACATTTGCGCTAGTACAACAAAGGGGGTGAATGACAAAAGGAAGATAAAAGTACTAATTTTCATAAACATCCATATCTATCATCAAGTTATAACATTGAAGTGAAAGCAACCAGATACCAAGCTATCAATTAAAACTAAGGTTATCAACTTTACTGGCCCGCTTCAGTTTCAATTAGCCCGGCACCGCTAAAGGATTATCTTTACCTAAGCTTTCGGCCCATGCCTGCACAGCTTGGTGATCGATCACCAGCCCAGCATCTACATCTGCCAAAGCTTCACGAGTTAAGCGTTCCCGCTCTTCTCCCTGTTCCAGCCAAGCAGATAAAGTTTGTGTCACGGTAATACTCCTGAAGTAAAACAATTCAGTACTAACCTTACTGACAAAAACTCTTTCCATCAAGGTCTCGCCCGCTTCTGACACTAGTACAAAGCATGAACGCAGCCTCTTGAGTGCGCCCCCTAAACAGGCAATCACATCCTCTAAAACCCCAACATGAAGATCCTTCATACAGCAGATGAAATAAAACCATTTTTCTTCATCCAGCCATCCGCGTATAACAGACACATAGGATTTAGACATCCAGACTTCTTAATGGATATTTGAGCCGCGCAGAGTAAAAACCACTGTGAAACGGCTGACAGGCAAATAGGATACCAAGTACTATGAACAACTTCAGATTTAGCATTAAAAGTATTGGTTTTGATGAGAATTATCAGCCGACAGACAATACCCGTATCACCACTAACTTTGCCAATTTAGCTCGCGGTGAGCGCCGTCAGCAGAATCTGCGCAACACCTTAGCCATGATCAACAACCGTTTTAATAGTCTGGTGTGTTGGGATAACCCAAACTCAGATCGTTATTCGCTGCAGCTGGATATTATTTCTGTGGCTATTCAGATAGAAGACACCAGCGAGAGCAATGACCATCACTTCCCGGCCATTGAAGTATTAAAAACCACCATTATTGACAGCAAAACCAACCAGCGCATTGAAGGCATTGTTGGCAATAACTTTTCCTCCTATGTGCGGGATTATGATTTCAGCCTGGTGCTGCCGGAACATAACAAAAACCAGCCTAGCTTCAGCATTCCGGATCAGTTTGGTGATCTGCATGGCAAACTCTTTCAATACTTTGTCAATTCAGAGGTTTACCAGCACCACTTTACCAAGCCACCTGTGATTTGCCTGAGTGTGTCCGATAACAAAACCTATCAGCGCACCAGCAATCAACACCCGGTTTTAGGGGTTGAATACCAGCCAAATGAAACCTCTTTAACCGAACAGTACTTCAAAAAAATGGGCTTAGAGGTTCGCTACTTTATGCCTGCTGGCAGCGCCGCGCCTTTGGCTTTTTACTTCTTTGGCGACTTGCTGAACGACTACAGCAACCTGGAGCTGGCCAGCACCATCAGCACCATGGAAACCTTTCAACGCATTTACCGGCCTGAAATTTACAACGCCCATGCCGCCGCCGGAGAGCGTTATCAGCCCAATTTAAAAAACCGCGATCACGCCCTGACAGACATAGTCTACGACAGAGAAGAGCGCAGCAGATTAGCGGTGGAACAAGGCAAGTTTGCGCACGAACACTTTATCAAGCCGCACCAGGCGCTGTTAAGCCGTGTGCTTGAACAGAGCCAAGCGCAGCGTTAAAGAAAGCCCTGCGTTAAAAATAGCGCAGCGCTAAACCTCGCAGGTATTAAGGGCATTAGCCCACACAGCATTTAATTTAACGAACGAGCAAAATATTAATGAAAAAATTACTCCCCACTTCAACGGCCGGCAGCTTACCTAAACCTTCATGGCTGGCCCAACCTGAAACCTTATGGTCGCCGTGGAAATTGCAGGATCAGGAATTAACAGACGGCAAACAGGACGCTTTACGTTTGTCTTTGCATGAACAAGAGCTGGCTGGCATTGATATCGTCAGTGACGGCGAACAATCACGCCAACACTTTGTCACTACCTTTATCGAGCATCTGGACGGCGTTGATTTTCAAAAACGCGAAACAGTGCGTATCCGCAACCGCTACGATGCCAGCGTGCCTACAGTGGTCGGCCCGGTCAGCAGGCAAAAACCGGTCTTTGTTGAAGATGCCAAATTTTTACGCCAGCAAACCAACCAACGCATTAAATGGGCGCTGCCAGGCCCTATGACTATGATTGATACATTGCACGACGCACATTACAAAAGCCGCGAAAAACTAGCCTTTGAGTTTGCCAAAATTCTGAATCAGGAAGCCAAAGAACTGGTTGAAGCCGGTGTGGATATTATCCAGTTTGATGAGCCAGCCTTTAATGTGTTTTTTGATGAAGTAAACGACTGGGGTATTGCCGCTTTGGAACAAGCCGCCGACGGCCTGAAACAGCTGCAGTGCGAAACTGCAGTGCATATTTGTTATGGCTATGGCATTAAAGCCAATACCGACTGGAAACAAACGCTAGGTTCAGAGTGGCGACAATATGAGGCTGTGTTTCCTAAGCTGCAAAAATCCAACATTGATATCATCTCGCTGGAATGTCACAACTCCCGTGTTCCAATGGAGCTTTTAGAACTTATTCGCGGCAAAAAAGTGATGGTCGGCGCTATTGATGTCGCCAGCCACAATATTGAAACACCAGAGGAAGTAGCAGCGACTTTGCGCCAGGCGCTGCAGTTTGTCGACGCGCACCACCTCTACCCATGCACCAACTGCGGCATGGCCCCGTTACCCCGCCATATAGCTCGAGGCAAACTGAATGCATTAACAGCAGGGGCCGAGATAGTGCGTCGGGAACTGGCGGCGAGCTAATGATTGGTTGAATGCGACAGTGAGGGGTAATCTTTTGACTCCCCCTCACCTTGCGCTGGTCGTGAAAGCCTGTAGGATCAAAGTTCCGGTTAATCAGCGCCGAAGTTTCAGCAGAAATAGGGGCAGCAGCATCACTCAATGTAGACTCTGCTTGTTGTTGGAGAGACTGATTAAGTAATCGAATCGCCGCATCATTGTTACTTTTAGTAGAAGACCAGCTCAGTATCGTAAGCCATCACACTACAAAAATAATCAATACCGCCATACCCGCACTTAATTTAAAACCTAATGAATCAACTTGCATCATTGATCTCGCCCCCAGAAATTTTACCACCGCCAGCTTTATGGCCACTATGCGATTTTAGGGGATGTTTGCAATAACATACCTATACTTAAGGATAGTTACGAAGCTATAGCGCTTGGTCTAACATTTTCTATGTTAATTAAGAGGAATAGCCTAATGAGCAAAGATTACACTGATGCAGGTGTGTTCAATGAATCTCCATTTCTGCACGGCCAATGCCATTTAGACAAGCCAACACATTTCCTCACCAAAACACTGAATGAAAGCATGGGTGATACAGGGTTCCCCAAGCATCATCAAATGCATAAGTTTGATAACGCCGCTTTTAATTTGCTATATCCTGATCAACTCCCACAGGTTCTGGTATGAAAAACAATCTCAGTACACTGATATACAGCGCAATTGGGCTACTATCAGCCCTGCTGCTTATCAGCGGCTGGACTATAGGTTTTGCTGGCGGTTTGTATTACATCAGTGCTGCCAGCGTTAGCGTTGCTACAGTACAAAGCGGTGATTTTACTCAACGAGTCACAGGTTATGGCAGCCTGCAATCGCAAAATCAACGTTTGCTTACTGCCAGCAGTATGGCAACAGTCGATGAAATTAAGCTTCGGCCCGGCGCTGTCGTCGAGCAGGACAGTATTATTCTGACGTTAAAAAACCCCTCCCTTGAAGTAGCTGCACAGCAGGCACTGGCTAATTTACACAATAAACGCAGCAATAGTCGTCGGCTGGCGCTAGAGCAACAGCGTGAAATTTTAGAGCAGACATCACAACTGGCTGAACTGAGGTCCGAAGCAGAGTTAGCCAGATTGCAGGTTGAAGCCGAAGCACCGCTGGCAACTGCTGGTATTATCTCAGGCATGGATGCACGTCGCAGCCGAGCCCGCGCCGAACAGCTCGCCGAGCGTTATCAGTTAGAGCAACAAAAACTGGCTACCCTACAGGAAGTACATCAACAATATTTGCTGATACAGCAGGAAGATGTTCAACAAGCTGAAGCCGAACTAAATAATGCCACTTATCAGCTACAGCAGTTAGTTGTTAAAGCTGGTTTGAAGGGTGTTCTGCAGCGATTACCTGTAAGTCTAGGACAAAGCGTTAACATTGGGGATGAGTTAGCTCTGGTTGGAAGTCTGTCTCCTTTAGTTGCAGAAGTGAAAGTACCACAAATGCAGGTGCGTATGCTGCAAGTGGGCGCTATCGCTGAAGTGGACAGTCGCCACGGCATTGTTACGGGACAGGTGGTACGTATTGATCCTGTCGTTGCCGATGGCGCTGTGCAGGTAGATATTTTATTGCCAGAGCAATTAAGCAGCGATATCCGCCCCATGCAGATGGTGGATGCACGGATCCATGGTCAAAACCGTGGCCAAATAAGCTTTGTCGACCGCCCTGCAGGTATTGCCGAAGATGCGCAAGTAGACCTGTTTAAACTGGATGCGAATCAACTAGGAACAAGAGTACCAGTTCAATTTGGCAAAGCCTCTGGTCAGCAAATAGAAGTGGTCTCAGGGCTGAAGCCAGGTGATCGTATTATTGTTAGCGACTTGCAACTTGATAGCAGCGTGACGCAACTGAAACTGACTCAGTAAGGAAGTGGCGATGAAAACTGATGTATTAAAAGTAAAACAACTCAAAAAGGCATTTCAGTCGGGTCAGCAACAGCAAGCCGTACTTAATGGTGTAAGTTTTAGTGTGCATGAAGGCGAATATGTGGCCATTTGCGGCCCTTCCGGTTGTGGTAAATCGACTTTGCTCAATATTCTGGGGCTGCTGGATACCCCTGATAGCGGCGAATATTACATTGATGATTTGTTAGTATCTGATATGAATGCTGAGCAGCGGGCGCAAATGCGTAGTCGCCGTATTGGTTTTGTATTTCAGGCCTTTAATCTGATTGACGAATATACAGTACTGGATAACGTGGCATTGCCACTAAAGTACCGCGGCGACAGCGTCAAGCAACGCCAGGCCAGGGCGCTGGAATGTTTAGAAAAAGTCGGCTTAGCCGATAAAGCAATGCTCTTTCCTAATCAGTTATCTGGTGGTCAACAGCAGCGGGTGTCGATCGCCCGCGCCCTCGCAGCCAATTCTGGCATCATGTTGGTGGATGAGCCCACAGGGAACCTCGATTCGAAAAATGGCGACGCAGTGATGGCGTTGCTGTCTGATTTACACCAACAAGGGACCACCATCATTTTGGTGACCCACGACCCGCGTTACGCCGATATGGCACACCGGCAAATCAATTTGCTGGACGGTCAGGTTGTTAGCAGCACCTCTACTGTGAAAACTCTGGAGCAAGAGGCATGAGCTGGAGCATGATCTGGCGTGGCTTTCGGCAAGCCCGGCAATATTATTTAACTGTGGTATTAAGTCTGGTATTGACCCTGACCTTGCTATTTAGTGTGCTGAGTCTGGTCAATATTACCTTTTTTGCCCCGCTGCCGTATAAAAACGATCAAGAGCTTTATCACATAGGTGCTGAGCTGAATTATCAAGGCGCGGTAAACCAATCCAGCAATGTGCAAACCCTGTTTGATTTGCAGCAAAAAAGCCAGCTTATTGAGCATATGGCTGTGTATTTTAGCTTTCAAACCGAATATAAACTGTTGGATCAACCGACACGGCCAAAAGTATCAGTGCTGTTTGGAGCACATGATATTTTTGATGTGATGGGGGTAGAACCCTTGTTAGGCCGGCTGTTTAACGAACAAGAGCTGGTAGGTAACAAGCAACCCTCTGTGGTGTTAAGTCAGTCCGTTTGGCAGGAACATTATCAGGGCCGTTCAGACATAGTGGGTCAAACGATTCAGCTGAATCAACGTCAGTTTACTGTGATCGGCGTATTAAAACAGGTATTGGAAATACCAAATTTAAATGATGCACATGAAGCGATTTGGCTTCCGCTGGATATGGATGAACTTATAGATATTCGCACCTTTAGCGGCTATTCCTCCACTTTTGCTGCTTTGGGTCGGCTAAAGCCAGGAGTAAGCCTGCAAGACGCTGATGCCGAGGCCTATCAGCTCGTCAAACAGTCTTATGTCGAGCGTTACCCTGAAATGCAAACTATGTTTGAGTACTATGGCAAGGTTGTACCGTTACGACAGCAAATTCAAGGGGACTCCGGCCCTTTGGTGCTGATGCTTTTGGCAGGGGTTTCCTTACTCACTCTGATAGCCTTGGTCAATTTATCCAGCATGCAGCTGGCACGGGCGGTAAAACGTTTGCAACCCCTGGCGGTGTGTTACGCTTTTGGTGCCAGCAAAAAACAAATGTTTTATCAGGTGTTCCGCCATAATATTGCTTTACTAGCGGGTTCCGGCCTACTGGCGCTGCTGCTGACATGGCTTGGTTTTGGTGTAATTGCCTCAGTTGCGGCCGAACAGCTACCTCGCATCAGTGCGTTACGGATAGATGGCCTGATGTTACTCCTGACCGCCCTGGTGCTACTGATTATTGCGTTGTTATTTAGTTGGATTGAACTCAGTGGTGTGCGCGAGCAGCAGTTGATGGCCAGCCTACAGAGCAGCGGTAAAGGTGCAGGCAAACAATTACGGCAGGGTGTAGCACATAGCTTAATTGGGGTACAGTTATTGTTGTCCTTGTTGGTGTTGCTGGCCACCGCCCATGTGTTTGTCGCGGCCTGGACAGAAGCAAACCGGCCAACCGGCATAGATAGTACCAATCTGTGGTCAGTCACCATTAATTACAGCAGTTTAGATAACCCCGAGCAGCAGCAAAACAACCACCAGATCTTGTTGCAGAACCTTGCAGCTATGCCCGGAGTACAACAAGTGACCGCTGTATCTGAACCTCGCGCTGTAAAAACACGCAATCAGGGCGGGGTAAGTAATGCCCAGGGGGATCTTATTACTTCAGCCCGGCTCATTGCTGTATTGCCCGGTTATTTTGGGTTTTATGGGCTGGAGTTGACTGGACAGGACTTTAGCGCAGAACAGGTTGATTTAGAGCATTATCCGGTGATCATCAATCAGCGCTTTGCTGATCGCATTGCCCGCTTAAGTGGTAGTCCAGCTCTGGGGCAAACAGTATCACTCAATAGTGACAGCACCCAGAGGCCGATTATCGGCATAGTGGCCAATACCAACTTCCCCGGCAACCCAGGCTTTGAAGTAGATGAAGTGTTTTACCCCCGCAAAAATATCGAGCGGCGCGACTACAGTTATTTATTAAAACTCAGCGCTGACAGCTCGCTGAGTGATACTGCGTTGTTAGATATGTTGCGTGCACAAGACCCACGCTTGGATCTGTCAGAACTCACCACTGTACAAGCAGCTTTCGATTACTTTACGCTGCCAAATCGGCTGGCAGCGGCGTTAGCCGCAACGCTGGCTTTGATGAGCTTACTTACAGTACTGGCAGGTATTGCAGGCATAGTCAGTTATTTGGTGCAGGCTCGGCGCTATCAGCTCGGCGTAGAAATGGCGATGGGTGCCAGCTTAAAGCAATTGCTGAAAGATAATTTGAGCAAGCTGGCGCAACCTATTGTCGCTGCATTATTGCTGGGCTTTTGCTGCTTTTTCTTTATTGCTGCCGTTAGCCGTACTCAGCCGGAACTGATGTTTCAAGCGAACTGGGGCCTTGTAGCTGGCGTACTGGGAATACTGACTTTTGCCGCCCTACTCTGCAGCTTTATTCCACTGCGTCAGGTATTGCTGACTGATCCGGTGAAAGCCTTACGCAACGAGTAATATATGGCCTGTAAATATACGGGCCTATACATATGAATTGACCGGGGAATCCGTTCACCGAGTTAGATTTGACTGAAGAACTGAAAGAGATGGATAGTCGAGCCTTAGCGACCTATGGAGATGATGTTCCACTACTACCTGCTGTAACTATAGCTGTCGCTGAGCCCCCCTTTTTTTAAACTACATTTAAGATTTATCCGTGTAGATTGCCTAATTTGTTGACCACTACAAATAAGGATAATTTGAATAGCAAATAATTAATCTTCGCTAAGGATCTTTAAGTGTCACTATGTAATTGTTCACTATAAATCAGGTTCCATTATTGAACGACGCGCAAATTCCTGGATATTGTCATTTACTAAAAATGGGTTCCGAATTACTCAGATGAATATATTTCAGCTGCAATGCAGCCTAATCAGATAGACCCTCAATCAAAAGGTCGTTTAATAAAAATGTATAACCATTTAAAAAACTTTATTACTTCGTTGATACTAATTCTTCCATTTATTGCGTTTGCAGCCTACGCAGACAGCAGAGTCTATGCCGTCATAGACCTCCCGCCCTATGGTTGTGAGCCATCAAGTGAAGTTCACTGTATCAACACTAAGATCAGCCAAATAATTGCTGATGCAATCGACGAAGGTAATAGTACTATCCAGGCTTTCCCATACCCTCGGGCTGTGCATATGTTTGAGAGTGGAAAATCGACGATACTTGTCGCGTTAATGAATAAACGACTCATGAAACAAGCCCATGTATTTGATTTATATTCTGTCATTTTTTATGTAGTCGCTATGGAAAGAACTGTACCATCAAAAAGCAGCGCCGCTATAGCACTCCTCAACGGAGCCGATGCTCACAAAGAGATAGCAAGTTCTATTGATGCAACAACAGTGGAAGTAAACAACTATCAGCAGATTATAATGATGTTAAAGGCACACAGATTAGACTATGCAATCATTCCACGTATTGTTTATGAATCGGAGGTAAAGGGTGCTTTAGATAATGTCAAAATTGTATCTGAACATCGCTTGCCAGTTCTGTTGTATGTAAACAAGAAGGAGTCACAGTATCTCGGAAAGATCAGAGACGCCGTATCACAGTTATCAATACAGACTTCAGAACAATATCAATACCTTTTTCCTTAGAAGCTATGCCTAACTCTTTTGTATCCAATCTGAACTGCACTCTCTTGAGCATGTGACGACACTAAGCATCCTCAGGTGGCGTATGATAAGCATTTGGAAAAGCAAGCATTTATTGTAGATACCCAGTGCTGCGCTGCAACTAGTTAACACCTCAGGTTTGTGTCACTTCAAGGTCGCAATAATGTTCCTGGCGTAACAGCCATATCAGAATGCCAATAGGCACCAATAAAGCCCAAAACCCCAAAGTTACATAACTAAAGCCAGCCACGATAGCACCTGTAGCAAATGCAGCTATAGTCCATAAAGATTTAGACATTCTTACTTTAGTGGCTGTATCACCTTTTCCTAACATCAGCTCCATCGCATCCAGCACTATTTGCGTAACATTACCTGTCATCATCGATGTTGGTGCCAGATGAGGCAGCAACAAACGAGTGTAAGCACTGTGTGCGCCCATCGCAGCTGCCCCAAACATGCCGCAAATGATAGCTCCAGTGGTTTGCTCATTACCAATAGGAGAGGCCAACAAACCTGTCACCATAAACGCCACGAGCAGAACCAGCTGCAGTAAAACGGTCATTTGGATTTGTAAACTTTGCTGGTGTTTACTGTCGAGCCAAATAGTTAAGATGCGAATAGCAGCTATGCCCACAATAAAAGCCGGAAATGCTAAAAACTTAATCAGCACTGCGGAGTTCGACTCACTGACTAAGTTAGCACCTATCAGTATAAAGTTACCTGTCACCAGGGCAGTCATCAAACCAAATAAAGCAACAAAACCCAGGGTGTTCACATAGCCAGCCAGAAAACCTAAGCTAATGGCCTGAAACCTATGTTTAGATTCGATACTCATAATGTGGATCCTTTTTAGTAGCTGGGGAGACATAAAACATTCAGCCCCAGCCAAAGCTATGCAGCCAAAACTAAGGCCGGCAAACCGTCTTTATTGGAGTCAAGCAGCCCCATACAGCGTCGCTGACTAACAGCCCCCGTATCAGGCTGTTGTAAAAGACTCGGGGTTAGTTTCATTTGTTCAGCTCCTGTCTTTAGAAAGCAAAACAGCTGCAACCTAACACCCCCCAAAACGAATTATGGTCCGATACCGGTAGATCAGAGCGACGCGCGACATCATGCGAATGACCATGTACACCGCAAGAGCCAGAGCACTGATGCGGTAAATTATTCAGCTGCGGATGAACTCTGGCATGACCAGGATACATAGCCACAGGTGACCATTCAGGAAGAACCGGTATAGGCGCAGGCCCATGGTCTGAGAAATCGTCAACAGCATAAACTACCTGACCATCCACCACAGTCATCACAGACTCAATACCTTTGATTTCCTCTTCAGGGACAGTAAAAAAGTCTGAACTCAGTACGGCTAAATCCGCAAGCTGCCCTGCTTTGATCCGGCCTTTTTTCTCAGCTTCGCCGGAAAACCAGGCGCTGCCCGCAGTCCAGAGTTCTAATGCGGTATCGCGGGGTAAGCAATCTTTGTCCAGATATAAAGGCATACCACCTACGGT
Source organism: Rheinheimera sp. 1928-s (assembly GCF_029269265.1). Lineage (GTDB taxonomy): Bacteria > Pseudomonadota > Gammaproteobacteria > Enterobacterales > Alteromonadaceae > Pararheinheimera. Next base: position 562,108 of record NZ_JARIXP010000004.1, read on the forward strand.
TTTACCTGATACTAACCAATACAAAGCTGTCCATGGGTTGTGACTTGCAACACGAGTGGCATCTGTGCCGCCCCCTACAGGCACGCCCATTTCTAACATTCGGGCCACTGGCGGTGTATTTTGTGCCGCCTGTTGGCCGTAACGGCGGACAAAATATTCGCCCTGAAAGGCCATACGGTGCTGAATAGCAATGCCGCCGCCTAAAGCCCGCACCCGTTCGATATTTTTTTCAGTGATGGTTTCTGCATGATCAAATAACCAGCGTAGGCCGTTAAATGGCGTGTCTTTATTCACTTTTTCAAACACATTCAGCATACGGTGAATGGATTCGTTGTAGGTTGCGTGCAAGCGGAAGGGCCAACGGTTTTCCACCAGATGCCGTACTACTTGTTCCAACTGCTGCTCCATGTCGTCGGCTAAATCAGGTCTGGGTTCGACAAAGTCTTCAAAATCGGCAGCGGAAAACACCAGCATCTCACCAGCACCATTATGGCGGTAAAAATCGTCTCCTTGACCCGGAGTGATCATTTGGGTCCACTTCTGGAAGTCTTCCAGCTCCGCGCCTTTATTTTGAGTAAAAAGGTTATAGGCAATTCGCACTGTGAGTTGATTTGCTTTGGCCAGTCGTTCGACGACCTGATAATCATCAGGGTAGTTCTGGAAACCACCTCCAGCATCGATAACGCTAGTGACCCCCAAACGATTGAGCTCCCGCATAAACTGCCGCGTTGAATTGACCTGATGAGAAAGAGGCAAAGTTGGCCCCTTTGCAAGAGTCGCATAAAGGATCATCGCATTAGGACGGGCTATTAGCATACCGGTCGGATTGCCTTTGGCATCCCGCTGAATTTCGCCACCTGGAGGGTTAGGAGTATCTTTGGTGTAACCCACAGCTTTTAAAGCAGCCCGGTTTAACAAAGCTCTGTCGTACAAATGTAATAAAAACACCGGCGTATCAGGAGCTGCTTTGTTAATTTCATCTAAGCTGGGCATACGCTTTTCAGCAAACTGAAACTCTGTCCAACCACCCACTACCCGAACCCACTGCGGATGAGGTGTACGGTCGGCCTGAATTCTGAGCATCGCCAGAGCATCCACAACAGAAGACACTCCTTCCCAGCGTAGTTCCAGGTTGTAGTTTAAACCGCCTCGGATCAAGTGGAGATGGGAATCATTTAAACCCGGAATTACAGTATGGTTCTTGAGATCGATAACCTGACTTTGTTCAGTCTGATGACGCAGCACTTCTGCTGTAGCGCCCACTTCAACAAACTTGCCGTCGCGGATTAATACGGCGCTGGCGACTGGTTGTTCTTTATCCATCGTATGAAAACGACCATTAATCAGGATCAAATCATTGCTTGAAGATTTATCCATTGGTATGACTCCTCTGTAAATAGCATGCCCACTAAGTGCTAGTAAGGCTTCGGGGCGGTAAAAACTTTTTCAGTGATTAAAGTTTGGGAAAAATCCAGCATCCCGTCTAGCTATACAAACAGATAATGGTGAAAGACCAAATGCACTTCTAGTATATGTGGAGCTCTGACGATTTATTCAGACTACCAGGGTAACGAGTCGGTTGTGATGAAAATTGTATCTACTCCGCTTTGCTACCTGACTCTCACTGAGTGAGCATAGCTTATTGAAGTTTTTCGTTGCTGAAGTTGTGCTCACAGAACCAGGCTTATTAATCAAGTCAACACAGTTTTGTAATGATCTTGTGACTGACCAAAGAAGGAATTAAGTAAATGGCAAACCCTAAACTTGAAGTACTGACTCCACATAACAGTCAACTGATTTTTATCGACCACCAGCCACAAATGGCCTTTGGTGTGCAGTCGATGGACAGACAAACCATGAAAAACAATACGGTAGGTCTGGCTAAAGCGGCCAAGATTTTTAACATTCCCACCACCATCACTACAGTAGAAACTCAGGGTTTTTCCGGGTACACCTATCCTGAGTTATTGGATGTATTCCCAGGTAAGCCAATACTGGAACGCACCTCAATGAACTCATGGGATGACCAGAAAGTTCGCGATGCTTTAGCCAAAAACGGCAAAAAGAAAGTCGTAGTGGCTGGTTTATGGACTGAAGTTTGTAACACCACTTTTGCACTATGCGCCATGCTCGAAGGCGACTACGAAATTTATATGGTGGCTGATGCCTCAGGCGGCACGACTAAAGAAGCGCACGATTACGCAATGCAGCGTATGGTTCAAGCCGGTGTTGTGCCTATGACCTGGCAGCAAGTACTGCTGGAATGGCAACGCGATTGGGCACACAAAGATACTTACGAGGCAGTGACCACTTTGGTGAAAGAGCATTCAGGTGCTTACGGTATGGGCGTTGATTACGCCTACACCATGGTGCATAAAGCACCACAACGCACAACAGGAACTCATGAAACGCTAGCTCCTGTCGCTGCTAAATAAGCTTGCTGTGGGACTGACAGCTGATCTTTGCTGCACCAAAGCTTAGCTGTCAGTCTATTGAGCACAGCGCCCTATTCGGGTTAGCTGGTGGATAAAGCGTGCTGACCCGAACCTTTCAGGCTGTTCTGCCAGTGGAGTTTTGTATGAAATTATATTTGTTGTCGCTTGGTGCCGGTTTGCTGGTCGGTATTATTTATGCACTGATGCAAGTGCGCTCGCCAGCACCGCCAGCCATTGCTTTGTTAGGTTTGCTTGGCATGCTGATTGGCGAACAAATTGTACCTTTAGTGAAACAATTAGTCGCAGGTCAGCCTGTGACTATGCTATGGTTTAAAACAGAGTGTGTTCCTAAAATTACCGGTACGCCAGTCACTTTAGTCTCGAAAGCTAAAACAGAAAAAGATACTAATACTAAAGACGATGTCTAACACCTGATGTGTTTATTCAGTGCTGAATAATTGCAATAACCGACCCAAGGCTGCGGACTCTCAATGATCTTTACTTGCTAAGCAGTACAGGAATCGTATGCAGGAACTTGATGGTTCAGGAACTCTGATTGCAATTGTCGATGATGATTTGTCTGTCCGCGCTGGGCTAGATAACTTATTGAGTTCAGTTGGTTATAAAACATTATTATTTGAATCAGCTGAAGCCGTATTGCAAAGCGATTTACTCAGCAGTATCCATTTTATGGTGCTTGATGTGAAACTCAAAGGCATCAATAGTATTGAGTTGTTTGAACAGCTGCGTGCTGTAGAAGTGAATATTCCTACAGTCTTTATCTCAGGGAATGCAGATCTGAACACTCAGTTACGAATAGCCCGTGCCGGGGCTTTACTATTTTTAACAAAACCGGTGGATGTAGAACTTTTACTGAGAACCATAGGCGATACACTAAAGCTCTGAACTTTTGAGCATACCTAAGTTAGTGATATGTCATATTAAGAAGCCTGGGGAATGGTTAAACTGGATTGAAGTGGGTTCAGGTATCCTCCGTTGTGATCAGAGGTCCTCTTGGGTGGTGAGCAAAGACAACGCCAGGTGCTAAACTCGAACCGCCCGACGATAATCGGAGGGGCTCATGTGCAGATATTTAAAGAACACCCGAGATAACACCTGGCTGGACGAGTAGCCAATTTTCAAAGCTACTTCAGTGATTGAAAGGTCAGTTAAGGCGAGAAGCTCACAGGCTTTCTCCATCCGTAATTGCGTCAGATAAACGCGTGGTGGTACACCAAAGCTATGCTTGAACATGCGGGCGAAATGGTAAGGCGACAACTGCGCTTCTGCTGCCAACTCATCCAGGCAAATGTCTTCCGACAAGCGCGCGTGCATTAATTCCTTACATCGCCTGGTTACCCACGGCGCCAATCCACCTTTTACCGGTATTAATGGCGCCCCACTCAACCGACACAGCTCGGCCAATATCTCACAACCTGCGGCTCGCGCAAGCAAACGAGACGGCGCGCCTTCTTCTTCCGATAATGCCCAAAGATTCCTTAAAGTTAATTGGATGGCCAGCGAATGAAATGCGCCTCGGTAAAGCCGTAAATAGTCTACTGAGCTACCGCCAGCTTCATCAAGTATTTTCTGCCAGTGAATCACAGGGAAAGATAAACTACGTAATTTATGATCGGCGCTCGCGATAACAGTGTTGTCAAAATTCGGTGCAGCGAGATAGAGCGCGCCCTTATCACTCAACTGTTTGAAAGGACCTCCTCCTGCATTGCCCTGGACATAGCCGCCACCCAACTGGTCCTGATACAAAACAAGTTCGGGTATCGCGGGGCGAGACATATCCCCCGCCGGCCTTGCTACTTCAATAAGATCCAGAATACCGCCAGGGGCTTTTCGCGCGCGCACGTAGTTCGCTTGTTGGCCTTCGCAGTACCATTTGGTGAAAGAAAGTTCCTCCATGGGTTTGGCTCCTGAAAAATATCCATAGCATTCTCTTAAATCTAGACTCTCTACCAACAATTCGCCTGATCAGTGCAAATCAAAAGCTTCAATCTGACGCTTTTTTCTTGAAGAGTAACAATAAGTTTATCCAAGGATAAAACAAAAAACTGCTTTAAATTCTAATGTAAGACGTTACTGGGACAGCCCGACGATAATCGGAGGGGCTCATGTGCTGATATTTAAAGAACACCCGAGACAGCACCTGGCTGGACGAGTAGCCAATTTTCAACGCTATTTCAGTGATTGAAAGGTCAGTAAAGGCGAGAAGTTCGCAGGCTTTCTCCATCCGTAATTGCGTCAGATAGACCCTTGGTGGCACGCCAACGCTTTGTTTGAACATGCGTGCGAAATGATAAAGAGACAGCTGCGCCTCCGCCGCCAACTCGTCCAGGCTGATGTCCTCAGAAAGCCGTGCTCGCATCAATTCCTGACAACGCAGCACTATCCTGGGAGCAAGGCCACCCTTTGCTGGTTCGAACATTGCCCCACTCAATCGACACAATTCGGCAAGGATCTCGCAGCCAGCGGCCCGTGCCAGCAGGCGTGACGGCGCGCCCTCATCTTCACAAATAGCCCACAGGTTCCTGAGCAGAGTGCGAATGGCTGGTGAATCAAACACTCGCCCGTAGATACAGAAGCTCTCAAACGAAATCCGGCCATCTGCTGCTTCATCGAGCACACTTTTCCATTGCGCCATAGGAAACGCCAGGCTGCGAAGCTGATGGTTAGCATCATTCATGACAGTAGCGGCGAAGTTTGGTGCAGCAAGAACAAGGTCGCCTTTCTTACTCGTCACATCAAAGCGCCCCCCTCCGAGGTCGCCTCTAACACGACCACCACCCTGCAAGTCTTGAAACAAGACAATATCCGTTACAGCAGGGCGAGACATATCTCCAGCTGGTCTCGCCACTTCAAGCAGATCAAGGATCCCGCCGGGAGATTTTCTTGCGCGCACATAGGAAGCATGCTTGCCTTCGCTGTGCCATTGGGTGAATGACAAATCTTTAGGTTTGATCATTGCTGTGCACTCTTTAAAACAGCTATCGCAACAGTTAAGTAAAACTTCTCTGCGAGCCATGCGCGCCACTTAAGCGCTCATTGAGGGATGAGTAACTCTTTAAATATAACTGATAAGCCTGTAAAAACGAATTTCCCTTTTATGTACACTGGCAATCATTCAGCAAGATCTGCCACCAGCAGCAATTACCGCAACGCAGCATTCTTCAGCTCCCGCTATACTCAGTCTACACTAGCATCGTAAAAGATAGCTTTTCCTTTCGCTCTCTTACTTGGGCTAAAAATGCAGCTGCTAAAACGCATAGTTCGGATTGAACGTATTTTTCACAAAGTTCTTAGAGCATTTGGTTTTATCTATACAAGCCTTTTAAACCCGGGCCACAACAAAGGCGGGAAGGAGAAAAAACTTGGATAACTCCAAAGGCAAGCACGCAATCATCATCACCTGTTTTTCCTACATTGGAGCCGCAGCAACAAGCTTGCAACAGACCATAGGGTGCTATCAAAACTGGTCAGCAGAATACAATATCCGACAATTTGAGGGGTTGTGCTTTGCTACAGGCATTGCATTGTTATCCGATGAAGCATAAAAAATTACAAATTTCTGACGATAGCAATAGTCAGCAACTATCTATTCTGCTCAACACATCCAAAGCTATCTCCAAAGCAGTAGATTATGAAACTTTATCAGAAGCGTTGTTGACCATTATTATTGAACAGGCTGGCGCGCAGCGGGTATTACTGCTCCACTCACAAGGCGAAAGCCTGATATTGGAAGCCAAAGCAAAAACTACATCTGAAGGCGTCATTTTTGAGTCCGTGCATTGTGAAGCTAAGTGGGACGATTTGCCTAAATCCTTAGTAAATAATGCGATTCAGACACAAAAACTGCTGTATACGAATGTCGGTCAGCAAAACTCACCTTATGATATCGACCCTTATTTTCAACGTTTCTCCGGTTTCACAGCTCTTTGTGTGCCAGCAACTAAACAAAATAAGTTAGTTGCTATTTTTTATATTGAGCTAAGTGAAAATGATGATCGGCTCAAAGATGAGTACCTCAATACACTGACCATTCTTACAGCTCTCGCGGCTGCGGCTATAACAGCTGCCCGTTTACAGACTGACATCAATGAAATGAACCAGCAGCGCCAGAAGTTAGAAAAAGCATTGCACCTGGCCGATGCATCATTGGCTATAGGTGAGCAAATCAGTAGAACCGGCAGCTGGCGCTGGGAACTGAATAAAAACACCCTAGTATGCTCGGAAGAGTTTTGTCATATCTTTGACTTAGACCCTTCGCATCGTACTATTTCATTTGCTGATTTTGCCGCTTGTATTCATCCGGACGACAAAAAAGTTGCGTTAGACCGGATTAATTACGCAGTACAAATGGAAACGGCCATTAATGTGGAATATCGTATTCTTAAAGCCGATGGTAGTGTTTTGTATTTGACGGGGCAAGGCTGCCCAGTCTTTGACAGCAACAAACTCGTTGATTATGTTGGCATAGTAAATGACGTCACTGCAAGGCGGACTGCTGAAAATGCGTTACGTGCGGCACAGGACGATTTGGTCAGGATGTGCCGGATTACCACCATAGGTCAATTAGCCTCGTCTATTGCTCATGAAATTAATCAGCCTCTCATGTCTATTGCCACAAATGCCGGAGCCGGCTTGCGATGGCTGCATCGCTCTGTGCCTGACTTACAGCAGGTCAGTGCCAGTTTGCAGGCTATAGCATCCGAAGGACAAAGAGCAGGACAAATTGTACAAAGCCTTCGGACTTTAACTAAAAATACCAGAGCATCGCTAAATGTGTTGGATATACATGATGTGCTGAAAGGTATTCTGGCCATAGCACGCCGCGAAATTGAGCGACGTAATGTAGTATTAGTTATGCAGCTGAATGCACAATCGTCATATATTCGGGGTGACATAGTGCAGTTGCAGCAGGTCATGTTGAATCTGCTAATGAATGCCATAGAGGCGATGAGTGAAGTCAGTAGCAGACAAAGAGTGTTAACCATCTCCACTTTTACAAAAGACGAGCAGGTTATTTTTATCGAGGTCGAAGACACTGGGCCTGGTATTAGTGATGAGATAAAAGACCGTTTATTTGAAGCCTTCTTTACAACTAAGAAAGACGGTATGGGAATGGGGTTGGCAATTTGCCATTCAATAGTAGATATGCATGGAGGCAAGTTATCTGCATTAGCGCGTCAGCCTGTTGGCAGCGTGTTTTCATTTTTTATCCCTTTAGCCAAAGACTAAATCTAAACACTTAAACGGAGGAAAAAATGAATGGCTTGGTGATGGTAGTGGAAGATGAAGATCTGGTGCGAGCTGCGCTAGTGAGGCTGCTGCAGTCAGCTGATTATCAAGTACGTGATTTTGCATCGGGTACAGATTTTTTGAGCAGCACAATTCCAGAAAGTCCGGTTTGTTTGCTGCTGGATATGCAAATGCCAGACACTACGGGTATGGACATTATTGAACAACTGGCCAGCATAGAAGCCAGAATTCCCGTGATTTTTATTACAGGACATGGCTCTATCCCTCTGAGTGTGCGGGCGATGAAGTCAGGTGCCAGAGAGTTTTTAACCAAACCTGTTTGCCCTGATGCGTTATTGGCTGCAGTGGAGGAAGCTTTGATATCGGATCAGACCAATCTGCAACATCGTATTGAGCAGTGTGAGCTGACTACTCGCTATAACTCACTAACGCCTCGGGAACAGCAAGTACTGGAGTTTATAATCAGTGGTTTATTAATCAAACAAATTGCGGCTGAACTAGCTGTCAGTGAAATTACCATTAAAGTACATAAAAAACAGATTATGAACAAAATGCGCACCAAATCTATTACCGATCTGGTACGTATTACCGAGCGTTTGCATATCTCCCAAGCAAGAAGCCGCTAGGATATCGCTTATTTAACTTTTAACGTCATGTTCCAGACTACGCTCTATACGCTGATCCGGGGTCAACCAAAGTATGGCAATGCCAATGTAAAGCGCTAAAGCCAAGCACTGAGAAACAAAGGACAGCAGAACACCTAACAGATAACACAGCATAGATAAGCGACCTTTCCAATCCTTTCCTACCGCGTATTTCAACCTCGATTGCTCGCCTTGCGAAACAATAATTCTACGTTCCAGTATCCAATAAGCTAAAGAGGCCATTAGCAAGACAAAGCCATACAAAGCGACCGGCTGAGCTGAGAAGCGACTTTCCCCCATCCATGCGGTCGTAAATGGGATCAGAGATAACCAGAACAGCAGATGCAAATTAGCCCAGAGGATAGACCCTGTCACTTTGTCGCAGACGTAGAGCATATGGTGATGATTATTCCAATATATGCCTAAATAGATAAAACTCATCACATAACTAAAAATCACTGGTAGTAAGGGGAATAAGGCTTCCAAACTGTGCCCTGTCGGGATGTGCATTTCAAGCACCATTATAGTGATAATAATGGCCAAAACCCCGTCAAACAATGCCTCTAATCTATTCTTTCCCATAAGAGTGTTTCCCTTCTAACTCCTGATGTCATATCCCGGAGAATCAGATTACCGTTACCGCAAGTCTACTAAAGCTGACAGTGAAGTGAACCTATACATAGGCATAAGTTATCTGTGATCTTTCCCCGAGATCAACACAGATCCTTCGATGATATTTCCAGTTACTTGAATTGCAACAAGTCAACATCAGTGTTAAGCATCTACCAATAAGAGAGCAAAGATGGGCACAAACGGCAGCAAAAGCTAAAAACAATAGGGCACACGAACAGCCCGGCGATAATCAGACGGACTCATATGCTGATGTTTAAAAAATACCCTGGCAAGTACCTGACTAGACGAGTAGCCAGTCTTTAACGCTATATCCATGATTGGAAGATCAGTTAATGCAAGAAGCTCACAGGCTTTCTCCACCCGTAATTGCGTCAGGTAGACGAGTGGTGATACGCCCACACTTTGCTTGAACATGCGGGCAAAATGATAAGATGAAAGTTGTGCCTCCGCAGCCAACTCGTCCAGGCTGATGTCTTCAGATAGCCGCTCGCGCATCAACTCCTGACAACGTCGAATAGCCCAGGGTGCAAGGCCCCCCTTTGCTGAATAGAATGCTGTTCCACTCAAACGACAGAGCTCAGCCAGTATCTCGCAACCTGCGGCTCGGGCCATTAGACGCGACGGAGTACCTTCTTCGTCAGACAATGCCCACAATTTCCGCAGCGTAGACTGGATAGCTGACGAGTTAAATGAACCTCTGTAAAGCCGTAAGTCTTCCCACGATATCTTACCGTCAGATGCTTCATCGAGCACTCCCTGCCATTGCGTTACAGGAAACGACAAACAGCGAAGTTGATGACTGATATCAACCGTAATCGTATTGGCAAAGTTCGGCGCAGAAAGATAGAGACTGTTCTTTTCGCTTGTCACATCGAAACGCCCCCCGCCAGAACTACCGCTCACACGGCTGCCACCAAGCATGTCCTGAGTCAAAACGAGATCTGGCAAGGCCGGACGAGACATCTCGCAACCTGGTCGCATGACTTCAAGCAAGTCCAGGATACCTCCCGGAGATTTTTTTGTGCTCACATAAGATGCTTCTTTGCTCTCAGAATACCAGTGGGCAAAAGATGGGGGATAAGATGCAGAAATTGTTGTGTCTCCTTTGAAATAGCGACTGCCTCCGTTCGATAATCCTTTTGAATAAAATCATGCGCCATATTATCGTTGGTCCAATTCTAATTATAGGAATTGTAATAGTTAGACACCAACAAAAAAGCATTCAGAGTAACAATTCTTTACCTTAAAAAGTGTAGTAACTTAATTTTTAAATCACTTTAACAGCTAGTGACATATAGGATGTTCGATTCACAGCACCACAATAGCGAGCACTCCGTCAAACATGGCTTCCAGTCTGTTTTACCCATACATCACACCTATATCTGCCATGGATAAATCTCAAAAATTCAGCCTGAAAAACCTGATTGCTAAGGCTTTCCCTTTACTTCAACAGAGCATCAAATGGACCTATACACAGGCATAATATTTCCACTATTTGATTGATGTTATTCTGCTTATACTCAATGTAGTTCTCGATGATTTCTTTTTGCCAATTGATCTGATTGCAAAAATCACACTGAGTTACCTTCCATAGGAGATCGATAGCTAGGAGCAGCTATTTAGTACCGACGACTTTTTCATAATTAGCTCATGAGGCTTATCAAGATGAAATCAATTTATTTACTATTCGTACTTCTATCCACTTTTGGTATCCATGCTTGTACGCCACAAAAACCCTTTATGGATTATGTGCTTAACTGGGACGGAGACACCTCTATACTGGAGGTCGAACTGACGTATTCTGCATCCCAAAAGGACAGTACTGTATTTGTATTCGGAGACCCTAGTTTTGGTGGACAGAATGATATATTTAAAGTCATCAAAAATATTCGTGTTGCCCCACCTGAAGTGGTCAAGATTGACTATGCGACCAGACAAATCACCATACATCACAATGGGGCTGAAGAACGCAAGATCCGCTATGAAATAGACGGTTCGTTTAACAAGAATCAGCCAACGCTAGCATCTCAAACGGAACTGTTCAGGCCAGTTATCACCAAAGGATTATTAACCTTGGTAAATAAGCAATTTACCTTAAAAATAACCGATGAAAGTAATCCATTGGTATCCTTCATATGGCGTGATCATCCCGAAAACTTTAACTATTTTAATTCCGTTGTTCCATCTCAAAGAGACCCATTGAAAAAGATTTCAGCCTATTACAACCAAGTTTCCGAAATGGTTTACTTTGTCATGGGAGATAATATCGATGTTAGGGAATATGATGTTATGGACGTTCCCTATTACAGTGTGACTACGAAAGAGGACAAGTATGGGAATGATTTGCAGGGGAGTCTAAGCCCTTTTTTCGAAAGCTATTTCCCAAGCATCCATAGGTTTTGGAACGATACTGATTTTCCGTTCTATTTTTTAGCCGCATCGGCACTTCAAAATAATCAAAAGGAAATAGGAGCAGGTGGCTTTGGGATGAAAAACGGCTTTGTAATGAAGCTGGGAAGAACATTTGGTGCCTGGGAAAAGTATGTAACAGCACACGAAACTGCCCATACCTGGATAGGGATCAAAATGATGTTGGGTAAGGGAAGTTTTGATCATCAATGGTTTGGTGAAGGGTTTAACGACTACACCACCCTCATTAATTTGGCAAACAGCAAAATTTATGAGCAAGAGGATTTTCTGCATTACCTGAACGACGAGACCCTAAAAAAGCATTACGAGAGTAACGTTAAAGGGGCACACAATGATTCCATTGCCGCAAACTATTGGACGGACTACGCCAATTATGGAAAGCTCCCCTACCGACGGGGTCTGATCTATGCTTTTTTTCTGGACAACCAAATCAGGTTGGCCTCAAATGGAAAATTCACCCTTAGGAATATGTTGCTTGACCTTTACCAGTATAGAAAGGCAAAAAATAAGGATGAGGCTTTAACTGTTGATGATTTTATTAGCGTAGGCGCTACTTATATAGACAAAGAAGAGCTATCACAACAAGTACAACGTTTTATGATAGAAGGGCTCCCTATTGATTTTAACAATGTAAAGCTTATAGACGCATTCAATATCGAAATAAACGGTGGCATACCACAGCTAAACTTGAGTGAGGGAGCAGACCTGGCAAGAATATATCAATGGTAATTGATAATATGAATTGTACTAAATAACTTATATGTACATCACATGGCGTCAACCTTTTTACTTCAGATAAGTGACAACTGACATGAATGAGTGTGATGACCAAGGGATAGTGCCGGTCTAATTACCGAGCGACTTTGTCGTAATGAGACTATAAGATTTTCTGTGTAACTGACTGTTCATCAGTTACGTACCTATAGCAAAAACACTGCCAACCGATAGCCCAAGGCTTATAGTTATACAGTTAGTTACAGCCATTAAGTGAGCAGCATAGTATGTTGTTATATATGACAATTATTCACTTTAAGACTAACTAAATAAGGTTCTCGGATGTTCGTTTGTCGTTATTTTTCAGCTGCAGTGTTAGCTGTAGCTGCGTTATGTAGTGCTAAAGTAGCAGCACAGCAAGCCGCTCATCAGGGCTTTTTGTACGGTGTAGGTATAGGAGTAAATCAAGAGATATATAACGACTTCAGTAGCCGCACCATACCTTTACCAATACTGGGTTATCAGGGTGAAAGATTATCCGTTTATGGCCCTTTTATCAGTTATAAGCTGTTGGAGCTGGAAAATATTAGCTTCAGCGCTAAGCTCGCGCCACGGTTCGCTGGCTTTGATGGATCTGACAGTCCTGTGTTTACCAACATGGCTGAACGCAAAGACTCACTGGATGGCGGTTTGGGTGTGCAACTACGTCAGCGAGGCTGGCTACTTGAAGCCGATACAGTCTTTGATCTATTGGGTAACTCAAATGGCAGTGAATCGAAACTGACGGTAAGTTACAGTTACCTTGCCACAGTGGTAATCATTGAACCTAAGCTTAGTGTCAGTTATTTCGACACTAAGTTAGTGAACTATTACTACGGCGTGCGCCCTGAAGAAGTAACAGCACAACGCCCTGCATACAAAGCTGACGGTTCTGTTAATTACAACGCAGGTTTTTCGCTTAGTACACCATTGTTTTTCGACGGCATGACCAAGCTGGGGCTAGAGCACCATTGGTATGGTAACAGCGTCAGTAATAGCCCTCTTACTGATCGAAATCGCGGCTGGTCAGCTTCTTTATACTGGTTTACATTGTTCTGAGTGAATTGCTGCCCGTTGCTACCATCTTAGCCGTATGGCCCCAAAGTATGCTGAGGTTATAGGGACTTTTGCTGCTAAAGCCGATTTACAGACGCAGTAATATCAGCTCTTTGCACAAGCATAGTGAGGTATCTGTGATTATGATTGCGGTCATTCATTCCACATAGGGCTCGACCACCAACTTCCGATAGCTTGCACACTTTTTAGTGTGCAAGCTATCGGAAGAAAAGCAACTTACATGAGGGTAAAACTTCGCTTTAAATGTTGTTCATGGTGAGGTATCGAAGGTGTCCAATGAATGTCCGGATAACTGGTCCAAGTTTATCTGTATCATTGTAGTTAAGGTAATACATCATACTTCTTAGCCCACCTCTGGATAACGGAAGAGCACTCAATTGCCCGGAATCAATATAGGGTTTAACTAAATGCCCCGGTAGCCATGCAAAACCAAGACCTTTTAATAGCAGATCAATAGAGGTGCCTATATGACTTACAGTCCATCTCTGCTCTGAACCAATCCCCACTGGCTCCCTACTTTTCCTCAATCCAGAATCCCGCAACACAATCTGCCGGTAGCATTTAAGATCATCCAGACTCAACTCTTTACCACATTGATTAAGTGGATGGGTTTGGGCTGCAACTGCGATAAATTCAACATTACAGATATCCTCACAAAGATGATGTATAAAAGGTGACACAGCAATCTCGGCCTTCCCCATAGAGAGTAATTCATCTGCGCCAGATAGCACTGTCTCCATCAACTCTATCCGGGTAAGGGGATATTCCTCTGACACCGCTGCTAATGCCTCGTATAACGCAGCTCTGGGGAACCCGTAATCAATAGCTATATTAATTATGGATTCAACACCCGTTTGGTAGTTTAACGCCACATTCTCCATTCTCTCTGCTTCAGAAAGTAACAGATTAATACTCTGCAACAACTGCTCTCCAGCCGGAGTTAAACTCGTTTTACGATTTTCAACACAGACTAATCGCACACCCAGAGAGTCTTCCATTTTATACACTGCATTGTGAATGCTTGACTGACTTTTAAAAACAACCTCAGCGGCCTGGTGAAATCCACCATGCTCAGCAACAGCTTTAAACATTCGCCATTGCTGTACTGTTGAACGTACCATATTGACCTCTTAAAACTTATTCCGTCTTGAAACAATACAAGTAACCTTAAAAAGTAAGCTGATACTCCTACTCTTTACTCTGGGGTTGCGGTTTATAGAATGGGCTTGGTTCAGGGATAATTACATTGCTGCGGACCAAGGTGCGCCCATTGTCCTGACCACCAACCAGTTCCAGCTTCAACCGTTCTTCGTCCCGGAAACGCACATCGCTAAGTGCATTCTTTGCCTCTTCACTGTCAAAGCCTAAACCAGTTAACACCGCCTGACTGAACATCAGCGCAGACTCAAAAGTTTCCCGGATCTGGAACTCCACCCCCGCTTTGATTAGCCGCAGCGAATGGCCACGGTCGAATGAGCGAACATAAAGTTTAGCCATAGGAAACGCCGATTGGCACAACTTAACAATATGGTCCGCAGCCTCATGTTTATCAACGCAAACCAATATCGCTTCGGCTGCTTCTGCGCCTGATGCGTGCAGTACATCGAGGCGTGTACCGTCGCCATAATGAACCTTAAAGCCAAATTTAGCAGCGGTTCGGATCATGTCTACGTCGGTCTCAATCACTGAGAGCTCAACTCGCTGCGCGAGCAACGCCTGGCTGACAACCTGCGCAAATCTGCCAAAACCAACACAGAGAACTTTTCCACGCAGGCCATCTGCTTCATCAATTCCATGAAGATCAGTCATCAACGAACCTTGGCGCACTTGCGCTTGAACAAGCAGAACTATGGGTGTAAGCGCCATAGAAATAATCACTATAGCGCTCATGATAGCTGACGCACGTTCATCGAATATGCCCACGGCCGTAGCGGCAGCATAAAGGACAAAAGCAAATTCACCACCTTGCGCAAAAAGCGCAGCCCTGTGCAAAGCCTGATCATGTGTAGAACTTGTCAAACGTGCAATGCCATAAATACTGATGGCCTTAACGACCATAAAAGCGAATACGCCGACCAGTACAATGCCCCACTCATCAGCAACGATTTGAAGGTTTAGCGACATGCCCACACTAAGGAAAAATAACCCGAGCAAAATGCCACGAAACGGCTCAATATCCGCTTCCAGCTGATGCCGGAAGTTAGATTCAGCAAGAAGTACACCTGCGATGAAAGCCCCCATCGCCATTGACAAGCCAATACTGTGCATGAACACCGCTGACCCCAAGACTACCAACAAAGCGGCAGCGGAAAGCACTTCTCGTGCACCAGCTCGTGCGATGATTCTGAAAAACGGGTCGAGTAACCAGTGACCCGCCACCAGCAGTGTGGTCAAACCGGCGACTGCTATTGCCGCAGCTTGCCATATCGGCGCAGCGTTAGCGTCTGGCGGGCTGGCTAACGAGCCCCAAAGAGCCACAAGTGCAAGCAAAGGCACAATAGCCAGATCCTCGAACAACAGGATTGAGACTGCTCGCTGCCCTTCAGGCGATGATGTCTCGCCCTGCTCTTGCAACAGTTGCATGATGACAGCGGTAGACGAAAGCACAAATCCCATTGCCCCAACCGCGGCAACAGGAAATGATACGCCAGCCGCCATCGCGACCAGAGTTAGCAAGATACCGCATGTGACTACTTGTGCTGTACCCAGTCCAAATATCTGCCGCCGCAACGCCCACAGCTTTGAGGGATGCATCTCCAATCCGATGATGAAGAGAAACATAACAACACCTAGCTCAGCGGTATGAAGAAGTGTTTCAGGGCTGTCAATCAATTGAAAACCAAAGGGGCCTACTGCTAATCCCGCGGCGAGATAGCCGAGAACAGAACCCAGACCTAGCCGCCTGAATAGGGGGACAGCAACAATTGCTGCCCCCAATAAGACAACCACTTGAACTAAACTGAAACCGGAAGCATCCATCACCAACCCCTCTTATCAAATGATGTAAACGGAGCAGGTCCAAACTGCGACAGGAGCAGCACTGCATTATCTGCTTTGGCTGATTTCCGGTTGCAAGCTTTCAAGCTGCCATGAAGCTTCCAGGCTCGTTGCCCAATAATCATTTTGCCTCTCTTACTTAACCATTATTGCGGCGACTGTTTAGACGTCAAATGCATTCATGAAGCCGGGTCTGATGGTTTCGGCAAGCCGGGACTTAGCAGTCGTTATTGCCATTTCGCGTGCTTCAGGTCCGTACCCTATCTTTTCGGCATGAATAAAGGTGACATCGGAAATACCGATAAAACCTAATAGCGTCTTGAGATAAGGTTCCTGAAAGTCCATCGACATTGTCGGCCCCTCTGAGTACAACCCGCCCCGTGATTCGATAACAATTGCACCTATGCCTGTGAGCAGTCCCTGTACCGATCCGTCTTTGTAGGCAAAAGTAACCCTTGGGCGCAATACATGATCAAACCAGGCACGAAGCGACGTCGGTATACTGAAGTTGTACATAGGAGCGCCTATTACGACGACAGAAGCCGCCTTTAATTCAGCGATCAGCTCATCCGAGAGAGCCTGAGCCGCCAATTCAGCCTGGGTTTCAGGTATCGCCCTGATCCCTGCAACTGTCGCTGATGTCAGATGTGGAATGGGGGCATCCCCAACGTCGCGATAGCTAACCACGGCCTTTGGGTCTATCACCAACAAACGTTGTACAGCCTCATCTACCAAAATTCGTGAAACTGATGTGTCACCTGAAAGGCTGCTGTTTATAACTAAGATTCTGTTCATGAGCGTTGCTCCATTGGATCAAACATTGGAATGCTATTGAGGGCTGATTTTACTGGAGCTTCGTTCTGCAACACATCCCAGTGTTCGGCGAGCTTGCCATTCTCGATTCTGAAAATATCAACGACGATTTGCGGTACCTCAGCCCAGCCACGGATGCGGCCATGAATTGCAACAAGGTCATCTTGTGCAACAATAAGTCCGGGCTCGTAGTAAAGGTGTTTTGGCAGACCAGCGACAAGAGCCTGTAATGCATCTCTGCCTTGAGGGATATCCGGGTTGTGCTGAATGTAATTATTTGCGTACAGCCTTTGCACTGCAGATGCATCATGGCGTTGGAACAGTGATGTCATAGCCTCCAGCACCAGCGCCTTGTTACGCTTAGGACAAGCATCAAATACATCGTCAGCAGGCCTGGTTACAACAACGGTGCCGGTCATGCGCAGGAAGGTGCCATCAGGTAATGTAGCGAACGAATGAACCAAGCCGCTATCGTAGTCTTGAATATTGGTGACAGTGGCCCCCTCTTTCTCCTGCCAGCTTACGGCGAACAGGCTGTTGCCAAGCGGGATAACTTGAATATCAACGGTTTCCGTCCGGGCGAATGGACCTTCCTTGATCTCGAACTTCAATTGTGAAACAGATAATAGTGTTAGGCTAACCTGAAAGTTTGGATAGTTAACATCCATTTTCAATCCGACTGGAAAATTATTTTTTGCCATGCTTGCAGTTCCTTTTTCGGGGATATAAATGGCTAGGTTGCTCAGACTAAAAGCCATTAAACTGATAATGCCCGGGAATAACCTGCCCGGGCCTTGCCAATTCAGCCCTTATTTAGGTACTGGCGTATTGAGCAACTGCTGCTCCCACATATACGCAATACTGCTGCCACCGCCATGCTGCCTCATGACATCGAGTATCCCGGCAAGGTGCTCGGTCCGCGCCCAGTCACGCTGCCATTCGGACGCCAATGCCATCCAGGTCATCATGTTCACGCCGGCTGCAATCATGCGCTGTATGCCAACCTCGTGGGCCTCCACCGACGTACCGCCAGACGCATCCGTGATGACAGTGACGTCCCAGCCCTCGCCAGCAGCCTGGATAGCAGGCATCGCAACACATATTTCGGTCCACAGGCCTGCGATGATCAGCTGCTTGCGGCCCGTCGCCTTGACCGCGTCCACTGTCGGCTTGTCTTCCCAAGTGTTGATGAAGGTGCGGTCGATGATCTCCTGCCCAGGAAATACATCCGTGATCTGAGGAAAGATGTTGCCGCCCTGCGCAGCGACCACACTCGTCAGGATGGTGGGAACATTGAAGGCTTTGGCAGTCTTGGCCAGGGCCGCCGAATTGTTAATTACCATCATCGGCTCGTGGCTGTTCAGGTTAGCAAGCTGATAGGGTTGATGGTCGATAAGAACAAGTACAGAGTCTTCAGGACGGAGAAGTGAATTAAGGCCGTTACGTAAAGTCATGATTATACCTCTACTGTTGTAAATACATTTAAGTTGCTAAGAGTCGAGCGTCAGCAAGGATGCACATCCGACAGGTAGAGATTGCCATTCCAAATGAAGGGGCGATATTATCTATTGAGATAGTATCCATTAATGACACTCTGCGTCGCGTCAGGGGGAACGGTAAATAAATGTGTTTATCCTCTGGCTCCCGAATACCACCGGAAATATTCTTTGAATGAATCGTCTAAGTATGATCTGGTCTCTATCGCAGGCCACCAGAGAGGACCTGCCTTTTAACAAATGGTTATTTTCAGTAAACAATGACACTCTGCTCCTTTGGCAGCAAAGGCTTACTAGTCAAAATGGTGGTGCGGTATTATCTATGGAGATAGCTCCTTTACCACATTGTGTATGGAGCTCTAAGGGATCTAGGTACATTGAAGGGCAATCTATAGTTGTAGAGAGAATTGCAGCGCGCAAGCTTTGGCTTGTAGTACCGGTTGTTGGCCAACGACTTGCATATGAATAAGGAAAGCATAAGCAAAAAGGCTGATGAATCAAACCAGCTGCACTAATGATGCACAAACTATAAATGCGATGATGACTTAACATGAAGACAGCAGAGTCTGTATCCGCGCAGCTAAATTCAGTTTTATCGAAGCAATAATCCAGTATTTTCAGTTATGTTTCTGCAACAGCATAGGCACAATAGAGCCTCTTTCAGCCGTCATTCCTCACGAGTCACATAATGCAACACACCAAACGACAAGCTCTGTTTATTTCACATGGTGGTGGGCCTATGCCACTATTAGGGGATCCTGGACACCAACAACTGGTTGATACGTTGCAGCAAGTAGCAACTACGTTGCCAAAACCCAGCGCCATTCTGTTAGTGAGCGCCCACTGGGAGGAGCCTATAGCTACTGTAGGCAGCTCTCCCACACCCGGTTTACTCTACGACTACAATGGTTTTCCAGCAGAAGCTTACCAGATACAATACCCAGCACCCGGCGAGCCCGCGTTGGCCACACAAGTGGTCAATTGCCTTCACCAAGCAGGCCTACCCGCTCAGGAAAATGCTACGCGGGATTTTGATCATGGCATGTTTGTACCATTAAAACTGATGTATCCGCAGGCAGATATCCCCTGTGTACAGCTATCGCTGTTAAGCTCTTTAGATGCCAGTGCGCATTTAAAGCTGGGTAAAGCCCTGCAGAAACTGCAATACCCGGGCTTGCTGGTCATAGGCTCAGGCTTTTCATTTCATAATTTGCGGGCTTTTCTTAGCCCACCAACTGCGGAAACCAATGCCCGAAATCAAGCTTTTGATGCCTGGCTAACTGATACCTGCAGCAATACCAACCTTACAACAGCAGAACGGGAATTGCGCCTGCAAAACTGGGCTGAAGCCCCTGCTGCGCGTTTTTGCCACCCGCGTGAAGAACATTTATTGCCACTGCATGTTTGTGCTGCTTATGCGGGCAATGCCAGCCAGACGCATTATGCTGTTAAAGTTATGAACAAAGAGTCAGGTATGTTTTACTGGGTCACCGCGTAACAGATTAAATCACAGGGTCTTGCAGCCAGAAATAGCAGAGTCTAATTGTGATACTCCTGCTTTGAACCATGCTTGCTGCACAAAAACAGTACTGCAATGTGCGTCAATTGATATCCGTGCAGCAGAAGTACGTAACCAGGTTTGGGCGAATTTGTAGTGGTGTCCCCGATGAACCCGGCGGCGGGCAATGATATCTGCCTATCCTGGATAACTGGCATCACGTGGCAGTTTAATTGCAAAGCATGCTGGCCGAAAAAATTTCCGGTGGTGCTTACAATAGTGCCTCATTCGCTCAAGCCAGCCTTACGCCGCCTCTGCTGTATAAGATGCTATGTTTTAGGCTGAAGAAATGAAGTCAGGGCATTTTATAGATCCATGATTTATAGTCCGATAGCTCAAATGACCAAGAAACTGGCGTCAACTGCAGTTTTTCCTACGACAAACTGAGATTACCATTCCAAGGTGGATGCGGTATTATCCAGAACGATAGTATCCATTTATGACCCTCATCGTTTGCATTAAAGGAACTAAAAGTTGGACATCGAAGAGCTGCAAACATTTGTTGAGATTGCGGATGCAGGGGGTATTTCACCTGCTGCACGTAGGCTCGGTGTTTCTAAATCGATCGTTAGCCGAAGACTTTTGAGGCTTGAGAAAGAACTTGGTGTTCAGCTCCTTTCGCGAAGCCCCAAAGGTGCGGCACTGACCGAAGCGGGGTCAACGTTCAGGGATCATGCAGTAAAAGCTTGTACTGAGATCGACATAGCAAGAGAAACGATCCTACCAGAAGGTGATCTGCGCGGCAGATTACGAATTGCTGCGCCGCTGTCTTTCGGTCCAACCCATCTCGCTCCCCTATTGGCAAAAATGGCGCTAAGCCATCCCCATCTTCATATCACTACTTGTTATAGTGATCGCGTCGTCGATCTCATCGCAGAAGGATATGATTGCGCTATCCGACTTGGTTATCTTCAGGATTCAAATCTGCCTGCAAGACAAGTCGGCCCTATCTATGGAACTGTTGTTGCAAGTCCAGAATACATCAAAACTCACGGCGCACCAGAAACGCCAGAGGAACTTCTTACCCATCAAGCACTGATGCAGGGTACTGAAAGCTGGCAATTCATGGATGGTGATAAGGTTATTACGATTCGCCCACAAGGGCGTTTCAAAGCTGACAATGGCTCAGCTTTGGTTGCAGCCGCAATTGCAGGACTCGGCATAGCTATGGTTCCTGACGGGCTTATTCATGAATATCTTGCATCTGGTGCCCTTGTACCTGTGATGACTCGTTATCCTGTGCGCCCGGGCGGTGCATATGTTGTTCATCCGTCATGCTCACATCCGGCACGAAAGATACGGGTACTCACTGAACTGCTGATCGAACATTTTAAAAACGCACCGCATTTTGCAAAGGCTACTTCTGATACTTTCAAAAAGACCAAAAAGTGATGCGTTTTCTCTGAACCTGCAGTCAGATGCTCAGCTAAGCTGGTTAACTTGCAAACTACTCTATTGACCTGGTAAACCTTATACAGGAAAACAATGCATGCTCTCTAACTCTGCCTTTGAGTCAGACAGGGCCTGTTTGGGCAAATGTTTTCAGGAACTGGCTTTGGCTACAGACATTGTACGAATAATTAATTCCAGATCTTTTAACGCGGCAGCAGCAGTTGCTAATAAATTCGATGCGCCCCCCATAACAAACAGCTCTCCCATTTCTGCAGTTTCTACCAGCATTGCTTTCATTCGACCATGAACCGAGGCAAAGGGGTGATTTTTCGGGAACAGTTCAAGTTTTACGCTAATTTGGCAGTTATCTCCATGATGATTAATTACCCCTATCAATCTCGGAGTTAAGTTAGCTTCCTTCCATTGAATGATATGGTCTTGTGTAACCTGTTCTATCCCATCACGCTGAATATCAGTCACCTTTACTTTTGCATCAAATACCGAATTAGCGATGATGATGCATTTATTTGCCGTGTCCCAGCCTTGAGTATCCAATGACGGATCCGCTTCAGCAATACCAAGCTCTTGAGCTTTGTTTAATGCTTCCTGGAAACTACATCCTGTGTCCATCATTTCTGAAAGAATCATATTTGTAGTCCCTGTTAATATGGCTTTAACCTGCCTTATATAACAACCAGCGACACAAACCTGAAGTAAATCCATGGTTGGCAGAGCAGATCCTGTCGCGCCGCTCATTAATAATAAAGTGCCCTGCTGTCGTGCAAGTTCTATTAATCCGGAAACATCATGCACCAAAGCGCCTTTGGATAAGCAAATTACTTTCATACGCCGCGAAAGTGCGTTACGGATATAAGTAAGGCCCGGCTCTCCGTTATTCAGGTTGGTTGGTCCTGCTTCTATTAAAACATCTGCCGGCACTGTGTTGATAAACTTTAAACCAGTCAATCCTCTTGTATGAGTCACGGTAGAGAGCGCGTCCTCCACTGATAATCCTTGCTCAGAAATACGTCCGCCATTGGACGTGCAGACTCCAACTAATCGCACGTCATACTGGTATTGACGAAGATAATAATCATGTCTGGACGCCAGGAGTTTTACTATCTGTTGGCCGACACTTCCCAGACCGGTAATAGCAATGTTCAAAGTATGCATACTCAATCTTCCACCCAAGACAACAGATTAGATAATAGAACCGCATCAGCATGTACTAATTTACTGATGGACTGATCAAGGCGCACAGACTTTTAGCCACAGTCTCAGATTACTTCAGTAATGATTCGGGTCTCACTATGCGCCATCAACTTGTGTATCGGACATTTTCCCGCTATGTCGGCAAGTTTCTGCTTATCCGATGCAGCGAGTTCACCAAAAAATTTCAATTTTACGTTGAGAACATAAAGGCTTTTTGCTTCCTGACCACCGTCACGCTCAATATCAACATCAACGTAATCTAACGGAATATTCTTATTTTTTGCATACATCATTACAGTGATCGCTTTGCATGCAGCCAAAGAGGCATCGTACAAATCATGAGGATCCGGCGCACTGTTATCCCCGCCAAGAGAGGCAGCGACATCTGCAAAAATAGTATGTTGATGGATCCGAATGGTTTGACGAAACGCACCGCTATCACTTTTTCTCAGCTCAATACCCATTAGTTTGCTCCCGGTAAAGGGATAAATTCATCTTCGTCACCTGGTACTACAGGGAACCTTCCTTCGACCCAATCACGTTTTGCCTGCTCGATGCGTTCTTTTCGACTGGACACAAAGTTCCACTCCATATAGCGACTTGATATCTTTTCACCACCTATCATGGCTATCACAGTTGGTTGAAGCGCAGTGACAGTCACTCCGTCAGCATCCGACAGAATAATCATTTGTTTTTCAGTATAAATACGCTCTTTGATCTTTAGCTCACCACTTGCAATATAGATCCCTCTCTCAACCTCATTGGGTAATTCAAGAGTCTGCCCCGGAAGCAGCTGAGCTTCCAAATACAAGGTCCGGTAAAACTCTTTTACCGGAGACTTCACCCCATAGGCGCGCCCAATCATGACTCGAACTGACACACCATCTACAACAACGGACGGTATCTCAGCTGACGGATAATGATGAAATTCAGGATCTATTTCTTCTAACTCTTCAGGTAAAGCCATCCACAATTGCAAGCCATGAAGTCCACGCCTTTGTTGTGTTATCTCGGATGCCTCACGTTCAGAATGCACAATACCTTTGCCTGCAACCATCAGGTTAACGGCCCCTGGCGTTATCTTCATGAAAGTGCCCAAGGAGTCCCGATGTAATACTTCACCTTCAAATAAGTAGGTAACAGTAGCTAAATTTATATGAGGATGAGGCCGAACATTAATGCCAGCCCCTGGCTGGAAGATTGCAGGCCCCATCTCATCGAAGAATATCCATGGGCCCACACTGCGTTTTTCCATCACAGGTAAACACCGGTTGACAGTAAAACCGCCTAAGTCTTTGGGCTTGGGTTGTATAACAAGCTCAATGGCATCACAACCTTCCACAGCCTGGCATCTTGTCTCAAGTTCTAGTTGTTGAGTACTCATAGCGTTTTACCTCTCATTTATAGTGACGGCTTAATAGGAACCAGCTCAGGTTAATTTCTGTGAGCTGCTATTTTGGTGCAATGGCTTTGAAGCTAATTTCAACAGTTACTCTGGTTAGCTTGTCAAAAAAGTCGACATGGTCTGGAATAATGCTGCTGGTAAGCCTTGGCACACAGGGGTATTTAATTTACTAAACCTGGTCGCAAAATAAACCTATACATAGGCATAGGTTTACTTAATGGAATCGAATGGAAAAAGCATGCAAGGATAGGAACCTATGTGGAGTTATTTTTCAAAATGGGGAAACCGGACAAGGCCCCTGAATAACTCCGTAGCCAAAGAGGTCGTATTGTTCGAATCTTCCTTAGTTGAAATATGGCAAAATTTCTTTGGCCAGTCGTTTCAAAGTAGTTCCGATGTCGGCCTTGTTAAAACGAAGATTCAATCCAACATGGTTTATGCCAATAGTCTGGAGTTCTTTCAAATAAGAACGCAGAGCATTGACACCAGAGCTGAACCCCAGGTGTATCGGACGAAGTGGAGCATGGGGATCCTCCTGAAGATCTATATAAAGCGATTGCATTGCTGGCTTGTCCGCAATACCCGCTTCGTCCATGCGCTTGCGCCAGTCAGTAATAATGGCCGCCTGGGAGTCGATGCGTCGCGGGTATGTAATCCAACCATCGCCATTATGTGCGAGCCATTCGGGGCTCTGCCGACTGGAACCTGTAATCAATAATGGCAATTTTCCCGATGTCGGCTTGGGGATAAGATCGATACCAGGGCCCGGACTACCGAACGCATTCGTGAAGCCCTGAGAGTTCCCCCAGGAATTGCGAATATAATCAATGCTTGAACGAAAGCTTTCTCCGCGGCTGTCAAACGGACGGTTAAATGCTGGGTATTCTTCCGGGCGATCGCCAGACGCAACCCCCAATAATATGCGCCCACCAGACAGAACATCGGCACTGGCGGCCGCCTTGGCCACGTGAGCAGGGTGTCGCAGCGGTAAGACAATACTTGACACTCCAAGCGCTATTCGACTGGTGTTGCCCGCTAAATACCCCAGGTATACAAAAGGATCGAATATCTGCCCTGCGTCACCAAAAGTCGGAACGTTGAAAGGCACGTCGCGCAGCCATACCGCGCTGAATCCCAACTCCTCCACCAATTGCACCCGCTGTAAATGATGCTGCATGGTGGGGACTGCGCTATACGCATGATTTTCAATCGGAACGAAAATACCTAAGCTAAGGCGCCCCGGCTTAAATGTTTCACTATAGGCCTTATTGATTGCCTGAAAACTCATACTGCCTCCAATGACCATCAGGCGTAAAGGAATGGTTTCCCCCTCTCCCCTGACCGCTAAATTCTGTTTAATTTGCTGTGCTTTGCACCTTGGTGTCGGATCAAAACACCAGATGTCAAATTGTTAAGAGACAGGTATTTTAGTCTCTCTTAACCTGTCACCGCCCCGGCTGACCTTTCACTAACGCGTAAAAACGCATTACTTTCAGCTTAGCTTTGCTGCCGTCAGAGCCGATCCCAATATTCCCCGGGGAGGTGTCGAGGTGCTAACATTTTTAACCTCCTATTGATGTTGGTGCCGTATTGAAGTGAAAAACCTCTACTTCGCCCTGTATGAAAGGCAGCAGTGCATTAATAAAAATTTCATGCGCTTCACTTGGCTCAAAAAGCTCAACATGATCTTCGTAGCTTCGCCATTGCACCATTAAACTGATACGAGACGGATCTTCGATCTCCTGGCTAATGATGTGCGACTGATAACCTTCAGCGTTTTCAACGTAGGTTTTCACATCGGCAAAAGTATCAAAGAAAGCTTTTTGTTGCTCAGGTGCAACTTGAAAGCGGGCAATTTCAATAACCATTGATTATTCCTCCAGGTTTATGACTTCATTAAGCAGTTACATCGATGGCAATTTTGCCGCGTAACCCATTGGATTTTTGTTCAAGCCGGGCATGCGCCTGACCCACTTCAGAGAGCGGATACACTGCACCAACCACCGGCTTCAACTGGCCTCTTTCGACCAAACGAGATAAGTCATCTAACTTGCCCCGGTTTTGACGGGTAAACACAAAGTGATAACTGGCATTGCGTCCCCAGGCTTCAATCAGGTTTTGCGGAGTAGCTATGTCGACTATGCTGACCACTCGCCCCAGTTGCGCCAGTACCAACGGGCTTTTCTGCAGCGTAT
>NZ_JARIXP010000005.1 GCF_029269265.1 Rheinheimera sp. 1928-s
TGTGGCTGATCATCCTCTCAAACCAGCTAGAGATCGTCGCCTTGGTGAGCCATTACCTCACCAACTAGCTAATCCCACGTAGGCGCATCCGATAGCATGTGGCCCGAAGGTCCCACACTTTGGTCCGTAGACATTATGCGGTATTAACAGTCGTTTCCAACTGGTATCCCCCTCTATCGGGCAGCTTCCTACGCATTACTCACCCGTCCGCCGCTAGGTCCGAAAACCCCGCTCGACTTGCATGTGTTAGGCCTGCCGCCAGCGTTCAATCTGAGCCATGATCAAACTCTTCAATTAAAGTTTAATTTGCCACCAAAGTGGCTGCTCAGTATCACTGACTTAAAACATCCATCCTTTCGGACAGAGTATCTGTTAGTCACTTCACTGATATATATTCTTTGTGCGATTGCTCGCTGCAGAATCTAAACCGTGAGTGCCCACACAGATGATTGATTGCTTATTGTTAAAGAGCAGTGCTGAACCGGTTATTACCTTGTTCAGCGGGAGGCGTATCTTACACTTCCCAGAATTTGTGTCAAGCCAGCGATTTGAATTTATTTATCAAACTCACCTTCGACTTACTGCCTTAGCAGCTTCGCTTCACTTTTGAGCCTTTCGACTCCACCGCGCTGCGAGGCGGCCATTTTAGTGATTTTCAACTGTGTGTCAAGCGATGTTTTGCATCATTTTTCACTTCAGTTTAAAACCACCCCAGAGCTGCTTTCGCATCACCCCGTTGGCATGGCGCGCATTATAGGGAGTTTTTAATCCCGCACAACCCCTAAAATGACAATTTGATGATATCCGTGATCGTTCGCTCAGAAATGAAGCAAAACGGGCAAAAAAGAGTCTTTTTCTACCTTAAACAGGGATACGTAGACTGTTATCGACCTTTTCAGGACCGCCAATCATTTCATCGTACGCAGATTGATGCTGTAACCAGGCCTTTTTGACTGTTGCTTCGGCCAAAGATTGCTTTACCTGTTCTACGCTTAAAAAACGCTGTGGTCTGTTATCTGCGTCCACCAGAAAACTAACTCTGTCATCGTAGTTAACCTGAGCCAGGTAGATGCCCATTTCCACTGAATAGATCACCAGCTCATGAATCACTACATCCTGGCGGTTTAAATGTTCGAGTCTGTGCATAGAATCGCTCCGTATGAGTAACTTTGATACTTTACGAAGTACGACACTATTTGGATGTACAGTTTTTAAAATACAACTGGCGACCGTAGTCGCCAGCTAGATAAACAAGGTATGAATCAGAAGTCGTATTTAGCACTAAATTGAACGCGATTTAAATCGCCTTCAGCACCAGACACTATTTCCCGTGTCGCATGACGTACTTCTACACCAAACATTAGTTTGCTTGCAGCTTGATAAATCAGGTTCACTGCATAACTGCTGGTACTGTCAGTGACAGCAAGGCCTGTAAGTTCGGCATCATTATCTATATCCAAAGCGGAATAGATGAAGCTCGAACGCCATTTATCATCCCAGCTGTGTTTGTAAGCCAGCGCATAACCAGTGGCCTGGATGGCCTCAAGCTGACCAGTGGCATCAAGTACAGCATCATTACTCGCATTCAGGCCGATGTAGCGCCCAATACCTTCACCTGTGTTTACGGTAAAACGTATATCGTCTGTAGCAGAGATATTGTATTTACCGGAGAAAGACGCAGCATAACCGTTAGTACTGTCATCCAGTGTCGCGGATTCAATAGAAAGCTGACGCGCCATCACTGCAAAGGCCAAAGAGCCCCAGGAGGCCGTGTGGTTGTATTTAACCACTACATCAGGCACTGAGTTGTCGTCAGTAACAATGCGCGCTCCACCGGCATTAGGAGTCACGGTAGTTTCCGGATTCTCTAATGCGACTTGCCAGCCACCATTGGTATAACGCACCTGCGCTTGTCGAACGAAAATAGCACCGTCTGTATTACCGATAAAATCGAGGCTGTCAGGTAAGGATGCTATATCCATAAAGGTGGACCAGGTTTGCCCCATCAACCAATTGTCATAGGTTAAAAACGCATGGCGGATTTCAGGACTGTAACCATTGGTAACACGTTCATCACCGTCAGGTGTTGCCATCATGTCAAACTCTAGAGTTCCGTTTATTTTTTTACCGTTGTCTAGTGTTGTCGCTGTTTTAAGGAAGAAGCGAGATTGACGAGCATGAGCGTCAAAAGTCGCAGATTCACCTTCACCACCAACAGGGGTGAGGCTTGGCACATAAAAATCACGACCGATACCTGTAGGGATCTGACCATCTGAGGTATCAGTCCACATAGTATCAAGTTTGATGTAACCACCATAAGTCAGTTCAGTATCACCGAAAGTGACTGCTGCCTGAGCCTGGCTGCATAATCCTGCGAAGGCTAAAGCGATTAAGCTGGCTAGAGGTTTTTTCGTCAGCATTGTTTTCTCCTGGTCCAAGTTAAAATGTTGTTATTGTCTGTACCACGATTCAACTTTGGTTTGCTTTTGTCAAAGCGACAATTAGCCTTTAGTCGCAGATTGTTTTTTATTCAGTGATGTCGCTGACGGCAACAGCAGAGTTGTCTAGACTAAGGTCTAATGTCGTTAGCACCTCAAAAAAGGTAGAACAAGTACAGCCATAACAGGTGGTTGTTGCTATTGAACTAAGCCACCGAGCCTACAAGACAGGGGAATATTAAAATGAGTCACGCCCAGCTTTATCCGGTACCAGAGCACACCAAAGCAAAGACTTTGGTGACGAACGAGCAGTATCTGGCGATGTACGACGAGTCGGTGAATCAACCGGACCAATTTTGGGCAACACATGGCAAACGTATCAGTTGGTTTACTCCTTTTACCAAGGTAAAAGACACCAGCTTTGATTTAGGCAATGTGCATGTCAACTGGTTTAGTGATGGTACTTTGAACGCAAGCTACAACTGCCTGGACCGTCATCTGCCAGAAAAAGCCAATCATGTGGCTTACTATTGGGAAGGTGATGAGCCTGGAGTACAAAAAGCAGTTACTTATCAGGAGCTGTACGACGAAGTCTGCCAGCTTGCTAATGCCATGCGAACTTTAGGTGTGGGCAAAGGCGATCGCGTTACTATTTATCTGCCGATGATCCCTGCTGCAGTTGCGTCATTGCTCGCTTGTGCCCGCATTGGTGCTGTTCACTCCGTAGTTTTTGCTGGTTTTTCACCAGACGCTTTAGGTAGCCGTATTCAAGACTGTGATTCCAAACTGGTTATCACTTCCGATCAGGCTGCTCGTGGCAGCCGTTTAACTTATTTAAAAGACAACACCGATCAGGCTTTAGCACACTTAGGTGACGCTAACCCGGCTAAGCATGTGATAGTCGTCAAGCATGTGGGTGAAAATGTCGACTTCCATCAGGGCCGCGACTTGTGGTATCACGAAATTCTGGCAAAAGAGCCGAAGCAGTGTGAACCTGAAGTCATGAATGCTGAAGACCCACTGTTTATTCTTTATACCTCAGGTTCAACCGGCAAACCTAAAGGGGTGTTGCATACCACTGGCGGTTATATGGTTTGGGCTTCGATGACACATCAGTATGTGTTCGACTATAAAGAAGGTGATGTTTACTGGTGTGCCGCCGATATTGGCTGGGTAACGGGACACACTTATATCGTCTATGGGCCATTGGCCAATGGCGCGACCAGTGTTTTATTTGAAGGCGTCCCCACTTACCCAAGCGTGAAACGAATTGCGCAGGTGGTTGATAAATACAAAGTGAATATCCTTTATACTGCACCTACCGCTATTCGAGCTTTAATGGCACACGGCACTGTGGCTGTGGACGGCGCCGATTTATCTTCATTATCTATATTAGGCAGTGTGGGTGAGCCGATTAATCCGGAAGCGTGGAGCTGGTACCACGCCAGTTACGGCAAAGGCAACTGCCCTATTGTCGACACCTGGTGGCAAACCGAAACGGGCGGTATTTTAATTACGCCTCTGCCAGGGGCTACAGATTTAAAACCAGGTTCTGCCACACGACCATTTTTTGGAGTCAAACCTGCCATTGTGACTAACGAAGGTGAATTAGTTGAGGGCGTTGCAGAAGGTAACCTGGTGATCCTGGATAGCTGGCCAGGGCAAATGCGTACAGTGTTTGGCGATCATGAACGTTTTGAACAGACTTACTTCAGCACTTATAAAGGCATGTACTTTACCGGCGATGGCGCTAAACGTGATGAAGATGGTTATTACTGGCTGACAGGCCGTGTCGATGACGTGTTAAACATCTCCGGTCACCGTTTAGGTACAGCGGAGATTGAAAGTTGCCTGGTTGCTCATGATGCGATAGCTGAAGCTGCAGTAGTTGGCTACCCACATGACATTAAAGGTCAGGGTATTTATGTATTTGTCGCCCCTCGTGTTGGTGTAGAACCCAGTGACGAGCTGACCAAAGCAGTGCGTGATTGGGTACGTCGTGAGATCTCCCCTATAGCTGCACCGGATATTATCCAGTGGACGCCGAGCCTGCCGAAAACCCGCTCTGGTAAAATTATGCGCCGGATCCTGCGTAAAATTGCTGCCAATGAATACGATCAGTTAGGCGACATCTCTACTTTAGCCGATCCGTCTGTAGTGGAACACTTGATCCAAAACAGATTAAACCGCTAATCTGTTGACAATAAGTTGCTAATGTTCAATTAATAGCAACAACACTTTAGCTGAACCCAGCCTGTGTTTTTTAGCACAGGCTGGGTTAGGAGTTTTATATGGCAAAGTTAATTGTCGCAGATGACCACCCGTTGTTTCGTAACGCGCTGATCCATGCGATCAGCAATACCTTTGTGACCAAAGCCACCATAGAAACCGATAGTTTTGAAGCCACCTGCGAAGCGCTGCTGGAGCATCCTGACGCGGACTTGCTACTGCTGGATTTACATATGCCTGGCAACTGCGGTTTTTTAGGCTTGATACAACTGCGTAAGCAGTATCCTACTCTGCCTATAGTGGTGATTTCAGCCAGTGACGATGTGGATGTGATCAAGCGCGTGATGGCTTTTGGTGCTTCCGCTTTTATTCCAAAATCGTCCCATCCTGCAGAAATTGGCAAAGCATTAAACGCGGTGATTGACGGTGAACTCTGGGTGCCACCTGCTATTCGTAGTCAGGTGATGAATCAGCAGCAACATCAGCCCGATTTGGATCTGGCCGCTAAGGTTGCAGAACTAACCCCTCAACAATATAAAGTATTGTTTTATTTAACCGAAGGCTGGCTGAATAAACAGATTGCTTATGATTTACACATTTCAGAAGCGACAGTGAAAGCCCATATCACCGCCATATTCCGTAAGCTTGGTGTCACCAACAGAACACAAGTGGTGATCCAAGCCCAGCGTCTGCAACTGGAAGCACCTGCTGACAAGACGCTGGTCGCTCTGTAACCTCAGAACAACACCAGTTTCATAAGCATAAATACCAAACGCAACAGGCCTGATTATTCAGGCTCGTTGCTTTGATTCGGTAGTTGGAACTCATCGATGAAAATCTGCCAGAAGACTAAAAACAGCGCAGCCACCATAGGCCCCAATACAAAGCCATTAATCCCCATCAGGGTAATACCACCTAAAGTGGAAAACAGCACTAAATAGTCAGGCAGTTTAGTATCACGCCCAACCAGAATAGGTCGCAATATATTGTCAGCCAAACCAATGACTAAAGCTCCATAGGCCACCAGAATAGTAGCAATCACCCAGTCGCCTGTGGCATACCAATACAAAGAGACAGGCAACCAGACCAAAGCAGCCCCTACCGCTGGCAATAACGACAAAAATGCCATCACCACGCCCCACAAAATAGGTGCAGGCAAACCTAATAACCAGAAAATAAAGCCACCCAAGGCGCCCTGCACTATGGCAACGACCAGGTTACCTTTAACTGTGGCGCGGGTTACTTCAGCAAATTTAGCGAAAAGTACCCGCTCGCGTTCATCACCTAAAGGCAAAGCCTTGACCAGTAACTCAACTAAGCGCGGGCCTTCACGCAGTAAGAAAAAGCTCAGGTACAACATCAGACATAAACTAAGGATAAAACCAAAGGTGTTTTGCCCAATAGCCAATGCCTCTTTAGCTAACAAGCGACTGGCCTCCACTGCACCGGATGACAATTTTTCACGCAAACCATCGGTTTGAATACCAAAGCGGCTCAAAAATTCAGTGACTACCGGAAAAGCTTGCCGTATGGCTTCAATGAAACCGTCCGGATTAATTTCTCCTTTTTCAATTTTGCCGTAAAAAGCCACCCCTTCCTGAATAAAGGCAGCACCAATAGCCAGTACAGGCAGGATCACAACCAGCATGCAAAGCAGCAAAGTCAACAGAGCGGCCCTGTTGGGTTTATCTCCCATCAACCGTAAAATCTTAGTATGGACCGGATAAAAAATGACGGTCATAGCACAGGCCCAAAAAATACTTCCCCAAAAAGGTTCCAGCACCAAACCAAAAATCAGGGTCACGATGACCAACATCACTAAAAAAACCCGTTCTTCTAACTTAGCCAGCATAAAGCGCTCCATTGCTGTTTTTATTCTCTTTGGCTCATTTAATCACAAAGACGGCAAAGCACCTAGAGACTGTATTACGAACGTTGATTTTTTAAATGATTAATACCAGCCCGCAATGCCGCAGGTTTAATAGGTTTAGCTAAAAACAGTAAACCCGCTGCTTTTGCACGTGATGCTAAATCAGGCTCAGGCGCAGCTGATACCAAGATGCCAGGCACCTTACCCCAGTACTGCTGTAACTGCTGATATAACTCTAAACCATTCAGCCCCTGGCCTAACTGAAAGTCCATAATCAGCAAGTCAGGTTTAGCTAAAGCCGGGGCTTCGTCTAACAATTGTTCTGCATGTACATAACTCTTAACCTCTCCTAATTGCCATTGCTCCAACAGCACCCTTAGAGCCGCAAGATTAGAACTGTCATCATCAACACAAAGTACCTGCCATTGAGGTAATACAGAGTTTGGGGATTCAGCTACAGCTTTGTCTTCTGTTATTGCCTGCTCTGATGCCAAAGGTAAATACAGACTAAAGACAGTGCCTTTCCCCACCACTGAGCGAACCTCAAGTTTGTGTCCTAATAATTTAGTCATTCGCTGCACAACGGCAAGACCAAGCCCTACACCCTGCTGCCCTCTGGCCGTGCTGTCTACCCGGTAAAAATCATCAAAAATACGCTTGAGTTCATGTTCTGCCACACCAGGCCCCGTATCCCAGATTTGCAACAGCAGAGAGTCTGCTCTTTTCCGACAAGACACCAGAACCTCGCCAGATGGTGTGTATTTAATCGCATTACTTAAAATATTCTGCAGAATACGGCGCAGATAAGTGCCATCGCTTTGCACCTGCCACTCACCAAAATGAGTACGAAGTTTTAATTGTTTCTGATCAGCCACCCAACTGAACTCATCCGTCAGCGGTTGTAAGATACTGTTCAGCGCCACAACCTGAGTTTTCGGTTGTAAACGACCATCATCCAGTCGGGCAATATCCAACAAGGTTGCGATCAACTCTTCAGTCGCTTTGAGCGAATTATCTAACTGATGAATAATTTTTTGCTGAGTTGTTTCTGCCGTCTGATCCTGCAAAGCTGCAGTAAAAAGCCTGGCAGCATTGAGTGGTTGCAAAATATCGTGACTGGCTAAAGCCAGAAAGCGCGTTTTTGAAACATTGGCAGCTTCCGCCTCAGCTTTGGCCTGCAATAACTGCAACTCAGTCGCACTGCGTCGAGTCACCTCTTCCACCAGTTCCTGATTCATTTCACTGATACGCTGTGTCCGCTCCTGTACCCGCTGTTCCAAATGTTGTTTGGCTTCAGCCAGCTGCTGTACAGCCCTTACATGCTCAGTAATGTCAGTAAAACTGGTGACAAAACCACCACCAGGTATGGGGTTACCCCGCATCTCTATCACAGTGCCATCAGGCCTGACCCGCTGAAAAACGTGAGAAGTGCCGTTTTGCATATGGGCTATACGTTTAGTCACATGTTCTTCAGGTGCACCTTCGCCAAAAAGCCCCCGTTCTGCATTAAAACGCACTATATCTGCGACA
Organism: Rheinheimera sp. 1928-s; assembly: GCF_029269265.1. Classification (GTDB taxonomy): domain Bacteria; phylum Pseudomonadota; class Gammaproteobacteria; order Enterobacterales; family Alteromonadaceae; genus Pararheinheimera. The sequence continues at coordinate 8,068 of NZ_JARIXP010000005.1, forward strand.
GGACGGCCAATACGGATCATGCCATCAGGGTAGTCAAACATTTGCAAATAGGCTTTGTTCCAGGCCACCAGTTTTAAATCTCTGTCCACTACGCTCACGCCCTGACTTAAATGCTCCAGGGTTGAAAACAAAATTTTGCGGGAGAACTGAATCGCCTGAGTGGTATCGTCAAACAAGGTGACTACATCTTCCAGTTCCAGCTGCCTGCCTTCAGTTGCAGCACTCACAACAGCCAAAGCTGAAGCTGCGCCTATCACGCCCGCAAGCTCGCGCTCAACAAAAGCAATAAGTTCCGGCCCTGCAATACTGTCTGTTAAATCAAGATCAGGAAAACGGCGCTGAAATTCCGCCATAGCCTCACTGCAGCGTTGGGCACCGATAAAACGTTCCAACAGCATAGTGATATCGGCCCTGCGAACCCGAGCTCGTCTGACCGGTAATTCCTTGTGCTCTAATGGCAAAGTAGGTTTTACAAAAGCGGCCGCTTGCAGACGGTCTTTTAAATTCACTTTAACCAGTAAGGAAAACAGCAGATAACAAATCAGATTTAATCCCAACGACCAGATCACACCATGGCTTAAGGTATCCAGCTGCAAACCAAAGAGTGACGTAGGCTTGAGTGCTTCTACACCAAACAACCCCTGTTGCAACAGTGTCGGCTCAAGCACGCCGACTGTCGCCAACTGCGGCACCATCAGGCAGAAAAACCACAAGGCAAAGCCAACAGCCACACCGGCATAAACACCAAACGCATTGCCGTGACGCCAATACAAACCACCAACGACGGCTGGAGCCAGTTGAATCGCCAAAGCAAAGGCTAATAATCCTGTCTCTGCCAATTCATAATTACGGGCAAACAAAGCGTAATAGCCATAAGACAGCAACATCACAGCAATAATCATGGTGCGACGCACCAGCAAAATCAGGCCGCTGTAATCTTTAATACGCTGACCATGACCAGGACGACGTAAAATAGTAGGCATCACCACGTCATTACTAATCATGGTGCTCAAAGCCAGAGTAGAGATAATAATCATCGAAGTTGCAGCAGAAAAACCACCGATAAACACCAACACACTTAAGGTGTGCCAACCAGATTTTTCCGGGATCAACAACACAAAACTATCAGCCAGATGCTCCTGCCCGGGAAATAAATGCATACCTGCCAGAGCAATAGGGATCACGACCAGTGTGACTAACAACAAATAGCTGCTGTACCAACGTTTGGCATGGCGTAAATGCCGGTGATCAACATTTTCAACAAAAGCGACATGAAACTGGCGCGGAAGTAAAAAGATAGCTGTCATCGCCAGTAGTGTTTTAATCGCAAAAGAGAACCAACTATTATGTTCAGCACTATTTTGCAGGTGACTGGCATGATCGACAAACTGGCTAACTCCAACGTCGTCGGGTAACAACAGCCAATACGCCATCAGTGCCAGACAGAGCAGAGCAAATAACTTCACCACAGATTCAAAGGCAATAGCCACCATCACACCACGGTTTTGCTCCGTCAGTTGTACTTTGCGGGTGCCAAACAAAATCGCAAAGACAGTCATTGCCATAGCGCTAAACCAGGCCGTGTCCTGCCACCAGGGCAGAGACTGATCAGATAAATCATGCCCCAGCAGTACCTGGTAGGAACTGGCAACTGCTTTTAATTGCAAGGCAATATAGGGGATCACTACCACCAGGCATAATAAAGCCGTCACTAAAGCAATATTCTTACGTTTGCCATAACGGGCACTGATGAAGTCAGTAATTGAGGCCACGTTTTGTTTTTTTGCTACATACAACAGCTTAAACAAAAATGGTTGAGCGAGCAGAAACACCAGAATGGGTCCCAGATAAATTGGAATATAGTCCCAGCCCTGAGTCACAGCAGTACCTACTGCGCCATAGTAGGTCCAGGAAGTACAATACACCGCCAATGCAAGGCTATACAGCAGCCCACCATACTTTCGTAGTAGTTGATCGCCAGCATGGCGTTCGCCCCAGTTTGCAATGAAAAACAGCAAACCTACATACATCAAGGCCAATAAAGCGACTATCCAGGCTGACAAAGCATACTCCCCTCAGATTTCTGAGGTTACTTTTGGCATAAAGCTGCAGAAAGTCAATGATCTGGCGTTTGAGGTTCGACTAAAGTCGGGCTATCACTTCCCACACCTGCTGCTAGATTAAGCATGCTAGTCAACAGAATTTCTATAACAACCACAAAAAACAACAAGAGGAAGACAACGATGGCATTTCAAAGCAATGAATTAGCCAAAGCCTATTGGCGGGAGAACGTCTCGCTGATGCTCAAACTGCTGGCGGTCTGGTTTACAGTATCCTTCGCTGCAGGGATTTTATTTGTAGACCAATTGAATATGGTGCAGTTTTTTGGCTTTAAGCTCGGATTCTGGTTCGCGCAGCAAGGCTCTATCTACACCTTCGTTCTACTGATTTTTATTTACGTCATCAAGATGAATGCACTTGATCGTAAATACGATGTCCACGAAGACTAAGGGGTAGATGATGGACTTACAGACTTTAACTTATATAGTGGTCGGGGCAACCTTTGCGTTGTACATCGGCATCGCCATTTGGGCTCGTGCAGGTTCAACTCAGGAGTTCTATGTCGCTGGCGGTGGTGTATCGCCTTTAGCGAACGGTATGGCAACTGCTGCTGACTGGATGTCTGCCGCGTCATTTATCTCTATGGCCGGTTTAATTTCTTTTATGGGGTATGACGGTTCTGTCTACCTGATGGGCTGGACTGGTGGTTATGTACTGTTGGCTTTATGTTTAGCTCCCTACCTGCGTAAGTTCGGTAAATTTACTGTACCTGACTTTATAGGTGATCGTTATTACTCTCAAACGGCACGCACAGTCGCTGTTATTTGCGCCATTTTAATCTCCTTCACTTATGTGGCGGGTCAGATGCGTGGTGTAGGTGTGGTGTTCTCCCGCTTCCTGGAAGTAGATATCACGACAGGCGTTATCATCGGTATGGCCGTGGTATTTTTCTACGCTGTATTAGGCGGTATGAAAGGTATTACCTACACTCAGGTTGCTCAGTATTGTGTACTGATATTTGCATACATGGTGCCAGCAGTCTTCATCTCCATCATGATCACAGGCCATGTATTACCACAAACAGGTTTAGGTGCCACCTTACTGGATGGTTCAGGGCTGCACTTGCTTGAACGACTGGACGGGCTTTCAGCTGAGCTAGGTTTTGCAGCCTACACTGAAGGGACAAAATCCACTGCAGACATTTTCGCTATTACCGCAGCTTTAATGGTAGGTACTGCAGGTTTACCTCACGTTATTGTGCGTTTCTTCACAGTACCACGGGTAAAAGATGCTCGTATTTCTGCAGGTTGGGCATTGATTTTCATCAGCATTTTGTACACAACTGCTCCAGCTATTGGTGCCTTTGCCCGCTACAACATGATTGATACCATCAATGGTCCTGATGCTCAGGGTACTTTGATAACAGAAGCTCCAACCTGGATCAAAAACTGGGAAAAAACCGGTCTGATTAAACACGAAGATAAAAATGGCGATGGTCGTATGTTCTACTCAGGTGATGAGCGCAACGAAATGACTATTGACCGTGACATCATGGTGTTGGCAAACCCGGAAATTGCTCAGTTACCTGATTGGGTGATTGCATTGGTCGCCGCTGGTGGTATTGCAGCAGCATTATCTACAGCAGCAGGTTTATTACTGGTGATCTCGACCTCGATTTCGCACGATTTACTGAAACGAAATCTGATGCCAAATATCACCGACAAGCAAGAACTATTAGCAGCCCGCGGTGCCGCAGCTGTCGCTATAGTGATTGCAGGTTACCTGGGTATTAACCCGCCAGGCTTTGTTGCGGAGGTGGTGGCTTTTGCCTTCGGCTTAGCTGCGGCGAGTTTCTTCCCTGCCATTATTCTTGGTATTTTCTACAAGAAAATGAATAAGGAAGGTGCTATCGCCGGTATGTTGGCAGGTATCCTTTTCACTGTGGGTTATATCCTGTACTTCAAGGGTATTTTCATCACCCCATTTGCTGAAAACAAACCTGAAAACTGGCTGTTTGGTATCTCTCCAGAGGGCATAGGTACCGTAGGTATGGCAGTGAACTTTGTGGTGGCCTACGCCGTCAGCAAATTCACCAAAGAAGTACCGCAGGATGTACAGGATATTGTTGAACAAATCCGTTTTCCAAAAGGTGCAGGTGAAGCTCAGTCTCACTAAGTTAACCTAGAAAACAAAGACCCTGACAAGGCGTGGCAACACGCCTTGTCTTTTTGACAAAGCAGGAAGGTTGTATGCAGGTTCAGGAAGTAGTGTCTTTTCTAAAACAGACTCCCCCTTTTGACGATTTAGCCCTTCATGTACTGGAGGCAGTCAGCAGGGATCTTAGCGTGGTCTATCTTGCCTCTGGCGAGCAACTGTTGCCAGAACCTCAATTGCTTCTGATCCGTTCCGGTTTATTTGCATTAAATACAGAACAACAACGTCTTACTCATTTACAAAGTGGCGATTTCTATGGCTACCAGTTACTGCTGACAGGCCTCGCTGACCCCGATACTATCCTTTGCGAAGAAGATGGACTGGTGTATTTTTTACCCCAGGAAAGTTTTGATAAGTTACGCCATCAGTACAAAAATTTTGATTTATTTTTCCAGCGCTTATTTAGTCGTCGCTTGCATTTGTACCAAAGCAATAAACAGCAAAATACCTCTACTTTAAAAGTCGCAGACTTGGTAACCCGACGCAAAGTGTCTATTGCCAGCAGCAATACAGTACAGCAAGCCGCACTTCTGATGACAGAACAGCGGGTTTCCTGCCTGTTGATTGAACAGGACGAAAAGCTGGTCGGCATTCTGACCGACCGGGATTTACGCAGCAGAGTGCTGGCGAAAAGTTTACCCGCCTCAACGACTGTCAGCGAGGTGATGACCAAAACGCCCCAAAGTATCGACACAGACCGTTTTGCCTTTGAAGCTATTCAGCAAATGAGTCAATACAACATTCACCATTTACCTGTAGAGCAGGATGGCAAAGCCATAGGGGTGTTAACCACCACAGATTTAATTCGCAGTCAGCAGGAACACCCTGTTTATCTGATCAGCCATATTCATCGTCAGCATCAGGCTGAAGGTCTGAATGCCATTACTCCTCAGGTGCACCAACTGGCCATGCAACTGGCAGAGCAGCAGATCCCTTCCTATGAAGTCAGCAGTGTGCTAACCAGCATTATGGATGCCTTAGCACAAAGCTGGTTGCAGATTGCAGAACAACAACTTGGCCCAGCCCCTTGTGTTTATAGTTGGTTAGGCTTTGGCTCTCAGGCCAGACGGGATATGTTGCCCAGCGCCGATCAGGACAATGCGCTGCTGCTGGAAAAAGAGCCCAGCGGCGCTGTAGCCGACTACTTTTCAGCTCTTGCAGATATAGTCTGCAACGGCCTGGCCTCTTCAGGTCAGGCGCTTTGTGATGGCCATATTATGGCGTCCAATCCAGAATTACGATTAAGTCTCAAAGGCTGGTCGAATCGTTTTGCCAAATGGCTCAATACCCCGGCCCCCCAAGCGCTGTTAAGCAGCAGTATCTTTTTTGATATGCGGCTTATTTACGGCAGTAAAGCCTTGTTTAATGTGCTGCAGCAAGACGTATTAGCCCGTTGTAAAAATAACGAACTGTTTTTATATCATCTGGCGAAAAATGCGACGGAGCGCCAGCCTCCTCTGGGCTTTTTTAAACACTTTTTATTAGAGCAGGATGGCAGACAACGTAAAGGTCTGGATTTAAAAAAACGCGGTATCAGCCTGATCACCGATTTGGTTCGGGTCTATGCCTTGTCTGCAGGCATCCATGCAGTCAATACCAGAGAACGCTTAGCTTTATTGCAGCAACAGGCGGTACTGACTCAGCGCCAGCACCAAAATTTACAGGGTGCTTTTGATGTATTGGCGCATTTACGCTGGCAGTTGCAGGCGGAGGATCTGAAACGCGGCCGGCATTTATCTAATTTACTGGACCCATCTCAATTAAATTTGCTGCAGCGCCATCAATTAAAAGACGCTTTTGCTGTGATCATTGACGAGCAGCAAGTGCTCAGACAACGCTTTTGCCGGGAACTGTAAATGTGGAACTGGCTGAGAAAACCAGTCGCTGTGCATCAGCTGGTACTGGATTATGAAAACGAGCACAGTATCGATAAACAATGCCTGGCCAGTAAAGCCAGTTATTTGGTATTGGATTTTGAAACCACTGGCCTGGATGCGAAAAAACATCATATCGTCAGCGCTGGCTGGGTCAGGATTTCAGACTGCAGAATTCAGTTAAATTCGGCTGTGTATCAACTGGTGAAAAGCCCGGCTTCTGTCGGGCAAAGTGCTGTCATCCATGGTCTTCATAACAGTCAGGTACAACAAGGAATAGAGCTGGAGGAGTTATTAAGCTTGCTGTTGCAGGAACTCAAAGGTTCTGTACTGGTGTCGCATCACAGCGCTTTAGAGCTGAATTTTCTAAAGCATAGCTGTCAGAACAGCTTTGGTCGTGCCCCTGCGTTTAAAGCAGTCGATACCTTAAAGCTGGAGCTGTATAAAATGCAGCTCAAAGGTGGGCCTGTCGCACAAAATTCATTGAGTTTGCCGGCCTGTCTGGCTCGTTACCAGCTGCCTGAAGTGACGGAACATCATGCCTTATCCGATGCCTTTGGCTGTGCGCAGTTATTACTGGCGCAGCTAAAAACCAGAGGCGCTTCCTGTACCCTGGCGGAGCTTTTTCAGCAAAGTCGCTAACTCGTACAGAAGCAGCAAAAGGTAGGAAAAGGACGGGTGATTAGAATTTCAGGATCCAGATCAGGCTGCACTCTGCTCTGGTGGGATTAAAAACTAATCACCCGGTTGCACTTGTTACTCTTAAAGCTGTGGATTTTCTGACAACTGGCCGCAGAGCAAAGCTCCATTTTGCTCAGAACACATAAGAACCACAACAAAACAACCAAGCACAATGTTACTTTGTACCATGCAAAACAAAAAGTAAACATTATTTGGCGAAAAAACAGCTTGATATAGAATCAAATCCTAGACAAGCATCTATTAATTGCTTATTAATATGTTACCAAGTAACAAAGAAAGTCTGTATTTATGCGTATTTTGTATTGCCTCTGCCTTGCGTTTTTATGGCTAAGCCCTGTCTGGGCTCAACCACTGCCTTTATTGCCTTATCCAAAACAACTGGAACTACAACAGGGTGAGTTTGTGTTCACCGATCAACTCAAGGTACAAGTCCCCACCGGGCTGCCGGAGCTAAAAACTGCAGTGAAGCGATTTATCCAGCAAAGCAATGTTAAAACGCGCTTAGATTTCACCAAAAGCGACAAGGCGCAACTGCTGATCCAACTCAATGTAGCAGCAACAGCCACAGCAAGGCAGATGGAAGCCTATCAATTAGAGGTCAGCAACAATCAAATTCGGCTCAGCGCTCTGCATGCCACAGGTATAAAGCGAGGCCTGCAAACTCTGCAACAGCTTATTAAGCAACAAGCCAGCAGGACTGTTGTTCCAGCTCTTCGCATTGACGACGAACCGCGGTTTAGCTGGCGGGGACTATTGCTCGACCCTGCCAGACGTTTTTTACCTTTGGCTGATATCAAACGTCAGTTGGATCTGATGGCGGCGGTAAAACTCAATGTACTGCATTTGCACTTAACGGACGATCAAGGTTGGCGCTTTGAATCAAAAGTATTTCCCAAGCTGCAGCAAGTGGGCGGCAAAGATGGTTACTACACTCAGGATGAATTAAGGGCACTGGTGTTGTATGCCAAAGAACGAGGCATTCGAGTGGTCCCTGAGATAGATGTACCGGGCCATACCACGGCATTGGGTCTGGCTTATCCACACTTGATGACAGCACCAGCACCCACAGATGCTGAAATTCACTGGGGCGTACATCCGGCGGTGTTAGACCCATCCAATGAGCAAGTGTATGCTTTTTTACAGCAGTTATTGGCTGAGGTTGCAGAGGTTTTTCCAGACCCTTACCTGCATATAGGGGGTGATGAAGTGCTTTCTGATCGCTGGGACCAAAACAACGATGTACAAGTTTTTATGCAGCAACATCAGTTGGCGGATGCAGGTGCTTTGCAGGCCTATTTTAACCGCCGCGTTGAACAGATCCTAAAAAGCCTGGGCAAGACTATGATTGGTTGGGACGAAGTATTGGATGATCAGTTGCCCTCTTCTGTGGTGGTGCAATCCTGGCGTGGCACTGAGTCCTTGTTTCAGGCCGCCGAGAACGGCCATCCAGCTATTTTATCGACAGGCTTTTATCTGGATCAGCCACAAACTGCAGCCTACCATTATCGCAATGATCCTTTGCCTGACGCCGTTTCAACGCCAGAGCCTGATCAGATCACAAGCTGGTCCGGCTGGAATTTTCAGTTTGAACGCAAAAGAGGTTCGCCAATCAGTGGTTCTTTGTATGTACTGCAGTTAAAGTCAGGCCAACAACAGGCTTTTATTCAGTTTCCGGGCAAAATGCTGATAAAAGCCAAAGCGGTGCAACTGAACGCCAGTCAGGCCAGCTTTCAGTTTGATAGCTGGATGGGGCCAGTCAAGGCCAGTTTGCAGCTGAATGACACAATCCAGGGTAAGTTTGTTGTAGGGAATGCGCCTTATCAATTGACGGGTCAGGCTATCGCCTCAACACAACAAAACCCTTTACCGCTCGACGCCCATCGACAACTAAGTACAGAAGCACAACAACAGGTTTTAGGTGGCGAAATCGCTTTATGGGGCGAATTGATCACGCCTGAACTTATAGATATTCGTTTATGGCCTAACGGCTTCGCAGTTGCTGAACGGCTTTGGTCGCCAAAAAGCCGCGACGATGAGCTGGATTTTTATCAGCGCATGGAACTGGTGCAGTTATGGGCGCAGGACTTTATCGGTTTACAAAGCAAGCAACAACAAATTCAGGGTTTTAAGCAACTGGTCGCTGCATCCCATATAGCCGATCTGCTGACTCTGGCCGAAACGCTGGAACCTGCGCATTATTACCACCGACTGCATGAAAAATCAGTAGCCGGGCTCTACCACCAGCAGGCTCCGCTTAATCAACTGGTGGATTTTTTGCCCGCAGAGCACCAAGCCATGCGCCAGTTTGAACAGGATGTGGCGTTGTGGCTTGTGCAGAAAAAGCCACAACAACTCAGCCAGTTGCAAGATAAGCTTCGCCACTGGCAACTGGCCGCACAACGTCTTGTAAAAACACCAGAGATAGCAGCTACCCCTTTGTTTCATCAGATCGCAGAGTTGTGCCAGGCTGGCTTAGCTATCTCAAACAGCATTGCGGCCCATCAGCCGCTATCTGTGGCTGAGCGTCAGCAAATAACGCAACAAACAGAGGCTGCAGCCGCTATACAGCAAGAGATGATTATTGCGCTGCACAGAGCCATCACGACTCTGCTGCAGGCCACAGCTCCAGTGCACAACTAATCAAAAGGTGAAGCAACAATAGGCCAGACAGGTCGGCTTAACTTTTTATAGGCATTACGTTTCGGGTCGCTGGGATAAGGCGCCCCTGCGTCGACATAAATAATATGCGACGCCAAAGGTGCAAACCCCTGATAAAAATGGTTGGTGGATTTGATCAGCAGCAGTTTGTAATGACTCGGTTCAATGCCTAAAGCCCGGAATAAACTCGGGTCAAAGGACTGACATCTGTTGCTGTTGAGGATCACCTCAATGCCATCAAAGCTGATCAGAGCACAATCGCCCATAGGCACCAGGCTGTCGGCAAACTCCTGCTGTGCATCGGCCTTTAAGCGCAGTACTCTGACAGTTTTGTCTATAGGCGCTCCCGCAGTGGCACAACTTTTACCGCCAAAGCGCAGTTCAATTTCGGCCCCTTCTCCAGCTGCAAAGCAGAGTTTGACCGCCATCGGATCCCAAATAGTCCCTACTGCGACTTGCTGCAACTGGCGTTTGATCATTTGGTGCAAAATTAAAGTGCCGTCCCCCGCCACTCCGCCGCCCGGGTTATCCCAGACATCAGCCAGCACCAAAGTACCCTGCAGTTGTTCTGCTTGATCCAAAGCTGTGGCTATATCATAAAATTGCGGTAAGGTCTGACCGCGATAGGAAAACAGCTCTAAACCTAACTGCCGGGCCAAAGCCTCGCCCTGTGTGGCGTCGTTATTTGTGATCACCAGCAGTTTAGATCCCATATCCGGCACATCTCCGGCCATAAACCCATGGATCACCGAAATAGATAAGGCATAGTGGTCTTGTTCAAGCTGGCAAATTTTTTCAATAAAAGATTTCATTGGTTCATGATTGGTCGGCAGAACATCAATCATGCGGCAATCAAAACAGCTCATCACAGGTTTAATGTCGCCACGCGCTGCGGCTACGGCCAGGTAAACCAGTTCGCGGGCTCTGGCCATAAAATCCAGATGAGGAAACTCCTTAAAGGCGATCAGCAAATCGGCCGACGCTAAACGTAAATCAGTGAGATGACTATGAGGGTCCAGCGTTGCACCAATCACAGCCTGCGGCCCTACTATGGCCCTGACTCTACTGAGGAAATCGCCCTCGCAGTCGWCATAGCCCTGCGCCACCATGGCACCATGCAGACCCAATACAACCAACTGCACAGGCATAGCAGCTTCGAGTTGCATCAAAATTTCATCGCGTAAATGCTCATACGACAAGCGGTTTAATAAGCCCCCGGGTTCAGCCCAGGCACAAGTACCTTCAATCACCTCCACAGCAGAATGCTGCTGCGCATATTCGCGGCACGCAACCAGCGGGGCGCTGCATAAGGTGGGTGTCACAGGATGCTGGCCGGGCGGTGCATAAAAACTTTGGTAAAAGCTCACTAAGTCGGTATACATAGGTGAGAAAGTATTGGTTTCTGTCGCCAGCGACGCCGTAAAAATACGCATAAAGCCTCTGTTACTTAAGGTGACTTAAGATTGCCGCGAAAATTGAATGGAGCTGCTTTTTTCCGACCTTTCAGAGCCTGAAACGTCTGACAGGTCTTCCCGCTGTCTGGTGATCTTATCCAAAGCTTGTTGCCTGCTGATTTCTGATGGCTTACTCAGCAGACTGACAACAAAGGCCAGACTCAAAGACACGGCCAAAGCAGGTAAACAGGGATTGCCCCAAAACGCCAGCCAGGATGGGTGGTTTAAGATCACCACCGAAGTAAGCACAGCACCAAGTAAAGCGGCTAAAGCACCTTGCCAGCTCAGTCGCAACCAGAAACGTCCAAGCAAGGCAATCACAAAGATGCCAGACATTAAAGTCGCAATCATGCCTGTGATATAACGAATTAAATCATTCGACATCAGTGCCAGCAGCAAGGCCAGCACAGACACCAGCATCACAGCGATACGGGAATACAGAATCGCTGACTCTGGGTGTGGCATACGCCCTGTGACCGTCTGATATAAATCACGGATCAATACAGAAACAGCGGCAATAGAATCAGAACTGGCGGAAGATAAAGTGGCAGATAAACCAGCCAGCAGCACCAGCATGGCAAACACAGCGGGCAAGGTCATCACAGCGACTGTGGTAAAAGCAAACTGATGATTGGATAAATCAGGCGCCAGAATTCGGGCAGAAATACCAATCAAAGCGGGCAACGCAGCAAAAAGCAGATATAACAAACCAGCAAAGACAAAAGAGCGCCGCACACTTTGCACACTGCGTCCTGAATAAATACGTTGCCGGAATGAAGGCGTTGCCAGTACACCAACAGCCACCACAGCAGCTAACGAAATGGCAGGTAACAACTCCATTTGTTTCATCTGCCCTGTTTGCTGAGCAGCAATAACACTTTGCCAAACCGAGTCCAGGCTACCAACAGCCTCTACTGCAAAATAACTCATCAGCAAAAAGCCGCTGAACAGCACTATCGCCATCAGACTGTCGGTCCAGATCACCGCCTTGTAGCCACCTATCATCACATAAAGAGTGAAAGCCAAAGCTATTAATAACTTGGCATATACCATCTCGATACCGGTGGCCCAGGATAAATACAAAGCGCCACCAATAATATGAGCGCCTAACCAGCCTAAAGAGGCCAGAAAAATAAGCACTGCACTGCCATTTTTTACCCACAGATTGGCGCCTACGTAGTAACTCAACTCTTCGCTCATGGTCATAAAACGCATTTGTCGCAGCGGCGCAAACCACCAGGCGGCCAATAAAATACCAATAGCACCGCCTATGCCATACAACATGCCACTCCAACCATGGGTATAAGCAAAACCCACAGCGCCCATACTGGTACCAGTTCCAATCATAGTGGCGACAGTGGTACCGAAGGTCAGGCCACCCGAAACTTTGCGCCCAGCCAGTAAAAAGTCTTCGCTGCTCTGTTGGCGACGCGACACCAGATAACTAATGCCAATCATGATCAGCAGATACAAAGCAAATCCAGCTAAAAAATATCTGCTGTCCATCTTAGCTCCTGTCTTTGCGATAACAGGTTAAATCCACTTCCACTTTGCAATCGACCACTAAATCAGTCACAGCGCAAACCCGGGCTGGTGGAGCATCAGCAAAGACCTCGCGGAACACTTTATTAAAACTGCTGAAATAACGGGCGTCAGTCAAATAGACTTTGACATGCACCACATCAGCAAGCTCATAACCTGCACTGTGCATAATGTCGATGCAGTTTTGGATAGCAAGTTTTGATTGCTCCACTATGCCGCCTTCCACCACTTCACCATCACGCATAGGAGTCTGGCCAGAAACATACAACCAGCCGCCTGCTTCGACCGCTTTGGCAAAAGGTAAGCGCTGGCCTCCTGTGCCCGTGCTTTCATCAATACCGTATCGCTTAATACTCATCTTTTATCCTGCAGTTAATCACCTAAAGGCTGACGTTCGTCACCACCACGGCTGCTGTCGAGTGACAATTTCACCCGGCGTAATTTATCCCGGGATTTACGTTTGTTCAGCTTGGCTACTTCGGTAGCCAGTACATCAATAATGGCCAGCATGGCGTAGCGTGAGGCTGATGGTTTATAGATAAAATCGGTTTCCGGCGCTTGTAATCCAAGCACAATGTCGGCGTTATTAGCCAAAGCAGAACCGGGTTTGGTAATAGCTATCACCTTGGCACCGTACTGGCGGGCAATAGCAGCTGAATCAATAATTTCACCAGTGTTGCCTGTCAGTGAAATCGCCACCATCACGTCTTGTGGCTCGACAGCAGCAGCCACCATGCGGGTTAGTAAACCATCCTGATAACTGCAAACCGGCATGCCAAAACGGAATAAACGGTATTGCAGCTCTTGTGAACCAATGGACGAACCACCGCCCATGCCGATACAAAAAATCATCCGGGCATTTTGTAAGTAACTGACCGCCAGTTTAATGTCAGCCTCTACCAGCAACTTACGGCTTAAATCCAGAGTGTTTTTAATGGCCTCATACACCCCCTGAATACCATCCAGATCCGGGGTTTCCTCAACAAATCGTTGCCCTACGGCCAAGGACTGCGCTAATTTCACTTTGAGCTGGCGCACATCTTTGCAATCTACAGTGCGGGCAAAACGGGTTACTGTGGCCTGACTGACCCCCGCCTGCTCAGATAACTTTGCAATACTCATTTCAGTAGCGGCTTTTACGTTATCAAGGATCAGCTGTGCTACCCGCTGTTCCGACTCACTCATTTCAACAAAACGCTCGGAGATCCGAGACAACACATCTATTTCGTAACTCATACGCATATCCTAAAAACTCATACTGGAGACAGGTTACTATGTAACAAATTAAAAAGTAACACCAAGCCATCAACTAAAGTTACTTTGTACCAAATAAAATCGAAAGTAAATATCAATGTGGCGCTATTACAGTAATTTACACCTAATGGTATAGTAAAAAACGAACATAACTCACAGGTAAATGTTATGAAGTACCAAAGTATAAAGCATAAATCGGCCAGTCCGTTGCCGCTATCAAGGGTTCTTAATCTGCTGCAACAGGACATTTGCCTGCCAGCTGCCGTGCTAAAACAGCAAGCCATTGTGCATAATCTGAACTGGATGCAAAGCTTTGCCAACCAAAGCAAAGTACTACTGGCCCCTCATGGTAAAACCAGCATGACGCCCTGGCTGTTCCAGCAGCAACTCGCAGCAGGTGCGTGGGGCTTAACAGTAGCGACGGCATATCAGGCGCAAACAGCCGCCGATGCAGGAGCCCGCCATATTATTCTGGCCAATCAATTGGTGGGGAAGGCCAATATGGCGCTGATAGCAAAGCTGCTGCAAGACGGTACTGAAGTCTATGTTTGTGTTGATCACCAGGCTCAGGTTCAGGCGCTGTCAGATTTTTTCCGGCCATTGCAGCTGAATATCGCTGTGCTGATTGAGCTTGGAGTGAACGGCGGACGTTGTGGTTGCCGTACTGAAGCTGACGTCATTACGTTAGCCTACCAAATCAACAGCCTGCCTGCAGTTCAACTGGCAGGAATTGAGTTTTATGAAGGTGTAGTCAAAGGGCCTGAACCAGAACAGGGTGTCCGGCATTTGGTCAGGCAAGCCGCTAGCCTGATGCACAATTTCGCAGATCTGCAGTTGCTGCGGTACCCAACTCAACTCATCAGCGGTGCAGGCTCAGTCTGGTATGACGTGGTAGCAGAAGAGTTAAGCGCGGCGGCTTTGCCGGAGCAGGTCAAACTAGTGCTTCGGCCAGGTTGTTATATCAGTCACGACGAGGGTATTTATCAGCAAGCGCAAAAGCAGGTGCTGGCACGCAGCGCTCTCGCTTGCTCACTTGGAGAGGATTTACAAAATGCGCTCGAGCTTGCGGTTTATGTGCAATCTTTGCCGGAGCCTGGCCTTGCCGTTTTAGGTTTTGGTAAAAGAGACGCTGCTTTTGATGCAGGTTTACCTCAAGCCACGGCCTTATACCGGTATGGTTTGTTATTGACCAATCAGCTGCAAAATTGCGAAACCATCAAAGTGATGGACCAACATGCGTTTTGGTCTTATGACGAAAGGGTTCAACCACAGATTGGCGATATTGTGCTTCTGAGCACCTCACACCCCTGCTTAACTTTTGATAAATGGCGCACTTTATGGGTGGTGGACGAAAACTATAATTTGCTGCAAGAAGTAGATACATATTTTTAAGACTGCCAAAAATAAAAAAGCCAGTCACTTACGACTGGCTTCTTTAACTAAAGCAACGGCTTATAAAGAATGTTTAGACAACACGCCCGGCTTGAAGCTATCCACACTGATCGAGCTGAAACGTAATTCGTTCATGCGCACCAGTTGCTTGGCTTCATCTGCGTTAATGACATTCAGTTCCAGAGCCTTGGCGATCAGCTGCTCCATTGGAATTTTACGTGGCACAGTGCCTTGCTTTTGTGCAGCGTAAATCTTCTTCATGATAGGCTGGGCTTCGTGCACTGCAATAAAAGCAGATTCCATTAAACCTGTTGGGTCTTCATCACCTTCACCAATAAAGCATAAGTGAGTTAAGCGGTCACGGATCACACCTGGTTTTAATAGCGCATCAGAAATTTCCTGAGTCACTGCATCGGCAGGCATTTTGTAGCCAATACCAAATGGGAATACCAGAGTTTTTAATAAACGGGCGACCACAGCGCTTGGGAAGTTTTGGAAGAAACCAGAAAAAGCTTTACCAATTTCAAACAGGTTACGTTCGATGGAGTAACGTACAAAAGGTAAGTCTGCCACCTGACGGCCATTGTCTTCATAAAACTTCAGCACGGCAGAAGCGATATACAAGTGACTTAATACGTCGCCTAAACGGGCAGACAGCATTTCTTTGCGTTTTAAATCACCACCTAACATCAGCATGGAGAAGTCAGCACTTAAGGCCAAAGCACGGCTCATACGACTTAACTGCTTGTAGTATTTAGCGGTTTCACCAGACACAGGGCTTGAGTTAAAGCGACCCAGGGTTAAACCCTGCCACAGCGCGCCAAAAGTATTACCCAAGGCAAAACCAATGTGTTTGATCAGCAAACTATCGAACTGTTGTAAGCCCTCTTCCGCATTTGGATTGGCTGCCGCTTCTAATTCCTGCAGTACGTATGGATGGCAACGGGTCGCACCTTGTCCAAAAATCATCAGGTTGCGGGTTAAAATATTGGCACCTTCTACCGTAATAGATACAGGCATGCCCATATAACCATGAGCCAGATAGTTTTTAGGACCGACCTGAATAGCGCGGCCTGAGTGAATATCAAAGGCATCGTTTAACAAAGTACGGGACATCTCAGTCATATGGTACTTGGCGATAGCAGTCACTACAGATGGGCTCAGGTTTAAATCAATGGCGCCGGCTGTCATGACACGCATCGCTTCTAAGCTGTAAGTGTAAGCACCAATACGGCCTAAGCTTTCCTGCACCCCTTCAAACTTACCGATAGCCATACCAAACTGCTGACGCACATAAGAGTATGCGCCCGTCATGCGGGTGGCTAAATGGCCTGTGGCTGTCGCCAGAGCAGGTAAGGAAATACCACGACCTGCTGACAAACATTCCACCAGCATACGCCAGCCGCGGCCCGCGTAATCCGGACCACCGATGATCCAGTCAATAGGAATAAATACGTCTTTACCGTAAGTGGTACCGTTCATAAAGGCCATATTCATTGGGAAATGGCGATCCCCAATTTCAACGCCTTCATGACTGGTTGGGATCAAAGCACAAGTGATACCCAATTCAGTTTTTGCGCCTAACAGGTTTTCCGGGTCATACAGCTTAAACGCCAGACCTAATACAGTCGCCACTGGGGCCAGCGTGATATACCGCTTATCCCAATTCAGACGAATACCCAATACTTCTTTGCCTTCAAACTGGCCTTTGCAAATCACACCCGTATCAGGAATACCACCAGCGTCAGAGCCAGCTTCCGGGCCTGTTAAGGCAAAACAAGGCACTTCTTTACCTGCAGCTAAGCCTGGTAACCAACGGTCTTTTTGTTCTTGAGTACCGTAGTGCATTAAAAGCTCGCCCGGGCCTAAAGAGTTAGGCACCATCACAGTCACAGCAGCAGTTAAGCTGCGAGTGGCAATGCGGGAGACAATAGTTGAGTTAGCAATAGCAGAGAATTCACGGCCACCGTAGCTTTTTGGGATAATCATCGCAAAAAAGCCGTTGTCCTTGATGTATTGCCAAACCTCAGGCGGTAAATCACGTTGTTCTTGCACAATTTTGTAGTCGTCCAGCATCTTCAGCAGGGTTTCTACTTCATTGTCCATAAAGGCCTGCTCTTGTGCAGACAATTGTGCTTTTGGAATAGCATGCAGCTTTTTCCAGTCCGGCTTACCTTGAAACAAGTCACCATCCCACCACACATCCCCTGCTTCCATCGCTTCACGTTCAGTATCAGACAGTGGTGGTAAAATTTTCTTAAAAATACCAAAGACTGGTTTGGTAATAAGGTTACGTCGAATGTCGGCTACACCCAGCACAACAATCAACACCACCAGCAGCAGGATCAAAATTGACATATAAAGGTCCTTTCCAAAAAGATTAGTGAGTTTGACCGGATAAAGTTAAAGGTGACGCAATACCAGCGGCTAAATAAGGAATAAGCCTGTGGATCACGCCTTCTATTTCTACATTTTCATTAAAATCTGCCGCTGCAATTTCCTGCAAAGCTTGGTTCGATGCCATGGTAAATACCACAGTGCCGAGGGAAAAATGCAAACGCCAGAAGATTTCACTGGCTGGTAAATCAGGGCAAGCCTGCTGCACCAGCAACACAAATTTATCCAGAGTACGGCCATAGTGATGATTAAAAAACCAACGCAAATGCCCTTGCACGTCGGTATAACCCCGGCCAAGCAGTTGCAAAAACATCCGGGTACCGTGATGCTGAACTTTATTTAACTCCAGCAAAGGTTTGATAAAGACCGAAAGCACTGCTGTTAAATCATTTTGTTTCTGACATGCCAATAACTGGCTGAACTCCTGGTCCAGTCGCGGCATCAGTACTGACAAATACCGCTGCAATACCGACTGGATCAGCTCTTTTTTTGAACCAAAATGATAATTCACCGCTGCCAGATTCACTTGCGCCATACCAGTAATTTGCCGAAGTGAGGTATCAGCAAAACCGGTAGAGGCAAAAAGTTGCTCCGCGGCGTCCAGAATTTTGTCCTGAGTTGTTGTTTTATTAACCATAGCCCTGACTAAATTAAAACACTTGTTTGAAATGTACGTTTGAAAAAAAACACTGTCAAGCCAGCAACAGATAAAAAGCCGAATCTGGTCAGATGAGCAACAGAAATCACCTGAAAATTACAAGAGACCAACATATTCACTACAAATTTAGCCCTTTATAGGTGCAAAAACTGTTGCTTACAGATTGGTTAAAAAAAGCGCTTGACATCAATGACAGGATCAGACAATTTTGAAGCATCCAAAAACCACTCAATCAATAGGAGAGTAAAATGCAACGTTGTGCTGCAAACCCAAACAGCTACTACTGCTCTACCTATTACCTTTCCGAGTGGTTCAATAATTAGAACAACTTCTGCCATAGCCAGAAGTGTGTTCGTTTGGCCCCTGTTTTACAGCCATCACTAACACCCTACTTATTTGCATGCTGACAGCATTTTTCAGGCCTTGATCCGTCTGTTTTCTGCTGCCGCTGTCTGATTTGCTGCGCTTCTTGCTCTGGCACGCCCTTTTTTTGTCCGAAAAAAACAGATTGCCATCAGGCAACATCAACACCAGAGGAAGCAACATGTCACAACATAAAAAAATGAAGCTCAGTAAAATTGGATTAGCAACCTTGTGTGCGCTGTTTGGCGCATCACAGGCGCATGCGCAACAGGCTGAAGCAACAGAGCAAAATAACGAAGCAAACATAGAAAAAATTGAAGTTACAGGTTCACGTCTTAAAGGTGTGGATATGGAAGGCGCCAACCCGCTGCAAATATTCAGCCGGGATGACTTAGCAAAAAAAGGCTACGACAGTGTAAGCGCCTTTTTACGGGATTTACCTCAGGCATCAAGCGCTGGTACCTTCACTGAAAATGGTGGTGTTGCAGGCAATGACGGCACACCAGCAGGTGCTGCAGGTGTCAGTTTACGCGGTTTAGGCTCAAGCTCTACTTTGGTGCTGGTCAACGGCCGCCGTGTCGCAGTGGACTCATTCACCAATGGCTTTGACTCTTTTGTGAACGTCAATGCCATTCCAATGTCAGCACTGGAACGGGTTGAAATTCTGACCGACGGTGCTTCATCGGTGTATGGCTCAGACGCTATCGCTGGTGTGATTAACTTTATTCTGCGTAAAGACTACGAAGGCCAGGAACTCACAGCCTCTTACGGCGATGACACAGCAAGCAGCGATTTCCGTAAATACAACCTGACCTATACAGGTGGTTTCAGCACTGACAACAGCAATACCACAGTGGTGGTCGACTACTTTGATAAGGACGCGTTGTTTAATGCAGACCGTCCTATCGACGTGACTTTTAAGTCCAGTACCCGCGTCACCATAGACGGCAGCGATTACGCCGAGCCATGGTGTGGCACTGCCACCAGCAATGGCGGTACACGCTGTCAGTACGATTATGTCAACGAAAGGGCAATTCAGCCGGACAGTAAATCTGTAGGCGCAACGTTGAATCACATTTACCGTTTAGGCAATGACCGCGAGTTTTTTGCTGAAGCTATGCTGCAACAAAACACAGGTTCAGCCTACGACTCAGCCGCAGCTTTTGATGTGCGGGTAGCAGGAAACTCAGCGTCTGTGCCGCAATGGGCCGCAGATCTTGATGCAGAAGATGGCGAAATCAATCAAATCCGGATCCGCTCTCGTTTTCCAGAGCGCCGTATTCAGGACTATGACAGCCAAAGCTACAGATTATTGGCAGGCTTACGTGGCGAAATGGGCGACTGGTCATGGGAAACGGCAGCAAGCTACGGTAAAACAGATAATGAAATTACGCATGTCCAGGGTTATATGGGCAGAGACAAAGTTGCTGACGCCCTGGCCAATGGTAGCTTTAATCCTTTTAACCTCGGCCGTGACAACTCAGCTTCTGTGATTGCCGGATTACGTGAAATTGCGCCTCGCATCGGTGAATCTGATGTCTACTCAGTCGATTTCAACTTCTCAGGTACTTTATTTGAGGACATCAGTGCGGTATTTGGTGGTGAATTCCGTGGTGAAGAAATTTCCGACAACCCGGCTGAAGTGGCACAAAGCGGCGGAATTTTTGCGTTAGGCGCCAGTGATGCAGCAGCAGATCGCACTCAGTATGCACTTTATAGTGAGTTTAATATCCCGTTGACTGAAAAACTGGATGCTATTGCAGCTTTACGTTACGACCACTACAGCGATTTTGGTGGTGCCGTTAATCCGAAACTGTCATTACGTTACCGTGCTACTGAAGATTTAATCTTACGCAGTTCCTGGAGTACAGGGTTCCGTGCCCCTTCGTTGTCACAGTTAGGTGCTGGTACTTCGTTAACAGCTAACTATATCGACTGCGGTTCTGGTCAACCATTTGATGCGCTGTGCGGCGACTTTGGTGCTACTGCAGGTGAACTGGAATTTGATCAGGAAACCTTAGGTAATAAAAATCTGGATGCAGAAAGTTCTGAAGCCATCAATATTGGCGCGTCCTGGAACCTGACTGATGATTTGCAGCTTACTATCGATTACTGGCATTACACCCATGAAGATATTGTGGATGTAGACGCTAATACTACGTTACGCGCCTGTATCGCAGGATCTGCGCCTGTGGTTGATGACGAAGCCGATCTGAACGGTGAGTTTGGTTGTGTTGTTGATGCCGGTAACGATTTAACCTTTTTACGCACAGGTTTCTTTAACGTAGGCAGCCAGGAAACAGACGGGGTCGACTTTAAACTGAACTACAAACTGGCCACCAGCAATGCAGGTGATTTTAAGTTCACTATCGCGGGTACCCGCACTTTATCTTATGAGCGTCAGATCACTGCCGATAGTCCGGCTGAAGATTTGTTAGGCAAACTCAGTGGTGCAGCTGAAATAGCCCGCCCTGAATTTGTCGCAGATGCCGGCACTGAATGGCGTTTAGAAAATTGGAATGCCAGCCTTGGCGCACATTACATCAGTTCATTAGGGGACGGTGACTTTAAGTTTGACAATGAAACCGTCGACTCATGGCTGACGTACAACGCCAGCCTGGGTTATGACATCAGCGACAACCAGAGCCTGTTACTGAGTATCCGTAACCTGACAGACAAAGAGCCACCTTATGCCTCTTCACCTACCAATGGCTACGCCAGCTCAGTCCACGACTGGTTAGGACGTCACTGGACTTTGCGTTACTCAGTGAAGTTTTAAGTTTTCTTCTACCTGGATGAAGTTAAGGGCCTGCGATTGTGCGGTGCCCTGTTTTTTTCCGGTCTTTTCTGACAGCAAGCCCCGGCTTGCTGTTTTTCTATCGCAAACTTTGGTGGAAAAGACTAAAGGCGCTAGGTTTCACTATCGGCATTCAATATAATGAGAACTATTCTTATTACATCAATTAAGTGAATACATGATGGCTTTTCGTAGTGTTATTGCCTTGGTCAGCCTGCTGGCCTTACCTGCTGTCGCTTCAGATAAATTAATCCAATACATTGAATACATAGGTGCTGATTACAGTGCTGCTGTGGTGGATGGCAACATTGTCAGTGAAGCTGAATATGGCGAAATGCAGGAGTTTTCGTCGTTAATAGCCGAAGAAGTCTCCACAGCGCCTGCTGCTTTGCAGCAGCAATCAGCCCAATTAAGACAACTGATCGCAGCTAAAGCAGCAGAAAAAGATATTCAGGCCTTAACCGCAACTATGCGTCAGGCCGTTATTGCCGCTATGCCCTCTATTCCGCTGCCAAAACAAAGCCCGGATCTAAAACGAGGGGCTGCTTTATTTACGACCAATTGCGCGGCTTGTCATGGTGCTACAGCTATGGGAGATGGCCCTGCCGGAGCACAGCTGGACCCTGCCCCAACCAACTTCCATGAAATGGAACGTTATCAGGCCCGCAGCGCTTATGGTTTATTTAATACCATTACCTTAGGTGTGGCAGACACAGGCATGGCGTCTTTTGCGCATTTAGATGAACAAAGCCGTTGGGATCTGGCCTTTTATGTCGGTCATATCGCCAGTAAAAGTATGGACACCAGCAAAGTGCCAGATGCCATGGTTGAAAACGGTGCAGTAAAAGACTTATTAACTGCCACTCCTAAAGATGTGAGTCAGCTTTACCCTGACTTTGGAGCAGAGCTGATGAGTCTGTTCCGAAGCAATCCAGAACGGTTTTTTCAGGCAAAAAGTAAAGATCCGTTAGTGATAGCTCAGCAGAAATTACAACTTTCTGCTGACATATACGCACAAAACCCACAAGCAGCTTACGATCAGGCGGTGTCGGCTTATCTGGATGGTTTTGAACTGGTAGAAAACCCCTTAGGCACAGTCAATGCCCCGCTTCGCGACCAAATCGAACACAGCATGATGGGCCTGCGTCAGTTACTTAAAGATCCAGATCAAAAAGATGCGGTTGCACCTCGTATCGCCGAAATCCAAAGCCTGTTAAAGCAAGCTCAGACTGAACTGTCGGAAACCCAACTCAGTGGCATCAATGTGTTTTTAGCGGCGCTGCTGATTTTATTACGTGAAGGTTTAGAGGCTTTATTGGTGGTAGCAGCTATTTATAGCGTGGCGGTAAAAACCGACAAACCAGCCTTACGTCACACAGTGCATATTGGCTGGATTGGCGCTTTGGCCTTAGGTGTTGTCACTTGGTTTGTTTCAAGTTATGTCATTGATATTTCAGGCGCTTCTCGTGAGCTGACTGAAGGTTACACAGCACTGATTGCCGCCGCTATTTTGTTCTATATGGGATTCTGGATGCACAGCAAAATCAGCGCCAAAGAGTGGAGCCACTTTATTCAGAGCAAAGTACAAAACGCCGTATCAGGTGGCGCGTATTTTGGTTTAGGTCTGGTGGTGTTTTTAGCGGTATACCGTGAAGCTTTTGAAACTATTCTGTTTTATCAGGCCTTGTGGTTACAGGGCGGCGAACAGGCGCAGCAAAGCTTTATTGCAGGTATAGCTGCAGCTTTGGTACTGCTGGCCATTTTAGCTGTAGCTGTCTTTAAGTTTGCACTGAAACTACCACTGAAAACCTTCTTTGGCAGCACTGCACTGCTGATGCTGGTGTTGGCCATTGTTATGGCAGGTAAAGGCATAGCGGCACTGCAAGAAGCTGGTACTTTGTCGGTTAGTCAGTTGAACCTGCCGACTATCAGCTGGTTAGGCTTTTATCCTAATACTCAGGGTGTGATTTTACAGTCGGTTTTAGTACTGATTGCTTTGGTGTATCTGGTGCGCAGCCGCAAAGGTTAAGCCAACTAGCCGAACGTAAAAAGCCGCATCATCTAGCGGCTTTTTTTCTACTCTGTTTTTAACAATTGTCCCAACAACTCACAGTCTGTTTTTTGCTGTTCTGCGTAGTCCACACAAGCCTGCACTAATGCATCTGTCGCTTTAGGTAAATACTTCACTACGGCGTGTTCAAAGCGCAATGATCGTCTGTCGCCTCTGCTGTGGGATAAAGCCAAAGCACGGCCACAGGCTTCTGCATATTCTGCCAATTCTTCGCCCGGCGCTTTTTCGGCAAAACACACATCTTCCGGATCCACATCCACGTTAGCGTGATGCAGTGACCGCACCAGATAATGGGCGCCATTCCAATAATGTTCATCCAATACCAAATCAGGGCGACGCTGCATTAAGCGCTGACAGTCCACAGTTAAATGAGCAGCATTTAAACGGTTCACAGGGCTTAAGTCAGGGAAAAAATACAAAGGCGCTGCGTCCCGCTGTTGTTTGGCTTCGATCAAGTGACACAAGGCCAAATCTTCTTCTGAATGGATGTCTTTTGGACCTACCAACAAATAATACCGCTGCATATTTAACGAACCGGTGCCAGCGCCCTGACGGGTGACAATATCTAAAATATCGTCACTGACATAAGGCCGGAATGTAAATTCCACTTCCTGATATAGCTCTGGGCTTAAACGGCTAAATTTCACCGGGTCTTGCTTAAAGGTCAGAGGGCGCGCTGATAAATCCGCTACTTTGGCAAGAGTGCTTTTCCGCAGAAAGTCTTCGCCTTTGGCAGAGCGTTTAATGGCTTTTTTCAGCACGGGCTTTAATACATGGTTTTTCGGAAAATCATCCAATACCGAGTATCGCAACTCTGGTTCTTCCAAAATAGCCTGACATTGATCCACATAAGAGCTTAAAAAGCTGCGCACTGCGGCAACGGCATCTTTGCTTGTAACAACCTCAAGTGAATTCAGCTCCAGTTCGTCAGCAATGACATAACGCCCCAGTTTAATGCCCTGACAATAATCTGCGGCCAATAGAATGCTGACGGCAAGACGGCTCCAGTCCCACACAGCCTGGCCAACACAGGCATCGTCAAAATCATTGGGAGCAAATATCACTCTGTCACCAGACGAACCTTCTTCGGTAAAAAAGCCAAAGTTGGATAAATGACAATCCCCGATCACGCAGGTTAGCGGGATTTTTGTCGTGAGCAGCGCAGGTAATTTCAGCACTGAATTTTTGATATCGGCATAAAACAAACCTGAGCTGCCCCGTAAAAACCGGAACGGGTTCATCGCCATTTTCTGATGCTTCATCAGCACAGGATCAAGACCTGGCGCTATCGAATCTGTGCGTTTAAATTCCTGTTGTAGCTGGCTAATACGTTGCTCTGTGTCTGACATAAGCTTCTTTGTCCATTCCCTATTTATTCATTTTAATACTACGCTATCCAGTCACTTTGCATGAAGTAGTACTGTGCTGGTATTTGTAACAAAATCTCCTGCAAAGCTGGCTGGATTTTTCCTGAAACTGCACCATACTGCATTCGTTTCCACAAAAGGAAATCAGGTCAGAACACTTCAGGGAGTCTTGTATGAAATATTTGCTTTTGAGCTGTATGGTGATTCTTGCTGGCTGCGGCCACTCCAAGCACGAAGCCGAAAAACCTAACGACAGCTACCAACCTTTTCCAGCCAGTTATGGTTATATGGAAAACTTGCCAGCACTGCAAGATGCAACGGATAAAGGTGATAAAGCCGTGATCCGCGCTCATGGCTGGAAATTATGGGCCGGCATCATGCAGCCCGATACACAAACGGGCTGGCCGCTTTGGTACAGCTGGCCAAACACCAGTGCAGCTTTTGCAACCACAGCCCAACAACTGGCGGCTGCTGGTGCAGTGCCTCAAACTCAAACCACAGCCGCTGCTGCAGTTTCTATTACACAAAAAAATAAACGCCATG
The DNA here is from genome assembly GCF_029269265.1 of Rheinheimera sp. 1928-s. Lineage (GTDB taxonomy): Bacteria > Pseudomonadota > Gammaproteobacteria > Enterobacterales > Alteromonadaceae > Pararheinheimera. Next base: position 33,415 of record NZ_JARIXP010000005.1, read on the forward strand.
TGGTGAACGTCAATACCAATGGCCCTTTTTACCCGGTGCGCAACGAAGTCATCAAAGCTTACCCAAGCGCGATAGCCCAAACAAAAGACGGCCCTGTGGTGAAAGATGGCAAAAACTTTCAGAGCAACGGCGACATCATGATCGCCACCGAGTCGTTAAGTGCATCGGCTATGGCCACCATCCGCAAAGAGCAACTGTATCTGGCTGCCACTTTAGATAAAAAGCACCAGCAAGGCGTAAAAATGCTGGGGATGCCAAAAGACTTTATTGTCACGAAGCATATGTACTGGCCTGTCAAAGCCCAGGGCATCACGGCTTTACCCGTCTGGAAAAACAATTATCCACCCAGTTTCACCGACTATGCAGGCTACGAGATGTGGGATACGGTCGTAGGCATAGATCCATCAGGCAAGTCAGTGGGGCAATACAAACCGGTGACGGCTTTTTATGGCATTAAAGAGCATGACAAAGTAACAGACTGGCCCACCCGCAAAGCTATGGCCTTGGTGTACGGCCTCGACCGATTTTATTTCCATAAAGTCACGCAACAAGACTGGGATAACTTTAACGATGCCGACAAAGCTATCTTAAGCGCAGCCAGCTATTGGTTGAGCAATAAAGCTTTTGAAGTAGGTGATTATCTGGTCACTGTGGCTATGCATATCAATACCAAAGAGCTGCCTAGCTGGACCTTACAAAGTGTCTGGTGGTCGGATGAACCGGATAAAGGCATCTATGCCGCCAACAGACCTGCCATCCCGGCGGCGCAAGGGCCATGGCACCATTACTTGATGACTGACTCTTACGCTGTGCCACCCAATGCCAAAGGTGAACTGGATATAGCAGTCAATCCTTATATCGAAGGTGTGATCCACCCTATAGCCACCAGTTGCCGTAACTGCCATGTCAGAGCGGGCTGGCCTGAAGGCAACACCAAAGGTACCGCCAGCTATCAAAACCCTGACTGCCCTGAGTTATTGGCCTATTTAACGCCCAAAAGCCAATGCCTGGCACCGCTGACCTTGTCTGATTATTTATGGATCATTCCAGATAGGGCTGTAGCGCCAACCAGCCCCTAACCCCTGTTCAAAAAAGCCTGGTCCTGATAAGGCCAGGCTTTTGCTGCTTTGCTCCGAAAAACTGAAAAAACAGCTTACCGCTCCAGCACAATCCGATAACGGGCTTTGCCACTTTCCAGATGAGCTATCGCCTCATTAATCTGGTCAAACTTGAACATCTCCACCACTGGCTGAATATTGTGTTGTACCGCAAAATCCAGCATTTTTTTGATGGTCGCCGGGCTGCCAACAGGTGAACCAGACACGGAACGCTGCGCCATAATTAGGCTAAATACGTTCAGATCAAGCGGTTCCAGGGTGGCTCCAACAAAATGCAAACGGCCTTTAGGCTTAAGAGTGGACAGGTACAGGTTCCAGTCTAATTTCACATTCACCGTCGTTAAAATAAAATCAAAACGCCCTGCAGCGGCAGCTATTTCATCGGCATTTCTGGAATTAATACAATGATGAGCACCTAACTCTTTAGCTTCGGCAGTTTTACTTTCGCTGGAGGTAAAAGCTGTCACTTCACAGCCAAAAGCACGTAAAAATTGCAGCGCTATATGGCCTAAACCACCAATGCCTATCACTGCCACTTTATCGGTCGCTTTAACATCAAACTGCACCATTGGATTAAACACTGTAATGCCACCACAAAATAAAGGGCCTGCGGTTTTTGCATCCATGCCTTCAGGCAAAGCCACTACGCTGGCTGCATTAGCCCGTACTTTATCGGCAAAACCACCGTGGCGACCGACAATAGTGCCTTGGGCTGTTGCGCATAAATTATGATCGCCGCTGCCACAACTACTGCACACCTGACAATACCCCGAATGCCAGCCAAGCCCGACCACCTGCCCAACGTTGAAATGACTGACATCGGCACCTACAGCAGCAATACGGCCTACAACTTCATGGCCAGCCACTAAGGGATAAGACGACATGCCCCACTCGTTATTGATCATCGATAAGTCGGAGTGGCAAATACCACAATAATCCACATCAATTTCAACATCCTGACGCCCTAAAGGGCCAGGGTCGAACTCAATCACAGCTAAAGGAGACTGAGGTTTTAATGCTGCATAAGCTTTGATCATAGGAATTCCTGTAAAAAGAAAGGTGAAGTGAAACAGCTACGCCAAGAGTATTGGTCAGGATCAATAAAGTGACAGTGCAGTTGGTCGCATAACGCATCTGTTTAATCACTTTCTGCTGATCCTGTTGCTTTAGCCGAAGATAACGCCCTCTTGTTGAGTGTTTTTTATACAGCAAGCACTGTATCTTCCAGTCGATTCAGGTATAATCCGCGCACTTTTTTTCCGGCCCTTTTACTTTGCAGGATTTACATGACAGTCGAAACCTTTGACCCATCACAAACCACCACACTGGAAACGCCAGTGAAAAGCCTGACGGCTCAGGCGCAAGCCAATGGCTCAGGCGCAAAAATCGGGTTTGTAAGTTTAGGTTGCCCAAAAAACCTGGTGGACTCAGAGCGCATTCTGACTCAGTTAAAAACTGAAGGTTATCAAATAGTTCCAAGCTATGACGATGCAGCTTTGGTGATAGTCAACACCTGTGGTTTTATCGACAGCGCAGTGCAGGAATCTTTAGATACCATAGGCGAAGCTTTGGCTGAAAACGGCAAAGTGATAGTGACCGGCTGTTTAGGTGCCCGTGAAGACGAAATCCGTGAAGTGCATCCAAATGTTTTAGGTATCACTGGCCCTCATGCTTATGAAAATGTATTAAAGCAGGTGCATGAATTTGTGCCTAAGCCAAAATACGACCCTTTTATGCAATTAGTGCCGGATCACGGTATTAAATTAACGCCTAAGCATTACGCTTACTTAAAAATATCTGAAGGCTGTAACCACCGTTGTACCTTCTGCATTATTCCTTCGATGCGTGGCGACTTAGTCAGCCGCCCTATTGGCGAAGTGCTGGATGAAGCGGCACGTTTACAAAAAGCCGGCGTCAAAGAGCTGCTGATTATTTCTCAGGACACCAGCGCTTATGGTGTGGATGTGAAACATCGCACAGGCTTCTGGAATGGCCAGCCGGTAAAAACTTCAATGCAGTCTTTATGCGAAGCCTTAGCCGATTTAGGCATTTGGGTTCGCCTGCATTATGTCTACCCATACCCGCATGTGGATGATGTGATCCCATTAATGGCGCAAGGTAAATTATTGCCATACCTGGATATTCCATTCCAGCATGCCAGCCCGCGTATTTTAAAACTGATGAAACGCCCAGGTCAGTCTGACCGCGTCTTAGAGCGCATCAAAAAATGGCGTGAAATCTGCCCTGAACTGACTATTCGTTCTACCTTTATCGTCGGCTTCCCAGGCGAGACAGAAGAAGAATTCCAGGAATTATTAAACTGGTTAGAAGAAGCTCAGTTAGACCGCGTAGGCTGCTTTAAATACAGCCCGGTCGAAGGCGCAAAAGCCAACGACTTACCGGATCAAATTGCTGAAGATGTTAAAGATGAGCGTTATCACCGCTTTATGGAAACTCAGCAGCGCATCAGCGCCGCCCGTTTACAGAGCAAAATTGGCCGTACTATCAAAGTATTAATAGATGAAGTGGACGATGAAGGTGCTATTGGCCGCAGCTTCGCTGATGCTCCTGAAATTGACGGTGCTGTGTATTTAAACGGCGAAACTTCATTAAAACCAGGCGATCTGGTGGATGTAGTGATTGAAGAAGCAGACGAATACGATTTATGGGGCAGCTTGATCGAACAAGAGGGCTGAGTAATTAGCAGCTATTGCCTCATACCGCATTAAAAAACGGCCGGATGGCCGTTTTTTAATGCTTTGGATTTGCTTAGAGTGGCTAAAGCGGTTAAGTAACATCAGCACCAAAGACGATACGGTTTCGTCCATCCGCCTTGGCCTGATACAAAGCATCGTCGGCATCTTTTAGCAGCTCAGTCAAATCACGCAGTGCATCAACACAAGTGGAGCCCCCCACGCTAACCGTCAATTTGACCGGTCTGGCTTCTATCTCCCAGGCATGATGAGCAATACGCTCACATAAACGCTGGCCTATTAAAGCCGCTTGCTCAGCGCTGGTATTCGGCATCAGTACCGCAAATTCTTCACCGCCCAGCCGACCTATTAAATCAGAGGTTCGCAGCCCTATTTTCAGTAAGTCGGCTACTTTTTTCAGTGCCATATCGCCAATTGCATGGCCCCATTTATCGTTGATCAATTTAAAGTGGTCCAGATCAATCATCAACACCACCACACTATGCTGTTGGCGTCTGCTGTTTAACAAGGTTTGATTGGCTCTTTTTAAAAATTCACGGCGGTTCAGTAATTGAGTTAAGTCATCCAGCTCTGTCAGGCGCAGCAACTCATTCTCAGTGTGAGAAAACGACAACAGTGGCAACATAAAACCTGTGCTGGTGGTTAACAATACATGACCCAGCAATACCCATTGCAGGCTGGGTAAAGCTAAAGATCTAGCGTCTTCACCAATCAGAGGTATCACCAAAAAGAACTGCAGCACCATCAAAGCTGCATGCAAAGCAAAAAACAATTGCAGCACATAGACAGGAAAAACCGGCGTTAAACGGGCTTTTCTCAACAGCACAATGGCATAAATAAATACCACTGCAATGCTTAAGGAAGTTAACGCAGTTGAGGCATTATTCACCTGATACAACATACTTAAAGGCAACAGGTACAGAGCAAACAATAAAGCGGCTTGTTGTCTGGAACGTGCGCTCAACTGACCCCGTAAAAACAACACCAAACCTGTTACCACTAAAGCCGGTGACAATAACAATAACAAATCTGCCAGCAGATAAGTCAGCAGCGGCTGGTCGATATAAGCTCTGGCACCAGCGGCACACCCCCCGGCAACAAAGACAAAACAAGCAATGGACCATACCAAAAAACTTTGATCATGGCGGCGTAGTACGTACACCATAGCCAAATAGAAGCCAATCATCAGATTGACCACTAAGGTTAACAGCATCAGCGTGGGTAAATGCAGTTCAAATCCATGAAAATTAATGACTAATTACTCCGTTGTCCCATTATTTCGGCAGTATAGCCTTTGATGTTTCAGTTATACAAACAACTTACACTGCCGGTAACAAAGTTTAACTGCCTGGATTAAGTTGTATCTCTTCATCAATAGACAGCAGCCTGGGTGCCGGCAATACCCCATCCAACTCAATCAGTCTTTCACTCAATTGCGCCACTCTTTGGGTTAAACCAAAAATAATTTTGTCTTTAATGGCTGAGCGTACTCTGTCCGGCAAACGCTGAAAACTGTCAGTATCTATTTTCATCAGCACCATATCAGTTTCAGCAACCACTGTTGCGCTGCGCGGTTCATTACAAATAAAACCTACTTCACCAACAAACTGGCTGGGCAAGAGTTGTCCTATCTGGTGCTGCCGATGATAAACCAGAGCTTGTCCGGACAAAATAATATAAAAAAATGGCTCGTAACCCCCTTCTTTGATCAGCGCCTCCCCCTGACTGCATACCTCAAAAGCTTTGGGCATAAGCAAAATAAGTTCTCTGTCGGCAGGCTGTAAATCTTTAAACAATGGGATTCTGGCCAGAATTTCCATTAACCGCAATTTATTGGTATAGCTCACGTGCTACTCCTTGGTGTTTTCCCTTGAACCCATGCTGGCGGACAAGCCCTGATAACGCTGTGGCGCATCGCGGCTTTCCCGTTCCAACTGACGTTGCAGCTCTTCCCTGCTTTGTCTGAGCAGTTGAATGTAGTTCTTTTCATCCTGCTGTTCACGAACCAACTGCATTTTATCTAGCAGCTGATAGTTGGCAGCTCTGAACCGGTCGGCCAGTTCTTTGGCTTCATACTGCCCCATACCCAGTACAGACAATACATCTCTGCCCTGCCGCAAAGAGGCTTCAAACAGTTCACGTTCTATATGTTGTACTCCCATCTGGCGCAGCTGATACATATGCGCCACATCTTTGGCTCTGGCCATCAACGTTAAATGAGGGAAATGCTGCTTAGCATTAGTGACTATGGCATTGATAGCCTGCGCATCGTCTACTGCTATCACTAACACTTTGGCCCCGGCAGCGCCAGCCGCTTCCAGCACGTCCATGCGACTGGCGTCGCCGTAGTACACCTTAAAACCAAATTTAGTCATGGTTTGAATAGTGTCTGAGTCGTGATCCAGTACTGTAGGCACTACGCCATTGGATAACAACAAACGACCTAAAATCTGACCATAACGGCCAAAGCCAGCAATAATCACCGGGCTTTCGCTGTTCTCCACATTGCTGTCCTGCTGCTGTACCTGGTTTTGCTGACGGGCAGCCCAGGCATCCTGTAGTTTCWTCAGCAACGGCGATACCGCAATAGACAAGGCAATCACTAAATTCAGCGTGGCACCTTCAGTGTCCGTTAACAGTGCTCCTGCTGTGGCCAAAGCCGCCAACACAAAAGCAAATTCGCTGCCTTGCCCCAACAATACCGCGTAACTGAAACGCTCAGGCCCGGCAATTTTTAACACAGTAGCCACGCCATACAATAGCAACAACTTTAAACCGACAAACAGCAGCAATAACAGACTGATCAGTTGCCATTGTGAGCTTAACAATTGCATATTGATGCTGGCGCCAATAGTGATAAAAAATAATCCTAAAAACAGGCCTTTAAATGGTTCTAAGTCGGCCTCTAACTGATGACGAAACTCTGAGCTTGCCAACAGCACGCCGGCAATAAATGCGCCTAAACCAGCCGATACACCAACAGCCGTCATCAGCTCCATCACACCAATTACCAGCAATAAAGCCAGGCCTACAAACAACTCACGGGAACCATAATGTGCCACCCAGTGCAGCAAGTAACCAATCAGATAACGACCCGTTAAAACAACAGCCACTAAAGCAGCCAATGCAGGCAAGGCTTTAAATTCTGCKGTGCCTTCTGAAGGCGCTATTAAACTCACCCCAATCAATAGTGGAATAGCTACCATATCCTGCAACAACAAAGCACCAAATACCGACTGCCCTGTGTGCGTGCCCATCAAATTGCGATCTTTCATCAATTGCACCGCCACAGCGGTAGAAGATAAAGCCAGAGCTAAACCAATAAAAACCGACAACGCATAGGACAAACCCAGTAAAAAAGTAGCGACGGCGATACCTAAAGCGCAGACCACAAACTGCAAGGTGCCGAACAAAAATACTCTGTGCCGCATAGCCCAGAGCTTTTTCGCATCCAATTCCAGCCCTATGCTAAATAACATCAACACTACGCCCAGCTCTGCCAGCAGTTTAATGTCATCGGTACTACTGGCTACAGCCAAACCAGAAGGGCCTAAAGCAATACCTGCCAACAAATAGCCAAGGACCACACCTAAACCAAAACGTTTGGCTAAAGGCACTACCAGCACCATGGCGGCCAGATAAATCATCAGATAAGTAAGCACATTAAGATGCATGAGGAGCCCTGTCGTCGTTAGCTAACGTAAGTTGTTCCAGGCCCTGGCGAAATAACTCAGCGGCTTGAGTTGCAACTGTTGTATCTGTTAATTCAGGCAACATTAACGGCTGTTGCCACCTCATGCCACAAGACAAGGCCAATTGGCGCAAAGGCGTAAACATGCTTTGCTGATAACAAGGGTCCAGTTCATGATGACTGGCCACGGCATGAGTAACCAGCCAAAAGCTTTTCCCCTGCAGTGACATCACGGCTTCACCGGCATCATTTTTGCCATAAGCCCAGCCATGCTGAAATACTTTATGCAGATACTGCACTAGCAAAGCGGGCGGTAGGCCGCTCTGCATAGGGTAATGCAAAACAATAGCAGCACTGCTTTGCAGCATTTTTCTTTCCAAAGCGACGTCAATGTAAAAGTCCGGATACAACTGATACAGCTCGCGCAGCTCCAGGCCGGGCCAATGCTGCACAGCATTCAGCATCATTTGTTCCAGTCGGGCATGGTGAGCATAAGGATGAGCATATAACAAACTGATCATAACTGGCTGATTGTCCTTTAAAAGCAGTGACTACAGTGTTTATGAGTGCAGCGGATGTGGCAAGTTGAATCCAAGGCTTGGGCATATTTTTTTATGGAGTGACTACAGCCAACCCGATCTTGTTCCCACAACATTAACTATTTACAAAAAATAAACATCAAGTTACCTTATTAAGGTCCAAACAGGACAGTTCAATTCAAATAAGGAAAATTGAGATGAAAACTATCTTCGCAGTACTTGCGCTGCTGGCATTAAGTATTAGCAACAACCTTTATGCTGCTCACGTTGAATGTGTGATCAGTGGTACACCAACCCAACAAAGCTACACTGCAGATTTTTGTACCAGCCAGATCAATTCTCCACCAGGCGTCTTCTTCCGTCTGGTCGCTGATAAACCAGTGGCCGAAGTGCAATGGAGTTACGGGGCAGAACCTGAAGGTAACTGGAATTGTGGCAGCCAGAACCAATGTAGCGTGACTTATCCCAGAGGTCCTGAATATTTTGGCTTTTCTCAGGCGACCGCCTGCGTCACACGGGTTCTCTACTCAGACAATACGTGGGAAAATGTCAGTCTCTGTGCTACAGGCACCTTCTACGGCCAGGCTGTAGTGCGTTAATCACCTAATCCCCCTGCTGTGTCTCACTAGCTGGGGGATGTCGTAGAAGCTGCAGTAAATCTTCACATGCATTTCGCAATATCCATTACCAAAGCTTATTGAAACCTTAATTTCTTACACTACTTGCTTATTCTTAAGTATTGCAGTACAAGTTAACCTTGCAGTACAAGATTGACTTGTACTGCATAAAAAATTGCTGTGCACATCGCATTTTAAAATAGGAGTACAGAGTGGAATCTTCAGAACAGAAATGGGATGTGCAGTTTCGCAAAGGCTCGCTGGAAATGGCGATTCTGGCGCTGTTACATCAGGAGCCACAGTATGGGCTGCAAATTCTGCACAAGTTGCATGAGTTTGAAAGTCTGCAAATCACCGATGGCACCTTATACCCCTTACTTGACAGGTTAAAACGCGAAGGCGTGATTGATAGTTTTTGGCTGCAGGAAGGCGAAGACAGGCCACGTAAATACTACAAATTGTCGGCTTTTGGCATAGACAAACTCACTGCCTTAAAAGCCCGCTGGCAACAATCGGTCGACGATATTTATGCCTTGTTTGAACAAAGTGGCTTGGCGACAAAAACACGCTGATCAGAAAAACGCACTGACAACACTGAAAGGAACACGCAATGGCACGAAGTGAATTAATACATGACTATCTGGCTGAACTTCAAATTTACCTGTCACGAGTCAGTGAAGTGCAAGCACAGGAAGTGGTTCAGGAAATAGAAAGCCATATTTACGATACCTTGGCAATGCAACAAGGAGCAGAAGACTCCACCGTAGAAGCTATTCTGGCTCGACTTGGCACAGCACGAGAACTGGCGGCTGGTTACATAGACCACATCACTATAGGCGTTGCACCGCCCAAAGGATTAAAACCACTGTCCCGGGTAAGAAAAGGCATCAGTAAAAGCCTTTATTATCTGATCTGCGTCTTAGGCTACGGCAGTGGTTCAGCCCTATTGCTGGTGGCTCTACTTAAGTTATTGCTGCCATCAAGTTTCGGAGTTTGGGTTGCAGAGCATGGCAATAGTCTGGTGATAGCTTTTAGTCAGCTTGAACCTCAGGCGAACGAGATCCCGGCATTATGGCTTATCCCTATGGCATCTCTCTGCGGTGCCGGGCTGCTGTATCTGACCCGCCAAACCGCCCGCATCTTAAAAATGCATCTGTGAAACATCAACCACAAGGAGCTAGTGATGTCTCTTATTCTGACCAATTTAAAACACTTTACAGTCACCTTTTTGTTGCTGCTCGTGACACTGGTCTGCTTTGGATTATTTATAGGCGCTGATGCACATTTGTTTGAAGACAAACTAGCCTATCAGCTTGATGGGGAAGTTCATGTGTTTTATCAGGATAATCAGACTGTTGCGCTTCGTATTAAAGGTGACAATGACAGTGGCTTTACTATTGAACGGCAAGCCCTTTCTACTATGGGCGACCACAGGATTGAGGTGAGGTTCCCAGAGGACAAAAGCAGTTTTACTGCAAAAATTAGTGAAGAGATCCAAACACCTGATGCCATCTATACCGATGGCGAACCTATAGTTGCACTCTCTGATATCGAAAGTGGTTTCGGCGCATTCCGACAGTTTTTAGTCAGCCACGGCATTGCAGATAATCAACTAAACTGGACCTTTGGCAAAGGCCATCTGGTATTGGTTGGCGATTTTGTTGATAGAGGTGCCTCTACTACACAAGTGTTATGGGGTATCTATAAACTGGAGCAATCCGCGAGACAATCGGGCGGACAAGTGCATTTTGTGATTGGCAACCACGAAATCAAAAACCTGCAAGGTAACTTTCAGTCAGCCAATGAAAAATACTTCTATATCGCCGGTATTCTTGGCAAACAGCAGTTCCAGTTATTTGATGATAATGCGCTTCTGGGCCGCTGGCTGGCATCAAAGAATGTGCTGGAAATAATTAATGGTGTAGCTTTTGTGCATGGTGGACTTCACCCAGATATCGCTAAATATCAGCCGTCGGTGGATGAAATCAATCAGATTGTACGCAGCGGTTACAGAACGCTTTATTACACCCCAGCCACAGTCACTAAGGAATCTTTCCTGCAATCGAGCACCACAGGGCCGGCTTGGTACAGGGGGTATTTTAAAGATGATTTATCACAGGCTGAGGTTGAACAAGGCTTAAAAGCCGTCAATGCCAACGCTGTAGTGGTCGGTCATACCTTACAAGGCGAAGTGAAAGCTCTGTATAACCGTAAGGTGTTTGCCATAGACGTCAGACACCCCAAAGATTATCTAAGCAGTTTTCCGTTTCGCAACAGTGAAGGCTTATTGATCAAAGACGGTCAGTATTTTCGCTTATCCGAAGATGGTAGCAGCGAAGCGTTATAAAAGATGCGTAGGATGCAATCACCGAAGGTATTGCATAAATGATGCAATCGTCGGCTTATGGCAAATTCTCGCGAAAAACGGTGAGAATTTCTATTTGAGCCCCAGTGACACGATAAACAAAGCTGTACTTCTTGTAACAGACCTTTCGTATTCCATAGCCATACTCTGCGAGCTCAATCCCTGATTCAGGAAACTCAAGCAGTACTTTATTCAACCACAGTTCAAACTGATTCAGGTACTCAACTACGAAGGAATCTTGCAATCCCTGCCCTGAGAGATATTCAGCAATTTGTGACAAAGGCTATTTTGCGCGAGGTGAAAAAACGAGTTGTAGTTTACTCATACCTTGCACGAATGGATTTAAACACGTCAGAGGATTTGACTGCCTGGCCCTGTTCCAACTCTGTCACTGAAGTTTGAATATCATCGGCTAACCTTCTGGCCTGCACAAACTCAGCAAAAGCTTTGACTACAGACTGCGGATTACTGCCATATGCCTGTTTTAATTCGGCTTCCAGCTCTGGATTGTCGATTTGGATACTTAACATCTTCCTGCTCCACTGTCTTTCCTCTTATAGCCAAATGCTTAGATCACTATAGCTCAACTATTGTTTAATATGCCCTTTGAACCAAACGGCTTTCAACTTACACCTACCCCATAAAAATTTCATAGTCACCAGGCCCTTTCATATAACCCGGTACTTTGTGGCTGTATAAGCGCGCACCCGATATCGCTGTTTGTACCAGCAACTTGTTGTAATGGCTGGCGTTTGGGTCGGCCAGATAACCGGCACAGTCGAACCAGCGGGCCTGCAGAATTTCGCGGGGGTCTGGTGTGGGTTCTGTTTCTTCGGCACTTAAACGGCACACCATATACAAATTAGAAGCGCCAAACTGGCCCTGATGATGATGGCGTAAGCCTAAGAAGCTATCAAAGTTAGCGGCAACACCTGTTTCCTCCAGTACTTCACGAATGACTGCATCCACCAGATGTTCTTTGGCATCCACCATTCCGCCTGGTAACTTGAAATAAGACGGGCTTCGGCCCTCCAAAGGTTTTTCCTGCACCAGCAGTACTTTACCTGAAGCGGATAACACCACAGCGCCCACTCCTATGCTGTGAGTAGCGGCTGAAGGTAAGTAACTGTCTGCCTGTAGCTTTTTACTTAACATTAATTTTTCTGGTGTGCAGTGATGAAAAGCAAACCCCAGCTCCAGTGCTACAGAAATCAATTCGGCACGGTAAGCCGGTATCTCCAGCCAGATCAGCGCATAGTGGTTATGCCAGGCATCGACCGATGCGGCTAAACGACCGGCAAATTCGGCTACAGTATCTGGCAGTTGCTCCGGCCCTATGTAGCAGCCGTTATAGGGATTCACTAATGCATCAAATAGTTTCATTTGGAAAAACACACTAAATAGGATTAGAAACGAGACGGGCGCCGATTAACGACGCCCCTTCATTAAATCAGCGGGTGTGTAGGGGCTGAGCTTGCCCCTGCCCGTCCATCTGTACCGCAGTTTCATTGATCAGGCAGCGAACATGCCCGAATATTTTATCTGAACAGTACTTTTTCTTTCTGGAACCAACTGACACAAAAAGCCAGCAGTGCTCCAGCAATAACTACTGTAGAACCAAAAATAGCCAGCAACATGCCCACATCTATAGTGCCTTTGATCAGTTCTTTAATCGCCAGCGCTACGTTAGCCACAGGCAACATCGCCATGCTCCAGGTCAGTTCAACACCAGGCATTAAAGCGACAATTAACGGCATAAATACAATCATGCTTAAAGGGCCAATATAGTTTTGTGCTTCTTTAAAGCTGCGGGCATAAATAGATAACGACAGCAGCAAGGACGCAAAAATAGCCGACAACGGGATAAGCATCATCAGTATCAGCAACAAATCAGCCACGCCTAAAGTCGACATAGTTTTAGCCACTATATCCACGCCCATTAAAGAGCCAATCACATAACCCCAGCCACCAAAGCTGGTGACGGTAATGAGTGCAGTGGCAAGGCCTGTGGTCAGTACARTCAGAAACTTACCTAACACAATAGAGGTTCTGCTGATCGGGYATATCAATAAGGTTTCTAAAGTACCACGTTCTTTTTCACCCGCACCAATATCAATAGCAGGGTATGAACAGCCCGCTAAACATAAAGGGATCAGGATATAAGCAATTAAGCCGCCTATTTTTTCGCCTAAATCTTCACGACTTTCAGCTGTATTTACTTTTTCCAGCTTCACGGGCTGTAATAGAGCATCTACTTTTTCAGCTGTTACCCCTAAAGAATCCAGTTTGGCCAGTTGCAGTTTTTTGCTGTAATCACGCAGTAACTCATTGAAATACTTATCAATCATATCAAGCTGAGATGACATGTTATAAATCACAGTCCATTTGCTTTGCGTCAGGTTGACGGCGTCGGCACTAAAGTCGTCGGCAATGATAATAGCCAGATCAAATTGGTTGTCGCGTATGGCTTGTTTCAGCGCTTCAGGATCGGTCAGATCAGACTCTACCTTTTTAAAATTCTTGTGATAAAACAAAGCGTCTGTCAGTTCAGGCGCTTTGTCTGCATTGATAATCACATAGCGGTGCTCTTCAGCTTCGGCTTGTTTGGCCACATTCGCCACTACCAATCCCATAATGCCGAACAGCACAGGGAAGACGAGGATCGGCAGCAAAATGATGAAAAACATGGTTTTTTTATCACGAACCAACTCAGTCAGTTCTTTAAAATACACTTGCCACATTTAGTTTTGCTCCCTGTTACTTGCTGTCGCATTAATCACCGTCATAAAAGACTGACGTAAATCCCCATCCGCACTTAATGCCTTAAAGGCGTCAAAGCTGTCGGAAAAAGCGCTGATGCCTTTATCGATCACCACCACCCGATCACATAAAGAGGCGACTTCGTCCAAATGGTGGGTTGAGAAAATCACTGGTGTCCCCTGCTGCTTTAACGAGCGGATAAAATCCAGTACCGTCTGAGTGGTCATAATATCCAGACCAGTGGTAGGTTCATCCAGAATCACCACCTTGGGCGAGTGCACCACAGCCCGGGCTATAGCGGTTTTTTGTTTCATACCGGTCGACATGGCATCGGCTTTACGATTGGCAAAGTCGTGCATATTGAGCAATGTGAACAGCTCGTCGATGCGCTGTTTTAACGCAGCTTCGCTCATGCCATGCAAACGAGCAAAATAAGCAATGTTTTCATAAGCAGTTAAGCGGCCATACAAACCTGTGCTGCTGGATAAAAAGCCGATTTTTTTACGGGCCTGTACAGGGTGTTTTAATACATCCACACCTTCAATCAGCACAGAACCAGAATCCGGCTGCAAGGCGGTAGATAAAATACGTAAGGTGGTGGTTTTGCCGGCGCCATTAGGGCCTAATAAACCTAAGACTTCGCCGGAGCCACAATCAAAGCTGACGTTGCGTACCGAATGAAAAGCTTCTTTGCTGTAGCGCACATCCTGTTTTTCACTGTCTGACAGTTTCTGGCCGCGACTGATGGCAAAAGATTTAGCCAGCGCGTCGATTTTTATCATTGAGAGTTCCCTTTGTTGTTCTGCGTTAAGTGGTGTGCCGTTTCGGTCTGAAATAACTGGTATCTGCATAAAAAGCCAGGTCCTGAACCTGTTGATGCCAGCCCGGCACTCCCAATAATGGCAACGGACTAAGCTGCTGATTATCAAACAGCAAGTCGGCATTCACAAGCTGCGCCGCTAATAAGTTATCAACAAAATCGTAACCTTCTGTGTCGGTTTCGGTCAAGCCCTGTTCGGGCCATTCAATACACCATAATTTTGCGGTTAAACCAATAAAAGGCTTAGTTGCCATTTCGTAGTTAGCATGACCAAAAATAATCGGGTTCAGCTCTGCCCAGAGGTCTTTATGCTGATAAAAAGCTTCGGTCCATTGATGATTACGTAATAAATCCAGCAAAAATCGCTGCGAAGGTTTGATACAAATAATCACACCACATTCATCCAGCAAGGTGAGTTTATGCCGCACCTTGCTACGCTCCTTGCTACCAAACTGCTTAATTTGCTCCATATGCAGCTGATTCATCAACTGCTTGCTTTTAGGAAACAAACACCAGATCAAAGCGCCAAATAAGTCATGCCAATTGTTGAGACGCATAGGAATTTGCCGGCTTTGGTAAATAAAGTCCTCGTAATAACGGCCATCTGCATCCAGTATAGAACTGTCGACAAAACACCAGTCCTGCAATGCAGTGTGCTGATGTAACCATAGCGTCAGTAGCGCTGGCGATGGGAAATGACTTTGCTGCGCAAGAGGAAAAACAGCGGCTAAAGCACTGAATATGCCCGGCTGCAAAAACAGCTCTGGTTGCCATTCTAAGGGTGCTGTGAATCTGGACGTTATGCTGTTTTTTTGCATGAATAAGAAAAAGCTCGTTGTTGCTATGAAAACTTACGACCTGCATTACCTGTGAAAAGCGCAAAAAACCTCTTGCAATTTTCCTGTAAGCTGGCAAATTCAAGGGGTACGTATAGACGTACATACTGCCAAAATTTATTTGCCCGTCATTCTTGACGCCGCAGCTTTGTTGCCTGCGTTCGCTCGCCCCAATCACATAGGACAACTATGTTCATGGGGACTCGTTCGCTGGTCGCCTCTCTGCAACGCCAATTATTTAGGGCAATGATATTAATTAATTAGAGGTTACTCATCATGTGTTCGATATTTGGGGTGCTTGACATCAAGACTGATGTTAAAGCCTTGCGCCAGCAGGCGCTACAGTTATCTAAATTATTACGCCACCGTGGACCAGATTGGTCAGGCGTATGGAACAACGACCATGCCATTTTAGTGCATGAACGTCTGGCGATCGTAGATACTGAAAATGGCGCCCAGCCCCTGATTAATCCAAATCGAAATCACATTCTGGCAGTGAATGGTGAGATTTATAATCATAAAAATTTAGAGAAAAACTTAACAGTCGACTATCAGTTCCAGACCAAATCGGACTGCGAAGTGATATTGCCTTTGTATTTACAACACGGCGTTGATTTCATCGATCAGTTGCAAGGTATGTTTGCTTTTATTCTGTATGACGCAGAGCAAAACCGTTACCTGATTGCCCGTGACCATATTGGCATTATTCCGCTGTATTACGGTTACGATGAACATGGTCAGCTGTATGTGGCGTCTGAATTAAAAGCTTTAGTGCCTGTGTGTAAACAAATGCAGGAATTCCCACCAGGCCATTACTTTGATAGCAAAGTAGGCAAGCTGGTGCAGTACTACCAGCGCGACTGGCAGAGTTTTGATGCAGTCAAAGACAACCCGGCTGATTTAGGCGAATTGCGCGCCGCTTTAGAGCACAGCGTAAAAAGCCATTTAATGTCCGACGTGCCTTACGGTGTGTTGCTCTCCGGTGGTCTGGACTCATCATTAATTTCTGCTATTACGCAGCAATTTGCGCGTAATCGCGTAGAAGATGATGGTCAATCCGAAGCCTGGTGGCCTCGCCTGCACTCTTTTGCTGTGGGTTTACAAGGCTCACCTGACTTAGTAGCGGCGCGTAAAGTAGCAGACAGCATAGGCACTGTGCACCACGAAGTGCTGTTTACTGTGCAGGAAGGTTTAGATTCACTGCGTGATGTGATTTATTTCCTCGAAACTTATGACGTGACAACGATTCGCGCTTCAACACCAATGTACTTAATGGCCCGTAAAATCAAAGCCATGGGCATTAAAATGGTGTTGTCGGGTGAAGGTTCTGATGAAATTTTTGGTGGTTATTTGTATTTCCACAAAGCGCCTAACGCCAAAGAGTTCCACGAAGAAACCTTACGCAAACTGGACAGGTTGCATATGTTCGACTGCAACCGCGCCAACAAAGCCATGTCAGCCTGGGGTATTGAAGCGCGCGTGCCTTTCCTCGACAAAGAGTTTATGGATGTGGCCATGCGCTTAAATCCTGAAGCGAAAATGTGTGGCAAAGGCAAAATGGAAAAACACATTTTGCGTCAGGCCTTTGATGGTTTATTACCGCACGACATATTATGGCGCCAGAAAGAGCAGTTCTCTGACGGCGTAGGCTACAGCTGGATTGACAGTTTAAAAGCTCATGCGGAAAAAGAAGTAACGGATCAGCAAATGGCAACTGCAGCTTTCCGCTTCCCGGTCAATACGCCAGACAGCAAAGAAGCTTATTTCTATCGGGTGATCTTTGAAGAGCATTTCCCACATACAGGTGCTATTTCCTGTGTACCTGGTGGTAAGTCAGTGGCCTGTTCTACTCCTGAAGCTTTGGCTTGGGATGCAAAAATGGCGCAAATGACAGACCCGTCAGGTCGTGCTGTGCGGGATGTTCACGAACAAGCCTATTGATAAGAGCTCTCACCTGATTTAATTATTCAGGTTAATGCTTGATACATATCAAAAAGCCACAGATTGGTACTCCCCTTCTGTGGCTTTTGTTTTTATCCTTTGCCAATCTTCAGGTTATTGTGTTTTTTTTCGTCGAATAATAGGTTTTTATCGGGTTTCGCTGGCGAAATAGTCCGGTAGATCGTATGTTAGGCGCCATCTGAATATGCCCTGAATTATGGATCGAAGACTGTGATCAATTTATCCAAATCCTTGTTCACCTTGTTGGCTATTGCCAGCTTAAGTGGGGATCTGAATGCAGAAACGGCACTGAAAGGTCAATGGCTGACCGATTTAGAACGTCAAACTTTATTGGACCCACAAACATCGGGCGTTACTTACCGTAAAGGTGAGTTAGTGGTTATTGGCGATCAAAGTGCTAATGAAAGCACCAGAATGAAGTTATTCAGAATAGACCCGGCAACTGCAAAGTCTATTACTCAGCCTATTCAAATTACCGTAGCCGAAAGCCTGAAAAGCAGCTGCTTTTATGGGTATCTGAGTGATAAACCAGACTTTGAAGCCCTGACCTGGGATCGCATCGACGACACCAGTTTAATTACTGTGACTGAAGATGCGTCAGCTTATGAATTAAGCCCTGAGTGTAAAAAAAGATTCAGTCAGACCAACTCCACCAGCTACCCCAGCCTGTTGCTGAAAATTCAGGTCGACAGTGCGTTAACCCGTGCTGAAATAGTAGCTGTGCGGCCTGTGCAATTTCCGATGGAAGCCAAAGTAGGTAATTTTCCAAACGATGGTATTGAAGGCTTAGCCGTCGATGATCATCAGAATTTGTATCTGGCGCTGGAACAGGACATTGCCAATAAACCACAGTTATTTAAAACCCGCTTAACTCAGGATTTTTGGCTGCGCGATAACTTTGTTAAAGTCATAGATGCGAACCTGACTTTCCCTGTACTCAACGATAAAGACCACCCTATTAACGGGATAGAGTTTTTACCCAGTCCTATCAAAGGCCATCCGGGTTATTTAATGGCAGTAGCACGGAATGACGACGAGTTATGGGTGTTTGATTTAACCAACCGTATTCCGCCTTTTGTGCAAAAGCTGAGTTTTTATGTCAGCACAGATGACAGCGGCCTTTGCCCTGCTTATGAAAAGCTGGTGCAAACTGCATTGGAAGCCATCACTATTCACGACGGCACTGTGTATTTAATTAATGACCCATGGAAACAGCACTACCCCGATAATATTCAGTGTGGTACCCATGCCGACAAGTTTAAACGTATGTCGCCTTTGCTGTTTAAAATGCAGGTAGACCCACGCTGGTTTACTCCTTTTAGAGCAAAAACCCAAACCGCCTTGCCTGCACTTAGTGGCCTGGCCGCTTTAGATCAGTCCAGTTATCTGGCGGTGCAGGATAAAAAAATTCAACGTCAGGGCGATCGTTTAACCTTAATTCAGCTGAATCCGGATCAACAACTGACGGCACAAAGCTTGTTTGTTACCAACTGGCCTGCAGGTCAGGCAGCCAACGACTTAGAAGCAGTCTGTGCTCTGCCCGGTAAAAACAGTGAATTTTTAATAGCAGAAAGCGGCACCTGGCAAGGCTCTTTTGGCCGTTTGTTTCATATCAAAGTATTCCCGACCTACGCTCAAGTGCTGAACACTTTTGAATTACCTGTTGATCGTGACAATAGCCCGGAACAAGACGGCGATAACTTTGAAGGTTTAGCCTGCGCTAAAAAAGATGTGAACCGTTATCTGGTGATTTTAGGTGAACGGGGCACAGCCACCGCTGCTGGTTTTTTACAATGGGGGGAGCTGGATTTAGCTGCAGCAAACATTCAGTGGAACAGCCAGAAAATTCAGGTCACAGGCCCAACAAAGCTGAAAAACCGTCACTACAACAGAGTGATATCCGACCTGCATCTGGAAGGTGACGTGCTCTGGGCCGGCGCCGTGCTGGACAGTTCAGACAATGGCCCTTTTGCCAGCGCTGTCTATCCTTTAGCTTTAGTGAACCCCACTGCAAAACAGCCCATCAGCTTAATGGCTGAACGGCCCGTGTTGTGGCAGATTGACGGCTTTAAAGTTGAAGGTTTAGCCAGCCCCAGCCCATTAGTTCCAGGTTCAGCCCTGATGATGGTAACAGACGATGAAAACTATCACGGCCAGTTCAGGCCCTTAGCGACTACAGAGCAAAGCCCTTATGGCAACCCAAGCCCCAAACCAGTCACAACAAAATAACCCGCTGCACGGCTTTACCCTGCAGCAAATTCTGGAGTTGTTAGTTGAGCATTATGGTGGCTTTGCACCTTTAGCAAAGCAAATGCCACTGAAGTGCTTCAGCTCTAACCCCAGCATCAAATCCAGCCTGACGTTTTTACGCAAAACACCATGGGCCAGAACTCAGGTTGAAGAGTTGTTTGTCAAACTGAAGTTATATCAAAAAGGCTAACCGCAAGGCTGGCCTTTTTATGACCGAAGTAGGTGATGCCTATGGTCTGAAAGCGCCGGAGACTTCGCAGTAACGAACTCACCGGCCGAGGTAAACCAGACAAACGACTACAGCACTTTGCTCACCACAAAGTTATCAAAATAGGCACATTCCGCGTTGTAGCTGCCATCTTCGGTTCGGGGAGCCCAATCTGGTGTAGCTCCACCATGAAAAGTGATAAATATCATTTTGTTGATTAAGGATGCAGCCGTATCTTTGGCACGGAATCGGAGCTTGTCATGGTAGATCAATTCAGCGCCGTCCACTGATACCACTACTTTTCCGTCTGCCTGCTGAGGGGCACTATTTAAACTGACCAGCATTTCAATCTGATGGTATATACCAGGGATAAAACGGAAATCCTCTGCAACTTTAATATCTCCAAACTTACCTTTCATATCCTGATGATACACATAAGTTCGCAAAGTTCCCCCTGGCCCAAACATGAGTCGGGCACTCCAGCCTTCAGCTGTTATCTTGTCTCCTCCGGTTATGGGGTTTTCTGGCCCCAATCCATGCAGCTTGCCACCAAGGACGAAATCAAAATTGTCACAAAACTTCACGGCAAAACTCATTTTGTATTGCAGCGCTGGCTCAGCCAGATCAGCGGCAGCATAAACCCTGTAGCTACCTTGTTCAAAGCCTTGATAGGTCACCTTCATTGCTTTAGAACCCTGCAGCCCCTGGTGCTCAACCAGGGCTGCATAGCGTTTCTTCGACAGAATTTGTCCAAACTGAGACAGTTTTCCATCGAAGGTTTCTACAAAGACTTCTGGGGTTTCTGGATTTCCAACGCTCTCAACGTTTTCTACTTCATCATCATCTGCACCACAGCCCACAAGAAAAAGCGCTGTTGTCAGAGCAAAAATTATTTTCATTTGATCCGGTCTCCGCCTGGTTTAATCTCAAGCATAAGGTACCAGACAGTTCCCTACTCATTTTGAATCTGACAGTATTGCCGCACTGTGTAGCCATGCGGCTATAAAATCAGATCTCGTGACCAACAGGCTTGTCTGACCCCGGATGCTCGCTTTAGTTTAAAAAGCCGCAATCTTTCTCATTTTTTTGATATAACCCATTTAAAATCTTTTGCGGTTCAAGGTTTTGCTTCCAAAACTGCTTCAGCCAAAAGAAAGGATGATAGGGTTAAGTTTGCCTCTTGCCCTTAGCCGCAAAGATGCAACTTTGCAGTGGCACACTGAGTTTATCCACCAGACAGAAGGAATATGTGATGCGTTTAGCCACAAGTGAATACATAGCGAAAAATACGGCTGGCGACTCAGTCTCTCTAATGCTGAGCCTGTATACACCTGAACCAGATCCAAAGTCTGAGCAGGGTGATTATCGCTGTAAGGTCGAAATTCAGGGAATTTCATTCGAGAAGTATGCCTATGGCGTCGACTCGCTTCAGGCCTTATGTCTGGCGGTTGAAACCTTAAGGCTGACGATAGAATCCTTGATAGCTGATGGCTGGAGTTTTTATTTTCCAACGCATCTGGATGAGCCATTTGACTTCACATCAGCCTATTTTCCAATGACAGGGCTGAGACTTTAATATCTGGTATATCAAATGAGTGAAGGCGAGAATCAAGACAAACTCATATAGCAAAGAGGACTGCTGATTTGTTGATATACACTCTGGAAATTACCCTGCCCTTTAAAGCCAAAAAGCCGTGGCGGCGGGTGATTGAAGTGGAAGAAGACACACCAAGTGCCGAAGTTCTCCACATACTGTCTGTCGCCAGTCCTTCGCTAAAGTTGTCGGCAAGTCCAGACTTAGGCACATCCATAACTCTTTGTCTGACTGCGCCGGTGACTATAAAGTCACCAGCTCAGGACATCGCTAGATCACTTTGCTGACAACAAAGTTGTCGAAATAAGCACATTCCGTTTTGTATTTGCCATCTTCGGATTTAGGAGCCCAGTCAGGTGAGGCTCCCCCATGAAAGGTAATGAATAACATTTTGTTGATTAAAGACGCAGGGGTGTCTTTGGCCCGGAATCTGATATTGTCATGATGGATCACTTCAACACCGTCAACCGATACAACGACTTTTCCATCAGCTAAATGAACCTCAGTATTTAAACTGACCACCATTTGCACCTTTTGGTAGATGCCAGGCATAAAACGGAAATTCTGTGCAAGCTTGGTATCACCAAATTTACCCTTCATGTCCTGATGATAGATGTAAGTGCTTAAACTGCCCTCACGGCCAAACATCAGTCGGGCACTCCACCCTTCTGCTGTCACTTTGTCTCCTCCGGTGATTGGGTTTTCTGGCCCCATTCCATGCAGCTTTCCGCCCCAGACAAAATCAAAATTGTCACAAAATTTCACTGAAAAACTTAATTGGTATTGAAGTGCTGCGACGGGTAATTTCGCGGCAGCATAGACTCTGTGACTGCCTTGCTCGAAGCCCTGATACTTAACCAGAATAGCATTCGTGCCTTTTATACCTTGTTTTCTGGCAAATGTGGCATAGCGTTGTTTTGATGCAAGTGTTCTTCCAAACTGGGACAATTTAACATCAAAGTTCTCAACAAAGACGTCGTTTTTTCCCGGTTTTTCTGCTGCGACACTAGTTAGGCAATAGCTTGAAAGTACTACTGCTGTAGTAAAAGATAAAATAGACTTCATGTAATCCAACCTCTGCCCGGTTACTACTCAAGCATAAGGCCCCAGGCAAGACCTTATTCACATCTTGTCTGACTTAAGCCGTATTGTTTGGCTTGGGTTCAGACTACTTGGTCAATTTTTTTATCTGACTCTGAGTCGAGTGTAGTTTAGAAAGATACGCATCATTGCTTATTTTTTGATCATTATTTTGCGCCACTTGGTCAGTCTTAAACTTGTGCAATCAATAGAGTGACTTAGCCTAAATTTTGAACAGAAGAAATAGTTAAGGTATGGCGTACACAGACAGGGCAAGCGATACTTTGAAGCTAAGATGCATGAAAAAGGACATCCTATGGCAAGGTATTTGGTCAGTATTCACCGCCCAAACAACGAGAACGCCTTTCTGTCAGAAGACAAAGCGATGTCCAAGGGTATCGACCAGTTAAACGACGACATCATTGCAAGTGCAGCCTGATGATGCAGTCATTCTTAGGGACTGTCCTTATTTGAATACCACAGAGCATTTCGGAGGATTTTGGGTGCAGGAAGCTGCAGATGTAAATAAAGCATTAGACTGGGGTCGTAAAGCCGCAATAGCGTGCAAAGCGTCGGTCGAAATGTGGCAATTTTATTAAAAATACTGTCATTGCTGATTATGTCGGCGGATGTTTATCCTTTATCTGATACAACAGGAAAGAGATTTACGTAAGCCCATGTTAAGCAGTAATTTAAAATAAAGCCTACATAAAGGCAGACGCACAAAGGACCACCAGTTTGGAACTATACACTATTGAAATTACCCTTCCCTTTAAAGCCCAAAAGCCGTGGCGGCGAGTGATTGAAGTGGAAGAAGACACACCCTTTTTTGAATTGCACTATTTTATCCAAACTATGGTGAAGTTTGATAATGATCACTTGTACGAGTTTCATATCGCCAAAACCCCAGGTCGGAACACGCTGCGCATTGATGACGACAAAATGCTGAACGAGGTGTATCCGCTGGTGGGCAGTAAGGTGTTTTATCTGTTTGATTTCGGTGATTGCTGGCTATTTCAGTTTAAAAAATTACGCAAAAAAGCTGAAAAACAACCCCGTGTAAAATATCCGCGAGTGGTTGAGTCTGAAGGAAGAAACCCAAGGCAGTATTAAGTAACTAAATAAAAAAGCCCGGCATAGTGCATCTGTGCCGGGCTTTTTTGTATGAATTACAAAGATTTCAGGAAAGCCAGCAGCGCTTCACGTTCTGCAGTTGGCAGGTTCACAAAGCGGTTTTTGATCACTTCAGCTTCACCGCCATGCCATAAAATAGCTTCGGTTAAAGTGCGGGCGCGGCCGTCGTGTAAATAACCAGCCGGAGTGCCTCCCGCAACAAACTGGGTATAACCTAAACCCCAAAGAGCCGGAGTTCTCCWCATGCTGCCTGTGGCCAGTCCTTCGCTAAAGTTGTCGGCAAGCCCTTCGCCCATATCGTGCAGCAGCAGGTCGGTGTATGGCTTAATGTTTTGCAGTCGCACTTCGTCAAACTCTGAACGGGCACTGGTTTTGACGTCGCTGGTGTGACATGCCACACAGCGAATGTCTTTAAATACTTTTTCGCCTGCTGCTATTTTTGCAGGGTCTATATCCAGATAAGCCAAAGGCGACACACCTTTCGGAAAACCACTGACTACACTGCGCTGAGCTGGCACTGCTAACAAATGCAGGTATTGAGTCATTAAAGTGACAGCATCATCCGGCAAACCTGGCTCCGCAGTCGCTGGATCACAATTTTTCGGCCCCGCTAAACAGTCCAGTTTGGGGTATACAGAGGAGGTCACGGCCATATCCAGCAAAGCGGCATTCGTCACCTGATGGCGTAAGCTGACTTTGCCTGCTTTCCAGCCGTAACGGCCTAAACGAACTTCTCCGGTTTCAGGATCATAAGCATAATTGGCCGTTCCCAGCACGCCGTCGGCATCTGGTGTGGTGCGAACTCGGGATAAAATGGTCTCGTCTGAAATGGCTTCCAGCAAGCCCATACCAATCAAAGGCTGAGCCTGGCGTACCGAATACACTTCAGGTTCTGGCCCTTCAAAGGCAATAGTGGGCTTACGCAGTTCAACCACTGTGCCATCTGCAAGAGTGACAGTGCTGCTGGTAAAACCTGAAACCCAGGCACCATTGCCCCAGTTTTGCATCTCGCCAGTGCTGACTGAGCGTCCATTCATTTGCAGCGCCTGACCATAAATGGGGTGAGGCAGGTAGAGGCCATTCGCGTCTGTGCCGGTAGCACCAACCCGCACCGCCATAGTGTCCAGTCGTTGATTACGCACTGTAGGTGCCACACTGCGGCCATTATTTACGTGGCAATTAAAACAGGAGGACTGATTAAAGCGTGGGCCTTGCAGCTGACGAGCTGCGTCATTGCGGTCATTGCCCTCTTCGTTATGAACCCCTGTCCATAAGTTGGTATGTAACCAGCGACGCCCTTCCATAAAACGCTGCATATTCTGCATGCCAATAGTGTTGTGCGGCTGCTGAAACATAAAAGTTGGATTGTCAGCATAATCATAAGACACAGAACCCAGGCCGCCTTGCAGTGTACTGTCCGGCAAAGGTTCATTCATCAGGCGGGGCTGAACACCGTACCAGGGCCGCAGTCCTTGTCCCATCACATAGGTCAGTTCGTTGGTGTAATACCGAAAAGCGCCGCTGTCACCTATGGCATCCATGGCAGCACGGGTGGAGAAAAACGAACTGGTGAACTCAATCACATCGCCTTTTTTCAGCACACGGGAGTTCACGCTACCGCCGTTTGGCACCAGAACTCCATCGGCATTGGCGGAAATCGCTCTGTGACCCGGGTAGCGGTCAAACACCACACTACAGCCATCATTGGCACCAATCACGCCGTTGTAGCCACTGTCTGGTCGTAGTAACACGCCATTGGCAGGTTTGGCGACTACAGGACAAGCGGCGCCTTCATCATGATAAGTGGAATCATCCAGCAGATCGCCTGGGCTCATCCAGCCAAAACCTGTCACGCCCGGATCATCAAAACGGCGGACAAAAGCATGGCCCCCGCCTTTTTGTGCTTGCTGAAAGTACTGGTTGACGATGATTTTGGGTTCAGTCACCCCAGCTACATTGCTGTTGTCGATAAACTCCACACCCCAGGTGCGGTTTTTAAAATAGTTGGCAATAAAGTTCAAATGAGCGCCGGGGCCTTTATCCTGCGGCTTGCCAGCTGCGTCGACCGTATCGTTCACACCAAAACCAATTTCATTCCAGTCTTCCCCACGTTCACGGGCATGACGGGAGCGCCCCACCATTCCAAAGCGTGTGACCAAGGTGCCGTCGGCTAAGGTAAAACTGACAGTTTCAATAGGTTCAGCCGGTGCTGGTAGCGGTGTGCGGCCACTGCCGCTCAATGGATAAGCCAAAGCCGAAGTGTCCAGCACCGGCATAGAGCTGTCCATGCCGGGCGTTTTAAACTCCACTTCAAATAAAGAATAGCCATATTGAGTTTGACGGGTGATGCCTTGTAAACGCAGATAGCGGGCATGAACGTCCAGATTCAGAAACTCTTCTGTATCGCCTTGAGATCCAGCCACATAACGCAGCTGATACCAGTTTTGCGCATCGTCTGACACATAAATAGCATATTCTTTGGCATGGGCATTTTCCCAGTACAGTTTCATAGCGCCAATAGCGGTTTTGGCACCAAAATCAAACTGTAGCCAGGCGTTGTCTGCATTTGCAACATCATCCCCCCACGCACTTTCCCAGCGCGTCGTCATGTCACCATCTATGGCTTTCGCTGCTGTATTAGTGGCATTTTCATCGCCAGAGGAGCTGGCTGCCACAGCAGCCACATTCGAGCCGGGCGCAGTTTTATCGTAAGTGGTTGAAATTCTTAATTCAGCAGGTGGTGCTGGCAAGGAAGGACCATCTACTTTGGGCAATGGCGCTGTTTTCGCATCTGGCGCAGCTTCAAATTCAGGTTCAGGTAACTCTTCTATCGGAGGTACAACTACAGGCGGATTATCCACCGGAGGCGGTATGACGACAGGAGGTGGTGTCACCACTGGAGGAATAACGACAGGCGGAGCCCCTGAGCCTGAATCATCAGGTACAGTACTGCTGTCGCCACCGCCACAAGCCACAACAGACAAAGCCAGCGCAGGGATAATCAGCCAGCTTTTAAGCCTGAACCTGTGTGTAGCAAACTGAATAACAGAACAAGGCTTCATACCCTTCACTCCTAAATGATACTAAACAGAATTTTATCCGATCCGCACAGACGCTTTTTAACTAAAGCGACTGCAACGACTGAGATCATGAGGCAATGCACAGTGATGTTTTGTAATTAATTGTGCTTTGCGTTTCGGTTCGTCTGCCTTGTCGCCACAACTATCGCTGAACCCTGCATTTTTACCAAGAATTAATTTGTTAACGCCAAAGGCAATAAAGGATGAAGTAGCGGATTTCAGCCAGCTATTAAGCCCAGTACTAAGGCCACAATAAGGCGACAGCCTGTTGATGCTATTCAACTAATTTTTACAATGCTACAGTGGTATCTATTCAATTCTTTCATTGGTAAAGGAAATCCCATGACCACCATTATTACCCTTGTTATTGCCGCTGTTATCCTGTTTTTTATTGCCAGCATTTACAACCAGTTGGTGAAGCTGAAAAATCGTTTTCAAAACGCTTTTGCTCAGATTGAAGTGCAGCTAAAACGCCGTTATGACTTGATCCCTAATCTGGTGGAAACCGCCAAAGCTTATATGTCGCATGAGCGTGAAACACTGGAGGCTGTGATTGCGGCGCGCAATAGTGCCATGAGTCAGTYAACAGCAGCAGCTGCTCAACCTGGAGACGCAACAGCGATCAGCCAGCTGGCCGGCGCTGAATCAGCCCTGCAAGGTGCCATGACCAAATTCAGTATGGTGATGGAAGCTTACCCGGATTTAAAAGCCAATCAGAATATGATGCAACTGACCGAAGAGCTGACCAGCACTGAAAATAAAGTGGCTTTTGCCCGCCAGGCTTTTAATGACGCAGTGACTGAATACAACAGCTACAAACAAAGTTTCCCTCCGGTTATTTTTGCTGGTTTTTTTGGTCATCAGAACGATGCTAAATTACTGGAATTCGCTGACAGTGCAGAAATTCAGGCTGCACCTAAAGTGAGTTTCTGAGTCCTGTGGCTACTAACTTCTTTGCGGCACAGGATCAGGCACGCGGCAATACCAAGCTGCTGGTGCTGTTGTTCGCCTTGGCGGTGATCACCCTGTTGGTACTGACCAATCTGTTGGTGATGATCACTTTAGGTGTCATGGATCCTGAACAATATCAGTTGCTGTTAAGACCTCAAGACCCACTTTGGTTTGAACAGTTACCCTGGAAAATGATGGGTTGGGTCAGCTTGTTTGTTTTTGTGATCATAGCTGCAGTCATCAGTATCAAACAGGCTGAATTGAGTCAGGGTGGGCAGGTGGTTGCCAAAGCGCTGGGCGGCCGTCTGGTTGAGCATCATCTGGCGGACGATAAACAACAGCGTTTGCTCAATATTGTTGAAGAAATGGCAATAGCAGCAGGTGTACCTGTACCGCCGGTTTATTTAACGCCAGAATCCTCCATCAACGCTTTTGCTGCTGGTTATTCACCGGCAGATGCGGTGATAGGTGTAACTCAAGGCTGCCTGAACCTGCTGGACCGCGATCAACTGCAAGGCGTGATAGCCCATGAATTCAGCCATATTTTAAATGGCGATATGCGGCTTAATATTCGTCTGATCGCCTTATTGCATGGCATCGAATGTATTGGTCATGCCGGTTACTTCCTGCTGCGCAGCGGTGGCCGCAGACAGGCTGTGATCGCCAGCAGCGCTAAATCTAAAGACAACGGTGGCGGTATTCTTGGTCTGGCACTGGGCCTGATGGTACTGGGTTATTTAGGCACTTTTTTTGGCAGCCTGATCAAAGCTGCAGTTAGTCGTCAACGCGAGTTTCTGGCTGATGCCAGCGCTGTGCAATTTACCCGTAACCCGGCAGGCATAGCCGGAGCATTAAAAGCTATTGGCGGCGCCAGTTACGGCAGTAAGATAAAACACCCCAATGCAGATGAAATGAGCCACTTATTTTTTGGTGAAGCCATCAGCCGCTGGACCAGTTTATTTGCCACCCACCCGCCACTGCCGCAGCGGATCAAACGCCTGGACCCCAACTGGGACGGTGTGTTTCCGGCAGAAGCGCAATTAAAGCAACAAAGCAGCGCAGAGCCAACTACGGCAACTAAAACAACAGAGCAAAAAACTGCGGCTGTACTGGCCGCATTACCGGCTTTTTTGCTGCACAGCAGCCGCCATGCGCCTTCAGCCCCGGCCTTATGTTGTGCTTGCCTTATTCAAACCCAATATCTGGCGAAACAATGGGCTATGGTGAAAGCCCTTGGCGACCATCAACTGATGCAAAACGTCGATAAGTTGTATGACGATGTCAGTCGCTTATCAGGTAAACAAAAGCTGCAGTTACTGCAAATTGCAGTGCCGGGTTTAAAGCAGCTGTCGCACCAGCAGTTTGTCGAATTTCAGCAACTTTGCCAGAACCTGAGCCGCTGTGATGGTGAAGAAGACTTATTGGAATGGGCCCTGTTAAACTGGTTGCAACACTGTGTCGGCAGTCAGTTTGATTCCTCTTTGCTGCATCGCCGTGATCAAAGCAGCAGTCTGGATCAGGTTCAGCAGCCTGTGCTGGCGCTGCTGTCCTTGTGTGCACAACAAGCTAATCATGAGGACTTGCAGGATCAATCCTGGAAAGTGGGTTTAGAAGTGCTTGGTTTACCCTCGGCGACAGCTCGCCCGCCCGTTAGTTTTCCGCAGTTGAGTGAACAATTACCGGCCCTTATTCACAGTTCACCCCGGCTGAAACAACAGTTGTGGCAAATGCTGAAAATGGCCGTTCAGGCCGACGAACTGGTCAATGAGCAGGAAGAGTTGTTATTACATGCTCTGGTGTTGCTGCTGGAAATTCCTGTCAGCCCTGATGACTATTCCCGTTCCAGATAAGTAGTGCAGTTCCAGCTGAGTATCGCAGTTAAAGTGCCGCAGTCAGGAATTCTGACTGCGGATCAACTGCTCAAAATGTGCCGCTGCTAAAGGTTTGCTGCATAAGTAGCCCTGGTAATAATCACAACCTTGTTGGCGTAAGTAATCCAGTTGGTCCTGCTGCTCTACCCCTTCAGCCAAAGCTTTTAGGCCAAGAATATGCGCCATCGAAATAATAGCTGTGACTATGGCCTGACTTTCACTGTTATCGGCTACGTCATCAATAAAGCTTTTATCTATTTTCAGTACATCTAACTGATAGCGCTGCAAATAAGCAAAAGATGAATAGCCAGTGCCAAAATCGTCAATCGCCAGCTTTACGCCCATCTGGTGCAAGTCGGACAACACCAGCTCGGCTTGTTGCTCCCGTGACATAATGGCGCTTTCAGTCAGTTCCAACTCCAGCAGTTCTGCCGGAAAACCTGTGTCCTTTAAGATCTGCGCAGTTTGTGCGCCTATATCGCCGTGACTGAACTGATGAGAGGATAAATTCACCGCCAGTTTTAAGTCGGGTAACCCGGCTGCACGCCACTGCGCGCCCTGACGACAAGTTTCAGCCAGCACCCAATCGCCAATAGCACCAATCAGGCCTGTATCTTCGGCTATCGGAATAAAACGTCCTGGTGGTATCAAGCCCTCTGTCGGGTCATTCCAGCGCACTAAAGCTTCAGCACCGACAATACGGCCGGTGTTGATATCCGTTTGCGGCTGGTAATAGACTAAAAACTGCCCTTGCACCAAAGCACCGCGTAAYCGGGCTTCTAAATCAATTCGCTGACGGGCATAAAGCGTTAAATCATCCGAATAATAGGCGAAACGGCCACGCCCCTGCTCTTTTGCTCTGTATAAAGCCGCATCAGCATTGCTAAGCAGGATCTCACCTTCAGAGCCATGATCAGGATAAATAGAAATACCTATGCTGGCACCAATACGTACTTCAACGTTATTGCTCAACACCCAGGGCTGACTCATATCGTTAATCAGTTCAGTGGCAAAACGGGCGGCGTCTTCGCTTTGATGCAGTTGCTCCAGCAAAATAATAAATTCATCGCCACCAAAACGCGCTACCGTATCAATATCTCTTAACCGTTTTTTCAGTGAAGCTGCCACCAGTTTTAATAACTCGTCACCTGCCGGATGACCAAAACTGTCATTGATGTATTTAAAGCGGTCCAGGTCCATCATCAGCACCGCAAACTGATGCTGATCACGTTTGGCCAGATCCACTGCGTTCTGCAAACGTGAACTCATTAATAAGCGGTTAGGTAAATCGGTCAACACATCATGGTGTGCCAAATAAGCCAGTTCCTGCTCCGAGGCTTTGAGCTGCGTAATATCTGCAAATACAGCCACATAATGACTGATGTGTTGGCTTGCATCGACAATGGTACTGATGCTGAGCAATTCAGGGTAAATTTCACCGTTTTTGCGTCTGTTCCAAACCTCACCCTGCCAGTGTCCATGCTTACTCAGTTCCTGCCACATCTTCGTGTAAAAGCTCTGATCATGTCGTCCTGAGGCGAACATGGCTGGCGTATTCCCCAGCACTTCGGCCTCTTCATAGCCCAACATCTGTAATAAAGACTGATTCACCTGAATGATGCGGTTGGACGCGTCGGTAACCATAATACCTTCGCGTGTGCTTTCAAATACGGCAGCAGCTTGTTGCAATGAAGATTCAAACTGCTGACGTTTTACGGCGTTGCCCAAAGCGGTAGCCAGCATTTTCAGCGCATCCAGCTCGACCTGATTCCATTCACGGCAGGAGTGATGCTGTTCAACACCAAGCAACCCCCACCATACTCCATCCACCATCACAGGCACCAGCGCAATGGCTTGAATACGAAAACGTGTCAGCATAGGCTGCAGCAGCTGATCCATATCCTGCGCCAGCCCGGCCACAATAGAGCCTTTTGCCAGGTGCTGAATAGCGGGATACCAACGGGATATTTTGTTATTCAGTTGCTTAAAAGTACGAACATGCTCTTTTTGATCGCGACGCCACTGGGTTAACAACACGCCAGTTACCAGCTCCTGCTGTACATCGTTCTGGTAGAAATACATGGCATCTACGGCTAAAGCGCGGCTGACCGACGGCATCATGCTACGCAACAACTGCAGCCAATCGCTGTGCTGTAAAAAACGAGCGGCCATATCGGCCAGGTTTGACATCACCAAGGCCCGTTGTTTTAGTTCACGGCGAAAAGCAACTTCTGAGCTGATATCATCTATGGTGACCAAAGCACCTGACAGTTGCCCTTGCTCAAATAATGGCTCTGCATTGAGCTTTAGCCAACGTTGTACCCTGCCACGCTCAATGCCCATCACCACATCCCGAACGGGTAAATATGTGCGCAAGACTTCGTTACTTGGGTAGAGCTCTGCAGGAAATTCGGAACCGTCTTCGTAAATGGTTTTCCAGTCTTCTACTTTGGGGACCAAGCCTCTCATTTCATTTAAAGAACAGTGCAGCATCACCTCAGCCGAAGGGTTAGCGTCAATAATAGCGCCGGTTTTATCATGCAGAACTAAGCCTTCGGACATAGTATTAAACAGGGTTATCAACTTATGGTTACTGGCTTCCTGCTCAAACCTGGCTTGTTTTAGCTCGGTAATATCCACCATAGCCCCGATAATCTGTTGCTTGTTATCGATCAAACCAGCCAATAATCTCAAGTCATCACGGATATAACGAATGTTGCCTGATGCATCAAGAAAACGATATTCATGACGATAATGTCCATGCAATAACGTTTGTTCTATGGCATTGCTGGCGAAAGCTTTATCATCAGAATGCACTCCATTTTCCCACCACTGCTCCTGCAATGATTGTTCAACACTGTAGCCAAATAAGCGTTCAATGTTGCTGCTGACCCAGCTGGTTTTGCAACTGATGCCATCCAGTTCAATACGGTGCAGTACTGTTGAGCTTGCAGTTAAAATGGCGTCCAGCTGCTGGGAGTTTTGTAGCTGCTGTTGATGGCTGTGGCTTAAATCAGCATACAACTGACGTTTTTCAGTGACATCCTCAAAAGTGGCCAGCAGCAAGTCTGGCTGCCCTTGCTGAGTAAATCGTTGCATCATCAGTTTGACGGTCAGTATTCGGCCAGAACTATGACATAAGCGAATATCAGACTCTGTTGAAATCTGCTCTCTGGAGGCAAAACGGCTTGCCATAAATTGCTCTGGACTTTGCGCCAGATCCCGCAGTGATAACGCCAGCAATTCAGCTTCAGAATAGCCCAACAGAGATTGCAGCTTTTTATTCACCCGGACAAAGGGCAAGTGAATACGGGATAAAATAGCCATACCTGAAAATGGCAAATCAAAAAAAGCCTGAACAGTTTTGTCTTGCTCTGTTTGCTTGGCAGCCAAAGCCAACTGGTGTGACTGAATAAGCTCCCGCCAGTAAAACAAAGCCCCCAGCACCAGTAACATCAATAAAGTGCCAGAGATCACGGACAACCATAACAACAAAGTATCTAAAGGTTGCAGCACTTCTGCCACATCAATTTTACTGACCAGCATCCAGTTGGTTTGTCGTATCGGAGTGTAAGCCCCAAGCACGGGCTGCTTGCGGTAATCCAGCTCTTCGGCTGTATTAAATTGCCGTTGCCTTAAGGCTTTGGCGGCCAATAAGGGGCCATCTATATCAGTGTCTATCTCATTGAGTACAGCATGTTGAGGATGACGCAACGGATTCAGAAATACCACAGCACGGTCCTGACGTTGCACCAGCAAAACTTCGGCAGTGGGACTGGACACGGGCCAGTTCTGAATAGCAGGAAATAAATAAATGCTGGTATCAACACTAAACACCAGTTGATACATCTGTTGACCTATCGCCAGTTGCAGATACCAATTCAACTGGCAATATCTGTCGATACCTTTGCTGTTACATTGGGTAGAAGGCTGAGGTAAATTCTGACCAGCTCCCAGTGCATCAAATTTTAGCGCTGCCCCTAAGGCAAGAAGTTGCTTTCCTGCAGCATCGTAAAGTAAGACTGAGCTGAACGAATGTTCGGCAATCATAGAGGCAAGTCGGTTACGAATATCGGCGTGCTGGCTTGCGTCTTCCTGTTCGAGGTACTGCTGTAAATTCTGTCGGAATGAGCTGTCGCGGGATAACGCATTGATATCGTATTGTCGTTCAGCCAGCCAAAGTTCCAATTGCTGCTTTTTAATATCAGTGACTGTGCGTAAATCCTTCAGCGCTTCAGTTTTTAGCTGATTACCATGCACCCATTTAGTAATAACCGCCATAGCCGGGATCGCCAGCAAAAAGGCCAGAATAAGCGCCACTACCCGCAACTGTTTGTGCCGGACTGTCACTTCGGAGTCAAAAAACTGTTGTTTACGCCAGGTCGCAAGCAGTAAGTAAATTAAACTTCCGCTGATACAAACAAAGGCGACACCTTTGACTGTGCCTAATAACGAGTTCGCTTCAGGATCAGTAACGGTTAAATGCAATAAGTGATCTGAGCCAAAAATCCACAGCAAAGCAAAACAGCAATACAGCAGTACAATACGTATAGCAGTTAATGGGTAAGGAGGTTTGGCCATGAGTATCCGTGTGAATTGATCTTAGTCTTGTTTCATCAGTAACGTCTGTCGCTGGGCTTTTGGTAAAGCCTGGATCACCAGCTGTCTGGACTGATCGATTTGTCGTTTAATTTCCTGCTCTGGCACTGTCTCGTTTAAGCGCAGCGTATTCCAGTGTTTTTTATTCATATGGTAACCAGGAGTAATGGCCGGAAAAATATCCCGTAAAGCCAAAGCTTGGTCCGGATCACATTTTAAATTCAGCCGCCCTTCTCCATGGTCTGTGCCAAGGATAGCAAAGATTTTACCTTTTACTTTATAGACATAGATATCAGGGCCAAAAGGGAAGTCTTCTTCAGTGCTCATCAATTCAAGGCAGTAATCTCGAACTTGCGCAAAGTTCATATCTGATAGCCTCCTGTTTTTGTCTGACACTAAGAAAGAAGGCTGCCAGCGCAGCCTTCTTTGCTCTGTTATTTGGATGCATTATTTGCGGGTATGCAGTTTCATCCAGTCAAAGACTTCGTTGTACCAGCGTTCTGCATTGCGGGGTTTTAAGATCCAGTGGTTTTCATCCGGGAATATGACTAACTTGGACTCAATGCCTTTACGTTGCAAAGTCGTAAAAGCACCCAAGCCTTGCGCATAAGGCACACGATAGTCTTTTAAACCGTGGATCACCAGCATAGGTGTTTTCCAGTTATCGACAAAAGCTGCCGGATTAAATTTCTGATAATCACTGTCTTTATTCCAGACCGGGCCACCTAAATCATGTTCAGGGAACCACAACTCTTCAGTGCTGCCATAAAAGCTTGGCATATCAAATAAACCTGCATGATTGACTAAACATTTAAAACTTTCAGGCCAGTTGCCAGCAATCCAGTTCATCATATAGCCACCGTAGGACGCACCTAAAGCACAGGCGTTGTTGCCATCCAGCCATTGTTCCTTTTCAGTGATAAAAGCCAGGCCTTTTTGTAAATCAACCAATGGCTTACCCGCCCAATCCCGGGCAATAGAATCAGTAAAAGCCTGACCGTAGCCTGTAGAGCCGTGGAAGTCGATCATCACTACGCCATAACCCTGAGCGGCCCATAACTGCGCATTCCAGCGGTAGTTAAACATATTGCCAAAGCTACCTTGTGGGCCACCATGCACAATAAAAGCAATTGGGTATTTCTGACCCTCTTTGAAATTGACAGGTTTCATCCAGTAACCATGCACTGTTTCGTCATTGGCTCCTGGGAAATTAAACTGCGCAAACTGAGCGAACTGAATACCGGCCAGAGCTTCTTTATTAACCTGGGTTAAGGCCGTTGGTGCGCCGGTTTCAGCAGTGATCTGGTAGATATCGCTCGGCTTATCCAGGCTGTGATTGGTAAAAATCAACTTGTTGCCCGCCACATTTAAGTCATTGGCTGTGCCGTCTGCATAGATTTTACTGATATCGCCAAAACTGGTGTTGATGGCAAAAATACCATGCTGGCCCGTGTCCTGTGCTGTGACGTAAATGGTTCTGTTGTCCGCACCAAATTTATAATCACTGATCGATCTGTCCCATTCAGGCGCCAGCTCTTTACGTTGACCTGTCACCATATCCAATAAGATCAGGCCAAAACGATCCGCTTCGTACACTGGTTTTTTCATGGCTAAGTAGGCCATAAAACGACCATCGCTGGAAAAAGAAGGTTTGGCATCCCAGGCTGCATTGTCGCGGGTTAAGTTGATTTTTTCGCCGCCATTGACCGACACCTGAAAAATATCAAAGTTGGTATGCCAGGCTTGGTCCACTCCGGGGATTTTGGCGCTGAACACCAGATTTTTACCGTCAGGGGTAAAAGCGACTTCTTTAATACCGGCGATATCGGTATTCCATTCTGGCAATAAATCTTTCGCCTCTGTGACTTTTTTGCCATTTAGGTCACTAATATACAAATGACTTCTGAATTCATCAGCCCAGGTATCCCAGTGGCGCACCATTAATTGATCGTAGACCATGGCGCTGTCTTGCTGACCCGCTTTTACCTGCTTGGCTTCCACTGTGCAGGATAAAGTTTCGCAGCCCGGTTTGGCGGCCATTTGCAACACAATTTTGCTGTTGTCGGCTGAAACTAAAAAGCCATCGACATCCAGCGGTAAATCTGTGATTTGTTGCGCTTCACCGCCAGACATAGGTAAACGCCAGACCTGTGAAGAACCTGAGCGGCCCGTCAGAAAATACAAAGCGCTGCCATCTTTGCTCCAGGCCACTGAGTGTTCTTTGTCTTCATTGTAAGTTAAGCGACTGAGCTTATTGTTTTGCTGTAAGTCGATTAAATACAAATCTGCGCTACTGTCCGCAGGAGCCAGGCCACCATTTTTCTGGCCATACACCAGATAACGGCCATCGGGGGAGACCACGACATCATAGATTTTGTTTAATTTGTTCAGGTGTTCAATGGTCAGAGGGGTTTTAGCGACAGCGGCACTGCTGAGTAACGCAGTGGCGAGAAAGATCCAGGCTTTCATAATTTCTCCCAGTGGAAAAACGCCCTGAGGGTCAGGGCGTCGTTTTCATTATAATTTTAGTTTCAGGCGCTTTGGTCAAGCTCAGCTATCTTCACTTTCCAAATAGCAGGCCCTTGTTTATGCACGTTATTTCCCTGACTGTCAACCGCCACTGTCACAGGCATGTCTTCTACGTCAAACTCG
The DNA here is from genome assembly GCF_029269265.1 of Rheinheimera sp. 1928-s. Classification (GTDB taxonomy): domain Bacteria; phylum Pseudomonadota; class Gammaproteobacteria; order Enterobacterales; family Alteromonadaceae; genus Pararheinheimera. The sequence goes on from NZ_JARIXP010000005.1 coordinate 70,256, forward strand.
TAAATAGCTTCCATACCTAAGTCGGCAAAGGCGACAACGCGGGATTTTTTAATGGCTTTGGAGACTAAATAAGCAGCGCCACCCACCGCCATTAAGTACACAGCTTTATGCTCTTTAATACTTTCAACAGTTTTGTCACCACGCTCAGACTTACCAATCATGCCAAGCAGACCCATCTGGCCCAACATCAGGTCGGTAAATTTATCCATACGGGTAGCTGTGGTTGGGCCTGCAGGGCCAACCACTTCAGAACCTACGGCATCGACAGGGCCAACGTAATAAATAAAGCGGTTTTTAAAGTCAACGCCTTCTGGCAGCGCTTCGCCTTTGGCCATCATATCGGCAATACGTTTATGCGCAGCGTCACGGCCTGTCAGCATCTTGCCGGATAACAATACAGTTTCACCTGCTTTCCATTCCAGCACATCGGCAGGAGTGACAGTATCCAAATTGACACGGCGCACATTGTTGCCCAGCTCCCAGGTGACTTCAGGCCAGTCTTCCAGCTTAGGAGGTGTTAATACCGCAGGGCCTGAACCATCCAGGTGGAAATGCACGTGACGTGTGGCCGCACAGTTTGGGATCATCACCACTGGCTTAGATGCAGCATGAGTGGCGACAGATTTGATTTTTACATCAACAACAGTAGTTAAACCACCTAAACCCTGAGCACCAATGCCCAGTTTGTTCACTTTGTCGTACAGCTCAACACGCAGTTTTTCATCGGCAGTTTCAGCGCCTTTTTCCAGCAGATCCTGAATATCCACAGGCTCCATCAAAGCTTCTTTGGCAAGCACTGCAGCTTTTTCTGCTGTACCGCCAATACCTATGCCCAACATGCCTGGCGGACACCAGCCAGCACCCATTTTAGGCAGAGTTTCCAGCACCCATTCCACCACAGAGTCTGATGGGTTGAGCATCACCATTTTGGTTTTGTTTTCTGAGCCACCACCTTTAGCGGCAATAGCCACTTCGACATGGTGGCCTGCAATCATATCGATATGCACCACAGACGGTGTGTTGTCCTGGGTATTTTTACGAGCACCTGCAGGGTCTGCCACTATAGAGGCGCGCAGCGGGTTATGCGGATTCAGATAAGCACGGCGTGTGCCTTCATCCACCATTTGCTGTACTGTCATATCGGTTTTATCCCATTTGACATCCATACCGATTTTAACAAAACAAGTGACAATACCTGTATCCTGACAGATAGGTCTATTGCCTTCAGCCGACATACGGGAGTTGATCAGAATTTGGGCTATGGCGTCTTTAGCAGCCTGGTTTTGTTCTTTGTGATAGGCCTTTTCCAGAGCCTGGACAAAATCCAGCGGATGATAAAAAGAGATGTACTGCAACGCATCTTCGATGCTGTCGATAAAGTCTTGCTGGCGAATGACGGTCATATTGTGCCCTTATATGTAGCCCCAGTCTGCTCTGGCGGCATTTTCTATGTTCAGGTTAACTAATGTCAGTTGGGCTGATATGATACAGCGCAACAGATCAAGCGGCTAGTCAACAAGCGTATTTTTGCCGGAATTAGCCCGTTTTATGAGACGACTTATGTCACAGTTTTTAAAGTTAGATGCCAAAGCGCCGCATCTGCTGGAGTATTTTTCTGCGATAGCGGCAGAGCCCTGGGCCATGTTATTAGACTCAGCAGCCAGCAGCCACGTCAACAGCCGTTTTGATATTCTGGTGGCTCGTCCTGTTGCGACTTTAGTCTTTCAACAAGGTGAATTAACCCAAACCGAACAAGGCCAAAGCCAATTGCTGCAAATGGACCCTTTTGGCGCTTTGCAGCACCTGATCAGCAGCTATTTCCCGGATAAACCAGAGTGTTCAGACAATACTGAATTGCCTTTTGTTGGTGGTGCTTTAGGTTACTTTTCTTATGATTTAGGCACTGTAATTGAACCCGTGCCACAAGCCGCAGATGCGGGTGCTTTGCTGCCGGATATGGCGGTGGGTATTTATCTGTGGGCCTTAATTCTGGATAAGCAACAACAGCAACTTTGGTATGTGGATTATCGCGGTGACGCACAAAAACACTGGGTTGACACTTCAGTGCTCTTTACCCCGACCACTGAAACCTCAGCTTTTAGGCTGACATCCAACTGGCAAGCCAATATGGACAAAGCCAGTTACAGCCAAAAGTTTGACCAAGTGCAAAACTATCTGCAAAGCGGCGACTGTTATCAGATTAATTTGGCCCAGCGTTTTGCAGCCAGTTACAGCGGTGATGAATGGCAGGCTTATTTAACTTTGCGCAGTAAAAATGCCGCGCCTTTTTCAGCCTTTTTGCGTTTACCACAAGGCGCTGTTTTAAGTTTGTCTCCTGAGCGCTTTTTACAACTCAAAGCAGGTCAGGTTGAAACCAAACCTATTAAAGGCACCAGACCTCGTTTTGCAGACCCGGCGCTTGACAAACAAAGTGCAGAAGAGCTGCAGGCGGCACCAAAAGACAGAGCTGAAAATGTGATGATTGTCGATTTACTCCGAAACGATTTGGGCAAACATTGTGTGCCAGGCACAGTGAAAGTACCGGCTTTGTTTGCCATTGAGTCTTTCCCTGCTGTGCATCATCTGGTCAGTACTATCACCGGCACCTTAAATCCGAGTGCTGATGCCTGCGATTTATTAAGGGGCGCATTCCCAGGCGGCTCTATTACCGGAGCCCCTAAAGTACGGGCCATGCAAATCATTGCCGAATTAGAACCTCACAGCCGCTCTGTGTATTGTGGCGCTGTGGGTTATATCAATAGCAGCGGCGATATGGATACCAATATTGCCATCCGCACTTTAGTGATGGCACAAGGCCAGGCTTTTTGCTGGGCCGGAGGTGGCATAGTAGCCGATTCACAAGTGGATGCAGAATACGAAGAAACCTTTCATAAGGTGAATAAAATTTTGCCTTTGCTTGGCACTATCGAATGCCCGCCTTTGGCAGCAAAGGCAATGGAAACCTAACCAGATGAACCGGCAGCAGTTTTTACAGCGTTTTTTCTTGCAACCCAGCAAGCAGTCTGTGTTGCTGCAGGTTGAAAAAAGCAGAGCTGCTGCTGTGTTGTTGGTCCTGCGGGAACAACAAGGTGAACTGCAACTGCTGCTGACGAAACGCAGTTCAGACTTGAGGCATCATCCGGGCCAAATCAGCTTTCCTGGCGGCAAAATTGAAGCGAATGAAAACAGTCGGCAAGCCGCTTTACGTGAAACCCATGAAGAAACCGGTATAGCACCAGAGCAACTGCAACTCATAGGGCAACTGCCCAGTTATGCCACTGGCACTGGCTTTTTAATTCAGCCTTGGATTGCCTTTTTAACTCAGGACGTTGAACTCAAACTACAGGCCTCTGAAGTAGATTCTGCCTTTTGGTTACCTTTGCCTTTTGTATTCGAGCCACAAAATACGCACAGCGAACACTTTGCGATGCATGGTCAGTCTCATTTAGTGCATTTTATGCCCTACGGACCGCACCTGATTTGGGGGGCAACAGCCGCAATTCTTTATTCTTTAAAACAACAGCTGCATTTTTAATAATGGCAGCGGCTGGGACAAGCCCCACAGCGGTGTCATTAGACGGGCGGGGACAAGACCCGCACCTACAGTGGCTGTAATCAAATCAACACAGCACCGTAAGAAACTTTGCTGTAACAAGCACCGACCAGTTACCAGGTGAGTTACGAAATCAATCAGCTTCCGTTAGAATGGCGCCCAATTCCTATAACTAAAAGCAGGATCCGAATGATTATTAGCGCTTTTGATATGTTCAGCATTGGTATTGGCCCATCCAGTTCTCACACCGTAGGCCCAATGCGTGCTGCCAAAAAATTCTGTGAAAACCTGCAAGCGCAGGGTTTATTTGAGCAGGTCACCAGTGTCAAAGCTGAACTCTTTGGCTCTTTAGGCCAAACCGGTATTGGCCACGGCACGGGCAAAGCGGTGATTTTAGGTTTATCCGGCTATTTACCAGAAAACATAGAACCTGATGCTATTCCTGGTTTATTAAAGAAAGTGGATGAAAGCCAGACTATACAGCTGGATCAACAACGCTCTGTGGCTTTCCCAAGGGAAGGCGCCATTGTATTTCATCGTCGCAAAACCTTAAAAGAGCACTCCAACGGCATGGAACTGATCGCTTACGCCGGTCATGACGTGTTATTCAGCGAAATTTATTTCTCTATTGGCGGTGGCTTTATTGTCAAAGCTGAAGACTTTGCCAAAGAAAAAGAAGCCGCCAGTCAGTTTGCTGCCAACAATCCGCCGCCTTTCCCTTTTGAAAGTGGCGCAGAGCTGATGAAGCTGTGTAAAGAAAACGGTTTATCCATTGCTGGCCTGATGATGGAAAACGAAAAAGTATTACGCAGCGAACAACAGATTCAGGACGAGCTGGGTAAAATCTGGTCGACTATGTACGACTGTGTGCAACGTGGTATTCGTACTGAAGGCATTTTACCTGGTGGTTTAAAAGTAAAGCGCCGCGCCCCTGCTCTGCATAAACGTTTAATGGCAGAAAAAAGCTCAGACCCATTACAAGTGATGGACTGGGTAAATTTATTCGCCTTAGCCGTCAATGAAGAAAACGCTGCCGGTGGTCGCGTAGTGACAGCCCCGACCAACGGCGCCGCTGGTATTATTCCGGCGGTCCTGATGTATTACGACAAATACATTCAGCCTGTCACGCCGGATATCTACTGTCGTTATCTGTTAACTGCAGCTGCTATTGGTATTTTGTATAAAAAGAATGCCTCTATCTCAGGTGCTGAAGTAGGTTGTCAGGGTGAAGTGGGTGTGGCGTGCTCTATGGCGGCAGGTGCTTTAACTGAAATCTTAGGCGGCTCTGTTGATCATGTGGAAAACGCCGCTGAAATTGGCATGGAGCACAACTTAGGTTTAACCTGCGACCCTGTAGGTGGTTTAGTTCAGGTGCCTTGTATTGAACGTAATGCTATGGGTTCTATTAAAGCCATCAACGCTTCACGTTTAGCGCTGCGTGGCACAGGTGAGCATAAGGTATCGCTGGATAAAGTGATTAAAACCATGTGGGACACAGGCCGTGATATGCAAAGCAAATACAAAGAAACATCACGCGGTGGCTTGGCAGTCAACATCATCGAATGTTAAATCCCCTGCGTTCTTGAAGCCGCAGCGTTGTTGACTGCGCTACTAGCCCCAGTCACATAGGACTACCCTTCGTTCCTGAAGCTGTAGCTTCAATTACTTTTGGGATTACATGCCCATAAAAAAACCGCCTTTCGGCGGTTTTTTTCCTTTTCGCTATCACTTTTGCAGTGGTAACTCATCGGTTGGATACGTAGTCTCTTCAGAGCTTTTACTTCTGAACACCCCCAAAAAATCATCCAATATCACATAGAGCGCGGGGATCAGCAGTAAGGTGATCACTGTCGCAAACAAAATACCGTAGGCCAAAGATACAGCCATAGGCACCACAATTTGCGCCTGTAAGCTTTTTTCCAGCACTATAGGGGCCAAACCTAAGAAGGTCGTCACAGAGGTCAGCATTATAGGCCGGAAACGTCTGGTACCAGCCCCTACGACCGCTTCTTTTAATGGCATACCGTCACGGCGTGATTGATTGACAAAATCTACCATCACCAGTGAGTCGTTCACCACTACACCAGCCAACGCAATCAAACCAAATAAGGACATAATGCTGACACTTAATCCCAGCAGCATATGGCCTAAGATGGCGCCAATTAAACCAAAAGGGATCACCGACATAATGATCAGCGGCTGAGTATAAGATTTTAGCGGTATCGCCAGCAGCGCATAAATCACAAATAACGCCAGCAGGAAACCCATCGCAAGATCAACCATTGCATCGGCTTCTTCCAAACTTGCACCTTCCAGCGCGGTTTCTATGCCATATTTTTGCGCAAGCAAAGGCAGCACTTTTTCCTGCAACTCTTTGGTAATTTTCATCGGCTCAGCCAAAGCTTTATCGACTGATGCGCTGATGGTGACAGAACGTTCGCCATCGACCCTGTTAATAGCCGAATAGCTGGGTTGTGCTTTGTATTCAGCCACCTGGGAAAATGGAACTTCGGCACCGGACGCAGTGCGTATTTTCATATTCTCCAGATTGCCTACAGAGCGGCGTTCTTCTTTTGGATAACGCACCATCACTTTGACTTCTTCGCCGTCGCGCTGAATACGCTGCGCTTCAGCACCATAAAAGCCCTGACGCACTTGTGTGGCTAAATCGGATAAATTAATGCCCAAAGCTTCAGCCTGAGGTTTGATTTTCAATACAATCTCATCGTTACCGCCACTGATGCTGTCTTCGATATCAAAAACGCCCTGATATTCCAGCATGGCAGCTTTGAGCTCTTCCGTGGCTAAACGTAACTGCTCAAGCTCTTTGCTTTTCAGTTGAAATGAAATATCGCCACCACCGCCACCACTGGTCGAAGAGAAAATCTGTAGTGTTTTGACTCCGGCAATTTCTGGTATTTGCTCACGCCACAAGCGCACAAATTCATTAGCGTCTATGTTTCGGCCTTCACTTTTCTCAAGCTCAATCACAAACTGGCCACTGGTATCTGACTGAGTAAAAGTCAGACGGTGCTTCATTAACCCTTCTTCACCTTTGGCAACAATCTGTTCATTGGTCTTGACCAGAGCAGCTTCCAGTTGCTGCATAGCCTGCACTGTGGCTTTACCTGATGAGCCTTCCATCATGGTTAAATTTGCGTTGATAAAGTCGCTTGGTATATTAGGGAAAAACACCCAGCGCACATGGCCACCCGCCATTAAGCCGATCATCAGCACCATCATCGCAAAGAAACTGGTGGCCGTGATATAACGGTATTCAATACACCAGGCGAGCGCACGTTTATAGCGGCCATAGACAAAACGGTCGGTCGCACCAGACACTTTTAACCGGACAAATTTTAAACCGTTACTACAAGCTCGCCCCATGCCATAAAACAGGCCTTTGCGCTGCTGATCCCAAGGCTTATCGTCCATCGCAATTAAATGCGCTGGTAAAATAAGCTTGGATTCCACCATAGAAAAAACTAAACATAAGATCACCACCCAGGCGATAGATTCCCAGATCGGCCCTTGTGGTCCACCCACCATTAACATTGGAATGAAAGCAGCGATAGTGGTCATCACACCAAAAGTAGCAGGCATAGCCACCCGCTGGGCGCCACGGATCACGGTTTCAGCCGACTTGCCGTATTTCTCAATTTCGGTGTAAGCACTCTCCCCTATGATAATGGCGTCATCGACCAGAATCCCCAGCACCAAAATAAAACCAAACAAACTGATCATATTGATAGAGACGTTAAACATCTCCAATGGCATCAGGGCTATGGTGCCGAGGAAACAAACAGGAATACCCACCATGACCCAAAAGGCGACACGGAACTCGAGGAATAAAGTTAAGCTGATCAACACCAATAAGGCACCAATCAGCATATTGTCGGTCATCAGATCGAGGCGGCCTTGCAGGTAATAACTGGAGTCGCCCCAATAGTCGATTTCCATACTGTCGGGTAAATCGGCTTTTTTCTTCTCTACATAGTTTTTCACTACAGCAGCAATTTTTAAGGTGTTGTCTTCGCCTACTGCATCCACTTTAATTGACACTGAAGGTTTGCCGTTAAAAGTAGAATAAGACTCCATTTCGACAAAACCATCTTTGACCTGAGCAATGTCGCCCAACAACAAACGGGTGCCGTCTGCTCTGTTGATCAAGACGATGTCGGCAAAATCCTGTTGACGGTAGGCCTGACCTTTAGCCCGCAATAAAATATTGCCGTTGTCAGCTTTAATAGAACCACCTGGCACATCCACAGAGCTGCCGCGTACAGCCGCCACCATTTGATCAAAAGTCAGGCCAAATTCACGCAGTTTGTGCTCTGAGACTTCGATAGAGACTTCGTAATCCAAAGCCCCGACCACTTCCACTTTACTGACACCAGGTAGCTTTTTCAGCTCGTCCCGCACGTCTTTAGCAAACTCTTTTAAACCACGCTGATCGGTATCACCGTAAACAGATAACCACAGCACGTTGCTTTGAAATTTAGTGTTGTACACCACAGGACGTTCGGTTTGTTCAGGAAAGGACGAGATAGAATCCACCTGCATCTTAATTTCATTCATCAGGGTTTGAATGTCATAACCAGACTGAATTTCTAAGTTCACCGTGGCTAAACCTTCCACAGCATTAGAACGGATTTTTTTAATACCATTCAGGCTTCGCAGCGATTCTTCAATTTTGTCGACTATGCCCTCTTCCACTTCCTGCGGTGCTGCACCTAAATAAGCCACCCGGATAGTGACTTGTTCCAGCTGAATTTCAGGAAAAGTTTGTTTTTTGATGGTCAGCACACTGGCGATACCAGCCAGCAATAAAATAACCATCAATAAATTTGATGCCACGCTATTGCGGGCAAACCAGGCTAACCAGCCTTTATGGGTTTGATCCAGCTGCTGCATCAGGGTTTTTCTCCTGACTCAGTCGCGGCTATCGCTGTTTTTTCCTTTTCGGAGTCTTCCACGACAGGATCTGTAGTTGTGCGCAGCGCCATGCCTTCCAGTGGATTGGCAATAGCCGTTAATACCAGTTGCTCAGCCGGATCTAAACCTGCACTAACATAGGCATACTCTTCATCCATACGCTGCACTGTAACGCTACGGATATGCAGCTTATTGTCCTTGCTGATGGTCAGTACTTTTTCATCAGGTTTTAACAAATGCCGCTCCACCAACACCAGATTTTCACCGTTTTTGCCATCAATACGGGCTTTGACAAAACGGCCAAAGCGCAGTGGATCCTGACCACCCGTTTTTAAGCGGTACGGGTCTTTAATTTCAGCCACAGCGTAGATCACCCGGTTTTGATCATCCAGCATGCCTTCAGTGCGCACCAGTCTGGCGTTCCAGTTCAGTTGCTGACCCGCCACTTCTGCCGACAATAAAACTTCAGGTTGCTGCTGCTCAGAGGGTGTTAAACCAGGCATATTTAAATAACCCACGTCGTTATCCGACAGCGGCAAGCGTACCTCTGCCACTTCAGTGCCATAAATAGTACCTAAGTCAAAACCGCGGCTGATAAACTGCCCTATGTTGGCATTTTTGGCTTTGACTATGCCATCGTAAGGCGCACGGATTTCAGTACGAATAAGGTTACGACGGGCGTTTTCCAGTTCAGCTTCAGCAGAACGCACATTGGCTAATTCCTGAGCCAGCTGTGGACGGCGTAAACCTAATTCCGGTGCTTTACCTGCACTAAATTCACTCCATTCTTTAGCTGCAACCTTACCACGGGCTTTTTCTTCTTCTAATAAAGCCTGAGCACGAGCCAAATTGGCTTCCGAAAGTTTGACCGCTGTTAAATAATCGTACTGCTCAACCTGAATAAGCAAATCACCGGCGCGGAAAAAACCACCTTCAATAAAGTTGTCCGCTACCTTCACAATCACGCCATTGACTTCAGACGTCAGGCTGGTGATCACTTTCGGCTGCACTGAACCTTGCGACCACACCTGATACGTCAGGTTTTGTCGGCTAACAGGTTTTACTTCGACGAATAAGTCTTTGCGTGTTTCTTTTTTCTGCTCAGGTGGCTTTTTTCCTGCCACAAAAGCCGATGCGAGAATGACTGCGCCCACCACAATCAATACAGGAACTCCTGCTTTTACCCACTTGCCTGCCATTTTTAGTCCTTTGGTCACAAATTTATCTGACTCTATCTTACAGTTCGTTACGCTGTAACAGTATCAGCAGTTGTTAGCTTTTTTATCTAAATTGTGTCGAACGCAACAACACACTTTGGCCACTTTTTTTATAGTCAGGTGCAGAAGCCTTAAGGCACAGGGCTTACAGCAGATTAAGACAGCCCAACCATCTACTGCTCTGCAGCATTACTGTGAAGTTACGACATATTTAGTTACAACTTCGGCTCTGATTATTCAACAGGTAAATAGCGAATTCATCTATCTACATTCCAGAAAGTTATTTTGGTGACTGCTAGAGCTTAGTTATGGTGGAGAAGACCAGAAACAGGTTGTTTTTTAGACACTTCATTGTCATCACATAAGGATACACTGTACTTTTATGTGACTGTCAGGCTAATTCAGGAAGGAAGCATCTATGAGTATCAGTAAGCAGTATTTAAAAACCAAACCAGTATGCAAAGTCACTTTTACCTTTGCAGGTCATCACTACCCTCAAGCCCAAAGTGTGGCTTTAGCGGGAGAATTTAATAACTGGGATCCGCAGGCAGTTTTAATGAAAAAAACCAAGACAGGCGACTTTACCGCCAGCCTGACTCTGGATAAAGAAAAACAGTACCAATTCCGATATGTAGTGGATGGTCAAACCTGGCTGAATGATGATGAAGCCGATGGCTATGTGCCCACTCAGGTCAGCTACGACCAGAATTCAGTGGTTCAGTTGTAACTATAAAAATGGGGTCAGATCACATTATTGGCCTGGCCAATAATGTGATCTGACCCCATTTTTAATTAACGTTTTTCCAATACCAGACAACCTACTGAGTAGCCTGCACCGAAAGAGCACAAAATGGCTTTTTCGCCGGATTGAATGCCTTCTTTGTTTTTATGAAAGGCAATCACAGAACCCGCCGATGCTGTATTGGCGTAGGTATCTAATACCAACGGAGCTTCTTCTGGTAAAGGGTCACGACCTAAGATCTTTTTCGCCGCAAACAGGTTCATATTGATATTGGCCTGGTGTAACCACAAGCGTTTTAAATCATCTGGCGCCACAGCTAAACGCTGCATCTCGTTTAAAATGACGTCGGCCACTATAGGCAATAACTCTTTAAATACCTTGCGACCCTGCTGTTTAAAAAATGGCGCGTCTGGGTCTGTTTCCGGATGGCAATGTTCGGTGTAACCAATGTCACAGCGAATATTATTAGAGAATTCAGTTTTTAAACTCATACCGAGAATTCGGTAGGCGTTGTTAGAAGTGACAGTCTCTTCCGCTTCGATAATAGTGGCGGTACAGACATCACCAAAAATAAAATGGCTGTCTCTGTTAGTGTAATTGACCTGAGGGGAGGCAAATTCAGGATTGACCACCAGCACCACTTTGGCCATACCGCCACGAATAGCGTTGACCGCATTGCTGATAGCAAAAGTGGCAGATGAACAAGCCACGTTCATATCAAAGGCATAACCTGCCGCCCCTAAAGCCTGTTGCAGTTCAATAGATAAGGCTGGATAAGGCCGTTGAATATTAGAAGCTGCGCAAATAATCAGATCGATATCAGCCGCAGTTTTGCCCGCTTGCGCCATGGCTTCCTGGGCCGCAACTATGGCCATCTCCACCATTTCAGGGTGTTCGTCTTCGCCACGTTTTGGAAAAACCGGCATCATTACGGCTGGGTCTAAAATACCTTCTTTGTGCAATACATGGCGAGATTTAATGCCTGAGGCTTTTTCAATAAACTCGCAGCTGGAATACTCCAAAGCGGCCAGCTCACCGGCTTCAATATCAGCCGCATATTGCTCATTAAACAAATCGACATACTGATTAAAACTGGCGACTAACTCTTCGTTGGTGACAGTTTCGGTTGGAGTAAACAGGCCTGAGCCGCTGATCAGCACATTTTTCATTCAGAATACCCTTGTCATAGCGCAACTTCTTGTAATGAGTTGCTGAATTGGTCGCTATTCTAGCTTAATTTCGCTGAAATCAGCCACTACGAATATACCCAAACTAATTGGAGTTGCAGCTAGGCGACAAGCGATAAAGACCCCAGGAGCATAGTTGTCCTATGTGACTGGGGCTGCAGCGCGCAGTCAACAACGCTGCGGCTTCAAGTAGGAAGGGTATAAATCACCACTGTGCTGGCCACTTTGTCCTGAATTGCCTGCCGGTTTGGATCCCATAAAATTTGAGCAAAACCAACCAGGCCCGTCGCAAAACCTGCGCCATAACCGCCCTGACGACTAAAAGAGGTCCATAAGCTTAATGGCTGGTTATCCAGTTGCACCACCCGAATACGGGTCAGCCGCTTGCCTATGGTCTGGCCATTATTCCAACTGGTGTAAAAGGTAAAATAAGCCATAGCCCAGCCAAAACCTAAACCAAAGTCTGCCAATATACCCTTCACCCATTTGATTAGGCTGTAATCAGAGCTTTTTAGTTTATCCAGTACTGAATACGACTCCTCCTTCTCTTGCTTCGTAACAGGCGCAGTCGTCACTGGCTCCGCAACCATTTGTGGTTCAGCCACATACTTATCCAGTAAAGCACGTTTTTCAGCACCTTTAAGTGGAGTGATCTCCAACATACCATCGAGCAAATCGCGCTGATGTTCAGTGCTGACACCAGACTTCTGTAACTCAAGCGCCAGCGATTTTATTTTGTCTTCAACACAACGATCATCACAAGCCTTGGTGGACAACTCTATCGACACTTTGGCCAGTTCAGCACCAGCGTGTGGAGTTAAATTCAAATCAGAGGCTGAGGTTGTCTCTTTCTCCTGCACCCAGTGAGGTGCCCAGTTCAGCGTCAGCAGCGTACATAAAGTAGCCAGCACTATCAGCCACAGATGATTTGTCTTCTGGGCTTTGTATCTGTTCCAACAAAGATAGAGCATAGTGGGTAGCACAAAAATCAGGCTGGCAGAGGCGAGGCCACTGATAATAACCCCATCTATGCCGATAGCCAGACCACGGCGCAGAGGTTTAGCCAAAGGCTGCCCTATCAATTCATCTGCTACCACAAAAGCATGAGGTGTGACTATTTCCCGTACTTCTTTTTTCGTTAACTGGTGGCCGGTTTCGTCGACAAAAGTGTCAGGCGCTACTTCCCTTATATCCTGATGTTCTGGCTGTTCGTGCTGCATTAAATATCCCGTAAATGCCTGATGAATAAACCACTTTAATCAGTTCGTCTGACCTTTTCAATGCCGCTTTGATAAATGCCGGATGGCGCCACTTAAACCGTCCAGCGTCATGCCATACATTTGGTTCTGCATCAGTTTCTGCAGTATTTCAATAGAGTGATAATGGCTCCACCAGGCTTGTGGTTGTGGGTTGAGCCAAACTGCATTGGGAAAATGATCCAGCAGGCGTTTTAACCAGACTTCACCAGATTCGGGGTTAAAGTGCTCCACACTGCCGCCCGGATAAGTAATTTCATAAGGCCCCATAGTGGCATCACCAACAAAAATCACTTTGTAGTCACTATGATACGTCTGCAAAAGCTGAGCAACGGAGACTGCATCCGCGGCACGCCTTTGATGAGTGCGCCATACCTGCTCGTAAGGGCAGTTATGAAAATAGAAAAACTCCAGATGCTTAAATTCGGTGCGGGCCGCGGCAAATAGCTGCTCGCATTCATGAATATAATCATCCATCGAGCCACCTATATCAAAAAACATCAGCACTTTGACCGCATTGTGCCGCTCACTCTGAAACTTTAAATCCAGCCAGCCCGCTTGCTGAGCTGTGGCTTTTATAGTGCCGTTTAAATCCAGCTCTGTGGCTTGTCCGGTGCGGGCAAAACGCCGCAGTTGCCGCAGAGCAAGCTGCATAGCTCTGTGATTGAGCTCCGCGTTTTGATCAAAGTCTTTAAAATCACGCTTATCCCATACTTTGACCGCACGGCGCTGACCACTGCCCTGCTGGCCGACTCTGATACCTTCCGGGTGAAAGCCATAAGCACCAAAAGGTGATGAGCCACCCGTGCCTATCCATTTATTGCCGCCTGCGTGTTTTTCCTGCTGCTCTTTTAAACGCTGCTTAAATTGCTCCAGCAACTGCTCCAACCCACCTAAAGAGGCCAGTTTGGCTTTATCTTCCTCCGACAACTGACGAATAAGCCCAGGCAGTAGCCAGTGATCCGGAATAAGCGCAGCTAAATCCAAACTTTCAACGCCTTCAAAATACTCCGCAAAAGCCCTGTCGAATTTGTCGTACTGGCTTTCATCTTTGACCAGACACAAACGGGCCAGCAGATAAAAATCATCTGTGCTTGCAAAAATCAGTTGCTGCTGCAGAGCCTTAAGTAAATCCAGCAGCTCAGTGATGCTGGATTTCAGGCCATATTTGCGTAAAGTTAAAAAAAACGAAATCAGCATATCAACGGCCAGCACGACGAGCCATAAAGGCCAATTTTTCCAGTAAGGCCACATCCTGCTCGTTTTTCAGTAAGGCGCCGTACAAAGGCATTAAACCGCCTTGATGCTGTTTATCCTGTAACACCGATGGCGCTATCTGTTCGGCTAGCAAAAGTTTTAACCAATCCAACAGCTCTGAGGTCGAGGGCTTTTTCTTTAACGCATCCACTGCACGCAAGTCAAAAAATACCTCGAGTGCGGCTGTCAGTAAATCGGCCTGCAAGGTCGGAAAATGCGCCAGCACTATTTGAGTTAAAGTGTCTTTGTCGGGAAAACGGATGTAATGGAAAAAACATCTGCGAAGAAAAGCGTCCGGCAATTCCTTCTCATTGTTGGACGTGATCACCACTATAGGCCTTTGCTTTGCACTAATACGCTCACCTGTTTCGTAGACATCAAATGACATCCGATCCAGTTCGTGCAATAAATCGTTTGGAAACTCGATGTCGGCTTTGTCGATTTCATCAATCAACAGCACAGGGCGCTTTGCTGCTGTAAAGGCGGTCCAGAGTTTACCTGGCTTGATGTAGTTGCTGATGTTCGCTACGCGCTCACTACCCAACTGGCCATCACGCAAACGTGAAACTGCATCATACTCATACAACCCCTGCTGAGCTTTACTGGTGGATTTGATTTGCCAGTTAATCAAATCAGTGCCTAAACTTGCTGCCAGCTCCTCAGCTAAACGGGTTTTGCCAGTGCCAGGTTCGCCTTTGATCAATAAAGGTTTTTCTAAGGTGACTGCGGCATTGACGGCCAGCGCCAGCTCCGGCGATAAAATATAGTGTTCTGTGCTTTGAAAAATCATCTGTGGTTACTTCTTTTTTACGGTGCAGGCTTAAGATGGGAATATCTTATATCAAATCTTTTCTTTCGTTTTAACAAGGCGCGAGTATTCTTATAACCATTCATCAGACCCTGAAGGTTTTTTATTATGTCAAAGATCTACGAAGATAACTCACTGTCTATTGGTAACACTCCTCTGGTGCGCTTAAAGCGCGTCACATCTGGTGCCAATGTATTTGCCAAAATCGAATCCCGTAACCCAAGCTTCTCTGTGAAATGCCGCTTAGGTGCAGCCTTGATTTGGGATGCAGAAAAAAAAGGTCTGTTAGGCCCAGGTAAAGAAATTATCGAGCCTACTTCTGGTAACACAGGTATTGCTTTGGCTTTTGTTGCCGCCAGCCGCGGCTATGCGTTAACTCTGACCATGCCAGCCACTATGAGTTTAGAGCGCCGTAAACTGCTGAAAGCTTTAGGTGCTAATTTAGTGCTGACCGAAGGCGCAAAAGGCATGAAAGGCGCTATCGAAAAAGCCAAAGAAATTCTGGCGTCAGAACCGGATAAATATGTGTTGCTACAGCAGTTTGAAAACCCGGCCAATCCACAAATCCACTTTGACACCACAGGTCCTGAGATTTGGAATGACACAGATGGCAACATCGATATCTTCGTAGCTGGTGTAGGCACAGGCGGCACTATTACCGGTGTCAGCCGTTATATTAAGCAACAAAAAAAACACCCGCTATTCAGCGTAGCGGTAGAACCTGTTGATTCACCTGTGATAAGTCAGGCCCGTGCCGGTCAGGAAATTAAACCTGGTCCACATAAAATTCAGGGCATAGGTGCAGGTTTTATCCCGGGCAACCTGGATTTATCCATTATTGATGCGGTAGAAACAGTCAGCAACGACGACGCCATCGCTATGGCACACCGTCTGATGAAAGAAGAAGGTATTCTGGCTGGTATTTCTTCAGGTGCAGCCGTAGTTGCCGCCAAGCGCCTGGCTGAGCTGCCAGAAAACGCTGGTAAAAATATTGTAGTGATTATTCCAAGTTCAACAGAACGTTATTTATCCAGCGCGCTGTTTGCAGACTTCTTTACCGAAAGCGAATTACAAGCTTAATCAATACCTTAGATTTATTGAAAGGCCACTTTTGTGGCCTTTTTCTTTACTTTTCCCGTATATTTCCCCAGACTGTAAGCCGAACATCTACTTTGGGTAACACGAATGCAAAAAATTTTAGTGCTGTTATTTTCCTTGCTGTTATTAGCTTGCTCTGAAGAAGCACCTAAAGTGAATGCTGACTTAGGTTCCCCTGAGTTCGCTGCTGGCGAATTTTTTCATTCTTTGTACACCACCAAAGATTTAGAGAGAGCCAAAGCTCTGAGCACAAAATCCTATGCCCGTATTTTGGATGCTTATGGTAATACCCGAGGTGTGGTGCGAACTTTGTATAACATGAGTTTTGATGAAGTAAATATCAGCATTGACCGTACCGGCAAAAACCTGCGGGAGCAATACGGCAATACAGCTGAAATTACCATGTTGTTTGAAGGCAAAAGTAATGGTAATAAGAAGATAGAACTGCGTGTGGTCAAAATGGTAAAAGAAGATGGCCAGTGGCTGGTTGAAGGGGTGAAATCGGACCCTTATGCCAGAACAGCTGTTTAGTAAGCTGCGCCATCACATTGGACAAAAGACGGGCGAGCATCAAGGTCGCCCCTTGTTTTTGGGCTGAGTCTTAGCGTTTAAAAAACTGCGCTATCACCTGCTGACAGTCCGGTCCTTTGAGTAAACGACTAAAATCAGCCAGCTCCAGCTCTATCGCCTGCTTCACAGCACTGCCGCTTTTCATCAGCTTTTTACTGCTTTGCACTGCATCAGCAGGTAAAGCAGACAGCTTTTTCGCTTTGCTGAGCGCAAACTCCAACAGATTTTCTTTGTCGACCAGTTGATTGACCAGACCCAAACGGTACGCTTCGTTGCCATCTATGGCTTCAGACAGTAATAACATGCTGCTGGCACGCTGCTGTCCAATCAACAAAGGCAACAACAGACTAGAACCTGCTTCCGGGCATAACCCCAGCTGGGTAAAAGGCAGCTGAAAACGGCAATCGGCCGTGCTGTAGACCAAATCACAATGCAACAGCACTGTAGTTCCTATACCAATAGCCAGACCCGCCACTGCAGCCACTACAGGCTTAGGAAACTTTGCCATTTCATACAAAAACATCACTGTAGGATGGGCGTCGTTGAGCTCACCACTTTGTAGAAAGTCGGCTAAATCATTGCCTGAAGAAAAGCACTCTGCTGAGCCTTGCAGCAACACGACCTTGATTTCATCGTTTTGTGCTGCCTGCTGTAACTGCTGCACCAATTGCTGATACATCAGCTTGTTCAGTGCATTTTTTTTATCAGGTCTGTTCAGGCTAAGGGTTAAAACGCCTTGCGCTGTGGATACATCAATACTCATTTTTGTTCTGATCCTTGTTAGGCTACTGGCCGGCTGCTATGCCTTCGCGACGTGGGTCGGCCGCACCTTCTAAATGGGTGTTTTTAATCTCAATGGCATGAATACCGCTGTTTAAATCTGCTAGTTTTGGTTGATATCCCAGTTCCAGTAATGCAGGAACCAACTGACTTAAATTGGTATTTTGTTCCAGCACCAAAGCGTCATTACGATGAGTGAATCGTGGCAGGTTCGCCGCTTGTTGTGCATCCATTTTCCAATCCAGCACAGCCACTAAGTTTTGCGCTACATAATTGATAATGCGGCTGCCGCCTGGTGAGCCGGTGATATAAATCAGTGTGCCTTTCTGATCGAACACCATCACAGGAGCCATAGAGGACCTTGGTCTTTTATTAGCTTCCACTCTATTGGCCACCCAATAGCCATCTACTTTTGCCTGCAACGAAAAGTCGGTCAGTTGATTGTTCAGCAGATAACCATTAACAAATAAACCTGAACCAAAGGCATTTTCGATACTGGTGGTCATACTGACCGCATTACCTTTGCTGTCGACCACAGATAAATGACTGGTATTGGCAAATTCAATGGCGTTACCTGACGCCAAGGGTTCAGCACCTTGTGGCTCTCCCGCTACAGCAGGCTCGCCTTCAAGCGCAGTCAATAAGCTGGCGCGTTGTTTTAAATAATCAGCAGCCAGTAAACCTTGCACTGGCACTTTGACAAAGTCCGGGTCGGCAGCAAAACGTTCACGATCGGCAAAGGCCAGCTTACCGGCCTGGCTGATCAGATGAATCGCCTCCACTGAATTGGGTTTTAGTTTTGCCAAAGGCTGATGCGCCAGCATGCCCATCATTTGCAATACAGCTAAACCTCCAGAACTTGGTGGCGCCATGCTGCAAATTTTAAACTGCCGATAAGGGATGCAGATAGGCTCACGCTGTTTAGTCTGGTAAGAACTTAAATCTTTCAGGCTAATCTTGCCTGCATTAACAGGAGCCTGTTGCACAGCGGCCACCAGAGCTTTGGCATTGTCGCCCTGATAAAACGCCTTACTGCCGTCTTTCGCTATCTGTTTCAGTAAAGCCGCATAATCCGGGTTTTTCCGGACAAATCCAGCCTGTAGCCACTGACCATCCGTTTTAAAATAAGCCGCTGTTTGAGTAAATTTATCTAAACCCGGGTTCCAGTTGGCCTTTAACAAACCAGCTAAACGGGGCGATACCACAAAACCCTGCTCTGCAGTTTGAATAGCAGGCGCAAAAAGCTCAGCCCAAGGCAACACACCATGCTGCTGATGAGCCTGTTCCAGCGCTTTAATCACACCAGGGACGCCAACAGACTTACCGCCTACAAAAGCATCACGCCAGCGCATCAACTGGCCCTGTTCCATAAACAAATCTGGTCCGGCTGAGGATGGCGCTGTTTCGCGGCCATCAATGGAGGTTAATTTGGTCTGCTGTTTGTCCCAATGCAGTAAAAACAAACCACCGCCAATACCTGAACTTTGTGGCTCCACCAGCCCCAACATCAGTTGCATAGCAATAGCTGCATCCACTGCACTACCGCCTTTGGCAAGAATTTGTTCGCCCGCTTTGACCGCCAACGGATTAGCAGCGGAAGCCATATAGTGTTTGGCTGTGGCAAGTTGTTTTTGTTCTATACCAGTGGTGGCTTCAGGGTCTGTTATTGCGGCAAATAAAGTGCTGCTACTGAACAGCAATGCCGCTGTCAGGATCCGAAGCTTAAATTGAGTTGTTATCATTATTTTTCCTGCATTCAATAGACCTTCACCTTACCTAGTCGGGCCAGTTGGATCAATGACTGAAACGCCTTTTCACGTTAAAAGCCTTGACCTGAAGCGACGAATGCTTTTGCATAGCAGCTATTCTATTCAGTGAACGAAGATGTTGATGAATTTTCGCGCTTTTTCTACCTTTCAATACGCCATGCTGGCTTTTGCTCTGTTGTTGGTACTGCTGCATCTGTTGCCGGACAGTATCCGATCTGTGCTCGAATACCACAGATCCCAACCAGAACAAATCTGGCGCGCTTTAACCGGGCATTTACTGCACAGCAATCACTGGCATTTGCTTATGAATTTGGGTGCTTTACTGCTTATGCTGATGCTGCATCAGCTCTATTACCAACTGAGCTCTTTTACGCTCTTGCTGCTGTCAGGCTGTATAGGCATCAGTGTACTTTTGTATCTGTTCAGTCCTGACATTCAAATTTATGTCGGTTTATCTGGTTGGTTACATTGCTTTATTACCGTCGGCGCTTTGCTGGATATTAAACACAAGATCCAGTCCGGCTGGCTTATTCTGTTGGGTGTGATAGCAAAAGTAAGCTACGAACAGTGGCAAGGGCCAGATCCGGAACTGGCCGCATTAATAGATGCTAATGTGGCCATAGACGCTCATTTGTATGGGGTGATATCTGGTGTGTTGCTTGGACTGGTGTTTGTTGTCAGCGTAAAGCCTGCAAAAAGTCAGGTTCAGCAGTAAAACTCATCAAAAGCCCGCTTTGTGGATGGGTAAATTCCAACATCGCTGCATGCAGCATTAAACGGCTGCTTTGCTGTTGCTGGGCTTGGGTAGCATAAAACGGGTCACCTAAAATTGCATGCCCTATGCTTTGCATATGCAACCGCAACTGGTGTGAGCGCCCTGTCACCGGCTCTAATTGCACTAAAGTAGCCTGCTGCTGTGGTAATAGTTTCAGCACCTTGTAGTGCGTTACAGAAGCTTTGCCATCTGCGCTGATTTTATACAAAGGCCTGTTGTCGGGGTCGGCGGCGATGGGCTTATCCACTGTGCCCTCTGATGGATGTGGCACACCAGACACCACAGCCTGATACATCTTTTTTGTGCCCCTGCTTTGAAACTCTTTGCTGATAGTCGACAGCGCTTTTTTCGTCAGAGGCAGTACCAATAAACCCGAGGTGTCGTAATCCAGCCGATGCACAACAGAGGCAGAAGGGAATTCCAGTTGCACCCGGCTTATCAGGCAATCCTGATTTTTCGGATGCCGGCCTGGCACTGTTAATAAATGCGCAGGTTTATTCACCACCAGCAGATGCTCATCCTGATACAACAAATCCCAGTTTTCGCTGGTCGCAGGCAAAATTGCTAAATCATTAATCGTTATTGTCATTTTAAAAAACTAGATACAAAGTTGGCGCTAGTATGCCAGAATTGGCGTCATAACTGCAGTAGCTATATCTGTACTAACCATCTGTATAAATAAGAGTGAGTGGATGCAAAGGCCTTTTGTATATAACCCACCAGCCGAACCCTGGCTGGATATTTTGTATCTGGATAAAGACATTCTGGTGGTGAATAAACCCAGTGGTTTATTCACCAATCCGGGCCGTGCTGAAGATATGCAGGACTGCTTATTGCACAGAGTGCAGCAACAGTTTCCACTCGCTCAATTGGTGCACCGCCTCGATATGAGCACCTCTGGTTTAGTGGTGTTTGCGCTACGCCGTAAAGCAGAAGCGGCGCTGAAACAACAGTTTGCCTCACGTTCCGTGAAAAAAATTTACCGCGCCAGAGTCTGGGGTGAAATTGCCGAACAAGGCATGGTGAATGCCCCACTGATCGCAGATGCAACCCAGCCCCCCTTACAAAAAATCTGTGAAAAAACCGGCAAAGCAGCTCTGACTCATTTTCAGCGTTTAAGTTTTGATGGTCAAAGTAGCTTAGTGGAACTGCGACCTGTGACGGGGCGTTCACATCAATTGCGGGTGCATATGCAAAGTCTGGGGCATCCCATTTTAGGCGATGCCTTTTATGCTCATGATGAAGCTTATGCCGCAGCACCACGTTTGTTATTACAGGCTTTATGTTTAGAAGTGTATCAGCCTTATTCTTCGCAGTTGTTACGTTTTGAGTTGGAACCTGATTTTGAGTAGGGTCAGAGCAAAAGCTCTGACCCTGATCCTGTTATAGCTCTTGTTCAAATAAACGGAAGATACGTTTGTATTCATCCAGCCAGCTGCTTGGCTGACGGAAACCATGAGGTTCGACCGGATAAATTGCCGTCTCAAAGTTGGCATTTTCATGTTCGATCAAACGCTGCACCAAACGCACTACGTCCTGGAAAAACACGTTGTCATCCACCATAGGCGCATTAATTAGCAGCTTACCTTTTAAACCTTCAGTGAAATAAATCGGTGAACTGCGACGGTAGGCTATGGGGTCAACATCAGGTGTATTCAGAATATTGGAGGTATACCCATGGTTGTAATAAGCCCAGTCACTGACAGGACGTAAAGCAGCACCAGCTTTAAACAGATCTGGTTCAGTGAAGAGTGCCATAAAGGTCATAAAACCACCGTAAGAGCCACCATAAGTACCCACACGTTTTTCATCGACATGAGCATTGGCCACCAGGTATTTCACACCATCGACTAAATCCTGAGTTTCAGGAGTACCCATCTGACGGTAAATGGCTGTACGCCAATCACGGCCGTAACCTTTTGATGCACGGTAATCCATATCCAATACGACATAACCTTGTTGGATCAGCAAGTTATGAAACAGGTATTCACGGAAATAACCGGACCAGCCCAAATCACTGTTTTGCAGATAACCAGCGCCGTGGTTAAAGATCACAGCGCGGCGTTTTTCACCCTGCTGATAATCTTTTGGTAAATAAAGCTTAGAGAACACAGGCTGTTTACCATGGCTGGATGGCACTGCAACTACTTGTGGTGCGGTCAGATTTAACGCCATCAGCTCTGCTGACACTGTGTGGGTCAAACGGCTGACTTTGGCTTTAGGTTTGTTGTCCATCAGATACAACTCTGGTGGAGTGACAGAGTTGGACCAGGTCAACAGTAGTTTATTTTCATCAGGTGATAACTGGTAATCCGCCGAACCTTTAAGCGCTGTCATTTGCTCCAACTGACCTGAAGCTAAACTGACACGATACACTTCATAAATGCCAGGATGGCTCATATTGCCTTTGAAATACAGGTACTGATCGTTTTTAGTTAAACGCGGATTGCTGACTTCAAAAGTACCGGCGGTCAGTTTCTTTGCAGCGCCATTCACGGGTTTAACATACAAATGAGCATAACCTGATTCTTCTGACAGGTAATACAAGGTTTCTTTTTGGCTTAACCAGCCAAAGTCGTTGAAACTGTAGTTAATCCAGGCATCGTCATGCAATCTGTGCTGATTGACCAAGCGCTTTTTCGCGAAATCTACTGTTGCCAACCAGCGGTCTTTGTTGTCCCAGGCTTTGAGCATCACTGCCACTTGTGAGCCTGAATCATGCCACTGGATAGCAGACTGACTCCAGCTCCAGTCGTTAATTAATTCAATAGCACGAGGCGCTTTTTTCGACTGGTAAGTTTTGCCCTGTGCTTTGGCATTTTCTGCTTTCACAGCCGCCAGCACATCTTCATCAAAACCAGGCAAATCATTAAATTTCAGCTCTGTTGCCTGCTGAGTTTTCACATCAACCAAAAACAACTGGTGCGATTGAGGTTTTTGATCTGCCACACGGCGACGTACTTGTTCAGAGGCTATATCACCAGAAGCAGTGATGTAGTTGGGCATAATGTCAGTTTTATCACGCCATTCGCCTTTATCCGCTAACGCGACCAGCAACATATCGCCTTTTGGAGAGAGACTGGCCGATGCAATGCGCTTATCTTTATTCAAATAAACCGCCTGAATCGCCAGCGCATGGTTTTGCGCCGCCAGTAACTGCCGCTGTTCAAACTGTTCTGCTTTGTTTTTATGCGTCAAAGCAACAAAGTCGATGAGTT
This sequence comes from Rheinheimera sp. 1928-s, assembly GCF_029269265.1. Classification (GTDB taxonomy): domain Bacteria; phylum Pseudomonadota; class Gammaproteobacteria; order Enterobacterales; family Alteromonadaceae; genus Pararheinheimera. The sequence goes on from NZ_JARIXP010000005.1 coordinate 93,421, forward strand.
TGTGCTGTTCTTGCGCGAGATAGGAAGTGTCTACTTTAGGGGCCGCTGGTTTATCCGCATTTTTAAGGCTAACCAGTTCAGTGACAGCACCGCTGTTTAAATCCAGCACCTGATAAGTCCAGCCAGCACGGAATACCAAACGGCCATCCGCTAAAAACTGCACTTCGTCATAACGCGTTGAGCTTCGTGTCACTTGCGTTAACTTGCCCTGATGTTTAACAAAGACATTGCCTTCAAACAAATAGGCCAGTGATTTACCATCCTGACTATAGACAGTGCGCGCCGATCCCATTAAATGCCAGTCGGCCATAGGCACCACTGTTGCCAAAGCACCCTGCTCTGCTTTTAAGCTGTACCAGTCACGAATTTCTGAACCCTGACGTTTTTGCTGAAAGTACAACTGACTGTTGTTATCAGCCCAATAAGCTCCTTCTGCCGGGCGACCCAACCAGTCCGGATGCGCCATAATCTGCTCCATAGTAAAAGGGGCATGGGCTGCATTTTCCGGCGCTTTGACGCTGACAGGAGTGAGTTTATAGGTTTGAGGTTCAGCCGCAACAGCAGAACCAATAAAACTTGCCGCGACAAAAGCCGCTACTAACCATGGTTTTGTTTTCATTAATATTCTTTTTTAGTGGTGGTTGTAAGCTCTTTATACAAAGAAATCAGCCAAAGACCAAGAGCTGTATGAATAGCATAGGTTTAATGGCTGTTGGCAGGCGATAAGTGGAATGGGAAGAGCTGAAAACAGCCTGCAAAAAGATTTCGCAGGCTGTTTTCATCGACAGGCTTTAATTGAGTCTGAACCACCAGAACAACCCTGCACCAGCTAAAACCAGCAACAGGATCAACACACTGCCCCAAGGCCGTTTTTTCTCAGCAAAAGGGTCGGCTAAACTGCGTTTTGCTCCTGCAGGTAAACGAGCTAAACCTGTTAAAGCCGCACCAAAAGGCACATTAATTTTGGCTCTGGTGTTCACTGCCCAGCCATTGGCATCCAGCAGAGGTCCAAGATTACGTCGCCGCAAGGTTAAAAACGCCATCAACATGGAAGGTCCTGAAATCAACAGCAAGACACCGATAATGACTAATGGAATTTGCCACCAGACCAGCGAAAAAAGTCCTGCCATCACAGCGGCCAACGCTGTACCAATAGCGCCAACAGCTAAACCTAAAGCAGCAAAAATACCAGCAAATTTAGCGATATCAAAACCGGCCGCAGCAGCAGTGGCTGCCGGAGTTGGTGCTGGCGTAGCCGCTGTAGTCACACCTGTCGTGGTTTTCGCTTCGATGTCTTTATCACGCGAAGCAGCAAACTTCTGCAACTGAGCTTCAATAAAAGCCGCAACTCTTTTGTAAGGAGACCAGAACGCCTGACCAATACTGACAGGCTGAGCCACCACTTTAGTCACCATAGCGCGCCAGTCACGGTCTTGCCTGTCATAAAACACACCGTTTCGGCCTGGTACCATTAACTCGTCAACGTCTCCGGCAGTCAAGGCTGCCACTATCTGCAACGGAACTTCGCCCTGACGCTCACAAGTACAGTACACCAGATAACAACCACTAAAAGGGGCCATAGTGGCATGACGGGCCATGTCTGATACTTTCAGCACCAGCTCACAGCTGCGCTGATCCAGATACAAGGTTCCGATCTGGAAAATCGCTTTATGTTTGCGTTGGTAAAAATCACTTAACGACACAAAATTGCGTAATAAAGTCACTAAATCACGCTGATATCGCACCAGACGCTCTACTGCATCGACATTATCGGCAAAAGTGGATGCTGCGAGATCCTGAGCAATTAAAGCTTCCAGACGTTCTTTGCCATCTCCGGCCACTATAGCCTGCAGACGTTCAAGCTCCAGTTGATGCAAAGTAGTGTCTGGTTTAGCCGCCTGCCATGCGCGCCAGGGCTCTAATAGCTCACATATCTGTTGCCACTGATCAGCCGTTAAATGCCCGGCTTTACTTTTGCTTTTGCTGCCAACCAAAGGATCAACGACCAGGAGTTTGAAGTGGGTCACAGCACTGGCCCAGGCCGGGTTAACCCCCTCGCCCAGCGGTAAGGATTGCCCTGCGGCAATAGCTGCTAAAGGTAAGGCCGCAACATCAGTATCTACAGCACTAATGGCTTTATTACTCAGTAAGTCATAGGCAGCAACAGCAGGATTTAACGCTTCTGCAGCGCGACTATCAAAAGCGGCCAACTGACAGCGAACAAAAAAGTCATCGACTTTGGCTTTTACCGCTTCAAATGCTGCAACAGCTTCTGCGGTTTTATCACCCAGCGGGCAAAACAGAGGGTCGTCAGAACCTCCGGCCGCATGCCATTCCACCACAGCGGTAGCTTGTTGGTAAAACGCATTCAGGCTCTCACTATGGATCCCCAAACCACCACTACGATCCGGCTGTCCGCCCTGAGTCTGAATAATTTCAGTGATCAGTTGAACCAGCCCGGTATCCGACGTCAGCTCTGCCATCACCACGCCATCCCCATTAAAATGGTGTGGAGAAAAAAGCAGCGTCATATCGGCCAGGTCCGCAACCTGCAATAGATCGGCTTGTGTTTTACCTGTAATTTCAAGCACACGAAGCGCTGCAGCTTTGAGGTTCGCTCCTTCTGCGTCTTGATCATCAATAGCGTTAAGCGGTAAGCCCGGTGCTTTAAACATGATTTCAGCATCCGGCAACCGCTCACAACACCAGCGCACCGCAGCAAGAATTTCCGGCACCCGGATTTGACCATCACCATCCAGATCCAACAAGGCCAAGGTGCGGCTGTCAAATTCAAGGCCTGTGGTAGGACAGTTCAATACTGTCCAGAGTTTAGGGTCGAGTTCAGTTAAATGCTGCAGATCTGCGGCTGAATCCAGCGCCACCTGATCAAAACCACCTGATCTGAAAAAACGCCATTTATATTGAGATTGAATAGTTGCCAAAGCTTGCTCTCCCTGAGGCATAAGTTTTACCTAGCATAATTCAGAGCCAGCATACTTACCAAACCCTAAGTGAAGAAAGTGGTTTAATAACAACGGAAAAGCAGAGTTTTTTCAAAAAAGGCCACTTAATCAAAGTGGCCAAAGCTTGCGGGAAATGGAACAGGTCAAAAGAAAACCAAGGCCGTTGTTAAGCGGCCACAGCTGGTGCTAATTCAGCAATACGGGCTTTCGCCGCAGATAAGGCTTTTTCTGCACTTTCAGGTCCCATATTTAAACCTTCAGCGTAAATAAAGTTTAAATCTTTTAAACCAATGAAATTCAGCAAAGCAGTGACAAACGGAGTTTGCGAGTCCATTGGAGTGCCCTGATACAAACCACCACGAGTTGCGAAAATAAACACTGGTTTGTCTTGTAACAAGCCTACAGGACCTGTTTCAGTGTACTTAAAGGTAATACCAGCACGAGCCAGACGGTCAAAATAGGCTTTCAGCTGGCTTGGGACACCGAAGTTGTACATAGGAACGCCAATCACAATAGCATCAGCCTTTTTAATTTGGGCAACTGCGTCGTCTGACAAGGCAGCTAAAGCTTTCTGATCTTCAGTACGGTCTGACTCTGGGGTCATCCAGGCCGCCATTTCTGTCATGGTTAAATGTGGGTAGCTGTCCTGAACCAGATCAACAGTTTCAGTACTGAAGCCTGCAGGTAAAGAAGCTAAGAATTGCTGGCTTAACTGAGTCGATTGACCTTTGTCGCCGCTTATAGAACTATTAATTACTAATACATGTGCCATGGTGGTTTCTCCTGTCGAGTTAGTAATGACAGAATAACTTTAACTTTTTAGATAATAAATCAGAATAAATCAGACAAACCTTTCTATTTTTAGAATCAATCTAAAGTTAAATCCGCAGCGTAAATAAAGCACAAGCAAAATTGATACAGACAGGATTGGAATAATGTTGGATCCAACATCAGTTCAAAGGCATGATGACAGGAATTATCAAAGGCCCGGTATTCAAGGATCTATGTCAGTTCAACCACAAGACAATGCGCAGTGGGAACAAGCTTTAACTTTTATTGCAGTGGATCGTGATAAACAAGCCTATTCACAGCTATTTAGTTATTTTGCACCACGCTTAAAAGCTTTTGGTTTAAAAATGTTTGGTAACGAACAACAAGCCATGGAGATGGTGCAGGACACCATGCTCAATGTCTGGCAAAAAGCCAGATTGTTTGATGCAAGCCGTGGCTGTGCTTCTACCTGGATTTTTACCATTGCCCGTAATGTGCGGTTTGATATGTTACGCAAAAAACAAAGTCGCAAAGATGAGCTGTCTGCCGACGACTTGTTTTTTGATGGTGATTATCCTGAGCAGGAAGGCACGGACAGTAACGAGTGGGATTTATGGTTACTGGCAGAAAAAGTGGCTCCCCATTTTGCCAAGTTGCCGCCAGCGCAGCGTGACGTGATGGAAAAGGTGTATTTAGAAGAAAAATCGCATCAGGAAGTATCGGAAGAACTGGCAATCCCTTTAGGCACAGTGAAATCCCGTATTCGTCTTGCGCTCGACAGATTAAGAGAGGCTATCGATGATCCACGCAGTTAAATATCACCCGGCGCTTGAGCTGCTGGAACAGTATATTGAAGCCAGTCTGGCCCCTGAATTAAGCCTGGCTATTGCAGCACATCTGGATCTGTGCCCACATTGTCAACGCATTAAAATGGATTTGGAAGCTGAAGCCGGGGCACATTTAGCCGCCTTACCCCAGGAACAAAGCGCAGAGACTGACTGGCAACAGATGCTGGATTTTATTACCGCTCAACCTGAAATTGCAGTTCAGCTGACAGAGCGACAGCCTTTTGCTGTGCAAATTCAGAATAGTGAAATTTTATTGCCGGCTTCGTTAAAACCACTGCTGAAAAACAAGCTCAAATGGTTAAATTTGGGCGGGATCAGCACTGCTAAACTGGCGGGTGAAGATCAACATAATGTGTCTTTACTTTATATTCGCAAAGACAGCGAAGTGCCACAACATACCCATTTAGGGCTGGAAATTACTCTGGTGCTTAAGGGTAAAATCTACGACGAATCAGGTTGTTATGGTGAAGGCGATTTATTAATTAATACACCAGACCATACCCATACGCCGCGCACTATGAGTGAAGATTGTTTATGTTTGTCGGTATTAACAGCACCACTGAAGTTTAAAAAAGGCTTAACCCGTTTGTTAAACCCTCTGCAGCATCTGTTTTACTAAAGTAGGGGCGACCTTTATGGTCGCCCGTCTATCTGTCACAGCTAATACGAAGAGTATTGCTTCAAGCTAAAAGCGCTACCCCACCTTTTAAGTTAAACACCAGTTCAAACCCTGCTCTGTTCAGCACTTTGGCGGCCAACAAACTACGATTACCTGAACGGCAAACCAGTAGGACAGGTTGTGGTGTTTTTGTGTGTTGATCAGCGACTTGCTGTACCAAGGCGGACAAAGGAACTTCTTTAGCAGCCAAGTCAGGTAAATACACTGACAAAGCGCCAGCGGCCTGCTCGTGAGCTTCACGCACATCCCAAATTTGCAAACCCGGATATTGCTGTATTAACGCCACAATCTGATGTTTATCAATTACAGCAGTTGCATCAGATACACAGACTTCCACCACGCCACAAAAATGCCCTGATTGCTGCTGTAGCCAGTCGGTTTGACGTTGTAACTCGCTTAACCACAGCTCTGCTGTATCTTCAGTATTCAGCACCTGTTGCAACACTGGCTGCTCCTGCAGCATCAGGTCCCAACGGGTGAAAAACCGCTGAGCATAGTCATGACTGGAGACTAATAAGGTTTGAGCTTCTAATTGCTGCCCCAAAGCTCGTAAACTCTGGCGAAACGCCTGACTGTCTCCACCAGGTAAATCCAGTCGTCCAGTGCCTCCTGGCAGAATAAAATCGCCAACAAAAGCAAACTTTTGTTGCTGATGCTGCCGTACCAAAATAGTCACAGCTTCAGGACTATGGCCTGGAGTTGCCACAGTATCCAACTGATAAGACCCCATCTTCAGGCTGGTTTCGTCTAAAGGCCAGCCAAGGCTGTTGGTATTTACCGGGTTCAGTAAATCAGTTAACAAAGTAACCAACTCAGGCCGGGCCGAGGGATGGTCTTTGTGCAAATGAGTATCCAGAATAGCCCGTACTTTTAACTGATGGCCCTGCACTAAAAGCGCAATACGGCTGGCCAGGGCTAATGCAGCATCAATAATAATGACTTCTGAGGTCTCAGCCGACACCAGCAAATAGCTGCATAAATCTTCGTGTTTTAACTGCACTAAGCCTGCTAAAGGCTGAAGCTCTGTGCTACTGGCATCACTTAATACCAAACAACAGGAATTGACCACCGCCTTTAATGCCAGAATAGCTTTGCAGGCCTGCTGACACTCTTCTGCAGTCATAGCCGGGCCAAAGGATAAACGGATAGCGCCCTGGCTGCGCCACAGCGGCAAACCCATCGCATTCAGCACAAAGCTGGTCGGAATTTTAGAGCTGCAAGCCGAACCCGAGCTGACACGAATACCAGCAGCATCAAACAAATCCATAATATCTTTGCTGGCAAAACCCGGCACAGAAAAGTTGATGGTGGTGGGCACTATATAAGGTTGGTCGCTATTGAGTACTAAATCAGGAAAAACCTGGCGTAATGCGAAAAGCAGTTGATCACGGTAAGTCCAAAGTTGTTGCTCAGACTGAAATACCGACCCTTCTTTTAATTTCAGTTGTTGGAAAATAGCCTGCAAAGCTGCAATACCTGGCAGGTTTTCAGTACCTGAACGCAAGCCACTCTCTTGCCCGCCACCAGCCAGCAACGGCTGGTAAGGTGTGCCTTTACGCAGATACAAAAAGCCTATACCTTTGGGTGCATAGAGTTTATGGCCACTAAAGGGTGCATAGTCTATGGTCATGTGCTCAAGCTGCAATGGCATTTTTCCAAGCGCCTGCACACAGTCCACCATCCACAGTACCTGCGGCGCGACGCTGCGAATAAGCTGCTGCAACGCGGTCAAATCCTGCTTTACACCTGTTTCATTATTCGCAGCCATAGTGCATATCAATAGGGTGTTGGGCAATTCTTGTTGGATAAAATCAAAATCCAGCAAGCCATGCTGATCCACAGGAATAGCTTTAATAGTGGCGCCCAGCTGCAATACGTGATTCCAGTGTTCAAGGCTTTGAGGTACGGCTTTGTGCTCTGTGGCACCATACAGCAAGCTATAAGCAGGCCCTGTTTTTCCTGACATGCGTGCATGCAACAAGGCGGAGAAAATAGAACTTTGAATACCTTCGGTAGCTCCAGAGGTAAAGACGATATCGCCGGAACCAGCACCAATCAGCTGACGAGCGAGTTGTCTGGTGCTTTCCAGCTCAACTTTGGCTTTAATACCAGTACTGTGGCTACTGCTTGGATTGCCAAAACATTGCTGCATCGTATGTTGCACCGCCGCAGCGGCGCAAGCCAGTACGGGAGTCGTGGCATTATTATCCAGATAAATTTCTTGTGGCCGGGTAGCAGGCTTTTGCATGGTTCGCCCCATATAACTAAAGGTTATATTATATATGGCAATATAATAACCAGCCCCACCTGTTGTGGCAAGGCTGCAGGGGATAAGTATCTTCAGCGCTAAAACAGGAAACCGCCTTTCGGCGGTTTCAGATTACTCGATTAAATCTTTTGGAATTTGTGAGCGTAAGCCAGCCCAGATTTTTCCACTTTCTTTACCGTACTTACGTACCGCAAACACCACTTCGTCATGTTTACCGGCTTCAGCATATTGCTTCAACTGGTTGTAATACTGACGAGCCAGTTCACGGGCTTCAGCCGATGAGAAGTAAAAACGTGCGATTTTGTTATACAGACCACGGAAGCCATTTAAAATCAGCACATAAATGCGATTCGAGGAATGCAGCGCCATTTCATGGTTCAGGTTGTAGTCAAAAGCTGCAAAAGCTTCAGCTGTGTCTGCCAAATCTTCAGCACCTGCAAAAGATGCAATCACCTGTTCTTTATGAGTTTTAATGGCACCACGAATGTAAATGGCGCTGATATTGGTGCGGGCAGACAACAACTCGTCTACCAGCTCAGGCATGCGCTCTTCATCTAAACGAGCCAGAGTTTCCAGAATATTTAACCCTGAGGTTTCCCAGAAATTATTTACTTTGGTTGGTTTGCCGTGCTGAATAGTCAGCCAGCCATCACGGGCTAAACGTTGTAATACTTCACGCAAGGTAGTACGGGTCACCCCAATCAGCTCTGACAGTTCACGCTCAGCCGGCAGAATGGAACCTGGAGCAAATTTGCCATTCCAGATGGACTCAACAATATATTCTTCAGCAAAACCAGCTGGGCTTTGCGCTTTAATTAAATTCATAGTCATGCGGAGGGGCCCGTTGTCATTATTATAATGTCAGATAAATGGCACTGATTGTACCAGAGACAAAGCAGTTAACAAGCTATGGATTAAAAATAGCTGTTCGACGTGCTGTGGGTTGTCTTTCGGCTGTTTTTGCCTTAGATTGACCGACTTATAGTTTTGTTTTATCAAACAAAGGGATCCGAATGTTATCCAGTCTGGCAAAATGGTCAAAACAACGATCGGCATGGCTCGTTTTAGCTCTGTCAGCCACGGTGTTGTTAGGTCTGGCGTTGTACTTTCAATATCAGATGAATTTACAGCCTTGCATGTTATGTGTTTATGCCAGAGCGGCGTTAACAGGTGTGATTTTAGCAGCCCTGATCGCGTTGATCTCACCGACTAATGGTTTGTTGCGCTGGATAGCTTTATTCACTTTTAGTGCGAGTTCGGTTTGGGGTTTTATGATCACCCAGGAACACATAGGCGTAGAAGAGCTGGTGCAATCCGGTGGTTTATATACCTGCAGTTTGTTTCCTGAATTCCCGCTGGGTTTGCCTTTAGATAAATGGTTTCCGGAAGTTTTTAATCCAACAGGTATGTGTGGTGATATAGCCTGGCGTTTTATGGATCTTTCCATGCCTGTCTGGACTCGGGTTATTTTTGTGGTGTATACCCTGCTGTCACTGATGTTAATTTTCAGCCAGTTTAAGAAGAAAAAATACAATCCATACGACTAATAAAAATGGGGTCAGATCACATTATTTGCCTGGCAAATAATGTGATCTGACCCCATTTTTAATTCAATTAGCTAATGATAGCTAACAGTTCTACGTCAAAGACTAAAGTGCTGAATGGAGCAATTTTGCCACCAGCGCCACGCTCACCGTAAGCCAGGTTGTGTGGAATAGTTAAACGTAACTTGGTGCCAACTGGCATCAGTTGCAGCGCTTCAGTCCAGCCGGCGATCACGCCAGATACCGGGAATTCAGCCGGCTGACCACGGTCGTACGAACTGTCAAACACAGTACCGTCAATTAAAGTGCCGTGGTAATGCGTACGTACTGTAGAAGCTTTAGTTGGCTTCTCGCCTTCACCTTGTACTAATACTTCGTACTGTAAACCGGAGGCAGTGACTGTCACACCTGGCTTTTTCGCATTTTCAGCAAGGAAAGCTTCACCAGCGCCGGCTAAAGCTTTGGCTTGTTCTTCTTGTTGTTCCTGCATACGCTGGCTGATCACCTGGAAAGCAGCACCAATTTGCTGTTCAGATACTTCTGGTTCGTCTCCCTGGAAAGCAGCAGCTAAACCTGCGGCTACAGCCAGAATGTCCAAACCGTCAAACGGGTTATCAGCCAGTTGCTGACCCATTTGCAGACCTATGCCATAACTGGCGTGTTGCTCTAAGCTGGTAAATTTAGTAGACATAAAGTTCACTTGTAGTTTGGCGCACAAAGCGCGTTGTAGAAGCGCAAATCAAATTCGGCTTCAGTTTCAACCTGATACATCATCAGATCACGAAAGTTGTTGTAGCTGCTGCCATAGACCTAACACTAAGTGTTGATCCTGCTCTGTCAGCTCACCACCGGCAATGGCCAAATCCAGACTTTGCTGTACAGTGCCCGCAAGTTCAGCGCGCTCAAATTGCTGCTCTGTCAGCTCTAAACGGCCCACAGCTAAATCAAAATGGCCACGTAAATAACCACCGGCAAATAATTCATCATCACTGGCTTGTTGCACCATTGCATCTAAAAAATGGGCAACCTGCTGAATATAGGCCTGAACGTCCTGCATTTTTACTCCTCCAGACCTAGTCTGTACATCACATAATCGTTGTAACCGACCAGCACAGGGATCAGTCCCTGTAATTGCTGATCAAGGCTTGCGTCCCCAGTGTCAGCCAATAAAGGCCGGCCTTCAAGCTGCTGTAATTTCGTCTTCGTGGCGACTAAACAAATATTAGCGCGGCCCACGGCGCGAATAACAGCAGGGCTTAACTGCTGATTCCCCCGGCCAAACACATGACCCTGCCCGCCTATTAAGGTGATCACCAGTTTGCTTGGGTAATCCTGCACCAGTGCCAGCAGCTCTGTGGCTGTGACATCGGACGCAATCAGCCTGCCATTTTCAACCACGTCTACGCCTAATAAGGTATTAGGCAAATCCAGTTCTTTCATCACAGCGGCAACAGTAGAGCCTGAGCCCATCACATAACGCACGTCATCGTCCATGGTGCTTGCTATGTAGGCCGCTAAATCATCCAGCACTAGCTCTTCTGCTTCTTTGCCGCCGTTTTTCACACTTTGGATATAACGCAGCTCGGCTGGAATACGCATTTCACCAAAACGTTTAGCGCGCACTATGCCTTGGCGAAAGGCGGTTTCGTCTATATCCATCACCGCGGCTTCAGTTAAGGTGACTAATTCGCCTTTGACTAGCTGGGCTATGACTTTACCAGCTGCCGAAGGGCTGATGGCATAAACACCGGAGTGAATTTTACAACCTGCTGGCACACCGAGCACAGTAGCTCGCTCGCCGACCGCAGCACAGATATTGCGGGCTGTGCCATCGCCACCGGCAAATAACAACAAATCCACGCCCTGCTCTGCTATGGCAGTAGCAGCTTGTTCGGTATCTTCTGCAGAGGTCTTGCTGGATTCTGGCGTATAACAGATCTGATAATGAAATCCTAAAGATGCCAATAAATCAGCGCCCATAGCGCCAGCAACCGTCAGTATTTGTAGCTGCTCTTTCAGAGGTAACAACTGCTCTAAGGCCAAAGCGGTTTTATTTTGTGCCTGAGGCACAGCCCCTAATGCCAGAGCTTGCTCCACTACGCCATCGCTACCTTTAAGCGCGACAGCACCACCTACTCCGGCTACAGGATTGATAATTAAACCTAAACGAAACAGACTGGCCACAACACCCTCTACAGCGTAAAAAAAACGCCGCATTGTAGCCTTTTACGCCTGCAATGCCCAGCAGGAACTCAATACTGCGCTAAAGGTTTTGCTGTTGTCGCAAGGTTTTTGGCAAAGAAAAGGCCATTAAGGTGGCGCCTAAAGCCGCCACTGCAGCACTGACAAAAGTTAAAGTAGCGCCTGGTCCGTCAGCCCATAGTACCCCGGCACAATAAGCTCCTATAGCACCACCGCCGCCATACACTACACCAGCATACAAAGCCTGGCCCCGGCTGCGCTGCGCTGGTGCAAAAAAGCTCTGAATAAACTGCATAGCGCAGCTGTGCGCCAAGGCAAAACTGGCTGCATGAAACAACATACTAAACGCCAGCCAATACCAGTGCTCTGCCAGATAAGCCACAATCAACCAGCGTACTATGGTCAGGCCGTAACAAAAGGTCAACAAAACACGGTAGCTAAAGCGGTTCAGCACTTTGCCTGCATAAAAAAACGCGATAATTTCCGCCAGTACAGCCAGGGCTATCATCAAACCAGAGGTGACACCGCTGTAGCCTAAATCGCGGCAATACAAAATAAAGAAACCGTAAAAAGGCGCAAAACTGATTTGCATTAAAAAAGTCGCAGCCATAAAACGTAAAAACACCGGATGCTTAAACAGAGTTCTGAAGCGGATAGACTGCTGCCCTTCGGTGTTTTTCATCGTAAAAGACGGAAGTAAAAACAAAGTGCCAAGCAGCAAAGCCAGAAAAACCGTCGCGCCCCAGGGTAAGAATTCGGAGCCAAAATATTGCAACAACAACCCACCCAGCATGACGACCACTATGTAACCCACACTGCCAAAACTGCGCACCCGGCCATAAACGCTACTGTCATTATTCAGATAGTGAAAAGCACTGACTTCCAACTGAGGCAAAATCGCAGTCCAGAATAAGCTGAATAAACCAAGACCAAATACCAAAGGCCAATAACCCAGATCAACATAGCTGCTGAGCCAGCCAATGGACGCCAGCACAGCGCCAAAGCGCATAACGCTGATTGGATCGCCTTTACGCTCCACTACCATAGCCCACAAGCTCGGGCCAATAATACGAGTGGTGGTGACTATCGCCAGCAGCAAACCTATATCGTGAGAATTAAAACCGCGGCCATCGAGAAACATCGGCAGGTAAGGTACAAAAATGCCCAACACAGCAAAATAGGCAAAGTAAGCAAGTCCCAGGGCTGGGGTGGTGGCAAGTTTCATGGGGTCAGAGCCTTGGCTCTGACCCCTTAGTTATAAAGGACAGAGCAAAATTACATTTGAAAACACAAATCTGTTTGGTTCTTAGATAAAAGGGTCAGAGCTTAAGCTCTGACCCTATACTACGGCTGCCTTGCTATATCTGGTGTTGTGACGACCACATCAGCATTTTGTGCTCTGTGGCGCAGGAAATGATCCATCAGCACTATCGCCAGCATCGCCTCAGCAATAGGCACTGCACGAATGCCGACACAAGGGTCGTGGCGGCCTTTGGTGATCATTTCTGTTTCTTCACCGCTGGTGGTAATAGTTTTACCGGGAATGCTGATACTGGAGGTAGGTTTTAACGCAATACTGACATTAATATCCTGACCCGACGTAATACCACCTAAAGTGCCACCAGCATGATTAGCGCTAAAGCCTTCTAAGCGCAGTTCATCGCGATGGGTCGAGCCACGCTGTTCTACCACAGCAAAACCATCGCCAATTTCAACGGCTTTGACGGCATTGATGCTCATCATGGCATGGGCGATATCTGCATCAATCCGGTCGAATACAGGTTCACCCCAACCTACAGGCACACCGGACGCCACTACATTAATACGGGCACCAACTGAATCACCGTCTTTTTTCAGTTGACGCATATACTCATCTAACTGCTCCAGCACATCGACATCAGGACAGAAAAAAGCGTTTTGCTCGACCTGATCCCAATCCAGCTTTTGTGCCTTCACAGGGCCAAGCTGCGCCAGATAACCACGAATTTCGATACCAAACTTAGCCTTTAAGTACTGCTTGGCGATAGCACCTGCCGCCACTCGAACCGCAGTTTCACGGGCGGATGAACGGCCACCACCACGGTAATCGCGAATACCGAATTTATGCCAGTAGGTGTAATCCGCATGACCTGGACGGAACAAGTCTTTAATGGCTGAATAATCCTGTGAACGCTGATCAGTATTTTCAATCAACAAGCCTATGGATGCGCCTGTGCTATAGCCTTCAAACACGCCAGATAAAATTTTGACGATATCGTCTTCGCGACGTGCTGTGGTGTAACGTGAAGTGCCGGGTTTGCGTCTGTCCAGCTCAAGCTGAATTTGCTCCAAATCGAGCTTTAAGCCAGGCGGCAAACCATCCACTATGCCACCAATGGCCGGGCCATGGCTTTCACCAAAGGTGGTCACTTTAAATAGTTGGCCTATAGAATTACCCGACATCATTCACCCCTGCGTATCTTTGTATTTTTTGAAAATTAAGCTTTTAAACTGTGTTTCAAGACTGTACTTCAAAACTATCCTGATGTTTCACCAAATCAGCTTTGCTGATGGCAAACACACCTAAACCACCACGTTCAAATTCCAGCCATTGTAAGGGCAAATCCGGATACAGCTCTTGCAGCGCCACCATGCTATTACCCACTTCACAAATCAGCCAGCCACCGTCGTTTAGATGCTCTGCAGCTTCAGCCAAAATACGGCGAGTCAATTCCAGACCATCGTGGCCAGAAGCTAAACCTAATTCAGGCTCGTGATGGTATTCATCCGGTAAGTCGGCCATATCGTCAGCATCGACGTAAGGCGGATTAGTCACAATCAAATCGTAAGTTTGGCCTTTGATGGCATTGTAGCCATCAGACAACATAGGAAACACCTGATGTTCCAGCTCATGCTGTTCAATATTAAATATTGCGACATCCAGCGCTTCTTCACTGATATCCAGAGCATCCACTTCGGCATTCGGGAACTGTTTAGCACAAGCAATAGCAATACAACCGGAACCCGTGCACAAATCTAAAATACGTGCCGGTTCATGTTCTTTAAACCAGGGCTCGAAGCCTCGGTTAATCAGCTCGCCTATAGGAGAACGTGGCACTAACACCCGCTCGTCGACATAAAAACTCAAACCACAGAAAAAAGCTTGCTGAGTTAAATAAGCGGCCGGAATTCGTTGTTCAATGCGTTGCAGCAACAGATCACAAAAAACTTTGGCTTCAGTGCTGGTCATACGCAGAGGCAACAGGTTTTCAGTAATACGCGCCATATCCAGACTATGAGCCAGCAATAAGGCTGCTTCATCCCATGGATTGTCGGTACCGTGGCCAAAATAAATATGGGCTTTATTAAACTGGCTGACAGACCAGCGTAACCAGTCGTGGATGGAATGCAGCTGGCGGATGGCTTCGTCGATAATTTCCGCAGTCAGATGGCTACTTTGATGCTCTGTCATTGTGTTTTACTCTACTGATTGGTTAGACTTCGGGCATGCGAAAAAAAACACCAGCTCCAGATCTTCCAGATGATGAAAAACAGCTGTTCCGTGACTCGGTAACAGGCGCACGCCCCTTGCAGCAGGACAAGATACCTTTTGCCCGCCAACCCGGCAAGGTCAGAATGGCCGCCACTTTAACAAATAGCAGTCCAGATAGCCATTTGTTTTACTTTTCCGACCAGTACGAAGGTTTTTTAAGCGACGGCTCTACCCTGGCTTTTGTTCAGACGGGCGACGACCCAACCTTAGCCCGGCAATTGAAGCGCGGAGAATTCCGCCCGGCCGTGGTGCTGGATTTACATGGTTTAACCCAACAACAGGCCAAAACTGAACTGGCTGGCTTATTGGCTTATTGTGAACAACAACATTTAAACTGCGCTTGCATAGTGCACGGCAAAGGTTTGGGCATTCTGGCAAAAAGAGTACCGAATTGGCTGGTACAGCACCCCAATGTGCGGGCTTTTCATACGGCCCCAACAGAATGGGGCCGGGATGGTGCTTTGCTGGTATTGCTCAGGACACCGACTTAACCAGATGGATCATGCTGGGGCAGGCATACTCCAATAACATTCCTCTGTGCTGATGGTAATCAATACAAGCCACACCTGCAGTATCAAAAATTGGCGCCTGGCCACTGCGGGTAAAAGCTTCCACCAAAAAACTGACCAGTGGCATATGGGACACCAACAGGATTTTCGCCTGCGGATTTTCGGCATACAGCATGTCAAGAAAATCGACCACTAACTGAGCATTACCTTCAGGCACCAGATCTGTATTTAGTTCAACAACATGGCTCGATAGCCCTTTTTGCACTAAAACTGCGGCGGTTTGCACAGTCCTGCGATAAGGGCTGGAGAAAATCCGGTCAAATGCACTATAGTGGTGATGCAGCCATTCTGCCATTTCACTGACTTCGGCCTGACCTGCTGCTGTTAACTGTCGTTCACTGTCGCTCAAGTACTGCGGTTCAGCTTCACCGTGCCGCATAATAACCAAATTAACCATTGTTGCTACCAGTTACAACTTCGCGACGCTCGCGAAAAGAGTGCGCTATGATAATGAAAGTTAATGCCGACAGTAACTGCTAATAAAGCATAAAATTGCGTTACTATATTCCTAATCGCTATGATGAACCCTCGCATTCCGTATTTTCAGGGTTCCCGTCACGAGGCATAAATTGAAAAAAAGCCAGTTAATGCAAAGCCCTAACGATAAGCGTCAGTACCTGGCGCTCACTTTAGCCAACGATCTGCCTGTACTCTTAGTGCATCAACAAGACGCAGAAAAAAGTGCTGCAGCCCTGACAATTAACGTCGGACATTTTGACGATCCTGCCGAACGACAGGGTTTAGCGCACTTTTTGGAGCATATGCTGTTTTTGGGCACTGAAAAATATCCGGACGCCGGTGAATATCAGCATTTTATTAATCATCATGGCGGCAGCCACAATGCCTGGACAGGTACTGAGCACAGCAGCTTTTTCTTTGATATAGACACAGACTACTTTGAGCAGGCTCTGGACAGGTTTGCCGATATGTTTCGCGCGCCGTTGTTTCACGCCGACTACATTGAAAAAGAGCGACAGGCCATTGAAGCCGAGTTTTCACTCAAACTCAAAGACGACAGCAGAAGGATTTATCAGGTTCACAAAGAAACTGTGAATCCTGCCCACCCTTTTGCCAAGTTTTCAGTCGGTAATTTACTGACCTTGTGTGATACCCCAGATCAAAGCCTGCAACAGGCGGTGCAGCAGTTTTTTAAAAGCCAATATGGCACCCGCCGTATGAGCTTATGTCTGGTCTCTCCATTCCCCTTGCAACAACTGGAACAGCTGGTTCATCAGTATTTTGATGCCTTACCCAATGAGGTTTGTGCCAAAGCCCCGTTGTCGCAGCCTTTGTATCTGGCTGAACATCAAGCCCTGCAACTGGATATAGAACCTCACAAATTCAGCCAACGGCTGGTTGCCAGCTTTGCATTGCCCGATATCCAGCCCTGGTACAAATACAAACTGATTTCTTTTTTGGCGCATTTATTAGGTGACGAAGGTCCTGGCTCTTTACTGGCTTTTATAAAAGACAACGGTTGGGTGAATCAGCTCAGTGCAGGCGGAGGTATAGATGGCAGCAACTACAAAGATTTCACTTTGTCGTTTGAGCTGACAGAACAAGGCGTATCTGCCAAAGAGCACATTATTGAAGCTTTGTTTGGTCAGTTGCAATTGCTGCGTCAGTCGCCATTCCCGGAGCATTTGTTTCTGGAACGTCAGCGCTTAGTGCAGTGGAGCTATTTGTATCAGGAGCCAAGCACAGCTTTGCAGGGAGCCTGCGATTTGTCAGTCAATATGCAGCATTATCCGGTGGATGATTATGTCTATGGTGACTATCGTATGGACTTGCCGCCTGAAGCTTTATACCGCGAACTGCTGGGACATTTCAGACCAGACAATATGAGGGTGATGTTTATTGCCCCTGAAATTATAGCCAACCGGGAAGCACGCTGGTATCAGACGCCATATAGTGTGCAACCACTACAACAAAGCAGGATGAACAGTTACCTGCACGCCAAAGTGCCAGAAGGCAGTCATCTGCCGCAAAGTAATCCCTATCTGGTCACAGAGCTCAACTTGCTGGCCGATACCGATCATATGGCCAAACCTGTGTTAGTGGCGAAAGAAACCGGCTTTAAATTATGGTTTAAAGCCGACACTGACTTTAAAACCCCAAAAGGCCATATTTTTGTTCAACTGAATTTACCAAACTGCATTGGTTCTGTGAGTCAGATGGCCTGCAGCCGTTTGTGGCTGGAGTTGTTTCAGGATCAGATCAACGAAAGCTTTTATGCCGCAACTACAGCTGGCCTGACTTATCATTTACATGTGCAGCATAACGGCATCAGTTTGCACAGCAGCGGTTTAGCAGGAAATCAAATTAAATTAGTCGCTGACTTACTGGCTCAGATGGCCTTTTGCCAGTTTGATGAACAACGTTTTGATGAAATCAAACGCCAGTTAATTCGGCACTGGCAAAATCACAGTAAAAATAAACCTGTGTCCAAATTATTCAGCCAGCTGTCGTCTTTGTTACAGCCTTTGAACCCGGATATTGATCAACTGGCAGCAGCCTTACAGCAACAAAGTTTCAGCACTTTTAAACAGTTTCACCAGCAACTGCTGAAACACGTTCATCTGGAAGCTTTTATGCTGGGCAATTGGCGTAAAGAAGACCCAGAGCAGTTAAGTCAGGCTTTAAAATCCTGGCTTGCAGAACAGCAACAAGGTGAAGCTTTGCCTCGTCAGCGCTACAACACTCAGGGGATAGGTCCTGTGTGGGTGAAAGTGCCTGTTGAACACAGTGATCAGGCGCTGGTGATTTATTTACCATCACGGCAAAAGCGGCCAGTGGATATGGCGCTTTTTATGTTGGCCAATCATTTACTCTCTCCGGAATACTTCCATGTGCTGCGCACAGAACAGCAATTGGGTTATCTGGTGGGGACAGGCTATGTGCCAATGAATCTGTTGCCCGGCATCGCCTTTTATATCCAAAGCCCTGCGGCCTCATGCGCTGATTTATACAAAGCCACTTTGGCCTTCTACAAAAACTTTCTGTCAGAGCTTGAAGAGCTGGATGAAGAAGAGTTCGTACAGATGAAACAAGGCCTGGCCACACAAATTAAAGAGCGCGACAGCAGCTTAGGTGCCAGAGCAAAACGGCTTTGGCTTGCCATAGGCCAGGGCGACCATCAGTTTGATTTAAATGAACAGATAGAGCGGGCACTGGAACAACTCAGTCTGAACGATTTTATCGCATTTTTTTACCAGTTATTGGCGCCGGACTACGATGCTATTTTTCTGGCTACAGGAGATAAACCGGACCACAGTCATTTAACTGAACAAAACCCGTTCAATTTATTAGAGAAATTACCTTTATTGTCGGAATGGCTTTGACAGTGCGTACAACATTGGTTAACGTGAATTGACATCCATTAAAAAAGTCTGACTGTGCGCCTTACTCCTGTTTTATTGCTGCCATTGAGCCTTGTTATGGCTGCGCCCTTGCCTGTATTTGCTGCAGGCTGGGAGCAGTTGCAACCTTATGTGCTGACAGTGATCTCCGCCCTTTCTATAGTCGCCCTGACGCTGGCTCATCTGAGTATAGTGCGGATGCGACGTTATCAATCCAAACTGGAACAAAGTGAAGAGCGTTTACGTTTGTCGTTATGGGGCAGCGGCGATGAATTATGGGACTGGGATATGCAGGCAGGCCAGCTGTACCGATCCAGTTCCTGGCATCAACCTCTGGAGAAACCAGGTGACAGCCAGCAGTTTCCACCGAATCGTTCTGAGATCCATCCACAGGATGTAGAAAGAGTCACCAGTTCTTTGCAGCAACATATGCATGGCATGACGCCTATTTTTGAATCCAGTTACCGAATTAAAGCCGCCAATGGCCAATGGCTTTGGGTACTGGACAGAGGCAAAGTGGTGCAATTAAACGAACAAGGTCAGGCAATACGGATGACCGGCACCTTAAAAAATATTCAGCAGTTAAAAGAAACCGAAGAGCGTTTAAGCTTATTTGCCCGCTGTCTGGATAATATCTCTGATGCTGTAATGGTATGTGACACTAATTTTGCGTTATTGGAAGTCAACCCTGCTTTTGTCAGCATGACAGGCAAAAGCCGTGAATCGGTGTTGCATAGCGTATTTGAACTTTGTCTCTACCCAGCCCGGTTTTTACATGAAATCCGTCAGGCGTTGTTGGAGCAAGGCTATTGGGCTGGTGAAATTGAAGATAAACGCCATAACGGCGACTTGTTTCAGGCTGAGCTGAGTTTTGATGTGATTAAAGACGAACTGGGTCAGGTGCAGCAGTTTGTTGGTGTGGTTTCAGATATCAGCGAGCGGAAAAAACGCGAAGCCGAACTAAATCGTTTGGCAGACACAGACACCTTAACAGGCTTACCCAACAGAGCACGTTTTTCCAGTCATTTGACTCAACTGGTGCGGGAACAGGTAGAGCATGCACTTCTGGTATTCGATTTAGACAACTTCAAAAAAATTAACGACTCACTTGGCCATGAGCTCGGCGATACCTTATTGTGCAAATTATCCGAGCGTTTAAGCCTGTTCACCCGCTTTAAAGCAAAGTTATACCGCTTAGGGGGTGACGAATTCGCAGTGCTGCTGGAGAACACCAACGATATTCACAGTATTACCAGTCTGGCTAAAGACTTACTGAAACAAATTAACCTGCCCTTTTTTATCGAGCAGCACGAACTGGCGATCACCAGCAGTATTGGCATCGTTTTGTATCCGGAAGATGGCCACGACCCTCAGGCGCTGCTGAGAAACGCGGATACGGCTATGTACCATGCCAAACACGAAGGCGCCAACCGTTACCTGTTTTTTAATGACTCGATGAACAAACTTGCAGTCAAACGACTGCAAGTGGAAAACCTGATCCGCCACGGCTTAAAAGAAGATTACTTCACGGTGTTTTATCAGCCGAAAATGGACATAGTCACAGGTCAACTGGTGGGTATGGAAGCTTTGGTGCGTTTTATCACTCCCAAAAAAGGCTTAATCAGCCCGGCTTCTTTTATTCCGGTGGCAGAAGAAACAGGCCAAATTCTTGAAATTGGTGAAGTGGTTTTGCAAAAAACCTGCGAAGACGTCAAACGCTGGATAGATATGGGTTTGTTTCATGGCCGTGTCGCCGTTAATTTATCTGCCAAGCAGTTTATGTTGCCGTTTTTATGTGAGCAGATAGATGACATTCTGCAGCGCTCTGAACTGCCCTCTTATCATCTGGAACTGGAAATCACTGAAGGTACTGTTATGCAGTCACCAACACTGGCGATCGATACCATGAAAAAGCTGCGCGCCCGTGGTATTCATCTGGCGATGGATGACTTTGGTACCGGCTACTCCTCTTTGGCTTATTTAAAACAGTTTCCGCTGAACACCTTAAAAATCGATAAAGCCTTTATCGACGATATGAATACGGCTCGTGGCCGCAATATGGTGGACACTATAGTCACCATAGCGCACAACCTGAACCTGACGGTAGTAGCGGAAGGGGTAGAGCAAGCTGAGCAGTTACAACAGCTCAAGCAGCTGCGCTGTGAGATTATTCAGGGCTATTTCTACAGCAAGCCTTTGTCGGCTCATGATTTTGGTTTGTTCTTAAAACAACAGAAACAGCAAAAACCAAAACTGACTGCAGTGCCGGGTTAAAAAGGTCTTGGTCCTTTAGCAAGAAAGTATCCATAACACAAAACAAAAAAGGGTTAGTCCAGATCCAATACCAAGTACTGGATCTGAGCTAACCCTCTCTTCAGAGTATTACTTTTTAATCTGCGTCGTTATCTACAAACGAGAAGTCTTCCCCACCATCTGCAATACGCTTCTTACCAAATACGGTATGAAATTTGCGTTTTTCCTGCAAACGTTGCTTGTACTTCAACCAGACTTTTTCATACTGACTGGCTGCTTCCTGTTCGCCTTTGCAAACAGCGATAAAACGTTGTTCTTCTTCATTGACTGGCTGGCGTGAGCCTGCTTCCAGTTCCTGCATGGCGTTGCCATGTTTTTCCAGCAGATTACCCTCTGCCAGAGTAAAGCGCCCGGACCTGGTGAATCCCTTAGGGAAATTCTGGTCATCGAAAAAGCGACGATTAGCGACAAAACTTTGCTGCATCACTTTTTTCCTCTAATTTTGTTGTATCTACAGCTATCCGAATCAAACTGTGCGCAGTATGGTAAACAAAATCAGACTCGTCAAACAAAAATTTTGCTTTGTCAAAAGAAATGATTTTGTAATGCCTCGGAAGACGCATTTTGCTCAGAAAATAATCGCAACTATTTGACGAATAACCCTTTTAATCCGTCCAAATTGCAAATTTTGATACGTAATGAATACCAGGCAGGATCAATGCTAAAAGAAATTTGAAAAGCGGCCAAAGGCGCGGCGTAGCGTCAGTCTTTTATGATTATGAAACAAGGGAAGCACCAGAGGCCCCAAACACAAAGCAGCCAAAGCCCAGCGTTTAGCGGCCATACCAGCCCGTAACGCCGCAATATAGACACTGACACTGCTCAGACAAAAAAGACTCAGGATAAAAACCACACCGAACTCCTGCTTGGTACTTCTGCTTAAAAAAACCGCGGCACTATACCAGACAGCGCTAGCACTGACTGCAGAAAATGACTACAAATGCGACGAAAGCCTGAGTCAGGCCAGCAGAAAAAAAAAGCGGCGCAGTTCACCGAGCCTGCGCCGCTTTTTTTAGTGTTGAATTAAGACTTAGGTGTGGCAGGTAACAAAGACAAAATAAAAGCATACTCATCCGCGACTTCAATTAAACGTGAAAAGCGCCCGGATTTACCACCATGGCCTGCTTCCATAGTGGTGCGGAAGAGTAAAGGCTGCTGATCGGTTTTGACGGTACGCAGCTTCGCAACCCATTTCGCCGGTTCAAAATACTGCACTTGGGAGTCATGTAAACCTGTAGTCACCAGTATGGCCGGATAAGCCTGTTTTTTTACCTGGTCATAAGGTGAATACGACAGCATGTAGTCGTAATAAACTTTTTGTTTTGGATTGCCCCACTCGTCAAACTCATTGGTCGTCAGCGGAATAGATTCATCCAGCATAGTAGTGACCACGTCAACAAAAGGTACATGGGCCACCAGACCACGGTATCTCTCCGGAGCCATATTGGCTATAGCACCCATTAACAGACCGCCGGCACTGCCGCCCAWGGCAAAGACTTTATCTTTAGCTGCATATTTTTCAGCGACCAGATAATCAGTGACGTCGATAAAGTCAGTAAAGGTATTGATTTTTTTCAATAACTTGCCGTTTTCATACCAGGCACGCCCCATTTCCTGACCACCGCGAATATGAGCGATGGCGTACACAAAACCACGGTCAACTAAAGAGATCACAGTGCTGCGAAAAGACGGTGCACTGGAAATACCGTAAGAGCCATAAGCATATTGATACAAAGGTGCTGTACCATCTTTTTTCAGGCCTTTTTTATACAGCAGGCTAACCGGAATTTTGGTGCCATCTTTTGCTTTGGCCCAGACACGTTCGGTCTGATAATTGTTTTTATCAAAGCCGCCTAAGACTTCCTGTTCTTTCAACAAACGTTTTTCGCCTGTTTTCATATGCATTTCGTACACAGAAGGCGGAGTGGTTAACGAGGTATAACGGTAACGTAACCAAAGACTGTTTTGTTCTGGATTGTTATCTGTTTTTGCCACATAAGCGGCTTCATCTGATTCGACATACACAGCTTTACTTAAATCAGACCATGGCATCAAACGCACCCTGTCCAACCCATTGCTGCGCTCATTAATCACCAGGTAGTCGGTAAATAACTGGAATGAGTCAATAAATACATCCGGGTTATGAGCCAATAACGGCTGCCAGCGGCTGCGATCACCTATTTGGTCATCATTCACTGTCATCAACTTATAGTTAGGCGCATCCCAGTCAGTCATGATCACCCAACGATTATCGATATGCTCAACTTCGTATTTAAAATCGCGCTGACGTGGTGCTATGGAGGTAAATTTGCCAGACTTATCATCACTTTTCAGCACCAGCATCTCATTGGACACTGTACTACCAAGCCAAATCACCACAAACTGATCATCAGCACTGTTGCCCACGCCCATATAAAAGCTGCTGTCTTTTTCTTCGTACAACACCTCATCTTTAGCCAGATCCTGACCTAGTGTATGGCGGCGCACTTTGGTGCCTAATAAAGTTTGTGGATCTTTTTCAATATAAAACAGCTGACTGTTATCAGCTGACCAGGCCAAAGAGGCTTCAGCACCGGTAATCACAGTGGGTAAGTCTTTGCCTGTGCGTAAATCCCGTACCTTGAGGTTGTAATTACGACGGCCTGTGGTGTCTTCTGCATACGCCAATAACTGCTGATTAGGGCTGACCTGAAAGTTGCCTATCTGGTAGAAGTCTTTACCTTCTGCCATGCTGTTTACATCCAGCATCACTTGCTCAGCGCCACCAGCTTTAGGTTTACGGGCATAAATAGGATACTCTTTGCCCTGCTCAAAGCGGGTGTAATAGGAATAGTCCCCTTTGATGGCAGGGACAGTGCTGTCATCCTGCTTCACCCGGCCAATAATTTCATCAGCAAGCGTTTTGTTCAGTGTTTTGTACTGATCGGCATACTGCTGGTAATACTGGTTTTCAGCATTCAGGTATGCCAGTACTTCTGGTGCCTGTCTTTTATCATCCCGCAGCCAATAATAGGGATCTTGTCTGTCCCCGTTTTCTGATTGAACCACATAGGGTTTGGTTGGCGCGACAGGCGCGGTTGATGGCATAGCCGCCATCAATTGGATGCTGGTAAGCATGGCAACTCCATAACCAAGGATACGGATCGGATTAGGCATGTTTTTCTCTCTTTCTTTGTGTGGATTCAGTGATTAAAAACAACAAAACGTTAACACAGCAGCTGTTTTACCACCACCACAGCAGCAACTTATGCGACGAATAAGATGTAACAAAACAAAACCGTGTTAAAACAGCAGCAAAGAGAAATAAAAAAGGCTGCTATCGGACAGATAGCAGCCTTTTCAGGGGCAAAGGATGGCTTAATAGAAAGTGGTATTTTGTTCTGCTTTTTCCAGTAACAGCTTGCTTGGGGCAAAACGTGTACCAAAACGGCTTTCAAAGCTACGCAGATGCGCTACTAAAGTGGCAGCACCCATCTGATCGATATAACGGAACGGGCCGCCCAGGAACGGCGGGAAGCCGATACCAAAGATGGCGCCTATATCACCGTCACGGGCACTGCTGATAATGCCTTCTTCTAAGCAGCGTACTGCCTCGTTTAGCATTTGCACCACGCAGCGCAGCGCTATTTGATCGCCATTGAGTTTAGGAGCAGGATTTAAACCCAGTACGGTATAAACCGAAGCATCGACCTGCTTTTTACCTTTGGCTTTGGCGCCGTATAGATAAAAACCTTTTTCGGTTTTACGCCCCTTTCGACCATCCGCCAATAAACGGTCAAAGGCAGCAGGCGCAGTAAAACGTTCACCTAATTCATTCAGCAGTATTGGGGATATTTTAGCGCCTACGTCTATACCCACTTCATCAAGCAAAGTAATAGGACCAACAGGGAAACCAAATTTCACCAGCGCTTTATCCAAGGCTTCTACTGGTTCACCTTCAAGCAATAGATTGGCCGCTTCATTCATATACAGCGCCAGAATGCGGTTGACGTAAAAACCTGCGCCATCTTTGACAACTATTGGTGTTTTACCTTGCTTGCGGGCTAAAGCCACAGTAGTGGCAATGGTTTCAGCCGAGGTTTTGTCATGGGCTATGACCTCCACCAGTGGCATTTTGTCCACAGGAGAGAAGTAATGCAGACCAATGACATTTTCAGGGCGAGCCGCTTTGGCTGCGATCTGACCTATAGGCAATGAACTGGTGTTGCTGGCAAACACAGTGTGTTCTGAGCAATTAGCTTCGATATCAGCCACCATCTGCTGCTTCAAATTTAAATCTTCAAACACAGCTTCAACTACTAAATCCACATCATGGAAACCGCTGTAATCTGTGGTGCCTGTCAGCAAAGACATTTGTTTTTGCACTTCAGTCTTAGTGACAAAACGTTTACGCAGCTTTTTCTCCAGCAGGCTGTAGCTGTATTTCATTGCATTGGAAATACCTTGCTGGCTGATGTCTTTAATCCGCACCGGCACACCTGCTTTAGTAGCAGTGACATTGGCGATACCACCGCCCATCAAACCACCGCCTAAAATAGCTGCTTTACGCACTTTACGTGGCACCACATCCCCTGCCCCAGTCTCCTTTTTCATCTGAGTGGTGGCAAAAAATAATGAACGTAAGGCTTTCGACTCGTTGGTCATGCAGAGCTCACCAAAAGCTTTAGCTTCCACATCCAGACCTTTATTAAAACCACCGTCTACACCGGCTTTAATCGCCTTAAGGATTTTCAGCGGTGCCGGGTAATTGCCATGGGTTTTGGCTAAAGTTTGTTTTTCTGCCTGACTAAACACTATGGCGCGGCCAAAAGGTGTTTTTTCCAACACTTTACCGACGAAGTTCAGTTTGACTTCACGCGCTGCCGGTTTGCCTTTAAGCGCCAGTTGCACTGCGGCTTCGAGCAGAATACTTTTAGGCACTACTGCATCCACTAAACCGATTTTTTTCGCCTGAGCAGCACGCAGCTGCTTGCCGGTTAAAATCATATCCAAAGCTTTTTGAATACCAACCAGACGAGGTAAACGCTGAGTACCGCCACTGCCGGGCAATAAGCCCAATTGCACTTCAGGTAAACCCAATACAGTTTTGTTGTCTGTTGTCGCAACACGGGCATGACAGGCTAAGGCCAGCTCTAAACCACCACCTAAACAAGGACCATGAATAGCAGCCACTAAAGGAATAGATAAAGCTTCAAGCTGGTTAAATACCAGTTGGCCCATACGGCCAATGTCTTCGGCTTGCTGTGCTGTAGTGCAACCATCCAGCATAGAAATATCAGCACCAGCGATAAAGGAATCCGGCTTGCCACTAATAATGACTAACCCTTTGATGTCTTTATTGTTTTTGATTTCGCTGAGCAAAGATTTAATTTCATCAGCAAAAGCAGCTTTGAGCACATTCATGCTCTCGCCTGCCACATCCATGCTAATCACCCCTATTTGATCAGGGCGAATACTTAAACTAAAAGTCGGCTTTGGATCAAGAGTCGGCTGGCTCATTATTCAGTCTCCACTATCATGGCAGCGCCTAAACCACCGGCTGCACAGGCTGTGGTTAAACCAATACCACCACCACGACGTTTTAATTCATTTAAGGTTTGAGTAATTAAACGGGTGCCAGTAGCAGCAAAAGGATGGCCGTAGGCTAAAGAGCCACCTATGACGTTAAATTTCGCCATATCAATGTCACCTATGGCTTCAGCGCGGCCCAGTTTTTCTTCAGCAAATTTCTTACTGCCAAACATTTTCATATTGGCCAGCGCCTGAGCGGCAAAAGCTTCATGCATTTCAATCAGGGTTAAGTCAGACAGTTTCAGACCAGCACGATCCAAAGCAATAGGTGTCGCATAAGACGGGCCCATCAGCATATCTTCCCATACATCAATAGCGGCAAAAGCATAGCTGCGGATATAACCCAGCACTTCATAACCCATGGCTTTAGCACGGCTTTCGGTCATCATCAATACAGCTGAAGCACCGTCTGTTAAAGGGGTGCTGGTGGCCGCTGTGACAGTACCAAACTGACGGTCAAATACAGGCTTTAACTTGCTGTATGATTCCAGTTTGGAATCCATACGAATATTGTTGTCAATTTCAAGGAAGGTTTTGTACGGCTCAATATGAGCGGCCATTACTTCATCTTTTAACAAACCATCTTTCCAGGCTTGCGCCGCTAAGCTGTGTGAACGGTGCGCCATCGCATCCTGATCAGCACGGCTGATGCCATGGGTTTTGGCCATTTGTTCAGCGGTGTCGCCCATCGACAAACCTGTAGTGTATTCAGCCACTGCTGGCGGTACTGGTAATAAATCTTTTAAACCTAAGCGGCGGAAAATYGCCAGCTTCTGACCAAAAGTTTTGGCTTTGTTTAAATCGACTAAAGCACGGCCTAATTTTTTGCTGACACCAATAGGTAAAACAGAGCTTGAGTCTGCACCACCAGCAATAGCGATTTCGGTCACTCCGGCCATCATGCTTTCGGTCACACTCACCACAGACTGGAAGCTGGTAGCACAAGCACGGGTTACGCTGAAGGCATCTGTATGCACATTCATGCCAGTGCCTAATACGATTTCACGGGCAATGTTTGGTGCTTCCGGCATTTGTACAACTTGACCAAAAACCAATTGATCTATTAACTTGGGCGACAATTCGCTACGGATCAGCAGTTCGTTGACGACCAGCTTGCCCAGTTCCAGCGCTGAGACGCCATGGAATTCGGTGGCTTGTTTAGCAAATGGAGTACGCAGACCACGCACTATGGCGATACGGTCTCCTTGACGTGTGGTAAGTTGTAGTGGCGCAGCCATGGACAATCCTCTTAGTGTGACTCGTGACAGGTCTGACCTGTAGATAATTTCGATTGTAACCAGAGATTAGGCAAATTAAAACACTTGTTTTAAAACGTCTTGAACCTTATATAAAAGCAAGTGGTCTTAGCCTAGCTTTTTTTTGAGCTAACTGCTTGGAAAATAAACAACAATAGCTGACGACAATAACTTAAAAACAGTAGTGAGTATTATGGTAAAGGCATTCTCCGCTTTAAAAGACTATCTGGACAGCCAGGTCTTAGGTCAGCATGCGCTGACGGAAGGTATTTTGTTGGCTTTATTGGCCAATGGTCATTTGCTGGTGGAGGGCCCACCAGGCCTAGCCAAAACCAGAGCGGTCAACGCTTTGGCACACGGCGTAGAAGGTCGTTTTCACCGCATTCAGTTTACGCCGGATTTATTACCCGCCGATTTAACAGGCACAGATATTTACCGTCCTGAAACCGGGCAATTTGAATTTCAGGCTGGCCCTTTGTTTCACCATAT
This sequence comes from Rheinheimera sp. 1928-s, assembly GCF_029269265.1. Classification (GTDB taxonomy): domain Bacteria; phylum Pseudomonadota; class Gammaproteobacteria; order Enterobacterales; family Alteromonadaceae; genus Pararheinheimera. The sequence goes on from NZ_JARIXP010000005.1 coordinate 121,786, forward strand.
TATTCTGGCGGACGAAATTAACCGTGCACCGGCTAAAGTGCAGTCGGCCTTGTTAGAAGCTATGGCGGAAAAACAAATTACCGTAGGCCGCAAAACTTATGCCCTGCCCGAGCTGTTTTTAGTCATGGCAACTCAAAACCCGCTGGAGCAGGAAGGTACTTATCCTTTGCCTGAAGCACAGCTGGACCGTTTTTTATTGCACCTCAAAGTGGATTATCCGGATGCAGCCACTGAACTGGCTATTTTACGTTTAACCCGGGGTGAGGCTTTAGCTCATGAAAAAGCCAAACTCAGCCCTATCAGCCAGGCTGATATTTTTGCCGCCCGCCAGGACATTTTAAAACTGCATATGGCCGAGAGCCTGGAAAACTATATAGTGCAGTTGGTGATGGCAACCCGTAATGCCGCCGCCTACAGCGAGCAACTGGCGAAATGGATAGCTTATGGTGCCAGCCCACGCGCCAGTATTGCACTGGAACGTTGTGCCCGTGCGAAAGCCTGGTTAGAAGGCCGTGACTTTGTTACGCCGGATGATATTCAGGCTGTATTTTTTAATGTGTTACGTCATCGCTTAATTTTAACTTACGATGCCGAAGCTCAGGGTTTAAGCACAGATGATGTGCTCAGAGAGATTTTAAAATTGGTTCCTGTTGCCTGATGCGCCATTGATGAATACCCAACTTCAATTACAACAACTGGCCACAGACGGTATCCATCTGGATCTGCCGCAGTTGTTGGCCTACCAGCGTCATCATGCCTTGCTGGATTTAGCCCCCAAAATGGCGATTCAAAGTAAGCTGGCTGGTTCCTATTTGGCCCGCAGTAAAGGCCGGGGTATGGAGTTTGATGAAGTACGGCATTACCAACCTGGTGATGATGTGCGAACCATCGACTGGCGTGTTACAGCCCGCACCGGCAAAGTACACACCAAATTATTTCGCGAAGAAAAAGAGCGGCCAGTTTTTATCCTGACCGATTTATCTGAGTCGATGCGTTTTGGCACAAAACTGCTGCTCAAGTCGGTACAGGCAGCGCATTTAGCCGCCTTATTGGCCTGGCATGTGCGTGAAACCGGCGATAAATTGGGTGGCTTGGTCTTCAGTGAGCAGCAATTGCTGGAGCTTAAGCCTGCAGCGCGTAGCCAGGCCGTATTACGTTACTTAAATGCACTGATTAAAGTGCAGCAACATCAGGGCATGGCGGCAGAGTCCAACATTAACCATGCTTTGGGTTTAATGCGACGTTTAGCCCGTCCAGGTGCCCTTATTTTTGTGATCTCAGATTTCAGCGCACTTGACGCACAAGGCTTGCGCCATTTGCAGGCCATGCGCCAGCATAATGAAATTCGTTGTGTGCATATTACCGATCCTTTGGATTTGCAACTGCCCTTGTCTGCTTCTGGTTTAGCGGCAGTGACAGATGGTGTGGAGTTGAAAACTCTGGATTTAGGTTCATCCGCTTTAAAAGACAGTTACAAGCAACAGCAAAACCAGTGGCAACAGGCTTTGCAATTGAACTTAAAAAAGCTCAACTGTCGCTATTTAGAAATAAGTGCAGCCTTGCCTTTGATTGAACAATTAAACAGGAGTTGGCCTGATGGCGAACACTGAACCCAAACTGGCGTTGGCTGATATTCAGGAGCCGATGCTGAACACCTTCTGGCCGCCGGCTCCGGGCTGGTGGTTGCTTGCAGTGCTGCTTATTGTACTGCTGGCCTATGGCTTTCGTTTTTTCTGGAAAAAATGGCAAAAAGCCTTGCCCCTGCGTCAAGCCAAAGCAGAATTACGGCTGATTAAAGAGCCAGATCAGAGCGCTGAGCTCAACGAATTACTGAAACGTCTGGTCCGCTGTTACAGCCCTGGCCATACTGTGTTGTCTGCACCTGTGAAACACTGGCAGGAGTTTTTACAGCAACAATTGCCCCAACAGCCTTTGCCTGATTTACAGAAAGTGCTGTATCAATCGGCATCGGATCAGGCTGATTTCACCATTTATCGGCAATTTGCTGAAAAGTGGCTGCATATAGTTTCTGTCAAACAGCTGGAGCGGCTTTGATGTTTGAATTCAGCTACCCCTGGTTGTTTTTGCTATTACCTTTGCCTTTGTTGCTGCGACGTAAAACACAGCAGCAAGGCAGCCCTTTAACACACAAAGCACTGATCAAAGCCAGTAGCCAGACTCATGGCCTGACAAGTAAAGCACCCCGCTCTGTTAAAACCTTACTGGCTTTACTCTGTTGGTGTTTTTTAGTGTTGGCGGCCACTCAACCCAGATGGCTGGGACAAACCGTCACCTTGCCACAACAAGGTCGGGATCTGATGTTGGCGCTGGATTTATCCGGCTCTATGGCAATCAGTGATATGCAGCATCAGGGCCAGAGCATAGACAGACTGCAGGCCGTGAAGCTGGTCGTCAGCGACTTTATTCAAAAACGCAAAGGCGACCGCATTGGTCTGATTTTATTTGGCGATGCCGCTTATCAACAAACCCCTTTAACCTATGACTTAACTACCATTCAAACCATGCTGGATGAAGCTGTGCGGGGTCTGGTCGGCGAACGTACCGCCATAGGTGAAGCCATAGGCTTAGCAGTGAAACGGCTGAATACTTATGAAACCTCAAACAAAGTACTGATTTTGTTAAGTGATGGCGCCAACACCGCAGGTGTTATTCAACCTATGGAAGCCTTGCAACTGGCCAAAGCTGCCGGAGTCAAGGTGTACACCGTAGGTGTTGGAGCCGAACAAATGGTGCAACAAAGCATTTTTGGCCGTCAGTTAATCAACCCGTCGCAAGATTTAGATGAAGTGCTGCTGACCCGTATTGCAGAAGAAACCGGTGGCAAGTATTTCCGCGCCCGCGATTTGGCTGAACTGGCACAAATATACAAACTGTTGGATCAGTTAGAACCTATTGAGCGCGACCAAATCAGCTATCGCCCGCAGCAAAGCCTGTTGCACTGGCCTTTATTAGCGGCGTTGTTTTGTTCTGTGTTACTTGCCTTAAGTCAGGTGCGCTTTGCAGGGAGAATAAAAAATGTGGGCTGATTTTCATTGGTTAAGGCCGGAGTACTTTTGGTTAGTGCTGCCCACTGTGTTGATTTGGGTTTTGTTTGCCAAACTACGTCAGCCACAAAGTGCATGGCAACATTGGATAGCACCGCATCTGCAAAAAGAATTACTGACAGTGCCAGCCACACAACAGCAAAAACCTGTGCTGTGGCTGGTCCTGATCATCTGGCTGATTAGCGTAATTGCTCTGGCTGGCCCGAGCTGGCAGCGTTTACCACAACCGGTGTTTCAGCTAAAAAAAGCCACCGTGATTCTGATGGATATGTCGATGTCGATGCGTGCAACCGACTTATCGCCTGACCGATTAACCCTGGCCCGCTTTAAAGCCCTGGACTATATCGATGGCGTCAAAGAAGGGGAGCTGGCTTTGGTCAGTTTTGCCGGCGATGCTTTTGTCATTTCGCCTTTAACTCAGGATCACAATAACGTCCGGTTGCTGTTGCCTGAACTCAGCCCCGACATTATGCCGGTACAAGGTTCCAACCTTGAAGCCGCCCTGCTACTGGCCGATCAACTACTCAAACAAGGCGGTTATCTGCAAGGAGACGTGGTGCTTTTTACCGACGGCTTTGCTTCCGCTGATTACCCTCGGTTACGTGATTTGATGGACAACTGGCCGCATCGTTTATCTGTACTGGCCTTTGGCACCACCCAAGGTGCGCCGGTGCGGTTAAGTAACGGTGAGTTATTAAAAGACCGTCAGGGCGCTATAGTGCTACCCCGGGTTCCTTTGACACAGTTACAACAGCTGGCTGAACTACGTTCAGGTGTTTTTGCTGTGGCGGGTTCTGAAGACAGTGATATTGACGCTTTATTGGCACTAAAACCTCTGGATAAAAAAGCTGATAGCGAAGAGCAACAAAAGCTTTTTGGTGATCAATGGCAAGACAACGCTGTTTATCTGGTCTGGTTACTGCTACCTCTGGCGTTGTGGCTGCATAAACGCGGCGCTTTGACTGTCTTTGTACTGGTACTGTTTTTGCCCAAAGCAGAAGCCTTTGAATGGAATGATCTGTGGCAGACCAAAAGCCAAAAAGCACAGCAGTCTTATCAGCAAGGGGATTACAGCGATGCCTGGCAAAACTTTGACGACCCGCTGTGGAAAGGCAACGCCGCCTATAAAGCCGGAGATTACCCCGCGGCTGAGCAGTCTTATCGTCAACAGGACAATGCTGATGCGTTGTATAACCTTGGTAATAGTCTGGCGCAACAGCAAAAATATGAAGAGGCCATTGAGGCCTATCAGCAGGCTCTGGCTAAAAACCCGGCGCTTGATAAAGCCCAACAAAACATAGATGTGGTTCAAAAAGCACTGGAGCAACAACAGCAGCAACAAAACCAGCAGCAAGGTGAAGGCGAAGACCAGGATCAGCAGCAAGGCGAATCATCCAACGATCAGGGCGAAGGTGCAGAATCGTCAAAACAACAATCTGACGAACAAGCATCTGAACAGCAATCTTCCGAGCAACAGTCTGCTCAGCAAGCCGATGATGCGGCTTCGCAAAAAGATCAGCCGCCAGGTCAAACCGAGCAGCAAAAGCAAGAGCAGCAGCAACAAGCTGCTGAACAAGCAGAACAACAGGCTGCTGCACAGCAGGAAGAGCAGGAACAGCAACACAAAGCGATTTCTGAAGCCTGGCCTAATGCCAACGCCGAACAGAGTCAGCAACTGGATAATTTATTACGCAAAGTACAGGACGATCCTTCTTTGTTATTACGCCGTAAAATGGCGCTCGAATATCAAAAACGTCGTTATGATCAACCACCAGCCGGAGTTGTCGAAGAATGGTWAAGCAGTGGTTAGGCTTGTTTTTAATACTAAGTAGTCCAGTCTGGGCTTTGACTGAGCTAAAAGTTTCCCTGGATAAAAACCCGTTGTTATTGGGTGAAACGGCTGTACTGGAACTGGTCGCTGACGATCAGGTGGCACAGCAACCTGATTTCTCCGTACTGGACCAACATTTTATTGTGCAAGGCCCTTCTATGGGCCAGCAAATGCAAATCATCAACGGTCAGGCCAGCCGCACCACCAGTTGGCGTCTGCTGCTTAAAGCAAAACAAAGTGGTACTTTTACTATTCCATCCTTTGAGATTGAAGGCGTTAGCTCCTCCTCTATCGAAGTCGAAGTCATAAAAGGCTCGGCACAGACACAAACGACTAACGATCCACAGCTGTTTTTACAAAGCAGTCTGGATAGCACACAACTTTATGTGCAGCAGCTGGCCTACCTGGACGTAAAAATCTTTTTTCAGGGCGATTTACAACGGGGTTCACTCAGCGAACCTAAAGTAGATGGCCTGAGCATAGAACAACTGGGTAAAGACAAAGAAGGCAGCGAATTAGTTAACGGCGAACGCTACCGCACTTTTAGCCGTAAATACCGGATCATCCCAGAACGCAGCGGTACTTTTGTGCTGCCAGGCTCGACACTCAGCGGCGAAATGCTCGACAGAAACTCAGGTCGTTATGACTATTTCGCTCAAACCAAAGCGGTCAGCGCCACAGCCAATGATTTAACTATTGAAGTTGCGGCCAAGCCGGATAACTTTCCAGGCGACTGGCTGATCGCAGATTTAGTCAGCTTAAATGAAGAATGGAGTCCAGCCACAGAACAGTTAACTCAAGGCGAACCAGTCACCCGCACTATTACATTAACTGCATTGGATGTGGCTGAACACCAGTTGCCCGACCTGCCACTGAATGCACCTGATGGCGTAAAACTTTACAAAGAACAGCCACAAGCCAAACAAGCGGAGCGTAATGGCACCCTGGTGTCACAAAAAGTATTTAGCATGGCAGTAGTTGCCAACAAAACCGGGGAACTGGTTTTGCCAGAAGTAAAGCTGCCCTGGTGGAACAAAAAAACCAATTCAGTGCATTACGCTACCTTGCCGGAAAAACGTTTAACGGTAGAGGTGAATCCTGAACTGCCGCAACAAGGCAGCGCAGCTGTGGTGGTGCCAGCGACACAAGGACTGACTACGGCAGCTGCAGAACACAATCCATGGCAATGGAATTACACCAGCTCAGTACTGGCAGTACTCTGGCTTTGCTCCGTGCTTGCATTAGTTTGGTTCAGACCAAAAAGAGCCGGTGTAACAAAAGCTATGGTGCACAATTCAGGTTCTGCCAGAGCCAATCCGAAAAAACTGCAGCTGACTTGTCATAACAACGACGCGGGCGCAACAAGACAGTGGCTGATGTTATGGGCTCAGCAACAGTTTGGCAGAACACCGGCTTCACTGACCGAATTAGCACTCTGGTGCAAAGATCAAAACTTTACCGAGCAATTACAATTGCTGAATCAGCAGCTGTATCAAAAAAATCAGCAAAGCTGGCAAGGCAAAATGTTATGGATTTGCTGGTCTAAGTTATCACTGGAAAAGACAAGTGATAAATCTGCACTGCCAGAATTGTACCCTGAGTAAAAGTCGGCCGTAATTGGCAGCGAAGCTTTGTTTGTCTGACTTAAAAAACTGGCTGTTACCCAAAGCTATTGATAGCATGCGACCACTTTATAACTACAACAATAACAATGCGGGAGAATCACAGTGGCCACGGCAACCATTTTAGCGTTATCCATTTATTTTTTATCTATGCTGGCAATAGGCTTGTACGCCTACCGCCAATCCAGCAGCAACTTATCCGACTACATGTTAGGTGGCCGTAAACTTGGCCCCGGTGTGACCGCCTTATCCGCTGGTGCCTCTGACATGAGTGGCTGGTTACTTATGGGTGTACCAGGCGCTATGTATGTCGCAGGTATATCACAAATCTGGATTGGTGTTGGTTTAGTCATAGGTGCTTACCTGAACTACATACTGCTGGCACCACGGTTTCGGGTGTACACTGAATTGGCAAAAGATTCTATCACCCTGCCCGACTACCTGGAAAATCGCTTTGCCGACCCGACCCGGTTATTACGTCTGGTATCTGCCGTCGTCATAGTGGTTTTCTTCACCTTGTATACCTCATCAGGTATGGTTGCAGGCGGCAAATTATTTGACGAAGTTTTTGGGCTGGATTATGAATTTGGCCTGTTTCTGACCGCAGGTGTCGTCATTACCTACACTTTATTAGGCGGCTTTCTGGCGGTCAGTATGACGGACTTTGTACAGGGCATTATTATGTTTGTCGCTCTGGTTACGGTGCCACTGGTCGCTTTTGGCGCTTTGGATCAGCCCACCCAGATGTTCACCACTATAGAGCAACTGAATCCAAAACATCTGGACCTATTCACCGGCACCAGCGCACTTGGCATTATTTCTTTATTGGCCTGGGGTTTAGGTTATTTTGGTCAGCCGCATATTATTGTGCGTTTTATGGCAATACGTTCGGTAGCAGATTTTAAAGCTGCACGTCGTATTGGTATGTCCTGGATGATCATCTCCATTTTAGGCTCCATGGCGGTAGGTTTTGTCGGCATTGCTTATGTTCAGCAAACCCAAATGCCGGTGGAAGACCCTGAGACGATTTTTATTCTGCTCTCCCAGGTATTGTTCCATCCATTTGTCGGTGGTTTATTATTAGCCGCTATTTTGGCCGCTATTATGAGTACCATCTCTTCTCAGTTGCTGGTGACATCCAGCGCTTTAACTCAGGATTTTTTCAAAACCTTTTTGCATAAAAACGCCAGTGACAAACTGCAGGTATTGGTAGGCCGGGCTTCGGTTTTTGCCGTAGCTCTTGTCGCCATTCTGCTGGCTCTGGACAGTAACAGCTCCATTTTAGGTTTAGTCGCCAATGCCTGGGCAGGTTTTGGCGCAGCTTTTGGTCCTGTGGTGCTGATCAGTCTGTACTGGAAGCGAATGAATCACTGGGGTGCTTTGGCGGGTATCACAGCTGGTGCTCTGACTGTGCTGTTCTGGGCGTACAGCCCTTACCAAATTGATGGTAAACAGCTCAATGATTTCCTCTATGCCATCATACCTGGCGTTTTAGTGTCAGCACTGCTGACCTGGCTGGTTAGTCTGGTCACCTCTGCTCCAACTGCCGATGTAAGCCGATTGTTTCAGCAAGTATCTGATAAGTTAGAGAATAACTAACTCATACAAAGCAGGCGGACCAGGATTCTGAGTCTGCCTGCTGTTTCCTTCCATGATCTTTGAAAATATCTGTAAGACCATAGTCTTTTCCCGTAGATCTTTGCTACATTGAAGCATGACTTCTGTTTAGCTGTTCAGGAACCTATGTACTTTTACACAGCACGCCAACCTATTCTGGATAAAGACAAAAACCTGTTTGCCTATGAATTGTTATTCAGGGATGGTGTGGAAAACGTATTTCCTGAAGTGGACAGCAACGAAGCCACCTCACGCATGATTGAAGGCAGTCAACTGAATTTAGGTCTGGATGAGTTTTTGGGCGACAAGCCTGGCTTTATCAACTTTACGCTTGATTCTTTATTAAAAAAATACCCGTCCATGTTGCCTTGTGAGCAAGTGGTGATCGAGATACTGGAAACAGTGCAGCCAGGCAAACGTTTATTAGCTGAATGTGAGTCTCTAAAAGCTCAGGGCTATATACTGGCGCTGGATGATTATATTCATCAACCGGTCTGGCGGCATTTCTACCCGCTTATCGACATTATTAAAATTGATTTTCGCGCGACCAGCCTCGATACCATGCTACAAATTAAAGACGCCATTAAGGAGTTTCCTCATATCAAACTCTTGGCGGAAAAGGTAGAAACCAATGAAGAGTTTCTGCAGGCGTTAGATTTAGGCTTTGATTATTTTCAGGGCTATTTTTTCTCCCGCCCCGAGATGATGCAAAGCCGGGCTTTGTCGCCCGCGCAAATGACTTTGGCAGAGTTGTTGTATGAAACAGCCAAAACTGAAATGGATTTAAATACCATCACCTGCGTGTTTGAGCGGGATGTGCATTTGTCTTACAAGCTACTGCGTTACACCAACTCTGCCGTGTTTAAACGCCGCGCTGAAATAGCCACTATTAAACAAGCTATAGTGGTGTTGGGGCAGGCTGAACTCAAACGCTTTTTATCCGTGCTTTTTACCGCCCAAATCAGCAGCGACAAGCCTGCTGAGTTAATGCGCCTGGCAATGACCAGAGCCCGTTTTGCTGAAGACATCGCGCGTCTTGCAGGTTTTGCCGAGCTGTCTAAAGCATTTTTAACTGGCATGATGTCGCTGATGGACGCAATACTGGATGAACCCATGAGTTCAGTGATGAGCAAGCTACCACTGTCCAAAGATATTAAAGATGCACTGATCGATGGTGTTGGCCCTATGGCGCAATTTCTGCAATTAATTAAATTTTATGAACAAGCGGCCTGGGACGATGCGAACGCATTGATCCAATCCCTGAAACTCGACACTAAAGCTGTGCCTGATGCGTATCACACTGCAGTTCAGTGGGCGAATGAACAAATGAAAGCGCTCGGCGACAGCTGACGAGCGCCTAGTTAAGGGCTGCTGACAGTTTAAAAGCTGACGTGCTCCGCGACCTGCGCCGCCAGTTTCTCACCAATGCCTTTGACTTCTGTCAGTTGCTTTTGATCTTTAATAGGGCCATTGGCACTGATGTAGTCTTTAATGGCCTGAGCTTTTTTCTCACCAATACCAGGTAATGCGTCTAATTGCTCTACAGAAGCCTGATTAATATTCAGCTTGGCTTTATCAGCGACTTTTGCTGCCGCCGGCACAGACAAAGGGGCTTTCGCCATTTCTTGTGCTACGGTTAAGTTAACTGCACAGGCCAGACTGGCCATGACTGCTGCAACGAGTGCGATTTTCATCACAGTTCTCTCCTTTTAACAGTTCCTTGCCTCTTCACTGTGTTACTGAAGGTTGTTGCCAGCAACTACAATCCGGTAAGCAGAGACAAAAGAACCACTTTGAGTTGCAACCTCGTCAATAAAGATAGCCAAAATACAACTTTTTGCATCAATATTTTTACATATTTAAAACAAAACAAAACTAAGTAATTGGAGTTGCAGCGAGGCGGCAAGCGAGGCCCCTGGAGCATAGTTGTCTTATGTGACTGGGGTGAGAGCGCGCAGCCAACAAAGCTGCGGTTTCAAGTACGACGGGTAAAGGTGTTCAGCAGCAATTCAGACCTTAGTTCTTATACTTTCAACGATTTGTCTGATGTTAAGGATTGCCGACACTGACAGAGTGTTTTAGCATAACCCCACTTTGTTTATGCCAGTTTAAAAAGGAAGCCACATGCGTTTATTAGTTGTTGAAGACGAGACTTTATTGGCGGAACAAATCCGCGAGCATTTAGTGCAACAGCAATTTAGCGTAGACGTAGCCCATGATGGAGCGGACGGCTGGTTTAAGTTAAGCGAATACCCTTATGATTTGGCCATTATCGATATAGGCCTGCCTAAAATGGATGGTCTGAGTCTTATTCGTAAAGCCCGCCAAAATGATATTAAAACTCCTGTTATTGTATTAACAGCCCGTGGCAGCTGGCAGGAAAAGGTTGAAGGTTTGGATGCCGGAGCAGATGACTACCTGACTAAACCTTTTCATACTGAAGAGCTGTTGGCCCGTATTAATGCTTTGATACGCCGTGCTGCTGGTCAGCCGGATCCAATGTTGCATTCAGGCCCTGTGAAGCTCAACAGCAGAACCCAGCAAGTCTGGCTTGGCGAGGACGAAGTCAGTCTGACGGCATATGAGTACAAAGTACTGGAGTACTTTATGCACAACCCAAATAAAGTGATTTCCAAAACTGAGCTGACAGAACATATTTACGATCAGGATTTCGATTTGGACAGTAATGTCATTGAAGTCTTTGTGCTGCGTCTGCGGAAAAAACTGGACCCGGACGGCGAGCTAAAACCTATAGAAACTCTGCGTGGCCGCGGTTACCGTTTTACCATGGTTGTCAGCTAAATGCAGTTATCGCTCAAGGTTCGTCAGGGTATTATCAGCCTGTTTTTGCTGTTCTTTTTATTACCGAGTTCATTTTTTGCGATAGAACAGGCTTTTTACACCCAACTGCTGACCAGTACTGAGCAGAAACTTGAAGTACATATGTACTCCATTTTGGCGGAAGTACATCCTAATGACGGCAAAGTGGAGCTGAGTAACAACCTGCTGCCGCCGGATTTCTACCGGCCAGATTCAGGTTTAGCCGCTTTTATTACCAGTGAAAACGAACTGTTATGGCAGTCCGATTCTTCTATTAATCAGCAATTTGATCCCCCTACCCATCAGATTTTGCCAGCCTCGCATGAGTTTGTATTGATGGAACAGTACCAGCAGAAATACTGGGTACTGTCTTTTTCAGTGCTGTTTGACTTAGGTGATAACACCCTGCCTTTGACCATTCATGTAGTGCAAAATGATCAACTGTTGCAGGAGCCACTCGACACCTTCAGAAAAACCCTGAGTCAGTGGTTTATTGGCATAGCTTTGGTGCTGATAGGGTTAACTTTGTTAGCCTATTATTGGATCACTAAGCCTTTAACCTCTTTAGATAAAGAAATTCATAAGCTCGAAAGTGGTCAACAGGAACAACTGTTGCACGACTACCCTTCTGAACTGAACAAAATCAAAGAAGACCTAAACTTGTTGCTGGCAAATCAGAACAGGCAAAAGCAACGCTACCGTCATCATTTAAGTGATTTGGCTCATGCATTAAAAACGCCTATAGCTGTATTACGCACCTCGAAGCTGTCCGAACAACCCGAACTGCGCGAACAGCTTGACCGTATTACTGGCATGATAGAGCATCAGTTAAAAAGGGCTTCAAGTTCAGGCCAGGATTTGTGGCATAAACAAATTAAAGTGAAACCACTGATTGATAAACTGGAACAAGCTTTAAGCAAAATTTATCACGACAAAGGCTGTATGATCGAAATTCAGTGTACCGATCAGGTCGTGTTTCGCGGTGATGAAACCGATCTGATGGAAATATTAGGCAACCTGCTCGACAATGCCTGCAAAGCTTGTAATGGACGTGTCAAAATCAGCGCCTTTGGCAAACCGTTGCAACTGGATATTGAAGATGATGGTCCAGGTATTCCGCAGGATAAAAGGGAAGAATTATTTCAGCGTGGTACCCGACTCGATACTTACAAAGAAGGGCATGGCGTGGGTCTTTCTATTGTCTCTGAGCTGGTGAAATCCTACTCAGGTGAACTGCAGGTGTCCCAAAGCCCTTTGGGTGGGGCCCGTTTTGTCATTCGTTTTCCGGAGTCAGGACTAAAATGATCAAACTAATGCTGCTCGCAACCACTTTCAGTGCATTTTCGCTTGCTGCCACAGAAGCCTGTGATCAAAAAACATTATCTAAAGTAGAGTATATGCAATGTCTGGATCAGCAGCTTGAACAGAGCAGACGGGAATTAACCACTTGGGAAAACAACCATTTATTCAAACTGGAAGAGCAAGCAAACAGTACGGGCCGTCAGGATGGCTTAAAACTCTTTAATAAATCCCGTCAAACCTTTGCTCTGTACGCTGAACAGGACTGCCGCTGGCAGTTTATTGGCCAATTACCCGATAGCAAAACTGCCAGTGCATACTACAAACAATGCCAGTTGTACCATATCAAGCAACGTATCGAATTATTAAAGCAAGTTCATACTAAACCACAATAAGCCTCACAACCGTATTAATACGCTTATACTTGGCTGTATTCAATACTTTAGTTGTGGAGGCTTTTAACAATGAAGATCCTGATCACCGGTGCAACCGGACTGATAGGCCGTGCGCTCATTGCAGGATGGCAAGGCCAGCATCAACTTATAATCCTTAGCCGATCATCAGTCAACGCCAGGCAAATCCTTGGTGTTGAGGCTGATTATCAACACTCTCTTGACGATATCGACTTCAACCAGATAGATGCAGTGATCAATCTGGCCGGTGAGCCCATAGCAGATAAACGCTGGAGTGAATCGCAAAAACAAAAAATCTGCCAAAGCCGCTGGCAATTAACAGAAGCACTGGCAGAAAAAATCCAGCACTCTACCACCCCACCTAAGGTATTGATTAGCGGCTCAGCTATAGGTTTTTATGGTCGTCAGGGCAGTGAAATAGTGACGGAAGAACAGAGTTCCTTTTACCCTGAATTCAGCCATGATATTTGTGCCCGCTGGGAAAACCTGGCTCAACGTGCTGCAAGTCCACAGACAAGAGTCTGCTTGCTACGCACAGGCATAGTACTGAGTAGTCAAGGCGGAGCTTTAGCAAAAATGCTGCCGTTGTTTAAATTGGGTTTAGGCGGCCCTATAGGGGATGGTAAACAGTTTATGTCCTGGATCCATCTGGAAGATATGCTGCGGATCATTTATTTTTTACTGCAACGGGATGATTTAAGCGGGCCTTTTAATGCAACAGCCCCCCGCCCTGTCAGCAACAAACAATTCAGCCAGCTGCTGGCTGAACGTTTTGGCAAAAAGGCACCTTTTACAGTGCCTGGTTTTGTATTACGTTTAGCTTTTGGTGAAATGGCTGATTTACTTTTGTTTGGTCAGAACGTGCAACCAAAACGTTTACTGGACAATGGTTTTCAGTTTAACCACAGCCATTTAAAAGACGCCTTAAACGCCCTTCAATTTTGAAGGGCGCGCCGTAATAAGGTACTGCCTGACATCTTAAGTAACTGCCTGACCTGCCATGCACCGAGCACTGTGACTAAAGCGACACCCAATACAGGGCCAAGCCACCACAAATTCCAGTGCGGCTGGTAAGGCAAATCAAAGAATTGCTGTTGCACTACGGCCAGCAGAACCTCTGCCAGAATAGTGGCAAAAAGCCCGGCTAAAGCCCCCAAAGCGGCAAACTCATACAAAAGCGCTGCTTTTAGAAAAGCCGATTTAGCGCCTAAGGTCCGTAAAATAGCCAGCTCCTGCTCCCTCTGTTCCAGCGTGGCCTGCACCTGCGCGACCAGTACCAAAACAGCGGATGCAAACACTAAAATCAGAATAAAGGTTAAAGCCACTGAGACCTGACTGATAATGTCGTTGACCTGCTTTAAAATGGTATCGACAGAAATCAGGCTGACTGTTGGGAATTGCCGCACTATTTGATTCAACAACTCCTGCTCTGACATAGGTAAGTAAAAGGCGGTAATGTAAGTAGCCGGAAAGCCCTGCATCAGATCAGGTGACAACACCATATAGAAGTTCGGCTGTAAACTGTTCCAGTCGACTTTACGAATACTGCTGATCGTCGCTTCAAACAGTTGCCCTCCGACTGAAAATTGCAGCTTGTCACCCAGTTTTAATGCCAATCGCTCTGCCATTTGCGACTCGACCGACACTTCAGCTTTGGATTGGGCGCTAAACCATTGGCCGCTTTCCAGTTCATTGTTGTCAGGCATTTCATTTAACCAGGTTAAGTTCAGCTCGCGCCCAACCCCCTGACGTTGTTCAGGTTTCTCTTTGGTTGCTTCATCGGCAAAGTTTTCACCGTTCACCGCCAGTACCCGACCATTCACCATAGGATAAAATTCGGTCAGCTCTAAGTTGTGCTGAACTGCCAGTTGTTGCAGTGAAGTTTTGTCCTGCTCCGTTAAATTCACCAGAAACTGATTCGGTGCCCCTTCTGGCACTTGTTGTTGCCATTGATCCAGTAACTCAGAGCGTAAAAAATACAACAGCAGAGTTAAAAACAACGCCAGACTAAAAGTGATCAACTGAAAGGCATTTGGCCATAATCTGCGGCGTAAATTCGCCAGTGCCAGCCGTAAAGCGCTGCTTTGTCCAGCGGCCATAGGTTTAGCCACCCGGACCATAACGGCGGCAAAACCCATCAGCAGAGAAGCGAATACCAGACACAACACAAATAACCAGCTGCTGATCCATAAATCGCCGCTAAATAGCCACATCAATAACCAGATAGCCACAGAGCCACTGATTAAATGCACCGGGTCAAATTTCATTTGATCCGGCTTCTCGCGCAGCACATTAAGTGCAGGTACTGCAGCCAGACGCCATAAAGGCCGGGCTGAAAACAGTACGGCACAAATTGCGGCCGTCAGTACACCAAGACCTAAAGGCCTGAAACTGAATTCAGCCAGATACTCAGGCATCCAGAAAGCAACGCCCCATTGGCTTAACTGCACTAACAGCTGACCGGCCAGCAAACCAAAACCAACACTGAAAATCACCACAAACAACAGATGACTACCATAAATTTTCCGGCTTAAGGTCGTAGTGGCCCCCAGAGCTTTCATCACAGCCACTGAACGGGCATGACGCTGACTATACCTGTTAGCGGCCACAGCAGCGGCACAAGCGGCCAGCACTATACCCAACAGACCTGATAACAATAAGAACCGCTCAGATCTGTCCAGAGCGCCTCCTATGGCGGATTCTCTGTCCATTTGTTGCCATCTGTCCTGTGGACCCAGCAATTCTTTACTTTGAGTCTCCAGCAATTCAAGGTCTTGCTGAGAACCGGCAAACATTAAGCGATAATTAATTCTGCTGCCAGGCTGAATAATAGCCGTAGCGGCCACATCATCCAGATGCATCAAAATGCGAGGTGAACTGCCAAATACTGACAGTGGCGCATCTGGTTCAGCCACTATCACGCCTGCTGCGGTAAATACTTTTTCACCCAGCTCAAGGCTGTCGCCTACCTTGATATTCAGCAAACTATAAAGCCGACTTTCCAGATACAACTGATTCGGCTGCAACGATGCAAGCGCAGTGGTATCGCTCAGGGAGGGACTTAATTTTAACTCGCCTCTTAATGGATAAGCTGCTGATACTGCTTTAACAGACACCAGCTGCATCTGATCTTTGGCAAACAACATGGAATTAAACTGCACCTGACGAGATGATTTCAGTTGCAGCTGATCTGCTTGTTGTTGAACCTGTTCATTAAAACCTATGCTGGAACGCAAAATTTTATCTGCGGCTACAAAGTTGGCGCTGCGCTGATACAAAGCAGAACGCACAGATTCAGTGATACCAGACAAACTCACTACTGTTAATACCGCCAGAAATAGTGAAAAGGCGATCACCCATAACTCGCCTCGGCTTAATTCGCGCCAGAACAGTCGCCAGGCGATTTTACCCCACATGGCGTTTGTCCTCTGTAGTCTGAGTTAAATCAGCAGCTAAATGGCCAGCATGCATCTGGAATCTGTATTGGCAACGTTGCGCCAGTTCATGGTTGTGGGTCACCAGCACTAAGGTTGTGCCTTGTTGCTCGTTCAGTTCAAATAACAGATCTTCGATTTTTTCACCTGTCGCGCTGTCCAGGTTCGCCGAAGGTTCATCTGCAAAAAGTACCGCAGGTTTGGTAATAAAAGCCCGGGCTATCGCAACTCGCTGCTGCTCACCACCGCTCATTTGATTAGGGAAAAAATCGGCTCTGTGACTTAACCCAACCTGTGCCAGTAACTCAAGACCACGAGCTCGTGCATCTGGCATGCCTGCCAGTTCAGCAGGCAACGTGACATTTTCCAGCGCAGTCAGGCTGGGTAAGAGTAAAAAAGACTGAAACACAAAACCAACAGAACGGGCTCTTAATTCAGCGCGTTCATCTTCAGACAATTTATGCAGCGGCTGGCCAGCCAGATACACTTCACCGGATGAAGCCAAATCCAAACCTGCCAGTATACCCAACAGAGTGGATTTGCCTGAACCTGAAGCACCAACAATGGCAACTGTCGCGCCCTGATTGATCGTGAGGTGGATATCTTGCAGTATGGTAAGCTCAGATCCGGTGAGCTGAACTGTTTTTACAACATCTTTTGCAACAATATGAGGTATAGGTGTTTTCATGATTCGATTGATCTACGTTATGCTTTTGGTCCTGTCGTTCACTGCAGCTGCAGTGCAGGCCAAAACGCTGTTAATTCTGGGCGATAGTCTGAGCGCCGGTTATGGTTTAAGCCAACAACAAAGTTGGGTCTATCTGCTACAGCAAAAGCTGAAGCAACAAGACAGCGGCTGGACCCTGGTCAATGCCAGCATCAGCGGCGAGACTTCTGCTGGTGGCCTGGCACGCTTGCCCGCCTTACTCGAACAACACAAACCCGATTATGTGTTGATTGAGCTAGGAGCCAATGATGGCCTGCGTGGTTTTCCTGTGCCACAGCTTGAGACTAATCTCAATGCGATGGTGCAGCATATCAGGCAACAGGAAAGCGAAGCTGTATTAATGCAAATACGTATTCCGCCGAACTATGGCCCACGTTACACCACACAATTTACCAATTTATATCCAAAAGTCGCAGAAGAGCAGCAAATACCACTTTGGCCTTTCTTTATGGAGACCATAGCGTTAAAACAGCATTGGATGCAAGCGGATGGACTGCATCCGAACCTGGAAGCACAACCTGTTATCGCAGATTTAATGCTACCTTTGGTTTTAGGTCTAGAGTGAAAATGTAACGAAATTTGAGGAATGTCAGGAAGCGGCTGTAAAGTCGCTTTTTTTGCTTTAAAGGCTAAAGATAAAATGTGAAGAATTCTGGAGTGTAGTCAGACTGCAACAATAAATAGGCATAACTAGTGAGTTGGATGGAGCTAAGGATTGAGTGGAGCTGTAGAAATTGGTGGAGCTAAGCGGGATCGAACCGCTGACCTCTTGCATGCCATGCAAGCGCTCTCCCAGCTGAGCTATAGCCCCACTTGCAGATATAACGCTGAAGTGGCGTCCCTTAGGGGATTCGAACCCCTGTTACCGCCGTGAAAGGGCGGTGTCCTAGGCCTCTAGACGAAAGGGACACTGGATAGATCTTCATATGATGTTGGCGTCCCTTAGGGGATTCGAACCCCTGTTACCGCCGTGAAAGGGCGGTGTCCTAGGCCTCTAGACGAAAGGGACAGGCGCATAAACATCACTAATTGTACTGACTAATTGGCGTCCCTTAGGGGATTCGAACCCCTGTTACCGCCGTGAAAGGGCGGTGTCCTAGGCCTCTAGACGAAAGGGACACTACAGTCAGTTTGTCAGATTTTGTTGGCGTCCCTTAGGGGATTCGAACCCCTGTTACCGCCGTGAAAGGGCGGTGTCCTAGGCCTCTAGACGAAAGGGACACTGGAACAAAATCTTTGGTGGAGCTAAGCGGGATCGAACCGCTGACCTCTTGCATGCCATGCAAGCGCTCTCCCAGCTGAGCTATAGCCCCACACCAATTGCAGAGGTTGCTAAGCAATCCCCTACAAGACGAGGCGAATTCTAGGGGCCGAGGCCAAAGGTGTCAACAGTTTTTTAGAAAGCCTTAACTGTTCGCATATTTTTTAAACTAAGTGACGATTCAAGCAGCAAATTGCAGGAAAATAAATAACATAGCCCCCTAGTCTACTCTGTCACTGATACCACAAAAATACAGACCAACTGATGCTCTCCCCGGGTAACATGGAGTTGCGGGGAAGCGGCAAGCCGGTGAGTCGTCAGGATCATGTGACTGAAGCGAGATAACGCAGTCAATAAAGCGTCAGCTTGGAATACAACAGATACAAACAGGAAAACTACGAATTAAATACGGAAAGGGTATAAAAGAAAAAACCCTGCCGGAGCAGGGTTTTTTAAACAATTAAAGCGTTATGTTTTTCTTACTGGCGCGTTCTTTAATGTAGCTTTCCCAACTTGCAGCCTGACGGGCATACTTGGGATCGGCCTTAGCTTTTTGCACTGCCTGGTAAGCGTCTCTGAATTTGTTCTGATAGAAGTAAGCTTCAACCAGAGCCAAATACACAGGACCTTTGACTTTTACGCCAGCATCCAATGATTTATTCAGAGCCACTACAGCAGCAGAGTATTTTTCAGCAAGGATCAGTGAAGAACCCTGACGACGATAGGCATCGGCATCATTGTCTAACTGAGCTGACTCACCGTAATACTGAGCGGCTTTCTCCATTTCACGCGCTGCCTGGAACGAACCGGCCATACTGTTCAGCATAGTTTTATCTTTAGTGATTAAACCAGACTTAATATGTTTTTCCAGAGTCGCGCCCGCTTTGTATGGGACATTGGAGTTTGAATACAGCTGAGACAATAATTTATACTCGTTCGCTGTTTCCAACATACCTTGCCTAGCAGCAACTTCTAAGGTAACTAAAGCTTTTTCATATTGCTCGTCAATACTGTAAAACTGAGCCAGATAAGTCCACCAGCGTTTATCCGAAGGGAAAATTTGCACTGTGGTCTCTAACACTTCGATCACTTTTTTGTTGTTTTTCATCTCGTAATAAGCTGAAAACTTCAACGTATAAGGACCAGCGTTTGGCTTAGCTTTGTCTTGCATAGCAATAGCCATATCAGCAGGTTCAATGACCTTTTGATACTGCTTTGTTTCCATGTAAGCACTGGCAATACGCAGATAAACGTTCGCATCTTTCTCACCAGTGAAATCCATCCACTGGTAATAAGTTTTGATCGCTTCATTATATTGCTTATCACTTAACAATAAGTCAGCAAGTAAACGAGTACCTGCAGCCTGATCTGCAAAACTTAACACATCTGGCTTCATTGCTTTGCGTAAGTAGTCAATGGCTTTCTTCTCGTCTTTAGCGGCCCACATGTTGCCTAAAAAACGATTCAAATACGCCATGTCAAACTCATTGCTGGACTCAACACCCTGCAATGTAGCAATAGCTTCGTTTAACTGTTCAGCACTATAAAGTTCGTAGGCTTTAGCTATAGCTTTACCTACTTTCTCACCTACAGCGCTTGATTTGCGGTTTTTCCGTTCTTCAATCTTTTTCGGATCCGGAGCCGCTACAGCATAGGAACTCAGAGTCGTTGCACCAAAACTGGCTAGTACGATCAACGCAGAAGTTAGAGTAGTCATTTTCTTCATAGTGTTAACCCCCCTGGTCTAAAGAGAAGTCCAGCTGAACCATAATACCTGGTTGCTGTACTGCCTTACCATCGACCACTTTTGGTGAATATTTCCAACGTTTCAGAGCACGAATTGCTTCACGGTCAAATACACGTTTAGGTTCAGCTTCTACAACAGTAACTTCGCCAACGCTGCCATCTTCCAGAATAGTAAAACGCATTTTCACCCAACCCTGCAGGCCATCACGAGCTGCCTGTACCGGGTATTTTGGTTCGATACGAACTATCGGAGTAGCATCGCCATCACGCATCATTGCTGAAGATGGATCGCCCAATCCTGAACTTGCACCACCTACGTCAACAGACGGCATGTTAAACCCAATGGTTCCACCTGTGTCTGTCGAAGCGGGTTCAGCAACCGGAGCTTTTGGCGGCTCTGGTGGCGGCGGTGGTGGTGGTGGCGGTACCCGAACACGAGTCTGAGCTTTTGACTCAGGCGGTGTCGAGTTTATTTCAATAACGATTTGTTCCTTTTTAGCATTGGTGAACGTATCATCCCCACCTATAAGGAATGCCATCAACACATACAGGAAAAACGTTATTACCGCACCAACAACCAGTGATAGTAATAACCTTACCATATTACTTGTTCTCCGCAGCGATCGAAATCTTATCGATACCAGCCAGCTTGATCTGATCCATTACTGAAACCACAACACCATGCTTAGCTTCTTTATCTGCCTGAATAATGACTGTATCAGTTGGCGATTCAGCTAACAGTTTTTCAACTGTTGCACCAACACGCTCAACGTCTACAGCACGTTTATCCATCCAGATTTCACCGTTTGCACGGATAGCGATAAAGATAGTGGCTGACGGCTTCTGTATCGCTTTTGTCGCTTTAGGGCGAAGTACATCTATACCAGCTTCTTTAACGAATGAAGTCGTTACGATAAAGAAGATCAGCATGATGAATACAACGTCCAACATCGGCGTTAAATCTACTGCTGCCTCTTCGGCTTCACGTCTAATTTTACGTGCCATAAATTACTCTCTATCAATGATGAGGCATGTTATCAGCTAATTCATGAACTGCTGATTTCACCTTACCTTCCAGTTTAGACGTTACAAATACACCTGATAAACAAGCAACCATACCAGCCATAGTTGGGATTGTTGCCATAGATATACCAGCTGCCATCAGTCTTGGGTTACCGGTACCTTGCACCGCCATAATTTCAAATACAGCGATCATACCGGTGACAGTACCTAACAAACCAACCATAGGACAGATAGCAACCAAGGTTTTGATTACTCCGATCCGCTCACGCAGTTTGGTAGATGCCTCAGACACCCACGCATCACGAATTTTATGCGCATACCATGAGGTTGTATCAACCCGGGCATTCCAGTCTGCAATGATTTTATCACGCAGTACTGGATACTCTCGGTTGATAAACCAGAAGCGCTCTATGATCAATACCCACATGATGAAGAGCACTAGGGCGACGATATACAACACATCACCGCCGGTCGCGATAAAATCCCTGACAGATTCCCAAAGCTCTATCAGGCTATGCATTACGCTTTCTCCTTCTCCGCATGAGCAGCGATGATACCAGCGCTTTGCTCATCCAGAACATGCAGGACTGAGTTTGATTTACTTTGTAACAAAGAGTGGATAAACAATAATGGCAGAGCACATAACAGACCTTGAACAGTTGTTACTAACGCCATTGAAATCTGACCAGCCATGATTTTCGGGTCGCCAGTACCGTGTAGGGTAATAACCTGGAACGCACCGATCATACCGATAACTGTACCTAACAGACCTAATAAAGGACCAACAGCAGCGATCAGCTTGATAATACCGATACCTTTTTCGATATCTGGCGTTTCACGCATAATGGCTTCGTCCAGTTTCAGTTCTAAAGTTTCAACGTCAACAGATTTGTTGTCGTGATAAACTTTCAGAATACGGCCTAAAGCGTTTTTCTCTGAAGGATTATTCAGGTTTTTCAGCTGAGCTTTTACGCCAGCAGAGGCTGCAGTCAGAGATACGAAACGGATAGCACCAATCAGTAAACCGATCAGCAATAAAGCCGTAATTACGTAACCTGGTGTACCACCTTGGTGATACTGTTCTGTTAATGTAGCTTCCTGAGTTTTCAGACGCAGTAAGTTACCGCCAGTAGGGTCAATATAAACTGGTTTTACTTCACCGGCAGCAGCATTTTTAAACGCTTCAGCATCAGAAACAATGTAAGACTCTGGTTGTTTAACCAAAGGTTGCATTTCCTGAGTATCAGCGTTGAATACTAAGTAGCCACCGTCAGAAATAAGGTTGAAAGCACCAACACGAGTGACGCTTGCAGTAGCAGCATTACCGTCTAAGCCTACAACATTACCTTCAAACTTAGAAACTTTGGCAGACTCAGTCATTTCAGTTTGCAAAGCAATCCACAGCTCTTCCAGTTCTTTAATCTCTGGAATTTCTTTGGCTTCAGCCAGCTTTTGCAGCAGTTGTTCACGGCCTTTGTACTGAGCACTGATATTAGACATAGCGATACCACCGATAGTCTCGGTTGCAGCACCACGAACAATACCAAACATCTCACCTAAAGTACCTTGAGCTGCGATTAATTCAGCTTCTTTAGCAGCTAACTTGCCTTCATTATCAGCAAACTGCTGAGTTAAAGAACGGCCACGTGCTTCTTCAGCAGTAAATTCAGCTTTTGCTCTGTTTAACAGGGCTTGCTTGTCAGCACGGTCAGCTAAGAATTCTTTTTCACGCTGTTGGTTGATACGACCTTCAGCAGTGCGAGCTTGTTTAACCTGCTCTAATAATTGATCCAGCTTGGCAGTATCAGCTGCTGCGTTTAAACACACGCCTGCAGACAAAGTGACAGTAGCTGCAATTACTAAACCTTTAAAAACTTTCTTCATTTATGCTTACTCCGCTGCTAACACTGGAAGTTTTAACAATTCTGGGGCAGCTTGTTTACCCGCAACACGAATAGCGAATCTGGTTGATTCGATATATTCCTGACCCAGTTCTTCCCACTGACCTGTAGTTTTGTTAAACATCCAGGCTTGTTTTTCATCCAGAGATTGAGCCAGTAAAGCAACCCGACCTACGTATACGTAGTTCACGGTAATTTCGCCGCCACCCACTGCCAGTTTGTCAGTGTAAGTCACTAAAGCTGTACCTAAATCTTTTTCGATTTGGTAGGCTTCGATCACTAAACGGTACATTTCAGAAGTGTTAACTGCTGAGTTACCTAATACAGCACGTAAACGGTCAACACGAGCTAAACGGTTCGTCAGATCGATTGGCATATCGGCTTTGATAAAGGCTTCTAAAGTATCAACCATACGATACATCAGAGGAACGATACCTTGCTTGGTACCTTCGATAGTACCAATTTGCTTATCAAAAGAGGCTAACTGCGAGTTTTGATCGGCAACCAACTTAGCAACGTGATCGTTGTAAACTTTTAAGTTTTCAGTTTGCTCAACTAATTGACGGTACTCGGCCAATAATTCCTGGCTTTGGTCAAAAATATTGTTGATCTTTTCCTGAGACTGTACTGAGGCGCGGATATTTTGCTGACCCACTTTTTGAATTTCAGACAGTTGATTTGCTGCTACTGAAGTGCTGGCCAATGCGAATGCTCCAAACAGAGCAGAAGCAACCAGACTCTTACGAATGTTATTGTTAGACATAGTTCCCAACCAATAATTGCTGATTAACGTAACCTGTTTTTGAAAGGCTATTTTTTGTAACAAAAAATAACCCGGTTAAAGGGTAAACCGCCCGCATCATTGCAGCAAACTCGCGGATTGTCAATATAACAACGCCTGTCAACGATGACAGTTTTGTTGCAATTTAAAGACGGCTTATACCCTTTTAAACTTAAGCAAAATCAGGAGCTTTCCTGTATTAATAATTCATTAAATTTTTTGCTTATTTAATGTTCGGTGTTAGTTTTCCCGACTCATACAACTTCACCATTTGCTCGAGAGAAATGGCTTTTATCTTCGATGCATTACCAGCAGTGCCAAATGCCTGATAACGATCTTTACAAATTTCAGTCATAGCTTTGACTGATTCCTGCAAATACTTACGCGGATCAAATTCCGCAGGGTTTTTCGCCATATAGCGGCGAATAGCACCTGTCGAGGCTAAACGTAAGTCAGTATCTATATTGATTTTACGTACGCCAAACTTGATCCCTTCCTGAATTTGTTCAACCGGCACGCCATAAGTTTCAGGGATAGCGCCACCGTATTCATTAATAATAGCAAGCCATTCCTGAGGTACTGACGACGAACCATGCATAACCAGATGGGTATCCGGGATGCGGGCATGAATATCTTTAATGCGATCAATCGCCAGTATATCGCCTGTAGGCGGACGACTGAACTTATAAGCGCCGTGTGAGGTACCGCAAGCTATAGCTAAAGCGTCTACACCTGTCGCTTTGACAAACTGAGCAGCTTCTTCAGGATCCGTCAACATTTGGTCATGACTTAAGATGCAATCTGCACCTATGCCATCTTCTTCGCCTGCCGCGCCAGTTTCAAGCGAGCCTAAACAACCTAATTCGCCCTCGACTGAAACACCACAAGCATGCGCCATATCTACAACTCGACGCGTTATATCGGCATTGTAGTCATAATCCATTGGTGTTTTACCATCAGTACCTAAAGAACCATCCATCATCACAGACGAAAAACCAAGCTGAATAGCTTGCTGGCAGATAGCGGCTGAGGTGCCGTGATCCTGATGCATCACCACCGGAATATGTGGAAATTCCTCAACAGCAGCCAGAATAAGATGACGCAAAAAAGGGGCGCCGGCATATTTACGCGCACCGGCAGAAGCCTGCACTATTACAGGGCTGTCTGTGGCATCTGCCGCTAGCATAATGGCACGCATTTGTTCTAAGTTATTGACGTTAAAAGCTGGTACTGCATAACCAAACTCGGCGGCGTGGTCCAGCATTTGACGCATTGAAATCAGAGCCATGAGATCCTCTCTCTTTTGTAGGGTAAGGGTTGTGTTTTAAAACTGCTGGCTCTGCCGTCACCTGAGGTGATCTTTAGTAGTACGGAGCCAGCGGTCACTTTCTTTTAGATTTTTGTAATTATTGGTAATTTAGCAGCTTTAGGCTGTGGTGTTCGCGCGTTGTTCTAATATTTCCACTGCTGGTAAGGTTTTACCTTCGAGAAATTCCAGAAAAGCACCACCACCGGTCGAGATATAAGAAATTTTGTCTGCTAATTCATATTTATCAATAGCAGCTAAGGTATCACCACCACCTGCTATAGAAAACGCCTTGCTGTCGGCAATGGCCAGAGCTAAGGCTTTAGTGCCTTGTTCAAAAGAGGCGAATTCAAATACACCTACAGGGCCATTCCAGACGATGGTGCCGGCATTTTTCAGAATATCGACCAGCGCAGCACTGCTGTCAGGTCCAATATCAAATACCATGTCGTCGCTGCTGATATCGGCAACAGATTTAGTAGTAGCAGGCGTGTCTTCAGCAAAAGCTTTGCCTGTCACTACGTCTGTAGGCACAGGGATAGAGCCGCCATTGGCTTTGGCTTGTGCCATTAAACGCTTGGCTTCAGGAATAAGGTCGGTTTCGACCAGAGACTTCCCTACCTGATAGCCCTGAGCGGCAATAAAGGTATTAGCAATGCCGCCGCCGACGATCAATTGGTCAACAATACCGGATAAAGATTCCAGTACAGTCAGTTTAGTGGACACTTTAGACCCGCCAACAATGGCGACCAAAGGACGTTTAGGATTTTTCAGCGCTGCTGCTAATGCATCTAACTCAGCAGCCAGTAAAGGACCAGCACAGGCAACAGGTGCAAACTTTGCCACACCATGAGTGGTAGCCTGAGCACGGTGTGCGGTGCCAAAAGCATCCATCACAAACACGTCGCATAAAGCAGCCAGCTTTTTCGACAAGGTTTCGTCGTTTTTACCTTCGCCTTTGTTAAAGCGTACGTTTTCAAACACAACCACTTCGCCAGCGTTCACTTCAACGCCGTCCAGATAGTCTTTCACTAAACGTACAGGTACAGATAAAGTCGTGTTTAAGTAGTCGACCACTGGAGCCATAGAGAATTCGTCAGTGTACACACCTTCCTCTGGACGGCCTAAGTGAGAACACACCATCACTTTTCCGCCTTTTTTCAGCGCCAGCTCAATAGTAGGGATAGCAGCTTTTAAACGCGCATCGGAGCTCACTTTGCCATTTTTCACCGGTACGTTTAAATCTTCACGGATCAGTACCCGCTTCCCTGTTAAATCTACATCCGCCATCTTAATAACTGACATACCAGACTCCTGTGATTTGATTAATTTTTTAGTACTAATTTAAATGAAGCTTCAAACAAAACGCATCATAGCGCGGGTTGTGTCGATCATTCTGTTCGCAAAGCCCCATTCGTTGTCACACCAGACTAAACATTTGACTAAACGTTTATGGCTGACCCGGGTTTGTGAACCGTCAACAATGCATGAATGCGCATCATGATTAAAATCTACTGAAACCAGCGGCTCTTCGGTGTAATCCAGAATACCAGCCAGCTCCCCTGCCCTTGCACGTTGCAAGACCTGATTGATCTGCTTTAAATCGACGTCCTGATGCAAAGTCACGCTTAAATCCATAGCAGTGACGTTTACGGTCGGCACACGCACTGCAATAGCTTCAAAACGACCAGCCAAGTGCGGCAAAATACGCTCTATACCACGGGCTAATTTGGTATCAACCGGAATAATAGATTGACTGGCAGCCCTGGTGCGGCGTAAGTCAGTATGATAAGCATCTATCACCTGCTGATCATTCATCGAGGCGTGAATAGTGGTAATAGTGCCACTTTCGACACCAAAATGCTGATCCAACACCTGGATCACCGGCACTATGCAGTTGGTGGTGCAGGAACCTGCCGACACTACGGTCATCTCATCAGTCAGCAAATGCTGATTAATGCCGTAAATCACAGTGGCATCAATATCAGCGTCGGCCGGATGGGAAAACAATACTTTTTTTGCCCCTGCATCTAAATGCAGTTGTGCATCGGCGCGACTATGAAACACGCCTGTGCATTCAAGTACTACATCGACGTCTAATTCGTTCCAGGGTAACTGGGCGGGATCGGCCTGACCAAATAATGCGATAGCATCGCCATTGACCAGCAAGCCCTGTGCAGTTAACTCAACAGGAAAACCAAAACGACCATGTGAGGTATCGTATTTTAATAAGTGAGCTATACCTTTGGCATCGGCCAACTCATTAATAGCGACCACCTTGACTTGTTCTGTTAAACCGCACTCGTATACGGCACGCAGAATATTCCGACCTATACGGCCAAAGCCGTTAATTGCCACTTTAATGGTCATTGCTACTCAATCTTCACACATTTACGGATCAAAAAGAGGGGCCACAAGGCCCCTTTTCATTATTACGCGAACAACTCGTTGGCCGCTGCAACCACTGCGGCCGTAGTAATGCCAAAATGTTCAAACAGCTGTTCAGCCGGAGCCGATTCACCAAAGCTGTCCATACCAATGATTTTACCTGTCAGACCCACATATTTGTACCAGCTGTCTTTAATGCCTGCTTCGACCGCGACACGTTTAGTCACTGCCGCAGGCAATACAGATTCACGGTACTGCGCGCTTTGAGCTTCAAACACATCGGTTGAAGGTACAGAGACAACCCGAACTTTACGACCAGCAGCAGTTAATTGATGGTAAGCCTGCACTGCCAGCTCTACTTCAGAGCCTGTGGCAATCAGAATCAATTCAGGTGTGCCAACAGAATCTAACAATACATAACCACCTTTACGTACATCAGCCAGTTGCTGCGCTGTACGAGGTTGCTGTACTAAATTCTGACGGGTGAAAATTAAAGTGCTTGGGCCTTCGGTGCGCTCAATAGCAGCCTGCCATGCGACTGCTGATTCCACTGCATCACAAGGACGCCAGTTCATCAGGTTTGGCGTCACGCGCAGTGATGCTAACTGTTCAACAGGTTGGTGCGTTGGGCCATCTTCGCCTAAACCAATAGAATCGTGAGTGTAGACAAAAATAACACGCTGCTTCATCAGAGCGGCCATACGCACGGCGTTACGGGCATATTCCATAAACATCAGGAAAGTAGCACCGTACGGGATAAAACCGCCGTGCAGAGCTATACCGTTCATCATGGCGGACATACCAAACTCACGTACGCCGTAATACAGGTAGTTACCGCTGGCATCTTCTGCCGTGACCCCTTTCGAGCCAGACCAAATCGTCAGGTTAGAACCTGCTAAATCGGCTGAACCACCTAACAACTCAGGCAATAAAGGACCAAAGGCATTTAAGCTGTTCTGAGAAGCTTTACGGGTGGCAATCGACTGTGGGTTGTCTTGCAAATGCTGAATGTAAGCAGCTGATTTTTCTGCCCAATCTGCTGGCAAATCACCTGCCATACGACGTGTAAATTCAGCGGCCAGTTCAGGATAGACCTTGGCATAAGCGGCAAATTTATCATTCCAGCTTTGCTGAGCGGATAAACCTTTGGCTTTGCCATCCCACTCTTGATAGATATCCTGAGGAATGACAAAAGGCGCATGCTGCCAGTCTAAATACTCGCGGGCTGCTGCGATTTCAGCATCACCCAAGGGCGCGCCGTGGCAGTCGTGTGAACCGGATTTATTTGGCGAGCCGTAACCAATAATAGTTTTGCAGCAGATTAAGGTTGGTTTGTCTGACACAGCACGTGCTTGTTCAATAGCCGCTTTAATAGCTGCGGAGTCGTGTCCGTCTACACCGGCAATCACATGCCAGCCATAAGCTTCAAAACGTGCAGGCGTATTGTCGGTGAACCAGCCCTCAACATGACCATCGATAGAAATACCGTTGTCATCCCAGAAGGCAATTAATTTACCTAAACCTAAAGTACCGGCTAATGAACAGGCTTCGTGTGATACACCTTCCATTAAACAACCGTCACCTAAAAAGGTGTAAGTGTAATGATCAACTACATCATGGCCAGGCTGGTTAAACTGGGCAGCTAATGCCTTTTCAGCGATAGCCATACCCACAGCATTGGTAATGCCCTGACCTAAAGGTCCAGTGGTGGTTTCAACCCCAGGTGCATAACCATATTCAGGGTGGCCTGGAGTTCTGGAATGCAACTGACGGAATTGTTTTAAATCTTCAATGCCTAAATCATAGCCAGAGAGATGTAACAGAGAATACAACAGCATAGAGCCGTGGCCATTAGACAACACAAAGCGGTCGCGGTTGGCCCAGCTTGGGTCTTGTGGGTTGTGAATTAAATAATCGCGCCACAATACTTCAGCAATATCTGCCATGCCCATAGGGGCGCCCGGGTGACCTGATTTCGCTTTTTGCACTGCATCCATGCTCAAAGCACGAATGGCGTTAGCGAGTTGTTTACGAGATGGCATCTTCTCTCCTGCTTTATTGACTTTATAAATGACTTTGATCCAAGGGGTGGGGTTACCCGTATGCACTGCTCTTTTCTGTCTTTATTGGATTGGCGGCTAAGCGGGTGAACGCTGTTTTTACATGGATACGGCAAAGTTGGGCTCATTTTCACAGAGCATCGACCAAATCGCAAATTTTAATCCACACCAAAGCAAAGTTTTACTGGCTTGAGCCGATACATTTTCAAGCTTTAGCATTAAAGACGTCCGGGCGGCAGAAAGTTCTGGCAATGACCTGCTGCTTTCACTAAAATAGCCGCCCCAAATTACAGCGCCCAGGCGCGATAACAACCAACATGTGGAATACGTAAATGGCACAACACATTTTTACCTCTGAATCTGTCTCTGAAGGACATCCGGATAAAATCGCTGACCAGATCTCTGACGCGGTATTGGATGCCATTTTAGAACAAGATCCAAAAGCCCGTGTTGCTTGCGAAACCTTCGTAAAAACAGGCATGGTGTTAGTAGGTGGCGAAATCACTACCTCAGCCTGGGTCGACATCGAAGAACTCACTCGCAGCACTATTCGTGACATTGGTTACGTGCATTCAGATATGGGTTTTGACGCCAATTCCTGTGCTGTGTTAAGCGCCATTGGTAAACAATCTCCTGATATCAACCAGGGTGTGGATAAGAAAGATGAAGATCCTAGTGAACAAGGTGCAGGCGATCAGGGGTTAATGTTTGGTTATGCCAGCAATGAAACTGACGTGTTAATGCCGGCTCCTATTACTTACTCCCACCGCTTGGTGCAACAACAAGCCAAAGTGCGTAAAGATGGCACCTTGAGCTGGTTACGTCCTGATGCAAAATCTCAGCTGAGCTTTGTCTACGAAAACGGCAAGCCGGTTGGTATAGATGCAGTGGTGTTGTCCACTCAACACTGTGACACTATTTCTACGGCTGACCTGCGTGAAGCAGTGATGGAACATATCATCAAACCAGTGTTACCAACAGAATGGTTGAGCAACAAAACCAAGTTCTTTATTAATCCAACGGGTCGTTTTGTGATCGGTGGTCCTATGGGTGACTGTGGTTTAACTGGCCGTAAAATTATCGTAGACAGTTACGGTGGTATGGCGCGTCACGGTGGTGGTGCTTTCTCTGGTAAAGATCCATCTAAAGTTGACCGCTCAGCTGCTTACGCCGCTCGTTATGTGGCAAAAAACATAGTCGCAGCAGGTTTAGCAGAACGTTGTGAAATTCAGGTGTCTTACGCTATAGGCGTGGCAGAACCTACATCAATCAGCGTTGAGACTTTTGGCACCAGTAAATTAAGCGAAGATCAACTGATCGCTCTAATCCGCCGTCACTTCGATTTACGCCCTTACGGTCTGATCCAAATGTTGCAGTTAGAGCGTCCGATTTACCGCGCTACTGCGGCTTACGGTCACTTCGGTCGTAACGAATTCCCGTGGGAAAATACCGACAAAGCAGAAATCCTGCGCTCTGAAGCAAAGATCTAAGTTTTTGTTTTAACGGACAGAACCTAGTAAAGAATCCACCTTCTGAAGAAGGTGGCTTTGTGTTAAGCCCCTAAAAGGGGCCCTTTGTCGAGTAACTGAGCAACTGCAGCGTCCGTTACTTTTTTATTTAGTCTGTGCCAAAGAACTTGATGCCTAATCCCAGCTTGGTATAGCTCATAAGAAAAATACAAACAGAGTTTCAGGCAAAGCCTTTTGGATGATAACCACCTACTTCAGTAGGTGGTTTAGGGCCGAAAATCAAAAAGGAGAGCATTGCTCTCCTTTTTATTCGCCGCCATCCATGGCGCTTACCCGTTGGGCCAATGCTTCGCATCGTTAAAAATCGTTCCTGACGATTTTTTATGCGCCGCCGTCCATGGCGCTTACCCTTTGGGCCAATGCTTCGCATTGTTAAAAATCGTTCCTGACGATTTTTTTAATTTACGGTTTTATCAAAGCAAGATAAGGTAAAACCAATAAAAACAGTCACAGCAGATGACGCTAAAACAACACGGAGTATCCATGACGTCCAGTGCCGTAAAAACCTCCTGGCTGAATCGCAGCCTCAATGCCATAGAACGTATTGGTAACAAACTACCAGACCCTGCTATCTTATTTGCTTTATTGATGTTTGTTGTCTGGGGCTTGTCCTGGGCTTTATCAGGCGTTACGTTCACAGATATAGACCCACGCACAGGTCAGCCTTTTCAGGTAAAAAACTTGTTGGAAGGTGCAGCTTTTGCTGATTTCATGTCAAAAATGGTCAGTACCTTTGTCAACTTCCCGCCTTTGGGTGTAGTACTGGTCGCCATGTTAGGTTTAGGTGTGGCTGAGTACACCGGCTTTATCAACGCTGGTTTGCGTAGCATCTTAGCTGTGACGTCAAAGCATTTACTGACCCCTGTACTGATTGCAGTTGGTGTGTTAAGCCATGTCGCAGTAGATGCCGGTTATGTCTTGGTTATTCCATTAGGCGCGGTGATTTTTTATGCCGCAGGCCGTCATCCTTTAGCTGGTATAGCCGCAGCTTTTGCTGGTGTGTCCGGTGGTTTTGCTGCCACTTTATTTGTGCCCTCCAGCTTAGATCCTTTACTGGCAGGTTTAACTCAGGCCTCCGCCCGTTTATCTGCCGACCCTGCAGCCGCCAGTCTGGTGATTAATCCACTGAATAACTACTACTTCACGACTGCTTCTGTGGTGTTGATTGTCATTGTCGGCTGGGTACTGACAGATAAATTTGTTGAACCACGTTTGCAACAAACCAAAGTCGATGGAGACCCGGAGCAGTTGCCCTCAATGGAGCCATTAGATGATAGCGAGCGCAAAGGTTTGCGTTTTGCTCTGCTGTCTATGCTGGTCGCGGCCGCAGTATTAGTGGCAGCAGTATGGCCGGAAAATTCAGCGTGGCGCTCTGGCACTGGTGAATTGACAGCAGCTTCGGCTCCTTTGATGCAGTCTATTGTTGGGCTGATTTTTGTATTCTTCCTGATCCCAGGCATCGTTTATGGTTATGTCTCAGGCAAAGTCAAAACCCACAGAGATGTAGTGCAAGGCATGAGTAAAGCCATGAGCGGTATGGGCTATTACATTGTGATGGCATTTTTCTGTGCTCAGTTTATTTTTGCTTTTGGTCAGTCAAATTTAGGTGCTTTGCTTGCGATAAAAGGAGCGAACTATCTGCAGGCTATGGCCTTTCCTATGGCTGTAAACCTGGTTGGTCTGGTGTTACTGACCGCAGTAGTAAACCTGGTGATAGGTTCGGCCTCAGCAAAATGGGCACTGATTGGAGCCATTTTGGTTCCCATGTTAATGCAGCTGGGTGTATCTCCTGATCTAACACAAGCCGCTTATCGTGTTGGTGACTCCTCCACCAATATCATCACACCTTTAATGCCTTACTTCCCGCTGATCGTGGTGTTTTGCCAGAAGTATGTGAAATCGACAGGTATAGGTACTTTGGTGGCTCTGATGTTGCCTTATTCCATTACCTTGTTGGTATGCTGGACCAGCTTTTTAATTCTGTTCTGGATGCTGGGTATTCCTTTAGGTATTGGCGCAAGTTACGTCTACCCTGCCCCTTAATTGCTTTTCTGCAGATGACATCAGGCTTGTGACGCAGAAGTTGCGTCACAAGCCATACCCAGCCCCGCTTTTGCCTGCTACCATAGGCACTCTCTCAAGTGCTTAAGAAATTATGTTTATGCGTATTCCCAGAATTTATCAGCCTGGTGCTATTGCACTGCAGCAGGACTTTGCCTTAGCCGAAGATGGCGCCAATCATATAGGCAGAGTGTTGCGGATGCAGGCTGGCGACGAGCTCTGTTTATTTAATGGCGACGGTTTGAATTATCAGACGGTAATTACCGCAGTTGAAAAAAAACAACTGCTGGTTAAAGCCATCAGTTCAAGCGAAAACCCGGTGGAGTCCCCTCTCAAACTGCATTTAGGTCAGGGCATTTCCCGTGGTGACCGCATGGATTTTGTCATTCAAAAAGCAGTCGAGCTGGGTGTCACTGAAATCACTCCATTGTTTACAGAACGTTGTGGCGTAAAGCTGGATGCAGAACGTCTGGCTAAACGTACCGAACAATGGCAAAAAATTGCAATAGCCGCCTGTGAACAGTCGGGTCGTAGTGTGGTACCGCTGGTACATACAGCCCTGCAGCTGCATAAATGGCTGGCTCAAGAGACAAAAGATTTAAAGCTAACCTTGGATCCATGGACCAGCGACTCCATTAAGACCATAACAGGTAGTCATACTATTCGTTTAGTCATAGGCCCTGAAGGTGGTTTTACCGACACTGAAGTGACACAAACCAAAGACGCTGGTTTTATGGCCGTTCGTTTAGGCCCACGCGTATTACGTACCGAAACGGCGGCGTTAACCGCCATCAGCGCATTACAGTTACAATTTGGTGATCTGGCCTAAAGCAGATCCAAACAGGAGTGAAGATGATTAAATTAGGCATAGTGATGGACCCTATTGCGGACATCAATATCAAAAAAGACTCCAGTTTTGCCATGTTGTTGCAGGCACAATCCCGTGGTTATCAGCTGCATTACATGGAAATGAATGACCTGTATTTAATTGAAGGTCAGGCCCGTGCCCGTACCCGTTTGTTATCTGTGCAGCAAAACGGTGAACATTGGTATGACTTTGGTGGCGCACAAGACATCCCTTTATCCGATTTAGATGTGATTTTGATGCGTAAAGATCCGCCTTTTGATACTGAATTTATTTACGCCACCTACATTCTGGAACGAGCTGAAGACCAAGGCACCTTGATTGTAAATAAACCACAGAGCCTGCGGGATGCCAACGAAAAGCTCTATACCGCCTGGTTTGCTGAACATACACCAAAAACTTTGGTGACCCGCGACGCAGCGCGTTTAAAGGCCTTTTACCAGCAAGAGCAGGATGTGATCTTAAAACCTCTGGATGGTATGGGTGGTGCTTCGATTTTCCGTTTAAAACCGGACGATGCCAACGTCAGCGTCATTATTGAAACCCTGACAGAACATGGCAGTCGCTATGCCATGGCACAACGCTTTATTCCTGAAATTAAAGACGGTGATAAACGTATTTTGGTGGTGAATGGCGAACCTGTGCCTTATTGCTTAGCCCGTATTCCGGCCAGTGGTGAAACCCGTGGTAATTTAGCGGCTGGTGGTCGTGGTGAGGCTCGTCCTTTAACTGAAAGCGACTGGGCCATTGCCCGTGCCGTTGGCCCTACTCTGAAAGCAAAAGGCTTGATTTTTGTAGGCCTGGATATTATCGGTGACCGACTGACTGAAATAAACGTCACAAGCCCAACCTGCATCCGTGAAATTGAAGCCGCGTTTCCAGTGAATATTACCGGCATGTTATTTGACCAGATTGAACTACTGTTAAAGCAGAACCAATTAGTTAAACAAAATCAGACTGGGTCCTAAGGCGGTTATATGGACAATTTTCAGAATCATTTATTGATTGCCATGCCGGGTCTTGATGACCCGATGTTTAAACGCAGCGTGACTTACATCTGTGAGCATAATGCTGAAGGTGCTATGGGGATTGTGATTAATCACCCTATGCCAGTCAAAGTGACAGAGCTGTTAAGCCAACTGCAGATTGAACATGATGAGGAAAGCCACGCAGCAAAAGCCCAGGTTTGTGCTGGTGGCCCTGTGCAAAGTGACAGAGGTTTTGTACTGCACACGCCAAAAGAAGGTTACACCAGCAGTATGCGGCTGAATAAGGATCTGATGGTGACCACATCACGAGATATTTTAGAAAAGCTCACCACAGAAGAGGCGCCGGACAAATTTATTCTGGCTTTAGGTTATGCAGGCTGGAGTGCTGGCCAACTGGAAAAAGAAATGGCAGAAAACAGCTGGCTGATGATACCAGCCGACAACAGCATTATTTTTGAAATGAGCCATGCTGAAAAATGGCAAGGTGCAGCTCACGCTATGGGCATCGAAGTCTGGCAATTAAGCCCAGAAGCAGGTCATGCCTGATGAGTAGTAGCGTCACCGTATTAGCGTTTGACTATGGTTTAAAAAGTATCGGCGTAGCTGTAGGTCAAAGCATGACAGGCACAGCCACTATGCTCAAAGCCTTAAAAGCTCAGGACGGCATTCCGAACTGGGACTTAATTGAAGCCTTAATCAAAGAATGGCAACCTAAACTGCTGGTGGTGGGTTTGCCGTTAAACATGGATGGTACAGAGCAACCTTTCACCGCCCGTGTGCACAAGTTTGTTAATCGCCTACACGGCCGTTATGGTCTGCAGGTAAAAACTCAGGATGAGCGTTTAACCACAGTAGACGCCCGTTCGCAGCTGTTTGCTGAAGGTGGTTTTAAAAAACTTAGTAAAGAGTTGGTCGATAGCCTGTCAGCCAAACTGATTTTAGAAAGCTGGTTTGAAAATGGTGGCGCTTATGGCGATTAAAACCGGCTTCTACCGCCACTACAAAGGCCCTCTATATCAGGTGCTTGCGCTGGTACATCACAGTGAAACGGATGAAGAACTGGTGCTGTACCGTGCTTTATATGGCGACTTTGGCTTATGGGTAAGGCCACTGGAAATGTTTACCAGCAATGTCGAAGTGGCTGGCGAACTGGTACCACGTTTTAGTTTTGTCTCTGAACAAGCTCCTGCTGAATTGGGCGTTTTACCTGCATTGCCCCCTCTCCTCTGATCTGTCTGGGTTTGGATCACCTAAGCCGTCTATAGCAGCTTAGCTCCGACCCCGGGGCTTTTTTGTTTTTCATTACCGCCTTGATAAAACAACCACTTGTGTCTAAGTTGAAAACATGGAATTCAAGGCGTACTGACATGGAATCAAGTTCTGAACTAAAAGCTCTGGCGCTGGATGCGCTCAGTCATTCCCTGCCGACCGGCATTGCTGTGTTGGACAGGTCTTTTCGTTATATCAGCATCAACTCTATTTTGGCCGAATTTAACGGCGTTGCTATAGATCAGCATTTAGGTCGGACAGTAGCGGAGGTATTGCCTGCGATGGCCGATACCATTATGCCTCTGTTGGAGCAAGTGCGGGATACAGGCAAAGCCTTGTTAAACTTCAGCGTGCTCGGGGATCACAGCAATCACTCAGAGCAGTCACAATGGTCTGGCTCGTACATTCCACTGTTTAATTCAGAACAACAGTTTTGCGGTATAGCTGTGGTTGCGCTGAACAGCACCATGGATTGGTTTGTACAACAAACGCGTAAAGACGATTTAGAACGCTTGCGGAAAATTCTCGACAATATGTTCAGCTTTGTCGGAATTCWTACACCGGATGGCACTTTATTAGACGCAAACAAACCGCCACTGGAACTGGCAGGCATCACACTGGAGCAAGTCCGTCATAAAAAATTCTGGGACTGCTTCTGGTKGCAACATGATGCGGCGTCAGCCAAACGCATAGAAAAAGCCGTGTCGGATGCCAGAGCCGGGATCATCAGCCGCTTTGATATCACTGCCCAAATGAAAGATGACATTGTGATCATCGATTTTATGCTGGCTCCGGTGTACGACGATCATCAACAACTGAGCTTTTTGGTACCTTCCGGCATCGAAATCACCAGCAGAAAACGTAGCGAGCAAGAATTACAGGACAGCGAAACCCGATTTCGCCGTGTGTTCGACAGCACGGCTGATGGTCTTGTTTCTATTGATGGCCAGGGCCTTATCACCTTAGCTAATACCAGAGCCTTACAGATGTTTGGTTATGAAGCGGGCCAGTTGACGGGTAAGCCTATAGAAATTCTGCTGCCAGAGCGTTATCAGAAGCATCATCCTGCATTGCGTCAGGGCTTTATGTTAGCGCCCACCACCAGGCCCATGGGACAACACCGCGAGTTATATGCAAAACGTAAAGACAACACCGAGTTTCCGGTTGAAATAGGTTT
This sequence comes from Rheinheimera sp. 1928-s, assembly GCF_029269265.1. GTDB lineage: Bacteria > Pseudomonadota > Gammaproteobacteria > Enterobacterales > Alteromonadaceae > Pararheinheimera. Next base: position 158,970 of record NZ_JARIXP010000005.1, read on the forward strand.
AACTTACCTCGAAGGCGACAAAAAGGCAGCAGTGCTAGCGACGATCACCGATGTGTCGGCGGCTAAAGCCGCACAACAACACCTGCAAGGTATTATTGATGAAAAAACAACCTTGCTGGCGGAGCGTACTTTATTGTTAAACGAAGTTCACCACAGAGTGAAAAACAACCTGCAGATTGTCTCCAGTCTGCTGAGTTTACGCTCTCGGGGCGCCACACCAGAATTAAAGCAAGTACTGCTGGAGAGTCAGTTGCGGGTTCGCACCATGGCACTGACTCACCAGTTACTGTATGAAAAACGGGATTTTTCCTCGGTACCTCTGGCTAATTATTTAAGACAACTCTGCCAGTTGGTCAGGCAAACCCTTACCAATACTGACTTTATCAGCTTTGACTTTGCTCAAATAGACGATGACATTGTTCTGGCGCTGGAACAGGCTATTCCATGTGGTTTGTTAGCCACCGAAATTCTGACGAACAGCATCAAACACGCTTTTCCCGGACAGCAGCAAGGTCAGGTAAAACTGGCACTGGCTCAGACAGGAAACAGAATAACATTAGAAATTGGCGACGATGGTATTGGCTTGCCTGAGAGTGTTGAATTGGGTCAGGGAAACTCTTTGGGTATGCAATTGATCCCGGCTTTTATTGCACAACTAGGTGCGCAAATAGAGCTCAACCGCCATCAGGGCACCCTCTATTCCATTCATTTTTCATCAACCAGGGAATAAGGTTATGCAGACTAATATTCTGATTGTTGAAGACGAGTATATCGTCTCTCTGGACTTAAAAAATACACTGGAAGACTTGGGCCACAGAGTCACAGGCACTATAGCCAGAGGCGAAGATGTGGTGGCTAAAGCGCTGGAGTTCCCGCCGGATTTGGTGCTGATGGATATTCAGCTGTCAGATAAAATGCGTGGTACTGAAGCAGCTGAGCAGTTAAAAAAACAAATGGACGTTCCTGTCATTTTTCTGACCGCGTACTGCGATGAAAATGTTTTGGAGCAAGCAGAAAAATCCTTCCCACATGGTTATCTGATTAAACCTTTTGACCGCAGAGAACTGGAAGCCAGTATTCGTATGGCGGTGATCCGGCACCAGGCTGAGCTGAAAGTACGCAACTCGGAGCAGCGACTGCAACAGACATTAAACGCAGCAAAAATGAGTCATTGGCAGTTGAACTTAACCACAGATCAACTGACCACTGATGATAGTTTTTACGACAATTTGCAACGCCCTGACAACACAGAAGGCGGACTCTCACAGTTAAAAGCTATACTGGCTGGCGATGAGCATCAACGCTTGTCGCAACTTTTCGCCCGCAAAAGGGATTTTAATACCGTCTTTACCGCCGCCCGAAAAAAGCCGCTGCAATACCTTGAACTATTTGGCCATTTTCAGACGTCACAAAATCAGCATCTGATCAGCGGCATACTGCGTGATGTGACCAGTAAACAAAAAGAAGAACTCCAACTACGTCAGGCCAATACGGTATTTAAAACCACCTCCGAAGCTATTTTAGTCTTGGATGACGCTGGTGAAGTGATCTCAGTGAACCCGGCTTTTAGTCTGGTCACTGGCTACAGCGAAGCAGAAGTCAGAGGTATGAAACCGGACAACTTTTTGTACCAACAACAAAGCTTTCCTGTCTCTGCGCGATTACAAGAGCTTAGTTCCAGCCACTGGAGTGGAGAAGTCGAATGTAAACGCAAAGACGGCTCTTTTTTCCCTGCCTGGCAGCACTTGTGTAAAGTGCGTGCGCCTATGACTCAGGGAGCTATCAGCCATTATGTAGTGATGTTCTCAGATATCTCAGCATTACGACGCGCCGAAGAGCATTTGGCAACCCTGGCCTTCAGCGACCACCTGACCGGGCTTGGGAATAGGGTAAAACTTGAGAAAATGTTGCGAACTGAGCTGATCAGGGCGAACAGAAATCAAAGTATGTTAGGTATTTTGTATCTGGATTTGGATGGCTTTAAGCTGGTGAATGACACATTAGGCCATCATGCAGGCGATTTATTGTTGCAGGAGGTAGCGAAACGGATCAGCCAGCTTACAAGAGCCGGAGACGTAGCCACCCGGGTAGGAGGAGATGAGTTTGTACTGGTGGTGCCTGATATCCATCATCCTACTGACTGCCTGCGTATTGCCGAAAAAATATTACTCATTATTGGCCAGGATATTTCACTGCAAGACAATATTGTGAATGTATCAGCCAGCATAGGTATTGCCTGCTACCCGGACGATGCGACCAGTTATGAGGAGCTGCTTAAATGCGCTGATTTGGCGATGTTTGCCGCCAAAGATGATGGCAGAAACAGATTTTCTTTTTTTAATCCGTTAATGGCAGAGAAAACCAGACAAAGGGTACAAATCGAAAAAGACCTCAAAACCGCTTTGTGTAAAACCGGTGAACTCATCATGTACTACCAACCCATAGTAAGGATCAGCGATCAGGAATTAAGAGGTTTTGAAGCACTGATCCGCTGGGATCACCCCACTATGGGTTTTATTCCACCAGACCGTTTTATAAAAATAGCAGAACAAAGCAATCTGATTAACGAAGTAGGTGACTGGGTACTGCAGCAGGTATTCAAAGATATAGCGGAATTGATCCGACGCTATGGTAAGGACATTACTCTATCCATCAATCTGTCGGTGCGGCAGTTAGAGGATCAGCAGTTGGCAGATAAAATCAGGTTGTTAGCTGCAAGGTTCAACGTCACCTTATCTTTGATTTATTTTGAAATTACCGAAACAGCCCTAAGCCAAAGCCACAGCTTGTTGAACACACTTGACCAATTACGTCGCCTGGGTGCCCGAATTTCCGTCGATGATTTTGGTACTGGCTATTCATCCTTAAGCCGCTTGCGTGAGTTGCCTATAGATTGCTTAAAAATAGACAAAGCCTTTGTGATTAGTCTTGGCAAGGATCGCAGCAGTGCTGAGATAGTCCGGGCCATCTGTGCTTTAGGTAAAGCTTTGGAATTAGTCATTATTGCCGAAGGAGTCGAAACCCAGGCTCAATACCAAACTTTAAAAGACATTGGCTGTGATAAAGCTCAGGGCTATTTATTTGGCAGACCAGGGCCGCTGGGGTAAATTTTACCAGCTGTAGAAACACAACACTCAGCAACAATCCAAGGCAAGTCTGGTCCTGCTATCCACAGAGCGCTATACTCTCTATTAATCAATGAATTAATCGGACTTTTAGTGTGCGACTGACTCCATATGAAATAAAAAGCATCAAGGCTTGCGTAAAAAAAGTCCTTGGGGCTGATGCAACAGTCAGTTTATTTGGCTCCCGAACCGACGATACCAAATCAGGAGGCGATATTGACCTTTTGGTACAAAGTCCAGTAGCTATTGATAATCCCGCCATGACAGCAGCACGAATTGAAGCGGAGATCATTATGACTCTGGGCGACCAAAAAATAGATGTACTGCTAAAAGCTCCAAATATTGCAATCCAGCCCATTCATCAGATTGCCGAACAGGGAATTTTGTTATGACATTAAATCAGGATGAACAACTGCGGTTGGTATCAGAATGGAAATAAATTCAAACTTTATACGTAGTGGAAATGGGTGGCGTGAAAGTCCAAAAGTTGAAGGCGTTTCTCTTGTTGAATGCCAGAATTGGCTTGGTTTTATTGAATTTCTTCATGATGAAAAAACACTACGAAACAACCAAGGGTACTGTTTCAGAGGACAATCTTCTGAAACATGGGACTTGAAATCGACCTTAAAGCGTCAGATCCAATCGGATGATGTGTCACAACTAACTCAAATTGAAACAGATGTTCTGACGCGTTTTAAAAAATATTGCATAGGCCGCAGAGGGCTTAATCCAAGGCAACTGGAAGATAACGAGTATTGGGCTCTAGGCCAACATTATGGACTTAATACCCCTCTACTCGATTGGACTGATTCGCCTTATGTAGCCGCGTTTTTTGCATTTCACTCTGACAATTCCGATACTGAAAATGTTGTCGTTTGGGCGCTATCAAAATCTGTCGATAAAGAAATTAACAACGATGAAAATTTAGATAAATTGCAATTTCTTGATCTAAATATTGATGAAAATGCCAGACTGATAAACCAAAAAGGATTATTTGTACGCACACCTAATATGGAATGTGTAGAAACCTACGCAAATAGTATCGCTGACAAGCCTTATGTCGTGCTGGCTAAAATACTAATTCCAAAATCAGAACGCATTTTCGCCTTGGACTCATTAGACAAAATGAACATTAGCTCGTTAACCCTGTTTCCTGATCTGACAGGAGCGGCTCATTTTACGAATTACATCCAAAAACGAGATTGTAGATAACTATTAAGCTAAGTCATCATTTGATTTGGCATCCATCCCCTTAGCCGCAAGCCGTTCAAAAATGGGTGGCCAAGGTTTTAAGACGAGGAGTGTTTGAGCGAGGAGCGGTAGCGACGAACGAGTTGCCGAGTCGCCTTGGACGCACTTTTTTGAGCGGGCTTTCGCAGCGGCCAGGGTCGCCTTTTCTTTGGATACTTTCTTTTGGCGACGCAAAAGAAAGTATCTCGCCAACGGCGAAAGCGTTTTTATAAGATAATTTAAGCAGGCTAGCGGACAGGGATAAACCCCGTCCCTACAACCTAAAAACAACTGCGACGAGTTACGACTTAATCATTATCCGTTAAACCCGCCACAGTCACGCCAGACAATAAACCTGAGCCCGTTGTGCCTTCTTTTAGTTTCATCATCAAACGTAAATCGTTTGGTGAATCAGCATAGTGCAGCGCGTCAGCGTGGCTGATTTGGCCTGCTTTGTATAAATCGTACAGCGCCTGGTCAAAGGTTTGCATGCCCAGTTCACGGGATTTACTCATCACCGCTTTGATTTCACCTATCTCGCCGCGTTTAATTAAATCAGCTATAAGCGGTGAATTGAGCAACACTTCAATAGCGGCCACCCGTTTTTTACCATCCACAGTAGGCACCAGTTGCTGGGCCACTATGGCGCGTAAATTCAGTGATAAATCAAACAGCAGCTTGCCGTGTTTTTCTTTGGGCACCAAATGCATAATGCGGTCTATGCCCTGATTGGCGTTGTTGGCGTGCAAAGTTGCAATACATAAGTGACCAGTTTCGGCAAAAGACAAGGCGTATTCCATGGTGTCCTGACTACGGATTTCACCGATCAGAATGACATCCGGAGCCTGACGCAATGAGCTTTTCAGCGCCGCTTCAAACGACTCGGTATCAATCCCCACTTCACGTTGCGTCACCAGGCTTTTTTGGTGATCGTGCACAAATTCAATAGGATCTTCGATAGTTAAAATATGGCCACGGGCATTTTGATTGCGATAGCCCAGTAATGCCGCCAGCGAGGTGGATTTACCAGCGCCCGTACCACCAACAAAGAGCACCAAACCACGTTTGGACATAATAATGTCTTTGAGTACAGCGGGCAGACCTAAGTCATCGGCTTTAGGGATAGTGGTGACAATACGACGTACCACCATACCGGCCTGGTCCCGTTGCCAAAATGCTGACACCCGAAAGCGCCCTGCCTCATTGGCAATAGCGAAGTTACATTCTTTGTCCTGCTGAAACTGGGCTTGTTGCTTTGCTGTCATGGCCGATAACACCAACGCCAGCGATTGCTCAGGGTTCAGCACTTGTTCTGCTATAGGCTGCATTTCACCGTTAATTTTCGCCGAAGCTGCTAACCCCGCAGTGATAAATAAATCCGAAGCACCAGCAGCTACCATTTTGTGTAAATAGTCGATTAAGCCCATTGCTGTTACCCCATCCGGCCCATAGAGCCCATGCTGTTAAAGGAGTTTTTATCCTGAGCTTTTGCCAACGCATCTTTTTGATTGATCACACCACGGCTGACCAGATTAATCAGACATTGATCCATGGTCTGCATACCATGAGCGGCACCTGTTTGGATCACTGAGTACATCTGGGCAATTTTATCTTCGCGAATAAGGTTACGAATAGCCGGAACCCCCAACATAATTTCGTGGGCTGCAACCCGGCCACCGCCGTTTTTCTTCAGTAGCGTTTGTGAAATAACAGCCCGTAGCGATTCAGACAACATAGAGCGCACCATGGCTTTTTCTTCACCTGGGAATACGTCAATAATCCTGTCTATGGTTTTTGGCGCTGAGGTGGTGTGCAAGGTACCAAACACTAAATGGCCTGTTTCAGCTGCGGTCATCGCCAGACGAATGGTTTCCAAATCACGCAGTTCACCGACCAGTATCACATCAGGGTCTTCACGCAGGGCGGAGCGCAAGGCATTGCTAAAACTATGGGTATCACGGTGCACTTCACGCTGGTTAATTAAACTCAGTTTGTTCTGGTGCACAAATTCAATAGGGTCTTCTATCGTCAGAATATGGTGATTTTTGGTGCTGTTGATATAGTCAATCATAGCCGCTAGGGTAGTGGATTTCCCCGAACCTGTAGGACCAGTCACCAGCACCAGCCCACGAGGATTGTCAGAAATACTACGAAACACATCAGGGGCATTTAAGTCTTCCAGGCTTAACACGTCACTTGGGATGGTACGAAATACAGCAGCAGCGCCGCGGTTTTGCACAAAAGCATTGACACGAAAACGCGCTAAACCCGGCACTTCAAAAGAAAAGTCGGATTCGAGCTTTTCTTCGTATTCTTTACGCTGACGGTCATTCATAATGTCGTACACCAAAGAGTGCACCGCTTTGTGGTCTAAAGCCGGAATATTTAAACGTCGTACATCGCCATCCACCCGGATAAGTGGCGGCACACCGGCTGATAAATGTAGATCCGAGGCTTTATGTTGCACACTAAAGGCGAGTAATTCGGTAATATCCATGGTGAAAAGCACTCCAAAGCAAGGGCCAGAAACAGAGTTGATATGACAAACAACATAGCAGAAGCGTTGAAATCAGCCTACAACGCCATCACAGAATTTCAGATAAAACAGCAATTAACGCCGCAAAGCCGTCTGATTGCTGTCAGTAAAACCAAACCAGCCTCCTCTGTCACTACCGCTTATCAGGCAGGTCAACGCGCTTTTGGTGAAAACTATGTGCAGGAACTGGTCAGTAAAGCGACAGAACTAAGTCACCTTAATGGTATTGAATGGCATTTTATTGGCCCTATTCAGTCGAATAAAACCAAAGACATAGCGCAATACGCCGACTGGGTGCACAGCATAGAGCGATTAAAAATTGCTGAACGTTTATCAGCACAACGCCCTTTGGATAAAGCTCCACTGCAGGTGCTGCTGCAGGTCAATATCAGTGGCGAGGAGTCTAAATCAGGGATCAAACCCGACGAGCTGTTGCAGCTGGCCGACACTGTCGCCAAATTACCGCAGCTTACACTCAAAGGGTTGATGGCCATTCCAGAACCGGGTAAAGGCGCTGAAGCTTTTGAGCAAATGCAAAAGCTGTCACTGCAATTGCAACAGCAACATCCTGATGCAAAAGAACTTTCGATGGGCATGTCAGATGACTGGCAAGACGCTCTGCGCTTTGGTTCTACTATGATAAGATTAGGCACGGCCATTTTCGGAGCCAGGGAAACAAATTCGCATGATTGACAATACAGTGGCATTTATCGGTGCCGGCAATATGGCACAGTGCATTAATACGATGGGGCATGATCATGTCCGCAGCCATGGAAACAAATTCGCATGATTGACAATACAGTGGCATTTATCGGTGCCGGCAATATGGCACAGTGCATTATCGGCGGCATGATTAAGCAGGGTTATCCGGCTGAAAATATCATTGCTGCCAACCGTAATGCGGAAAAGTTAAAGGCCTTGAAAAGCCAGTACAAGATTGCAACCACTACAGACAATATCGACGCAGTGACTAAAGCTGATGTCATAGTACTGGCGGTGAAACCTCAGATGATGGCTGAAGTCTGTCAGCAACTGATAGAACAGGCCCCTGAATGTCAGGAAAAACTGTTTATTTCTGTCGCAGCAGGTATTTCTGTCGAGCGTTTTGAGCAAATGTTAGGCCAGGTGCGTATTATTCGCGCTATGCCAAACACTCCGGCTTTGGTGGGTTTAGGCGTCACAGGTTTATTCCCAAGCCGCTGCTCTGTCTACGAGCAGTCTTTTACCGAAAAACTTTTTGCTGGCACAGGCAAAACGGTCTGGCTGGAAAAAGAGCAGGACATTAACGCTATTATTGCGGTCACTGGCAGCGCACCGGCCTATTTTTTCTACTTTATGCAGGCCATGCAGCAAGTGGCACAGGAACTGGGGTTTGATGAAACTCAGGCCAAAGCTATGGTGGCCCAAACGGCTCTAGGTGCAGCTACTATGGCCAGTCAGTCAGACTTATCTTTTGAAGCGCTGCGTGCTCAGGTGACCTCCAAAGGCGGCACCACACACGAAGCCATTGAAACTTTTAAACAACATAAGCTTGAAAGCATGGTCAAAGACGCCATGTATGCAGCTATACGCCGTGCTGAAGAAATGGCAAAAACTCTTTAAGGACTCATAATGACCGAAGCATTCTTTTTTCTGTTAAGCAGCCTGATCAAACTTTATTTGATGGTGGTGCTGCTGCGTATCTGGCTGCAAAGCGCCAAAGCCGATTTTTACAATCCATTCAGCCAGTTTGTCGTTAAAGCCACCAATCCGGCTATTATTCCGCTGCGTCGTTTTCTGCCAAGCATGGGCCCGGTCGACACCGCCAGTTGGATCTTTGCTTTTGCCATTTGTGTGCTGCATGTGGTGATAGTACAACTGCTGCAATTAGGTCAGGTGCTTTACATGTATTTGCCATTAAGTGCCTTGGTGTTGCTGATCACCGAAGCCTTGCAACTGGCATTCTGGATATTAGTGATCCGCGCTTTACTGAGCTGGTTCAGCCAAGGCCGTAACCCGGTTGAGCTGGTGATGCATCAGTTAACCGAACCCTTATTACGCCCGGTACGCAGAGTCATTCCTGTAATGGGTGGTCTGGATTTATCTTTACTGGTGGTGCTTTTGGGCATTCAGTTTATCCAGATTTTATTGACCAATATGTTACGCGGTTTCTAAATGTTAACCCGACTGGCCAATGGCGATATCTTATTGCAACTGCATGTGCAGCCTGGAGCCAGCCGTGATCAGTTTTTAGGTTTGCATGGTGATGCCATCAAAGTGGCGATTAAAGCCCCACCTGTTGATGGCAAAGCCAATGCTCATTTACAACAGTTTCTGGCACAAAGTTTTGACGTCGCCAAACGTCAGGTGCTGCTGGAAAAGGGCGAACTAAGCCGGCAGAAAAAATGGCGAATTCTGGCGCCCTGCTCTGTTCCCGACGCCTTACAACCTTATCTGGAGTCCTGATGAAAAACTATTTGCTGGCAGCAAGCCTGGTTCTGGCCTTTTTTATGAATCCACTTCAGGCTGAACAAAAGAAAGTACTGGGGCCATGGGATGTGCATTACATCGCTTTTGACAGCACTATTATTGATGCCAAAATAGCACAAAGTTATCAGCTGCAGCGCAGTAAATATCAGGCTGTGCTGAATATTTCAGTACTGAACAGTGCAGACCAAAAAGCACAACAAGTACGCATTTCCGGCACTGCGACAGATCTAACGCAAAAGCAGATCGAACTCAGCTTTCGTGAAGTAAAAGAAGGCGATGCCATTTATTATCTGGCACAAGTGCCGGTGCACGACCAAAAACATCTGAACTTTAAACTGGATATCTGGCAAGGCACAGAAAACCAGAAGCTTGAGTTCTCCCAGATGTTTTATACCGAATAATCCCCTGTTTATCTGGCTCAGTATCCACTGAGCCTTTTTGTTTCAAAGGTTTCCCTCATGAATAAACTTGTTTTAGCCACCGGTAATAAAGGCAAATTAGCCGAATTATCTGCCCTGCTTGCACCTTTTGACTGGCAGGTCGTGCCGCAGTCCGATTTTCAGGTGCCGGACGCTATTGAAGATGGCTTAAGTTTTATTGAAAACGCGCTGATTAAAGCCCGTCATGCCAGCCGTTTAACTGGTTTGCCCGCTATTGCCGACGACTCAGGCTTGGCTGTGGATGCTTTAGGTGGCGCACCTGGTATTTATTCAGCCCGTTATGCCGGTGAACATGGCAATGATTTAAAAAATCTGCAGCAATTGCTGCTGGATTTAAAAGATGTACCACAAGGCGAGCGTGCCGCCCAGTTTCACTGTGTGTTGGCTTTTGTGCGTCATGCCGACGATCCTGTACCTGTGATAGCTCATGGTATTTGGCATGGCCAGATTGCCTTTGAAGCGGCAGGTTCAGGTGGTTTTGGTTACGACCCTATATTTATTCCTGATGACTGCAAGCCTGACGATGTCCAAAGCGCAGCATCAACACAGTGTACTGCTGCTGAATTAAGCTCAGAGCAGAAAAAAGCTATCAGCCACAGAGGCAAAGCTCTGCGCTTATTGGTGTCTTTATTAAAAGGCGAACACGCCTGATGAGCCTGGCATCAACCACACAGCTGCAACTGCCGCCGCTGGCGCTTTATATCCATATTCCCTGGTGTATTCAAAAGTGCCCTTACTGCGACTTTAACTCGCATGCGGTGAAACAAGGTATTCCAGAGCAGGAATATATCAGCCATTTGTTGGCCGATTTACGCCAGGATTTAAGCTATGTGCAAGGCCGTAAAATCAGCTCGATATTTATTGGTGGTGGCACACCCAGTACTTTTAGTGGCGAAGGCATTCAGGCTATTTTAGATGGCGTGCGCAAAGAGTTGCAGTTAACAGACGACTGCGAAATCACTATGGAAGCCAATCCAGGTACAGTGGAAGCAGCGCGTTTTGCCGCTTATGTGGCCGCTGGCGTGACCCGTTTTTCTATTGGCGTACAAAGTTTTCAAACCGAACAACTGAAAGCCTTAGGCCGTATTCATGATTGCGATGAAGCCATTAAAGCAGCACAACTGGCCGCCACCTTACCACTGCAAAGTTTTAACCTGGATTTAATGCATGGTTTGCCCAATCAGGATGTTGCAGGTGCTTTGGCCGATTTACAACAAGCTATAGATTTAAAACCACCGCATTTATCCTGGTATCAGCTAACGATAGAACCTAATACCGCCTTTGCGTCGCGCCCTCCTGTGCTGCCGGAAGACGAAGCCTTGTGGGATATTCAGGAGCAAGGCCATCAGCTATTACAACAACATGGCTACACTCAGTACGAAATCTCAGCCTATAGCCAAAGCGGCTTGCAGTGCAGACACAACCTGAACTATTGGCGTTATGGCGACTACTTAGGTATTGGCTGTGGCGCTCATGGCAAAATCACAGTGCCAGGTACTGGCAAAATTATCCGGCCGGTAAAAATTAAGCACCCCAAAGGCTATATGGATATCAGCAAAGGCTATCTGGATGAGAGCACTGAAGTGGCGCCTGAAGATAGAGCTTTTGAGTTTTTTATGAACCGCTTTCGTTTACTCGAAGCGTGCCCTAAACAGGATTTCAGCGCTTATACCGGCTTGCCCGTCACATCTGTGGAAGATGCACTTGCCAAAGCAGAGCAACTGGGGTTAATTAACAGCACAGAATTACACTGGCAAATCAGTCCAAAAGGCGCACGTTACCTGAATGATTTGCTGTCCTTATTCATTGACTAACCATTCATAAAACAAAGGTCCATATATGTATTTACGTTATTCAGCACTGGCGCTTGCAGTAAGCCTGGCGACAGTTGCAGGTTGTAAACCAGCCCCAACTCCGATCGATCAAAGCAAAATCATTGAAGCTACTGTGGTTCTGACGGAAAACCAAAAAGCCGACGCGCTGTTCGAGAAAGTTTTCCAGCAGTCTGTCGATAACAGTCCGGAAACACAAACCGCTTTAGGTTTAAAAACCAATTACGATCAGTGGGATGATTTATCTGAAGCTCAAACGCAAAAAGAGCTGGAACAAGCCAAAGAACAACTGGCGCAGGTGCAAGCCTTGAATATGCAAAGCCTCGACACTGGCCGCCAATTGAGTGTAAAGCTGTTAACAGCGCGTTTGCAGGCCCGTTTAGATGATGCCAAGTGGGACTTGTACAGCTACCCAGTGAATCAAATGTTTGGCACCCACTCCAATGTGCCTTCTTTACTGATTAACCAGCACAGCATCAGCGATGAATCAGATGCCAAAGCTTACATTGGCCGCTTAAAAGGCGTGACCACCTATTTCAAGCAACTGGAACAACAACTGCAGGCCCGCGCCGATATAGGCATATTGCCGCCTAAATTTGTATTTGGCCACGTGATAGGTGCCAGCCGTAATATCATCAGCGGTGCACCTTTTGACGGTGGCAACGACAGCACTTTATTGGCCGATTTCCGCGGCAAGGTACAAGAACTGAAGCTGGAACAGGCTGAAAAAGACTTGCTGATCAAAGAAGCTGAACTGGCTTTGGTGGGCAGTGTAAAACCTGCCTATGAAAACCTGATCAAATTGCTGACCACCTTAGAAGAAAAAGCCGGTACTGAAGATGGCGTATGGCGCTTTAAAGATGGCGACTCCTATTACGCTACCCGTTTAGCCCGCATCACCACCACAGATTACAGCGCAGACAAAATCCATCAGTTGGGTTTGTCTGAAGTTGCCCGTATTCACGAAGAAATGAAAGGCATTATGAAAAAAGTCGGCTTTAAAGGCGACTTACAGCAGTTTTTTGCCTTTATGCGCGACGATCCACAGTTTTATTACCCAGATACAGCCGAAGGCAAAGCAGAGTATTTAGCCGAAGCCACTCGTCTGATCGATACCATGAAATCGCGCTTGGATGAGCTCTTTATCGTTAAACCTAAAGCCGATATGGTGGTAAAAGCGGTTGAGCCTTTCCGTGAGCAATCAGCGGGTAAAGCCTTTTACGAGCAACCTTCTATGGATGGCAGCCGTCCTGGTATTTATTACGCCAACCTGTACCGCATGAGTGGTATGCCAAAGTATCAAATGGAAGCTTTGGCTTATCATGAAGGTATTCCGGGCCATCATATGCAAATTGCTATAGCGCAAGAGCTGGACAATGTGCCTAAGTTCCGTAAGTTTGGTGGTTATACCGCTTATATCGAAGGCTGGGGTTTATACACTGAGTTCCTGCCCAAAGAGATTGGCATGTATCAGGATCCCTACTCCGACTTCGGCCGTTTAGCCATGGAACTATGGCGCGCCTGCCGTTTGGTGGTCGACACTGGTTTACACAATAAAAAATGGACCCGCGAACAGGCCATTCAATATTTGGTAGACACGACACCAAACTCAAAAGGTGAAGCGGTAAATGCTATAGAGCGTTACATCGTTATGCCTGGCCAGGCCACGGCTTACACTGTCGGCATGCTGAAAATGCTGGAACTGCGTGAAAAAGCCAAAACAGCGCTGGGCGATAAATTCGACATCCGCCAATTCCACGACGTAGTGCTGAAAAACGGCGCAGTGCCACTGGACGTGCTGGAGCAGTTAGTGGATCAGTATATTCAGGCGGCTAAAGCTGCAGCTTAACTGGTGTTGACCCTATTGATACTGTAGGGGCGCCCCTTGTGGGCGCCCTTTTTTATGATGAAGTCTTTCTAATCTGGCTGTTCTTGTTTAACTTCCGAGACTTTCTTTTACTTCGCCAAAAGAAAGTATCCTTTGCAATTGAAACCTAGTGCTTTTTGTATGCAGTCTGATTGTACAAAAGAATTTTCGGTTGACCTGCGGTGATGCTAAAACTGACGCCAACACCAGTATCTTCATGCAGGTAGGTATTTTCCCCCTGAACTGCAGTCAGTGGATAAATATCACCATTTGGAAATTTGACAGCAATACCGTCGGCTTGCGCTGTTTGAACAATGTCGGCCTGCCAACCAGAGTCAAAATGATATTCACCAACAAAGAGCGTCTGCTCTTTCAGATTAACTTTGCGCTTATCGACAGCTTTTGGCTTAAAACCAGGCCAGTTGTAAACAAATGAAGCGGCCCTGATCATTTCAAGCCCCACACTATATCCTGCATCGGAGTTTGTCATAAAGACTGCGCCATCCCCAGTCTCCGGATACATCACCAGTAAGCATCTGTATCCTATGTTGCCACCACCGTGCTGAAATAAAAACTGCTCAGCTGCACCAGCTACTATCAATGTCATAGCGGGTTGCCCACCAAACTCGGCTGACAGATCTTTATCTGGCATAACAGGCGCTAACATTTTTTTGGCAGAGGCTTGTGATAGAAGCTTACTTTTTCCCTTGTATGCCCTGCTCAGTTCGATTGTAAGCTTTGCTAAGTCTGTTGGCGTAGACCACAATCCTGCAGCAGCTTGTTCAGGATGCACCCGCCATCCGCCTGTAAGGGTCTTACCTGAACTATCATGGCCCAAGGCAATTTGAACGCCCTGTTTTTGCGGATAATCCATGGCAAATGAGCTATGGTTCATGCCAAGTTTCGACAAAACCCAATCATCCATAACTCGCTCAAAAGGTTGTCCGAACATGTCACTCAAGGTTATTTCAGCCAGGGTATATCCCGCGCCTGAATAGCGCACCATAGTTCCGGGCGTGGCTTCAACGCTAGCAGCTTTGGAAGTTGCAGGTTTTACACCGTTAAAAACTTGACGATCCGACGGTATTTCGGTGCCTTTTTCATAACCCAGATAGCCTCCTGCAGTCAGTCCTGAACTGTGATCCAGGATGTTTTTAAAGGTAACTGGAGCCTCAGCCGTCTGTTTACCTTGGGCTAAGGTCAATGACTTTAGATAGTTCTCAATACTGACATCAATATCTAAAATACCTTGATCCTGCATTCTCATCACAGCAAAAGCTGTTACAGGTTTTGCAATAGAGGCGGCCTGAAATACAGTGCTTGCCGTTATAGCCTGATCTGATGATGCCGAGATAGCACCATAGCCGCTGGCCCATGACAGTTCCCCTTTGTGGATCAGGGCAAAACTGATAGCCGGCACTTTATGATGTGAAAGTCGTTCATTTACCGTAAAGGTTTTCAGTTTTTCCTTGCTGAATTGAACTGGCAGAAGCAAAGCTTTTTCAACTGAGGCTTGCAGTTCAGTGGTGCTCTGTTCCTGTTCAACACCAGATTTAGCCTGCACAAAACAGGCGCTTGCAGCGAGTACCACTAATCCAAACTTTTTCATACTTTCCTCTATAGCGAAGCTCAAATATAAGAGCTGTTAGGATTTCTGAAAGACGAATTATGGGCATGATATTTCTATGACTTTTTATGACCTTTAATGACCTGACTGGGTGAATATGATAGTTTTCGGCCTCCAAAGGGAAGGAAGCAAGAAGTTATGCGTTGGCAAATTGAAGGTTTTATTTTTTGTGATCAGCAACAGTCGTTAACCCATAATGCCAAAGTGCAGCAGTTAGAACCGATCCTTGTTGAATTACTGTCCTATTTTTGCAACCACCCAGATAGAATCATCAGCAGGGATGAACTGGTGGAAGTAGTATGGCTAGGTCGCACAGTAACCGATAGTGCAGTGAACAGAGCCATCACCAAGTTGAGGCGATGTCTTGGTGATGATCCAAAAGTCCCCCGCTTTATCGCAACTTTTCCTAAAAAAGGTTACAAGTTTATTGCATCAGCCGATAAATCTATGTCGGATCAACCAAATAGCCTGCTGCAAAAGCAAAGCTCTGAGCAAACAACCACCCCCAATTCCAAAGGGCATCCCAGACAGGCTTTTTATATCGTCCTTGCCATCATCAGTGTTTTTATTGTGTTGTTCTGGTTTAAACCAAACAGCGATACCTCAACGCTATTAACTATGGCAAAACCCCTCACCCGCTCCGGTGGTCAAGAATGGCAGCCACGAATTTCTCCTGATCAGCAGTACCTGACCTATACAGCAATTGTTGCCAACAAAATGCAACTGTTTATCAAACAGCTATCTGATGGAAGCACGGTAGAAGTGATGTACTCAGACGACCCACAAGCCTGGGTTGGGCCTGCCAGTTGGAACTCAAGCGGTAATAAGTTGGTTTACCTGGTCGCAACCAAGGATTACTGCCGCTATTACATCAGGTCCTTTGCAGCGATGAAGATTGGCGAACCGCAGCTGATCCACAATTGTCCTGCAGGTAGCTACGGAAAAATCGCGTTTTCACATTCAGATGATTTTTTAATTTTTACCGAACGCACCGCAACTGATTCGCCCTATGTGTTATTTGGATTTGACCTGACCACAGGCCAGAAGCGCAGACTTAACCAGCCTGCTTTGATACTGGGCGGCAATGCCTCTTTTGATTTGCATCCGACCCAAAACAAGTTGCTTGTATCCTCTGTAGACGAACAAATGTGGGAGGGGTTTTATGCCATTAACCTTGATACAGATGAACTGAAACTATTGTTTAAGCTCGATAGCTATATCTGTTGCGGTATTTGGGATCACTCAGGCAAACGTGTGGTATTGATGGGCGAACACCCAGCGGTGCAACTTATTAGCTACGATTTGCAAGGGAAAGACAGGCAGGTACTTTATGCTGGGTCTCAGCAATTATATGCGCCGGAACGACACGCCAACGGAAGAGATTATTTGTTTCCGGCAGGCAGAAACAATCTTGATATCAATTTTTACAGCTTTACCTCACGCGATATAACGCAGATCACCACTACATCTGTGGATGACAGGTTGGCAGTCGTTAGCCCCCAACAAGATAAAGTAGCCTACATAGGGCTAGCAACTGGCACAGAAGAAATATGGATAGCAGATAGCTATGGATCAAATCAACGCCAGTTGACCAGATTTAATGATCAACGACACTATCTGGATTTAAAGTGGTCGACAAATGGAGCAACCCTTGCTGGATTAACTTTAAACGAAATCCATTTGATTGATATGAACACAAACCAGAGCCGTGTGCTGACAATACCTCAGACGGAGATACGCGCTCTATCTTTTAAAGATGAGCACACTATTTATTACAGTGTTAAACAAGACGGCCAGTGGTTAGTAAAACAATACAACACACTCACTGATCAAGTCTCAGGTATGGATCACAAATGGCAGTATGTCCGATTTGATGCCGATGCAGCTAATACCTTGTGGGTCGATCAGCAAAACAATTTGTACACAGGTGCCGCTGCTGAGCCAGCGGAAACGTTTCAGCTTCACAAGCCAGAGATCATGACAGGTCGGAATTTTAATGTCAGAAAACTGGGGAAGTATTGGTATTGGCAACAGTGGGACAACGACAGGTATCAGCTATATAAAATGGGACCAGAACACAAACAGCCTGCCCCTGTGGTGCGCTCCGATAGTCCGCATTTTGATCTGTCTGCACAAGGTATTTATTATCACAGTGCAGAACGAAGAGACACAGATGTATTTCAGACGGTTACGATGAAGTAGTGATGAGCAAAATGCTGGAACTGCGAAAAAAGCCAAAGCTTAAAGTTGTATTTTGCTGCAGTTATGTAGTTCAGAGGCGTCCCATATGGGCGCCCGTTTTTACGCTGCAAGTCAGCTGCAGAAATCCCCCAGAAACGCCCAACGCGACTATTTTTCAAACCCAGCTATTGATCAAATAAGGTAAAGCTATTAAACGGATTCGTAACAGCTTTGACGTTCCGTTATGTCGAAAATTTATACACACTGTGCCTTATCCCATTATTGTGGCTTAAGGATACGCTTCAATGTTTACCGTTAAAACCTTCATTACAAATAGAAAACCCTTAGCGCAGCTGTGCCTGGCTTTATCTTTTTCAGGGATCCTGGCCTGCGGCACGGCACGGGCAGAGACAGCGCCCTCCCGCTTCGACAACCCTATTATTAAATACGATACCAAAGACCCAACCAATAAAGTGGGCGAACTGATCTACACTGCAGATCCGGCCGCTTTGGTACTTGATGACACTTTATATTTGTACAGCACGCACGATGAGGCGTTGCCGGATGGCAAAGATTATCGGATGTACGACTACCGGCTTTGGACCAGTAAAGACTTAGTGACCTGGCAAAACAAAGGCGCAGTCTTTCGTTACTCTGACTTTATCTGGGCCAGAGGAGACCAAAAAACTGGCAACGCTTACGCCCACCACGTGATCCACCGTAAAGATCAGTCAGGCAAGTCCAAATATTATTTTTATGCCGCAGTGGAAGGTGGCCAAACCGAAGGAAAATTTGGTTTTTCTATTGGCGTGGCCGTATCAGATAGCCCTGAAGGCCCATTTAAAGACGCACGCGGTATGCCAATGATTTTGCTGGAAGATACCGCAAAGGACAAAGATCACACCTGGCGCAATATAGACCCAGCCGTCTTTATTGATGACGATGGCAAAGCCTACCTGTATTGGGGCAATCAGCAGTTGTGGTGGGTTGAGCTTGAAGCCGATTTAGTGCATTTGAAAGGCGAAAGCTACAGCCTGGATGCCCAAGGCAAGATGCAAAACCGCGATACCAGCAAGGTGAAAATCCATGCTGTCGATACTTTGCCTAATTTCGAGGAAGGCCCTTACCTGTCCAAGCACAACGGCATCTATTATTTGGTCTATGCGGCGGGTTTTCCGGAGAGCCTGGCTTATGCCACCAGCTCATCCGCCACAGGCCCCTGGAAGTACCAGGGCATCATTATGGAACCTCTGCCTAACACCACCACCATCCACCCGGCGATGTTTGATTTTAAAGGCAACACCTATCTCGCCTATCACAGCGCTGACCTGCCGGGAGGAGGTAATTACCGCCGTTCAGTTAGCCTCGACAGAGTCTATTTCAATAAAGACGGCACTATTAAACCCATAGTGAGAACGTCCAAAAAATAGTGCGAACGTCTAAGAGATAGCCCGGACGTCTAAGAGATCGCCCGGACTTCAAAGAAATAGCCAGAACCATCTGTTTATTCAAAAGACACAACAAGGAAAGGAATGAGATGAAAACCAACTTTATAAATCGCAGCTCCTCACACTTTAACCTGTTCAGGCAGAGCCTGTTGCTGGCCGCATGTTTATGGACGGCACAAACGGTGGCGCAGGCCAACGATGTGATGACGCCAATAGCAGCACCCGATCAAAGCAATGCGATAGAACTTGGCACAGGCCCACTGCCGGATGCTAAAGCGCAAGAATCATGGCATTCGCAGTATGGCAGCAGATTTGCGCGTAACGTCACTGTCGCTACCCTGACACCTTTTCTGCCCGATGCAAATATAGCCAGCGGTGCTGCTGTAATAGTTGCGCCTGGTGGCGGTTTTCGCACCTTGTCGATGGACAACGAAGGCTGGGATGTAGCACGCGCTTTGGCGAAGCAAGGCATTGCCGCCTTTGTGCTGAAATACAGATTAAACCAAACACCAGCCGATATGGCGGCCTTTCAACAAGAAATGGCGCAGATGTTTTCTGGTACTGCCCGTCGCCCGCCCCGCCCTGATCCGGCCGAAATGGCGACTCGCCTGGCACCGCAGCTTGAAGACTCAAGCGCAGCCTTTGCACTTATTCGCAAACGCGCCACCGAATGGAAAATCGATCCGGACCGTATTGGCATGATAGGTTTTTCAGCCGGTGCCATGCTGACTATGGCAACAACGCTGGTAGGTAAAGAGTCAGGTAAAGACGCTAAGCCAGCCTTTATTGCCAATATCTACGGTCCCTTGGCTGAAGTCACAGTGCCAGCCGATGCGCCGCCGCTATTTGTTGCACTCGCCGCAGACGATCCTTTTTTCGCCAATGGTGACTTTGGTTTGATCAAAAGCTGGCATCTCGCCAAGAAGCCGGTTGAGTTTCACTTTTATGAGCAAGGCGGTCACGGCTTTGGCATGTACCCCAAAGACACTACAAGCACAGGCTGGTTCAATGCTTTTAGTAGCTGGCTAAAGATGCACGGCATGATGAAGCCTAAAGCCTAAAAGCCAGACGACTAATCTGGCCGCCTCTTGTGGATTCACGAAGTCGTTACTCTAAGGGCGTCCCTTTTGGGCGCCCGTTTTCAGATGCTCTGCCAGGCTCCTCAATAAATCCGCGTCATATGGGGCCGCTGTAAATCAACCAATCAAGAGACATTCATCATGGGAACTATAAAAACCACAGTTTTAGGCGGGCTATTCATTTTCACCCCTCTTTCTCACGCCGATTTTATTGACGACTTTACGACTAAATCAGTAGCGGGCTGGCAAACCTTGACCGGTGATGGCAATGCGCAGTTGAAACTTTTACCCATGGATGGTTTTGCTCGTATGCACATCGATGCAACGAAAGATCAACACAATATTTATTGGACCATTATCAAACGCGATATTGCCAAGTCCCTGGATATGGAAAAGCTGAAAAGCCCAGATTACGAATTACGCGTAGAAGCTCGCGTACGCCCCAGCCATTCGCCGCGCCGGGTTAATTTTATGATCAATACACAGCGCACCACGGATTATCACGAGCACTTACGTGAGTATGATCTGGGGCAAACGTCTGAGTGGCAAGTGATCAGTATGACGACGCGCAACCTGGATGCTGCTCCTGGTGATCAAGTGAATATCCAACTTGGAGTGACCGATTGGGGCCCAGACCAATACTACTTAGATGTGGATTATTTTCGCGCTGAAGTGGTTCAAGTGAAAAATGCAAAACCCGATCTAGGCGAACCTCTTGTTTATCATCCTCCTATCCCTGCACTTGAAAGCTTCACACAGCATCTGAAGGTAAAACAGGATGCAAGCATTAACTCGGCATTCCCTTTAGTGAATTTCAATAACTGGACATCCGACAATGCCCGGGTTTTCACTGTGAGCGCGGGGCAATACCCTTTGCTGCGCTGGGACTTACAAAGCTTTCGTGGCCAAAAAGCCAATGCTGCGGGTGTATTGGAGCTAACCACGCAGTCGGTGCAAAAGGTGGCGACTACGTAGGCGCTTTGGGTGAAGATTTTGGTATCGAGTTCGATAAGGTGCGGCTGTTTGAAATTTTCGGCGGCGATGCAAACTGGCAACAACAGACCGTCACCTTCGCAAACTTTACCCAGGGAAAAGATCTGCAATCGACCATCAACGGCCAAATGATTTTTGATACAGAGGTTGCTCAAGCTCAAGGTAAAACCCTGGTGACTATTCCCCGCCCGGTATTGCAACGCCTACTCGATGGCACCACGCGTGGAATTTTGCTGCAACCTCTAGGTGCGCTTGAAGTGTCGTTCTACGACTCTGAGCACGGCGATGGCAGCCAAGCCCCCAGATTACATTTCAGCACTGCTGCTCAGTAACCCGTCAATGCGAGCTCACACTTGTATCTGCCAGCATACTGCAAAACCTTATTTATCAAGAGGTGAAGAATGAATCCATCTTTTAAACAGCTCTCCATACTTTGGTTGCTCCTGCTAGGCGCTGCAATGGGCCTTATCAGTTGTGTCGCGCCATCAACTCAAAACGCGCAGCAAAATCAAATCTATACCTGGCAGATGCAAGAGATTGTGCTGCATGCAGAAAAGTCGTACCAAAATTATTACACCGATGTAGATATGTGGGTTCAACTAAAAGGGCCAGGCTTTGATAAACGCGTCTATGGGTTCTGGGATGGCGACAAGCGCTTTGTCGTGCGTGTGGTGGCCACCAAGTCGGGCGAATGGACATGGCAAAGTGCATCCAACCATCCTGATGATCCTGGTTTGAATGGTCACACAGGTTCCTTCACGGCCATTGAATGGTCTGCTGCTGAAAAAAAGCAGAACCCTAACCGGCAAGGTTTTGTCCGTGTCTCACAAAATGGCCGCGCCCTTGAATATGCCGATGGCACGCCCTTCTTTATGGTAGGTGACACTTGGCTGGCAGGCACAACCTGGCGCTTGCCGTTTCGTAATGCGCCCACCTCAGATAATTACCAACCAGGCCCAGGCATTGGTTTTGAAGATGCAGTGGCTTTTCGCAAGAAGCAGGGCTTTAACTCTGTCAGTATGATCGCCGCTTTTCCCAATTGGGATGCCGATTTAAACCCCAGTACCCATGCAGATGAAAATGGCATTTACTTGCGAAATGCGTGGGAAAAATTTGGTTACGACGTTGCGAGCGGAACAGGTACTGATGCATCGGGCGGCGTCAGTTATTGGGGTTCATTCACCGCAAAAAGTATGCGCGATGAATACGGCCACTTGCCATTCGCCATGTCTGCCGAGCATAAAGATGTGTCAGATTTTACCCGCATCAACCCGGCCTATTTCAAAAGCCTCGATCGCAAAATGGATTATTTGTCGCAACAGGGCTTTGTGCCGCTGCTGGAAACTGTGCGGCGCGATGTGGGACCTTCATGGCATGCCTATTTTGATTTCAATGAAACTTTTGCCCGTTACACTCAGTATTTAATTGCGCGTTATGGTGCCACCAATATCGTCTTTAGCGGTATTCATTTAGATTGGATCCCACAAGATTTCAGCCTGAGTGCTGCACAATTTAATGAAGCCCTGACCTATCACTTAAAAAAATATGGCCCACCGCCCTTTAGCCAACCTGTGACTGTGCTTATTGATCGCTCTACCTATGAAGCCTTTGGTCATGCTGAGCAAGTGCCCTGGCTTAACATGCACAGCGTGGGCAACAAACCGCGCGATCATCGCGTAAGTTCCGCATTAGAAACCCAATTCAAACTGACGCCAGCCTATCCAACTATTAATTTCGAGCCCTATTACACCGGCTGGCTGCACGAGATCAACAAACCCGCAGGCGAAGAACCGCCGTCAAATTCTGCACGGGATAATTATTTTGCACGCGCACAAATGTATGGCTCTGTGCTTTCGGGCGGCTTGTCTGGTCATGTTCACGGCACAGCTGCCTATGACCTGACCTCGACAGGAGAACCCGCAGGTGCGAGGCCGCATATCTGGGATGCATTGAATTACCAATCCGCCACCTACATGCAGCATCTGCAGGCCTTTGTGCTGTCGGAAGGCCGCCGCTATCAGGATTTATTGTTAGCGTCAGATCAGATGTCTGTGCGCAAAGCGCCGGGCAGCCCAGAGGATGGGCTCGATGGTTGGTCTTATATGATGCGCACAGCGGAAAAAGATTTCGCGCTGCTTTATTTTGAAAATAAAGCTGTCCTGCCAAAGTTAAAAGGCTTCACTCCAGGTAAAACCTATACCCTGAAATGGTTTGATCCAATCAATGGTCAATGGCAAAAATCGGTTTCGATGACTGCGGATAGTGAAGGCACCTTAGCCATGCCGAACTTTCCGTACAATGAACAAATCGCCAGCCGCGATTGGGCAGCAAAAATCACGCGTTAAACGGATGCACAGCACCAGCCAGCGCTTAAAGGCGCCGCTGCTGGGCGTGCGTTTTATCGGCAGTGGCTCTGAGTAAGCCTATGGCTCACTCAGAGTTTCAATCTCAATGTCGCCATGGATACTGACGATCGTTTTACGGCTTTTACCTATACGGGAGCTGCCGATATCTTTACCGACCACATCATAATTGGCAGAACCAAGTTGTGGCTCGAGCTGGCTTCAAACGCACAGATCCTAAAAGAGGTAAATAAAGCCGATGCCTATTTCAGCCTCATAGTTACTGCGAGCTATTGGGCTATCCCGAACCTCACTACTAAAGTACTCAAAAAGTGCTTCGCCATAAATCTGCCAATTCTGATGGACGTAATGGCGTAAGTTGTAATCTATTCCTATTGAGCGTAATCCACCACTCAGCCTGGTTTCATTTAAACCGGATAGAGTCGCTTGGGCTGAGTCTATGCCGAAACCTTTGTTGGCGTATTCGCTGTCGTGAACAACCACAACAAAGTTAAGTTCAGAACCTGTGCCGTCGATTTGGTCGCCGAAGCGGCGCCCTACTCCAAATAAACCAAGGTTTCCATCACCACCTGTCACGACACGGCCAACCAGCCAATAGCGCCAATCGGAATCGAAAGCGCGACGCGCTTGCAGCACCAGTTCAGCGCCCTCATCTTGCTCACCGAGCCCAAACAACCTACCGTCGTCGGAATCACTTTCTTTACGTCCCTCATCGAAGCCTACGAGTGCCTCGAGCAACCAAGTGTTAGCACGAACACCACGCCAGCCGAGAGCTTCACCGGCAAAAAAGAAAACATCGTCACCACTACGCCATTGCAATGCTCCAGCGGGTTGGATCTCTAACCCAAATTCGTCTGACCCTTCGTAGGCTGTTTCATATTCAACACCTAAGCCAAGTCCTAAGCTCCAGCCATCCTCGCCTCTTGAGAAGTCGTCAACCGACGGCAAAGGGACCAGCGCTTTTGCAGTTTCCTGCGCCAGTGCTGCTGGAAAGAGAAAGCTATGGATGAAAATGATGAACAATAAGTAGTTAAGTTTTTTCATATAAATCCTATTTCCGACTTAAGTGAGACGGCTGGCAGCCCCTGTACACTGATCGCACTGAGTTATAAGTGAGATCCTAATAAAGCGATCACAGTGCACCGCATTTTATATCCCTACAGGCTGTCGCTCTTTGTCTAAACCATAAGCGGCATAGCCATCTTCAGCATGGCGTGCTCGCTACTGCGCTGTTGAAACCTTTTTATAAACAGAGCAACAGACTGGATTTCCGCTTACTTTTTTCCTTAAGTTCCGCACATCCTGTCATTTACCATCTATGCAATTTTTGCCTACCCATAGGCAACTTCATATGTTGTGCAGATATGAAGTCCTAGTCATCTTTCCTCCGCGTTAAACAAGCTGTTACCGGTATTTTCCGCGAGTTGATAAGGCTGCAGGCAACTTGAGTCTGACGTAACTTTCATAGTTCGACGACTTTTTAGTCACATTAGCTCTGCTAGTCTCCAAGCCTTTCTTCAAATAAATACGGTCGATTTTTGGAGGTTAGTAAGATGAGTACGCACTTTAAAAAGGTAACCTGGTTAACTCTTAGAGGGATGACATTATGAGCAGGCAATACAGACAAGTATCATGGTTGACTCTGTGGGTGCTGCTGCTTGGCTTGCCACTTTTTAGCCATGCAGCAGAGGCGCCCGGAGCGCTGACTGTGATAGTCAAAGATCAAAATACTGAACGACCACTCTCAAGCGTGCAAATCACCATCAAGAAACGGGAAACCTCTTCCACACAAACTTTAGAAACCGACGAACAAGGTCGCATTGTCGTTGAGCAGCTCGACCCAGGTCTTTACTCGGTGAACCTGGCCAAAAGTGGCTTCGCTTTATTGTATGAGCCAAGCGTGCGGGTGGTGACGCGCAAAAATATACAGATTGAATTCAAACTACTTAGAGAAGAGGAGATTGAGGTAGTGGAGGTTCGGGCACGACGATCTGATGCATTTGCCTCAAGCTCCAGCACCTTTCTCGACAGAGAAGCCTTGCTGAGCTCAGTGGGTGGTGGCGCAGATCCGCTGCTGTCGTTGGACGGATTACCAGGTCTGGCATCCGCCAGTGAATTCGCCAGCTTTAGCGTACGTGGCCGAGGTCCAAGAGATAACTTGATATTCGTTGATGACTTTCCCTTTGATAAAGCAGTTCATTTTGATGCAACACTGGGGGAAGAGGAAGATGTAGGCGGCGGTGGCCGTTTCTCGATTTTTGCACCGAACGTGATCAGTGGCGCAGAGTTCTCGCCCGGTGGCTGGGGTCCGGCTTATGGTGGCCGTGCAGCATCGCTGCTCAAATTAGACGTCGCCGATGGCAATCCAAGCCCGTCAGCAAGTTTTCGCTACGACCTTGCGGGCTATGAAGTGGGTTATGACGGCCCGACCGGTATCACGGATGACTCTACTATGCTGTTTTCTGCCCGGCGACTTGATTTCGGCGCTTTGTTTGAAACTATTGAAGAACTGGATATTGGCGAGCCTGTATTAAGAGATATCATCCTCAAGTCGGTCATCCCCATCAATCAGAATCACAGCTTTGAAATTCTACTGATGGATACCCACGAAGATTATATTCGCGATGTGACTCATGTTTTTGCGTCACCCAATTTCGAAGATGCTGCGCTGCTGGACTTCAAGCAAGATAGCGATTTGTATGGTCTGACGTTGCGATCATTGATCGGTGAAGAAGCTGTTTGGACCAATAAGCTTTACTACCGCAAAAGCGACAAGATAAGCTCAGAGGGCGAAGCCTTTCCTGATCTCGTACCAGCAGGATCGCCCGCCTCTGATTTTCCGGTGCGGGAGAACATTATTACCATAGGTGAAGCTGAAACAGAGACTGGCTGGCGAAGTGATTTTGAGACCATAAATCAGTGGGGGCGGTTTAGTGCAGGTAGCCAGGTAACGCAAATTGAACTGAACTACAACACGGTGTTAGATGGTGACTGGAACCGATTTATTTACGATAGCGATGATTTCAGACCAAACCCCGAACAGCGTTTTATTGTGCTGACGCCTCAGAACATCAATTCTTCACTACGTCAGAAAGAAACCAGCTATGCTGGCTACGTCGATCAGGTTTTTGAACTCGGTGATTGGGATTTTGGCACTGGCTTACGGCTCGAGCGGGACGGCTTTGCCGACGAAAGCCTCGTGTCGCCCAGGTTCAGCCTTAACTGGCAGCCTGCGGGTAAGGTCAGATATTTTGCGACCGCAGGACTTTTTCATCAGTCGCCACGGTATTTAGAACTGGCCGCGAACGGGTCAAACGACCTTAAAAACGAAAAAATCACCCATACTAGTATAGGTTTCAAGTACTTCCCGAACACCAATTGGTCGGTGTTAACTGAGGCCTATTACCAAAACCTCGATGACCTGGTGGTAGACCTGGATAGGACAAGTGGTACCTTTGCCAACATGGGTGACGGCACATCGTACGGCATCGATATTGTCGTCATGGGTACAATTCGTGAAGGACTTTACACTACCGCAACCTATTCTTATAACGATGCAGTAGTCGACAACAAAGATGGCCGCGGTAAGGTAGCTGCCGACTTCAGCCGCGAGCATGTTGCAACCCTCGGCCTGACCTGGGAAATCAGTGACCGCTGGAAGGTGGCCGGGCGCTACAAATATCTTTCCGGCAGGCCGGACCAAAACTTTATTATTCACTCAGACGTGTTGGGAGCAGGACAACCTCTGCGCTACTCGAAAGAGATCACGGAGCCTAATGTCGGTCGTAAAAGTGGTTCAGGCTTGCTAAACCTTCGCGTTGACTATAGACGCGCATTTGGCCCGATAGATGTAACCGCCTTTCTCGATGTGATCAACGTCACGTCTGCGTCGTCAAGCGACGACACCGAGTTTGACTACCGCCGGGGCGTCGAAGTGAAAGACGATAGCGAAGCCGAACCACTGATTGGCCTTCGACTGGATTACGCTTGGTAAAGGGGAAGCAGATGATACGCAAACTTGGCGAAACGCCGATTAGAGTGTTGATTGTCGAAGATAACCGCGACATTTGTGCAAACATTGCCGCCTATCTCGAAAACCATAGCTATATTCTGGATTTTGCCTATGACGGTATAAGCGCGATGCACCTGGCGTTGACGAACCCGTTCGACGTGATTGTACTGGACCTGATGCTGCCAGGAATGGATGGCCTGAGTTTCTGCAAAAAGCTACGCACTGATGCCAACATAGATAAACCCGTGATTATGCTCACGGCGAGAGACACGCTTGACGATAAACTGAAGGGGTTTGCGGCGGGAGCCGATGACTATTTGGTTAAGCCATTTGCATTACAAGAGCTGCATGCGCGACTGCAAGCGCTTTACAAGCGTAGTCACGGCAAAACCGACAACCTGCTCACTGTGGGTGAGCTAACGTTGAACAGATCCACACTGCAAGTTCATCGCGCCGGGAGGCGCGTCGATCTCAATCCTACAGGTATGAAACTGCTGCAACGATTGATGGAAGAGGCGCCGGCTGTTGTAGATCGCGATGCTCTTGAAACCTTGTTGTGGGCTGACGAGCATCCCGATGGGGATGCGCTTCGATCGCACATGTACAAGCTGCGGCAAGCTATCGACAGGCCCTTTGATAGCCCGCTCATTCATACTGTACATCGCGTAGGCTACCGAATTGCCGAGGATGCTTAGCAATGTACCGTCGCAGTTTACGCCAGCGTGTTGCCTTTGCATTTGCTATCTGTGTTGCTGTACTCAGTGTGGCCTGGGGATTCGCTTTCTTGGCTGCGATCAGGTTGAGCGAAGACCGGGTGCTGACGCAACAGCTGGAGGTTGCCGCCAAAAGCTATCCCTCTCTGACGATGAACCTTCGCGGCTACGACAAAGTGGCCAGCTTGCCGGAACCATTGAGGGAATGGGCGCAGACTAATCCCGCGCCAGGAATATACGAATTCGAAGCCGAAGAGTTACATGTTGCGGTGCTCTCTATCACCAATGAAAAGCAGCCTACCAGCAACGAACAGCCAAATGCCTTTGTGGTTTTCGACGTTGCTGGTATTGAGGCTGCATCCTCTGAAGATTGGTGGTTGCTGCTGGTGATCACTGGTGTGGTGGGAACATTGGGTGTTCTTGGTTTTGGGTTGGGCGTTGTGGTAATGCGCAGAGCTGTAGCCCCTGTGGCGCAACTGGCCAAAGCTGTTGCGGACATCGACCTTGAGCACCTATCGGCCGAAGATTACAAACGTATAGAGTCTGGCCGCTTTGGTGATGACGAGGTTGGCGTGCTCGCTGGAGCTATTGAGAAAACGCTTGAGCGCATCAGCGCCTTTGTGACAAGGGAGCGAGACTTTACCAGTTCAGCCAGCCATGAGTTACGCACTCCAATTACTGTAATCACCGGCGCGCTTGAGCTGCTGGAACAGAGTGATCTGGCAGAGGCCGATGTGAAGGCACTCGATCGAGTACGGCGAGCGACACTCGACATGAAAAGCACTATTGAAATGTTCCTGTGCCTCGCTCGCGAAAAGGATGACGGTTTATACGAAGAGCAATTTTTCGTGACGCCGCTGGTCAGGCAGGCGGTGGATCTGCAGCGCCACTTGCTGAGCTGCAAGTTCGTCGATGTTGAAATCGACCATCACGAAAACCCTTGCGTCTGCGGTCATCAACAGGCTTTTTCTATAGCCGTCAATAATCTGGTGCGAAATGCGTTCGAGCATACCTACACCGGACAAGGGCCGATCTCGATTCTCATCAAAGAGCACGAGCTACTGATTACCAATCAACTGCACCGCCACGCTGAAGGACTATATACACCAACCGAGTCGTCTCACGGATACGGCCTGGGGCTGGGTATAGTGCAACGGCTATGTGAGCGCAATGGCTGGTCTTTTTCGCTGCTCGCTGATGAAAAACGAATAGTCGCCCGTCTGTCATGGTGACGATGGCAGAGCGCTGTAATGCGCTAATTATTCGGGAATAACTGCAGCTGAACTTAGGCGCTTAAAAGCTGAGCTAACAGCCTTCGGTGTGAGCGGATCTTGCGACCGAATTCAACAATGCACGTTAATAATTATTAGAATGCATCCTAAGATACTTAGTTTTGTGCCAGAAGCGGAAATTGGGCGTTGTGGTAAATGCATGATCATCACTTCTTTTGCTAGAACAAACCGCTGGATAAATTCCCAAGTGTCCACCTTGAGTAAATTCAAGAACAACTAGCGTACTGGATGTATAAATTTTGCCAGACGCAAATTTACTGATGTCAGAAAAATCTGTTGAAATAGAGGTACATCAGCATTAGTTTAGTATGAATTAAATTCAGGAAAGAAAGAAGGCTTAAAAATGTTCGACTTGCGGGCAAGCTGCCTTTGAAAACGGATTGTTAGGTGTCAAGGAGTACGCTATTAAACATATAATTTACATTTTCATGGCGCTGATGCTTCAGTCGTGCATCGTAATGAAAGAAGAATACTATTTCCCATCAGCTAATGGAGGAAGCGTTCAAAAAGATTCATGCAGAGGGAAGGTTGGTGCAGACAACAAACTAGCATTTGATTGGGACGGTGTAAGAGCCATTTTCTCTGTTCGTAAATTCGGCGCGCCACTGAGCTTTGGTGCAACATTCGAAATTTCGACAGGTTCGTCCGTAATTTGGCCGACGCAAGTAATTACAGTTAAAACCGAGCTTGGAAAAACTGAGTTATCGTTCGACTCATTCGAGAAAATAGTAAGTTATGGTGATGACTTTAAGACTGCAAGCTATCCACTTGGCACTCTTTTAAAAAACGATACAAAAAAGGAGGCTGAGAGCTATTTTCAGTCGGTTAATTTACCGACAGATTCAGTAGAGCAAATAGAAGTTGAAAGTATAAGAGTTATAGTAAATGGCCAAGAGATAACGTTACCGAAAATGCGTTTTGAAAAAACAAGTGGGTTATTTTTACACCCCTTAAATTGTTGACTATGGCACCTAACAAGTTGCTTAATTTCGTTCCGGCCACATGGCCTCCACTGGACTGCCTAAGCTGCGCTGCGGCAGCCAATTAGCAAAGCGTTATACGGTGAGCTAATCTATGAAGCTAACATTGTTTCTATGCATATATTTTTTCTGTTCATATGTTTATTCATGTGATTTGGGCTCCAAAAATATACCGTCATTTGCAGTCGTCAGTGAAATGCAAGATGAAGGGGATAAGCTCAGGCGCTATGAGCTTTTTATTCCTGTAAAGTCTGGAGATATGTTTTTTAGTGATGCAGAAATACAGCTCGCCGCATCATTTAATATCAGTTTAGATTTCCGTAAATCACTCGAATATGAGGGCGATTATTACATCGCATACTTTGCTATAAATCCAAGCTACGAAAACAACATTAATGTGATAATTAGTCACAACTCACCAGACAAAGCCAGGAGTGCGATTGTCTTTTGCGGAAACTTTCAAAAATATAGTTTATCTGAGTTATTGAAGGTTAAACCACCAAGGAAATTGCCTAAAGTGCCGGCACCACCGCCATCATATAAGGGTAACAATGATGTATAACAAAGCGCGGCACTTTACGGCCTTCGGCCGCAGCGACGCTCACCAAGGTTCGCGCGCGTGCGCTAATAGTTAGGCCTACAGTCGCCATTCGTGCGCCCCGCGAATACTCGGAAATAAACAGGCACTGCTGCTATCAACCATTGCTCGCGGAGAAAATCATGAAAGACTTCATCATTCTGATGTTCGACGATGCCGTTAACAAGACCATTGCAGAGGACGACGAAAAGTGGGGAGCCTACTTCTCAAAACTTCGAGCCTCCAGTGGCTTTGAAGGCGGCAGTTCCGTCGGATTGGGGACGAGATTTAGGCAAGGACATTCGGAGACGCCATCCGCGACTGATATCAACGGCTTTATTCGCGTCCGCGCCGAGAATATTGTCAAAGCGAAGGCATTTCTGCTCGGAAACCCGATCTACGACGCTGGCGGCACCGTCGAGATTCGAGAGCTACCTAGAGATGAGTAGCGTGCTCAAGCAAAAGCAAGCGAGGCCTAACATCTCGCTCAACCTGACGCCGCCTGCCTCCGCGGGCAGGTTAGCTCGAACCTTAATGTCCGTAATTCACTCATAGTGAATTAATCATGCACGTTAATAGCCATTAACGTGCATGATCGTATTTATCAGTTATCGAAAAAACGAACGTTCGCAACTAACGCAAATCTGACATTCGTTTTCTCGTATTCCAGTGCTAAATGACTGGAAATCTCTTTTTGCAGCCAATCACCTTAGTTCAGCTTCGGCTTTCGATGTTAGCAATTGCTAACTAGAGCTGAGCCTCGAAAAACTAAGACATCCCTACCCCAGCAACCTCTGCTTCAAGGCTTTGGCGTAAGTGCGGCTGACCTTCAGCACTTTTTGATTTAGCAAGACGGCGTTGTATTCCGAGTTACAGAGCGGTTGCAGTTTTTCGATGTACGTCAGATTCACCACTGTTGATTTATGAATACGGACAAAGACGTCAGGTAAACGCTCATCAATCAGGCTTTTTAGCCTGGCCCGCATCACATAAGTCTCAGCCTGGGTGTGCACACACATATAGTCTCCGGCGGCGTCAATCCAGATAATGTCCTGATAGGAGATCAACTGAATGGGGTTGCGTCCGTCCTGGATCACCAGTTTTTGCCGTTCTATACAATATTGTGGCTCGGCGGCTTCTGCACTCTCCTCAGCACTGCGCTCTTTACTGCTCCCGGCGTTGCCCCCCTGCTGATCTTTGGTTATTTCGGCAACAGCAGAAAGCAGTTGTGCTTTGTCGGCTCTGTTGCTCGTCAACTCACTCACTCTGGCTATAGCTTCAGCTAAACGTTCCAGTTTCACTGGTTTTAGTAAGTAATCAAGGGCTCGTACTTCAAAGGCTTTTACCGCGTGTTGATGAAAGGCGGTGACAAAGACTATGGCCGGACAATGCTCGGGTTGAAGTTGCCGGATCAGCTCAAAGCCGCTTTGCTCCGGCATTTCAATATCCAGAAAAATCAGATCGGGCGTCTGAGTATTAATCAAAGCTATAGCTTCAGCTACGCTGTTGGCTTCACCTATTACCTGAATGTGCGGGAAGGCTTCCAGTCGCAATCGCAGGCCTTCGATGGCTGCGGGTTCGTCGTCTACGATCAGAGTCTTTACTATCGTCATCTTGTTCACCCCTGAGGCAGACCTGGTCGTTCTTGAGGTATGTTAATTTGGATCCAGGCGCCCTCTTCCGCTCTGTTGCCAAAACTAAAAGAACTTTGACCAGGGTAAATCAGCGCTATACGCTCTTCACAATTGTGCAGGCCTATACCAGTAGATGGGCCGGTAGATCCAGTCTCAGCTTGCTCAGCAAAACCACTACCATTGTCCAGCATTCGGATCTGCAACTGGCCATTTTGCTGACTAAAGCTCACGGTAATGGCATAACTTTGTTGCGACATACGCATGCCATGTTTCAGCGCGTTTTCGGCCAGAGGTTGCAATAACAAAGAGGGCATCAGCAAACCTTTGACGTCATCGTCGGCCACAATAGATACATTCAGCTTATTTCTGAAACGGCACTGCTCCACATCGAAGTAAGTTTGTAAGATCAGTATTTCCTCTGCCACTGTCACTTTGGCTAAAGGGTCTGTGTACAGGCTGTAACGCAGCAAATCGCAGAGTTTTTCCAGCATAGACACCGCATGCTGATTCTCCTGCTTTAAAATTAAGGTGCAAATGGCGTTAATGCTGTTAAACATAAAATGCGGATTGAGCTGATAGCGCAGCATTTTTAACTGGGCCTCTTTGGCCAGATGAATAGCTTCGGCTGCCTTTTGCCGCTGCTCCATGGTTTCGAAGGTGGCTTTGGAGGCGTAATACAAAGCGGTCCAGGTGAGTAAAATAGTTAAAGAAGCAGAGTTCCAGGTGCCGAAGTCGAACCAGGTCATAGATTGCCATATCTGGCCATACAGCCACTGCAAGGTCTGCCACTTCCACTGAGTCCACACCAGACAACTGAGCAAAATCATCAGTAAATGCCAGAGAATTTTTGAGCGGGTATGTTGGGCGCTAACATTACGGTACCAGGCCCGCAATAACAGGGTAAGCATAAAGCCAAAGCTAGTATCCAGCAGCAGATGAGGCAACCCTAGCTGCCAGGGTTCCTGACTGGGAATTTTAATCATCAGCGCTGTCAGTACAGCATACACAGCCCAGCCACCGCTTTGACAGAGCCAGAATAGTTGATTACGACTTAAAGATTGCAACACCATTCAATTCCAATTAAAAAAAACGAACAGCGTTGCTATGAAAAGCACCACTGTTCGTTCTTTAGTAGTGATCAGCTTGGCTAATTAGCGCAGCCTATCAGTACAGTGCCTTGAGCCGCTTCTGTACTTTTTTGTGCAGAAAGCACCATATCTGCCACCGCCAAACTATGCTGTCCGCTTGAGCTAAACACCAACGCATCTGAAATGCGTTTTACGGCAGAGGCGTCAGCACAATCCAGTGCTACTTCTACAGTATGCCATACACCAGGCTTTAAGTGCGCAAGTGGCTCAGTCAGTGACAACTGACGCTGACAAAGTCTTTGCTGATCACAAAGCACAGCCAGGCTTAGTTCTGCTGGTAGGTGCTGGTCAAAGCGCAAGCTAAAACGCAATGCCTTGGCTGTTTTGTATTTGGATGCAGCAACCGGTTTGATATAACGCAAGCTGGCTGATGCTTTGGCTGCTGTATTCCAGCGTAACTGTCGGCCATCTTCCTGATAGGACAAGTTCACCGACTGCATGGCCAAACTTTTACCGTCAGCACTGACACCATAAGGCGTGGTAATCAGAGCTTCTTTGTTTTGCGCAACGCTGCTGTCCGATAACACCCAGGCCATATCTGCAGATAAGTTGCGTAAAAACAACGGCTGAATGCCTTGATCCGAACTGCTTGCTGCTGTTGCTGATACCTGCTCAGACAAAGGGCCAAGTTCTGTGTGCCCGGTATAAGTTAAACCATAACCATAAGCAAACAGCGGGTCATAGTTGGCATCGCCTTTGTTTAGCACAAACTGATGATCGTAACGTGGCCAGGAAAAACTCAGTTTACCCTGGAAATCATAACGCGCTTTGCCCTGACTATCAGCCAGCAGCACATCAGCTACGCCCTGACCTTCCGAACCTGGTAACCAGGCCACAACAAAAGCGTCGGAAGCGTTCAGTTCTTTATTGGTCCACAGCGGCCGGCCCGTTAAAAATACCGTGACCACTGGAATACCCTGCTGTTTTAGCTTTTTAATTAAGGCTAAATCGCTCTTATCGCCGTGCTGGTATTCCAGCTGCTGAATATCGCCAAACCATTCGGCATAAGGGTTTTCACCTATCACCACCAGCGCAACATCAGGTTTTTGACTGTAGTTACCATCTACCGCCAGCTCTACTTTGCCGCCGGCAGCTTCAACTTGTTGACGTATGCCCTGATAAACAGAAGTGGCATTGGGGAAATCAGCGTTGGTGTTGTCTGTACCCTGCCAGGACACGCTCCAGCCACCTGCTTGTTTGGCAATGTTATCTGCACCATCGCCAGCCACCAGCACCCGGCTTTTCGCTGATAACGGCAGTACTTTTTGGTTGTTTTTTAACAGCACTAAAGATTTTCGCACCGCTTCCCGCGCTAATTCTTTATGCTCCTGACTGTTAAATACCGCCATTTGCGCAGATTCAACCCGGCTGGACGGTTTGCCACGTTCCAGCAGGCCCCAGCGAATTTTCGCCCGTAAAAAGCGCCGCACTGCATCGTCTATCCGCGTCATCGGGATAATACCCTGCTCCACCTGACGAATGGTGTTGTGGTAAAAAGCTTCAAAGTGCTCAGGTACCATCAGCACGTCAACACCAGCATTAATAGCACCGGCGCACTGTTCCAGATCGCAACCCTCTACAAACTTATGGCCGTTCCAGTCAGTGACCACAAAACCATCAAACCCCATTTGGTTTTTCAGTACGTCGGTCAGCAGATATTTATGGCCATGCAAGCGCACACCATTCCAGCTGTTAAAAGACACCATCACCGACTGCACACCAGCCTGAATAGCTGTCATATAACCTGCGGCGTGAATATCACGCAGGCCTTGCTCATCAACCAGGGTATCACCGCGGTCTATGCCTTTTTCAGTGCCACCATCACCCACAAAGTGCTTGGCTGTGGCAATACGGCCAAAACCCTGCAGAAAATCTTTGCCCAAAGTGCCCTGCAAACCCGACACCATTTGGCCGGCATAAGCTTTGACTATGGCTGGATCTTCAGAGTAACTTTCATAAGTGCGGCCCCAGCGGTCGTCACGTACTACTGCGACTGTAGGTGCAAAGCTCCATTCAATACCAGTGACCGCAACTTCTTTAGCGGTCGCCACGCCAATACGGTGGATAAGCTCTGGATCATTGGCTGCACCCAAACCTATATTGTGTGGAAACAAAGTGGCGCCATAGACATTGCTGTGGCCGTGCATAGCGTCTGTGCCCCACATGGTTGGAATACGGCTGCCATCTTCTTTGGCATCGACAGAGGCCTCATACATTTCGTCAGCGTATTTTAACCAAACCTCTGCAGAAGCTTGTTTTTGACCATAAGGCGCTGTATTACCGCCATTGAGGTAAGAGCCAAAGCCGTACTTGCGCATTTGTGCTAAAGACAAATAACCGATTTCCGGCTGGATCATCTGCGCAACTTTTTGCGCCAGTGTCATCCGCTCCAATATCTGGTCCAGTGCTTTTTCCAGCTGTGGATCACGTTTTAAACCCGTATTGACATAAGGCCACTCTACAGCTGTGCTTTGAGGTTGTATTTCTGCCTTCGCGTTGCTTTGGGTATCAGCAGCTACGGCTTGAGCCGCAACAGTCACAAGCAGCAAGCTCAGCGCGAGGCTTTGCTTTTTGTTGATGGTTTTAGTGGGGGTTGTGTTGAACCCGGTTCTGATCATAAAAAATATTCCTTCGCAGTCATCTCAGCGGCATGGCRAACCAGGTGTTAAGTACCTGATAAAAAGAAACCGCTCACAACAGCTGAGCGGTTTCTATAAAGGCAGTCTAGATTAAAAATTAAAGCCTGCACGAACACCGTAATAACGTGGCATACCAAAGCTGCCTTTCGGGAAACCTTTGCCTGTGTTACTCCATTGCTGCACTATTTCGTTGGTGGCATTGCTGACAAACAGTTCCGCAAACCAAACTTGATCTTTAGGCTCATATTTAAGTGACGCATTGACTGATGTGTATGAATCACGGCTATCGTCAACATAAGCCAAAGCTTCATCAGGAACTGCAAATTCCATATCGTCCAGATGCTTGTCCAGGTTCCAAATGGTGTTGTAAGACTTATCCTTCCAATTGACATTAAACCAGCCGTGAATGTAGCCGTAGTCAGCTAAATCAAAGCTATGGGTGTAACTTAAATTGGCCGTGTATTCAGGCACCATGGCCAGCTGATTCCCTTTCAGATTGGTGGTCAGTAAGGTGTTTTCCGGATCAATTGACTCTTCATACGACAAGTTAAACAAGTACTCTGGGTCGTAGTCCCATTTGGTGATCCAGTCATCCGTAATGCGGGCATCAGTCCAGGTAACATAACCGGTAACACGGCCACTTGGATAAGGTTTCCAGTCAAATTCCAGCTCAATACCTTTGATGGTCGAACCCGGCACGTTTTGCGTGTAATAAGCAATCACCGGCATATTGCGGTAATCCAGCACAGGCTGACCATTTTCATCCAGTACAGGGCTGCCATCCGGATTCTCTATCGCCGCCAGACGCTCCACATTGCCGATAGAGCCGACTGAGGCATATTGCATATCCTGATAATCGGTATAAAAGAATACAGCTTGTAAATTCAGTGAGTTGTCTAACAAGCTGGTTTTTGTACCCAACTCATAGGTCAGCACTTGCTCAGGGTCAAACTGGGTTTCAAAACGCTGCACCTGGCCTGTTCTGTCATTGACGACTTCAAACACATCACCTATGCCACCTGCTTTAAAGCCCGATGCCACATAGCCGTATACCATAGTGTTTTCGCTGAAGTCGTAGTCTAAACCAAGACGGAAATCACTGTTTTGCCAGCTGCCTTTGTTGTCGTTAGCAAAAGAAGACTGATAAATGGCCGGGTTTTCAAAGGCATTGGTCGGTAATTCAGACAAAATAGTGCGGTTAAACCAGCCTGGAGCACAACCGTCGGCATTGGAGCAACGCAAGGTTCGCCCACCCACGTCTTCTTTGGTTTCATCACTGAAGCGATAGCCCAACGTCAGGTGCAAATCTTCACTCAGGTTATAAGTGGCCTGACCAAAAGCAGCAAAAGCGTCAGTAGAACGGTCGGGTTGATCCCAAAAGGCCTTATCGTCCATTGGGTTGTCGTAATAGCCTACAGTAGTGGTTTTTTCATGGAACAGATTGACACCTGCTATCCAGACTAAATCACCAAGCTCGTCAGACTGCAGCTGCAGTTCAGTCGAGTAAGAACGGGCACCAGTGCCATCGAGGAAGAACATAGCGCCATCCCACACGTCCAGGCCGATTTCTGTATCCTGCGCCGACTGCCTTTTCATATCTTCGAAACCCGTTAACCACACCAGATCAAGCTCATCAGTCAGTTCGTAGTTCAAGGTGTTACGCAGATAGGTAATATCCAGCTCCAACTTGCCTGGTACGTTGACTACCGCCTGATAGGTATTGTCGCTTGGTAAAAATGTAGAACAGTCGCCACCAAACTCAGCGGGTCTGCCACGCAGTTTTTCGCAGTTCACCATTTCGACAGAACCTGCGCTGTCGTTTTTGTAGTACTGGAACACAGTGTGGTTAGAAAAACGGCCAGCAGAAGGCTCCCACAAGGTGCTTACGCGGAACGAATGCTCGTTGGCGTTGTTGTAAAAGTCACCTTTATCTGCCGGTGTTAAAGCACGCACTTTTTGCGCTTCAGGGTCGGTGCCAGCAGCATCTATCCACCAGTTTTCGCGCTGAGTCAGCGTCTGACCAATGCCCTGATAAGAGTCTTCTGAAATCACTTCAGCGTTCAACACGCCTTGTGGTAAATAACGGGTGTCGTACTGGTTTGGATCCCAATAGCCTTCGACATAGGAATCACGTTTTAAGGTTTTGCCAGAAAAACGGACGGCAAATTCATCTGAAATAGGCAGGTTAAATACACCGCCAGTGCTGATTGCGTTAAAGCGGCCTAACTCGGTATTGACGTTGCCATATGTACTGTCAAATTCTGGTTTTGCCGTCAGCACGTTAATGCTACCCACAGTGGAGTTACGGCCAAACAAGGTACCTTGCGGGCCACGCAAAGCTTCTACACGCTCTACGTCATACATTAAAGCCAGCGCGCCCTGCATACGAGGTGAGTAAATACCATCTAAGTGCACGCCAACTGCTGGGTCACCTAATTCGGTAATGTTGGTAGAACGAAT
This sequence comes from Rheinheimera sp. 1928-s, assembly GCF_029269265.1. Classification (GTDB taxonomy): domain Bacteria; phylum Pseudomonadota; class Gammaproteobacteria; order Enterobacterales; family Alteromonadaceae; genus Pararheinheimera. Next base: position 197,615 of record NZ_JARIXP010000005.1, read on the forward strand.
ACCACGCATGGTAATAACAGGAGCTGCCTGCTCTGAAGCAACGGCAATGTCGAGGCCTGGCACTAAATCAGCGATGTCTTTTACGCTGTTGACGCCATGTTGCTGCAGCTGGGTTTCACTCAGGGCTGAAATAGCCACTGGTGTTTCCATCAGTTTGGTTTTGCGTTTGGTAGCCGTGACGGAAATAACTTCCAGCTCGGTGTCATTGGTGGCGGTTTGTGCTGTGGTCGTTTCGGTGCCGTTGTTAACATCCGCTTGCTGCGCGACGGCAGAAAAAGCGCATGCCATCGCTATCGCAAGCGAAAGTGCGTTACGTTTATGCATTGTCTAACCCCTGTCTGTTGATACTTTTTTGTTTTATGTTTTTATGGCGAACTAAATGCTTGGGTTTGCCACAGGGTCAACCTTAATGTCATGCAAAGCACAGAGATACAGAGATTCGACAAGGCGAGTTGGTCACACTACAACACGATTTAGGCTGGGTTGTGGTGGGGCTGACGGTGAAAAATAGTAATGAAAAACGGCGCAGTGGTTCTGGATATTTTGTAGGGGCGCCCCTTGCGGGCGCTCGTTTATTGAATGGATAATGGCCGCTGAAATCTAACGAGCATTTGGCTTGTTGCTAGAGCCTAAAGTACTGACTACAATGCCAGTAACGCAGGAACTGGAGAACGCTATGAGTGCGGTTGTTAAAAAAGTCTCACAAGCAAAACGTAAAGATCCCCTGATTGATTTTGCCAGTCTTGCAACAGTTGGCAGACAGGCATCAAAGGCTGCGCGTGAAAGAGCGTTAGAAAATGGAGTGAGCTTTACCTTTGCTCAGAACGGGATGATCAAGCGCCGCCATCCGGATGGTCGTACTGAAATTATTCGCCCTATGGCTAACAACAATGATTTTCCTACGCTTGAACAGGATTTATGCCGCGACTAAGGCTGATTGCCGGACCTAATGGTTCAGGTAAAACAACATTAACCAACGAGTTGCGACACAAATATGAAGTTCCGCTCGGGCAATACGTCAACCCAGATGAAATTGAGTTAACTTTGCACGAGCATGAGCCTGACCCGAAAAAACGCTCTCAACTCGCGCAAACTATAGCCACCGGCCAACGGGAACAATGGCTGCAAATGCTGGTATCTCATAGCTACGAATCAGTGATGAGCCATCCAAGCCATCTTGAATACATCAAAAAAGCGAACCTGCTTGGCTTCAAGTGTTACTTGTATTACGTCTGCATTGCAGATCCGGACATTAACGTGGACCGGGTAGATGAAAGGGTACAATTGGGCGGGCATCCGGTGCCCATAGAAAAAATCAGAAGCCGTTACATCAATAGCCTTAAACAGCTCTATGAGATGTCCATGCAATGCCACAGAGTCTATTTTTTTGATAATACCGACTTGTTATTGCCATTTGCCGAAGTAAATTCCAATGGATTTCTTGATATCAAAGACAAAGAATACAATCAGGTAAAGCCAGCCTGGTTTCGTGAGCACGTCTTATTAAAATGGAATAAAGACAAAGTCCGTATTCTGCGTTGATCCGAAGTCACAGTTCGGTTTCCTTCAATCTACTGGATATGAAAATGTAAGTAATTTCAATTGATTACATGAAAAAAATCCTCATACAGAAAAATCTTCGGTGTCAGGCCTTGCCTTTTGATTTAAATGGCAAAACGCAACACCTGCCCAGAGGTAGAATGATCACGAAAAAAGCTACGTTTGGAGGGGAAATGGAAATCTGGTACTTCGAAACCTCAGCAGCTAATTATCTTATGGACCATATGACGGTCGAAGATGCGATAGCAACGAAGGCCCTTCAGCTAAAAATGGGGCGTGACTGGCGTATATCATCCGTCACACTGCAAGAAATTCTGATGACCGCAGATGTGGAAAGACGAGAAAACCTAATATATTTTTGCCAACACCTTTTTGGAAGGGAGCTACTACCTTCACCACCGGAGATTATAATCGACTATATTCGCCAAGGAATGCCGCGTGTAGAGAACCATCGTGAGCTGATATCAGGATCACGTTTTGCAGAGGTCTGGCGAGAATTGGTCGATGATACCAGCAGAGAGTTCCAACTTGATCATAAACATATACTGGATTCTTCAAGAGGGATCCAAGATATAACGAAAATGGTACACGCTATGGTCAAACATTCCGCCGACACAACAACTAGTGAGAAATCGGTTGCAGAGTTAGACAGCATACTTAGTGACTACTTAAAGGAATTACCATTTGTTAAGGAGGGTAGAACGTTAAACAAAAGTCAAGAATTGACACATAAGGTTTCCCTGTATTTTATCCTAACGTTTTTATGCTCGGAAATTTTTCTAGAGAACGAACCAATAAAGCAGTTTTGGGAGAAATTGGGGTTGGAAAATATTCTATGTAGGTTGACTTATGTGGTCAACGAGCTTCCAATTTTAGTGCACAGAGGGCCATTCTTAGTCATGGCGACAATGATGATTTCCCAAGCGACAACAAAAAAATTTCCAAGAGGAGTTTGGTTTGATTGCTTACACTCAATCTATGTAAGCTATGCTGATAAATTGTTCACGACTGATGCCCACTTCCAAAGCCTGCGCGAAAGCATCCCAGAACCTATCTTGCAAAAAAGAATTCATCACATGAAAGAAGTAATATTAAAGAAAACAACCCATGAGTAGGCTGGAGCCGTCTGTTGGCATCCTAGCAGTGTGCTTGGAATCGCGTCAGGATATCGAAAGCTGGTCAACGCAAGCGTTGGCACATAGACATTCGAAACATCGCAGCTCTCAAACCTGCTCAGTTTTCCACCAAACTCTTTAATCTAAGTCCAAGATCCACAACAGCATTTGCATTCGTGTTGCCTTTTTGCTTATGCTGCCAAAAGCACACAAAAGGCCGACGTTATGATAGAACTTCACCAGTATTGTCCAGAGCAACAACAATGGCAGATCAGCGATTTTAAAGCACTGCGTTACCCTTTGTTATCAGACACTAAAATCTGGATCAACTTAACAGCTGCCGATCAACAGGAACAACGTCAGGTGCTGGAGTTTTTCCGTATTCATCCTGTGATTGCCGAAGATTTTCTGCGTGAACGCCATCCGCCTAAAATGGAATTCAGCGACAGTTTTAGCTTGCTGATTTTGCGTGGTTTTTCTGCACCCGATTTCAGTGACTATCCGGGCCATAGTCAGATTTCGGTGTTGTTTAACGAACAGGTGATTTTGGTGAAGTACCATAGTCCACTGGATGACAGCAAAATTGACTTACCCTTCTCCTCATTGGTCGGCATTGAAAAATTTAAAGACTGGATTAAAAAATATATCCACGCTATATCAGGCACTTATCTTGAAAAGTTACTGCAATTTGAAGATGAGTTGGGTGAGCTGGAAGACAGTATGCAAAGCAATGGCAACGATCAGAAAATGGCGCAAATTATGAAGTACCGTTCGGTATTTCGGAAAATTGACCGTAATCTGGCCTACCAAAAAGAAATGTTTTCCGATCTATTGTACGAAGAAGACGCCAGTCATCCATTTAAACGTCATTTCGAGCCGATAGAATTGCGCGATTTTTACGAGAAGTTTGAGCGCCTGCACAGTATGACGCAGATGTATTATGACCAGTTAAGTGATTTGGTGGATGGCTATATGTCAACTTCGTCGCACCAGATTAATGAAAAAATGAAAGTGCTGACTATGCTCAGTGCTGTGTTTATTCCACTGACCTTTATTGTTGGTGTATACGGCATGAATTTTAAGTATATGCCGGAGCTGGAAAATCCTTTCGGCTACTATATTACCTGGGGCCTGATGCTTGGATTAGCTTTGGGCCTGTTAGCCTTATTTAAAATCCGCCGTTGGTGGTAAAGCTGTAGCAATTGAGCAGACAGCAGGAGCGGTTTAATGGTTGAAAATACCCCACTGGATATTGAAGAAATAGTCCGGGACAGTTTTGATGAAAACGAAACTGAGCAACTGGCAGAAAAACTGGACCAATTAGAGCCGGAAGAGATTGCTATTGCGCTTGAAGCCATGCCGTTGGAACAACGGGTCAGCACCTGGCTGACGCTGGAAAAAGAACAGCAAATTGCTTCATTGACTTACATGAGGGTTGATGCCCGTAGCAATATTTTCAAACAACTGGAAACAGCGCAGCTGCATGAGCTGGTTGAAGAAATTGATGTAGACGACTTAATTGAGCTGCTCGACGAATTACCGGACGCTATTTATCAATACGCTTGTTCGCGCATGGATCAAAGCGAAAAGCGCTGGTTAGATCAGGCCTTAACTTACGATGACGAGCAATGTGGCCGTTATGCCGATCACGATGTATTAATTGTTAGTAAAAACGCCAAAGTGCGGGACGCAGTGCGGCTGTTTAAAAAGCTGACCGAAGATGCCGAATATCAGGAAGCTTTGTTTGTCGTCGACCGCACAGGCCGTTATGTGGGGCTATTGCAGGGCATTCGTTTATTAGGCCAGCCGAATCATATGCCAGTGGTGGAGTTTATCGACGCAGAAGCCCCTGTAGTACAAGGTGATATGGAGCTCGATACAGGCTCAGATTTAGTAGCACGTTCTGGCTACAGCGCTTTGGCGGTGGTGGATAGCGAAGGCAAACTCTTAGGCCGGTTATCTATAGGTGAAGCGCTGGAAAACGTGCGGCGCAGCCTTGAAGGCCAGTTTATGCACACTGCGGGTTTAGACGAAGAGGAAGACTTATTCGCCCCCATCATCAACAGCGCCAAACGCCGTGCTTTATGGTTGGGTATTAACTTATTGACCGCCTTTTTAGCCGCCTGGACCATTGGTTTATTTGAAGCGACTTTGCAGCAAGTAGTGGCTTTGGCGGTATTGATGCCTATAGTGGCCTCTATGGGCGGCATTGCAGGCAGCCAAACCTTAACCCTGATTATCCGGGGTTTAGCACTTGGCCAAATTACCCCTCAAACCTATTGGACCCTAATGCGCAAAGAACTGAGCATAGGAGCTATTAACGGTGTGATCTGGGCTTTAGTCATTGCAGGTATCACTTACCTTTGGTTTGGCGACTGGATTATCGCCAGCGTGATTAGTTTTGCCATCGTCATCAATATTTGTGTGGCGGCCTTTAGTGGTGTGGTGATCCCGGTCTGGCTGGAAAAAATGAAAATAGACCCTGCCCTGTCTGGTTCTGTCATTTTAACCACAGTGACAGATGTGATAGGTTTTTTTGCCTTCCTCGGTTTAGGTTCACTGTTCTTACTTTAAGGCGGTAAGGCTTTGATGTAAATTTTTTGATTTTTTACAGATACTTGGCACTCAAACCACACTAGAATAGTCTCAACAGATAAATTCAGAGCCTGATGATGGTGTTGTTATGAAAATTGCGGTCTTATCGCGCAATAGTGAGTTGTATTCTACCCGCCGCCTGGTTGAGGCGGCGGAAGAGCGGGGTCATCAAATCGAGGTGATAGACCCGCTGATGTGTTATATGAACATCAACAAAACCAAATCCGGCATTCACTACAAAGGTGAAGTGCTGGAGCATTTTGATGCCGTGATCCCCCGTGTAGGTGCTTCCATTACTTTTTATGGCACTGCTGTACTACGTCAGTTTGAAATGATGGGCGTTTATGCGCTGAATGAATCCAGCGCCATCAGCCGCGCCCGCGATAAACTCTGTTCCCTGCAATTATTAGCCCGTGAAGGTATAGGTTTGCCTATTACCGGCTTTGCCGATAAACCAGGTGATATCCCCGATTTAATAGATATGGTCGGCGGCGCTCCGCTGGTCATTAAGCTTTTAGAAGGTACTCAGGGCATTGGCGTAGTATTAGCTGAAACCCGCACCGCAGCCGAAAGTGTGATTGAAGCTTTTATGGGCCTGAACGCCAATATTCTGGTGCAGGAATACATTAAAGAAGCCAATGGCGCTGATATCCGCTGCTTTATTATTGGCACTAAAATTGTCGCCTCAATGAAACGTCAGGCCAAAGCCGGTGAGTTTCGTTCCAACTTACACAGAGGCGGCACCGCCTCTATTGTAAAACTCAGCGCAGATGAAAAACGCACTGCTTTGGCTGCCGCTAAAACTATGGGCTTGCAAGTGGCAGGTGTAGATATTCTGCGCTCTAACCACGGTCCTGTGGTGATGGAAGTGAACAGCTCTCCGGGTTTGGAGGGCATAGAAGGTGCAACCGACATTGATGTAGCAGCGCTTATGATCCAGCATCTGGAAAAACAGGTGCCTTTGCATCAGGCTCGTATGGAACAAAAAGCGTTGCAAAAAGCGCAGCAGAAAAAGCTGGCAACAAAGTAAGTTTCGACAACAGAAGGCAACTCCATGCTTACGGAAAAAAGACAGGCTTTTACTTTAGGTGGCACTGTGATCGAGCCCGGTGAGCGGGCTGTGGTTGATATTCCTTTTGGCAAACTGTACACCCACACCGAGCTGAATATAGGCGCTCATGTGGTGCATGGCAAAAGACCAGGGCCTGTACTTTTGATTACCTCTGCTTTGCATGGCGATGAAATTAACGGCGTCGAAATTTGCCGCCGCTTGCTGAAGTTGCCCAAGCTGAATCAGCTTAAAGGTACTTTAGTAGTGGTTCCTATCGTCAACACTTATGGTTTTGTGCAGCAATCCCGCTATCTACCCGACAGACGCGACTTAAACCGCAGCTTTCCAGGCAGCGAAAAAGGCTCATTGGGCAGCCGTATGGCCTTTCAGTTTACCGAACGCATTTTAAAACAATGCACTCATGTGATTGATTTACATACAGGCGCTATTCATCGCAGCAACTTGCCTCAGGTACGGGCCAGTGCGAAAGACAAAGTGGCGTTGCAAATGGCCGAAATTTTTAACGCCCCTATTATTATCAAGGCCGCCAGCCGTGAAGGCACAATGCGGGGTACAGCCAACAGTTTAGGCATTCCTATTATTTTGTACGAAGCAGGTGAAGCACTGCGTTTTGATGAGCAATCGATCAAAGTGGGTGTGCGCGGCATTATGAACGTGATGCAGGATTTAGGCATGTTCAGCCCCAGCAAAAAAACCGTCAAAACAGGCTCTTTATTCAGCAAAAAAAGTAGCTGGATTAGAGCTGAGCACGATGGCATAGCCCGCTATTACGTTGGACTTGGCCAAACCGTACAACAAGGAGATGTGCTGGCCCATATCTACAGCCCCTACTCCGACTTTGAAGTAGCCGTAGAAGCCAGTTTTAACGGCATAGTGATAGGACGAAATAACTTACCTCTGGTGAACGAAGGCGAAGCCTTGTTTCACATCGCCGAAGTCAGCTCTTTGGATGAAGCAGAAAAAACCCTGGATGCCATCAGCGACGAAGTCGATGCCGCCATGCCGCCCGTTCTGGGCGTGGTTTGATAGTGCAGGTCAGAACTATCAGTCTGACCTGCGTTGCTATCTTTAGTTGACGTTTACGGCAGGCGCTATACCCACTGTGGTAATACGTTGGCCTACCATTTCACGAACATAAAGGGTGACTGCGCCAAAGTGTTGACTATCCCCCWCAGCAGGAGCCTCTGCTAAAGCCTGACGTAACACCTCATCCAATGACAAATGCCCATCCGCGGAAAGCTTGATGCCATAAGAATGTGATAAGTCTTCTACTTTGGTGTAGCCCTTTAGTTTCAGCTCTGCTGCTGGTAATTCCAGATGATCGCTTTTGGCAATTCCAGAACAGACCAGATCAACAAAATCACGAACATCGGGTTTCATCACAATAAATAAATGATCGCCTGCGTGCAGGAAAGTGGAACCCCGTGGCGGGATCACCTCATTGCCTCTGGTGATCATCGCCACCACAGTGCCGTCAGGCAAGGCCATTTGGGATAAACGACGGCCCGAAGCACGCGAACTGTCGCCCAGCTGATACTCCACTATATCGGCATCCACATCACCTAAAGCGGTAATTTCCAGCGTCGCAGCTGGAGTCACAGGAGCTGGTTCTGTTAATCCTAAAGCCCGGGCCATGAAGGGCAAGGTAGACCCCTGCACAGTGGCCGAAATCAGCACTACGAAAAACACCACACTAAAAATCAGTTCGGCGCCGGGCAACCCATACATCAGCGGATAAATAGCCAGAATAATAGGCACTGATCCCCTTAAGCCAACCCAGGACACTAAGGTGATTTCTTTCATACTAAAACCAAATAACTTCAGCACCGGCAGCACGGACAAAGGTCGTGCCAATAGGGTCAACACCAGTGCAATCAGCAAACCTTCAAACCAGACATCCAGCAAGGTAGAAGGGTTAATCAGTAAGCCTAAGATCACAAACATAATAATTTGGCCCAACCAGGCCAAACCGTCGTGAAATAAGAAGGTGCTGCGCTGAAACACAAACCTGCTGTTGCCTATCACGACCCCTGCAATAAAGATGGCTAAAAAGCCACTGCCCCCCAAATTGGCCGCAACGCCAAAGGCCAGTAAACCAAAAGCCGCCACCATCACAGGGTATAAACCCGAAGTCGTCAGATGAATACGGTTAATAATACGCACGGACAACCAGCCAGCAGCCAAACCTACCACTGAACCTATGCCCATTTGCTGCACAAACAACATCAGCAAGCCCGTGCCTGGTTCTAAGCTTTTGACCAGTACTTCCAACAAGCCTACAGTTAAAAATATTGCCATAGGGTCGTTCGTCGCACTTTCAATTTCCAGGGTTGCTTTCAGGCGTGGGTTAATATGAATACCAGCGTTACGTAACAATGAAAATACAGCTGCAGCGTCAGTAGACCCAACAATAGCGCCGATCAGTAAGCCATAAAACAGAGACACATCAAGAATATAAGCGGCGGCAATACCAGTAATAACGGCTGTGACTAACACCCCAAAAGTGGCCAGCACAGAAGCAGGTTTCCATACCTGCTTAATAGAGGCCATTGGCGTTTGCAAACCACCATCAAACAAAATAATGGCTAAGGCCAGCGACCCCAGTGCATGTGCAATTTCAGCATTATCAAAGACAACACCGCCTGGGCCGTCTTCCCCTGCCAGCATCCCCACCATAAGAAACAACACCAGTACAGGCAAACCCAGTCTGGCCGACAATTTACTGGAAACAATACCGAAGATAATTAAAATCGCGGCTAATAAAATAATTTGATCAATCACAAACATAGATTGGTTCTCTCATCACTAAAGCTGCGGGCTGTGCCCACAAAGAAGATCGTTTTGCAGCCCCACCTCCATTTTCAAAAGGCGCAGTCTGCATCACTGCAAGTATGAACTAAGCTGCAGACAAAGGAGGTGCCCTGGCGGAAAAACGCCTGATGCTGGCCGCTGCATAGTTGGAAGTTAACTTCTGGTTTGCAGAACACGTTGCGGCAACATACTCAAACTGCTGCCATAACACTGCAGCCTTGTCAGGGTCAGCAGATAGATCAGCATGTTTGACGGGTTGAGCAACAGAGGTCAGTTGCGATAATCCATGCAGCTGATTTGCTTGCACTGCTTCCAGCAAATTCCGGGCAGCAGAAGAGTCTGAGGCCACAAACAAGGACCCCAGATAAAAAAACAATGCAATTAAACCTAAGAGCTTCATCCGAATACCCTGAACTTATCCAAATCAAAAAGCCTGCGGGCATGAAGTACTGATACAAGCCTGCCGATCATAACATCGGACAAGCATTAACTAATGACTAAATTACCCCTATCTATGGTTTTCCAGCAACAGAATTTCAACCCATAATAGCGAAACAGGAAAAATAATTTAAAAACATAAGCTTAGACTAATAAATAGGCTGTATTTGTTTAGAGCTGCCACACCTCAGGCTATGCCTGATTGCAAGCGCCAGTTATCTTTCGCTGACTGGTTTTGAGCGCATAATGAGGTAAGGCCCTTGTTCTTTGTTGCTTTTTTATGCTGTGATGTTTTGGCTGACCACAGACTCGTAACATAACAAAAAGGATTTCAGAATGCGCCTGCTTCCCCTCGCCTGCTTAATCAGCTCAGCTTTTATCAGCACCAGCAGTCTGGCTGCACCAAAAGACTTAGCTGGCACTATTCATACCGATTACCAACAGCACCTTGAGCCGCTGTTTAAGCATTTCCATCAAAACCCGGAACTGTCTTTTATGGAGTTCAAAACGGCCGAACGTTTAGCCAAAGAGCTTAAAGCTGCAGGTTTTGAGGTCACTACTGGTGTCGGGAAAACAGGGGTGGTCGCCATTCTGAAAAATGGTAAAGGCCCGTTAGTGATGATGCGTGCTGATATGGATGCCTTGCCGGTAGAAGAAAAAAGTGGTTTGCCTTATGCGTCCAAAGTAAAAAGCAAAGACTGGAACGGCAACGAAGTGTCAGTGATGCATGCCTGTGGTCACGATATGCATATCACCAGCTTAGTGGGTACAGCACGGCAAATGGTGAAGATTAAAGATCAATGGCAAGGCACGCTGATGCTGTTAGGCCAACCCGCTGAAGAATATGTGGGCGGCGCTCAAAGCATGCGTGACGACAAAATCTGGGAACGCTTTGGCACTCCGGATTACGCCATGGCTTTACACGTATCCAGTGAAATTGAAGCGGGTAAAATTGTCGCCGTTGAAGGCTCGCCCTACTCTGGTGTGGATTCAGTCGATATCCATATTCATGGTGTAGGTGCACATGGCGCCAGCCCCCACCGTGGGAAAGATCCTATAGTGTTAGGCTCACAAATTGTCTTGGCGCTGCAAACCATTGTCAGCCGTGAAATCGCCCCGAAAGAGCCCAGCGTGATTACCGTCGGGTCTTTTCATGCGGGATCGAAACACAACATCATTCCAGACTCTGCGCATTTGCAGCTGACAGTACGGAACGACACTCTGGAAACCCGTGAACAGCTGATTAGCGCTATTAAAAGAGTGGCGACCAATATGGGCCGGGTAGCGGGTTTGCCTGAAGATAAATTGCCTGAAGTGACAGTGGATCCACAAACAACGCCACCCACAGTCAACGATATTCCGCTGACCCAACGTTTGAAGCAGCGCTGGGTTAGTCACTTTGGTGCAGATATTCTGGATCAGAACTATAAACGTTTAGGCATGGGCGCTGAAGACTACCCGTTTTTAATTATGAACCCGACCATTCAGAGTGTGTATTTCCAGATAGGCGGCACACCTAAGGAAGACTTTGAACGGGAAAAACAAGGCGGAGCTCCGGTGCCAAGCCATCATAGTCCGCTTTTTAAAATTGCACCTGAACCTGCAATCAAAGCGGGTGTAGAAGCCACAGTTGTGGCGTTGCTGGACCTGATGCCTAAACAATAAGTCAGACTGCGGTTGGTGTTGGCCAAGGCTTGTCTTTGACAGGCCTTTTTGAAAGATAAACTTACAATTGAGTTTCGACTCTTAGGGTAAATCAGGTTAGTCTGGTATCTGCATTATCAGCTATGTTGTTTGAACCTGATGATGCTCCATAATCAATAACTAAAAGGAAAACGCACAGTGCGCCATTCATTATTAGCTCTTAGCATTGCCGCATTACTGGCAGGCTGCAGTCCGGCCCAGGACACATCAACCACCACCACAACCACAGCTGAAACGACCACGGCGGCAGAAACCAAAGCGGCTTTATCTGAATCCGAGCGTCTGAACCAGTGGTTTGAAACCAAATACGAAGAGCAGCTGCAAATGAGCCCGCTGCAAATGACCTTTTTAGGCCGCAAAGATAAGCAGGATCAAATTGACGACGTCACAGAAGAAGCCGAAGACAAACAATTGGCCTGGGCTGCTGCTTCTGTTGAAGAGTTAAAATCTCAGTTTGATTACACCAAGTTAGATACTGAAGCCAAAACCTCTTATGACCTATGGATTTACCAGTACGAACAAAGCCGTGACGCCGCAGCATTTCGTGTAAACAACTACGTGTTTAACCAGATGCAGGGCATACATGCCTTGTTGCCACAATTGCTGATGAACTTCCATAAAGTAGACGAAGTGGTTGATATGGAAGCCTACGTCAAACGTATTGGTGGCATAGCTAAAGCTATTGCTGATTTACAGCAACGAGCCGCCAAATACGCCGAAGCAGGTGTACGCCCACCACGTTTTGCTTACGAAGGTGTACTGGAACAGGTCAATAATCTGTTAGATGGCGCACCATTTAAAGAAAGCGATAAAGACGCGCCTTTATGGGCCGATGCTAAAACCAAAGTGGAAGCACTGAAAAAAGCCGATAAACTGGATGACAAAAAAGCTGAACAGTTACTGGCCGACGCTAAATCTGCCTTAACCACTCAGTTCCAGCCATCTTACGAAGCCTTATCTGCATTTTTAACCAGCGAGCTGGATAAAACTCAGGTCAACGTGACGGGTGTGTCTACTCAGCCGAATGGCGTGGCGTACTACAACCATCGCTTAGCTCAGTCCACCACTACAGCCTTAACTGCAGACGAAATTCACCAGATTGGTTTAAATGAAGTAGACCGCCTGACCAAAGAAATGACTGCGATCAAAGATAAGGTAGGCTTTAAAGGTTCATTAAAAGAGTTCTTCACTTTTATCAAAACCGACTCGCAGTTCTTTTATCCGGATACAGATGAAGGCCGTCAGGGCTACATCACAGACTCAGAAGCCTACTTAGCCTTTATCGAGAAAAAACTGCCTGAGTACTTCGGTATTCTGCCAAAAGCGCCTTTAGTGGTAAAACGGGTAGAAGCTTTCCGTGAACAACCAGGTGCAGCTCAGCATTATTATCCTGGCACGCCGGATGGCAAACGTCCGGGTATTTACTACGCGCATTTGTCTGATATGAAACAAATGCCTAAAAATGAAATGGAAGCTATTGCCTACCATGAGGGCAGCCCTGGTCACCATATGCAAATTTCTATTGCGCAGGAACTGACTTCAGTTCCAACCTTCCGCACTCAGGCTGGTTTTACCGCTTACATTGAAGGTTGGGGTTTGTACTCTGAATTACTGGCCAAAGAAATGGGTGCCTACCAGAATGACTACTCAGACTTCGGCCGCTTAATCACAGAAATGTGGCGTGCCGTTCGTTTAGTGGTCGATACAGGTATGCACAGCAAAGGCTGGACTGAACAACAAGGTATTGAGTACTTCAAAGAAAAAACTCCTGTTGCTGAAGGCGCAGTTACCTCTGAAGTTCGTCGTTATTTAGTATGGCCAGGCCAGGCAACAGCCTACAAAATTGGTATGTTAAAAATTCTGGAAATCCGTGCTAAAGCCAAAGAACAGTTAGGCGACAAGTTCGATATCCGTGGTTTCCACGACACCATCTTAGGTGGCGGTGCATTACCTCTGCAAGTACTGGAAAAACGTGTACAGAACTGGGTAGACAGCGTAAAAGCTGCTTAATACCACTCTGAAGTTTTGCGAATGGCCCTTTAGTGGGCCATTTTTTTCACTCAATTCAGCCCGTTATTTTTTAGTTCACTGATATCTTCAGCTTGCTGCTACTGTTGCATCAATGTTAACCTGCCTCTGACATTAAACGCTATTACAGGGACGCAACCATGCGCAAATCATTATTGGCAGCGAGCCTGCTGCTCAGCACTTTGGCGCAAGCCGACTTACTGGATGCATTACAGCACTACGAGCGAAAAGACTATCCTAAAGCCACTGCTGAATTTACGCAGTTACTGCCACTTGGTAACGAGGTTGCAGCTTTTAATCTGGCGGTGATGTTTTATAAAGGTGAAGGTACAGCCGCAGATCCGGTCAAAGCTCTGGCTTATTTTCAACTGGCAGCCGAACTTGGCGATACCAGAGCTGCCGGAGTGATCAGTTCCATCTCGAAACAATTATCTGCCACAGAACTGCAACAGGCAGATGAACAGTCGTACCTGTTGCTTGAACAGGTGCTGGTAAAAACGCTGGAAGAAGATAATTCAAACCGCGTCAATTTTCCCGAGGTGGTAAGCCGCAAAGCACCTGCTTATCCAAAAGACGCTGCCCACAAAGGACTGTTTGGCTACAACGTGCTGAGATTTGTCATTGATGAACAAGGCAATGTGTCTGCAGTGGAAGTGTTGGGCTCTTTTCCGGCCAAAACCTTTGATAAAGCGTCCATCAGAGCAATTCAATCCTGGAAATATGCAGCAACGGGGCAAAAGCATCAGGGTAAAGTAGCACTGCACTATAGCTTAGGGCCGCTTTCAAAACACAAAGTAACCCAATTTATGCAGAAACATCAATTGGTTGAATACGCACTTGCAGGCTCTCCACAGCATCAATACATGCTGGGTACCATGATGGATCTTCTGGCGACCAATGCCAACTATCACGTGAATGTAGACAAAGACCTGCCAGTGGAAGTGAGCAAAGAGTTACCTGAACAATTTTTTAACCGTAACTCATCGTTTAAAACAAGGATAGAAGGTTTCTATGGCAGTGCTGAAGTGAACACCAATGAGAAAGGTGTCATCACTCGTGTTGTCTCGTCCGACAAAATGGAGTTGCAACAAGCCTCTGCATTGTTAGTTGGCAAAGAGCTGGATGAAGACGCCAGTCATGGTCATTACAAACTATGGGCCGATCCGGGTAAAGTCGCTGTTGTAGAACCGGTGATCACCCTGTCCCAGTTGCATAGTGGTCATTACTGGTGGAACATGGCCGCTAAAAACGGCAGCCTGGACGCACAACGTCAACTGGCCGCATTCTCACCACAATGGGAAAATTACCTGCTGCTGAATAACGACCCACAAGTACAGACCTGGTCTGGTGTACGTAAAATTCTGCAGGGCGATAAAGTTGAAGGACAATTGCTGCTGGATAAAGCCGTAGCACAAAACTATGAGTTGGCAGCAGAGCTTAAAGCTGCGCTTTAAGCTCGTTCAAATAACCTATAGCTCAGCCCACCTCAGTGTGGGCTTTTCTTTAACGCTCAGACTTCTGTTGCAGTGCCGCATGCATATCTTCCAGCCTTATTCCTCTGGTATCAATACCATGGCGCTGCAGTAAAAAAGCAGCTGTCACTAAAGCGGCAATAATCACCAGTCCAGATAATGCCATTTGATCAAATAAGCCCATCACGCCAAGCAAAGCACCTAAAATACCACCAAATTTTGAACTGGCAGCCACTATGCCTGACCCTGTGCCACGTAAATGCACTGGATATATTTCAGCAGCGTAAGGGATCAACATTGCAATAACTCCGCTGGAGCTCACCAGCAGCAAAGCGATAGACACTGAAAGCAAAGTTACAGAACGGCTATCCAGCCAGTCAAAAATACAAAAACTGAATAAAGACAGAGCAGTAAGCAGAATAAATAACAGCAAGGTTTTGATACTGTTCCAGCTATGATAAAGCCAGATCACTAAAGCCACACCTGGCAAGGCAAAAAAGGCCGATTTAGTGATAATGGCACTGGCCTGCCCCGCTAACCCCATTTCACCTAAGTTAGTCGGCAGCCATAACATAAAGCCAAAATTAACCAGGCCCCATGCAACACCTGCTGCCACTAAACCTATGGTAATACCGGCGTAATGCCCTTGTAACAACTGTTTAAATCCTGAGTGCTGCACAGCCGGCTCTTCTTCAACCACTATGCTGCTTTGATCCTGCGCCTGCACACCGCTAAACCGCTGCAACACTAAACGTGCTTCGCTGGTTAAGCCTTTGCTGGCCAGATAACGTGGTGACTCCGGAATATAACGGTTTAAAAAAATCACCAACAAACCTGTAGGTAAACCCAGCATCCATAAAATACGCCAGCTAAACAATGGCTCCAGTATAGCTGCAGACCCTGAGGCGGCCAGATAACCTGCCGCAGTGCCAAAACCACCTAAAGCGACCAATAACCAACCGCGGTGGGCTGCTGGTATAGTCTCTGCCATCAGCGTAAAAGTAATAGGCAATAAGCCCCCTGCCGACATGCCCATTAAAAAGCACATCACCAGATTCCACTCAAAAGATGGCATAGCGCCACAAATTGCAGTGCCGATAAACATCAATGCCGACAATAAAATTGCAGCCCTTCGGCCAAATAAATCAGCCATCATGCCCCAGATCACTGAGCCTATAGTGGTACCAGTCAACGCCACCAGCGCCAGTACCCCGGCTTCTTTTGAGCTGATGCCATATTCAGCCTTCATACCCGGCATCACAAAACCTAAAGTGGCGGGTTTCATCACATCCACTATCACGGCGGCCATCAGCACCATCACTAAGGTCCAGTGTTCTTTATTCAGCGGTAACTGATCGGCCACATGAAAATGCAGTCTGCTGTTGTCGTTGCTACGCAGCTGGTCCAGCCGTGGCATCAGGCCATACATGGCGAGCACTAAGCCAAGTGGAATAAGCCCCATGCCAATCAGCATATTGCTGTCCATTGGCATACCCACCATCTGATAATTCATATGGGACGCGTGCATAAACATGGGCACATGCGCCAGCACACCCAAGGTGATGCCAATGCAGCCTAACCAGAAGGCTACTGGATGGTAAAAATTCAATCCCTGTGATTTCATCAAATGTGTCTCTGTGATTGGCCCCTTGTGAGGCACTTTTTGTAAGCGCAGAGCATACTGGGCAACCCGCTGTTAGAGCAAGTGTTGTGGCGACAGCTATTTGTCGTAAAAGCCTTTGATTGGAAAACAAAAAATTGCGATGTTTTGGCTGGCAAATTCAGCTACCATAAATCTTCGTTCTGTCAGCCTCGACTCTATGGGGCCAACCCAATTTAACCTGAGGATTGTATGCGTCGCTTTTCTGTTGCTTTGCTTTGTTTATTCAGTGGTTTTGCTGTGGCTAAACCCGGTGAACTGGTGTTTTCCAGCGACTTTGAAAAGGACGCTCATCAATGGAACATTCTGGCCGGTTGCCAGCGCAGTTCTGAAATGGCCAGAACTGGCGTCAGCAGCTTGTTTTGTCAGGATGGCAGCAGCTCTTTGGTCAGCCGTTATCCGGTGTCAGAACTAGGCTTACTGGAATTTTGGGTGAAGCCTCAGTCAGCCTTTACCAGTTACCGTATTAATATTTTAACCTCTTCTTCTGTGGCTTTAGACGCGCAGTGGCAACAGGTGGGTCTGGTAGAAGCACCGCCAGGCACTGAAAACTATATGGCACACCGTATATCCATTGATGATCCGGGTCGCAAGTACCTGCGGTTGGATATTGAAAGCCTGCACGGTGGTGTCGCGCTGGATGATGTAGTATTAGATCGCATTTTGCTGGATACAGCGCTGCAAAAAAACGAGCAAAAAATTATCACAGGTATTCTGGATAAGCTGCAGACCAATAAAAACTATGAGCTGCAAAGCGAGTCGTTCCGCACCATAGGTAAGAACTATGCGGCGCAGCTGGAAAGCCAACGTCAGTATCTGGAATACGCCAACGCTATTTATTCGACCATCACTTTTGCGCTGGCAAGTTCTGAGCGCAATAAAATGTCGAACCCTATGGCCTATTCGTCGTTCCGCACTATTTTAGCTGACACAAAAAGAGTGGCCTCCCCTCTGCAACAAGCCCGACTCAATTCAATGGTCAAACCTTTTGGTGATTTAACCACTGCCACTTTAACTGTGGTTAGCGGTGGTTTATATGCCGCTTTTGCTGAGCCATTTAAGTCCTTTCTGGCCACTGCTTTTGATAAATCCAATTACGAAAATGCCGATTTAAACCGCAAAGACCGTAAATTTGCCGAGGAAAATGGTTTAAAAATTTACGAGCAGGCCGAGAAATTTTTAACAGAACTGGAACGTGAACTTGTGCAGGTGTCTACGCTGGAAAATGACTTACAGAACATGCTGAAAAATGTTGAAGTATTCCGCAAAGATTTAGACAAACACCTGCGTGACTATCTTCAGCACGCTGGCCTTGCCCGTACTCAGGAAAATTACAGTCGGGTGATGAGCAAAGAAGAATCTATTCGTGCGCTGGTGATTAGCGAGGTGGGCGAAAACGTTACCAATAAAGCCCAGGGTTATCTGGCTGCCAACAACAATACGCAGCTTATTCAGTACATGCTGAAAACCTCAGAGCAACTCGAAGGTATGCAAGAATTTAAAGAACGCTTTAACCAGATCACCTCGTCGGCCATTACCTTTTACGACAAGTTTGAGCGTTCTGTAGCTCCGGATCAAAACCCCTTTACTGACGCCAAAGATAAAGCGGCATGGGAGCAACACGCACAAAAAGCACGTAGCTACATCAAGCAGTCGAAGGAGGCTTTTGCCAAGGCTTATATGTAAGCAAACTGGATAAACAAAGCAGGTAAGGAATTGTAGGTAAAAAAGAACCAGTCAAAGCACAGCGGCTTTGACTGGTTTGAGAACACAAGATTATTTAGCGGTGCGAGGTTTAGCTTTAGGCTTGGCTTTTGGTTTCACTTTATTGGCGCTATCCAAATCAATTTGGGTTGCACTGGCCTTGTTTGAACGGCCTGACAATACTTTGCGCGAAATACTTTTTAACAGGGATTGGCGGTTGCTGACTTCAAATCCAGGGGTGATCACACGTTGGATAGTGCTGCCAATCAACTTTTGAATACGCTCTAAAGTTTGTTCTTCTTCACGACTGACAAATGAAATTGCCTGACCTTCAGCACCAGCACGGCCGGTACGACCTATACGGTGGACATAATCTTCCGGCAAATACGGCAAGTTAAAATTCACTACATAATCCAGACCTTGAATATCCAGACCACGGGCAGCCACTTCGGTCGCAATCAATACCTGTAATTTAGCGGATTTAAAATCAGCGATAGCACGGCGTCGAGCGCCCTGGCTTTTATCGCCATGACAGACTGCAGCTTCAATTTTGCGCTGTTGCAATCCTGCTAACAAGCGGTCAGCCTGCTCTTTGGTACTGGTAAAGACCAACACCTGGAACCAGTTTTTCTCTGCCAGCAATTGCTCAAATAATTCGATTTTGCGATTTTCTTCGACCGGATAAACCACATGGTGGACTGTATCCGCTGTACTGTTGGTTTTCGCCACACGGATTTGCTGATGATTTTTCAGAATTTTATGCGACAGTTCATTCACAGCGGGTGAAGTGGTTGCCGAAAACAGCATGGTTTGGCGTGTAGTCGCTGTCATTTGCATCAGCTTCGTTACGTCTGTGACAAAGCCCATATCCAGCATACGGTCAGCTTCATCCAACACCACAAATTCAACATCACTTAAGATCACATTGCCAAGGGCCATATGTTCTATCAGACGGCCTGGCGTGCTGATCAGAATATCCACACCAGCTTTTAATTTATTGGCCTGACCGCCCATTTTCACGCCACCGTACAATGCAGTCACGCTGATAGCGACGAACTTAGCATAAGCAGTAATAGCTTCAGCTATTTGTTCAGCTAATTCGCGGGTTGGCGTCAGGATCAAGGCGCGTGGTCGCTGCGCTGCTGTCTCTTTTGGCTTATCCAGCATGCGTTGCAATACAGGAATAGCAAAAGCAGCAGTTTTACCTGTGCCGGTTTGCGCTGTAACCTGCAAATCCTTACCACGACGCGCAGGCACTATGGCCTGTTCTTGTACCGGAGTCATATCACTGTAGCCACATTCTACAAGGGCGCGGAGTAAATCCGGGGCTAAATCTAAAGATGAAAATTGCATAAGAGTTCCTCTGTAGAATAGCTACAGTAAAAAATGAGGGCAGAATATACAGTATTTTAGCGGTAGAAGAGACAATTCTTTGTGATTGAATGAATTTTACGCAGTTTTTCTGTAATGTTAGGCGACTAAGTCAGGTCGCTTTGGATTAAAAAGTGAAATGCTTATCTGCTGCGACAAGCATCCATAGTATTAACCTTCGTCAGCTTCGTCGATGTCAAAGCCAAGTTCACGTGGCTTATGTTTACAGGCACGAGCAAGAATTTCTACATAGAAGCTCTCCAGCTCTTGCGCCACAGCAGCATCAATATGTTTATTAATTTCAGAAGTAAAAATCTTTTCAGCGACATCCACTGAGGCACCAAAGCGACAATCGAAAGTCCAATAATCCATACCAGCAGGCAGGGTCTTACGACGCTCTCTGTTCAGGTATTTTTTAATATCATACTTAATGGAGTCCACCAAACGAGCAGGTTGCAGTTTAGGGTGGGTTAACGCTATTGTCTTTCTCATCAAAATTCCTACAGATATGTACTGGTCAAGCTTATAAGCGCGCATTCTACATGGATGAGCACAAGACTGCTATTTTCTGGCAAAATTTAACGGCAAACGGCCCTACTTCCAGTATTCAATGATTGTTGTCACTTTGTCTTGCCGAAACTCAAATACCGCCAGATGGTTTTTCACCACACCTTTATGTACTTCCTGCCGCTCTACTGCGACAGCGTTATAGCCAGGAATTTGGCTGAGAATACGATAACGTGGTCCGGTTTTATCGTACTTGCCCATAGCTAACAGTCTAAGCGTGTTGGCATACAGTTGCTCTTTGCTGTAGTTGCCGCCATAAGCATCGTGGCGATAGACAAAATCGTCGCTATAAAGCGCAAAAAGTTTATCCACATCGGCTTGGGCAGAACCTTTTAACATCACCTGATTTTGTGCTGTGGTAATTTCAACGACCTTGGCTTTTAACTCTTCGGCCGATAGTACTTTCAGCTGCGCAGCGCCAGCATTTGCAATGAACAAAAAGCAGAAACCAGCCAAGCATAATTTAGTCATATGTCCTCCTTGTTTCAGATGACTACACCCTATTAAAGCGAGGTGCGGCGCAGTGCTGGGATCAAAGGTAGAATAGTTGGGACAAGAGGTTATGGACAGCTGATTAAAGCAGGTGCATCAGCGGCAAAGCAACTGATGCACCTATGAGTGAACTGACTGGCAGAAGATAGTTGTCAGAATGAAGCTTACAGGCTGATGCTGCGTTTTAGTGCCCGCATTTCATCATGGCAGTCCTGCATGGTTGCCAGTGATTGCAGCAGTGCAGCTTCATACTGCGGTGGTTGGTTATCTTTCAGCGCTATACGTAACTCTTCCAATGTTTTATCTTCAACCTCTTCCAATTGGCTGATATAAGCGTGATCCGTATCTGAAGATAGAGCGCCTATTACTTTGGTGTAGACTTTTCTGACTTCAACAGAAAAAGCCGAACCCTCTTCGCGTTTACCATCTTCCAGTACGGCAAAGGGTTGTAAACGCTCTTTTACCATGCGACGCGCCGTGAGCATACGGTCAAACAACTGCACCAGCCGTGGATCACGAACGTGCACTTTCGCATCAGTGTAAAATTCAATGCCGCTGTTTAGTACCTGAATAATATCGGCTGCATGATTCACTTGAGGTGTATTTAACTGTGCCATAGTAAGGTTCTCCTTGATAAGTAAAAACAGTAACGGTGACCTTGTGGTCAACCGGGGGATGAACTCGTCCGGGCAACAGGACAATTAAACAGGTGCAGGTTACAGGCCAGGCTGAACAATAAGGAGGAAAATACAAAAAGATAAGAACTAAAGCATTGAATTAGTTTACATAATTAAAAATAAAACTCGTATAGCGCCATCACAAAATCTGGTGCTTTGTACTAGCGTCAGCGGAATTAATTTCATAGATGAATACAGATCCAGGTAATTTTTACCTCCCTGTTATGGCCGGACAGTGGTTGATGTTCCAAAAATCTAAGCAAACCTGAAATAAGCCGGCCTTATTGCACCAGTGCTGAGATAAGTTTGACTGCCCAATAAAAACCAAGAACCAATTGAACGCTAAAAAACACAAATCGAAGATTAACCGCCATCACATGAAGTGAGAGCAGATGTGCTAAGGATTGAGCTATTCGGGCTGCCAAAAATAAATAAGCCAGCGGATCCGTCACCGCCGTCTGCTCAGTGAGCAAGGCGACGATAAACAAGCCACCAAAAACCGGAATACCTTCAATACAATTCGCATGAGCTCGTGCCAGTCGCTGCAAAAATGGCGATAGATTGGAGTTATCAGGCTTAAATTCGTTGGCAGGAAACTTCTTCGCCAAAACCCACCACACACGCATCACTTCCATCACGATAAGTAAAAACAGTGTCCATAAGACAAAACCCAACAAAGCAATCACTGTAGGACTATCCATATAAACTCCCTTTTTCAGATGTAGCGCACAAGACAAATCACTTTATCATCCGTTCAGCAGCATTAATACTGTCAGCTCTTTTATGCTCTTAGAACAAACAGTGTGACTACTAACGAACCGTATTCCGGAAGGCTTGTAGAAGAATAAAGGCCTCATTCGGGTTGGAAATATACAAAGCATCATTTAGCGGCCGATCCAGATAATCACTGCGCCCGGCCTTTTCGTCTTCCGTAAGATGGCCGATATCCTTAAACCCCATTTTCCAATCACTAAAACTGCGTTGCAGTATCGGTTCCCTGAATAAGGTAATGATTCCACCGTGTCTTGGGTCATTTGATATTTTTTGATGCAATTCATCCACAAGCTCAGCATCACCTTCCAGGACCTGCATAAAGTTTCCGTCTTTAAAAAGCAGCAGCCCCGTAATGCCTTTTTTCCCGTTGGCTTCACGACTCTGTCTTAAAATGTCTTGTATATCCGAATAGGTGACCGACCTGACTGCTGAGCTTACATAGATTAAAGTAATCAATGCCATAATTAATCCTCATGAAGCGGAGCACTATTTTTATCCTAATTTAGCACAAGGATCCATAGGGGTTGGCGTTCTGGCCAATGCTGTTTGCTGGCAGATGAGTGAAAGGGTTTGTTTTCTTTGATGCAGTTTACCTGGCCCAAACTCCTGTCGATGCAACACTATTTCAACAGGTTTTTCTGACATCACTCAAATGAAGGTCAGCAACCTCTAGCGGTTAATGACTCACTGCTTTAGAAAACACTTGCATAACTACGACTCCAGCAATGATCAGTACAATGCCTATTAAAGCGGGAAGGTCGAGTTTCTGGTCGAATAAAAACCAGGATATGGTGGTGATCAATACGATACCTACACCAGACCACACAGCGTAGGCTATGCCTACAGGTATCACTTTTAAGGTGAGTGAAAGGAAATAAAAGGCTACAACAAAACCCACGACTACCAGCACTGAAGGCCAGAACCTGGTAAAACCTTCACTGGCTTTAAGCGATGAAGTGGCGATGGTTTCAGCCACTATGGCTGTTGCTAAAAATAACCAGTGTTTCATAGACAAGCCTTTGATTGAGATACTTTTAGACTAGATGGGAGTTAAAACAGCTTACTTCATAGTGACCACATCGTACGCCAGCAGTTGCGGCACACGTTGTTGTAACTGGGTTTCGATTTGATCAAGCTCGGTCAGTCGCTGGCAAAACAACACTGATTTTTGCTCAAGCTCGTCGGCTTTTAAATCCAGGCCAGTGTTAATTTTTGCCAATAATTCATCAGCGGGTTGCCAGTTTTGGCTTTCAGTACGCTCAAAATTATCTTCGCTCTGGCGCAGAGCATCACGCAGCGCGTCCCATACGGCGCCTACAGTGTATTTGGCAAGATCCTTCAGTTGCGTCTTTAATTCACCATGTAAAAAGGCGTCCAGCTCGTTCAGGCTTTGAGGGGCAAGATAAAAATGTTCGCCGCTTCGGACAAAACGTGAAGTCAGCTGATAGGTGGTTTCGCGGATCAGTGCCTGCCATTCCTGCTGCTGAGAACTATTGCCAATACCCACCAGCATATTTTCTATAGCTGTTAAACCAAGTTCCACACTATCTWCGGCTATGCTGACCAGCTCAGGCACAAATTTGCGCAAGCCTTGAGCATACTGGCGTACCAGTTCCTGCTCTGCCGGGTTTAAGGTGATCCATTCACCACGAATAAATAAGTCCTGATCATTATTAATCTGAAATACAGTGCGGTTGGTGGTCTGAATACGAATTTGCTCTGGAGAAATTAAAATACCATGGCGAAATGCCATATTGCACTGGTTTGTAAAGCCCGGCCAACTGCAGCACATAAGTAACAGGATCAGAATAAAACGCAAAGTATCAACTCTCATTCGGGACAATGCTCAAGGCAATTGAGGCTAGCTTAGGTGAAAAACACAATCAGATCATCAGGAAGTAACGCATTGCGGTGGTCTTTCATCGAAAAGCTCTGAAACCAAAGCATGGTCAACAGCCAACTTTTGCAGAACAAG
Organism: Rheinheimera sp. 1928-s; assembly: GCF_029269265.1. GTDB lineage: Bacteria > Pseudomonadota > Gammaproteobacteria > Enterobacterales > Alteromonadaceae > Pararheinheimera. The sequence goes on from NZ_JARIXP010000005.1 coordinate 221,630, forward strand.
GCTGGCTTCGGTACTGATTTAAACAGCAAGACGGCGTGGATAAACCACGCCGCTGCTGTTTTGCCGTCCGGCAACTCAGGTCCAGTTTGACCAAAAAACCTTTTTACTCGTCACTAAACCGCACTAAACGTACATACAAACGCACAATTTTTTCTTTTGTATTGTTTTTGCCGCTATACATGGCAATGGCCCAGGCTCGATCGGGCTCATTCACCACAGTAGTGCCGGTCCACATATTTTCACTGTTACTGGCCGGAAATGCCGTCAGATTAATTGCAGGGTCTACACAGCTGCGTTCAATTAAGGTCAGTACCTCTTTGGCATTAGGTAAACGCCAGGTGCTGAATCCGGCCAAAGCACTGCGTTTAGACTCGGTTAACGCTTCAGACCAGTCGAGTTGCTGGGCTGTGCCAGTGCAACTGCGGCTGGAACTGTCCCAGCTTTGCCCAACCAGACAACGGGACCACATCAACTTAGTCGTAGTATCCAACACAGTACCGTCTGTATTGAGCTGAAAGCTGCTGATAGGTTTGGTGGTCGAGATGTCGCTATAGCACACCTGCGCTGCCTGAACAGGCAAAGCAACCATCAGCATAAAGCAGAAATATTTTGACATAAAATTCCCTTATGGCGAGCGCACAAGGCGCACATAACCTAACTGATTTTGCTGTTTAGGCAAGGTATTGTCATTGCCATTACGGATATCAAATACCCAGGCTGAAACCCCGCCACCACCTTCTGCGCTACTTTGAGTCGTCCAGTAGAACATATTGTTCTGCACCGCAGAATCTGGTTCAAAACGGAAAAACGCCGGGTCTAATAAGTGGTTTTCGCCAACACGACCGAAATCGGCGATAGACATCAATTCTTCCAAGGTAGGTAAACGCCAGTTTGCACCACCGCAATAGGCGGTTTCATTCACCTCTTCAACATAGACCTCTAAGCCGCAATTTTCTGCACTGGGGCAAGAACTTAAAGCCGGTGCAGGCACTCCTGCTTCGTCACCATTGCCAGCATTGCTATTTACAAAACTGTATCTGTTATTGGCAGCTCTTAAGGTACTGGCCGGAGGTACTGCAATCACAGGTTCTTTTAATTCCCAAATCAAGCCTGTGACATTGTCACGAATACAGGAAAAATCATTTGCCGTATCTGCCAGTTCGTCGCCAAACTGGTCCAGCTTGGTAAAATCAAAGGCCTTTTCACCTTTACCAATTTTGCGTAAATACTGCACTACGCTGTCGCGACCACCATCAGCGTCCTGGCGTGGGTAAGTCTCATCACCACAGGGGATCACGCCGGAAATGTCATAGCAGTTCAACACGCCAGTATCAGGTAAATCACCCAATACGGCATTGCTGACAGTCACCAACATAGTGTCAGTGGCTGTTTGGTTGTTACTGTCAGTTACCGTTAATTGCAATTCAAGCTGACTGGTGCCCGAAATATCAGGCGCAATAAAAGAAGCCTGGCAGGAGGTTGGATTGATCAAAACCAAGGCCTGGCCTTTTAACTGGCTCCAACGGCAACTGAAGCTGCCTGTCACTGTGCGGGTGCCACTGCCATCCAGTTGCACTTCGGCAAATTCACGTACCTGTTGGTCAGGTCCGGCGTCGGCAACAATTTGCTGAGTGCTGGCTCTGACCGGCACTTTGATACTGCCCTCTCCTGTTGCACCTTCATCATCGGTAATAGTCAGCATAAGCTCTACATCAGTTTGGCTGGCAACCAGAGGGGCGACAAAACTGACTGTGGCTGTATTGACTCCACTAAGCGCTACTGCAGGGCCTGCGGCCTGAGTCCACAAATAGGTAGCAATACGACCATCCGCATCTAAATCATAAGATGATGCCGCACTTACGATTGCGGTTAAGCCCTGAGCGACGGGCAATATAGCGGGTTGAGTAATTTGCAGTACGGCAACAGGCGCCTGATTTTTCGCCATGACTCTAACCTGTACTTCGTCGGTCAGATTTTGCCCCGCGGGTGTAGTGTAAGTGACCTGAAATACTAAAATGCTGTCAGCTTTTACTGCAGGTGCCGTCAGGGTCACAGAGGCTGTAGTTGCAGGTATACCAGTGACGGTAATTCCGGATAATTGACGCCAGGCAAAAGTCCCTCCTACGGGGTCTCCCAACGCATTTAATGTAAAGCTGTTGGTTTCATCAACAGTCTGATCAACTCCGGCATTCACGCTGGAAGCCGAACCACCTGTGTTTGAATCATCACCGCCACCACCGCCACATCCTAGCAACGCAGTGCTCAGCAAAAGTAAAATAAACCATCGTTGTGTTCGGATCATTGTGTTTATTCCATCGCATGCAGCGATGACGCTGCCAGTCAGCGCCCTTCGCAACAAAAATTTGACGTCAGAAGTCATTCGGAGAAAACAAAGCAAAAGGCAGGCCAGTTTTGCAGGAAAAAGCGACAGGACTGGTATCAGGAGCTGGCCGTTACAGGGACTCGACGACCACACCTTGTTCGGACAACCGTATGCGGGACGCTCCGTACTCTTTTTTAGTTCTTAACACTTCATTGCCAAAACTGCTTTCCACACCGGCAAAAAGTTGCTGTGTCACCTCGATACAAACAGACAACAATAACTGCCGTCTTTGCTCTTCCAGCTGTTTAATGTCCGCAATAAAAGCCGAAGCAATACTGCGATGTTCTTCAAACTCTTCGACCATAGCAGCCATTTGTTCTTGTACTGCCGGCGATTTATCCATCTGTTTGAGCTGGTCTACATGCTGCTTCACCAGTTCCATTTCAGCTTTTAAACCCACTAAACTAGTGCGTAACACATTTTGTTTTTCGATCAATGGGTCCATTTGCTTGTTCAGTGTTATCTGTAACAAACTGCCGGAGGGAGCCCCAAGATTACCACAGCGCAAGCCATTTCCCAGATAATAGCGGCCACCAACAATTTTCCCATTGGCTTTTTCTTCAGTACCAGCCAATACCGAATCCGCTTCAACCTGACAATGCAGTAATTGTTTGGCAACCGTCAGACGACCTTCGCATTTGATGCTGGCATATTGCGCCAAAGTGCAGTGCACGTTGCCTTTGGCTCGTACTTGCGTACTCAGCACAGTATCTGCACCCACTTCGCTGACCTGATGGCCAATGATGGCACCGCCTATGGTGATATCACCACCAGACTCAATCAGTTCACCTTCAAAGATACCTTTGACAAACACATTGCCGCCAGCAATCACTTTCATCGCTTCTGCGACGTCGCCGTTAATGACCACAGCGCCTTTAAAAATAATATGACCCGAACCCGCATCTACTTTACTAATGACAAAAACTTCGTCCACGGCAACGCAGTTATCCAGTAAACGTGGCATGCCATCACGACTGGCTACTAATAAATCAGGGTTATCAGCAGACACAGCAGAACCTTCTGCAGTGCCCCAGGGTAATTGTTGACCATCAAGCGCAGACAACCGAGTGCCAGTAACAGTCATCCCCTCTTTGCCTTTTGTTGGCGGATGACGACGCATCAGCGCTTCACCGGTTTTCACTGAAGCAATAGCGCCAAAGTCGCGTAAATCCACCTTGCCCTCAGAACGGGCTATAGGTTGTTTGCTGCGGTTGGACATGTCGCGGATTAATAGCTCGAATACAGAATCACGGCCTGGTGTCGGTAATTTGCCTGCCGCTATTTCGGCGCTGATTTTGCTACCAGGTTCTGCCCGGCTGGCCTGAGCCACTAACTGAAGAATTTGTTCTTTCTGGAAACCAAAAACTATACCGGCTTCTTGTCCGGCCTTGACGGCCTCGTTGGCAGAAACAGGATTACCGCCGTATGCAGCTGTGATTTCCGCTGTAGCGAGCATAGCATCGCTGCTGATCTCTACTTTTAATTGGGCGTGTATACGTTCAGCAACTTTGTATTTTAAAACATGGCCTTCGGCCTGCAGCTGTTGTTTGATTTTTTGCTGGATTTGCTGGTATTCCAGCAACAGATTTTTGACCTGGTCCTGCAGCAACAAACAACGGCCATAGCCCGCTTGCTGCAATTGCGATTTTAATAAGTCAGCAGTCAGATTTGTCTGAGTGACGGGCATGTGAATAAAGACTAAATCGTCTTTGAGGCTGAATTGACACGCTAACACGTTTACTGTCACAAGCAATTACCACTTTATAGAGCAAGCCGCCACTACAACAAATTCATCAGGCATGAGAACTATCTACGCCCGGATTCAGGATTTGTGCCTAATAACTATTTAAATATAGTTCTCTTGGTGGATACGGATAAATAAATCTGTTCCCGCTTTGCTGTAATCTACTTTGTACTCTTTATTATTCAGCGCCTGAATAAATAACAAGGTCTTGTTTTCGCTGAATACGTCTGAACTGGCAATATCTACCAACTCCAGATAACGAGCTTTAGCGTCCACTTTGCTGGAAGGAACTTCTTCGGTAAATATTTTCACACCATGGCGAGTCGCCACAATAACCGGATCACCAGTATCATTAACAATAACTAAATCCACTTTTTTCTGTTTGTGGATCAAGGTATTACGTCCACTGACTAAAAATGCTTTTTCGTAATTATTCATAACTGAAATACCGTTTTTAATTTTATTTTATAGCGCCATTATGATACAGACGCACATCAAGTGTCTAGGTGACTGTATTGTTTAAACATTGTAACCGGATTTGATTCACTTTGCGGCAAAAATCAGCAGGTTCAGTGCCTATAGAAGTTATTGGAATAAACAGATCAAAGCCGGTTAATTGCCGCAATAATTGCATGCGTCGGGCAAACATTGCAATAGCCCCTTTGTAGCTGCGTACTGCAGTCCTGTATTCACCGACTTCAATTAACAGATCTGAAGGGCAAGTACCGGTCGGGCAATTGCGGCCTAAGGCAGCGATAAGCAGGTGGCGCTGTTCCACCATCAGATTAACAGCCAGACGAGGCTGCAGTTGTAGCAAGAACTCATCATAGTCACGCAGTTTCACACCTACATAAGCTAATTCTTCTCCCGCAAGCTCGGGAATGGCGATAAAAGACAAGCCCTGCCACGGCACAAACCAGCGGCCTTTATGATGCACATAAGCAAAACCTTGTTGATCTAGCTCTATCACATACAAAGGTTCTGTCAGTTTGGCATAGCCAGCGAACAGGCCTAACAGACAACAAATCAGCAATAACACCCAGGCCGTGCTGTGCAGCAGATCGGGGATCAGCAGCAACAACAACAGCCATAACAGCAAAGCTGCACTGCTGAACAACAGGGTTTTGACGCCACCTCTGGCTGTAGCTGCTCTGTACTGGAGTTTTTCCATTAATCCATATACCAAAAATAAAAAGCCGCCATCAGCACAACCCAGACAATGTAAAAGCGCATATTGTGGCAAAACTCACACTTTTGTTCCGACATTCGCTCCTCCGATACGACCAACACCTGAGTCATTGCGATAACCAGTGCACTGTGTTGGCTAATATTCCCTACAATAAAGCCCATTATTTAAAGAGTACCAGACTGGAGTTACCGTGACGCAAAAAAATTCGCGCCTGATATGGGTTTTACTAATTGGCATGTCCGCATTTGTTGTCTACCTTTTTCTTCAAAATCAATCACCTGCAGAAGAACAAAAAGCGACAAACGCAGCCACTTTAGTGACGACTCAAGTGGTCAGCCCTTCTGTCTTAGTACGTCAGGTAACCAGCCTCGGTACTGCTCTTGCGAATGAGTCAGTGCAAATCGTGACGAACACCAGTGACTACCTGACCGCCTTGCATATCAATGAAGGTCAGCGTGTTGAAAAAGGCCAATTAATTGCACAGTTAAATGATGTGGAAGAACGTGCCCGTGTTGCTGAATTGTCTGCCTCTTTGCTGGATCAAAAACGTCAGCTAGACAGGGTGAAAAATCTGGCGAAAACTCAGGCCACAGCTCAGTCTTTACTAGACGAACAACAAACCAGAGTAAATACCACCCAGGCTCAGCTCGACGCGGTAAAAGCACGTTTGAATGAAATGACCATTCGCGCCCCTTTTAGTGGTGTGCTGGGTTTACGTCAGGTCAGTGAAGGAGCTTATTTAACTTCTGGCACAGTGCTGACCACGCTGGATGATTTAAACCTCATTCGACTGGAATTTAGTGTGGCTGAATATTATCTGGCTCAGTTAAAACCTGGCATGGCCGTTAACTCCAGCAGTGTTGCTTACCCTGGCAAAGTATTTACTGGTCAGATCAAGGCCATTGATACCCGTTTAGACCCTGTCACCCGCTCTGTGAAAGTGCATGCTTTAGTGCCTAACGAGCAACTGGAGTTACGTCCAGGCATGTTGCTGAATGTGGGGGTGACATTGGATGAGCTGCAAGCGCTGCAAATTTCTGAAAAGGCTATTGTGCCGTTACAGAATAAGCATTATGTGTTTGTGGTGAACAAAGACAACAGTGTGACACAAACCGAAGTTCAGTTAGGCCAGCGTATGCCGGGTCTGGTGGAGATAGTGTCTGGTCTGAGCTCAGGTGATGAAGTGGTGATTGAAGGCACCACCAAAATCCGTTCTGGTTCATTGATCACTAAAGTGGGGCAATAAACATGTGGCTTTCAGACGTTTCGGTCAAAAGGCCGGTTTTTGCCACAGTAGTGAATCTGATCTTACTGATTTTCGGTATTGTCTGTTTCACTATGCTGCCACTGCGCGAATTCCCGGATATTGATGCGCCTATAGTGACCGTCAGCACGGATTACCCTGGTGCTTCAGCAGAGATTGTTGAGACGAAAATCACTCAGCCGATTGAAGATCGCATCTCGGGTATTGAGGGCATCAAAAACATCAGTTCCAACAGCCGTGATGGCCGTTCTAACGTCACTATCGAATTTAACGTGAACCGCGATATAGACGCAGCAGCCAACGACGTGCGCGAACGCGTATCCCGAATTCTGGATAACCTGCCGGATCAGGCTTTCCCGCCTGAAGTATTTAAAGCAGACGGAGACGATGACACTATTGCCTGGTTTGTACTGAACAGCGAAACCATGACCAACCTGGAATTATCCGACTACGCCGACCGTTACATCGTCGAACGTTTTTCAGTAGTAGATGGTGTGGCCCGTATTCAAATTGGCGGCGAACGCCGTTATGCCATGCGTTTGTGGCTGGACAAAGATGCGATGGCCGCCCGTGGTGTCACAGTGCAGGATATTGAAACTGTGCTGCGCGCAGAGAACGTTGAGCTGCCCGCCKGTAACATCAAATCTGAAGACCGCAATTTTACCGTTCGGGTGGTACGTACCTATAAAACCCAACAAGACTTTAACCGTTTAGCCATTAAACGGGGGGCAGACAATTATCTGGTGCGTTTAGGCGAAGTGGCTCAGGTGATTTTAAGTTCGGAAGACGAAGAAAACGAATTCCGTGGCGACGGTAAAAATCTGCTGGGGATTGGCATTATCAAACAGTCCAAAGCCAATACGCTGGATGTAGTGAAAAATGCCCGTGCTGAAATGGAAAAAGTAAAAGCCACTTTACCTGCAGGCACTACGATAGAGCCCGGCTACGATTCCTCTTTGTTTATCGCAGAGTCTATCAAAGAGGTATACAACACGCTCGGTATTGCCATGGGTATGGTGGTGCTGGTGATCTTCCTGTTCCTGGGGAATTTGCGCGCCACCTTTATTCCGGCAGTGACTGTGCCTGTGGCTTTAGTTGCCGCAGTGACTGTGCTGTATGCTTTGGATTTTTCCATCAACTTATTAACCTTGCTGGCTATGGTGCTGGCGATAGGTTTAGTCGTAGATGACTCCATTGTTGTTTTAGAAAACATCTATCGCCGTATTGAAGAAGGCGAACATCCGCTTTTAGCCTCGTATCGTGGAGCCCGTGAAGTTGGTTTTGCGGTAGTGGCCACTACTCTTGTATTAATTTCAGTCTTTGTACCTCTGGTGTTTATGCAAGGTGAGCTCGGGAAACTCTTTACTGAGTTTGCGTTAGCTGTAGCAGCGGCTGTGGTGTTCTCAGGCATTACAGCTCTGACACTGTCCCCTATGCTGGCCAGTAAATTACTGACCCACAAAAAACGCGAATCCCGTTTCAGCGCTGCTATGCACAAAGGCTTTGCGAAGCTGGAAACCGGGTATCGTAATCAACTGAATGGCGTGATGAATTATCGTTGGCCTACGCTCGCTGTGTTAGTGCTGAGCTTTGTCGCGACTCTGCTGCTGCTGAAACTCATTCCGTCTGAACTGGCGCCACAAGAAGACAGAGGAACCTTTTTTGTCAATATGAGTGGTGCAGAAGGCGCAAGCTATGGCAACAACAGCCGGAATATGCGGCTGATAGAAGATTTGCTGATGCCCTACTACGAAACAGGTGAGTTTAACCGCTTGTTGATCAGGGTTCCTGGCTGGGGCAATTCTGGAGGTGTGGCTATTGTCGGCACCGAAAACTGGACCAACGGCAAAAGACGGACCTCAGAGCTGATGCAGGAAGTCAGCGGTAAGCTGAATGAATTGCCAGACGTCAAAGCTTTTACCTTTATGCGCAGCGGCTTAGGTGGCGGTCGTGGTGGTGGTCGTCCTGTGCAGTTTGTTATTCAGGGCAATACCTATCAGGAACTTGTAGAGTGGCGTGACATAGTACTGACCAAAGCCGCAGACAATCCAAATCTGCAAATGCTGGATCATGACTACAAAGAAACAGTGCCTCAGGTGCTGGTCGAAATTAACAGCGAACGGGCTGCCGATTTAGGTATCTCTGTGGGTGCTGTGGGTCAGGCGCTGGAAGCTATGCTGGGCGGCCGCAGGGTCACAACTTTCCTCGACAGAGGCAAAGAATATGATGTGATACTGGAAGGTGAAGACAAAGATTTTGCGCAACCAGGCAGTATCAGCAATGTGTATGTGCGTTCTGCCCAGTCTGGCCAGTTGGTTCCGCTGGATAACTTAGTGACATTAAAAGAAGCGGCAACGACATCCAGCCTGAACCGTTATAACAGGATGCGCAGTATCACTATCACAGCCAATCTGGCACCAGGTTACAGCTTAGGTGAAGCTTTGGAGTTTTTAGAAACCACGGTCAGAGAAAATATCGAAGCGCCGGTGGGGATAGACTACAAAGGTGAATCCCTGTTGTTTCAGGAAAGTGGCGAATCAACAGTACTTATTTTTGCACTGGCGCTTTTGATCACCTACCTGGTACTGGCCGCTCAGTTTGAAAGTTTTATCCATCCTTTTGTGATCATGCTGACAGTACCGCTGGGTTTAGTCGGTGCTTTGGCTGGTCTGTATTTAGCTGGTATGACGCTGAATATATACAGTCAGATAGGCTTGGTGATGCTGATAGGTTTGGTGGCGAAAAACGGTATTTTAATAGTCGAATTTGCCAATCAGCTGCGTGACGCCGGAGTAGAGTTTGAAGAAGCCATTAAACGCGCTTCCGCCTTACGTTTACGTCCTATTGTGATGACAGCTTTTACCACTGTATTCAGCGCTATTCCGTTGATTGTCACGACTGGCCCGGGCTCAGAAAGCCGGATGGTGATAGGGATGGTGATTTTCGCGGGCGTGGGTGTCGCCACTTTGCTGACGATTTATGTAGTACCAGTGGCTTATATGGTATTGGCCCGTAATACAGGCTCACCACAAGCCATCAGTAAGCAATTGGAACAACTGGACTCTGAAGCGCCAGCCAAATCAGAACAGCCTCACTAAGCTCTTCATCACAGCCTCTGCACTCTTAACAGTGCTGCAGAGGCTGTTCTTTATCCGGTTGATACCCTCCTGTTTATGTTCTTTACCAACACAATTCATTAGTCTTTGTTATAGATCTGGTTTATTCAGTTAAAAATCAGCTACCTTAGCCACAGACAAATGCTGCTGAAGGGAACAAAGGACAATGGATTACTGGCTGCTGGTATGCGCACTTTTTCCTGTGCTGAGTGTGTTTCTTTTTCTGGTGATCTTACGCTGGCCTGCCCGTAAAGCTATGCCCTTGTGTCTGCTGGGTACTGCGGTTCTCAGTGCCACTTTATGGGCTGTACCAGCTTTACACATTGCAGCCAGTGTAGCTGAAGGTCTGGTGATCGCGGCCACTGTGTTGTGGGTGGTGTTTGGTGCTTTATTGCTGCTGAACCTGCTGGAAAACAATGGCAGCTTTTTACTGATCCGCCGTGGTTTTGCCAGCATCTCCAGCGATCAGCGTATTCAGTTATTGTTTGTTGGCTGGTTACTGGTGGCATTTCTAGAAGGGGCTGCAGGTTTTGGTACTCCGGCTGCTATAGCCGCACCTTTGTTGATTGCTTTGGGCTTCAAGCCTCTGGCTGCTGTGGTACTGACCTTAATCGCAGATTCTGTGCCTGTATCTTTTGGCGCTATTGGCACTCCGGTGTTGGTGGGGCTGACTAATGGTTTACCTGGTGTTTCGCCAGAGTTTATTCAACAAAGTGCAGTGATGGCGGCCAGTATTGATTTGTTTTGTGCCAGTTTAATTCCGGTATTGATGTGTCTGTTGTTATGCCGTTATTTCAGCGATAGCCCAAGCTGGCGTTCGGGTTTGGCTATTGCACCACTGGCTTTTTTATCAGGTCTTTGTTACAGCCTGCCTGCCTTTTTGGTGGCCCGTTATCTTGGACCTGAGTTTCCGTCTTTGTTGGGAGCTTTGTCTGGCTTGATGTTACTGAGCCTGTTGGTACGGTTTGGTATAGCTGTACCCGCTGTGGTGTGGCGTTGCCAGCCTGAAGCGCAGGAAACAGCAACGGAAAACAGTGCAACACTGAGCAAACTCAGTGTATTCAAAGCCTGGAGCGCTTATGTGTTGCTGGCAACCTTGTTGATCCTCAGCCGGCTGGAGTTTTTGCCTTTTAAAGCAATGCTGCAGGCTGTCGAATTGCAGTGGGCAGACATTTTTGGTTCGACCTTATCAGCCACTGTGCAACCTTTGTATTTGCCAGGAACCTTATTTGTACTGACCGTCTTAGTGCTGCTGCCATGGCAAACAGAGCGTCGCCAGCTGCTGTACAAAGCGACGACTGAAAGTTTAAGCAGGATCTGGCCTGCAGCTATTACTCTGGCAAGCGCTGTGCCTATGGTGCGATTGTTTTTACATTCAGACCTGAACAGCGCTGAATTGCCTGCTATGCCTATGTATCTGGCCGCCATTGCCAGCGAACATCTGGCAGATATCTGGTTATGGTGTGCGCCATGGGTCGGGGCTTTGGGTTCCTTTATTGCTGGTTCTGCAACCTTTTCTAATCTGATGTTTGCCAGTATGCAGCAACAACTGGCGACAGACTCAGAACTGCCGCTGCAATTGGTACTGGCATTGCAAATGTTGGGAGCCAATGCAGGCAATATGCTGTGTGTAGTTAACGTAGTTGCTGCAGCTTCAGTGGTCAGATTAACAGGTCAGGAAGGTGAAATTATGCGCTTCACTCTGATCCCTATGGCGCTGTATTGTTTGCTGGCAAGCAGTGTTGCAGTGATGATTTCAGGCTTTATAACTTAGCAGCAGGAGTCAGTGCATCAGCACGTTTTGTCTGATAACGCTGCACCACTGTTGTTATATCACCCTGCTCATACAATTTCTGCCAGGCTTTTTGCAGTTTGATTAACATAGGTTTGGACAAGGTCTTTTTACTGAAGCCAAAATACACCGGGCTTTGGTACACCAGTACTAAAGGGTGGTATTTTTTAGCATTTTTATACTTATTGTTTTGCCAGTAGTGCAGTACAGTGTCATCTTCTAATATCGCATTCACCCTGCCGGCCTCCAATAACGCCAGCTTGTCCTGAATGCTGCTTATGCTGACTAATTGCCGGGCAAAAAAAGGATTCTGCTTAAGCAGCGCAAATTCTTCACCGTAATAAGCGCCATTTAATTCAGCGATGCGGCCCAGATCCACATCACGGGTTAAGTCTTTTAAGTTTGATACTTTAGGTAGTTTATCCGGATCACCAATCAGCCAGATGGATTCAATATGATGGGGGCCGATAAAAGCAAAATCACGTCTTCGCCCTTCGCTGTAGGACAGATGACTGACTAAATCCAGCTCGCCGGACTTAATTTGCGCCAAAGATCGCAGCCAGGGGCTATTGATAAATTGCAACTCGCAGCCAACTTCTTTTGCCAGCAATTGCAGCAGTTCTATACTTTGTCCTTGCCAGCGTTGATCTTTAAACACCAGATGAGGGGGAAAGTCAGTTTCCGCCGCCATCCGCAAGACACACGCATGGCTCAGGCCGCAGTAAAACAACAGTGCAGGCACAACAGCAGACAAGAGGTGTTTCAGCATTTACTATCCCATCGCTCAGATCAGACAACTCTACTATTGCACGGCCGAAACCGCTTTACCAGAATCCAGGGTATGGCTTTGATGAATTTGTTCAGGCTCTGCTTGTTTCCGCCTTGCATTCGTTTTATTGTCAGTGATGTAAACGGTTAGTTTTATTCGTTAAGTTAAAGATAGGAAATTATAAGCGTGAATAAAAAACTACTGCTGCTATCTGTTGGATTTTGTTGCTCTGTTTTTTGTGGTTCAGCMCTGGCTGCCGAAAAAGGCAAAATGGGCCTGGCGCTGGATATTGATGTCGAAGGTGGCTTTTTTAATCCCACTCTGGCCAGTGCTAAAGTGAAAGGAGTTGTTGCCGGTGGCGCGGCGGAAAAAGCCGGGGTGCTGGTTGGCGATCAGATCCTGAAGATCGCTGACTGCAACATTCCAGGCTGCCCTGCGGATGATGCCAAAACCCTGATGAAAAAGCGCCGGGGTGAGTCCGTTACTTTGTTGATCAAACAAGCCGATGGTACTGAACTGACAAAAACTGTGATCGCAGAATAGCCTTTTCGGCTCTGCATACTTCAATTAAGCCTTCCAGACAGCCAGACTTTTCTGCTGACGTTTGGCTCCCTGCTCTGCTACACTGCGCTGGTTTTGTTTAAGGTGTTCTGCAACAGTGAATAACTAGTGCAACGAACCGAAGAGGGAAACAGGTGTAAATCCTGTACTGTACCCGCAACTGTAAGCCGCTGCTGCCCTGTCAACAAGCTGGCAAGTCAGATGTCCTGCCTTTACAAACCTCAGGCGTTGCAACTTTTTGCAGCACACAGTGCGGGCTTACACTGTGCCGGAACTCTGTGGCTTTGTTGCTGCTTGTCCTGGTCCCTGCCCGTTTTTTAATGGAGCGTTTCAGTGGGCCATACCCTGGTTGTCGAATTTTTGCAGGTGCAGTTGCATATAGATCAGCAGCAGATTTTAACTGAGCTGACGTTTGCTATTGAGCAGGGTCAATTTGTTGGCTTGCTTGGCCCCAATGGCGCAGGAAAAACCAGTCTGTTACGACTGCTGCAAAAAGAATATCACCCATCTTCCGGCCAGATTAAGTTTAAAAATCAGCCTCTTGGCAGTTTTAGTCAGTCTGAACTTGCGGCCAAAGTAGCCTTAGTCAGTCAGTTATCCGGCCCTTTATTTGATTTAACAGTGGCTGATGTGGTGCTGATGGGGTTGATTCCGCATAAAGCCTTGTGGCAAACCAATACAGAACACGACCTGCTTCAGTTAAAGCAAAGCCTGGAATTGGTGGGGCTGGCCGATAAAGAGCGTCACTCCTTTGCCCATTTATCAGGCGGTGAACAACAACGGGTGTTATTGGCCCGCGCTGTGATGCAAAAACCTCTGTTGTTATTGTTAGACGAGCCCACCAACCATCTGGATTTGTATTATCAGCATCAGGTGTTGCGTATTGCCAAAGCGCTCTCTATTACAGTGATCGCCAGTATTCATGATTTAAACCTGGCTTCACGGTACTGCGACCGCTTGTTGCTGCTGAACAAAGGCCAACTGGTGGCTGATGGCACCGCAGAAGAGGTGCTCACTCAAGAGCTGCTGACAGAGGTATTCTGTATTCCTTGTTTAATCGATCAAAACCCTTTTGGTGATTGTCCCCGGGTTAGCTTTGGTTATAAGGACGACTTATGAGCAAAGTGTTATTGGCTGCTTTGCCTGTGCCCTTGCGTCTGTTGCTTGCGCTCGTGCTGTTGTTGCTGGTGTGCTTTTGTGCATTAAGCACAGGGGCTGTGCCTATTTCTATCAGCGGATTATTTGGTTTATCCCCTTTAGATGAAATGCAATCGACTGTGCTGTGGCAGCTGCGTTTCCCTCGTTTACTACTCGCCTTACTGGCAGGTTCAGGTTTAGCTCTTTGTGGGGCTTTACTGCAAAATGCCAGCCGTAACCCACTGGCTGATCCTTATTTATTTGGCATAGTGTCAGGAGCTGCATTAGGCGCGACCATTGCCACTATAGTGCTGCCAGAATGGCAATTGCTCACGCCACTGTTCGCCTTTTTTGGTGCTTTGCTGGCAGTTTTTCTAGTGTTGGTGATAGGTGCCAGTAGTCGCTGGCAGCGGCTGGAAAGTTTGTTGCTTTGTGGCGTGGCTGTCAGCTTTATGCTCAGTGCCATCACTACGGCCTTGTTGTATTTATCTGAACCTTTTGCTGCCAACCGCGTGATGTTCTGGCTGATGGGCAGTTTAAGTCAGGCCAGTCTGACTCATGTCGCTTTTATCAGCCCTTTGGTGTTTATCACCTTGCTGCTGGGTTTGTTGTATCGTCGCCAACTGGACGCTTTGGTATTAAGCGACGAAAGCGCCCGTAGTTTAGGGGTCAATGTGCAGCCTTTGCGTTTAGTGATTTTGCTGCTTTGTGCTGCGGTCAGTGCTGCTATTGTGGCTTTTTGTGGTGGTATCGCCTTTGTCGGTTTGATGATCCCTCATCTGGTGCGCTCTTTATTTGGCTTATCCAGCGTGGCTTTGTTACTGGGATCAGTCTGGCTGGGCGCAGTGTTTTTAACAGGTGTGGATACTTTATCCCGCAGCATACTACCCGAGCAGGAATTGCCCATAGGAGTGGTTACGTCAGCCATCGGCAGCCTGTTCTTTTTATCGATGTTATTTAAATACCGCCGCGGTTAAACGGAGTCGCTAGTTATGTTATTTGAAATACCTGCTTTAGATAAAACGGCGACGCCAGCTATACAGCAGCGTATTAATTTAAAAACTAAACCTGCCGGAGCTTTGGGTCTGCTGGAGACGCTGGCATTGCAACTGGCGCTGCTCCAGAGCCCTCATAGCCGCTTGTCACTGAATAAGCCCGTGCTACTGATATTTGCCGCTGATCATGGCATCAATAGCCACGGCGTTAGCATAGCGCCAAGCGCAGTGACCCAGCAGATGGTGTCGAACTTTTTAGCAGGCGGCGCAGCAGCGAACTGTTTCTGCCGTGCTAATGACATTGAGCTTTTTGTGGTCGATGCAGGAATATTACTGCCACTGCCGGATGCTGCAGGCTTAATTCAACACTCTTTAGGCTGCGGCACCGCAGATTTCAGCCAAGGCCAAGCCATGAGTCTGGCGCAGGTCGAAGCAGGTTTAACTTTAGGTCGTCATGTTGCGCGGCAACAAATCCTGGCAGGCTGTGATTTATTGCTATTAGGTGAAATGGGTATCGCCAATACCAGCAGTGCTGCGGCTTTATTGGCGGCGGCCACTGATTTGCCGGTTGAAACTTGTGTCGGTCGTGGCACTGGCATCAGCGATGCACAATTTGAACTAAAACAGGCTTTGATTAAGCAAGCGTTGCAGCGGCCTTATACGAAAGAGCCGCTGTCGATACTCGCTGAATTTGGCGGCTTTGAAATAGTCCAGCTTTGTGGTGCTATTTTAGGTGCGGCTGCGATGAAAAAACCTGTGCTGATTGATGGTTTTATAGTCTCGGTGGCTGCTTTATTAGCTTGTCAGATCGCCCCACATTGMCGTGATYATTTAATTTTTGCTCACCAAGGCGCTGAAGCTGGCCATCAGGCGGTGCTAAAAGCTTTAAACGCCACTGTGTTACTGGATTTAGGTTTACGTTTAGGCGAAGGCACAGGTGCTGCTTTGGCTGTGCCACTATTAAAAGCTGCTATCAGTTTTTACAACGATATGGCCAGTTTTGCCGACGCTGGAGTCACTCAAGTGGTGGAAGATGGAGCACCAGAGTGATCATTCAATTGCTGAAGTGGCCACACAAGCAATGGCAATTGTTTTGTCTGGCCTTGTCATTTTTCAGCCGTATTCCTGTGCCCGCATCCACACCCTACAGCCCGGAGCTGTTGAATCAAAGCAGCCGCTATTTAAGTTTAGTGGGGTTAGTACTGGGTGCTCTGCAAGCTTTGGTGCTGGCTGGAACAGCTCAACTGCTGCCTTTTTCTCTTGCTGTATTACTGGCCTTAATGGCAGGGCTGGTGCTGACCGGTGCTTTTCATGAAGATGGTTTGGCCGACACTGCTGATGGCTTAGGCGGTGGTTTAAGTCTTGAACGTAAGCTGGAGATCATGAAAGACAGCAGAGTGGGCACTTATGGTCTGGTGGCGCTGTTAACAGTTTTTCTTATTAAATGGCAAAGCCTGCAAGCCTTAGAGACAGAAGCCATCTGGGCTTTCGTACTGGTGGCAGGATTATCGCGTGCCACTGCAGTCAGCGTCACTTTTGTATTACCTTATCAGCAGCTTGATGCCGTCAGTAAAACCAAACCTATAGCAACCTCATTACAAAAACCTGCTTTAGTTTGGATCTGGCTTTTTGTGTTACCCCTTTTATATTTTGTCCCTTTGTCTTTGGCCTTGTCTCTTCTCGCTACCTTATTGATCTGTTTTGCTTTGTTGTTTTTTTATTACCGCAGCCAACTACAAGGCTATACCGGCGATTTGTTAGGCGCAGCACAGCAAGTCACAGAACTGAGTTTGTATCTGGTGTGGCTGATCTGGTGGAGACAGCAGTGATGACAAAAACACTGATTTTAGGCGGTGCACGTAGTGGTAAATCCAGCCTGGCGGAAACTCTTGCTAAAACATCAGAGCAAGTCACTTRTATAGCCACAGCCACAGCTTTTGACATCGAAATGAGCCAAAGAATACAGCTGCACCAGCAGCAAAGACCCAACAGCTGGCTATTAATCGAATGTCCATTATTGCTCCGTGAAGCCTTAGACCAGCTTTCTGGTTCAGGCCAGACCGTACTGGTTGATTGCTTAACCTTATGGCTGAATAATCAGCTATATCACCAACCAGAACAGGATTTTGCCCTGGCGCGCCAGCAGTTAGCAGATACTGTTAGTCAGTTTGAAGACAAACTTATACTGGTCAGCAATGAAGTGGGTATGGGGCTGGTGCCTATGGGCGAGCTCAATCGTATGTTTGTTGACCAACAAGGCTGGCTGAACCAACAGCTGGCCAGAGTTTGTGATGAGGTGATTTTTGTTGCAGCCGGCTTACCGCTTTATTTAAAGCGAGGCACTGATGCAGCAGATTGATTTAGTGCGCCATGGCCCTGTTGCAGGCCCAGCTGCGTTATACGGCTGGACTGATGTGCAACTTCAGCAGCAGTCCCCTGCTTGTCTTGATTGGCTCTGTGCGCAGTCTTATCAGCATATCCTGAGCTCTCCACTACAACGCTGCCTTATCAGTGCTGAAGCACAGGCAAAGCGCTTACAGCTGAAACTGAGCATTGAGCCCGATTTAAAAGAGATGAACTTTGGTCTTTGGGACGGAGTGCCTTTTGATGAACACAGTCAGCATTGGCCAGAACAACAACTATTCTGGCAACAGCCTTTTGCGATAACACCGCCTCAGGGTGAATCTTTAGCCGCTTTTCAGCAACGGGTTTTCAAGGCTTTTGAATTACACAGCCGCTATCAACAGCAACAGGCTTTATGGTTAGTGCATGGCGGAGTGATCCGCCTGCTGCTGGCGTCCTTATTAAACATCGACTTACAACAAAGCCGCTGGTTACAGCAATTGTCCATAGCTTATGGCAGCGTCAGCCGGATCAGCCGTTATAACGAACAAAGCCCATGGCACATCCACTGTATTGGCAGCGCTGGCTTTTAATTTTTTCAAAAGAGAAACAACATGACTGAACAAAAAACAGATGTAAAACAGCAAAACCATAAAAAGCGTCAGCAAAAACTGAAAGAGCAAGTTGATAGCCGAATCGCCGCAGCCAACACTGACAAAGCGTTATTGTTAGTGATCACCGGCAATGGCAAAGGTAAATCTACCGCAGGTTTTGGCACTGTGGCCCGCGCTGTAGGACATGGTTTAAAAGCTGCCGTAGCGCAGTTTATTAAAGGCACATGGGACTGCGGCGAACGCAACTTATTACAGCAACACGGTGTTGAGTTTGCCGTAATGAACACTGGTTTTACCTGGGATACTCAGGACAGAGCCGCCGATATTGCCGCCGCAGAACTGGTTTGGGCTAAAGCCGAACAGTTTTTACAGGACGACAGTATTCAACTGGTACTGCTGGACGAGCTGACCTATATGGTCAGTTACCATTACATTGATTTGGACAGAGTGGTCAAAGCACTGAATAACAGACCCTCAACCCAGCATGTAGTGATCACAGGCCGCGCCGCTCATCGCACTTTAATAGAGATGGCCGACACAGTCAGTGAAGTGCAGTCCATCAAACATGCCTTTGATGCAGGCATTCAAGTGCAGAAAGGAGTAGATTGGTAATGTATGTACTACGTATTGTATTGTGCTGCTGCGCGCTATTCGTAGTAACAGCACAAGCCGAACCCGCTCAACGTATTATTGCGCTCTCCCCACATTTAGTAGAGCAGCTGTATAGCATTGGCGTTGGTGACAAGATAGTAGGCACTACAGACCATGCTGACTATCCGCAGCAAGCGAAAAACATCCCTCGGGTTGGCAACTATAACCAATTGCAGGTGGAGAAAATTCTGGCGTTAAAACCGGATCTGATTTTGGCATGGACTGACGGCAATCCGCCGGCCGATTTAAATAAACTGCGTCAGTTTGGTTTAAATGTGGTGGACTCTAACCCGCTGCAATTGACAGACATAGCCAAAGAGCTGCGTGTGTTAGGGCAACTTACAGGTGCTGTGGAAGCTGCCGAACAGCAAGCTCAACTGATGGAACAAGGCCTGACCGAGCTGCGTCAGAACTACAGCACTAAAACAAAAGTTGTGGTGTTTTATGAGTTATGGCAACAGCCATTGTCGACCGTGGCGCAAAAAGCCTGGCCACAGCAGCAACTGGAGCTTTGTGGTGCCTCAAACCCTTTTGCCACTGCCATAGGGGATTATCCGCAGGTGAGTTTAGAGCATGTAGTTGCCAGTCAGCCGCAACTGATTATTCAGCCAGTTTCGGTCAATGAGCCACGAGCTTTACTCGACTGGAGCCGTTGGCCTGCTGTTCCTGCTGTTAAATATCAACAGTTTAGCCAACCTGACTCAGATTTGGTACACCGCACTACAAGCAGAATGCTACAAGGCGTGCGGCAACTTTGCGCCGACATCGATAAAACCCGGCAATTTTTTGCCAAAAAGTCCTAAAGTTATTCAAGCACAAGCCGATAGCCTGATTAGTCAGAACTATACTGAACCTTACAAACACCCAAAGGGAGTGTGTTATGTCATCTGTTAACGGTGTCGGCTCGTCAAATACAGCAGCCCAGGCTCAAGCCAGCAAAGCTACTGAAACCAGTGAAACGACCGAAGAGAAAAAACTTTCAGGCTATGAATCATCACAGATGAACAAACAAAAGCTGAATGCCACTATTATGGAAAATCAGCTGAAGCTAAGCACAGGTGATGACGATAACTCCATGAGATTATTGTATAAAACGGCGCTTGAAGGCATTAACAGCGAACTGGAAGCCGAGTTTGGCCCTAATGCGGCTGAAAAAATTAAAAGCAGCGGTGTGGATACTTCACCACAAGCGACTGCGGATCGTATTGTTGGTTTTGCCACCGCCTTTTACCAAAAGTTTTCTGAGCAAAACCCGGATATGCCAGAAGAAGAACGTCTGGATAAGTTCCTTGCCTTAGTGGGCGGTGGCGTCGATAAAGGTTTTGAAGATGCCCGCGGCATTCTCGATGGCCTGGGTGTACTGGAAGGTAAAGTTTCTGACGACATCGACAGTACCTACTCCTTGATCCAGGACGGTTTTGCCAAATTCCGTGAAATGATTTTAAACCCTGATAAAACTACCGAAGATCAGGATATGACTGAGTCCGTTGCCGCCAATACGGGCAGCGAACTGCGATTTTCGGTGAAAGTGTAAGTTTATTTGCTGTTGTAACTACTCCTGATAAGCTGGTTTCAGTTAAGCCTTGAAGCCAGCCGTTTATACACTGGTCTTACTTGGTGAAGACCAGTTTTTTTCTGTGCGTTTTATCAAAAGCCAAGCTCGTCTGATTATAAAAACAGCTCTATCGACTGCTTAAGCCGGTTTTCATCAAACGCGCAGGTTTTTGTTTACCCGCTTCTTCGCTGATCCAGATCTGTTGCCACTGGTCAATACAAAGCCCTTCTACCTGACCTTGAGTTGGCAGTGTTTGCACTTCCAGTAATTGAAACTGTGCGTCATAGCGGGCTATTTGTGCCTGAAACCCTGAGTTGGTGATATAAGCCCAGATGGCTTTATAAGGATTGGTATAGCCCACCAACCACCATTGATCAGTGCTGCTGTTGAAGCTGGCGTCTGTGACTAAAAAATCAGGTGATTGTAAAGGTAAAGCCAGAGCTAAAGTTTGATGCGTTAAACTGGGGTCAAGCCGATAACGCAGAGGGTGCTGGCTGGCCCAGCTTTTACTAATGAGCCATAAAGCCCCCTGCTGGTAGACCAGAGCTTCAAAATCCAGATCGTGCTGGTATGCTTTTAGCGCAGCTTGTTGTGGCAAGCTGATTTCCAGAGTCACAGGCTGATAAGGCTGCTTTAACATGCGCCAGTCCAGCGGTATTTTGTGGATCAATACACTGGTACGTTTACCTGCATTATTGCCGGTATCAGCCAGATACAAAAATTGACTATCCGATGTAATGGCTTCCCAGTCGATATTTTTTACCGACAATTCCAGTTGCTGCTGAATTTTCCCTGCAGCATTAAAACGATACAACACTGGTAAACCACCGGAATCATTAAAGCTGACAAATTCATCGCCCACACAAAGTAGCCCTGAGCTTTCGGACAGCTCTGCCGGCAGGTCCACAGCTGTAAATTCTGGTTTTGGTGCTGAGGCACAGGCAAACAGGCTTAGCGCAAGCAGCAGCACAACAGCCCGTCGGAGCACTCTGAAGAATTTCATAAAGCAGTTAACGACAGCAGTACAAAGCCAGCGCTTTTTGTACATCTAAAATGGAGCCGTCTTTGTTAAAGGTTTTAGTAATAGGCGTATCTGTACTGCTTAACCAGATATGTAAATCGGATTCCAGATCAAAGTGGCCTTTGGTTTCAGCGCTGAACCGCACTACAGAGCGATAAGGTATCGACATAAATTCTTTTTTAGAGCCAGTGATCCCTTGTTTATCTACCAGTATCAAACGTTTGTCAGTAAAGACAATAAGGTCGCGTATCACTTTATAGGCTTGCTGCAATTTTTCGTCCGGTAACAAAATCTGACTGAACTCCTCTTCAACGTCAGCTAAATCAATTTGACCTGCGTTGCCTAATAAACCACTAAAAAGTCCCATTTTTATTCCTTGTTAAAGCACATCATCAAAGCCTGTATGCTTGAGCTTATCCCTGCCTTGAACCAACAGCAAGGGTTAAAAACTCAAAACACTGCCATCCCAATTCAGCAACAGGCCGCTTTGCTCTGAGTGAAGCTGTTGTGCAACCGCAGTCAGGTATGCAGCAGTCTGGGCCGGAGTTTTCAGCTGCCCTTGCGGTAAATTACGCTGAAAAGGCGCAGATAAAGCAGAATCAGTAGTGCCAGGGTGCAAAGTAACCAGGGCCGCCGTTTTATTACTGCGCTTCAACTCTATGCTTGCTGTTTTAATCCATTGATTTAATGCTGCTTTTGCAGAGCGGTAACTGTACCAGCCTCCCAGTTGGTTATCACTGATACTACCCACTTTAGCGCTCAATTGCAGATAACGAAGCTGAGGCGTTTTTGTTAAATAGGGCCAGAGCCCTTGCAAATAAAACACTGGCAGCTCCAGATTCAGCAACAACGTTTTACGCAATAACAGCGCTGAGCTTTGGCTTAAGCTTTTTTCTGGCAAGAGTTTGGCTTCGCCGCCCTGATGCAACCACCCAATACAGTTAAACATAAGACTCACCTGATGCTGCTGCAATGTGTTGATCACCGAACTGAAAAAGTCCTGATGTCTGGCCCAGTCCGTGGCTTCCGTCAAATCAGGCGCTGTCATCACCAGAAGCTTAGGATCACTAAAATCTGCGGCATAGCGGGATAACCAAATCACCTGTTCGCCCTGCTGCAGATAGTGTTGTGCCAAAGCAGTACCTATAGCACTGCTGGCGCCAATGATCAGTACTGCACTCATACAGTCTCCTGCTGCAGCTTATAGCTGTGAATCACTGCCTGCGCCAGCTTTAAACCAGCCAAGTAAGCATTTTCTAAACGCCCGCCATAACTCCAGTCGCCACCAGCCCAGAGTTGTTGATCAGGTAAAGTAATTAAACCTGGCGCTGGAACCTGGTCATTTTGGCTTGCATAAAGCCAACGATGCGCCACAAGAGGCTCAATACTTTGCTGTATTTTCAGTTCTTCACTCAAAATGACTCTCGCTTCAGCAAACCAGAACTCCGGTGGCTTGTGCAGGTGTTCAGCACTGAAAGCAGCATTAAAATGCAGGATATAACAGGAATTTCGCCCTGTTTTGTGTTGCTGATGGCTGATGAACCTTAATTTGGGATGCTGACAAAAAATAGCATCACCTGCTGGCGAAGCTTCAGCCTGCATGGCGACAGCCCAACAAGGTTCAAGAACATCAGCTGTATTTTCAAACCGCACTGGCAGCGAGCTTTGTGCCATTAACTGCTGTGCTTGAGCAGGAGGCAGAGTTAAAAGTACCGCATCAAAACCTGCATAGATCTGCCCTTCGTCACTCAACAAGCTCCAGCTTTGCTGTTGATAGCTAAGCTTTTGTATTCGACAAGCTGTGATCAATGCTATGTCTTGCAATAAAGCTTTCACCGGGCTTTGCATCGAAGGTACGCCAATAAAACGAGTTTGCTCGTCCCGTGAGCTTTTCAGCGATGAAAGCCCATCCTCATGAGCCAAAAGCACAGTAGTGCAGGGCCAGACTTCTGCTTGCCCGCCCTCAAGCCACAACTGTACTTGTTGCTTAAAAACATCACTTCGGGCAGTAAAATACTGCGCTCCCAGATCCAGATAACCCTGATCTGTTCTTTTGCTACTCATGCGGCCACCGGCTGAACGGCCTTTATCAAAGACTGTAACCAGGAATCCTTGCTGTACCAGTGTTCTTGCCGCTGCTGCACCTGTCAGCCCCGCCCCTATAACTGCTATTTTTTTCATCGTCGCTTTTCTTTTGAACTGGTAACAGATTTACGCTGTATCATAAGCTTAAGATCAATGACGGAGCATCACCCCATGAGTCAAACTGAAATTGCGACCTTTGGCGCAGGTTGTTTTTGGTGTATTGAATCAGCGTTCAATCAACTGCACGGAGTACAAAAGGCAGTCAGCGGGTATATGGGCGGCCAGACATTAAACCCGGATTATCGTCAGGTTTGCACAGGAACCAGCGGTCATGCCGAAGTAGTACAGTTGGAGTTCGACCCTGCGCTAGTGAGTTTTGAGCAGTTGTTGCAGGTGTTGTGGTTTTTGCACGACCCGACTCAGCTCAACAGACAAGGCAACGACATCGGCACTCAGTACCGTTCAGCTGTGTTTTATCACTCAGAACTGCAACGGCAACAGGCGCTTGCATCTATCAACGCAGCACAGCCACTATTTGATTTACCTATAGTGACAGAGGTCAGCCCAGCCAGTACTTTTTATCCGGCGGAGGCCTATCATCAAGGCTATTATTGGCAGAACACCAACCAGCCCTACTGTCAGTTTTTAATCACACCCAAACTGGCTAAATTCCGCCAGACTTTTGTGACTTTATTGAAGGCTTAATCAGAAATAAAAAAGGGCAAAGCCAGGACTTTGCCCTTCCCATTAAAACAGGATATTAAATATCAGGGGTCCAGTTTAAACGCAGCGACCATTCAGCACCTGCAGTGGCGTAACCTGGCAGGTACAGATAATCTTTATTGGTCAGGTTGTCTGCTTTGGCTGCAACTTGCAAAGTATGACTTAACTCATAACTAACACCAGCGCCCCACAAGGTGTAACCACCCAGTTGTGGAGTGGTAAAATCACCTGTCTGGAAGTCGCTCTGATAGTCAAAGGTGACAAATACCCGCCAGTCCTGCCATTGATAAGCGCCCTGCCAATGCACTGTGTGCTTAGAGCGTTTAATCAGAACTGCGCCTGTGGTTTTATCTTTTGCGTCCGTATAGCTGTAAGCCAGTTGCTGATGCAGTTGCTGCCAGTTGTGACTGACGCTCAGCTCAGCGCCCTTTATTTTAGCTTCACCGACGTTTTGTGGTACCCAGTTGCCATCAGCCACTGGAGCCCATTGGATCAGGTTAGTGACATTTTGCTGATAGACAGAGCTTTCAATCTGTAAATCGCCAGTGCGGTAGCGAAGACCCACTTCATCTGAAGTTGCAGTTTCAGGTGCTAACTCAGCGTTACCACTCAAAGGATAATACAAGTCGTTAAAACTCGGCGCTTTAAACGCACTGCTTCTGCTGGCACGAACCAATAGCTCGTTAGTTAACTGATAACCCAAACCCACTTCATAAGTGTCGGCATGACCATACTGACTTTGTTTATCATGACGGCCAGTTACATTAGCCAACCAGGCTCCGGACTGATAACTGACACCGGCAAAAATAGCTTTATTGATACGAGAATCTACCTCATAGTTCAAATCGCTGCCTGACACATCTTCCTGATACCAATTCACACCAGTTAACGCCGTTAAGCTTTGAGTCAACTGACGACTATATTGGTAGTCAAGCTCCCGCCGCTTTGTTTCAAACAGGCTGAGCGGGCTGTCTTCTCCCCAGTTTAGATCTTCGGTCTGATTCTGGGACAGACTTAGCTTCTGGTTTGATTTATCACTGTCTAAAGCCCAGCCCAAACGACTTTGATTGGTTCTTGTTTCAACCTGATCAGCACCTGGCCCCCATGCTGGATCAAAATCATAGTGGGCACGGCTTCGGAGCACATGATGATCCGCTGACCATACACCATAAGTTGTGTTGTAGTCTGCGCCCAATTTACCGTAGCGCTGATCAAAACCATCTTGGTCCGCTTGAGTACCTGGCCTGACATCAAAACCATCACTATCCGACCAGCCTAAATTACTGCGAACTTTTAACGCGCCATAAGTCTGGCTGGTCGCAATGTCGGCTTCATGGCTTTGATAACGACCGGTTTTTAATTGCACTGAAGTGTTGTCCGCTTTACGGGTCGTAATGGCAATCACACCGGCTAAAGCATCTGAACCATATAAGGCAGCTTTTGGCCCTTTAATTACTTCAATTTGCTCAATCTGCTGCAAAGATAGTTCAGCTAAAGAGGCATAGCCCAAAGTGGCAGAACCAGCACGAACGCCATCGATCAACACTAGTGTATGACCTGCCGCGCCCCCACGGAGAAATACGGTATTGGTCTGGCCTTTACCACCAGAACGACTAATTTGCACACCAGCCACCTGGCGCAGCAAAGCGGGCAGATCGGACACCTGAGCCTGCTCAATTTGCTCACGGTCTAATACGGTGACAGAGGATAAAATCTGATGCACAGGCTGGGCCTGACGGGTTGCATAGACACTGATATGTTCCAGTGGATCGTCTGAGCTGTCGTCAGCTTGGGCGGTAAATATAAAAGCAGGCAGGCCAACGACTACTGTCGCCAGCATAGATTTTTTAAACATGATGTCTCCCAAAGACGCCCACCGCGTCCTGAATAGTGAATGAACTTTTCAGGCCGGTCTCCGGGCTGACAGCAGACTATTTTCAATAGTAGCTTTAATCCCTTCCCATCCAATCCCAAGACAGTGGTTTGATTAAAGCCAGAGCAACGCTCTCTGTTGTTTTACCGTTGCGGGGGCAGCTCTGGATTTTCACCAGATTCCCGTTTCACCCTCAAATGTGGATAACATTTTATGGGCACCTGAAAAACGCGGCCTCAGTGTAGCGGCCGCAACATTAAAGTCAACAGAAATCCAGACGTCTGCGTCAGTCAATCAATGTGAACATCCTGACGCTTTGGCTCTTCGTTAAACTCTGCCTGCAAACAACTTGTAATTAGCTGCAGATGGGTTCGCTCCTTGGATTCTTTAGCTTATAATGGCTCCATAAATTTCAATGGAAAAAAGAGAACACCATGCCTTCATTTGATATTGTTTCAGAAATTGATATGAACCAAGCAAAAAACGCAGTTGAGAACGCAAAACGCGAGCTTGAAACCCGATTCGATTTTCGGGGCGTTGATGCCAAAATTGAGATGAATAAAGAGCACATAGAACTTACTGCAGAAGCGGATCAGCAGGTCATGCAGCTGTTTGATATTTTTGCCACCAAGGCAAGTAAGCTTCAGTTGGACGTCAGTAGTTTCAAAATTGAAAAAGAAGATCGTCACGGCAAATACATCACGCGCCATGTCACCATCAAGCAAGGCATCGACAAAGAGATAGCAAAAAAGGTCATTAAACTGATCAAAGACAGTAGTATTAAAGTACAAGTGGCCATTCAGGGAGAAGAGCTGCGTGTCACAGGTAAAAAGCGCGATGACTTGCAAGCAGTTATGCAGTTAGTCAGAACAAGCGACTTGGGTCAGCCTTTTCAATTTAAGAACTTCAGAGACTAATTCCGTTCTCCATAGGTTTGATCTGCCCCCTAAACAGGAGGAGACGCCGAATCACAAAAACGGCAACTCCTCCCAAGACTTCAAAAGCCCTGATTATGGTCTGTCAGATAAAAGCCAAGCCAGATTTTACCGCTTTGAACAGAAAAATATCGATCATTTGTTGTAACTGAAAATCAGCGCCAACAGCCATACTGACTTGTGGGTCTTTTTTATTCATCACCAGCCTGTACAGCACGAAAATCAAAGCGGCCAGCCAATTCTCGGTTCGGGGTATCGACCGCATTCCGCACGTCTTGTTGAGCAAGGTTTGACACCAGGTCGAATGAAGGAATAAAGGTCTCGTTGTTTCAGGCTAGAGATTGTAATCGTAAAACTGATACAATCCGGCCAGGTCTTTTAAAGAAGAGTATCTTGTGAAGCGTCATCTTTACCATGCGATTTGTTTGCTGGTGTTTATCGCAGCCACTTTTGGTTTTCTGACTGAAGTAAAAAGTAGTGGTATCAGCTTAAACCAATACGACAAAGCACTGCATTTTTTAGTCTTTTTCTGTCTGACCGCTATGCTGCAATGGAGCTATAAACCTAAGCTATGGCAAGCGGCGTTGATTATGGCCGGTTATGGCGTTGCCATCGAGTTCCTGCAAAATTATTTAACCAGCTATCGCCGTGCAGAATTGTTAGATTGGGTCGCCGATCTGGTTGGTGTAGCCGTATTTTATTTGTGCTATTTTGCTGTCAAAAAATGGCGCAACCGCACGCAATAACCCAAGCGTTGTGGACTGTCGTAGGTGAAGGTGCCATTGGCCTTCTCTCGGCAGCCCGTTTGCATCTGGCAGGCTATAGGGTGCAACTGCATCGCCGTAATCCAGGTATATTTAATTTCGCTTTTCAGTCCGCTGCTCATTCTCAGCAGCTTTCTTTGCCCAGTCAGATACAGCTCCCTTACTCTTATATCCTTCTGCCCGTAAAAGCTTATGCAGTGTTGGATGCAATAAAGCAGCTATTCCCTTTACTGGCGGATAATGCTCAATTGGTGCTTAGCCACAATGGCATGGGTACTATAGAGCAAATATTGCCACTACTTAAACCAGAGCAAGGCTTGTGGTTCTTAAGCACCAGCCATGGCGCTTTTAAACCTGAAGATGCGACAGTGATCCACAGTGGCGTGGGGCAATCGGTGTTAGGTGCATTAAATCAGGCAGCTTTCGCTCAACAAACAGCAGTGGAACAAGCCATGCAAGCTGCGTTGGGTCCGCTTGTGGTGTTGGAGGATATCTGGCCGGCACTCTGGCAGAAACTGGCAGTAAATGCAGTGATTAATCCACTCACCGCTTTGCATCAATGTAAAAATGGTGAGTTGAGCAACAGCAAATATACCGCAGCTATAGAACTATTGATTGAAGAGTTTGTGCTTGTAGCAAAAGCATCAGCGCAAGATTTTAGCATTGAGGCAATTCAAAGCAGAGTAGCGCAGGTGACCAGGCAAACCGCTGATAATTATTCCTCGATGCAGCAGGATTTTGCCAAAGGCCGCCGCAGTGAGCTTGACTATATCACTGGATTCTTACTGAAACAGGCAGAGCAGCATCAACTGCAACTGCCTGCCCATCAGGCGATTTATCAGTTGCTACTTCAAAAGTCGCCGCGATAAACGCCCACGTTTGTATAACCCTGTTCAGCCAGCAATAACGCCTGCAAACGACTCATCACGCCGCGCTCACAGTACAAATAATACTGTTGTGTCTGATCCAACTGGCTAAACTGACTGGCTAGTTTGTAGAAAGGTAAGAGCTGCACCTGATGATGGGCACCAACCAAAGGCTTCAGATCCACTTCATCCGGGGCGCGAATATCCAGAATAACAGCATCAGCAGCCATCGCATTTTCATCCAGCACTGTGCTGATTTGCTGCTCTGCCTGAAATTCAACAGTGCGAATATCCAATACATTAGCGTCCTGAGCAAGCTTTTCTAAAGCCGTCAGATCCAATTGTTGTTCAGCCAAGAGTACCTTGTTTAAGTCTGCATTGACCGTAGGGTTATTCGAAATAACACCACAGTACTCCGGCATAGTTTTGGCCATATCTTCAGCGCCAATTTTCCGCGCTAAATCAATGATTTCTTGCTTATCCTGATAAATCAGCGGACGCAGAACTAAGGTATCTGTCGCTTTATCTATCACACTTAAATTGGCAATAGTCTGGCTGGCTACCTGGCCCACACTCTCCCCTGTCACTATAGCCTGAACGCCTAAACGCTCAGCCACAATAGCAGCAGCGCGCATCATCTGGCGCTTGAGTATGACGCCCATCAGACCATTGTCGACTTTTTCCAGAATTTCAGTCACCACAGGCGCAAAATCAACACTGATAAATTTGACCTTGTGCGACAAGCTGAACTTTTGCCACAGATAAAACGCCATCTGCCGCACACCGGTTTCATGTGCTGCACCACCCAAATTAAAAAACAGATAATGGGTTCGTAAACCTTTGCGGATCATCAAATAGCTCGCTACAGCTGAGTCAAAACCACCTGAAATTAAAGACAACACATCCGTTTGGCTTGGCAAAGGAAAACCGCCCATGCCTTCAAATACCTGACTGACGATAATCAACTGCTCACGTTTAATTTCAACACGAACGACTTCCGCAGGGTTCTTCAGTTGCACACGAGCCGAAGGAATATGCTGATTTAAGCCGCCACCAATATAACGCTCGGCTTCGAGGGAGCTGAATTCATGATCACCAGTGCGTTTTACCCGCACACAAAAGCTTTTGCCTTCCAATCTTTGGCTAAACACAGTTTTGACTTGCTCAAAAATGTCGTGCAAAGAGCTATAAGTGCCGGACTGCATTTCCATAAACTGCACTATGCCGGGAATGCAGGCCAAATGGTCAATCATTTGCTGACGCAATTTAGGACTGTCGGACGCTGTTTGCACCAGTAAATGATCGTAATTATTTTTAACAGTAACGGATGGGTCTAACCGCAACAAAATGGTCTTCAGATTTTGCTCTAAAAGCATGGTCTGACGTTTCCGGACCGATTTACTTTTAATCGATATTTCCGGGTGCAGTTTGACTAAAAATTCCATCAATAAACTCGCTACAAAAAATAAAGGCGCGGATTATACCGCGCCTTGCATCAACAGTTTAGTTTTTATTGACCAGGCCTTTATTGATTAGGTGTGCCTTGAGCCGCAGGTTCCAGGCTAATAGGCTCTGACTCTTTCGGTTTGCCCTGCATAATAGAAATTTCTACCCGGCGGTTTCGCCTTTTATTGCTTTCACTGTCATTGGGCACCAAAGGCCGGGTTTCCGCATGTCCCATCACCACCAGACGGTTCTTATCAAACCCCGGGGCTTTAATCATTTCAGACGCCACAGACACCGCGCGCTGAGCCGATAAATCCCAGTTATTACTATGCAATTCATCTGACACCTGCTCGGCATCCGTATGGCCTGACACTGTGATCTCACCAGGTACATCTTTTAATAATGCACCGATGTTCTGAATAATAGGTTTAAACCTCGGCTGTAAAAACGAAGATCCTGATGGGAAAGAGCCATTTTCACGAATACGGATAATAATTTGCTGGCCTAAAGATTCCAGTTCTATAGCGCCATCCATAATTTGTTTTTCCAGTTGCTCGGCAATTTTTTTCAGCAGCTCATTGGTCTGTTCCTGTAACTCAGCAGCTGCTGCAACCGTATCCATCGGCTCTTCTTCAGTGCTGGTAGACTGACCACCGGTTTTATCTTCCCGCTGTTCTTGCCTGCCCCCGGCTTCGTCTTCTTTACCTGCCTGGAAATTCAGCATTTGCTGAGTCATTTCTACCGTTTGTTGCTGAATGGTATCGATAGGGGTTGGATCAGGGCGACCAGGGCGAAACTCCATCGCAATCACACTGGTGCCTTTGGGGATGTCTTTAACTTCAATTTTATTTTGCACACCAAAAGCAAACTGCATTGAACCTGCAATTTGCTTAAATTTCAGCACGTCCATTTCAGAAAAGGACAGTAACAAAACAAAGAAGCACATTAGCAGCGCCATCAGATCAGCAAAGGTTCCCATGTACGCTGGTAAACCCGGTGGTGGACACTTTTTACACTTTGCCATACAAACTCCTACTCTGCTGCAGGCGCTGCAGGTTCACGTTTTTTGGCGGCAAGGTAATTACGCAAAATGCCTTCAATAACCTTAGGATTCTGACCGTCCTGTATGCCCATGATGGCGTCCAGAATAAGCTCGTTATTGGTTTTTTCTTCTTCGTTACGCACCGCCATTTTTTCTGACAATGGCAAAAAGATACAGTTAGCCTGAATAGCACCGTACATAGTTGTCAACAACGCAACCGCCATAGCTGGCCCTATCGCCTTTGGATCGGACATGTTGGAGAGCATGGCAACCAGACCAATCAAAGTTCCTATCATGCCCATAGCCGGGCCTAAGTCGCCTAACTGTTTAAACACATTGATAGCGTTGTTATGACGGGAATAGGTTAATTCGATGTCTTTTTCTAAAGTGCCCCGAACCACATCAGCATCATGGCCATCCACCAGCATGTTGATGCCTTTTTGCATAAAGGCATTGGGGATTTCCGCTTCTTCTAATGCCAGAAAACCGCCTTTCCGAGCCGCATCGGCCAATTGCACCGCTTTTTCAATCAGCTCCTCTGCCGATTCAATTTTAAACATAAAGGCTTTCCCAATGGCTTTCATTGCATCAGCCAACTGAGTAAAAGTGAACTTTATGACGACAGCAGTCAGACTGCCACCAAACACGATAACGATAGAAACAAAATCGTAAAACATGCCAATGTTGCCGCTGGAGCTTAAAAACATCGCCCAGCCCATCATGCCCATGACCGCGACTAATCCTATGACGGTTGCTAAATCCACTGCGTATCTCCCGGAAAACTGAATGCAAATATTTGGTTTTGTACCAGCATTGAGCTGGTTTTATCTTAGCTTATAGTGAGTTATCGGCAAAAGTATGGGATAGTTAACTATAAATTCTGGCCTCGAACAAATTTATCCTTTCCCAATGCGGTCCTGATTGCTCATAATAGCGCGCTGGGCTTGGTCAGACATCCATTATCAGGCGAAAATATGACAAAAAAGAAAACAGATTTCAGCCATTTTGAGCAGAGCATTGCCGAGCTGGAACAGATAGTACAGCAACTGGAACAGGGCGACTTAAGTCTTGATCAAGCTTTGCAACAATTTGAACGTGGTATCGAACTCTCCCGTACCAGTCAGCAGCAATTACAGGCTGCACAACAAAAAGTTCAGTTATTAGTCCAGGATGCAGGTCAGGACCAACTAGAGCCTTTTGTGACAAGTGAAGGTGAATGACTTGACGTTAGTTTCTTTAACCTCTCACCAGCAACGGCTGGAACAGGTGCTGCAACACCAATTAGAAAAAAAACCTCTGACCGACCCACGCCTGCATCAGGCCATGGCCTACAGTTTGCTGCTGGGTGGCAAACGCATGCGGCCTTTTTTAGTTTATAGCTGCGGTCAGATGTTAGGCGCCTCTTTGGCCGATTTGGACGGTCCGGCTGGCGCTATTGAAGCCTTGCATACCTATTCTTTAATCCATGACGATTTACCAGCCATGGATAATGACGATTTACGTCGTGGTAAAGCGACCTGTCACAGAGCTTTTGATGAAGCTAGCGCTATTTTGGCTGGCGATGCGCTGCAGACCTTCGCTTTTGAACTATTAAGTAGTCATGACTACCAACAGGTTCCGGCACAACGTGTTCTTGCAATGGTGCAACAATTAGCTCTGCATGCAGGCTACAACGGTATGTGCGGTGGTCAGGCTATTGATTTGGCTCATACCAATCAGAAAATGTCGGTTGAAGCTTTGGAACAGATGCATCAGTTAAAAACTGGCGCTTTAATTGAATGTTCAGTGCGTTTTGCTTATCTGGCCAGTCCAGTAGATAATACTGCTCATTTAGACGCATTGGTGCGCTACAGCAGAGCCATAGGATTAGCCTTTCAGGTGCAGGACGACATTCTGGACATTGAAGGCGACACTCAAGTGCTGGGTAAAACCGCTGGCTCAGATCAAAAAGCCAATAAAGCCACTTACCCGGCGCTATTAGGCCTGGAACAAGCCAGACAAAAAGCACAATTATTGGTTGAAGAGGCTTTAGCCGCTTTGCGCGAACTCCCTTATGCAACGGACGAACTGGTGGCGTTGGCCCGGTACGTTATTGCCCGACAGTTTTAATACAGGCATTCTCATGACACGAGCTAGTCACGATTTCCCTCTGCTGCAAAAAGCCAACTGGCCAGCAGAACTGCGCCAGTTACCGCAGGACCAACTGCCTGCGCTCAGCGACGAATTAAGAGCATTTTTATTAAAAACCGTCAGCCAAAGCAGTGGCCATTTCGCCTCAGGTCTTGGCACCATTGAGCTGACTGTTGCTTTGCATTATGTCTATAACACCCCTTTTGATCGGCTGATTTGGGATGTGGGTCATCAGGCTTATCCGCATAAAATTCTGACAGGCCGCCGTGATCAAATGCACAGTATTCGCCAGAAAGATGGCTTGCACCCTTTTCCATGGCGGGAAGAAAGTGAATACGACACCTTAAGTGTGGGCCATTCCAGCACATCCATCAGTGCCGCTTTGGGCATGGCGATAGCGGCCCGAGCTGAACAGAAAAACCGTAAAGTAGTAGCAGTGATTGGCGATGGCGCTATTACTGCAGGTATGGCCTTTGAAGCGCTGAACCATGCAGGTGAAGTCAAGCCTGACATGCTGGTGATTTTAAACGACAACGAAATGTCGATTTCTGAAAATGTCGGAGCGCTGAATCGTTACTTTGCCCGCATTTTATCCGGTAACTTTTATACCAGCCTGCGTGAAGGCGGCAAAAAGATTTTAAGTGGCGTTCCGCCTTTGCATCAATTAGCCAGCCGCGCTGAAGAACATTTTAAAGGCATGGTCACCCCTGGTACTTTTTTTGAAGAGCTGGGCTTTAACTACATAGGGCCTATTGATGGCCATGATGTCACAGGCCTGGCAGATACCATTCGTAATATGCGCAACCTCAAAGGCCCGCAATTACTGCATGTAGTGACCAAAAAAGGCAAAGGCTATTTACCGGCAGAGCAAGACCCTATTGGTTATCATGCGGTCAGTAAATTTGACCCTGCGGCCCAGTGTCAGCCTGCGAAAAAAGCCGGAAAAGCCACGTTTTCTAATATTTTTGGCCAGTGGATTTGCGATATGGCAGCTGTTGATCCGAAGCTGCAGGGCATTACACCAGCCATGCGCGAGGGCTCAGATTTAGTCCAGTTCTCAAAAAGCTATCCCGATCGCTATTTTGACGTGGCTATTGCAGAACAACATGCCGTGACTTTAGCTGCTGGTATGGCAATTGAAGGCTTAAAACCTGTAGTGGCTATCTATTCCAGCTTCCTGCAACGTGGTTACGATCAGCTTATTCACGACATTGCGATCCAGAACCTGGATGTGTTATTTGCCATAGACCGTGCTGGTGTGGTTGGAGCTGATGGCCCTACTCACCAGGGCTCATTCGATTTAAGTTTTATGCGCTGTATTCCGAATATGCTGATTATGGTGCCTTCGGACGAAAATGAATGCCGCCAGATGTTGTATACCGGCTATCAGCACAAAGGTCCTGCCGCAGTGCGTTATCCTCGGGGCAGCGGCAATGGTGAAGCACCAGAGACCGTCATGAGCGAATTGGCTTTAGGTAAGGGTCTGGTTCGCCGTCAGGGTGAAAAAGTGGCCTTACTGGCTTTTGGCCCTTTATTGCAGGCTTGCCATACAGTAGCAGAACAATTAAACGCCACTTTGGTGGATATGCGTTTTGTTAAACCTCTGGATCAGCAGTTGCTGACAGAACTAAGCAAAACTCATAGTCATTTTGTCACTATTGAAGACAATGCCTTGATGGGTGGCGCAGGTTCTGCGGTGAATGAATACTGCATTGCAGAGCAGTTGCCTGTGAAGCTTTTGAATATCGGTTTGCCTGATATTTTTATCAAGCATGGTACTCAGGAGCAAATCTACGCCGAACTGGGTTTAAACTGTGTCGGTATTCAGGCCAAAATAGCAGCTTTTCTTAGCCGCTAATTCTGTTCTGCTGTAGGGGCGGGTCTTATACCCGCCCGTCTCACATTCCAATTTACGCTAAAGCGCAAACAACAACGCTGTGGCTTCAAGAACTACAGCTGTTAACCGAAGTAATTTTTCACTTCAAACCATGCCAGACCATCAGCCAGTAATTTTTCAATCTGCATATCAATAAGACCTGAATCCTCAAATTCAAAGGCGTCTACTTGCGGGTCAAAACCCAAAGTAGCACAGCCATTGCGGCCTGATTCTTTGACTTTACTCAAGGCAATTTCTGCCAGCTGTAATGAAATCTCCCACGAAATCAGTTGCCCGCCTAACAACTCCAGCGGGAAGCAACTGTAGCCAATGGAACAGGTCAAAGATGCGGTTCGCCCGTCAGGGATCTGAAAATGAGCTTGTGCCACCAACTGATTCAACTGCAATGCAAAATCACGCACTGTGGCAAATTCAACGTCCCGCAGCACCAGAACAAACTGCTCACCGGCATATCGCACTACATAGTCGGCTCCACGGCTTTCACGTAACAACAAACCACTGATTTGCTGCAGTACACTGTCCCCTGCGCTATTGCCGTATAAATCATTGATGGATTTAAAATTATCCATATCCAGTTGCAGCAGTGCTATACACTTGCCCTGTTGCAGCATGGCGTCTCTGTTGTGCTGATACTGCTCCACATCTTTGGGTAATTGCTCAAACAAAAAGCGGCGGTTTCTAAGGCCGGTTAAAGTGTCTTTGTGAGTCAGTTGCGACAGCTGTTCATTCAGCTCACTCAAACGTGAGTTGCTGTTTTCCAGCTCAGCAGTACGCAGACGCACCAGTTTACTCAGCTCTTGCTGTTGCATCACCGCATTGCGGCGCCATAGCCAAGCCAGACCATACAAAGCGAGGATCACTAACAAGGCCCACAAGCCTTGGTACACCACAGTTTCAGTGAATAATCTCGGCACCACCAAATCCAGTTTTAATTGCTGCTGATCCGTCCAGCCCTGGCTGGAATAGCGGGCCTGCACGACAAACTGATAACCGCCAGGTGGCAAGTTGGTATAAATAGCCTCACGTCGCTGACCAACCTGCTGCCATTCCTGATCAAAGCCCTTAAGCTGATAGCGGAACTCAATGGCATTGGCTTTAATAAACTCCAGCGCACTGTAGCGGATACTAATATTACGGTCTGAGGTGTCCAACACCAACTGATTCTGATCGGGCAACAAGCGGTATGAGTTTTGACCGACAACATCCTGCAATAAAGGTTGCAACAGCCTGTCTGGTGCCATAGCCAATTGTAAAGGCACTGCTACCAGACCTTTTAAGCTTGGATACCATAGCTGATCCTGCCATTTCGCCACTTTGCTGTGACCAGCTCCATTACAGCAGCGGCCTGGTGCAGTGCCCAATTGCCTGTCATAAGGTGACAAAATCAGTTCAAAGTTAAGTGGCTGATTACCATTTTTCTCCGACCGTGGCTTAAATCTGAACACACCTTTTAAGCTGCTGGCCCACAGATAATCAGTATCTCTGTCGTACCATAAACTGATCACCGGATCCAAAGGCAAACCATTGCTGCTGTCATACTGCCGCCATTGCCCTTGTGGGTTTTTGATAAACAAACCATCGTCCAGCGTAGCCACCAGCATTTGTTGATCAGCCAGCGTTAAAACACTGGTGATATAAGCACCGAATAAAGGAGTGCCTAATCCTACCCTGTTGAGTTTTTCCTGCTGATACCAATACAAACCGCTGGTCGTTCCGATCAATAAATCCTGGCCCTGATTTTCGATAACGGTGACAAAAGCCGATTCCAGATCCGAATTAAAAGGAGCGGCTTTCAGTGTTTCACCATCATAATGGTATAAGCCACTGGCACCACCAAACCATAAGCCGGACTCGGCGTGAGGCTGCACCACACGAATAGAGGCTGTGGCCAACTCTTTAAAAGGTCGGCTGACTTTGGCATCGTCAAAGTTATACAGCAGTAAACCGTTGTCAGTACCCAGCCACAGCTGATTACTCCTGTCGTAAAAATCATAAACTGTACTTTGACCCAGCGACTGATGATCCACCAGCTCGACAAAATGCTGATCGGCTTTTAACAATCCGACATTGGTTTGGGTTGCCACCAAAAGACTGTTTAAACGAGCAGAATAGCGCACGCTACGCACGACCATATCCTGCTGGCCTACACCGACCACACGGCGCATTTTCCCCGGAGAAGCCCGGTATAAACCCTCGCTGAAACTCGCCAGCCAGATGTTATTGTCTCTGTCTTCAAAAATATCACTGAACCAGGGCGAGCTGCCCAGTTCCTCTGCACTGATGTGTTGCCACTTTTGTCCGGCATGACGGTGATACAACTTGTTGTAGCCTGATATCCAGTCATTACCAGAGCTGTCTCTGAACAATTTATAAATGGCTGAATTATCCACACCATGAATATCA
Source organism: Rheinheimera sp. 1928-s (assembly GCF_029269265.1). GTDB lineage: Bacteria > Pseudomonadota > Gammaproteobacteria > Enterobacterales > Alteromonadaceae > Pararheinheimera. The sequence continues at coordinate 258,928 of NZ_JARIXP010000005.1, forward strand.
CAGCGAACCACCTGTTGCGTTTTATCCAGATGGAAATATCCTGACTCACTGGCGAAATGCAAGGTATCGTTAAACCAGCTTAAATCGTATAAGGGGTGTTGTTGCAGTTCATCAGGTAAGGGGATCTGTTGGATTTCACCCTGTGGACTCAGTTTATATAAATACCTGGTCGTGCTGATTAATACTGAATCACCAGCCATTTCCATCTGTACCACTGATTCTTTAATGCTACGGATACGACTGACTTTGCCTTGTTTTACTTTAAATAAATTTTCGGCTGCCACCCATATTTCATCCGGAGCTACCTGCACTATAGAGGTCACTTCAGCCAAGATAGGGTATCGATCAAACTTCAAGGTTTGTGGATTAAAACCAGATAAACCAGCTTTAGTGCCCACCCACATATAACCTTGTTGATCCAACACGAGTTTATTGATGGAGTTGCTGGCAAGCTGGCGGCTGGTTTTAGTACTGAACTGGGTGAAGCGATGGCCGTCAAAACGATTTAAACCGTATAAAGTGCCCACCCACAAATAACCCAATTGATCCTGGCTGATCGCCCGAACGGAATTCGACGACAGGCCGTCGGCACTGTTCCAGTGCTTGATATCAAAATCATAAATAGAACCGGACTGGCTCTGGCCGACTGCGGCTACAGAAAAAAAGGCTAAAAAAACCAGAAGCGAAAAACGCACAAAGATCACCGCTTTGCAGGGAAAAATTTATATTAACTAAAAGCTTGCCACTGCACCAGCGCGAAGAGGATCAGCCAGCTAAAGAAACCAGCCAGCATATCGTCAATCATAATGCCAAAACCGCCATGGATTTTTTTATCCAGCAAACGAATAGGCCAGGGTTTGACGATATCAAAAAAGCGGAAGAGTAAAAAACCAGCCAACAGGTATTGCCATTCAAACGGAATACACCACATGGCCAAACTATAACCTGCCACTTCATCCCAGACGATGGCACCGTGATCATGTTCACCAATATCTTTGGCTGTCTGACCACAAACATAACAGCCCAGCACAAAAGCGAACAACACCCAAACCAACGCAAGCTGAGGGCTCAATAAAGACTGCAGATAAATTAAAGGTAAAGCCGCCAAAGTACCAAAAGTACCGGGTGCTTTTGGCGCCAGACCAGAACCAAAACCCAAAGCGAGAAAATGCGTCCACTTTCTCAAGTCAAATTTAGGGTCGGATTTTTGAGGAGATGTCATTAAAAGTGCTCAAAGCCTTGATGCTGGTAGATAAAGGGCAATTCGCCCTGTTTAAACTCCAGTTTACCCACAGCACCGGTAATACGGCCAATGCAGGTTACAGGCACGCCATAAGGAGATAACAACACTTCCAGCGAACCACGGCGATTTTCCGGTACGGTGAACAACAGTTCGTAGTCTTCACCACCGGACAAGGCATATTGCAATGCCTGTTCTGCGCTGCAGCTGTCTTTTAACGCCTGCGACATAGGCAGTTTGCTGACATCGACCACAGCCCCTACTTTGGAGCGACGTAAAATATGAGGTAAATCGCCTGCAAGACCGTCGGAAACATCCATAGCAGAACTGGCAATATTACGCAGTGCCTGACCTAAAGCCACACGGGCTGTTGGATAGTGAAAACGTTGCAGTATATGAGCCCGGTGTTTTTTGCTGATCTCAACTTTGTTTTGTACCAGCTGTAAACCTAAAGCCGCATCTCCCAAAGTGCCTGTGACATACAGATAGTCACCGTTTTGAGCCCCGGCACGGGTAATAGCTTTGCCCTTAGGCACCAGGCCTTTGGCTATCATAGTTAAGCTTAAAGGACCACGGGTGGTATCGCCACCTATCAGCTGGCAATTGTAATAATCCGCCGTTTCACTTAAACCTTCAGCAAAAGCCACCAGCCAGTCTTCATCGACTTTAGGCAAAGTTAAAGCTAATGATAGCCAGCAGGGTTCAGCGCCCATAGCGGCTAAATCGCTGACATTGACTGCCACCAACTTATGCCCAAGCGAACGCGGATCGACGTCCGGGAAAAAATGGATGCCTTCGACCATGCTGTCGGTGGTGATCACAAGATCACAGCCGTCACGCACCTGCACAACAGCACCATCATCGCCAATACCAATGGCAACGTCAGTGCGTTTACGGCCCGCCTCGGCAAAACAACGTTGAATTAACTCAAATTCACCCATAAAAAAGCCGACTTACGCCGGCTCTCCATTTTTTATTCGGTTCGCAGGCGTTTGACGGCTTTATCAAGTATGCCGTTGACAAACTTGTGGCTGTCATCGGCCGCAAAAGCTTTCGCCAGTTCGATGGCTTCGTTAATCACCACCTTGTAAGGCACATCCAGACGGTATTTCAGCTCGTAAGCTGATACTCGTAGTATGGCTTTTTCGACCAGATCAATTTCTTCAAATGGACGGTCTAAAAACGGCTTTACAGCTTCATCCAATACAGGATGATTCACAGCCACACCACGCAAAATATCCTGGAAATAGCCCACGTCCAGATGTTTGGTGTTTTGTTCCAGCAATAACTGCTGTTCAATATCACCAATAGGGTTCTTGCTGACCTGCCAGCTATAAACTCCCTGAACGGCCAAAGAACGGGCCAAACGACGTGCATTAGGTTTCATCAACAAATCCTACAACTGAGAGAGAACGTTTACCATTTCCAGCGAGGACATCGCTGCTTCTGCGCCTTTATTGCCCATTTTGGTACCAGCACGCTCAACAGCCTGCTCGATACTGTCTACAGTCAATACGCCAAAAGCAACAGGAATACTGTGCTGCATCATCACCTGAGCCAGGCCCTTAGTGCATTCGCCAGCCACGTATTCAAAATGAGGTGTACCACCGCGGATCACAGCACCTAAGGCGATGATCGCGTCATACTTACCACTGGCTGCAACTTTTTGTACAGCTAATGGCATTTCAAAAGCGCCTGGGATACGAACCACAGTGATGTCTTGATCAGCGACGTCACCAACACGCTTTAAGGTATCTACAGCACCGTCTAATAAACTTTCGACAATAAAGCTGTTGAATCTGGCCACAACGATGGCAAATTTTTTACCTTTAGCGGTTAACCCTGCTTCAATCACCTGCATTGGAGGTCCTTATTGCAATTTAGCTGCAAAAAATGGTTTTAAAAAACCAGAATTCAAAAAAACGGGCGCCATGATAACACAACAATGCCAAATCTCAGCTAGTAAATCTTGGGCTGTGGCGACGCCATTTATGTAACTATTCCGAAACGTAGTCGACAACTTCTAAGCCAAAACCAGAAAGTGCGTGGTATTTTTTCGGTGCACTTAACAAACGCATTTTTTTCACGCCTAAACTGGCCAGAATTTGTGAACCCACACCCACATTACGGGAGGTGCCTTTCCAAAGATCGGTCTTGGCTTTTTCGCCTTTATCTTCGGCTTCAAAGTTTTGTACCATCTGCACAAGTTCTGCACTGCTTTCATTTTTGCCTAAAAGCACCAGCACACCACCTTCATCTGCAATACGCTTCATGGCACAGTGCAAAGAGAAGCTGCGATTGGCGCCACGGTCAGATAACAACAAATCACTGAAGGTATTATGTAAATGCACACGGACTAAAGTCGCTTGTTCTGCTTCGACCACACCTTTGACCAAAGCAAAATGAATTTGATTGTCGATGGTGTCACGGAAAGTGACCAGATTAAATTCACCAAATTCAGTAGGTAACTGACAACTCGCCACCTGCTCTATAGTGGTTTCATGCAGGTTACGGTATTCGATTAAATCGGCGATGGTGCCAATTTTAATGCCGTGTTTTTTGCCAAAAATTTCTAAATCCGGACGACGCGCCATAGTGCCGTCCTCATTTAAAATTTCAACAATGACAGCAGCAGGCTCTAAACCCGCCATCCGGGCTAAGTCGCAGCCCGCTTCCGTATGACCGGCACGCACTAACACACCGCCATCCTGTGCCATTAAAGGGAAGATATGGCCTGGATAAACAATATCTGTAGGCTTGGCATCACGCGCGACTGCCGCTTTGACAGTGCGGGCGCGGTCGGCTGCTGATATGCCAGTAGTCACGCCTTCAGCAGCTTCAATAGATAAAGTAAAAGCAGTTGAGAATGGCGATAAATTCTTATCCACCATCAGAGGCAGTTTTAATTGTTCACAGCGTTTTTTAGTCAGCGTTAAACAAATTAAACCACGGCCATGAGTGGCCATAAAATTCACTGCATCAGGCGTGACGTATTCGGCCGCCATCACTAAATCGCCTTCGTTTTCGCGGTCTTCGTCATCCATCAGAATAACCATTTTACCCTGACGAATATCTTCAATAATTTCTGCTGGTGTATTCAGTTGCATACTTCACCTCAGGCCCCGGGCCTTACTGCGTTATAAAAAACCACGTTGTTGCAATAAATCTATAGTCACGCCTTTGCTACCAGCGCCTTGGCGGCCTTGCAGCAAACGTTCTAAATAACGCGCTATTAAATCCACTTCCAGATGCACTTGACTGCCCGCTTTAAGGCTCATCAAAGTGGTTTCCCGTGCCGTATGAGGCACTATGGTTAAACGAAAAGCGCTAGAACTTAATTCATTGACGGTCAGGCTGATGCCATCCACCGTAATCGAACCTTTTTCAGCGATGTAATGTGCTAAATCTTTTGGCATTTTTACCCAGACTTGCCAGGCTTCACCAAATTTCTCAATTTTTTCAACGCTGCTGATCCCGTCGACATGACCGCTGACTAGGTGACCACCTAAGCGACCTGTCGCCAGCAAGGCTTTTTCCAGGTTCAGTAACTGCCCTGCTTTGTACTGGCCAAATAAAGTGCGTTTGACGGTTTCACCAGACACATCGGCATCAAAACTTTTACCACGCAAAGCTGTGACAGTCAGACAGACGCCATTACTGGAAATACTGTCGCCGAGTTTGACATCAGAAAAGTCCAGGCTGTCGGATTCAATAGTCAGCTTTAAATCCACACCTGACGCTTTAATGGCACTCACCCGTCCAGTCGCTTCGATTATTCCGGTAAACATGGTTCTAACCTTGCTGTTAATTTTAAATCAGGCCCCAGTGTTTCGACTGAAGTCCATACAAAATGCTGAGCTTCGCAAAGCTCATTGTAGTTTGGTAACTGCAGCATGGCTTTGGCTTTATCACCTAACAGCACGGGCGCCTGATAGACGATGAGTTCATCCACTAACCCCGCCTGCCACAACGACCCAGCCAGCACAGCACCAGCTTCAACCCACAGGTCATTGAAGTTTTCTGCCGCTAGTACAGGCATTAATTCGTTTAAATTCAGTCCTGACTCATCAGCATCGAGCGCAATAAAACGGACTTGCGGGTGCTCAAATGCAGGTTTGAATTGCTTATCATGCACCAGCACTATGGGGCCATTTTGTGAAAACAAAAGCTCCTGACCCGTTAATTTAAGGCTGCGGTCTAAAATAACCCGTATCGGCTGACGCACAGAGCCATCTTCTAAAGAGGGTATAGCCAGGCCTTCAGAGCGCACCGTTAAACGGGCATTGTCAGCAAGCACAGTAGTAGCAGTCGACAAAATGGCATGAGCTTGAGCTCGCATCAGCTGCACATCAGAACGGGATTCAGACGAGCTTATCCACTGGCTTTTGCCATTGGCAAGCGCAATACGCCCATCCAGACTGGTGGCAAGTTTAAGCCGGATATAAGGTTTTTTCCGCTCCATCCGGCTTAAAAAACCAGGATTTAAGGCGCGGGCTTGCTCTTCTAACAGACCAACCTGCACTTCAATGCCAGCGTCTTTTAGTATTTGAATACCACGACCAGCCACTAAAGGATTAGGGTCCAGCATTGCCACTATGACTTTTTTTACACCGGCGTTCACCAGCGCCAAAGCACAAGGACCAGTGCGGCCATAATGACTGCAAGGCTCTAAGGTAACATAACAGGTGGCGCCTAAAGCGAGATGCTCCGCCTGACGCAAGGCGAATACCTCAGCATGTGGGCCACCGGCCTGACGATGATAACCTTCTCCTACAACTTCGCCGTCGCGCACAATGACAGAACCTACATTGGGGTTAGGTGCAGTGGTAAAACGGCCTTTAGAGGCGAGTTCTATGGCTAGGGCCATATAATGATGATCGAGTTCAGTAAAACTCACTTAGTTGTCTCCAAGCCGGGCAATTTCTTCGCCAAACTCGCGGATATCTTTAAAGGAGCGGTAGACGGACGCAAAGCGCACATAAGCCACTTTATCGAGTTTCACCAACTCATCCATAATCAGTGTGCCCAGTAACTGGCTTGGTACTTCACGCTCGCCTGTGGCTCGTAATAAGCTTTCCACTTTGCTGATAAGAGATTCAATCTGCTCAGTCGGTACAGGACGTTTTTCCAGTGAACGCATTACACCGCTACGTAATTTGGCCTCATTATAAGGCTCGCGGGAGCCATCGCGTTTCACGATACGGGGCATCACCAGTTCGGCAGCTTCAAAAGTGGTGAAACGTTCATGGCAGGCGCCACACTCACGTCGTCTTTTTACTTGAGATCCCTCCGCCACTAAGCGGGAGTCTATAACTTTGGTATCGTCGGCACGACAAAAAGGACAAAACACGGAATTTCTCCGAAAAAAATGGCCGCATTAGGCGGCCATCATAACACTCTATCTTTGTTCAGTCATAGCTGGCAATCAGGCATAAACCGGCAGACGGCCACAGACTTCAGACACTTGGGCACGTACTTTGTCGATCACACCAGCGTCACCGCGGCTGTCCAGCACATCACAGATCAGGCTGGCGACTAAACGGGCTTCTGCTTCTTTAAAACCACGACGGGTAATAGCAGGAGTACCGATACGTAAACCACTGGTGACAAATGGAGAACGAGGATCATTTGGCACTGAGTTTTTATTTACAGTGATATGAGCCAGGCCTAACCAAGCATCCGCTTCTTTACCCGTGATGTTTTTGTCGATTAAATCCATCAGGAATAAGTGGTTTTGGGTGCCACCAGACACAATTTTGTAGCCACGTTTGATCATTTCATCACACATAGCCACAGCGTTTTTCAGCACTTGCTGCTGATAGACTTTAAATTCTGGTTGCAGCGCTTCTTTGAACGCAACGGCTTTAGCAGCGATCACATGCATCAAAGGACCACCCTGACCACCAGGGAAAACAGCAGAGTTCAGTTTCTTTTCGATCTCTTCATTTTTACGGGCCAGAATTAAACCGCCGCGAGGGCCAGCTAAAGTTTTATGAGTGGTGGTAGTGACTACATCAGCCACTGGCACAGGGTTTGGATATAAACCAGCAGCCACTAAACCAGCTACGTGCGCCATATCTACCATCAGGTAAGCGCCCACTTTGTCAGCGATTTCACGGAATTTCTGCCAGTCGATGATGCCTGAATAGGCAGAGAAACCAGCAATGATCAGTTTTGGTTTGTGTTCCAAAGCTAAAGCTTCAGCCTGAGCATAATCAATCACACCAGTTTCAGGATGCAGACCGTATTGCACAGCTTTGTACAATTTACCTGAAGAGCTGACTGAAGCACCGTGCGTCAAGTGGCCACCGTGCGCCAGACTCATACCTAAAATAGTATCGCCTGCATTTAATAAAGCTAAAAATACCGCTGAGTTGGCCTGAGAACCGGAATGCGGTTGCACGTTTGCGTAATCTGCACCAAACAATTCTTTGGCACGGGCGATAGCTAAATCTTCAGCCACGTCCACGTACTCACAACCACCGTAATAACGTTTATGCGGGTAACCTTCAGCGTATTTGTTGGTTAACTGAGAACCCTGAGCCTGCAATACACGTGGGCTGGCATAGTTTTCAGAAGCGATCAGCTCGATGTGATCTTCCTGACGTTGGGTTTCGTTGGTAATGGATTGCCATAATTCCGGATCAAAATCGGCAATGTTCATTTCGCGCTTTAACATGCTTGCTCCCAGTGGGCCAAAAGGGCCAGACTATTTACAAAAAACTGCGCAGCATTCTACATGGAATCTACTAAAGATGCAGCTATTAAATAGCCATCTAAACATCCAAACCTCAATATCTAAGCAGTGGTCGGTTGAGTCAGATGATTAACTGTAAATATAAACAGTGCTCACCTTTACAAAATGCAAAAACTGGTCAATCATACAACTGTATAAACCAACAGTGCTTTGTAAATGAAAAAAATCATTCATATCGACATGGACTGTTTTTTCGCCGCGGTAGAAATGCGGGACAGACCAGACTGGCGTACCATTCCGCTGGCAATAGGTGGTAGTCGCACCGAACGAGGTGTGATCAGCACCTGCAACTACCCTGCCCGTGTTTATGGTGTGCGTTCTGCTATGCCCACAGGACAAGCCCTAAAGCTCTGCCCTCATCTGCTGTTATTACCCGGTAATATGGAAAAATACAAGGAAGCCAGTTTACAAATTCAAGCCATTTTTCATCGGTATACTGACAAGGTAGAGCCACTGTCTTTAGATGAGGCTTATCTGGATGTCAGCGACAGCACTTTGTTTTCTGGCAGCGCGACCCGCATTGCTGAAGAAATTCGCCGGGTCATTTTTGCAGAAACTGGTTTAACAGCTTCAGCTGGTGTAGCGCCGAATAAGTTTCTCGCCAAAATTGCCAGTGATGAAAATAAACCTGATGGGTTATTTGTGTTACCGCCTGACAAAGTCAGCGATTTCGTCAAATTCCTGCCTTTGCATAAAATCCCAGGTGTTGGGAAAAAAACTGCTGAACGACTGGCAACCTTAGGTTTCTATAAATGCGTCGATATACAAAATGCGCCTTTGCATACGCTGGTGAAACACTTTGGTAGTTTTGCTGAAACCTTGATAGAACGCAGTTTCGGCCGCGACAGCCGTGATGTACAAAATGACTACCCACGAAAGTCTGTAGCTGTTGAGCATACTTATACGGAAGATTTACCCGATCTGAATGCAGGCCAACAAAGTCTGTCAGAGCTTTTACCTAAACTTCGGCGCCGTATTGAGCGCTGTGAAGCAACAGCTCATATTCAGAAAATAGGCATTAAACTGAAATTTGCTGATTTTCAACAAACCACAGTAGAGAAACAACAACCCGAATTGGATATGGCCAGCTTAAAACAGTTACTGGAACAAGCCTGGCATAGAGGTCATGGTAAAAAAGTACGGCTGGTGGGTATTCATGTTGGATTAAAAGCGCAGGAAGCTCAGGCCCAGTTATCGTTAGAGCTTTAAGCATTGCTCAATAACAAAATAAAAATTACTAAGTAAAAACAATTGGTTAGAGTTAAACTCTACTGAATTTCAGACATAAAAAAAGCCAACTTAAAGTTGGCTCTTTTTCAGAAAACTATTAACCGGTAACAGTTACGTTCTCAGCCTGAGGACCTTTTTGGCCTTCAGTAACTTCGAAAGTTACGCGTTGACCTTCAACTAAAGTTCTGCGGCCTGTGCCATTGATAGCGCGGAAATGTACGAATACGTCTTTGCCGCCTTCACGCTCGATGAAACCAAAACCTTTATCTTCGTTGAACCACTTAACGGTACCGGAAATTAATTGTGACATAACATTCTCTTACTTTAACTAAATTTGCCAATTGTTTGGCGACTTAAATATTACCGGCCGTGTTCGAGCTAGTACATATTACGACCCCATTATCAGTGAACCCGACAAAGTGGTCAATAGCTATTACTGATCCGACAGAAAAATAGTTTTTCTGGTTTTGGCCGTTCCAGTTACTCTAAATAATTCTTCAGCCAAAACAATTGCTTGCAATAAAAACTGTCGAACAAATCTACAAAGTAACAACCTGAGTGTAGCACTATTTTCCGAATAAAAAACATACTACTGTAAATTATTTGATCTTTTTCTTCACTGGAGTCATGCCATCATCGCCCGCCTGATAAAAATTAGGTTTTGCTGCTGGCTTGGTTTGGGTGGTTGTATCTGCTGATTTTGGTTTAGCTTTTCTGACCACTGGCTTAGTTTTCTTCACGGCTTTTACCGGTGCATGCAGATCCACTCCTTTAAATTTTGCCGGTAAAGACTCCACTTTCTCCATAGGTAAAGGACGGCGTAAAAAACTTTCAATGGCACAAAAAGCAACCCAGTCTTTTGGACCTACCAAAGAGATCGCAATACCTTTAGCACCAGCTCTACCGGTACGACCTATACGGTGCACATACTCTTCTGCATGTTTAGGTAAATCAAAGTTCACCACATGGCTGACTTGCAATAAATCCAGTCCACGTGACGCGACATCAGTGGTGACCAGAACCTGATGTTTATTGGCGGAAAACCCCTGCATCACAGCGTTACGCTGACCTTGAGTTAACTTGCCACTTAAACCTACAGCCGGATAACCTAAAGAGTCGCATAGTTTTGCCAGACGATCGGTATCTTCGCGGGTCGCAGTAAAAATAATCAGCTGGCTGATTTGTTCCTGCTTTAACAAATAAGCCAATAAGGCCTCTTTGTGGGATAAATGATCGGCAAAATAACAACGCTGTTCTATATCTTCATGCTGTTGATAAGAAGCGCCCACTGAAACTCTGTGCGGCGACTTTAACAAGGACATCGCCAGTTCATTCACTTCGGCGTGATCTAAAGTGGCTGAGAACATCAGCGTCTGACGTAAGCGGTGATCAGCCGCTTTATTGATTTCATTTAGTTGTGGCATAAAGCCTAAATCCAGCATCCGGTCTGCTTCATCTAAAATCAGCATTTCCAGGCCCTGAATAAAGAAGGTCTTGTGCTGCAGGTGATCAATAAAACGGCCAGGTGTTGCCACTATAATAGTTGGCTGACGCTTCAGGATTTTTTCCTGCTCATTAAAGTTTTCACCACCGACAATCAAAGCGCTGGTTAAAGGCGTATTGGCGACAAACAAACGTAATTTGGCATAGACCTGATGCGCCAGTTCACGGGTGGGCACCAGAATTAAAGCCCGGGCATCTTGTTTGGATAAAGGTCTGCTGCGTAACAAGCGCTGCATCATTGGCAGTAAATAAGCCAGAGTTTTTCCTGAACCGGTTTGCGAAGAAACCATTAAGTCTTTGCCCGTCATAGCGGCAGGCACAGCCTCCTGCTGAATTGGCGTTGGTTTCGCAAAGCCAAGATGCTGGATAGAACGGACTAAACGAGGGTCTAACGCAAGATCGTGAAATAACAAGATAAGGTCCCGGACAAATTCAATAAAAGTGCCTTATCATAACGCATTTTTAGCATAGGCAGTTAGTCTGGCCTTCTGCTCTTTGCAGCGCGGCTTTAACATGAAACAATAGCGCCATCGAACTGACAGGACTTTTGTATGAGTAAATCACTGCAGGAACAATTGCTCAAAGCCGGTTTTGGCAATGAGAAAAAATTAAAAGCCATCAAAAAAGAAAAGCATAAAGAGCGGGTGCAAGCTGGAAAAAATGGATCAGTCGTCAATGAAGCTTCAGTGCTCGCTGAGCAAAGCCGACAGCAACAACTGCAGCGCGATCAGGAATTAAACCGCCAACGCAAAGCTGAACAGGATAAAAAAGCATTAGCAGCACAGGTTAAACAGCTGGTCGAGCTTAATACCATCACGCATAAAGGTGAAACCGCCTTTAACTTCACCGATGGCAGTTTGGTCAAACGTTTATATGTCAGTAACCGTATCCATGCTGAATTAACCAAAGGCCAGGCAGCCATAGCAAAACTTGCAGACCAGTATTATGTGATCCCGGTGAAAGTGGCGGAGAAAATCCAGCAACGTTTGGCTGAAACCATCATAGTACTGCACAACACAGGACAAAGTGCCGAAGTGCAGGCGGAAGATGATCCGTACGCTGCTTATCAAATTCCGGATGATTTGATGTGGTAACTTTAGTTGAAATCAAAGCTGGCCTTGAGCTTGATCTGGATGAACTGGAATTCAGTTTTGTCCGGGCTCAGGGCAGCGGCGGTCAGCATGTCAATAAGGTATCTACAGCGGTACAACTGCGTTTTGATATAGAACGCAGCAGCTTGCCGGATGAGTTTAAACAAAAGCTGCTGCAGTATCCGGATGACAGGATCAGTAAAAGTGGCGTGATAGTGATTAAAGCTCAAGCTTACCGCAGTCAGGATATGAATAAAGAAGATGCGGTGGCTAAATTAATGCAACTGCTGCAAAGTGCCAGTTTTGAAGCCAAAAAGCGGCGTGCAACCAAACCCACTTTTGGCGCTCGAATGGACAGGCTGAAGCAAAAAACTCAGCACAAAGAACGCAAAAAACTACGAGGCAAAGTAGGCTCTTTTGATTAGTCAGATGTTTTACACCAGAGGTTTTGTGCAGTGACCCGTATTTTTCTCTCTTGTATTCTACTGCTGCTTAGCAGCACCGTATCAGCCGATGGCGTCTGGAAAGTCAGCAAAGGCAAACAGCATTTTTATCTTGCCGGCTCAGTTCATATGCTAAGCGCCCAGGACTACCCTTTACCGCCTGAATACCTGTTGGCACTGCAGCAGAGTGAGTCCTTAGTGCTGGAAACGGATCTAGAGCAATTATCAAGCCCCTCGGGCATACAGCAAATGATCAGTTTAAATTCCTACCCTTCAGGCGAAAACTTGTTGCAACACCTCTCAGCGTCCCTGGCAAAACAACTGGCTGATTACTGCAGACAACATAAAATACCACTGGAGCAAATCACCCGCTTTAGACCTGCATTTGCCGCCATTATGCTGACCACCACTCAACTGCAAGCTCAAGGGGCCAATGCACCGGGAGTCGACGCCTTTTTGCAAGATGAAGCCAAAAAATCCGGTAAGAAATTGGCAGGCCTTGAAACTATGCAACAGCATTTGGATGTGATTACAGAGCTGAATAACAGCGGTGCTGAAACACTGATCAAAAGCACCATGGATGATTTAAAAGACAGTAGCGAAGACTTTGATGCAATGCGAAAAGCCTGGCGCAGCGGCGATCTGGAGCAGTTAGACCACTTATACCTGGACGATTTAAAGAACTACCCAGCTATTTATCAGACCCTTATTGTTAAAAGGAACAATGCATGGGTGAAACAGCTGGTCGCAGAACCTAAAACTAAGCCTTTTTTTGTTGTGGTCGGCGCTTTGCACCTGGCCGGAGATCAGGGCTTAATTGAACAACTAACTCAACAGGGATACCAGATCACGCCGCTGGAGGATAAGTTATGAAACATGCCCCTTATCAATTAAGTCCAGTGACACCAGAACAATCTGCTTATTTACACATCTGGTTTGATTCACAACAAGACTTGGATCAATGGGGTGGCGAAGGCTTTCAGTTTCCCATCAGAGCCTTGCAATTTTTACAGCAACTGTATTTGCCGGGCACACAAAGTTATTGGTTGTATCAGCACAGACAACGTGTTGCCTTTGGCCAGCTTTGTGATCGTTTTGATTGCAATCATCTGGCCCGTTTATTAGTGCATCCAGATAGCCGAGGTCAGGGCCATAGCAAAACGCTGATTAAAGGTTTGATTGCGCAAGGTTTACAACAGCGGCCACAACGGGATTTTTCGTTGTTTGTTTATCAGAACAACCAGATAGCGGTGCAGTGTTATCGCCAGTTAGGTTTTGTTGAAGCCGAACAACCTGGTATTGCCGACCCATTGCTGTTTTTTATGAAATTAAGCCACAAGCAAGCCAGACAACTATTAAAGGATCATCAGGATGCCAATCTGGGTTGATGCAGACTCCTGCCCCAAAGTATTAAAAGAGATGTTGTTTAAGGCGGCAGAACGCCGACAAGTCCAGCTCTATCTGGTTGCGAATCATAGCTTTCAAATTCCACGCAGCCCTTATATCAGAGCAGTGCAGGTTGAACATGGTTTTGATGTAGCAGACCGTTATATCGAAGAACGTATAGCTGAAGGAGATTTGCTGATCAGCAACGATATTCCGCTGGCAGCTGCTGCTGTGGCTAAAGGTGCGCTTTGTATCACCAGTAAAGGCAGATTACTGACTCCGGACAATATCAGCGACAGACTCACCATGCGCAATTTGCAGGAAGAACTGCGCAACAGTGGCGTACATCTATCTGGCCCGGCGCCTTTGGGTCAGCAAGATAAACAACAATTTGCCAATCAGTTGGATCAGTGGCTGCAAAAACAGCCCAAAACCTCCTAATCCTGATTGACCCCTTGCCGGGCACTAATGCCTTTTACCGCAGTTTGAAAAGCTGGCGCTCGTTGCCATTTCGGCCGTATTGGAGTTAAAGGCAGTACTCTTTTACGTGCAACCAGTACATAAGAAGCGCCAAAATACCCTAAATAAGTTTCACACCATTTCTGCCAGCGGCTATCAGGATTGTGCTGTCCAAGTAAACTAGACCAGAAAAAACGTTGCTCGTACATCACTTCAAAACCCAATAAATGCAACCAGTCTTTCACGCGAGACGGGGTAAAAAAACGGCCAGCCCAAGGTAATTGCTGCTTCACACCAGGCCATAGTTTCAGTAATCCGGCACTGCTTAACGGATTGTAACCACTTAATAATAAGTAGCCATCCGGCATCAGCACTCTGTGAGCTTCACGCACTATATGGTGAGGATCCGGATAAAACTCCAGACAATGCGCCAGTAAGACAGCGTCTATTGATTGTTCCAGAAAAGGTAAAGCATCAGGGTCAGCCACTACAGAAGCCTGCTCAAGGTGCTCGTTTAAACAAATTTGGTGCTTGATGTTACAGTCGGAAGTATCTAAGCCACTACTTAAACTTCCAACTTTGAGCAGATGATAACCAAAAATTTTTGGCCACCACTGACTTAGCTGCTGCTCTAAAGCTTTAGCCATCAGTTCACCCTGCGGCAATTGCTGCCACTGTCGGGGTACTGTTGTACTGTGGTAACTTAACGCAGGTTTCATCAGGTACACTTCACTTCATCAGAACATCAGCTATGGAAATTACTTATGCCAGACATCACCGCTCTAGCCGCTTTTAAGGATAACTACATTTGGTGCCTGCGCCAAGCAGAGTTGGCTTTGATTGTCGATCCGGGTGATGCCGCAGTAGTGCAGCACTACCTGCAACAACAGCAGCTGCAATTAGCGGTGATCCTAATTACCCACCATCATCCTGATCATACCGGTGGCATCAACGAACTAAAGCAGCTTTGGCCCAATGCTGTAGTTTATGCTCCGGCGTTAGAACAACAAAAAATCCCCTATGCAGATATCTGGTTACAGGACAACGATCAGATTGCACTACCCGATTTCGATTTAACTTTTCAGGTGATGCAACTTCCTGGTCATACGCTAGGTCATATAGCCTACTATTCAGCGCCCGTTCTGTTTTGCGGTGATACTTTATTTAACGCAGGTTGTGGTCGTCTGTTTGAAGGGTCAGCAGCGCAAATGTGGCAGAGTTTGTCACGTATTCTGACATTACCCGATCAAACTCTAGTGTACGCCACCCACGAATATACGCTGGCCAATCTGGACTTTGCCCGCTGGGCCGATCCGGACAATACAAAACTTGCGGACTATCAACACTGGTGTCAACAACAAAGGGAACAACAGCAAGCCACCTTGCCCACCCCCTTAGCTGTACAGCGGCAAATTAACCCTTTTTTAAGGGCTGAAGATGCCGCATTACAACACCGCTGGCAACAACACAATGCTGTGGATCTGTTCACCGCGTTACGATCCGCCAAAGATCGATTTTGATCGACAACCTTGCTTTTGAAGGCTGAGCAGGTAACATAAGGCGGATTTTTGATTTTGGGAAAAGTGAATGCTGAAAAAATTATCTGTCGCTGTAGCGGCTGCACTGCTGGCCAGTTGTGCCGTTCCAACCTCACAGGATAAAACAGCAGGCTCTGCTGAGGATCAATACCAGACATCAGCTTCTGATGCTCCCATTCAGGACAAAGCGGCCACAGCACAGCAAGTTGCCAACGCCTTATTGAAACATAATTCCCCTTTAGAACCTGATGCAAAGTTAGCTCAATACGATAATTTGTGGCAGCGTATTGCTGCTCAAATGACTTTAGACATACCAGAGCATGATGATATTGAAACCCAGAAACGGTTTTTTATCCGTAATCAAAGGTTGTTAAAAACAGCTTCGGACAATGCAGAGCCCTTTTTGTATCACATAGTGACTGAACTTGAGCGGCGTAATATGCCGCTTGAGCTGGCACTGCTACCTATAGTCGAAAGTACTTATAATCCTAAAGCTGGCTCATTTTCCGGAGTACTGGGAATTTGGCAATTTACCCCAAGAACAGCTCGTAGTTTTGGTTTAAAACAAAATGCCTGGTATGACGGTCGCCGCGATGTGATTGAGTCCAGCCGCGCCGCTATGGATTACTTGCAGTACCTGTATAGTAATGTAGATCAGGACTGGTTAAGTGCAGTAGCTGCATTTAATGCTGGTGAAGGTCGGGTCTTTAGAGCAATAGAACGCAACAGATCCAAAGGAAAACCCATAGATTTTTGGTCTTTAGATTTACCAAAACAGACCACCGCTTATATCCCTAAACTACTGGCCTTGGCAGAACTGTTAAAAAATCATGAAAAATATGCTATTCCTATGCCTGTTCTGGCTAATCAGCCACAAACTAAAGTGATCCAAATCAACAGAGGTTTGGACTTAATCAAAGCTGCAGACCTGTTAAACCTGAGAGTCGCGGAACTCAGACGCCTGAATCCGGGTTTTAAAACCATTACAGTGCCCAGTGCCAGTTACCCATTAGTGGTCCCTTTTCGCAGTGCTGATGATATAGATCAGCAGATAGCCGCTTTACCCAAAGTAAAAGTAGCTCCTGTTGCTTCCACTGGTCGCTACAAGGTCAAATCAGGTGACAGTTTAAGTAAGATTGCAGCGGCTCATAAAACCTCAGTAAAAGCCCTGCAGCGCGCCAATAATTTAAGTTCCAGTCAGCTAAAGATTGGGCAGATGTTGACCATCCCAGGCTTAGTACAACCTGAAGAACCCGTTGTAACCGCTCGTTCGACTAACAAATCCAGTACAACAGCTTCAGGGGGTCAAACTTACACCGTTAAAAGTGGCGATAGCTTATGGGAGATAGGCAAAAAGCTAAATGTCAGTACTGAGCAACTGAGCAACTGGAATAAACTGGACACCAAAGCTCAATTGAAACCAGGCCAAAAGCTGACCTACCACAGTGAGTCAAAGCCACAAACAACAGTTGCGGCAAAAAGCATGACCTATAAAGTCAGGCCTGGTGACTCCTTAGCCAGCATAGCTCAGCGCTTTAAGGTAAAAGTTGCTGATATCGTGAAATGGAATAATATTAAAACAAATAAGTACTTACAGCCTGGTCAAGAACTCACTTTGTATTTGACAAGCTAACTGACTGAAGTCTCACATGGAGTTTGAGGTGTTGTATGGTTAAAACGAGCCTGATGTTGCTCTTTTTGCTATGGGTTCCCACCACATGGGCCTATTTTACTGTGCCTGGACAAGGCCAGCTGACCTTGCTGGACGGAACAAAACAAAGCCTGCAGTTTGGTTTTTCCTTTAAACAGCAAAATGGTACTGAAGTATTTCAGGCGGGTATTCAGGTGGTTGAAGTTGCTGAATTGCCATCCAAATATACCTTAGCCTTGGTTTTGCATCAGGATGAACAAATCTGGGTCACAGATTGGATCAACAAACCTTTGCAAGGTTTTGAATGGTCACTGGGAAAACACAATTTTAAACTCAGTAAAAACACCGATCCGAAATATAAAGATAAAGCCCGTGGTGGTTATGTGCTGACTTTTGATAATACGCCATACTTTTTCCACAAAAATATGGCGCAAATCAAATTTCATTTTGACAAAGACGGGGTCAGTGAAGTGCGTATTGAGGGTATGTTTACACCGGGACGCTAAACAACTTTTGCTTCATGCCCTCTAATTTTCCTTTTGCAATTGCAGTCTTGGGATCAGGCCCCACAACAAACAAAGTGTTGGCGCCAGCCAGTGAAACCACCAGTGCCACTCCATGGTGCGGCCTTGAGTCAGTAAGTAAAAACTAACCAGCACCTGAGTCAACAATCCCATGGTTCCAATATAAAACAACACCGCATTTACAGGTTTTTTGGGCAGTTTCATTCTGCTGTACTCTCTTACTACTTCAATAACACTAGCCTAGCAAATACACTGGCCTGATGCGACTTAAACAGCATCAGCCTGTTGCTCCGGAGCTGCTTTTTGAAAAGCCTCCAATGCATTACAACGCTGATAAATAGCGCTGATTAAAGGATACTCCGTCATATCCAGTTGAAAACGCAAAGCGTTATACACTTGTGGTACTAAACACAGATCGGCGACAGTAACAGTCTCGCCAAAACAATAACGCCCAGCCGTTGCCGCTAAACGTTTTTCCAATGCAGTAAAACCAACAGCAAGCCAGTGTTTTATCCACTGTATTTTTTGTGCTTCGGATAATGCCAAAGGCCCGGTCAGATACTGCAGCACCCGCAGGTTATTCAAAGGGTGAATGTCACAGGCAATATCTAACGCAAAAGCCATCACAGCCTCCTTCAGCGCTGGGTCCGCTGGGTATAATGCAACCTGAGGATAGCAGTCTTCCAGATACTGAATGATGGCCAGTGACTGATTCAAGCTGAGATCGCCATCTTCCAGTGTCGGCACCAGTTGTGCCGGATTTAATAGCTGGTACCCCGCACTATGCTGCTCTCCGCCATTATTAACCAGATGCACAGGACAATGCTCTGCCTCCAGACCTTTGATATTCAACGCGATACGTACCCTGTAGGCTGCGCTGGAGCGCCAGTAACCATGTAATTTCATGTTGTGATTTACCCTGTAAAGCAGATACAAAAAAGCCAGTCGTCCCCCTGACAGAGAAATCGACCGGCTTTGTTCATCACGTCAATTAAACGCCGTATTTCACTACTTTTTGTTCAATAGCACCAAAGATGGAATGGCCGGATTTATCCAGCATTTCGAGACGAATACTATCGCCAAACTTCATAAATGAGGTTTTAGGCGCGCCATCACGAATGGTTTCTATCATACGGATTTCGGCGATACAACTGTAACCTAAACCACCTTCATCAATCGAAGTACCGTAGTCAGTACCTTGTTTGTTTGACACAGTACCAGAACCAATCACAGCTCCAGCGCCCAAATTGCGGGTTTTCGCCGCATGAGCAACCAGTTGACCAAAATCAAAGGTCATATCAACACCGGCATTTGGTTTGCCAAACAGCTTACCGTTTAAATGCGATACCAAAGGCAGATGCAGCTTGGCATCTTGCCAGTCAGTGCCTAATTCATCCGGAGTCACGGCCACAGGACTAAAGGCCGACGCAGGTTTAGACTGGAAAAAACCAAAGCCTTTAGCCAGTTCGTTTGGAATTAAACCCCGCAGAGACACGTCGTTCACCAGCATGACCAGACGGATTTTATGACGGGCTTCTTCGGCACTGATGGCCATAGGCACGTCGTCGGTGATCACTGCCACTTCACCTTCAAAATCGATGCCGTAGTCTTCGCTGACTACTTCAATGGCATCGCATGGGCCAATAAAGTCATCTGAGCCGCCCTGATACATTAAAGGATCAGTCCAGAAACTCGGTGGCATTTCGGAATTGCGGGCACGACGCACCAACTCGACGTGATTGACATAAGCACTGCCATCCGCCCACTGATAAGCCCGTGGTAATGGCGATTCACACTGCGCCTGCTCAAAGGCTTGTTCGCCTTGCACAGAACCGCTATTCAGCGCCTGATAAACCTCTGAAAGCTGCGGAGCGGCCACAGACCAGTGATCCAATGCCTGTTGCATAGTAGCTGCAATATGCGATACCGCTACACAACGGGATAAATCACGGCTGACAACAACCAACTGGCCATCACGCTGACCGTTTTTTAAACTTGCTAACTTCATTTTTGATCCTTACACCGCAGCCGGTTTAATTTTCCAGCTATTTACGTAGTCAGGGTTTTCAGTGGCTAAAGCCGCGTCCCCCACAAAAAGTGCATCACGGGTATCCAGCATGACAGCCACTTCATCGGTAAATTTCTTTTTGTACTCACGACCGGCCTGAAAAGCTTTAGGATGAGGGCCATGAGTAAAACCAGCAGGATGGAAAGTCACCATGCCACGTTCAATATTGTCGCGGCTGAAAAAATCCCCTGCGTGGTAAAACAGCACTTCGTCGTAATCGTCATTGTTATGGTAAAACGGCACTTTTAACGCGCCCGGGTCACTCTCAATAGGACGAGGTACAAAGGTACAAACCACAAAACGCTGCGCGACAAAAGTGGTGTGCGCTGATGGCGGTAAGTGGTATCTGTGGCTCATTAAAGGGCGTATGTCACGCCAGTTGATCCGCATCACCGCCAAATCACCGTGCCAGCCAATCGCATCCAGTGGATTGTAGGGATAAGTAATAACTGACACCTGATCGTGACGTTTTACCTGCACCCTGCTCTGCTGCTCGCTGTATTGCGCTTTAAAAGCATCATCAATTTTTGGTGTGTCGATCATCGCCGCATCAAAAATAGCATGATTACCCACCAAACCTTTTTCCGGTAACTGGAAGGAGTCATTGGTCGCTTCAATCAGCAATAAAAACAGCGGCTCTGTGACTTCTAAACGCCACATGGTGGAACGTGGGATCACCACATAATCACCGTCACGTAAGCTTAAATGGCCATAGTCGCAATACAGTTCTGCCGCACCTTCATGCACAAACAACAGCTCATCACCGTCGGCATTGCGCACCAGATAATCCATCGACTCTGTTAAACGCCAGGTCCGCATTTTACAGTGCGCGTTGTGCAATAAAGTAGGCACCTGCCATGGCGACACGTTTTGATTACCGGCTATGTCGTTAAAGTTATACAAACGTGGTTTTAACGGCCCTTCCCAGTCACTCCAGCCCGTTGGGGCATGGGTGTGATGGAAATGTGTCGCAGGGCCAAAAAAGCCACTGCGGCCCACTTCACGCTCATAAATCGCTCTGTCTGGGAAATCAGCATGAGCCTGACGGGAAATTTCGCCTTCTTTTACCGGAAAAGACGCCCACTTACGCATAGTTACAATACTCCGCGACGAATTTGATCTTCTTCAATGGATTCAAACAAAGCTTTGAAGTTGCCTTCGCCAAAACCTTCATTGCCTTTGCGCTGAATGATTTCAAAGAATACAGGGCCAATCACAGTTTTGGTAAAGATCTGCAATAAAATACCGTCTTTCATCGGTGCACCGTCAATCAGCACACGCAGCTCTTTTAACTGGTCCAGATCTTCAGTATGGCCTTCAACACGGGCGTTTACACGCTCGTAATAGGTATCAGGGGTTGGCATAAAGTCCATACCACGCTGACGCAGTGTACGCACAGTTTCATAAATATCCTCTGTGGTCATGGCAATATGTTGAATGCCTTCGCCTTTGTACTCACGGATAAACTCTTCTATCTGAGATTTATCATCAGAAGACTCATTGATTGGAATACGGATTTTGCCACAAGGCGCAGTCATAGCTTTAGAGACTAAGCCTGTCAGCTTGCCTTCAATATCAAAATAACGGATTTCGCGGAAATTGCCGATACGCTCATAAAAACCAGCCCACAGAGCCATATTGCCACGACGGACGTTGTGCGTCAGGTGATCGATGACGTCTAAACCCACCTGGTTTTTTGCCATTTCAGCTTGCCAGTTATCGTAGAATTTAAAATCAACGTCATAGACAGAATTCTGACCATAACGGTCAACAAAATACAGCAGGCTGCTACCAATGCCGTATACAGCTGGGATATTCAGCTCCATAGGGCCAACCTGGTTCTGGTAAGGTTTGGCACCATTGGCCACAGCATGTTGTAAAGCTTCGGCTGCATCTTTGACACGGAAGGCCATAGCACAGACGCTCGGGCCATGTTCAGCTGCAAACTGCTCCGCCTGAGAATTTGGCTGACCGTTCACAATAAAATTCACATCACCTTGTTTGTATAACCAGGCTTCTTTAGAGCGGTGTTTCGCCACTTCAGTAAAACCTAAAGACTTAAACAGTTGCTTCAGATCAGTAATACCTTGCTCTGTAGCCGCAGTGTATTCAACAAATTCAAAACCATCGGTACCCAAAGGGTTAATAGGGTCAAACATCAGAGTGTCTCCAGACATAAATAAGGCAAGTTTGTGCTTATCTTGCGCTTGCCGGAAAAAAAAGGAAGAGAGGCTCAACGGATGGCAGAATTTCGGAAAAAGGTCGATTTTGTACAGAATAACTGACAAAAACGCCACTTTGATTAAATAAGCAACAAAAAGGCCCTAAAACCAGCTTTAGGGCCTGTTATTTGTAGTTCAAATCACACAAAGCGTATTTAAATTTTTACGCTCTTACGGTTAATGCCATATTCGCGCAATTTATTCGCCACAGCTGTGTGACTTAAACCCAGTTTTTTCGCCAATTGACGTGAACTTGGATAAGCCGGATAGAGTTTGCGTAATAAATCCGCTTCAAAACTACGTACCGCTTCATCCAGCGTGCCATCAAAATCTTTTTCCAGATAACCAAAGTCACTGGTGTAACTTGGCAGTTGCATATGCTCTTTATCCAGCTCATAGCCCTCGAGCAACGTCACTGCACGGTACAAGGCATTTTCCAGCTGACGCACATTGCCAGGCCATGGGTAATGCTGCAGAAAATGCGCGCAGGAGTCTGTCATCTTGGGTGCTTTACGACCCAAGCGGGCGGCAAAACGGGCGATAAAAAACTCGGCTAAAGGCACCACATCCTGTTTACGTTCGCGCAGTGGTGGCAGATTCAGAGTGAGTACGTTTAAACGGTAGAATAAGTCTTCACGGAATTTGCCTTCCTGCACCATGGCCGGTAAGTCTTTTTGTGTGGTGCAAATCACCCGCACGTCCACTTTCACTTCGTTTTCGTCACCAACACGGCGGAAACTACCATCCTGTAAAAAGCGAATAAGCTTGGTTTGCAGCTCACGCGACATCTCACCTACTTCATCAAGAAACACTGTGCCTTTGTTGGCTTGTTCAAAAATACCTTTTTTCGCTTCACTGGCCCCTGGAAAAGCATTGGGGCCATGGCCAAAAAGCTCTGACTCAGCCACTAAATCCGGCATAGCAGCCACATTGACCGCTAAAAAAGGTTTGCCTGTTCTGCTGCTGGCGGCATGGCAAGCGCGGGCCAGAACTTCTTTACCTGTGCCGGTTTCCCCCATAATCAAAATAGGGGCGTCCAGCTGAGCCATTTTTTTCGCTTCACGCACCACTTTGCGCATTAAGTTGCTATGGGCATGTAAGTTATTAAAGCTCTCCTGATCACCTTTTTTAAACACTACCATCTGCTCGCCTAAACGGCTTTCAGATTTCAGGTTCAGTACAGCGCCGGCCAGAATATCGTTGCCAGCATCACCCGGCACCAACACAGGCAATAAATCGGCTATAAAACGCTTATTCTGAATTTCTACCCTGCGGGTTTGCGCCAGCACATCATCACTTTCCAGCCAACGGCTTAAATTAAAACCCTTGACCATGGCAGTCAGCGATTGACCTTCAATAGCGCTACGCTCCATAGATAAAGCTTCAAGCGCGGCTTCGTTAATAATGGTGACATTGGCACGGGTATCTATCGCAATAATGCCATCAGGCAAAGTGCGTAACAAAGTGCTCAGCTCGTTGTGTTCTCGTTCGGATGGCATAAAAGCTGTGGTTTTGACATCGTCAACACCAGGAATACGGCGAATTTTCGCCATCAGTTCCTGAAACTTTTCAAACTCAACGGTAGGGAATGATACAAAAATCCGCCCAAGAGTAGGATCCACTTCAATACCACGTAAATCCAACTGATAACTGACCAGGATATTTAACACTTCCTGGGTAATCCCCAGTCGGTCCTGGCAATGAATTTCTAACCTCATGATAAAAAACCACCTCAAGCTTGTGCTTAGCTTTAATCATACGGTAAAGAGGCTCGGGCAGACCAGTATTATTTGTAAAGAAATATGCACAACCCCTTTGAACTATCTACGGAGCATGGGGAGTCACGACTGGCAGGGATCGAACCGTTAGAACTCTGAGTTACGGATAAGACGGGATGGGACAAGCCCACCCCCTACAACAGCAGATATTAAGAAGCTAACAACGCATCTGTTTTGGCAGCACAAATAAAATCGTTTTTATGCAGGCCTTTAATGGAGTGCGACCACCAGGTCACGGTTAACTTGCCCCACTCCAGCAACAAGGCCGGATGGTGACCTTCATCTTCAGCCAGCTGCGCCACTTTCTGATGAAAAGCCCAGGCCAGCTTAAAGTTTTTAAATTTAAATTCACGTTCCAGTTGCAAAATGCCATCGCGGGCCACTGGGGTCCAGTCCGGGATCTGGTGCATCAGTTGGGCTAATTCTTCATCCGATACCTTGGGAGCATCAGCACGGCAGGCTTCACATTTAGCTTGTTTTAATTCAGACATCAGTGTGTTCTCAGTTATCGGCAGAGCTTAGCTTGCCTTTTTTTCTTTAGGCGGAAATTTAGGTGCATGTAAACCCAAGGAGCGAGCCTGTTGGACCCTAGCCATCAAATCCAATTGGGATACATCAAATAAATCGTTAATCGAATTAATCATAAAATACACAGGCTGCATAATGTCGATACGGTAAGGCGTACGCAGTACATCGACCACATCAAAAGCTTTACGCTCCGGCACTTCTGAGCTGATGGCGTATAACGTTTCACCAGGTGAGGATAAAATACCGCCGCCATAAATCCGCAAACCATCTTTGCTGCTTAACAGTCCAAATTCGATGGTAAACCAATACAAACGTGCCAGATAGACCCGGTCCTCTTTGCTGGCTGCTAAGCCCAATTTGCCATAAGTATGGGTAAACTGGGCAAAAGCAGGATGAGTCAGCATGGCGCAATGACCAAATATTTCATGAAACACATCGGGTTCTTGCAGGTAATCAAACTCTTCCCTGCTGCGGATAAAAGTGGCAACCGGAAATTCTTTATTGGCTAATAGCTGGAAAAAGCGGTCAAAACTAATGAGTGCTGGTACTTCAGTCACTTTCCAGCCTGTAGCAGGCTCTAATACTGCATTAATTTCTGCCAGCTGCGGAATACGATCCAGTGGCAAATTAAGTTTTTTCAGTCCATCCAGGTATTCATCGCAGGCTTTGCCCTCAATACAGGAGAGCTGGCGCTGCATTAACTCAGCCCAGATTTGATTTTCTTCAGCCGACCAGTGAATAAATCCATCTTCATCCGACTGGTGCGATATGTATTTACTTGATTTGCTCATAGAACCCTGTTGTTTCGATCTTATAGTGGTTTTATCAACCTTTTAGTTGCGGCCGATACTAGAGGATTGGACAACGGCTGTTAACCCATTGCAGAGTTGACGTTCACGTCAACTCTGCTGGTTTTGTAAAGCTATGGTTACAACAAAGTACTTAGCTTTGCTGCCGTTTGCGCATCAAGGCGAGGGCTTGCTCCAAGTCGGCAATAATATCTTCGACATGCTCAAGCCCGACAGAAATACGAATTAAGCCATCACTGATACCGGCCATTTGGCGTTCTTCTGACGTGTAAGGACTATGAGTCATTGAAGCCGGGTGCTGAATAAGCGACTCTGCATCGCCAAGACTGACCGCAAGGCTCAGTAATTCGCACTGATTAATAAAATAGCGGCCATCATCCAGGCTGCCATTGAGCTCAAAGGCCAACACACCACCAGCAGCTTTCATTTGTTTGCCGATAAATGTGTAACCCGGATGCGATTTTAAGCCCGGGTAATAGACCTGGCCTATAGCCGGGTGTGATTCCAAATATTCCGCAACTTTTTGTGCATTCTGACAATGCCGTTCCATTCGCACCGACAAGGTTTTTAAGCCACGGATAATCAACCAAGCATCATGCGGGCTGATAGTTGCGCCCATATCTTTCAGGGTAGTCAGCTTAATTTGCGTAATACGTTCAGCACTGCCCACGATAATGCCTGCTACCACATCGCCATGGCCGTTCAGGTACTTGGTGGCACTGTGCAAAATCAGGTCTATGCCATAGTCCGCCGGTTTTTGCAGTAAAGGCGTAAGGAAAGTGTTGTCGATCACAGAAATCAGTTGGTGCTGTTTGGCAAACTGGCCAATAAAATCTAAATCCAGCACTGTTAAAGTTGGGTTGATGGGCGTTTCGGCAAAAATCATTTTTGTGTTCGGTTTAAGCGCTTTTTTGATGGCGTTGTGATCTGTCATATCCACAAAACTAACGTCTATACCATAGCGGGCAAACTGATGATTAAACAGCGCAAAACTGCAGCCATAAATGGCTTTGCTGGCAATCAGATGATCACCTTGTTGTAAAAAGGCCATAGTGGCAGCAGCGACAGCGCCCATGCCTGTTGCTGTTGCAGCGGCATCTTCCATACCTTCCAAAGCTGCAACTTTCAACTCCAGCTCACGTGTGGTTGGGTTACCTAAACGAGTGTAGATATAACCTTGCTCTTCACCAGCAAAACGAGCGGCGCCTTGTTCGGCACTGTCAAATACAAAAGTGGAGGTTTGGTACAAAGGAGTGGCTAAAGCGCCATGTGGGTTTAAACCGGTTTTTCCGGCATGGATACATACCGTATCAGGATGACTGTACTGCTGCTTACTCATAAAAACACCTGTCATTGCTATTGTTTTATTTTTTATGAGTTTTTTATACCGAGCAGGCAGATCAGCAACAAGGCATATAGACATCTGACGGTCTGAAGCAGCACCGTCAGTTTTCACCAAAACAAGGAGAGATGTAGCGTTAAGTTGACAAAGGAGCAGCTTTGCCCAGCAGACGCCGCACTAAGGCTTTGCTTAAATCCAGCAAACTTAGCTTCTGGCTTTGCGCCAATGGCAAAGGCCGTAACAACTCCTGCGCCGCTAAACCTAAGCGGGCGACCAACATACCTGCTATTAACCCCTGCCCTGCCCGCATCGACAATTTGCTGGTCAGTTCAGCTCCTATCAGATCTGAACCTAAATCCAGCGCTAGCTCGGAACTGCCCGCCCATAGTAAAGCGGCAAATAAATGTTTGATCAAAAGCAGACTACGCAATTGCCCTAATGAAGCACCGTAACTTTCTGCCATTTGACGTAACAATTTACTGGTGCGCCAGAGCACCAACAGCATATCGGCCAAAGCAAAAGGACTGACGGCAACCGCCATAGCGGCATCAGCTGAAGCCTGATGAATTTGTTGTCGCACACGAGCATCGGCTTTACTCAGCACCTTTAGTTCAAACAAATCCAGTAGTTCCTGATCGCTGTGTTCTGTTTGTTTTTGTGCTTTCCAGTCGGCCACATCCTGTTGTGTGGATTCAGGTAAAACGGCGGCGATATCCAGACACAGCTGTTCAGCTTCACCGTATTGGATGCTGGCATGAATACGCTGATGCGCTTGTTGCCACTTTCTGGTTTTTGCTAAACGCCGCCATAAACGCCATTCACGCAGCAGCAGCAAGCTGCCTAAGGTAAATAAAGCAACACAAAATAAGGCTTCCAGCACAGTACTGATACCAGGTGCTGTAAAAGCCTGCTGGATAGTAGTTACTGCGCTGTATAAAGCCACTGCCACTAATAGCACAACACTGCTGACGCCAGCCCATAGCAAAGCAGACACAGGCTTGCGTTTTGGTGGTTCCGGCTCGACGTGTGGCTCGACCACAAAATCCGTCTGTTCAAACTGCTGTGCTTTGGTCAACGGCAGTTCTGAAACCAGATCTGAACTAATAAAATCGGCCTCTTTAAAGCTTTTCGCTTGTTTTAAATCGGTCATGTCAGTTTATCTCCTAACAGGTACTCAAGCAGATGATCCAAGCGGATATGTTGCAGCACTTGCTGTTTAGGCCATGGCAAAGGTGCCAATGACTGAAACTCAAAATGATGTTCGGTAAAAAGCTGATGATCCGGCCAGTAGCGTGGCACGTCGCCCGGATAATAAGTCAAGGCTTCACCTGTTGCTGCACTGATACCCCGTAAACAGGGCTGTTGCTGACCATTTTGTTTCACAAAACCTGCTTCGCTGGCCTTGATAGCGGCTATCGCCATCACTTCGTACGGACAAAGCTGAAATTTCACGCTCTGCAGATGCTGCAGCAACAGCTGCTGCAATAATAATGTCAGCGCCTGATGCTGATCCGGTGTGACATGGTCGGCTTTACTGACCGCAAATAACACTTTACTGATGCGGGGTTTAAAAATACGCCGCAGCCAGTGTTCAGGGCCATAATCAAAACTCTGTAAAATCAGCAATAAACTTTGTTTCAACTCTAAGAGCGCAGACTCACCAGCATTCAGTGCGCCCAAAATATCAACCAGCACCACCTGACGGTCTAAACCTGAAAAGTACTGACGGTAAAAAGGCTCAATCACCTTGCTCTGGTAACTGACAAAGTGCTTTTGCATCAAGTCCACCAAAGCGCCACCTTGTGCCAGCTGTTCTGGCAACAGAGGAAGCAGTTGCAAAAGCGGAGTTCCCTCAAATTCACCCGGTACCAGTAAACGGCCCGGCTGATTTAAATAAGCCCCTGCAACTTCACGGAATTGCTTCAGTAAGGTGCTGTATTCACTGCACAGCTCTTGCACTGAAAGCACTGACGTATCATTTAAATCAATAGCTTGTAGTCGCTGTTTAAATCCTTCTGCGGTGGCGGCCCTATGGGATTGGGCAAATAGCAACCAGCTTTGTTCACACCACTGCTGGTAACTTTGTTGCAGCATAGGTAAGTCCAGCAGCCACTCGCCCGGATAATCCACCAGCACCAGTTCAGTTTCCTGAAAATCCTGAAAACGGGCGCGCAAACTCGATTCACTCTGATAACGCAAAGCTAAGGTCAACTGACTCCAGCCGACAGTCGAAGGTGGCCAGCAAGCAGGCTGTTGCTGCAGGTAACTTAAGTTTTTTTCAAACCCAAAACGAGGCAGCTGTGGCAATTGATTGTCATCAATACGAGCCCCCAACCAGCGTTTTTGCATCACAGAGAAAAAGGGTAAATAAGAAGAGTGACTTTGGGTTAGCTGGTGCACTATTGCAGTTAAGAGCGCAGTTTTTCCTGCGCCGCTTAAGCCGGTAACACCCAGTCTGAGTTGACGGTGAAAGGCACGCTGCGTCAATTGTTCTGAATGCCAGCGCGCCTTTTTTAACCAATCCATGCAGTGTTCCTATATGGTGTCTTTCGACAGACTCACTATAACTTGCTGATTTCTCTGTTCAGTTGAAACTTGGCAGAGGTGACATGAGTTTCCATGTCGCGTAAACGTAATTCCAGGCTATTAAATTGATTGACCAGATGATGTAAGGCTGACTTAGGCACTTCACCACGTTGCCATACCCGGGTTTTTACTTCTACAGGGCGTTCATCGTACGCAGATTCAGTGAAGCCTTTTTTCGCTTCATGCACTGATTTCTTCTCCAGAATAAACCAGGCTGCCACGTACAAAACAGGCAACAAACCACCTAAACCTAATAACACCGAAGTAACCACAATCAACCGCACTAACCACACTTCCCAACCGAAGTAGTCTGCAATACCAGCACAGACCCCGGCCAGTTTGCCGTTGCGGTCGTCCCGCAACAGCTCTTTGCGTATTTTAGTCATGTTTCTCCCTCCACTTCGGCGACTCCGCATCTAAGATCGCTTCGAGCGTCTTGATGCGGTCTGCCATTTTTTCAGCGCGATGGGACAACTCATTCAGTTGAGCCAGCTCACTGTCCCCCAACCCTTCACCAATTTTGTTTTTGCTTCTGTAGTGCATAAAAACCCACAGCGGCGCCACAAAAATCATGAACAGAATAAAAGGTACACCAATAATTTCATGAAGTGTCATTGATAGCTCCTATAACGCCTGATAATCAGGCGTTATCTTTTTTAGACATTTTAGCTTTTAATTCAGCCAGTTCGTTATCGATTTTCTCAGATGAAGCCAATTCTGCAAACTCATCTTTTAAGGTTTTTTTACCTAAATCGTACGATTCAACCTGAGCTTCCAGTGAATCGATTTTTTGCTCATAGCGTTCAAACTTGTACATGGCATCGTTTAAACGGTTGCTGTCTAAGCTGCGCTTTACATCTAAACGAGATGACACAGTTTTCTGGCGCATCAGCATGGCTTTCTGACGAGCTTTGGCATCTGCTAACTTGTCCTGTAACTGACTGACTTCATCCTGCAATTTGCTGACATGTTCATCTAAATGACTGATATCAGCAGCTACTGCTGCAGCCTGGTCAGCTGCTTTTTGACGTTCAATCAGTGCAGCACGGGCTAAGTCTTCACGTTCTTTGCTCAAAGCCAGTTCAGCTTTAGCCTGCCAGTCGGCCACTTCAGCTTCCAATTTAGACACTACACGTTGCAGTTCTTTTTTCTCTGCAATGGTTTTGGCTGAGGTAGAACGCACTTCAACCAGCGTGTCTTCCATTTCCTGAATAATCAGGCGGACCATTTTTTCCGGATCTTCTGCTTTATCTAATAAAGCATTGATGTTGGAGTTTACGATATCTGAAAAGCGAGAGAAGATACCCATAATGTTTTACCTCTTAATGACTTGTTGGATTCGCTATAACCTATTCAGGTTTCTTGCCAACTTGCCAAACTATTTTAAACCATTGTTTTATATTGATTTTATTTATATCCGAAAAAAGCTATGCCAAGCCTTCGTTATGAAATACACTACTTATTAGTTAAATTCACCACTTCGTGAGCCCTGATGAGCAGAAGTTTTCAGCAAGACAACTTAATAGGTCAGTCCAACAGTTTTTTAAACGTGTTGGACCAGGTGTCCCAAATTGCACCTTTGCACAAACCTGTGCTGATCATTGGTGAAAGGGGCACAGGCAAAGAGCTGATTGCAGCCCGCTTACATTACCTGTCCCAGCGCTGGGATCAAAATTATTTAACCTTAAACTGCGCAGCGCTGAATGAAAACCTGCTGGAAAGTGAGCTCTTTGGTCATGAAGCCGGCGCTTTTACCGGTGCAGCCAAACGTCATGAAGGCCGCTTTGAACGAGCCAATGGCGGCACTTTATTTCTGGACGAATTAGCCAATACACCGGCCATGGTGCAGGAAAAACTACTACGGGTAATTGAATACGGTGAATTTGAACGGGTCGGTGGCAGTCGTTCTGTCAAAGTAGACGTGCGTTTAATTTGCGCCACCAACGAAGATTTACCTTCAATGGCCGAACAAGGCGAGTTTAGGGCTGACTTA
Organism: Rheinheimera sp. 1928-s; assembly: GCF_029269265.1. Lineage (GTDB taxonomy): Bacteria > Pseudomonadota > Gammaproteobacteria > Enterobacterales > Alteromonadaceae > Pararheinheimera. The sequence goes on from NZ_JARIXP010000005.1 coordinate 290,076, forward strand.
CTCGACAGGCTGGCTTTTGATGTGATCACCTTGCCCCCTATGCGGGAACGACGCGAGGATATTCTGGTACTGGCAGAGCATTTTGCCGTCAATATGGCGCGTGAACTGGGCTTTGAACTCTTTAGCGGCTTTAGTGAAAAAGCCAAACGTATTTTGCTGGAACATGAATGGCCAGGTAATGTGCGGGAGTTGAAAAACGTGGTAGAGCGCAGTGTGTACCGCACCAACAACCCTTATGTGCCTGTGCATCATATCCAGCTCGACCCTTTTGAATCTCCATTTAGGCCCCGCACCCGCGTTCGTACTCTGGATCGCAGACCAGCAGCAGAAAACGCAGTGGTAGCTATCAGAGAACAAAGCAGCGATAATCTGCCTGCTGTGGTCAAAGCAGCTTCGTCCTTTGATTTTAATCAGGTGCAGGATTTTAAAGTCTTGTCAGAAAACTTTGAAATGGATCTGATCAAACAAGCCCTTGCTGCCAGCCAATTCAATCAGAAGAAAACGGCTGAAGCACTGAATCTGACCTATCATCAGTTACGTGGTTACATGAAAAAGTATAAATTGCTGGACAGCCAACAATGATCAAAGCCTTACTGAGCCTGATAGTCCCCTGTGGCTCTGTGTTGATACTCAGCGCTTGTCAGCCTGATATTCCTGAAACTATTCAGCAAGGCATGGTGTATTGCGCCGAAGGCTCTCCTGAGAGCTTTAACCCACAGCGGGTGACATCTGGCACCACCATTGATGCCATCAGTCAGCAACTCTAYGACCGTCTGCTGGATATCGACCCGGCAAGCGGTGAGCTGTTGCCCGCCCTGGCAACCCAATGGCGTTTGAGTGAAGATGGTAAAACCTACTGGTTTACCTTACGCCCCGATGTACAATTTCATCACACAGTGTTCTTTTCACCTGGCAGAACCTTAAATGCCAACGATGTGACTTTTACCTTTAATCGTATCACCCAGACGGATCATCCTTATCATGCGATTGGAGGTGCTGCTTATCCTTATTTTCAAAGTGTTGATTGGGGCTCCCTGGTCAAAGCCGTAGTGGCAGAAAACAGTAACACAGTGCGCTTTGAACTGACCCGTCCTGATAGTTCGTTTTTATCCAATCTGGCTACTGACTTTGCCGCTATTTTATCTGCTGAATATGCAGAACAGCTGTTGCAACAAAATCAGCCGGAATTATTGGATCAAAGACCCATAGGCACAGGACCGTTTTTCTTTAAAGAATACAAAAAAAATCAGTTTATTCGTTATTACCGCCATCCTGAATACTGGCGTGGCAAAGTGGATCTGACCCAACTGGTGTTTGATTTAGTGCCTGACAATGCTAAACGTATGGCGAAATTACTGACTCATGAATGTGATGTAGTAGCTTATCCACGCAATGCAGAGCTGAACCTGATCACTGAACGCTCTGATGTCGAAGTGCAAAGCCAAATCAGTATGAACGTGGGTTTCTGGGCTTTTAATACCAAAAAACCTCCTTTTGATAATGTGCTGGTGCGCAAAGCTTTAGCTTACGCCATCAACAAAGATGCCATTCTGGATGCGGTTTACTTTGGTTATGCTGACAAGGCAAAAACCTTGCTCCCTCCTACGTCCTGGGCTTTTTACCACGACCTGCCTGAACAACAGTACGATCCAATCAAAGCCAAAGAGTTGCTGGCACAAGCCGGTTACCCTAAAGGCTTCAGCATGAACATATGGGCTATGCCAGTGCAGCGTTTGTATAATCCGAACGCGTTAAAAATGGCCGAGTTGATGCAAGCCGATTTAGCCAAAATTGGCGTCAAAGCCTCTGTCGTTTCTTTTGAATGGAACAGCTTCAGACGCAAACTATCCGAATTTGAGCATGACTCAGTGCTGATTGGCTGGGCGGCTGACAATGCCGATCCGGATAACTTTTTCCGGCCGCTTTTGAGTTGCAGTGCAGCAGAGTCTGGCAGTAACAGAGCCAACTGGTGCGACCCGAATTTTGACAATCTGATTAATCAGGCTCTGCTGACGGCTGATATCAAGCAAAGACGCAGTTTCTATTTAACAGCCCAGCTTTATCTTGATGAACAAATGCCGCTGGTCAGTATTGCGCATTCCAAACGTTTTCAGGCCAAAAGTGTCAAAATTACCGGGGTAACCATAAACCCCTATGGCGGTATCTCTATGGCTGCAGCGAGAAAATCTTTATGATGCTGCACTACTTTTTACGCCGCACTTTTTTAATAGGCTTTGTTTTTGTTGCCCTGACAGTACTGGCCTTCAGTTTAAGTTATTTGTTCCCCGGTGATGTGCTGAATAACGTCTCAGGCCTGACCAACATTGCACCTGAACAGCAGCAAGCGCTTATTCAGTATTATGCTTTGGATCAGTCTTTGCTGATGCAGTATCTGGCTTACGTCAATCGTATTCTGGCTGGTGAATGGGGCCTGTCTTTTTCCAGCCAACAACCTGTTTTAGCGGAGATTATTGCCGTATTTCCCGCCACACTGGAACTGGCCAGTTATGCGCTAATTTTATCTTTTGTGTTGGGCATTCCTTTAGGATTATTTGCCGCAGTCAAAGCCGACAGCTTTTTCGGTAAGCTGGTCTCCGGCATTACGCTGGTGGCTTATTCCATCCCTATTTTTTGGTGGGCACTGCTGCTTATCATGCTGTTTTCGCTGACCCTTGGCCTGCTACCTACCGCAGGTCGCATCAATGTTTTGTTTGATATACCTACAACAACTGGTTTTATGCTGCCTGATATCTGGCTCTCTGATATCCGTTATAAATCAGAAGCTACCATGGATGCGCTGAGGCACTTGTTGTTGCCTGCTATAGTGCTGGCGACTTACCCAACAACAGTGATGATCCGTTTTACCCGGGATTCGATGCTGGCGGTACTGGAACAAAGTTATATCAAAACGGCGCGCGCTAAAGGCTTAAGCCGCGCTCAGGTGCTGTATCACCATGGTCTGCGTAATGCGCTATTGCCAGTGATACGTCAGATTGGCTTGCAGTTCAGTACCTTAATTACGCTGGCGATGATCACCGAAGTGATTTTTTCCTGGCCTGGTATAGGTCAGTGGTTACTGGACAGTATTTATCAGCGCAATTACCCAGCCATTCAGGGGGGCTTATTAGTAGTGTCCTGCCTGGTGATAGTGGTAAATATGCTGACTGAAATTCTGCATACTTTGTTTAATCCTCTGGCCAGGAAAGCTTAAGATGAAAAAATTCCGGCTGTATTTTGAGGAACACAATCGCGGTCCTTTAACTCAACTCTGGCAGCAATTTCAGCGCCAGCATGCGGCCGTCTTTGGTCTGGTGATGTTTTCTTTTTTTCTGTTGCTGACCTTATTTGCACCGCTGCTCAGCCCTCACGACCCTTATCTGCAAAACGCTGATTTGTTGTTGCTGGCTCCTTCATGGAGCGAACAAGGCTTAGTACAGTATCCTTTTGGCACAGATGATTTAGGTCGTGACTTAATGTCGCGGCTGATGAAAGGGGCCACTTACACCTTTGGTATTGCCCTAATCACAGTGATTGGATCTTTGCTGATGGGTTTGGCTTTGGGTGCTATGGCGGGCATGAGCAAAGGTGTTAAATCCAGTATTTTTAACCATGTGCTGGATTTGGCGCTGACCATCCCTTCCCTGCTGCTGGCCATTATCATAGTGGCAGTATTAGGCCCTGGCCTGTGGAACACCACCTGGGCCATTATGCTGGCGCTGTTACCGCAGTTTGTGCATGGTATTCGTAATGCGATACAAGACACCTTAAAACAAGATTATGTAGCAGCCTACCGGTTGGACGGCGCGTCCAACTGGCAAGTGTTACGTTATGCGGTTTTGCCCAATATCTGGGAACATCTCACTGTGATGGCCACTATGGCATTGTCCACCGCTATCCTCGATGTCGCAGCTTTGGGCTTTTTAGGCTTAGGTGCTCAGGCTCCCACTTCTGAATGGGGAGTGATGATCGCAGACGCTTTAGATTTAATTTATCTGGCGCCTTGGGCCATAGCTCTGCCAGGTATTTTAGTTTTTGCGTCAGTACTGTCGGTGAATCTGGTGGGTGATGGCTTACGCACGGCGATGACAAAGCGGCGGGAAAACTGATGATTTTGCTTGATATTAAAAACATGACGATTGAGCTGGAAACCCCGGAAGGCTTAATTCGGGCTGTCGACAAAGTAAATCTGACCATACGTGAAGGTGAAATTCGTGGTTTAGTGGGCGAATCAGGTTCAGGCAAAAGTTTAATCGCCAAAGCCATAGTAGGTGTACTGAATAAAAGATGGCATATCACAGCAGACAGATTCAGCTGGGCTGGTCAGGATTTATTGCGTTTATCTTATGAAGAACAGCGCAAAATTATTGGCCGCGATATAGCGATGATTTATCAGGAACCAAGCCGCAGTATGGATCCAACGGCCCCTATTTTGGACCAGTTACTGGAAGCTATTCCAGATTCTGAACTGGAAAGCCGCTGGTGGGGCCGGCCTTTTGAACGGCGCAAAAAAGCCATAGCACTGCTGCATAAGGTAGGTATCAGAGATCACCAGGCTATTTTAAACTCTTACCCTTATCAGTTACCTGAAGGGGTCTGTCAGAAAATAATGATTGCCATGGCGATTGCTAAAAAACCGAAGCTTTTGATCGCTGACGAACCTACGACAGCGCTGGAAAGTACCACTCAGGCGCAGTTGTTTCGCTTATTAGCCAGCTTTAACCAGCTCAAAGGCATGTCGATATTATTAATCAGCCATGAGCTTGAAACTGTGGCCCGTAATACTCAGACCTTAAGCGTATTGTATTGTGGCCAGTTGGTTGAAGCAGGTGAAACTGCGGCTATTTTAAAGTCTCCTTTTCATCCTTATACCGATGCACTGATCAAAAGTGTGCCTGAGTTCCAGCCTCAACTGGCCAGTAAACAACCTTTGTATGCTTTGCATGGTAGCATTCCCACCTTACAGCATTTGCCTATAGGCTGCCGTTTAGGGCCTCGTTGCCCCAATGCCCGTAAGGAATGTGTCAAAACACCTGTACTGGAGCGCCTGCAAAATCACTACTTCAGTTGCCATTTTCCATTACAAGGTAAAAAAACATGACAGCTCCATTACTTGAGATCCGGCAGCTGTATAAAAGTTATCAGAAAGCTCAAGGGATCTTTGGCCGTAAAACCATTCAGGCCTTGTCCGATATCAGCTTTAGTGTATATCCGGGCCAGACACTGGCAATAGTAGGTGAAACAGGCTCAGGTAAAAGTACCCTGGCTAAATTGTTGGTTGGTATAGAAACCCCGGACAGTGGCGAAATACTGCTGGAAGGTGAGGCTGTCACCATCAGCGACCATAAAAAATACAATCATGTTATTCGCTATATTTTTCAGGACCCGGCCCGCTCATTAAATCCTCATCATAAAGTAGGACAAATGCTGGAAGATGTGCTGCGCTACAGCACAGATTTGAATGAACAGCAGCGTCAGCAGAAAATTCATCAAACCTTAGCCCAATTGGGCTTGATGGAAGAGCACGCGGCCTACTACCCTCATATGTTCTCAGGGGGTCAATTACAGCGTGTAGCGCTTGCCAGAGCTCTTATTATGGATCCAAAGCTGCTGATACTGGATGAAGCTTTAACGGCGCTGGACCCTTCGTTACGGGCTCAGATTGTCAATCTGCTGCTGGAGCTGCAAAAAACAACTGGTTTATCTTACCTGCTGATCACCAACCACCTGCGTCTGGTACGACATATCAGCGACAGCATGCTGGTTTTGCATCAAGGCAAAGCACTGGATTACGGTCCAACCAATCAAGTCTTTGATCACCCTCAACACGATTACAGCAAAAAACTGATTAACAGCGCACAAAGCTAAGTGTTCGTTTCTTGCCATAAAAAAACCAACCCTAAGGTTGGTTTTTTTATGGCTGGTGAATATGAAGATTATTCGTCAGCAGCAGCTTCTGGTAAAGAACGGGTGATTTCAGCCTTGGCTTTTAATGCAGCAAGCAATGCACCAAAACTACTTTGTGCCTTTTGATCAGCAAACTGTTGTAACTGGTCAACCGGAGGCTTATCTGTCACTTCAGTATCAGTGACCTTAGTCACAGCAACTAAAGCAGCATCACCACTCGCCAGATTTAGCATAGCCACAGTAGCAGGTTGTTCTGCCGCAGGTTTAGCCAGCTCAAAAGCTTTGGTGCGGATGTCTGAATCGATATCACCACCAAAACGAGTGACAGCAGCTTTAGTTTCCAAAACTAACTGTGCAGCAGCTACTACTTCAGGCAAAGACTTGCCTGCCTGAACTTCAGCCAGCAAAGCTTCAGCTTTCGCTTTGGCTAACTCAGAGCTTTTCGTTGCAACTACAGCAGCTTGTACCTGATCTTTCACTTCCTCAAGTTTCTTCGTGACCTCTGGTTGATGTGCATTCACCCGCACCACAACCACATGTTGTGGAGCAACTTCAATCAAGTCACTGTTTACACCGGCACTAATAAAGTCATCTGAAAATAAGGTTTCCAGTACTTTAGGTGCAGTTAATTCAGCAGGAGCAGTCGAACGGCTAAAGGCAGGCACTGAAACGACTTTAGTCCCAACAGCTTCAGCAGCTTCTTGCAGGCTATCAGCGATTTCAAAGCTCTTTTCACCTAACAGCTGTTGCAGATCAATAAACTTCTCAGCGGCTTTATCATCTTTGACCGTGGTCAGAATTTGATCTTTCACATCAGCAAAAGCTTTCACTGAACCAGGCTGCACTTCTGTTAACTGAATAATATGGTAACCAAATTCAGTTTTTACCACAGGGCTGATATCACCAGCCTTGGCCAGAGCATAGGCTGCCTTTTCAAATTCGGCATCCATCACACCTTTTTCGATAAAATCTAAGTCACCACCTTTTTCAGCTGAAAAAGTATCAGCAGATTCCTTTTTTGCCAGTTCAGCAAAATCAGCACCTTGTTGTAATTGCACTGCTAAAGCTTCAGCTTTAGCTTCAATTTCAGCATTGTCGTCAGCCGACTCCAGCAGGATATGCGAAACCCGACGACGTTCTTCAGTCTGATAACGGGCTTGGTTGGCGTCGTAGTAGGCTTGCAAATCAGCATCTGTCACTTCAACTGTCGCAGCTATATCTGCAGCTGTTAACTGCACATAATCCACAGACACTGTTTCTGGTGACACAAACTGGTTAGTATTGCTTTGATAGTAGTCCTGCAGCAGTTGATCATTGATTTCAACGGCAGCTGCAAAATCAGCAGCTTTTAATACAGCATACTGAATATCGCGGCTTTGCATTTGTAATTTAGACAACAATTGCATTTCTGATATGGTCGCAAATTCTGAACCTGCTAAACCAACAACCAGCTGATTGGCCGACATTTGTGCACGCAAATAATCACGGAACTGATTCGGCTCATAGCCATTCTGACGCAGCAGGGCTATATAACGGTCATTATTAAATACACCGTCTACCTGAAATTCAGGCAAACTGCGAATAGTGTCACGTAACACATCGTCACTGACCATTAAATCCAGTTCTGCGACTAATTGACGTTGTAATTGTTCATCAATCAGCTTCTCCAGCACTGAATTGCGGAAATTGCTCATATAGTTGCTGTCAGCTGACAGCATGCCGAACATTTCACCAAACTGCTGCTGCATTCTGGCTCTTTCGTTCTGGTAGGCTGTATCAAACTGAACTTTGGTAATTTCATCACCGTTGACGGTGGCAACAGGCACTTCACTGGTGTTGCCAAGATAACTGCCAACCCCGGCTAAAGCAAAAGTCAGGATCACAAAGCCAAGAATGACCTTGGCGATCATACCCTGCGAACCTTCTCTGATCTTTTCTAACATTGTATCTACGTCTCTTTTGGCAACTTTTGGTTGTCTTAAAAAAAAAGCGCATCTTAACAGATACGCCTTTTTCATAAAAGCTGTGGCAGCGTCGGGCTTAATGCGTTTTGCTTTTCTCCGCGAAAATCACTAATGACTTTGGCAGAACCATCAGCTTCATAGGCTTGACTCTAACAGCCAAGCGTTCAGCTTAGTTTACGCTGTCTTTCAGCGCTTTACCTGGCTTGAACGAAGGAATTTTCGCAGAAGCGATTTGGATAGTTTCACCAGTTTGTGGATTACGGCCTGAACGTGCAGCGCGCTCGCGAACTGCAAATGTACCAAAACCAACTAAGGCTACTGAATCGCCTTCCTTAAGAGCCTCAGTAACAGCGTCGATGAACGCGTCCAGAGAACGACCAGCTGCCGCTTTAGAAATATCTGCACCAGCAGCGATTTTGTCGATAAGTTGAGACTTGTTCACAATATCATCCCCTTCAATTGTTATTATTTTCAACAACTACAGTAAATTTGCTTTGTCGTAGCTGCGTGTTTGTTATATCAAGCCTGATGTGGGCTTGCAAGCACAAAACGACGCACTACAAAAATTTCTGTTAGGCCACAACCCTTGCTGCGCAAGGGCTGCGTCGAAACTGCCCATAACTTAACACAGCCAGAGCAATTGAAAAGCCCCTAAGCAGGATTTTTTTGGATTTTTTTGCTTTTTGCTGGAATTTTTTCCACTTCAAGCACCGACATCCCTGTTGGCGGCTCTTGCAGAGCTAATTCCAACACTTCGTCAATCCATTTTACTGCACGAATTTCAATGTCACCCTTGACGTTATCCGGGATATCTTTTAGGTCCCGAACGTTGTCATGAGGGATTAAAACCCGTTTGATGCCACCACGGTGTGCAGCCAATAGCTTCTCTTTTAAACCACCTATAGGCAGAACTTCACCCCGTAAGGTAATTTCACCTGTCATAGCGACATCAGCACGCACCGGATTACCTGTCAGGCTTGAAACTAAAGCTGTCACCATAGCAATACCAGCACTTGGACCATCTTTCGGAGTAGCACCTTCTGGCACGTGCACATGAATATCACGTTTTTCGTAGAAATCTTCGTTAATACGCAGCTTCTCAGCACGGCTTCGAACCACTGTCATGGCGGCCTGAATCGACTCTTTCATCACATCGCCCAAAGAGCCTGTGTAGGTCAGCTTGCCTTTACCTACCACAGCAGCAGCTTCAATCGTCAGTAAATCACCACCGACAGAAGTCCAGGCTAAACCTGTGACCTGACCGATACGATTGCTGTCTTCGGCTTTACCGTAGTCATGGCGTTGTACACCTAAGAAATCTTCCAGGTTGTCCTGATTAATCACCACTTTCTGCAGGTTTTTATCCAGCAGAATGTTTTTCACTGCTTTGCGGCATAACTTGGAGATTTCACGCTCTAAGTTACGTACACCAGCTTCACGGGTGTAATAACGGATAATGCCGACAATAGCGCTGTCTTCAATCTCAATTTCATGAGGTTTTAAGCCATTGCGTTCAATCTGCTTGTTGATCAGATGCTGCTTGGAAATATTCAGCTTCTCATCTTCGGTGTAGCCCGCTAAACGAATCACTTCCATCCGGTCCAGTAAAGCCGCCGGAATATTTAAGCTATTCGATGTGGCGAAGAACATCACGTCGGATAAGTCGTAGTCCACTTCCAGATAGTGATCACTGAATGAGGTGTTTTGCTCAGGATCTAATACCTCAAGCAAAGCAGCGGCCGGATCGCCACGGAAATCTGATGCCATTTTGTCAATTTCATCCAGCAGGAACAGCGGGTTACGTACCCCAACTTTCGCCATTTTCTGGATAATTTTGCCTGGCATAGAGCCAATATAAGTGCGTCTGTGACCGCGAATTTCCGCTTCGTCACGCACACCACCTAAGGCCATACGTACATACTTACGGCCTGTGGCTTTGGCTACAGACATACCCAGTGAAGTTTTACCTACACCCGGCGGTCCGACTAAACATAAAATCGGGCCTTTTAATTTGTTGACACGCTGCTGCACTGCCAGATATTCCAGAATGCGTTCTTTGACTTTATCCAGACCATAGTGGTCTGAGTCCAGAATACGTTCTGCGCCTGCCAGGTCTTTTTTCACCTTGCTGCGTTTTTTCCACGGCACATTGGTCAGCCAGTCGATATAGCTGCGCACCACTGTGGCTTCAGCCGACATAGGTGACATCATTTTTAACTTTTGCAGTTCAGCCGTCGCTTTAGTGCGGGCTTCGTCCGGCATTTGAGCCTGTTCGATTTTTTTCGACAGAGTTTCAAATTCATCCGGAGTATCTTCCAGTTCACCCAGTTCACGCTGAATGGCTTTCATTTGCTCATTCAGGTAATACTCGCGCTGGCTTTTTTCCATCTGCTTTTTAACACGGCTGCGAATACGGCGTTCCACTTGCAGAATGTCGATTTCGCTTTCCATCATCGCCATCAGAAACTCTAAACGTTCCGTCACATCAATGATTTCTAATACCTTCTGCTTGTCGTCTACTTTTAATGGCATATGAGCCGCCATGGTATCCGCCAGACGGGCAGCGTCGTCTATGCCAGAAAGCGCTGTCAGCACCTCAGGCGGGATCTTCTTGTTCAGTTTGATATAACCTTCAAACTGATTCACAGCAGAACGCAAAATCACTTCCTGCTCGCGGCTGTCCATTTCCGGTGTCGGAATTAAATCAACATAAGCGGCGAAGGTGTCTTCGGTGTCGGTAAATTCTACCAGTTGAGCACGCTTGCCCCCTTCCACCAGCACTTTAACCGTGCCATCAGGAAGCTTGAGCAATTGCAAAATAGTGGCGACAGTACCCACCTGATACAAGTCAGTATCTTTAGGGTCATCCAGCGTGGCGTCTTTTTGCGCAACTAAAAAGATTTGTTTCTCTTTTTCCATCGCGGCATCCAGGCATTTGATGGATTTAGCCCGGCCAACGAACAGCGGGATCACCATATGCGGATAAACGACCACGTCTCTTAATGCCAATACAGGCATATGCAAACGTTCAGTCTTTGCTACTGTCATGAAATCTCTCTCGAATTATTTACTGCAGGTGACATGATTCAACAGTATATGGGGGCTGTTTATGTCACTTCAATGAGTTAGCAAAAAATTTGGACTTCTAAAACGATTCTGGAAAATGGGGTCAGATCACATTATTCGTTAACAATGTGATCTGACCCCATTTTTATCGGCCAGACCTTTTTACTTACTGAGAAGCAGCAGCTTCCACAGTCTCATAAATCAATATGGGCTGAGACTCGCCGCGGATCACTGTCTCGTCAATTACGACTTTGCTGACATGTTCCATAGAAGGCAAATCATACATGGTATCCAGCAACACGTTTTCGACGATAGAACGCAGACCACGGGCACCGGTTTTACGTTCCATGGCTTTTTGCGCTATGGCTTTGAGCGCATCTTCACGGAACTCCAGTTCTACATTTTCCATCTGGAATAATGCACCAAACTGTTTCACCAGAGCATTTTTCGGCTCACTTAAAATTTGCATTAATGCAGCTAAATCCAGCTCAGTTAAAGTCGCAACCACAGGCAGACGACCAATAAACTCTGGAATTAAACCATATTTAACTAAATCTTCAGGTTCGACATCTTTAAAGCTTTCGGTCAGAGTACGGCTTTGTGACGTTGCCCGCACTTCAGCACCAAAGCCTATACCTGAACCTTTAGCACAACGCTGTTCAATCACTTTATCCAGACCAGCAAAGGCGCCACCACAGATAAACAGAATCTTCGAGGTATCGACCTGTAAAAACTCTTGCTGTGGATGTTTACGTCCACCCTGAGGCGGAACTGAGGCCACAGTACCTTCAATCAGTTTCAGCAGTGCCTGCTGTACACCTTCCCCTGAAACGTCACGGGTAATAGATGGATTGTCAGACTTGCGTGAAATTTTGTCGATTTCATCGATATAGACAATGCCACGCTGGGCTTTTTCTACATCGTAATCACATTTCTGCAGTAACTTCTGAATGATGTTTTCAACATCTTCACCCACATAACCTGCTTCGGTTAGGGTGGTGGCATCGGCCATAGTAAATGGCACATCCAGTAAACGAGCTAAGGTTTCAGCCAATAAAGTTTTACCGCTACCTGTAGGGCCAATCAGCAGAATGTTACTTTTGCTCAGCTCAACATCTTGTTTATGCTGCATGCTGCGTAAACGTTTGTAGTGGTTGTAGACCGCCACCGCCAGAACTTTTTTCGCATGCTCCTGACCTATGACATAGTCATCCAGGTGGGCACGGATCTCTTTTGGCACCGGCAATTTATTGCTGTCGCGTTTTGGCGAAATATCTTTAATTTCTTCGCGAATAATATCGTTGCACAAATCAACACATTCATCACAGATATAGACCTGTGGGCCTGCAATCAGTTTGCGCACTTCATGTTGTGATTTGCCGCAAAAAGAGCAATACAACAACTTGCTGCTTTTCTCGCCATCAGAGCGATGATCAGACATGTAACTTCCTCTTCCACTACATAGGGATGGCCGGCTTCGCGCCCTTCACCACCCCTGAATTAAACTTACTTCGCATCCCTTTGAGTTAATATGGCATCGATTAGGCCATATTCCAAGGCTTGTTGTGCACTTAAGAAGTTATCACGCTCTGTATCTTTACAAACCTGTTCATACGTCTTGTCACAATGTTCTGCCATCAAACGGTTTAATTTCTCTTTGATAGACAGAATTTCACGGGCATGAATTTCAAAATCTGTGGCCTGGCCCTGGAAACCACCTAATGGCTGGTGGATCATCACACGGGCATTGGGTAAGCAGTAACGCTTACCTTTGGTACCACCAGATAATAAGAAAGCGCCCATGCTGCAGGCCTGACCGACGCACACTGTAGCGATATTTGGCTTGATGTACTTCATGGTGTCGTAAATCGACATACCCGCCGTGACAGAACCACCAGGTGAGTTGATGTAGATATAAATATCTTTTTCCGGGTTCTCAGATTCTAAAAATAACAGCTGAGCGACAATCAGATTGGCCATATGGTCTTCTACCTGGCCAGTTAAAAAAATCACCCGTTCTTTTAATAAACGTGAGTAAATATCAAAAGAGCGCTCACCCTTAGCAGTTTGTTCGATAACGATAGGAACTAAGGCATTCACTAACTCATTCATTCTTGGCTCAAATGCCATAATGCGATTTCCTTCATTGAAAAGAGGGCTGTGTTATAGAGCCTGCGTCATTGATGTTGCAGCACGCTGTCAAAAAATGCGGCTGCTTCAAGTACGACGGCTAAAAATGAAAATGGCCCGAACTATGATGTTCGAGCCATTAAAACTGCCTGACAAACAGATGTCAAATCTTAGTTTGCAGCTTGTGGATTCATGATCTCATCAAACTTGGCTTTTTCTTCTGTTACTTTGGCTTTGGTCAGAACCAGGTCAATGGCCTGCTCTTCTAAAGCGACATTGCGCATGCCTTGTAACAGTTCTTTGTTGCTGTTGTAGTACTGGATCACTTCTTGTGGATCTTCGTACGCAGAAGCCACAGTTTCAATCAGAGACTGAACACGGGCATCTTCAACTTGCAGGCTGTTTGTTTTGATCACTTCGCCCAATAACAGACCTACTTTCACGCGGTCTTTGGCTTGTTCAGTGAACAGAGCAGCTGGCAGTTCTGGTAATTGCTTTGGATCCAGGTTATTGCCAAAACGCTGTAACGCCTGACGACGTAATACTTCGATTTCGCTGTCGATCAAAGCTTGTGGCACTTCAACTTCGTGAGTGGCTAACAAACCTTTGATCACCTGATCTTTTACACGGGCTTTGATGCTGTTGTTCAGCTCGCGCTCCATGTTCTTTTTCACTTCAACTTTTAATGCATCAACAGTAGCTTCAGCTAAACCGAACAGCTTAGCAAACTCGTCGTTTACTTCTGGTAACTGCTGAGCTTCAACTGCTTTTACAGTCACAGCAAAGCTAGCTGCTTTGCCTTTTAAGTTTTCAGCATGGTATTCAGCAGGGAAAGTCACTTCAACAGTCACTTCTTCGCCAGCTTTTTTGCCGATGATGCCGTCTTCAAAGCCTGGGATCATACGACCCTGGCCTAATTCTAACGTGAAGTCAGAGGCTTTGCCGCCTTCAAATTCTTCACCATCGATAGAACCAACGAAGTCGATGATCACGCGATCACCAGAAGCTGCTGCAGCTTCAGTTGTTGCCCATGTTGCATGTTGCTTACGCAAAGTACCTAACATAGTTTCTAAGTCATCAGCAGTGATTTCAACTACTGGCTTAGTCACTTCAATTTTCTCCAGAGCGTTCAGTTGAACTTCCGGATACACTTCAAAAGTGGCTGCGAATTCTAAATCTTTGCCTTCAGCCAGTTGGCCTGGAGCGAAAGTTGGAGCGCCAGCAGGAGTTAATTTGTTCGCAATGATCGCCTGATAAAAATGGTTTTGCATCTGACGTGAAGCCACGTCTTGTAAAACAGACAGACCAAACATTTTTTTGATCATTGCAACAGGCGCTTTACCTGGACGGAAACCGTCAACACGGCGATTTTTCGCGATGTTTCTTAATTCTTTGTCAACTTCAGTGCTGATTGCAGCAGCTGGAACAGTAATGGTCAAACGGCGTTCTAAACCCTGTGTGGTTTCAACAGAAACTTGCATCTTGTTACCTCAAAATCAAATCGGGCGTCTGACTACGCCATCTCTTCGCTTGTCCGGCTTATGCCTTAGGGCGCACAATCCAGACCTGTTATATAGGACGCGGCATTATAGCGAGGGTTTTTCGCCGAGTCGAGCTTTTGATACAACATCAGATACGGCGCGGCTTAGAGGCCTAATTTCACTTCATTTTTTTGTTCAGCGCCGAAGTTTTAACAAGAGAAAACGGCAAAGGGCAAGCATCGCTTTTCTAATGATTTTTAGCGTTTTACTCTCGCCTTAGCCCCCTATTTTGTGTAGCAATAGCAAAGATAACAAAAACAACAGGACTTTTTATGCCCGATTTCAGCCTTTGGCCTTTGCTTGGCATCGCCGTCGTGATGCTTGGTTTCTTATTAAAGTTTAACCCTGTATTGGTGGTGACAGTGGCGGCTTTTGCTACTGGCATGGCCGTGAAGATGCCGATTTTGACCTGGCTGGAATCACTGGGCACAGCTTTTATAAAAACCCGTAACTTACCGCTTATTTTATTGTTGCCTCTGGCAGTGATTGGTCTTTTGGAGCGTCATGGCCTGCGCGAAAAAGCCCAGGGCTGGATCCAAAACATCAAAGCGGCGACTACAGGGCGTTTGTTGTTGGTCTATCTGGCATTAAGAGAGAGCACTGCAGCTGCGGGCCTGACCAGTTTAGGTGGCCACCCACAAGTGGTGCGGCCTTTACTTTCCCCTATGGCTGAAGCCGCCTTTGAGAAAAAACATTTAACCTTGCCGGACAAAATCAAATTCAAAATTCGCGCTATGTCAGCCGCGACTGACAATATAGGTCTGTTTTTTGGTGAAGATATTTTTGTCGCTTTTGGCGCCATTATTTTAATGCATACCTTTTTGCGTGAATCCGGTATTGAAACCGACCCGCTGCATATTGCGCTTTGGGGTATTCCAACAGCCATTGCTGCTTTTTTAATTCATGGTAGCCGTTTACTGAGATTTGACGCTTATCTGGCACGACAGCTTAAAGATAAACTGAAGCAAGCACCTCAACAGGAGCAGCGCCATGATTAGTATGACTCTGCTCTATTATGTTGCTGCTGTGCTGTTTTTTGCTGTGGCCTTTTTTAGCGCCAAAGATAAAAGATACAGCAGCGCTTTGTTCTGGTTCAGTTATGGTCTGATTTTCCTGCTGGGTGATTTTATGCCGCCCGCTCTGGTCGGCGCTTTGGTCGTGCTGATGGCTTTAGTCGCGGGTTTTGGCGGTGTCAAAGGTGGTGTTTATCAGACGCTGGAACTGCAACAACGACTGGATTCGGTGAAACGCCTTGGTAACAAGTTATTTATCCCGGCTTTGATGATCCCACTGCTAACGGTATTTTCTGTGTTGGTTTTGGTGCATATTCAAGGCGATGGCTGGTCTTTACTGGACCAAAAAAATGTCACTTTATCGGCTTTAGGTTTAGCGGCCTTTTTAGCCATACTGGCGGCTTTGTATCTGACGCGGGAAAAACCACAACAAGCCTTAAAAGAATCCTCACGTTTAATTGAAGCCATAGGCTGGGCCTTTTTGTTACCTCAGTTACTAGCCACTTTAGGTTTGTTATTTAATCAGGCCGGTGTCGGTGAAACCGTATCGCAGCTGACGACTTTGTATTTAAATTTAAACCATCCCCTGCTGGCTGTGGCTTGTTATGCCATTGGCATGGCCTTATTTACTATCATTATGGGCAACGCTTTTGCCGCATTCCCGGTGATCACTGCAGGTATAGGTATTCCGCTTTTAGTGATCCAGCACGGCGGCGATCCAGCCATAATGGCGGCTATCGGCATGTTTTGTGGCTACTGTGGCACCTTGCTCACCCCTATGGCGGCAAACTTTAATATAGTGCCGGCCGCACTTCTGGAGCTGCCGGATAAAAATGCCGTGATTAAAGCTCAGGCCCCCACAGCAGTGCTATTGCTTGGGGTGAATATTATCCTGATGTATGTCCTAATGTTCTAACGGAGCACAAATGCAGACTATTTTACTGACCGGCTTTGAGCCCTTTGGTGGCGAACAAAGCAATCCATCCTGGCAAGCAGTACAGCAACTGGATGGTTATCAACTGGACGATGAAGTACAGATTGTCAGCCGCCAACTCTCGTGCGTGTTTGAAAAAAGTCAGCAGGAATTGCACACTGCTATTGATGAATTGCAACCTGTATTGGTGTTGGCTGTGGGTCAGGCAGGTGGCCGTACTGAACTTTGTTTTGAGAAAGTCGCTATTAATTTTATTGATGCCCGTATTGCCGATAATGCCGGACGGCAGCCTGTGGGTACGCCTGTGGTCACTGATGGCCCTACGGCCTATTTCACCACCTTGCCGGTCAAAGCCATGGTCAACAGCCTGAAACAACAAGGCATCCCCGCGGCTGTGTCTTACACAGCTGGTACTTATGTCTGCAATACAGTGTTTTATGCGTTGATGCACCAGCTGAAAAACAACC
Source organism: Rheinheimera sp. 1928-s (assembly GCF_029269265.1). GTDB lineage: Bacteria > Pseudomonadota > Gammaproteobacteria > Enterobacterales > Alteromonadaceae > Pararheinheimera. The sequence continues at coordinate 307,095 of NZ_JARIXP010000005.1, forward strand.
CCAAAGTGCCGGCTGGGTTTTTACATATTCCTTATGCACCAGCACAGGCTATAGGCAAAGCAGTTGCTTCAATGCCAATAGAGATGGTGGTTCAGGCATTAAAAATCTGTTTGCCTGTGGCGATTTTAAGCACTGAAGATTTACAAATAGCGGCGGGCACACTCGACTAGACTCCCCCCTAAAGCTTGCCATTAGGAGCCTGCATGGTTAAAATTGCGGCGCTTTTTCTACAAATCTTTAGTCAAAAGCCTATCGGGACGACCCAATAGCGCATCAATACTCTGGGGACGACCCCAACTTCAAAAACTGGAATACCTTATGAACTGGTTATTGCTTGTTGTGGCTGGCTTATTGGAAGTCGGTTGGGCTGTGGGTTTGAAATACACTGAAGGTTTTACCAAGTTCTGGCCCTCTGTCTGGACTCTTGGCGCTATGCTGTTAAGCATTACTATGCTCGGACTTGCGATGCGGGATTTACCTGTAGGTACAGCTTATGCGGTCTGGACTGGTATTGGTGCTGTTGGCACAGTGATAGTCGGCATTTACCTGTTAGGCGACCCTGCTACGGCAGGACGTTTAATCAGTATTGGTTTGATACTGTTAGGTATTATTGGCTTAAAGCTAAGCTCTTAAATTGCAGTTATTAAATATAAGGGGGCACTGCTGTGCCCCGCTAAAAAGTTAGAGCGTTATATGCTGACGCACCCTTTCACCTAAACCCACACCAGCTTCTGACATCGTCAGGTAAGTGTGATCAGCGCCAGCGTCTAAAATCGCTGCTGCTTCATCTTTATGCATACTGTGCGATACGATTAAGCCGCTAAAGCCCGCTTGTCGCAGTTTTCTGGTGGCTATCACTTTGGCTTCCACATCATTTAAGCAAAGCACTACAGCTTTAATCCCAACCAGTTTTAAGCCTTGCCAAAACACCTGATCCTCTGCATCGGCAAACAGTACGTTATTACCTTTTTCCTGATGTTCCGCCACTTTAGATGGATCCGAATCCAGCGCGACCAAATGGCATTTGTGTTCAAGATATTCATAAGCAGCCGACCCTGTACGGCCCATGCCCATAATCAAGACTTCAGCCTCGCCCAGAGACACAGGTTGCTCATCCGGATGGTGAATATCCCGCTCGTACGGAATAAGCCGGTGCGCCAAACGTTCATACAAAGGGTGAGCAAAGCGGTTTAACGGGGCTGAAACCACAAAAGATAAAGCCACAGTTAAGGCCAATGGGATCAAAAATTGTGGCATCACACTGGCAGCTACAATCAAGGCAAATTCGCTGTAATTACTCAGGGCTAAACCTGACAAAAATGCACTACGAGCTCTTAATCTGAACAACACCAATAAGGCAAAAAACAGCACTGCTTTAAAAGGCAATAACACCGTCATCAAAGCGGCAAATAACCAGGCTTGCTGATCGGGTAACCCCCCTAAGCCAATTTTCAGGAAAAAACCCACCAGGAAAAACTCTTTTAAGCCCCATAAAGTTTTAGACAGCTCCCCTGCCCTGTTGTGGCCAGCCAGCAAAGCACCAAATACCAAAGCGCCTAACTCCGAGCTTAAACCTATGGCATGGAAACCTGAGCCGCCTATAACGACTGCCAGCAGCACACCAAATAAAATCTGTAAGTCATCATGACCTGTTAAATCCATCAGCTTATAAAGCAGAGGCCTTAACAGAGGTACCAGCAGTACCAGTAACGCAAAAGGGGAAGGCGTAATACCCTGAGTAAAACTCAAGAGTCCCATCGCAATTAAATCCTGCATAACCAGGATGCCGATGGCAACCCGGCCGTGAAAAGCCCGAATTTCCCTTTTGCCCTCCAGTACTTTAGCGGCCAGTACAGTGCTTGAGAACGCCAAAGCGGCTGCCAGCATCAAGGCGTAATACCAGTCGGGTTCAAAGGTCAGATAAATGATGGGGGTATAGAGCAAGACTGAGCTGGCAAAATGCGCCAGACTGCCGCCTAATACTTCGGGTTTACCTAAACTGCGGATATTGAGTTTTAAACCTACGGTAAACAGCAGTAACAATACGCCTAAGTGGGCGACATGGGCAATAATGGCATTGCCTTCTTTGGGTAGATCCAAATCTGTGGCGGTTGCAGTGATCATAAAGCCAGCCGCCAGATAACCAATCAATGGCGGCAAACCAATTAAGCGCACTAACAAACCCAAGCTAAAGGCAAAACCTATCCAAACCGCTTCTAACATAACATTCCTGTATTTAGTGTTTATTATTTGCCTTCATCAGGCTCTGAGTCATGGCTTTTATTTGCTTCTGTTTTTCGGGAGATCCAGTCTTTTGTGGTTCTGTGCACGCCACGACGCAATGCGCTGCTGGCGTTTTCCAGAGTATCGACTCCGGTAAGAACCCCTACGACCACGACAGACAACCAAATCGCGACCTGATAATGGCCTAGACCTGTAGCCACCCCGATGGCGGCAAGCACCCAGATAGTCGCAGCCGAAGTGACGCCAACCACTATGCCTTCACGAGTCAGCATTACTCCTGCGCCAAGAAAACCTATACCAGTCACCACCTGACCGATAATACGGCTTGGGTCTGTAACCACTTGTCCAACCAAACGGCTGGAGTCGACCACTGAATGCCCCAGCGGTAAAGACAAAGCAACAAATAAATAAGTCCCCATAGTGATCAGAATAGATGTTCGGATCCCTGCGGGTTTGCCGCGTAGCTGACGTTCCAGACCAACAATACTGCCCGCTAATAAGGTGACACCTATGGCTTGCCAGGATAATGGGCTGATATCAAACCAGGCTGGGTCCAGCATCATAATGCTCCCCCAACCAATGATTTTGCCGCGTTGCGCGCACGGGCAGCTTTCCACTCAGCTTCTGTCATAGGCACAGTTTCACCCAAACTGCAGGCTATCGCTTTACGCTGCTGAATATTAATGGCTATTTGTTGGTACTCTTCTGGCGTCTTTCGGCGCCAGTCGACTATTTCATCCATATGCCGGTAACAACCGACACAAATTTTTTCTTCATTGAGCCTGCAGCAGGCCACACAAGGAGATTCCACTTCAACTCCGGCTTTTTATTCTAACTCACTCCAGTGTAACCACTTTTTGATGCAGGCCAAAGTTTTACTCCAAACTAAGGCCATCAGTCGGATAAGTCTGGCTTTTAACCGCAGTTTTGCTGCAGAGACTTTACCCGGCTTTCGCTTTGTGGCAGCGTACGGGCAACCAACAAGAGGTCCACTGATGAAAAACTATAACTACAGTCTGATTGCCCTGGCTTTATGCTCCACTCTGGCCATAGCCGATGATAAAAAACCGCTCTGGAAAGTGGATAAACCACAAGGCAAATTTACCGACATCAATATTAATGTGCAGCAAGGCACCTGGATGAATGTCAGTGTCAGTCCTGACGGCAAAACCATTGCCTTTGATTTATTGGGCGATATTTATACGATGCCCATTGATGGTGGTAAGGCCAAAGTTTTAACTTCTGATATTGGCTGGCAAATGCAGCCGGTATTCAGTCCGGATGGCAAATACATTGCCTTTACCAGCGATCAGGGCGGTGGCGATAATATTTGGGTAATGAAAGCAGATGGCTCGGATCAAAAAGCCGTCACAGAAGAGACGTTCCGTTTATTAAACAGCCCGGCCTGGAGCCCGGATGGCGAATTTATCGTCGCCCGTAAACACTTTACCGCCAGCCGTTCTTTAGGTGCGGGCGAAGTATGGCAATACCATAAATCAGGTGGGGCTGGTGTGATGTTAACCGCCAAAGCCAATGATCAAAAAGACCTCGGAGAACCGGCCTTTTCACCTGACGGTAACTACATTTATTTTTCTCAGGATGATACGCCGGGCAAAACCTTCCATTACAGCAAAGACTCAGAACAAGGCATTTATGTTATTAAGCGTTTTGAGCGTGAAACCGGCAAAATTGATGTGCTGTTGCAAGGTGCTGGTGGCGCTATCCGCCCTACACCATCCCCTGATGGCAAATATTTAGCTTATATCCGCCGTGTCGATTTCCAAACCAGCTTATTTTTATACGATTTAGCAAGTGGCGAACACACGCAGCTGGATAACCAGCTTGACCGTGATATGCAGGAAACCTGGGCTATTCATGGCGTTTATCCAACCTTAAGCTGGACACCGGATAACAAGAAACTGGTGTATTGGGCCGGCGGTAAAATCAACAGTCTGGATATTGCCAGCAAAAGCAAAACCGTTATTCCGTTTTCTGTTGATCGCAGCAAAACCATACAAACTGCTGTTAAATTCAAACAGGATTTAGACAAAGATCAGCTGGACGTCAAAGTGCTGGGCAACCTGCATATGTCGCCTGATGGTAAAAAAGCTGTGTATTCGGCTTTAGGTCATTTGTATATCAAAGACTTAAAATCAGGTTCAGCCAAACGCCTGACCAACCAGAACGAACACTTTGAGTTTTACCCTCAATTCTCCCGTGATGGCAGCAAGCTGGTGTATGTCAGCTGGCATGACACAGAACAAGGTCGGGTCAAACTGCTGGATTTAGCTTCAGGTCAAAGCCGTGATTTAACCCCAGAACCCGGTAAATACGTTGAACCAACCTTCAGCCCTGACGGCCGCACTGTGGTGTACCGCAAATCCGGGGCAGGCTCTTTACTGGATAAAAAGTGGTCACTGAATACTGGTCTGTATCTGGCCAATGTCAGTGGCGCAGAGCAACCGAAACTTATCAGCCGCAATGGTTTTGCCCCTATGTTTGGCAAAGACAATAAAAGAGTTTTTGCACAGGATTATGGCGAATCGCCGACACTGCTCAGCATAGATTTAGCCACAGAGCAGCAGCGCACTTTATACACAGCCAAATACGGCACAGAATTTAAGCTGTCGCCTGATGGCAAGTACTTAGCTTTTGTTGATCGTTTTAAAGTGTACGTGACCCCTTTTACTGAGCGCGGCGCAGTCATCGATATCAGCGGCTCAGACAAGCAATTTCCGGTCAAACAGTTATCGGTTAAGGCAGGCACTGATATCAGCTGGACCTCTGACAGCAGCAGCTTGTACTGGCACTTAGGGCCAGAGTTGTACCACCACAGTATTGCCGGTTTGTTTGACGTCAACAGCAAAGTGAAAGTCGATGCCAAGAACGGCAGCAATATTGGCTTTACTGTGCCTATGGATAAACCACAAGGCCAAATTGCTTTTGTTGGTGGTCAAGTGATTACGATGGAAGGTGACACAGTCCTTCAAGATGCTGTGGTGCTGGTCGAAGGCAATAAAATCAAAGCTGTGGGCACTAAAGATCAGGTGAAAGTGCCAGCGGGTGCCGAAGTCATCGACATTAGCGGCAAAACTTTATTACCGGGCTTATTTGATGCTCACGCGCATGGCGCTCAGGGTGTGAATCAGCTGATCCCACAACAAAACTATGCCAACTACGCAAGCTTAGCTTTGGGTGTCACTTCTATTCACGACCCGTCGAATGATACTCAGGAAATATTCACCGCCAGCGAGATGCAAAAAGCCGGCATCACAGTGGGCCCGCGGATATTTTCCACTGGTACTATTTTGTATGGTGCTTATGGTGCAGGTTATACCTCGCATATTGACAGCCTGGACGATGCCAAATTCCATCTGGAACGGCTGAAAAAAGTCGGTGCTTTTTCAGTCAAAAGCTACAACCAGCCACGCCGTGATCAGCGCCAGCAGGTGATTGAAGCCGCTCGTGAACTTGAGATGATGGTGGTGCCTGAAGGTGGCTCTTTAATGCAACATAACCTGAGTATGGTGGTAGACGGTCATACCACGCTGGAGCACTCTTTGGCTGCTGCTGTGCTTTATGATGACGTGAAGCAACTGTGGCAACAAAGCAACACAGCCTATACCCCAACCTTAGTGGTGGCTTACGGCGGTATCTTTGGTGAAAACTACTGGTACGATAAAACCGACGTCTGGAAGCACCCACGCTTAAGCCAGTATGTGCCAGCTGATGAACTGCGTCCACGCAGCATGCGTCGCCCTAAAGCACCGGACCATCATTACAACCATATCTCGATCGCCAAAATGGCGAAAGAGTTGTCCGACTTAGGAGTGGTCACTAATATTGGCGCTCATGGCCAGCGTGAAAGTTTAGGTGCTCATTGGGAAATTTGGATGTTTGCTCAGGGGGGCATGAGCCCGCTTGAAGCTTTAAAAACTGCGACTATCAATCCCGCCAAAACCTTTGGCATGGACCACCAGTTAGGTTCCATCAAAGCAGGTAAACTGGCCGACTTGATTATCCTGGATGCCGATCCGCTGAAAAATATTCAGGACACAGACAAAGTGAAATACAGCATGGTCAACGGTCGTTTGTATGACGCAGAATCGATGAACCAAGTGTATCCGGAGAAAAAACAACGGGCCCCTTGGTTTTTTAGTCCAAAGGGCAAATAGCTTGTGAACTCATGCGTCGGAAATATGCCCCGGCCATCGCCAGAGGCAATGGCGTGATATCGGCGAAATGCCAAACTCTTGGCATTTCGAAAGCCCGATATCACCCTGCATTTCCGACGTACCGTACTTCCTGTACATGCGTCGAAAATATGCTCCCTGCATTTCCGACGTACCGTACTTCCTGTACATGCGTCGAAAATATGCTCCTGCATTTCCGACGTACCGTACTTCCTGTACATAAAACCGGCTCAGGCCGGTTTTTTCTTTAAACAAATTGTCCTGCTTAGTTTGCTTCTGTAATTTTGACTGCTAGGATCTGAACAGACATTCGCATTTAAGCCCATTTCTTTGTTTTTCCGAGGCTTTTCCTACTATGTATCCAGCTCTGATTTGGTGTTTATTGTCCGCTTTGCTGATGTTGCTGCCCTGCTCTTTATTGGCCTCCATGCAATTCTCATCTTTGGCGCATCAGCATCCGGATGCGCCTTTAATCAGTTACGACATCAAACAAGATCAGCAAGGCTATATCTGGTTTGCCAGTGAGCTGGATGGTCTGCAACGTTTTGATGGGTATGAATTGAGCCACAGGAAGATACTGACAGACACAGAACTTCAGTCCGTCATGGCCAATGTCAACCAGCTACTAGTCGACAGCCAGCAGCGACTTTGGGTTAGTACCTGGGGTCAGGGCGTGACCTTGTTGGACCAACAACTCAGTATCCGCATGCGTTATCACAGTAAAGCCAATCCGGCACAACAACTCCCTTCTGACAGAGCTCAGAGCTTTTTTGAAGATCAGCAACAAAGAATATGGATAGGTACAGTAGAAGGGCTACGTTATGTGCATGCGGCAGATCCCTCCAGCTTGCATCAGGTTCAACTCTTGCCTGATTTAAGGGTGTGGCAAGTGACGCAATCTGACGACGGTACTCTTTGGCTGGCTACCTCAAGAGGTTTGTACAGCTTGTCGGAAGATTTAACAGAGTTGCAGCACAAGCCATTACCTGCGCTGTCAGACGAAGATATCAGCCTGAATCCAGCCGAGATCCGTACCCTGGTGTTGGTGGAGCAAGGAATTTGGCTTGGTACTCAGCTTGGCTTATTTTTCTTTAGCTTTGAGCTGGGGCAAGTCACCTCACGGTACCCGGCTGAATTTGGCGTGATCAATACGTTGTTTCAACCAGAATCGGGCCAGCTTTGGGTGGGCAGCGGCGCAGGTTTGTTCAGAATAAACACCGGATTGGCGCAACCTCAGACGCCAGAACACTTTTTGCAAACCGCAGATATCCGTAAATTTTTTAAAGACCAAACCGGAGTAATTTGGGTAGCAAGCCGTAACAGAGGGGTCTTTAAAATGAACCCTTTGCCAGAGAATTTCAAGGCGGTCCCGCTGCCCCTTAAACCCGGCATGGCAGAAAAAACCTTGAGACGTATTTACAGTCAAACCATTATCGACGACAGGATATGGCTTGGGGTGGATCATGATCTGGTCAGTTACGATCTCAAACAACAACACTGGCAAACACACCGCTTACCCACCCGTCGCCCCCACAATCAAATTCAGGCCGTAACCCGGGATCATCAGGGGCAGTATTGGGTCGGTACTGATTTGGGGTTGTTTGTATCAGTTGCACCGGAACAAGAATTCAGTCAACACGCTTTACCTGATGCCATCAGGCAGCTTGCCGGTATCACTTCAGTTGCAGCAGACGCTGATGGTTCGTTATGGCTTGGCATTTGGGAAAAAGGCCTGGTGAAGTGGCCACAACAAAACCCACAAGGACAACTCGAACACTACAGTATCACGTCACAACCAGGCGACGCCGTCATCAGCATTATCAGCGATACCTCAGATAGCATCTGGATGGTGAGTCGCTTCAGCGGGTTGTACAGCTTAGAGCGCAACACAGGAATGATCACGCGCTACCATAGCGGAGCCAACAGCCTGATACAGCTGCCGAGCGACGTTCTGCTTTGCCTTGAGAAACTCAATGAATACCAGTTATGGGTTTGCACCAACCAGGGGTTGTTTTTTATGGACTTAAAACAAAACCATAGTGAACTTTATCAGGTGGCTCAAGGACTGCCGGACAACAGAGTGGTGGCCATCAATGCACAGGAGCCAGGTTCAGTCTGGGTCAGTACCAAAAGAGGTCTGGCTGAACTGAATTTAACCAGTAAAACCTTCAGGCGTTTTGCTGAAAAAGCCAATATCAATGCGTTGTTACTGGAAACCAGGGCCTTGAACCGCACTGCTTCAGGCCAATTCTGGTTAGGTACTGCAGCGGGTTTGTATCAATTTACGCCGAGTCTGATGCAGGATTACAAATTTAACGCCCCTATGGTGATCAGCAAACTCAAAGCCGATCAAAAACAGTGGCTGGACCCGCAAAGCTCTGCACAGGAACCGCTGGAATTACCAGCTCAGACTAAAGAGATCAGCATTCACTTCAGTTTTCTGGAGTATTTTTTCACCGATGGCCACCAGTATCAGTACAGATTCTCCGGCTCAGACCCCGAGTGGAATTACATAGGTCACCAGCATCAGGTCAGCTTCAACAGGTTACCGCCTGGTCGTTACAGCTTTGAAGTACGAAACAGTTTAGAGCATTCAGAGCAAAGTACTGCAAGACTGAATTTTGTGATCCCAGCACCTTTATGGCAGGACAAGCGCCTCTGGTTATTTGTTTGTCTGGTTGGTTTGTTAATGCTCTGGCTGGTGTGGCAAGTACGGACCCGTAATCTGCATCAACAAAACTCCAGGCTCAACGAGCTTGTAAGCCAGCGAACTAAAGATTTGGAGCAAGCTAACTTAGCGCTAAACCAACAGGCCCGTACCGACTTTCTAACAAAGCTGCCCAACCGGCTGGCGTTTTCTGAACAGTTTGAATTACTGCAACGCCAGGCCATACGGCAAAAATCGCCTTTTACTTTAGTGTTGTTGGATATTGACCATTTTAAAGCCATTAATGATACCTATGGCCATGATGCAGGCGATGTGGTTTTGGCAAAAGTGGCGCAAAGTTTAACTCAACGTTTGCGTCAGCGGGATGTGCTGGCACGCTGGGGGGGTGAAGAGTTTATTTTATTGTTGCCAGAAACCTCAGCAGAAGGTGCCCTGATAGTCTGCGAAGAGCTACGTCAAAGCCTGATGCAAATGAACATTTTGTATGATGAACAGCAGATTTCGGTCACAGCAACTCTGGGTTTAGCTCAACTGGATGACTTGCAACTGGAGCTGATCCGCTGGCAATCCGCCGCGGATCTGGCCTTGTATCAAGGCAAAAGAACAGGTCGCAATAAAGTAGTGCTGTATCAGACTGGCGCAGAGCCAGGTTAACTAAGCTAAATAATCGAAAGAAAGTGGTCATATTTAGCCATATTCAGTCGAAGCCATAACTTCTATACTGCTTTTTTCAGTTCTGGAGTGATGTCATGTCGATCGAACCCGCCTTTTTTATTGGTCACGGCAGTCCTATGAATGCGCTGGAACAAAATACTGCAGTGCAGCAATGGCACTCAGTGGCACAAGGTTATACACCCAAAGCCATTCTGATGATTTCCGCTCATTGGTATACCCAGGGCACAGCGGTAACTGCTATGGCCTGCCCCAGAACTATTCATGACTTTTACGGTTTTCCTGAAAAACTGCAGCAGGTGCAGTACCCTGCCCCAGGCTGCCCTGAACTGGCGACAGAGATCCATGAGCTGTTAGCTCCTCATCCGGTGCAACTGGATTTGAACTGGGGTTTGGATCACGGTGCCTGGTCGGTATTGATGCATATGTTTCCACAGGCAGATGTGCCTGTTGTGCAACTCAGTCTTGATCAGAATTTGAGTCCGGCTGAGCATCTGGAGTTGGCAAAAAAGCTGGCTCCACTTCGCAAGCAAGGTGTGATGATTGTTGGTTCTGGTAATGTGGTGCATAACCTGCGTTTACTGGACTGGCAAAGCACAGAGCCACCTTTGTGGGCGAAACAGTTTAACGCACAGATCAAAGCGCTTTTGCTGACAAAAAACTTTAGTGCCATAGCGCAATATCAGGATGTTACTGAACACGCCAGATTGGCAGTACCACATCCTGACCACTTTTTACCTTTGCTGTATGTGCTTGGCAGCATGCTGGATAGCGATGATCTGAGTCTGTTTAACGATGAGATTGTGTATGGGGCATTGAGTATGTTGTCAGTGCAACTGATCAACAGCAAGCGAGATTAAAACAGCAGATAAGCGTTACTCAAGGTAACGTTTTTTCTGCTGTTGCAGATCATTGATCGCCTGCGACAATTCAGCGCCGCTCAGGCGGTGTTGTTGCATCAACTGCTGCATAGCTTCAGACAATTCTGCACTGCTGTGCTCTGTCGCAGGAATTTTTGCCTGACGGTAATAAGTAGTACCAAAATCAATCAAAGCACAGAGCAGATACACCAGCAGAAAAACGGCCGGATACTTTATTTTGTGTACCATGTTTTCAGCTCCTGTTCCCATTGCGTCCGCTCGTCTGGCCATAAATTTTTGCTGGTCGCCTCGTCAAACTTATAGCGCTTATTGGCTTTGAGTTTTAACAACACTGCACCAGGCAAAGTTTCCAGATCAGCATATTCCAGCTCACCCGCTTTTAATACTTTGGCGTAATCCAGAATTTTAGCGGTGAATTCTTTGGTCAAAGGTGTAGGTGCCATTAATTTAACCTGACACAAAGTATTACGGCATTCGCTGGCCAAAATACGCAACTCATTATTGGTGGTGGTGACAGCCAAATGCGCTAACAGATATTCGGTCGCCTCTGCCCAGCCTTCATCTCTGTCCTGCGAGTCCCAGCTTGCATGGTGTTCCAACAAGACTTTTTCTTCAGACATCAAAGCTCGAATCCCTAAATAGGCATGAAGCACTTGCGCAGCTTCCGGACTTTTTTGCTCAAAATCATTAGCTTGATTTAACTGAGATTGGGTCATAGGTTCAGGCAGCAGCATAAAAGCCAACCAGGGTTTGGCCTGATAAGCATAAATAGCAGCAACACTAAGTAGCAGGCAGAACAGCCACTGTGCAGCAACAGATTGTAAATTGAGCTGAAACTTCAACGCCATACAAACTCCAATCAAAAGGCGGCAAAGTTTAACAGAGCCTGAATCAGTACTAAAGCGGCTTGTTTAAATGGCACGGGAAAACAGCAAGGGTCCCACGTCTTCAAGCAAAGACAATTGTGTTTTACCTTCCAGACTAAAACCTAGTTTGGTCACAACCTGTTTAGAAGCTTCGTTATCCGGATGGATCACTGCCACTAAGCGGCTCAGGCCTAAAGCCTGAGCAAACTCAATCACGGCAGAACCTGCTTCTGTCGCTAAACCTTTGCCCCAGAATTCTGGTAAAAAACGATAACCAAGCTCAGTTTCCTGAATTTCTTCAAGATACTTAATGCCACTAAAACCTATCACCTTCCCCGTTTCTTTCCAGACACAGGCAAAACGGCCATAACCATAGACCTGATAATCCCGCAGCGGATGCTGTTGCAGATAATCCAGCACATCCTGTTTCGATTGCGCTGGTTTATTGCCAACATAACGTATCACTTGCGGCACAGTCGCCAATGAATACATAGCATCGACATCATCCAGCGTAAAAGAGCGCAAGATTAAACGTGGGGTTTCAAGTACAGCATCCATTGCCATAAGTCTTACCCTTTGCCTTTTTTGCTAAAAGAGGGTTTACCGGATGAGCGTTTGATTTTCTCCACAGCTTTAGCCGCAGGGTTTACCCCAGTGTGACGGGTTAAGGCCACCTGACCTGGTTTTTTACCTGGTACCTTGGTGCCACGCAGGAATAGATCTTCTTTGCCTTCTTCCGGCACCAGACAACCTTTGCTTCTGCCAATCAGGTGTTTTAAGCCCATTTTGACTAAAGCTTCGCGGATCATCGGCCAGCCTTTCGGGTCGTGGTAACGCAATAAGGCTTTATGTAAGCGCCGCTGACGTTCACCTTTTGGCACTGGCACCACTTCGGTATTGCCTTTGATGTTTTTCAGCGAGTTCATCTCGGTGTGATAGATGGTGGTCGCGTTCGCCATAGGGCTTGGGTAGAAGTTCTGTACTTGATCCAGTTTAAAATCACGTTCTTTCAACCACAGTGCTAAATTCACCATGTCTTTATCTGTAGTGCCCGGGTGCGCTGAAATAAAATATGGGATCAGGTATTGCTCTTTACCCGCTTCACGGCTGAAGCGGTCGAACATTTCTTTAAACTTATCATAGGCACCCATGCCTGGTTTCATCATCTTCGACAATGGTCCGGTTTCGGTATGCTCAGGGGCTATTTTTAAATAACCACCTACATGGTGCTGTACTAACTCTTTGACGTAGTTTGGATCTTCAACCGCTAAGTCGTAACGTACACCGGACGCCACCAGAATTTTTTTGATACCATCCACTTTGCGGGCAGCACGGTATAAATCTACGGTCGGGCTTTGGTCTGTGTCCATATGCTCACAAATGGTCGGATACACACAAGAAGGCCGGCGACAGGTTTGTTCCGCTWTTGGATTTTTACAACGTAGGCGATACATATTGGCGGTTGGACCGCCTAAATCCGAGATCACGCCGGTAAAACCCGGCACTTTGTCACGAATTTGTTTAATTTCTTTTAAAATCGATTCCTGCGAACGGCTTTGGATCACGCGGCCTTCGTGTTCTGTAATAGAACAAAAAGAACAGCCACCAAAACAGCCACGCATAATATTGACCGAGGTTTTGATCATCTCATACGCAGGAATTTTCGCTTTACCATACACAGGATGTGGCACTCGCTGATAAGGCAAGCCAAACACGCCATCCATCTCTTCTGTGGTCAACGGGAAAGCCGGAGGATTCACCCATAAATGACGGTCGCCATGGCGCTGATAAATAGCGCGGGCACAACCTGGGTTAGTTTCCTGGTGCAAAATACGAGAAGCATGGGCATACAACGACTTATTCACACTGACCTGCTCGAAAGCTGGTAGTTTGACGTAGGTTTTTTCCCAGGGCTTTTGGCGTGGCGGCTGCACCAGTATCGGCTTGGCTTCCACTTCAGGCGCTTTGGTTAAGTCGATACCCTGCTGAGCAAATTCAGAAAAAGTGCCACAACCCACGTCATCTGCACCATAAGGATTAGGCACAGGATCAATTTTGCCGACTTTATCAATAGCTGTGGAATCGACACCACGCCAGCCCGGCAACGGCTCTTTGCGGATCACAGCAGTGCCACGAATATCATGCAGCGTATTGATATCTTCGCCATTGGCGATACGATGCGCCACTTCCACCAGCGGACGTTCGGCGTTGCCGTAAATCAGCAGTTCGGCTTTGGCATCAAAAATAATGGAGCGACGAACTTTTTCCTGCCAGTAATCATAATGAGCAATACGGCGCAGGCTGGCCTCAATACCACCGATGATCACAGGCACATCTTTGTAGGCTTCTTTACAGCGCTGCGAATACACCAGCACTGCACGATCAGGTCTTTTTCCACCTTCATTACCAGGCGTGTAGGCGTCATCGTGACGTAACTTTTTATCCGCTGTGTAGCGATTAATCATCGAGTCCATATTGCCGGCAGAGACGCCAAAAAACAGATTGGGTTTGCCAAGCGTCATAAAAGCATCTTTGGACGACCAATCCGGCTGCGCGATGATACCTACCCGAAAGCCCTGGCTTTCCAGCATACGGCCGACAACGGCCATACCAAAACTTGGGTGATCGACATAAGCGTCACCCACCACCAGAATAATATCGCAGCTGTCCCAGCCCAGTTGTTTCATCTCGGCCCGGCTCATTGGCAAAAATGGTGCAGTACCAAAGGACTCAGCCCAGTATTTAGGATAAGAAAATAAGCCACGCTCAGCCGCCATGCGGTCCACTGCTGCGGATTTTCTTAAAGGGACCTGATTCATTTGCATCTGTTGTTTCACTCGGTTTTTGCCTGCCAAAAATGGCCGCGCATTATACTTGTTTAAGTCAAAGAATACTAACCTTAAGCTGAACTGCTTTAGCCCTTTTGTCGATTAAAATTTAGCCGAAAGCAAGTTGCCACGCCAATGCCTGGTGAACCCGCAGCTGCGCCTTTCTGTTTTACTTTGTGACAGGCATTAGCCTGAATTGCAAAAGCCGCAGATCAAACCACTAACATTTAGAGCCAATTTGTTACTTGGTAACATAATAAAATCGATATCAAATAGAAGCTTGACTACCACATGATGCTTTTTATCGCACTTTTTTCATCAAACCATGTTTACTTTTTAATCATCATGGTACAAAGTAACATCAGAGCTTGACATATGTGGTAGTAATGAAAGCTTTGAACAGGAAGAGCAGGGTCAATACCTCATGGCTTAGTCAGTATTTATCTGACTGCCGTGTTGCATAAATTAAAACAAGAACAGAAGAGACTTAAACTATGTCTGAATTAAACAGCACTAACGATCATAATCACAGCACTAAAAAAGCCAGACTGAGCCTGGCTGTGACAGCTGCATTGCTGGGCATGAGCCCAGCCTGGCTGGTTGCGCAAGATTTGCCAAAAAATGACAGCGGTGTCATTAATGAAACCAAAGCTGATCCTGTTGAGGTCATAGAGGTAAAAGGTATCCGTGGCAGTATCATGACGGCCCAGGATCTGAAGCGTTTTGCCGATACAGTTAAAGACGTTATCACTGCAACAGATATAGGTGCACTGCCTGATAAATCAGTCACTGAAGCCTTGCAACGTGTTCCTGGTGTCACCATTGAGCGTTTTGCGTCTTCTGACGACCCAAAACACTATGCTGATGAAGGAACAGGTGTATTGGTTCGTGGTCTGGATCGTGTGCGCTCTGAAGTAAACGGCCGTGGTGCTTTCAGTGCAAACCCTTGGGGTGGTTTGAGCTATGAAGACTTTCCAGCGGAACTACTGGGTTCAGTAGAAGTGGTTAAAAACCAAACGGCAGACCTGATCTCAGGTGGCATAGCTGGCACTGTGAACCTCATCACCCGCAAACCTTTTGATTCAAGTAAACGCGTGGTTGCCTTTAGTACAAAAGCTAACTACGGCGATTTCCGCGAAGAGGTGACTCCTTCATTTTCTGGCCTCTTTTCTGATAGCTGGGAAACCAAAGCTGGTAAGTTTGGTTTCCTGATCGCAGCCTCCCAATCAGAATACAAATCCAGAGGGGACGGTGTTGGTTTAGGTAATTTCCATTCCCGTGGCGACTCCTTTATCCCTACAACAGATCAGTGGGGCGGTATTACAGGTGTAGACCCAAGCTCCCCTGTAGATGGTCCCGGCCTGCCGGGTCAGCCTGCAGGCAGTGTCTGGCATGTGCCAGTGGCAATTCACATGAGTACTGCAGAAAATGACCGGGAACGCACTGGCTTCACCTCTTCTTTGCAATGGGCCAATGTCGACGACACCATAGTGGCCACCTTAGAACATATTAACTCTGACGCATCTTTAGAATGGAATGAACGTCAAATTGGCCAGGCGGCTCAGGGGTTCAGAGGCTTTATGGGCTCCTCACAAAACTGGCGGGACGATACTGCCAATGGTCACCCTTTAACCACTGAAAATGGCTATGTCACCTCAGGTGTTGCACTTGGTGTTAGTCCGGAAACTCCATTTTTTTATCGCAGTCGTTGGAACTACAACGAAAATACAGTGGAAGACACTTCACTGAATCTGAAAATAAAAGCAACAGATCGTTTAAAACTTGAATTCGATTATCAGCGTATTGATTCGGAAAAAGTGGTACACAACTACAGCATGTCTGGTCAAACCCGTGGTAACCATGTGCATGTGGTATCCCCATATTTCCTCGATATGCGTGGCGAGCGTCCTACAGTAGAGTTTCTGAGCGATAATATTCTGACTCCGGGCTGGTCGCCAAATAGTGACTGGAATGGACCTGTGCCTAACCTGTTTCTTGGCAGTGGTATGGAGCAGGAAGAGCACAATACCGCAGAAGCTGACAGCTTTAAGTTTGATGCCAGTTATGAACTTGATGGGGTTTTCTCCAGCATTAAAGCCGGTGTTTATTACACGGATAAAGACCTGACTGTTCGTGACACTGCATATGAAGGCTGGTCAGCCATCGGCACACCATGGGACATGAATGATCGTAACGCCGCAGCTGCAGTCAACAGACCTGAGTTATTTGAGCGTGTTGATTTTTCTGACTATTACAATGGCCAAGTTCTTGTTGGCAATGTAAACAACTTCTTATTCCCCAAAATGGACCTGGTGAAAAACTATGCCGATTCATTGCGTCAGGGCTGTAAAGATGGATGGCACAACGCCACATTAAGTGCCGCCAATAACGGGGTTTGTACTGGCACTTATGTTCCTTATGCCGATAAACCTAACCGTGTTGAAGGGCCTTTTGCGGCACATAACATCAGTTCTTCGAATGAGCAACGCACAGAGTTTTATCTGCGTGGTGATTTTGAGCTTGCTGATCTGGAAATACCTGTAAAAGGTAATGTGGGTTTGCGCTATGTCAATTACCAATTGCAGTCGACAGGAGCCTTTGTACAACCATCGACGACAAAACGTGGCGAGCCTGGCTCCTCTTTGAATACTGTAATGCAACAAGCTGAATATAAAGATTATTACGATCTTGCTTCTGGTGAATCGCAATTAAGCACAGTAGACGGCACAGACTACAGCACTGTGTTGCCAAGCCTGAATCTAAGCTTTGAACTGGCAGACGATTTGGTGATGCGTTTCGGTGCTTCAAAAGGTTTGTATTACCCAAGTCTGGTGGATGCGCGCAATATCAGTCTGCTGGATTTGGATTATACCCGCCGCCTGCAAACTCCGGGCGCAGATCAGGATGAAGTGAACAACCCAGTGGTTGCACTTGATGATATAGAAGTAACTGCTTTAGCAGGCAACCCTTATCTGGAACCTGAGGAATCCATTAATCTGGATTTAACTGCCGAGTGGTACTTCGCCGATGCAGGTTTTGTCAATGTAGGCCTGTTCCACAAAAAGCTGGACAACATTATCCGTAACAGACAATTTGATCTTGATGTTACATACAATGGAGTGGATTACGACGTATCTGCTTATGGTCCGGCGAACACCGGCTCAGGCACTATTCGTGGTGCGGAATTCTCCTACTCTCAATTCTACGATATGTTGCCGGGAGCTTGGCGTGGTTTAGGTTTGCAGTTTAACTACACTTACATCGACCAAAGTGGTCTGGAAGATCCAAATGAAATTTCAGAAGGTACTTTAGGCTTTGATGAAAATGGTAATCCAATTGCAGACAATCGCAATACCTTCCGAGTATTCAGTGGTTTGCCGCTGCAAGGCTATTCAGATCAGAATATGAACATAGTCGGTATGTATGAGTACGAAGCTATTTCATTCCGTCTGGCTTACACCTGGCGCTCTGAATATCTGTTAACACTGCGTGAATCTGAAGAATATGTACCAGCCTTTGCTAAAGCTTCAGGCATGATGGATGCCAGCTTGTATTACAGCATTAACGACAACTGGAAAGTAGGTATAGAAGGCAGCAACTTGCTCAACACTGAAACCAAAACCCAGTATCAAATGAATCAGGCAGGAGACAGAACCGATGCACTGAGTTTCACGACAGACCGTCGTTATGCCATAAGCGTCCGGGCAATTTTCTAACCCCGCATTCTGTTCGAAAAAACCGCGTCGTAGCAATACCACGCGGTTTTTTTATTTGCTTTGACGCGAATAAAGCCCGATTTGAACCTTAAGCTGTTTTTTTAGTACATCACAATAGTGATAACACCCAGCAGCATAAAGATGGCACAGGCCACGCGGCGCGCCCAGTCCAAGGAAATACGTTCCAGCAACCAACTGCCGGCATAGACCACTGGCACATTGGCTGCCAGCATACCGATGGTGGTACCAAAAATTACCTGCCAGGTTTCTGGGTAAGTGGCTGCCAACAGCACAGTGGCCACCTGAGTTTTATCGCCAATTTCTGCGAGGAAAAACAAAATACAGCTGGCAAAAAAGGCACCGTATTTTAAAACGCTGACCTCTTCGCTGTCGTCTTTATCCGGAATAAGTAACCACAAGGCCACGGCAATAAAAGAGCCCCCTAACAACCAGGCATGCCAACCTTCAGGGATAAACTGCGCCACCCAGGCACCAAACCAGGCCGATGCAGCGTGATTCAATAGAGTAGCCACCAGAATACCGGCAATAATAGCGCCACGGGAGCGAAAACGGGCCGCAAGGAATAAAGACAAAAGCTGAGTTTTATCGCCGATCTCTGCAACAGCAACAGAAGCGAAGGAGGCAACAAAGGCATCAAAAAACATAAACTGCACCTGGCGGGAAAACTAAACATAAGACAATAAACCAACTCCCGCCTGGGGTTAGTGCATTGTCTTAGGTCTCATTAGTACCTGATCAAGCTTGATCAATGGGACGTTGTTGCCATGTACAGTGAGGTACAAGTATGTTGACAACAACACAAAACCTGGTGGTTTTGTAAATTACTCCCCTAAGCGCGCCGCCATTTTAGCTGCGCTTGAGGAATTTGGGCAAGCAAAAATTCGGCGGCAACGAAATTCCACTTAAGCTTTTAAGTGCCTTGCATGGAAACGCAGATGTTCTTCAATAAAACTGCTGATAAAAAAGTAACTGTGATCGTAACCTGGTTGCAGGCGAATTTGCGCCCCACTTTGACTGCGCTGATTGGCTTCGATTAAAGATTCAGTGCGAAGCTGTGACGGGTAAAACTGATCGCCCTCGCCCTGATCGATTAACATCGGCAAACTGCTTTGTTTTTGCGCCAGTAAGAAACTCGCATCGTACTGCAACCACTGGCTTTCATCGCTGCCAAGATACGCCGTAAAAGCCTTTTTGCCCCAGTCGCATTCTGATGGCTGACAAATAGGAGAAAAAGCCGACACTGAGCGATACCCCCCTGCTTCACGTAAAGCTATCACCAAAGCACCATGGCCGCCCATCGAATGGCCGCTGATAGCTTTGGCTGATGTGACAGGTAAATGCGCTTCCACTAAAGCCGGTAGTTCACGGCTGATATAGTCGTACATCTGATAATGAGCAGCCCAAGGCTGTTGGGTTGCATTGACATAAAAACCTGCGCCCTGACCTAAATCATAAGCTGCATCGTCTGCCACCTGCTCGCCTCGTGGGCTGGTGTCTGGGATCACTAAGGCAATACCCAACTCGGCAGCTACACGCTGTGCACCAGCTTTTACCGAAAAGTTTTCATCAGTGCAGGTTAAACCTGATAACCAATAAAGCACTGGCACTTTTTGTTTTTCAGCGGCTGGCGGCAAATAGACAGAAAAGTGCATCACGCCTTTGACGGAATCTGAGTGATGCTGATATTTAATCTGGCGGCCAGCAAACACTTTATGTTCGGATAACTGAATTAACGTCATTGCTTTATCCTTGTGCAGAGAAAGCCCGGCAACCCGGGCTTCTAATAAATGACTAAATACTGTGATTAGAAATGTATTACCGTGCGAATTGATTTGCCTTCATGCATCAAATCAAAGGCTTCGTTGATTTGCTCCAACGGCATGGTGTGAGTGATAAAAGTGTCGAGTTCAAACTCACCTTTTAAATAACGCTCCACGTAGTCCGGTAATTCAGAGCGGCCTTTGACACCACCAAAAGCAGTACCACGCCATACCCGGCCTGTAACTAACTGAAATGGACGGGTAGAGATTTCAGCACCAGCAGGTGCCACACCAATAATCACCGACTCGCCCCAGCCTTTATGGCAGCACTCTAAGGCCGAACGCATCACGTTCACATTACCAATACATTCAAAAGAGAAATCAACACCGCCGTCTGTCATTTCAACAATCACATCCTGAATCGGCTTGTCGAAATTCTTCGGATTAATCACATCAGTAGCACCCAACTGACGGGCAATATCAAACTTAGACTCGTTGATATCGATGGCAATAATGCGGCTGGCTTTGGCCATCACAGCGCCAATAATGGCAGATAAACCTATGCCACCCAAACCAAAGACGGCAACAGTATCGCCCTCTTTCACTTTGGCTGTATTCATTACAGCGCCCATGCCGGTCGTTACGCCACAACCTAATAAGCAAACTTTTTCTAAAGGTGCGGCTTTATTGATTTTGGCTAACGAAATTTCAGGCAGCACTGTGTATTCAGAAAAAGTAGAAGTCCCCATATAGTGGTAAATAGGTTGGCCGTCTTTGGAAAAACGAGTGGTGCCATCCGGCATTAAGCCCTGACCTTGTGTGGCACGAATGGCCTGACACAAGTTCGTTTTACCAGATAAACAGAATTTACATTTACCGCATTCAGGCGTGTATAAAGGGATCACATGATCGCCCACAGCCACGCTGGTGACGCCCTCGCCTATGGCTTCTACCACACCACCACCTTCATGGCCCAGAATGCAAGGAAACTTGCCTTCAGAATCCTGACCCGACAAGGTATAAGCATCGGTATGACACACACCGGTCGCCACAATACGTACCAGCACTTCGCCTTTTTGTGGTGGCATTAAATCCACTTCTTCAATTTTTAACGGTTGACCCGGGCCCCAGGCTACAGCTGCACGTGTTTTGATCATTTTCATTCTTGTTCTCCAAACCAGATTAGTAGTTACTATAGCTTATTGTAATTTTTTCTTATTAGATGATAATCCCTGCAAATAACAAATGAGTTTTGCATAAATGAAAGAATGGCAAGGCATCAGCGAATTTGTGGCGGTAGCAGAACTTGGTAGTTTTTCTAAAGCTGCCAAAGTCTTAGGCATTTCTGTGGCTCAGGTTAGTCGCACAGTGCTGCAATTAGAGCAGCGGCTGAACTGCAAACTGGTGCTTCGCACCACCCGCCAGGTACGGCTCACTGAACAAGGTACTTTGTATTACCAACATTGCCGCGCTTTGGTCAACGGCCTGCAACAAGCCAATCAGCTGTTGACCAGCCTGCAGCACGAACCTTCAGGCGCGATAAAAATTACCGCCCCAGTTTATTATGGTGAGCAGTTTATTGCGCCTTTGCTGCACGAGTTTTTATTACGTTACCCCAAAGTACAGCTGGATTTGCAGTTAACTAACGATCAACTGGATTTAGTACAAGGCGGTTTTGATTGCGCCATACGCTTAGGAACTCTTAACGATTCGAGCTTACAGGCCAAGGCCTTAGGCAAACGCACTTTGTATTTATGCGCCAGCCCCGACTACCTGCAAAAATTCGGCACCCCAGCTAGTGTGGCCGAACTGCATCAGCACCGCTGTTTAGTGGGCTCTGTCGATTTTTGGCGTTTTGAGCAACAAGGCCGAAAGCTGCAATTTAAACCCCAACCTTATTTACGCTGCAATAGCGGCGTGGCGTTAACAGATGCGGTACTCAAAGGTTTAGGCATTACCCAACTACCGGATTATTACTTGCAGCCATATTTAGAGGACGGCCGTTTAGTGGCCTTATTAGCAGAACAACAACCGTCCGACGAAGGCATTTGGGCTTTATATCCACTCAATCGGCATTTACCCGTCAAAGTGCGCTTACTGCTGGATTGGTTGCAGCAAGGCTTGGAAAGCTTTCCAAAGCTGACAGACTAGATCTTTATTTGTCGTACTTTTATTTGTCGTGTTTTAATTTGTCGTGTTTTAATTTGTCGTGCTGGGGGTTAAAAGTTACTATGATTGACAGAACAGATGCAGCAAACAAGTGATTATGTTGAACTTTCCTCTTATCGTTAAACTATTGCAACAGCGCTTGCCAGGTCTTATGGCTGTGTATGCTTTTGGCAGTCAGGTCGCAGGCACTGCAGACCAGAACAGCGATTTGGATTTAGCCGTACTGGTGCCAGGTTATGCCGATGCAATTGATTTATGGGATATCTGTAGCGATCTCGCAGAGCTGCTGCACTGTGAAGTGGATTTGCTGGATTTTCGTGCCGCTTCCACCGTGATGCAATACCAAATTTTGACCAAAGGACAGCGGCTTTACGCAGTTGATCAAGATATAGGTAGCTATGAAGCCACGCTGCTGTCGGCAATGACCACACTCAACGAAGCCCGCGCCGGACTCTTAGCTGATATTAAAAAGGATGGGTCTGTTTATGACCGTTGATAATGACTCTCTGCTTTCTGGTGAGAAGCCTTCAGGTAAACAGCTTTCTGATACGCAACCTGATGATGTGCTACTCAACAAGGCTGCGACTATAGAGCGTTGCATCCATCGCGCTTTGGACGAATACAATAAAAACCCAGCAACTTTTGCTAGCGACTTTACCCGTCAGGATGCGGCCATTTTGAATATCCAACGCGCCTGTGAAGCAGCACTTGATATGGGTCAGCATCTGATCCGCCTGCATAAGCTTGGTGTGCCGCAAAGCTCCCGCGATGTGTTTAGCCTGTTAGCCACAGCTGATTTTATTCCTGCTGAACTTGCCGACAATCTGAAAAAAATGATTGGTTTTCGGAATATAGCGTTACACGAGTATCAACGTTTACAACTTGCAGTCACCGAACATGTCATTCTGCATCGTTTACAGGATTTTCAGCTGTTATGCCGGATTTTGCTTGGAGGTAAGTAGGTTTGAACGTCTGACCGTGAATTCATATCAAACTGAGCAATCGGAGTAAAATTTGAGTGGCAGAAACGAAATCTGACGCCGAATTTCATCATCTAAATGACCTCCTCATAAATCAGTAAATGTCAATCTATACTCACTTTCAGAAACGCCAGCCCGTCTAATAATGACGTGGCTAAGTTCAGAGTCTTGCTTAATCAGGTTAGTGATCTTTTCCAAGATTTTTTTTCCTGCATTAGCACCAATAATCACCTCTTTTAAGGCATCGTACGGAAATTTAAAAAGATGAACGGATGGAGATACTGAATCGAATACAAGATCCGCATCAGTTAAAGATGAGCACATTCTCCACTCCTGCTCATACTCCCACACATCGGATTTCAACAAAAGTAAGTCAGTGCCATCCATATCCATCATTGATTTAGATGGTCTTCGACTTAAATAAATAACTTTTCTTAAATGATAAAACTCGTCTTTTTCTGAACGCTTTTGGTTAAAAAAAGGATGGTTAGAATCGAAACCAATACAGAACCCGCGATGTGAATCAGCATAATGTGACCACATCAATAAATTGTCATTTTTTTCAGTTAAGCTGAGCACTCCAATCATCTCGTTGGATTTAACCGAAAAGACAGTTGACACTTCCTTTGCTGATTTCTTTAGTAAGTCTGTAAACAGTGCGCTGTTATCTGCAAATTGATTCTGAATTAAATCTTTTAGCTGTTGTTTGTTGACAACAGCCCTGTATGACGGTGGTAATTTCAACAGCTGTTCATCCGCAATACTTTCGAGGTGTTCCTCTAAATATGCCTGGAAAAACTCACCCGAAACTATATCCGATATCACAGGCTTAAATTCAAAGGGATCGTTAAATACCAATGGTTGGGAAAACCGTATAGATTTATTTTCAAGCACATCTATACGATCAGGATGTAAATACTTGAATAACTGCACTATGTCCTCTTTTTTTACGATATAGGGTCAGTTGTTAAACAAACTATCTACCAGCCACCAACTGCCTTGGTTTGGCTGTTAACTGCTGTGCCAGATCATCCACTTGCTCCTGCAGTTCTGCTGACTTGCCGTTGAGTTGTTCAAGCTGAGAGCTTAGCTTTTCGATCTGCGTGCTTAGCTGTTTATTGGAGTTTACCTGCTTCACGTTGGCATAACCCATCAGTAATAATGCAGCTGTGGCTGCGATGGCGATCAGTGCGGTTTTATCTTTCAGAATATTCATGATCTGTCCTTAAATGATGAAATGGCGTGAAATTTAATAAGCAGCCTGACTGTATAGAAACAGCCCGGAAGGCTGAACTTCAACATACAATGACTCGCTTGTACCTGTAAAGCTTTAGAGTCTTATCTGCTACAAAGCTACTGCCCAAAACGTATACTAAAACAACTACCGCTTTGATCTGCTGGTTTGTACTCTAATTGAGCATCCTGCACCTGCAATAAGGCCCGCGATAAAGGTAAGCCAATGCCTGAACCTGTGGCCTTGGTGGTAAAAAACGGAATAAAAATTTGCTGTGCTACGTCGGGTGCAATACCTGGTCCGCTGTCGCTGATCTCCAGTTGCCATTGCTGCTGTGTATTACGTTCAAGCGTTACGCTCAGCTGTTTATGCTCGCTGTGCTGCATCGCATCCAGCGCATTTTGCAGCAGGTTAATCAGCACCTGTTCCATCAGCGCTTCATCCAGCCATAACAGGGCATGAGCAGGGAAGTCAGTCTTTAGCTCTACTCCGGACTGACTGAGGGCATCACGCTGTAAAGCCAGACAATTTTTGACAATAGCCACCAGATCAGTCTGCTGTAAATCGGCTTGTACCGGCTGGCTTAACTGTTTAAAGGACAGAATAAAATCAGCCAGATGCTGGCCGCGCCTGTGAATGGTCGTCAGCGCTTCGCAAAGATCTGCATGATCATCCTGAGTTAACAACGTATCGGCGACAGGCAAAATCTGCTGGCAACTTTGCGCCAAAGACGCCATAGGGGTAACAGAGTTGGCAATTTCGTGCGTCAACACCCGGGTCAGTTGCTGATAAGCCTGCACTTCTTGTTGCAGCAGCGCCTGATTAATACTTTGCAGCGTCACCAGTTTACGCAGCTGGCCCTGAATTCGGCTGCAAACAATGCTCAGCGCCAGCCGGTCTGTGTGGCCTTGCTGCTGCCATTGCAACTGGCCCTGATGATGCGTGGTGGTGCTGTACAGTATAGTGGCCAATTGCGCTAAGTTAGCCTCATCGAAGCGACCTTGTTGCAGTTGTTGCTGTTGCGCTGCAGTGAGCAAGCGCAGCGCTGCCGGGTTGGCTTGTAACAGTTGTCCATCAGCTGAAAATTCCAGTACCGCGACATCCAACTGACTCAGCAGGGTTTGCAAATACTGAGCTTTGGCTTCAGCCTGCTGGCGGCTATTGCCTAATTGCAACTGAACCTGGGCCAGTAACTGCTGCAGTTCTGGCTGGTCGCGCAGGTTTAATGAAGTATCCTGATTCGCCAAAGCTTTAAGCACCAAAGCAGTCTGGCGCTGGCGGGTGCTGCAGTGTTGCCAAATCAACCAGGCCGCTAATACCGCTGCCAAAGTTAAGGCAACGGCAAAGGCCGATGCTCCGCTCTGCCACTGTCGGTAGCTTAAAATCAGCAGCACAGTAAAACTGCCAAGCAAGAGCAGCAAACGCATATTAAAGGCCATATTTTTCCAACCGCCGGTATAAAGCGCCACGGGTTAAGCCCAGCGCTTTAGCTGCCTGACTGACATTACCCTGATAATACTGCAGCGCCTGACGAATGGTTTTTTCTTCAACAAATTCAAGGAAAAAATCAGTGTCCGCTGTTTGCTCCGAGGCTGCAGTTGCATGAGTCGTTGTAGTGGGTGTCAGCGCTGAACTTTGCAACTGACTGAAATCCAGCATATTAGCTTCAGCCAATACCACTGCACGCTCTACTGCATGCGCTAGTTGCCGTACGTTACCTGGCCAGTCATAACTTTGCAGAGTGCGCTTATCGGCAGCGCTTATCTGTAAACCGTCGCGCTGATAACGCTGGCAATAATGCTGCAGATACCAATCCAGCAGCAAAGAGATATCTTCTTTGCGATCTCTAAGGGGTGGCAACACCATCTCCACCGTATTGATACGGTAGAGTAAATCCTGCCGGAAGCTGCCCTCTGTCACAGCCTGATAGAGGTTTTCGTTGGTGGCGCAAATTAAACGAATGTCCACAGCCACAGCCTGACTGGCGCCAACAGGCACCACAGTGCGGTTTTGCAGTGCAGTCAGCAGTTTGGCTTGTTGTGGCAGGGCCAGATTGGCTAGTTCATCCAGCAACAGACTACCGCCATTGGCCTCGACAAAACGGCCGGCATAGTCGGTTTTGGCGTCGGTAAAAGCGCCCTTTTTATGACCAAACAACTCACTTTCCAGCAAGCTGGTGCTTAAACTGCCCATATCCACACTGACAAAAGGCGCAGCCGCGCGTTTAGAGGCCTGATGAATAGCCTGAGCGACCAACGCTTTGCCTGTGCCGCTTTCGCCCAGCAGCAATACATTGGCGTCAGTGGCAGCTACTTTTTCAATGGTGCGCAGTACCTGCTGCATAGCCGGGCTGTCACCTAAAAGTGGAATAGTGTCAGTTGCAGTGTTTTCGGATGCTGCGCGCGAAGCTGGGCTCTGTTGAGCAGACCAGGGTTGAGCAGAGGTGTGCTGAGTTGGCTGTTGCACCGCCTGTTGCAGCGTCTGCAATAACTGCTCATTCTGCCAGGGTTTTGCAATAAAATTCGCAGCACCACTTTGCATAGCTTTTACCGCCAAAGGTAAGGCCGCATAAGCGGTCATCATTACTACTTTGAGCTCTGGTTGCGCCTTTAATGCCTGTTTTAAGTAAAACAAACCTTCTTCGCCACTTTGGGTATCGCGGCTGAAATTCATATCCAGCAACAGCAAAGCAAAAGGCAGGCCGTCTGGCGGATCCTGCAGCGTACTGACTAATAAAGCAGGCTCATGTAAGGTCACGACCTGGGTATAATGCTGCTTCAAAAAAATACGGCTGGCGATCAGAATGTCGTGGTTATCATCCAGTACCAGTACCTTATAGGGCTGTTTCATGACTACGTCCTTGCGGTTGATTCCAGAACCCTACCGAAAACGCCATGCCTTCGCAACAGTCTTTTAAATCCAATAGCTTAAGGTTTTTTCACACTGTCCATTTATGGACAGTCTGTTGTATCACCAGCGGACAGTTCCAAACAACATAAAACAATAAACCATTGATAAACAATAACTTACAATCTGGCACAGCCATTGCGTTAGAAAGCTCACTGAACACGATTTTTTGGAGCATACCAATGGATAAAAAAATCACGCCCACAACCCGCCGTCGCCTGACAGCACCAGCTATCGTGGTTGCAATGCTTGCAGGCACAGCCTGGTTTGGCAGTACCTGGCAAGCCAGTGCTCAAATGTCATTGGCCTTGCCACTAAGCTCAGTCAGCACAGCCCTGGTGCAGCAGCAAAGCCTGCAGGAAAGCATAGCACTGCGCGCCAATGTGATGCCGCAGCAGACGGTGTACCTGGATGTGATTGAAGGTGGCCGGGTTGAAGAAAAACTGATTGAGCAGGGTCAGTTTGTGACCCAAGGCCAGCCTCTGGTCAAGCTTAGCAACACAGCATTACAGCTGGATTTGATCAGCCGTGAAGCTCAGGTCACAGAGCAGATGAATTTTCTACGTAATACCCAAATGACCATTGAAACCAACAGATTAAACCTGAAACGTGATGTGCTGGATATTGAACATCAACTGGTGACGCTCAAACGTAATCTGGCGCAGACAGAGCCATTGGTCAAAAGCGGCGTTTTGGCCAAAGAAACACTGCTGAATTTGCAACAGGATTTACGTTATCAGCAGGAGCGATTGAAGCTGACACAACAGCAGCAGAAGCAGGACGAAGCCATTCGTAAACAGCAATTAAGCCAGTTAAGTGAAAGTGTGGCTATGCTGACCAAAAACCTCGAATTTGCCCGCCAGAATGTGCAAAACCTGTTGGTGCGGGCTCCGGTCAGCGGTTATCTGAGCGAGTTTAACGTCGAAGCCGGTGAATCCCGCGCTCCGGGCAGCCGCATGGGTCAAATTGATATCCCGGACCGCTACAAGTTAGTCGCCAGTGTTGATGAGTTTTATTTAAGCCGTGTTAGCACCGGCATGCAAGCCAATGCCAGCCTGAATCAACAGGACTTGCAACTGACAGTCAGCCGGGTTGACAGCCGGGTCGTCAATAACCAGTTYCAACTTGAATTTACTCTGCCGGGTGAACACAAGGTGAAACGTGGCCAGTCGGTGAACTTAACACTGCAACTCGAAGCCCAGCAGCGTGATGCCTTGGTACTGCCACGCGGTGCTTACCTGACCGACAGTGCTGGCCAGTATGTCTATCTGCTCGACAGCAAAACAGCCACTGCTCGCAAACAAGCCGTCACTCTGGGTAAACAAAGCGCCAATCAGATTGAAATTGTCAGCGGCCTGAACGCTGGCGATCAGGTGATCATTTCCGGCTATCGCGATTTCGCACAAGCCGATACTATTCAACTACAACACTAAGGACAGCCTTATGATCCAGTTACAACAATTAAACCGTGTATTTCGTACCGCAGAACTTGAAACCACAGCGCTGAATCAGATTGATTTAGTGATTGAACAAGGTGATTTCGTCGCCATTATGGGCCCTTCTGGCTGCGGTAAATCCACTTTACTGAGCATTCTGGGCATGCTGGACAGCCCAAGTTGTGGCGCTTATTTGTTTCAGGGCACCGACATAGCCCATTACAGCGAAAAACAATTAGCACAGCTGCGCAAAACCCAGCTTGGTTTTGTGTTTCAAAGCTTTAACCTGATTGATGAGCTGACGGTATTTCAGAATGTTGAACTGCCTTTGCAGTATCAAGGCATAGCCGCTTCTGAACGTAAAAGCCGGGTGGAAGCCATCTTAAAACGCATGCAAATCGATCATAGGGCCGATCATTTGCCATTGCAGCTCTCTGGTGGTCAGCAACAACGGGTTGCGGTAGCCCGTGCTTTGGTGATTAACCCTGCGCTGATTTTAGCCGACGAACCTACAGGTAACCTGGACTCTAAAAACAGTGAAGAAGTCATGCAGATGCTGCGTCAGCTCAACCGCGAAGGCACCACTGTGGTGATGGTGACTCACTCTGAACATGAATCACGTTACGCCAGCCGTATAGTACGGATGCTGGATGGTCAAATCATTACCGAGCGTGCGCTGGAGGCCAAATATGCTTAACTCACTGACGATGCTGGGTAATTATTTCATCACTGGCGTGCGTGCCGTATTGCGCCATAAGACGCATTTAGCGCTGAACCTGCTGGGATTAACGACAGGGCTGGCTTCTGCTTTATTAATTTTACTCTACGCCAGTTATGAACTGGGTTATGACACCATGCACCCGAATGCCGAAAATAGCTACCGGCTGGAGCAGTTTTTCCTGCCAGTGAACCAGCGCTTCCCGGTTTCCAGCCCGGCAATGAAAGCTATATTGGAAAACTATGACAAGCGGATTCAAGTGACCCGGATCAACACAGGGGCGCCGGAGTTAAGCATGACAGGTTCAAACCAGAAACTATCTCTGGAATGGGCTCAAGCTGTGGATGCCAATATCACGGATTTTTTCCAGATTGAGGTGCTGCAAGGCGATTTAACTGCGGCTTTGACGCAGCCAAACCAAATCGCTTTATCTGAACAAGAGGCCTTGAGGTTATTCGGCAACACTACTGTACTTGGCCAGCAATTGCAGCTTGGCGAGCAGCGTTATAGTGTCAGCGCTTTATATCGTATGCCTGAACAAAGCCATTTTCAGGCGGGCTCATTGCGCCGGATCAGCGATGAAGTAGCGGCTGGTCGCCTGGTGGTCAACAACGTCTATAGCTATATCCAATTACCAGCCGATTTTGATCAAGCCGCTATGCTGCGCGAATTAACTACTCAGTTGAATCAGCAAGCTTATGATGGCGGCCAAGTGATGGAACTGCAACTACGCGCCCTGACGGATATCCATCTGCATTCCAGCCTGGCTTATGAATTTAAAGTCAATGGTTCAGCAGCTACTGTGAATATCTGTCTGGTGTTGGCGGCCTTATTGCTGCTGATTGCTGCCATCAACTTTATCAATATGAGCACAGCACGAGCTGCAATGCGGGCTAAAGAAGTAGGTGTACGCAAAGCGCTGGGTGCCAGCCGTAGCCAGCTGTTTGTGCAGTTTATGCTGGAATCCTTATTGATCGCCTGCTGTGCTGGTTTACTGGCCGCTGTTGTTGTTGAGCTGGTATTGCCAGAGTTTAACCTTTTGGTGAACCGCCCTCTTCAGCTGAATTATGTCGGCAATTTTGGCCTGATTTTGCTGGCGAGTGTGTTTAGTGTCGGTGCTCTGGCCGGTGTCTATCCCGCGGTATTTATCTCAGCCTTTGATGCGAAAAAAGTACTGAGTGGTGATTTTCAACGAGGCAACACCGCTGTCTGGTTACGTAAAGGCTTACTGGTGCTGCAGGGCGCTATTACTATAGGTTTACTGGTGGCAAGCGTTGTACTTCAGCAGCAATTACAACTGCTGCAAAACCAGAGCACAGGCTATCAGCGTGAGGCCAGATTAATGGTCAATGGTATGGATAACAGCCTGTTGTTTCATGCTGAAAATCAAAACCTGTTACAAAGTCTGCAAAAGGTAGAAGGTGTCAATGCAGTATCTATGCTGGATATGCAAATCACAGATACTATTTCTCAGGCGATGACTATTCAGTTACCAGGCCAAACTCAAGACACTGAGCTGCCACCTATTTCGCAGATGGGCACAGGTTTTGATATTGCCAAAACCGCAGGCCTGACCTTGCTGGCAGGTCGCGATTTTAGCGAAACCTACCAAAGCGACTGGTATCAAAGACATGGCGATCATGCCACAGCTGCAGTGATCATTACCGAATCGCTGGCACGTAAAGCGGGCTACGAAAATCTGCAGGACGTGATTGGTCAGCAATGGCTGCTGCCTGGAGACGTTCCTGTACTGCGTATGCAGGTGGTGGGTGTAGTTGCAGATATTCAGATAGGGTCCGCCTTAAAACAACAAGAGCCTTTAATTTTGATTTGCGGCCGCTCTCCTATGACGTACGCCAATATACTGCTCAGTATGCAACCAGAACAGGCCCTTGCCGCCCGTGCCAAAGTACAAGACCTGCTGACTGAGCGCCTGCAGCGTCAGGACTTAAAACTAAGCTGGTTGACTGATGACTACAATGCGATTTACCAGAACCAGCAACGTCAGGGCAAAGTCATAGCACTATTTGCCGCGCTGGCCATAGCTCTCACTTGCGTTGGTTTATTTGGTCTGGCCGCTTTTAGCGCAGAGCAACGCTCACGCGAAGTGGCAATGCGTAAAGTACTGGGCGCAGGGCGTTTTAATCTGGTGAATTTACTGGCCAGTGAATATATAAAACTGATGGCTATCAGTGCTGTGCTGGCTATACCGGCTACTTTCTGGGCACTGAATAGCTGGCTAAGTGAATTCAGCGTACGCATCAGCCAAAACCCACTCTGGTATCTGCTGGCGGCAGCAGCGACCTTCGCTATTTGCTGGTGCACAGTTGCGGCATTGGCCTGGCAAGTTGCGGGACGCAAACCGGCTATGGTGTTAAGGCAGCAGTGATACCGACGCATATAAAACGTTAATTCTGTGGTTTAAAACACTGCTGCCTGCAACTAAACAGGCAGCAGCTTGCGATAAACAAAAGCAGTTGTTTACACCACTGGTTTTAAGCGGGCTTTCGTAGCCAGTTTATCGCCCAGTTTGCCGGTTATAGCCCATACCATCAGAGCCACCCAGGCTATCCAGGAAAAACCTGCAGGTATATTGAGCAAGGCAATTTTACCAGCGTGCTGGCGGTTAAAGGCCAAAGCCAGCAGGCTTGGCAAAAACCAGACCACGAAGAACAACAGACCAAACATCAATAAAAATGCCAGATCAGCTTGTTGCCAAGCTTGCATAAAGCTATCGAAAAATTGTTGTAAAGTTTCCATGTCTTACTCCTCGTTATCGTTCATTTGTAATTTGTTTTGCAGTACCGAAGCGACCAGCCAGAACACCATAAAAAGCACCAGAAATTCAGCGTCGGTGGAGTGAAGCTCAGTCGTCAGCTCAGAAACACAGTAGTTTAAAGTTTCCATCAAATAATCCTCGTGGCGATTGTGAAGTACCTTAGTTTTTTAAAAGCTTAAAATTTGAGATCAGACAGGGATGCCAACTCAGTTTTTAACTTATCCACAGGCCAGGCTCTGCCCTGCTGCACCACTGTATGCAGCGTATTTAGCGCTTTCAGGTCGTGCAGTGGGTCGCTTTTCAGCACAATAAAGTCGGCGACATAACCTGTTTTAAGCTGACCATGATCGGTCAGGCCCAGATGATGTGCGCCGCCGCTGGTCGCCAGTTGCAAAACCTGCCAGTTTGTCAGGCCAGCAGCTTGGCTAAGTTGCAGTTCGCGCAGGTAAAATGGCCCGCTGGCGACGCTGTCGGTGCCAATAGCCAGCGGCACACCGGCGTCATACAGGCGTTTAAACAATTGCTGTACCTTGGGTATTTGTTGCTGTGCTGTCGCCATTTCTTCTGTTGACCAGTCATAACTGGGCGCAGCCAATGTCGTGCGCCAGCGCTTGCGCATTTGTGGGTGATACACCCACATATCCTGTTCCGGGTATAAGGTTTCCAACTCGCGGGCGAAGTACATCAGTTCATTCGCAACTAACGTCAGATCAATCCGGGTTTGTTGGCGGGCCAGAGTGTCGATAAGCTGTTGCATAGGTGCGCTGTCATAATCAACGTGTTTAAACCAGCTATAAACAAAGCGGGCGCTATGCGGAATTTTACGTTCGGCTACATAAGCGGCTTTACCCTCACCGGTTAATAGCTCTGCACTGGTAGGCAAGGCATGAGTTAAGGCATCAATACCCAGATCGGCGGCATATTGCCAGCTGACGCCATCAAGGTGCGCTATGGTTTTCAATCCAGCCGCTTTGGCCAAATCTATCCCCATCGCCACTTCTTCTTTGGTTAAGCCCTGATAGAGTTTGATGTACTCTGCACCCAGCGACTTTTGTCTGCTGATTTCAGCTCGCCAGCCGGCTTCATCTTTTGGATGCACAGATCCCCCTATAATGGGAGTAGGTTCAAATACAAAACCGGCATAACTCAACTTTGGACCAGGCCAGTGTCCAGCTCTCTGCTGTTTGGCGTATTCAGCGTTAGCCTCTGGTTCACCTGCTGGGCTAAAAGCGGTAGTCACACCAGTAGCCAGAGTGCTCAGTGCATGATAGCGGGTCAGTTCGCTATGACCTTTTAGCGTCATAACTGGCCGACCATCCTGCATCTCGACTCTGTGTGGCCCTGCGGTCAGATGCAGATGCACATCTATCAGACCTGGCATCAGAAACTGATCCTGTACATCAATCTGCTGAGTCGCTGCAGGTAAGCGGCCATCACCTTGTTGCTGTTGGCCCATTTGCACTATGCGACCATCTTTGACCAGCAACCAACCATCGCTCAATTGCTGCTCTGTAGCGGGATTTATTAAAGTGGCATTGTGGTACAGCACTGTCCCGGCCTGCGCAGCTGGTTTTTCAGCGACGGCCTGTGGCAGAGAACAGCTTGAAATCAGGCAAAACAGGACTGATTTTTTTAAAGTCATTGTTTTCAAAGTAAGACTCCTTAAAGCCAAGGTAAGTGAACTTGTTGTGTTTGCTTAAGAAGTCGTGCTGTTTTTGTCAGCTGTTACAAAAATTTTTTTATTTATTTTTGTAACACTTTGCCAACAAGGGCAGACTTACTAAGAGCAGAGTGATAACTTCGATAAAAACTCTAAGATATTGAACAGGGAGGTTTTTTGACTCTATCCACCACCAGCTTTATGTCGCCGGAGCAGTTTTTGTTAGAACTGTGGCAACAAAATCAGGGCGCCATCAGCCGCACTCTGATGGCATGCGAAGCAGACCCGGCAGCACGGCAGGATTTAAAGCAGGATATTTTTCTGGCGCTACACCAGTCAGCGGCACGTATTCAGGCAGCAGAAATGCCACGCGCCTATTTATTTCGCATTGTGCACAACGTGACAGTGGATCATATAGCCAGAGCAAAACGCCAACAGTGGCAGCCGCTGGATGACGACAGCCTGCATCAGTTTGTGCAGGATTGCCCTTCAGCGGAAGTTGGAGAGCAGCAGCAAAGCCAACAGTTAATGCAGGCAGTACGGCGCTTATCCGCAGCCAACCGCCAGGTTATTTTGCTGGCGATGGAAGATGTGGATACCCCGGAGATCGCAGAAATTCTGCAGTTAAGCCAGGGGGCAGTACGAGTGCGGTTAAATCGCGCTAAAACAGAACTGATGGAGATCATGCAAAATGGCAGATAATTTTGATTTTGCCGCCCTGACAAAAAGCTGGCAACAACAGAAAACCCCAACCGAACAGTTGCCCAACGAGACGGATCTCGCACAAGCCACAAAGCGTCAACGCCAACAAAAATGGCTGATGTACGGCGAATGGCTTAGTGCAGTAGTGATGCTGACCACAGCTTGCTGGTTAGCCTTTACTATGCCGGGATGGCTGGGGTATCTGGCTGCTGTGTTCCTCACATGCGGGGCCCTTAGCACAGCTTATATCGGCTGGACAGTGCACAGACCTATACTGGCCTATGACAACTGGAGCAGCAGCGGTTTAGTGCAATTTCGCGCCCGGGCCTGTCAGCTCACACTGCGTTACTACCTCTATACGCAGTTGTCCTGTGTTGCCTTGATCTTATTCTCCGGCTTGTTGTGGCTGCTAGAGTGGAGGAAACTTGCAGAGATCCCCACAGACCTGTTGCTGTTTTACAGTCTGGTGGTATGCCCGCTTTGTCTGCTGATGATGTTGCGTTTGCAGCAAAAAAAACGACAAAAAGTAACACAACTACAAGAACTCAGCCGCTTAGCAGATGATTTCCAGCGCAGCCTGTAGCCACTTTTGCATCAGGCAGTAGCTGCATTCTTGCTCAATTCGGCGCCGCGTAACAAATAATGCTGCTGTGCGCCGGCTCTCCCTTACTGCAAAAACCGTTCTTTATCCTCTATGGTGCACTGAGCAACAAGGATGGGTTCATTCATCCTGTCTGCCAGCCAGCACTCGTCGTAAATAGAGCAATAACAAAGTTCGATATGCAGACCATCTTCGTCAGCCAACAGAGCTGCAACTTCTTTATCCCTGGTTTCCATTGGTTTAATGGACTCGCCAGCCGACAACACTTTAGAGCCTATATGAGATTGCGTATGCCCAATAGTACGGCCACTGCGCATTTCCAGATAGCTGGGCCAGCTTTTGACGGGTTTGTTTTCATAGCTCAGCTTTGCGTATTTGATCACCGCAGGCCCAGTGCCTTTATTGTTAACGATATATGAAAAATAGGGTTCATCATTATTATTGTAGGTCCTATGAATTTCCACTCTTGGCCATACCGAGGATCTGGCGTAGGCCCTATCAATAAAGGCTGAGTAAATACTGGCAAAAGCCGTGATTAAACTAACGATGAGTGCGGATCCCGCGATAATCATTTCCGGGTTCTTAAAGCTGTACGCAGTTGCCATGTCTTTACAATTCCTTTTACACTGATTAATGCTAGTTACTGTAAAGCATTTATAGCAGTAATAACAACCACATAAGAGTGGTTACAACTTAATACAACCTTGAAGTTTAAGCGGCTGGGCAACTGGATAAAAATACGTTAATGTAACCTTTTTGCAACTATTGAGGTAGTAATGAATAAGTGGTTGTTATTGGCCCTGCTAAGTACCAGTGTACATGCCTATGAGCCGGACAGAGATAAGGTGCTAAGGTTTGAACCTTCGCCATTTAAAGAAGTGGAGTTAAATTGTCAGCGGGATAAAAACATTGTGCCCAGACGCAGCGATCTGATCCTGGATAACTATGCATTGCTGGCCGCAGATAACGGCGAACGTGTGGCTATTGTTACCCTGACCAATGGTGCTGGTGGCCAGCGTATGTTTAATCAGGAACATTTAGTGGCTTTAATGGCCGACTGCAGCCGTATCTTTCCGCAGGAATTCGAGTTGAGCCTGGCGGCTGGTCAACAAGTCACAGTACAAATCTATTTTGGCCGTCGGGTACAGCCTGTGCTGCAGCTAATCAGCAATAACTGAGCCGGGTTTAGCAACCGAAATAGCAACAACTAAGGTGGTAAGCCTCAATTCTTACTGATTTGCGGATTTACCCCCCTGGAACAGGCTGAACAATACAGAGAAATGGATATTCTTAGCTGAAATCTATAACGAAGATGCCCGCAATAGAAATCAGCTACTCAGCTACTGGTAGAGGCTGAAATTCTCTGTCCCAGACAAAAACTGTAGGTAGTGGAGAGAACCTTTATCTATTTAAGGTAATACCCTCATCCATAAGTAAATGAGCGGTAACTTTATTGATAAAAAAACTCAAGTAAGAGGATCTCTTGCCGACAACAAACTAATAGCGGAAGAACAAGGAAGTGACATGAAAGTTAATCCACAGGATCCAAACCAAGCATCCCTATTTATGTCGAACAGCCCGGCACTGGAAGTCAAAAAAGCTGTACATAGTGAAGAGCAATTAAATAGTGAACTGGCGCGACTAGCCGAAGATACTTATCACAAAAATCAACACCAAGAACCTGACCCAACCTATAACAAGTCAATGACTATAGTGTCAAATCATGTTTTAACGACTCCGGAAATCGAAAAAAAGGCGCTACTCAGGAATTCGACGGCCATGTTCAATCTTTACATGCCTGGCGGTGAAGTGTCTCAATCTGTTGAAAAAATGTTTTCTCAGTATGACGAAATCATGGCTGAGATAAGGAGCAAGCAGCCTGAATTATTCAGTAAAGACTGGGGTATATCAATGAATCAATCAGGTGAACTGGAAATTACAGGCCAACTGAGCAATGATGAAAAAGCTTTCATACTGGAAAAATTGAATGCCAACGAAGATTTTGTGAGCGCAGCTAAGGATTTTAGGTCTAGTTTCTTAGCACATTTAGACTTCGGAACTATGGGCTGGTCAGACTACGAGGTCAATGAAAGTAATTTTTCAACAGTATTTGATTTAAAAGAAATACTGAATAACTCACAAGGCGGAGAAGACTTTAAAAAAGCCTGGAATAAAGACTTTAGCTGGCTTGAATTAAACGATAACATTTCAGCTCAACTGAAAAGAAATGCGGAAAAAAAGCTGCCCTCTTTCTGATCTGAGCCCCTCCAAAGTGAAACTGCCTATATCCTCAATTCCTGTCGATTAACCTCATCTGTAACCGACTACTGCCAAATTTGTTTAGATTTGCCACCACCCAAGTCCGGTAAAGAAGGTAAACTAGCTCCGCCTTTTTCGGGCCGTTTTAAACAAGGAATGCTGTGAATGTCTGATTACTCCACTCATGCGCCTAAGTCGCGTATTTCTACCGGCGAATTTACCCTGCTGGTGGCGCTTTTGATGTCTATTGTTGCCATCTCTATTGATGCATTATTACCAGCGCTGGACGCTATTCGTGCAGATATTGCCATGAGCCATCCGAATCAGGCGCAATTGGTGGTCAGTGCTTTGTTTTTTGGTATGGCGATTGGCCAACTGATTTGTGGGCCTCTGTCGGATGCCACTGGCCGTAAAAAAGTATTAAACGGTGGTATAGCGCTGTTTTTAGTCGGCACTGTGATTTGTTATTTCGCCACCGATATCAATACCTTATTGTTTGGCCGTTTTGTGCAGGGCTTGGGCGTATCAGGCCCTTATGTATCGGCTATTTCTATAGTGCGGGACAAATACTCCGGCAATGATATGGCGCGTATTATGTCGCTGGTGATGATGATATTTGTCATGGTGCCGGCTTTAGCTCCAAGCCTGGGACAGGCTGTGCTATGGGTAGGCTCATGGCGTGATATTTTTGTGCTTTATGTATTTTATGCATTGCTTATTGTGGTGTGGATTTTCATGCGCTTAGAAGAAACACTGCCGAAAGAGCATCGTATTGCCATGAGTACTAAAGGCTTTGTTGAAGGTTTTAAGGAAGTGATCAGCAACGTGCCAACGCTGTGCTACATGATCTGTATGGGGTTGTTTTTTGGCAGCTTTATTGGCTATCTGAACTCATCACAACAAATATTTCAGGACTTATTCAAAACAGGCGAGTTATTTACCTTGTACTTTGGTTTACTGGCCATAGTCTTTGGCGCGGCCTCTTTGGTGAACTCCCGTCTGGTGCAAAAATGGGGGATGCAGCATTTATCCAACCGCGCTGTCTGGGGAATTAT
Organism: Rheinheimera sp. 1928-s; assembly: GCF_029269265.1. Classification (GTDB taxonomy): domain Bacteria; phylum Pseudomonadota; class Gammaproteobacteria; order Enterobacterales; family Alteromonadaceae; genus Pararheinheimera. Next base: position 345,444 of record NZ_JARIXP010000005.1, read on the forward strand.
TATCAGCTCAGCCTTATTTTTAGCACTTCATTTAGTCATTGAAATACAGCTGTGGACTTTTGTGCTGTACGCTTCGGTGCTGTTTTTCTGCTTTGGTCTGGTGTTTGGCAATATCAACGCCATGGCGATGGAACCTATGGGTCATGTAGCGGGCATAGCAGCCGCTATTATTGGCTCGACCTCGTCCATTATGTCGATGACCATAGGCACGGTGATAGGGCAGATGTACAACGGTACTCTAATTCCCGTGACAGCCGGCTTTTTGATTTTTGGCAGCATCAGTATGGCGATTCTAACTTTTGCGCAGAAGTACAAAGAGAAGCACAAAGAGCAGGAACAACCGGCAGTCTTTTCAGACTCTATCTGATCGCCGCCCTTTCGTTTTTTAAACAGGCGCAATCATAAAACAAAGCCCATGATCAACATGGGCTTTTTCATACCTATGAAGTAACAGCTGCCCGGTTACAACGCATTTAATTCGCCTGTAACTGCAGCCACTCTCTTGGGCTATTGCCGGTTTTCCGCCTGAAAGTGCGGGCCAGAGCTGACGGGCTTTCATAGCCTACTTCGTCGGCAATAAGAGCTATAGGGCGACCTTCACGCAATAGTTTTTGTGCCAGACTGACCCGCCAACTCACCAGATAATCGGCTGGCGTTATGCCCACCACTTTATGAAACTTGGCGGCAAAACTTGCTCTGGACATGCTGGCGGCAGTAGCAAGTTCAGCCACAGTCCAGGCCCTGGCGGGCTGGTCATGCATTAAAGTCACAGCTTTCGACAGCCGTAAATCTGCAAGCCCGGCCATCATACCGGTCGACACACTGCTGTTGGCCATCATATAGCGCAGCAACTGGATCACCACCAGTTCAAACAAGCGGTTGAGCACCGCATTTTTGCCACAATGCTGCGCAAAAGCTTCATCAAACAACCAATCCAGATTGCCACTGAGCATAGAAATTTCAGCCAAAGGCATCAGCACATAAGCCGGTAAAGCCGTGGTCAGTGGGTTATCCAGCCCGCCATCAAAACTTAATGACGCTGATACCAGCTCCACTTGCTGATCGGATTTCGGCCCTTGCACAGTGTTCAGGCTATGACTACAAGGCCTTGGGATAAATAACAAACTTGGCTCTGTGATCTGCACGGTTTTTTGCTGTTCCAGTTGCAATACTGCATCACCAGAGCGTAACAAATGCAACTTGGCTGTTCTGTCGGTGACAGCAAAACCCATTTCAGCCCTAAGCACACCCCCAAAAATAGTGGTGGCGTGCATACCAAATTGGGCTAACAAGGTTGATAACCTATCCATCAATATCCTTCTGTGTTAAATAAAACCAAATTAGACGATCTGTTGCATAACTTAGACTATTTGAACCCAAAAGGAAAGAAAGACGGCTTACTATAATCACAGCCGCTAACAAGGGGAAAACAGCAACTCCACCTGAAGCGAGCAAAAAATTAAACAACTGAGCGCGATCAAAAGATCGCAACTCATTCACTAAGCTTGCAAACCCAGAAGGAAACTAACATGACTAATTTCAAATCACGTTTATTAACCACAGCTATAACAACACTAGGCCTGACCTTTGGCGCCGCCGCTTTTGCAGCAGAAAAACCAACGGTTTTATTAGTACACGGTGCTTTTGCTGAATCTTCAAGCTGGAATGGCGTAGTTGCTGAACTGCATGAACAAGGTTACCCGGTGATTGCTGTCGCTAACCCACTGCGCAGTGTAAAAAGCGATGCAGCTTATCTGTCTGATGTAGTGGCAAACACCAAAGGTCCGGTTGTTTTAGTGGGTCACTCTTATGGTGGCTCGGTGATCAGCAATCAGACTGCCGATCAGACAAAAATTAAAGCTTTAGTTTATGTAGCAGCTTTTGCTCCTGAACAAGGTGAAAATATTGCCGAATTATCAGGACGTTATCCAGGTGGCACCTTAGGTCCAACACTTGCTGCTCCTGTGGTATTAAAAGATGGCAACAAAGATTTGTATATTCAGCAGGATAAATTTCATGCTCAATTTGCAGCAGATGTGTCTGCAGCTGAAGCAGCCTTAATGGCCGCCACTCAACGCCCAGTCACTGAAGCAGCATTGCATGAAGCATCAGGGGCTCCTGCCTGGAAAAAAACTCCATCCTGGGCCATTTACGGTACTGCCGATAAAAATATCCCGGCCGCTGCAATGAAATTTATGGCCGAGCGTGCTGGTGCAAAAAAGATTGTTGAAATCAAAGATGCCTCTCATGTGGTGATGACATCAAACCCACAGCAAGTTGCACAGCTGATTGTTGAAGCGGCAGAAGCCACGGGTAAATAACGGCCTTATCAAGTCCTAAAAAGCCCTGAGCGTTACTCGGGGTTTTTCTTTACAGTATTGAATCACATCACTCCGCCCGCCAAATCTCCTGCGATTTACTTACTGGCACTCTCCATTTTGTAAACACAAACAGCAAAAACCAAATAGCCGACTATCCTCAAACTGCAGGTGCGATAAGCAAATGTGCGCAGAATCAAAACCATAAGGGGCCGGAAAACTACTGGCCCGACAAAAAAAGGACGAGGTCAGGATGTTTATTGCAATCCCCAAAGAGACACTACAAGACGAAACCCGGGTGGCGGCTACACCAGCCACCACGGAGCAACTGCGTAAATTAGGCTTTACTGTGCTGGTGGAAGCGGGCGCTGGAGCTTTGGCAGGTTTTAGCGATGACGCTTATAGTCAGGCCGGTGCCAGCATAGCCGACAGCACAAAACTCTGGGCCAGCGAGCTGATTTATAAGGTCAATGCCCCTACAGAGCAGGAAATTGACCAACTGCAAAAAGGCAGCACGCTGGTGAGTTTTATCTGGCCAGCGCAAAACCCTGATTTAGTGGCCCGCCTTGCCGCACAGGGGGTAAATGTACTGGCGATGGATATGGTGCCGCGTATTTCGCGCGCTCAATCGCTGGATGCTTTGTCTTCGATGTCGAATATTGCCGGTTACCGCGCCGTCATTGAAGCAGCTCATAGTTTTGGCCGTTTTTTAAGTGGCCAAATTACCGCAGCAGGTAAAGTGCAACCCGCAAAAGTGCTGGTGATTGGTGCTGGCGTCGCGGGTCTTGCTGCTATTGGCGCTGCACGTTCTTTGGGTTCTATAGTGCGGGCTTTTGATACCCGGCTTGAAGTAGCAGAACAAATTGAGTCGTTGGGCGGTGAGTTTTTAAAACTCGAATTTGCCGAAGATGGCTCGTCGTCCAGTGGTTATGCCAAAGTAATGTCGGATGAATTTATTGCCGCTGAAATGGCGCTGTTTGCCGCTCAGGCCAAAGAAGTCGACATTATTATTACCACAGCGCTTATCCCAGGCRGACCGGCTCCAAAGCTCATCACTAAAGAGATGGTCGACTCGATGAAATCAGGCTCTGTTATTGTTGATTTAGCAGCGGCGACAGGGGGTAACTGTGAATACACAGTACAAGGTCAAATCACAGAAACAGCATCAGGCGTCAAAGTGATAGGCTACACCGACTTACCAGGCCGTTTAGCGGCTCAGTCCTCACAGCTCTATGGCACCAACCTGGTGAACTTAGCCAAACTTTTATGCAAAACCAAAGATGGCCAGATGGTGCTGGATATGCAGGATGTGATTATCCGCACTATGTCTGTGGTGCATCAGGGCGAAGTCACCTACCCACCTCCAGCCATCAGCGTCACCGCCACAGCTAAACCAGTAGCAGCCGCCACAACAGCTCCGGCAGTCCCGAAAAAATCCATTAATTCCAACTGGTTTATAGGCATAGCCGCGGTGTTATTACTCTGGATAGGGTACTCAGCACCCAGTGATTTCTTAGCGCACTTTACGGTGTTTTTACTATCCTGCGTCGTCGGTTTCTACCTGGTCTGGAACGTGACTCATGCTTTGCATACCCCGTTGATGTCAGTCACTAATGCCATTTCAGGCATTATCATTTTGGGGGCTTTGCTACAAATCAGCAGCGATTCACTACTGGTGCAGGTACTGGCATTTTTTGCCGTGCTTATTGCCAGCATCAATATAGTGGGTGGTTTTACCGTCACACAGCGCATGCTGAAAATGTTCAGTAAAGGCGGGGAGTAACAGCCATGACACAAGGATTAATCACAGCATCTTATATAGTGGCAGCCGCTTTTTTTATCGCGAGCTTGGCCGGTTTATCTCAACAGGAAACAGCCCGTCGTGGTAACTGGCTGGGTATTTTGGGTATGACCATTGCCCTGCTCGCCACCATTGCAGGCGTCAGCATGGATGCAATGCTGCCGCTATTTATCGCTTTGGCTATAGGTGCTGCCATAGGCCTTAGGCTGGCGTTAAAAGTTGAAATGACGCAAATGCCTGAATTAGTGGCTATTTTGCATAGTTTTGTTGGTTTGGCCGCTGTTTTGGTGGGGTACAACAGCTTTTTTGAGTTCGCCACCACGACTGGCGCAGAGCTTACCGTGCATTTAACTGAAGTGTTTTTAGGGGTATTTATTGGTGCTGTGACCTTTTCAGGCTCAGTGGTGGCTTTTGCCAAGCTTCGGGGTATAGCAAGCTCTAAACCTTTAAATATTCCGCATAAACACAAATTGAATTTACTGGCCTTAATCGCATCCGCTCTATTGCTGGTTTATTTTGTCAGCTTTGATGGCGCAGAACCTGCCCTGTTAATCATGACGCTGATTGCTTTGCTGTTTGGTGTGCATCTGGTTGCCTCCATTGGTGGCGCTGATATGCCAGTGGTGGTGTCTATGCTGAACTCCTACTCGGGCTGGGCCGCTGCTGCAGCAGGTTTTATGCTTTCCAACGACTTACTGATTGTCACAGGTGCTTTGGTGGGCTCTTCCGGCGCTATCTTGTCGTACATTATGTGTAAAGCGATGAACCGCTCTTTTATTTCCGTCATCGCCGGAGGTTTTGGTCAGGTGGATGCAAAACAAAGCTCAGGCGACGAAGAGCAAGGCGAATACCGTGAAATCAATGCTGAAGACGTGGCGGATTTGCTGAGAAACTCAAGTTCAGTGGTGATCACCCCAGGTTATGGTATGGCAGTGGCTCAGGCACAGTATCCGGTGGCGGAGATATGCCAGAAGCTTAAAGCTCGTGGTGTGAAAGTGCGTTTTGGTATTCACCCTGTGGCAGGTCGTATGCCAGGTCATATGAACGTACTACTGGCAGAAGCTAAAGTGCCTTACGACATAGTGCTGGAAATGGATGAGATTAATGAAGACCTCGTAGACACAGACACAGTGCTGGTGATAGGCGCCAACGATACAGTCAACCCTGCAGCCGCTGAAGACCCAACCAGCCCCATTGCTGGTATGCCAGTGCTGGAAGTATGGAAAGCTCACAACGTGATTGTGTTTAAGCGGTCCATGAACACAGGCTACTCTGGTGTAAGTAACCCTCTGTTTTATAAAGACAATACTCAGATGTGTTTTGGTGATGCTAAAGCTACTGTGGATGCGATTTTAAAAGCACTGTAGTCAGCGATCCGGAGGCAACCACCAACTGGTATCAATAGGGGCTGTGCCTGCGGGCACAGCCGGATTGTTAAGAAAAATCATAGTTCTGCTGCTTAAATTCGCTTTCTTGATCGTGTCTGCATAATAACTTTGGAACAAGGTTTTGTAAGATCCATCCTGGGTGGCTATTGCCAGACCTTTTTCCACTAAAGCAGCCAATTCAGGCCTGTGTTTACCGACAAAAAAATACACAGGGTGCGGGTAAAACAACATCAGATTGTCGGCTATCATCAAGTCTTCGGAATGCAGCGCCAATTCAGACCAGACTTCATTGACACCTCTGGAGAAGTAATCAAATCTGTTGTGTTTCAGCATTTCAAATAAAGCGTCATAACTGGTAGAGCTAACCACCTTTAAGCCGTTTTCCTTAAAAACTGCAAAATCACTCCAATGCACGTTATGACCAGCCACATAAGGTTTCAAATCCTGCAGGTTTTTTATCTGCTTAAATTTTTCATTGTTTTGTGGCTGGATCAGCAGCAACCGTAATCCGAGTAAACCTCTGTAGATAGGAACTTTAATCGGGATCATAGTGCGCTCGCGTGCTGCAGAAGTGGAGATAAACAGCATATCCAGCTCGCCATCCAACAGCATTTTTTCCACCCTGCCCTCTGTCAGTACTTCATTCGATTTCACCGCCAGAATTTGGTAAGGAGTACCTGCTTTTAACAGCACCAGCTCCAGAAGTTTTAAAGCAAAATCGTGGCGGGGCTGCAAATGGTAATGCCGTATTTTGATCACATCTTCTGCTCTGGGCTGTGCAGGAAACAGCAGCAGAGCACACAACATCACGCAGCTGATCACAAAAGTCATAATGAAACCAACAAATGAAAATACCAGCACTAAGAATAGATGCAGCTCATTGATTTACAAGAAAAGCTGCTGATTTTAGGGCCTGGATAGATTTGAAATATCAGGTTTTGTTGTTGCTGTGACATACAAAGACGGGTGACAAAAATGAAACCGTTTAACATATTATTTTTTGTTTAAATTCATACGAATAAGTAAAAAACTAAAAAATGTATAAAAACATATTGGTAAACGTTTACCTTCACTGCTATAACTTTTGCCGTCCTGCTCTTTTCTGAAGAGCCTCCGCTGGGAAAGACCCGACACAGAATAATAATCAAAGCAAACGACAAGGGTAACTTATGACTATTCGCCGACTTTTATGCTGGCTGGCTTCGGCTTGCCTGTTTTTCTCCAGCTCTGCTTCTTATGCCGCTGTGGTATTAGGAGCTGATACCAGTTGGTTGTCCGAAATGGAATCCAACGGCTATCAGTTTTACAACAGCAATGGCACACAACAGGATGTATTTCCGATACTTAAACAACATGGTATGACTGCTGTACGTTTACGGGTTTGGGTTAATCCCCAGAACGGTTATAACGGAATGGCCGACGTGTTAGCCAAAGCTCAACGAGTGAAAGCTGCCGGTATGAAATTGATGATCGACTTTCATTACAGCGACAGCTGGGCTGATCCTGGCCAACAAACCAAGCCAGCAGCCTGGGCTAACTATAGTTTTCAACAACTGATGGACAATGTCTGGACTCATACCCGAACCAGCCTGTTGCAGCTGCGTAACGCTGGCATAACGCCGGATTGGGTGCAGGTGGGTAATGAGACCAACGATGGTATGTTATGGCCTGAAGGCCGTGCTTCATTGAATATGCAAAACTATGCCTGGCTGACCAACACAGGTTACAACGCAGTAAAAGATGTGTTCCCTGCGACTCCTGTGATAGTGCATCTGGCTAATTGCCATAATGTGGAAAATTTCCGCTGGATTTTTAATGGCTTAAAAACCAATGGCGCTAATTTCGATATTATCGCCGCCTCGGCCTATCCAACCAATGCACCGGGCTACACCTGGCAAAATGCCAATGCGGCCTGTTTGTATACGTTAAATGAAATGGCTGCAACTTACGGTACTGGTGTGATGGTAGCCGAAGTAGGAGCGCCATGGGATCATCCACAAGCAAAACAAATTGTGGCCGATTTGATAAACAAAGTGGCAGCGGTCAATGCAGGGATGGGTTTAGCGGTGTTCTATTKGGAACCTCAGGCTTATGCCAGCTGGCAGGGTTACACTTTAGGCGCTTTTACTCAAAGTGGTGGACCCGGACCTGCAATGCAGGCCTTTCTGGAAGCGAGTTCCAGCCGGATCAAATCCCGTTTGAGTGGCAAATGCATCGATGTACCAGCACTGAGTCAAAGCTCAGGGGCCATATTGCAGCAATACAGTTGTGGCAGCACAACCAATCAACAATGGCACACTGAAGCCACAAACAGTGGTTATGTCAGGTTAAAAGTAAACCACAGCGGATTTTGTATGGATCTCGCCAGTCAAAGTACAGCCAACAATATTAAGCTGGTACAAAACAACTGCAGTAGCTCCAACAGCCAGCAATGGCTGAAAGAAGATATGGGCTCGGGTTATTACCGTTTGCGCTCACGTTACAGCAACCGCTGTGTTGATGTGACAGCGTCGAGCCTGAATGATCAGGCCGTTCTAATCCAATACAGCTGCCACAACAACAGCAATCAGCAGTGGATCAATAACTGATGCCTCTGGTGCCAGTATAAAGAATGACACCATAAAAAAGGGCGGCTAATTGCCGCCCAAACCTAACTATATACCAGGTTAGTCATCATAAGCTGTAGTAAACACCTGGCTGTTCGCCTGCGCTATCGGACTGGGATAAAAGGACGGAAAAATGGCCTGACCAAGGACAAAGCCAATCCAGCGGCTTGCGGCAACTTGTTATGCGATTATTCGCCAATTATAAATGCGCCCAGCGAAAACTGAGTAACCAATTCATCTGTGGTTTGAATGGTTGTTCCGCGAGAATCAACGACCAGTAACCCATCTCTATTGAGTGTTAAAAAAACGAAACAACAGCCGACTTTATCCGGGTAGAGTGCCATTATAATTTTTCTTTCCCGCCCGTCGATGCCAAAGCTACTGTGGAGGCGATTTTCAAAGCTCTGTAGTTTTTAGTGGGCTAACGAACAGGACTGAGCGTAGATACTGCACTCAGTCCTTTTTTATCCTAAGAGCCAGCTATGTTTAGTTTTTTAAAGCGCGATCCTGTCAAAAAATTACGTCAGCAATACGATGCCAAAGCTGAACAAGCCATGTTGGCACAGCGAAAAGGCGATATGCGCTTATTTGCTGATTTAACCGCAGAAGCAGAAGAGTTATGGGCTCAGCTGGAAAAATTGCAGGCTGAAACAACAAAGTAGCGCTTACAACTGATAGCTCCCGCTGACACTGCTACACAGATTGATAATCTTTGTAGCGGTGTCTAGCATGATAGATATTCATATTTACCCTTTGAGATCATCATGCATATATCTTTGACGACTGAATTAGAGTCCCGGATTAAAGCCAAAGTTGAAAGTGGGTTGTACAATAATGCCAGCGAAGTGATCCGCGAAGCGTTACGTTTTATGGATACTCACGAAGACTGGATCCACCAGGTGAAACTCGCTCTCCTGCGCGATCAATTGAAAATTGGTACTAATCAATTGGACAGTGGTGAAGGCATTGCCATTGAATCAAAAGCTATGCTGGATTCACTGTTTGACGATATAAAAGGCTGAGCACATGGCAGCTTATAAGCTCATCATTGCGCCTGCTGCTAAAAATGCTCTGGAAGATATCTACCCATACGGCCTTCGGCAGTGGGGACAAGCCCAATCCGATAACTACCTGTCTGTCATTAAAAACCAACTTTGGTTGCTTACTGAACAACCATTCATTGGCGTCGAGCGTGCGTAAATTTTATCTGATATCAGAAGCTTAGCCATTCAAAGCCACACCTTATTTTATCGGCTGAAAGCGAACCAGATTGAAATAATCCGAATACTGCATGGCCGCCAGGAAGCTCTGGGTCACTTAAGATAAATGATTAGGTCAGGCGATAGCAGATTTTTGGGGTTGGTTTTGCCCTGTACTCCACAAATAAAAAACAAAGGTGTTGGTGAAATCGGCTACCTAAAAAGCATATCCAATTCAATAACCAGCCTAAACGGCCACTCAATGAAATATCTGGACAACGCACAAGACTTACCCCCGAAGTTCGCAAAGTTCCGCTCGATGCTGGCTTAAGGACTCCATAGCTTTGGTGTTGATGAATTTCGGTTTACGTTGTGCTGGGCGGAATGGCTGGTGTTTTATCCATATCAGCCTTTATCGCTATGAGCTCTGCCGGCGAGCCCAACAACACCAACAAACAACAAAATCCCACAGGCCAAACTATACAATGCGGAATCGAACAAGATTTCAACAAAACTCGTATCTTTTGGGTCCGAAAGCCTTGATTCGTTTATAAAACGACCAAAAAAACCAACAAAAGCTCCGATATAAAATCCATTTCGCCTTCTTTGAAATCGCATTCTGTCTCCTAAGTCTGATCAATAAATGGTTGTTCTCTGGGCCTATGCTCAGCGCTCGCCTGATAATGCTAATTTCACAGCCATCTTTTCGACTCCACAGCACTGTGCGCTGACCATTTGCTGTGCAGGCGTCCAAGCGGGATGCAAAGCAGCGAACTGGATTGAGCGTTTGGGGTCAGGTCTTGTTCTGTGCTCCATCAAATCAGCAACAGACAAAATACACAAAGAATGTAGACCCTCTATAAACATGGCATCACCAATCCGTTTAAAGCTAATGATTTATCTAGCCTCCGAAATACAGGGGCAAGGGGCAAGACCTGACCCCGTGCGTCTTTCCACTCTCTCTTGCCAACAGCTATTTGCTGGATATAGCAACAGAGGCTGGGAGGGATTATCAATGGAGTTGTCACCAGGTGAAGCCAGCTCAAGAAACAGCATCAAGCAGCTGTAGCAAAATATGTTCAGACCTTCGCTGTCCATAACCTTGCCCGTAAGCCGTTGACGTAACAGCGATCACAAGATCGTATTGAGGCACTATGTAGATTTTATTGCCACCGTTGCCCGAAGCAAAATGAACCAGAATAGAGCGCTCAGCTTGCTCGTATTGCTTGCTGTACCACATATAGCCATAGCTATCGGCGTACGGATCATACTGCGCTATATTGACGATAGGCGACATGGCCTCAGCTACCCAGGCATCAGGTAAGATCTGACGCTGGCCAACCCGTCCTTTGTTCAGCATTAACGAACCTATTTTCGTCATATCGCGGGCGCTGATACTCAAATTACCCTGGCCAACACCTTCTCCTTTCGGGCCACGCCGCCAGGAAAAATCTTTAATACCTAAAGGTTCAAACAAGTGCTGTTGTGCAAAGCTCTGAAGTGGCATGCCCGACACGTGCTCTACAACAGCTCCTGCCAGAAAGGCATTCAGCGACGAATACACATAGCGCTCGCCTGGCGCATATTTCAGCGGCACTTTATAAGCAAAAGGGATCCAGGCAGAGCTGTTATCCAGCCGGTCTTCATTGCCTTGGCTTTTAGCGTCGTCATCATCAGAATCAAGCCCTGAGCGCATGGTCAGGAGATCGCGAATTCGGATCTGTTGTTGTGCCGTCGGCATGCCAGCAGGCAGAAACTTAGCTATGGGCTCATCCACACCAGGTAACAGGCGCTGCTCAATCGCAATACCCATCAATACAGCAGTGATACTTTTGGCGGCAGAACGAATATCCCGCAGAGACTCTGGCCCATCGCCATTAAAGTATCGTTCCGCTTGAACGCATCCGTGGCGGCTGATCACGACACCTCTCAGATCTCGTGTCGATTCCTGCTCCAGCTCATTAAACAGCAACTCAACTTTCACAGTATCGAACCTCCCGCCCGCTACCTCTGCACAAGGCGGCTTGGGCGCATCTACCTTAGCTTGGGAAACGGCATCTGCGGCAGCATAAAACGGTAGAACTACACAAAGCATGGCTTGCAACAGGTTTTTCATATCGCTCTCATTTTATGCCTCGAAAAAATTGGTGATGCTACGCATATGCGCTGGTTTTGAGCCCAGCGGAAAACTAGCCTACCAACTGTTCACTTTACGATTTAAGGCGCCGTAATCACCTTACTCGCCAGTACTCTGGCTTTGCCTAAAAAGCCAGACCAGCGGATGGTAAAGCGTATTAAGCCCCAGTAAGTTAAAGGCACCAGCAGTAAACTGGTTAAGGTAGAAAACACCAGTCCACCTATAATAGCTATGGCCATAGGCGCATAACTTGGACCATCGCCACCTATGCTGGCATCGCCAAAGGCCAGTGGTAATAAACCCAATACAGTAGTCGAGACTGTCATCAGAATAGGTCGTAACCGTGCTTCACAGGCTTCAATAATCAAAGGCACCAGCTCTGCATCCGGGCTTTCGTGGCGCAATTGATTAATACGATCCACCAGTACTATACCGTTATTGACCACTATCCCCATCAGCACCAGCATACCTATCATGCCCATAATGCCCATAGATGTTCCTGTGAATAAAAAGGCCCAAAACACACCAACAAAAGAGAACAGCAAAGAGCCTATAACTGCTGTTGGCATAATCAGGGACTCAAACAGTGCCGCCATCACCAGATAAATCATCGCCACCGCCAGCAACATATTAATTTGCATAATGCCCTGAGCTTCATCCTGATACTGGAAGCTGCCTTCAAATGACCAGGCATAACCTGCAGGTAATTGCAGCTGATTTAAACGGGTTTTCAGCTCCTCTTTGGCTTTGTCCATCGTCAGTTCCTTGCCCATATTCATACCTATGGCAAGGGTGGTCTGACGGTTAAAGCGGCGTATTTCCGAAAGCAGTGGCGCTACTTTCAGTTCAGCCACCTGAGCCAAAGTAATCACCACATTGTCTTTCACCAACACAGGAATGGCGGCCAGCTCTGCAGGTGAATGACTGACTTTCTCGTCATACAACACCCGAAGCTGCACTTCGCCCTGATCTTCTGAACGGAAGGTGCGTAAGTTGGTGCCACGCAGTGCCAAACTCACAGCCTGAGCTACTGAGCTTGCATCTAAACCCTGACGTTGTAACTCTTCATTGTTCAGCAGAATTTGCATTTCAAACTGACCATCTGATATCTCAGATCGCACATCTTCCAGGCCTTTGATTTGTGAAATAACAGGCACTATATCTGCGGCCAATTTGGTCAGCATTTCAGTGGATGGGCCAGATAAATGCACCTGCATACCACCGCCACTGTCACTCCAGCCAAAGGTAGGTTGAGAGCGCACCAGTTGCGGCCAGTTTTTACGGATCTTTTCTTTAATTTCAGCCACAGGTTTGATCAGCGGATCGTTAAACATAATGATAGAAATCGCATGATTGGCTCTGTAGTAGCTGTACACAGACTCAATTTCATACTCTTCTTTGTGCTGATACAAGTAGGCTTCCATCCGATCCACTTCCTCCTCTACCTCGGCCAAACTGTAATTGCCCTGCACGTTGTAATTCAGAAAAGCCCTGCCGCTATCACCACCATCTTCATCACCACCAGAAACAGCTCCTATCGGAATAGCGATACTGAACAATAATAAAAAGGCGATGCCAGTGGCCGATTTAGGAGAGCGCATCACCCAACGTAAACAGCGGCCATAAAACAGCTCTAGCTTACTTGGCGCTGCGTTATCACTGCTGTGAATTTGCTTAATTTTTGTGGTCAGGTAAGGAATCAAGGTTAACGCCATCAATAAAGACACACCAAGCGCTATGGTAATGGCTATGGCGACGTGCTCTAAAAACACAGTCACATCCACTTTCTGCCCAATGATATTGGGCAGAAATACGATAGCTGTAGTGGCTGTACCAGCCAGTACAGCCAGGCTAACGCGGTGCACACCCCGTTCTGTGGCCCTTTTAGTATCAGGATCGGCAGCGCGTTCACGGAAGATACTTTCGGTGACTACCACTGAGTTATCCACCAGCATACCAACGGCCAGCATCAGCCCCATCATACTCAGTATATTTAAGCTGTAACCGAGGAAATACATAGCCCCCAGTGTAATAACCAAAGAGACAGGTACGGACAACACCACCACTAAAGTGGTTGGGATATGACGTAAAAATAAATACAACACACCAAAAGATAACAAGGCACCAATAGCACCTGAACTTAACAGGTTAGATAGAGAGTCCGTCACCCCTTTGGCAGTATCATCCATCAGAAATAAATTAATGCCATTAAAGGCTGGATCTTTACCAGCAGCATCGACCACAGCAATAGCCGCGCGGGACACATCCACCAGATTGGCGTTGGATTCTTTAAAGACGTTCATACCTACAGCATAAGTTTGATGTAAATGCCTGCCTTCAGTACGCTTTGGCAATTCCAGTACCACATCGGCCACAGCGCCTAAGGTTAAACCTGCGCGTATAGGTAAAGCCCGGATTTCATCCAGACTGGTAAATTCACCCACAGGTTTCACCAGAATGCTTTCATTGGGATTGCGAAGCTCCCCTGCTGTCATTGCAAAGTTACTTTCCTGTAGCAACTGCACCAGTTGCACCGGGTCTACCTGCAAATTACGCATACGTTGTGGGTCGAGGCGAATAGTCACCTGACGCTTATCCACGCCATAGAGCTCAACTTTAGACACGCCAGGCACCCGCTCTAACGGGCGTTTGATCACACGTTCAATCAAGTCATAAGCCATAGCCAGGTCACGATCACTGGAAATACGCAGCTGGAAAATGGGCATATCGGCGGTATTAAATTGATACACCATGACCCGCTCGACGTCTCGTGGTAACAAATGGCGCATATTGTCTAAACGTTCGCGCACTTCAATACTTTTGGTATTGATGTCTTCTTCCCAGTTAAATTCCAGCGAAACACCAGCGCTGTCTTCTCTGGAAAAACTGCGCATTTTTTTAATACCAGTCACAGTGGCCAGCGCTTCTTCCACGGGTCTGGTGATTAAACGCTCTATTTCACTGGGCGTCGCGTTTGGATATGGCACATCCACATAAATTTCAGGGATGTCGATGCCTGGAAATTTTTCCAGTGGTAGCATGCGGCTGGCGATTAAACCAAATACCAGCAAAGACAAAAACAACATACATAAAGTCACAGGCCGGGTTAAGGCAAAACGGGTGATGGCTAAAGGTTTATGATCCATGGCGCTACTCCTTAGCCGCTTGCACATCACGGGCTGTCAGACGATACAGCACAGGAATAAACACCAGTGTCAGTAAGGTCGACAGGCTTAAACCCCAAATCACAGTAATAGCCATGGGAGAACGTATTTCCGCGCCATCACTGCTGCCAAGCACCATAGGCAATAACCCCAGCACTGTAGTTAAGGTCGTCATTAATACAGGGCGTAAACGGGTAGCTCCGGCCTGAACTATCGCATCATTCAACGCCATTCCTTCCGCCCGTAACTGGTTGATGCGGTCTATCAACACTATGGCGTTATTGACCACTATACCAGCCAGCATAATCAGACCAATAAAGACGATGACAGAAACCCGGGTACCGGTTAGCCACAAACCAAGCACAGCACCAGCACCAGCCAAAGGCACAGTAAATAAAATCAGCAAAGGTTGCAGCAGATTTTCAAACTGCGACGCCATCACCAGATACACCAAAAATACCGCCAGCAACAAAGCCATCATCAAGGAGTTAAATGAACGCTCCATTTCTTCACTTTGCCCGACAATAGTGGCGCCTACGCCATAAGGCAGGCTTAACTGTGCCAATACGTCTTTAGCTGCGAGAGTGCCTTGCTCCAAGTCACCGTACGCCAAATTCGCGCTGACCAAAGCCACACGCTGCTGGCCAATACGGGTAATTTCGCTTGGGCCAATTTCACGTTTAATATCAGCCACAGCAGATAAAGGCAGTGGTCTTTCGCTGTTTGGATTAATGATAATTTGCGACAGCTGCTGCTCTGAATTACGGAAGTTTTCCGCCAGGCGCACCCGGATATCCACTTTGCGGTCGTTAATCGAATACTGGCCTGCCACTTCACCACCTATATAATTGGCCACACGTTTGGACACATCAGCCGCAGTTAAACCCAGTTGAGATAATCTGTCGTGGTGGAAATGTAAGGTAAGTTCCGGCTGACCTGAACGTAACGAACTTTTGATATCAGT
Source organism: Rheinheimera sp. 1928-s (assembly GCF_029269265.1). Classification (GTDB taxonomy): domain Bacteria; phylum Pseudomonadota; class Gammaproteobacteria; order Enterobacterales; family Alteromonadaceae; genus Pararheinheimera. The sequence goes on from NZ_JARIXP010000005.1 coordinate 361,021, forward strand.
AAATCTGTTATTGGCGGCCAACAGCTTTGCCAGTTGATCAGAAGTAGCTTTTAAGCTGTTTAAATCATGGCCTGACAGTTCAATTTCCATCGGAGTACTGAAACTGAACAGCTCTGGTCTGTCAATTTTTGCAGTCAGATCCGGCATGGTGCTTACGGTGTCGCGGAACAGTTGAATAAGGCGTTCTTCATCGGTCTTAGTGGCGCTGTCTTTTAAAATAATATTTAAACGGCCCCAGTGACTGCCACCCACATTTGGATCCACAGTCATCTGCTGCCCTGTACCGGCCTGAGCATAACTGCGATCAATTTCAGGTTGCAGTGAAGCTACAGCAGCCAGCTGTTTCAGCACTTTGTCAGTGCGTTCGATGGCACTGCCAACAGGCAACTGCACTTCAACATAAAACTCGCCCTGACTCATGCTTGGGATCACATCAAAACCTAAACCCGGGATCAGCGAATAAATCAGCGCTGTGATGCCGATAGTAGCGGCCACCACCAAAGCTTTTACTTTGAGGGCTGCAGTTAATACCGCGCGGTAGCCCGACTCCAACGCTGCTAAAAAAGCATGCACCAAATTAAGCAAAGGGTTAAAGATAAAGCTTAATGCTTTAGCCACAACACGGAACAGAATGGTCAGCAAGGTAAACAGACCTAAAAACAAAAAGCGAACACCCAGATACAGCAGATGGAATGGCAACAACGGCCATAAATACCAACGAGAAGGTTTAATAGTTATTTTGCTTGTTTCTGCAGCAGTTGCCGAAGCCGAAGCAGAACCTGTACGTTCACGGGCTGCCATAGCCGGAATAAGTGTTAATGCCACCAATAACGACGCCAGCAAAGCATAAGTGACAGTTAAGGCCTGATCTTTAAACAGTTGCCCTGCCACACCTTCCACAAACACCAGCGGGAAAAATACCGCCACCGTAGTTAAGGTGGAGGCTGTTATTGCCATGGAGACTTCACTGGCACCTTTTTTCGCCGCCTCCAGAGGTGCCATGCCTTGCTCTTTATAGCGGGCAATGTTTTCTAGCACCACTATAGCGTTGTCCACCAGCATGCCTATAGCCAGGGCAATACCACCTAAGCTCATAATATTTAAGCTAATATCCTGCGCATACATCAGATTGAAGGTGGCAATCACCGACAACGGAATAGACACGGAGATCACGAGCGTGGTCCAGACATTACGCAGGAACAAATACAACACCAGCATGGCCAGAATACCACCGGCAAAAGCGGCAGATTTCACTTCATCTATGGCTTGTTTGATAAAGGTAGACTGGTCATACACTAAGGTAAGCTGATAACCGGCTGGCAGATTTTTTTGTAGATCCGCCAGTTTGGCAGTGACCGTTTTTGCCACTTGAACTGTATTGGCGTCGCCTTCTTTATAAATAGAAATTTCAATGGCTTCTTTGCCATGCACATAAGTAATACTTTGACGATCAACAAAGGAGTCCCGCACTTCGGCAATATCTGACAAGCGAATTTGGCTTTCACCTACTTTGGAGATATATAAGTTGCGAATTTCATCCAGTGAAGCAAACTGGTTAATAGTACGAACTAAATAGTCATTGCTACCGGTTTCTAAACGACCACCAGCTTGGTTAATGTTTTGCTCTTTTAAACGCTGATTGATAGTGCTGATATCCAGCTTTAACTGGCTAAGTTTTTCATTATCAATGAGGATTTGAATTTCCTGAGTTAAACCACCATCAGGTCGTACCGCAGCCACGCCAGACAAGGATTCTAAACGACGGCGTAAATCTTCTTCAGCAAAAGTACGCAAGCTCACCAGTTGAGCTGGGGTTAGATCATTTTTCTCATCCCGGCTTAAAGCCAGACGAACCACAGGATCTAAATTCGGATTAAACCGCAGCAGCAAAGGCTTTTTCACGTCTAAAGGCAGATACAGCACATCGATTTTCTCGCGTACTTCAAGGCCTGCCAGATCCATATCTGAGCCCCATTCAAATTCCATAATCACATCTGAGCGACCAGCACGGGACACTGAATGTACTTTACGAATGCCTTTAACAATGCCCACGGCTTCTTCAATAGGCTTACTGACCAGTTGCTCGACTTCGGCCGGAGCTGCTCCCTGGTATTCAGTGCGGATAGTTAAGGTTGGGTAAGACAAATCAGGAAGTAAATTGACGGCCAGTCGCCCCATAGCAACCAGACCAAATAACATAATGCCTAAAGTGAACATCCACATAGTGACCGGACGTGCAACGGCTGTATCCACTAGTTTCATAGAAGATCCCTAAATTTTTTTTGTAGTTAGTAATGGCAGGATTTTCGTCCTGCCATTAAGGGAGATTAGCTTAGCTTTTCGCAATGACCTGAACAGGGCTTTGCTCTTTTAAACTGGCTTGACCTGCAGTAACCACCTGGTCACCTTCAGTTAAACCTTCAACCACTTCAAACATGCTGTCGGATTCATAGCCAGTTGTGATAGCTTTGCGTTCTACTTTGCCGTCTTTATTTACTACAAAGACTGAACTGCTGTTGTCCATCGCCATCACTGCGCGTTTTGGCACTAATAACGCAGCATCTTTTGCATCGTATTGCACTTCAACCTGAGCAAACATACCGGCTTTTAAGGTTAGATCGCTGTTATCCACAGCCACTGTGACACGGGCTGTGCCTGTAGCTGCATCTACCACCGGAGAGATACGGATAATTTTGGCTTGTTTGACTGGCATAGCGGCAAAGTGCAAGTGAGCAACCTGGCCCACTTTAGCGTTAGGCAGCTGATGCTCAGGTAAGTTGATCACCGCTTCTAAGCGCTCTTGTGACACAATTTCAAACAAAGCTTTGGATGAATACTCAGTGATCAGCTGGCCCACTTTGACATGACGACGAGCGACTACACCACTGATAGGCGCAATGATCTGAGTTTCTTTTAACGCCAGCTCTGACAAAGCCACAGAAGCTGATAAAGATTCAACCTGCCATTTTAACTTGTCGTACAAGTCAAAACTGACCAGTTTTTTCTGATACATGGTTTCTAAACGTGCCAGTTCGCTTTTTAACTGACCTAATTCAGCTTTGCCTTTGGCTAAGTTTAACTGCTGACGTTCAGTATCTAAAATAGCCAGCACTTGTCCTGCTTTGACCACATCACCTTCTTCAACAAACAGCTGCTGTACTATGCCAGTAGACTTGCTGTTTACTTCAGCGTCCTCTTTGGCTTCGAGCGTACTGGTGGTGCGGTACAAACTGCTGATCTCACCGCGACTGACTACAGCAGCCTCAACAGGAATACTGATCACAGTGTCTACTTTAGCAGTATCAGCACTTCCTTCAGCGCTGCCGCATCCGGTTAATACTAAAGAACTGGCCAATAAGGCAGTGGTTACAGCAGTCGCAAGCAATGAGCGGGTTTTCATAATTAATCCTTGAATAAACAAAATCGAATCAGTTGCAGAGGGGTTGCATCCCTTATGCCATCTCGAAAAAAATAAATAAATCCGTTTAAAAACAACTAGATAAAATAATAAAACATAAAATCAGCCTGAGTTCATTTTTAGCCTTTGGTAAATTTCACTACTTTTTAGTCAATCAAAGATCCGACCAGTAGCAGAATTTGCCAGACTTAGAGCATGTACTCTAAGCCCCTCGCCCTCTATAATGCCGCGAAATTCAATACAGGGTACAAAAACAATGTTACGAAAAGCTTCATTACCATTCGCAATCAGCCTTGCTTTGGTCAGTCAGTCTGCTTTTGCCGAAGGCTATAAATTATTTGAACAGTCAGTTAGTGCCGCCGGCAACGCTTATGCAGGCCGTGGCGCTCAGATCACCGACGCTTCTTTGGTCTATTCTAACCCTGCTGCATTAACTGAATTAGAAGGCGCGCAATTTTCCGGCGGTGTAAACCTGATCTATGCAACAACCCGTTACAATGACGCCTCGGCCCAAAGCGCCAATGGTATGGCTGTGACTGGCCGTGACTCAGGTAAGTTGACCTTGTCTGAGTTGGTGCCTTTTGCTTTTTACAGCGACCATATCAGCGATAACTTAAGCTGGGGTATTGGTGTCTATGCGCCTTTTGGTTTGTCATCTGATTACCATGATGATTGGGTCGGCCGTTATTTTGCTGATGAAACCGCCATCAAAGTGGTGGCCATGCAGCCTACTCTGGCCTATAAACTGAACCAAGCCTGGTCTGTTGGTTTGGGTATCAATATTAATTACGCCGAAGGCACTTTATCCAAATACAAAGACCACTCAGGTTTATGTGAACTGGGTACCAACATCAATGGATTATATGGCGCTGATGTTTACAACGCCGCCTACTGTGACAGTCACTACGAAGTGAATGGTGATGATGTAGCTGCAGGGTACAATTTCGGTATTCATGGTGATTTAGGTTCAACCAAACTGGCGTTGGTATATCACTCTGAAGTGAAATACAACTTAAAAGGTGACTCTGAAATCACCAATACGCCAATTACAGGCGCAAATGTGGCTGGCAATCCTAATTTTATAATCGCTCGTCCAGAGCTGCCAGCCGTCAGTGTAGCCACGGGCAAACTGGCCGCTAACAGCTATCTGTCAGAGCAAAGCAAGCTGGATTTAACCACTCCGGCAAACCTGGCTTTTAGTTTGGATCAAAAAATCACTGATGTGTTATCTGTACAAGGCAGTGTGACCTGGACAGGCTGGAGCAGCTTTGAGTCAATCGATATCGTCAGCGATGACAGCACTCCAAGTATTTCTTTAAGTACTCAGATGCCACAAAATCTTAATAAAGAAGGTTACATTGGCTATATCCCAGAGCATTGGCATGATACCTGGTCGTTCTCTTTAGGTACCACAGTGCACTACAACGACGAACTGACGTTAAGAACTGGTCTGGCTTACGATGAAAACCCTATCACGGCCAGCCATAAAACAGCACGGGTGCCAACAGCGGACCGTATTTGGTGGACCTGGGGTGCAACTTGGGCTCTGAGCGCAGCACAAAGTGTCGACTTTGCTTATGGCTATATGTGGATGAACGAAGTCAATATCGATGAGCATGAATACAACGCCCATGGCGACCGTATTTATAACTCTGGTGTGCAAGCGAATTACCGCAACAATGCGCAAGTTCTGGCCGTGCAGTGGAACCACAAGTTCTAAGCCTGCTCAACATAAGCCTTGAACACCTTTGTCAAAACCACCGTTTTTACGGTGGTTTTTTTGTTTCTGGCAAAAGCCAGCAGGGTTGGGAGATTATTTTTCGCTATAAAAAATGGCCACGTCCTGTGGCCATTTTTTGTTTTACAACCTATCACCTACCAGTGAATTATTTAACCAGCGTGATTTTGTAACCACTTGGAGCTGTAGCAGATGGTTCTGCTGCCAGGATATAGTTTTTACCCGCTTCCAATTGCTGTGTATCGGTTTTATCCAACAAGCTGATGGTGCCGTTGTCTGCTACGTGAACCAGAGAAATAGAATAGAAATCTTTTGGCAAGACTAAACTGGCGTACTTTTTAAATTCCAGTGCTTTGACATGAAACTTGGCGCTTTCAATAGTTTCGTTCTGACGAACAAAATAGAAATGCAGATTTTTGAAATCAGGCACCAGGTTGGCCACGTTGATTTCATGTTCATGAATTTGCGGTAAATTCTTTTCAGTAAAGTTCACTAAGCCTACTTTTTGCTCAGCATCACGGAACAACAACACCGACTTGCTCTGCCCTGCGTTAATCGTCAGCAACACATTGTTTAATAACAACTGGTTGTTTTCGTTTAACACAGCGATGCTGTAATCGTTTTTGTCTAACTGGATATAATCTGTCAGCGTATCCTGCACTAGGTCTGCAACAGGTAAATTGTTGATTGCGATTTGACCTTCTTGGTTGTCCAGGCTGTTGTAAATACGCACTTGTCCTTTCGCCAGACGATGTTCAAGGGCATCCACAGCGCTTGAGTTGCCAACAATGTCTAAAGACACTTGTTGCTGCAGAGGACCTAACTTGTCACGCACCACCATCACATAGCTGGCGGTGTATTGGAAGTTATAAGCTGCGGCTTCAAAAAATGGGGTCTTGCTGCCTGCAGCGGTAATATACAGCTTGTACTTACCACGTTTGAGCATTTTACCCGTGGTGGTAATGGTTTTAGTAGCCACAGACTCTAACAAAATTGCTTTGCTGAAATCGTCAGCTTCTGCTGCGGTGTAAATATCTACCTTATCGTAGTTAGACGATAAATTAGCAACAAAAACCCGGAACTGGTCGTCAAATTTTTCCTCACGTGCGTGAGTTAACGACAAAATGCTTGGGTTCGCTGCATCACCAGCCATCAGCAACAGAGTTTTGTCGCCTTTATTCAGCGTGATATCCGCTTCCTTAATTAAACTACTGTTGGTTGCGTTTTTCAGCTGATATTTGTAACTGCCAGGCTCAATAGCAAACATATTAGAAGCATCACCAAAAACAGCAGATCCTGCCGCCTTGTTGTCGACGGTGAACGTACTGTTCGCACTATTGGCAGCACCATTGTAAAACTGCACATACCCCTGGGTAAAACCTTCTTCCGCTTTATCATCTGAGCCGCCACCGCAGGCGGCCAAAGCGATCAGCGAAAACAAAGGCAAAGCCAGACGACTGGCGCGCTGTATCATGTTCATAAAGCTATCCTGTAACTTGGTTGTTAGTTCGCCAAGAGATTATGTATAGCCTTATGAAAAACCTAGCGTTTTTACCAACACCAACAGTTAATAACAGCCTTTAACAAATAAAATAAAACTGACTACTATTGAGCTATTGCAAAGTTATATAAAGAGAGTGTTCTAAACTAAGATGGCAGGCTCATGGCCTGCCATCTTTGATTTAGTGTGTTTCAAGTTTCAATGAACCGCTGACAGTGCTCATTTCTACACTACCTTCGCCTTTGCCTGTACTGAATTCGAGGCTACGACGTGGACCATACTTTGCTTTGTTCGCTGTATGGCTGGTGAGTTCATTTTTAATAGAGCCTCCGGCATTGGCGACCAGATTAAATTTAGCGCTGATGTTTTTCTCCAGCTTCAGCTTGGCATCCCCACTGACAGTGCTGACTTCTATGCGTGGCATCAAACTGCCTTTGAGTTCAGCATCTAATGAACCGTTGACCGAGCTCATGTTCAGTTGCTGCACCTTTGTCAGCTCCAGATCGGCTTCGCCGTTGACCACTGACACAGAAACTTCAGACGCTGAAGATTTGGTATCAATACTGCCATTGACGGCATCAATACTCAGCCTGCCTTCTGAACCACTGTCTTCAATTTCACCGTTGACTGTGCTCAACCTAATACGGCCATTGTTATTCACACTGGTAATTTCGCCGTTCACGGTTTCCAACTGAATAAACTTTTGCAGTTTTTCAGCATACACAGAACCATTGACCGTACTGATTTTGGTGCTGCCCTGAACCCCTGACACCCGTACGCTTGAGTTTACGCCCTGAAACTCCAGTTCTGCCCCCAGCGGTACTTCAATTTTTAAACGTGAGCCCTGGTTATCTTTATCGTCCCAGTCCCAGCCACTGTGATTACGCATATTGGGCATTTTTACTTTAAAACTGGTAAAGCCATTTTTCGATTCAATGTCATACCCATCGGCTTTTTCATCCAGAGTCCCTGAGACTTTAAAACGTCCTTCGGATGTTGCTGTTATTTGCACATCACCGCGCATATTTTCAATAAAAATCTTTTCATTGTTGGCCACTTTCAGATTTTCATTGACAGACTCTGCCGCCGATAAAAACTGGCTGAATACAGATAAGGCGAGGCCTAAAATCAGTTGTTGTTTCATCATGTTACTCCAGATTAAACCAGGCCCGACTGGACCACTTTTTGTAAATAATTCTGCTGTTGGCTATACAATTGTTTTAATTGTTTTAATAACAGCGCTTCATTCGGATTGTATTTCAATGCCATTTGCACCTGAGCTATCGCCTGTTGCCACTGTGCAAGCTGTTGCTGCCAGTCGGCATACACAGGATCAACCGCTTTCATGCTGGCCAGTTGCTCTGCTTTGGCTTGCTCGAAGCTGTAAACTATAGCGGTTTCAGCATCCAGCATTTGAGGGTTAAATACCAAAGGTTGCGTAGGTGTCGCTGGCTGCCAAAATAAGGTAACAGCGAATAACACCGAAGCCGCGCTGGCGACATAAGCGCTGGCAAAAGGTACTGATAACCACTGATTTGGTTTTAACTGCACCACTTTTTCCGTCATTGCTTCAGGGTCAGTTAAACGCTGTTCCAGCTCTGGCCATAAATCGCGGGATGGTTTTAGTTCAGCAGATAACCCGGCGATCAAAGCATCCAATTCATGTTCAGTTTTCATCTAACCACTCCCGTAATAACTGCCGTGCTCTGTGGTATTGCGATTTTGAACTGCCTTCGGCTATGCCCAACAACTCTGCAATTTCCTGATGCTGATAACCTTCTAAGGCAAACAGCACAAACACAGCTCTTGCCTGATGGGGCAAGCGTAAAATTAATTGCTCTAACTCACGACTCTGGCCTAATTCAGCTCCAGCCACTTCAGGTAACTCTTCCGTAGCCAGTCGCAGCAGCTTGTCCTGACGCCATACATCGATCGCGGTGCGACTTGCAATGCTATGCAGCCAGGTGCTGAAACTGCTGTCACCACGAAACAAGGTCAGTTGCTGCCAGACCTTTACAAATACTTCCTGACAGGCATCTTCTGCTTTACTGCGATCCGCCAGCAGCCGCAGACAAACCGCATAAACCCGGCCAGAATGCTGCTGATACAGTTGCCTGAACGCCACTCGGTCGCCTTGTTGTGATAAGCGCACCAGATCATCCATGGCTAACACTTTCTGTTCCGGACATTCAGACCTTAACATCCCGTTCCTGTTATTTTATTGCTATTGTTATCTGTTTAGTCGCACGCACAGTGGCAAAAGGTTTAAATACAAAAATAAAAAACTTTTAAACTGGTAGAGTTTTCAGCCAATACTATAGCTGAGTGACTGATTTTTAATATGAATTTTGTTTGGTATCAGACAGGATAATCTGACAGACTAAAGCAATGTTCACAGATAAACAGGAGCAGAAAGTGCAGAAGAAGCTTCAAAAATGCAGCTTGTTGTTCCTTTGCCTGTTTCTGTTTGCGGGCTGCACCAGCCCCCACTTTTTAAAACTTTTACCCTCTACCCAAAAAGCACTGGAAGCGAATCAACTCTTTAATTATCAGTATGCCCGTATGCAGCAGATGAGCGCGGAAGAGCTGGCTTTGTATTGCCCGGATTTACTAAATTTACCGGATGAAACCGCCAATAAAAGTCTGCTGCAACTCAGTTGTGCCCAGTTTTGGCTATCATCGTCTCACTTAGCCAACACAGAACTGCAACAAGCCACCACTTTATACAATCAAAGTCTGACTCATTTTTTGAGGTTGATGCTACCCAAACAAAAATACCGTCATCCTGCGCTTCGTATCGTATTGGAGCCTCCTTTGGATGAAACCGGCTTGCCATTTGAAGACTTTGTTCTGGCCAGTGATTTCCAGGCTATTAAAAGTCATCACCAAAAAATAAAAGGAACAGGTTTAGGCGTCAGTCTGGTGGCCGCGCGGGAAAATACAGGCAAAGGTTGGGATAAAAATTATCCGCCAGAAGGCATTTTCCGCTCTGTGACTGTGACCCTGAAAGAATTGAAATTTACCAAAGAGATGCAAATTCAGCTGACGCTGCAGGGACATCTGATGCAAAGCGCGGCGCAGCTTCAGTTGACATCAGCGTCTTATCCACTGTTGTACGATGCTGCCAGCAGTTATTTATGGTTGATGCAGCAGGCCAAGCTGGTGGATTTGGAACTACCGGGCTTATTTAATGCCGAATTAGCTGACAATAAACTGGGGATTTACAGCGTCACGCCACTGCAGAACGACAAACAACCGCTACTGCTGATCCATGGCTTAAATTCCAGCCCCCTCATTTGGTACGAATTAACCATGGCGGTATTGTTGGATGAAGAACTCAAACAACGTTATCAGATTTGGCATGCTTATTACCCTTCCGGGCCTCCGCCTTTTTACAACTCGATGCGTATCCGTAAAAAGCTGGATGAGTTGCATGGCAAGCTCAACGCTGACGGAGGTACCAAGGAGCTGGATCAGATGCTGGTGGTTGGTCACAGTATGGGCGGTATTATCAGTAAAACTCTGATCCAAAATACAGATTATGTATTGTGGGATATTAGTTTTACGGAGCGGCCTGAACAGATAGGTTATGCACAAAAAGAACTGGATAACATTCAGGATATTTTTATCTTTAAAGCCAGGCCTTATATCGACAAAGTGGTGTTTATCGACACGCCACATGGCGGTTCAGAGTATTCTGAATCGCTTCTGGCCAAAATGGCCAGCTGGTTTATTAACTTACCCAAAAACTTCACTCTGCTGATGAGTGATTTTATCCTGAAACTGGGACCGGACAAAATCACTTTGCCTATGCGTGAATACCTGGGTGGTGGCAGTGGCCCGCATTCAGTGCAAGTACTGTCGCCCCGTCATCCTTTGTTACAGGGCTTAAATAAACTCGATTATCAACGACCTGTGTATTCTATTATTGGCAGCGACGGTGCCTTATCCTGCAAGGACGAAAAAAGCTGCAGTCAAATCAGTGATGGCGTAGTGCCCTTTTTCAGCGCGCATCAGGCCAAAGCAGTGCAGGAAGTTATAGTGCCTTCGCGCCATAACTCTTACCAGTCCCCTCAAGCCCTTGAGTTTTTGCTGCAGGTGCTGCATCAACCCGCTGGAGAGGCCAAAATCCTGCCAGTGGCGCCTGACAAGCCTGACGATTAAAGCTATACTCGCCGCCCTTTTTTCTGACAGGTGATCTTATGTCTGCTCCTTATCTTGCTGTTGATTTTGGTACATCCAACTGTGCCGCTGGTTTTATGCTGGAGCAACAGCCGCATTTATTAGCTTTGGAGCAGGATGGCAGCCGGTATTTAAGCTCGGCTTTGTATATTGAACGCCAGCGTGACCCCGAAGATGAAGATGCCTACCTGTCAGCCAGTCTGACCCGTTTATTAGCGCAAAAAAGCACAGTGCTTGTAGGTAAAGCGGCGCACGAACGCTACAGTATGGATCCCTTAGGTGGTGTGTTTATTCGCTCACCTAAGTCGATGCTGGGCAGCCGTTTAACGCCCGCTCAAACTGAAATTTATACTCAGGTCGCCACTTTATTGTTAGGCCGGATTAAACAAGGCGCCGAGCAAAAATTAGGTCATCAGGTAGAGCGCGTGCTGATTGGCCGCCCTATCCATTTTCAGGGTATAGATTTAGCTTTGGGCGATGAACGTGCTTTGGCCATTTTAAACCAAGCCGCAAGCCGGGTTGGTTTTAAAGAAGTCGATTTTGCCTATGAGCCGGTCGCAGCGGCTATTGAGTACGAGCGGTATTTAACCCGGGAGCAACTGGTGCTGGTGGTGGATATTGGTGGCGGTACCAGCGATATCAGCTTGATTCGTCTGGGGCCAACACACAGCCAGAAATTTGATCGCAGCAGCGATTTACTGGGCCACAGCGGTAAACGTATTGGTGGTGTGGATATGGATATCAAACTAACCATTTACGGCTTAATGAAACTTTTTGGCCGTCAGAGTCTGGCGCTGGATGGCAAACCTCTGCCTGGCGCCTTGTTTAGCGATGCAGTAAATATTATCGACATTCATGCGCAGGAGCGGTTTTACGCTGAAAAAACCTATGATGAGCTGTTGGATTTAAAAGATTTGGCGGCTGAACCACAACTGTTAAGCCGCTTTGTGCAGGTGTATCAGCAGCACTTAAGTTATTACCTGAATCAAAAAGCTGAGCAAGCCAAAATCGGACTGACTGAACATGCCGCAGTGGATGTGGTGCTGGAACGTATTGAGCAAAACCTGGTGCAAAACCTGTCGCAGCAACAACTGATGGATGCTTTATATCAGGAGTTATCTGGTATCAGTAAGCTTATTCAGCAGTGTTTACAGAGTGCTGGCGTAAAACCTGACAGTATTTTTGTCACAGGGGGCGCTTCTGCAGTGCCTGGCGTGCAACAAATGCTGCAGCAGTTATTGCCTGATGTACCTGTGATCCGCGGTGATCAGTTTGGCTCTGTCGCTATGGGCTTAAGTAAACTGGCGTCTCTTCGTTTTGGTTAAAAATGGGGTCAGATCACATTATTTGCCCAACAAATAATGTGATCTGACCCCATTTTTACTCTCAATTCACTAAACTGCACAAAAAAACAACAATAGCGCTGGTCGCACTGGCGCTTTCCCGTTACAATGCGCGGCTTTTTGCGTGGGCCAATTGGGGTTCGCGCTTTTATTTGAGAAATTTAATGTCATTTTCTGCTTTGGGTTTAAACCCTGCTTTGGTTGAGGCCGTACATCAGGCCGGTTATACCCAACCTACCCCTATTCAACAACAGGCCATTCCTGCTGTGTTACAGCGCCGTGATCTGTTGGCTGCCGCTCAAACCGGCACTGGCAAAACAGCCAGCTTTGTATTACCTATATTACAAATTTTATCAGCACAGCCCATCCAGAAACCTCGTCCGGTCAAAGCGCTGATTTTAACGCCAACCCGTGAACTGGCGGCGCAGATTGAAGAACAAATTCAAAAGTACGGTAAAGAGTTAAGCCCTAAATTAAAACACCATGTCGTCTTTGGTGGCGTTAGCATTAACCCACAAATGATGGCATTACGGGGTGGCGTGGATATTTTAACCGCGACTCCTGGCCGTTTATTGGATCTGTTAAGCCAAAACGCCTTAAAACTGGACCAGGTGCAAATGCTGGTTCTGGATGAAGCCGACCGTATGCTGGATATGGGTTTTATCCGTGATTTGAAAAAAATTCTGGCCTTGCTGCCAAAGGTTCGTCAAAACTTGTTGTTTTCGGCAACTTTCAGTAATGAAATTAAAGGCTTAACTCAGGGTTTACTGCAAAATCCGCTGATGATCCAGGTCACACCGGAAAATACCACAGTTGAGAAAATTGAACAGCAGGTGTACTTGCTGGGTAAAGGCCAGAAAACTGCGGCTTTATGTCAGTTAATCACTGAAAACAAATGGCAACAGGTGCTGGTATTTATGCCAACCAAACACGAAGCCAACCGTTTAAGCGAACAGCTGACCTTTGCTGGTATACCTTCTGCAGCTTTGCATGGTAATAAAAGCCAGAATGCCCGCACTAAAGCCTTGGCTGACTTTAAAGCCAACGAGCTACAAGTGTTAGTGGCCACTGACGTTGCTGCCCGTGGTATTGATATTTCTCAACTGCCTTATGTGGTGAACTTTGCGTTACCACGTTCACCAGCAGATTACGTACACCGTATAGGTCGTACTGGTCGTGCCGGTAAATCTGGTTTAGCCGTCTCTTTTGTCGCACCTGATGAAGTGCCACAGTTAAGACAGGTTGAGCGTTTGATTGGTATGAAACTGCCAAGCCAAAGCATGAATCCGGATCCATTACCGGATGCGGTCACTGCTATTGCGAAAGCACCTCGCCCTCCTCGTCCTGTGCGTAAGCCACAAGGTGAAAGTGCGAGCAGCAATAAACCACGAGCCAATGGCGGACAAAAACCAGCCTCAGGTCAAAAGCCAGGTCAGAGCCAAGGTCAAAAAACAGCTCAAGCGCCAAAGCCGCCACGCCGTTTTGAAGCACCAAAAACACCTGGTATTCAGACACAAGCAGCCGGTCATATGGCCACACCTGCGGCTGAACATAACAACGGCAACGGTCAACGTCGTCGTTTTAAACCTAAGCCTAAAGCCACAACAGCGGCTTAAGTGATTTAGGTATATCAGGTAAAAGGCGGATGAAAATTCGTTTAGCTAAATACCTGGCCGACCATGGCCTTTGTTCAAGACGAGCCGCATCAAGGCTGATTGACGAAGGCCGGGTTTTGGTAAATCACCGCCCCGCTAATCATATTGACCATGTCGATGCTGACGACCTTATTCTGGTCGATGAGCAACCTTTTGCTGCCATCACTGAAAAACATTATCTGTTGTACCACAAGCCTGTGGGCATAGACTGTAACCTCAATCCTGAAAAAGCCGACAGCCTGTATCATCTGCTGCAACAATTCCCTATGCGGTTGTTTCCGGTCGGACGACTGGATAAAGACTCCTGTGGTTTAGTGCTGCTAACCAATGATGGCGAACTGGCACAACGTTTATTACACCCCGATTTTTATCATGAAAAAACCTATCAGGTGACCGTAGATAAAACACTGACAACACAGACTTTAGAGCAATTGGCATCCGGTGTCAGTTGGACTGTCGGCACTCATAGCTATCAATCCCGCCCTTGTCAGGTGACCCAACTTAGCGCTGATAGCTTTGAAATTGTGCTGACCCAGGGCTTAAACCGGCAAATCCGCTATATGTGCCGTACGCAAGGCTTTAAAGTGCTGCAACTCAAACGTATTCAACTGGCGGAGTTTAACCTCGCCGATTTAGCTGAAGGTTGTTTTCAAACCGTCAGCCTGAGCGCCGACTAAAGCGGGTTATCAAACTCCATTTTGTGTTGTAGAGTAAGTTTTTGAAAAAATGACTGAAAAAGGAGACAAAATGAAGAACTTAACACTCTGGATCTTTACCGCTTTCTGCTGCGTTGCTTTACCCTCAATAGCCTCGGAGCCTGCAACACTGCAAGGCAGCTGGACACTCAAATCTGCGGTTTACACCAAAGCAGATGGCACTGTGATCACCCTGTCAGGTGACGATTTGAAGTCCGTCAAAATCTTATCTAAAGAACACTTTAGTTTTGTCACAGTCAATAAAGACGGCAGTTTCAGCAGTGCCTTAACAGGCACTTACCAGTTGAAAGGCAATGACTATCACGAAACTCCACAAACAGGTTCAGTCGCCACCATGCTAAATAAAACCTATGAATTTAAAGCTAAAGTTGAAGGCGATCTCTGGCATCACAGTGGTATGGAAGATGGAATGAAAATTGAGGAGGTCTGGCAAAGACTGGATTAGCCTGGAAGAGACTGGAAGAGACTAGAAGAGACTGGATTAATCCAGTCTTACCAAAGCAGAGAAATCAAGCTGCTGCCACTGTGCATCTTGATGGGTCACCAACATAAAACCTGCCGGATAATTCTGCAAAAAGCTTTGCAGCATAGCCAAAGCCTGAAAATCCAGGTGATTATCCGGCTCATCCAGCAGCAAAAAAGGCGCATATGGCTGCAACGCCAAAATCATAAACAACAACTTCATCCGCTCTCCGCCGCTGAGCTGCTGCGTAGGTAAAGTAAGGCGCTGTGCACCAAGTCCTATACCAGACAAACAAGTTCGGATCTGCGACTCCTGCTGCGACATCGTAAGAGCTCTGATGGCCTCTACAGCGCCTGGGAAATCATCCAGCAAAGACAAATACTGATCCAGATACCACAACCGTTGTTTCACCTGCACTACACCCTGTGTTGGCTGAATAAAACCCGCCAGTACTTTCAGTAAGGTCGACTTACCACTGCCATTGCCTCCAGTGACAAGGCAGCGCTGCTGCACATCAAGCTGGAAAGATAAAGGCGCTTTTGAACCATAAGGTAAAACCAGACCGTCACAATAAAGCACAGTACCGCTACAAACTTTTGCTGCAGCAACAGCTGGCAGTTTTGGCAAGTCGCGGTAATCCAGTTGTCGTTGCAGCTGCTGGCGCCTGGCACTTAACTCCTGCTGCTGAGCCTGCACCTGAAGTTGCAAACGACCATGACTTTGTTCAGCCTGCTGAGCTTTTCTGCCCAGTAAAATTGGCGCCTGATTGGTATGGGTTTTATTCTTTTTAGCCTGCTGATGTTTTTGCTGTTGTTGTTCAAGCAATAGCTGTTGCTGCTGTCGCTGACGGCTTTGTTGTTTTTTTAACTTGTCATTTTGCTGTTGCAACTGCTGCTGTTGTTTCTGGCTCTGATGCAAAAAGTCCTGGTAGTTGCCCTGATATTTCTCCAGCCCTAAAGGCGATAACTGGTAAATACAATCTACAGTCGACAATAACGCCACATCATGGCTCACCAGCAAATATCCTGCCTGATACTGCTTTAGTTGCTGTTGAAGCCATAAACGAGCGGGTTGATCCAGATGATTTGATACTTCATCAAGCAATAAAAACTGCTTTGTTGCAAAAGCCTTCGCCAGACGCAGCTTCATCAACTGACCTCCACTTAAAGCACAAAGTAGCAAAGCAGGATCTGTGGGCAGATTTAAATCGAGCAACCACTGCGTAAGCTCAGCTTTCGCTAACCAGCGATCGCCAATGCTATCAAAATCAGTTTGGTCCAGACTGCCAGCTTCCACTCGCTCTAAAGCGTCAAACAAAGCATCTAACCCCAGATAACAGCTGATGCTTTGATTAAGCTCCGGCTCCAGCTGTGACAGGTAATAAAATGGCTGTTGCCAAAGCAGTTCACCGCTGTAAGCCAAGTCGGTTTCCTGCCCTGCTAAACAGCGTAAAAATAAGGATTTACCACAGCCATTTAACCCGACCAAAGCCTGAGCTTTGGGCTGAAGTTGCAGATCGATAGCTGGGTGTAAAAACTCCAAGCCCGGATAGGTCCATTGAAATTGGCGACATAATAAAACGGCAGATAATTCAGACATACAGACTCCTGAAATACAGGACGACTGTGTTCACAGACAAAAAGAAAAAAGCGATCAATACCTGTTAAACAACAGCATTCCTGATGATTTGCAAAATAACGACTACAAATTTTCGGGAATTTAGTTGTTCATTTCAGCGGTACTCGAAGTGGAAGTAGCGTTATGCTAACAAGCAAAACAAAGTGGACGCAAGTTATTTCACGGTGCTTTTGATGCACAGTGCTTTAGCCACAGACTTAAAACTAAGGTCAGCATAAACATCAGTAAGGAACCTGACACTACCCCATTCCAGCCCCACTGCTGCCAAAAGGGTGACAGATACAAGCCACCAGTGCTAGCACCCAGATAATAAAACACCAGATACAAAGCACTGGCACTGGCTTTGGCTTTCACCGCCTGTTGATTGACCCAGCTGCTGGCCAGCGAATGGCAAAGAAAAAAGCCAAAGGCACTGATAAAAAATCCAAACACAATCAAAGGCAAGGCATTAAAAACTGTCAGCACTGTGCCCAGCATCATAATGGCAATCCCCAGCGCCATCCCCAAAGCAGGATGAATTCGCTGCCCCACTTTGCCGGATAAAGCAGAACCTACAGTGCCGGTTAAATAGGTAATAAATAGCAAACCTATCCAACCGCTTGATAACAAATAGGGCGCATCAGACAAGCGGAAAGCGACAAAAGTGTACTGATTTAAAAAGATAAAAAAGTTAAGGCCACCAATCAGATAGGTCAGCAACAAAGTTTTCTGACGCAAATGAAACCAGTTATCCGACATGGCTTGTTTGAGCTGAAACGGCTGCTTTTGAAAATAGGCGGATTTAGGTAAATAACGCCAGACCAGATAAGTACAAAGCACACTGCCCAACCCCATAGGCCAGAATACCCATTGCCAGTGATTCATTTCCGCAAACCAGCCTGACAATAAACGCCCGCTAATACCGCCCAACGAATTGGCACTGATGTAATAGCCGACAGCCACCACCATGGCCATTTTACTGAACTCTTCGCCCATATAAGCAATAGCAATAGCGGGTAGTCCACCTAAACAAAAACCCTGCAAAGCACGCAGCACTAAAAGTGACTGATAAGACTCTACTTGAGTCAGCGCCAGCGTACTGAGCGCCATGCCGCCCAGGCTCCAGAGTAATAAAGTACGCCGCCCATAAGAATCCGACAAAGCCCCATACACTAATAAAGACAAGCCTAACGCCAGTGTACCTATGGCGTAGCTCCAGCTGGTTTGCAGTGGGGTCAGTTGAAATTCGCGGCTTAACAAAGGCAACAAAGGCTGCAGCATATGCAGGTTGGCAAACACAAATACAGCGGCCAGACAAAGCGCAAAACTGGCGGCATAAAAAGCGGGTGTGTTTTTTTCAATCATATGGGCAATCATCAACACAACTGAGCCCAAAATTCAGGCTCACAAAAGATGGCTCAGTATACAGCTCTTCCTATTACTTTTACTTTGTTTTAATTCAAGAAAGATGGCTTAAAGCTGTTCTGATAGCAGGGCTGTAGATCAAGGTCAGAGCTTAAGCTCTGACCCATCTTCTGCGACTTTGACCTTAGTCACCAGCAACTGGTCAATTTTGTAGCTATCGATATCGACCACTTCAAACTTGTAGCCCTGAAAGATCACAAAGTCGGTGCGTTTCGGAATTTTACGCAGCATATACATCATAAAACCGGCAATAGTTTCGTAGTTTTCGTCATCCGGAAAGCTGTCGATATCAAAGACCCGCATCACATCATCCAGTGGCGTTAACCCCTCAACCAGCCAGGACGCTTCATCACGCTGTACTATTTGTTCTTCATCCGAATTGACCAGCTCACCCATCACAATGCTCATCACATCTTTCAGCGTGACCATACCTACAGTTAAGGCGTATTCGTTCAGCACTACGGCAAAGTCGATACCGCTGGATTTAAAATGCGCCAGCACTTCGTACAACGATAAGGAATCCGGCACTATTAAAGGCGTATGGATCATGCCTTCCTTGAGTAAGTTAATAGGCTGCTGATGTAACACCTGCATCAGAATATCGCGGCTGTCAACATAGCCCACTACTTTATCCAGGCTGTCATCACAGACAATAAATTTGGCGTGGGGATGTTCGGCAATTTTGTTTTTAATGCTGTCTGCTGTTTCTTTTAAATTGAAGTAAATTAAGCTTTCGCGTGCTGTCATCGCTGAGGTGACAGTGCGGGAGTCCATATCAAACACATTTTCCAGCAAGGTACGTTCCTGCTGCTGCAATACGCCCGCCTGAGCGCCTTCATCCATCATGGCCACTATATCTTCTGGTGTAATTTGATCGATACGCTGCATCGGTACGTTAAAGAGTTTAAATACCAGATTGGCTAAGCTGTTAAAAAACCAGACCAGAGGTTTAAAAATAACCAGCATCAGTAATACAAGATTCACCACTGAAATGGCGACTTTTTCCGGCGATAACATCGCCAGCCGCTTTGGCATTAAATCGGCAAACAGAATAAATAATGCAGTAACAAAAAACACCGACAAACCAAAAGCTATACCTTCGTTGGCGGGGCTTTCAAAAAATAAATTCAGGAAACTTAGGATATAAGGGGTAAACGCAGCCTCACCTAAAATGCCACCTAATATAGCCACCGCATTTAAGCCAATCTGGGCTATGGTGAAAAAGCTACCGGGGTTGGATTGCAACTGCAATACCAGAGCAGCGCGGGGTTCACCGTCCGACGCCAGTTGTTTTAAACGAATTTTGCGTGAAGCAGCTAAAGCTATTTCGGACATGGAAAAGAAGGCACTGGCACTGATCAGTAACAACATAATCAGTAAATTTTCTAGCAGGGACATAAAATCACTCTTTGTTTCAACTGGCTTTACACTATCGAAAAGCCATCAGGTTTTAATGAAAATCACTATACCGCTTGTCAGTATACGACTTAAACTGTGTTTTCCCAGCATAAGCCTTTAAAAAATGTTTAAATTTGAACCAGTTACCCTATGTCAGATTTAGTACCACGCATCCAGCACGCTTATTTTCGTAACGGCCCGGAGCATAGATCCGGCGCCGACGTCAGCTTTTTGGACATCGTAAAAATTTTTGGTTTCCAAAGTATTAAAATCGGCCGCTGGGTCACGGCAGCCGAACAACAATTGGCTGCTAACCTGTTTTTTGACGCCTTATCCGACCTGATGCTGCTGTTACAGGTGCCAGAGCAAGTGATTTCACTGAATCAAAGCCTGAGCCTGAATTTTGGCATTGGCGGTCAGCAAGGCAGCTGCGCTTTTTATCAGCCGCAAGGGCGTTTACTGGCTTTGGCTAAAAACGCCGGGGGTGGCAGTTTGGCGCATGAGTGGTTCCATGCCTTTGACCATTATATTTGCAGCAAATTATTCAGCGACGAGCTTCCGTCTTCGGCTTTTGCCAGCTCGAGCTGGCTAACAAATGCGGCTGTCGCCCCTCACCCATTGAATCAGTATCTGGATCACAGTTTTGCCACGCTGTTTTTATCCGCCGACTGCGCTGAATCAAACAGCTATGTCAAAACCTCCGCCGCTTTTGATCAAAGCCATGGCATTTATTATTACGCCAAACCGGAGGAACTGGCAGCACGGGCTTTTGAACATATGCTGCAACAACAATCATTGAAAAATAGTTTTCTGGTCAGCGGCACCTTAAAAAGCAAAGCGGCTAAAGCGGGCTTATACCCAAACTCCGCTTTGTCCGCACTATTAGCCCAACACTGGCTTGGCTATTTTTCTTTGCTCGGCCGCGCACTGCGTTAAGTTCTGTTGTCCGTAAAAGCCATGGCACAAAAATTGAAGAGCATCCTGTACTCAGCAAATACTGACAGTATTTTGACCAAAGGAGCGTAACGATGAGCACAACATGGCGCACAGAGCAACTACGTCGTTTGAATCAGACAATGAAAGCCATAGAGATATTGGCTGAACATCCTGATTTAACGGTAATTTATCAAGGAAAAGCCTGGAGCTATCGTGATTTACTTGAGCTATCTGTCAGAATATTCAGGCTGGCCAGACAAGAAGGTTTTGATGTGCAGGCCTTTGAATTATGGTTTGCTAAAGATGCGGAACTATTTGCACATTATGGTCTGGAATGGCGGGTAGGTTGAAGCTGTTTAGCGACGAAGATCAGCAAGCCAATTGCTGGCCTGCTGATCATCATTACACAAACAGCCAGACAGAATCCTTATTGATCATTCTTCTCTGCAATTTTCTGCAGGTTTTCATGGATCTTAAATAAAACAATAAGCAGCTCGCACCAAATACGGGCACCAACAGCCCCCCCAATCAAAATACCTAATCCAGCCAGAAACCCACCACCATAATCGGAAAACATTGCGCCTAAACCACTGAATACAGCAACAGCCAATAAGATCCAATACACCACAGTAATAATTTTTGGCGTTAACATGGCGTCAAAGAAGAATATGTTTTTCATTATGAAGTCCTTTTATTCATATGTTATCCCGGAATTCCTGCGGCCATTGCTCAAGCAACATCGGGATCAGATGTCAGTTCCGAATGAACTAACTTGTTTTAAAGTAATAAAAAAGCTGATTTATTTCAATGGCGTTGTTGGGCAGATGTTTGGATAAGGGCTCAGCACAAACCAGATGCCCTACAGCGATGTTAAGTGAATAAACACGACTCAAAATATTGTATCATCGCTCCTTTAAAGCATTATTTAACTCTACAAGTGAACCGTCTCAATGTGGCTGAATGAACAGCAAATCACCAGTACTGCGATCCGCGCTTATCGAAAGACTTTATTGCACTCCAGTCCCAATCATATCGTGATTGATCATTTATTTGATCACAACAAACTCGCTGAAGTAATTCATGTTTTGCAGCAAGAACAGCATTGGAAAACCCAAAAACATAGCTACTCTGCTTTATATGTGAATGATGAAAAATGGCAAAAAACTCCCGACACCCAACGTTTTGTGCAGAGAGATCTTTGGGACCGCTCCGCGCTTTCTGCTGACGAAAGTCCTTCATCAGCTATAGCTCATCAGTTTTTGTCATATATACGTGGCGATGAATTTATGTCTTTGTTATCACGTATCTTTCGTGTGCAGATAACAGATATAAACGTAGCGAAACCAGAGATTAATACTAATTATTTTCGCTTAAGTGCCAACGATTTTGTCAATCAACACGCGGATGATTCACCGGGCAGAGAAATTTGTATGCTGCTTTATTTAAATAAAGACTGGCAGCACGATCAGGGTGGTGAACTGGTGTTTATGGGGAAGGATGATACACCCGTGACTATAGCGCCTTTATACAACCGCTGCGTGTTGTTTGATCCGTCATCAGAGGGCTCTGAGCACTGGGTAAAGGCCGTGACTAGTGAAGGTGCCACTGCGTATCGCTATAACGTGACTAGTTGGTATTGGTCTGAGTGATGATTTTGGTTAAACAAAGGAGGTCGAACCCAATCCTCGCTCTCCGGTTTAAATGAAAAAGCCCCGAACTTTCGTTCGTGACAGCAGCACCTCGGGATTATTCCGGGCATCCTGCCCTCCACCCCTTCGGGGCCGCGCTAAAGCGCGTTCCGGTTTGCTCCCGGCAAACCGGTCGAACTAAGGGTTCGAACCAAATCCTCGCTCTCCGGGTTAAATGAAAAAGGCCCACGCTTTTGGCGTGGGCCTTTTTCATTTAATCTGGCGGAGAGAGAGGGATTCGAACCCTCGTTAGGGATTAACCTAAACACACTTTCCAGGCGTGCGCCTTCAGCCACTCAGCCATCTCTCCGGGGCTTGCTACAGCAAGCGCGGCTATCCTATTGAAAATCACCGCGCCGTGCAACAGTTAAATACATAAGCCTGTTTTTTTGCTGGAATTTTCAGCAACTATGACCAACGAAACCTTAGGCGTTGCCTTTTACCGGCATTTGCGCTGATTTTGCAAAGTTCAGCATTCGATCCAGCGGGATCAACGCCTGCTCGCGTAAATCGGCATCAACAAAAATTTCGTGGCCTTCAGATTGCAGCAGAGCGTCCTCAATCGCCTTCAGACCGTTCATCGCCATCCACGGGCAATGAGCGCAGCTGCGGCATGTTGCGCCGTTACCGCCCGTTGGGGCTTCGATAAAGGTCTTATCTGGCATAGCCTGTTGCATCTTATAGAAAATGCCCCTGTCTGTTGCCACGATAAAGGTGTCATTTGGCATAGTCTGGCTGGCTTTGATCAACTGACTGGTCGAGCCTACTGCATCGGCCAAATCAACCACGTTGGCAGGTGATTCAGGGTGAACCAGCACAGCTGCGTTTGGATATTGCTTCTTAAGCTCCACCAGCGCTTTGGCTTTAAACTCATCATGCACAATACAGGCGCCCTGCCACAACAGCATGTCGGCTCCGGTTTGTTTTTGTACATAAGCACCAAGGTGACGATCAGGGCCCCACAGGATCTTTTTACCTTCGCTGTCTAAGTGCTCTACCACATCCAGGGCGATAGACGAGGTCACCACCCAATCAGCGCGGGCTTTTACCGCAGCGGAGGTATTGGCGTAGACCACGACAACACGGTCAGGGTGCTCGTCGCAAAAGGCGCTGAAGGCATCAGCGGGGCAACCTAAGTCCAACGAGCAAGTAGCATCGAGCGTCGGCATTAGTACAGTCTTTTCCGGGTTCAGAATTTTGGCGGTTTCACCCATAAACTTCACACCGGCCACTATGAGCGTTTTAGCTGAATGCTTATTGCCAAAACGTGCCATCTCCAGCGAGTCAGACACACAACCGCCCGTCTCTTCAGCGAGCGCTTGAATTTCAGGGTCTGTGTAATAGTGTGCAACTAATACAGCATCACGTTGCTGTAATAAAAGCTTGATACGTTCCTTGTAGGCAGCTTTTTGATCCGCATTTAACGGCAAAGGTTTTTTCGGGAATACAAAGTCAAGTTCGTTGAAGTGCAGTGCTTGATCCATAACGGCCACCCGGTTTTAAAAAGTGCGGCATTATACACAATAATGATAGTAGGAAACACAAAGAAGGCGATGATTGCATGGTGGGTCATGATGGATTCGAACCATCGACCAACGGATTAAAAGTCCGCTGCTCTACCAGCTGAGCTAATGACCCATGCAAGGAGAATCGAGAAAGTGGTGGGTCATGATGGATTCGAACCATCGACCAACGGATTAAAAGTCCGCTGCTCTACCAGCTGAGCTAATGACCCAAACAAGGGTATCGAAGTGGTGGGTCATGATGAATTCGAATCATCGACCAACGGATTAAAAGTCCGCTGCTCTACCAGCTGAGCTAATGACCCAGTTCGATACAAAAGTTTGCGCGGGAGTGGTGGGTCATGATGAATTCGAATCATCGACCAACGGATTAAAAGTCCGCTGCTCTACCAGCTGAGCTAATGACCCCTGCCGCGGACGCATATCTTACTTATTTAAATTTCCAGTGCAACCAAAAATTACCAGAAAGGCCATTTTCTTTGTTCAACTGCTTAAAATGCCAGCACAAAGCCAACACAAAGCCAACACAAAGAGAGTGGTCTGGTGAAAATAGAAACAGCGGTATTATTTATATACAGCAAAACTCCCGCTATTCGATCACTACTGTGACGGCCAACTTTTATGTTTTGTGACATTCGTTAGTTACTTTTTACCAAAACAGAACTTCTGTGCCTGACTTTTTCAGCACCTTTGATTTCAGTATAAATAAAAAACCCCGGCACTCTGGCCAGGGTCTTCATTCAGAATTGCAATTCGCTTAGAGAGTCTCTAGCTTCGCCTTGGCTGCTTTTGCAGGTTTAGACTGAGGGTATTTGCTGACTAAAAGCTGATAAAACTGCTTGGCAGCAGCAACATCACCTTCTCGTTCGGCCAGTTGACCCAATTTAGCTAAAGAATCTGCTGCTTTAGCAGACTGCGGATACTGTGCCACCACACGTTCAAACTGGGCTTTGGCTTTCAACAGTTCGTTTTTAGTGAAAAACAACTGGCCTAACCAATAGTAAGAATTAGGAGCATAGCTGGAATCCGGGTAGGAGCGGACGAAATTCTCAAATGCAGGGATAGCTGCATCGTAGGCGCGATCTTTCAGCACCAGATTCACCGCACTTTCATAAGCATCACTTTCCGACGGGCTGCTCGACGCTGCAGCACTGTCTGTGGTTTCAGCAGTCTGGGTCTCACCACCATTCACTAAAGCAGCAGGGTTACCTATAGGCACCTGTTCAGTTGGTGTTGTTGGGGTGCTTGGCTGTGTCGGAGTGGCTGAAGTTGAACCAGAAGTGGCACTTGTGCCCAATCTTCGGTCAATTTCCTGATAAATATTGCGTTGTTGCTGCAATATTTCTTCTAATTTGTAGGAATGCATTTCAGTCACGCCACGCAATTCAGACACTTCGTCTAATAAAGCGGACACTTGCTGCTGCATCGCAACCTGAGCATTGGCTCTGGCCTCAACAATACGTTCCAGCGCAGCTATACGGTCAGCCGTGGAAGCGTATTTTGGAGTCTGGATAGCGCCACCGCCAGCGCGGGACAGATCGGCTACAGGAGCCGGATCTGCCCACGAGGCAATGCTGATAACAGAAAGCGCAGTAACTAAATATTTTTTCACTGCTTTGCTTCGTATCAGTTATTAGTAAACTAAAACAGCGCGACGGTTTTTAGAGAACGCGCTTTCGTCGTTACCTTCAACAGCTGGTTTCTCTTCACCGTAGCTAACTACTGACATCTGGCCAGCAGAAACGCCCAGGTTAGCTAAGTATTGAGTCACAGACTGACCACGACGCTCACCTAATGCGATGTTGTACTCTGGAGTACCACGAGCATCAGTGTGACCTTCAACAGTTACAGTGATGTTTGTGCGAGCGCGTAAGAATGCAGCGTGAGCTTCCAGAACAGAAGCGAATTCTGAACGGATTTCAGACTTGTCGAAGTCGAAGTAAATAGTGTTGTCTTGACGCAGAGCTTCTAATTGCTGACGCAGCAATTCTTCAGCTGACAGGCCTTGTTCAACTACTTGGTTTGTAGTTACACCAGTGTTTGCATCAGTAGCAGCTACTTCATCAGTTGAGCTACAAGCAGCTAAAGTTAACACTGGCACCGCAACTAACAAGCCTTTTAAAACTTTGTTTAAGTTCATAATTGTTGTCCTTAGTAAATCAATTAACCAAATTTTCGTTTTTTATAAAAATGGTGACCATGCCGGAGATTTAACTCTGCCGTTTGCCGCCGGTAACCGTGCTTTAAAGCGCCCATCCATGGATACCAGTGCCAGTACTTGTGACGAACCGTACAAAGTACTATAAATTATCATTGAGCCATTTGGCGCAATGCTTGGTGACTCGTCCAGATAAGTGCGAGTCAACACTTGCATATAGCGACTCTCGACATCCATGCGGGCGATATTATACTGGCCATTTGTTCTATTGACCATAACAATACCACGCCCATCTGGTGTATAAGAGGCAGCTAAATTCATTTCTCCTTCAAATGTTACCCTTTCAGTAACACCAGAAGCTACATTTACACTGTAAATCTGTGGATTACCACCACGTTCTGAACTAAAAATAATTTTAGAACCATCTGGTGACCATGACGGTTCAGTATCAATACGTCTGTGATTCGTCAGTTTAGTCAGCGCTTTTGTCGCAATATCCATCACATAAACTTCAGCATTGCCATCTTTTGACAATACCATGGCCATCTTACGACCATCCGGAGACCATTTAGGTGCGCCGTTGATACCTTTAAAACTGGTTAATATACTGCGACGGCCAGTGTAGATATCTTGAATATAAATTTGTGACTGACGTTTCTCGAATGTCACATAAGCCAATTTAGTGCCATCAGGTGACCAGGCCGGAGACATTAAAGGCTCTTTTGCTCTTAATAAAACCTGCTCGTTTTCACCATCGTAATCTGCTACAACTAATTGATATCTAAAGTCTGCTTTGTCACGTACTAACACATAGGCTATTTTAGTTAAAAAAGCACCACGTTCACCAGTTAATTTTTCATAGACGATGTCACTGATGCGGTGAGCATATTGTCTGAACTGATCACCACTGATGGTAGTTTCGCGCGCATCCAGCACATGAGTCAGACCTGTCGTCAGTTGACCACCGATAATGGCTGAAGACGAACCACCACCTGAAGCCCCTTTAAATACGTCAACTAATTCAAAACGCACAGCGTATCTGTTAATTCCTACTTCGCGGATAGTGCCTGTAACTACAGCTTCAACACCTTGTTTCATCCAGCGCTGGTAATCAATCTCTTTGCTGTTGGTCGGCTGCTGCGGCATACGGGTTACTGCGATAGGGTTAAACTTACCGCTACGCATTAAGTCTGCAGACACAATATCAGCAATACGTTGATTTGGCAGTGTAGTGCCTTCAAATTTAAATGGCACTATCGCAACAGGGCGGGCACTGTCCACACCATCTGTGATGACAATTTCTAAACTGGCATACGATTTTGCACTTAGCACCAGCGCAAACGCCACCAGGCTTTTTCCTATCAACTTCAGCATATTGTTATCTCAGTTCCGGTTGTAAAATAGTCGTGATGTCTTTTAATGCGTCATATACATCAGGATCTGGCGACATTGGGAAGTTGCCCGCCTTTTGTATTGCACGCATCGCCGATTCACAAAGCGCTCTGTCTCCACCTAAGATGGTGCTGGCGGTAACAAAACCATTGCTGGCCAAACGTATATTTACCCGACACTCTTTGCCACGCATTGTATCGTCTACAAACCAATTTTGTTGGATTTTCGCAACAATCATCGCCAAGTAGCGTTGCTTCTCGGTCAGGATCTGACCCGCTTTCGCTGCACGGCGTGCTTGTGCTTCTTCTTCCAACTGCTCAGCTAACATTTCTTCCGCAGCTTCACGCTCACGTTTTTCTTGTTCGGCTTTGGCTTTTTCAGCTTTTTCTTTGGCTGCTTTTTCTTTAGCTGCCTTTTCTTTGGCTGCTTGCTCTTTTTTCTTCTTCTCTATTTCCTGCTGCTTTTTCTTCTCGTCATCTTTCTTTTTCTTCTCAGCAGCAAGTTTTTGTTGTTTCTCTTTTTCTACAGCCTGTTTTTTCTTTTCTTCAACAGCTTTTTTTTCTGCTATTTCAGCCTGCTTTTTCTCTTGTTCCTGTTTTTTCAAACGCTGCTCTTCAAGACGTTTATCACGCTCTTCCTGCTGCTTTTTCTTTTCCAGATCTTTTATACGCTTTTCCTCAGCCTTTTTTTTCTGCTGATTTTTTTCCTTCATGTCATCGAACTGCGACTGATCAACGACAGTTGCATTCAAAGGCGCACTCAAATCTCCTGGCATTGGTATCACTAAAACTTCTTTGCTTTTAAAGAAGTTAAAATTCGCAAATAAAAGCACAACAACCAAAAGGTGCAAACCACCCGAGATGATCAGCGACTTCTTAAACGCTGGTTCCATCTTAGTTTTGCTCCACATCGTCAGTCATTAAACCAACGGAAGGAGCACCGGCATCTTTCAGCAGGTTCAGTAACTGGATAATGGCTGAATAGTTAACGCGACCATCCCCTTTAATAATCACTTGGGTGCCAGGCTCTAACTGCAGAGTGCCCGCCACTTCCAATTGCATTTCCTGAGCGTTAAATGGTCCTTTATTGACACCATCTTTCTCAAAATAATACAAACCACCTTCATCTACTGTTGCCACAAGCGGGGTTTTACCGTCTTTCATTTGCTCTATAGGCTCAGCATCTGATTTAGGTAATTCCACTTTGACACCTTGCGTAATGATAGGCGTCGTCACCATAAAAATGATCAACAGCACCAACATCACGTCGATGTAGGGAACTACGTTGATCTCTGCCACCATACGGCGTTTTTTACGGACGTACATTAGTTGTTTTCTCCGTTGGCCATTGCCTGACGGTGCAGAATGTTGGCGAACTCTTCAACAAAGTTTGCGTACGCACTTTCTAGCATTTCCACTTTATGAGAAAACTTGTTGTAAGCAATTACAGCCGGGATAGCGGCAAATAAGCCTATAGCTGTTGCGATCAACGCTTCAGCTATACCTGGAGCAACCATAGCCAATGTGGCTTGTTGTACAGCACCTAAAGCGATAAAGGAGTTCATGATACCCCAGACGGTGCCAAACAAGCCGATGTAAGGGCTGATTGACCCCACAGTAGCCAAAAATGGTAAATGCATTTCCAGACGCTCTACTTCACGCGACAAACCAACACGCATAGCGCGTTGAGTGCCCTCCATCACAGCACCGGATTGACGGCTGTTTTTATGTAAACGGGCAAACTCTTTAAAGCCTGCTTTAAACAGAGCTTCCACACCGTTCACTGTGACTTTAGCGCTGACTTCATTGTACAGTTTGGATAAGTCGATACCTGACCAAAACTTGTCTTCAAATTGTTTTGTCTCTTCAACTGCAATACTCAGAGCTTTGTTGCGTTGAATGATCATCGCCCACGACATCACAGACATGCCCACCAACAGCAACATAACCAGCTGCACTACTACACTAGCGTGAAGAATTAGATCAATAACTGATAGTCCGCCTGTCACCTGATAACACCCCTAAAACGTCGCGAGGTATTGCACTCGCTTTCATTAATGATAGTTTTACGCAAGCAATACTAACCTGCGCTGAACAAAGCAATTCTGCATCTGCGTTGTAGATTTCCTGCCAAAATACCAAACTGGCCCTTTTTAACTGTCTAATCTCACTTTTTACTAACAGAAGCTGATTAAACCTGCCTGGTTTGTGGTTGTCCATCTGCACGCTTTTCACAACAAAACCAATGTCCTGACTAAGCAAGAGGTCTTGTTCTATTCCTAAACTTCTAAGCCATTCTGTTCTGGCTCTTTCAAAGAATTTCAGATAGTTAGCATAATATACTACGCCACCCGCATCGGTGTCTTCGTAATATACTCTGACCGGAAACTCGAACACCTCAAGCATCATACTGTTTTGCCATCCAAATTGGTCGCTATGATATTGGAGGCCACTGCCGAACTCAACAGGGCGACCCTTACCGGAGTTAAAAATATTTTACTTTTACAGCCATTTTGACTGATTAAAAAAACTCTGGGTCTTATATTCATAAAAAGTTTCATCTTCACGGCAGAAGGGGAAAAAATAGCGACTAATGACCATTTTACTCAGTCAGATAAATTTTGCTCAAAAAATAGTAATTCGGAGCAAACATTCACCCCGTTCAGCGCCCCTTAATTTTCAAGGCCTGGCGATATAGCGACCACAAAATGAGATTAAAATTCACACAAAACCACTATTTATTCAGATTAAAAAAAGTAATTCGAAATCTCAATTTTTCTAGTTTGAAGTAAATGCACTAACTCCCTAAAATGCCCCGGTGTTCTGAGCTAGCGCAAAAGTTTCGGCCCTTGTGCCCCAACTTTAGTGATGAATACTGGTGATGTGATTATCTGTTCGAAGATGGTCATGTTGCTTCTCAACATGTTCCCTGGATTTTGAAGATTTACTTCAACTTGTTGCATTCGCCCGCTAATTTAGCGGGCTTTTTTTTTCGGTAAAATCCAAAGTCTAAGTCTGCCAGCAGACTTCCCCACTGGCAGCAAGCCAAGGTATCGTTAATTCGACTCTGGTAAATCAAAACCAAAATGTTTATAGGCTGCTGGTGAGACGATGCGGCCTCGTGGTGTGCGCTGGATAAAACCTTGTTGGATTAAAAAAGGTTCTATTACATCTTCGATGGTTTCTTTCTCTTCACCTATAGCGGCAGCCAGGTTATCCAGTCCGACAGGACCGCCACCGAACTTTTCGATAATACTCAGCATTAACTTTCTGTCCATATAGTCAAAACCACTGGCGTCGACATCCACCATATGTAAAGCGGCTGAGGCAATTTCAACAGGTACCAAACCACTGGACTTCACCTGTGCATAATCACGCACCCGTCTTAAAAGACGGTTAGCAATACGAGGTGTACCACGGGAACGTCGGGCAATTTCTGTTGCTGCAGGCAGTTCCAGCTCTAAATTCAGATAGTGCGCTGAGCGTAAAATAATTTGTGCCAGTTCATCAACTTTATAAAACTCCAGTCGTTGCACTATGCCAAAGCGGTCACGTAGTGGCGAAGTTAAAGCGCCAGCTCTGGTGGTTGCGCCTATTAAGGTGAAAGGCGGTAACTCCAGCTTGATAGAACGGGCAGCAGGCCCCTCGCCTATCATAATATCCAGCTGATAGTCTTCCATCGCCGGGTATAAAATCTCTTCCACTACAGGGCTTAAGCGGTGAATTTCATCAATAAAAAGTACATCGTTGGGTTCGAGGTTGGTTAGAAGCGCCGCTAAATCACCGGCTTTTTCAAGCACAGGACCTGAGGTGTTTTTAATATTCACACCCATTTCATTGGCAACCACCATCGCAAGGGTGGTTTTACCTAAACCCGGCGGACCAAAAATGAGCAGATGATCCAAAGGCTCACCACGACCGCGGGCCGCTTCAATAAAAATAGCCATTTGCTCTTTCACATGACTCTGGCCTGTGTAATCGGCCAGTGATTTTGGCCGAATGGCGCGGTCAATCAGCTCATCTTCGCGACTGGCTTTGGTATCGATCAGACGATCGGCTTCTATCATGAGTTTTCCCGGTTAAATCTGTTTTAAATGTGGGCTAAATCTGGTTTAAATCATACTGCGCAGAGCGAGTTTGATCAGCTGTTCGCTGCTCATATCGGCCTGCTTAATTTTTTGTACTGCTTTGCTGGCTTGCAACTGACTATACCCCAAAGCTACCAATGCACTGATCGCATCCTGCTCTGCACTTTCAACCAGTTCAAACGAATCGACTTCATCGCCGGCAAGCACTAAATGGTCAGTGACAGGAGTGCTGATATTCAAGCCCCAGTCTTTTAAGCGATCACGCATTTCAATCAATAAACGCTCTGCGGTTTTTTTACCAACGCCGGGTAACTTCACCAGGGTGCTGATATCGTCGTGTTGTACACAACGGACAAACTGCTGGGCTGAAAGGCCGGATAAGATAGTAAGAGCTAACTTCGGTCCTATGCCATTGGCTTTTATCAGTTGACGAAATAAAGCACGTTCTGTGCTGGTGTGAAAACCATAGAGAAGTTGTGCATCTTCACGCACCACAAAGTGGGTGTAGATCACGGCTTCTTTGCCAACTTCCGGCAATTTATAAAAGCTGGTTAAAGGCAGTTGCACTTCGTAACCCACACCTGCCACATCAATGAGTAAATCCGGCGCCTGCTTTTCTAAAATAACACCACGTAATAATCCAATCACAGTCAAAAGCTCCGGTATTCAGAAAAAATCAGCGCAGGCGACCACGCACTGTTTTGGTGGCCTGCCCTGCCATATGCAATAAACTTTGGTGAGTATGCCCGTGACACATAGCCACAGCAAGAGCGTCGGCAGCATCAGCTTGTGGATTGCCGGGTAATTTCAGTAAGGTGCGGATCATATGCTGCACCTGAGTTTTATCCGCAGCACCAGTACCGACTACAGCTTGTTTGACCTGACGGGCTGAGTATTCAAAGACTTCAAGACCCGCATTTTTTGCAGCCACTATAGCGGCACCACGAGCTTGCCCGAGTTTTAAAGCCGAGTCAGGATTGCGCGCCATAAACACCTGCTCTATCGCAAATACATCAGGCTGGGTTTGCTGAATAATTTCACTGACACCATCAAAAATTTGTTTCAACCGATCAGGAATATCGTTTAGCGTTAAACGAATACAACCACTGGCAATGTACTCAAATTTCTGACCTGTCTGGCGCACAACCCCGTAACCTGTTAAACGGCTGCCGGGGTCAATGCCAAGGATGATAGCCATTAAGGCACTAACGCCATCACGTCTTCCGCAATCTCTGCATTGTGGTAGACGTTTTGCACATCGTCGAAGTCTTCAAGCATGTCAATGAGCTTAAAAAACTTCAGTACATGCTCTGCATCCACTTCAGCTTTGACGGAAGGTACCATGGTAATTTCAGCGTCATCCGCCACTAACTTAGCGGCCTCCAAGGCTTCACATACATCGTTAAAGCTGTCAGGGCTAGTGATCACTTCAATACTGCCATCCTCGTGACTAACCACATCTTCAGCGCCCGCCTCTAATGCGATGTCCAGCACCTGATCTTCCGACAAACCCGGTGCAAAAGAGATAATGCCTTTTTTACTGAATAAATAGCTGACAGAACCTGCTGTGCCCATATTGCCGTATTTGGTAAAAGCACTGCGCACATCAGCTACAGTGCGTTTATGGTTATCGGTCAGGGTTTCCACCACTATAGCCACACCACAAGGGCCATAACCTTCGTACACCAGCTCTTCGTAATTACTGCCATCCTGCTCACCAGCGCCCCGTTTAATAGCTCTGTCTATTGCATCACGGGTCATATTATTCAGCAGTGCTTTGGCGACAGCAGTACGTAAACGTGGATTAGCATCCACATCGGCACTGATGCGGGCAGACACAGTCAGCTCACGAATAAGTTTGGTGAAAATCTTGACCCGCTTGGCATCCTGACGAGCCTTGCGGTGCTTCATGTTAGCCCATTTACTATGACCAGCCATGTGCATCAAACTCCATTGTAATTATAAAAGTGAAGCGGCCTTAGCCGCTTCAACATAGTTCATCAAAAGCGCGCAATAACGGGTTGCGGCACTTCGTCAGTTATTGTTTTTTTACCACTTGAATACCCAGCTCAGCCAGTTGAGCCGGATTGGCTTCACCTGGTGCATCGGTCAAAGGGCAAGCAGCAGTGGCTGTTTTTGGGAAAGCCATGACATCACGAATGGACGTGGCGCCAGTCATTAACATCACCAAACGGTCTAGGCCAAAAGCTAAACCTGCATGCGGAGGCGCACCATAACGTAAGGCTTCCAGTAAGAAACCAAACTTCTCAGCCGCTTCTTCATCACTGATCCCCAGTAACTGGAATACTTTGGCCTGCACATCTGGGGTGTGGATACGTACTGAACCACCACCTAACTCAGTACCATTTAATACCATATCGTAGGCGTTGGATAACAGCGCTCTGTGATCCAGCTTATCCATTTCGGTAGCCAAAAATTCAGCTGTATCCAAAGGTGAAGTAAAGGGATGGTGTACCGCAGAGAAACTGCCATCATCGTTTTCTTCAAACATTGGGAAGTCCACTACCCACAATGGTTTCCAGCCCTGCACCGTTAAGCCTAAATCTTCACCTAACTTCAGCCGCAAAGCGCCCATCGCTTCACAGACTACTTTGTAGCTATCAGCGCCGAAGAAAATTAAGTCGCCTGTAGTCGCTTCAGTGCGGCTTAAAATTTCGCTGATAATTTCAGGCGTTAAAAACTTGGCAACAGGAGACTGGATACCTTCAGCGCCTGCGTTGATATCGTTCACTTTTAACCAGGCCAAACCTTTAGCGCCGTAAATGCCGACAAATGCTGTGTAATTATCGATGTCTTTACGTGAGACTTTTTCCGCAGCGCCAGGCACTTTTAACGCAACAACACGACCTTTGTTATCGTTGGCTGGGCCTGAGAATACTTTAAACTCCACGTCTTTTAAAAGGTCTGCCACATCGACAAACTGCATTGGGTTACGCAAGTCTGGTTTGTCTGAACCATATAAGCGCATGGCTTCGTTGTAGGTCATGCGAGGCATTTTACCTAAATCGACATCCAAAAGCTGCAGGAACATCTGGTGCACCATCTGCTCTGTCACTTCCATCACCTGCTCTGAGGTCATGAACGAAGTTTCGATATCAATCTGCGTAAATTCCGGCTGACGGTCAGCACGCAAATCTTCGTCACGGAAACATTTCACGATTTGGTAATAGCGATCCAGGCCCGCCATCATCAGCAATTGTTTAAACAACTGTGGTGATTGTGGCAAAGCGAAAAACTGACCTTTGTGTGTACGGCTCGGTACTAAATAGTCACGGGCACCTTCAGGAGTTGCTTTGGTCAGGATTGGCGTTTCAACGTCTAAAAAGCCATGGCTGTCCATAAAGTTACGCACGAAGCTGGTGACTTTAGCGCGGAACTTTAAGCGATCGCTCATCAGAGGACGGCGTAAATCGATGTAGCGGTACTTTAAACGCTGTTCTTCGCTGTTATTTTGGTTTGAATCTAAAGGCAAAGGTGCAGATTTATTCAAAATAGTCAGGCTGGAAGCGTAGACTTCTACTTCACCTGTGGCCATCTCACTGTTGACCTGAGATTCAGGACGAGCGCGCACAGTGCCTGTCAATTGCACACAAAATTCATTACGTAAATCTGCAGCCTGAGAGAATAAGTCAGTTAAGTCCGGATCAAAAAATACCTGAACCAGGCCTTCGCGGTCGCGCAGGTCAATAAAAATCAAACCACCTAAGTCACGACGACGGTTTACCCAACCACATAATGAAACCTGTTGACCAATGTTTTCTGCCTTTAATGAACCGCAATAATGGCTACGCATTAACTTATCCTTTCAGTCGAACTTTAATCTGCCTGTGAAAATGAGCGCTAATTATATAGAAAAGACGCTTAATGTCACTGCTCTTAAGGCCTGTTGAGGTTTGGAAATTGAATTTTGTTCGTCTGAGCAGAGCTTTGACCGCAAAACGAGGATTAGCGGCTAAACCGATATTGGCTTTTACCTTGCTGCTTGACCTGATACATCAATTTGTCGGCAGATTTTAATAAAGTCGCAGCGTCTGTGCCGTCATGCGGGTAAATAGCAATGCCAATACTGGCTCCGACGCTGGCCTGACACACCGACAAAGCCAGTGGTTCCTGCAGGTAAAGCAGTATTTTTTCAGCCACTATGGCCGCATCATCTTTATCAACCAGGCCTGTTAATAAAATTACAAACTCATCTCCGCCAAAACGGGCCACTGTATCGGTTTTTCGTACGCAGTGACTTAATAAGGCGGACAACTTCACCAGCATTTCATCGCCAACATCATGCCCATACTGATCATTCACCAGCTTAAAGCCATCCAAATCAATAAACATCAGCGCCAGCATTTCGTTATGGCGGGCGTGCTGATGCAATGCTGTTTGCAGGCGTTCAATCAGCAGACTGCGGTTGGGCAACTGAGTTAAATCATCGTGACCTGCCATAAAGCGCATTTTTTCTTCCACTTTACGGCGTAAATTCACTTCCCGGCGTAAGGAAAAGTTCCAAATCAAAAAGCCAACAATAACCGCCATGGATACCGCAGCAATTTGCAGTACCAGCGTCATCACCCTGCTTTGATCCAGGCCTTGTTTAATCTCCAGATTCAGCCATTTATCCTGTAGACTTTTTCTGTCTGCTTCATTGATGGTTTTTATACCTTTGTTCAGGATCACCAATAATTCAGGCAAATTTTTATGCACACCGAAATAAGAAGGATAAACAGGTAAATCTGTTGGCAAATAAGCACGTAAATTGACATAACGGGGATCCCGCATCGCCACACCAGACGCTACCACAGTGTCCAGTACAAAGTCGGCCTGCCCAGCGACCACCATCTCCAGGCCATCATTTAAACTATCGACTTCAATCACCTGATGTTTTGGAAAATCTGTTTTGAGTTGCTGTACAAACTGGTACTCACGCATTATGGCAATTCGCTGGCCTGGCATTTGCGCCAGCTTGCTGTCGAATGACGCATCGTGTTTACCTATCATAATCCATTGTAAAGTCCAGTAATCCAGGCTGAAGTTACTGAAACTGCGCCGTTCTGGTAAGTCGGAGATATTCGCTACCATCTGCAGTTTTCCGGCTTTAAAGTCCTTCAATAACAGATCCCAATCACTGTAGGGCTGAGGCACGAACTGCACATCTAAACGTTGGTTCAATAACTTCAATATATCGCTGGTAATACCCTGGGCTTCACCTTTTTCATCAACAAACTCAATCGGTCGCCAGTCACTCATCACGCCAACCCGGATCTGCTGATGTTGATTTAACCACTGCCGTTCTGCATCAGTTAAAGGCACTTTGTCGCGAAATGTCTGAAAGTAGCCACCCGCCTCTTTGTCCAGCCAGCGATTTTCAATTGCAACCATTTCATCCAGACTGATCTGTGAAAAACCGTGCTGAATAGTTTGATACAACTCCTCGTTCTCGGTGCGGATCAGGGAGTAAACAGCAGATTCATAACGGATTCCGGGAAACATTTTAAGACTGTTCTGACTGCTGTTTTGTAATAAACGGCTGCGAACTATGACATCAGAGGCTAAAAAGCCAGTTAATTGCTTGCTTAACACGGCCTCAATCATCTGATCAACGGTATCAAACACCTTCAGTTTTGCATCCGGGAATTGTTGCTGGACCTGAGGACCAAAACTGGCGGTATGCAATAACCCCAGTGTCGCATCTTTGAGCTGCTGTGGATCTGTCAGCTCTGATTCACTGCTATAAAACAACGAGGAATAAATATTGTACAAGTGGTAAGCCGGTTTTAAACCGGTAAATTTTTCCTTGTTTTCAACCTGCGCCATTTGTACGTCAATACGGCCTTTACGCAAATAGGCTAATGAATCTTCTGACTGATTTGGTACAAAACTGATGTCAATACCGGTATTTTTTGACCATAAACGCCATAAATCAACAAAAACACCTTGCACATCACCAACAGGACTGACGTGCATAAAAGGTTGATTGCCAATAGACACGCCGATCAGCAAAGTGTTTGGGTCGGTATCCACACTGAGCCATTTCCGCTCTAATTGATCTCTGAACGCCAGATCCACAGTAGCGGTCGCTTCTTTTAACTGTTGCAGTAATACCACCTGATCTTGCCTGACCGCAAAGGTCAGCTCTATTTTCCGCACTGGTACTTTTTTATACACAGGATAAAACGTCATCAGCTCCCGATAGCGTGCATAACGTGGCGGCAATCGATCAAGACCGGTAAAGGCTTTAATTTCGCCTCTTAAGGCGGAATCGTACATTTGTGATACCGAATCGTAATGCTTTAATACCAGATCAGGTTGTTGGTGGCTCAGGCTGTCAATATGAGTGGAACGTTCAACCACCCCAACCAGATGGGGCTTTAAATCGATCAGATTATGCACCCCGCCCAAATCTCTGTGCACAAACACATTACTGAAAATATCCAGATAACTCAGGCCTAGTAAATAGTGTTGTTCCCGCTCTGTAGTTCGTCCCAGGCCACCATGTAAATCGATGACTCCTGAGTCCAGCATACTTAACGTATCAGCCCAGTCAGCGGCGACAAACTCTACTTTGATGCCTTGTTGCCTGGCGACTTCCTGCCAATAATCCACCACTAAACCTGCAGCCTGACCTTGCTCATTGACAAACATATAAGGATAAGTATCGCTGGATATACCTATTTTCAGTGATGTCGGAAGTTCACTTATGACTGCAGAGCTCTGAGCCTGCAGAGTAAAACCTGTAAGTAGCACAAACAACAGCAGCACGTTTTTCATCATAATAGGGATAGAATCTTTACCTTGGTTTAACAGCTCGAATACAGCGATAATAGGCGCCTTATTGATTATGAAACTTTCTAACAACGGGAATCGCGGATGCTTTATCTTGGCTGCCCGGTCTGGGCTAACCCTCAGTGGAAAAACCTGATATTTAACAGCAAGCTGGATCCGTCTGACTTTCTTGCTAACTATAGTAGGTATTTCAACTCTGTAGAGGGCAACACCAGTTTTTATGCTGATCCGTCACCACAGACGGTAAATCGCTGGAAAGAGCAAAGCGATGAAGCGTTCCGTTTTACCTTAAAAGTCCCCAAGCGATTAAGCCATCAGTTTCAACAATTCCAGCATGCCGAGTTACAACTCTGGCAGGATCTGATAGCGCCGCTGGCAGCAAAACTGGCTTTGGTGCATTTACAGCTACCCGCTTATTTTTCACCAGAGCATTTAAGCTGGCTTAAACAAATGCTCAATAGCTTATGTTCATCCTTTTCTGTCGCTGTTGAGGTGCGCCATCCGGTGTTTTTTGATAAAGCAGAGCATGAAATTACCTTGAACCGTTTATTGCGTGATTTTGAGGCAGAGCGGGTGATATTTGACAGCAGAGCTTTATTCTCAGTGCCAGCTACAACCGCAGCATTGCTGGACGCGCAGCGGAAAAAACCTTATTTACCTGTGCATGCAGTGGCCTTGACCAAACAGCCGATGCTGCGTTTTGTCGGCACTGACGATATGACCATCAATCAGCATTATTATCAGCCCTGGCTGGGGAAAGTCCGGCAATGGCTGGATGAGGGGAAAACGCCTTTTTGTTTTTTCCACAGCCCGGATAATTTAACAGCCCCACAGCTGGCACGGCAGTTTGTGATGGATCTGGGTATAGAGCATCCGATACTGGCACCCTGGCCAGAAAATCAGAGCCAACTGAGTCTGCTTTGATTTCGCCCCCAAGCCAAAATACGTTAAACTGTCCGCCAATTACAGGTATGAAGTAGTTCGACTGATGCAAAAAGATCATATTTACGCTGACCCTCTGGGCCATATTCAGGATTTTTGTTTTGACTCTGCCGTCGTGGATGTGTTTCCGGACATGATCCAACGCTCTGTGCCTGGCTATCAAACCATTATTCAGACCATAGGCAAGCTGACGCAACGTTATCAACAAGCCAACAGCAACTATTACGATTTGGGCTGCTCTTTAGGAGCGGCTAGTTTAGCCATGCGCCGTCAGATCACTGAACCAGGTTGTCAGTTAATAGGCGTGGATAACAGCGCGGCTATGGTGGAACGTTGTACCAGCCATTTACAGGCCTTTCGTTCTGACGTGCCAGCTACGGTATTGCTTGCCGATATTCGCGATATTCCGATGGAAAATGCCGCTGTGGTTGTCAGTAATTTCACCTTGCAGTTTCTGGCGAAAGAAGACAGAGCCCGCCTGATTGAGCGTATCTATAAAGCACTTAAACCTGGTGGCATTTTTGTATTGTCGGAAAAAATCATCGAAACTGATGCTACCACGCACGAATTACTGATTGATTTACACCACGACTTCAAACGCGCTAATGGCTATAGCGAGCTGGAAATCAGCCAAAAACGTACTGCGCTTGAAAATGTGATGCGCCCAGACAGTCTGGCAGAACATAAAGCACGACTGTCCGCTGCAGGTTTTGAACATATCAGTTTGTGGTTCCAGTGTTTTAACTTCTGCTCTATGGTGGCCATTAAAGCCGAGGCGCAGCAATGAGCCGTTTTCAGAGTTTTTATCAGCAAATAGCAGGCAATAAACTACTGCACTGGCTGGAGACCCTGCCGGCTCAATTAAAAAGCTGGGAGCAAGAGGCTTTGCATGGTGACTTTAAGCAATGGCAAAAAGTACTGGACCATTTACCTGTTGCAGCGAAGAGCTGCATCGAATTAAAAACTAAAGTCGAATTTGGCCAGCCAGAAGATTTAAACCATGGACAAAAACAGCGACTTGAAGTGCTGTTGCGTCAACTGATGCCATGGCGCAAAGGCCCTTTTACTGTGCATGGTTTAACCATTGATACCGAATGGCGCTCTGACTGGAAATGGGACAGAGTTCTGCCCCATATCAGCCCACTTCAACACAGAACTGTGCTGGATGTGGGGTGTGGCAGTGGCTATCACTTATGGCGAATGAAAGGTGAAGGCGCAGAATTTGTTGTAGGAATTGACCCTTCGCAGCTGTTTTATTGTCAGTTTGAAGCCATCAAACATTTTAATCCCGACCCGACAGTGCATTTATTGCCGGTCGGCATCGACGATATGCCGGAACTGAAAGCTTTTGATACCGTATTTTCTATGGGCGTGTTGTATCACCGCCGCTCCCCTATCGATTTTTTGGCTCAATTAAAACAGCAACTGCGCCCTGGTGGCGAGTTGGTGCTGGAAACCTTAGTGATTGAAGGTGATGAGCAGGCCGTGTTAGTGCCCACTGACCGCTACGCTAAAATGCGTAATGTCTGGTTTATCCCAAGCACGGCAGCTCTGTTGTTGTGGATGCAACGCGTTGGCTTTAAAAATGCAAAAGTAGTGGATTTATCTGTCACCAGTCTGGCTGAACAACGTAAAACCAGCTGGATGGAAAATGAAAGTCTGATTGATTTTCTTGACCCAACTGATCATAGTAAAACCATTGAAGGCTATCCGGCACCGCTACGGGCTGTGATAGTAGCTCAGGCTTAGAATAAAGGAACCTTGATGCCATACCGCCCTAAATCAACCATGGAACAATGGCGCATACTACAAGCTGTGGTCGATGCGGGGGGTTATGCGCAGGCCGCTGATTTACTGAATAAAAGTCAGTCTTCACTGAATCATGCAGTCGCGAAATTGCAGTATCAGCTGGGTGTGGAACTACTGGAAGTCAAAGGCCGTAAAGCCTTTTTAACACCGGCTGGTGAAGTCATGTTGCGTCGCTCTCGTTTATTGACCCAACAAATTGAAGATTTAGAGCTGTTGGCATCCAATATTAACGTAGGCTGGGAGCCTGAAATTCGCATAGCAGTGGAATTGATTTACCCGAAAAAATATCTGTATCAGGCATTGGCCAAGTTCCACCCGGTTTCCCGTGGCAGCCGTATTCAGATTATAGATACTGTGATCACTGGCTCCACCGAAATGATTATTGAACACAAGGCAGATTTAGTCATAGCCGCGTCCCCCAGTGTGCCTAAAGGTTATATAGGTGAACCTTTAACGGTGACGCAAATGGTCCCGGTGGTGGGGCAAGCTCATGTGTTGGCACAGCATCCAGAACTGGATTTAAATGAGCTGAGTCAACATTTACAAATAGTGATCAGAGATACAGCCAGCAAACCTAAAGATGTAGGCTGGCTGCGGGCGGAACAACGCTGGACTGTAAATAATTTTTTTGAAGCTATAGATATACTGAAAAGCGGTATTGGGTTTTGTTGGTTACCTGAATTTCTAATCGATGATTTGGTAAAAACCGGCGTTCTGGTCTGCCTTAGTATTCCATTAAGTTCAGCCCGTGTTGTGCCTTTAGCTTTAATTACACCCAAAGAAGAAACTCTGGGGCCTGGCAGCCGTCAGTTACGAGAGCTGTTA
Source organism: Rheinheimera sp. 1928-s (assembly GCF_029269265.1). Taxonomy (GTDB): domain Bacteria; phylum Pseudomonadota; class Gammaproteobacteria; order Enterobacterales; family Alteromonadaceae; genus Pararheinheimera. The sequence continues at coordinate 402,635 of NZ_JARIXP010000005.1, forward strand.
TTAGCCGAACATAAAAACTACTAATCAGGGGATAATAATGAATCACCAAGAAGTGACTGAATTAATGAAAGTGACAGCACAGGATGCTGTTGTATACGCAGCGGAAGAGCACCAGGTGTTATTAGATTTTAGTCTGGACAGCTTAACTAAAGTCGACGAAATACTCAGCGAACTGTTTTTACGTCAACAGGAACAACGCCACGCTGATGAGGTTTTATTCACTTTATCTAATGTATTTGGTGCTTATACAGGTGAAGTTTTTATTCATCATGTCGGCGGCCAGTGGTATTACGATGAATCGGCCCCCGAAGCACCTTACATTTGTGTGCGCTACAACGGTAAAGAATTTCCTTTTGCCTCTTTGGTTTATCATCAGATTGCCAAAACCCCAAGCGCCAGTCTGCGCAATTATGTGGCTCAGGCCATGAGCAATGTGATGCAATAACAGGACTTTGGCACAAAGTTCTGCAGCGGTTTCATCCGCATTCACAGAATGCTGTGCAGTAAATCCTTTTGTCTGGCGGCTTTACAAGGTAAAATGCCGCCAATTTTTTTGGACCTTCACTTTTTAGCCATTTGGGGATTGCCGTGAGCGAGCAAAAAACGTCGTTAAGTTACAAAGACGCTGGTGTGGATATTGATGCCGGTGAGGCCTTGGTTGACCGTATTAAAGGTGCGGTAAAACGCACAACCCGTAAAGAAGTAATGGGCGGTTTAGGCGGCTTTGGTGCTTTGTGTCAAATCCCTGCGGGCTATAAAGAGCCGGTACTCGTATCTGGCACTGACGGTGTGGGTACTAAACTGCGTCTGGCTATGGATTTAAAACGCCATGACAGCGTAGGTATCGACTTAGTGGCCATGTGTGTCAACGACATAGTGGTTTCAGGTGCTGAACCTTTATTTTTCCTCGACTACTACGCCACTGGCAAACTGGATGTAAATACTGCTGCTACTGTAGTAGAAGGCATAGCCAAAGGCTGTGAGCTGGCAGGTTGTGCTCTGGTCGGTGGTGAAACTGCTGAAATGCCAGGTATGTATCACGGTGAAGACTACGACATCGCAGGTTTTAGCGTAGGTGTGGTTGAGAAGTCTGAAATCATCGATGGCAGCAAAGTCAAAGCTGGCGATCAGCTCATTGCATTAGCGGCTTCAGGTCCTCACTCCAACGGTTTTTCGTTAATTCGTAAAGTGCTGGAAGTCAGTGGCCAGGATCCTCAAACCATGCTGGAAGGCAAAACTATTGCTGACCACCTGTTAGAGCCGACCCGCATTTATGTAAAAAACCTGCTGGCGTTGATTAAATCTATGCCTGTACATGCCTTGTGCCATATCACGGGTGGCGGTTTCTGGGAAAATATCCCACGTGTACTGCCAGAAAACACTCAGGCAAAAATCATCGAGAGCAGCTGGCAGTGGCCTGCTATTTTCAGTTGGTTACAACAGCAAGGTAACGTCGAACGTCACGAAATGTACCGCACCTTCAACTGTGGTGTAGGCATGATCGTCGTAGTTCCTGCCACTCACTTAGATGCGGCTTTAGCCCAGTTAAAAGCAGCTGGCGAAAACGCCTGGCACTTAGGTGAAATCAATCAGGTTGCTGCCGACCAGGCTCAAGTTGTGATTGAAGGCTAAACCCAACCATGAAATCTATTGTGGTACTGATTTCAGGTAGTGGCTCCAATCTGCAGGCTATTTTAGATGCCTGCAGTGCTGGTTTTATCGCGGGTAAAGTCACAGCTGTTGTATCAAACAAAGCCAAAGCTTATGGTTTGGAACGGGCAAAAAAAGCCGGAGCTAAAGCTCTAGTGCTTGATCATAAAGCCTATGCCGACCGTGCTTCTTATGACAAAGCTTTGATTGAAACTATTGATCAGCATCAGCCTGATTTGGTGGTGCTTGCTGGTTTTATGCGTATTTTAACGCCTGAATTTGTCCAGCATTATCAAGGCCGCTTACTGAATATTCATCCTTCGTTATTGCCGAAATATCAAGGCTTGAATACCCATCAGCGCGCTATTGATGCAGGGGACACTGAACATGGCTGCTCAGTGCATTTTGTCACTGCAGAGCTAGACGGCGGTCCTGTCATTTTACAAGCCAAGGTTCCGGTTTTTCCGGGCGATGATGCGGATGCAGTGGCACAACGTGTACACGAGCAGGAACATCGTATTTATCCATTAGTTGTACGCTGGTTTTGTCAGAACCGTTTACAACAGCAGTCAGATAAGGCATTGTTAGATGGCCTTTTATTGTCTGACCATGGATATGCAAATGACCAGGATGACGAATAAATGGCGCCTTAGTGCGTCATTTTTTTTACTCTTTTCAAGTCTTTTATCAGCTGAAGAACCTGCAGCTGTGCCTTTAGCACAGTTATCAACTTTTGAAGCCAGTTACAATGTATTGCGTTCCGACAAAAAACACGGTGAAGCCAAACGTTATGTCAAAGTCACTGAACAAGGTTACGAGTTGGGCTACAGCAGTGATATCAGTTGGCTGATTTTCACAGATAAACGCTCTGAACAGTCTTTTTTCAGTGTCAAAGATGGCCGTATTCAACCAAACCGTTATGTGATGAAGCGCACTGGCTCAGGCCCGAACCGTTATTACGAGTTAAACCTGAACTGGGAAAACAAAGAGCTAAGGGTTGGAAAATCTAAAAAGACCAAAGCTGTGCAATGGAACGAGCAATGGCTTGACCCTTTGAGTTACCACGGCCAGCTGGCTTTGGATTTAAAAGCCGGGAAAACTGAATTTGTTTATCAGGTACTGAACCGTCATGGTGAAGAACGTAAGTACAGCTTTAAAGTGGCTGGCGAAGAATGGTTGTCCCTGCCCTACGGTAAAGTAAAAGCGATACGGATTGAACGCACTGGCACTGGTCCAGACAAACAAGTATTAGCCTGGGTAGCACCGGAGCTGGATTATTTATTGGTCCGTTTATGGCAGGCAGAAGACAATGTCGAGCAGTTTGATATTCAGCTGGCAACGTTCAAACCTTAAACTTTTCTCTTATAAAGCCGCTTATTGCGGCTCTCCTGCTTTAAACAACTGTGCTTGTCCCGACGTCATCACCTGCCATTGTTCGTTACAGGTCAGCGGCAAAGTCGCAATAATAGTCACTACATCCTTTTCAGTGGTTTCTTTTGAAAAATCAATATCTACATCCATATCAGACAGCAGTGCCACACCAAAAGGCGCTCTTCTGGTGATCCAATGCAGTTTGGTGCTGCAATACGCCAGCAAGTAATCGCCATCTGATATCAACAAATTAAACACACCTAACTGCTGCAAAGCCGGACACAAGCTAGCAAGGTAATCGAAAGCCTGCTTCATATCTGCAGGTGGTGTAGGGAACTGTTGTTCGAGCGCATTGAGCAGATAACAAAACGCATGTTCGCTGTCGGTTTGCCCTACCACAAGATGTTTGCCGGTCGCTAAAGCTTCGAAACCATGCAACTGACCATTGTGGGCATAAGTCCAGTAACGCCCCCATAAAGTACGGGTAAAAGGATGGGTATTTTCAAGCCCCACTCCCCCACTGTTGGCCTGACGGATATGCGCCACCACAGCTGTACTTTTAATGGGGTAGTCACTGATAAGCCGCGCAATTTCAGACTGATAACTCGGATCGGCATCTTTAAAAGTACTAACCCCTTTACCCTGATAAAAAGCCACACCCCAGCCATCTTTATGCGGACCCGTCTTGCCACCCCGCTCTCTTAAGCCTTTAAAGCTAAAACAGATGTCGGTCGGCACATTGGCTGACATTCCTAATAACTCACACATAAATCAGATAGCTTCCTATACTTGGTAACACGACACACTGAAGCTGCAACAAAAGTTGACAGTAAACCAAGCTGCAAAGTAAGGAATTACTTGCATCTTTGCAACAGGCACACTACTCTAAGCCCACAGTGGTCTGACCTCTAGTTCTCAGGAGTAAATTATGGATGTGTTATTTTTTTGGGTAGCCTTGCTTGGCATAGTCGCCGTGCTCGCCTACCACAGAGCAAGTTTAACTATGTTTACAGCAGTCATCGCTGCTTTATTAGCTGTTGCGACCTTCACTGATACAGTGGGTGTCGTCAGTTGGGTGCTGTTTTTAATAGTCGCAGTACCATTAAATGTAGCCAGTATACGTCAACAGTACTTAACCAAGCCGCTGTTGAAAATGTACCGCAAGATTATGCCGGAAATGTCGACCACAGAAAAAGAAGCTATTGATGCCGGCACCACCTGGTGGGAAGGCGATCTATTCCGTGGCACGCCAGACTGGCACAAACTGCACAACTATCCGAAACCGCGTTTAAGTGCAGAAGAACAGGCGTTTTTAGATGGCCCATGTGAAGAATTACTGGCCATAGTAGATGACTGGCACACCACACACGAGCGTGCTGACTTATCACCAGAAGTGTATCAGTACCTGAAAGACCATGGCTTCTTCGCGATGATCATCAAAAAGCAATACGGTGGTCTGGAGTTTTCTGCTTATGCCCAGTCTTGTGTACTACAAAAATTAACCAGCAAAAGCATGGTGTTATCCAGCGTAGTTGGTGTACCTAACTCGTTAGGCCCAGGCGAGCTGTTACAACATTATGGTACCAAAGAGCAGCAGGACCACTACCTGCCTCGTTTGGCCAAAGGTTTAGAAATTCCTTGTTTTGCCTTAACCAGCCCTGAAGCTGGCTCTGATGCCGGCGCTATCCCGGACTTGGGTATAGTGTGTAAAGGCGAATGGGAAGGCCAGGAAATTATTGGTATGCGCCTGACCTGGAACAAGCGTTATATCACGCTGGCTCCTATAGCTACTGTATTGGGTTTAGCATTCAAAATGCAGGATCCGGACGGTTTATTAGGCGATAAAAAAGATTTAGGCATCACTTGTGCTTTGATCCCTGTCTCTACACCAGGCGTCAAAATTGGCCGTCGTCACTTCCCGCTGAACGTACCATTCCAGAATGGCCCTACTCAGGGTGAAGAAGTTTTTGTGCCGCTGGATTACATCATCGGTGGTCCAAAAATGGCTGGTCAGGGCTGGCGTATGCTGGTGGAATGTTTGTCAGTAGGCCGTGCTATTACTCTGCCGTCAAACAGCACTGGTGGTATCAAAGCTGCAGCCCTACTGACAGGTGCTTATGCCCGTATTCGTCGTCAGTTCAAACTGCCTATAGGTAAAATGGAAGGTATTGAAGAAGCCTTAGCCCGTATTGGCGGATACGCCTATATGGCAGAAGCTTCTACTACTATGTCGGTAGGCTCTATCGATTTAGGCGAAAAGCCATCTGTTATTTCCGCTATCACTAAATACCATATGACAGAGCGTATGCGTCAGGTGACTATTGATGCGATGGATATTCATGGTGGTAAAGGCATTTGTATGGGCCCGAACAACTATTTAGCCCGCGGTTATCAGGGCGCGCCTGTTGCCATCACAGTGGAAGGCGCCAATATTCTGACCCGTAATATGATTATCTATGGTCAGGGTGCAATTCGTTGCCATCCATTTGTATTGGCTGAATTACAGGCTGCTGGTTTAGAAGATGAACGTGCTGCAGTGACAGCTTTTGATCATGCGTTGTTTGGTCATATTGGTTTTAGCATCAGCAACTTCTTCCGTGCTTTATGGTTAGGGGTAAGCAATTCAGCCTTCTCTTCAAGCCCGTATTCGGATGCAACAGCTAAGTACTACAAACAAATGAACAGATACAGTGCTGCGTTGGCACTTATGTCTGATGTCGCTATGGGTACCATGGGTGGTGACTTAAAACGCCGCGAACGTATTTCCGCCCGTTTAGGCGATATATTATCCATGTTGTATCTGACGTCTACCGTACTGAAGCGTTATAACGACGATGGCCGTCCGGCGCAGGATCTACCTTTAGTGCAATGGGCTTGTGAAGACAATATGTACAAAGCTCAGATAGCACTGGATGAAATGCTGGATAACTTCCCGAATCGTATCGTAGGTTCAGTGTTAGGCAAGCTGTTATTCCCTTGGGGTCGTACTTTACGTAAACCTTCAGATCAGCTGGATCATCAGGTGTCGCGTATTATGCAAACACCTTGTGAAGCCCGCAGCCGCTTAGCGACCAACGTCTATCTGACGCTGGAGCCAAACAACCAGATCGGTTTAATTGAAAAAGCCCTGACTGATATTCTGGCGGCTGAGCCTATCTTCGACAAAGTGGTGCATGCAGCGAATAAACGTCTGCCATTCTTCCGCTTACACGAAGTCGCAGCTTTGGGTTTAGAACTAGGTGTGATCACCGAAGCTGAAGCAGAGAAGCTGCGAGTGGCTGAACAAGGCCGTCTGCACACCATTAACGTGGATGATTTTGATCCACTGGAACTGGCTGCTGATAAATCATTGTTTGATAAAAAGCCAAAAGCTAAATCTGTTGCCGCTTAAGCTACGATAACCGACAAAGAAGCCTGCCCTGTGCAGGCTTTTTTTTTGCCTGTAAAAATACATGGTTCAGAGATTTAGATAAGGAGAAAGGTAAAGCTTAAGAGGAGCATTGAACAGGAAGAAAAGCATGTGGAGGTTTTTGTTTGTAGTAGTGCAGATTTTCAGAACGTCAGAAAGCAAAAAACAGCATTGCTGCTGTTATTGTTTTGACCGGGAGAATGGTCGGTGATGCAAGATTCGAACTTGCGACCCCTTGGACCCAAACCAAGTGCGCTACCAAGCTGCGCTAATCACCGACATATAAACCAGTCTAAAATGGGGTGGCTGATGGGGCTCGAACCCACGACAACCGGAATCACAATCCGGGACTCTACCAACTGAGCTACAGCCACCACGGTAGAACTTTCTTCATGTTGCAATGGCGCGCCCGATAGGACTCGAACCTATGACCCACGGCTTAGAAGGCCGTTGCTCTATCCAGCTGAGCTACGGGCGCCAAATTCGAGGCCGTTAGGCTCTCTTAAATGGTCGGTGATGCAAGATTCGAACTTGCGACCCCTTGGACCCAAACCAAGTGCGCTACCAAGCTGCGCTAATCACCGACTTCGCTACACTACTGCAACGGGGCGGAATATTACAGCCCAACCCTTGGAGCGTCAAACCTTTTTTGCAGCTAAAAAACTGATTGCTTAATATTTGAACCCATTTGCTGTAAAAGGCATCAATAGCGCGAAAATATGCTGATTTTTTAACTTTTTACGCCAGTTAAACTGATCTGCTTGGCCTCTTTGACGTAGCTGTGCGAAAATACAAATCCTCAGGTTTCAGGTCAACAGAGCAGTTTTATGGCAGCACAAATCATAGATGGCAAAGCGGTAGCTCAATCTACCCGTCAACAGGTCGCATTAAGAGTTCAGCAACGCCTTGCAGCAGGAAAAAGAGCTCCGGGCCTTGCGGTAGTACTGGTAGGTATGGATGCAGCCTCTCAGGTCTATGTAGGCAGTAAACGTAAAGCCTGTGAAGAAGTAGGTTTTGAATCTTTTTCTTACGATTTGCCGTCTAGCACAACACAGCAAGAGCTATTTGATTTAATCGACAGTTTAAATGCTGATAAAAAAGTAGACGGCATTCTGGTGCAATTGCCTTTACCTGCAGGTTTAGACGCTTCGGCTATTCTGGAACGCATTCATCCACTGAAAGATGTCGATGGTTTTCACCCCTACAATATAGGCCGTTTAGCACAACGTATGCCTGCCCTGCGCCCTTGTACGCCAAAAGGCATCATTAAGCTGCTGCAAAGCACGGGCATTCAAATCCGTGGTATGGATGCAGTAGTGGTAGGCGCGTCCAATATTGTAGGCCGCCCTATGGCGCTGGAGCTGTTATTAGCAGGTTGCACGACCACTGTCTGCCATAAGTTCACCAAACAGCTTGAGCAGCATGTACGCCGTGCTGATTTAGTGGTGGTGGCCGTAGGCAAGCCTGAATTTATTCCAGGCGACTGGATTAAGCCTGGTGCGCTGGTGATTGATGTCGGTATTAACCGTTTGGAATCCGGCAAACTGGTCGGTGACGTTGAATTTGATAAAGCCAAAGAGCACGCACGTTTTATTACGCCAGTGCCTGGTGGTGTAGGCCCTATGACAGTGGCCTGCCTGATTGAAAATACTTTAGAAGCTTGCGAGCAGTTCCACGACCAGTAGTTAAAATGGGGTCAGAACACATTATTTGCCATGCAAATAATGTGTTCTGACCCCATTTTTAGCTAACCCCGACGCCAGGTGGTCACACCTGCTTTATCTTCCAGAATAATCCCCTTCGCCACCAAAGCGTCACGGGCAGCATCAGCTGCAGCCCAGTCTTTGTTAGCTCGTGCTGTATTACGCTCTGTAATTAAAGCTTCAATTTCAGCAACATCATCTGAATCCGTGCCCGACTGTAAAAAAGTCTCTGCATCCCCCTGCAAAATACCCATCACACTGCCGAGTTTAATTAACAAGCCCGCAAGCTGTGAGGCTTTGGCCGGATCTGTAGCTTTTTCTTTGTTGATATCACGCGCCAGTTCAAATAACACAGGCAAAGCCAGAGCTGTATTGAAATCGTCATCCATAGCGGCACGGAAGGTTTTAACGTAGTCATTGTTCATATCAACATCTGTCGCAGGGCTGACTTCACGCAAGGCTGTGTACAAACGGCCTAAAGCGGAATGCGCCTGCAGTAAGTTTTCAGCCGAGTAGTTCAGCTGGCTGCGGTAATGACTGGAAATCAGGAAATAACGCACAGCTTCAGCGTTGTACTCTGCCAGCACATCTTTCACAGTAAAGAAGTTGCCTAAAGATTTAGACATTTTTTCTTTATCCACCTGCACCATACCTGTATGGATCCAGGTATTGACGTACGGTGTGTCATGAGCGCAGCAGGATTGAGCAATTTCGTTTTCATGGTGCGGGAACTGTAAATCTGAACCACCGCCGTGAATGTCAAAATGTTTGCCTAAATGCTTTGCACTCATGGCCGAACATTCGATGTGCCAGCCTGGACGCCCTTCGCCCCATGGCGATGACCAGCTTGGCTCATTTGGTTTGGCCATTTTCCATAGTACAAAATCCAGCGGGTCGTCTTTGGCCTGGTCAATTTCCACCCGGGCACCAGATTGCAACATATCCAGGTTCTGGTGACTGAGCTGACCATAAGCTTCATATTTACTGACATCAAACAACACATCACCGTCAGAAGCTATATAGGCATACCCTTTAGCCACCAAAGTTTCTATCAGCTCAATAATTTCAGCCATATGAGTGGTGACGCGAGGTTCAATATCGGCAGGCATTAAACCTAATGCTTTAAAATCATCGTGCATAGCGACCGTATAACGAGCCGTTAAAGCATCGCAGCTTTCACCGTTTTCATTGGCACGTTTGATTATCTTGTCGTCAACATCTGTGATGTTACGCACATAAGTGACGTCATAACCGCTGAAGCGTAAGTAACGGTTCATTACATCAAAAGCAACATAAGTACGGGCGTGACCAACATGACAGAAATCATAAATAGTGATGCCGCAGACATACATAGAAACTTTGCCAGGCACTAAAGGCACAAAGGACTCTTTTTTACGGGTCAGGGTATTAAAAATCTGCAGCATGGGCTCCTCGGGAAATCATCAAATCATAGGTCACAAAGCGCAACAGTGTAACATTAGCAAATGTCTTGAGCTATCCTCGCTTTCTTGCTTTGTTCTATCTGAATTCTGCATCTTGAAGTTACTTGGGTATATACGACAGCTGCGGTACACTATCGCCGTTTTTAAGCCATAGGAGATGATCATGGTTAGCTTACATACCAATTTTGGTGTTATTAAACTGGCATTATTTGCCGACAAAGCCCCTGTAACAGTCGAAAACTTTCTGAACTACGTCAAAGAAGGTTTTTATGACAACACCATTTTTCACCGTGTGATCAATGGCTTTATGATCCAGGGCGGCGGTTTTACTCCTGACATGGAACAAAAAGAGCCGGGCAAACCAATCAAAAACGAAGCGAATAATAAAGTGGCTAACAAAGCAGGTACTGTGGCCATGGCCCGCACCAGCGACCCGCATTCAGCCACCTGCCAGTTTTTTATTAACGTAGCCAACAACGACTTCTTAGATTTCAGCTCAGAAACTTCTCAGGGCTGGGGTTACTGTGTATTTGGTGAAGTGGTCGAAGGTATGGATGTGATCAACAAAATCAAAACTGTGTCTACAGGACGCAAGTTTGGCCATGCTGATGTACCAAACGATGCTGTGATCATCGAAAAAGCAGAAATCCATGGCTAAAGGCCACAGCCTTTTTATTGCCGATCTGCATTTAAGCGAACAACGCCCGGATATTTCCGCGGCGTTTTTGCTTTTTTTACAGCAAAAAGCAGCAGAGGCTGATGCGCTTTATATTCTCGGCGATTTGTTTGAAGTCTGGATTGGTGATGATAACCCCTCGCCATTGGTGGCTGAAGTCGCTGGCGCTATCAAGGCCCTATCCGCTAAATCTGTGCCCGTCTATTTTTGCCACGGCAACCGCGACTTTTTGCTTGGCCAAAAATTCGCAAAGCGCTCTGGCATGCAGTTGCTTGATCCTCTGACTGTGGTCGATTTATATGGTACTCCTACTTTATTGATGCATGGAGATTCGCTCTGCACTCTGGATATTGGTTATCAGAAGTTTCGGGCCTGGTGGGATCAGAAATGGTGGCAAAAGCTGATTTTGTCTTTACCGCTGTGGTACCGTCAACATCTGGCGCGCAAAGCCCGTCGTGTCAGTGCTATGGATAAAAAAGGTAAAACATCCGAAATTATGGATGTCACGCCGGATGAAGTCCCTAAAGTGATGGCGCAGTATCAGGTGCAGCATTTGATCCATGGTCATACCCACAGACCTGCAGTGCATCAATTGCAAGGTAACGATGGCAGCACAGCTCAACGTTATGTGTTAGGTGACTGGTACAGTCAGAGTTCTTATCTGGATGTGTCAACGGACGGCTGGCAACTGCACTTCAACCCCTTGTCCCAGGCTTAATGCTGAGATTTTTATGAGCTTTACCGAATTACTTCAGCCTATACATCAATTTTTACAGTGTGAAACGCCGGACAGCTGGTTAGTGGAAGCACAAAAGCCAGAGCGTTTGGCTGTGTTATTACAGGACCATTTGATCTGTGAATTAAAAGCGGCTCAAACCGCTATGTATCTGTTGCGCCGTTATGCTTGTGATAAAGACAGCTCTTTAACTTTACTGAACTGGCTAAAGCCTTTTGAAGATTTTGCTTATCGTTTTGATGGGGATATTCAAAGTTTAAAGCAGGCTGAAAAACTGAATAAAAGCATTATAGGCCGTTCTGATTTTGCGCACTCTGATCGTATTATCGATCGCATGGTGCTGTTAATTCGCGAAGAGTTGCATCATTTTTGTCAGGTGCTGGAGATTATGCAGGCGCGTGGCATTCCTTACGAAAATATTAGCGCCAGTCGTTACGCCAAAACCCTGATCCAAAACTGCAAAACCCATGAACCACAAATTCTGATCGATAAACTGATATGTGGTGCTTATATCGAAGCCCGCTCCTGTGAGCGTTTCGCCAAGCTGGCAGAATTTGTTGACCCGGAGTTAGCCAGCTTTTATACCTCTTTACTTCGCTCAGAAGCACGGCATTTTGCCGATTATCTGGAATTGGCTCAGGTGATCTCCAAATCTGATATTACCGAACGGGTTCGCTTTTTTGGCAAACTGGAAGCAGAGCTGATTTCAAGCCCGGATGCGGATTTTAAGTTCCATAGCGGTGCCCCCATTACGGCCATTTAAGGTCGTTATTTCTCGCCATTTAAACCTCTGTATATGCTGCTCTGATCCAGCTTTGCTCTGCTTACTACAGATTTTCTGCTTTAAACTTGACGAACCTCGTTCTATTAGCCATAACAAAGGTAAGGGTTTGTGCTATACCCTGTAATGAACAACGTAGTAGCCAAGGATAACAACTATGATTTTAAATCACTTATGGGGACTGTATGCCCATCCTAAAGAAGAATGGCATACGATAGACGCTCGTCACGAAAGTTTCAGATACAGTTTAATTCACATCCTGCTTATTGCCTTAATTCCTTCTCTTTGCGCTTATTATTCAGCAGTGCACATCGGCTGGAGCATTGGTGTGGGTGAACCTATACGTTTAACCGCAGAAAGCGCCATGATGCTTTCTGTCGCTATGTATATTGCTTTAATAGGTGGGGTGTTCGCACTGGCTTACCTGGCGCACTGGATGGCTCACACTTTTGGTTCCGAACCTACCTATACTCAGACACTGGAATTAGCCTCTTACACCTCCACTCCACTTTTTATGGTAGGTTTTGCCGCTTTATTCCCTGAGCTTTGGTTTGTGATGCTAGTGGGTTTGGCAGGCTTAACCTATTCAGTGTATTTGTTGTATGTGGGTGTGCCTATTCTGATGCATATTCCTGAAGAACGTGGTTTTATCTACGCCAGCTCGGTCGTAACCACAGGTTTAATTCTGCTGGTTTGTGTAATGACTGCTACCGCTATTTTATGGAGTTCAGGTTTCGGTCCGGCTTTTACGCATTAACTTATTTTAAGATAGCATTCTCAAATCGCGGATTTCACAAAAGCAAAAAGGGCCAGTTAAAAACTGGCCCTTTTTAATTCACAAGATTAGCTCTGACCGATCAGTTGCCTTCGTTATGCAAATCTAAACTTGCAGATAACTCGGCTTCTTTTTTGCGTTTGGACGCTTCATTGCGCTGTGCATCCAAACGATTCAGATATGCCTGATCTATGTCATTTGTCACATAAACACCGTCAAAGACTGAAGTTTCAAAACGTTTTAACTCAGGGTTTTCAGAACGGACTGCGTCGACCAAATCCTCTAATGACTGGAAAATCAAACCATCAGCACCAATGATTTTGCAGATACTGTCCACATCGTGACCATGAGCTATCAGCTCGTTGGCTGATGGCATATCAATACCATAGACGTTCGGGAAACGAATTTCCGGAGCAGCAGAGGCGAAATACACTTTTTTAGCGCCCGCTTCACGCGCCATATCGATGATTTGCTCTGAGGTAGTACCGCGAACTATAGAGTCATCCACCAGCAAGACGTTTTTGCCTTTGAATTCCTGCCAAATAGCATTCAGCTTACGTTTGACGGACTTTTTACGCTCCCCTTGTCCAGGCATAATAAAAGTACGGCCAATGTAACGGTTTTTCACATAACCCTGACGGTAAGGTAAACCTAACTCATGTGCAATTTGCAAAGCTGCATCGTTACTGGTTTCAGGGATTGGGATCACTACATCAATATCTAAATGCGCCCATTCTCTTTTGATTTTTTCACCGAGCTTTTTACCCATGGCAACACGAGAGGCATACACAGACACATTGTCTATGGTGGAGTCCGGGCGGGCAAAATACACGTATTCAAAAATACATGGCGCATAACTTGGGTTTTCAGCACATTGCTGGCTGAACAGTTCACCGTCTTCAGTGATATAGACAGCTTCACCTGGTGCCACATCACGCAGCACAGTAAAACCGTCAGCATCTAAAGCTACACTCTCTGAAGCCACCATATACTCTGTGCCAAGTGCAGTTTCACGTTTCCCCATCACCAGAGGACGAATACCGTTAGGATCGCGAAACGCCACTAAACCATGGCCAATGACCACAGCCACCACGGCGTAACCACCACGAATTTTACGGTGTAAATTGGCAACAGCACGGAAAATATGGTCAGGATTGACGTGCATATCGGCATGAATATCCAGCTCATGAGCAAAAGCGTTTAATAGCGCTTCTGAGTCTGAGTTGGTGTTGACATGACGACGGGCTGTACGGAATAGCTCGTCTTTTAACTCTTCAGAGTTCGTCAGATTACCGTTGTGCGCCAGCGCTATACCAAAAGGGCTATTGGTATAAAAGGGCTGAGCTTCGGCCGTACTGGCAGAACCCGCTGTTGGGTAACGCACATGGCCTATGCCCATATTGCCAGACAAACGCTGCATATGGCGGGCTTCAAATACGTCTTTCACTAAGCCATTGGCTTTGCGTAAGCGTAAGGTTTTGTTGTCTACTGTCACTATGCCGGCGGCATCCTGACCACGGTGCTGCAACACAGTTAAACCGTCGTACAACGCCTGATTGACCGGATACTTACCTACGATTCCAACAATACCACACATCGATTATTTCCTCGCCACGCTTAGGGTCGCTGCATAAAACTGGAATGGGCTTTGATATATTCAAAAAACCATTCAATGATAAAACCAAATTCGGGTATTAGTTTGGACGCTTGCCACCAGTCGGTTTGATCTGCGCTGGTAAAAGCATCCAGGAAAAATAACAACGCGCTGACCACCAGAACACCACGCAGGGCGCCAAAGATCAGGCCAAGTAATCTGTCTGTGCCGGATAAACCTGTAGATTCAACCAAACGGCCAATCAGGTAGTTAATTAAGGCACCAAGGATAAGAGTAGAAATAAACAGAACAGCAATGGAGACCGCATTACGCACCAATGCGTCCTGCAATTCAGTGAAATAGGTTGCCAGATAGGGGTAATAATAACTGGCAACAAAAAAGGCCAGTATCCAGATAATCAGTGAAACCGCTTCTTTGGCAAATCCCCGGACCAGACTGATGACAGTCGACAGGCCGATAATTGCCAGAATGGCATAGTCAATCCAAACCATTTGCTACCAAAGGATGCTTAAGGACGGCGCGCATTCTACCAAAACACGCGCCTGAACACCTAATTATTTTCGATAGGCTTAAAAGCGGTCAACTTCAGACCTTGAGTTCCGGTCAGCTGCTGTAGTTGAGGCAGTTTTTGTTCCAAGCGTTCTTTTTTCAATTCTGGGCCAACCACAACACTGACCATAGACTGGCCTTGAGCATTAGTGGTTGAACGGGTAAAGGTGGTAAAACCAGCATCTTTTAGTTTAGCGACTAAAGCAGTGGCGTTTTCCACTTTACCAAAACTGCCAACCCGCACTATCCATGCTGTTTCATTGAGTGCCGGATTCCCTTTCGATTCAACTGGTTGTTCTGCAACAGGCGCAGCAGCTGCGTTATTCACTGGCGCTAACGGGTTTTCAGTCGGCACAGGAATAGGATCTGTGCTTGTGCCGTCGGAAGGGTCTGCCACCATAGTTGCACTGTCTGCTGCAGCTTCGCTGCCTGGCGCGCCAGCAGTCACTTGCGCAAAGCTATTGTCAGGTAATCCTGCATCAGCAGCAGGCTCATTCACCGGAGTCGCCAATAATTCCTGCTGCTTTTCAGCTAATTGCTGTTTAGTGAACACCTGTTCCTGTTGCACTGTGGCAAATTCAGGACGTTCCGGAATAGCTTTAAATTCGTTTTTTACCACTTGTTTTTGCCCGTCCAGCAAATCAGGTAAAAAAACGATGGCAGCAATAATTAAAATACTGCTACCAATTAAGCGGTTTTTAAAGGCGCTGGTCATACATCTGTCTCCTTTTGCAGCGCTAGAACTGCCGACACTGTAACAAAAGAGCCGAAAATCACCAATAAATCATTAGCCTGCAAAGACAACAGCGCTTTTTGGTAACCCGACTCTAAATCTGAATAACAGGAATAGCTGCATTGTGTTGGCAACTGCTCCAACAGCATATTCGCCGAAGCACCACGAGCACCAGGTAAGTCCACCAGATGCCAGCGATCCGCGAGTTGGTGGAAAGGTGCCAAACTTTGCTGTATATCTTTGTCTTTTAACATCCCCACCAGCAGATGCACCCGAGCATAACCTGCTTTGATGAACTGAAGCTGAGCCGCCAAATAACCGGCAGACTGCGGGTTGTGCGCTACATCCAATAAAATACCAGGAGTCTTGCTTAACCAATGCATACGTCCGGGCAAACTCAACTCAGCCAGAACCTGGCTAGCTTGTTGCTGTGAAGGTAACAAAGCTAAAGCTTCCAGAGCAGTAAAAGCAGTCGCTATATTCTGCAGCGGGACTGCGGTCAGAGGTAGAGCCTCTAAACGGCTCTGTACACCTTGCCAATGAAAACCCGAGTCTGTAATGCTGTAATGGTAATCCGCATTAATACAAAGCAGTTGGGCCTGAATATCCTGACTGTACTTCAGTACCGACTGTGGAATATCGGTTTCACCTACCACAGCAGGCTTGTTTGTGCGAAACACACCGGCTTTTTCGCGACCAATGCTTTCACGATCCGGCCCTAAATAATCCTGATGATCTAAATCGACTGTGGTCAGAATACTTAAATCCGGCTCAATGATATTAGTTGCATCCAGTCGACCACCTAAACCCACTTCAATCAGGCAAAGATCGGGTTGCTGTTGTTTCAACAGATAAAAAGACGCCAGCGTGGTGAACTCAAAATAGGTCAGCTCTATGTCGCCACGCAATTGCTCGATAAAAGCAAAAGCTTCACACCAAAGGCTGTCAGCTACATCTTCACCGTTGATACGTAAGCGCTCGTTAAACTGCAGCAGATGAGGAGAGCTGTACACACCGACAGACAAGCCCTGCACAGCGCAGAGCTGTTCAAGAGTACGGGCAGTAGTACCTTTGCCGTTGGTACCGGCGATCAGAATTTTTTTACCAGGCAGTAGATGCAAATCGGCACGCTGAGCGATGTTAAGCACCCGGCCCAATCCCAGTTCAATCTGATGTTGCGGATGTTTTTGTTCTATATAACAAAGCCAATCCGTCAGAGTCTGACAGGATTGGCTTGCAGGCGATAAAAAATTGGTCATAACACCTTATTAGGCGACGCGGTGTTCCTTGGCAGGAGCTGGCCATCGCATGAATTTAGCCACAAGTCGCGCAATTGTATCGCGCATTTGGCGGCGGTCAACAATCATGTCGATAGCACCGTGTTCCAGCAAGAATTCACTGCGCTGGAAACCTTCAGGTAATTTTTCACGTACTGTCTGTTCAATAACTCGGGGACCGGCAAAACCGATCAGAGCTTTTGGCTCACCAATGTTTAAATCGCCCAGCATGGCCAGACTGGCAGATACACCACCCATAGTAGGGTCGGTCAGCACAGAAATATAAGGTAAACCTGCTTCACTCAGCTTAGCTAAAGCCGCGCTGGTTTTTGCCATTTGCATCAAAGACATCAAAGCTTCTTGCATACGGGCGCCACCGCTGGCTGAGAAACAGATAAAAGGCACTTTGTTTTCAATGGCGTATTCAACACCTTTGACAAACTTGGCACCTACTACAGACGCCATAGAGCCGCCCATAAACGCAAATTCAAATGAAGCCACAACCACTGGCATGCCCAATAAAGTACCGCGCATTACTACCATGGCGTCTTTTTCATTGGTTTCTTTTTGTGCCGCAACAATACGATCTTTGTATTTTTTGCTGTCTTTAAATTTCAGCAGATCCTGAGGTTCTAACTCAGCAGCCAGTTCAACCATACCACCGGTATCAAGGAAATTGTTTAAACGGTCTCTGGCACTGATACGCATATGGTTGTCGCATTTAGGACAAACACCTAAGTTCCGATCCAGTTCTGCCTTGTACAATACAGCTTCACAAGAGGTACATTTAGTCCAGACCCCTTCAGGAATATTACGACGGGACGAAGACGAAGTTCTGGGCAGAATTTTTTCTAACCAACTCATAGTTGTTCCTTGGTATCGCAGCAGGGCTTGAGCCCAAACTTAGTTTATTGTGTAAAAAAGCGCCGATCATGCGGCTAACGGCGCTTATTAAAGCACAAAGCCATGATAGAACCTATAGCTAACTGGTCGTAGTTGTTAGCAAAAGCTGTCGGGCAAGAACAGCGGACCCAGTGGCATTTTCGGGATACCAAAGTGTTCAGGGTAGTCCACATCCACCAGATACAAACCTTCGGCTTTAGCCGTTGCTGCTGCTAAAGTCCGATCTTTCGCCGCCAGCAATTCTGCTATCCATTGTGGCTCTTTTAAGCCCATTCCTACCTGTAACAAACTGCCGGTGATATTGCGTACCATATGGTGCAAAAAGGCATTGGCTTTAATATCCAGCACAATAAACTGCCCTACCCGGCTTAAATGCAGATGCATCAGATTACGGAATGGGCTGTGCGACTGACACTGGATAGCACGAAAGGAGGTAAAATCATTTTCACCCAGTAAATGGACAGCGGCTTGCTGCATCAGTTCAATATTCAAATCCTGATGATAATGACTTAAGCCTGCGCCCAAAATGGCAGGCCTGAATTTATTGTTGTAAATCACATAACGGTAACGACGGGCTGTGGCAGAAAAGCGGGCATGAAAATCATCTGAAACTTGTTTTGCCCAGCGTACGGCTATGCCATCTGGCAGATTGGAGTTGGCCCCCATTATCCAGGCGCGCATATCACGGTTGGCATCGGTATCAAAATGCACCACCTGACCGGTCGCATGCACACCGGCATCAGTGCGGCCAGCGCAGGACAATTCGATCGTCGCATTAGCAACTTTGGATAACGCAGCTTCCAGATGACCTTGTACGCTTGGCACTTCACGTTGCCTTTGCCAGCCAAATAAACCTACACCGTTGTATTCGATACCTAACGCAATTCGCATTCTGACTCCCATCATTTAGGGGCGGAAGTATAACTCAGCCCTAGCAGGAAACTCACGAATTTTAACGGTTACAAGCGACGCTCGGTATTAAAAACAGAAGCATGATGTGGTTTTGTGGCGACATGAGGTCACTATGACATGGAAAACTGAAGGGTCAGAGTCTTGACTCTGACCCTGTGATTTACAGCTGGTCTTTTAAGCTTTGAGCTTCTTGCTTGATATGCTCAGGCGCGGTAGAACTTAATACTTTATCGATCAGATGTTCAGCACCATCCTGCTCACCAATTTCGATATAAGCACGAATTAAATCCAAATCGGCAGCAAAACCCTGCTCAGCCGGATCCAGTTCAGGTTCGTGTTGTGCGGCAATAAAATCCTGATAATCCTCCAGCCCAACATCAATATTGCGTACAGGATTTTGAGTCAGTTGCGGCTCATCTTCAGAATCGTCCAGTAGTTTATCCAGCGCCAGTAATGAAAATGCCAAATCATCAGATGGAGTGCTCTGCTGTACTTCAGCTTCTGCTTGCGGTAACGGTTCGTTCTTTGTTGCTGTGTCAGCTTTATCCAGAGCTAACTCGGATAACACAGCATCAGCTATATCTTCATCTGCCAGCCTGACTTCAGCATCAGTTTGAGCATAATCTGCCAACAACGCATCAAAGTCTGTGTCATCTAAAGCTTCAAGTTCTGACGCAATGTCGTTATTGGCCTGTTGGGTGTCATGCGATATCACTTCGGACTCTGCGGTGTCCTCAATGTCCTGTTCCAGTTCAAGATCATCATCTGTGTCTTCAACAGAACCTGCTTCATCAGAAAACTCCAGATCCGGGTATTCTTCTAATACTTTGCTTGGGTTCTCCACTGACAAGGTGGCAGCAGATACACGACTGACACTTAAATCTTCCTGCAGATCAAGATCAGGCACCGACTCGCCAGATGGCTGCTCGACAGCCTGATCAGTCAGCTCCAGCCATGCCTCATTATTGGCTTCAACGTCGTCTGATATCTCATCAACACGTTGTGCAGCGTCGTTATCTGATACTTCAGGCTGTATCTCTTCTGGCCTATCAATTTCATCCACAGCCAGATCATCTGAGTCTGCGGCTAAGACTTGATCCGGTGTCGCATCTGTATGTTCTGACAGGCTTGCGGTCTGCTCATCAGCCAGAATCTCACTTTCAGGTTCTAGTTCGTTGATAAGCTCTGCTAAATCGCCATGATCTGCGTGAAAATGTGCAGGCATAGCTGTTGATTGCTCTTCTGCTGGCTCATCGGATAACAACAAAGCAACATCACCAGGGCTCAGCGGGTAATCATCCTCGTCAAATTCCAGAGTCGTTTCAACACCATCTTGTGTTTCAGGCTCAAGATCTGGTTCATCAGTCAGATTAAAAGCATCAGGTTCAGGCTCACTTACCTTCTCTGTATTTGCACTGTCAGGCCAGTTGGTTGTGCCATCCAGTAAAGCATCAATATCAATATCGCTTTCATCTTCAGTCGATAATGGCTCTGAGATGGATAATTCTTCATCAGCAAGTGATTCGGCAAATTCATCCAGCTCTGAGCTGTCAAAATGAGGTTGCTCTGGCATCAGATCCTGTACGTCTGCAGCCTCTTCAACTGGCACTTCCGGGGATCGGTCAGATATCACTTCTTCAGCTTGAGGCGCTTCGTTTGTCACCACCAATTCATCCAGCAGGGAATCAAAGTCGACTTCTTCAACTTCTTCTATTTCATCCAGATTGAACTCATCTGTTTCGTCGGAAACCTTATTACTTACAGCAAAAGTGTCGCTATCTGGTTCATCCAGTTCAATTTCTTCAATCAGTTCATCCTGTTCATCGTCAGTCTGCTCTGCTTGTTTTTGCTCTTCCGCTAACTGCTCAGCGACAGCCTGAGCGAATATATCATCAGGGTCATCCAATTCAGGTTCTTCATCAAACAGAGCGGATAAATCAGCGCCAGATAAAATATTATTTGGATCAAAATCTTTGGCTGGCGCTTTTGTCGGTTGATCCAACAAATCATCCAGCAGCTCATCATCCATTGAACTGGCGTCGAGTAAATCTTTGCTGTCCAGCAAGTCATCGTCATTCATCAGAATGTCGTCAAACTCATCTGCTCTGGTATCCAGTAACATATCATCATGTAAATCAATAGGTTCATCATCCAGTCGTATACCTTGGCTGCCAGTATCCAACAAAGATTCATCCAGCGTCATCAGACTGCTTTCGTCAAAATCCAGACTTTCATCTAAAGGAGGTAAGGGCGAACGATAGCCTGATTCTTGCTGAGGCACTGCTGTAGCAGCACTGACTATTTGCTCTGATTTTCTGGTCCGTCGTTTAATCCAGCCCAATACCGCAAACAACACAAATAAGGTCGGTAATGTGGCTAATAACACCCAGGTCAAACTACTGGAGGAAATATTTTGCCACAGCTCGGCAAAACTTGTCCCTTGCTGCTCCCGCTCAATCTGGGCCTTTTGTTGTGCCAACATTTCAGCCTGCTGTGCTACTAACAACTGCAATTGTTGCTGAATTTCGCTGTCTTTATCGACCTGAGACTTCATCAGCAGCATTTGGTCAGCCAACTGATCCAGCTTATCTTTTAGTGCAGTGTTGTCCGCCAGCACAGCTTCGACTGTAATTTTTGATTCCGCTAGTTTGCTTTGCAGATCAAGAAGTTGTCCCTTTTGTTGCCCTTCAACGCGGCTCAATTCCTGCTTAATTTCCTGCTTGGCTTTATCCACGTCTTTTTGCTGTGCAGTGTTTATACCTTGTTTCACTTTGGCTGCTGCTGCGGCACGCACTCTGTCAGCCCAGATCCGGTCGTCTTCTTCCGACTTACGTTGCGCCTCTACGGCATCAACCTGCATGATTTCATCCACATTAGGAATAGCCAGGAAAGAACCGACATTCAGATGGTTGAAGTTATCATCAAGGAAAGACTGAGGGTTTTTCAGATAGATGGCATGCATCACCTGATAAATATTTAAACCTGGATGTGGCCTTGCTTCTTCGGCAATACGCCATAAGGTATCGTTGGGAGTTAAAGGGCCTACCCGACTACGAGCCGGATTTTCGGTGCTTTTTGGGCCTTTAAGACGCAAGGTGGTATCTGCTGTGGCGTTAACACCGCAGATCTGCAACAGAATACTGAAAATAAGAAGCCCAACTAAACGCATCGATGATCCTTTAAGGCCGGAGATTATTTTTGACACAAAAACACTGCAAACATCGTTCCACACTGGAATAGTAAACCAGATGAATGCGACTGGCTATGCTTAAACACTATCTGCATATCGGCTGCTAAATCAATTGCTTTAGAAACAACAAAGGCCCCGTCAGGAGCCTTTGTTTAGTTTTAATCTGTGTTTACAGATAGTCGCGAATTAAATGCTCCGCGATTTGAATACTGTTGGTGGCGGCGCCTTTACGGATATTGTCAGCAACAACCCATAAGTTAATCCCATTTTCATGGGAGAAATCCTGGCGAATACGGCCAACAAACACATCATCCTGACCCGCAGCATTGCCTACCTGAGTCGGATAATCTGCGTTGTCTTCCATCAGGGTCACACCGGGTGCATTGGCTAACAGCGCTTTTACCTGTTCGACACTGATCGGCATGCGGGTTTCCAGATGCACAGCTTCGGCATGGCCATAAAACACAGGTACACGAACAGCAGTCGCATTTACAGAAATGCTGGCATCGCCCATAATTTTTTGGGTTTCCCAGTGCATTTTCATTTCTTCTTTGGTGTAGCCATTATCTAAAAACACATCAATTTGCGGAATACAGTTAAAAGCAATCTGACGGGCAAACTTGCTGCCTTCTTCCAAAGGACGACCATTGAGTAACTGTGCAGTCTCTTTAGCCAAAGCTTCAACACCTTGTTGACCAGCACCAGCCACCGACTGATAAGTCGCTACATTAATACGGCTAATGCCTACTGCATCATGAATAGGTTTTAACGCAACCAGCATCTGAATAGTGGAGCAGTTTGGGTTGGCAATGATATTACGGTTACGAAACTCAGCAATAGCGTGCGCATTCACTTCAGGCACCACTAATGGTATATCGGCTTCGTAGCGGTAGTGAGAGGTGTTGTCGATCACCACACAACCGGCATCAGCAGCACGAGGTGCATAAGTTGCAGATACACTGCCACCTGCAGAGAACAAACCTATCTGCACCTTAGTCCAGTCAAAGGTCTCAGCATCCAGTACTTCGATTTGTTTACCCTTAAAGGTGATAAAGCCACCGGCAGAGCGGCTGCTGGCTAAAGGATAAAGTTTATTTACCGGAAAATCGCGCTGCTCTAAAATTTCAATTAAATGCTGGCCTACTAAACCTGTAGCACCTAACACAGCGACGTCGTATTGCTGAGCCATGGTTATTCCCCTTTCTTTTGTTACTGGCTGCTAAAACCTAATGTTGTTAAAAACTCAGGCACTTCTTGTCCTGTCAGCCGCACCGAGCTGTATTCACGCCGCGGTGGGTATGACTTTCTAAGCCAGTCAAAACCTTGTGTTTTCTTATCTTGCATCATATAGAAACGAAACAAAGCATCGTCCCGGCGCACATCATATAACAGCCGGGTTAAATTTTGGACATCTAAAAGTCCAAAATTTGAATTTATTTTCACCTCTGAAACTTGAGGCTCCGGTAGCACTTGCGTCAGGGTCTTTGCCGGGCTTAACCCCAACTGTTGGCAAAATGCCTGATACAGCATTTCAGTACCACGAGCTTTGCCTTCAATGCTGTGTCCTGCAATATGCGCAGTGGCTATATCTGTGTATGGAATCAAGCTTAAATCGGGTTCAGGTTCATTCGCCCAGACATCGAGCACCAAT
This sequence comes from Rheinheimera sp. 1928-s, assembly GCF_029269265.1. GTDB lineage: Bacteria > Pseudomonadota > Gammaproteobacteria > Enterobacterales > Alteromonadaceae > Pararheinheimera. The sequence continues at coordinate 426,008 of NZ_JARIXP010000005.1, forward strand.
GGTCTTTTCTGACCGGATTGAGCCTCCGCCAATAAAGCGTCGTTATTGGTGACCTCACCACGACAGGCATTGATCACAGCGCAATCGGCTTTCAGCAGCTTTAAGGTCCGGCTGTTCAATAAGTCCACTGTGGCATCTGGCCCGGTTTTTACCAAAGGCACATGAAAACTGACGATATCGAGCTGGGGCAATAATTCTTCAAACGGAATATGCGGAAAATCAGGCTCAGTGGCAGCACGTTGTGGGTCGCAGCACAAAACCTTGATGGACAAGGCCTGAAGAGCACTCACCAGCACTCGACCTATATTACCAACTCCGACCACACCGACTGTTTTTTGCTGCAAATTCCATTGGTACTTTTCTGCCAACACAAAGATGCTACTCAACACATACTCAACCACTGACTGAGCATTGCAACCAGGCGCGCTGCTAAAACCAATACCCCGCTGCTGCAGATAAGATTGATCGATATGATCGGTGCCAATAGTCGCAGTACCGACAAATTTAAGCTTTGGGCTTTTTGATAACAACTGCTCGTTCACTTTAGTAACAGAGCGTACCAACAGCACATCAGCGTCAATAATCTGATCCGCAGTTAAAGTGCGGCCATTAACCAGCCTGACCTCACCTAATTCGGCAAAGAAGTCTTTGACGTACGGCATATTTTCGTCGGCGTATATCTTCATCTGTATCAGTCCACTGTCACAATGGCGGTATTGTAACGACGCTCAATCCTTTGAGCTATCGGATTTGTTAATTTTTGACTAACCAATAAAAAACGCTGCACCAGGCAGCGTTTTTTTGACAGAGGAAAAATTAGCTCTGGTATTTTTGCATTACTAAAGTGGCATTGGTCCCACCAAAACCGAAGCTGTTGGACATCACTGTCGTCAGTTTAGCTTCTGTGGCTTTAGTTACGATATTTAAACCAGCAGCAGCGTCATCCAGCGTATTGATGTTAATGGAAGGAGCAATAAAGTTATGTTCCATCATCAACAATGAATAAATGGCTTCGTGCACACCTGCAGCACCTAAAGCATGACCTGTCATAGCTTTGGTTGCACTGATGGCTGGAGATTTGCCACCAAAGACTTGTTGGATAGCGCCTAATTCTTTCACATCGCCGACCGGTGTACTGGTGCCGTGGGTATTGACGTAGTCGATAGGACCTTTGACGTCTTTCATCGCCATTTCCATACAACGTACTGCGCCTTCACCACTTGGCGCTACCATATCGTAGCCATCTGAGGTTGCGCCATAACCAACGATTTCAGCATAAATTTTAGCGCCACGTGCCAGCGCATGTTCCAGCTCTTCAACTACTAAAATACCGCCACCACCGCTGATGACAAAACCATCGCGGTCAGCGTCATAAGTACGGGAAGCCAGTTCAGGCGTTTCGTTGTATTTAGTCGACAAAGCACCCATAGCGTCAAATTCCATCGCTAAGGTCCAGTGCACTTCTTCACCACCACCGGCAAAAATAATGTCCTGTTTACCTAACTGGATAAGTTCCACTGCATGACCAATACAATGGGCACTGGTGGCGCAAGCTGAGCTAATAGAATAGTTCACACCTTTGATTTCAAAAGGAGTGGCTAAACAAGCTGAACAGGTGCTCGACATGGTTTTTGGCACGGCGTAAGGGCCAACACGTTTTACGCCTTTTTCGCGTAAAATATCAGCTGCTTCAATTTGAGTTTTAGACGAAGCACCACCAGAACCGACCACTAAACCAGTGCGGAAATTCGACACTTGCTCTGGAGTTAAACCTGCATCTTCAATGGCTTGTTGCATAGAGATATAAGCATAAGCTGCTGCATCGCCCATAAAACGTAAGGCTTTGCGGTCGATTAATGCGGCGGTATCAATTTCAATCTGGCCCCAGACCTGTGATCTCAGGCCCATATCGGCAAATTCCTGAGACGCTTTAATACCAGAGCGTCCTGTTTTTAATGATTCCAGCACTTGCTGTTTATCATTACCAATGCTGGACACTATGCCTAACCCTGTGATCACTGCTCTTTTCATGCTTACTCCAAACAAAAAATCGGATGTCTTTTTATCATTGCGGCACATTGTACGGAGTTTCTTTTCGAAACTGGTCCGCTTTCAGCGCACAGTTGTACACTATTATCTATTTGTATTGCGGCTAAGTTACAATACCTTATTCTTTTTCGATAGGGTTTGACGTCCTTGCAACAAGCACAGGTTCACTACAACGACGCTGGCACACCGGTTTCCGACCTGTTTGGCGATATTTATTTTTCCGACAATGGCGGCCTCGACGAGACCGATTATGTGTTTTTGCATAAAAATCAGCTGCCTGAACGCTGGTTTACTCACTCGCGAGCTTTTTTTCATATCGCCGAAACTGGTTTTGGCACTGGTTTAAATTTTCTGCTGACCTGGTTGCGTTTTCGTCAGTACAAAGCCCAATCAACCATTTGTCAGCGCTTGTATTTCAGCAGTTTTGAAAAATATCCGCTGAGTAAAGCAGACTTAACCAAAGCCTTGGCCACCTGGCCCCAACTGGCAGAACTGACCACCTTATTAATACAGAGCTACCCTGTTGCTTTACCTGGGCCACATCGAATGATCTTTGATGACGGCTCTGTGGTGCTGGATTTGTGGCTGGGTGATGTCAATGAGTTGCTGCCGCAAGTGCCGGAACAGAACAAAGTCGATGCCTGGTTTTTAGATGGCTTTGCTCCGAGTAAAAACCCGGATATGTGGCAACAAAATTTGTTTAACCAAATGTTCAGGCTAAGCCACAGCGGCACTACGGCTTCTACTTTTACCTGTGCAGGTTTTGTCCGTCGTGGTTTAAATGACGCAGGTTTTTCTGCAAAAAAAACCAAAGGTCATGGTCAAAAGCGTGAAATGTTGATTGCCAGTGCAGAACAGGCTGCCGAATTGAACCTAGAGCGACCAGACAACATCACGGTTATAGGTGCTGGTGTCGCCGGTATTAATGCTGCTTTTGCATTACGGCAAAAAGGATTAAAAGTTCAACTGCTGTGTGCAGATGCAGAAGCGGGCATGGGCGCATCGCACAACCGTCAGGGAGCTGTGTATCCTAACCTGCACGCGACTTACGATCTGATGTCATCTTTAAGTTGCCAGAGTTTTTTATACGCCAGACAGTTTTATGCAAGCTGGCTTGGAAAGTTAAGCGTCCCAGCCGACTGGTGTGGTGTGTTGACACTGGCCTGCAACGACAATCTGGTTAAACGCCAACATAAAATCCAGCAGCAACCTTTTGCCATAAGTGGCTTATTCAGAACTGTAACCAAAGAGCAAGCTTCAGACATTGCAGGGCTGGCTTTGCCTTATGACGGCTTATTTTTTCCAACCGCAGGCTGGTTATGCCCACAACAGTATTGCCAGCAAATGGCACAATGGCTTGGTAGCCAGGGTGTCGACATTCACTACAACGCTCAAGTGCAAGCGATCACTCCACACGAACAGCATTGTATGCTGGAAACATCTGCCGGAACTTTGCAAGCCACGACAGTAGTGCTGGCAACAGGCGCACAATTAAATACTCTGGATCATCAGGAGTCCTTTCCGCTTCGACAAATTCGTGGTCAAGTCAGTCATCTGCAAAGCCAGAGGATGACGCCACTAAAAACTGTGGTGTGTCATCAGGGTTATATTACCCCAGCTTATCAGCAGTTGCATTGTGTCGGAGCCACCTTTGATCGCAGCAGTGGACACTGCGAAGTGCTTGCTGGAGATGATCAACAAAACCTCGATTTAGTAAATAAGACATTGAATACACCTGACTGGTTTATGGATGCGCAAGTGATGTCCGCCAAAGCAGGTTTACGCGCCACTGTGCCTGATCATATGCCTGTGCTTGGCCAGCAAAAGCAGCTTTGGCGCTTTGGCGCTTTGGGGGCTAGGGGTTTAACCTGGGCGCCGTTACTGGCAGAGGTTTTAGCTTGTCTGATTGCTAAAGAACCGCTACCTTTAACAGCACAACAACTGGATGGTATTGATATCCAAAGGTATCTTCGGCTCAATGCTAAGGATGGTTAACTTGAACTTACTTTTTGCTGAAGACGATGTGTTATTAGCACAGCTGTTTCAACTGCAAGCACAACAATCAGGTTATGCAGTGTGTTGGGTCGAAAACGGTGATGCAGCAATACAACAGGCATTAACTTATCAACACGACTTAATACTGATGGATGTTCAGATGCCAATACTGGACGGGATCAGTGCTATGCAACTATTGCGTCAACTCGGTTTTGATCGCCCTATAGTGGCCATGTCCGCAGAAGAAGTCACAGAAACTGGTTTTGATCTGGTATTGAAAAAACCATTGCACTGGCAGCAGGTACAACAGCAGCTTGCGCAATTTGAAGAGTTCCCTTCTGTAGCCTTACAGGTTCCAGCCGAACTGAAAGAAGGTTACATCTGTCATGTAGAGCAATCTCTAAAGCAATTGGAGCAGCTTGCTTCGCAAGGTATGTGGTCAGAGTTTGCCGCTATTGTGCACCAATTTAAAGGTAGTGCTGGCTCCTTCGGTTTAGACCACATCAGCGAACTTGCACACCAGTTTCAAACCAGTTGGAATACTCTTCCTACAGAACAAAAACTCCCTCGTGCAACCTGGTTTCTGGAGCAGTGCAAGGCATGCAAACTAAAATAAAAGTGCGGGATCAAAAAATACTGCTGGTAGACGATTTGGACTATAACAGACAACTGTTGCGTCATAATCTGACAGCCCTGTTTTCTCATAACAATTTAAAATACAGAGCCTTTAGCTATTTTCAGGCTCACAATGCATCCTCTGCGTTATTAACTTTTAGCCAGCAGAGTCCGGATTTAGTCTTTCTGGACATTGAACTGCCTGATGGTTCCGGTATTGACTTACTCAAGCGTTTTAAACAACAAAAACCAGATTGCTTTGTCGTGATGGTCAGTGGGGTTAGCACGCTGGAGAATGTAAAGGCTAGCATAGCCGCTGGCGCAGCGTCCTTTATTGTCAAACCTTTTAGCGCAGACAAAATACTAGCGGTGCTTAAACAATTTGAACGTTTTTACGACAAACAAATCAAGGTTAACCTTTAACACCCAAAGCCCTTAGTGATCAGGGCTTTTCCATTTGAATGACAACACGACGGTTTTTGGCGCGGCCTAATGAGCTTTCGTTTGAAGCCACATGACGTTTTTCACCTAAACCTTCAGTGCGAATTCTGCTTTCTTCCAGACCATAGCTAACCAGTTTGCTTTTGATTGAATCTGCACGTTTGATCGATAATTGTTCGTTCATCCAACGACCACCGTAAGAATCGCTATAAGCCTGAATATCTATACTTTCGATACTCTGATCGTGCTTTAAATACTGTGCAATTTGCTCGAGGCGTTTTTTCGAGGCTTTGCTCAGCTCGTCACCACCCGACTCATAAGTCAACACAGTAAAAGCAATATCATCAAAGGTATAAGGCAACAATGCACTGACACATTGGGTAAATTGGTCCATAGCCCCAATAAAATGCACAGGATTCAGCGACACACTGACCTTGTCATAAGGGCTATACCAATCGGAGAAATAAAAGGTTGGGCTATAACCCTGCTCCAGCTCCGTCAGCATAATCCAGCTTTCCGCTTTGCCTAAATCACCATCAAACTGCTTCAGCATTTTCATACTGCTGATAGCTTTTGCCTGTTCACCCGGACGCCAGACCGGTGGTACTGACAAAACTTCAGCTAAAGCATAATGATCCGGCAGGCGCAGCATGCTTAGTTCAAATTGCATATTCAGCTCTTTCCCGGCCATGCTTCTGAAAAAAGCTTCACCAAAATGAGGGATCGGATGACTAAGCTCGCACACTAAAGGCGAGTTTTGCTGTAAAGACCAGGTGGATTGGTCCAATGTAGCCGAATACTGACGCAATCCTGCTTCTACCTGAGTCGCAGAAAGCAAAAACAGCACCAGCCAAAGCTTATATCGCATAGGTTTCCCTTTTTTCATCTCAACACCCGTTGTTTTTTCAACTTCAACCCAGACAAACAAGGTACTCAAACAAGACGCTTTGCAATTTCTTTGGCATAATACCTGCCAATCTTATCAGGACACAGGTCTTATGACTCAAGCTTTACATCCGTTAGCACAACGTTTTCGTGGCTACTTCCCTGTTGTTATCGACGTAGAAACCGCAGGCTTTAATGCAAAAACAGATGCATTGTTAGAAATCGCTGCAACTTTGTTGACTATAGACGAAAAAGGCATGCTTGTTCCAAGCCAAACTTTGCATTTTCATATTGAACCTTTTGAAGGTGCCAACATGGAAGCAAGCTCATTGGCTTTTAATGGTATAGACCCCTACAACCCGCTTCGTGGCGCGGTTTCAGAGCGGGAAGCTCTGACTGAAATTTGCCGTGCTGTACGTAAAGCGCAGAAGGATGCCGACTGCCAGCGTGCTGTGGTTGTGGCTCATAACGCTGCTTTTGACCAAGGCTTTTTAAATGCAGCTATTGATCGAATTAAATTAAAAAGATCGCCTTTTCACGCTTTTGTGTCTTTTGATACTACGACTTTGTCGGCTCTGGCTTTAGGTCAGACGGTTTTGGCGAAAGCTTGCAAACAAGCTGGTATTGATTTTGATAACAAAGAAGCCCACAGCGCTTTGTATGACACGGAACGTACGGCTGAGCTGTTTTGCTACATAGTCAACCGCTGGCATCAACTTGGAGGCTGGCCGCCACCTATGCTGATGGATGATTGTGAACAGGAAGAAAGTACAGAATCCGATCCGGCTTAATCGGCTCGACTTCATCAATAAATATTTAGAAATACAAAAGGCAGCCTGGGCTGCCTTTTTGCTTCAAACGCAAAGTTACTCTGCGTTTTCGCTGTTGTGTTTAGCGGCAGTTTCATTAATTAACGGCTGCAATTCACCACGCTGGAACATTTCCAGAATAATGTCACAACCACCAATCAGCTCACCTTCCACCCATAACTGCGGGAAAGTTGGCCAGTTGGCATATTTTGGTAATTCAGCACGGATATCAGGGTTTTGCAGAATGTCGACAAACGCAAAAGGTTGGCCACATGCAATCAGGGCTTGAGAAGCCTGAGCTGAAAAACCGCAACTCGGTAATTTCGGCGAACCTTTCATATAAAGAATGATTGGGTTATCAGCCAACTGTTGTTCAATTTTCTCAATGGTTTCCATCTTCAGCCTCTGGCACTACTGGGTTTAAAAATTTGTCTCATTTTACGCTGAGTTCATTCGTTTCGCACTTGAGATTTCACAATATGCCCCAAGAATATGGGGAGCAGACACTTGCATTGCAATGAACTCAGACCACGAAATTTACGACTAAAACTTGAGTAATTTAGTCGGGTTTTGTAGTCTACGCGATGCAGACCCCATAAACAACGCCTACGGAGAACTACAATGGCTTTCGAATTACCAGCATTACCTTTCGCAAAAGACGCATTATTACCTCACATCTCTCCTGAAACTCTGGATTATCACCACGGCAAACACCATAACGCCTATGTTGTGAAGCTGAATTCATTAGTTGAAGGTACTGAATTTGCCGGTAAGTCTTTAGAAGACATCATCCGTACTTCTCAGGGTCCGGTATTTAACAACGCGGCTCAGATTTGGAACCACACCTTTTACTGGAACTGCTTATCACCAAATGGTGGCGGTGAACCAACTGGCGCTTTAGCTGCTGCAATTACTGCACAGTGGGGCTCTTTTGCTGCATTCCAGGCGGCTTTTAATGACAAAGCAGTCAACAACTTCGGTTCAAGCTGGACCTGGTTAGTGAAAAAAGCGGACGGTTCTTTAGATATCGTCAACACCAGCAATGCTGGCACGCCACTTACTGACAGCTCAGTGACTGCACTGATGACTGTGGATCTGTGGGAACATGCCTACTACATCGATTTCCGCAATGCACGTCCAACTTACTTAAATGCCTTCTGGGCATTAATCAACTGGGAATTTGCTGCGAAAAACTTCGCTGCTTAATTTGCTGTTGTTGTAAATCCTGAAGCCCGGCTCGCCGGGCTTTTTCTTTTGTTCCGAATTAAAAACCAGACCCCAATCAAAGTCCAGCCTTACTGTTCTGTTTACTCATCGCTACAAAAAAATTCATATTTTTCTGTGAATTAGTTGAGCGAAGCGCTTTTTTACTGTCTAACCTTACATCAGTGGCTTTATTTGCATTCAGTTCCCACAGACCAGTTTCGGAGGTGCACTATGGGCATTTTTGAGCACTACAAATCTAGATACGAAGCAGCCAAAGAAGAGGAATACAGCATCCAGGAATATCTGGAACTCTGTAAAAAAGACAAAAGTTGTTATGCAAGCGCTGCCGAGCGTTTGTTAATGGCTATAGGTCAGCCTGAGCTGATTGACACAGCACAGGACTCTAAACTCAGCCGCCTGTTTTCCAATCGCGTCATTGGCCGTTATCCGGCTTTTGCTGAGTTTTATGGCATGGAAGATGCGATAGAGCAAATTGTCTCCTACCTGAAACACTCAGCTCAGGGCTTGGAAGAGCGCAAACAAATTTTATACCTGTTAGGTCCTGTGGGTGGCGGTAAATCATCCTTAGCTGAAAAGCTAAAATCGCTGATGCAGCAGGTTCCTGTGTATTACATCAAAGGCTCACCTGTGTACGACAGTCCTTTGTGTCTGTTTGATGTCAACGAAGATGGCACTATCCTGGAACAGGAATACGGCATTCCCAAGCGTTACCTGAAAACCATTATGTCGCCCTGGGCCAGTAAACGCCTGCATGAATTCAACGGCGATATCAGCCAGTTTAAAGTGGTAAAAAAATACCCTTCAATTCTGGATCAAATCTGTATTGCTAAAACCGAACCTGGTGATGAAAACAATCAGGATATTGCGTCTTTAGTAGGTAAAGTGGATATCCGCCAGCTGGAGCATTTTGCTCAAAACGATCCGGATGCCTACGCCTATTCAGGCGCTTTATGCCGTGCCAATCAAGGCCTGATGGAGTTTGTGGAGATGTTTAAAGCGCCTATTAAGGTGCTGCATCCACTGCTAACTGCCACTCAGGAAGGCAACTACAATGGCACCGAAGGTTTGGCAGCACTGCCCTTTGAAGGCATTATTCTGGCACACAGCAATGAGTCGGAATGGCAGACCTTTCGCAACAATAAAAACAACGAGGCCTTTTTAGACAGGGTTTATATTGTCAAAGTGCCTTATTGCCTGCGGGTGTCTGAAGAAGTCAAAATTTACGAAAAACTGCTGGAACACAGTGAGTTAAAAGTCGCGCCTTGCTCTCCTGCTACTTTAACCTCGCTGGCACAGTTCGCGGTATTGTCGCGTTTAAAAGCGCCGGAAAACTCCAGTTTATACTCAAAAATGCGGGTCTATGATGGCGAAAGCTTAAAAGATACAGACCCTAAAGCCAAGTCTTATCAGGAGTACCGAGATTACGCGGGCGTCGACGAAGGCATGTCGGGCTTATCCACCCGCTTTGCCTTTAAAATTTTATCCCGTGTGTTTAACTTTGACTCAACCGAAGTGGCCGCTAACCCTGTGCATTTGTTTTATGTACTGGAGCAGCAAATAGAGAGAGAGCAATTCCCGTCCGATGTGTCAGAGCGTTATCTGGAGCATTTAAAAGGTTACTTAATTCCAAAATACATAGAGTTTATCGGCAAAGAAATTCAAACCGCCTATTTAGAGTCTTACTCCGAATACGGTCAAAATATTTTTGACCGTTATGTGATTTATGCTGATTTCTGGATCCAGGATCAGGAATACCGTGACCCGGAAACCGGTCAGTTGTTTGACAGAGCTGCACTGAATGCTGAGCTTGAGAAAATTGAAAAGCCAGCAGGCATTAGCAATCCAAAAGATTTCCGTAATGAAATCGTCAATTTTGTCCTGAGGGCCAAAGCCAAAAATAATGGCAAAAATCCAACCTGGACCAGCTATGAAAAACTTCGCACTGTGATAGAGAAAAAGATGTTCTCCAGCACCGAAGAGCTGTTGCCTGTGATTTCCTTTAATGCCAAAACCTCCACAGACGATCAGAAAAAACATGATGATTTTGTCGACCGTATGATGGAGAAAGGCTACACCCGTAAACAAGTGCGCTTACTCAGCGAGTGGTATTTACGGGTTCGCAAATCGCAGTAAGGTCAGAGCCTTGGAGGTTGTATGGCGCATTTTATTGACCGACGCTTAAATGGCAAAAACAAAAGTGCTGTCAACCGACAGCGCTTTATTCGCCGCTATAAGCAGCAAATTAAACAAGCTGTATCCGATGCAATCAGCAAACGCAGTGTCACTGATATCAACAATGGTGAAAAAGTCTCTATTCCCGGCAAAGACATTACGGAGCCTTTTTTCCATCAAGGTCAGGGCGGCCACAGAGAAAGGGTGCATCCTGGTAATGACCAATTCAGCCCAGGCGATAAAATCAAACGACCTCAAGGTGGACAAGGCGGTGGTTCAGGTCAGGGGGACGCCAGTGCGGATGGTGAAGGCGAAGACGAATTTGTATTTTCGATTTCCAAAGACGAATACCTGGATTTGTTGTTTGAAGATTTAGAACTGCCCAATCTGAAAAAAAACCAGCTGGATAAGCTGGTGCAGTACAAAAATGTGCGGGCGGGTTTTCGCTCTGAAGGCGTGCCCACCAATATAGATATAGTGCGATCACTGCAAGGATCCTTAGCCCGCCGTGTCGCTATGACAGCAGGTAAAAAACGTGAACTGCATGAACTGGAAGCCAAATTAGCCTTAGTCGAAGCAGAACCTGTGCCTGACCAGCATCAACTGATGGCGCTGCGGGAGCAAATTGAGCTACTTGAAAAACGAATAAGCGCTGTGCCTTTTATCGACAGCTTTGATTTACGTTTTCGCAATTTTCAGAAGCGCCCTGAACCTACCAGTAAGGCGGTGATGTTTTGCCTGATGGATGTGTCGGGTTCTATGGATCAGCCGACGAAAGACATGGCCAAACGTTTTTATATCCTGCTTTATATGTTTTTAAGCCGCAGCTATAAAAATGTCGAAGTAGTCTATATCCGCCACCATACCCAGGCCAAGGAAGTGGACGAACAAGAGTTTTTTTACTCACAAGAAACAGGTGGCACTATAGTGTCCAGTGCGCTAAAAATGATGGCCGATATAGTCAAAGACAGATATAACCCGGCCGAGTGGAATATCTACGCAGCGCAAGCCTCTGACGGCGATAACTGGGCCGATGACAGCCCGCAATGTGCTGATTTGCTGGCGCAGCAAATTTTGCCTTTTGTGCGTTATTACGCCTATATCGAAATAACCCCAAGGCCTCACCAGAGCTTGTGGCTCGAATACGAAAAGCTGCAGCAAAGTTTTGATAACTTTGCCATTCAGCCGATACGGCAAGTAGCGGACATCTATCCTGTATTTCGTGAACTTTTCAAAAAACAGGCCGCTTAGCTACTGACTTCAGGGAGTTGCTTATGTCTTCTGTTGAACAAAAACAACCGCTATCCGATGGTCCGGACTGGAGCTTTGAACTGCTTGGGCAGTATCAGGCAGAAATTGAACGTGTCGCCAAACTATACAAACTGGACACCTACCCCAACCAGATTGAGGTGATTACCGCCGAACAAATGATGGACGCTTATTCCAGTGTTGGTATGCCTATTGGTTATAACCACTGGTCGTACGGCAAAAAATTTATCCAGACCGAACAAAACTACAAACGTGGTTTTATGGGGCTGGCCTATGAGATTGTCATTAACTCCAATCCTTGTATTGCTTACCTGATGGAAGAAAACACCATGACAATGCAGGCGCTGGTGATGGCGCATGCCTGTTATGGTCACAACTCTTTCTTTAAAAACAATTACTTATTTCGTACCTGGACAGATGCGTCATCCATTATCGATTATCTGGTATTTGCCAAGCAGTACTTAAGTCACTGCGAAGAAAAATACGGTATCAGCGAAGTGGAAGATATGCTGGATTCCTGCCATGCGCTGATGAATTACGGCGTCGACAGATACAAAAGGCCACAAAAAATTTCGATGGATGAGGAGCAAAAACGCCAGAAAGACCGTGAAGCATATTTGCAATCTCAGGTGAATCAGCTGTGGAAAACCATTCCGAATAAAGGCGATTTATCGGCAGAGCATGAGTACCGTTTTCCATCTGAACCTCAGGAAAACATTTTGTACTTTATTGAGAAAAATGCCCCGCTGCTCAAACCCTGGCAACGTGAAGTAGTGAGAATAGTGCGGAAAATTTCGCAGTACTTTTATCCACAAAAACAAACCCAAGTGATGAATGAAGGCTGGGCGACCTTCTGGCATTACACTATTCTGCAACATCTGTATCAGGAGAACTTAGTCACAGACAAGTTTATTCTGGAAGTGCTGCATAACCACACCAATGTAGTGTTTCAGCCTGAATACCACAGCAAATATTATTCAGGTATTAACCCTTATGCGTTGGGTTACGCCATGTTTACTGATTTACGCCGCATTTGCGAACATCCAACCGAAGAAGACAAAGAATGGTTTCCGGATATTGCAGGGTCGGACTGGCTGGAAACTTTACATTTTGCCATGCAGAATTTTAAAGATGAGAGTTTTATCAGCCAGTATTTATCGCCAAAAATTATCCGTGATTTTCATTTATTTGCCATTACAGATGATGACAAAGAAAGCACGCTGGAAGTAGCTGCCATTCATAACGCTGAAGGCTACCAGCAAATCCGCCAGACTTTGTCGGCTCAATACAATTTAAGCAATATTGAACCTAACATTCAGGTGTACAGCGCGGATATCACAGGGGATCGCAGCTTAACCTTAAGATTTATTCCTAACAAACGTATTCCACTGGCAGATAATTTCCAACAGGTACTGAAGCATGTACACAGACTTTGGGGTTTTAATGTGCAGTTGGAACAACTCAACGAAGATGGTAGCGTAAAACTATTAGGTAGCTGCCCGCTATAGATTGTGGAGATGTAGGGCAGCTGTGGTTTTATTCAGCTTTAGTAATGCAGTTGCGCCCTGCCGCCTTGGATTGATACAAAGCCTTATCCGCAGCTTCCAGCCAGTCACGATACTCGCCCATCTCTGGGTTGTGTTCGGCCACGCCAATGCTGACGGTCACCCTCAATATTTGCTGATTATATTCCACCGTCATAGCTTCAACATTTTTGCGCAGCCGTTCGGCAAAAAACATCGCCTGATCCACTGTGGTATCCAGCAGCAACACCGCAAACTCTTCACCGCCATAGCGACCTGCCACATCAGTGCTGCGCAGATTTTTTTTCACAGCCGCCGCAACCTGTTGGATCACCGCATCACCTGCGGCATGACCAAAGGTATCGTTCACCCGCTTAAAGTGGTCAATATCGCACATCAGTAACGTGCTGTGATGGCCGCTGCGTTTGATGCGTTTGTATTCATTGATCAGCGCTTCTTCCCAGAAGCCTCTGTTATTTAAGCTGGTCAGGAAGTCGGTTTTGGATAAAGTGCGCAACTGGCCGTTCATAGACTCCAGTTCTATCCGGCTGACCGCCACATCAGTCACATCATAAATAATCAGACAAAGGTGGGTCACTCTGCCCATAGTATCGGTCAGCGGAAATATGGTGCTGTTTTGATACATATATTCGGCAGAACCAGTAATAGGCCGGTAGTTGCGGAATTTAAAAATATAAGGCCGCTGCTCCCAGATGGTGAAAGCGCGGTTTTTCAATAAAATCACCGGATCGCATTTGCGTCGCAACCAGTCTTCATCAATTTCGGAGAATAAATCAAACAGATATCTGTCGCGCACCTGACGGGGCGTCAGGCCACTGTGGTTCTCCATAAAGCCGTTCCACACCTGAATGCGGTAATCAGCAGATAACACCACCAGACCAACGTCAACCGTCTGGAACATGTCCATCAACCAGTGAATTTCGGATACATCTACGTTGTTTTGTGACATTTAATCTTCCAGAAGGAATTCGACTTTATAATTCAGCGTTTTTATACTGTCTTCGGTAAACAACAGTAACAAATCGCAGCTGATATTATAGTTTTCAATACCATAGCTTATTTCTATCGCTAAAGTACGACGCCAGCGTCTGGCATTGGCTTTAATCAACTCACTGACAGGTGCATGCTGGCCTAACACCACAGGATGGCCCTGACTAAAGGTCATATCAATTTGTTCAGACAGACCTTTTAATACAGCGCCGATCAGAATATTGGCGATGTCCATCAACAGCTCTAGCTCCACCTTAGTGGTCAGCTCGCCGTCGTATTGCATCAACCTGGCTATATCGACAAAACTGGAGTCGTTTAAAATCAGCAGGGCCTCGCCTGCAACACCGCCGCCAATAAAACCCTGACAAACAGCAGAGGTATTTTCCTTTTGTTCGACAGAGGCTATGGCCATATGCAGTTCGCTGACTTCAATCACATTTACATTAGGAATAGGTAGTTTGACAAATACGTTCAACAGACGTGCTAATAAGTCACCAGCCTGGCCCATAGCCACGTTACTTAATTCCTGAAAAACATCACGTAAATCGTTCGACAGCACAAAAGAGCCGGTGTTTTTGACTGCTGATACTTTAGGTTCAGTTTTGGCCTGTTCCTGTTGCTGCACAGTTTTTTGTTCAACCAGCCCCAACACATGATTTAGCTTTTGTTGATCCACTGGTTTTTTAATAAAATCTAAAGCACCATAAGATAGAACCCGCTCGCGGGCTTCCGGTTGAATGTCGCCGGATACCACTATGGTTTTCACTGGGATCTGTTGCTGCTGAATAGCGGCAAGCACCTGATAGCCATCCAGGATCGGCATATTTAAATCGAGGAAAAGTAAATCGATAGGCTGACGCTGTAAAATGTCTAAAGCTTCCCCACCATGACCAGCAAACTGGACATTCTGCTGCCACTCTGCAGGTAAAGCTCTTGCCATTTGTTTACGTGCAAGGTTGGAATCGTCACATATCAAAACTGCTGCTACCATTTACGGCTCACTTCACGTATTGTTATTTTCCAGTGTAGTCAGAAAGATGGCTCTGCGCTAACCCTGTGTAGTATCTGACAAAAAATAACCAACACCTACTATTTTTTTCACTTTCAGTCCTATTACCAATCTCGGAGACAAAACGATGTCATTAAATTTGATAAAAACAATCATTTGTTGTCTGACCATAAGCCCTGCAGTCTGGGCTATTGATTTAAATGCACAATTACCAAGCCGTTTATCCGAAGTAAAAGCAGGCAATAAAGCTGTTGAATTACAAGGTAATCCTGTACAACTGCAACAACAGGCACCGGATTTCAAAGTTGTCGACGATAAATTCAAAACAATTCAGTTAAGTGATTTTAAAGGCAAAACTGTGTTGATCAGCGTAGTGCCTAGCGTCGACACTGGCATTTGCTCGCTGCAAACCAAAAGATTTAATCAGGAAGTCAGCAAGGTATCAGAGGATGTAGTGATGATGACTATATCCACCGACTTACCATTTGCGCAAAAACGCTATTGCGCACAAGAGAAAGTAGATCAGTTACTGGTATTGTCAGACGCAGTCTGGCGTGATTTTGGCAGCAACTACGGCTTGTTGATCAAAGACATGGGCATTCTTGCACGCGCCGTATTAATTATTGATGCTAAAGGTAATCTGGCTTATCAACAGTTAGTTCCAGTTCTGGCACAAGAGCCAGATTATGCTCATAGCATGGCAGCTCTTGCGCAAATTACCGGCAAAAAATCTTAAATTTCCCTCTTGAAAACTCTCTAAGCGCACATATTAAGTAAGCAGGTGGCCATCCGGCACCTGCTATTTCCCTGACAGGGAATAAAACCAATTGCTCGTTCATTTGAAGAGCAGAATAGATTAATTGCCTTAGAGGATTTGATGATGAACACTTTAGATTTCACCCCATTTTACCGCTCATTTATTGGTTTTGATCATTTGGCTAACCTGATGGATGCTGCTGCCCGCAATGAAAAGCAGCCTGCTTATCCACCTTACAATATTGAGGTGACAGGTGAAGATCAGTACCGTATTACCATGGCTATCGCTGGTTTTGACGAAGCTGAGCTGTCGATAGAAACCGAACATAACAACTTAGTTGTGCGTGGTCAGAAAGCTGATAAAACCGAAGGACGCCGCTTCCTGCATCAGGGCATAGCTGAGCGTAACTTTGAGCGTAAGTTCCAGCTGTCTGATTATATAAAAGTAACAGGCGCTCAGATGAGTCATGGCCTGCTGCATATTGAACTGGTGCGTGAAGTACCTGAAGCATTAAAACCACGCAAAATCAGCATCAACCAACAGGCGACAGTCAAAGTTGAACCTGCGCTGCTGAATGAACATTTAGCCCAAGTTAGTAATGGCTAGACTCAGTCGCAGCTAAACGCCGAATAAACTCAAGCAGAACAGAGTTGACCAGTTCTGCATCTGTAACGGGCCCCATGTGGCCCGTTTTTACTGTTTGAAACTCAACAGAAGGCAAAGCACCAGCCAAGATTTTTGCCAAACGTTGTGCTGACAATTGGCTTTGCTCACCACTAAGCAACAATACAGGGCAATGAATTGCTCCGGCGTAGTCGGTAAGCGTTGCAGGTTCGTCGCTTAAAGCTTCAAAATCAGCAGCAACTTTGCCAACCTGCCCCGCCAGCTTCTGCTGCATCACATCTGGCAAATTGGCGAAATAGCCGTCGCCTTGCCAGTAGTCGATAAAAAGCGCTGCGGCGTCTTGTGGACTGATGCTCAGCATCTGCTGGCTTAACTGTTGCACCTGCTGATACAAACCTGGCTCTGTGGTTTTTAACAGATGAAAAGCCACGGGTTCAAACAGGAGCACGGCTTTAAAGAGTTCAGGCCGGGTTCTGGCCATATGCAAAGCTATTGCACCACCGAAGGAGTGGCCAATCAAAATCACAGAACCTGCAGGCTTTCCTTCCAGCAAAGGCCACAGCTGATTTGCTTCATCAGCAAGTTGCATAGGTCTGGGGTAACTGGCTGTATTACTGCCATAACCCAGCAGATCAGGATTCAGTACTTGAAAGTCTGCTTTCAGAGCCAGTTTCAAGCCCTGCCATTGTCTCCCGCTCGATAGAGAGCTATGCAACATCAGTACTGTGGTTTGCATTTATCACTTCATCAATAAAAACACAGCACCAACAATAAGCGCCGCGAAAGTTGAGATCATACCTACAAATCGTGGCACTGAAGTACCGCTGCTCAGCCATAAGCCAACTGCATGCAACACTCGACCAGCTAAAGTTAAACCAGCCACCAGATGCAATTGCCAGACCGGACTCTGCTGTAGTTCCAGCAAGGCCACTAATATCAGCAACAATGGCACATATTCGGCAAAGTTACCGTGCATCCGCACTGTTTGTAACAGCTGGGGCTCTTTGCCTGTGCCAAGACCAACACGACACTTAAAACGTTGTCGTATCACCAGTATCGCCAAAACCACGTAGATCAAAGCCAGAATGGCGGCATAAAAAGATGTAATAGTTAAATTCACAATAACCAACCCTGAAGTTGCTGCAGAACTATAGACTGAAATAGTCTGCGGATGAAACTGAAGCTCATTGAATTGTTAAATCCGCAGAAATTGTTCCAGGATCTAATAAAAAGCCCACTCTAGGTGGGCTTCGATGAAACGGCTGGGGCTTAACCTAATAACGCCTCAAGTTTTGCACTGACTTGCTCAACTGGCAAGGTACCTACCATATGGTGGTATTGAGTGCGGCCCTGTTCGGCTTCTTTACGGTAATAACCAACCAGCAGTTCAGTTTGCTCGTGATAAATACCTAAACGCTTACGCACAGTTTCTTCTTTGTCATCTTCACGGATCACTAAATCTTCACCGGTTAAATCATCTTTACCTTCCACTTTGGGTGGATTGTAACTGACATGGTAGACACGACCTGAAGCTGGGTGCACACGACGGCCACTCATACGTTCAACAATCACATCATCCGGCACATCAAACTCAATCACATGATCAACAACCACGCCATTGGCTTTCATGGCGTCAGCTTGTGGAATAGTGCGCGGAAAACCATCCAATAAGAAGCCTTTGGTACAGTCTTCTTTACTGATACGCTCTTTCACTAAACCAATAATTAAATCGTCAGACACCAGCTGACCCGCATCCATCACTTGCTTAGCAGCCATACCTAAAGCACTGCCCTCTTTGATGGCTGCACGCAGCATGTCACCAGTCGAAATTTGTGGGATCCCATACTTGTTCATCAGAAACTGCGCCTGAGTTCCTTTACCAGCACCCGGGGCACCCAACAAAATAATACGCATACAAAGATCCTCAATTAACCAGGGATTGATCCATTTGTTATAAGGGATGAATCTTTACATAATGTGCATCATCAGACAAGGAATTTGTCTGCTTGTCTTACCTGATCAGCCCAAGTCAAGCCTACTTTGGTAGGATAACTTGCTACAACAGCCTATTGAGGCATCTATAGAGCTTAAATAGGGCTGACAGGCAGAAAAGTCGAATAAAGACAATAAGCTATTCGACTAAGGTAGTGCATATTTACTAGGTTTCAGCGCAATAGCGGCTGTAAAGCTCTTGAGGTTAAATTGTATAAATGGTCAAATAACAACCAGAATGGTTATTAACTAAGCATTTGATTTAAATAATATTAAATAAGTTTTCGCACTGAATGAATTCAGCAGAATTGATTGAGATCAATAAAACAAAGAATTTTATAAAGAAAAGCTTCGGAAGCACATAAAACATTCCGAAGCCATTCTTTTACTCAGGCTTTAAATTGCAGGTGTTGAAGCAGTTGCTGCTCGCCCTGTTGCAACACTTCAGCTTTATCGCTCACCATCACCAGAATAGCCTTATGGCTGTTAATGCTACGTCCCTGGTATTTATCATCATGAAACTCAGCTTCAAAATCTAATGAGTTTTGTTTTGGCACCACAAAAACAGTCATCAGCCCCTGCTCTGTGTCCAGTACCAGATGCAAAGAACGGGTACCACGGAAATTACAGAAGTTCGCATAAACCACAGCATGGCCATTTTCAGCAAGACTGGCGTCAAACTCAGCCAGCTTGGCGTTTACATCGGACAAAGACAAAGCCGTGGTCATATGCTGCATATAAGGCTCTTCATGGTACACATGAGCCAGCGAATTTTCCCCCAGGCTTTGTGAACCATACAGAAAAAACGACCAGTTCAGCGCAAAACCCGCTAAAAACGCCACAGAAGCCGCTAACGCAATCAAATTCTGATAAAAGCGCTTTTGTTGTTGCTGCTTGTGTTTGTGCTGCTGCATCAACAAGGTATTTTCCAGCGTTTTTGGCACCGGCGGGCTTAACAGCTGCTTGATGTGCTGATCCAGCTCCAGTATATCCTGATGAAACTGCTGACTATCCACATCCTGCTGCAACTGCTGCAGTTGTTCTGGCGTCAAATGATAGGGATCAGTCAGCAAACGACGACGAACTTCTAACTCATCCATTTTTTTGCTCCCTGACGCTTTCATGGTTTAATAAATCCCGTAACTGTTTACGGGCGCGGAATAAACGGGTGTTCACTGTATTGAGATTCAGAGACAATAGTTGTGCTATTTCATCACCGCTGAAACCGCCGATAATTTGCAGGATCAAGGGCTCGCTGTATTCAGGCTCCAGACTCTCAATTTGTTTGAGTAGCTGCTGCTGTGAGTACAATTGTTCAGGGCTCACCTGATGTTCGTCCAGCAGTAAATCCTGCTCAACGTCCTGATACTGAAACTGCTTGCGCTCAAAACGTCGGGCATTTTCATTACGTAAAATAGTAAATAACCAGGCTTTGGCAGACGCTTCGCTTTGTAGCAAATCAATACTTTTCCAGGCTCGTAAATAAGTGTCCTGCACCAAATCTTCAGCAATATCCGGGCTTCGACAAATCCAGCAGCTGTAGCGGTACAAATCTGCATGATACAAACGCACCAGCTGCATATAACTATGCTGGCGCTGTTCTTTTTCCGGCGTCTGTTTTTTTGTAGCCGTTTTATCAGTTGACCACCACATTAGTTTTTTTGTCCTTGTAGGCAAGAGCGCCGTCTCCGGTTTTGTTTCCGGTTGCGGCTGTTCACTATAGGACATGGAGCGAAGAAAACTCAAGACTCAACCTCCTTTGCAGTGAGCACTTTAATGACTCTGCGACTGAGCCAATAATCCAGACTTAACCAGCGCCCAGCCCCATAGACAACCAATACCAGTAACATAACAAAGTAAGTGGCGGCAAACTCAATACCGTTATTAAGCACCACTAATTTTCCGCTGGAGACAAGCCAGTCGTAATCAGGCTGTTGCTGCAAAATTTCATTGGCTTTGGCAAGCTTCTCTGGTGCAGCCATCACAGCTTCATTGCTGAAAATAGTGCCGTCTGCCAGCCAGCTTGAGGCATCCGCTATCGCCAGCCAGCCGTTTTTTGCATGCACTGTCAGCATAGCCACCAGCATAGTCATACTTAATCCAAACGCAGTCAGACGGGTGAATAAACCCAATAGCAGTGCTAAACCGCCGCCAAGTTCTAACAGAATCACCAAATACAATAACAGCGCAGGCGCAGGTAAACCTAAACCCCAATCCGGGTTGGCGAACCAACTTAAGGTACTGTCAAAGCTTTGTAGCTTAGTCCAGCCGGCCTGCATCATCACAGGGGTCAGATACAGCCTCAGTAGCAATAGAGGGATAAAATCAAGCTGCTGCAGCTTAGTGACTATCTTCAGGTAAAAACTAATGCTCTGTTGGATCACAATCAGGCTCCGCATCATGCTGTTGTGATAAAAGACAGGGGAATGGCGGCAAATCTTTCCTTTGTATATAAAAAATTACCCGGAGCAATTTTTAACAACGCGAAGCGTTGGCCCGGCAGGGTGAGCGCCACGGATGGCTGCGAATAAAAAATTGTCAGGATCAATTTTTAACAATGCACAGCATTGGCCCAAAGGGTGAGCGCCACGGATGGCTGCGAATAAAAAAGCCCCTGCATGTACAGAGGCTTTTTAAACTTAGAGTAAAACTTACGCTTTTTTCGATAAATCCAGCAGCAGCGCGTTTAAGCGGCTGACAAAAGTTGCAGGATTTTTCAGGCTACCGCGTTCAGCTAATAAGGCCTGATCAAACAAGACTTCAGCCCACTGCTTAAACTGCGTTTCATCCTGCACATCGGCAATATGTTTCACCAACGCATGATCCGGGTTCAGTTCAAAAATAGGTTTCACGTCCGGCACTTTCTGACCGACAGATTCCATCAGCTTCATCATCTGCGTGCTCATATCAAACTCGTCAGTGACAATACAAGATGGGCTGTCGGTTAAACGATGACTGGTTTTTACGGCTTTAACCTGATCACCTAAAGCTGTTTTAAAACGTTCAGTCACAGCAGCAAATTGCTTCTCTGTTTCTTCCTGAGCTTTTTTGGTTTCTTCGTCATCCAGCTTGCTGATATCCAGACCACCTTTGGCGATAGAACGCAGCTTCTTGCCTTCAAAGTCAGTCAGGTGCTGCATTAACCATTCGTCAACACGGTCAGATAACAACAGCACTTCAATGCCTTTTTTACGCAACACTTCTAAATGTGGGCTGTGTTTAGCGGCTTCATAGCTGTCAGCAACGATAAAATAAATTTCGTCCTGACCTTCTTTCATCCGGCTGACATAAGCTTCTAAGCTAACATTTTGATCGGCATTGTCGTTATGAGTAGAGGCAAAACGCAGCAGCTTAGCTATGCTTTCTTTATTGCCCATATCTTCAGCCGGGCCTTCTTTCATCACCTGACCAAACTCGTTCCAGAAGGTCTGGTATTCAGTTTGATCTTCAGCTTTGGCCATTTTCTCCAGCATTTTTAATACGCGTGAAGTACAGCCTTTACGTAAACTTTGTGTCACCTTGGTATCCTGCAGAATTTCGCGGGACACGTTCAGTGGTAAATCGCTGGAATCCAACACACCTTTGATAAAACGCAGGTAACTTGGCATAAACTGTTCAGCGTCATCCATAATAAACACACGCTGCACGTACAATTTTAAGCCATGACGGGCTTCACGGTTCCACATATCAAAAGGTGCTTTTTTCGGCACAAACAATAAACTGGTGTAGTTGGTATTGCCTTCTACTTTGTTGTGAGTCCAGCTTAATGGCTCAGTCCAGTCGTGCGAAATATGCTTGTAGAATTCCTGATATTCGTTTTCTGTGACTTCAGATTTATCACGCATCCAAAGCGCTGTGGCTTTGTTGACCGCTTTCCAGAACCCTTCAGTAGCAGGGATTTTTTCGCCCTCTTCACCATCTTGCTCTGGCGTGCCTTCCTGGTACATTTCGACCGGAATACTGATATGGTCAGAGTACTTAGTGACAATAGACTCGACTTTCCACTGATTTAAAAATTCAGTTTCTTCGTCACGTAAATGCAGAATGATTTCTGTACCGCGGCTTGCTTTAACGATAGGTGTAATAGTGTATTCACCCTCGCCTGTCGATTCCCACTCAACAGCAGAATCAGCTGGTGCACCGGCTTTACGGGTTTTGACAGTCACTTTGTCGGCCACAATAAAAGCAGAGTAGAAACCTACACCAAACTGGCCAATCAGCTGAGAGTCTTTGCTTTGATCGCCAGAGAGCTGACCAAAAAACTCTTTAGTGCCAGATTTCGCGATAGTGCCTAAATGGCTAATCACTTCATCCTGCGTCATACCAATACCGTTGTCGCTGATGGTAATGGTTTTTGCGGCTTCATCCAGACTGATACGAACTCTTAATTCGCCATCATTGTCATACAGGCTACTGTCTGACAAAGCTAAAAAGCGTAGTTTATCCGCCGCGTCTGAGGCGTTGGATACCAGCTCGCGCAGGAAAATTTCTTTATTGGAATACAGCGAATGGATCATCAGCTGCAGAAGTTGTTTGACCTCGGCCTGAAAGCCGTGCTTTTGTTTTTGTACTGTTTCAGTCATATACAGCTCCTTATCTTTCGTGGAATGACTTTAAATGCAAAGGCGCCTATGCAAGGGCGTAGCGCCTTTCGAATTGTGCTGGCAAGGATATGGGTTTAATACCCACAAATATCAAGGGGGCAATAGCGGCAAAACAAAGAACAAAAATGGAGGATCAGGCAATTGGGTAAAGAATAAGCAGAGAGCACAAAACTGCAGCGTCAAGGACGAAGGTCCTGAGCAAAGGCATTGGAGCTAGAGCGCGGCGGCTAGCAAGCGAGACCCCAGGAGCATAGCAGTCCTATGTGCACTTGGATTGAAGCGAGAACGCGCAGGCCGTGCCAAGCATGATATTTTCAAAATTACTGGGGCGAGAAGCGAAGCCAACAAAGCTGCAGCTTCAAGGACGCAGGTCAGATGGGTTTGCGGCCACTAAAGGCGTGTGACAAGGTAGTCCCGTCCACATACTCTAAATCCCCCCCCACAGGCACACCGTGAGCGATACGGGATACATTGACCTGATACTTTTTACACTGCTCGGCAATGTAATAGGCTGTGGCATCGCCTTCCACTGTTGGGTTAGTGGCCAAGATCACTTCCTGCACTGAACTTGTACCCAACTGCTTTTGCAGTAAATCCAGACCCAATTCAGAGGGACCTATGCCATCAAGTGGCGACAACTGGCCCTGCAAGACAAAATAACGGCCTTTAAACTGACCTGTTTGCTCTATCGCAAACTGATCAGACGACGAGGCGACAATACAAAGGCTTTGACTGTCGCTACGCCTCGGGTCTGAGCAAATCGCACATAAATCAGTTTCGCAAAAAGTACGGCACTGCTGGCAATGCCCTACTTTCTCCATCGCCACAGCCAAAGCCTTCGACAACTGCACAGCCCCAGAGCGGTTGCGTTCCAGCAACTGGAGGGCAATACGTTGTGCCGACTTCGGACCTACGCCTGGCAATATACGTAAGGCGTCGATCAGTTGCTGCAACAATGGGCTAAATTTGCTCATAGTGGATCAGATAACCACTTAGAACGGCATCTTAAAACCAGGAGGTAATTGCATACCACCTGTTACAGCAGCCATTTTAGCTTTGTTATTTTCTTCAACACGGCGAACCGCATCGTTAATAGCTGCAGCGACTAAGTCTTCAACCATTTCTTTGTCATCCTGCATCAGACTGTCGTCGATGCTGACACGGCGTACATTGTGGTTGCCTGTCATGGTGACTTTCACCAAACCTGCACCCGACTCGCCTGTGACTTCCAGATTAGCCAATTCCTGCTGGGCCTTTTGCATTTTATCCTGCATGGCTTGCGCCTGCTTCATGATATTGCCTAAACCGCCACCACCACCTTTGAACATAACTGTACTCTCTTTAAAAATGACTCGATTAAACTGGCGACAAGATAATGACTTGAGCCCCAAAATACAAGACGAATTAGTTGACGATAATACTGTCAGCGACTATTTCCGCCCCAAACTCTTTCTGCAGTTGCACCACCCATGGATCCTGCTGCAACAACTGCTCTACATAAACCAGACGTTCCTGCTCAATACGCTGCTGAATAGCCACAGGACAAGTCTCAACCCAAGGTTGATACTGAATGTCTAGCTGCACCGCTTTATTAAAAGCATGACTCAGCTCTTTGACAATTTCAGCACGGAATTTTTCTTTATCCAGATGCTGCTGACTTTGACAGACCAGCAACTGCACCGTATCACCTGCCCAACTGATGCAGCTGTGTAGCAGATACAAACGCAATAACCCGCCTAAATTCAGACTATCGACTAAAGCTGCCCACTCATCGACCTGAGCGGCAAGGCGCACTGAAAAATTCTCGGCCGTGATCACGCCATCAAAGCGGTACTGTGCTTTCGCTTCCGGCGCAGCAATTGGCTGCGGTTCTGCAACGGGTTCAGATTGATGTTGCTGCTGAAATTCCTGCCAGGCCCAGTCGGCCGCAAAATCGGCATCTTCAGTCGGCACATCTGACGGATCAGATTCATCCGGATAAGCAGACATTGTAGCCTCAGGCTGTTCTGACACAGCAGCAGGAACAACCGGACTATGCTGAATAACAGCTGGAGCTGTCGGTGCCTGAGACGGCTGATTCACTTGGGCTTGCTGTTGTAATACAGGCTGATGAACTGCAACTGGAGCAGCTTGTGCTCTTTGTATAGCAGCGGGTTCTGCAGCCTTGGCTACAGCAGCAACTGGTTCAGACTTTTTTTCGGTCTGAGTCTCCACAGCCCTATCCGCACTAACAGGGTCCGCTTTTATACCACGACGCGCCAGAATAGAGGCGGCTATACCAGCGGGAGCTGATGATTGTGTAACTGCCTCCACAGCTTCTGCCGGAGCATGCTGCTCTGGGAGTATTTCAACCACAACTTCAGGCTCTGATGGCAAAGACTCTGCCATATGAAGCGCAGGTTCTGACTCTTTAGCCGGACCTGCGGTTTCAGGTAAATTAAATTTCGCTTTTAGTTCAGCCGCGTGCGATACAGGAAGCGACGCGCGCATCGCTGGAGAAGTATCAGCAGCTCCAGGCACAAAAGCCACAGCTCTTAGTAACGCCATTTCCAGACCAATACGTGGCTCTGGTGCAAAGGCCAATTCTTTTTTGCCAGAGATCAGTAACTGATAAAACAGCTGTAACTGCTCAGGGCTTTGCTGCTCTGCCAGTTGCTGCACAAAAGCGCTGTGGTCTGTGACCAAATCAGCAGCCTGCCAGTTAAACTGACTTAAGGCCGCTAAATGCAGTAAGGCCAGCATATCATCCAGTACATGGGCAAAATGGCTATGCTGCTGCACCAATTGATCCAGATGCTGTTTCAGCGCAGCTAAATCCCGGTTAATGACAGCAGCTAGTAACAGCTCAGCCCACTGCTGCTCCAGATAACCCAACATATCGCGCACTAAAGGCACAGTGATGTTGGAATTACTCTGGGCAATGGCTTGGTCAGTCAGGCTTAATGAATCGCGTAAACTGCCTTTAGCGGCACGGGCTAATAAAGCCAGCGCATCTTCAGCAGCCGGAATGCCTTCCTGCGCCAATACATAAGATAAGTGCTGCTTAATTTGTTCCGGGCTTAACGCCTTTAAGCTGAACTGCAAACAACGGGATAGCACAGTGACTGGCAGTTTTTGTGGGTCAGTCGTCGCCAGCAAAAACTTCACATGTGGCGGCGGTTCTTCCAGAGTTTTCAAAAGTGCATTAAAGCTGTGGCGTGACAGCATATGCACTTCGTCTATTAAGTAGACTTTATAACGGCCGCGGCTTGGCGCGTATTGCACGTTATCGAGTAAATCGCGGGTATCTTCTACTTTAGTGCGGGAGGCAGCGTCAATTTCTAATAGATCAACAAAAAAGCCCTGATCAATTTCAACACAAGCGCTGCAGACACCACAAGGCGTAGAGGTAACACCAGTTTCGCAGTTTAAACTTTTGGCAAAAATACGGGCTATGGTGGTTTTACCGACACCACGGGTGCCGGTAAACAAATAGGCATGATGTAATCTGTTGTGATTCAGCGCATTGGTCAGCGCTGTTTTCACATGATCCTGGCCGACCAGTTGACCAAAATGTTGTGGTCGCCATTTTCTTGCCAGCACTTGATAACTCATGCCACCTGTGCCCACCTGTATCTTGCCATTACTTGATAACTCATGCCACCTGCCTGTTGTTAGAATTAATCGCCTGCAAATTCAACCAGACTATAAAGGTTCAACCCAAGCTTTTCTAAACGGGCTTGTCCGCCTAAATCCGGCAGATTCACCACAAAAGCAGCGTCTGTGGCTTTACCACCTAAACGCTCGACTAAACTGGTTGTTGCAGCAATAGTACCACCTGTAGCCAATAAGTCATCCACTAACAGCACCTTATCTCCGGCAACTATAGCGTCTTTATGAATTTCCAGCGTGTCTTCGCCATATTCCAGTTGATAAGACTGGGCAATACGTTCACGTGGTAATTTACCCGGTTTACGCACTGGTACAAAAGGTAATCCCATCGCATAGGCCAAAGGTGCACCAAAAATAAAACCACGGGATTCAGTACCGACAATCTTGGTAAAACCTTTGCCCTGATACTGCTGCTTAAACGCATCAATCACCTTAGCAAAAGCGTCGGCGTCCAACATCAGACTGGTGACGTCACGAAATAAAATACCTGGCTTTGGATAGTCAGGCACAGCTTTGATCACCTGACTTAATAAAGCGGAAAGAGATTGTGCATTCATCATCACTATCCTGATTAAAAAATTCAACAACTGCATACCGCCAAATTGGCGTCGATATGCCACAGATAAAAAAACCGCCTTGTGGGCGGTCTTTTTCGCTCGCAAAAATTTAAGCGATGATCCGCAACCAACTGACTATGGGTGCCAGACACAATAAGACCACAAATGCGATAATCAATAACGCTAACTGGCCAATGCCAAAAGACTCTTTAAAATTCTCGTCTGCCATGATGTGAGCTCATTCACTAAAAAGGTTGAACATGGTAATGAATTTTAGTCAGCTTGAAAAGCATGCACTATGCCTTTCTCTGCAAAATCATGCAGTATTGTTTCTGCTCCCGACAATAATTGAGTTGGGTCTAATTGGGGCACGTAAGGTGATAATTGGCTCACCAGTTCAGCCAGAGTCAAACCCGGCTGCTGCGCTAACACTTGCAGCAATAAAGTCGTCAGCTGGTTTAACGCGATAAATTTTACTTCGTCATCAGAGTTACGATAAATAAGTAAAAAACTAGCTTCGGTTTCTGTTGGCTGAAACTCGAGACAAATTTTATGCACTGGGTATTGATAGGCCTGAACTGATGCCAAATCGGACAACTGAAGTGCCTGCTGTTTTAGATCGCGTATGGGACGTCCAGGTTCAGCTTTGCGGGTTGCCAGCTCTAATTCCAACCATTCATAATGCGCCAATTCCAGCATAAACACGGGGTCATCGGGCTGCAGTTGGTACTGGTGCTGTGAAAAATCTAAAAAACTCTGAGCTATGGATAAAAAGAATGGATTCTCGCAGCGATAGCCGGCAAAAAACAGTTGTAAACGCTGCTGCCAAGCCTGCTCTGAGTACAAAGATTTCAGCACAGGAAAAGCTGCGCAAACAAAACCGGAAATATTGCTAAACAATAACTCCCGATACACATCCAGACGTTCCTGTTCTATATCCCCAGGCTTTTCGTTGTTATCCGGCTCGCGAAGATAAGAAACAAACTGCTGCTGAAGCTGTTGAAACTTCATATCAGGCCCTTAACTTAGTTTTTTGGGCTGGTTGCAGGCGGCGAATCTGCGCCAGCTCCAGTTGCAGTTGTTGCAGGTCCGGAATATTAAAATCTCTTTCCAGTAGGGTCGGAAACAAGCCGTGGTGTAAATAAGCTTCGGACAATAAGGTCCAGACCGGATCAGACACATCAGCGCCATGAGTATCAATCAGCAAGCTGTCATGCTGGCGGTAATGTCCGGCTACATGACCATAAGCAATACGCTGTGTTGGCAGGCCTTTTAAAAAAGCCAACGCATCATAGTTGTGATTGACTGAATTGACGTAAATGTTATTCACATCTAACAGCAGCTTGCAGTCAGCTAACTCCAGCACCGCATTAGTAAACTCAAGTTCAGTCAACTCCTGTCCCGGCGCCGCATAATAAGAAACGTTTTCGATGACTAAAGGCTGTTCAAGAACATCCTGCACCAGACGAATACGCTCTGCGACATAAACAGCGGCTTCTTCGGTAAAAGGAATAGGCAGCAAATCATACAAATGCCCAGCGGCAGAGCAATAACTTAAATGTTCGCTGTAGAGTTTGATTTGATGTTCTTTTAAAAACGCTTTGATTTGGCGGACAAAATTCAGATCCAGTGGATCAGGACTGCCTAAAGACAACGACAAACCATGGCAAATAAAGCGATACCGCTCAGTTAACTGACGGAATTTTTTCTGGTAGGCACCACCATAAGGCAGCCAGTTTTCCGGCGCAACTTCAAAAAAGTCGATGTCGGTTTGAGTTTGTTGCAGCACAGAATTGAGCATTTCACGACGTAAGCCCAAACCAACTTCTGCAGCTTTTAAACCAAAAAGGACATCAGACATAAGCTCTCCTGAAAGCGGTCAGCCTGCAATCGCAGGCTGACACTCTTCGGTGTTATACAGCACCACCGCACTTGCCTTCACCACATTTAGCTTCTTTGGTTTTTTCTTTATCTTTGGCGTCTTTTTTATCGCCGCCACATTTGCCTTCACCACATTTAGCTTCTTTGTCTTTCGCTTTGGCTTTATCTTCGCCGCATTTGGCTTCTTTGTCTTTGGCTTTATCAGCACCACAAGAAGCTTCAGCTGAGGCTAACTGATAACCAGCATTCAGCTGTTCAGCTGAAAATGGATTCGCATTGGCGCTTAAGCTTAAAGTAGATAAAGAACCCAATACTAAAGCGCTGACGGCAACAGCAGTAGTTTTATTCGTTTTCATGTCGATGTTCCTTGTAGTTGCAATAAGTTGCGTTAAGTAGACCAGCAAAGCAGAGAGAAAATTTCAGAGTGCCGCACATTATTTAATTTTCTGATGCACAGCAAGAGAGTTGTTAAAGGACATGACGATTGAAGGATACAGCAACCACACCTAAGGCTGTGGTTGCTGTATCTGTTACTACTTCTTATTCACCTGAGATGCATTACCGATGTTTTTATCAAAAAACGCCAGCATTTTATTATAAAGCTCGACCCTGTTTTCTACTTTGTAGAAACCATGGCCTTCTTCTTTTACCATCCATTCGTAAGGCTTACCAATTTTGTCCAAGGCTTTTCTAAGGTTGTTCGCATGTACTAATGGCACACGCACATCTTTAGAACCATGCACAATAAAGATATTTGCTTTGATTTTATCAACATGATGCACAGGAGAAATTGAACGCATATAGTCATCTCCAGTTCCCACATGAGATGTTATATACTGCTCGATATTACGGCTGTTGCTGGCATCAGAGCCATCACCATCAAAAAACAGTGGCATATCGTATACGCCAACATAACCAACGGTGCACTTATACAAGTCAGGCTCTTTGATCACTCCCCACAGTGCAGCATAACCACCATAACTACCACCATAGATACAAATGCGATCCGGATCAGTAATGCCCTGTTCTATGGCCCAGCGTGTACCATCAGTAACATCGTCCTGCATAGACTTACCCCACTGCAATCGGCCCGCACGCGTAAAGTCGTCACCATAACCACCTGAACCCCGGAAGTTTATTTGCAAGGTTGCATAACCGCGACTGGCGAAAAACTGCGCTTCAGGGTTAAAACCCCAAGCGTCGTAGACGCCAAAAGGACCACCATGGACATTCACAATCAGCGGCACTTTTTTATCCGCATTCGCTGGAGTTGTCAGGAAACCACGAATTTCCTTGCCATCCCGAGCCTTAAAACTTACCTGTTTCATAGCCACCAATTGTTCACTTTTCAAATTGGCGCTGACTGAAGCGAGATAACGGGCTTGTTTATTTTCCAGATCGTACAGATAAAATTCGCCTGGGTTGCGGTCACTACTGACATGGAATAAAGCTTGCTGCCCTTTGCTGTCAAAAGAAGTAATAGTTACTTTCTGTCCGGCAAAGGCGTTTTTTAAACCCGCTAATAATAAGGCATCCGGATGACGCTGGTTAATAAAAGCATGTTCAGTGATACTTGTACCATAGTCGATCGCCAGTAACTCACCATCATGACCCAGTGAACGGCCACTGATGTCAGAGTATTCGTGACGGCCAACCAACTCCAGTGATTTAGTCTTAAAATTGTAAGCAAACAACCCTTGGCGATCGCCTTCAGGCATGTCAAAGTTTGAGACAAAATAAGCAGTTTCGTTATCTGCAGTAAAACCTAAAGGCTGAACGACCGGATTAGCTCTTTTGACCGGCAACTCAAGACGCTGCCATTTGCCTTCAGCTTTGATATGCAATACGGTTTTGTTATCGTCAAACGTCTTTCCTTCGATAAACTCAACCCCCATGCGCAAGGTGCCACTATTATCGGCCATCAGACTGGCAACAACACCTGGCGGCTGATCACCCAGAAATGCATCTTTCCCTTTGTAAATGTCCAATGTAAAGGCACGCATGCCCTTGTCCTCTGCCCAATGAAACTTGCCAATCAGTATGCGTTCCGGTTGGTCGGGTAATAAATGCAATATGGTGTAGCCAGACATTCCCGTTTCAAAAATCAAGTTGCGGCGGCTACCGTCAGCATTCGCAGCGTAAAGATCGACTCTCACACCTTCTTTACTGACCAGATTACCGGTCACTTCAGCGACTTCCATCAAGACTCTTTCATTATTAGCCCAATGAAAAGCTACCACATGCTTGTTCTCACCAAAGTTAAAGCTACTTTTAATTTTTTTGCTGGCTACCTGCATAATAGCCAATCTCACTTCAGTACCATGTTCATAGCTAAAAGCGACCTGAGAACCATCAGGCGACAGTTTCATGTTGCGAACCTTGGCATGCTCAAAAAAATGACTGGTAGGAATAGTTGCAATAGCTGTTGTGCTAAACAATACAGCACAGCTAAAAATCCAGATACGTAGTAAAAACAAAGTTACACTCCTTTAACATTATAAGTTTTGGTATCTCAATATTATTATCAATTATGTCACTTTTAAAGCTAAAAATAATCTTTAGCTGTGGGGAAAAGCAAAAACATTTTTTAACCCATCAAACTATAGTTGTTCAAAAACTCAGCTTATGATCAGATGTATTCTTTTGCAAAGCACAAGTTTGTATACTCGACGCTATTTTCTGACTATTTTCACCAGCGACAAAACCCGTTTCTTCTTACCCTTTGATTCTGCATACGCATCTGTCATCAGAATAATTCTGTTACAACAACTGAATTTTTCATCCTGAATCGACAGCTTCGACACTTTAAATTTCAAGTATTTGCAGCTTGGAAACATAGAGGGATAGATCAATCAATCTGGCTGCTGATTTAGAGTTAAAAAAAATGCCAGTCAGATGACCTGACTGGCATTGGTATTTTCGCTTACGTTTTAACTACACGCGTTTATCAGAAACGTTGAGTGTAACGAACGTATGGTACACGGCCCCATGGGCTGTACAGCTCAGAGTTATAGCCAGTAGAGAACAGCGCAGCATCAGCCGGATCTCTGTCCGTCAGGTTGTTCACACCAAAAGCAATTTTGGCATCCCATGCTGTGTTGTAAGTAACCTGAATATTGTGAGTCACCGAGCTTGGAATATGGTACTCAGTAGTACCAATGACATCGTCCATGCTATCAATCAAGTTGATATTCCAGTTCAGGTCGAAATCACCTACGGCCAGACCGTTGGTTAACGAAGCACGTAATTCAGGGAAGCCATCATCACCCACTGCATTTGGACCATTGTTTGAAGAGTACTCTTCAACATAGCTAATGCTAAAGTTGTTATTCAAGCGGCCCCAGCCCAAATCGAATTTGGTTTGAGTAGTGAAGTCGAAACCACTGGTGTTTACAACACCCAGGTTAACAGAACCTAATTGCGCACCTGTGATAGCACCGTTTACATCGTTGCCTTCAAACATAGCACCTAAACCTAACGACTGGTTCGGGATCGGTGTGCCGTTCGGGAACTGAGTCAGGCCAGGAGGACAAACAGCTGTGGTGCCGCGTAAACAGCCTACTACTGTCGCCAGACTGGTTGTGCTGATGGCACCATCAATCTCAATGTTGTAGTAATCCACGCTCATGTTCAGCCATTCAGTCGTGTTCCACACAATGCCCAGACTGTACTGTTTGGATTGCTCTGACTGCAGGTTGACGTTACCCATGCTGTAGGTTGTGATCTGCACAGGAGAAGTACAAACCGCGCCAGTCAGTGCGATACAGGTCGCAGGGTCACTGGTAAAAGCCGCGCCGAATGCTGGCTGGCTGGTCAGGTTACTCAGCGTTGGAGCACGGAAACCTTCACCATATGAAGCACGAAGTAACAGGTCTTCAATAGGTTTCCAGCGGGCAGCAACTTTTGGTGAAAAATCACTACCATAGTCGTTGTATTTATCATAGCGGCCTGCGATTTCAATGTCTAAAGTATCAAGTACCGGGAACAACATTTCACCAAACAGCGAGGTCACATCACGATCACCACCAGAAGAAGCACCTGAAGAACCAGCTACCTGACCAGCTGCTGACAGCAAGTCATATTTATCCTGGAATCTTTCTTCACGGTACTCAGCACCAACCGCAGCAGCCACTGTACCGGCTGGCAAGTCAAACACATCAAAAGACGCATTGGCGTAGAACTCTTTAACCACAGAGAACATGTCACGGCTGGTTGTAGCTGTCATACCCAGTGCGCTTGGGTTGCCTGAGAACGGGTCATAAATATTGTATGCACCGCTGGTAATTGGCGCCTGAGCCAAGCCACCAACCACATAGTTTTGTCCCAGATTCAGTGCACGACCTTCAACATAGCGCGCCCCCATATCTACTGTAACTTCGCCAATAGTACCTTCAAAACCACCAGAAAAGCTCAGCGTAGTGTTTTCAACAGTGTTGTCGCGTGGACCAAGAGCAGCAAAGCGGTGGTACAGTGACAATTCCTGATCAGCAAATGATGCATAGTAAGAATCATAGAACGGGTTTAAACCGCCATCTTCCGGTGCAGTACCAGGGTGGTTAGGTGTACCTGGTAACAGAGAGATAGCACCACCTACCCAAGGAGAAGAAGGTAATGCAGCAAAACGACCAAAACTTTTTACCTTGGTCATGTCGCCGTTGAAGTACAGTGACCAGTCATCGTTGATCTGGTAGTTAGTACGACCAAACAAGGAGGTATTTTTCAGCGCAGTCAGGTTGGCTGAAGTAGCAGCATGGTCGAACTGACAGCTTATGTCATCGGCAGTGCTACCAGTTGTATAGAACAGATCGCTCTGATCGCCATTAGTACACAGGCCAGGTACTGCTGCACCGTTAGTAGGGTGCTTTAAGCGGTTGCTAGCACCAAGTTGGGTTAAGTGGCCTGAAGGCTGTTTTACACCAAAGTTATTCGAGTAAGTAGACAGACCTGGCGACTGATACCAATAATCACGGTCACGGGTAAAGATTACATCACGGTTATTCATTGACGCACCGAACAGCATACGGGTTTTATCCGTAGCAGTACCGACAACGAAACTCATTTCTTCAGTATCGCCACCATCCTGAGTAGGACGACCCACACCGTAAGTGAATTCTGCACCTTCGAAATCTTTACGGGTAATGATGTTGATTACACCACCGATTGCATCAGAACCATATACTGCTGATGCACCATCAGACAGAACTTCGATACGTTCTACCGCTGCCATTGGGATAGAGTTTAAGTCCTGGCCGCTACCAGTTAATGGTGACGTAGGAGCACGACGACCGTCGATCAGAATCAGAGTACGACCCTGACCCAGACCACGTAAACTGACCGTAGAAGCACCACCAAAGCTGCTACCAGAGGTGGACTGGTAAGAGCCGAAAGAGTTGAAGTTAGTATCACGTAAGTAATCTGAAACAGAAATGTCACCACTTACGCTCAGTTCTTCACGGCTAATGACTGTAACAGGCAAAGCACCTTCAATGTCGGTACGCTGTAAACGAGAACCTGTAACTTCAATACGCTCTACGTTTTTTGCTTCTTCAGCTTCTTGAGCAAAAACTGCACCAGTAAATGCTGCAGTAGATGCTGCACCAAAAGCTACTGCTAAACGCACTGCTTTTGATAATTTATTATTTGTAAACATGTTTTTCTCCCTGGACCACTATTTAGTGATTCTATATTTTTACGATGACCAACCTTTACGGCGACTGGAACTCCGGACTTTTCGAATTCGAGGTAGACCCCGAAAACAACGTCTCGATAATAAACGCAATTTTTCAGCACGGTCAACAGCTTTTACGGAACAAATTTCACTGAGTGTTGTCAACGCCTCCGTCAAACCAAGCTGCTTAAAGCCTTAACGCTCAAATTGGCCGATGTTTTTAGTAGGTTCATCCCTATTCAGGCTACAAAAAAACCTTTTTTAGCATAATTTATAACCAATCCAGCATATCTTCTAAATTCATCGCCTGATTTTGTAAACATAACTCCACAATATATAAGTTAATTTTTTTCATTTATTCGCAACCTAAAGTGTGTTTTTTTAGAGGTAATATCGATATTGCGCTGAACTAAAGGCTGACTTATCATGAACACCTGTTTTTTTATCCAGATGTTTTAATGCTTACTGATGCTTTAAAAAACCAAATCCGTGAAATTCATCAGCAGCTTAAAAGCAATCTGACGAATTACCAGCCCCGCCCTGGTCAGAATAAAATGGTGGCTGAAATTGCCAATACATTGGCAGGCAGTTATCACAGCTACGACAGAACCTTGCTGGTGGAAGCCGGAACTGGTACTGGTAAATCTCTGGCTTATTTAATGGCGGCCATCCCTTTTGCATTAAAACAGAAAAAAACACTGGTAATAGCAACAGCAACAGTGGCCTTACAAGAGCAATTGGTGCAAAAAGATTTACCATTTTTTCTAAAATACAGTGGCCTGAAATTTGAATTCTGTTTAGTCAAAGGCAGGCAACGTTATGCCTGTGTCGAAAAACTCCGCCAGCAATTGCAGCAACCAGATTTATTGCCATTATTTCAAAGTACAGCGCCAGCGCCTTTATTACAGCAGTTACTTAGCAACTGGCAGCAGAGGCATTGGTTGGGTGATAGAGACAGTTTAAAAGATCCCATCGCAGATGAGCATTGGTATGCCATTGCTTCTGATCCTGCGCATTGCAGCAAAGCCAACCCAGTACACCATCAATGCCCTTTTCATTTAGCTCGTGCCGAAATAGAAGGCAGTACTGTTTTAGTTGTCAATCACGCCTTATTACTGGCTGACTTGGATGCCGGTTCACAAATATTGCCAGAACCAGCTGACTGCATTTATGTCATAGATGAAGCTCATCATTTACCCGACAGTGGTCGTGATTTCTTTTCAGCTCATGCGCCGCTGAGTTTCCCAGCCCAGTATCTGGAAAAATTAAAAAAGACCACCCAGCAGCTGGCCGGTGTATTACCACAGCATGGCGCTATGACCGAAGTATTAAAACTCGATGAGCTGGCGAGCGACTTTTTAAAACAGCTCAAACCTGTGCAACATCAGATTGAGCTGAATCAGCACCATTGGTTTGCCAAAGAGCCGCATTACCGGTTTGCCGACGCGGTATTGCCGGAAGTTTTTTCCTCCAACGCCGATCAACTGGCAGAGTTAAGTGGTAAAGCTTTATCTTGTGTAGAAAAATTACAACAATTTTTATCTGAAGCCACGACAGAACACAAGGTAGCGACCAAACTGGTGTTGTCACTGCAATTTGAACTCACAGCGATAGAGCACAGATTTGAGCAGCAATCAGAGCTCTGGCGTTTGTATTCAGTGCCGCAGCAAAAACATGTGAATCAGGCACGTTGGGTCAGCATAGATCAAAAAGAGCATCAGCAAAGCAGCGCTTATGCCAGCCCTTTGTCGGTGAGTTTTTTACTGGACGACTTATTATTCAGTCAGGCTTTTGCCACCATACTTTGTTCAGCGACTTTAACCACACTGAATAGTTTTGACTATATCAAACAGGAGTTGGGGCTTGCCCAGCATCAAGGCTTGCAAACACTCAAAGTCGATTCGCCTTTTGATTATCAAAACAAAGCCAGTTTATTGTTGCCCAAAATGAAAACCGACCCCAGCAGTGATGCTTTTACTGACGAATTGATCGATAAATTACCAAACTATCTGGATAAAAAGGCCGGTAACTTGTTGCTATTTGCTTCGTATTGGCAAATGCAAAAAGTCGTAGAAGCGCTGCGAGCTAAAGGCTGGTCTTTTTTAGTGCAGGGTGAAGCATCCCGTCAGTCCTTACTCGAACTTCATGCAATGAAAGTAAAAGCGGGGGATGGCAGTATCTTATGCGGCACTCAAAGTTTTTCTGAAGGTCTGGATTTACCCGGTGCTTTGCTAACCAATCTGGTGATCACTAAATTGCCTTTTGCTGTGCCTTCTTCTCCTTTAGAAGAAGCTTTATCTGAAGCCATTACCAAAAGAGGCGGCAATCCATTTTTGCAAATGACGGTGCCAGCCACAGCACGAAAA
This sequence comes from Rheinheimera sp. 1928-s, assembly GCF_029269265.1. Lineage (GTDB taxonomy): Bacteria > Pseudomonadota > Gammaproteobacteria > Enterobacterales > Alteromonadaceae > Pararheinheimera. The sequence continues at coordinate 463,113 of NZ_JARIXP010000005.1, forward strand.
CTGGTGCAGGCCTGTGGTAGACTGCTGCGCCAGGAGATGGATCATGGCCGCATTGTGATTTTAGACAGACGCTTAGTCACCAAAACTTACGGCAAAGCAATGCTGAAAGCTTTGCCTCCCTTTTCACAAACTATTGAAGAGTAACAATGGAATTAGGTTTAGAACTTTGGGTAGTCGCCGCTTTATGTGCAGTCGCTTTAGTCGCAGGTTTTATTGATGCTGTGGCCGGAGGCGGTGGCTTATTGACTGTCCCAGCATTACTGACGGCAGGTTTACCACCTCATCTGGTGTTAGGCACCAACAAACTGGCAGCCACTTTTGGTTCCATTACCGCGTCAGTCACTTATTACAGACGACGACTTTTTGATCCTGCCTTTTGGCGCACAGCGCTGATATTTACTGCTATTGGCGCCATTTGTGGCACTTTAGTGGTGGACTTAATCAGCAAAGAATGGCTGGAACGTATTATTCCGTTTTTTATCGTCATCGCAGCTTTATATAGCCTGGTGGTAAAAATGCAGCCAGACGATCAATTGACTTTACCAGAGCAGACGCCTAAACATTTCTGGCAGCAACGCGCTCAGGGTTTTAGCTTAGGTTTTTATGATGGCCTGGCAGGTCCTGGTACTGGCGCGTTTTGGATGGTGTCGACCATGGCACTGTATAAAATTAACTTGCTGTTGACCAGCGGTGTAGCTCGCACTATGAATGGTGTCAGTAATGTATTTGCGCTGGTGACTTTCGCCTGGCTTGGTCATATTTATTGGACATTGGGTTTGGCCATGGGGGCTTGTTTAATGCTTGGGTCCTATTTTGGTGCCCGTTCAGCGATACGTTTTGGCAGTAAGTTTATCAGGCCGATTTTTTTAACTATGGTACTAGCTATTACCGCCCGCTTGTTATGGCAAGCCTGGAGCAATGGATGAAAGACTTATTGGCAGCGCTTGAGCAACAACTTAAACAGCTGACCCAACAAGCCAAAGTAATTGACGGTAAACAAAGCAGCTGGCAACAAAAAGCCTGGTTTGACAGCAACTTGTTTCAATCGCATTCGCCTTTTTTAACTGACTATGTGCTTGAAGCCGAAGCTATGCTCAAACGCTTAAAGCTGAGCACTGAGCAGCGCACCAGCTCAGCTCAGGCTTTGGCAGCTAAACTCAGCGCACAAATTCAGGCCTTAAGCCGGGCTTTTCAAACCAAAGACTTACGTTACTTGCCCGGTAAAGGAAAAAAACGCCCTACTTCACCTAATGCGTCAGAACAAGCTCAGGCTATGGTTGGGCAGTTACGCCGCACCACTCAGGAGTTGTATCAGCAGCTTTCGGAATATCAAGGCTTTGAGCGACGTTTATTGGATATGCTGGAACTGGAACAACGCCAGTTGTCCGGTGGTTCAGCGGACACCAGCGCCGACAGAGTATTAGCCATTCACGCCCGTTTAGGCCGCTGCCGTAAAGCTTTAAGTGAATTAGAGGTAGAAATTCAGTGGTCCGAACAAAACCGCCGGGGCTGATTTATCACCCGATTTACAGCCAACTCGAACTGCCTTTTAAACACCGCTATCCGATAGGTAAATATCAGGCTTTATATCAAGCTTTATTAGAGTTGGGTGTGCCAGCTGCTCAATTCACTTCATCTCAAATCGCCAGCACTGAACAATTATTATCAGTACATCAGGCTTTTTATGCAGAACAGCTCATCTCCGGTCAGCTCGATAGTAAAGCCATGCGCCGTATAGGCTTTCCCTGGTCTGAACAATTAGTGACCCGCTCTTTAACTTCGGTCGGTGGCACAGTACAAACGGTCCAGCTTGCATTGCAGCAAGGTTTAGCTTTGCATTTAAGTGGTGGTTATCACCATGCTTTTGCAGGTGAAGGCAGTGGTTTTTGTTTATTTAACGATTTAGCAGTGGCGGCACGCTATGCCTTAACCCAAGGCGTGGATAAGGTGCTGATTTTTGATTGTGATGTGCATCAGGGCGATGGCACCGCCACAATTTTTGCTGATGAGCCCGCTATTATCACGGCCTCCTTGCATGGCGAAAAGAATTTTCCCTCCCGTAAACAACAATCCAGCTGGGATTTAGGTTTGCCCACAGCCTGCACCGACGACGAATATCTGGCAGCGGTGACACAGAGTCTGGATTATTTATTGCGTATTCATCAGCCAGATTTAGTGATTTATGATGCGGGTATCGACATTCATCGGCAGGACGATTTAGGCCTTTTACATATCAGTACAGCTGGAGTTGCAGAGCGGGATTGGTATGTACTCAACGAATGTCACAACAGAGGCATTCCGGTAGCAGCTGTGATTGGCGGCGGTTATCAACGTGATCTTGAGGCTTTGACTCAAATTCATCTACAACTATTTTATGCCGCCTTTAAAATCAGCGGTTTGTCGTTGCCAAATACAAACCGCTGGTTTCATGCTTTACGTGCTTGAAACAAGGTAGGGTGGATTCGCCACAGGCAATCCGCTATAAGGTGATTGTTTGAGGTTGTGCTGTGGCGTCATGGTGCAATGCCGCTTCGCGTCGATTGCACCCTACCCTGCAGGCTGTAATAAAACCCGATAGAGATTTGTTTGGAATTATAGACGGGCGGGGATAAACCCGCGCCCGCGGCTTAAACCTGCTGCGCGCCAGCGAAATAAAACCCCAATTGTTTACGCACTGCCAAAGGCAGTTCAGGTAAATCCGATTTTGGCAGTAAGAACGTGGCCATATGAAATAAATCGGTAAAAATACGGTTTTTTTCTGTGGTGCGTTTTAAATAATCATGACCTGACGATCCACCAGTACCAATCTTAGTTCCCAGCATACGCTGCACCATCATGGCGTGTTTGTAGCGCCAAATTGTCATATTTTCATCGATTTCAGTCAGGCAGGTGAGCACCTGGAATGGCAGGTTAAACACAGGTTCTTCCTGATACAAGGTGATAAACAAAGCGGCCAGCATAGCGCGCTGACTTAAACGGAAGCTACCTTGTTGCTGTAGTTCTGCATATTTGTCTTTATCCAGCAAGGCGGCAAACTTGGCTCTGGTATTGATAATTTCTTTTAGCTGCAGTTCACGTTCATGTTCAGCTATCTGTTCAATCGACAGCACAGTGCTTTCATCTTCGTTCAGCATTTTCTCTGTTGCTTGCTGATACATCTGCCAGAAGCTGAAGTCGCCAAATTGTAAAAATGGCATACGTTCCAACCACTTTTCAACTTGCTCAAACAAACTCGGCTGAGTTTCCAAGCTTTCTAGAAAGCTCCGGTCTTTTTCGTTTAAGCGGCTGTAAAAAGAGTTTTTATCAAAGTCGATACGGTATTCGCTTTTTAAACCCAGGCCAATTTCCAGCATTTTAAATTGCACGCTTTGAAAACCAGAGGCTGGCACCAGGTAGTCGCGAAACGACATAAAATCCTGAGGCGTCATGGTTTCCATCACGCCAATTTGCTGGTTCATCAGTTGCTGAATGGTAATAACCCGCTTAAGTTTATGCACTACCCCTGTCAGTTGCTGATCTTTCACTTCGTCTGCAGCAAACACGCCAAGTACAGCTTTCAGTTCATGCAGCACTTGTTTAAACCATAATTCATAGACCTGATGTACCACGATAAACAAGGTTTCATCATGAGCTTCGTTGGCATACTTTGCACTTTCAGGCGCCTGGGCAGTTAAAATTTTGTCCAGTTGTAGGTAGTCACCGTAGTAACAAGGGGTTGTATTCTTTTGCATTTTTTTAATCTTAGGCCACAGCCTGTTGTTTTGACCGCGCTATTCTATCAGCACGACCAGAAGTTAACATCTGCTGGTAGCGTTTTATAACCGAACTGATTATGCTTAGGTTCAGTTAAGTAGTCAGCGGCAGGGGCATAAAGCCCAGGCACACAAGGAGTAACAGATGAAGTTAGATGACGATATCCATAACTATTACGAAAAACTTCTGTTGGACCATCTAGTGGAGTTACGTCTGGATGATGAGTACGACACCGAATATCTGGCCGATTTATGCTGCATAGTGCTGAATCAGCTACCGCCAAAATATATTCGTTACGAAGTGGATATGGCTTTTTACCTGCCTCAGACTGAACGTTTTGAAATGGTGATGAAAGTGCGGGAAGCTGTTGCCAAAGCCAAAGGTTTCTTAGACACCCAACGTGACAAAAACTAAAACTCCGGCTTTATCTGAAGCCCCCCTTGAGGTGCAGCTGGCAGTGGAACTGATCCTGTTGCTGGAACAACAGGATTTGCCAACAGAAACAGTGCTGGCAGYTCTGGCCATAGTACAACGCGATTTCCAGAAGAAACTGACCACACTTGCTTCGCAAGCCAATTAAATACCCATGTATCCTGAGGCAGTATGCTGACCCATTCCATTACCTTGTATCTTGCTACTGTATTGATTTGGGGCTCGACTTTTTATGCTATTAAATTTCAGCTCGGCGATGTGCCGGAGATGTGGTCTATCGCCTATCGTTTTGGACTGGCTGCTTTATTACTCTGGTTCTGGTGTTTATGGCGTAAATTGCCTTTGAGTTTTAACCGCCGCCAGCACGGCTGGATGGCGCTGCAAGGTCTGTTTTTATTTTGCTTAAATTACCTGCTTATTTATTTGGCTACCTCAAATTTAACCAGTGGTCTGATCGCGGTCGTGTTTTCCAGCATAGTGCTGATGAATATCCTCAACGGAGCTTTATTTTTTGGCCGCCCCATTGAAATCAAAACCCTGCTGGGTGCCTTGTTGGGTATTTTGGGTATAGCTTTTGTGTTCTGGCCAGAACTAGCGGGGCTGGAAAGTAATGGTTCTGCCTTTTGGGGTTTAGTGCTGAGTATTGCTGGTACTTATATCGCCTCGCTTGGCAATATGCTGTCATCCAAAAACCAGCAACAGCATTTACCTGTGGTGCAAAGTAACGTGTTTGGTATGGCTTATGGCGCCGGCATGATAGCGGTATTAGCCTTAGTACAGGGTATTATGCCGGTTTTCGATACCCGTCTTAATTTTAATCTGTCTTTGCTGTATCTGTCGTTATTCGGCTCAGTACTGGCCTTTGGTGCCTACCTCACGCTGGTGGGTCGTATTGGCCCAGCCAAAGCAGCTTACACTATGGTGTTGTTTCCTATTGTTGCTTTAGGCATATCCACCCTGTTTGAGAATTATCATTGGAGCTGGTCAGCTCTTATTGGGGTTTGTATTGTCGCTTTAGGCAATTTAATTATTTTGTTGCCGGCAGCAAAGTTAAGACGTCTTGTCCGTCTTTGAACACTTGTGATAAGTCTTTGTTGTCAGCACTGTGAAATCTGACTATACCTAGTACAGTGTTTCTTTCTCAGAGAACGCAGACTATGCGATGGATTGTGGGTGTTTTTTTCTTTCTTATCAGCTTCGCTCTGCAAAGTCAGGCCTTGCGCATCATCACAGTAGTAGAACCTCCAGCCAGTTATCTGGATAGCCACGGCCAACTGACAGGTTTTTCTGTTGAAGTGGTGCAAGCTATTCAACGCAGCCTGAATGACAACACTAAAATCGAAGTCATGCCTGAAGCGCGCGCTATTCATATTGCCCGCACTGAACCTAATGTCCTGTTATTCAGTTTTTCCCGAACTGAAAAACGAGAAAATGAGTTTTATTGGATTGGACAGTTGGTGGTTAAAACCTGGTCAGTCTATGCTCTGAGTTCAAGTCCTGTGCAAATTCAAACGCTGGATCAGTTGCGTAAGGTCAAAGCCATAGGTGTGGTTCGAGGGGATATCAGAGAAGAATGGTTGCTGGAACAAGAGTTCCATAACCTGCATCCTTCAGTCAACCATCAGCAAAATATTCAGAGGTTGCGTTCGGGTCGGCTGGATTTAATTGCTTACGAAAGCCAGGGGATCCAACATTTGTTATGGGAAGAAGGCTTGCAAGCAGACGACATTAAAGCTGTGTATAAACTCCGAACTTCAGAGGTTTATCTGCTGATGTCGAAATCAGGCACAGATCAAAAACTGATGCAAAGCTGGAAATTAGCTGCAGAAAAATTCCGTCAAAGTGGTCAGCAGCAGTTTATTGCGGAAAAATGGCAGATGATTTTAAAGCATTATCACAATATCAATACACAAGCTATTGATGGCATTTTGCACTTCGAGTAAGCCAAACTCCGTCGCACTTAAAACCACAGTTGTGTTGGCTTCATACCATAGCCCTAGGCAGAATTGAACGCAAGACGGGCGGGTACAAGACCCGCCCATACATCACCTAGATTTGGCCCATATAGTCTTTTTTGCCTACCTCAACACCATTGTGACGCAACAAAGCGTAACTGGTGGTGACGTGGAAATAAAACTGTGGCAAACCGTATTGAGCTAAATATTGAGTACCGGTAAAACGTTTTTCTTTTGGTGTACCAGCACGCAATACAATTTCTTTTTCTGCGGCATTAGCAAATTGCTCTGCGCTTAAGGTATCAAGAAAAACCAGAGTTTTATCCAGACGTTGCTGCAGTTCTGCAAAAGTCTGTTCAGTATCTTCATAACCCGGCACTTCAACACCAGCTAAACGGGCCGAGACACTTTTAGCAAAATCAGCGGCAATTTGTACCTGGCGTACCAGCGGAAACATATCAGGGTATAAACGCGATTGCAGCAACACTGCATCGGCCAGATCTTTTTGCTGGCTGAACTTTTCAGCTTTAACCAGTAAGTCTTTTAAACTGGTAAGGAACTGCTTAAAGACCGGAACTGACGCGCTGTAAAAAGATAAACTCATGCTTTTTGCCTCATTTAAACCATCCTGCACTCTGCGAGGATCTGATGATTGAAATGGGGATGCGAAAAGTTATTACAAGGCTTCGAGGTGTTGAAATAACAGATCGCAACTGTGTTTTAACTGCTGCAACTGCTCTAACGGCATTGCTGATTGCTGAAAAATAGTTTTTGGAATATGGCTGGCTTGTGCTTTTAACAACAGCCCCTGTTCAGTAAGGCGAATATGCACCACACGTTCATCCTGCTGGCTGCGGGTTCGACTGACTAAACCCTTAGTTTCCAATCGTTTTAACAAAGGAGTTAAAGTGCCAGAGTCCAGATGCAGTTTTTCACCTAATTCTTTGACATTCAGTTCTGGTTGCTGCCACAGCACCAGCATTGCCAGATACTGCGGATAGGTCAAATCCAAAGGTTCCAGCAATAATCGGTAACTGCGCACCAGTCGGTGGCTGGCGCTGTAGAGTGAAAAACACAGCTGTTTTTCCAATACTAAATAATCTTCGTTTTCTGTAATCATCAGATAGCCGGACTCAATTGAATTGTGTGCAATATACTTGAGTTCAGCTTTAAAATCGAGCTTAAGAGCTTAGCCAAAAATCAGTTGCCAGAAGCTGGGTTTACGATGTTTATGGTATTTTTTTCGCAGTTCATCCATTTTCAGCAGGTGCTGCTTCGCCCCTTCCAAATTCTGTTGCTCTAACAACAATTGGGCTTGATCCACTTCAACAGCCAGTTCTTTTAAACCTTGCTGATACAGCTCTGCTTTGTCCGCCTGAAATTTACCTTGTTGTGCCTGCAGTAATTGAATTTCAAAACTAGCTAATGCCAGCGTCATCTGTTCCACTGACTGCGCTTCTTTGGCTTGTTTAAAGTTTAGCGCCATTTGCTTCATGGTTTTTTCCATATCCACATCATTCGCAAAAGCAAAGCCACACAACAACACAGCTGTTATCACCACAGAAATTACTACTTTCATCAGAAATCCTCAAAAAAATGCTGGGGTATTATAAGCAAGTTCAATCCTTACGCTGTGTATTTCTGAGCTATGATGCAGCAACTTAAGGTCAGACAGAGGAATGACGCCTATGAAACTTCCGATTTATCAGGTCGATGCTTTTACCGATCAGCTATTTAAAGGCAATTATGCCGCCGTTGTGCCTTTGCAACAGGCCATTAGTGATGAACTGATGCAGCAAATCGCCACCGAAAATAACTTATCTGAAACCGCCTTTGTATTGCCTTTGGCGAAAGATCATTATCAGATCCGCTGGTTTTCTCCTGTCACTGAAATTGATTTTTGTGGTCATGCCACCTTAGCTGCGGCTTTTGTATTATTTGCACAAAATAGCAGCACAGCTCTTCGCTTCAGCACCTTAGAAGTAGGTGACTTAGTGGTGAGCCAACAGGCTGATGGCTGGATCCAAATGGATTTCCCTAAACGCCCAGCCAGTGCGGTCTCGGCACCAGATGCTTTGATGGCCGGATTATCCATAGCTCCGGCTTTGGTGTTGCAAAGCGCTCAGGCCTATTTTGCAATTTATACCGATGAAGAGCAGGTAACGCAGCTAACGACCAACAGCCATGAACTGAAAAAGCTGGCGCCTTATGATGTGGTTGCCACAGCGCAGGGCACAAATTACGACTTTGTTTCACGTTATTTCTGGCCTGCCAATGGCGGCGATGAAGATCCTGTGACAGGTTCCATTCATGCGGGTTTAGTGCCTTATTGGGCAGAACAGCTTAGCAAAACTCAGTTGATGGCCTATCAGGCATCGGCACGAGGCGGTGTATTGCGCTGTGAATTAGCAGGTGAAAGAGTACTGGTTTCGGGTCAGGCCAAACTCTATTTACAGGGTGAGATTTTTTTAGCTTAACTGTCATTTTGATAGTAAGGGCAGACAACTCTGCCCTTACTATTGTTTTAATCAAATCGCAGGAATAAAGCTGCTTAATAAACCTATCAAGCCACCAAAGACACCGCCCCAGACCACCAACCAGCCTAAATGCTGACGGATCATCTGTTGCACTATGTCTTTTACCATTTGAGGTGTCAGCTCAGCTAAACGACCTTCCACTACAGCGGCAATTTTAGGCTGCAACAGATCAATAGTATCGCCTTGATGCAGCTGGTTTTTAATTTGCTGCTGTACTTCAGGGCTATCGGCCAGTTCAATTAAAGAACGGCTCAGGTTTTCGATAAAAGGCTCTTTCAGTGGTACAAGCATCTGAGCTCCGCCAAACATCGCCAGCATGCCACCCAAGGAAGATTTTTGTACTGTCTCCAGCAAGGCATCAAAAGCAGGTGATAAGTCGATAGCTTCAATGACAGGTGCCAGTTTTAAGCTGACTGCGTCTTGCTCATGTTGCTCAGCAAGCAAACGCTGCAGATTTTCTTTGCTGAAAAACTGCCCCATGATCAGATCATAAATACCTTGTTTGAATTCAGAAAAACGAGCTGGTATCACGCCTGAACCGTATAACAAGGGCACCTTTTCAAACAACATATGAATGGCCAGCCAGTTGGTGACAGCGCCGGAAAAGGCAAACAACCCTACAGCCCATAACCATGGTAAGGCGAAAAACCAGCCAGCAGCCATCAGTACTAAAGACAACAGATTGGTTAAAAGACTTTTATTCATCAGAACTCCAAACTAACAGCAGAAATGGCGGCGATTGTAATCAGTGTACAGTAGAACAACAAGAGCAGGATTTTATTGGCTGCGGCTGAAAGCACCAAGGCCTGATCCACAGATGTGTAACCAGAACCGGAGTATCAACCAGGGATCAGAGCAAAACTTTCAAGCAGTAAGACCAGGGCACCTGTCAGTACAACGGCAAACCCCAGCAATTGCCGTATAGTTTTAAACAGTTTATTGGGTGTGTTTTGTGGCTTGGGTTCTGTCATCAGGTGTATAGGCTTCAGTAAAAACAACTCAGATGATAATAATTCCCATTTGCAATTTAAGCAATAATTTATGCTTTTCAGACTTTTTTATACAAAGGCAGTAAACGTGCAATGAACTGTACACCTGACCGCAGTTGCTGCTCTGAACTATTGGCTAAGCCTATCACCAACCCAGTGCGCGCAGAACCTGCAAATACATAACGGCTCAAAGGCTGCACTCTGTAGCCTGCTTTTAACAATTCGGCCGTTAGCTGCAGATCTGCCACTTCATAGGGAAACTCAAGGCTGATATGTAAACCGGCATAACGGGCGTGTAACTTCGCTTGTGGCAGAAACTCTGCAAGAAGTTGCAGGCAAAACTGTTGTTTGCGCTGGTACAGCTGACGCATTTTGCGCAAATGCCGGCCAAAATGCCCTTCAAGCATAAAATCCGCCGTCACTGCCTGAGGCAATAAAGCGACGTCGCCATACAAAGCCTGTAATAAAGCAGCGGCTTTCGCGACCCATTGATTGGGTAACACCAGATACCCTAAACGCAGTGCAGGAAACAAAGTTTTACTAAAGGAGCCAACATAGATCACCCCCTGCCCTTGCGCCAGTCCCTGCAAGCTGGCAATAGGTCTGTGTTTAAACTGGAACTCACTGTCGTAGTCGTCTTCGACCAAAACGCATTGCTGTTGCCTGGCCCATTCAAGCAAAAGCAACCGTTCTGACAGCGGCATAATGCCACCCATGGGGTATTGATGAGCCGGAGTCACAAACAAGGCTTTGCAACCGTTCAAACCATTGAGATCTGCAGTGGCAAGCCCTGTGTCTGAACTGGCATCGATGTAATGAATATCGGCTTCGGATAACTGCAATGCCTGCCGTAAACGAGGATAACCAGGGGATTCCATCGCCACTTTATCCCCTGCCTGACTCACCAGCTTAGTGGCAATAAATAAAGCGGCCTGAGCGCCTGGTGTGATCAAAATACACTCTTCATCACACACCACCTGACGGGACTGGCGTAAATAATGATTCAGCGCCTGGCGCAGTGGCAAATATCCCATAGCATCAGCCATACCAGCTAAAGCACTTCTGCCACTATGACGTTGAGTTAACTTTTGCCACAAGGCAAAAGGAAAGGCCGATAAGTCAGGCACTCCGGTTTGCAGCAAACCCGAAGCAGGCCCGGTTTTGGCTGTAACCCCATAATCAAATACTGTTATTTGATCTGGATCCAACGCTACTTGGGCATGACCGTTTGCCTGAAAAAATTGATCAGGAGCCACAGCCAGCACCTGATAACCCCGGCCTGGCTGGCCCAACAAATAACCTTCAGCCACCAGTTGTTGCAACACCTGATTGACCGTATTGCGGCTTAACTGTAAATCCACAGCCAATTGACGGCTAGAGGGCAATAATGCCTCTGCAGGCCACTGCGCTGTCAGCAGCTTTTCTCGTAATGCCTGATACAGCTGCTGCTGCAGAGTGCCCTGACCGGACAGAAAAAAACTTCCAAGTTCTATACGCAAACTGGATCTCTCACTTTGACAAAACTGGCACTTTCTATAGAACCAGTTTAGCGATAAAACAGCGTCTTCTACAAGCGAAGAGGAATGTATATGCTGAGTTATCAAGTGGAATCCAGTTTTGATTTAGAAGAAATGCTGACCTTGTATAAAGCCTCAGGTATTAACAGGCCCATAGAGGATAAAAGCCGTATGGCAACCCTGCTTTCCAGTGCGAATTTACTGCTGACAGCGCGGCAAAATGGTCAATTGGTTGGCTTAGCCCGCTGCATGACGGACAAAGCATGGGTGGTCTATATCTGCGATTTACTGGTCGATAAAAGCCTGCAACAACAAGGCATAGGTAAAGAGTTGTTACGTCAGGTGCAACTGGTGACAGGGCCGCAAGTGCAGCAGTTGTTGCACAGTGCCGAAAGCGCGATGAGTTATTACCCCAAAGTAGGTTATCAGTTATGCCACAATGCTTTTGTAGCCAAAAGGGAAAGCTAAAACACTATGTATTTACCTAAACACTTTCAGAGCGACGATTTAGATCAGATCCGCTCCTTTTTACAGCAGCATTATTTTGGTTTGCTATTGAGTAACAACCCGGATTTGTATTACAGCCCTTTGCCATTTTTAATGGACTGGCAGGGCGATCATCTGACTGTATTTTGCCATCTGGCCCGCACTAATCCGCAGTTAAAGCAGCTTAATGATCAGCAGGTGCAGATTGTGATTATGGGGCCTCATGCTTTTGTCGCAGCAGACTGTTATGGCGATGAGCAGGCTGTTTCAACCTGGAACTACAGCCTGGTCGAACTTAAAGGCACAGCTTTTACTTTAGATACAGCACAAACTCTGGCTTTAGTACGCAGGCAGGAAAGCTTTTCCGCACCCGACATGCTGCAATCTGCGGATTATCAGCAAAAGCTGGTGAACGGTATTTGTGGGGTGCGGATAGAGATCAGCAGCGTCATTGGGAAAATGAAGCTCTCGCAGAACAAATCAGCAGAACTACGACAAAAAGTAGGCGACTATTTGCAGGCGACGGAGCAGCCTCAAAGCGTCTGGCAACTGATGCAACAGCTGGCTTTGTATCAAAGCAACTGACAGCGAAAAACAAGCAAGGCAGAAGACAGCTGCGGGCCCAGTATAAAACCAGCGACTGCCTTGCCTGAGTACTGACTAAAACCAGAACTACAGATGAGTGGTGGCACATCGGCCTAGTTATAACCAAGCTCAGCACAGTGATCTGTAGTGAAGTCAGGACTTTTGGATTTCACAGGCTCTGACTCAGCATCACTCCAGACTAAACTTAAAGCCCGGCGCTCTTGCTGGGTTAAATCTGTATCGTTCTTAGTGGCGTCAAAGCTAAAGGGTTGCGCACTTTTCTGTTGTTTGATTGCACTCATAAGATGCACTCCTGTCTTTTTACTTAAGCTAATACCTTGTGGTATTGAGACTGCCAAGGACTAAAATCTAAACTTCATTACAGAGCCCACTGGCAGGTGGATTTTTAGTTTGCTCCCGTAAAGATGAGCCTAAGCTGAACTGAATGCTTGTTTTTTAACCAGTCATTATCCCCTGATTTTTTGGCCAAATCCTTCTGCGAAACCAGGCTCAACAGCAGTAAGCTGCCGTTCAGTTAACCAAGGTACACTGCCGCCTTATCTGAACCGGGCAACTCCCGGTATGTGTTTGAAAGAGGGATCATAACAATGAAAATTAAATTAACTCTGGCCACCCTGGTCGTCGCAACAGTATTCGCAACAGGCGTTGCTCAGGCCGGTGAATTTGTACCATCCGCAGGTTTTGGCTCTCAATACGGCGACTTAGGCGGTAAATTTATGTACCGCGAAGACAATATGGCTGTTTACGTGGGTGTGGGTGTAGGCGGTGCAGCTGTAGGTTTTCATATAGCGCCATCTGCAGGCAGTCAGCACGTATTTGGTGCTCAATATGCGTCGGGTTCCGATGTATTTGATAGCAAAGCTTTATTACTGGCCACTTATGATTACCACTTCAGCGGTTTTAGCGGTCGTGGCTGGACTTTAGGTGGTGGTTTAGGCACTGCAGATTACGATGGTGGCCGTCGTGATGGCGACAGCAGAACTGTCGCAGTCTTTAACGCTGGCTATAAATTCTGACGTTCTTGTTCGACTAGCGCATTGAAGTTAAGGCAGCCATTTGGCTGCCTTTTTTATAAAAACAGCTTGCTGTATTCTGCTGGCATTTGCTCTAAAGGTTTGATTAGTATGCCTTTGTAGAACAGTTCTGCGGCTTCACTTTGCAGCTGAATTTTGCCTTCAATTAAAGGTTCAGTTTTGCCTTCTGGCGTGACATATCTGGAATTACGCAACACCATCACCACATGACCATTCACTATATGCAGGCTTTGCCCTTCAAAAGCAATAAGCTCCAGCGTGTTCCACTGCCCTGCAGGTTTTTCATGGTTTTCTTTACGCAGTACAAAACCCTGCAACTCTTCTCCTTTGCCCACTTTGATAAAGGGCTGAGTCTCATCAGCTACTGCATTCATAATAAATTCGGGTTGATAAGCGCGGATATCAATAGCCGATGTGGCCTGTTGCCAATAATCGCCGTTATGACCTTCCATGATTTGGAACTCCTGTGACAACATCCAGGAACGAAAGTACTCCTGACCGTGCTCACCCGTTGCATGATACAAAATGCCACTGTCTTTGAGTTTATTCAGACGAGGTGGCCACTTTTTCTCACCCCAACGAAATTGCAGTTTTAAATGGTAATTTTTATAGGATTTTTTACTGGTCACAGCGCCATAAATTTCACCACTGACTCTAAGCACTGGCTCGTTATTTTCTTCCTGCATAGTAAAAACTTTATGTACGTCGTTGCCCCTATTTAAACCTATAGGAGCTATAGGATTTCCCTGCTCATCTTTAGGCACAGAACCGTCATAAGACTCCTTATGCTTATAGCTTAAGTAGGTATCCCACTGGCTGAGGTTTTTATCCAGTAAGGGTTGCCAGTCGGCAGCTACTGCGGAATAACTACACAAGACGATGGAAAAACAGAGGAGTTTAAGTTTCATAGCTTTTATCCAATAGTGAATGATTTCAATTGGATACCAGTTTAACCGCAAAATGTAAAGCGCTTACATAATGAAGTAGGGATAAAGCCTGTTACGTTTTTTAGTAATAAGGGCTGAGTCTTGACTCAGCCCTTAAAGCGATAAAGGAATATGGTTACCAGTTCAGCTTTTGTGCGTCTTTGGCAATGCCCGGTTTTAACGGTTCAGCTTTTAGTTCAGGCACGGCTTTTTCCTGCAGTTGTTTTTGCAACAAGCTAATAGCGTATGACAGCTGCGCATCCTGACCACTGAAGCTGGCGTAAGGTAAATTATCAACCATCAGATCCGGGCTCACGCCCCTACCCTCGATAATCCAGCGGCCGTCTTTATCAAACTGTGCGGTTTCAGCCACACGGGCCACCCCCATATCAGCTAATAAATTACGACCCGATAACCAAACCCCAGCTCCTGCGGTTTGTTGCCCAATCACAGGGCCTAAACCTAAACTTTTAATACCGGCGGCAAAAGTTTCACCATCTGAGTACGTCAGTGGATCGGTCAGTACCACCAACTGGCCTCGGAAGCTTTGCTGCATATTGCCATAAGCATTGCCCTGAGTCGGTTGCCAGAATGCCCAAACCCGGCGTAACAACTTTTCAATCACCCAACTGTCGATATTGCCCCCTCTGTTGCGGCGCACATCAATGATCAGGCCGGGTTTATCCACGTTGGCATAAAAGTCACGGGCAAAGTTGCTGATGTCGTTGGCTGTCATAGCGTATAAATGCAGATAACCCAGTTGCTGCTTGCCTTGCTGTTCCACCTGTTGTTTTTTCTGCTGCACCCAATGCTGATAACGCAACATCTGCTCTTGTTGCGGGCTGACAGGCACCACGACTTTTTTCAGGTTTTTACCATTTCGCTCTAACTGCAACAGCACTTGCTGGCCTTGCTGTTGTTGTAAAACCTGATGTAAATCCAATACTGAAGCCACAGCTTTACCATTCACAGCCAGCAACTGATCGCCAGTTTTCAGTTCAACTCCGGCTCTGTTCAGTGGACTGGCAATAGAGGGTAAATCAGGGTCGGTCTGATAAATAGTCTGTAGTATTAATTTGCCATCGCGGCTGACAAACTCGCCCCCCAGACTGGCAGCTTTGCTGCTTTCATTGGCTTTGGCATAATCGCCGCCCCGCACCTGCGAGTGCAATACAGACAATTCGCCAATCAGCTGTGCCAGTAAATCATCCAGTTCAAATCTGTCCGTCACCCTTTCAAGTAAAGGCTGATAGCGTCTTTTGGTGGTGCCCCAGTCCACACCACGCATTGCCGGGTCAAATAAAAACTCCCTATGCATCAGCCAGGCATCATGGAACATTTGTTGCCATTCGGCTTTAGGCGTGACGGTCAGGCTAATTTTATCAATAGCCCAGGGTTCAGCTTCTTCACCCTCCGGTGCTTTCGCTGCGGCAGAACCTAAGAAAAATCTATAACTGCCCGGCGCTGTTTCGTACTGCAAAAACAGTGATTTACCATCTGCACTACTTTGTATAGCGCGTACCTTACCGGCAAAACTCAACAGTTTTTTGTTTTCAGGTTCAATTTTTAAGGCCCGTACTGAACCCGCATCCCTACTGTGTTCAAATTCATGCAGATATAAATAATCAGCGCCAACCTGCAGTTTCTGATAATTCCCCGCTGCAGCCGGTACTTGCCACAACTGCCCAGGTAAGTCTTTCACTGAAACCGCTTTACCCTGGCCTTCAAGCCCAGCGGTTAATTCAGTTTCTGCATCAAAGGGAAACTGCGCAGAGCTGGTTAACGCATAGGCAAATACTTGCGCTCTTTTATCAAAAGCAGGCCCCATATTTCTATCTCCCCAAGGTGAACCTGGGGTTGGTTTTAACTCGCGCTCTGATAAAAAGTACAACCAGTCACCATCAGGATGAAAAGCCGGGCTGTAGGAATTGTATTTATCTGTAGTCAGCAATTTTGCCTGCTGCTCTTTGATGGAATACAAACCAATTTGCTGACGACCAGTGCCATCTTTTTCTGCGGTAAAGGCCAATACAGTGCTGAATTTATTCCAGACCATATCGCCGTAAGGGCTTAAACCAAAGCCACTTTTGTGGACCAGTTGATTGCTGCCGGTTTTCAAATCAAACACCCAAAGCTGGCCTTGTTTATCATCATGCGCCAGATAACGGCCATCAGGCGATAAGGCTAAGTTCCAGCGAAACCCACGGCCATCCTTAGTCAGTTGCTTGCCTTTGTCTGAACCATCGGCTGCATATTGCCAAATTTCAGGTTCACCGGATTGATCCGAAATCAGATACACCCATTTGCCATCCTGACTGATCACAGCACCGCGGGCCCGGGCTGTTTCAGGCACGGCCAGCTCGACAATACGTTGTGGCGAACGGGACAACACCTGCACTTTGCTGCGAAGCGTCAGTACCAGTTTTTCTTTGGCAAAACCAACAGAGCTGGAGGTTAAATACTTCAGCGGTTCAGTTAATAAACGCTGACGTTGCTGCGGAGAGTCTGTCACCAACGCAGGGGCTAGAGTACTGCTTTGGCCCGAGCTTAAATCCAGCAGTTGAATATCTGCGCCTAACTGATAGGCCACTTTGCCTTGCTCAAGACGGGCAGAACGTACGGCAAAATCCTGATGCGTGGTCAGCTCTTTCAGCTGTGCAGAGACAGGATCGTAAGACCATAAATTAGCATTGCCACCTGCGTCACTGATCAGCACCAGCTGTCCTTGCCAAAGCATAGGATTGCGTAACGAGCCCTGATGATCTACCAATAAGCGCTCTGCTTCGAGCACTGAACCCAGTTTCCAGCGCCATAACTGGCCTTTAGCTCCGCCCTGATACTGTCGGGCATTATCGCCTGTCAGTTGCAAACCGTAACGGATAAAATAAACATAACCATTTTGCTGATCCAATACAGCTTCTACTGCATCCAGTAACGGCAAGGTTTCGGTTTGCTGAGTGTCTATATCCATCAGCTTCAGCACCCAGCTGTTCACCGGGCCCGTCATGGCATCAGTGCTGTACAGCAATTTGCCATCCAGACTCCAGCCTTGCAGTTTTACTTTGGCATTGTGTGCTGTTAAACGCTTCGGCGACCCGCCTGTTAAGGGTAAATAATAAATATCCGGGGTATCGTCATAAGCCGCCACATAAACTACGGCTTTACCGTCAGGGGTAAATAGCGCCTGAGTTTCTTCTGCCGGATGTGTGGTTAAACGTTTGGCATCGCCACCGCTAAGTTGGCTTAGCCATAAATCACCTTCGGCAGTAAATACCAGTTGATCGTTTTGCAAAGCGGGTGAGCGGTAATACGCAGCATCGGCATAACTGCTGGCAAAAAGAGCGGCGGTCAGACAAGCGACTAAACTGAGTTTCATAGATGGCCCCGGAGTTTTTGTTTTTACTGTTTTTTAATTTGCCTTTACCTTATCAGCTTCAACCAAAAAAAAGCAGAGGGGGCCGCCTCAGAAATCAGTCAGTTAATCCCACTTAAAGCCTGAATTTTTGCACTACATCCAACGTACTTTGAATATCAGTAACCTTGATATCCAAATGAGTCACCCAACGTACTCTTTTGTAGTAGTGATCGGCTTTGTTGTAATTACTGCTGGTCAGTTTAATACCCTGCTCCGACAGATAAGCCAGTAAAGGCTCTGCCACTTCGACAGCTATATCGGTAAATAAAATATTGGTATGAACAGACACCAGTTCCAGTTTACCTTTGAGCAGTGGATGTTCAGCTGCAATATGCTGTAAACCATCAGCAAGTTGTCGTGCATGCTGGTGATCCTCTGCCAGACGCTGAATGTTATTTTGCAGTGCATATAAACCAGCAGCAGCCAGCACTCCGGCCTGGCGCATACCGCCGCCCAACATTTTACGAAGTCGTCTTGCCTGCTGAATAAAAGCATGACTACCCAGCAGCAAAGAGCCAACCGGAGCTCCTAAACCTTTGGATAAACATAAAGACAATGAATCAAAACCAGCACAAAGTTGCCGGGCTTTTTGAATTGGATCTGAATTGTCTTCAGAGGCTAAAGCCACAGCGGCGTTCATCAGCCGGGCACCGTCTATATGGCACTTTAACCCCAGCTCTTTAGCCAAAGCCGCCACTGAATTCATATAGGCCAGTGGCAACACCTTACCGCCTGTGGTGTTTTCCATCACAATTAATTTAGTGCGGGCAAAATGTGGATCGTCAGGTTTTACCGCTGCTCGTATATGCTCCAGCGCTAAAGTGCCATCGGGTTGATGCTCGATAGGCTGAGGCTGAATAGAACCGAGCACCGCCATACCACCGCCTTCCCAGCGATAGGTATGCCACTGCTGCCCAACTATAGCTTCATCGCCACGCTGGCAATGCGCCATCAAGGCTATTAAGTTGGTTTGAGTGCCACTTGGCGCAAACAAAGCCGCTTCAAAACCTAATAGCTCTGCCGCATAACGCTGCAACTCATTTACCGTCGGGTCGTCTTGAAACACATCATCACCCAAAGGCGCTGCCAGCATAGCTGCTTTCATTGCTGCTGTGGGCTGAGTCACTGTGTCACTGCGAAAATCTGTCATTTGTGGCCTCCTGAAATCTGACCTCTATCAGACCTGATCACAGACAGCTCTGCAAGGGCGACACAACGGCTTTTCCTTGCCGGATATCGCGTTAAACAGCCAACTTCAGTGCTATGCCAGCTAAAATAAAAGCCACCAGGCCATCAAACAGCCGCCAGCGCAGTGGGGAACTCAGCCAAATTTTAAGCCTTGGCGCTAATCCAGTTAAGGCACTGAACCAACACAAAGACGCCAGACAAGCACCAACGGTAAACCAGAAAGGTTGGGCCTGCGCAGAACCCACACTGCCAATCAATACCACTGTATCCAGATACACATGAGGGTTTAACAAAGTAATGGCCAACGCAGTGACTGCTGTTTTTGGCGAGCTTTGCACTTGCACTTCAGCTTTTGCCAGCAAAGTGCCTTGCCCCTGCCAGGCCCGCTTTGCTGCTCCAAAGGCCAGCCATAACAACATCGCAACACCGGCCCAGGTCAAAACTGGCACCAGCGGAGGCAACCAAAGCTGGATCAACTGCACACTGTAAACTCCAACAACAATTAAAGCGGCATCACATAAAATACAGACAGCAGCAATCACCAGCCGGTTTGCACCAGCCATGCTTTGGCTTAACACCCAAATATTTTGTGCACCAATAGCCACTATTAAACTTAAACCCACAGTAAAACCGGTAAAAAACGACAGCATCTTATTCACTCCCCAAAAGCCATTCACGCCATAAAATTAGTAGCGCCAGCTTAACCAACAGGCTTACCATGAATCCAACAAATAAATTTCCTACCTCATGAGAAAAACTGATGATTGACTATCGCTTATTACAGGCACTTTCTGCAGTAGTGGAACAAGGTGGTTTTGAACGGGCCGCTTTAGTGTTGCATTTAACTCAGTCAGCCATCAGCCGGCGCATTAAACAGCTGGAATCTGTGTTGGGTCAGCCAGTGCTGTTACGCAGCAACCCGCCAGTGCCCACTGCTGCAGGACAACGTTTGTTAAACCATTTACAACAGGTGCGGCAAATGGAAACCGCTTTAGGGTTGATTGACGATCCACAGGATCTGGTGGTGCGACTGGCCACCAATGCCGACTCTTTAGCCACCTGGTTACCCGAAGCTTTGGTCTTGCCTGAACAACAGGCAGTGCGTTTTGATCTGGTAGTGGAAGATCAGTCCGTTGGTTTAAAACGGATGAAACAAGGAGATGTAATGGCTTGTATTTGTGCCAGCCCTCAGCCAGTAAATGGTGGCGCTGTGATGGCTTTGGGAGCGCTGCGATACCGCGCAGTGGCAAGTCCGGCTTTTATTCAGCGTTATCAGTTAACTCCAAATTTAGCAGCTCAACTTAGTTTGTCCCCTTGCCTGGTGTTTAATCAGGATGACCAGTTGCAGCATCAGTATTTGCAGCATGTAGCCCAAGCCGTACCGCAACGTTTTCATTTGTGCCCTTCTTCTGAAGGTTTTTTAAAAGCCACATTAGCCGGATTAGGATTTGGTTTATTGCCAGAACTACAAATGCAGTCACAGCTCGATAGCGGCGAGCTGGTGGACTTAACCCCGGGTTATTATCTCGACACAGAGCTGTATTGGCACTACTGGCAAAGCGAAAGCCCGTTGATGTATCAGTTACGACAGAATGTATTGCAGGTGGCAAAACGGTTTTTATATCAGGTAGTTGGAAAGTAATTCAGATTAGTTTGTAGGGGCAGGGTTTATCCCTGCCCGTCTCATGTACAAACCTTTTGAAGAGCGAGAGCAGCGCTGTCAACAACGCTGCGGCTTCAAGAACCAAGGGTATTTACTGCTTTGGTAACTCTTTCACACCCATATTAAACAAGGTAAAACCAAAGATATCCGCAGCTAACTCGATTTGCTTGGATACCGGCACACCGGCACCGTGACCTGCATTGGTTTCAATGCGGATCATCTGTGGGTTAGGGCCAGTGGCTTTAGCTTGCAGTTCAGCGGCAAACTTAAAGGAATGCGCTGGTACTACACGGTCATCGTGATCGCCCGTCGTAACAAGAGTTGCAGGATAAGCCACACCTTCTTTGACATTATGCACTGGCGAGTAGCCTTTGATGTAGTCGTACATCTCTTTGCTTTGCTCTGACGTGCCGTAGTCGTACGCCCAACCTGCACCGGCGGTGAAAGTATGGTAACGCAGCATATCCAGTACACCCACCTGAGGAATAGCTACTTTCACTAAATCAGGGCGTTGTGTCATCACAGCACCAACTAACAAACCACCGTTAGAACCACCACGAATAGCCAGTTTGTTGCTGGACGTGTATTTTTCAGCGATCAGGTATTCACCTGCAGCAATAAAGTCATCAAACACATTTTGTTTTTTCAGCTGAATACCGGCGTTATGCCAGGCTTTACCGTATTCACCACCCCCACGCAGATTAGGTACAGCGTACACGCCGCCCATTTCCATCCATACCAGGTTGGCCACACTGAAGGCGGGTGTCAGGCTGACGTTAAAACCGCCATAACCGTACAACATAGTTGGGTTAGACCCATCCAGTTTGATGCCTTTTTTGTGGGTGATCATCATCGGCACTTTAGTACCGTCTTTAGAGGTATAGAACACCTGCTTTGACTCGTAATCGTCACTGTTAAACTTCACAGCAGCTTTGTAATAAGTACTGGTTTCGCCAGATTTTGGCTCAAAGGCAAAAGTACTAGGTGCCGTGTTGTAGTTAGTGAAGCTGTAGTACAAAGTAGTGTCTTTGGTTTTACCACCAAAGCCAGACACAGTGCCTAAACCCGGCAGCGTCACATCACGCACCAGTTTGCCGTCGTAGTCATATTGTTTAATCTGAGAAATCGCATCCACCATGTAATTGGCGAATAAGAAACCTGCACCTTTATTCACATCCAGCACATTGGCAGTTTCCGGGATCACTTCTGTCCACTTATCCGCTTCAGGTGCAGTCGCATCAATTTTGATCAGCTTTTTATTCGGTGCATTTAAGTTGGTGACAAAATACAGCGCATCACCACGGCTATCGACAAATTCAAAATCGGCATTGCCTTCCGCATATAAAGTGACAAAAGCGCTGTCGGCTTTGGTTAAATCTTTCAGGAAGACTTTGTTACCAGAGGTTGCGTTGGCGGCAGAAACAATCAGGTATTTGCCGTCATCCGTTACACCACCACCGACATAACGGTGTTTTTCAGCATCAACACCACCAAACACCACAGGATCGTCTTTTTGTGCAGTGCCTAATTGGTGGTAATACAGCTTGTGCTGATCGGTTTTTGCAGATAGCTCACTGCCTTCCGGTTTGTCATAACTGGAGTAGTAGAAACCTTCGTTACCTTTCCACGACACACCACTGAACTTAACGTCTACCAAAGTTTCTTCAATTGGTTTTTTCGTCTCAACATCGATGATAATAATTTTGCGCCAGTCACTGCCACCTTCAGAGATGGAATACGCCAGAGTTTTACCGTCGTCAGAAAAAGACACATCAGCCAAAGAGGTTGTCGCATCAGTGCTGAAGGTATTTGGGTCTAAAAAGACTTCAGCTTCGCCATCGCCTTTTTTACGGTAAAGCACCGACTGGTTTTGTAAGCCGTCGTTTTTAAAGAAGTAGGTGTATTCACCTTCAATAAAAGGTGCGCCTACTTTTTCATAGTTCCACAGCGCTTCTAAACGTTGTTTAATCTGGTCGCGGTAAGCAATCTGGTCCAGGTAAGCAAAAGTCACTTTATTTTGCTCTTTTACCCAATTGCCAGTCTCGCTGCTGCGGTCATCTTCCAGCCAGCGGTAAGGGTCTGCCACTTTTTCTTCAAAATAACTGTCTACCACGTCACCTTTAGCGGTTACAGGGTAAGTAAAAGGGTGAGCGGCCTGAGTTTCTGTCATAACTGTTTCTTGTGTTTTTGTGGTGTCACTTGGTTGGCCGCAGGCTGTTAACAAAGCCAATGCTACTGCGCTTAATGCGTATCTCATCTATCCTGTTCCCCGGATGTTATACCCTTCGCAGTGGAAGCCAGTGCTTCACTGACGAATGGGTGAGTGTTAATAAAATTCGAAACCGAGCATAACAAAACTGCCAGCTCAAAGCACCCCTTTGCACCAAGGCTTTCAAAAGACGCGACTAATCACCAGCGCTGTGCGGTTTATGGAATAAATCGACAGAATACCGGCTTGTTGTTCAGCTTTGTTTTATGCTGAATAAAAGATTGGTGGGATTACATTATGTTCAGATTAAGTGCTGTGGTATGGCTGGGTTTAGCTGTATTTTTTGTTAATGCCGATATCACAGTGCCGGTAAGTCCTGCCGCCACTTATCCGGGCAGTTGGCAAGCCTCGATGCCAGTGCAGCAATGGCAACAGCAGCAACGCCAGCTTTATCTCCATGCCTTGCTTGCTCCGCCAGCAACGCCTCTGGCGACACCTCAACTGCTGCAGCAGGAAAACAGAGGCAGTTATCAGGCTGAGCTATGGCAAATCCCGTTAAGCAGTATCAGCCATAGCAAAGCCCTTCTGCTAACCCCTAAAAATCAGCCGATTAAAGCTGCTGTTTTATTGCTGCATGACCACGGTGCTTATTTTGTCATTGGTAAAGAAAAAATGATCCGGCCTTTTGCTGGTTCCAGCGTCAAAACAGAAGCGCAACACTGGGTAAACAAACACTACGGCGGCCGTTTTATTGGCGATGAATTGGCGGAACAAGGTTACCTGGTGCTGGCCGCTGATACCTTAGGTTTTGGTGAACGTGGGCCAGTGCAGTATGAACAACAACAGCAATTAGCCGCTAATTTGCTGGCAACAGGGTATTCGCTCTCTGGTTTGTCGGCCTATGAAGATATGCAGTTAGCTCAATTTTTAGCACAAAGACCCAATGTGCCCAAAGGCAAAGTTGCTGCCATAGGCTTTTCGATGGGTGCTTACCGGGCATGGCAAGTGGCGGCTTTGTCAGAGCATATTCAGTCTGCAGCGGCTATTTGCTGGTTTAACACTTATCAGCATTTAGTGCAGCCCGGACAAAACCTGACCAAAGGCCAATCGTCTTTTTATCTGCTGCATCCGGGTTTGGCCCGTCAGTTTGATATAGTGGATCAGGTCAGTTTAATGGCGCCTAAAGCTTTGTATTTAATCAATGGCGGACAAGACCCATTGATGCCTTTGCAAGGTGTTCTGCAGGGGCACAGCCAACTGAAAAAAGTCTGGAAAGCTTTTGACGCAGACTCAGCACTTCGCACTGAGATCTGGACTGAAGCGCGCCACGAATTTAACCAGCAACAGCAACAACAAGTCTGGAGCTGGTTAGATCAATGGCGTTTAGCACCTTCTGATTAAAACCTGATTCGATACTTCACTCAGGCCGGTAAACGGAAATAAGCAATTTGTTGCTTCAATTGCACAGACAACTGCTGTAACTGTTCCGCCGATGCCAATACAGTTGCAGCAGCAACTGAACTTTGCTCTGCGCCAGCATGAATGAAACTGACATTTTTATTGATATCTTCAGCCACCACACTTTGTTGTTCAGCAGCGCTGGCTATTTCTGAGCTCATATCCCATACCAGATGCGCGCTTTGGTTAATTTGCTGCAATCTGTCGCTGGATTGATTGACCAGTTCCACCACCTGCTGCACTTCATCGCGGCTTTTCTCCATCGACTGCAGCGATAGATCCACCCCACTTAACAAGGTGCCAATGATCTGCTGAATAGCCTGAGTTGATTGTTGAGTGCGGCTGGCTAAAGTACGAACTTCATCTGCCACTACAGCAAAACCGCGGCCCTGCTCACCTGCTCTGGCCGCTTCAATGGCAGCATTTAATGCCAATAAATTGGTTTGATCGGCAATACCGCGGATCACCTCAATCACCTGACTGATTTGCTCACTTTCAGCCGATAAGCTTTGTACTGTCTGAGTAGAGTGCTGAATATTTTGCTGTAACTGATGCATAGCACTCAGCGCCTGACTCATGACCTTACCGCTGCTAACACTTTCCTGGCTGGCAAATTCTGCCTTTAACGAAGCCTGACGGGCACTGTGAGCGACAGACGCCACAGTAGTGGTCATTTCGTTCATCGCCGCGCTGACCGACATCACTTCATTTTTTTGCACAACTAACTGAGCTGACGCCTGATGACTGTTGTTCTCCAGTGCGACGGAGTTCTGATTGACTAAATCGCCCGCCTGTTGCACTTGTTTTAATACATTAATCAGTTGATCAACCATTTGTTTTAACGAAAACAATAAACTCTGTTCATCGGCTTTTTGCAAATGAATGGTCAGGTCCAAACGCCCTGCGGCAATTTCTTTTACCAGTTGCACTGCGTACAAAGGTTCCCCGCCCAACTGGCGTAAAATGCGTTGTGTCACTATAGTGCCGGCCACAGCGCTGCCAGCAAAAGCCAGCAAAGTAATAATCCAGATCCCCCACACTTCTGAGTCATACAAAGCCGTAGCTTGCTGATCAATCACTTCGGACTGATCTAACTGATACTGAATTAAAGCTGAGATTTGATTGCTGATGGGATCGATGGTCTGATACAAAGGCCCGTCCATACTATCCAGTTGCCGCACTACAGAACCTTGTTTCGACGAAATCAGTTCAATAGCAGCGATAATCTGCTGATCGGCGGCACTGAATAATTGCTGGGTTTGGTTGATCAGTTGTTGCTCTTCGGCTTGCATCGCATGGGACTGGTAAATCGCCCATTGCTCTTTAATGATCTGTTGGGCTTTTTCCAGCTCCTGCACGGCCTGTTCGGCACTAAATACGCCGGCATTGGCCTTATTCACTGCGTCGATAACGTTCACCGCATAAGCGTCGGCAATCAATTTTAGTTCGGCCAAAGGCACTATACGTTCGTCGTATAAGGTGTCGATATGTTGATGCATAGCCCGTACTGAAAAGTAACTTTGGCCGCCCAAAACGACTAATAACAGCAATGGAACCGCAAAAGCCAGAATCAAACGCAGACTTATAGTTGTAGATTTAAACATGGATGTTCAACACCTGATGCAAAAGGGATAAGACTGCCGAAAAAGCGCAGTAGTAAAGCTGACCTCAGCTTTTTGTGGCAGCGATTATGGCACAGCCCCAGAGCGTTTTATTGATCTGTATTACAAAGATTAACAAAGATCCGTTTAAAAATTGCGCTGTAGTTGCTCATCAGCAAAAACCTGCCATTTGGCAACAGTTTGCAGTGAATACGTATGCATTTCATCAATAACAACACCAATTCATTTACAAACAGGCCATCTACTCATAACTTTTAGCTGTCACCGGTGCACAACGAATAAAAAGCAGCCATCAATCCAACAGCCATTCTGGTTCGGGTGAATGAGCATGACTATAAAAAGATGACAATGACAGGGTAAAACGAATGAAATTATCACTACAGACACTGTTGGTGGGCTCAGGCTTACTCGCAGCAAGCCCGGCTTATGCCGATGTAATTTTGCACGCATTTAACTGGAACTACAGCGAAATCACAGCAAAAGCTACTGAAATTCAGCAAGCTGGTTATAAAAAGGTGTTGATAGCACCACCGATGAAATCCAGCGGAGACCCATGGTGGGCGCGATACCAGCCGCAAGATTTGCGCTTAATTGATCACCCGCGTGGTAATAAGCAACAACTGCAAAGCCTTATCCAAACCATGACCAGCAAAGGCATTGAAGTTTATGCCGATGTGGTGCTGAATCATATGGCGAACGAAAGTGCACAGCGCAGCGACCTGAATTACCCGGGCTCAGCTGTGTTAAGCAGTTATCAGGCAAACTGGACTTATGCCAATAATCAGAAGTTATTTGGCGATTTAAGCCAAAACTTCCTGTCAGGCTCAGACTTTCATGCACCAGGTTGTATCAGTAATTACCTGGATGTCTGGCAAGTGCAGTATTACCGTTTGTGTGGTGGCGGTGGTGATGCGGGTTTACCCGATCTGGACAATAACAACTGGGTGATCAGCCAGCAACAAGCTTACTTACAAGCCCTGAAAAATATGGGTATTAAAGGTTTTCGGGTCGATGCAGTCAAACATATGAGCAATGCTCATATCAACGCTGTGCTGACGCCATCCATCATCAGCGGCATGCATGTATTTGGTGAAGTCATTACTTCCGGCGGTTCAGGTAATCAGGAATATGAGCTGTTTTTAAAACCTTATTTGGATAATACCAGCCACAGCGCTTACGACTTCCCACTCTTTGCCTCGATGCGTAATGCCTTTAGTTTTGGCGGTTCGATGAATGTGCTGGTCGACCCTGGTGCTTATGGTCAGGCATTGGCCTGGAATAAAGCTGTGACTTTTGCCATTACCCACGACATTCCAACCAATGATGGCTTTCGTTATCAGATCATGAACAGCACGGATGAAACCCTGGCTCATGCTTATATTTTGGGTCGCAACGGCGGCACGCCGATGATTTATTCGGATCACGGTGAGACCGCTAATTTAGATGGCTATCGCTGGCAGGATTTTTATAAAAGAGCCGACATTAAAAACATGATCCGTTTTCACAACAGCACCCAAGGCAGTGGTATGCAAGTGCTGGGCAGTGGCCAGTGTTTCCTGCTGTTTAAGCGGGATAAAAAAGGCATAGTGGGCATTAACAAATGCGACACAGCACAAGAGTACTGGGTAGATACCTATGCCAATGAACTGAACTGGTACGTCAATTACACCGACGTGATTAGCGGCAACAGTTTTCAGGTCAATACACAGTGGTTAAAAGTCACCATACCGGCACGCAGCGCCCGGATGTGGTTACAGCAATAAACCAGTTAGGGTCAGAGTAGAATTAAGCACCTAAGCTTCATTTTACTCTGAGCCGAATTAATCAGTATCCTTGCAAACGCACTCTTTCTATATCCGCTTTAGGTGGTGCGCCAAATAAACGGCTGTATTCACGGCTAAACTGTGACGGGCTTTCGTAGCCTACTTTATAACTGGCTGTCGCGGCTTCGATGCCTTCATGCAACATAATACGGCGAGCTTCGTTCAGGCGAAGTTTCTTCTGATACTGCAAAGGTGACATACCTGTCACGGCTTTAAACGCCTGAAATAAAGCCGATTCACTTAAATGTACCTCTTCTGCCAGATCTTTAATACGCAGCGGTTCATTGTACTTTTTCCGCAGTACTTCAATCACTTTGCTGATGCGATGGCCCTGACTGTCCAGCAGCATAAAGTCACGTAACTGGCTGCCTAAATCACCTAACAATAAGCGGTATAAAATTTCACGTTTTAAGAGTGGATAAAGCACAGGTATGTCGGCAGGTTTATCCAGCAACTGCAACAGACGAGCTATAGCGGACAACAATCCTTCATCCACCCGTCCCACTGATATCGCCTTCACCTGCTCCTTGCTACGTTCTACCCTGCCACCTACATCAATGACTAAATCAGCCAGTTCTTTTAGATCTATGGTTAATCGAAGTGCAAGATAAGGTGTTTTTGCACTGGCTTTCGTCACTTTACCACTGGCAGGTACTGCCACAGGCACCAGCAAATAACTTAAAGGGTCGTACACAATTCGGTCATTGCTAAGATAAACCTCTTTTTCGCCCTGCAGCATAATGCATAAAGAAGGCTCATAAATAACAGGAGTGATCTCGGTGGTCACTTCAGTGCGATACAAACATAGATCTGGAATAATGCTTTCCATCGCGCCATAGGCTGGCATATGCGGCATAAGCTGGGCTTTTAGCTGTTCAAGTTGTTGCTCGATTAAATTGCTCACACTTCACTCCTCTGGCGATCGGTAAACGCAGTATAAAAGCAGACTACAGCACCTGCATCAGCCACACTACCCAAATGGACTTTTAGGCAAGAAGTGCGGAGCAACAGACAAAGCCGCATATCCTTTTAACCTGAATCTTTGTAATTAGTCTCAAGCCGGGTGGTTATTTTGCTGGCTCTGAGTTAAACAGTAGGCTGAACTAGAATAACAACAGTAAAATCAGGAAACTTATGAAAATCAGTCCACTTCTGTTGCTCAGCCTGTGTCTGAGTGCAACCAGTTTAAGCCCGGCCGTTCAGGCTGAAGAAGCCAAAACCGCAAAAAATGCGTCAATACAAATAGATGCCGATTCAGTCGTGGTGACCGACCATAAAACCACAGTACTGGATCAAAGCTTTAACTACAAAGCTTACACTGGCACTCAGCCGGTATGGAATGAACAAGGTGAGCCTACAGCAGCCATTTTTTATACCTACTATGAACGTCAGAATGTAAAAGACCGAAAAAGCCGTCCTTTACTGATTTCTTTTAACGGAGGCCCTGGTTCTGCTTCGGTCTGGATGCAAATTGCTTACAGTGGCCCTAAAGCGCTGAATGTAGATAGCGAGGGTTACCCGCTGCAGCCTTATGGCGTAAAACAAAACCCTTATTCAGTGCTCGATACGGCCGACATTGTCTTTGTAAACCCGGTGAATACAGCCTATTCCCGCGTATTGCCGGGCAAAGATGGCAAAATGCCAAGCCGTGATGAGCAGCAAAAAATGTTTTTTGGTGTAAACGCTGATATCAAATACCTGGCCGAGTGGGTTAATACCTTTGTCAGCCGCTACAACAGATGGGAATCGCCTAAGTATCTGATTGGTGAAAGCTATGGTACGACACGGGTTTCAGGTTTAGCTTTAGCCCTGCAAAACCAACAGTGGATGTACTTAAACGGCGTAGTGCTGGTGTCTCCCACTGATATAGGTATTAAACGTGACGGCCCTGTCGATGTAGCCAACCGCCTGCCGTATTTCGCGGCGACTGCCTGGTATCACAAGGCGCTTAGCAGCGAATTCCAACAAAAAGACTTACTGGATTTTTTACCTGAAGTGGAAGCTTTTACGTTAGACACTTACCTGCCCGCTTTGGCAAAAGGCAATTCATTACCTGAAGCTGAGAAACAAAAAGTTGCAGAACAGGTAGCGAAGTATTCAGGTTTATCAGTCAAAGTTGTGCTGCAAAATAACTTAGATATTGATAACAATTTCTTTTGGAAAGAATTACTGCGTGAGCGCGGCCAGACCGTAGGCCGTTTAGATTCCCGTTATTTAGGCATAGATAAAAAAGAAGCTGGTTCAGTGCCGGATTACAACGCCGAACTCACCTCTTGGCTGCACTCTTTTACTCCGGCTATTAATCATTACCTGAAAAACGAGCTGAATTACAAAACTGACATTAAATACAATATGTTTGGCAACGTGCACCCGTGGGACAGAAGCAATGACAATACAGGTGAAAACTTACGTCAGGCCATGGCACAAAACCCCTACCTGCATGTGATGACTCAGTCGGGTTACTACGACGGCGCCACCAACTATTTTGATGCCAAATACAATATGTGGCAGTTGGACCCAAGTGGCAAAATGAAAGACAGATTAAGCTTCAAGGGCTATCGCAGCGGTCATATGATGTACCTGCGTTATGACGACTTACTCCAGTCGAATCAGGATTTACGTGACTTTATCAAAGCCACCTTACCTAAGCCGGATCAAGCAGCTAAGTATTGATGTGAGTGAGTGTGAAAAAGGACCTTCGGGTCCTTTTTTATGTCGGCTGTAGGGTGCAATCGCCGCAACGCGGCATTACGCCATCAAGCACTCAATCATAACCAGCACCACACTCAATACAGCATTTCATTTTGCCGCATAGGCATAGCGTCAATCTCTGAGAATATCGCCTCTAAATCCATACGATCGAGCAAAAACTTTACGCCGCCATCTTTGCCAATCAGCATAATTTTACCCGGCTTGATCTGGTAACGCTCTTTGGTGTGAGCGATAAAATCTTCTGAAAAGCCGCCTTGATAGTTTGTCTCGACTTTACTGTCAGTAAACACAAACCAGATAATATCCCGCTCGTCGATTTTACTTTTATTTTTTTCAAACAGAGCCAAAATAGCTTCCTGACTTTGCACCTCATTCACAACCACAATTCTGTGGTTCCACTGCAAAGCAGCAAGGTCAGAAAGCACAGCTGGCTCACTGCTGTGGGCGGACATACTAAATACAAGGAAAAGAATTTTGACTACGTAGTTCATAGTTGAACTCCTGGTGGTTGGATCACCAAACACTTTAGACCTGAAACCTGGAGTTACGTTATATAAACCTGCGCAAACAAATCAACCTAAGGTGTTTGTAAGGCTTTTATTCCATACAAGCACGATCAAAAACACTGTTTCCATCAAATATTTTTGAGTTATTAGCGACACTTTGTTTTGCATTTTCATCTCTCTGAGCGGCACAGGCAGTCAAGCAGGCTGCAAGCTTGTCTTGAGCATGATTTTTAACAGGATGACCAAATGTGCAGCTATAAATACTATGCGTCCATTTTGGATCAATAGTGAAAACTCTTAAAATTTTATTTACCTCTGCGTACTCTGAATATGAATGCCGTTCACTATTGAGTGCATTTCCTCTTGTAAACCGTGACGAGGTATTAAATACAAAGGTATTTACGTTCTCCTCCCTCAGAGAAACATGCAAAGCAATAGCTCCACCCAGAGAGTGTCCAATTACGGTTATAGGAATATTTGATGGGGTTGTTTTTCGCAGATCTCGATATACAGCAAGACCTCTATCATTCTGCATGGCAAAGATATTACCAAAGATCCAGTCTTGCAAACCTTCGGTACCACGAAAAGATAAAATCACTTCAGATAAAGAACCACTATCCATTCGATGAAATACTGAGTAAGCAAGACCATAGCGATCATTGTCTTCATTTTTTGGATTAGAAATACTGACTGGTAGTGTAAATGTAGCATGAGGTTTATATGTGTTTTCAGCCATTTGCGCATATTCATATCCGACTATGGCTGCTGCTCGGAGTTTTTCTGGAATATTATCGGTACTCGCTTTTTCCTTGGGTAAAAAAGAACAGCCAGCCATCAAAAGCAAAAGCGGTAAAATTAAATTTTTCATTTCTGTTTCCTTTTCTTATGCCTACTGACTGAATTAACTTTTATCAAAAGAGCTTACAGGGAGCTATGTTCTTTTTTTCAAAATGTTCGCCGACATAAAACTAGCCTCAAGGTTTCTATATTTCCACTATCCGAGCCAAGTTAATTACCCATTAAAGGACCGTTCAATTACTTTTTTTATATTGTTTGAAGGCAGGTGAGCGAAGACAGCAACTATGTTGATGCCAAATACAATAGGTGGCCGTTGCATCCAAGTGGAAAAATGAAAAACAGATTAAGCTTCAAAGGCCATCGCAGCGGTCATATGATCTACCTGCGTTACGACGACTCACGCCAGTCGAATCAGGATTTACGTGACTTTATCAAAGCCACTTTACCTAAGCCGGATCAGCGCGCTAAGTATTGATGTGAGTCAGTGTGAAAAGAACCTTCGGGTTCTTTGATTATCGCCTTTAACTTTCCAGAGGCAGCATGTCACTTGATGCAAAGCGGCAACACCATCGCAGCCCATACTGAGATATAAGATACCAGAGCTGCCACGGAATCATCCTAGCCGTAGCGCTGCCTTAACTCAGTGATTGACCCCCGAATCAGTTGTTCCAGTATCGACAGGTCCAAATCAGCCAGCTGCTTAAAGTACAAACAAGACTTACCCATCTTGTATTTGCCAAGGCCTGACAACAAAGTTTGCTGAGGCTCACTATCCACCGACAGGTAAAGCACCAGTTCCCGGCCACGAATGGCGAATCCGGTTAAAGGAGCTTCTCCGCTGCGACCACTGTCGTAGGTGTAGCTGTAGGAGCCATAACCCACTATGCTCGGTCCCCACATTTTTGCAGGCTGCTCTGTCACTTTTTCAAGCAGAACCATCAAATCCCGGCAATCGCTGCTTTGCTGCGTATTGGCTCTTGAGGCGATGTAATCCCCGACGCTGGCATCGGTGGCTTTGGTCTTGTTTTGGTCCATACAAATAGTCCGTGAATGGCAGTTACTGATGCGATAAGGCACTGTACTATTAACACAACTGGGATCAGGTATTTCGTCTTGCGCTGCAAATTTCATTCAGATCAAAAATACGATCTGTCAGGCCAATTTGCAAAAAACTCCGGAGAGAAGTCACATCCATAAAACAGTAGTTTTTTGCTGCATCTGAAACTTAATTTTGCAGCAGGAACTGCAGACAACATCTGACGCAGCAGCCATTTAAGAGTTAACACTCACCCTGATTAAAAATTGATAACTGGATTCCGGATCATCTTCATCAACATAGATGGTCACTAACTCTTGTTCATAATACTGACCTACAGCGATCAAGCCAGCCGTTATAAATTCAGTCTGCTCTATTTCCAGCACAGCTTTATCAGTTTCTATTTCAGCATAATGCACTAATCGGTTTTCTTCGTTCCTTTCCGACCAGACTGAAAGCACATCGCCACTAACCACAAAAGACTCAATTTCCCCTTTTGAATAATGCTCCCACCACTTCAGGCTACCGACTTCACCAAACTTCTGCAGGTATGCCTGATTTTTCTCTGCCAGCGCCGAGTTAACGTCTTCAAATAATGACTTGTGAAGTTCATTTTTAAGCAGGAATAGATCTTTCATTTTTTTCCTTTGCATGGCTTCCCAATAGCAGATGTAGCTTTGTTGTGTTAGTTACCAAATGCCCCTACGGCTATTAACTTTTTATAAACCATTGAAAAATAATGGGTGCAAGAATCAAGACCTGTTGCCAGAGTTCTTTTTAGGCAATAACTGATTTATTTCGGCAACGTTAAATGGTGGATTTTTAGTGTGCGCGATACGATGGCAAGTTGGACACAAGCAAACAAGATCATCGATTGATGTAACAACCTCTCCGGTAATGCTTAAAGGGTTCAAATGATGAACCTCAATTACCCACTTTCCTTCAATATTTAGGTAGAACCCACAAGCGGCACATGAATAGTTATCTCTCTCTTTCCTTTGCTTTGCCAATTCAGAGTTTCGGTGTTTAACTAAGATTTTCCTATCCCGATCATAGCCTTCAATAGCCGCGTCACTGTTTATCTCGAATATTTCAAACCTTCTAAACGTCACTCTTTCGGTATTAATATCTAACGAATCCACTTCCCATCCGCTATTGATCCATAGATGCGCCCATGTATGGGAGTCATTAGTTCTTGAATTTGCCCACCAAGCGGAATGTAACCTCGCACTGTTGGGTAGATTGAAACCCAAGAGCTCTTCTATTTGAGGAAATGTGAACTGAGTAAAATCTGAAGTTTGGCTAGCGAGGTATTCAGCTAATGGTATGTATTTACTCATATTGTCACTTAACGCTCTCAGTATGCGTGGCTTCAAAATACGTTTGGAGTCAGGCTTAACTTGTCCATAATTACTAATTCACACCAAGCTAGCGCCAATATCCCGCTATTTCAACAGCTTTTTCTAAAATCACGAATGCCTTACAAACCAATCCCCTACTGATTCAGCTCCGAAAAATAGCTCAGCTGTAATTGGCTAAATAACTCGGATTGTTTGATTTCAGACAGGGCTTTATTAAAACGCTCTGCCACTTCAGGGGTGCGGGCCAGTACATGGTAGTGATTCGGTTGGAAAAAACTCAGAACTTTCAGGCTGCTGTCGTCAGGTGCGGTTTGGCGGTAATAATGCCAGAAGATATTTCTGTCCATTACCAGCACGTCTACCCGGTTTTTTAACAGCAATGCGGGCATTTGATGTTGCTCTACCACTTCCAGATAGCTGCTGGCTTTAGCAACAGCTTCTGTATAGTCAGGTGGCAAAAACTGGCGGGCATTTTGAAAGGCCATCACCCTCAGGCCCACAAGATCTTGCAGGCTTAAGATTTCTTTATATAAGTCTTGTCGCACAATCAAAATATTTTGATAACTGATATAGGGCTGAGTGGCATAAAGCCCCTCTGGAGTGCTGCGCTGTAACGAGACTAAATCGGCCTGGCCATCGCTGAATAAGGATAATAAACGGCCGTTTGGCACATGAATAAACTGGCTGTCAAACCCCATACGCTTTACTACAGCTTTCAGTAATTCCAGCTCGTAGCCCGTTTGAGTCGCCACTTTAATATAAGGAGGCTTTTCTACACCTACCAATAGCTGGAGTTGCTGCGCCTGCGCCAGACCAATACAACTACTAATGCAGAAAAAGCAAAAATACAGCAGTGTTCTCATGAACCAGATTCCATCTGAAGCAGAACTCAGCATAGGCCAGAGTTCACAGCAATTACCACTATTTTCTTTGAGTTCTTTTGATTCAACAGAAAATTATTTTCATAAAAATCACATTTTAATTACTTCATTTTGTCATCTTCCTTTCACTTTGCTGTCATTAGGTCAGTTCAGAATGGCCGCGTTTTCTTCAATTCAAACAACAATATGGAGTTTCACGTGGCATTACATCACAAACATTTGCTCGCTCTTGCGATCAGTTCAGCCTTAGGTTTGTCAGCACCTGTAGTTGCAGAAGAAGCCGCAATTGCTGCAGCCGACGAGCAGGAAGTAGAAGTGCTGGCCATTACTGGCAAACGCATTAGCTATGCCAATAACAGTACAGATGAAGCGATCAAAAACACCAAAGCGCCTATAGGCAACGTATTGGATTTAGTCAGCCAACTGCCTGGTATTAGTGTAGGTCAGGGTGATGCTTTTGGTGGTGATGACTGGTCCACGACCATTTCAATGCGTGGTTTTAACGTGAACCTGAACGAACAACAGCTGGGTATTACCGTTGATGGTTTACCTAATGGTGGTTCAGCTTACGGTGGCGGCAGTAAAGCCAACCGTTACCTGGACACAGAAAACACAGCTTATGTTGAAGTGGGTCAGGGTACCTCTGATATCGCATCTGCTTCATTAGACGCTTTGGGTGGTACTTTAAACTTTGTATCAAATAACCCTTTAGCTGAACAAAATTTATCTGTCGCTGCAACAGGTGGTGATCACAATGCCCGCCGTTACTACACCCGCTTTGATACTGGCCAGATTGGTGGCAATACCACAGCTTACTTCAGCTTGTCTGACAGCTTTAACAACAGATGGATAGGTTCAGGCAGCAATGGTTTTACTGACCGTCTGCACGGTGAAGTAAAAACTGTCACTGAATTGGACAACACCACCATCACAGCGCGTTTTTCTTATGACGACACTGAAGAAGACAACTACAACACTGTGTCTTTGCAGCAGTTTTTTGATAACCCGGATTGGGATCGCCTGA
The DNA here is from genome assembly GCF_029269265.1 of Rheinheimera sp. 1928-s. Lineage (GTDB taxonomy): Bacteria > Pseudomonadota > Gammaproteobacteria > Enterobacterales > Alteromonadaceae > Pararheinheimera. The sequence goes on from NZ_JARIXP010000005.1 coordinate 499,044, forward strand.
CCAACATCTGGACTGGCAACCCGGATATCGATCAGAACTTTGCTGAAGTCTGGTCTACGTTGCGGGAGAACAGCTTTACTTACGTTAAAATTGATACCGACTTAACCGACAGTCTGAACCTGACAGTCACACCTTATGTGCATATGCAATCAGGTCGCGGTGACTGGATGCCGCCTTATCAGGTGTATGTGGAAGATGCAGCAGGCAATAGAGTCAGCCGTGGCACAGGCAATGGAACTTTAATTCCTTATCAATATGTTAATGCGGCAGGCCAGCCTATTCTGGATCCAAATGCTGATTTAACAGGAGCAACCCGGGTCGCCTCTTACCGTCACACTCACTATGAAAAAGACCGTTATGGCCTGACTTCTGAGTTGAAATGGAGCATGGATAATCATGAACTGCGTTTAGGTGCCTGGCTTGAACAGCAAGACCGTGATGAAAGCCGCGACTGGCACAATATTATCGACCCGAAACAGTATCATTATTTCGACAATCAGCCGTACTGGGTGCATTACGATCGTACATATGAAACTGATACGCAGAAAATTTATCTGCAGGATCAAATCAACTGGAACGACTTAACCGTTACTTTGGGTGTGAAGAAGTTTTTTGTTGATGTCAGCCGCAAAGACAATATTGTCGCTACCAATACAGATCAACTCGACAGCGATTCAGATCTATTACCAAGCCTGGGTTTTGTTTATCGCTTAAACGAAAGCTACGAAGTATTTGGTGGTTATGCTGAGAACTTTAAAGCCATCAGCGATGCCATCTTAGAAACTGATCAGGATTTTGATGATCTGGAAGCTGAAACGGCAAAAAACATCGACTTAGGTTTACGTTATTTTGGCGACGACCTGAGCCTGTCTTTCACCTATTACGATGTGAAGTTTGATAACCGTATTACCTTCCTGCAGCCTGGCGCTAACGGCGGTGGCCCCGACTACCTGAACGAGTTAGACGGCACTTATGTCAACGTAGGCGGTATTGAATCCAGTGGTCTGGAAGCCAGCTTAAACTGGGAATTTACTCAGGGCTGGAGTGTTTACAGTGCGTTCACCAGCAATAAGGCTGAATACAGCCAAACGATTAATGCCCTGGTACTGGATGAAGACGGTGAAGTGGTGTTAGGCCCGGACGGACAACCTGCAATCAACCCTGCTGCTATTTTTGCAGGCGACAAAGTAGCAGGTTCACCTKAAACTATGCTCAGCCTGTCCTTGCGTTATCAGGGTGATGCATACCGTGCTGGTTTAACTGCCAAGCGCACTGACAACTACTTTGGCGCTGCTTTGGGCGKCAATAAAGATGAAATTCCTGCTTCAACCCTGATGGATTTTTATGTGGGCTACAGCAAAGACTTGTCATCAAAGGATATGTTTAAAGGCATAGATCTGTCATTAGTGCTGAACAACCTGACAGACCAAGATTATTTAGCGGGTGGACAGGAAGGCGCTTATTACTTAGGTGCGGAACGCACTGCGACCATCACTTTAAAACTGGATTTCTAAGTTAATCCAGAGTGACAAAAGCCAGGCCGGAGCCCTCAAAGCTCCGGCTTTTTTATTGTTATATAGCACCAGCCCGGGGATAGCGCTCGTGCAAAATACCAACAGTTTGGTATTTGGCCGGACTTCTTTTATGCTGGCCAGTAATGGCAGTACGAAAAGCGTAACAGCATGAAAACCAAACTGTATTTAATTCCAGGTACTTTGTGTAATGCCAGGCTTTGGTCTGAGCTTGTACCTTACCTTAGCGACTATGAACTGGTGCATTTGCCCATTCCATCAGGATCGGATCCAGACCAATTGGTCGAACACTTAGCATCGGCTTTACCGCCACACAAATCAGCCTTGCTCGGGTTTTCATTAGGCGCTTATTTAGCTTCATTATTAACGGTGCGTTATCCGGAAAAAGTTGCCGGCTTGATGTTGGTGTCTAACAGCCCCGGCCCGCTAAGTACAGAAGAGTTGATTTCACGTCAGCATAGCTTGAAGCTGATCACTGATTTTGGTTACAAAGGCATAAGTCAGAAAAAAGCTGAAGCCTTACTGGACAGCGCTAAGCTCAGCCCTGATGCAATGCAACATATAGTAAAAATCATCCGTCAAATGGATGCCGAACTTGGCGAGGATGCGTTAGTAGCTCAGCTGCGTGTAACCTCAGAACGCAGAGATCTAAAAGATGAATTACTTAAGCTGACTTTCCCCATCTATTTTGTTTACAGCGAGCAGGATCCGCTGATTAATAGTAACTGGATGCAGGATTTTATTCTGAGCAGTCAGATATGCAATCAGCAATACAGCCAGGTCGTGTTTCATGCAGTGGCAGGTTCTGGCCATATGTTGCCCTTAGAGCAACCTGCTTTACTTAGCCACTCCATAAAGCAATGGCTGAGTGAGTTATAAGCGCTTTTATGCAGCCTTGAATCTAAGGCGAACTGCTGTGTAAAAATTACCAGCAACGGGTAACTTCTACAGCCAAGCTACAGGTTCGCAGCAGATAAAGAATCGACAAAGCACTGTTTTTATTGATTTATATCTATTTGGCACAACCAATGCTTTAATTAATAGGCAAAGAGTACAACGCAAAGAGTAAGATGCGAATTGCAGCCATAGCTGCATTTCACAATGTTCATCAAGGAGATTTATTATGGCTACTTCACAAAGTGCAACAGAGAAAGCAAAAAGCAATAGTGCGTTAAATTCACCTGTGACGGAAAAAGCTATTGAAGCTGCCCATCATGCAGTGGACGCAGTCGCAGAAAAAGCGGCTATAGCTGAAGATACATTACGTAAAACAGCAGCGAGCTCTCAGGAAACGCTGACGCACAAACAGGAAGAGATCAAACAGCAACTGCAACTGTCTTACAGTAAAACCCGTGAGTTTGCAGCACAAAACCCATTGGCCACTGCAGGCATAGCTTTTGCGGCTGGTGTACTCTTGACCGCTTTGCTACGCCGTAACTAGGATTGCAACTGACGCAGTAACAACGAAGGCGGATTTATGCAACCTAGCGAAAGTTCTGAAGCACCTGCGCAAAGACCAGGGCAGCCCGAATCCACTCAGGCTGCCCTGACTAAATCAGCAGAGCAAGCCTTGGATCAGCTGGCTGAAATAGTGGCACTTGGCAATTCAGTCAAGCAAGCTTATGCCAGCCAGCTGAAACTAACAGGGCAAATAGCAACTGCTGAATGGCAGCTCACAGGCAGAAGCCTGACCATAGCAGCGGCTTTGGTCGTATGCTTTGGCGCTGGCATGATATTACTATGGGGCAGTGTTTTATTGCTGTTAGGGTATCTGTTGTTTCAGTTAAGCAGCTCTGTCGTGATCACTGCCACAGCGCTGTTGTTGTTGCAGTTTGCTTTATTGCTGTGGTGTTGGCGCAGTTTAGCCTATGTGCTGGCACAGGCTGGCTTTTCAAATACCTTGCGGCAATTGCAATTGCTCTTGTTCAGGCCACAGAAGGAAGACACAAATGCTGATCCAACGGCTACTCACTAAGCAGCAACAGAAGCTGACTGAGCTGACCGCACAAAGCCAGCTACAGCAGCAGTTATTGCTGATAAGAAAACAACAATTATCAGCAGCAGCTTTGGGTTTTATTGGCTCAACTCCGGGCTTAATGCTGAGTTTTTGCGCTGGTTGCCTGTTTCAGATGCGCCATAACAGCGCCGTGAAAATGATGCGCAGTCTGGTAGGGTTTCGCTGGATCACAAGACTGATTGGTTAGTACAGAGCTGATCTGTGACCTGCTCTGTACTCAAGAAAAACCTGTCACAACATGTTTTTCCAGGCTCGAGTTAAGGCTTACAATTTTGCCGGAACAAGGCGCGTTGTTCCAGCGCTAAATCTGGATAGTCCGTAAATAGTCCGTCTATACCCTGCTTAAACAAAGCCTGCATTTCATCAGAATAACTGAATTTAGTTTTTTCATCTTTGGGCATTAAATAGTTCGCTTCAGCCCTGAAGGTATAAGGGTGTACTTGTAAACCTTGTTGCTGGGCCGCTTTGACAAAAGGCTTTAAATTCAGGCTGTGTTTCTGGTAAATACTGCTGCGCCATGGACCTATACCAGCGGCGTAGCTCTGCATAAAGTTCAGGCCTTTGTCGTTCAGTAAAACAGAATAATCCAGAGGTTTGGACTCTGTGGCTAAAAAGCTGCTGCTGTCTTTATAAATGGACGCTAAATCAGCGCTCTGCTGCTGATGATAAAACACGTCATAAGGCACAGAAAAACTATCTTTCGGCGGCAAAAAGGCTTTTTCTGTATCTCCTATCAACTGGATCAACGGAATGTTCAGCGTCAAAGCTGGCATCCACTGATGTTTTAGCTCCAGTAAATTTTGCACTTCAAAAGACTGAATAAAAACCCGGTTTGGTTCGGTAAAACGCAGCTGCTGTAATTGCTGTACAAGCATTTTGCTGATATCCAGCGCTATGAGGTTTCCTGCTATAGTTTTGCCTTCATAACGAAAATAAGTCGGGTGTTTGGTTTCAATATAAAGCCCGACTTTGCGGCCGGTATCGGCCTCAAACTGTTTTACCAGACTCACAATCTCAGCCAGAGTAACAATAGCAAACTTGTCATTGTGCTCTGCGCCCTGAGGCCTTAACCCAGGTAAAGGTTCGCGGGCTTTCAACTGCTTTATTTCAGCCAGAGTAAAGTCTTCACTAAACCAGCCCGTGATTGGAATGCCATCAATACGTTTGGTGGTTTTGCGATCGGCAAACTGCGCTAGTTCAGCCACATTAGTGGTGTGAGTTAAATCATTTTCATGACGGCTGATAAGCTGACCGTCTTTGGTGGGTACTAAATCGGGCTCGATAAAATCAGCGCCCATCCGCATGGCAAGCATATAAGCTTCCAGCGTATGTTCAGGTAAATGACCACTGGCACCACGGTGTGCAATAACTAAAGGAGCAGTAACACAAGCATCTGCGGCAATGGCAACGCCGGATAACAGAGTTAAAGACAACAGGCTCAGAGGCAGCAGGGAAAAACCTTTTTGTATCAGCATACTATTCACACCTTTTGTCACACCTTTTGCAAAAACTTCATACTAAAACCACAGAATGACAATAGCATGACACAAAATCCCAGAGCTGGGCTTGCCCTGCCCGTCTGGTGTTAAAAGCTGTACCCTAAAGCTTAGATCAGCGACGCTCCTGCGCCCATAAATATAAGCCGCTGGCCATAATAACCCCAGCGCCAATAAGCAGCGATAAGCTTGGAAACAACTGCCATAGCAGAATATCAAAACCTAAACCCCACACCAGCGCAGTGTATTCAAAAGGCGCAATGACAGAAGCCGGTGCTAAACGAAAAGCTTCAGTAATAAACACCTGACCTATAGCACCACTTAACCCCATCAGCGCTAATAACCACAGATGATCCGAAGATATCGATACCCAATCAGGATAAGCTAAAGCACCAGCACCAAGACCTATCATGGTCATCAGCCAAAACACCATATTTCCACTGTTGTCAGTGCGGGATAATACCCGAACCGTAATAGCAGAAATGGCATAACAAAGCGCTGAAACCAAAGCTGCCAGCGCGCCTAAACTCAACAATTGATCGCCTTCTGGTTTTAGCATAAACAGCACCGCCAACATACCAATGCCGATAGCAACCCATTGTCTTAGCTGCACATGCTCACCTAAAAACCAAACCGACATAGCAGTAATCAACAGCGGCGCTGCAAAAAAGATGGCGTAAGCATCAGCCAGTGATAAGGTTTGAATGGCATACACAAAAGCTGACAACATGACGATGCCAAGCACGGCCCTTAGCAAATGCAAAGACCAGCGTGAATTGAGTAAATGCTGCACTCTGTTGGTTGTCACTAACCAGACGACTATTAAGGGCCAGGCAAACAAAGCTCGTAAGCTGGTGATTTGCATAGGGCCATAATGTTGCGTCAGTTGCTTCATACAGGCATCCATGGCGCAAAACATGCCAACGGCCAGCAACATACACAGAATTCCCTTAGTCGGTTGATCGACAGCGGGGTGAAGCAGACTTTTCATAACCACCTGATTAATGCAGAAAACAGCGGGCTAGTGTTCAAAAATCCTTAAACTAAAGCAAGTGCAAAAACAGCAAAGATTAAGCCTGATCTGTAAACACAGTGATTCCAGAGATGATGCCGCTTTTGCGGCGCCAAAGCGGCATACAGTTTCGTCACAACAGCATGCTGAATGTAAGGATAATTAGCAGCTGTTATCTCTTATCGTCCTTTTCTACAATATCGCCAGCTATTTTCCTCAGTTGCTTGATTCCATCGCAGAGTAACTGGCAGAGCAGTTTCAGGTGATTCTGATCTGTGATGGTGCCACAAACGCCAGCCTTGAACTGGCACAACAGCATATTTGTAGTTCAGCACGACCAAACTTTTACCTGTTGTTATGTCAGGTTAATGCAGGTGTCAGCGTGGCAAGAAATACCAGTTTAGCCAAAGCAACAGGCGACTCTATTGGTTTTATCGATGCTGACTATATAGTTGGCAGAGTTGGTGTTTTATTGTTTTATATCAAGGTACATAGAGCAAAACAGGCGCACACTCTGCTCCGTTCTTGCCTTACAGCAGAACAGGTTGTAAAAGCTACAGGTCTTTTACTTAACCAATCCCAGCCTTGTGTACTTTGCGCCTGACTACACCTCTGTCGTCAGGCGATTTTTTACATTTTACATCCTTGTAAAATGCCCGTAGGGCCAGCTAAAGCTGTTAAAAATCGCTCCTTACGATTTTTTAATCCCCTTCTTACTTGAAGCTGTAGCTGCGTTACCTTCGCTCTTTCGCCCCAGTGTTTTCTAAAACATCCGCTTGGCACGACCTGCTCAATCACGCTTCAATCCAAGTGCACATAGGAAAACTATGCTCCTGGGGTCCCAATCACTTGTCGCCTTGCTACAACATCAATTAATTTGGGGGATTTCGATTAGGTCTATTTTGCTGCTAACGCCTGCTGAATTTCAGCTTCTAAATCTTCTGGTTTGGTCAGCGGTGCAGCACGTAAAATCGCCTTGCCGTCCCGGCCAATCAGAAATTTAGTGAAGTTCCATTTAATGGATTCTGAGCCTAACAGGCCAGGTTTTTGCTGTTTCAGATTTTTAAATAGAGGCGAAGCGTCCGGACCGTTTACATCCACTTTGGCGAACATGGGAAAAGACACGCCATAGTTCAGTTCACAAAACTCACTGATTTCCGTTTCATTGCCCTGCTCTTGCTTACCAAACTGGTTACAAGGGAAACCTAAAATTTCCAGGCCCTGATCTTTGTATTTCTGATACAGCTCTTCCAAACCTTTGTATTGCGGCGTAAAACCGCATTTGCTGGCAGTGTTCACAACCAGCAGCACTTTGCCCTGATAATCTTTTAACTCGACCGATTGGCCTTTGATGTTGGTCACTGCTAAATCAAAAATGGGGTTTGGCATCATGTGCTCCTCTGTAGTTTGGGGTTTCAGTCAAGGCTGAAAGTAAAAACATAATGCCTAACAATTAAATTGCATGCAATTTAATTTTATAGATGTAGTTGAAGCAAAAAACCGAACAAGACAGCAATCACAGTCAGTTCGCAGGTTCGCTGATAAAGCCTAACTTTAACAAACCCGATTGCTGCACAGCAGCCATGGTTTTGAGTACATGCTCGTAAGGTGCAGCTTTATCACCCCTAATATGTACTTCAGGCTGAGGCTGTTGTTGCGCCTGCTCCGCCAGTTTTAAATCCAGCACGGCGACTTCAATAGGCAGATCGTCCCAAAATACAGCGCCATCGGCCTTGACCGTTAAAGTAACAGTTTGAGGTTTAATTTCCTGCTTTTCATTGCTGACCCGAGGTAAATCTACCTTTACGCTGTGAGTCAGCACTGGCACTGTGATAATAAAAATAATCAGCAACACCAGCATCACATCGACCAGTGGCGTCATATTAATTTCGCTCATCACTTCATTATCTGAGTCTAAACCTCCACCAAAAGCCATTTATTTTGCCTCCTTTAAAGGCACAACCACTCTGCTGCTTTTTGGCGCTGCGCCCGTCAGAAAATAGGCGTGTAACTGATGGGCAAAACGCTGCATTTTGTTCAGCACCTCTTTATTTCCACGCTGTAAGGCGTTGTAACCCAACACTGCAGGAATAGCCACGGCCAGACCAAAAGCTGTCATAATCAGTGCCTCACCTACAGGGCCTGCAACTTTGTCGATGCTGGCCTGACCGGATACACCTATGCCCACCAGCGCATGATAAATGCCCCAAACAGTGCCAAATAAACCAACAAAAGGCGCAGTGGAGCCGACTGACGCCAGAATAGCTAAGCCCTTTTGCATCTGCTCGGCACTTTCATCTATAGCGCCCCGTAAACAAGAAACCAGCCATTCAGCCAGCGGTAAATTGCCATGTAAGTCTTGCTGATGACTTTGATGATGATCCAAAGCCGCCTGACCTTCATCGGCCATATAACGGAATGGATTCATAGGCCCTGTTGCTGAGTCGGCCGAACTTAAAATCCGTAAACCTTCGGTAAAACTATGGGCATGCCAAAAATCATTGCTGGCTCTGCTGATGCGTTTTAAGCGCCATAAGCTAATGGCCCGGATCACGATCACAGTCCAGCTTGCTACTGACATCAGTAGCAGCATCACAGCCACAGCTTTAATAACAAAGTCACCCTGGGCCCAGAGTGCGGCAATACCGTAGGGATTTTCTTGCATGATTTACTCTCTAATGAATTGAATTTAAATTAAAAACCACAGGCTGCACAAACCAGAAATCTATTGGCTGGCCTAATTTTAACGCTGGCTCGTAGGTCCAGTTGCGCACCGCATTCAGTGCCGATTGATCCAGTCGTGCAAACCCAGAACTTTGTTTCAGTTTTAACTGCCCTACTTTGCCGTTTTTCAGCACCAACACCTGCAAATAAACTGTGCCCTGCTCTTTCAAACGGCGCGATAACATCGGATAAATCGGCGCTTTATTCACCGCATTACTGGCCGATGCGACAGGTGGAGTTGCTGGAGGCTCTGCTTCTGGCTCCGGATTTTCAGTGACGGTTTTGGCAGGTACTGCCTCCGCAACAGGTTCTGGTGCGCTGATAGCAGTGGGTGAAGCTTCTGCAACAGGAGTTGGTTTGGACTGAGCAGCTTTGGGCTGACTGACATTTTTTTTAGCGACAGCCGGTTTTTGTTGAAGCGGCTTTGGCTTCGGCTTTTTTACTGGTTTTGATAATGCAGGGCTGGGTTCAGGTTTTTCTGGCTGCGGGGTAACTGGAGCTGGAATAATAAGGCCTTCAATGGCTGTTTCCACAGCTTTAGCTTGTGGTTCTGTCGAAAGAGTCACAGCTGCTGCAACTAAACTTACATGCACCATCAGTACAAAAATAAATAACAGGGCAGATCTTTTCACCGCTTTTCCACCACATTAATGCCAGATAACAGATCAAAGTATGCCAAACAGGCGTTTTGGGTAACCTGAATTGGACTCTCTGATCTGAAAAGTTAAACCTGGAGTCAATGCAAAGCTGCACGAATCCACAGCGACAGCAGTGCGACAAAGCTTTTATCGCACTGCACTCAGACAGGAAGTATGCTATCGAGAATAATTCTTATTTGCAACCAGTTTAATGCAGAGGGAACTTTGTATACCCGGTATACAGGCTCTTATTCATTTTTAACGACGGCGGATCAACAAGCGGATCCCAAGTACAGTAGTCAGCATCAGCAGTACTAATCCCATTACACCCACAACCTGATCCAGACTTTTATACCCTGTCCATTGCAGGTAATGAGCTTTGTATAAATTGTTAATTAATTCAGTATCTTTACCTTGTTGCGACACACTCAAACTATGCCAATCCAGTTGAATTTGTACATCGGTATCTGTGATAAAACCTTGATCGGTTTTTTGCAGCTGTTGGCCATAACGCTGAGGGTCGACGCTGATTGCATCTTTAATAAGCAGCTGCAGTTCGTCTTCTTCAGGCAGGGAACGTACTGTGAAATCTTGCGGGTTCAACTGCTGCCAACCATCTGCTTGTTTCACCAGCAAATGCACACCCAACACGCTTTGCAGCAATTTAACTTCCTGCCAATCCGGTTGAGGATTAATTTGAACAGCACTGCTAATTGGATAGGTTTTAATAGTCAGATAGGAAAAAGCAGCCTGATAACCTGGTTTGATAAAAAATATCAGACCCGTAACAGCCCAGATAAAAAATGGCAGAATTAAGCACCAGCCTAAAAAGCGATGAACACGACGAGGTAAAGACATCTGACACAACACTCACTATCGTTGGAAAAACAAAAGTTTAACAGCAGTAAGAGTAAAATTAACCGAAATTCTTGTCAGTTGAGTTCGGCAGCTCAGTGGCCTTGCAGAGTTGATTGCCACCCGCATGTTTTGCTTTGTACATAGCCCGGTCTGCTGCGGCTAACAGACTGACTTGATCCTGGCCATGCTGCGGGAAAAGTGCAATACCAATACTGGCGGACAATTGCAGAGAGTGTTGTTCAAATAAAAACGGTGACTGAAGTTTAGTCAACAGGTTCTGCAAAATGCTTAATACTGCGGCTTGATCTGTCACTGCATCCATCACAATAACAAACTCGTCTCCCCCTAAACGGGCCACGGTGTCGGTTTCACGCACTGAATGTAGCAAAAGTTCAGCTACTTTTTTCAAACATGAATCGCCAGCAGCATGGCCGTACTGGTCATTCACTTCTTTAAATTTATCTAAATCCACAAAACATAAAGCCAGCATGCCCTTCTCACGTCTGGCACGTGCTAATGACTGCTGTAGCCGATCGTCAAACAAAGCTCTGTTCGGTAATTGGGTCAGAGGATCGTAAAAGGCAATGTGCTGTAACTGCTTTAACAGTTGTTTGTGTTTGGTGATATCGCGGGCTACAGCCACCCGTACTTTTTGATCTTCAGACCAGCGGGCAGACCACTGGATATGAGCAATCTGACCATCTTTGCGGATGTAACGATTTTCAAAATCGATTTTCTGATCGCCAGACATAATTTCGCTGGCGGCCAATAAAGTACGTTCTCTGTCATCCGGATGCACTAATTCAATCATGGGCCGACCGATCATTTCAGTGCTTTTGTAGCCAAAAATTCGCTCACAACCGGAACTCAGATACAAGAAGTGGCCGTTGGCATCAACCACACAAATAGCTTCAAGCAATTGATCAATATAGTCACTTAACGAACCTAACGAGGGGCTTGACATATCCTACCTGTAAATAGAAGCTCGGATAACTGCGAGGAGCTCACCATGAGCTCCAGCTTTCAAACTTATCACTTTTACATCCTGCCACTCTTTACTGTGTCGCTGCAACACATTACCCGAAGTCATCCCAATTTCAGGCAACACTGTCTACGACGTTAAAATAACATTAGAGATCTGACACACCACATTATCTGCACCGGCTTTAATATCTGACATCACATCTTCAACCTCGCTGATACGATCATTCACCTGCTGAGCAGATTGATTTACATCAGTGATTACCGTCATCATGGCTTCAACAGTTTGCTGTGTAGACGAAATCACAGTCGCTATTTCACTGGTTGAATTGGCTGTTCTGGAAGCAAGACTGCGAACCTCATCGGCTACAACAGCAAAACCCCGCCCCATATCACCAGCCCGGGCAGCTTCTATGGCTGCATTTAAGGCCAGCAGGTTTGTTTGTTCTGCGATAGCTCTTATGGTGCTGACAATGACACCAATATTTTTTGCATGGGACGTCAGAGTTTCAGCTTGCTGATAGGCTCTGCTTATTTTTCTTACCATAGCGTTGGTGACACTGACTGTTTCTTGTAATTTTTCGACCCCGGTTGCCACAATAACTGAAGTTTCTTCGGATGTGTTACCCGCCATATCGGCAGCATGACGGACTGCCTGCTCTTTATTCACAGAGAGGGTTACATCTGAAGCAAATTTAATAACCCGTACTACATTGCCGTTATTGTCAAAAATAGGGTTATAGGTTGCTTCAATCCAAATCACCTGACCTTCTTTGGTAAAACGTTTGAAACGGCCAGATTTATGCTGACCCGCAGCCAATTCAAGCCAAAATTTTGGATTCATCTGATAAAACTCATCATCACAAAACATCCGGTGATGGCGTCCTGTTATTTCCGCAGCTTTGTAACGCATGGCTTGCAGGAAATTTGCGTTTGCTTCAAGCACATTGCCTTGTGGATCAAAATGGATCACAGCCATAGAGCGATTAATAGCATCATAAACCGCATTTTTTGTATCCAGCTCAGTTTTAGAGGCTGTGACGTCAGATGCAATTTTAATAACTTTTTCTACGACTCCGTTGCTATCCCTGACAGGGAAATAAGTCGCTTCCAACCAGGCAATCTGGCCATCACCGCGGATCCGTTGAAACTGGCCGTCAAAACAATCACCATTTTTCAAAGCCTGCCAGAACTGACTGTATTCACGTGTATTTACATAATCTTTGCTACAAAACTTACTGTGATGCTGACCTATGATGGCATCTGCCTGCACTCGCATCATGGTGTTAAACAAGGCATTACTTTTCAGCACATAACCATCGGGGCTAAACTCGATCACGGCTAAATACTGTTCAATAGCCCCCAGATCGGCGTCGGCTATAGTCACGCGAGTTGTTAAGTTTTCTATCAGTTGTTTCGTTTTACGGCTAAAAATCATAGGTCACCCCGTTGTATTGACATCACACTGTGATACATAAGTCAGAGCCTGCTTCTGCATCTGTAAACTCACTTACGCTTTCTGTCCTGATTCCTGCTGAACCTTAAAAACAGGCAATAGCGATACAACAAATGAGTGAATAGCCTGTAACAACATCCTTAGCGGCATAGTAACAAAGCAAAAGCGAAATATCAATAAAAATGATAAAAGTGATAAATGCATTCACCGTAACTATCTGGTGGACCACAGTCATTCACTGAATGCAGGTTTTTGTCATTGTCAGATCAGTAGAAATGCCCCAACTCATCAGGCCAATGAAGAAAAAAGAAGGACGTTCAGAAAAGCAGGGGGACGCTGAAGTGGCCAGACTTTGGCCACTCATTTATGTCAGAAGCCAGAAGAGCCTAAGCTTTTGATCACACGCTCATTTGCAGTATTAAGTGAGGTACCTCTGACGAATACATTAGTCCCATGCAGGCGAAAAATCCGGATTGGCCAAACGCTCATTTCTATCCAGGCTGGTCAGTTGAGTCATGTTCTCTGAGGTAAGGTTCACAGCCAAAGCTGCTAAATTTTGTGCCAGATTCACTTTTTTAGTGGAAGACGGCATCACCACAAAACCTTGTTGTAACGACCAGGCTAACGCTACTTGTGCAGCCGTGATCTGATGCCCTGCCGCTATCTGTTGGATCAAAGGTTCACTCAGCACCTTGCCATAAGCCAAAGGCATATAAGCGGTGATCTGAATGCCCTGCTCTTTTAAAAATGCCACCAGTGTGCGGTTTTGTAAAAACGGATGCACTTCTACCTGATTGGTGGCTATTTCCTGCACTCCCACTGCATCTATCGCTGCTTTGGTTTGGCTTACAGTAAAGTTGGAAACGCCCATTAGCCGGGTTAATTTTGCTTGTTTTGCTTCAGCCAGAGCTTCAACATATGACTGCACTGGCACTTCATCTGGTAACGGCCAGTGCACCAAAGTTAAATCCACTTGATCCAGCTGTAATTTTTCCAGGCTTTGTTCCAGACTGGCTTTGAGTTTGTTTTTATTTAAAAACTCCGTCCATATCTTGGTCGTAACAAAAAGCTCACTGGCTTTTATACCACTGTCGCGGATAGCACGGCCGACATCCTGCTCATTGCCGTAAATCTGAGCGGTGGCTATAAGGCGGTGATTACCGATTGATAGGCATCTTCTCCTTTTAAGCGAAAAGTACCAGCGCCTAATACAGGAATAGTGTGTTTAAGAGTAGTGTTCATGTCTGGTTCTCCGTTAAAGTTGGCAGTAGCATATACCAGACTAATCTTCAGAATAAGCAAAGCCACAGACAAAACACTTTTGCACTGACAGCAACAAAGGATTCCATTTATGCGGTTTAGTAACATAGTTGTGCTGACAGGTGCAGGTGTATCTGCCGAGTCTGGCATTAAAACCTTTCGTGATAACAATGGATTATGGGAAAACCATAAGATAGAGGATGTGGCGACTCCTGAAGGTTATGCGCGAGATCCAGCCTTGGTGCAGCAGTTTTATAATCTGCGCCGCGCTCAACTACTGGACCCCAAACTTAAACCCAATGCCGCTCATCTGGCTTTAGCGCAGTTTGAACAGCAACATAAAGCCAGGGGGGGCAACTTTTTACTGATCACGCAAAATGTCGATAACCTGCATCAAAGGGCAGGATCAGAGCATGTCATTGCCATGCACGGTCAACTGCAAAAAGTAAAATGTGCTGTTTCAGGCAAAAGCCAAAGCTGGTTAAAAGATTTAACAGCCACAGATCTATGCCACTGCTGCAAAACGCCACAACCACTTCGACCTGATATTGTCTGGTTTGGTGAAATGCCTTATCAGATGGACCAATGCACAGATGCACTGATGCAGGCCGATTTGTTTATTTCCATTGGTACTTCGGGTCAGGTCTATCCGGCTGCAGGTTTTGTGCAGATAGCTGCAGAGTCAGGTGCCCATACAGTTGAGCTTAATCTGGAAGCCACCCGTGGCGATTTTGCCGAAGGTTATTACGGCCCTGCGGCTAAAATAGTACCTGCTTACCTTGCGAAATTAAGCTGAAGTTATCCTGAAGATCCGGGCATGATGCAAAATGTGCGGATCAGTTTGCCGGACGGCAGCGATGGCGTCAGCAAAGGTCATCATTAAAGTTCAGATGCGGTGTAAGTTGCTTACACCGCATTTTTCCTGCCGTTAATCGTTTTTTTCTTATAGCTCCCTAGTTGTCTTTATTTTATCAACAAAAAGTAACCTTACTGAAACAAACAACAGCTCTAATGTCGCGGCAGATTTCTAATTAAACCGACATCGGAGTCAAAATGCAGAACAAAAATTTCCAGATTGATAACTCGGGTATAGATCCACAAACTAACTTTTCAGATAACCCCGATTTTCAGTCCGTACTGGCCTCGCGCCGCAGTTTCTTAAAAGGTTCTTTAGGCGCAGCCATAGCCACCATTATGGGCTCAGCTTTAGTCGGCTGCAGCAGTGATACAGCTGAACCAGTCACAGGCCCTGTGGGTGTCAAGCCTGAACCAGCTCCGGTTTTGTTGGGTTTTGCCGCTATTGCGGCTAACCGTCTGGATGAGATTACAGTACCTGTGGGTTACACAGCCCGGGCATTTTTACCTATGGGCACGCCACTCTCTGGCAGTTACCCGGCTTATCTGGCTGATGGCAGCAACACTGGTGCCGACATGGAACAGCAAGTGGGTGCTCACCATGATGGTATGCATTTTTTCCCTTTAGATGCGCGCAGCAGCAACCAAAACAGCAACGAAGGTGTACTGGTATTTAACCATGAATATCTGGATGCCAACGTACTGCACCCTATGGGTCCAACAGGCTTGCCCCGCCCAGCTGACGAAGTTCGTAAAGAAGTAGCAGCCCACGGTGTCACTGTGGCTCATATCAAAAAAGATGCACAAGGCCAGTTCCAACTGGTGCAAGGCAGCCCGCTAAACCGCCGCATCACAGGTGCAACTCCTATGGATATCACAGGCCCAGTGCGTGGTGATGCCAAAGTGGTGACTAAATACAGCCAGGACGGCACCCGCACCCGCGGTACTTTAAATAACTGTGGTAATGGTTTTACCCCCTGGGGCACTTATTTAACCTGCGAAGAAAACTGGGCGGGTTATTTTATGAATGCAGATGCAACTCAGCCACGTGAACACAGACGTTATGGCGTTGGCAGCAGAAATGGCCGCTATTACTGGGAAACTGCCGATTCAGGTGCCGAGCAGTATCAGCGCTTTAACGCAACCAGCTTAGGTGCTGATGCCACAGAAGATTACCGTAACGAGCCAAATACTTTTGGCTGGATAGTAGAAATTGACCCATTTAATCCAGACAGCGTGCCACAAAAACGCACAGCTTTAGGCCGTTTTGGCCACGAAGGCGTTATTTTTGGCCCTGTGGTGGAAGGTCAGCCGATCGTTGTGTACTCAGGCGATGACTCTACTTTTGAATACATCTACAAATATGTCTCTAAAGCGCCTTACTTTAAAGCCACTGCAGGCGGTCATTTACTAAATGACGGTACTTTGTATGTTGCTAAATTTAACGCCGACGGTTCTGGCGAATGGTTGGCTCTGGATATCAATAACGAAACCCTGATGACCAAAGCCGCTGCTGCTGGTGTTAACTTCGACAGTCAGGCCGACATTTTGTTAAACACCCGTCTGGCGGCTGATATTGCCGGTGCGACGAAAATGGACAGACCTGAATGGGGTGCAGTGCATCCAACGACTGGTGAAGTGTATTTTACGCTGACTAACAATACAGCCCGAACCACGGCTCAAATTGATGCACCAAACCCACGCGCCAATAACGCCACTGGCCATATTATTCGCTGGAAAGAAAATGCAGCAACTCAAGGTTTAAGTTTTAACTGGGATATTTTTCTGCTGGCAGGTGATGTTGGTACTACCACCCCAGGTACTGACCTGACGTTGACTGCAGACAATCATATGGCAAGCCCGGACGGCTTAATGTTCAGTGCCAACGGTTTGCTGTGGATCCAGACAGATATGAGCGGTTCTCAGCAAGGTGAAGGCCCTTATGGTAACAATCAGATGCTGGTGGCCGACCCGGCAACCCGCAAAGTGAAGCGATTCTTTGTCGGACCAGTGGATGCAGAAGTAACAGGTTTAGCCTTTACACCAGACTTGAAAACCATGTTTGTGAATATTCAACACCCTGGTGATCGCTCTACTCCAACCCAGTTTACCAGTAACTGGCCAGCGAACGACGGCAGCAGCAGACCACGTTCAGCGACTGTGATTGTCACCAAAGATGATGGTGGCGTGATAGGCTCTTAAAACGCTTTCCAAACACAAAGCCGGTGTAAAAACCGGCTTTTTTAATGTTTTTTCAGCGAAAAAAACTAAGGCGTTTCAACAATAAAACTGGTTAGTTTTCGCACCAGCGGCAATATCAACAGTAATACCGGATAGGCCACCACCCAGGACAGAGCCCAGGCTCCCAGCCAAATCGTCAGTTCAAAGCCGCCAAAACCGGTACTTTTTAAGGTACTGATCAAAGATACAATACAGCTCATAATAATGGATAAAATCAGCGGCATCACATAGGCCATAGAGCGGGCAGGCAGTTTTTTAAATACAGGTTTTGACATCTCGGAACTCACCCAGTAAGAACGTGTTTACAGCATTCAGGCTACATTTGGGCATTGCGCGGCAAAGTAGCAGATCTGCGATTAAAAGATAAAGCCAGCTCAGTTTGACTCTGTTACACCAACTTTGGTGCATCAAAGTTTTCCGGCTCATCGCTGTAAATACAGACATTCCAATCTGCTGCTAAACCTGTTTCAGCGACGCAGTAGGTCTGGAAAAAGTCTTTTATTTCATTGCGCTGGCAATGAGCTTCAAAACTTTGCATATCAGCCCAAATTTCGTTAAACACAATCGGAAAACTTTTGCCTTCGGCATAAGGGCTTGAAATATGACGGGTCACTCTGTACTGCAGGCAACCATCTTCACGCAAGGTATTGGCTTCTAAACCTTGCAGCACTTTAAAGAGTTCAGCTTCTTTGCCAGGCTTAGGTAAAAACTGGGCGATGCAATACACTTTTTTAGACATTAGCTTTCCTTCGATTCGGTAATAACGGGCCAGCTTTGCAGCTGACGGTTTGATTCAAACTGATGATCCTGGCCTGTAACCGGATCCATAAAACTCAGGCGTTTTGCCAATAATTGCAGTGGTTCGGCAAAATCCAGTTGCTGCTTTGGCAGCAACTCTGGGTAATATTTATCAAATAAAATAGGGCAACCCACAGACAGCATATGTAACCTCAACTGGTGGGTTTTCCCTGTATGGGGGCTAAGTTCAAACAATCCAAGTTCAGTACCTCTTTCCACCAGGGTCAGGCTGGAAAACGCATTCACTTCACCATCCACTTGTTGCATTAAAAACGCCGGAGTTGACTTTTCCAGCCGGTTTTTAACTTGCCAGCTGTGTGGTAATTCGAGTTGCTGAAGTTCTGCAGATAACAGGGCCACCGCCTGATAACTTTTGCTGATATGCCCTTGTGCAAACAGCTGATAATACAAAGGCCTGCTTTGGCTATTGACAGAAAACAGCACTAAACCTGCTGTTTCCTTATCCAGCCTGTGCACTGCTACCACATCGTGCAGACCCGTATCGCGTTTCACTCTTTCCAGCAGGCATTCATTGACGAATTCACCGCCAGGAGTCACAGGTAAAAAATGCGGTTTGCAAGCGACAATAATATGCTCATCCTGGTACAAAATCTGATGGGCAAAAGGAATAACAGGCTCAGCTGCCACTTCACGGTAATAACAGACCCGGCGGCTGGGTAAAAAGGCGGTGGTTGCACTGATGACTTCACCACCAAACCAATAGACTTTGCCATCAGCTACACGCTGTCGCCAAATGCTAGCGTCAATGCGGTGGAATTTTTCAATCAGAAAATTCAGCACTGTACCCCAGCCCAAATCTTTGGGTGGTAAGGTAATTTCAGATGGCTTTGTTGCTTTGCTCATATCCCCTCACGTCAGAGGGCCAGAGTTAAGACAATTCGGCGCTTTGAGTCAACTTGTTTTAGCTTTTAGTGCCGAATAAACCAGGCAACATACGCTTTAACGTATTGTCTTTCACAATGTAATGGTGTGCCAGAGCGCCCAGTACATGTAAAGCGATAAAGGCGTAGCCTGCTTTGCCCACCATTTCATGCACTTCTTTAATGGATGCAGCAAGATCTGGATCTGGTGTTATTAAGGCTGGCAACTGAAAGCCCCAAAATGGAATAACATGATCAGCAGCGCTTAACAGCAGATAACCTAATATAGGCATCAGCAGTAAAAAAACATAAAGCACAGCATGCATCAAAGCTGCAATTTTGATCACTATGGTTTTGGGTGCGGGTTTTATCAAAGGTATGAAACTAAAACGCTTGACCAGCAAGCGAAGCCACGTAATACACCATAAACTTAAGCCCAACACAAAATGCACCTCTTTGATCAAGTCACGCTCCATTGTGCCTTTTTCAAAGACCCCTCTGAACTCAATACTGGCATAAACAGCAATAAGCAGCAGAACAGTCAGCCAATGCAAACGCAGCATCCAGACGCTATAACTTTGTTGTGAAGCCGACATAACCACCTCTGTGTTGAATTACTTTTTCATTCTGCCAGTGAAAACTTAAGGCAAGCTGAGCTTCTGCGCTATCAGCTTCCCGCAGAGCATTCAAACAACACTAAACAACAGCAGTCCTGCCACACCCAGCACCAGCATGGCTACGGAGATACGCATTGCCAGGTTTTGAGCGCCAGCCACCCATACCATGACAGTTTTCACCAAAGAATTACTTAAGATGGCAATGCCAATAGCAGTAGCGGCCAGTTGAACAGACTCACCACGACTGGCATAATCGGCAAGAGATAAACTAATGGCATCCACATCAGTTAACCCCGCTAGAGCAGCCAGCCAATACAAGCCCTGACCTGGAGCATAATGCTCTGCCAGTTTGACCAGCAACAATACCAACGCAAACAACAAAGCAAACTGAATAGCCGACCATAAACTAAAAGGATTATTCACAGGCACAGCAGTAGCAACAGAGGCTGATTGCAGTCTGTGACTGGCCAGAAAAAAAGCCATTGCTAATACTGCGGTGACTAAGGCCAGCCCCACTAAAGGCCATAACAGTTGCTGCATTAAAGGCACAGATATAGCAGTCACAATCAGTATCACCCGACCAAACATCACCAGCCAGGACACTAAAATGCCAGCTGCCAGCCGATTAGCTGCCCCGCTGTCATTTTCAATTTGACTGCTGCGGGCAAAACTTAAGGTCATAGCTGTGGATGACACCAGCCCACCAGTCAGAGCGGTGATCATGGTGCCTTTGACTGAACCTAAAGAACGTACTGCTATATAACCTACTAAAGACAAAGCAGAAATTAAAATCACCAGCAACCAGAGTTTATAAGGGTTTAATGCCTGCCAGGGGTCGATTGCTTCATTCGGCAATAGGGGTAATACAATAAAACTGGCAATCAGAAGTTTCAGGCCGGCATACAGATCATCAGCACCAATTTTGCTGATCAAACCATGCAAAGGCTCCCGAAACGCCAGAATAGCCGAAGTGAAAATAGCCAGAGATACGGCGATTTCTGCAAAACCAAAAATGACAGCGCCGCCCAATAAACAGACGGTAATAGCAGACAACTCGCTGGTTAATCCCAAAGCCACAGCTTTGGCTTTATTCTCCAGATAATAAGCACAGAGTACTGTCACAGAGACGGCCAACAAAGCAGCGATAAACAACCATGGTGTTTGTAAATGCACAGACAACCAGGCGCTGACAGCCCCCAATTGCGCAAATAAGATGTAAGTACGGACTCCGGCAAAAGAACCGGGGTGATTGTTGTTTTTATGCTTTTCCCGTTCAATGCCAACCAAGGCACCAATAAGCAGCGCAATCAAAAAGTTTTGCGCCAGTGTGATGTCAAATCCAGCCATAATTCATATTCTTAGTGAGTTGATCCCAGCATAGCTGAATTTTTGCGTTGTTCGTTGATCTGTCACAACCCTAAGCCTGTTTACCTCACTTCACCGCAAAAAATAAAGCATCGGGCGGCAAAATCCGCCTAAATGCAGCACACCACTTGAATCCCCGGCCCAGAGCACCCATTGCTGCATTAGTTTCATACCAAACGGTATTGAATGCAGATAATTACAGCCTTGCGGAGTACTGATGATCCCTTTTTCTATTTTAGATTTAGCCCCTGTTGCTTCAGGCAGCACTATTAGCGACAGTTTTGCCAATAGCAAAGCCTTAGCGCAACTGGCAGACACTTTGGGTTACAAGCGGTATTGGCTGGCTGAACATCACAATATGCCGGGCATTGCCAGTGCGGCGACCTCCCTGCTGATCAGCCACCTGGCTGCTGCAACTTCTCGAATTCGCTTAGGGGCTGGTGGCATTATGCTGCCCAATCATTCACCTTTAGTGATAGCAGAACAGTTTGGCACTTTAGCCACTTTGTATCCGGACCGTATCGATTTAGGTGTAGGCCGGGCACCTGGCAGCGATCAGCAAACAGCACGGGCATTGCGACGTAACCGCATGGAAACAGAAGATCAATTCCCAACCGATATCCTTGAATTGCAGCAGTACTTTGGTCCGGTAAAGCCAAATCAGGCGGTACAAGCCGTGCCAGGACAAAACCTGAATGTGCCTCTATGGATTTTAGGTTCGAGTTTATACGGCGCTCAACTGGCCGCTCATTTGGGTTTACCTTATGCATTTGCCTCGCATTTTGCCCCAGCGATGATGGAACAGGCCGCTGCTTTGTATCGAAGAGAATTTAAGCCGTCGGCTCAACTGGATAAACCTTATCTGATGCTGGCGCTGAATGTATTTGCCGCAGAAACTACAGCAGAAGCCCAGCATCTGTTTACCTCACCTCAGCAGCAGTTTGTGAATTTGGTGCGGGGCGTACCGGGTTTGTTACCTGATCCAGTTGAGGATATGGACCAGATCTGGCAAGCACATGAAAAAGCTTATGTGGAAAAAGCCTTAGCCTGTTCGGTGATAGGTAATCCAGTAGAAGTAAAACAAGGTTTATTGAATTTTATCGAACAGCATCAACCAAACGAGCTGATGTTGACCAGCATGATGCACGACCCTAAAGCACGGCAAACCAGTTTTAGGATTGCGGCAGAGCTTATCTCTGATTAATGCACTCCTATAACCTGTTCGCGCATTTTCCAGATCGCTTGTGCTTTTAACAGTTGAAGCGGTCTGCGGCCACTTTTTGTACAAAAAGCTATACATGCTACCGCTTACATTTAATTACAATTGAAAACAAAATTTAATAACCCAGTTGATTTTATCTACAAAAAAATGGCATTTAGACGATGCTTATATACAAAAGCATGCGACAAGACTCCAATTTATTGCGACTAAAACACGTAAGATGAATAGTCGCAACGGAGAAAATAATAATAATTAACGGGAACAACTAAATGAAAATCAACAAGTTAAATCCAACTGCATTAGCAACTTTATTGGCTTTAGGCTGTGGCAGTGCGGCAGCTGCAGATCGGGTCATTATTCAGGTCGACAATGCCAACAAAGGTATGATCACTGCGTTAACAAAACAGCTGGGTGGTGAAGTAAAAGTAGATGCAGATGGTTTTATCGCAGCTCAGTTTAACGGCAGATCTGTAGATGACATCAAAGGTATTTTAAAGAACCCACATATCAAACTGATTGAAGAAGACTTAGTGCGTAAACCTATGGCGCTGTTTAACGACGACGCTGGCGATCCAATGCAGCAACAAATTACTCCTTATGCTGTATACCAGTCTCAGGCCAATCAGGTGCAATTTAACCCTGGTGCTGGCATGAAAGTTTGTGTGATTGACTCAGGTTTAGACCAGTCTAACCCTGACTTTAACTGGGGTAGTATCACAGGAGATAACGACTCAGGCACTGGCAACTGGTACGACAATGGTGGCCCACACGGCACTCACGTAGCAGGAACCATAGGTGCAGCAGACAACGGCATAGGTGTAATTGGCATGGCACCTGGTGTTGCTATGCATATCATCAAAGTATTTAATGCGGAAGGTTGGGGTTACTCTTCTGATCTGGCTCATGCAGCACAAAAATGTAAAAACGCTGGTTCAAATATTATCAGCATGAGCTTAGGTGGTGGTGGTTCTAACACTACTGAATCTAACGCTTTTAAAACCTTTACTGATGGCGGTGGTTTAGTTTTAGCTGCTGCCGGTAACGATGGCAATAACGTGCGTTCATACCCAGCTGGTTACCCTTCCGTCATGATGATCGGCGCTAACGACAATAACAACAACATTGCTGACTTCTCTCAATTCCCAAGCTGTACCCTGAATGGCCAGACTAATGAAACTTTCTGTGTGGAAGCCACAGCTGGTGGTGTTGATACTTTATCAACTTATCCAGCCGATATGGCAACCAGTGCTACCTTAAGCGCCAACGGCACACCCTATGCAACTTCAGCGATGGAAAACCCGGGGTCTGCCAGCGCAGCTACTTTTTTCATGGGAACAGCTCAGAGTGTTAACTCAGGTGCTGCCGGTAAAATCTGTATGATTGACCGTGGTGTGATTTCTTTCCACGATAAAGTGAAAAACTGTCAGAACTCTGGTGGTGTTGGCGCCATATTGATCAACAACACTGCAGGCATGTTGTACGGTACTTTAGGTGAAGGTTCGGCCAACACTACATCCATCCCAGCGGTAGGTGCTGCTTTTGAAGACAGAACTGCTCTGCTGGCAGCAACTACTGCTTCTATCCACATTGGCACCAGCGATTATGGCCTGATGAGTGGCACTTCTATGGCAACTCCGGCTGTAGCTGGTGTCGCAGCTCTGGTGTGGTCAAACCACCCAAGCTGTACCGGAACTCAAATCCGTAATGCGTTAAAAGCGACTGCAAAAGACGCAGGCGCTGCTGGTAAAGATGTGTACTTTGGTTACGGTATTGTTCAGGCTGCTGCAGCGCATCAGTATCTGACAACCAATGGTTGTGCTGGTGGTACTCCAACTCCGGGTATCAGCCTGACGTTAAAATCAGTGAAAAACAAAGGTAAAAGTTATGTCGATCTGACCTGGGCAAGCGCCACAACCAGTTCAGTAGACCTATACCGCAACAATGTTAAAGTACTGACTACAGCTAACGACGGCGCGCACCGCGACGGCCCGTTAAACCGTGGTAGCTACAGCTATAAAGTTTGTGAAGCAGCAAGCACAACGAAGTGCAGTGCCAGCACTTCTATCAATCTTTAAATCACTGGATTGGGGCTGAGTCAAAACTCGGCCCCTTTTTCAAAACTTAGCACCTATACTAAGTTTTTGATGTAAATCGCGGCTGCCGGAAGAGATCACCAAATCCTGTGGCAAAACCACATCAATTTTAGACCAATCAAAATCCACCGAAAATGACAAGCGGATACGCTCTGTCAGGTAATAACTCAGCCCTGTACTCAGATTCACATCCTGTTTAAATTGGATAAAGCTCACAGGTTGATTCACGGGCTTTACGGCGCAACCGCATGGAAACTGAAGATCAGTTCCCAACCGATATCCTTGAATTGCAGCAATACTTTGGTCCGGTGAAGCCAAATCAGGCGGTACAAGCCGTGCCAGGACAAAACCTGAATGTGCCTCTATGGATTTTAGGTTCGAGTTTATACGGCGCTCAACTGGCGGCTCATATGGGTTTACCTTATGCATTTGCCTCGCATTTTGCCCCAGCGATGATGGAACAGGCCGCTGCTTTGTATCGAAGAGAATTTAAGCCATCGGCTCAACTGGATAAACCATATCTGATGTTGGCGCTGAATGTATTTGCCGCAGAAACTAAAGCAGAAGCCCAGCATCTGTTTACCTCACCTCAGCAGCAGTTTGTGAATTTGGTAAGAGGTGTGCCGGGTTTGTTACCTGATCCAGTTGAAGATATGGACCAGATCTGGCAAGCACATGAAAAAGCTTATGTGGAAAAAGCTCTGGCCTGTTCAGTTATAGGCAATCCGGCTGAAGTGAAAAAAGGTTTGCTGGATTTTATTGAACAAACCAATCCGGACGAGCTGATGCTCACCAGCATGATGCACGACCCTAAAGCACGGCAAACCAGTTTTAGGATTGCGGCAGAGCTTATCTCTGATTAAAAATGGGTTCAGCTCAGGATCAAGGCTTGGAACTTATTGCATCAATCTATTGGACTGGCCTTGGCTTGTTGATGTGCAGAATTTTTATTGCCATCGCCTGATAAAATGCAATAAAAAACAATGCAAAAACAAGTAGTTAATGGGGAAGCAACCAGAACAAAGAACAAAGCCTGACCCAAAAAGAATACAAAATAAGTTGCATTTGTTAATTTGGCGTGTCACTGTTCAAGCTGAATTCCTAAAATAGTTAAATTTAGCGATTCAAAACTATCCTGCCCGTTGAGATCCAAACGAAACTATAAAAGGAATTTATTTGTGAATATCAAGATATATCATAGGTTAGTGTTGATTTTTGGCTTGTGCTTTCTTGTTGGAAATGCTGAAGCAAACACAACGCCACTGCGTGAATGCGTTGCAGGAGCATGCAGTGAAATTGTTCATAACAAGGAATTGGGTAAGGCAACAGTTACCGTTTGGGACGAAAAAGGAAACGTTATTTCGGCCGATACGTTCGATTTGGATAGTTCGGCAGAATTGGTTCATGTGAGCACAAGCGACAGTGTGGATTCTACAACGCCTGAGCATGCTCCTGCTGCGCCTTGCGATAAAGGTCCGTGCGCAACCGCAATATCACAAACATATGAAACAGCAACCCATGTTGTTACAGTTACCTACACTTTCATTTACTTTAATGGTCAGTTGATGGACGTGAATGCAACCTCAGTAGAAAATAGTTTACCGCTTGCAATGACAAGATAAGGCTTTTAGGGTCAGATGGTTATCTGCCAACAATCTGACCCCCATTTCAGAATTTCGCACCTATACTAAGTTTTTGATGTAAATCGCGGCTGTCGGAAGAAATCACCAAATCCTGTGGCAACACCACATCAATTTTAGACCAATCAAAATCCACCGAAAATGACAAGCGGATACGCTCTGTCAGGTAATAACTCAGCCCTGTACTCAGATTCACATCCTGTTTAAATTGGATAAAGCTCACAGGCTGATTCACAGGTTTTAAGTAACTGCCTTCGCTGAAAATCTCAAAACTGCTACCGGTCCATAAATAACGCAAGTCCCATTCCAGCTGAATATGACGAAAATCCAGACTTTGTCTGTCACCGACAAAAAGTTCTAATCCAGCACTTTCTTTAAAGTAAGTTCGTTTTAAACCAGCCAGAGCTATCAGTTCCACCCTCAGCTCTTTGGTATCATAAAAGCTATAACCCAGGCCTGAACTTAAATCGATATTTTTGTAGTCTGAGCTGACAAAATCCTGCGAGTAGTCGATTTTATTCCGCCAGAATAGCTGAGGCTGAAAAAAATAGTCAGCACCTGGATTCAGCAGATATTTATGGGTTTTCTTTAACGAGTTACTGGTTTCGTAATCGTATTTGGCATCAAAGGTCAGCCGTAAATTGTCATCACGTTGCTCAAAAGCAGTTTTAAAGCCCAGATTATCCGACCTGCTACTACTGCGCTTTTTACCCGCAGTTAAATCTATGCTGGAGTGCCTTACGGCCTGGTTTTTAACCACTGGGGCTTCCGGCTGGGCAGCCGCAGGAGTCACTTCAACAGCTGCAAGTTTTGGCTGTTCAATACGCTCAATCTGAGCTCTGGGTAATTGCACTTGCCCTGAATAAGGTAAGTTCAGAAATACAATCTTTTTGTCCTGCTGGGTGATCATACCAGTTAATCTGTCACCATTTTTCATCCAGACCACTGCAGCCTGCCCTGCAGACGCTTCACAGCATATACACCACAACAAAGCCACAAAAAGCAGTGTTTTCACCACAGCTATCTTCCTTGTGAATACAAAATCAATTTCAAATGACCTAAGTTTAACAGCAGAGAATCCGCCTGCGCAGCTTCCATAAACAAAAAGGCAAAAAGAAAAAGGAGCACAAGGCCCCTTTTCATCTACTTTGCGACACAGTGACTATTTAGGTAATACAACAGAATCGAGCACGTGAATAACACCGTTGCTGGTTTCAATATCAGTGCTAATCACCTTAGCGCCATCGACATAAACCACACCGTCTTTCACCGCGATTTTTAAATCCTGGCCTTGTACTGTTTTGGCTGAGGTTAACTTCACGACATCAGCAGCCATCACTTTACCCGCCACCACGTGATAGGTCAGTACATTACCAAGAGCGGCTTTGTCTTTTAACAGCGCCTGTAAATCTGCAGCTGGAATTTTGGCAAAAGCGGCGTCGTTTGGTGCAAACACAGTAAATGGGCCAGTACCTTTTAAAGTATCGACCAGGTCTGCTGCTTTGACCGCAGTCACTAGCGTGTTAAAGCTACCTGCAGCTACCGCAGTATCAACGATATCAGCTTTGGCAGCAGCATAAGATGCAGCAGAGACGACTAAAGCTGCAGAGAGAACGGTTAAATTCAATAATGAGCGAAATTTCATTCTGATTTCCTTTTAGTTGAACATAAAACCCGCAATAGAAAACGGCGTCGATGCTTAAAAAGATCAGAAGTATATTTATTTATTTTCGGTAAACTTAAGTTGAAACATGCCGTAGTACGCTGTAACAAGCAGATGGTTTCTTTACGCTGTATTTTAATAATTTAGCTTTTAGTCTCCGGTGTTTTCGGAACTTTCCAGCAGCGTGATTCGTGTCGGGTCACAGCGCCAAAATTGACAGAAAAACCATGTTTCAGCAGACCATCTAATGCCTCGTTTTCATCGTTAGTCGGATGAAAAACCTCACTGGATGTAAAGCTATTTAAACTTTTTAAAGTTTGCTCTACTTGCCAGCGTCCTACAGCATCCGGCGGAAGCAGTACGTATTCCAAAGTTAAACCCCGCTTTAAATCCTGTTGCAGTAATTGCTCTATCATTTTCTGGTTTTGCACAGCAGTCACTGACCATTGGCGCAAATCCACGATACGAGCCCAGGGCTTGCCTTGCATCGCCTGGCAAAACTGCTCCAGAGCTTCGGCATAACGGGCCGTCAGGTAATCTTCATGAATGCCGGTAAAACACACGTAAAGCGCATTTTCGCTACGCTTAAGTTCCAGCGACGACAAAAAACTATTCATATCTATTCCTGCTCACTGTGCCTGCCTGGAGAGTCTGTTCTGAGCATAGCAGCAGACAAATGTACCGGGCAGAACAAAATAAAAGTTGCATATCGCAACTTGACGATATATATTTCGCCGCATCGCGATATACACATATGGATTAACCGATGAGCTCTGCAGAACTCGACGACATGATCAAAGCCCTGTCCCACCCAGTGCGACGGGAAATTTTAAACTGGCTGAAACAACCTGAAGTCTATTTCGCCGATCAGGAACACTCACTGAGTTTTGGTGTATGTGCCGGCAAAATCGACCAGAAAACCGGTTTGTCTCAGTCGACAGTGTCAGCCCATCTGGCCACCTTGCAACGTGCTGGTTTTATCAGCAGCAAAAAAGTAGGCCAGTGGAATTTTTTCTCGCGTAATGAAGAAGTTATTCAACAGTTTCTGGCGCGTTTAAATGATCAACTTTGAGGAGTTACAGATGCCAACTTTATTTGATGCAATCACCATAGGTGATTTAACCCTGAAAAACCGTATTGTCATGGCGCCTTTAACCCGCTGTCGTGCTGACGAAGGCCGTGTGCCTAATGCCATGATGGCTGAATACTATACCCAGCGCAGCGGCGCAGGCTTAATTTTATCCGAAGCCACAGCTGTGACCCCTATGGGTGTGGGTTATCCTGATACACCAGGAATTTGGTCGCAAGCTCAGACTGAAGGCTGGAAGCTGGTCACTGACGCAGTGCATAAAGCAGGCAGCCGTATTTTCCTGCAGCTGTGGCACGTAGGCCGTATTTCTGATCCGATTTATCTGGACGGTGCCAAACCTGTAGCACCAAGTGCGTTGCGTCCGGCTGGCCATGTCAGCCTTGTTCGTCCAATCAAAGACTATGAAGAACCACGTGCTTTAACTTTAAGCGAAATTAAAGACGTAGTTGAAGCTTTCCGTATCGGCGCTTTAAATGCCAAAGCCGCTGGTTTTGATGGTGTGCTGATCCATGGCGCCAATGGCTATTTGCTCGACCAGTTCCTGCAAGACAGCACCAACTTACGTGATGACGAATACGGTGGTTCTTTAGAAAACCGCGCCCGTTTGATGCTGGAAATCACAGATGCTTGTATAAGTGTTTGGGGCAAAGACAGAGTGGCTATGCACTTAGCCCCTCGTATGGACGCTCATGATATGGCTGACTCCAACCGCACCGCCACTTTTAGTTACGTAGCCACTGAACTGGGCAAACGTGGTATAGCTTTTATCTCTACCCGTGAACATGCAGCTGACGACAGTATTACACCGCTGATCAAACAACTGTTTGGTGGCACTGTGATTGCGAATGAAAAATTCAGCAAAGCAGAAGCCAATGCCTGGTTGGCAGATGGTAAAGCAGATGCTATCGCCTTCGGTATACCTTTTATTGCCAACCCGGATTTACCAAAACGTTTAGAACTGGATGCACCACTAAACCAGCCACGACCAGAGCTGTTTTATGGCAAAGGGCCTTTAGGTTATACCGATTATCCAACTTTGGCGTAAACATAACAGACCTGCCCAGCAAACCGGGCAGGTCTGTTATTCGTTTAATTGAAACTAAGTTTGACCGACTTAATATCCACCCATTTGGCCTGACCTACTGACAGATCTCCAGTAGCATCTGTCATAACATATTGTGGATAAGTATTGGGGATCGCAGTACCTTGTTCCGGAAATACATCACGATGCTCAGCGCCAGACCAGTTCCATGGACCATCAGCGAATCCTTCCAGTATTTCAGCTTCAGGTGATGGATAATGCAGATAGGTATTGACTACTATTGGGGTATCAGCAGCGATACGCATCAGAGAAGCATGCTGCCTGGCATCGGCAGTAAATTTCAGCGTTGAACCTTGCTGCTCCAAACCTAAGGTAAAAGACGCTATTGAGTTACTGGTTACCTGAACACGGGTACTGCCATTCACAGGGGTATAAAGCCAGACAGCGGCTCTGATATCACTGAGTGGCAGTTTGATGTTTTCTTCACCATCCCTTTTGAAATGACGTACCATCAGAGTCACATCCCCGGCATCAAGCTCAGAGTTTTTATTGGTATCAAAACTAATGTCGTAAGAATACTCTACATATCCACTGGATTGCGCACTGCGGTTTATCGTGACATAAGGAGGCAAAGTCTCCAGAGTAATTTCAGCAGTAATAGTCTGAATGCCGTTCACATTAGGGCAGCCAGGTGATGGCACAAAATAATCTGTTGCAGGCAAGTCCAGAGTTTCATTGCCTTCTTTAATGCGCAGCATACCGTTTACCAGCGCAAAAGATGAGGTAGAAACCTCACCTGTTGTAACATCTTTTGTTGTTAGTGATGTATTGGTACTGGCCGTCACATCAAAAAAATCGGCTTCGTAACAGCCCCGGCTTTCGTCGTATACATAAGTGGTCACACTGGTGGAGGAAATCATCGCTACAGCCAATCCATCGATGCCCCAACTACCGTGATAGTCAGCCAGAAGTGGTTTACTTTGTCCCTGGCCTGATCCCGAATCTGTATCTGAACCACCTCCACCACATCCACTTAAAACTAAAACAGCTAACACCGAAACTAAGTAGTTCATCTACAACTCCTTTTGCATTTAATGATCACTGTTTTAACATGCCTTATTTTGTTATGCCAGAGTTGCAACGCTACCTTTGTCAGTTTATTTCTCTTAATTCGCGCCAAAGCGAATAAAGCCCCTTCTACCTATCAACAATTCACTCAACAGCACCTCTGCGCTGCCAGAACTTGCACACTACAAAAGCAAGCAATGACAACAGCAGTAGCGGAAACAGTACGACCAGTGCCAGCAAACTGAGCTTTAACGCCAAAGGCAAGCTGTCTGTGCTTTGCAAAGGCGGCAACCATCGCCCTGGTTTTCTGCGTCGCCACCATAAAGTTAAAGCTGCAATTAAAGCTGCAAGTACCAGTAAACAAAACAGCAAATTCAGCCACTGATTCCAGACCCCGTATTGCCGCCCTAAATGGGTCATGGTGCCCCATTCCACCACTTTGGCTAAGGCCGAATAACGCAGCCAGCCAATATCATCCAGCAATTCACCACTGGCAGGGTCTATATAAAGAGTCTGCTGGCCTTCGGCTTTATCAGGCACGTAGTTGATTTTAAATACATCTTTGTCAGTTGCAGGATAAAAAATACGTACACCAGGACCATAAGTTTCCAGCGCCAGCCTTGTCAAATAAGCTTCAGCCTTACTGACATCGGCCTGCTGTGGCTGAGATGTTAATTCGTGCAACTTCGAATGATGAGGATGCGCTGCCTGTGGCGCCGAATGCTGTTGTGTGACCCAGGATTCAGTTCCTCCTGTGATATGCACTGCTGCTGAGTCTGTTGCAGCATGTTCCTGATGTTCATGGTGCGGATCCACAGCTCTGCTTTTCACAGTGTCCGGTAAATGAAAATTGGGCGATGGCGTTACCCAGTGCCACTCCGTGCTGAAGTCCCGACCCAACTGGGCAAACTGCTTGCCCCAAAACGTCGACCACGGCATACCACTCAATACCAGAAATGCCAAAGCTAATGAGCTGATAAGTGCCAGAACGGCGTGCCAGTCGCGCCAGTGCACCCGGCCATCACTGCGTTTTCTTGGCACTAAAACCCCGGCAAGCCGCCAATGTTTGGGCCACCAGAGCCAGCCACCTGTCAGCAGTAAAAATAAAGTCCAGCATGACATCCACTCGACAATATAACCCCCTGTTGTGCCAGCCATCAGCTCACCATGCAAACGCCGCACTATGGCCATTGGCTGGGTTGTAGGGTCAATATCAGCCTGCACCACTAAACGGTATGGATCCAGATAAATCAAATGCACTCCATCAGGCGCTGTCAGTTGCCAGCGCACGGCCTGAGTTGGAGCCTGAGCTAACATCACTCTGTTGATGGTCCAAGCCGGATACTGCTGACGCAGGTAATCTTGCTGTTGCGCTAATGTGGCGACAGTACCTTGTGGTTTTACCTGATAGGCGTCCTTTTGCCACCACTGATCAAATTCACGATCGAATAAATAAGCACAGCCGGTAACTACTAACACCAGCAATACGGGCGCTATCATCAGCGCAGACCAGCCATGCCAGAAAAAAACCGCTCTTTGAGCACCAGCAGCACGCAGCGCTCTTTTCTGCTGTTGTGGGTTATGGATAGTGAGTTTAGCCATGATACTCACCAGCCATAACAGAAAAAGAAAATGCAGAACAAGCGAGATTTAGCAGAATACGACAGGGAAATGGCATAAAAAATAACGCCTTAGCATTAAACAGTTAACTGAGCGTTATTTTTACATAAGGGGCAGTATCAGCCGATGCGACATATTGTCGCAGTCAGGGGGCAACTCAGTGACGCAACCTGCGCAATACAACAGAGGCTATGAGAAGAAGTCGATAGCCATTAGCAGATGTGACAATACGCGCCTTGCCCATTGCCACTTTGATCAGTATGCTACCGCGGTTTTTAACTGCGCATTTTTACTATTTAGCTGGCAAAGGCTGAAAACCGCAAGGTCGTTACAGCCGTATAGTAAAAGAGTGAATTGTGTACTGGCCTGTCCTGAGATAGTAGTGGAGTGATAAGTGCTGACCGATATATTGTTATTTACAGCCCGACTGGGTTTGTTACTGCTGTTGTTGATCAATCTGATTTACGTATTTTTCCCAGGTGCAGAAATCACAAAAGAGAAAAGAACAGAGCAATTGCTTGAACATTGTATTTTGGCCATTAGCGGCCTCGTTGGCCTGGCCGTATTGCAATTTGTCTGACCTTTTAGCTGTCGCAGCTTAAAACTGTAGAACCAATGCCTGCTATGCAGGCTTTGTTGTCATGGCGGTTTATCGCTCAGATAGTTAACTGGCCTCTATCGGGTTCGCCCGTTGTATAGGCGGCTGTACTGCTGAATTGCCAGATTTCTCCACACCATATCCATCAGTCTGCTGATAAAAATCAGTGCAGAAATACAGCTGTAACCTGCGTCATTTAAGCTTCTGAGTCGTAAAGTCACAGCGTAAGACACGAGGCTAAAACCAAGTCCGGCTAAGTTTGCTCAACACGGACATAAAATTCATAGATACAGGTGATTTTTTTTCGGGCAAATCGGAATAATTTCCTGTATATTACCGCACTATTTTCAAACCCTAGCTTATTGAGATTACTATGTCAGCAGATTTATCCTTATATAGAAACATTGGTATCTTCGCCCACGTTGATGCCGGCAAAACCACTACTACCGAGCGTATCCTGAAACTGACCGGTAAAATCCATAAGATAGGTGAAGTTCACGAAGGTGAATCGACCACTGACTTCATGGTACAAGAAGCTGAGCGTGGTATTACTATCCAGTCAGCAGCTGTAACCTGTTTCTGGAAAGGTCACCGCTTCAACGTAATAGATACACCAGGCCACGTTGACTTCACAGTTGAAGTTTACCGTTCTCTGAAAGTATTAGACGGTGGTATCGGTGTATTCTGTGGTTCTGGTGGTGTTGAACCTCAGTCAGAAACTAACTGGCGTTATGCGAACGACGCGAAAGTATCTCGTCTGATTTTCGTAAACAAGTTAGACCGTATCGGTGCTGACTTCATCCGCGTGACAGATCAAGTTAAAAACGTACTGGGCGCTCAGCCACTGATCATGACTTTACCAATCGGCCGCGAAGATACTTTCGTGGGTGTGGTTGACCTGCTGACTGAAAAAGCCTACGTGTGGGATGATTCTGGCAAACCAGAAAACTACGAAGTAATAGATATCCCAGCGGATATGGCTGATGACGTTGCTATGTACCGTGAGCAGTTAGTTGAAACTGCTGTGGAACAAGATGACGACCTGTTAATGGCATATATGGAAGGTGAACAACCTACTATTGAGCAGATCAAAGCTTGTATCCGTAAAGGTACACGTGACCTGGCATTCTTCCCTACCTACTGTGGTTCTGCCTTCAAAAACAAAGGTATGCAATTACTGTTAGACGCTGTTGTTGATTACTTACCGTCTCCAACTGAAGTAAACCCACAGCCTCTGACTGACGAAGAAGGCGAAGCAACTGGCGAATTCGCTATCGTTTCTGCTGATGAGCCGTTCCGTGCTTTAGCATTCAAGATCATGGATGACCGTTTCGGCGCCCTGACCTTTATCCGTATTTACTCTGGTGTTCTGAACAAAGGCGATACCTTACTGAACTCGTTCACAGGTAAAACTGAACGTATCGGCCGTATGGTTGAGATGAACGCGAATGACCGTACTGACCTGACTACAGCTCAGGCCGGTGATATCATCGCGCTGGTTGGTCTGAAGAACAACACGCAAACTGGCCACACTCTGTGTGATCCAAAACACATCTGTACTTTAGAACCAATGATCTTCCCAGAGCCAGTAATCTCTATCTCTGTCACGCCAAAAGACAAAGGTTCTGTTGAGAAAATGGGTATCGCCATCGGTAAGATGGTGTCAGAAGATCCAACGTTCCGTGTTGAGACTGATGTTGATTCAGGCGAAACC
Organism: Rheinheimera sp. 1928-s; assembly: GCF_029269265.1. Classification (GTDB taxonomy): domain Bacteria; phylum Pseudomonadota; class Gammaproteobacteria; order Enterobacterales; family Alteromonadaceae; genus Pararheinheimera. Next base: position 533,525 of record NZ_JARIXP010000005.1, read on the forward strand.
ATTCTGAAAGGTATGGGTGAACTGCACTTAGATATCAAAGTAGACATCCTGAAACGTACTTACGGTGTTGAATTAGTTGTAGGTCAACCACAGGTTGCTTACCGCGAAACAATCACTCGTGAAATTGAAGACAGCTACACGCACAAGAAACAATCTGGTGGTTCAGGTCAATACGGTAAAATCGACTACCGCATTCGTCCAGGTGAGCAAGGTTCAGGCTTCAAGTTCATCTCTTCTACTGTTGGTGGTAGCGTTCCAAAAGAATTCATGCCAGCCATCGAGAAAGGTTTTGCTTCAATGATGAGCACTGGTACTTTAGCGGGCTTCCCAGTATTAGACGTTGAAGTTGAAGTATTCGACGGTGGTTTCCACGCAGTTGACTCTTCAGCCATCGCGTTCGAAATCGCAGCTAAAGGCGCTTTCCGTCAGTCAATTCCAAAAGCTGGCGCGCAACTGCTTGAGCCAATCATGAAAGTTGACGTCTTCACTCCTGAAGATCACGTAGGTGATGTAATCGGTGACTTAAACCGTCGTCGTGGCATGATCTCTGGTCAGGAAGCTGGCGTCACTGGCGTACGTATCAAAGGTGACGTACCACTGTCTGAGATGTTCGGTTACATCTCTACACTGCGTACTATGACTTCTGGTCGTGGTCAGTTCTCTATGGAATTCTCTCACTACGCACCATGTCCACAAAACGTGGCTGACACAGTGATTGCAAAAGAGAAAGAAAAGAAAGCTGCCGCTGCTAAAAACTAATTAGCTGCTAATGCAAAAAAGCCCCGCTGGTGAAAACCGCGGGGCTTTTTGTTTTTCACATCCCTGTGAAAAATCCCTTCGGGACCAGCTAAAGCTGTCCAAAAAACGTTCCTGACATTTTTGTATTTTCAGCAGTTATTGCATTTTTTTCCCCGCTTCGCTGGCTTCCATTAATTTCGCCAGTCTGGATAAACGGGTTTCAGCTTTTTTGGCGCTACAGATCCAGTGCAGCAGCACCTTTTGATAACCTGGTGCTGTGGTTACAAAAAACGACCAGGCTGCAGCATTGCTCTGAAAAATTGTTAGTTCTTCTGCTGACAAGCTGGCCACTGTCTCCTGCTCATGCGAGTAGATTGCAGATTTTTGCTCTGTTCTGTAAGAGAAGGCTAACTCCCCTGCTGCAGTCATCCGGCCTTGAGCCCGCAAGTTTTCCATCTTATCTATATTGATTTGACTCCAGATGGAGCTCTTTTTACGTGGCGTAAAACGAATGCTGTAGCTCTGTTCATCTATACGCTTACGTTTGCCATCGATCCAGCCAAAACACAAAGCTTCATCTACAGATTCAGACCAGCTCATACACGACTTATCCGTAGCGACCTTGTGAAAGCCTACTAATAGCTCTGACGCAGTGGCTGCGTGTAACTCCAGCCAGCATCGGAAGGCTTGTGGGCTGTCAAAAAATAATGGGGCAGTCATCAGGCTCACCATTTCATCAGAAAACTGCACTCTAACTGACTCAGTGGCTGAACAACAAGAAGGAAAAAAGAAAACCCCGGGACTTTATAACCCGGGGTTTTACATCAAAGCCACGATAAAAGTGTCTATCAGAACTTATAACGCAGGTTTGCACTGACAGAACGGCGCTGACCGTAGAAACAATCCCCACGATTCAGACAGGAGGTGATCACTGTTTTGTCAGTCAGGTTTTGCACCTGCAGGCTTAGATCGTAATCTCCCATTTCATAGCCCAGCATCGCATCCAGCAAGGTATAAGAAGGCGTGGTCAGCGGGTCGTTCAGCACCACACCATTCATCGCGACATAAGCGCTGCCATCCGATGTTTTACCTACATGACGCACACCACCACCCACTTTCATGCCATCAACCATAGCCAAACGCCAGGTCGCCCAAACAGAAGCCTGTTGTTCCGGCACTGCGGATAAATCAGCCCCTTCTTCACCCAATGTATTACTTTGGCTGACATAAGCGTCGGTATAGGCATAGCTGGCATAAATATCCAGCTGCTGCCATGCCAGCTGAGCTTCCAGTTCCACACCTTTAGCTGTCACTTCCCCACCCTGAATTTGGCCATTTGGATCAATCAGTTCCGGGTCACCCAACTGGTCAGCCGCTAAAGTGGTAGTGCGGTTTTGTTCTTTAATTTGATAGATAGCAGCCGTTAACAGATGTTCTGTATTGTCAGGCTGATATTTCACACCAGCTTCCCACTGCTCGCCGGTTTGAGGCTTAAAGGCTTTACCATAAGCATCAGCGCCGAGCAGTGGTTCAAAGGATTCGCTGTAGCTAATGTAAGGCGAGACGCCACCATCCATCAGATACATCAGGCCCAGACGACCTGTAGTGGCATACTGAGATTCAGCCTCAGAGCCTTCGGTACGGCTAACTGTGCGGTCACGGCGTAACGCCGCAGACACCATCCAGCTATCGGCAATTTTCATATTGTCTTGCAGATACAGGCCGCTCTGATACACCTTGGTGGCTGCATAATCAGTCACATCAGCATCTGTTGGTAAATCTGTCACCTGACCATACACAGGGTTGTATAAGTCCAGTAAACCACCCGCACCATAAAATGAGTCATTGTCGGTGTAGGCATTCTGGTAATCAAAACCCATCACCAGCTTGTGCTCTATTGAGCCTATTTGTAAATCACCATGCAACTGAGCATCACTGGTGATAGAACGTGCATCGGCATTACTCAAGTAAGCCACACGGGAGATAGTGCGGTTGTCATCCTGAAACACTGGCGGCCAGCCATACATAGTGTCGTAATCGGCGTGACTGTCACTGTACCGGCTGGCGACACGCACACCCCAATCATCCGTCAGCTGGTGTTCCACAATCACAGTAGCGGATTGTTGCTCTGTGTCATAACGGTCAAAACCTGGTTCGGAGACAAAACGGTTGCTTGGGATCTGACCAAACTCATTGGGTAAAATAGTGCCCTGATGCGGGAAAAACTGCGTACTGGTGCCTGATTCCCTTTCCTGCCAGTTGCCAAGCACTGTCACTTTAGTGTCGTCACTGGCCTGCCAGCTAAAAGACGGTGCTAAGGCTTTGCTGTTGTCTGGCACAAAGTCAGTCTGAGTATCACTGTCGCGCCATACCCCCACCAAGCGGCCTTGCAGTGTTTCATCGTCATTCAGTGAACCTGTGATATCACCAGCCAGTTGTTTACGTGAATAGTTACCCAATTGCGCCCATAACTGACCGCTGGTGGCTGCTTCAGGTTTTTTGCTGACTAAATTGACGATACCGCCAATAGAACCCTGACCATACAAGACTGAACTTGGGCCTTTCAGAATTTCAATTTGCGACAAGCCAAAAGGCTCTGTGCGCACATTGTTGTAATAACCAAACAAGGATTTCAGACCATCCAGATACTGCACTGGCGACACACCACGGATCACAGACCAGTCACCCCGGGTATCCAGACCATAAGGACCATTGTATAAACCCGACACGTAACCCAAAGCATCCTGAACCGTCAGCGCGCCTAAATCAGCAATACGCTCTTCGGTCAGTACTGACACGGAGAGCGGAGTTTCGATAATAGGAGTATCAGACTTCGCACCTGAAGCACTGACATAAGAAATTAAACCACGCTGGCTTTTTATCGTGATCACTTCAATTTCTTTTTCATCAACGGCTTTGCTGTCATCTGCCAGTAGGGCTGCAGAATAACAACTTGTGGCCACAGCCAAAGCAACTAAGGATATTTTGTGGAGTTTAAACAATGACATGGCACTTCCCTCTGAAAACAGTGCCGGAATTCTAAATGAAAATAGATCTCAATTGCAAAGCAATTAAGAATAATTCGTGTTTGAATAAATTTGATGAAGCGGACAGCTGCCCTACATCGTGGTAGGTGTGTTGGTTTTTATCAATCCAGGCTGATGAGCCGCTTGTAACTGCTGTATGAACTTGAGTGCATCAAAATCATCCTGGCTGCTGAACAAGTGAAGTTGCTGCCAGAACTCTGCTGAAACATAAGCTTTGAGTACAGTCAGATAAGTGGCAGCTTGTGCGGTTTGCCCATCTTGCACCCGTGCATTGAACAACGCCCATAACCTGAAGAAGCTCATCTGTGGATCCAGCTGCTGCAACTGTTGATCGATGGCATGGTTTAATAACAAACCACAGCTGTAGTGCAATTGTGAATTGGCAGCTGCAGCTTTGGCATAATTTCGCTGTTTTTCTAATCCTGCCGCACACTGCTGCCCGGCATCCGTTAGCTTCTGCTGCAACATCTGCTTGTTCTGCTGCACTTCTGTTGTTGCCAGCCCAGCCAGATACTCTGCCGCACCTTCATGCACCCAGGCATCCTGACTGCGATCAACAGCTCCGGCTTCTCGCTGATACAAATGCGCCACTTCATGGGCAAAAAACCAGAATACGGCTTCTGATTCCAGCTTCTCTATCGCCTTTTCCCCATACCAGTGCATAAAAATTTGTCCTGGTAAAGTGCCGCCCTGATGACCATAACTGCCATCTTCTGTTGCGCTATAAGAAGCAAAAAGCGCAGGTCTGAAGTTCAGAGCTCCCATCTGTGAGGTGAAATATGCCATCAATTGCGGTAACTGGCTGTTGATTTGCTGCTGAAGTATTAGGGGTAACTCAGAGTCAATCAGGCTGATAAAATCAGGTCCGGCTAAAGGGGTTGCTTTGCCCAGATACAGCTTTGAACCACTGTCCCGCTCCTGCCWGGTCACTTCATTTTGATAGAGCTTGCCGCCAACAATGATGTTCTCACCAACAGGCGCTTTTAGTGTCAAGGTCCAACTATTCAATTCTGGCTGGCAGTGCTCTGCGCAGGCAAAAAAGCGTCCCGAATGCAGCAGCATGCCACCGTCAGAAAAAGGAGAAAAAGCAGCATATTCTTTAGGTAAAGGTGTATAAACCGCTGGAAGGTCAAAACTAACCTCACTAAAAGGCTGACCATCGGCTCTGACCACAGCTTCTGTACCATCCAGGTACAGAGTTTTAAAAAGCTCGGATTGTGCTACCCAGTGCTTTGCCCTTGAGCCATCCGGATTGCGTTGAAACACCATACGCTGCATTGGCGAAGCTGTGCTGTATGTCACCCGCCATTGCCCCTCCTCATCCTTTTTAATCAGGGTTGATACCTGACTAGCAGCCAGAGCAGATGTGTAAAGAGCAATAGCGATAAGAACGCCGAGCTTAACCATATGAATTTTACCGTTTTCAGTCAGAATCAATGAGTTTATTGCACCACAATTGGAAAACCATCTGCAAAACAAAAACCTTAAATCAGCGGATTAAACTGTAAGGTTTTGTGACGTCCATTGTTGGCTACAGCAATAGCAAGCTGTTATTTGTTTATACCGGATTTTTAAGTCAGTACTGAGAAGCTGAGTGGGCAGTCAATATGCTTCAGCATCTGGTTCACTATGGCTGGCAGGGTAAAACCTGTGGTGTTCGCTAATGTTGCAGTGATTAAAATATCGCAGTGGCTCAGATCCATGCCCTGGCGAACATAAAACATGGTAATGGCTTCGATGTTTTCGGGTTTTAGCGCAACCAGAGCACTATAGGTAAGTTGTTTTGTATTACTTTCACTTACCGCAATTGCCGCACTTGCTTGCTGCTCTGTTTCAGCAGCGTAAGAGACAGCATCTATTTCGCGGCACAAAGTCAGAGCCTGCATTTTGTTTAACTGACGAAACCGAAAACTGATTTCTATCCTTGAGTTATTCATCTTCCCCCACTTTTATTTTTCTGGATCCAGAGCCGTTTTTCGGAGCTAATTAGTCTGGATTTGTATCGCTATGATGCCGGAACAACATCACTTGCTGCGCCGAGCCTTTTGCCTGATACATAGCCATATCTGCATGCTTAATCAGCACTTGCGCAGTGTCACCGTCGGCCGGAAAGAGTGCGATACCTATGCTGATCTTTATATGCAACGTCAGGCCACTCAGAGTCACAGCCTCAGCCACACGAACAGCTAACTTTCTGGCAAGACACAACACATCATTTTTATCTTTTACTTCGAGCAACAAGCAAACAAATTCGTCACCGCCCCAGCGGCTGACCATATCCCCATCACGGATAAAAGATTGTAACCGGTTGGCCACCATCAACAACACCTTGTCACCCATCTCATGACCATGGCTGTCGTTAATGTTTTTAAACTTATCCACGTCGATAAACATCACGGACAGCCGCCATCCCTGCCGCCTAGCCTGAGCCAGCCCCTGATTCAAAGCCTGCTCATAGGACGCTCGATTCGCTAAGCCGGTCAGAGTATCGGTCAATGCCTGTTGTTGCGCATGGCGCTTTGTCACCTCAGCCTGCAATAAATCATCACGTACTGTGGCTAAGTCGGCTTTGATGGTGTCAAGTTCAGATTCAATACCTAAACGCACTGCAATTTCATTGGCAAGTTTAACATTCACCCTTTTTAAATCGTCTGCCGCTTTTGCCACCCTGATTTCAGCGTCTGCATTTTGAGTCAGCGCTACCCTCATGGTCTGAATTGAAGCATTCTCTTGTTTTAAAACATCATTGACCGACGCCAGTTCACCGGCAGCCCTGCCAACATCTAGTTTAATTTCTTCATTTTTTTTCAGCACTCCATGCAGCGTCGCCCTTTTGACGGTCACCTTTTTCACGGGCACTTTCGGTGTTGCTGACATGGTGACCTCTTTATAAAAACAACAGTTTCAGAACCAGCCTAGACCGTTGGCAGTTTGACGACTGGGATAGCGGCCACATCAGTGATCACCTGCCGCTTCGGCAAATAGGGCAATAACATTTCAGTTTCTTTTTTAACTACGCCATAGCATTCGCAGCTCAGCGTCTCCAGTTTGTCTCTGTCCAACACTTTAATAAGGCCTCGCGAATAAGAAATTACGCCCTGTTGCTGCAGCTTTAATGCAGCCTGTGTTACTCCTTCACGGCGGACACCCAGCATATTGCCAATAAACTCCTGCGTCATGTTCAGCTGATTATGAGATAAACGGTCTATAGACAATAACAGCCAGCGACACAGCTGCTGATCAATCGAATGGTGTCTGTTGCACACTGCAGTCTGGGCCACTTGAGTGATGAGCGCCTGGGTGTAACGCAACATCAACAGCAATAACTTGCCGTGCCGGTTAAATTCTTCTTTCACCTTGACCCGTGGCAAACGGTAGGCATGACCAGCACTTTGTACCACAGAGCGGCTTGGTGTGCCCTGCCCGCTCATCAGCAATGAAATCCCTAATAACCCTTCATTGCCTACCACCAGAATGGCTGTGGACGCACCATTTTCCATAATGTACTGCAGCGAAATTATCGAGTCTGTAGGAAAATAGACATGGCGCATAGTGCGGCCCGACTCGTACATCAAAGAGCGCAGCGGCAATGGCACCAGCTCCAGATGGGGAAATAAACGCTCCTGCACGTCAGGATCCAGGGCCGCAAGAAAATGATTTTGTTGCGGGTGCGGTTTAGGTTTTTTCGACATGCAATCCCTCTAATTGGAATGGTGATCAGGATCCGGTTGAACCGGCTGAAGATACTGCTTAGCTCAAAACAACTTCTGTGCGATTTCGCACACAAGATTAACTTCACTCAGCAAAGCACCACATCAAAAACAGTTGTGAGCGCATTGCAGTAAAAGGACAAACAGCAGAGGTTGTAGCTTTAGGTGTAACTGAAAAACCGTACAGCTTTTTCACTTACAAAAATAATACAAGAACTGTACAGACCGCCCTGCAGGATAGGGGCGAAGAGATGAGTAACGCTGGTTAACATAACACAGTAACGGGACTGGGATGCAAATATTCATTCCGTGTAAAAACACCAGATGCAGCTCTGTTCAAGCTGAGCCTGATCAATCAGACTGGTCTTCGACAGAATGACCTTTTAGCTTTTGATAAATACTGTGATTTTTGAAAAAAATATAGCCAACAAACAACAACATAAGTACAACAAAAAAAGTAAACATAGCAGCAAAATCCCGTTTTTCGAACGAAATAAAACTGAATAAAGACAATGGCATACATAAAATAACAATTTCGATAACGGCACTTCTCAGCCATGGTTTTCGGCCAAAAATACTCATAGTTACCTCTCTTTCGATTGCATTATTTGTATTAGCTCTATAGCTGAGCTTTTAAACCAAAGCCGCATACACACTATTTAAAGCAACTGCAGCACCACAAAACACAGCTGAAAGTAAAGCGACAACACGAACCCGCTGATGATACTTTTGCGGATCAATAGCCAAAGGCTGCACCCTTTGCCTGCCGGTCATAAAAAGCACAACAGACAAGAGCAATAAGCCTGGCATCAACAAAGGGGTTTGACTAAACACAACAGCTATCGCAGCTGCCGCAACCAACAGGGACAAGCCAAACCAAAGGCTGGCAAGCGCTATATTGTGAGGTGGTTTTTCTGTAGACAAAGGATAATCTCCTTTTTAGAGCAGCTGCAAAACCACAGAAAACAGCGGCCCTCGGCTGCTTTCTGTGATGAAGTAGTTATGCTTGCAAAGTGACTGCAGCACATCTTATTTACTATAGCGGCGCATCACTGCTACTTTGCCCGCTTCAAGCTCCAACACATCCAGTGCAGTTTTAGCGTAACTAAATTCTGAGCCATCAGCTCTTTTTCCCTTGGCTGAAAACTTATGTTTAATCACTACTGCATTGTAGCCAAATTCATAACTCATCAGTTCAGCCTTGTATTCAGTATGCACACCTAAATAACGACTCATCCCCTTACGCATCAGCACTTTACCGTCAGGCTCCCGCGAGTCATCAGGCGCATTTGGAAAATGCTGATTGCCCACGTCTTCGGTTAAAAAAGACAGGTAATGTTCTAAATCTTCTTTGGTCGCATCAGGCTGCTGAGTCGCCACCTGAGCCTGATAATAAGCTTTTACAAAAGCGTCATAGTCAAAATCATCCGCAGCAACATGTGCATGATAAAAAGCAACCAACCCAAACAGCGCTACCAGTACCTTTTTCATCTAAACTCCCTTTATTGACTTTTTATGACGAACAGCAGCTTTTAACCCGCAAGATTTGTCACCATAACTAACACATCTACGCCTTTGGATTCAACCTTGGTTACAGGTACAAAACCATGACGAGCATAAAGGCCTCCCGTCAAATCTTCGGTTTGTAAATACAGATGTTTTATTCCCAAACGCCGGGCTCGCACAAGCGCTTCGTTCACCAAAGCCGAAGCCACGCCAGCCCCCCGGGCTTGTGCCGTGACATAAACCCCACCAAGCCAAAACTCGTAGTCTGGAAAGAGTTCCATTTCACGAATTTTAAGCTCGGCAGCCCCTACCCACTCTTGGTTAAGTCTGGCTAGAATAAGCATCGGAGCCTGATTTCTGTTTGTTGCAGCTAAGACTTTAGCAAGAACTTGCTCTTTAGTGTAATGACCTGTATCGCGGAACCACTGCTCAAAATACCAAGACGCGACTATCTCTGCTGCAGATGGCTCATCTGCAAGTAATAAAAATTCCATAATATCCTTTTATATAAAGCAAGATAGCTAACAGCCTGCTTTACTCTGACTTCTCCTGCAATAACTGCAGCTCACTCAGCACCAATTGTGGTTCATCAAACTGCACGTAGTGACCGCTTTTTTTGGTTAATACAGCCCGGCCTTGCGGAAATGCTGTTGCCCATTGCTGCCACATCTCGCCCCACATCTGGCGGGCCTGATTGGTGAAAAACAAGTTGCTTGGCTTTTCATGAGTTTTGACAGAAGCAATAACTGTGACTGGCATATCTTTGATTTGCGGGTAATCCGGCAGCTGCCTTTTGCTCCAGAAATCCAGATACTGATTCGACATGCCATTGGCCATATCATCCAGCTTAATTTGCGCTATTTCGCGATTCGCTCGCTGCAAATCGATGGCGCGCATAATATCGACATCATGCTCAGACGAAGGGTCAAGCAGCAATAGTGCTTTCACCTGTGCTGGGTAAGTTGCAGCGAAATCCCGGGCTATACTGCCACCATAGGAATGAGCCACCAGTATGACAGGTGCTGTGATATTCAGTTTGGTCAGCAGTTCGCTGGCATAATCGGCGTAATCACGTGACGTAAAATGGCGTTTTATAGCGGTGGAATTGCCGTTGCCAGCCCTGGAGTAACGGATCACAGTGGCCTGCTTTGCCATTTGCTGAAATACCGGCTCCCAGTCTGACATTGCAGCAGCACCACCAGCTTCCAGCAAAATAACGGTTTTACCGCCCCCCGCCATTTCATATTCAAGTTCAGCATCTTTCACTTGCACTAATTTGCTGCCAGCGGCAGAAAGGGAAAAAGACAACAGTGCACAAATTACCAGAATAAACTTCAAACTAACTCCTTACTAAAACTCAATGATAAAGAACCGACCTGAACACTGCGAATTCACTGCTGACGAATCAAACGCAGAATTTCTTTCTTACTAACAGCATTTTCAGTGATCAGTAAAGTAGTACAGTCTGGGCTTTTAAGCTGAACTGGCACAAAAGAATTGATATCTGCTGAATAGATATCGCCAGACCAGAGATTAGGCTGTGCGACGTCAGGAAGCAGATTTTTCACCACTGTTAATCCCTCAACCCCGGCGTTCAACGAATGCTGCTTCACTTTAATTGTTTGCAGGCTGGTATCAAGCACCAGAGAAACATCTTTTTCCGTGTGTTTCCAAATGCCGGCAATATCACAGGACTGACTAAATACTGGAAATGACACAAGAGTAATAATGAAACTCAGTGATATAAATGCGTTGTAAAACATACTCTTCCTTGCCTAAACCGCTTTCGTTGACAGCAACATTCTATAGTTGAAAAGCGGTTCAGGTGAACGTTTTTTCCTGGTGTTTAGCCAGATAACGTTCAATTTCGAGTGCCGACTGCTGAATAGTTAATCCGGTGCTGTTGAGATGGAAAGTTTCAACTTCGGCTATATCGACAGAAAAATCGAATCTGTTCAGATAGTCTTCAAGATAAAGTTTCGATTGAATTTTATTGGTGTTTTTCCGTTGTTCAGAAGTCACCCGACTGATGTGCTCTTCCAGATCACAGGATAATCTGACAAAGTCGGCCTTGATCTGATACTCATTGAGCAGCTCAAAAAGGCCTTCGATAAAGTAGTTGCTGGCCGGATAAACATAACAGAAGGTAAAAACGATTCCAGTGACTTTCTTTTCAATCAGGGTTCTGAATGCGTCTAAGCAAATCTTGCGTTGGTACTTCTCAAACCCCGTATTACCAAAGCCCACAACAGCACAAGCTATATCAAAAGCCAGATGCTGTGGAAATAGATGCCACTCATTTCGCTTTGCCAGCTCACGTCCGACGCTTTCTTTGCCAACGCCTGAGGCACCATAAATCATCACAAATTTCACACTGATCTTCCTTGAATAATAAAACGTCGCATAATGCACTGAAACTCAGGGTTTACCGCTACGGCCTTTTGGTCGCACCAAAAACCAGCTGGCCAAAACCAGTAAGCCAAAAGCACTGTACAGCAGAATAAATACCCATTCCGGCGCTGTGTAAAACAGCAACTGATGCAACCAGTGCTGGATAAAAGAGCCTGAGTAAGTCACAGCCCCGGCTTCTTTTCTAAGTGCCATTTCCCAAATAGTTAAAGGGCAAATCACACCCAACCAGGATTGCAGGACCACTATGCCGATAGCAAGCAAATGCAGCAATCGAAAGGCCAGCTTTCTGACCCACAACCAGCTCAGAAAATAGCCCAGATAAATAGCCACAAGCCCAAAGACGACGAAACAGACAAAAAGTACATGCACCAGCAAAATCGCATCAGCCAATACAAGCAGCAGCAGTTCTCTGGACATGGCATTTCCTCTCAATGTCTGTTTATTGGCAGTGACCAGACAACAAACAGAACCAGTTCAACACCCCACTTGCTCTAGTACTGCTCTGCACGGCGACCAGAGCGCATCAGCCTGAACGGCAACATAATCAGCATATTTAATAACAAAGCCAACACCACGCCAAACAGCAAGCCACTGGCGTTCAGCGGTATACCCACTTTGAAATTCTGCAGCACCTCTTTCACCACGTGAACCCTGTCGGGGTGCAGCATAAAGACCATCTTCTCTAACAAATTGCCATGGGCAAAGATCTCCATGCCGCTGGTTAACTCCTGCAATAACTCAACAGTTTGCCGTTTTTGTTCCGCATCCGTTCTGACACTGGGTTCAGCGTTTTTCAGGTGGTTATCAATCATAGAGTTCACATCAGCAAATTCATGGGCTTTTGCTGTGGCCTCATAACCATCCACTTGCCATTTAGTAGCGCTGTAAAGTCCTGCCAAATATTGATGATAATGATCGACCAGCAACGGCATTTGCAGCGCTAAAATTAACGCTGCACCAAAAACCAACTTATCGAGCAGTCTTCCAATCAAAATTAAGCGTCCTGTGTCCGGTTATCGAATTAAAAATAGTTATGCTGTGAAGGCAAACACCAGGGCCAGCATTAAAACAGCCAATCCCCAGGGAAATGGCGATGCCCACCAACTGAATGAGTTTTCCCGCGCCGCAATAGAATCTTGTCGCTGTTGTGCTGCTTTTTCGTGAGTGGGTTCAAACTTCGCTTTTAATTGCGGCCCGGGGAACAACCCAAAGGTAACCCCCAGTACTATTGCATACCAGCCAGCGTTTGAGTGAGCCGGAAAATACCACAGCATAAAGAGGCCAATACTCAGCAACACACAACAGCTTATCAGTTCATTTTTTGTAGGTAGTTTCATTATGTTAACCCTTCTGGACCAACAGATTAAAAGGCTGCATTTTGTGACACAGGCAGCGCCGGCCTATGCTCTACAAAGGTTGCTTTAACTCTTTCTGAAACAAGCATGTATGGGATCCAAATGAGACCACCAATCAAAACACGTACAAACTCTTTTGTTGTATCCGGGTCAAACATTGTTTCAGTTGGCAACACTTGTGTCAGCAACCACGCATCAATAGGAATAAACACCAAAGACACGATCACCAAGGCAATGTAAAAACGGGGAAATAAGTAATGCTTTGAAAAGAATAAATAAATCAGATACAAGGAGGCCAGCACAATCAAAGAATTGTATACAAGTTCCCCCATTAGCAACGCCCCCCAGAGTGGCAGGTACATATCGGAGCCAACAGTCGTTAAACTCTCCCAGGTTCCATCGCCAAATATCTGGGTATACATTGGAATATAAGTAACCAATAACCTGACTGGCGCCAAAATAACGCCTATAGCAACCAAAATAAGCCAGCCACCAAGTCCCTTTAACTCTTTATCGTTATCCATAGTTATTATCCATAGTTACTCCATTTCTTGTTGTGCTAAGCATCTCGGTTAGGGACCTGTGCATCGGATAGCTAAGCTGTCAGTCAGTGTTTAACTTACGACGAATAGCAACACGGATCTGCTTTTCAGTCTCAACAATGGCAAACAAAGCTACACCTATGGTAAATACCATTACGCCGTCCCAAAACGGCACAGACTCTGTAGCAAACACTGTTTGCAGTGCTGGCAGATAGGTAATAGCAAACTGCGCTGCTGTCACTGCAATTACCACCATCCATACCACTTTTGTGCCACGTATTGCTTTCCACGTCAACGAAGTGCCGTAGATATTTCTGATAAAAAACAGATGAAAAATCTCCATGGCAACCAGGGTGTTAAGCGCTAAGGTACTCGCCAGCTCCATAGAGTAACCTCTTTCTATGGCGAAATAATAAATACCGTAAACGCCAGCTAAGAACAGCAATGAGACAAAGATGATATGCCATATCAGTTCAGCGCTTAACAAGGGCTCACTGCGCGGACGAGGCGGCCGGCGCATGGTATGGTCTTCAGTGGGCTCGAAAGCTAATGCAATACCCAAAGTAATGGCGGTAATAAGATTGATCCACAGGATCTGTACCGGAGTGATCGGCAAGGCAATACCTAAAAGCAAAGCCACAATAATCACCATGGCTTCACCTGCATTGGTTGGCAGTGTCCAGCTAATCACCTTTTTTAGATTGGCATACACTGTGCGCCCTTCACGAACAGCAGCAACAATAGAGGCAAAATTGTCATCTGCCAGCACCAGCTCTGCCGCTTCTTTGGCCGCTTCAGAACCTTTAAGCCCCATCGCAATACCTGCGTCAGCGCGCTTCAATGCCGGAGCATCATTAACGCCATCTCCTGTCATGGCCACCGTCATATCATGCGCTTGCAAGGCGGTCACCAGCCGTAGTTTATGCTCAGGACTGGTGCGGGCGAAAATATCACAGTCAAGAACACTGGTACTGAGCATCTGATCGTCCATCGCGTCCAAATCAGCACCTGTCAGCACTTTGTCTGGGTTTTGCAAGCCAATTTGGCGACCAATGGCTGCTGCTGTTTTCGCATGGTCGCCGGTAATCATTTTTACCCGGATCCCGGCTTCATAGCACTCTGCTATAGCGGCAATAGCTTCAGGTCGCGGCGGGTCGCTCATTCCTGCCATGCCCAGCAAAGTAAGCGAAGCCTCCACATCTTTATGCTGCAACACTGTATGTTCTGGTGACACCGTTTTCAGCGCAAAAGCCAGCACCCGTTGCCCCTTCGCTGCTATAGCTTCAGCTTGTTGCTGCCAATAGTCGGTATCGAGAGTTTGCTCTGTGCCATCACTGCCCATTTGCTGCTGGCACATACTCAGAATACGTTCCGGCGCGCCTTTCACAAAGACAAAAGCGTTTTGTTCATGGTCATGATTTAAAGTCGCCATAAAACGATATTGGGCATCAAAGGGAATGGCATCAGTACGAGTCCAGTCCTTTTGTCCTTTACGAAGCTCCATGCCCATTTTGCCGGCGAAAGCAAGCAAGGCCCCTTCCATTGGATCACCTTCAGCCTGCCATTGCCCCTCTTTTTCATGCAATGCAGCATCATTACAAAGTGCGGCCGCCCTGGCCAGTTGGTCCAATACCCCATAGTCAGCAGGGGAAACATGAGTGTCGTCCAACGACAACACACCTTCAGGCTTATAACCTTCACCTTCCAGGCTAAACAAGTGCTCTGAAGTCAGGACCGAAGTCACCAGCATTTCATTACGGGTTAAAGTGCCTGTTTTATCTGAACAAATCACCGAAACCGCCCCTAGTGTTTCAATGGCAGGCAGTCGCCGCACTATCACCTGTCGTTTGGCCATAGCTTGCACACCAACGGCCAGAGTAATAGTAAGTATGGCGGGTAAACCTTCAGGAATGGCGGCAACGGACAAACCGACCACAGCCATAAACAACTCAGGGAAAGCTGTGTTGGTAACAAAATAACCATAAAGCAGCAAAAGCGCCGCAATACAGAGGATCAGTACAGTCAGCCAGGTTGCAAAGACACTCATTTGTTTAACCAGAGGAGTGCTCAAGGTTTCTACTTCCGATAAAAGGTGACTGATCCGTCCTATCTCTGTATTTCCCGCCGTGGCCACCACAACGCCTTTGCCCTGACCTGCAACCACCAGAGTTCCGGAAAATGCCATGCAGAGACGATCACCAAGAGCTGCATCTGCAGCCACTGCTTTTGTCTGCTTTTGCACAGGCACAGACTCACCTGTCAGGATAGCTTCCTGTACTGACATACCATGGGCACTGAGCAAACGTAAATCGGCAGGTACTTTATCGCCAGCCTCCAGCAGTACTATGTCACCAGGCACCAGCTTTTCACCTTCAAGACTGCTGCGCTCACCACCCCGAATGACATTGGCACGAGGCGCAAGCATCTGACGAATCGCATCCATTGCCTTTTCTGCTTTACCTTCCTGAATAAAGCCCATAATGGCGTTAGCAACCACAACAGCCAGAATTACCCCGGTGTCGATCCAATGCCCCAGTACTGCGGTAATAAAGGCAGAACCAAGCAAAACATAAATGAGAATATTGTGAAAATGCAGTAGGAAACTTATCAATGCACTGCGTTTTTCCGCTTCGGGCAAACGATTAGGCCCATTTTTTTCAAGACGCGCTTGCGCCTCTTGCGCCTCCAAACCTGAAGTGGAACTCTTCAATTCATCCAGTGACGACTCAACAGGCTCACTATGCCAACTGGTTTTCTGCTTATCCAATTCTGATGTTTGCATTTTTTGCCCTGCCTTGTGTTGCACTCTGAACTGATGCAACTGGTTGTGAGTGATAGCTCTTTAAGTTTGCCAGCTTCATATCAGCCATACCCCAGTCTGGCAAAGGAGAACAGCTCAGTTAATGGATGTGGACGCCGCTCAATTTGTGCGCGTAATAAGCCAGCTCCAAGCATGCTGTAGGTAATGCCATTGCCGCCATAAGCCAGAGCAAAGACTACTCGAGGTCCGTACTGGCAATGCTGACCAAAAAGCGGCAATCCGTCTTTGGTTTCAGCAAATTTACCAGCCCAGGCGAAAGCCGGCTTTGCCTGAAGTTGCGGAAATAACAACGCAACTTTACGCTGTAAAGTTGCAGCTTTGCGGTCAACCAACTTATCTCTGCGTGCCGGAATATCGCAGTCATCATCTTCGCCCCCGACCAGGAGGCGCCCATCACCTGTGCTGCGTAAATAAAGATAAGGCCGTGATGACTCCCACAATAAAGTAGTGGCCAACCAGCCGAGTTGAGCTGGATCAACAGGGTCAGTGATATAGGCAAAGCTGCTGCGATTTTGTGCCACTTTTTGCTTTAACCAACACTGAGCTTCATAGCCGCTGGCGATCACCAGATGCTTCGCCTTAATCAGCCAGCCCTGATCTGTGATGAGCTGAACCGAACGCCTTGTTGCTTTGATAGTTTTCACTTCAGTGCGATCAAATACAGCGGTGCCCTGTTGCCGCATTCTATGCAGTAGTTTTGACGCAAGCCGGTAAGGATCAACCCGGGCAGCTACAGTGCTTAAAATAGCCGCTGGAGCTGTCAGTTGGTACTGTTCTTTCAGAGCTTGCCTGTTCAACCAATACACAGGAAAACCATGGTTTTTACGCCAGGAAAATTCATCAGCAAGACTCTGTTTATCCTTCGATTTACTGGCGTAATACAGGCTTTCACAGTGAGAAAAATCCACATCACCTATCTGTTGGGCTAACACTGCAACCTGGGCTATAGCCTTCAGGCTGGATTGATAGGCTAAAAGTGCTGAAGCCTCACCGTAGCTTTTGGCTATCTCTATGGCATGAGTATCAATTTCATACTGCAGTAAGGCGGTACTAGCTGAGGTGCTGCCCCAGCAGACATCCCGCTGATCAATCACGACCACATCATGCCCATGTGAAACCAGTTCATCGGCAATCAGAGCCCCGGTAATACCAGCGCCCATCACCACCACATCGCAGCTAAGGTTGCGATCAAGTTGCGGGAACGCATGCATAAGACCATTTTTGATGGCCCAATACGGATAACCGCTTTTTAAATCCACAGCTCGCTCCTTATGCTGAACGGAAAATATATTGAGGCCTGTCCAAGCTTCAAAACAACTGATTTACAGCCAGCCTGAGCGATGCAGGCCAGAGCGTCGGTGCGTTGCCACACTCAGGATAAAATCGGAACAGGCAGGCCAGATCTCGGCCACAGCTGTGGTGCAGAAAGAGAGTTCGTTATCGAACAGACATCACCTGCCAGCGGCGTAAGAATCGATACAGGTTAGCGCTTCCTGCTGTATTTCTTTTGTCTGCCGCCCACATCTCACCGGAGAAGAATTATGACGA
This sequence comes from Rheinheimera sp. 1928-s, assembly GCF_029269265.1. Lineage (GTDB taxonomy): Bacteria > Pseudomonadota > Gammaproteobacteria > Enterobacterales > Alteromonadaceae > Pararheinheimera. The sequence continues at coordinate 551,204 of NZ_JARIXP010000005.1, forward strand.
AGAGTAAAAAACCAGATAAGCCGTCGCAGCTGAAAAACAAAGATGCCCTATCAATAGCCGCAACTCCTGGTCATCAGGCTGTACTGAAAACAAACGATATAGTGGCAGAGCAAGCCAGTGCTATAGACGCTTTAGTTGGCACAGTGCCTTACAATAGCAACAAAGCACTCGAATACGGTCACGACAACGCTTTAGCGCCACTGCCCGGCGCTACTGCAGAGCCTCGCTCTATTGCTTTGACCGCAAGCACAGCGACAGAAGATACAGGTACAGCCAAAACCGGCAGTGCAGTGCGCCCCGGCACTAATCCAACAGTGGCCTCACTGAATAGAGTTCGGGTTGATGCAAGTGACCGGCCTTTAACTACCAATCAGGGTGTTCGTATCAGTGACAACCAGAACAGCCTGAAAGCCGGTTTGCGTGGGCCAAGCTTGCTTGAAGATTTTATTCTGCGGGAAAAAATCACCCATTTTGACCACGAACGGATCCCGGAACGCATAGTCCATGCCAGAGGCTCTGGTGCACATGGTTACTTCAAAGCCTATGACGCGCTTGGCAAATATACCCGTGCCGCACCCTTCGCCGAAGAGGGTAAAATCACCCCGGTTTTTGTACGCTTTTCAACGGTCGCAGGCGAACGGGGTTCTAAAGACACAGCTCGTGATGTGCGTGGTTTTGCCGTGAAGTTTTATAGCGACGAAGGCAATTGGGACCTGGTAGGTAACAACATGCCGGTGTTTTTTATTCAGGATGCGATGAAGTTTCCTGATCTGGTGCACGCCGTCAAACCTGAACCCCATCACGGCATGCCGCAGGCTGCATCGGCGCACGATACCTTCTGGGATTTTGTATCTTTGATGCCTGAATCGACCCATATGCTGATGTGGCTGATGTCAGACCGCGCTCTACCACGCAGTTATCGCATGATGCAGGGTTTTGGCGTTCATACCTTCAGGTTGGTAAACGAAGAGGGCCAATCCATATTCTGTAAGTTTCACTGGAAACCACGACAAGGCACCCATGCGCTGCTTTGGGATGAAGCAGTGAAAATATCAGGCGCAGATCCCGACTTTCATCGCCGTGATTTGTGGGAAGCCATAGAATCGGGAGAGTTTCCGGAATGGGAGCTGGGTCTGCAGTTATTCACAGAAGAACAAGCAGCAGGCTTTAGTTTTGATGTGCTTGATGCCACCAAGCTGATCCCGGAAGAACTGGTACCAGTAACGCCTGTCGGACTAATGGTGCTGAATCGTAACCCTGATAACTTCTTCGCTGAAACCGAACAGGTGGCGTTTTGCACTGCACATATCATACCCGGCATAGATTTTTCCAATGATCCGCTGCTTGCAGGCCGGATCCATTCCTATGTGGATACCCAAATCAGCCGTCTTGGCGGTGCTAACTTTCATGAAATTCCGATCAACTCGCCACTTGCCTCAGTGCAAAATAACCAACGTGATGGCATGCACAGGCAAGCGCTCAATCGTGGCCGGGTTGCTTATGAGCCGAATTCATTGGCAGGTGGTTGCCCTTTTCAGGCCGGAGCAAGTCAATCAGCCGTCAGCCAGGCCGGTAACGGCGGTTTTATGTCCTTTCCTGACAGGGTCAGCGAAGACAAAGTGCGGGGCAAACCAGAAAAATTTGCCGAGCATTACCTGCAAGCTACCTTGTTTTTTAACAGCCAGACTGCAGTTGAAAAAGCCCATATTACCGATGCGTTTCGCTTTGAACTAAGCAAAGTGGCGGTGCCTGCCATTCGCAGTCGCATGCTGTCTTCTCTGGTCAATGTATGCCCTGATTTGGCCGCCGAAGTGGCAGCCGGTCTGGGCATGGACCTGCCAGACGCCATGCCTAAAGCCATTCTTGAACCGCAATTGCCTGAAGTCACAGCTTCAGCGGCCTTATCCATGATGGCATTGCCGGGCGAATGTGGTATTCGCACCCGTCAGGTAGCCATTCTGATCGAGGAAGGAATTCAGTACAGCTCGCTGCTTAGCCTTTATGACGCGCTGACAGAAGCTGGCGCTGTGGTTCATTTTGTTGGGCCACGCATTGGCATATTTACTTGCGCTTCAAGCGAAAAAATTGAAGCAGACCGCTCATTGGAAAACTCTCCGGCCGTGCTGTTTGATGCCGCTGTATTGCCCGATGGCAACGAAGCGGTTCGGGCTCTCGCCGCCAACAAGCATACGTCTGGATTTATCAAAGATTTGTACCGGCACTGCAAAACCATTCTTGCTTTGGGTGACGGCCGGGAGCTGCTTGATATAGCGGGCGTTGGGCCAGGTGTGGATGAAAACGAGGGCATTCTGATGGCAGACAACAGCAGTTTGGCCGCCATAGTGCCTGACTTCATTCATGCAGTGGCAGCTCATCGCCATCCATCCCGGGACCCAGCCACTAAAGCTGAGGCCAGTTAATAACTCCATCTGTGTGAGAGGTCTGCGCACAGCTTGCCACTGCTTCAAGTGGTGTTACCAAAGGATAAAACAATGAAAAAAACACCTTATATCAAAAAACAACTGCACGAGCTGCTGCATCAGGCGCTTGAGACAGAGCGCGGCGGCATAAAAATCTACGAAACGGCACTGTTATGCGCGCAAAACAAAGAGTTAAAAGCTGAATGGCAAGAGTATCTGGAACAAACAATCAGCCACGAACACGCGCTGGTGGATGTGTTTGGTGAGCTTGGTCTGGACCCTGACACCAGAACGCCAGGCCGTGAAGTAGTTGCTCACATTTGCGATTCTCTGGTGAAAGCCATGCTGATGGCCAAAGCAAGAGGCCGCGCCGCAGCAGCGCAACTGGTGGCTTGTGAGTGTGTGGTGTCGGCCGAAACCAAAGATCACCAAAATTGGGAGCTGATTGGGCATCTGGCAAAATATGGTCAGGGTGAAGAAACAGCTGCGCTTTTAGCTGCGTTTGAGCTGGTCGAGCACCATCATTTGTATCACACCAAAGGTTTCCTGCGCGAATTATGGATCGAATCCCTGGGTTTACCAGCTGTTCTGCCGCCTCCGAAAGAAGTTAAAAAAGTAGAAACCGCCATAGGTGCGGTGCGAGCGGTGCACCAGCGCGACAGTATGCTGAAGTCTCAACACTAATGAATACCACACAGAGAACTTTCAACGAAAGCAATGCAGCCAACACAGATGCCAGCAGGCTCACTTACCTTACGACCTTAGTGATAGATAACAGCAATGGAGAATCTTATGTCATACGTTAACCTGGGTTTGGACCCGATGAGAGAGCCGCTCGCTCCTTCACACATTGTTGATAGATCCGCAGGCAACCAGAGCGCAGTATCATGGGCGGCGATTTTTGCCGGAGCTGCCGGAGCGGCTGCCTTGTCATTGTTACTGATGATCCTTGGCACAGGGCTGGGATTTTCTGCAGTATCGCCATGGAGTATGGAAGGTATCAGTGCCACCAGCTTTGGTGTTGCAGCTATCGTCTGGCTAAGTTTCACCCAGCTGGCTGCATCCGGCATGGGTGGCTATTTAGCTGGGCGCTTGCGTACCAAATGGACAGACTTGCACACAGATGAAGTGTACTTTCGCGATACAGCCCACGGCTTTCTTACCTGGGCCGTCGCATCACTGCTGACAGCGGTCATCATGACATCAGTCGTAAGCGCAGTGGGCAGTGGTATGCGTGCCAGCGCTGAAATGGTTGGCGGGGCAGCAGGTGCTGTAGCCGGCACAGCTGCAGGTTCAGCGGCAACTATGGCAGCCAGTGAAGACGGCTCTGGCGACAACAAAAATGCTCTGGGCTATTTTGTCGATTCATTATTCCGTGCTGATGCACAAAGCTCCACTGAAAGCACCACCCCACAGGCAAATCAACCTTCGCCTGATGTTCTGGCTGGACGAGTCGCGTCACAGACAAATGAACTGACTCCTGAAGCCCAGGCACAAGGAGCTACAGCACCAGCAAATGAACCAGCTCCACAAGTACAAACTGAAAGAGCTGCGTCGCGCAGCAATGGATCGGATCAGGAAGTTCGTGACATTCCTGCTGGTGAAGTGACACGGATATTCGCCCGAGCCATGTACGCAGGCGAGTTACCAGAAGAAGATCAAAGCTATATAGCTCAATTGATCGCACAGCAGACCAATCTGAGCCAGCAGGATGCTGAGCAACGTGTATCAGAGGGCTTTGATAAAGTAAAAATCATGCTGGAAAACGCTGAAACTACAGCTCGTGAAGCTGCTGATGAAGCCCGCAAAGCATCAGCTTATGCCGCACTCTGGATGGCTGTAGCCCTGTTATTTGGCGCATTTATCGCAAGCCTGATGGCGGTTTATGGCGGTCGTCAACGTGATGCTTAAATCACACCCACTCGATTAAAAGGAGATTGTTATGCGTTCAGTATTGCTCTGGTTTCTTGGGATCCCAATTCCCATCATTATCTTAATCGCGATACTCTTTTAGAGCACGCGACCTCCTTTACCAGTGTGCCTGAGGCTATCTGGTAAAGGTTTTTTATTGGCCGAACAAGGACAAACGGCAGAAGATTCTTCCCTGCCGTTTATTCATACTGAACAACAACTTTAATGGATAACTTTACCTTTATGGATCACTGCAAAAATCTTTTGGCTATTGCGAATATCTTCAATGGGTGAACTGTCCAGAATCACTACACTAGCTTGCGCACCAGCTTGTAAGCCTGCTGGTTTGCCCAAAAAAAGCCTTGCATCACTGGTCGCACTGGCCAACGCTTGCCAGTTGTTTAGTCCTGAGGCAACAAACTTTTCCATCTCCCGATGCACAGTAAAACCTTGTAAAGTGCCATAGTTGCCTGCGTCAGTGCCGCTCAGTAACAACACATCAGCCGCCACCAGATGTTTCATCGACAAGTAGTATTTTTCAGTTCTTTGTTTGGCTTGTTGCTTTTTTTCGGGCGTCATATCACCAGCTGCTTTTTGATAACCCTGAATAATACGGGGGGCCGCTAATTGTTTGGCAAGAGCAGATTGCAGCACATCGGAGAACATAAACTCATATTCATCGGTATCACAGGCGAGAGTTGGAATAACAACCACTTGATTGACAGCCAACCTTTGCGCTAATTCAGCAGTGATTGCTGCATCATCCGGCAAGTGAGTGATAGCATCAGCACCAGCAGCTATAGCACTGTCGATATCAGCCAAAGTATGAATATGCACTATGGTTTTTATACCCCGCTTTTTCGCTTCATTCACTGAGGCTTTAAGTAATGCAGGTGGAAGCGATGGTAAGCTGCCGCCTATAGTACTGACCAGCTTAATCACATCGGCTTGTTTAGCTGCTAGCTCAGCAATATGCTGCTTAGCTTCATCTTCGCTGGCGATGGTCCGGGTTTTACCAAATTGCGAGCAGTGCCCTCCTGGCGCGGTTAAACAAGACAAGCTGGTATAAATATCAGCACCAGCTATTAAGCCCTGTTGTTGCAGCCGTCTGTGTTCAAATAGCTGCTCTTCATTGCCAAATAAATCAACAAAACCCGTCACTCCTGCATGCAACACCACTTGAGCCGTGGTGCCTGGCCCCATAATTTCACTTTGAGCATTTGGGCCACGATTGCCAAAAGCATGGGTATGCATATCGATAAGCCCTGGGATCACAAACTTGCCATTAATATCCAGCTGTTGCCCGGTAAAATTAGCCGGAATACTATCCAATCTGGCAATAATGCCGGTTTCATCCAGCAGCAGATGTTGTTTGGTGATGCTCTGATCACTGGGATCCAATAAAGTACCATTGGTCAGAAGTAGCTGCCCGGCAAAGACGGGTAATGCTGAAACACAATAAATACTGAGGAAAAGTGTGAGTTTTATCAGGCTGTTCTTCATACGGCACCTCCATGTGCCGTACCCTGACGGGCAGCCTGCGGCCGTGGAAATTGTCTATCCTGCCAATTTTTCATACGGCACCTCCATGTGCCTTACCCTGACGGGCAGCCTGCGGCTGTGGAAATTGTCTATCCTGCCAATTTTTCATTCTTAATCCCTTAGTTCAAACGGCTTTTTGTGGAAAAAATATTACTCAGAGGCCCACACAAATGAGCCACCAAACTTTGTTTACACCACTTAGTCGTAGCAAAAAGGGAAAAGGTTTGAATGTGTTTCAAATACTTATAAAAAATTGTCTGCCAAAGGTGTCTCTGTTTTTATCCTTAACACTTGGGCCCCAACGTTAGTTTGGTTGCATTTGTCAGTCGGCTACAACTGAATCACAGCTAACATATCCTCGCCCTCTTCATCCATACCTACCTCAACAAAACCAAAGCTGGCATAAAAATCCCTGGCTACCGGATTTTTGGGGTTATAACAAATTTCAATTTGCTGCAGGCCCGGACTTTGTTTTATCTGCTCCACTGCAAGATTTAATGCAATCCGGCCTATGCCTTGTTGTTGATGGTGTTGATCCACCATAAAGCGCCAAATTGATACTTTTTCGCTGGACTCTTTCACCCACATTAAAAAACCAACAGGCCTCTCATGCACACAGATGGCTCGGGTTTCATAACCCTCGTTAAACATAGCTTCCACCAGTGACCACATATTGCTGGCCACATAGTCCTGTTGATCCTCTGTTACATCCAGATCACACACAGCTTCATAATTTTCTTTAGTAACTTGCTCTAGCAATACCTGCACGGTTTGTCCTTAAACGTAGGGAAAAGGTCACGGCGCATCAGCGCCAGAGTGTTTAGCCTGCACTCGGGTAGTATTTCTTTGGAGTAACAACTGTAAAACCTGTAGTGTTTGGGTAAATAGACAAAAAAGCCAGGTGCTCATCATCTTCCGATACTTGATGGCAAGGAGACTGACCCGCAACTATCTCACAAAAAAATACAACTCACATCTATCCTTGTCACACATCATCCTGATGGATCAGCCTGCCAGGTGTTGTTACCCAAAACACTAAGACGGCTTTTATTTTTTGTAAGAGAACCCTGCTCCTGTTCAGCTTAACTTTGCAATTGCAGACGTTGACTGACCAGCCATCGATAGCGGACTATTTCCCCACTACAGTTGGCTGGTGGAGCTCATTTAACAAACAACAGGACAGAGTGTTCAGGTATTTTGTATAACAAACTCATGAAACTCGTCATTTTCCGGTGGGCTTAATTCATCCACTGATTTAATTGGGAGTTTTGCAAACAAATGTTGCCAGAAACTATAAGCGGCGCGATCTTCGTTATAGACAGCCACATGCCACTCATTGCCAGAATTTAATAACAACTTATCAATCGCAAAAGTAGCGATCCCGAGGTTGCGATATTTTGGTAACACAAAAATATCTGAAAGCTCAGGCATTTCTCTGCCCGCTATTTCTGTAGATTCAACGGTAACAAAGCCCGCAACAGCATTGTCAACGCAAATTAACCAGGCTTCGCAGTCCTCGATACCTTGAACAACATCGGCCAGATAGTCATCGTCAATATCAAATAGTCCCTTTTCACTGACACTATCGCCATTGAACGTACTTTGATGATATGCATAAAATTGCCACAGACTGGACAATAACCCGACTTCATTTTCTTTGAATTTTCTTACTTCAATTTTCATACAAACATCCTATCTGATGAAATATCTGAGATGGCGATAACCAGCTCGCCTTTGTGATTCTCTTGATTGGACGTGAAAAATAATTTATTTATCAAAGACTTTCAATAGCGAATACTAGAATCTTTGGAGTTCGTTACAGAGCCTTCCTCAGCATCATGCTACTTAGCTGCACCCTTACTTTTTACCGCTATTAAAAATATCAGGGTACAAAGCACAACCATCAGATCCATGCCGATAGCCAAGCCTGCTTTCAGTAAAAAACTCTGGCCGTACATAAAGAGCAGCGCCACAAAAATCAGTTTGCTGAGGGCCGCTATAGTTGCAGTAAAAACTCTGTACTTTTTATTGAATGCACCATAGATCAGCATCAGCCCCATAAGGCCAACCAAAGCAGACCAGCTACGGATAATCAATGATTCAAGTTCGCCATTAAATGAGCTACCGAACATGGACTGCAGCGCAGCCTGAGGTGCAAAAAGACCATAAAGCATAGTGGAGGTCAGCACACCGGACAGCACCATCAGCCATTTAAAATTCCGTAGAATAAAATTCATCATTCCCTTCCATGCTTTTCGTTAGGGTTGCGGTTTACTCTATCGCCTGCACAGCCTGAATGGCAAATATAGCATTTCAGAGTTCACTTTATGAAGCACACCCTAATTGCCTGAAGAATAAATGGTAAAAGCTAACTTTAGCGACACTAAGGTGAGTGATTTAAGAAAAACGTATTGAAATCCAAGTACACAGGCATAAGCTTTCTATCAGTCAAAAGCATAAAAGAAAGCAGAAAAATATCCAATTTGCAGGCCTGCTGTCTTTGAAAACCTATGGTTAGGCGAGAGCGATGATCAATAGCGCAACTGCACTTCAAAGCAAAAATCAGAAGTAAGCTGACAAGGTTACTGTTCGCTTCTGCTGTAATCTGTATCTCTGCTTGTTCAATGACTCAGGACGAAAACGTGACAGAAAAAACGAATCCAGCGATGTATTTTGAGATCCCCGTAACAGATATGAGAGGCATTCTACGAAAGGGGATTTGGTTTTGATTTTCAAATTGCAAAGATCCACGGCAATCAAATGGCGTATTTGCCTTTCAACATCGATGGCTCAGGGATCTGTGGCTCATTAGCGCTGGGTGAAATCTATATGCCCTCACAGCAAGGCACATTGATTTACTTGCATTCCAACAACATAGACGAGACGTTGCGACGCGCGGAGTTAACTGGCGCCAACATTCTTTTTCCTAAAACGAAAGCGAGCGACTACTCATTCGTTGCTGAAATTGAAGATAGCGAAGGTAATCGCATTGGCATCATTGAGTCTTTACCATAAATGTTGAACTCAAAGCCCTGGTTACAGCGGTTTGCCTAAAGGGCTTTTATCTCCCGCTGAATTCTGCATCTTGAAGTTACTTGGGTATACACAGCCACTCTTGCCTTTCAAGTCTGTAGTATTTGACAGCACGTTCAGCAACAACGTCATCCCTTACATACTTAAAGCCACTTTTGGTGATCACTTTGCCTGAGGCCGGGTTTTCACTAAGATGCCTTGCATCAATACAGGACAAAGCGTAGTGGTTAAAACCGAACTCAAGGATCCGCATAGAAGCTTCAGTGCAATAACCTTGTCCCCAATAAGGCAGGCCTATCCAATACCCCAGATTCCCTGTCTGCCCTGAAATTTGCGTAATACTGACAGCGCCTATAAGTTCGCCGGTTTCCCGGATCACAATAGCAAACACGACCGCAGTTCTGTTTTTACACCAGACGTCATGCAAGCCAATCCATTCCTCTGCCATACCATCCAGATAAGGATGAGGTATGTTTTCTGTCATATCGGCAATTATTTTTTCACCGGCCAGCAGTTGAACTCTTTGCGCATCTTCTGCTTTAAAAGGTCGGAGAATTAATCTCTCTGTCTTTAATGTCGGTATCATTGTTGTCCTCAGCTATATCCGTCCACTGGTTCATCTGACGCTGGTACCTGCTGGTAATCACATGCGTTTGTCAGCTTAGCGTTCAACAGGCAAAACACTGTTACTTCCCCAGTCAGACCATGAGCCATCGTACAAAATCAGCTGACTGTAACTGTAACCCGCGACAACAGCAGCCAGCAAGGTAATGCATGCGGTGATACCAGAACCACAAGAAAATACGAGCGTTGTGTTATTGCTTCCGGCCAGATTTAAGAAAATCTCAGATAACTGTTCAGGGCTTTTAAAACAATGCCCATTCAACACCTCTGGAAACGGCAAGTTTAAAGCACTAGGAATATGACCACTGCGCACACCTGCCCTTGGTTCCGGAGCTAACCCCAAGAATCGCTCTTTCGAGCGCGCATCAATGAGAGTTAGCTGTCCACCTGCTCTTTTGTCCATGATGTAATTGGAGTCGCATATAAAATCTGACTGAAGCTTTCCATTCATCTGACCTGGTACTGGTTCATCGACAGATAAACCCGATACCACCGCCCTTTTTTCGGACAACCATTGAGGTAAACCGCCATCCAGCACAAAGCTATGTTTACAGCCCATTGCCTGAAAAACCCACCAGGCCCGTGGCGCTGAATAAACGCCCTGATTGTCATAAAAAACAACGATACTTTCAGCATTTATACCAAGCCGCTGAACCTGCCGCGTGAATTGATCTTCCACAGGGAAGGCGTGAACTTGCGTAGAGGTTAAATCACACAATGATCTTTCTAAATCAAGATGCTGGCTATTTGGTATAAAGACTGGCCTGTCATATTCAATAGCTTTTTTACCCACCACTTTGCTCATACTCACATCAATAAGCACAAGTCGCTGATTGTTTAAATTGGCTTCGAGCCAAGAAGTGGTGACAAGAGGGAATTCCATTTTTTCTCCTATCTAAAACGACAACACAACGCAGCAGCAGAGGCATAACCAGCCCGATATTTAAGCGCGTATCCTGTATTCATTGGCAGTAAAACTACTGAGAAAAACCAGAAAGTACAATAGTTTAGTGGCTCAGGCATGTAAAACCCGGAAATAATACAGCAACTTTGCCTGACAATGCCGCTGTATGCTTTTGCAGCAAACCAGATTGCAGACACAAAAAAGCCCCTATTAGATCAGGGGCTTTTTTACTGATGGCTTACTAGCTTAGTTAAGCACGTTCAGGAGTACGCTCTAGTACAGCCAGCAATAATTCCCAGTACTGACCAACTGTGGTGATGTTGACCATTTCATCCGGACCATGCGGGAAGCGGATGGTCGGGCCTATCGACACCATATCCATATCCGGATAAGGCTTTTTAAACAAACCACACTCTAAACCAGCGTGGATCACCATAATGACCGGTGCTTTGTTATAAATATCCTGATAGGTGTCGCGCACTATGGCCATCACTGGCGAATCCGGGTTCGGTTTCCAGCCAGGGTATGCACCGCTGAACTTCACTTGTGCCCCAGACAACTGCGCCAGTGAAGTTAACATGCTTTCAACCTGCTCACGACCGCTGTCAATTAAGGAGCGGATTAAACAGAGCACCTGAATGCTGTTTGTTTTGGTGCTGATCACGCCCATATTTAATGAGGTTTCAGTCACGCCTTCTACTTCATCACTCATCCGCATCACGCCGTTAGGGCAGACATTGAGTAAGTGAACTAAAGTAGTTTGAGTTTCCGCAGTCAGTACCTGAGCCGGAGTAACCACCTCGGCCAGACTGAGTTTTAATGCAGGTTCAACCGCAGCTAATTCAAACTGCAACAAGGCTTCAAATTGTGTCACCGCTTGTTGCAACTGGGTCAGTTTTTCCGAAGGAACAGTTAGCCTGACTGTCGCTTCACGTGGTATCGCATTACGTAACGAACCACCGCTAAAGCTGGCGATGGCCAATTCCAGTTCTGTTGCATGGTCAGCTAAAAAACGCGCCAACAGTTTATTGGCATTGCCACGGCCCAGATGAATATTCACACCTGAATGGCCACCTTTTAAGCCTGTTAGACTTAAATCAAAAGTGGTTACACCATCAGATGCGGCTTGCCACACGACTGGTACTGTAAATTCAGCGTCCACGCCACCGGCGCAGCCCATGTAAATTTCGCCTTCTTGCTCAGAGTCGGTATTGATCAGAATTTCGGCATCCAGCATGCCAGGTTCTACACCAAAGGCACCTGTCATACCAGCTTCTTCGTCTATGGTCAGCAGCACTTCCAAAGGACCGTGTTTAATATCGTCACTGCCTAAAATGGCCAGAGCTGAGGCCATACCTATACCATTGTCGGCGCCTAGCGTTGTGCCTCTGGCTTTTACCCAGTCACCGTCGACATATGCATCTATAGGATCTGTAGTGAAATCATGGTTTTTATCGGCGTTTTTTTGCGGCACCATATCCAGGTGCGCCTGAATAACCACCACTTTACGATTTTCAAAACCTGGTGTTGCAGGCTTTTTAATGATCAGGTTGCCCACTTTGTCTTCAACAACAGTTAAGCCTTTGTCACGCGCCCAGTGTTGAATATGCTGGCTTAACGCCTGCTCGTGTTTCGACGGGTGCGGAATAGCACAAATTTGACCAAACCATTGCCATAAAGGCTGTGGGTATAAGGATGATAATGCTGACACAACAACTCCTGATTAAGACGCTCAGCTAAAAACGCGGGCATTTTAACATAAAGCACAGCTGGTGCAGCGCTGTAAACTTTGAGTTCCCTCTTCTGCAAAAGGGCGGCAGTGTAAAGATGTAGTGTCAGGATTTTTATCCACTTCAGATAAGCGGAAACTTTGACGTTTTATTTACATTGTTACTGATAACTTTTACTACACCATAAGTTACAGAGAATGTTCTATGTATAAATTAACTGTTTTTTTGACTGCGACTTTGCTGGCCTTGGCTGGATGCGGAGGAATGGAATCCTGGATCCATAAAGATGTAAACAGCTCATTTACGGAAAGGAAATTCAGCAAGCAAGAGTTAGCTGCTGACCTTGCTTATCTGAAAAAACAGATGGCTGAACGCCATCCTGCCTACTCGGAATTTACTGATCAACAAGCAATAGATCATCAGCACGCCTTTATAGAAAGCCAGTTAAAAGACGGGATGACACGGCAGGAGTTCTTCAGGATCGCAGGCAAAATCAATCCATTGTTCAATGATGGTCACAGCTTTATATTCCCATTGCTGGCAGAAACCAGCTTTGACAAGAAATCTGGCCATAAAATCTTTCCTTTTAGGCTCACAGTCAATGGCGGCAGGCTGTATCTGGAGCACTCTTATTCAAGGAAATCTGACTCAATACGATTAGATAAAGGCACTGAAATTATCAGTATAAATGGAGTCTTCAGCTCCGATTTACTGAACGAGCTTCAAAGCTACAGTCATGGCGAGACAGAGGAGCTGAGAAAACATATGGGAACCTTATTGTTTCCGTACTGGCTAAATGCACTCTGGGATTTTAAAGATCATTTTCATCTACGTATAAAAACCCAACAGCAACAGATGTCTTTAGAGCTAACCCCTTTGGATCAGTGGGAAATCACTGACGGGCAAGTACAGGACAACTGGTTTCGGGTTTTACCACAGAATATCGCCTATCTGCGGCTTGGTACTTTCGATGTAGCCTCAGCGTCTGCTGATTACTCAGAACTGATCCAGACAAGCTTCACAGAAATAGCAGAGAAGAGAATTGATAAACTCATTATTGATGTCAGAGGTAACACAGGGGGGCAAACGGATGCAGGCGCTGAAGTGATCAGCTATTTAACCAACACAACTATTCATCAGTCGGCGAAAGCCACAGAGAAGTTAACTCAGGAAACTAATGGCCTTTTTGGCTACAAAGGAAAGCCAGGGGAAACCATAGAGCTGGATGTGCTTAATGCAGAAAGCATAAAACCAGCGGATAAACACTTGCAGTTCGGCGGAAAGGCTGTAGTACTGATCAATGAAATGACCTACTCTGCTGGTATTGTATTTGCCACCACTGTGCAAGATCATCAACTGGCTACACTGATGGGTCAAGCCACGGGAGGCCATGCCAACCAAACAGGTAACCTTGTGCCTTTTTATCTTCCGAACACAAAATTGCTGGTGTTGGCTCCCAGCCGTTACATTATTCGGGCTTCTGGCAGTCACAAAAAACAGCCCGTACAGCCGGACATTCTGACCGATTACCAGGCAGCTAGTGAGCAGGATCATACACTTTTAGCGGCCAGCCTTTTGCTGCAACAGAAGTAACTCACAGACAGTATTGCGATTCAGCTTTGCGCTGATATATCGCTATACCAGAGCGTGGATCGGGTCTAAGCTGACTGTGACAGTAACTAAAGTGTCACTGTCAGTTTTTGCACCTCTACTACTCACTATTCTTCACAAAGCTTCCTCAGCTTGAAACAGAAAGGATATAAACACAAATTGCCCCATTAGCGGTGAATAAAACCAGCAATAAAGAATTCAACCTTTCCGCAGGATTTACAGCCATACATATCTAAGTTTTCTTTATTAACAAAGAACTCGCCCAGATCCCCTAAGACGCCCCAACGCGTACCTTCGTGGAAACTTTTAGTGCCTAAAAAAGTTAAAGCTGACTTGCACCGAATACAATCAGGACTGATATCCCGCAAGGATTGAGCAGGCGCAGCCTGACCTTTTTCACAATTACAGTTCCAGCAGACTTCAAATTCATCATCATCAATAGTGGTATTACAATGTTGGCATTGCCACGACATGCGTTTTTTCCTTAAATCTTTTCCCTACCGACGACTCACTCGTCGCCCGCAGAGTTACAAAATCAGGTGCTAAGACAGTTGCAAAGCTAAAGCCCTCTTTAAATCTGTCCTTAAACAACAAAAGGGCAATCATAACGGGGAGCTTGGTTGTTTTATTACGCATTGTTTAATTTTAACGGCTCGTCAGTAACCAGCCTGCCGTAAAGTGCCGAATCAGAGACAACACCATTAATTTCCCAGCGCTGTCTTAGCACCCCCTCCCTGGAAAACCCGAGTTTCTCCAGAGCGTTTGCCGAGGAAAGGTTGTCCGGGTCAATCTCAGCTTCAATACGACGAAGCCCTAGTTTGTTGAAACCATACTGGATCAAAGCTTCTCCGGCTTCACCGATATAGCCTTTCCCCCAACAGGCCCGACTTAAGCCAAAGCCAATTTCAGCGCGCTTAGACTCTTTGTCATAGTTAAACAGCATACATTTCCCGGCCAACTCATCTGTAGGTTTCAGATAAACTCCAAGAGTAAGAGATGCCTGACACAGCATGGAATCCTTACTGTCATTGATAAAATCCACAGCATTCTGAATAGATGTCCAGGGTGGTGTATTCCAATATTTCATCACCTCAGCATCGGAGAATATGCTCAGCAAGGATTCGGAATCACTGATCGCCAGCGGTCGTAATACTAATCTTTTTGTCTCAATAACCGGATAAAACGCTTCAAACATCCATCTCTCCAATTTCGTATATATCTTGCTGCGATACATGCAGGAATAGTGATACAGCCCACTAATTGCTACAACTATCGATGTGATTTCAGGTCAAATTACAAGTCAGTGCTTAATTGAACCTTTTAATCAGCTGTAGCTTTGACTAAGCCCGGTAAATCACCTGTAAAAAGTCCGATGCCTTTAGTACGCAGATCGGAATTTACCCTGTAAGGCTCAGAGGTCTGATAAAGATAAACCTGGCTATTGTTTGCCTGAGCTCTGGCTGCAAACTGCGAGGGCCAGCCCCACAAATATTTGCCGTACTTTTCAGGAAGAATAATAGTTTTGTGTCTGCAGGACTCAGGATAATAAGTGGACCAGCCTAAAAGGACATAGCCCAGCAAACATTGCTTTGCGATCTCCTGTGAATACAGCCGGGGTTCAGCAAATTGTTCAGATACCGCATCCATGATCTGCTGATCACCAATAAAACTGAGCCTGCCCCGCTCAGTGGCTGAAAGGCCAGCCAGATAACCAACTAAGACTTTAATGGCTCTTGGCTGTTTAGTTTTCATATTGATCAGAAAGTCTTTTTCAGGGAAGTGCTGCATCACTTCGGGCAATGAGGTCATCAGTCCTAAACCTTTGCCACGAAACGGATACAGCTCGGAACCGGCAATACGATAACCATAGCCAAGGTCCAGTGTTTTCAGGTAGTCCATGCTTTGTTTTGAGGTTACACCTTTGCCGTCAGTGCGACAATCCAATGTCCAGTCATGAAAAATAGCCAGTTTGTTGTCTGCTGTGACTTGTACATTCAAATGAATCTTGTCAGCCCCCAGCTCAAATGCCCGCGCTATTGCAGGCAGAGTATTTTCAATATAAGGATGCTCTACACTGATGAGCTTATTTGCAGTACAGCTGTCGTTATCCACACCAACATAGCTGGTTGGTTGAACTAGTCCCTTGTATGAAATAATCCTTCCCTTGTCCGACAACTCAATGTCCGGTTGCCGGAATAACACAACTAAAACGACAACAAAGAGGCCTGAAACAATCCATTTTTTCATTCAATATCCTTAGGGTGATTCTATAACTCTTAGAACAGCATAGCGGTGTGATTCTTGTGGTAAAAAAATGTTCCGCTTAATCCTCGTTATCCTTGATGTCTTTCACTACTTCTTTTGTCTCTTTGCCAATAGCCTTAACGGCATCCCTTGAAGTATGTCCAATTTTTTTGGTTACATCCCTCGTGGTATGGCCTATGGTTCTGCCCGTTTCTTTTATCCCGGCACAGGATGCCAGCATAGATAAAGCCACAAAACAGAGGATAATTTTCATTAGATTATTCAATTTATAACTCCTGATCTCAAATGCTATAAACATGCTCTTCGTATTCCGCAAAACCTGGAAACTGAACATCACCCGCGCGATATTACTCAACAACTTCTTTCAGCTTCTCCAATAGCCCCATCCTGATCCTGTACCAGCATGCTTTGTACACCATAACCAGCCATTCAAAGTTCTTATGCCCGTCAGTTGTTCGCCTTCCACCACATTGAGTTCCCTTGCCGTATAGTCTTCAAGTGCCATCCCTGTCAAATCGCCAAGTCGCTCAATAATCTGGCCAGGTACCCAGCCCGGTTCTTGCCCTGGCGTGCTGCAAAGGAACCGGTTATCCCAGTCTTCAGCTCCTGAATATTTTTCACCAACGATAAGCAGATCCCCTTTTTCGAACCTAATAGGTTTGGAAACTCACTTTCGTGTGGACTGACAACAAGGTACTTCTTCGTATTCATAAAGCTCTAACAGTCTTACTGACATCTCCATCAGGCAGCACTTCACTGATAACCAGCATTCATTGGTCAGATAACTTATCTGTCTGATTTTTACTTTGAATAATTGGCAAAATATGATTCCGGCTCAGGCGGTGGTGTGTTGCATTTGCATACTTAGTGTTGTGTGCGTTGAGCAACAACACGACCAATAAGTCGCGATCCGGAACAAATTGAATTAATGCAGTGTAACCAAAATCTGTACTGCCACCCATTTGAATGATGGGCTCCCCCTGGATATCAAGCTTGGAGAAGCTACCCAACAGCCATTTTTCATTGGCTTGAGTAAAGGTTAAATTAGCTGTGTTGTCGGGAAACAGAGTGCCCTGTTTCAGCGCGACAAACCAGGAGGCTAAATCATCCACTGACGTTACCATACCTCCAGCGCCAATAAGCGCCCAGGTTAAGCCTTTCTGATAGGTTGTACTACCTTGATCATCACCGCCATATCCACGAGCCAACTGACTGACCGATATAGTTGGGTCCTGATAAAAGCCGGTGTCCGCCAGTTTTAACGGACTTAACAGATGTTCATGAACATACTGTTGAAAGCTTTGAGCTGTTATTTTCTCAACTATGGCGGCCAAAAGCGTATAGGCTGCATTTGAATACGCAATCTTTTCGCCCGGCGCAGCAATCAATGGCATGGATAAAATTCTGCGTTCAGCCTCAGCCTTATCCATAGGTTCAAAGTCAGAATCGTTATGAAAGTTATCCAACCCACCAGAGTGTCCCAACAGCTGCTCAATGGTGACAGGTTTTATAGCATCGGCAGCTTCCGGATAAAAATCTCCGACCCTAGTGGACAGCTGCAACCTTTTATTGGCAACAAGCTGAAGCACTGCAGCGGCGGTGAATGTTTTAGCAATAGAGCCCATATCCGAGACAGTGGCAGCACTATTGTTTACTCGAAGTTGCCTGTCTGCACAACCGTAAGCGGCCTTAAATACAACGCTGTTGTTCTGAGCAATAAGTACCTGCCCGGCAAAAGTGCCCGCCTTGTGTTCACGCTGAAGTTCATCAGCCAAAGCAGCGACCACTGTGTTATTTGTCTGAATAACTGGTACCGTGTCCATCGTGCAATCAGGTGTTCCACTGCAGCCAAAAACAGCCAATAACAACGAAAAAACTGTCCATCTATATGTAAGTTGCATAAGTGTCCTGATACTTCAAACGGCTGCACACTGTGATGTGTTTACAACCTTGATTTGTTAACCGAAAGCGGCTTCCCCAATGAAACCAATGACGCCTAACGCACCAGCACTGAGAATGAATAGATCAGAAACCTGGTGCCTCTTGCTTGTAGTGTTTATCTGAAAGGCTTTGGACAAGGGCAAAAATAATTTTTCCGGAGCCAGCCCTAATGAAATGATTGCAAGTATGCCTGCGATACTCACGACAAATCCAAACTCAAAAGCATTGGCCTCATCTATTTCTATCAATGTGTCCAGCAATGCAGCGGCACCTAAACACAAGAAAATAAAAGATACGATTTTATACTTCAGTGTATTCCCTGACATCAGAACTCCATTAGCGCTATACCGCTTTAAAAAGAATCAACGAGTATTTGAACTACAGCAGCTCAAGATGGCCCCTCGTCGCATATAAGCCGTATTATCAGACATTTTTATGACTCAGTTTTGACCATTGCTGCACAGTGCCAAAAGCAAATAAGCCACCAAGAAACAAACAGATACCAGAGCTTACGAGCCAAAAAGTGAAACTATTTTCCGGAAACATTGGCATTAAACCAACAAAGGCAACGCCTCGAAGTAAAAATATGCCACTGATGAGAACCAAAGCCAACCTCGTTAGCGGTAAAGGCTTAATAGCCCCCGAACCTGACAGGCCATAGCATGCCCAGATACAAAGTATGACCGCGATGACAGAAGTGACTATTGTCGGATACCAAAGCCCTTGTTCTGCCATGTGGGCCATCTGTTCACCCGCGCCAAAGAAACGATACCAGTCTGCGCCGAACACTATGCAGCCAATATGAGCAAGCGCAGCCAGAACGCAACATAGCGCTGCAATAAGAAGGTATTTATTACTGCCAGAATTCACTTTTCCTCCTTGAACCCCTGAAGCCCATCATAAACCCGGGCAATATGTTACGAGTCGCGAAACAGAACTAAAATGACGCTCACTAGCTTGAAAAACGCCGCCCCTGTTTCCCATAGTTTATAGTGTTCATTTTTCACTAACAGAGCGCACTTAGTCATGCTTTTCCCTTCTAGCATGTGATGATAAACGCATGAGTGCAACCATGTGAGCGCCACCACAATCGCAGGCCTTTAATAACACTGCTGGTTATACTTCATGCTTATTTAATTGCTTTTTAAGGTATTTTAAAAAAAATTTCTGAGCAAGATGATGGTGCAGAATCACAGCAATTAAAATACCTGAGCCCTGTATCAGCATTCCGATAATGGTTTGCTCTATATACAGTAGCCTTGGCAGTTGCATTAGCAAAACAGCTAATCCAATAGAGAAAACGAAAAGCAGTGCACTCCATACCCAAAACGAAGTTGTTTTGTAGGCATCTTTCTTCGCTTGTGTAATAACTCGCCGAGCCTCTTCCGGCGAAAAACCGTCTAATTGTTTAAATTTGAAACATTCAAACATTCTTGAACCTCCGATAAACCCGCTGCCACCACAAAGAGCACACTAGCCAAGCAACGCTTGCACAAAGATCAGCGGCCTGATGCACAAGCGATGCGGGGTTATTCCATCCGCTTTGATGGTTTTTTATCAGTCAATTCTTTCAATGGTAAAGTATTTTCTTCTGACCTCTTTTGAGTACAGTATGAAAAGAGCTGTACTCGACAGAACCAGCATCCCAAGGAGCAGTAAGGTCGTTATGTCACCCTTTCTGATGATGTCTGGGCCGAGTATCACCGCTGGGATCAGAGCTCCGCTGGAATAAATAGTTACTGCCACTTTGTAACGCCAATGGGATGGAGCAATCTTACGAAACATGGTCTTGCATTTAGGACAGCCAAAACTCTTGTCTGGTTCTTTCCAGTTTTCACAATAGGCGTCGTGATCGGAAAATTCAGTGTGACACAAGCTACATTGGTACATTTTAGTCATAAAGAGCGCTCCATTACTCCTCACATCGTCAGTAGCGGCCAACAAGCCGTGCCTTTCTCAAGGTATGTAACACCTGCATTGAGCCCGGAAAGCAGAGCAACGGGTTGACGTCGCAGTCAGTGCTTTCAATGGCGATAACATTTGCGTGTTACAAGCCACTTTTATCCATCTTATTAAATTCACGAGATATGAAAGACCACATAAATAGCCCCCAGAGCACACCGCCTGCAAGGAACAGAATTAAAGCAATAAAGATACTTTCGGTAAAAGGTATTCTGTCTATAAAATGCATAATGGTTGACCAAAGAATCGCTGTCGGTAGCCCCCAGCCCAGCACTCCATGCTTCAAAACATACGACCATTTACCCTTTGCAATCAGTGCCTTTAGCTTTTCTGATTTTTGTTGTGTCATAAACCTAACCATTCAAAGTTACTACGCCAAGCTCTGCCGACACCTGAGCGGTCGACTGGAGCGCCTTGCTCTGCACTGCAGTGTTCTTTTGCAGCGCATATGTAAAAAAACTGCTCGACGTTTAACGACCAAGCCTGCAGCCTCAAATCCGGGTATATCTCTGCGTGTTCGTATTCATCAGCCATAGCTATTTCACACATGAACACTACAACAATCACGAGAGCCTTAATGAATTGCACTGATTTATCCTCGACGTAAAACGCCTAAACAGGAACCTTCAGTGACGCGAGCAAGGTGTTGCGGGTTGAGCCGCAAAACGACGTTTTACTGGCTCAGCACAGATCGAGTTTTCGCTGCTTTGCAAAAACAAATTTTGCTCATCCTTTGCTCATCCTTTACTCCGACAGTCTATCGACTTTTCGTTCAAGCTCTTGAACCTGTAATTGAAGCGCCTCAACCTTAAGCTCAAGACTCTTACGGGTTTTGCCATTTTTTAAATGAGCCCTTATCCAATCAGGTAATTCAAATAACTCAATTAAAAACATCATGACTACTATCGCAGCAAGAAAACTCACCATCTCCCACATGTTTGAACTCCATCTATTTAAGTATCGAAACTATGAAAAAACTATGACCACCTGCAGGCGCTTGTGAGCGTCACAGGGGCCGCTTGTTAGGCGTTTGAAATTTCACGCAAAATTCTCTCAATTTCCGGCCTTGTATACTTGAGCTCAGGATCAATGCTGCGATCATCATTTTGATGAAAATACTCGCCAGAATCGAATGCCAAATATACTGAGTAGGCTGGTTCGGATAGTGAGTTTCCGGTCAAACCGAGATAATGATCACTCAGCATGAATCCATAGACGTTATTTGCAACAGCATCTGCGAATGGGTAATCAATCTTTTTTTCGTAATATTGGGTTGCGGTGGCTACCATAACGTCGTTGCAAAATTCAACAAAGCCGATGTTTTCTTTGGAACAGTAATACAAAGCTTCATCTAGTGTAAGCTCCATGTTCCCAAGTTTTTTGAATAGGTGCTCGAATTTCAAGCCTTGCTACTCCTAATTTTCCCCGCAAGCGCGAGCGACTTGTTGCAAGTCGAGCGCCCAACAAGCGCGTTTTTGATGGTGGTTGTTATAAGCTGGTCTCAATTTTTAAGTACTTTTCTTTGCCTAATGAAATGTAATACAGWGGCAGAAATACGGCCTTAAAAAAGTTAGACGCAAATGAGTTCTTCACTACAATTTTCCCTGAACGAATATCACGCACCTGAAAATCAGGACTGGAACACCAATCGATTACAGCCTTCAGCGTTTTACTACCTTCAGGCAGAGTTATTGTTTGTGTTGTGCCACGCCTTATAACGGCTATCTCTTTACCGTCTACCAGTAAATGATAGTCACGGGCCATATCTGCAAATTGCTTTGGTCTTATTACTTCGATTTCCATTACAACCTCTCAAGCATATAAGCTCCGGCGCAAGCGCGAACTTGTAAGCGTCGCAGCAGCCGAAGGCCTTGAATGATGTGGTTTGTTAACTGTTTTCAAGCCTATACGTTCGAATCGCAGCACAGACCGAACCCCTTGCAGCGGTTGAGGTCCAAACCACGCAGTAGCCGATTGCACTGAGCTTGTTAGCTTTCATGTTTTATCTCTAACTTTGCATTATCAAATAAGGTCACAAAGCCCTTTTCTTCGGATAGCTTTAAGAAAATTGACAAACCTATTTCAGTAACCTCACTGGGGAACTTCTCGAAATCGGTTGTAACTGAAAAATTAAAACGTCCAGATTTTTCATCTCGGATAATTTGTTGTGTTGTAATAAAGTTTTTCATCGCTTCATCTGCGAGTCTAAGGGTGTACTCAGTTTTTCCCGCTGACGTTGAGAATAAACCCTCCGTTGGTTTAATCTTAAGTTCGTCAAGTAGAAGCAAGGGAAACTTAAATTCTCTCGAGCCTTTTCCAGTGGTTAGTACAAGAGTCAATTGCGCGCTCTCAATATCGGCTTGGACAGGCTCATCCACTTGTATTTTTGCTCTAAGGTCTTGGGGCTGTATTTTTAACAAGTCATCTTTACCAAAAGAACGAAATTCGAGCAGAGTCCCTAATGGCACGCTAGCACAGCTGCTTAATAAAATGACAAATACAATAACAACAAATTTTCTCATTTTAACTATCCTTGTTTTGAAATCCAACGCCCGGCACACACGCGAGCAGCTTGTTACAAGTCGAGCGTCCAACGGGCGCATTTGTACTGGCGCTTGTTATAAGTATGATGTAAAAATAACACCAGACTCGCTTTTAAAAAACCATGCTCATGCATCTTTATTTTTTGAAATCAGACGCTTGAAACCGACATACAGACCATAAAACAACATTGTGAATAAGCCGACATATATGGCTCTATACCAATCTGTTTCACTAATCCCGTGAACTAATGCTTGGTAAGTTGCTGAACCCAATCCGGCACCAATACCGCAGAATATAATACTTTTCATATCGACGACCCCTTCCTTGATGATACCTGCTTATAACGCTTTGCTAATGTGCTGACGCAGCGTAGGCAGTCCCGTGAAAGCCGCGCTGTTTGCAGCCGGAACGAAGTTTAGTAACTTGTTAGCTTCGTTCATACTTCGTACCTGCTTCTTTCTGTTCCGATTTATATAAATACCAAACAGCTATAACGGAACCAATAATGAAACTTAATGAATGCCCGGGTTTAGGGTATCCTGCGGTTTTAAGATCTAAATACAGTGCAGGCAAAATAGCAAAAAGGATAGCACCTAAAAGTATGTATTCCCGCCTAAACTTAACCGTATAAAAAACTAGCGCAAAACCCGCAAAACCTAATGCGGCTTGCGATGCACCTGTACCCGTATTCCAGGGGGGCGATCCAAATTGTGTTGTAAATAGAGTTCCCATAGCTCCCGCAAATAGCCAAATGGATAGCGTATATGTGAATCCAATTTTACGTTCCAGAAGAATGCCTAAGAACATTATAGATAAAACGTTATAAATCATATGTTTCTGATGAACATGAACAAATTGTGAAGTTATAAATCGCCATATCTCAAATTCTTTAATGCTTTCTACTGTTAGACCGCCATAGTCAGCAAGATAAATAATTCGGGATTTACCGAGTATTGAGCCTGATATTTGGTAAGCCACAAAAAATGAAACGCACACCGTTAAAATGCATATAACAATAGTAAAAAAAGGTTTGTAATTAGAATTCATACTTCTTCCTGAAGCTAACTATAAGCACAGTGAACGTCCCGCGACCGAAGGCCGCAACTGGCGCACCTTGTTAGCCGAAAGCTGATACCACAAGGCAACTGCCGACATGAATACCATAACAACGCCCTATGGTTGAATTTGAAAATTGCCCCACTGACAACTGAGTTACGCAGCTTTTCTGCCACCAGATGTTGACCAGAGCCTGTTACATTTGTTGGAAATCAAACTACCAGAAGAGGAACACAGAGCACAATGTCCTTTTGCTGTCTGACACTCAAAACGGCACCGAACAACCCCACCTGCCCTGGCAGTTGAAATATACCCAAAACGATCAACCACGAACACCGGCTCACGTGCCGGTTTGTAGCCGCGGAGCGGCGGAGAATCGGTCGCTGTGCAGCCGATTGTTAGGTAATTTACACCATGACATCAAGGCAATCCTCGGGGGCAGGTAAACTAAAGGCTGAATATAGCGCCTTAAAATCTTTTATACTTTCATCACTTATCTTGGAAAAATCTTGCGGTGGCATATATGGATCAACAGATTCAAGATCATTTTTAAGGTATTCCCGCGCTTTACCTAAAATGCTTTCAATCGAAATTTCGGAATTTGCAAGCTTCACTTCAATGTCATATGTTGAGTTTAGGATGCTAAATATCTTGGTTAGAACCTTTTCTCCATAATAGCCAGTGATTTTGACTTGCGATATTTCCTTGATTTCTCCATTAGAGAATAAAACTAAATTACCCGCATACTTTCGATTTAGATTTTTCTCGTTGGAAAATTGAGCTATTTTAAAAACACCTTCGTTTATAGGTATTAGCTTCTTATCAAGCTCGTCAAACATAACAAGTGTTTGATATTCCATCATGGACACCTTGCTAATGGACTGCCGCAGCGCAGCGTAGGCAGTCCAGTGGAGGCCACGCTGTTTGTGGCCGGAACGGAATTAAGCAACTTGTTAGAAGTTTCAACCACTACCAGCCCTCCAAATGTGTGCCAAGTTCCCTACCCCTGGCAGCTTCATCTTTGCTCAAGAAGGCTTCGAGAGCTTCCGGCTTTCTTAAACTAAGCCTATGAAATAACACGTTCGTCAGAAAGTATATAAGCCACAGAAAAACAAGAAAAAATGCAAACAAGCCAACTTTTTCGCTCAATGGAAGATCTTTGTCAAAGTAGACCATTGGCACACCGATAATTGAGACAAGCCAAGTCATATGAATGAAAGAAACTCTAGCAGCAAGCAGCAATACTTTCGTAGAGTACATCGTGTTCCTCTGATCTTCAGTGGGTTTTCTAACGCTTACGGCAGCGGAGAGGAACGAGTCCGCTGACTGTTCTTGTTAGCGCAGTTTTCGTCACGGCGCAAACCTATAAGCCGTTTCTTCTGGCTCCCACTTAGAATCAAACGCCCACCGCAAGGCGATTGGGGTCGCCAACTCCGCATTGTTGCCATGCCTTGCGCCGATGGTGAATTGGGAACGCCAGCGCAGTGTAACAGGAGCATGATTTTGCAGTGTTGTTATCGTGCTCTGAAAGGCTCCCTTCATCTTGTCGTTTTCTTCGCTGCCGAGGCTGAGAAACAGAGTACTTTTCACTGACGGATTAGCCTTCAGGAAATGGTCGAGCTGCTTTACCATCTCTTCGTTATCACGCCACATGGCAGGGCTATGCGCATAGTATGTCTCAAATAGTGTCGGCTCTGCCGTGAAGGCATATATGACGAAAAGACCACCGCGAGAATTCCCTGCCAGAGCCCGCGATGAAGTGGTTCGATAGCTCTTATCTATTTCAGGAATGAGTTCCTGGTTCATGAATGCCAGAAACTTGTCCGCACGCCCGGTAGGGCTGTCCTTGTCGTCGATGTCTTGCAACATCATAGGCGGAGTGTAGTCGCGCTGCCGGCCTTTACCATCAATGTTTGGGATTCCGACGACGATGACTTCTGGGATTACCCCAATGCGCGCCATTAAGGCGGCTGATGCTGCGGTATGTATATCCTGAGATGAACCGTCGAGCACATAAATAACGGGATAGTGTCGGTTCGGTGCGCGTTCATAAGACTTCGGCAAGTGGATCAAATACTTCCGCTCCTCCCCAAGTAATTGAGAGGAAATAGCCTTCTGCTCTACTGACTCGTCAAATACGGGACGCTCGAACATGTAAAGACTGGCAAACCATGTAATGACCGCAGTCAAGGCGACAGTCAATAGCAAAACAACAAACGTCATTTTTTTCATAGGGGTGCAATCCATGATTGGTGTGACAGCTGCTAACACTCGCCACAAACGCGAGCAACTTGTTGCGAGTCGAGCGCCCAACGGGCGCGTTTATGATGGCGATTGTTAGCAACGCTCTTCAACATACTAATTTTTAATAGTTTTGCCTGTTAAAACTCTAAAAAGCATTCTAGGCATATAACCAAATACCGTTGTAAAAGTGAACGCCACCGCTGCAATAAAAAACAAAATTGTAGCCAAAACGGTGACGAAAAATACATACCAGTTGAAAGGAATAACCGCTGAATTAAACGACGTAACCTCACCATGGACAAAGATAATAACTGTATACCAAGCCGCAATAGAAAGGGCTAGTGTCAACAACCTGAATATTGGTCGTATTTCATTGTCACTCATGCAGGCAGAAGACCTCTTTTTCTAGCTAACGCCCGGCTAAGCCGCTGCGACGCGCGCAGTAAGTTGCAGTTGGACTTGAGCCATTTGTTAGCTGTGACCTTACGCAGCTTTGCCGCCATAACCGAAATTACCGCTGCGGGTTAATGACTCAGAGCTTTTTGCTTTATCCAATGTATCGCAATATCTAGGGGTTCTGTTTTATTAGTATTGTGCCCTAGCGATGGGAACAAGACATATTCAAAAGGCTTGCCCTGAGCTTTTAGAACATTAAGTTGCTCCATACACATTTTGACAGGGATCTGTATATCTTTTTCTCCAAAAAGCCAAAGACCAGGTACCATTAGAGCACTCAAAGAAACTTTCGGATCAGTGGCTTTAAACTGGTATTTATCAGGATCATTTTCAGTGTGCTCACGTGCATCTTCATCAGTATGATTTTCCCAAAAATCTTCTCTGTTATTGGTGTAGAACTGAAATCTAAGTTGCTCTAGAGTGGTGATTGTAGGACTACTAAAAAGAACCATAAATTCTACTAACGGATTTTTAAGTGCGGCGATTGGGATAATCCAGCCTGCTTGACTCGCGCCAACAAGACCAATAGGCAAATCTTTGTCATGCTGGTGAATAACATTTATCGCTGCACTTGCGTCTTTTGCTAGCAAAGTCAAATTATCAACACTTATATTGTTGGTTCCCACCTGAGGTCCAACATAAACGCCACCAGACTCTCCAACTCCGCGCTTGTCATACGTCAAAACTAGTAAGCCATTTTTGGCTAATAACTCTGCTAACTTTGTCATACGTGGTACGGGATCAGAACCATGTACTAACACAACTGCTGCTTGAGCATCTTTCGGGGCATATATGCTCCCTGCTAATTTAACGCCTTCGCTTTCAAAAACTATCTCTTTGACCAGGATAGAGTCTTTCGCTTGATTTGGAGCACGACTTCGATATTCGCTTTTTGTCATGCAGCCTGACGCAAAAAATAGTAAAAACAATAGACAGCTTATTAACTTCATATTTCAACAACACCTTAGTAGTTTCATTTACGCAATAAGACCATAGAAAAGATAAGTTATCTGCTTAGACTAAAACAACCACTCCCAATACAGTAATGGATTTATAAATGTTGCGAACAACTAAGTAATAGTAATTTCCCATTGGACAGCTAACGCACGCCTAAACGGCGAGCAACTTGTTGCGAGTCGAGCGCCCAATGGGCGCGTTTTTGATGGCGCTTGTTAGGCTCATTTCTGATATTTGTCCAAGATAGAAAATAGCTCTTCAGAATTCTCAATGTGAATAGGGATATAAATATCCCCGTTCTTACCAGCATCAACTACTACAACAGGCATGCCATTACTCGAAAAAAGAAAAGATTTCTCAATATCTTCCAATTTAAATTCTTTTTTAAAAAGCCAGTAGTTTCTACCCGAAATAGTTTCATTGTTAATGGTAACTCGAGCGCATCGTAATAAGGCACTTATTAAAAACGCAAATGTGAGGCTAAAAAGGAAAATACCTAAAAATACTAAAGGTATATGATTTAAATGTATGTGCTCAAATGTCGTTTCGATGCTAAAACCTGTAGATACGTACCTGATGAGCATTAGAACGGCAAAACCAACCGCCAAAGTAATAGACAATTGGCGAGTCATATATTTTGCCAATTCTTTCCACTTAACTTCATAAACTGCCAATGAACTCCCCATAATGCCTAACGCTTTGCTAAGGGGCAACCGAAGCGCAGCGTAGATTGTCCCGCGGAGGCCACGCTTTTTGTGGCCGAAGTGCACTTGAGCAACTTGTTAGGTATTTTTGATGCAGACGAATATTTCACAGAAACACCTCAAGGCAATTTTGCTTTTGGAATGGTGCCATTTTTAACATTTTCCCCTATTGCCGAAAGCTCATCGAATAACTGTGAATTATCAACCTCAACGTGACGACTAATATCCGAGTAATTCCAATAGTGAATGACACATTTATCGCTCTCATTCACTGGTACTAACCACAATTGCCATTTCTGATTGTGCTCATCAAATATATCTACAGACCGCACTTCATCGCCTTTGTAGTCGTTCTGGATTAACAGCTTTAAGCAATTGGCCCATTCCGAAAAAGATTTATCTACTTTGGAGTAATCCATACTGATGACACCTAACGCCGCAAGCAGCGGCGAGCGTTAGCGAGTCCAGCACCGAAGGTGCGATGCTGACTTGCCTTGTTAGTTTTTTTTACCAATTGCCACCAAAGTGATAAGTGCCATAAAATGCAATAAAAGTAGCCAGATCAGCATATTAGACGCATGGCCAAACAACCCTAGCGCCGAACGAATTTGTTTATCACTAGATATCTCAGATTGCTTATCTGCTTCAAGAATTCCAATAACTACCTTTGTATCAATAGTATTAGTGGTACTAAAGCGGGAAATTGCAGCATCTGTAACTGCTACTCGCTCGTTTAGAGGTAACGTTTTGTTAAATTCAGATTCGACATGGTTCGT
Source organism: Rheinheimera sp. 1928-s (assembly GCF_029269265.1). Lineage (GTDB taxonomy): Bacteria > Pseudomonadota > Gammaproteobacteria > Enterobacterales > Alteromonadaceae > Pararheinheimera. The sequence continues at coordinate 579,884 of NZ_JARIXP010000005.1, forward strand.
TAAATAGACATTCACACCAGAGAAAACAACAAGCATAAAGCCTGTTATTACGACAGCTGCAATTTTCAACTTCTGTGAATTCAACACCTTACTCTCCGAAAAACTAACGCTCGCATTTACGGCGGTTTTGTAGCGAGGAACGAGCGAAAAAACCGTCCAAGCCACGCAGTGGCTGATGCAAGATGCGCTTGTTATGTATTTGCACTACTAAATTCTTGGTAGTAACGGTTAACACCTACGCTTTCGAAAAAGTAATACCATAGAGAACCAATCAGGCAAAAGCCAATTACAGCGCCGAAAAGAGAGCCATAGCACATCAACGCTATGACAGTTGCCCAAAATAAAAATATACCCCACCTAGACCAAGGCTTACCTTTCGCACAACATAGACACACATAAGACATTAAAGCTGAAAACATTAGCGCAAGAGGCGCAAACCCAGACAACCAAAAGTCGGAGTAACTTAGACTTTCGCCATTTAACTCATATGTAGCGCTGGGCCAAGGCCAAAACCCAAATAGGAAAATGGGTATAAATGCTGAAGCCATGCAGCCATATAGATACATGAAAAAGCTAGGCATTTTCTTACCAGAAGAAAATAGAATTTTGAAATTATTTAAAAGTAATCTCATTCGCTATACCTAGGAATACATAACTATTTGCTAATGGGCTGCCGCAGCGTAGCGTAGGCAGTCCTGTGGAGGCCACGCTGTTTGTGGCCGGAACGAAATTAAGCAACTTGTTAGGTGCTGAACAAATGCTTGTTACCTTGTTTAACTTCGATTTGATCAAACACAGTAGTTATAGCTTCTTTGATTTTCATTTTTTCCTGATAACACTTTAGAACTTTGTTACCTCTGGCGAAACTTATTTTGTTCATTTCACTAGCCACAACGACAGAACTAGCAAAATTGCGAGCTTGTAAAAAGATCCAAAATTGATCTACTGACATTTTCGCTTCATAACCTGCGACAAATAAACAAAAAATATGCTCAGGAACTTCTAATGGGACATTTTCTCCCCACCAGATTTTATTAATTTTTTCGCAGAATTCATCAAAACTCATTAGACACCTAACACCCCACTTAGGGGCAAAAACGCTTGGGCTAAAATACAAGCGAAGCGAGACAGCTCATGTGTTTTTGTCCCAGCGAACGCAGTGAGCGACTACAGTGGTTTGTTATGCGCTTCGTAAACTTTGTTCTGAAGGGCAGATTTAAAGGAATTAAAATCTTCCTCGGTTTTGAAACACCTCTTCGGGAAAATATGATACAAAAATCCGGATACTTGCAGTAATAGGAACGGGCCAGCAATTGTGACTTTACCAAGACCTTCCCATCTATTAAGCGTCTCATTTGCTGTTGTTTTTTCAAATAAG
>NZ_JARIXP010000006.1 GCF_029269265.1 Rheinheimera sp. 1928-s
CGATCTGGACATTCAGTTCCACTACTTCACAACCCAACTGAGCACTGTAAACCTGAATACAACGCCAGACTTCCTTGCCTACATTGTCTTTCAGTATTCTAAACCGGTACTTCGGCGTCCAAACAATATGGTATTGACACCGCCAGAACACATGCGATGCTTGTTGATATCTACTCATGTTAATTACCTCTTTTGACTCTGCGAAAAATCAAAACGGCAATTAGCATGGGTAGGTCTTTACAGGCAAAGCCTTTTGGATGATAACCACCTACTGAAGTAGGTGGTTTAGGGCCGAAAACAAAAGAGCGGCTTAACCTAGCCGCTCCACTTTATAGTGACCACTGCGTAAATCGTCCGCCAGCTCTTTTGAACGTTCCAGCACTGTCGCCCAATAATTCAGCCGTTGTGTATCTGTTAACTTATCGAAATCTTTGCGATCCGGAATTTTGCCGTAAGGCAAAGATTTCACCCAGGACTCTGACGGACAGAGCAGGATCATCTTATCCATCTGCGCCGCTTTAGCCCGGCGCCAGGGCAAGGATTTATCAAACCAGCCGGGGATCAGGTACGGATAAAAGTGTGGATATAAAATCAAGCCATCCTGTTGATAAGGCAGGGAAAGGTGGTAATCCAGCAAGCCTCCGTCCATATACAAACCTGCAGGTAAACCAGCTGGATCTTTCACCGGGTGCATCACCATAGGAATAGAACCTGAAGCCAATAAACTGGCTTTAAAATTATCAGGCGTCAGTGGATAAGCTTCGTGAGGCACCTGTTGCAGCAAGCTGGTATCAGAGTGGTTTTGCATCACCACTCTTTGATAGAAGCGTTGCAACAATGCGGGTTTAAGCAGATTCGCTCCGGCGGCTAACAATAAACGCCGAAGTTGCGCCGCTTTTCGTTCAGACGTTCTCACTTTCACTTCACGGGCTGCTATAAAATTCAGTTGCAGCACAGGGTTATTTAACACTTGCAGAATGCAGTCATCGGTAGGAAATACCTGATCCAACACAGCTGCTGAAGTCGAGGTAATCTGGTCAATGCTGGCTTTAGGCGGAAAACACAAACTGCTGTAGGCTTTGGCAAAACGTTCAGAGGCCGCTGCAGGGTTTTGCTGTGTGACACAAGCAAAACGCCAGGCTCCAGCTGAACTGCCCACTAAAGATAAAGGCGTGCTTCTATCTTTAAAAAACTCACCAAACAGATACTGATCTAAACCAAATAAACAAAACCATTTGGGGCCGCCGCTGGCTCCAAGCACCAGATTTATATCCTGCTGGCGCAGGCCATGTTGCTGCAAATGCTCAAAGGCTGTGGCTCCCGCCAGTACTCTTAATGTCGACACTGTCACTCAAATCGTTCCTTGCACTAAAACTTATAAAGATGCGGCGAATAATTGCTGATGCATACGCAGTGCATATTCATCTGTCATGCCTGATACATAATCGCAAATAACCCGCATTTGGCTCTGTTCGCTATCCGCCATAAGCCAGCGGTTTTTTGTATTAGCCGGTAATAAGCGTTCTGCTTCTGAACTGAAAGCTTCAAACAATGAACGCACAATTTGCTGACCTTTGTATTCACCTCGTTGCACATCGGGCGACAAAATCACGGCTTCATAGACAAAACTTTTTAACAGTTGCAGCAACTGCTGTTGTGGCTCCGGCAGCCTGGCATTGTAGCGGATTAACGGATCCTGGGTGTCCGGCAGTGGTTGATACAACTCAATGCTGGTGATCAATAAATTCACTAGCGCACCAATGGCATCTTTACGAATATGATGTTCGGGTATAAATAATTTTTGGCTGATATGCTTTAACGCGCTGGCTATCTCTGTGGGCAACTTCGCCATTTCTGGTTCAGCTAAACGACGCCAGTGTTCAATGGTGACAGTGCCCGTGACTATTGCATCTTCCAGGTCGTGCACACCGTAGGCGATATCGTCGGCCAGCTCCATAATAGAAGCGTCCAGTGATTTGTGCAGAGACTTTAAAAAAGGTGCTTTCGTCAGAGTTTCAGTAGCTTGAAAAGCACCGCGATCTGTTGCTGATAACGGGCTTAAGATCCAGTCGAGTAAGTCGCTGTCATCCTCATAAATAGCTTTGCAGGGTTTGACTGTTAAACCCTTGTTGAATTCACCCGGTGTTGGTTGCACTATCGGATATTTTAATAAACCCAATAAAGTGCGGCGGCTTAAATTCATGCCACCACTGGCGGTGTAGGGTTCCAGTTTTCCGACAATCCGCAAGGTCTGACCGTTGCCTTCAAAACCGCCAAAGTGTTGCATGCAGGCATTGAGAGCTTTTTCTCCACCATGACCAAAAGGCGGATGGCCTAAATCGTGCGCCAGACATAAGGCTTCCATCAGGCTGTCTTGCGCTAACAAAGCCCGCAGCGCCGGATCGTCCTGTTGGTAATTGAGTTGGGCTACTAAGGCCGTGCCTATTTGTGCAGCCTCTAAAGAGTGGGTCAGGCGGGTTCGGTAGAAGTCATTCTGGCCTATGCCCATAATTTGGGTTTTGGCCTGCAAGCGGCGAAAAGCAGCCGAATGCAGAATTCTGGCTCTGTCTCTTTGCCATGGCGTACGGTGATCGTTTGGTCTTTGACTATGTTCGGCAAGACGGCGTTCGGCCCACAGATGCTGCATACAAAATCCTTCTGGTTACTTACTTTATGCTACGGCAAAAGCAGAAAAGAGGCGATGCGTATTTTTTATAAATACCACTGGACAAATAAACAGTGGTTGCTGTATAAATGTTCAGTATCAAAAGCAGGAGGATTTATGGCCGTTATTATTAAATACATTGTTGAGCGCGCTGGAGTAGAAAAAATGACCTTTAGTTCAAAGCCCGAAGCAGACGCCTATGACCGGATGCTGGATATTGCTGACGAACTGTTTTTAATGCTGGGTCAAAGTGAATTGATCCCTGATGAACAACAACGCGAAGATCTGGCGCTGTATTTAGCTCAGCAAAAAGAGCTGGTGATCCAGACCTTGAATCAGAAAACCAAACACAATAAAACTCAGGTTACTGACAAAGAGCAAGTGAAAGACAAGGCAAAAGAGCAAAGTGCTGCACAAAACAGCAAAGCCGCCGTAGTGCTTGAAGAGGTAACCGAAGTTGCAGCTGATATGGCTGCTTAATTTAGCAGCAGAGCTTTGAAGTCTTCACTCAGCTGTACCTTTATTTTTTATTAGAACAGCTAATTTGTAAAACTGTTTATAAAGGGCATAACTATAAGCTAGTTATGCCTTTTTTATTGGGGGTAAATTAATTTAAGTGCATAATTAGCTGGTTTTTCAGCATTTTTAGCGGGTTTAGTTTGTTGCTATGAATACCAACTATGAAAGCCGGCTGAATACAGGTAATGAGCTTAAACTAATTTGCATTAAAAAATCTAATGTCAAAACCTAATTTATCTCGTTCGTCGTTTGATTAAATTTGCAGCATAATAACCATGTTTTCAGAAAAACACTTTCTCAAACTTAACGAGGTTGGCTATGAACAGTATCAATACCACAGTAGAAAAATCGAACGTTAGCACGACAGAGCGCAGCGTATCTTCTCTGCTGTTGGTGCGTCGCATCAATCAGTTTTTAACTCAGATTGGCCGCGCTTTAAGTTTGAGTGGCGCTGTATACACCAAATAATGGTGCTGAAGACTTGCCACAGGTTGTGCTGAGCTTGTGGTTGTAAAAAACGTAACCCCTTTAACGCGCTTAGATTGCTGCTAAGCGCGTTTTTTTTGCCTGCACAAAACACGCTGCTGGCTTTTTTTATGCACGATCTGCCTGCCATTTCTGCCTTCATTTAGTTGTCATCTGTAACTCTTAGGCTATTTTTATGAGGTCTCTGTTTGGAGCTCATATGCCGTCACATCTGAAAATGTGATTGAAGACATTGAATTTTTTCATTTGGCCTCTGGTCTGGAACAGGTAGACTAATGTTGAAGCATAAAACTAAATAGTGACAGAGTTCGTCTGATATCACTCATGTTCAGTACTAGTCTGGTCCGGTGTTTTGGATCAACACAATCTGGTCGTTATCGATAACCCGCGTGGATGTGCAGGTTCCAATTGCAGTGTTATCACCTTTTGATGGATTTATTCCATGTATACCAGCAACAATTGGAGAAAAAGATGGGAAACAACGAAAACAGCGCAGGCAAATGCCCTGTGATGCACGGTGCTTTAACCAAGTCAGCAGCTGGCGGTACTTCTAACCGCGACTGGTGGCCGAACCAACTGAATTTAAGTATTTTACATCAACACTCTTCCTTATCTGACCCTATGGATCAGCCGTTTAACTACGCACAAGCGTTTAAAAAGCTGGATCTGGCTGCAGTAAAACAAGATTTATATGCTCTGATGACTGACTCACAGGACTGGTGGCCTGCCGACTACGGTCATTACGGTCCGTTGTTTATTCGTATGGCCTGGCACAGCGCTGGTACTTACCGCACATCAGATGGCCGGGGCGGCGCATCTTCTGGCTCACAACGTTTTGCACCTTTAAACAGCTGGCCGGATAACGGTAACCTGGATAAAGCACGCCGCTTGTTATGGCCAATCAAACAAAAGTATGGCAATCAGTTGTCATGGGCCGATTTAATGATTTTGGCAGGTAACTGTGCGCTGGAATCTATGGGCTTTAAAACCTTTGGTTTTGCCGGTGGCCGTGAAGATATCTGGGCTCCGGAAGAAGATATTTACTGGGGTGTGGAAACCGAATGGCTGGGCGATAAACGGTATGAGGGTGACCGTGAATTGGAAAACCCATTAGCCGCGGTGCAAATGGGGCTTATTTATGTCAATCCTGAAGGCCCGAATGGCAATCCGGATCCAGTGGCTTCAGGCCGTGATATTCGTGAAACTTTTGCCCGTATGGCAATGGATGATGAAGAAACAGTAGCTTTAGTGGCTGGTGGTCATACTTTTGGTAAATGCCATGGCGCTGGTGATGCTTCTTTAGTAGGTGCTGAGCCTGAAGCTGCAGCTATGGAAGAAATGGGCCTGGGCTGGAAAAACGCTTTTGGTACTGGTAAAGGTGTGCATACCATTACCAGTGGCATTGAAGGCGCCTGGACTCCAACTCCTACCCAGTGGGATAACAGCTATTTCGATACCTTATTTGGTTACGACTGGAAACTGGTAAAAAGCCCGGCTGGCGCTCATCAATGGATCCCGACGGATGAGTCTGCCGCAACAGCAGTGCCTGATGCTCATGACCCATCCATACGTCATGCTCCAATGATGACGACTGCCGATCTGGCGCTGAAAATGGACCCGGCATATGAAGCTATTTCACGTCGTTTCCATCAGAATCCGCAAGAATTTGCTGATGTGTTCGCCCGGGCCTGGTTTAAGTTGACTCACCGCGATATGGGACCTTTGGCACGTTATTTAGGCCCTGAAGTACCGACTGAAGAACTGATTTGGCAAGATCCTGTGCCTGCTGTGAGCCATGAGTTGGTCAATTCTGCAGATATAGCTGCGCTGAAAAGCAAAATTCTATCTTCAGGCTTGTCTATTTCAGAACTGGTGTCAGTAGCCTGGGCTTCTGCTTCAACCTTCCGTGGTTCAGATAAACGAGGCGGTGCAAACGGTGCCCGTATTCGTTTGGCTCCACAAAAAGACTGGGCTGTAAATCAGCCTGCGCAGTTAAGTAAAGTATTAGCTGTGCTGGAGCAAATTCAGGCCTCTTTTAATAACCAGTCAGAAAGCCGTAAAGTTTCGCTGGCGGATTTGATTGTACTTGCAGGTGCAGCAGCTATAGAACAAGCCGCTAAAAATGCCGGTGTAGCTATCGACGTACCTTTTGCTCCGGGCCGTACTGATGCGACACAAGAGCAAACAGATGTTGAGTCTTTTGCTGTGATGGAGCCTGCAGCTGATGGTTTCCGTAACTATTTGAAAGGCCGTTATTCGGTCAAAGCTGAAGAGCTGTTACTGGATAAAGCTCAGTTGTTAACCTTAACTGCGCCGCAAATGACCGCTCTGATCGGTGGCCTTCGAGTGTTAAATATCAATGCCGATAAAACTCAACATGGTGTATTGACCAAACAAGCAGATACGCTGAGCACCGACTTTTTTGTCAATCTGCTGGATATGAATACCGTCTGGACTCCGGTCTCGCCAGAGGCTGAGTTGTTTGAAGGCAAAGATCGCAAAACTGGCGCTGCAAAATGGACAGCAACCAGGGTTGATCTGGTGTTTGGCTCTAACTCTCAGTTGCGTGCTTTGGCTGAAGTCTATGCTCAGCAGGATAACAAGCAGAAGTTTGTCCGTGACTTTGTTGCCGCATGGAACAAAGTCATGAACGCTGACCGCTTTGATTTAAAGTAAAAATCTGCTTTTTCAATCGGGTCTGAAACAAAGGCAGCGGTTTTCTAACCTCTGCCTTTTTACTTTTTTGAACTGAGGATTTTAGAAAAAGGGGTTGAACTGAAGAGGTTTTCCCCTTAGTTTGGACTGAATGCAAAAATGGATGAATACAGGATAAGAGATGGACTTTTTAGTGATTGACGCTGTCGCCGTTCAACCAGAATACTTTCGTATTTATGAAGAATTAATTGATATTGGGCTGTCACAGTCTGTATCAGATCTTGTGTTTGTGAAAAAACCGCACACCTTAAGTTATGCCTTTGAACAAGACGGCATATCGCTTGGCTACTATAAAATTTTGTCTACAAAAGCTGCTGCAACTCAGGGCGTTACGATTTTTACTTTGCATAAGCAATAGTTTAGGGAAGCGCAATGAGTTGAAACATTTAGCGCTCAAAGTAAGCAACATTAAAATTGCATAGCCATAGTGGCAGACAAAACTCATTAAAAATGGAGAATCAAATGCAGATTAATTTGAAAAAATGGATGTCAGTGGTTTTGCTTGGCTTTTCAGTCAGTTCTCAGGCTGGAGTTTATTCCGACGACTTATCTCGTTGTCTGGTGGAATCTTCAACAGAAAATGATAAGACTTTGCTGGTGAGATGGATGTTTACTTCGATGGCGTTGCACCCCGATGTAGCGTCCATGTCGAATGTAACTGAAGCGCAGCGTGATACTGTAAATAAAGCTGCAGCTGAAATGTTTGTACGTCTGATGACAGAAACCTGTGTGACACCAGCAAAAAAAGCCATTCAATACGAAGGTGCTGCTGCGGTAGAGCAGGGCTTTAATGCGTTTGGACAAGTTGCAGGTAAAGAATTATTTGCTAATCCCAATGTTGCGCAGGCTCTTGCTGGTTTGCATAAACACATTGATACAAAGAAATTAGAAACCGTACTGGGCTTGTAAAATGACAACACAGTTAGATGATTCGGATAATTTTGATCACTCTGCGCTGATCCAGCTACTAAAAACGCGCTTTGAAAAACACAAGAACCGCCATGCTGGTCACGATTGGGCCAAGGTTCAGGCCAGGCTGGAAGCTAATCCGGACAAACTCAAATCCCTTGCCCAAATGGAAGCGACAGGAGGCGAACCCGATGTAGTAGGGCTTGATGAGCAAAGCGGCGAGTTTATCTTTTTTGATTGCGCTGCAGAAAGCCCAAAAGGGCGCAGAAGCTTATGTTATGACCGCGAAGCTTTAGATTCCAGAAAAGAACATAAACCTGTCAGCAGCGCTATCGATATGGCTGCTGCTATGGGGATTGAACTACTGAGCGAAGATGAATACCGTTATTTACAGCAGTTTGGCCCTTTCGACTGCAAAACCTCCAGTTGGCTGGCAACGCCAGGGGATATCCGCGCTTTGGATGGCGCCATCTTTGGCGATTACCGATATGGCCGTGTATTTATCTACCACAATGGCGTTCAGTCTTATTATGCGGTGAGAGGATTCCGGGCTTCATTGCGCGTTTGAGAAAAGTGTTCGGATCCGGAATTAGCGTCCGAATACGGACGAAATTTAAGCTGTTTATCCTGTTTGTAGTCAACTAATTATTAAATTTCAATGGTTTATGTTTTGGAATGTAAATTGCTGCGATATCTGTGTATCTGCGCTGAAACGCATCACTGCATCAAATAAAACGAATTAGTAAAGGAAAACAGATTTATGAAAACAGCCTTACACTCTTGTGTTGTCATTTTTAGTTTGGCGGCTCTATGGCCCGCCGAGGCGAACAGCGATCTGCTTTTACCCACCCGTTTGATAAAAAATGAGTCGGCGTCTTTTTACACTAAACAAGATGTGTGCGACCACAGTAAAAAGACAGCACCAGACAAAAAAGCCGCTATGGTTATTGTGAAAACTCACTACTGCGACAAAAGCTCAAAAGTTTGTTTAAAAACAACGGCACTGGTTGCTGATCCGGCCAATCATTTTGTGCATGACAACTTCAGCGTCTACCAGTCCCGTTTTGAAAGCCAAAGGCGCGAGATTGTCAATTCAGGCGAAACCTCTATTCGTGACGAGTGGGAGAAAGACGACAGCGGTCCAGAGTATTACATTGTGGACGTTCAGAGCTGTAAGATTTTATTCCGGGATTATGCTTATTCTGTGTATCAGCAAGGCATGTACGAAGCCAACAGTGCTGGAACACATTTAAATTTTGAAGCCAACTACAGGGCAATGCGGCATCTGCTGCTTCAGGACGAGTCTGTGCGCAATATATTGGGCAACAAATACGAGCATCTGAACGAAACGCAAATTCGTGCTGAATTGGCGCGTTCTGAAGAAATTCGCCAACTGCATGCGCAAAAATCTCTTGCTGAGGTGTTAGATGCAGTGGATATTCAGGATATCGAAAGCGGGCTTCAGTACGAACAAAGCAAGTGATGTCCCGGAGAACAGAGATGCCAGCTTTTTGTTGCTGTTGTGCGCCACTGGTTTGCTGTTGAATAAGGGCATATGAAAAAAGGGTTGAGCAGCTTTGAATTTATTCTGACCAGCAGCATCAAAGGCAGGATCTGAGTTAACCCATTTTTTATAAGGAATCTAAGTGTCTGTTCTAAAAGTTGCTTTTTCAATCTTATCTTTAGCATCAGCGTCTTTTTGTAGTGCAGCAGAGCCAACAAAAACTGCTGACTGGCAAGCGACCTTCACTAAGTTTAATGCCAAAGGCACGCTGGTGATTTCGGATGAGCGGGCGAAACCCGCCAAACTGCTGGTATTTAATGCAGAGCGCGCCAAACAGCGCATGTCTCCGGCTTCTACTTTTAAAATCCCTCATAGCTTAATGGCGTTGGATGCCGGCGCTTTAAAAGATGAATTTCAAGTATTTCGTTGGGATGGAGTGGAACGTAGTTTCTCAGGCCATAATCAGGATCAAAACTTACGCTCAGCGATGCGCACTTCAGCGCTTTGGGTGTATGAGATATTCGCCAAACAAATTGGTGAGAAGCGGGCAGGCGAGTATCTGCAAAAAATAGATTATGGCAATGCCAATCCTTCCACAGACAAAGGCACCTACTGGGTAGATGGCAAGCTGGCGATTTCGGCAGAAGAACAAATAGCGTTTTTAAAAAAACTTTATCTGAATCAATTGCCTTTTGCTAAAGAACATCAGTTGCTCGTCAAAGATATGATGGTTAACGAAGCTGGTAAAGACTGGATCTTAAGAGCAAAAACTGGCTGGGAAGGGCGGTTTGGCTGGTGGGTAGGTTATGTGGAGTGGCCAACAGGGCCGGTGTTTTTTGCGCTGAATATAGACACGCCGGATCGAATGGCGGATCTTTATAAAAGAGAAGCCATAGTGCGGGACGTTTTGGTGTCTATGGGCGCCTTGCCAGCTGCAACTGCAACAAACTAACGGAGAGATCATGCATCCGGATATTTGTCTCTACAATCAGGCTCAGACCACTGAAGAACAATTGATTTGCCAGCTGTTGGCAGAGCAGATTGATGCGGCCTTGCCTGACGCTGAAAATAAAATCTGGCATGCACATCCGGTGTGGTTTTTAGACGGCAATCCGATAGTGGGTTATAGCAAACTCAAAGGTGGCATTCGGTTACTGTTTTGGAGTGGTCAGTCTTTTGATGAAGCTGAATTGAAGCCGGAAGGCAGCTTTAAAGCCGCTGAAAAACGTTACACCCACAGCAGTCAATTGAATACGGACGATCTACAGCGCTGGCTGGCAAAAGCCCGAGATATTCAGTGGGATTACAAAAACTTAGTGCGCCGTAAAGGCCAGCTGGAAAGGTTAAAATAAAAGCGTAGGGGCGGGTCTTGTACCCGCCCGTCTAAAATTACAATCCAATGCCAGACAGGGTTTATCCCCGCCCGTCTTACATCGCATTCCGATACCGCTGCGGGCGACCATAAAGGTCGCCCCTACGATAATTATGGCAACAAGCTGCTCCGTCAAGCCTGAATTGGATAGGCGTATTCAGTTAATCCTAAATCCGCCAATATCTTATCTAAGTGAGCATAAGCTTCTTTTGTTGGGCCAGGATAATCGCCGCCTATAGGCACATTGCCGATATAGCCTATGTCTTTTGTCCCCTCAGGCGTGCAGAAAAATGCAGCCAGAACTAAAGCGCGAAAGCGGCTGAACGCTGCGGCTATGCGCTTAAACTGGGTCGGAGTTTCGGCAGTATCAAAAGCTATGTCGTCCATAATGGCTTTTCTCTGGGTTTTATCCAGAGCAACAAAGGTCTTGTCAAAACGCATCTGAGCTTCATCGTCTATCCAGGCCAGAGCTGACAAAATAGTCACTCTGTCTTGTTGCTGACGCTCGTAAGGTGCGCTGACCCATTCATCCACCACAGCTGGCACATGCACTTCAGAAGCGCTGGGCACACTGCCTTCCCGCGGTACCAGAATATCCGACAGTACAGCCACTAAGCTCAGTTGCGCCTGAGTTAAAGTTAAAGGCCACGGCGATTCAGGTGGCAGAATTAAGTTTGGATCTTTGCCATAGCCTGTTGCTGTAACTGGGGATAACTTCAGTTTTGGCCAATGTTCAGTGCTGGCTTTTGCTGCACCTGTTCCCACATCCGTTTTGCTGACTGGCGCACTGTCGCAGCCTGTTAAAACTGCAGGTAACAAAGCGCTGGCTGCTAAGGCCATCATCAGTTTTAACGAATCGCGTCTTGTTATGCCGGATTTGTATTGCATCTCTTGCTGATCCACTGTGCTGTTGTTTTGATCTTTGGCCATCAGATCGCTCCTTGTTTTAGCTGAGCTGACAACCAGGATGAGTTGCGCATGGCCAGCGTCATAATGGTCAGGGTGCAGTTTTTGTGGGGGTTAGACGCAAAGACGCCACCATCCATCACAAAGAGATTAGGGCAGTCCCAGCTTTGGCCCCATTGATTGGTGACTGAGTCTTTTGGCGATGCGCCCATGCGGGTGGTGCCCACTTCATGAATAATTTCGCCACCTTTTAAAATGGCCTGCTCTGGAGTTGGCAATTCACTCAAAGTAACCCCCATTTCGGCAAAAATAGCTTTGGCGGTTTTCAGGCCATGTTCTACTTGTTTCAGTTCATGTTCTGACCATTTCCAATGAAAACGTGCAACAGGAATACCCCATTTGTCTTTCACTTCCGGGTCTATATCCATATAACAATGCTCGTTAGGTACCATTTCACCACGCAGGGCAAAACCAACATAAGCACCGTAATTCTGTTTCACCTGACGTTTTAACTCGATGCCATAACCTTGAAAGTTACCCGCCAGACCGGCACCTGGCTCGTTAAAGCGAGCACCAATTTCAAAGTGATAACCGCGGGGGAAATCCAGCTCTTTACGTTCCTGCGCTTTATGGCCCCACCAGGGTATAAATAAATGATTGGCGGTATGACCATCTTCGTTATAAATCGGGCGACCTTGCAGGGCCGGCACCATAGCGCCGATATTAGCACCGGTGGAGTCCATCAGGTTTTTGCCGACCTGGCCACTGGAGTTGGCCAGACCATTTGGAAAACGTGTTGATTTGGAATTTAACAACAAACGTGCTGATTCGCAGGCGCTTGCTGCCAGGATCACTACTTTGGCTTTGAGTTGGTGCACAGTAGCAGTTTTTTTATCCACATAACTGACACCTGTCACTTTGCCGTTTTCGTCGGTATCGACAGATTTCACCATCGCATCTGTGATCACCTGCAAATTGCCTGTAGCTCTGGCCATAGGAATAAGCGAAGTCGTAGTTTGAAAAGCGGCACCAATAGAGCAGCCATGACCACAAGGTGTGGCATAAAAACAAGCGGCTCTGCTATCCAGAGGCCGGGTTAATACGGCGCGATGCATAGGGGCCAGAGCAATACCTAACTTTTTGGCCGCAGCTGCAATTAAAAGCTCAGTAATACGTGGCTTAGGCGGCGGTTGTAATATGCCATCGGATGACGGTGGCATATCGTCCAACCCCGTATTAGTGCCACAAACGCCGACTAAAGCTTCGGTTTTATCGTACCAGGGCGCGATATCTTCATAGTCAAAAGGCCAGTCTGCCCCTAAACCATCACGGCTTTTACCTTTAAAGTCATGTTCACTAAAGCGTAAAGAATAGCGACCCCAGTGATTGGTGCGGCCACCTAACATACGGGCGCGCCACCATAAAAACTCAGAGTTTTCTGCTGCTGTATAAGGCTCGTCTGGCACCTGCCAGCCACCGTCTACTGTGGCGTCGTAAAAACCGAAGTCTTTATCTTTATTGCCCGCGCCCATCAAGGGAGCTTCACCGTTACGTTTAAACATAGGGGTTTCAGTTTTTGGGTCGTAATCCCGCCCAGCTTCGAGCATCAGCACTTTATGTCCTGCTTTAGTTAGCTCGAAAGCCGCCATGGAACCACCAGCGCCGGACCCAACCACCAGCACTTCAAAGTCAAAATCTTTCATTAGTTCAGCTCTTTTATTTTGATATTTTTGAACCAGACCTTATCGCCATGATCCTGTAAACCTATATGACCTGCTTTGGCTTTAGCAAAACCAGGCCAGCTGGCAAACTTGCTGTTCGCAACCAGGCTATTCCATTCATCGCTGCCTATGGTCACTTTTGCCGTTTGTACGTCGTTTTGCCAAACAGTTAAAGCGGAATTCTTCAAACGAATTTTAGTAGTGTTCCACTCACCGGCTTTTTTATGCGAAGCCACAGGGGAGGCAATCATGTCGTACAAGGAGCCGGAGAGGTGAGTGTCGAGTTTATTATCCGGGTGGCGTTCGTTATCCAGAATTTGAATTTCCGGCGCGTGGGAGTAGATGTATTTGCCTTTTTCATCAGCCAGAATAAGAATGCCGCTGTTGCCGACTTCTGCAACTTTCCAATCGAGTGTCAGCTCAAAGTTTTTGTAACTTTTTTTACTGATCAAGTCACCACCACCGCCAGCTGTCAGCGCGATAGAAGCATCTTCAATTTTCCACTTCTCGTTTACTGTGGGCTGTTTAAAGGTGCGCCACTGCGACATATCAGCACCATTAAACAACAACTGCCAGCCTTCTGCTTGTTCCTGTTCTGTAAGTTGATTGTCGGCGGCGAATGAGGGCAGGCTCATAGCAGAAATAGCAATAAATGCTGCTAAGGCTTTATTTTTTATAGATAAAATCAAGTTGTCACTCCTGTTGTCTGTTCAACGCTCTGCTGGCATTATTTTTTGATTCAGTTTGCTGTAATCGGTTTCATTGTTGCTCTATAAAAGCAATGATCTGCCATAGAAAGCAAGCTCTGTTTTTATTTTTTGAGTTGCAACTGCTAATGCATGCGCTGAGTTGAAGCTGTGCTTAGCAAGCAGAAAAAGTTGTCGCAAATATACAAGGCAAAAGCTGCAGCGAGTGTCAGACTTTGTAAAGTTGTTTTTAAGGAGAGTTCTGATGCCTAAGTTAATTCGTTTCATGCTGCCTGTGCTGGTGTGTCTGGCCTTTTCCGGTTGGGCCCAATCTGACTATAAAAAATTGCCTGACAATAAAAAATTGCCTGACAATAAAATGCTGCCTGACTATAAAACAGTGCAGTTGCAACAATTTAAAACCCTTCAGCCTTTTACATTAGCCAGTCTCGACCAAAACAAACCCACTTATATCAAGTTTTGGGCTAGTTGGTGCCAGCCTTGTATGGAGCAAATGCCGCATTTTGAAAAGCTATATCAAGACTATGGCRACAAAGTGAATTTTGTGGCGGTGAATATCAATATCAACGAAAAACGTCAGGAAATCAGCAAGCTGCAGCAGCGCTTTGGGCTCACTATRCCCATTTATCTGGATCAGCAAGGGCAGTTGGCGTTGGCCATGGGTTTAGTGGGCACACCTTATTCGGTGCTGTTAAACCCTAAAGGTGAAAAGCTGTACAGCTCCCATGAATCAGACTCTGCATTGGATGGATTTATCAGTCGATTGGCGCAAGGCCAGCAGTTGCCTGCAGAAACTGCCACATCGGATATGACTGCAGCAGCCCAACAAAAGCTGTTAGCCAATTATCAAACCGGTGAGCAGCTGGTGTTTTTTACCGCCACCTGGTGCGATTGGTATCTGGCTGAATCCAGACCTGAAATGGCAAAACAGTGTAAGGGTGCTCAGGCTGGTTTAAATCAACTGGCGGCTTTGTTGCCACAAAAAAATTGGAGTGGGGTGGTCAACCATTTATGGACAGACGACAAAGCTCTGGCTGAATTCAATACCTTGTATCAGATGAAAGTTCCCTTTCAGATCGACAGTTATGGTGTGTTATTTCAACACTTTAATGTTCGCAGTATTCCTGTGCTGCTGAAACTAAAAGATGGCAAAAAGGTGGCCGAGATCAGCGATTTTTCAAACCCGCAGCACGTAGTCAAGCAGCTGCAGTAAGATTTTTCGGGTTAATGAAGTGGCACTATTTCAGTGCCACTCTTATGTTGAGTATTTAGTGAAAGACAGAATCAAGAAACTTAATCATGTCATCCAAAGTGGGGGTGGCTAAGTCTTTAAAGCAGCCCTTGGTATAGTCGTTACAACCGCTATCGAGAAAACCGTGGCCTTTGCCTTGATAAATTTTGAACTCCACCTGCTGTCCTGCAGCTTTAAGCAAACTGACATAACCACTCGCAACTTCAGGTGTGGTCAGGTCATCTTCACTGCCGACCAGTACAAACTGAGGCGGTAGTTTGTAGCCCGCTTCTGGTAACAGATAAAGAGGCGATACAGCTTTGTAATACTGTTCATGGCTATCAACAGTAATACCAGCACCAAATAAGCCGCGTGGACTGGCGTTGCCCCATTTCCAGAACGGGTTTTGCGCAGTTTCAAAACCGCCTTTTGCGCTTTCGAGTAAATCAAAAGCGGTGTAACTTAGGATCACCGCCTGCACTTTGGCACCATCGGCAGCTGCCACTTGTTCAGCCGTTTTGCCTTTGGGCAGATAGCTTGGAGTGAACTTCTGGCTTTGTGGCGTAAAACCTTTTGAATCCAAAGAGCGGCCTGCCAGCATCACCATAGAAGCTAAATGACCACCAGCACTGTCGCCAGTCACAGCAATTTTAGCCGGGTCGCCGCCGTAGTTTTGAATATGATCTTTCACCCAAAGCACTGCACCCAACGCATCTTCCACTATCTCGTTGACTGTGGTGCTGTTGTTATTATCACCCAGCAGCCGGTAGTTCATATTGACCACCACCAGATCAGCGTTGCTTGCCATATACAAGGCCATATCGTTCATTATGCTTTTGTTATTCACCAGCCAGCCGCCGCCATGAAAAATCACCAGTACTGGCAAAGGCTTAGCCGCTTTTTGCGGGCTGTAGATATCAGTCGTCAGCGAAAAGTCTTTTACTTTAGCCCACTCAATATCTTGATGTAGTTTCACTTCATGCTGTGCCAAAACCTGCTGGCTAAAAAGTGAAGCAATAAAAAAGACGATATAAAAAACAGCAACTTGCCCCTTGCGCATAAAAACTCCTGTTTATATTGTCGGCGGTTTGCACCGCCAGTATTTGAATATTGGGTTAGGGTTTTATAGAAACACGATTTTATGGCTGATACCAAGGCAATTCGGCGCAACAGGCTTTTGTGCGAAAAAACGTTAAGCGGATAAATAAATTGTGAAAGGGCTTCGCCTAATTAGGCTGGGCGCTTGGATTGCGAAATAGTGCAAGGAGCACATTAAGCTAACTGAAATAAAAAAATACTGTAGGGGTCGGGCTTGCCCGACCCGCATCTCTATCTTAGAAAACGTGAATCTTAATGTAGGTAGCGTGCCAATTGCTGACTTTCGCTGCACATATGGACGAATACACAGTGTTATTTGCTTTATCAAAAAAACAGGCACGTTTTGACCAATTAAACAGGCACATTTATTTGTTGCTGAATAAAGAAAAAGACTCTAATTTAGAAACTTAAAGTGGTCCAGCTTAAAAATAACAGGCAAGAAAGAAGTAATACTATGCCAGCACGCTTTTGGCAGGATTGCGCGGTAGTTATTTAGAATTCATGTTTTTTATCAATAGATTAACGCAGGTCGGTTATCTGGTAAAACCAGAGAAAGCGTGCCGGCACAATATACAAATGTTAAATACCACATGGAGTTCAGATGTCACCGATAGCGACTACCCCGATACCACCTTACTATGCTGTCATTTTTACTTCACTGCGGACAGATGGTGATAATGGTTATGGTGATATGGCAACCAAAATGGTTCAGCTGGCATCTGAGCAACCGGGATTCATCGGTATCGAGTCTGCTAGGGAAGATGTAGGTATAACTGTTTCATATTGGCGAGATATTGAGTCTATCAAGCAATGGAAAGCAAATACTGAGCATTTAATAGCTCTGAAGTTAGGTCGCGAACAATGGTATACCAGTTTTAAAACAAGGATTGCCAAAGTTGAGCGAGACTATGGTATTTAACAAGGCCAGTCAGCAACGCTCCCGTTGGTCGCAGGACCTCAAACCCGCTGTGCGGTTTTTCGGCCGCTGCTGGCGGCGTTAGGTGCAAGGAGTAGCATTGAAACCTGAGATTTCTATAGAAAAAGTATGGTTCGATGATGATGTGATTGAATTAAAAATTTCAGTCTGTAACGGACGATCGCTATTCACTAACAAAGTTTATGTCGGGAATCATCAAATTTTAGAGTTAGTTAATGCACTTAATGCTTTTAGAACCCATTATTACGGTGGTTTAAAAGACATATTGCTGGGTACGTTTGGCCGTGAATACGCCAATGGTGCTTTTTCTGCGAGGCTTCACTTTCCTAAGCCGGGTGCTTTGTACATAGCAACTCATCAGCAATCTGAATACTTTGAGTTCAAGGGGCAGGAAGAGGCAAGCGAAGCGAAAATGTACTTAAAAACGGAGCCTGTGCTATTAGATGACTTTATTCAAGAGCTAAAGGGGTTAGGCAATGGTATTAATGATGCTGCAAAGCTCGTTTGCACCTAACAATCCGCGTCATTCAGGGCCGGCGGCCCTTGCGACGTTAGCGCGCATGCGCGGGGCGTTAGGTGCTATGAAGAATAAGATACCTCTTATCGTCTTTTGGGGCTTAGTTTTAAGTCTTTTTTTCTATTGGTTATCAACTCAGAATAAAATGGATACATTCACTCTGCAGTTGCAGGGAATGGAGCACCTAGGGATCAAAAGCGTAATTGTTAAAGGGCCAGATTTCACAACAGCCTTTTATTCTGTTCCTGAAAGCTGGGATTCAATTGAAGGGCTAAGAATTGATATAGATAGCCTTAGTCAAGAAGGAACAGCTGATTTAACAATTAATACACTGGATGGTGAGCTTCTAGCTCTCTCCGACATGCCTTTTAAGGTAGGTGAGACAAATTACATTACGGAACACAATAGCGAGTTACGGTATGTTAAAGCACATTGGTAGTCGCGACACGCACCTAACAAGCAAATCTTATCGCCAGCAAACAGCGCTGGCAGCGACGTCAACCCGCTGCGCGGATTTCCGCGCTAAATTTGGGCGTTATGAGTAAGGAGTGAAAGGCCTTCATTGAGATAATTGTATCGGCAATCATGGTGATGATCGTCGTCGAGGTAATATCGGCGCTTTTAGCTCCAGCAGTGGAAGTAGTAGCTCTTTTATTATTACTTTTCGCTGAGGCGGTATTTTGGTTGATTTTACTCGTGGTAGAACTAATCGTTGCCTTGGTCCGTTGGCGAAACCCCAAAATACCTAGCAAACCCCGATTTAACGGCCTGCGAAGCAAATTAAAGTCATCCTTAACTAATTGGCACAAAAAACGTGAAAACCAAAAATTGCACAAGTAAAACTCATAACAAGTTGCTGTTGTCGCGTTACACGCTGGGACTGCATACGCTGCGCTTCGGCAGCCCCAAAGCAAAGCTTTATAAATCAGGAGATATGTGTGCACGCCGAACCATGGAAAGGCCTTAAAGAACATCCAAGTCAGAACAGATTTTTAGCTAATCTTTCATACTCGTATGGATTGCTTACAATTCAAATAGAATACAGAAAGCTGGAAAGTTCTTATGTCGTTATGTTTAGAGCACCTACTTTGTTCAGGGTCATGGATGAAGGTGATCTTTTGAGATTTCAGAGCCAGTTTGAAGGGCCAGTATTTGCTAGCAGTTTCATATTTGAGTTGTTTGACACAGAGTTAATCAATTTTTGTTATGAAGAGAGAGATCGCTCAATGGACAAAGGGAAATATCGCCATTTTGCGGTTGTCTCAGACGATGATTTCGTTGACATAGTTACATACGATGATGAACCGACAATCACCGCGATTGATTTATAATAAGCCGTGTCATTTGCAGCCTGCGGCTGCGGCGACGCTCACAAGTTCGCGCGCATGCGCGGGGCGTTATGCCGCAAGGCAGGAGCAGCTACGTAAATCGAGGCGAAATCACAATCGCATCAGGATAAATTTTGGATGGAGTTGATCGATACACGAGGAGAAAAGATTGTGAGGAACATGATTATTGCCTTTATTGTAATTGTCCTTAGTGCCTGCACCATTGAGCAAGAACAAGAGAAGACAACACCAGAAGTCCGTTTTACACCGGGCACTACCATGGATTTCACATTTGACTCTAACGGTTTGACTTTATCCGGTATCTTCGACACTCCTGCCAAAAAAGTGAGCGAGGCGTTAATCATATTCGTACATGGCTACGGTGGGTCAGATATCCGTGGACGGAACTCTTATGCTGACCTGCGTCAGCGATTTAATGAGATCGGTATTGCCACAGCAGTCTGGGATAAACCCGGCCAGGGGCAAAGCGAAGGTGCGTTCGATATTAACCAATCCGTGTTTAGCAGTGCTGAGGAAGTACTGGATGCGGCGAGCTATCTTCGTCAGATCAACGCTCCTGGATCCGATCGAATCGGTATTTGGGGGATAAGCCGTGCCGGCTGGATCGCGCCCATTGCGTTGTCACAGGATTCAAATATCAATTTCTGGATATCGGTTAGCGGTACGACTGCAGAAGACAATTTTTCTTATTTACTGTTGTCAAATTTACCTCATGAAGGTGACACTGTTGAGCAAGCTGAAAAGTTGGCGGAAGAATGGCGCGCTGGATGTAATATCTTTCGCACTGGCGGGAGCTATGATCTTTATCAGAGCGCCACTCAACAGCTACGCGCGAATGAGTACATCAAGCAAATGCGCGGCAAATGGCAAAGCCGCGCACAGTATGAAGCGCAACAACTAGGCTGCAATGCCGGCACCTGTGCGAATATCGATGACGACATGTGCTCCTACGTCTTTATCAAGAACTTTGAAGCTATGCTATCTTCTCTGGAAGTCGACACGTTAGCGATATTCGGTGAGCGGGATTTGAATGTTGATTGGCGAAAGACCTCCAAACTTTACCAAACCACCATCGGGCAGAACCCGAAAGCTTCGCTGTTAATCGCGTCATTTGAAGATGCTGATCATAACCTCCATGTTTCTGAGACTGGAAGCATTCGCGAAATGCAGAATATGAACAGTCCTCTAAAGAGTGACGGATATTACGATGTGCAACTAAAATGGCTTTTAGAAACCGTTTTGGAAAGCCGTTCGTCCAATTGATATCGTTAGGGTGTTCTGAGGTGGTCGGGCTGGATGCTGATATCGCTTGAACGGAGTGTCAGAAGCCTGGCGCATAACAAGGCCGCGTAACGGCGGTGTTATGTGTAGATAGCAAAAACTAAGCGGGAAATGGAATGGAAGATGAATTAAATAGCATCAGGAAAGAATTGATAAGGACCCAAATCATTGGTGCACCTGGCATGATATTGATTGGACTTGGTTTGTATGGCGCCTTTGGTGCAAAGGGCAATGCTTTTCACCCGTTTCTCAATGATCTAAACAACTGCTATACCATTCTTGCAATTGGCGGTGCTATAGCGGTATGGGAAGCCATAAAAGTAGCGAAGCTTACCAAAAGACAATCAAAACTAAACAAGCAGCAAAACACATAACTAGCCGCAGCAAGAGTTCCCGTCGTGTCTGCCCCAGTGCGGGGGGAAATGCCCAATCCTGCTAAAGAGATAATGACTTGAGAGAACAACTTAGAAAAAAAATCATTGAAGTTTGTGATCAGAAAATGGATAAGAAGGGAGCTGATGTGGGCCTATCCTTTTATGCGTTTTTTAAAAACAAAAACGATCAGCCCGAGGTTCTTATGGAAGCTGCCACATGGTGGATTGAAGTTCATAAATTAGATCATTTTGAAAAAGCTAGTAAAATCAAACGTATGGTGCTATCTGGTGTTTAGCTATGCCAGTCAGGCACTGCCAGGTGATAACTTTTAATCACGTTGAGTTCAGGCCTTTTCGGTTTATGTTGCCCCGTTTAAGTTGGATACAAAATGAAAACTTTTAGTCTGTTTGCCTCGCTCTACTTATTATCCGCGTGCGTCTGGGCACAAACTTCAGCTATTGATATCCATGCCGCAGTTGATACTCAACTGCGCACTAATGAACAAAAACATGGAATTCCCGCGCAGGCCGTGCTTGTGCTGCACAACAGCGATATTCTGTATCGCAATGCCACTGGCACTACAGCGATCGATGGCAGCACATTGGTCACGCCGAAGACGGTTTTCCCTGTCTATTCAGTCAGCAAACTATTCGCCATGACCCTCGTTATGCAATTACAGCAGGAAGGAAAGCTGGATATTTCTGCTCCAGCCTCCCGTTATGTCGACAATCTGCCGCAGTCCTGGCGTAACATCCGTATCGATCAGTTTCTAAACCATGTCTCGGGCGTGCCTGAATATTTCGACAGTAATGATTTTTCGCGGCCGTTTCCACCCAGCCTGGAAGCCGTTTTTATGAACTTAAAAGATGTGCCTGTATCTGCACCAGGCGAGCGAACGCGCTACACCAATACCAACAACCTGGTGATAGCGGCTGTCCTTGAGTCTGTTACGCGGACGCCATACCGCACACTGGTGCGCCAGCGCATTATTGAAGCGCTTGACCTTCAGGAGACCTGGCTTAAGCTCGCCGATGTGCCCAAGGCTCGCCTTGTTGAAAGCTACAGGGCGAAGGAGGGCAAGCATGTGCCTGATCTGACGATCGCCTGGCCGGATTACAGCATCGCGCACGGAGGTGCTTACATGACTTTGGACGATGCAGGCAAATTTATGTCCGCCGTAGCGCAAGGTCTTCTTGTTTCAAAGGCGGAGCTAAAGCGTCTCTGGCAGCCTTATCAGTTCGCTAACGGTGATGTTGGCTTTTTTGCAGCCGGTTGGGACTATGGTATATCAGGTCGCTGGCACCAGGTTGGCCACGACGGTGGTACCAAGGTACGGGTGCGCATCCTGTTCGATAAGGATCTCAATGATCATTACATTGTCGTCTATCTGACGAACGGCAATAAAGATGGTGTCTGGTCGAGCACGCTCGTCGATTCGGTCCAGACGCTGATAGTGCCTAAATAGCGGTGCCATGACAAAGTTGAGACCCCACCATTGAGTTCAATCGAACTGGCGTCATTAGGGGCGAGCTTCGCCGGGCAAGGCCCATGGCCGCGTCGCTTAGCAAGCAACTTTTGGGCAGGCCTCAATATGATGTGCCACTATGCAAGACCTGACACTGAGGGGTTCTTTTTTGCAGCAAAGTGGGCTACCTGACCCATGCTGTTACATTGTCAAAACATCCTTTACAAAGTCTGGAGCAGTGCGGTAGCTGCGAGGACCATAATTCAGGTGGCTTCCTTCAGCAGTCCAGCCTCCCAATACACCGCCAATATTCTGCTCCCCCAAATCCATGGTTTTTTCATATGTGTAATAAGAGAAGGTTGCACCTTGTTTTTTCATCAAAACAAAATAGCAGTTTGGGAAATCATAGGGTTCAGGAAATGTGATCAGAACGGCATCATGTTCAGCCAGCTCTGTAACCACTATGTTGTTGGCGTATTCTGGGTTGATAACTTCGGAGGCCACTTCCATAAACCTTGTGACATCGCCATTTTTCAAATCTGAAAAAAATGCACCATCAGACTCGTAAAGCCATTGAGCGATGAGTTTGTGTTGAAAAAAATAAATACTTTTTGAAATCTGCGGTTCGTTTTGATTGGTTTGATTTGGAGCCGATGCTTTTGTACTTTGTTGTGTCGCGCATCCTGAAACACACAGAATCAGGCCAAATACAACTGACGCCAGCAAACCTTTCTGAGATACTTTCATATAGTTGCCTTTTATCCTTCACTTTAAGCAGTCTTTTTAAAACTGATGCGCAGCTTGCGGCATTGAACAATAGAAATCGTTAATTTTTTAGCAAATTTTAGTTTAAATAACATGTACTTCGATGTGGTTTCTATCGATTATGGTTAGTCGTCTTATGAACGTCAATTTACCAAAGCACCATCCTGAATCGGTAGCGGAGCAGTTGCAGGATAAAACCTAGTCCCCGCCATCCTTTTTCTTCTCCGGCGCTGGCAGGGTAGTTTTTTGTTTTACTTCTTCGGTTAACTCTTTTAGTAGTTCATCAGCCGGGGCTCGGGTTTCGTCTACTTTTTTATTGGCTTTATCTTTGGCCCACTGTTTAGCTTCTTTTTCTAAAGTGGCTTTGTCTTTGATGGTGTTGAAAGGTTTCTTTTGATTGGCGTCGGCACGGGCTTTGGCCTCTTCAGCGTATTTTTTCGCTGCTTTTAATTCTTCTGCTGATTTGCCGGTAAATTGCTTAAACATATCTTCTTCAGTCAGCATGGCTTCTTGTTTCATTTCGGTAAAACGTTGTTTTGGCTGACTTAATAGATCGGCTTTGCCTTCTTCCACTTTTTGTCTGATTTCTTCCAGCGGATCCATGGCTTTTTGCTTCAGGTTTTCTTCCAGCGCATTTTGCACTGAACCGCCTGCTAAACCTGTTTCAACAAAACCAGTTTGTTCTTCTGACAAACCTAAACCCTGGCCTATTTTGCCAGCAGCTGCGGCAACAGCTTTTTGTTTTAATTTTTCCGGGCTGGTGTAGTCGACCAGCTCTTTTGGCCAGCTGGGTATAACTTTTCCTGCAGCACCTTCAACAACCTGATGGAAAATCTCGGTTTTTCCGCCAGACACTAACAAAATAGCCATTTGGTTGTGATCAGAGTTCCAGACAAAACCTGCTTTTTCGGCCAGATGAGGCAAAGGCGAGTGTTCTGATACCACAAAAAACAATGGGCCTTGTTGCTGTATGGCTGTGGCTGTGTTTAATAAAGTGACTGCGGTGCGGTAATTACTTTCCCCCATTAATGCCACCATAGGGTCGCGGATCAGCGGGTTTTCAAACAGGTTTACATCCAGCGGGTTAAAGCCAACCAAAGGGCGCATTAATTCACCAAGAAGCTGGGCCTGCGAGGTCATTAATAAGGCTGGTGCGATACAACCTGTTAATAACACACTACACAGCATCACTTTGATTTTTGACCACAACTTCATTACAGGCTCCGCACCCAACAACCAGATTGGTTAATTAATGTGCGCAGGCTAACAGAAATGGGCTGTTAAACATAGATAGCTGACTGGCAGCTGAACAAAAATAGTTTATAGCCACTGTACTTGAAGCCGCAGCTTTGTTGACTGCACGATTTCGGCCAACATAGATGTAGAGAGATAGACGGGCGACCCTAAAGGTCGCCCCTAGGTTTTAGTCCTACCGCAGTATCAACCAGCCTGAGTTTATAAACTTTGAGCGTATTGAAATAATGCCTTGAGGATATTCATTTTTTTCACATCATCACCGGCCTCATGAGCCAGATTTTCCAGCGCTAAACCAAATTCTTCAAAAGTTAAATTAGGTTTATCCAGGCCATGCGTTAGTTTGTCGCTGCGATACCTTTGCCAGCGTTGTTGCTCCTGATCGGTCAGGCTTTGTGGGTAGTTGCGGGCGCGGTATAAAAACAGCAATTGATTTAATCTGTCTTCACTAAAAAGCACTGGGTTGGAGGCCAGTTGGTCGGCGCTCATCAAATGCAGCTGTTCCATCCGTTGTTTATCTTCGTTGGAGACAAAGCCGTTATAGAGCTGATAATCCGGATTGGTTTCCACGCTGTAGTCTGTCGGCAGTTGATACAGCTCCATCACCTTGGGCTGAATAGCAGAGCGGTTTTGCCGTAACCAGTCCAGATGCTTCAGGCAGGCGGCTCTGTCTATGCCCAAATCGGCGGCACGTTGCTCTGATAAGGTTTTAGCAGGGGACAACACAGGGCACTTATTGATATGAATCAGCTTTAAGCCAAGCCGCTGTTGGTCTTCATCTAAATCAGCGGTTTTGGTATACAAAAGTTGCTGCAAGCAAGCTAAATCCAGCTCCAGCAAAGGTTTAGGGTCGGCTTGCAGGTTGTAGCAAATCACGGCGTTTTTATTGCTTGGATGCGGCGCTAAAGGCACTATCCAGCTCACACAACCCTGAATAGCAGGGAAGCGGCCCGACACATGCACCAGAGGCGTTAAATTCACCAAATCAAACAACTTACTCACTTCAGTTTTTTTGCGTAAATCCAGCAGGTACTGAAACAACTTCGGCTGTTTTTCTTTCACCAGTTTGGCAATGGCGATAGTGGCGTACACATCAGACAAAGCGTCGTGTGCGCGTTGATGCGATAAGCCATTGGCTTTGGTTAAATCTTCTAATTTAAAGCTTGGGCTGCCATCGGCTTTTTCCGGCCAGACAATACCTTCAGGGCGCAGCGCATAACAAGCACGTACTATGTCGATTAAATCCCATCTGCTGTTGCCATGTTGCCATTCGCGGCCGTAAGGCTCGTAAAAGTTACGGTACAGGCTGTAACGCGTGACTTCATCATCAAAACGTAAGCTGTTGTACCCAAGCACACAAGTATTCGGCTGGCTGAAACGCTCTAAAATACGGCGGCAGAATTCGGTTTCAGGTAAACCTTTTTGATTACACTGCTGTGGCGTCAGGCCAGTGATCAACGCTGCTACCGGATGAGGCAAATAATCGTTCGCCAACTGGCAATACCACATATCGGGTTCGCCAATGGGGTTTAAATCTAAATCGGTGCGAATACCACCAAACTGGGCCGGACGGTCTTTTTTTGGATCCGCACCCCAGGTTTCATAGTCATAAAAATAAAAGCTGGGCTCTGGTGTAGCCTGCAATGTCGATGATTGGCTCAAAACAGTGGCATCCATAAATGCGAAAACAAAGAGCGGGCAGTGTAGCACTGGTAGCGAAAGGCGTCGATTGGGTTGCTATGTTGAGAGCAAAATCAGATTAATCCGATGGGCTTAACAGACTGATCTGCTTAGGCTATTCGGTCCGTAATTGCCTATGCTGTGAATGCTTAATTTGTAACCCTGAATCTAATGGCCGGAGTAAAGCATGTTACCCATTTCTGTCGCTGTGGTAGACGATCATCCGTTTTTACGTTTGGCGGTAAAAGCTGTGCTGGAGCGGCATAACTTTGAGGTGCTGGCAGAAGCGGATAACGGCATAGACGCTATTCAACTGATGAAAAATACCCCATGTCAGCTGATGATCCTGGATTTGGATATTCCACAAATGAGTGGGCTTGAAGTGATACGCCGGGTTAACCAGCGTTACCCGGAGACCCGTATTCTGGTGCTGACAGCGCAGGAGCCATCTGTCTATGCGGTGCGCTGCATTGAAGCCGGGGCTTATGGCATAGTCTCTAAAGCACAGCCGCTGGAAGAATTAGCAGAAGCGGCGCGTTTGGTGCTGAAAGGTAAAAAAGTATTCCCGCAACCAGAGCTTTATGGCGAAAAGCTGGCAAGCTCTGAGGCGGCTTTATTGGCCAGCTTAAGTAACAGAGAACTGCAAATCGTTGAGCTGTTGTGTAAAGGCCATGCCAATAAAGACATTGCTGAAACCATGTCGATTAGCCATAAAACCGTTAGTACCCACAAAACCAATATCCTTGGCAAATTGAACTTAGGCTCGTCGATGGAGCTGTTTGATTTTGCCAAAAGGCATAATTTGTTATGAGGTTATGGCTTGGTCTTGTTTTATTAGTCTGCCCCTTACTATTGTGTTCATGGGCTTTGCAGGCGCAGCAATTGCAGCTGTTTTCCCGCAGCACTGCCACAGTGCAGGTGGAACAAACAGGGGCTGAACAGCAGTGGTTGATGGCAAAAACGCAGCTGGTGTTTGGTGCGCTGGAAGACGAACATCCGCCTTTTGTCATTAAAACCAATGGCAAAGATTTTGAAGGTATTACAGCTGATTATCTGGGGCTGATTAGCGAAGCTTTGGCCTTGCCGGTGGAAATTCGCAGCTTTGCCACTAAAGCAGAGTTGATAGCCGCAGTGCGCGCAGGCACTATCGATTTTTACAGTTACGCCCGCATGAACGAACTGGATGTCGCTGATATTGTCGCGACAGAGCCTTATGCAGACGATATTCCTGTACTGGTGACCACTGCTCATCAGCAGTCAGTGGATAAATTAATTGCTAAGCACAAGCCCAGGCTGGCCTTTTCCAAACACTATTTAACAACAGATCGGCTACAGCAAAGCTTTCCTGACGCCGATTTGGTGCCATACGACAATTTAACTCAGGCGATAGAAGCTGTGGCTTTAGGTCATGCCGATTTGTATTTGGGCAATGTGATCAGCGCTCATTATTTAATTCACACCGGCCATTTTTCAGAGCTGAATATCAGCAACTTTACGCCTTTGACTTCTGGGCATTTTAATTTTTATGCCTCCACGCAACAGCCTGAACTGTTGGCGTTGTTGAATAAAGTCATTGCTGCTGTGCCTCATACTGAGCAGCAACAAATTTTGCAGCGCTGGAGTGCAGGTCGGGCGCTTTATATGTTGGCCGAGCGTATTGAATTATCCCAGGCCGAGCACAGTTATATTGAACGCAACACGCCTGTTCGTCTGGTGCATATACTGGGCGATACCCCGTTTTTAATGGGCTCAAAGGACTTAACGCAAGGCGTTGGCATTTTAAGGTCGTTAACTGAAGCCATCAGTGCCAAAACCGGTTTGGAGTTTGAGTGGGTGCCTGCGCGGTCTTTAACTGAAATGCTGCAACTGCTAAAAGAGGGAAAAGCTGATCTGTCGGCTATTCTGGCGCCTAATGCAGAGCGCGCAGAGTTTTTGAATTTTAGCCGGCCTTATCTGGTGACCTCTTATGCGCTGTTAACCCGCTCAGATGCGTCTATGTCACAGCTGCGGTTGGAGCAAATGGCTGGCAAAACTTTAGCTATTCAGAAACATCATGCAATAGAGCCGTATCTGCGCTCTACCTATCCGGATCTAAAACTGAAGTATGTTGAGAACTTGCAGCAAAGCGTGGATGCCGTATTAAAGGGGCAGGCTGATGCTTTGGCAGAAAATCTGGTGATAGCACGATTTTATGCTGAATACAGTTATAAAAACCAACTGCAAATCAGCTCCAGCTTTATGCCTTCAGGCGCACGTTTTACCCTGGCGGTATCAAAACAACAACCAGAGCTTTTCAGCATTTTGGATAAAACTCTGCTGAGTATTCCGCCGGATCAACTGGCGCTGTTGTCGGATTGGTCAGTGAATACTGTAGCACCAAACTTTTGGCAGACGTATCGCCAACAGCTTATGCTGGCTGCTGCTGCTTTTGTGCTGATTGTGTTGGCGTTTTTATTCTGGAATTTCTATTTACGCCGCCAGGTGCGGGAGCGCCAGCTATTGCTTGAACAAGTGGAACAAGCCAAAGAGCAGGCCCTTGAGGCCAGCAAAGCCAAAAGCTTTTTCCTCTCGACCATGAGTCATGAAATACGTACTCCGCTGCACGCCATTATTGGTACTTTGGAGCTGGCGAAACGTCAGGCTGATGACAAGCAGTGGGATTTTACCGCCATAGATATTGCCTACGATTCAGCTCAGGGTTTAAAAGAGTTGATTGGCGATATTCTGGATATAGCCAAAATTGAAGCAGGCCAGTTTGAAGTTAAACCCCAGTGGCTGCAGTTACAGGATGAAACCAAGCGGCTGTATCAGGTCTTTGTTGGTATGGCCAAAAGCAAAGGTTTGTATCTGAATTACAAAATGGACCTGGCATTCGAGCGGTATCAGGTAGAGCTGGATCCTCTGTTGTTTAAACAATTGCTGTCGAATCTGCTCAGCAATGCCATCAAATTTACGCCGCAGGGTGGGGTAGAACTGAGTTTAACTTTGCTGGAGCAGCAAGAAGAACAACTGCTGGTGCAGCTTTGTATCAAAGATACTGGTGTCGGCTTAACTCCTGAACAAAGCGCAAAAGTGCTGAAACCTTTTGCACAGCTGGCAAACTCAGAGCGGGTGTCAGGTGAACGCGGCACAGGTTTAGGCCTGAGTATTTGCCAGACCATAGTGCAGCTTATGCAGGGTAGGCTTTCTATTCAGAGTGAAAAAGATCAGGGCACCGAAATTCAGATTGAGTTGCAACTGCCTTGTAGGGCTGCAGTGCATAGTGAACATAACGAAATTACAACTGCGCCAACCACAGAGCAGCAACATCAGCCCTTAAAGCTTTTGGTGGTGGACGATCATCAGGTCAACCGCATGTTATTACAGCGCCAGTTAAGTTATTTAGGTCATCAGGTGTGGCAGGCGGCGGATGGCGTAGAAGCACTAGAGCTTTTACAGCAACAACCGGTGGATTTGGTGCTGACTGATTGCAATATGCCACGGATGGATGGCTATCAGCTGGCTTTAGCTATACATGAGGACCTGGCCTTACAGCATGTGGCTGTAGTGGGACTAACGGCCAGAGCTCAGTCCGATGAAATAGCCCGCTGTATCGCAGCAGGTATGAATGACTGCTTATTTAAACCTATCAGTATCAATGAATTACAACAAAGTATTCAGAAGTACGCCAAAGGCAAAGCGGCTTTTGATATAGACGCTTTGTTTGCCTTGGCTGGGCCGGATCCTGCCTTTGCCCGCCAGATGCTGTCCACCTTATGTCAAAGCAATAGTGACGACATAGAACAGCTGAAACTGCTACTGCAACAATCGGATTGGGACGCGCTGAAACGACTGGCGCATAAAATCAAAGGTGCTGCAGTGTTAGTGCAGGCAGAGCAGTTACTGGATAGCTGTGAAAAGATGGAGAAAGCCACAGAGCAGCAGATCACCAGTGCCAGTTTACGTGTGCTGGCCGCCTTAAAAGTATTTAACCGCGAAGCACAGCTATGGTGCGACAACAGCCAGAAGGAGTTGGCCTCAAACGAGGAAAACTAAATGCAAAACCCCAATGTATTAGTAGTAGAAGATTGTGCGGCGCAGCAATTGTATGCCGGACAGTTATTAAAACAGCTGAAGATCCAGCACATCAGTTACGCATCCGATGGTGAGCTGGCTCTTCAGTTGTTACAGAAGCAGCAACAACAAACAGATGTGATGCTGATTGATTTGGACATGCCGCAAATGAATGGTGTGGAGTTATTAAGACGTATAGCAAAACAGCGGTTATGTCAGGCTGTGATTATCACCAGCGCCAAAGATGCCTTGTTACTCAATAGTGTGGCCACTATGGCCGAGGCAGACGGTTTGCAGGTGCTTGGCACTTTGGCAAAGCCGCTAAATAAAGAGCTGTTGAGTTTATGTTTAAGCCGGCGTAAAGCCGAGGTTTGGCCTGCTGATTTTGAGAGAAAAACTCCGGTGTTTGATCAGAAGCTGCTGCGGGAAGCCATCAGTGAGCAGCAATTTTCGCTTTGTTATCAGCCGATAGCAGATATGAGTTCAGGCCAGATTGTAGCTGTAGAGGCGTTAGCCCGCTGGAGTCAACCAGAACTTGGCATGGTAAGGCCTGATGTTTTTATCGCAGCTGCAGAGCAGTGGGGGCTGATTAACGAACTGACCCGGCAGTTATTGGATCAGGCTTTGGGTCAACTGCAAAGGTGGCACGAGTTAGGGCTTGTTGTGCAGCTGTCTTTTAACCTATCGCCCTTGTCCTTATCAGATACAGCTTTTGTCCAGCAATTGCAGCATAAAGTGCGACAGGCAGGTATCAAATCACAACTAATCTGCTTTGAAGTGACTGAAACCCAGGATTTTACTCAGGTCTCTGCCGCCATCGAGGCCTTGGYCAATTTACGTCTGGCAGGGTTTTCTGTTGCTATAGACGACTACGGCACAGGCTTTGCCAACGTCCAGCAGTTATCCCGTATACCAGCCACCCGGTTAAAGCTGGACCGCAGTTTAACCGACGGCGTATCAGAGCGGCCACAACAGAGGCTGGTGCTGGAAAACACCATTCAACTGGCGCATAAGCTGGGCTTAAGCTTGATAGCGGAAGGGGTCGAGCGACTGGCCGATGCGATGGTATTAAAACGCTGCGGTATCAATCTGGTGCAGGGTTATTTGTACCATAAGCCTTTAACGGCGAACGACTGTACGGCTGCTGTACTTTGCAATAGCGTGGAGCAGCAGGAGGCGAGTTGAGCGGGCTGATTTAGAGTGATCAGGGACGATCACACTGTGGGACTATGTAGTCTGAAATTGAATGAAAAAAGGCAGGTAAATTATCTACCTGCCAAGGCACCGGTTGGGGTTGAGGATGATTTATGAAGCCGGAGCTGGCTCTGGCTCTGCTGTTGGCAGCGGCGTTTCAAAAGATAAACTCACTACACCTGAATAGTTATCCGGCGTATAGCTGGTTGTAGCAACTGGCGCTATGGTCATATTCACTACCTGACCTGCAGCAGCTTGGGTTGCACCTACTACATCAGCAGCAGTGGTTGATAGCGTTACACCATTGACAGCAACAGCTAAATTGATGGTATTAGAGAAAGTGCTGCCTATGAGGGTTGAGCTGGTCACCGCAGCCTGAATTGCGCCAGTGGTGCTGCCCATATGCAGTTGTTTTTGAATGGGTGTTAGCACGTTATTAAAGGTGTTCCATTCCATACGCTGTGGTGCAGTAAAAACGTCGTCCCCTGGTAATGCATTCACAAAAAATTCAGTGGACGGTACATCGGCCACTATAGTAATTTGTTTTTGCTCGGTCTGGGCTGCAAAGCTGGACGCAGAAAGACTTAACAGCATGGCTGAGGCAAAGAGAGTAGTTACATTTTTCATCGGCATAAGCTCCTGTGATCAAAAGTAATGCAGCCCTCGCGGTACTGCGCAATGATGAGCAACTCACCATAGTTGCTATCTTAAGTGGGGCAGTCAGGTCGTTCTATCGGACTAATCTGAAAATAGCGCCGGGATAAAAATGTTCTGTAAAAATGGCAGAAGCAACATTCAGGATCAGAGCTAGTACATCAGAGCTAGTACATCAGAGCTAGTACATCAGAGCTAGTACATCAGAGCCTAGGCTGCTGATCCTGTCTAATCAGGTAACTGGGATTCAATCACCAAAGTGACATCTCCTTTGTATAAATCGCCTCTGTAGCCGCTTAGCATCTCTGTTAACGCAGTTTGCTGTACTTCAAAATGCAGCTCTCCTGCACCGTTCAGTACAGTGGAATTGGCTTTAAACAGCAGTTGATTGGCCTGGCCTTGTCGTAACTGGACCCTATTGACTGCAGTGCCATTTTGTTGTGCCAGTTGTCTTGGCAAACTTAAGCTGGATTTCACTGGCACCAAATGGTTTTGTTTGGTGTTTTTCAGTGCACAGTCTTGACCCTTTTGGTGCTCGCATTGCAGATAGACTGCAATAGGCACTGAGTTCCATAACCGAAAAGGGATGTCCTGATAAACACGGTCCGGTACGCGGCCTGTGGTTAAATACTGAGTCCAGCCCGCAGCAGGCTGAAGTACGGCCTGTTCGCTGCCCGCCGGGAAACGAAATAAGGATTGATGGCCGACGCTGAGTTCAAAGTTAATCACCACTTCGTTTTCATCGTAGCTGCCATCACCAAAATCAAAATCGCCATTAGGTCCTACACTAAACACCAGTTTGCCTCTGTAAATGCCGTTATCCATTTTTAGCGGATCCGGTGTATTTAGGCGGTATTTAAAAATTAAATGCCGTTGAGTGATGCCATAACTGCCTGAGTATTGGCTTCGTAGCGCTCTGGTGCATTGGCCGCCGTTTTGTTGTGCCGCCGCATTGATATTCCATAAAAAGGCTGTGTCTGTTGCTCCGTTGACGGAATTAAATCCGCTTCTGCCACAGGATGAGCCTGTGTCCGGAAAATTTAAATCTTCACTGAGCTGAAACAGGTGAGGTTGATTGTTAGAGTTACGCCGGTAAATACCTCCTATATCGGTTAAGGTAAAAGTTAAATTAGCTGAACTGCCATTTTCCTGTTGCACAGTCACGTTTCGGCTGCCCGGAAAACGCAGATACACTTGCTCACGTGGGTTCGCACTGCGGCGCACAGTACGGTCGATAAAAGTATTTAACTGCAGAATTTTATTCTGGCCCCAGTGGCCGCACCAATAACCACGGCATTCAGTGATATCCGTAAAGTCGATATTCTGCTGTCCATTAGCGCCAGGCCTGTATTCAGCATGAATAGTGGTTTCATAAGCTTGTGCCGGCAAAATGCAAAGCGCTGCTAACAGCGCACAACGAGACATGAAAGCTGTAAAATTCATAGTAGACCTCATTCAGGTGARACAATCTGTGGTTCTGGCTGGGGTGCCGGTTGCGTAGACTGCTTTGCCATCTGACCTGGATCCGGCTGACAGAACAAATCGCCAACAAACCATAAGTCCTGCTGTTGTTGCCCTGTGTCGGACGGCAGTTCAAAATGACAAAGCGGTTCGCCTTGTTGCAGCACATCCAGTGTTGGCGCGGATTGACGCATGGCTAAGGTAAAAAATCCGCTGTTTTCTGTGACAGTGCGACTGGAGTGATTCAGCACATGGTGCCCGCCCAGAGCTTTCCCGTCTGAGTCGAGCAGACGGCCTATTACAGTCAGCGTTTTGTAAGCCGACAGCTTCAGATAATCCACGCCACCTTTATTCAGGTGATACCGCTGCACTGATTGTGACAGGCTGACATAAGCTGAGTCTGAGTTGGCAAAGTCGAAGCTGACAGTACCAGGCGTATAAGCAGCAACTGGCACCACATTAGAGCCTGGTTTCAGTACCACAGTCTGACCGGCCGAGTCATGCGCCATCAGCTCCAAATCATCCTGATCCGACTCCAAATCAACAATCAGGCTGGCCCCTTGATAGGCGTTTGCGCTGCTGGCAGCCAATCCGTCAGCATTCGCGACCACAGTACTGGTCAGGTTTAAGCCTGAACTGAATTTGCCGTCAAAAGAGGATCTGGACATATACAGATCGCTGTTCAGGTATTGGTTTTGTATGGCCGCATAGCTGTTTAAACCCACGCCATAGCTGTCAAAGTTGGAACTTAAGCCAATGCTTTTAATGCTGCTATTTTCGATTTGCTTACGCCAGCCTAATTCTGCGGTGTTTTCTTTGCTGCCATCGCGTGAGGTTCTGTTACCCAAAGCGCCATAAAACTGCGAAGACTGCTGGCCAAAGTTGATGTTCAGGCTGAGTTCTATGCCGGTATTGCGTTTTTGTGTCTGATCCGAAAGCGCAGGCCTGTTAAAGGCACTAACACGCCAGGTGCTGTCGGTATCCATAAACTTATGGCTGTATTGCCAACTGATGTCTGCTCCTGTGCCTCTGTGTGCCTGGTGTGACAGCCTGAGCGAAGCATTTTGGCTGGCACTAATTCTTTGCTGCCAGCTCAGAGCCGTGGTTTGTTGTGAAACCGCTATTTTGTTTTGAGTGTTTTTGCTGTACTGATGGCTGAGCACCAGATTACCGCTGTCAAAGCCATAGATAAGCTGGGTATCCAGGCCATAACCTTTGCCCTGGCTGTGATAATAATTCGCCAGCAGTTTGCTGCGATCCGACAGGCTGTGATCAACAGAGCCACCAAGCTGAATAGCCTTATCAATATACTGAGTGCCCAGGCCAACAACAGTGGATGCATTGAGCAGGTAATTCAGTGTGGCGCCCGCTGTTAAATCCCCTTCAAAAGCTGATTCTGTGCTGTTAAACAGCTGAGTCTGGCGGCCGACAAACAGGTTGTATCGAAGCGTCTCAGAACTATCCCCCCAGTTGCTGGCTTTATAAATCATGGCTTGGGATTCAGAGATCAGTTGCCCATCCTGTACTAGCCGCAATTGCACTTCATAAATTCCGCCGGGTAAAACTTTAGTGTCTATCGCCTGCAAACCTGCCTGCACTTGCTGGCTATTGATCAGAAACCCATTACGATAAACTTCCACAATAGCCGGCCTATCGGCTGTGACGTACACAGGCACTGTGCTGGGGTATTGTTGGTCTGTGACCAGGGTGTCGGAGGAACTCAGCATCAGCCCCAGCATATTTTCGCCGCCTGAACCGCGGCCAGGTCGCAAGCTTAAGCCCTGAGGATCATTGGCAAAGTATCCGGCACGAACAGAATAACCTTGTAGTTCACGCTGGCTGTAAAGCTGGCTTACACCATAGTAGGTGTTGTTGCCTGCAACGCCGCTTTTTGAGATTTGAGCTCCGCTGTGATGAGTCCAGTTGCCTGTGCTGGCAACGGCCTCAAGATGGTAATAGCTGGAGGACGCAGAGTTTTCGATATTCATCAGATTCAGCTGATTTTGAATAATAACGCCACTGCTGCCACCTTCAGGCAAGGATTGATACTTTTGCGCTGTGTTTTGCTGTTCGACATCAGGAGTCAGAATAGACAAAAGGGAGTCGGACAGGCTGTAATCCAGTGCCAGCCAGGGTTCTTTGCAGCCAGTGCAAGGGCCTAAAGCCACTTTGTTGCTGAGTTCTTGTTGCCAGAAACTCCGTTCTGAATCGGTATAAGGGCTGTTGTAGGCATCGGTAAAACTTAGCAACTGCACTTTGTCGTCTTCTGTTAAGACCAACAGAGCATCACCCAGATACTTGCTGTTCAGCTCGACTCTGACCGCCAGCGGCACATTAAATAAGTGCGAAGCAAAATCAGCCGGTAGTTGTTCGGCTTGTTGTAACACAGGAATAGCAGACTGTACCGTCTGGCCAAAAGCTGAAGTTGCCAGCAGGATGCAGGTTATGCAGATAGCAATGTGCTTGAGTGAAAAGGCTGGCAATCACAGTTCCCCCCGTTAGTTGAGTGCTGTATATGCTAAGCAGGCAAGGGCGGTCAGACTATCGGACTAATCTGAGTTTTACCTTAGGTTGTGGATAGTGTGCCTGAGTGGTTTGGTTGTTGGCTTAAAGCTCATGGCATCGACTTTATGGCATTGAGGTTTCAAAGAGTAAATTCACCACCCCCTGATAAGTACCGGCTCTGTAGCGGCCGCTTGAAGGGGGCAATGCCATAATCAGCATATCCAGTTGTTGGCCTGCACTGGCTTGTTGGGCATTTAATACAATTTGAGCTGTAGTACTTAACAGACTGTTATTCAATTGTACTTTGAGTGGAATTTGCTCTGAGCCATAACTTAATAAAGGTGGCGCTAACAAACGCGCTGAAACAGCACCTAAACGGCTTTGGATATAGAGCTGTTTTTGTATCGGCAACAGTTGTTGCTGATAGCTATCCCATTGCATCCGTTGGGTTTGATTCAGCCAGGGATCGGATTCCGGAGTGTTGATCTGAAAATCCGGATTAGGCAGTTGCAAGGAGACGGTTACCTTGTGTTCAAAGCGCTCTGTAGCAAATAGCAGAGGACAGACAAAAAGCATCAGCAGCAGAAGGGGGCGCATATCAAAACTCCTGCATCTTTTTCATATCACCTTCCTGCAACTCAAAGCGGTAATGGCGGCCAGCGTCTTTGTGCAGAGTTTTAGTTTTACCCGGCAGAATATGCTCCAGTATAGGTTTGTCGCAGTTGGTATTACCGGCGTCACACTGAGCCAGTTTATCCAGCTTAATGGTGGTATTGCCGTTATTACGGATGATAATTTTGTCGTTGTAAGCTGTGATTTGGGTGTCAAATAACTCTTGTGCCGGGTGTACAAAGACGATGGTGCCATAACCTGCCAGCAGGTTAAAACCCGCCTGCAACGAGCTGTTGTAGTCAGCGCTTTCTTCGGCGCTTAAGTTAAAGTTATCGTTGATATCCGGCAATACAGGAATATAACGCACTCGAAAGTAACGCTCCTTATCACGTGGGCCAACAAACAATAAACGGGCCGACTGAATGCCCGAAGCAGGAATAATCAAACGGGCAGGGCTGACAATTAAGGTGTCGGCGTTTTGGCTGTCGCCTAAAATCTCTCCGGCTTCCACTTCTTTGGCGACACCTTTTTCGTCATAAACAATCTCATGCACTGTCACCCGCACAAAAGCTGTGGCGTCCCCAGCGTTATAAATACGTTTGAGTTCAGTACTTTGTTTTCCACTAATATAGTCGTGCAAAGTACCGACATTGATATTAGGGGCGGCCGCGTAGCTGACTGAAGCCGTCAGGCCAATAAGTACTGTGAGTGTTTTGAGCAGAGTGAATAGTCTGTAGTGCATTTCAGGTCGCTCCTTAGGATCAGTTAACCTGGCGGAATACTAAAAAATATTTCCCACCAGTAAGGCGCGTTAATCTAAAGGTTGGCAGATTGGTTGTGGATCGGACTTGTCTGATTTTAGCTGTGATGAAGTGTCAGAGTGACGAGCCCTCAGGCGAGGGCCCGTAGCAGATGAACTCAGATATCTGTCGACATAGATAAGGCTTTATAGTCGTTCAACTCCTGCAAGCGGCGTTGATAGGCTGTCGTTAAATAGTCTATAGAGTCAGACCCTGCGGCATATCGCAGCGGCAGGATGTCAGTCTTTGCCAGTTGTACCAAGACTTGACCCAATTTGGCCGGATCGCCGGCCTGTTGATGGCTGACTTTGCTGTAAGCCTGCTCCAGCGCTGTGGAGTAGTCCTGATAATCCGCTACTTTTTCAGTGCCATATTGCACTGAGCTGCTGTCGAGAAAGTCAGTGCGAAAGAAACCTGGCTCAACAATATTCACTTCTATGCCCAAGCCTTTGACTTCAAGCGCCAGAGATTCAGTAAAACCCTCTACCGCAAACTTAGTGGCACAATAGACAGAAGCAGCATCAAAACCTAAAGCACCGCCAATAGAGGACAGGTTGAAGATGCGGCCACTGCGCTGCGCGCGCATCAGGGGTAATACGGCGCGGGTGACATTCATCAGACCAAATACATTAGTGGCAAACTGACGTTCTACATCGGCTTGTGGAATTTCCTCAAATACACCCAACTGGCCGTAGCCTGCATTATTCACCAGTACATCAATACGGCCAAAATGTTTACTAGTCGCCTCTACTGCGTCCAAAGCCTGAGTTATATCTGTTACATCCAGAGCTAAAGCCAAAACTTTGTCTGAATCACTAAACTTTTGTCTGAGCTGCTCGAGATTCCGGCCAGTAACCACAACACAATCCCCCGCAGCCAGCGCAGCTTTGGCAATTTCAGCGCCTATACCCCGGTTTGCACCCGTGATAAACCAGACTTTTTCCTGTATTTCTTCCTGTACTTCAGCTGTTGAATTTAAATTCAGAGTAGACATAACGTTGCTCCTGTTTAGCCTGTTGATTAGCGGTGATTCGCTATGGGTTTAGCTTGGCAGCCGTTGGCACAAGAGCGGTAGAACGAAAGTTGAGCACTATTGCCTATTACTATAAAAAACGTAAAGCTCAATGCAACTTAAAAGCTCGTTGAAACTGCCAGCAATTTAAGGCAGTCTTGA
Organism: Rheinheimera sp. 1928-s; assembly: GCF_029269265.1. Classification (GTDB taxonomy): domain Bacteria; phylum Pseudomonadota; class Gammaproteobacteria; order Enterobacterales; family Alteromonadaceae; genus Pararheinheimera. The sequence goes on from NZ_JARIXP010000006.1 coordinate 37,910, forward strand.
TAGTGAATTTATGCATGGATTAAAGGAAATAACCCGATGAAATCAGTAGTTGTTTTTGCTTCACTTTTGTTTGTCGCCGCTCCAGAGGTTTTTGCCCAGGATTGTGGTGGCTCTTGTAATGGCTCAAACGCTTCAGCGACTATGTCTGAAGGTGTGGGGTTGGTGCTGGCAGGTTCTTTATCTGCGGTTGCGGCTTCAGGTCAACTGGTGGTCGAAGGCGTAGAAAAAACTGTTGAAGGTATGATTGTTGTAATCAAAGGTTCAGGCAAAGCAGCCAGCGCTACAGTGAAGCTTTCAGGCAAAGCGGTAAAAGGATTAAGTATTGCTGTGGGCGAAGCAGTGGAGCTGACCGCTTTAAGCACCGGTTATATGCTGTATTACAGCGGAAAAGCTATTGCCTTTATTCCTACTGAGGTAGGTAAAGCGTTGATTGAAAATGCAAAAGCTAAATAATTTCAAAGCCATCGCAACAGCCTTATTGTTCTCTTTGTCTGCGGCTGTACACGCAGGGCAAAGCTGTGAAGGCAGTGAAATTGAACCGCTGGAGCTGATGAACTCGCTGGAACTGGCATTAAAAACTCAAACCGCCTTGCAGCAGGCCGGGGCGGAAACAGCTGTTATAGCCAGAGTAGGGCAGGATTTATCTCAATATGGATTACGATACAGTCATCTGGGGTTAGCTCAAAAGCAAAGTGATGGCCGTTACATTGTATTGCATGAATTGAATGAATGTGGCTCTGAGCAGTCCGATCTTTACGTGGAAGGATTAGGTAATTTCTTCCTCGACGATGTACATGCTTTTGAAGTACTTATTTTATTGCCACCGGCTGAGGTTCAGCAGAAATTAAATACCTTGATGCAAGGTTCACAGGCAAGACAAGTACATCATAAAAAGTACAGTATGTTGTCTTACGCTTTTGCCACTGATTATCAGAACTCTAACCAATGGGGGCTGGAATTACTGGCGCATGCGCTGAGCGAGAAGCCGCTGACGGACAGAGCATCAGTGCAGCAGTGGTTAAAGCAACAAAGTTATCAGCCTGGAGTAATTAAAGTCGATCCACTTAAACGACTGGGAGCCTCTGTGTTTAAAGCCAATGTCAGTTTTGATGATCACCCGCTTAAAAACCGGCTCAAAGGCCAGTATCAGGTGGTAACAGTGGAGTCTGTAGAACAATTTTTGCTGCAGCAACAACCAAAGACCCAGCGCATGGTTCTGACACAATAAACCTCAGTAAGCCACTGTTTTAGTCTAAAACCGTGGCTCTATCCAATTTTTTACTTGTAGCCCAGCTGATATAAAGGTAAAAAGTCGGCCTAATTTTTGATGACGCGCGACAGGAAAAATCATGAAAGAGCGTATTGGTTTTATTCACCAGCCGGGTAGTGCTGTGACTGTGGAATTACCAGACTGGGTGGCTGCTTTTGTCGACTGGCACAAAACCTATACTAACGATGACGAGAAAATGGCGTTAGCCATTGAGTTATCAAAACAAAACGTTGAACGTGGCACGGGCGGCCCTTTTGGTACTGCTATTTTTGATCGTGCCTCAGGTCAGCTGTTAGGCGTTGGGGTTAACCGTGTGGTGCCTTTAACCAATTCGACCTTACATGGCGAAACGGTAGCTATTATGATGGCCGAAAAAGCTCTGGGTACTTTTACTTTGGCCACAGACAGTGGCCGTGAGCTGTTTACCTCCTGCGAGCCTTGCGCTATGTGTATGGGCGCAGTGCTGTGGAGTGGTGTCAATCGTATGGTCTGTGCCGGAGCAGCCGAAGATGCTCGTGCTATTGGTTTTGACGAAGGCCCGGTGTTTGAGCAGTCGTATCAGTATTTAGAAAATGCCGGTATGGAAGTAGTGCGTCAGTTTAAACGCTCTGATGCTAAAGCTGTGCTGGATTATTATAAAAATTCCGGTGGCCGCATTTATAACGGCCGGGATTAAAAAGGATTTTTTAATGTTATTTGTAGTGATGTTGGGTGGCAAACACCCCAAAGCAAAAATTGAAGTGCACGATGTAGCTTTTGTTACTGGCGATAGCATTGAAGACTGCTATCCGCAGTTACGCGAGCAATGGTTTGGCACTATGGCGGGTATGCATATCGATTCCTGGATGCAGGTTGATGGCGTCGAAGGTTATCAGTTGCATTTTACCGATCAGGCTCCGGCTGCCGATGAACTGCGGTTGTTTTTTATCAATTTAGGCGGCTATACGCCGGGCACTTTTGGTGAAGATCATCATTATTTACTGGTCACAGCCAAAGACAAAGTCGAAGCCAAACAAAAGGGCAAAGCTTATCTGCCTAAAGGCTGGGATAAACCTCATACCGATGCAGTAGTGGATGTTGACGATTGCATAGCTATTGATCAGGTATGTGGTCGCTATGTACGGCTGGTCCCGGCTGAGCACAAAGAAACAGTCTATCAGTCGGATTATATTATTTTGGGTTAATCAGCAAGGTCAGAGCTAAAGCTCCGACCTTTTACAACGGCACCGCAGACAAGCCAGGCTGGGTTTTCCTTAAAGTCATCACGTACTTTTCAAAACGTTCCTGTTCAGTTTTATCCAGCTGATTTTGTCGCAGCACACGAGCCGCGTTGCGGGCGTAGTTGATGGCTTCGCCTGTGACCCCTGCGCTTTTACTCATCGCCTGTAACAAATTCAGCGCTATCACCGGGTTGGTTGGCATAAAGTCGAAGGTTTCACAAAAGAGCATTACAGCACGGCCATACTGGCCCATACGGTAGGCATCTGTAGCTTCGGTATTAATTTGTTTGATCTGCTGCTTTAAGCTTTCGTGTTTGTCCTGTTCCAGTTGCAACATAATACGCTGAGTCTCAGTCAGAAAATCATCGTCGTACAACATGGTTTTTAGACGGTCGATGCACAGCTGGCTGGAGTACAAATCGCCTAGCTCAAAATAAGCTTTGGCAGCGTCCATGCAGCTGTCGATGGTCAGATCGTCCAGCGGTAAATCCTGAATTTGTTGCATCAGTTCGCGACCTTCTTTGATGGCGCCACGACAACTGCTCATACGACTGCGTAAGATCACGGTTTCCCGCTTCAAAGCATCGACGTTAAATCGTTTATGCAAAGCGTCTAATAATTTCCCTGCATTTTGCAGAATGACAGCTTTATCCAGCACTGATGCGCCTTTGGCTTGATCCACTAAAGCGCGGGCATGGTTCAGATAATTGTCAGCGGTATCGTCAACAGAGTGGCGGGCCCCCTGAACTATTTTTCCGGCAATACGGGCTGCTATATCGGTATGACCCAAAATGACGCATAAATTACTTAGGGTCTTTTGTCGGCTGACATTTTTGGGAGATAAGGTAGCGGCTTTTGTTAAGGTTTCAAAGGCCAGTTGATAGCGGCCGTGCCGCACGTACAAGCGGGATAACCAATCCAAGGCTTCCACTTTGGTATCACCAAACTGAGTCAAATCAGCCAGTTCCAGCTCAGTATCTTCCCAGCGTTCCAGATAAAAACAGCTTAAGGCATGACCCAGACGAGCCCAGCTGTAGGCTTTTTGTTGCAAAACTTTTTGGTAAAACACTTCCGCTTTCTCGTACTGGCCTAACTTCAGCAGCAGTTCGCCTTTCAGGCGCATGGCTTGCAGTGCGTAATCGGGTTTGGTACGGATCACCAAATCACATTCTCGCGACGCTTCGGCATAGTCTTGCTCAAACAGGCGGAAAAATACTTTACGTAATTCAATGCGGTGCCTGATGGCTCTGCATATGCGCTCTTCTAAAGCCGGAGCAGTAAAAGGTTTCAGCAAATAGTCATCAGGTTGCAGTTCAATCACTCCGTGCACAATCTGGCTTTGAGCTTCGGCACTAATGACAATAAAACAGCAGAGTGGGGCCAGCAGTTGTTGTTTTTTCAACGCTTCAAATAACTGATAACCGTCTTTGCAATCACCGAGATTGAAGTCACACAAAATAAAATCAAAGGGCATTTCTATACACTTATGCATAGCTTCGCCTGCGTCTTTGGCTACATGAATAGCCTCAAACCCCATTTGTTGTAACATTCCTTTTACGGTGGCCCGGACGGGCGCACAGTCATCAATGACCAAGACTTTTTTGCAACGAAAAAATGACTGGTCCATAGCGTTTTAACTCTTATTATGCGTTTATCTGCTGATTTATAGCGACGAAATTATGGGCCGCATACTAAATAGCCAAAATGCTTTTGTAAAGTATGTTTTTTATATGTTAATTAGCATTAATCGCTGCTTCAGTTTAAAGACAGCAGAAATATCCTATAACTCATCATGTTAGCCTGAAGCATCACAAAATGAATTATTTTGTATTGAAGAAAAGATCCACGAATATGGTCAGCTGATAGCTTATATCGGAACTTAAATGTCTGATTTGCTCGGTTCGTACTTGTGGCATAATAAAACCGTTCTGTAGGCAGTTTAAGGTTGTACCTCTTTGTTTAAATTCATATTTTCTTTTGCTTTTGTTGTTGTTTGGGCCGTGGCTGCTGCGCCTGCTAACTTTGATTCCGCCAAAAAACTAGCCAGCCGTATATATGCACCTGAAAAACAAGAGTTTTATTGTGGATGCGATATCCGTTGGCAAGCAGGTAAAGGCATTCCCGATCTGAACGCCTGTGGTTATCAAATTCGGAAAAATGGCCCACGCGCCAGTCGCATTGAATGGGAGCATGTGATGCCAGCCCAGCAATTCGGTTCCCCTTTGACTTGTTGGAAAAACGGCGGGCGAGAGCAGTGCGGCAAAACAGATAGCTTGTTTAAACAAATGGAAGCCGATTTATTTAACCTCAAACCTGCGATAGGCGAAGTAAACGGCGACAGAGCGCATTACCGTTTTGCTATGTTGCCACCTCAAGCACCACAATATGGCTCCTGTGAAGTGAAAGTCGACTTTAAAAACCGGCAAGTAGAACCAAGACCACAAATTCGTGGCGACATAGCCCGCATTCATTTTTATATGGCCGACAAATACAACATTCATTTATCCAAAGCCCAGCAACAGCTTTTTATGGCCTGGCATCAGCAGGACCCTGTTGATGACACTGAACTTAAGCTGCAGCAACGTATTGCTCAGCATATGGGCCATGGCAATGATTTTGTCACAGGAAAAAAAGTCTGGCAGCTGAATTACAAAGCCTCGGCTTTTGGCCTGAATAAACAAGCTCAGGCCAGTCAAATTGCCGTTGTAACGCCAGTTCAGACCGAGCAAGCCTCTGGTCAGGTGCTAGGCAATAAACGCAGCAAGTTGTATCACTTAAGTCATTGCAGTGGTTATCGTCAGGTGTCCGAGCGCAATCAACAATGGTTTGACACAGAGCAGCAGGCGCGCAATGCTGGTTTTAAGCGGGCCGGAAATTGCAGTGCAGAAGCTTCGATAGGCGCCGAAGACTAAACCCTTATTCTGGCAAAACCAACGCAGAGCAACTTGCATCGCTGAGGTAGTTCGCGGTACAACCTTGGGTAATACGTTTATTGATCAGGGATTTTTTATGCGCCGCTCCATTTCATTGTTAGCCTTATGCTGTTTTTCCGCTTTGGCTTCTGCCAACCAGGCTACAACTCCAATCGCTATAGTGATCCACGGTGGTGCCGGCACCATCAATAAAAGCCAGATGACAGAGGCTCAGGAACAGGCCTATCACGCCACATTAAAACATGCGGTGGACACAGGCTATGCCGTGCTGGAAAAAGGTGGCAGCAGTGTCGATGCGGTTACGGCAGCTGTGCTGATTATGGAAGATTCTCCACTGTTTAATGCCGGCAAAGGCGCTGTGTATACCTATGACGAAGGTCACGAGCTGGATGCCTCCATTATGCGTGGCGATAACCTGATGGCTGGTGCTGCTTCGGGTTTAACTCACGTGAAAAACCCTGTGCTATTAGCCCGCGCTGTGATGGAAAAGTCTGAGCATGTGATGCTCTCCGGTGCTGGTGCTGAGCAATTTGCTAAAGAGCAGGGGCTGGAGTTGGTTGAAAACTCCTATTTTGATACAGAGTTTCGTTATGAAGCTTTGAAAAAAGCCAAACAAAGTATGCAGAAAGTGCCTCATCAGGCACAAAACTACCGCTTAACTGCGCCATGGCAAGCTGAATGGAATATGGGCACAGTTGGCGCTGTGGCTATGGATCGCAGTGGTTTGTTAACAGCTGCTACTTCTACTGGTGGCATGACGGCCAAACGTTATGGTCGTATTGGTGATGCACCTATTATTGGTGCTGGTAACTTTGCTGACAATGCCAGTTGTGCAGTGTCGGCCACTGGCCATGGTGAGTTTTTTATCCGTTATCGTGTGGCTTCAGATATCTGTGCCAGGGTGAAATATCAGGGCATCAGTGCTGATAAAGCGGCCGACCAGGTGATACAGCAAGAATTAGCCAAAGTAGGTGGTACTGGTGGTGTGATCTTGATTGATCACAAAGGTAAAGTAGGCTGGAGCTTTAATACCGAAGGCATGTACAGAGCCAAAAAAACCGAAGGCGAGGCCACAATTACTGAAATTTTTAAAGAGAGTTCAGCCAAGTAGCTTGCGCTGGTCTAAGCTTAAGCTGCTGGGAAAATACGACACTTTTGAGGGGCTTATGGACTTATTAAAAATTTCCGATCATATGAATCGTCACCCTGTGACCTTTACCGAAGAGATGTCAGTGGAAGAGGCGGTCAATAAACTGATCCTCGCTGAACAATTGGGTGGACCTGTGATCAACAAAGAAAAAAAGGTCATTGGTTTTGTCTCTGAGCAGGATTGCCTGTCCAGAATGTTATCCGGCACTTATCATTTGCAGCAGGCCGCTTCAGTCAAAGATGTGATGCGCAGAGAAGTGCTTACCGTGAAGTCTTACCACGGCATAGTGGATTTAGCGCAAACCATGCTGATGTCCAAACCTAAGGTTTATCCTGTGGTGGATGACGATGGTTATCTGTTGGGGGTGATTAGCAGAACTGATGTACTTCGTGCCATCGATCTTGAATTGCATTCCCATTACAAAGCGGTCAGTTGACGTATTTCCAGTAAAAGCACCGTTTTAAGCGGTGCTTTTACTGGATCTGAAGCCCCTGAACTTGGTAGCATGTCGCCCCTATCTCTTGAGGGCCTTGTGTTGACCGACTCTACTGTTAAAGCTGCTATTGCTACCAACGACGCTGAAATTTCTGTTGCCGCGCTTGCTAAAGCCATTCCCAATTCGTTATCCAAAGATCAGCACCGTTTTCGCCAGTCTTTACACAACATTAAAAAGCAGCAGGATGAGAGCAAACAGCAGCAGTTAATGCAGCAGCTGTCGGTAAAAATCGCCACTTCGATGCAGTTACGCGCTCAGCGTCTTGCCGCAATGCCGACTATTGAATATCCGGCTGAATTGCCTGTTGTTGGTAAAAAAGACGACATTAAAGCCGCTATTGCCAAACACCAGGTGGTGATTATTGCCGGTGAAACTGGTTCGGGTAAAACCACCCAAATTCCAAAAATCTGTTTAGAGTTAGGCCGCGGTGTGGCTGGCATGATAGGCCATACCCAGCCACGACGTTTAGCCGCTCGTAGTGTCTCTGCACGTTTAGCCGAAGAGCTGAAATGCCCGGTCGGGCAGCAGGTGGGCTATAAAATCCGTTTTGGCGATCACACTGCGCCAACTACCTTAGTCAAACTGATGACAGATGGTGTGCTGCTGGCTGAAATTCAGCAGGACAGATTTTTAAATCAATACGACACCATCATCATCGATGAAGCGCACGAACGCAGTTTAAATATCGACTTTTTATTGGGTTATTTAAAGCAGCTGTTGCCGCGCCGCCCTGATTTAAAAGTGATTATTACCTCGGCCACCATAGATCCAGAGCGTTTTTCCAAGCATTTTTTTGATGCGCCTATTATCGAAGTCTCAGGCCGTACTTATCCGGTGGAAACCCGTTACCGGCCTTTGGCCGAAAACGACGATAAAGATGCCGATCAGCTGCAATCTATTTTTGATGCAGTCGAAGAGCTGTACCGCGAGCCACCTGGCGACATTCTGATTTTCTTAAACGGCGAGCGCGAAATTCGTGATACCGCTGATGCGCTGGAAAAGTTAAAACTACCTCATACTGAAATACTGCCGCTGTACGCGCGTTTAAGTGCGGCTGAGCAAAATCTGATCTTCCAAAATCATGTTGGTCGCCGCATCGTTTTGTCGACCAACGTGGCTGAAACTTCGTTAACAGTGCCAGGTATCCGTTATGTGATAGACCCTGGCACAGTGCGGATTTCGCGTTATAGCTACCGTTCTAAAGTACAACAGCTGCCGATTGAAGCCGTCAGTCAAGCCAGCGCTAATCAGCGTAAAGGCCGTTGTGGTCGTGTGGCTGCGGGTATCTGTATTCGGTTATACAGCGAAGAAGATTTTAATGGCAGACCAGAGTTTACCGATCCGGAGATTCTGCGCACCAACTTAGCCTCTGTTATTTTGCAAATGTTGGCGTTGGGTTTAGGCGATATTCAGGCCTTCCCGTTTTTAGAGCGGCCAGATAGCCGTTTTATTAACGACGGTATTAAGCTGTTGGAAGAGTTGGGCGCAGTCAAGCCTCAGTCCAATAGCCATAGTTTGCAAATGACAGACTTAGGCCGGCAAATCAGCCGTTTACCCGTCGATCCTCGTTTAGCCCGTATGGTCTTTGCGGCGACAGAACACAGCTGTTTGCAGGAAGTGCTGGTGATTGTATCGGCTTTGTCTATTCAGGACCCACGCGAACGACCTTTGGATAAACAGCAAAAAGCAGATGAATTGCATGGCCGTTTTGCCGATCCGGATTCAGATTTCAGCGCCTGGCTCAAACTTTGGGCCTACCTGCAAGAGAAGCAAGACGAGCTGACCAATAACCAGTTCCGCCGTTTATGTAAACAAGAGCTGTTGAACTACCTGCGTGTGCGCGAATGGCAGGATTTATTTGGCCAGCTCAGCCAAATCTGCAGCGAGCAGCAATGGAGCCTGAATTCGCAGGTTGCATCCTACGAGCAAATTCACAGTGCTTTACTGACAGGTTTATTAGGCCAAATTGGTAGCCGCGACAGCGACGCCGATTATATGGGCCCACGCCAAAGCCGCTTTTTTGTGTTTCCTGGCAGCAGCTTATTTAAACGTAAACCTAAATGGGTGATGGCAGCAGAATTGGTTGAAACCTCCAAGCTCTACGCCCGTGCAGTAGCCAAAATTGAGCCTGAATGGGTTGAACCTGCTGCTATGCATTTAGTTACCCGTAGCTACAGCGAGCCGCACTGGGAAAAGAAAAAAGGTGCTGTAGTGGCGTATGAACAGGTGTCTTTGTATGGCCTGATCATTGTCGGTAAACGCCCTGTGCTGTATAGCAAAATAGATCCTGCCACTTGTCATAACATTTTTATCCGCAGTGCTTTGGTGGAGCAGGATTTAGGCCTGAATGAAAGCTTTTTAGCCCATAACCAAAAGCTGATTGAGCAGGTGACAGAGCTGGAAGAAAAAGCCCGACGCCGCGATATTCTGGTGGATGAAGAGACTTTAGCGGCTTTTTATGCTGAAAAAATTCCGCTTTGGGCCAATAACAGAGTGGATTTTGCTAAATGGTGGAAAGAAGCCAAAGCCAAAGATGCCAAATTGCTGCATCTGGATTTAGAACAGCTGTATAAACGTGACGCCTCCGAAGTCACTGCCGACAAATTCCCAGAATTTTGGCGTCAGGGTAATTTAACTTTGCCGCTGGATTATCATTTTTCACCGGGCGCACCGGATGATGGTGTAAGTCTGGTGGTGCCTTTGTCGTTATTAAATCAGCTGGAAGAGCAGGGTTTTGACTGGCTGATCCCTGGCCTTCGACATGATTTACTGGTCGCACTGATTAAATGCCTGCCCAAACAATACCGACGCAACTTTGTACCAGCGCCGAATTACGCCGATGCCTTATTACAAAGCATTAAACCTGAAGACGGGCCTTTGCTGGATGTGGTCAGCAACAGATTAAAACGTATGTCGGGTGTGACTATTCCGGATGATGCCTGGGAGCTTTCAGGTATTGAAACCCATCTGAAGTTTAACTTTAAGATAGTGGATGACAAAGGCAACACCTTAAAACAAGGCCGCTCTTTAGCGCTGTTAAAACAAGAGCTGCAAGGCAAGGTACAACAGAGTTTAAGTCAGGTAGCAGAGCGAGGCATAGAGCAGGATAAGCTCACCCAATGGTCTTTTGGTCAGTTGCCACGTGAATACATCAAAATGCAGGCTGGTTATCAAATCAAAGCCTATCCGGCTTTGGTGGATAACAAAGATTCGGTATCTATTAAGTTATTGGATAACGCCGAACAAGCAGCTGAACAAAGCAAACTGGGCTTGCGCCGGTTGGTGCTGTTAAACGTACCATCACCTGTCAAATACCTGCAGGAATCCCTGCCGAATAAAGCCAAACTCGGTTTGTACTTTAATCCTTTTGGTAAAGTGCTGGAGCTGATAGACGACTGTATTGCTGCTGGTGTGGATCAATTGATCAGTGAGCAGCCCTGGCCTGAAACCGAAGCTGATTTTACTGCTGTCAAAGAGAAGATCCGTGCAGAGCTGGGTGAAACAGTGCTTCGTATCGCACTGAAAGTAGAGCAGATTTTAACGCAAGGCCATGAAATTCAGAAAAAGCTCAAAGGTAAAGTTGAGTTAAAACATGTGCAAGGCCAGGGCGAAATCAAACAACATCTCGACTCTTTGCTGTTTAAAGGCTTTGTCAGTACTCATGGTGCGACGCGTTTGGATGCTATTTTGCGTTATTTACAGGCGTTGCAAAAACGTCAGGAAAAACTGCCAGTCGATCCAAACCGCGACAGATTAATGTCACACGAATACCAAAAAGCAGCAGACGCCTATCAGAATTTACTGGGAAAATTTGCCGGCCGCAGTATTCCGGAGCCGGTGCTGGCGATACGCTGGATGCTGGAGGAACTTAAAGTGTCGTTACATGCTCAAACTTTAGGAACACCTTATCCTGTATCGGTAAAACGTATTTTGCAGGCCGTTGCAGAGTTAAAGTAAAGTAAATTTTTAGAAAAAATTTGGCTGTTTTTTGGCAAATCGCTAAATACGCCATACACTTAGTTCAGACGCATCGATGCGTTGGAATGGAGACACAAGGATGCAGACAATGGAACTGAAGCCAAAAAAAGTCATGATAGTGGACGACGAAGACTTTATGTTTCGTCTGCTCGAACTGGCTTTGTCACCTTTTTACCAACTGTCTTATGCCAAAAGTGGGGTTGAAGCTTTACAACTGGTACTGCAACAACAACCTGATCTGGTGATGATGGATATCTGTATGCCGGGTTTAGATGGACTGGACACTTGCCGGTTGTTAAAAAATGCCCCTGAAACTGGTCACATCCCAATTCTAATGATGTCGGGCCTGGATACTCCACGCGATGAAATGATAGCGATGGATGCTGGAGCCGACGCTTTTGTCAGCAAACCTATCAGCGCTAAACATATTCAGATGCTGGTGGATGATTTACTCTGCAGTCATTTGCATAAGTAAGCTGAATAAAAGTCTTTACAGCGGCTTGTGGCCGATCTATAAAAGATATCAATTAAAAAACTAAGACCCAAAGTAAGTGGAGTTGCGGCAAAGCAGCTATGGCTTCATATACGCAGGGGAGGCAGTAAAAGTTTATGTTAGGCCACAGCGATAAACGCAACTACTACCGAATGATGGTAAACGCTCAGGTGCAGTTAATGATTAACGATCCTGAATCAGGCCGGGTAATTAACGCCATTTGCCGCGATTTAAGCGCCACCGGCATGTCGCTGGAAATAGACGAACCTCTTGAAATGGGCATTATGCTCTATATCAAAATGGAAAGTTCCAACCCCAGTTTCCCGCCTTTATCGGCCCACGCTAAAGTGATGCGCTGCGCTCAGGAGCAGGAAGATTGCTACCAGTTGGGCGTTCAGATCATAGAACTGAATTAAAGCTTTTGTACCTGCTCTAGTCGAGATACAAAAGCCTTAAGTAACAGCTGCGTTATTTTGTTTTACAGCTCATCAGCGGCGCTTCATAACCCCACTGCACAGTGAAAACTCCGTTTTGCTCTGACAGTTTTTCATTTCTCCCGACATAGCTATGGTTCTCCTGCTGATACATTAAAGAGACCTGATCACCATAATCAGCAATTAAAGTAGCTGGTGTCGTTGGGTAATAACGCACTGACATTTCATTGGCCGGATTATTCTCACAGCTAAGTAGTAATTTTTTACTAGCAGGGAGCAGTTCATAACGCGCCTGTAACTCGGCTATGCGCTGGGTATAAAGCTCTGCAGCACAAGCTCTTTTGTCCTCTTCTTTCCAGCAATCGGCTTTACCTTTCACCCAACCGCGCTGTTCTGCTTTTAACAAAGGCGGCTTTTCATTCACTGCTTTTAGCAAAGCCTGCTGATACACCTCTGCCAATTGTTGATCTTGCTTTAGTAGCTCAGGTTCTGAACAAATTAGTTGGTCAACAGTGCCTAAGTCTTTGGCCTGGCAGTTGATTTGGTTGTCTGCTGTGGCTGCCTGAAGTTGGGTTGTGGCGAGCAGGGTGGTTATGATTAGTAAAAGTTTCATATTCCTATCCTTTTGAATTTGTTGTGTTAACAGTGTCAGGGAATGGGGGTAATTTCAAGGTGAGCTAATAGTAATTATGCTGTTGCTAAACGAATAGTTTACCTTCTGCAAAAATTCTGGTCATTCAGCTTTACATAGTTGCTTTTGACCTTGTATTTTGGATTACTTAGTACAGTTATTCAGTAAGTTAAGAACAATCAGAAGCTTGTATTGTTAGCCAGTTCAGTAATACATTTGTATGCAGGAAGGAAGAAAAATGTCTAAGGCTATATCCCATAAAACAGACTTGTTTCTGACCTTGCTGATCCTCGTACTGTTTATAGCCAGTGACCTAGCGTGTTTCTATTACTTTGTACCGGATGAAAGTTATTCCCGCGCTTTTACTATTAAAATACTAATTTTAATATCAGTGATGTCCCTTGATAAATTGCACTCGACGGACAGTAATAATCCCAATGATGATGCCTATTTTTACCAAATTCCTGTGTTTGCATTTTGTGTTTGGATCATTATTGTTTCAATTTTAATTGCTGGTCAGCTAAGTATCTGGCTTTTCCTCGTGGCCTTAGTTTCCTTATTATTTCTATTTTTTATTTTTTTATCTTTGGACAAGGATTTTCAGGTTATCAGCAAAAGTTATTCACACTGTTACTTCAGGTTAATCAAACTTGCAATCAGAGCAATGTTTTATGCATTGCTGTTTTTTGTGTTGTACCTGATATTTAACTTTGGTGGTGATTGGCCATTAAAGTTTATGTTGTTTTGACCCCGCTACATTCGGTTCATGCCAAATAAAACTTATGTAATGAACAATAGAGATCAAAACAGCCACCAAAAAGGTGGCTGTTTAATCAGTCAATCACGCTAATCCAAAAAACCTACTTCACCAACACAAGGCTAAAAGTAGTGGGTACCATTGGGCTGATGCTGTTCAGGCCTGCCAGTTCACGTAGTTTTTCTACGCCAGCGTTTAATTCAAACTTGTTCACGTCCAGCATAATTGGCGCAACAGTGGTGACTACCAATTGGCTGTCTGACACTTTGGTCACTTTTACTTTAGCCATCAGGCTTTGGGTTTGAGTGAGTAAGGTCAAGTCCAATGCTTGATCCACAACAACGCTGTCACCGGTTTTTAAGCCAGTTAACACTTTGCTGTCGACTTTGCCTTTGGCATTAATAGTGGCGTATTGTTTGGCCGCTAACACATGCTCCAGGATACGTTCGTTACGAATTGGAATGATGGTGTCTATGCTCATGACCGGGATAGCCACTGAAAATTCGCCTGCCGACGTCAGCTTGCCTGTTAACTCTTTAAAGCTGTGGGTTTCAGCCACAACGTCATTTTTCACAGATACAAAATTCAGGCTGGATTGTTGGCTGTTCACAGACCAGTCGGCTGCAGCGGAAAAACTCAGGGCTGCCGCCACTACTAAAGCTAACTTTTTCATCGTCATCGAACACTCCTTTTGTGATGATCTCGGAACAAAATCCCGAGCTCAGAATACTTTTTTAAAATACGGTTCAAAATACCTTACAAACCAAACCTTTCAGATAATGACCTTCAGGGTAGAAGCTGGCAATAGGGTGGTCGCTGGACTGACTGAGTTTCTCGATAAACAAACAATCTTTGTTCGCATCGAGCGCAGCGTCGGCCACTATTTTCTGAAACAGCATTTCTTCCATTAAGCCTGAGCAACTGAAGGTCAGCAACAAACCACCTGGTTTCACCAACTGCATCGCCACACGGTTGATGTCTTTGTAACCACGGGCCGCTTGCATCAGTTGGGCTTTGCTGTCGGCAAATTTTGGTGGGTCTAAAATCACCATATCAAACAACTTGCCTTGCTCTTTGTATTCACGCAATAGTTTAAACACGTCCTGTTTGACGTTGTTGGTTTTATCCAGTTCCATGTCATTTAGCACTAAATTACGTTCTGCAGTTTTTAAGGCTAAATCCGACATATCGACGTTAGTCACATGCTCTGCACCGCCTTTTAAGCAGGATAAAGCAAAAGTGCCAGTGTAGCTGAAGCAGTTCAGTACGGTTTTGCCTTTCGCCAGACGGCCAGCAGCTGCGCGTGAATCGCGTTGATCCAGATAAAAACCTGTTTTGTGGCCGTTGATCACATCCACCAGAATTTTCATGCCGTTTTCCAGAATGACCACTTCGCCGCTTTCACGAGGCAAATGCAACCAGCCTGTAACTGGTTTTAAACCTTCTTTTTTACGCACATCCACGTCTGAGCGCTCGTAAATGCTGACATCAGGAAAAGTTTGCTTTAAGGCTTCAACAATGAATTCACGGTTTGCATCGGCACCAGCGGATAACAACTGACAGACCAGCACATCAGCGTATAAATCAACAGTAACACCTGGTAAACCGTCAGATTCAGCAGCTACTATACGTAAACCGTTGGTTTGCGTTAGGTCGTACATATCTTTGCGCACAGACCAGGCGCGCTGAATACGGCGGGTGAAAAAGGCCTGATCGATCTGTTCTTTTTCGTTGAAGGTCCAGGCGCGCACGCGAATTTGTGAGTCGGCTGAATATGCGCCACGGCATAACCATTTACCATCGTGGGTGAGTACATCTACAGTTTCGCCCGATTCTGGTTTACCTTTGACATGCAATACCGCTTTAGAAAATACCCAAGGGTGGCGGCGTCTTAAGGATTTTTCGCGTTCGGGTTGTAAAATGATACTGTGAGACATAGGTCAACTCTGTAGATGGGCAAGGGGCGCTATTTTAGTGAAGAGCGCGCAAAAGCTAAAGCAAAACTATTAAAAGGACTCGCTAAATTGATGCAAAACCATGCAATACCCAGTCAGATGACCGCTATTGAGGTCATGAACCCCGGCACTCAAAGCCAATTGCTGCAGGTCACAGTGGCGGTGCCTGAACTAAAAGCAGGGCAAGTGCTGGTTAAAGTGGCCGCTGCAGGTATCAACAGGGCTGATTTGTTGCAGCGCACTGGCTTATATCCGCCACCTCCAGGCGAATCCAATACCTTGGGCTTGGAAGTTGCGGGCACTGTGGTGGCTGTGGCTGATGATGTGTCAAAAGACTGGCTGGATGAGGCTGTATTTGGCTTAGTGCCAGGCGGTGGTTATGCCCAGTATGTGGCTATGCACTCTGAGCATTTAATTAAAAAACCAGCAGCTTTAGGGATGGCCGAAGCGGCAGCCTGCGCCGAAGTTTTTTTAACTGCCTTTCAAGCCATGCGTGTCGTAGGGCACTTGCCGGATCAAGGTGCTTTATTGGTGCATGCTGGTGCCAGCGGTGTTGGCACTGCAGCCATACAGTTGGGCAAAGCTTCAGGTTGTTTTGTTGCTGTCACTGTAGGTTCAGATGAAAAAGCCAAAGCCTGTTTAGCCTTAGGGGCAGATTTTGCTGTGAACTATAAAACTCATGATTTTTCTGTGGAGTTAAAAGCCGCGCGGCCACAAGGTTTTGATTTGATTATCGACCCTGTCGCAGGCGATTACATAGTTGAAGATATTCAGCTGTTGGCGCTGGATGGTCAGATCATTGTGCTTTCTATGCTTGGCGGTCGTATGACGCCAGAGCTGGACTTAGGCCTGATGCTGAAAAAACGAGGCCAGCTGTTGTGTTCAACACTTAGAAACCGGACGGATGGCTACAAAGCGGCATTGATCAGTGATTTTAATCAGCAGTTTGGTAAGGCGTTAGCTGAAGGTAAAATTAAGCCTGTGCTGGCGCAAAGTATGGACTGGTCGGAAGCGGACAAAGCGCATCAGTTGTTGGCCTCGAACGCTGTAGTCGGCAAACTGGTTCTGACACTGTTTTAATTCTGTGGGTGTAGACTTTAAAAACAACAAACCGGCCTAAGCCGGTTTGTTCGCTTCTGGAGTTTGGTTTTTATCTGCCTCCGCTTCGGCTACTGCTTCCACTTCAACAGTTTCAGTGTCTGCAGCAGCTTCGGTTTCACTCTCCATACTGCTCAACTCCTGATCTGCAGTTGGCAAGTCGGCTTCATGCAGGTGAGGTTGTACCATTTGCTCCTGCACCATTTGCTCATCAACCCGTGGATCTAAAGCGGCAGCTAAAGGGGAAGAAACTAAGTCGCCGGACGCCATCACATAATCTTGCGACACTTCGGTATTCTGTTGTTTCTGCTGGTAATTGACATGAGTTAAACGTAAAAACAGCAGCAATGTACAAAGCGCCATAAAACCATACAACATGCTGTTACCCACCAGTTGCATAAAAGTGGACGCTATTAAAGGCCCGATACAAGCGCCCATACCAAAGGTCAGCAAAATAGTGGCTGATAAAGCGACTCTATGTTCCTGCTCCACATTCTGATTGGCCAAAGCTGTTGCCAGTGGATACAAGGTAAAGGCCAGAATGCCAAAGGCAAAAGTGAAGATAAGCTGCAAAATACCGCTTAACGGCAATATGGCAATACAAAGCACCACTATGCCTAACAACACTGTATTGGTACGAATTAAGCGGCTACGTTTGATTTTGTCTGATAAACGGCCCATAGGCCACTGAGCTACTAAACCTGCGACCACAGTGGTTGCCATATAAGCCGCCACTTGTTCTGTACTGGCGCCGCTATGGGCTATATAAGCCGGAGCCAGACCGTAAAAGGAACCTACAATCACACCCGCCATCGCAATAGTGGTGAGCGACTGCGGTACTTTTTGCCAGAACAGTTTTATTTTCAGCGGAGCAGGCTGTAAAGGGGCAGGGTGAATACGGCGTGTTAAGGCCAAAGGCACAATACAAAGCGCAAAACACATAGCCACAATAAGCAGAGGTTTCAGTGTCAGTTCAGGGCTTAAACTAATGGCCAGTTGGCCCAGCACTAAACCTAAATAAGAGACAATCATATAACTGGCAAAGACTGTGCCGCGGTTTTTGCTGTCAGCCTGCTCGTTTAGCCAGCTTTCCAGCACCATGTACATGCACATCATGCCCATACCTACCATCAGGCGCAGCACCAGCCAAATAGCTAAATCGTCTATCAGAGCATGACCTAAAGCGCTAGCTGTGGTAATACCGGCGCTGGCAACAAAAGCGCGGATATGACCCACCCGGGCTATTAAACGGTGACCAATTTTTGAGCCTGCAACTAAACCCAGATAATAAGCTGACATCATGCCGCCTATCCAGATTTGCGCGGCCGAGTCTGCGGCAAGGCGCAAGCCTAAATAAGTCGTCAGTACCCCAGAGGCGAGTACCATCAATAAAGTGGCAAAATATAAAGAAGAAAACGAACGCAGAATGTTAGACATGCTTTTCCTTGTCACAAAAAAGGGCAGGCGATTTACATCGGACCCGCCCGTATTTTTTATTTAACGCGCATTCCTGGTGTCGAACCATCATCCGGGGTTAGTAGGAAAATATCACTGCCACCAGGGCCGGCTGCCATCACCATGCCTTCTGACATACCAAAACGCATTTTACGTGGTGCTAAGTTCGCAACCATGACGGTCAGACGACCTATCAATTGCTCTGGCTGGTACGCTGATTTAATGCCAGCAAACACCTGACGTTGTTCGTTGCCTAAATCCAGTTGCAGTTTCACCAGCTTGTCAGCGCCTTCTACATGTTCGGCGTTGATAATGCGGGCGACACGCAAATCCAGCTTGGCAAAGTCATCAATGGTGATGGTTTCGCCAATAGGCTCGATAGCGCCATCTGCTGCAACGATAGCGGCCGGAGCGGCTTTAGTTTCAGCGGCTTTTGGCGCTACAGCAGCTGTAGGCTGTAAATTATCTTTTGAACCTTCGACCATAGCCTCTACCTTTGTCATCTCTACACGTTGCATCAATGGCTTAAACACGTTGATGCTGTGATTGGTTAAAGCGGTCTGATAAGTCGACCAGCTTAATTCGTCGTTTAAAAACAGTTCCACTTCTTTGGCCATAGCCGGCAGCACTGGTTTTAAGTAATGCATCAGTACGCGGAACAGGTTAATGCCCATGGAGCAAACCAAATGTGCTTCGGTTAAGGTCGCTTCATTTTTTGCCAGCACCCAAGGCGCTTTGGCGTCTATATACTGGTTGGCTTTATCGGCCAGCGCCATAATTTCACGGATAGCGCGGGCAAATTCACGTTTCTCAAAGCTTTCGGCAATGGTTTCGCCTGCAGCTGTGAACTCAGCTAATAATGCAGGTTCTGCAATGTCTGCTGTTAAGGTGCCATCGAATTTTTTGCTGATAAAGCTGGCGCAGCGGCTGGCGATATTGACCACTTTACCTACTAAATCTGCATTCACTTTCTGCGCAAAATCTTCCAGATTTAAATCCAGATCGGTGATGTTACTGGTGAGCTTAGATGCAAAGTAGTAACGCAGGTACTCCGGGTTTAAATGCTCCAGATAAGTACGGGCTTTGATAAAGGTGCCACGTGACTTGGACATTTTTGCGCCGTTGACAGTAACAAAACCGTGAGCGTAAACAGAAGTAGGTTTACGGTAACCTGCACCATCTAACATAGCTGGCCAGAACAGGCTGTGGAAATAGATAATGTCTTTGCCGATAAAGTGGTAAATCTCAGCATCTGAGTCTTTTTGCCAGAATTGGTCAAAGTTAACGCCAGTTTTATCACAGTAGTTTTTAAAGCTGGCTAAGTAGCCGATAGGAGCGTCTAACCATACATAAAAAAACTTGCCAGGAGCGCCTGGAATTTCAAAACCAAAATAAGGTGCGTCGCGGCTGATATCCCATTGTTGCAGGCCTTCAGTAAACCATTCCTGCAGTTTGTTCGCCATTTCGTCCTGCAGTGAACCACTGCGGGTCCAGTCTTTCAGCATTTGCTCAAAAGCAGGCAGGTCGAAGAAATAGTGTTCGCTGTCTTTTAAAACCGGAGTTGCACCTGAAACCACTGAACGTGGGTTTTTAAGTTCAGTAGGGCTGTAGGTTGCGCCACAGGAATCACAGCTATCGCCGTTTTGATCCAAAGCACCACATTTAGGGCAGTCGCCTTTGACAAAACGGTCCGGCAGGAACATTTGTTTTTCCGGGTCAAACAACTGGCTGATGGTTTTACGCTTGATATAACCACCTTGGTCCAGCTTGGTATAGATATCGCTGGCAAACTGGCGGTTTTCTTCACTGTGCGTACTGTGATAGTTATCAAAACCTATTAAAAACTCTGCAAAGTCAGCCTGATGCTCTTGCGAGGTTTGGGCAATCATCTGCTCCGGGCTCATACCCAGCTGTTGGGCCTTGAGCATAATAGGGGTGCCATGAGCATCGTCTGCACATACGTAATAACACTGATGACCACGGGCTTTTTGGAAACGGGACCAGATATCAGTCTGAATATATTCCAGCATATGGCCTAAGTGAATGGGGCCATTGGCATAAGGTAAAGCACTGGTGATAAGAATTTTGCGTTGTGTCATCGATAACTCATAGATATATCACTGAAAAAAGTGGCTTAATGATACAATAGCGCGCGTTAAAGCGCACCAGTTCAAAAGCAGCAAAGTGCCGGATCGGTAGCAAAAAACAGAGTTTTTACCCTGTACAGCAGATTGAGTGACATGATGTGGTTTAAATGGTTTAAAAAAGCGGCAGAACAGCAATCAGCAGCAGATGATATGCCAGAAGCTTTAGCCAAAACTTTGGCTGAATTTCAAAGTAACGAATTTCCTATGCCGCTGGATAGCTTGATCCAGCAGGCCAGTTTTAACACTAAACAAAATAGCCTGAGCTTAACACTGAAGTTCCCATGGGCCTCTTTGGCTGATGAATTATTACCTGTACTTCAGCAGGTGCAGCCAGACCTCAGGCTTGAGTTAAACAGCGAAAATACGGCAGAACCGGCCTATCGCAACATCAAACAAGTGATTTTGGTGGCATCGGGTAAAGGTGGTGTCGGCAAAAGTACCACTGCTGTTAATCTGGCGGTGGCTTTAGGTTTAGAAGGCGCCAAAGTAGGGCTGTTAGATGCCGATATTTATGGTCCTTCTATTCCTACCATGCTGGGTTTAAAAGACGCCAAAGCTGAATCACCTGATGATAAGCATTTATTACCTAAAGAAGCCGCTGGTATTTATCTGCAATCGATAGGTTTTTTAGTTGACCCGGAAAAAGCCTCGGTCTGGCGTGGTCCTATGGCAAGCCAGGCGTTGTTGCAGCTATTAAACGAAACCTTGTGGCCTGATTTAGATTATTTAATTGTCGATATGCCACCAGGCACAGGCGATATTCAGTTGACGATGTCACAAAAATTGCCGGTGACAGGGGCTTTGATAGTGACAACACCGCAGGATGTGGCATTGGCCGATGCACAAAAAGCCATTGCTATGTTTCGCAGCGTGAATATTCCTGTGCTCGGACTGGTAGAGAACATGAGTTTTTACCAGTGCAGCCACTGCGGTGAAATCGATGATATTTTTGGTACCAACGGCGGCTTAGACTTAGCAGAACGCTATCAGGTGCCTGTGTTGGGGCAGTTACCCTTACAAAAACAAATACGCCAGTCCTGTGATGCCGGAACGCCACTAGTGCTGAACCCAGCCGAAAGCGGTACTGGTTTTTACCGGGCTATAGCACGACAACTGAGCTTTGCTTTATATTGGAACTCCCAACATCAGCAAGCGCAGCAACCCGAAATTATTTTTACGGATGATTAACCATGAGATTGTGTGACCGCGACATTGAAGCCTATATAGACGCAGGCAAGATCCAAATTACGCCACGGCCAACACCAGACATGATCAGCGGTGTCAGTGTGGATATTCGCTTAGGCCATAAATTCCGCACTTTTCGTGCTTATGCCGCTGCATTTATTGATTTAAGTGGTCCACGTGAAGAAGTGGACCATGCATTAAATTCAGTGATGAGTGATGAAATTGTACTGACGGACGATGAAGCCTTTTTTCTGCACCCGGGCGAATTGGCGTTGGCTATTACGCTCGAATCCGTCACTTTGCCTGCGGACATAGTCGGTTGGTTAGATGGCCGTTCTTCATTAGCCCGTTTGGGTTTAATGGTGCATGTGACGGCACACCGTATCGATCCGGGTTGGTCTGGCAATATAGTGCTGGAATTCTACAACAGTGGTCGTTTACCGCTGGCGCTTCGGCCTAATATGAAAATTGGTGCTTTGAATTTTGAAACCATGACTGGTGAAGCAGCACGTCCATACAACAAAAGACTGGACGCCAAGTATCAACAGCAGACAGGTGCTGTGGCAAGCCGTATCAGCCAGGATGATCATAGCTAAACGGCTTCATGGTTGTGGCATGGCTTGTATGTTAGACGGGCGCGGATAAACCGAGCCCCTACACTCAGGCCTAGCCACAACATCAACTACTTTGGAGTTGATGTTTTAGGTGCGGTGGAGTTTTAAGCCCAGAAATGAAAAAGCCCATACAAAAGTGGTATGGGCTGAAGCAATAAAGCAAAAATGAAGCGGGGTAATTATGCAATATATCTGCATAGCTTCGCAACCCGGCTTTTTTAGATTTTTTCATTTTTTTTGCGGTTTCACTGCATATTTAACTAAAAAACCAGAAAGTTTTTTCAATTCAAACTTTGATACCCCATGACTTACAGGAGTTTTTGATGCAGCCCGCCAGTTTTATCCGCCTGTTCAGTTTGGCCGCGATTTGGGGTTCCTCGTTTTTATTTATGCGTATTGCAGTCGGAACCTTAGGTCCGGCAGCCTTGATGACGGGCAGGGTATTGTTTGCTGCGTTGTTTTTAGGCTTGATGGGCTGGTTGCTTAAGAAACATCAGCTGGATTTAAAAAATAACTGGAAACATTTTTTTATTCTGGGCTTTTTTAACTCGGCGTTACCGTTTTTACTTTTTGCTTATGCCGCTCAAAGCTTAACGGCGTCAGTGTTGTCTGTGCTTAATGCGACAGCTCCTATCTGGGGCGCTTTGATTGGTATAGTGATTTTCCGGCAAGCTTTAACTCTGCGCATAGCGACTGGCTTAGTTCTTGGTATTAGCGGTGTTGCCATTTTGGTGGGTTTTGATCCTGTGGTGCTGGAACCTGGTGCTTTAGTTGCTGTGTTTTGTGCCGCGGGCGCTGCCTTTTGTTATGGCATTGCCACTCATTATACCCGGCTGGCAAAAACTGTGGCTCCCTACACCAATGCACATGGCAGCATGTGGACTTCCACTTTAATGCTGGCTCCGGTGATGCTGTTGTTTCCTGTACAAGCCGATATCAGCCTCCATGTAGCTCTGGCTGTGCTGGCGCTTGGTGTGATTTGTACTGGTGTGGCTTATTTATTGTATTTCCGTTTAGTTCAGGATGAAGGTGCTACTCCGGCCTTAACTGTCACCTTTTTAATCCCGGTATTTGGCGTATTCTGGGGCCATGTATTTTTAAATGAAGCTTTAGGCTGGCACACTTTTGTCGGTGTGGCCGTAGTGATCACAGGCACCTCATTAGTCACGGGTTTTAAACCTTCGGCTCTTTTCAGGGTCAAAGCTTCATAACCTGATAGTCAGTACAAGTCTGGAATCAGTTTTACATTGTTCGCCTGCATATAAAGAGGCAAACCTCATTCAGAAGCTGTTCAGGCTTTTATTGCTATAACTTCAGGCAAGCTGGTGATAAAAGCATCAGGCTAAAACGAGTTTTTAGAGTGTGGCGTCGGATCTCGCGACACTTTTATCCGTAGATCCGAATTGTGGTGGCCATGGTTGTAACGTGGCAGGAGCGTACTATGCATGCCTTGATGAAATGCTTACCTTTGCTTTCAGTGGCTTTATTTCCGGCCTTGTTGGTTGCTCCTGTTGCAGCACAACAAACCGCCAGTGCCGGCAGCACTGTGCAAAGTTTTAGTCAGGCTGAGCTGGACGCTATGCTGGCACCTATTGCTTTGTATCCGGACACTGTGTTGTCGCATGTCCTCATTGCGTCCACCTATCCGCTGGAAATTATTAAAGCCAATAGGTGGGTGGAAGAACACCCTGGTTACAGTGCAGAAAAAGCCCTGAACGAAGTGGAAGATATGGATTGGGATCCAAGTGTAAAAGCTTTGGTACCTTTCCCGCAGTTGCTTGAACGTATGAGCGATGATATCGACTGGACTCAACGTTTAGGCGATGCGTTTTTAGGTCAGGAAGCGCAAGTGATGACCAGTATCCAGACTCTACGCACCAAAGCTTATGCTTCTGGTAATCTGGATAAACAACAACATATTAAAGTGGTGAGGGAAGAAAAAACCATCATCATTGAATCAGCATCGCCGAAAGTGGTGTATCTGCCTTATTACGACCCACAAATTGTCTATGGACCTTGGTGGTGGCATAGCTATCCGCCTGTCTATTGGCATGTTCCGGTAGGTTATGCCGTGCATCGTGGTTTTTCCTGGGGCGTGGGTATTCATATTTCGCCGGGATTTTACTTTAGTAGTTTCCACTGGCCGCGCCGGCAAATAGTGGTGATCGATCATCGCCATCACTGGCGTGATCCTTACTACTATCGCAGTCATCAGATAGTGCATCATAAAAAGTCGCATCACTGGCGCCATAACCCGCATCACAGACGTGGTGTGAGCTATCACGCTGGCTATCAGCCAACCCGTGAGTTTAGCGGCAACCGTAGCTATCAGAACAGAGAACAGCAACGTGAATGGGCAGCTCAAACCCGTGAAAATAAAGGGTATGCGCCGGATCGCAAGTTTAATAGTGAAAAAGCTCAGCGATTTGATGAAAAAGAACGTAAGTTTGCTGCTGAACGCCCGACAGACAGGTCTGTAACTAAGGATAGAAATGGACCTCAGCCATTGGATCATGAGCAGCGCAGGCGTATGGAGTTGACTCGTGATAAAGCAGGCGAGCCGGTTTTTAATGCTGACAAAAGAGCGCAAAGGCAAGAAGTGCAACCTCGTGTTGACAGACCCTATAGCGGGGATATTAAACAAAGGCCTGAGTCTGCAGTGGTAAGAGAAAGAATTAAAGAGCAAGGCGGGCAGAGTGATGCTACGAGGAAAGATCGTGTGTACCAAGCTCCTCGTATTGAGCAACCACGCGCCGAGCAGCGCAGCTATCAGACACCTCGTGTCGAGCAACAGCGCATTGAACAGCGCAGTTACCAAGCACCTCGTGTTGAGCAACCACGTATTGAACAGCGTAGTTACCAGGCACCTCGTGTTGAGCAACCAAGGATGGAAAGGCCTCGCTCTGAACAAGCCAGACCCCAGGCTCGTGAAATGCGTAGTGCGGAAAACCGCAGACAAGTTGATTAGTTAGCCAAAGATAAGAATAAAAAGGCAGCTGCGGCTGCCTTTTCTATAATTAACATAAAACATAACAAGGATAGCCCTATGAACTTCATAGCAAAATCTGGTCTGAAGGTCACAGCTGTGCTGATGTTGACCCTGAGTTCATTTATAACATCTGCGCAATCTCCTTTGCTTAAAGAGCAAATTGAAACCATAGTGACCGGCAAAAAGGCCACTGTAGGGGTTGCGGTGTGGGGGCCTGATGATCTGGAACCTTTACTGGTCAATCCTTTTGAAAAATTCCCAATGCAAAGTGTATTCAAGCTGCATTTAGCCATGTTGGTTTTACATCAGGTGGATCAAGGCAAACTGCAATTAAGCCAGTCAGTGGCTGTAAAACGAGCTGAAGTATTACAAAATACCTGGGCTCCAATGATGAAAGACCATCAGGGCGACGAATTTACCGTCACAGTGGAGCAATTGCTGCAGTATTCAGTGTCACACAGCGACAACGTGGCCTGTGATCTGTTGTTTGAACTGGTAGGCGGGCCGCAAACTTTGCATGCTTATCTGCAGTCTTCTGGTATTCAGGAAATTGCTGTGGTAGCGAATGAAGCACAAATGCATGCGGACGATCAGGTTCAGTATCAAAACTGGACTTCAATGAAAGCTGCTGCTCAGGTACTGCAACTGTTTGAACAAAAAAAGTTGCTGTCTGAAACCTCGCAAGCCTTGTTGTGGAAATGGATGGTGGAAACCACCACAGGACCTCAGCGTTTAAAAGGCTTGTTGCCCGCAGATGTTGTCGTAGCGCATAAAACTGGTACCTCAGGTGTCAGAGTTGGAAAAACAGCGGCAACCAATGATATTKGTGTCATCATGCTGCCTGATGGACGGCCTTTGCTCGTAGCTGTTTTTGTGAAAGATTCAGCTGAGTCAGCCAGAACCAATGAAGCCATTATTGCTCAGGTCGCGCAAGCCGCTTATCAGTTTGAACTGAAAAAACTTTCAGCCCTAAGTCCAAATTAAGCCTTGATCAGGGCTATCGAAGCCACTTGTTATGGTTGTAAACTAAACTCCTGATCTGAAAATGGAGTAGGTTATGCAGTTATTAGGTTCTGTGGCTTCACCCTTTGTGCGTCGGTTACGTTTAGTCCTGGCTGGTCAGCCTTATCAGTTTATGGCTTTAAATATTTTTGAATCTGAAGGACGTTCTGTGCTGGTGAAACACAATCCGGCCCGCAAAGTACCTGTGCTGGTCGACGGTGAACAGGTTGTTTTTGATTCAGGTGTGATCTATCGCTATTTAGCACAAAAATTAAACCTAACGCCATTAAGCTGGGATCAGGAAAATAGTCTGACCACCATTAACGCTTGTACTGATTCATTAGTTGAGCTGTTACTTTGCACACGCTCTGGTTTTGATGTGAGTGAAGATAAGCTGTTTTTTAATCTGCAGCATGAGCGTATTCAGGCGACACTGGAAGCGCTGGAACAGCAAATCAAGGCAGGGCAGTTTGGACAGTGGGACTATACAGCTATGAGCTTGTATACCTTGGTCGACTGGATACTGTTCCGGGACTTAGTGGATTTAAAACCTTTTCCAGTGTTACTGCAGTTTAGAAGCGAACATTTAAAACAACCCATGGTAGCTGAAACCGACCCACGTTTAAGCTAAAACCCTGGGTCAGAGCCGAGGCTCTGACCCAGCCGTTATTCCACACCAATAAAACCACCGGTTTGATGCGCCCATAACTGAGCGTAAATACCCCCTTTGGCGATCAATTCCTGATGGCTACCTTGTTCAACAATACGGCCTTGATCCAGCACTATCAGTCTGTCCATCGCTGCAATAGTGGATAAACGGTGCGCTATAGCTATCACAGTTTTGCCTATCATTAACTGAGTCAGGCTGTGCTGAATAGCGGCTTCTACTTCTGAATCCAGTGCCGAAGTTGCCTCGTCCAGAATAAGGATAGGGGCGTTTTTCAGTAGCACACGGGCAATAGCAATACGCTGACGCTGACCGCCGGATAACTTCACTCCACGCTCACCGACCTGAGCATCATAACCACTGTTGCCTTTAGGATCGGTCAGTTCCTGAATAAAGGTATCAGCTTCAGCTAAACGCGCTGCCGCAATCATTTCTGCCTCGGTAGCGCCAGGGCGGCCATACAGAATGTTTTCCCTTACTGTGCGATGCAATAACGAGGTGTCCTGAGTCACCATAGCTATATGAGCTCGCAGGCTTTCCTGCGACACCGTTTTGATGTCCTGACCATCTATTAAAATCTGGCCTGAATTGACATCGTAAAAACGCAGCAGCAAGTTCACTAAGGTGGATTTACCTGCACCGGACCGGCCAACCAAACCTACTTTTTCACCTGGTTTAATCGACAATTCCAGACCATCAATGACAGGACCATGTTCGCCAGCCACTTTACCGTAGTTAAAGTTCAGTTGTTTAAACTCGATCTGCCCTTGTGGCACATGAATGGGTTTCGCATCAGCGATGTCGACTATCTGCTGAGGCTGCGACAAGGTTGCAATGCCATCAGCCACAGTACCAATATTTTCAAACAAGGCACTGACTTCCCACATGATCCACTGCGACATGCCATTTAAGCGCAGAGCCAGACTGACTGCGATAGCAATAGAACCTACTGTGACGGCGTTTACAGTCCACAGCCATATCGCCAGCGCAGCAATAGAAAACACCAGTAAATAGTTAAGGCCTTGTACACAAATATTCAGCCAGGTAGCCAGCCGCATTTGTTTATACACAGGGACCAGAAACAGCTGCATGCTGTCCCGGGCATATTGTGACTCCCGGCTGGTATGAGAAAACAGTTTGATTGTGCTGATATTGGTATAGCTGTCGACAATACGGCCTGTCATTTCTGAACGAGCGTCAGCTTGTTCTGTAGCCACTTGCTTCAAACGAGGCACAAAGTAAAACTGCAGGCCAGTGTAGATCACTAACCAAACCAGCATAGGCAGAACCAAACGCCAGTCTGCATCTGCAATCAGATACAACATGGCGCCAAAATACACCACCACATACACCATCACATCCAGCAGCTTGGTGGCTGTTTCACGCACGGCCAAAGCGGTTTGCATCACTTTAGTGGCAATACGGCCCGCAAATTCATTCTGGTAAAAGCCTAAACTTTGCTTCAGTAAATAGCGGTGTGCCAGCCAGCGGATAGACATAGGGTAGTTACCCAGAATGGTCTGGTGAATCAGCGCAGAATGTACAAAGACTAAACCAGGCAAGACCAGTAACATCACCACAGCCATAGTGATTAACGTGTCTTTTTCTTCTTGCCAGAAGGTTTCAGGGTTTTTATTGACCAGCCAGTCAACCAGCTGTCCCATATAACCGAATAAAGATACTTCCAGCGCGGCCAGTAAAGCGGTCGCTATAGACATCAGGATCAGAGGCAGCACCATACCTTTGCTGTAATGCAGACAAAATGCAAACAAACTTTTAGGAGGTTGTGTGGGCTCGTCATCAGGGAAAGGTTTGGTTAGTCGTTCAAAAAAGCCCAGCATAAAAATCCTCAGAGGCGACGAAAAAGGCCGTTATTGTACGTCAAAGTTTAAGCTACAGATGTAACTATTTGATGAAAACCGGATTTACAGCGGTGGCTTTTTCAACCTTGCAGTTTGCCGCTCGGGCTTTATAACGACTGAACAGATTATTTGTAGAAAATATATACAAAAAAATATGAAAAAACCAAAAGGCTTGATCTCACATGAACTCAGCAGCTTAGATTTACAATAAAACCCAATATAGGTAAATATCGAAAAATCTATAACTTAGCCTGTATTCTACTGGCTTGCAAAGGCACATAAGCTTTCTACACTCAAGGTACAGAGTACCCAAATACGGGTGTTGTCTCGTTTCAAAGGAGTGCTGAAATGGATGCCAAAGAAATACTTCTCTATATGAAGCAAGCGGAATTGCAATCTGAGTTCATTGTGGAAGCTGGCCATGAACTGGACAGAGCTATTAAACAATTACAGGACTGGTCTGAAGACTGGGACTGCCAACGTCGTGCGTGTGAAGATATGTACGACGCAGTGCACTTGATCCTGATCCACAGCTATCAGCTATCCAGAATTTTCTGGCCAGCTAAATGCTGCGGAGAATTAGGACTGGACATCTGTCACAGAGCTATGGCGTTGCGCAATGAAATTAACTTGCCTGATCTGAATCATCCCCTGCGTAATGAAGCCCTTTGGCGTCATGCAGATGAACTGGACCACTCTGTGCGCGATACAGGCTCGATGCGCCGTTATAATGCTCACCACTTAACCAGCTTCAATCAGGTGATCACCTGGATGGATAACGAAGCTATGTTTTGCTGGCTTGAACCTGCCAGTAAAACTTTTGTATTCCATACCGAAGAATTTGCTCTGAAGGAACTGGTGGAGGTCGTACATCAGGTTCAGCAGGAGATCCAGCATTACCTAAAAAAGCAGCAACAGCCCAACTTAAGTCTGGCAAAACGAGCTGCTTATCAGTATGAAAAACGGTGGGCTAATTGAGAGAGTGTGGCCAAATAGTGTTCCGACAAGTGCAGACTATTTAGTGATCTTGATAAAGCCATACCCTTGAACATTTTGTACTTTGTTCTGTTGTAAGCTTTGTGCAACTTCTGCCTGAAAATCTTCAATATACAGATGCAAGTCATCCTGAAACTGTTCATCAAGCTTGCTGCGTTCATTCGCTTCGCTGGTATGTTGCACATCAAAAGCCTGCATACAAAGTTTGTGTGCTCTTTGCTCCATCTGTTGCGACACTCTTTGCTCTATTTGACTGATGGTTAAGTTGCGGCAGGTTTTCTTATAAAAGAAAATTCCGCTGAGAAGCAACAGAGCTAGTGTGAGTAGCGATAATAATTCGATCATAAGAAAGCTCCTTTTCTGATAGCTACAATTTCCTTTGCAAACCAAAGTGCGGTAAAGGGTACAACAGAGATATTGATAGCAACTATCACATATTTATACATGACATAAAGCAAGTCGGTTTCAAAAATTAATCTGTCTGCGTAACGGATCAGTTGCATTGTGCATAAAGCTAACAAGCAGACCATGATATAGCGCGTTAGCTTGCTGGCAGGGAGGTCATGTACTACGTGAACTTTATAGATGCACCAGACGCATAGTATCTCAATCGCTGCCCACGTCACATACCAAAAGGAGGAACCTAACATTGCATTGTTGGTAGATACCGCCATGACAAAAGGTTGAATCAAGTCCATAAACAAGTTGCCTACAACCCAAACTGTTAAGGCAACCCTAGAAGAGATATCCAACTTGTAGACTACGGATACAATCAGTAATAAAAAACTACCAACCCAGAACAACTTATCTACAGTGTATCCGAATTCACCCACTGTTACTGTTCCTGGCCTTTATCTTTGTCCTTGTCACCGATAGGTGGCTCGTTACCAGAGCCGCTACCAAAAGTACCAATAGGTGGTTCGTTTCCAGAACCGCTACCTAATGTACCAATAGGTGGCTCGTTGCCAGAACCACTGCCTAATGTCTCAGCAGCAAATTTAGCTTTGGCCTCTTCTGACAAGGTTACGGTATCAGCTGTGGAAGGTGCTGCTACCGTTGTGGTTTTTGCCTGACTTACAGGAACCACCGGAGTAGCTGTTGCTGTTCCTGCTGTTGGGGTATTTAAATTGATTTGCATAACGGTTCCTTTTGGTTGTCACTAAATCAGAAAACAACTGTACACGAACTGTTTATTAAAAAGCCAATATTTTTTCACAAAAAATGCAATCACTGACTGCCTGATGTGATGGTGATTGAAAAGCTCCCCAACCATCAGTGAGAGGTACGCTTTGGATAGGCAAACGCTTCTTCTACGTTCAGTGAATGGCGGGGGGATTATCGCGGAAGCACTGAATAAACTCTCGGAATCCAATGGGGGAGCAGATCATACCGTAACATCTTATCGCTGTTACCTCTTTGATACTTATCTCTGAATCGATACGCCACTACTCTTAAATTCGCGATCACACAGCTATTTTGCGTCAGTGCTGAGAAAGCTTCAGCCATTTGAAAGGCGTAGTGCGAGGCAAAGAAATAGGTCAGCACTGTAGCCACTTAAGGTTATTCCACAGCATCGCAATAAGAATGTTTATGGAGTCATCAATGAAAGACTGGCCTCATACAGGAAGCGGATTTACAGGATAAATAACATGATTGGTGTTTCACTCGAATACATTCGAAAAGTACTGGATCAAAGCCTGATGACGCATTTTGGGATGGAGGCTAGTGTCGTTGTGCTAAATAATCTGGTTGATATGAATGGGAATTCACCGCAAAAAAATCAAAACAAACTGGTAGTCACTCTGGTCAATCTGGAATATGAGATCAATAAGCAGTTTTATGGAGGACAGCGGCAGGATGCAGGGCAAATAAGTCGTATCAATCCGGCAGTCTGCTTTAATCTCGATATCCTGGTTTCCGCAAATTTCGACGAATATAGCGAAGCACTGAAGTTTCTGACCGCTACTATTGGATTTTTTCAAGAAAACCTCTCTTTTACACGAGCCAATCATCCGGCTCTTCCTGAAGGGATCTCCACTCTGCAGTTTGAGATAGAAAATTCTCCTTCAGGCAAAACTCATAATTTATGGACGGCTTTGGGGGCGAAATATTTGCCTTCAATGATTTATAAAATCAGACATGTGAGCGTGCTATCCGGCCAAACTAAGGGCGCTTTCGCTGCAGTACAAGATACATCAGCTGTGGCACAGCCATGAATAAGCAATTATTTCAAATTCAGGTGTTGCACAGCTATTTTGCGGATGGCTTGTATCAACACTGCAAAGTACTCGCAGATAGCGACACAAAAAAACTGATGGATCGATACAAACTGCTGACCAGAATGAGCAATGGAATATTTAGTGTGTATATGACATGCCAGGACAGTGTGGCGGCTTTTGTCAACTACCTGAATGACCAGTTGCAGGGCGAGCCGCTGAGATTTCTATTGGCGGCTAATCAGGAACAGTTTGTATCTATTACTGATTTACCGCTCGATTGGTGTGGTCAGGTGGGTTTAAGTTCAAAACTTGCAATCGAGGAAAAAACACAGAGTGGGACACAACTTCAACTCAAAGCTGAATGGTCCAACAGTGCGGTTAGTCAGCAAAACGTCATTGGTGTGATCTGCATTTATCTGGACGATGTGTTGGTGATGGGGGGCAACACCATCCGCTATGTCATTGAGTTCAAGGCCAGAGCTATGCATTGGGTGTATTACCTGATCAATCGCAGCCAAACGAAATTAAATAACCCAATGATTTGTAATAAAGAACGTTATTTTTTCGATGGTCCTGAGTCTGTAGTTTTGTCGAATGGAGAAAAGGGGCTTAGTTTCAACTCAGGAGACAGGCTTTTTCCTTTGGAGCAGGTCCCCACTAAATTATTCGATTTAGTGGATTGGTTGCCAGCATCAATGCACACGGAATCTCAGCCTGTTGAACACTGTTTGATCCAAGGTTTACCTACACCCAATGCAGGGCAATTTTCAGTCAGACAGAAAGATACGAATAAGTATCTGTGCAGTGAAATGTATATTTATTTGTAGTGGGCGAGCGATACCAATTTAAACAAAAATTCTCATCTGAAAGAAAGGGCGATAAACAAAATGAGCACTACCTTTGCAACCCCAGGCGTATATATTAATGAGATTAATGGATTTCCTAATTCTGTAGTTCCAGTAGCTACCGCTGTCCCTGCATTTATTGGTTATACACCAAATGCAGAATACCAGGGTAAATCTTATTACAATAAACCTTTTAAGATCAGTTCCTTCGCTGAGTTTCAAGCGATTTTCATGCTGCCTAATCCACCACCACCTGCTGATCCTGCCAGGCAATACAGTCCACAGTATTATCTGGTTGCGCAAAAAACAGCACCTACCGGAGGTGAGTATTTGTCTTTGGGCGGACAGTATTATTCGATATTGCCAGACCCTAATACGATTTACTATTTGTACAACAGCATTCGTTTGTTTTATCAAAATGGCGGGGGCGATGCCTATATAGTTGCTGTGGGTTCTTATGGCCCGGCCAGCGGAAAACCAGTAACAGACCCGATGGTCAGTGTGATCAATCCGAATGTGCAATTAGCTGATTTGCAGCGTGGTTTGGCCTTGTTAACAAAAGAGCCTGAACCGACTATGTATATATGCCCTGAAGCGACGCTGTTGTCGCTAGACGACAATACCACCTTGATGGAAACCATGTTGTTGCAGGCAGAAACCATGCAAACAGCAGTCTGTATTTTTGATGTAATTGGCGGCGCAAATCCCGACCCAATTTTATACACCAATGACATCCAAAACTTCCGCAACAGCACTGGTAGTGCAGGTCTTAACTACGGCATCAGTTATTACCCCTTTATTGGCACTACGATTATGCAGTCCACTGATATCGATTTCACCAACTTGTTTGGTGGCGATACAAAGCAGCTTTCGGCCATTCTGAACCCACCATCAGCACCAAATCCGGTTGCGGCGCAAATTCTTGGCATGATCCAGACACCTCCAGCCAAGCCATTGTCAAACAGTCAGCTTCAGGCCGCCCTTTTGGTCGCAAGCCCAGTCTATGGTCAGATCATTAATCATGTGTTGACCGAGGCAAATATTCTGCCGCCAAGTGGCGCTATGGCAGGTGTGTACGCGGTGAATGATCAGGAGGCTGGCGTCTGGAATTCTCCTGCGAATACCTCAATTGTGGGTGCGGTGTCGTTACCCATACGTTTGAGTGACAGTGATCAGGAAAATCTGAACATTGACGCAGTTTCAGGAAAATCCATCAACGCCATCCGTTTCTTTAACGGCCAGGGCATATTGATTTGGGGCGCCAGAACACTGGATGGCAATAGCCAGGACTGGCGCTATATTTCCGTGCGCAGAACCATGACCTTTCTGGAGCAATCGATCAAGTTGGCCGCTCGTGCCTATGTCTTTTCACCCAATAACGCAAACACCTGGGCAGCGCTGCAAAGCATGATCAGTAGTTTTCTAACGGGAGTCTGGCAGGACGGTGGTTTACAAGGCGCTTCTCCGGCTGCCGCTTTTAGTGTCAGCGTCGGCTTGGGCACCACCATGACTGCAGATGATTTGCTGAATGGCTATATGCGGATATCAGTCAAGGTGGCTGTGGTTCATCCTGCTGAATTTATTGTTATTTCGTTTGAACAACAACAGGCCACATCCGGTTAATTTGGGCTTGGTAGCCTGTCAGTAATTCATTAAGCAGACCGTTTTTATTTTAATTTTAATCGAGGATTTATCATGGCTGATACAGGTGTAAAAGAAGGCTCAACCTGGCCAATGCCCAAATTTCGTTTCGACGTTGACTTCGGGACTGAGTTGACAGGGATCTCGTTCCAGGAAGTGTCCGGGATGGATAAAGAGGTTCAGGTTATCGAATACCGGGCCAGTAACAATCCGTTGTTCTCCACCATAAAAATGCCCGGCATTGTGAAATATGGCAACGTCACGATGAAACGCGGAATTTTTGTTGGGGACAATACGTTCTGGAACTGGATGTCGGAAATTACCATGAACACCATAGCGCGCCGCACTGTCATCATCAGGCTGCTGAATGAGGCGGGTAAGGTGACCATGCAATGGAGTTTAGCCAATGCCTGGCCGACAAAAATCACCAGCACTGACTTGAAGTCGGATGGCAATGAAGTGGCCGTAGATACGATAGAAATTGCTTATGAGTCTTTGACGATCACCAATACAAATAATGCTTGATTTAAAAACAGGTTTTTATTTTGGCTTAGCAATTTCCCGCAGCACTGGCAGCGATGTTGGCTTTCAGGAAGTTTCAGGTTTGAGTGCGGAAATTGGAGTTGAGGAGGTGGTGAGTGGGGGCGAGAATCGTTTTAAGTATCGGTTGCCCGGTATCACCACCTACCCAAATCTGGTTTTAAAACGGGGTATTGCATCGGAAGCATCACCGCTTATTAAGTGGTGTCAGCTTACCCTTGATTCAGGTCTTGCGAAGCCAATTAGTGTCAAAGATATTTCATTGAATTTGCTGAATGAAGATGGCGAGTCCTGCATGAGTTGGGATTTTGTCAGGGCCTACCCGATCAAATGGTCGGTAAGCGATTTGAAGGCGCAGGAAAGCAGCATTTTGATTGAGACCATTGAGTTGGCCTATCAATATTTTACGGTGAACGATAGCCGGAATAAAAAATGATTTACCGGTTCAGTGTTTTATAAAAATGAATTAGTGGGTGAATAGAAATGCCAGTAGAAATTCGTGAACTCATCATCAAAACCCATATCGCGAGCCATGCGGTACGGGAAGAAAAAAGCCGTGCTGTGGAACAATCAGTATTGAGTCAGAAAATCGTCCAGGATTGTTTAAAGAAGCTGAAAAAACAATCGCCAAAAACCAGTTTTGATCGGTAAACGGAGCTTGGTGCTTATATGAGCAATATGAAGATAGTGGCGTATAGCGATGGAACCTTTACGACTAAAGTGTCCAAAGGCGACTATGAAGTCATGCTCAATCCTGAAAAACTGCAATGGAACCGCAGCATTCAATACAACGAAGAAACCAGTATCGATAGCAGTGCTCCGGCTTCCAAATACAGCAAGACGTTAAGTGAAAAGTTGAGTTTCGATCTGGTGATCGACTGCACTGGAGTGGTTGATAGCAAAAGGGTGAATTTACCAAATGAAGTGAGCAAGCTATCAAAAGTGATTTACGACTATAACGGTGACATTCACCGCCCTAATTACGTCATTATTAATTGGGGAAGTGGCCTGGCCTTTAAATGTGTATTAACCAGCTTCAATTTGTCCTACACATTTTTTAAGCCCGATGGCACTCCGCTTAGAGCTAAGGTTTCGCTTGAATTCTCGTCGTCCATTGATGCGGCCACATTGGCGAAAAAAGATGATAAAAAATCCCCTGATATGAGCCATTTGGTCAGCCTTGTTGAGGGCGACAATTTGCCGCAAATCTCTAATCAGATTTACCTCTCGCCAAATTATTATCTGCAAATCGCACAGTTTAATGGCCTGAATAAGTTCAGACGTTTGCATCCCGGAGCGGTATTAACGGTGCCGCCGCTGAAAGCTGGAAATACGACAAATGCCTAATACAAAACCTGGTGGTGTAGTGACATGTAGCATCAAGACGGCTGGCTCCGCCATACCGGATGCCTACCAGGTGTATGCCATACATATTGAGCAGACGATTAACCGCATTGCAACGGCCACTATTTCCTTGTTGGACGGCGACGCCGCCAAAGAATCTTTTGTCATCAGCGCTTCGGCTGTTTTTGTGCCAGGCAACGAGATCAGTATCGAAGTGGGCTACGACAGTAAAAACACACTGCTCTTTAGCGGCATAGTCACGAAACAATCACTGCGCGTGGCCAACTCCAGCGGCCCCATACTTGAGATCGAATGCAAAGATAAAGCGGTAAAAATGACAGTCGGGCGCAAAAGCGCTGCCTTTAGCAAAACCAAGGACAGCGATGTGATCAGTACCCTGATCCAGGCTCAGTCGGGGTTAACTGCGTCGGTCACCGCCACTTCAAACCAATTACCCGAATTGGTGCAATATTATGTGACCGATTGGGACTTCATGTTGGCGCGCGCTGAAGTGAACAGCATGCTGGTCAGCACCATCAATAATAAAGTGACGGTGTTTAATCCTGTCACAGAGACCTCTTCTGTTCTGACGTTGACCTATGGCAACAATCTTTTTGAATTTAATGCTGACCTGAACGCCATCACTCAACTGGCACAGGTCACGGCGAGCGCCTGGGATTACCCCAATCAAAAATTAACCACAGCGCAGGCTGCCAATAATCTGGCAGGCCCGGGAAATTTAAGCAGTAAAACGCTCTCTGCGGTGGTGGGGTTGGCCAACTACGAGCTACAAACAACGGCTGCAGAGAGCACTGATGAACTCCAATGTTGGGCCAAAGCGCAGATGTTAAAAAGTGAATTGTCCAAAATAACAGGGGACGCCCGCTTTCAGGGAACCGCAGTTGTTGTGCCCGGAAATTATGTGACCTTGGCCGGTATGGGAGCTCGTTTTGATGGCGATCATTTCGTGTCTTCGGTGCGGCATGACATTTCTGATGGCAATTGGGCTACCGAAGTCAATATTGGCTTGTCGCAAGAATGGTTTGTGCAAGAACATGAAGTGGAAGCGCCTTCTGCGGCGGGGCTAGTTCCCGGCATTGCAGGCTTGTTTAACGCGACTGTCGTCAAAATAAACGCCGATCCGGATAGCGAATATCGAATTCTGGTTGAGGTTGCGTTGTTTAACGACAAAGGGGCAGGTTTATGGGCAAGGCTGGCCAATTTTTATTCCACCCAAGGGCAAGGCGCATTCTTTTTACCTGAAGTTGGCGACGAAGTCATTCTGGGTTTTTTAAATCAGGACCCGCGTTATCCGGTGATACTCGGCAGTGTTTACAGTCAAAAAAACAAGCCATATTCCGATTTTACTCCAAATGAAAAAAACAGCATGAAAGGCATAGTCACTAAAAGTGAGCTGCGCATCATGTTTGATGACGAAAACAAAATACTGACACTGACCACGCCGGGGCAAAACACCGTTGTGCTGGATGACAAAAATAAGCAGATCGAAGTGAAAGACGAGAATAGCAACTCACTGCTGATGACCTCGTCGGGTATCACCATCAAAAGTGATAAAGACATTAACTTACAGGCTGGGCAAAAGGTCAGTATCAAGGGCAATACCGGCATCGATATTCA
Organism: Rheinheimera sp. 1928-s; assembly: GCF_029269265.1. Taxonomy (GTDB): domain Bacteria; phylum Pseudomonadota; class Gammaproteobacteria; order Enterobacterales; family Alteromonadaceae; genus Pararheinheimera. The sequence goes on from NZ_JARIXP010000006.1 coordinate 75,469, forward strand.
AAGCTCAGGTGGCGATGTCAGCACGACAGGGAACAATATTAAGGAAACGGCCCAGCTGCAGTATACGGCAAAAGGCAATATGACAGCTCAGGTTCAAGGTGGCACAGAGTTAATACTGAAAGCCGCTATGGTCATGATTAATTGAGTATTAGGGAGAACCTATGCCACCTGCCGCCCGTTTAACTGATTTTCACACTTGCCCTATGGTGACTCCGGGATTGCCACCTATCCCTCATGTCGGAGGCCCTATAACCGGGCCTGGTGCACCTACAGTGCTGATTGGTAAATTGCCGGCTGCCAAAGTCGGTGATATGGCGGTTTGCGTTGGTCCACCGGATTCGATAGTGAAAGGGTCGTCCACTGTCATGATTAATAATATGCCTGCCGCCAGAATGGGGGACTCTACGGCGCATGGTGGTTCTATTGTGTTGGGTTGTTTTACCGTCATCATTGGAGGCTAAGTGATCAAGCATGAATGAAAGTAGCTTCTTAGGAACAGGCTGGTCGTTTCCACCTGTATTTGATAACGCGAATTACCAACTGCAGCTGAGTTCCGGCGAAAGCAATATAAATCAGTCGATTGACTTGCTGATGAAAACGCCACGAGGTAGCCGTAGTTTGATGCCCAATTACGGCTGCGATTTATGCCGTTACCTGTTTTGCCGTCTTGATGCGACCTTACAGGAAGAAATGATTCAATCGGTTAAAACAACTTTGTTGAATAGTGAACCGAGGATTAGCGTGGAGGATGTTGATATTTCGCTGTCTGAGGACGGGAGTATCGCGACTTTGTCCATTTCGTACAAAATCAAGCAAACGAATACACGCCACAACCATGTATTCCCATTCTCACTGCTTGAGGGCACTAACTTGCCGGTCAGCCAGTTATGAATGCAGATGCCATTGCGGAAAATCGCTGTAGTCAACTTGCCAGGGCGCTGGACCCCGGCAGTATCAAAGTTGATGGACGAAACAACCGTGATCGGCTGGCTTTTGTTGCCGCATTTTCTCAATTAATTTTGTATTACGATCAAAACAATCAACGAGCTGGTCATTGGCAGTCTTTTTTTATGAAAGACCCCTGCATTTTGCTCGCTGCGATCAGTAAAACGGATTACAGCTTTTATCATGCCGAATTCATGCTGTTAGAAGGGGGGAAGTTGAAATCACAAACCGGCGACGCTGACTATGTCAACCGGTTGATCCCCTTGCTGCAAACCCTGTTTGCAACCATTAATAAATGGTTTTACTTCATGGGGCTAAATGCAAGTGCCAAGACTGACAGCTTGCATCTTTTTCTAAAAAAAATGATAGAAGAAACACTAGCCTGCCAACTCTCCTCCATGCTCGCATTGCAGCAACGTATCTGTACTGCAACTAAGGGAATGGTTAATGCGCCTGACACCGCTTTTTATCGCAGCTTCGAGCCGGTTTGGTTCAACGGCCAAAACAGCCAGCGTGGTTTATCATTAACGGATGAAACAGACCCAGTTGCCATTGGATCACTGGCTAACAATTGCAGCCGCATTTTTCACAGCCTATTTGATGTCTTTGTGCAGGTTATTGAGCATGCGACACAGGCTTTTTATCAACAGGAAAATCAACCAACTCCTTACCCCGATACAGCCTTGCTAATGGCTTTTAGCCGGTTAATGGAAACGCAACAAGAGGTCATTAACCAGTTCAGCACAAAGCATCTCGATTTTTATTATGATCATATCCTGCAGCAATCTTTGCAGATCGCACAGGCCGATCAGGTATTTGTCTGCCTGAAACTGGCCGACAAAGCTCAGCCACTGAACCTGCCTGCCGGCACCTTATTCAAGGCGGGGAGCTATCCCGATCAGAGCGGGATAATGTTTGCCAATCCGGCCGACACTGAAATCAACCATGCCATGATTTCATCGGTGCAGACACTTTATTATGATCAAACCCATCCGGACGCCAGGGTTTTGTATCTGAACACCATAGCTAAGCCGGCTCAGGTTTCACGCAACCCGTTAGAGGAGATAGTCAGTTGGGATGGCTTTGGCAATAATGAAGGGCTGCCAGTGCAACAAGGCTTTGCTCTGGCATCTCCTCTATTGTTTTTGCAGGGGGGGCTGAGGACTATCAGTGTTACGTTAACCTTTCAAAGCGATTATTCTTTATCACCCTCTGCTGAGCTTGCCGATTTTATCCAGGCTTTCCCAAATAGCCAGTTTTACTTAAGCACAGAAAAAACCTGGTTTACGCTGAGCCATGGGGATATCAAGATCCTTCCTGCCCCTTGTGGTGTAGAGATAAAGATCACGCTGCCACCGGAAGCACCCTCCATAGTCGCTTTTACAAAAAGCCCGGATGGTTTTAGTAGTGCCTGGCCCATGCTCAAAATAACACTGAGTCCTTCGGTCGACTTAAGCCTGCCTCCCAGTCTGGCGAAGGTCAATATTCAGGTTCAGGTTGACCAGTTCAGTCATTTCTCATTAGCAAACACTAGTTCGCCATTACCCAATACCGGGTTGCAACAACTATTCGGCCCTGTGCCCGAAGTGGGGGACTGTTTTTATGTTGGCAGCAATGAGTGCTTCGCCAAGCCGATCAGCTCGCTTACGCTGAATATCAACTGGGATAAATTGCCGTCTAATTTTTCCGATTATTACGCTCAGTACAACCAGTATTTATTTACCCAGGGAACTGCGGAAATACTATCGCTGGCTGCAGCAGCAGTAACTGCAGCGACCACCGCGGTCGGTGATGTTAAAACAGCGGCAAAACAAGCCAAAGGAACATCCGCTGAAACTGCGGTCGCGGCAGCAAAGGATGCTGTGATAGCGGCACAGGCCGCAATGACCGCTGCAAGCACGGCAATAAAGGCAGCAAAGGTCGCAGCAGAAGCAGCATCTCAGCCTTTAGCCACTGCACAGGAAATAGCATCAGCAACGGCGGCAATAGCTTCAGCGTCAGTCGCTACGAATAATGCGTCAGTCGCAGCGAATAATGCATCAGTCGCGGCGAAAAATGCATCAGTTGCGGCAGTTGGAACAGTGTCGGCTGCGGCAGCAGTAAAAGCAGAAAGTACAGCAACGGCTTTAGCTACCGCGGCAGAGAATATAGCTATTGCAACAGCTGCATCAACATTTACGAATACATCATTTACAGGGCATTGGAGTTTACTGACATCAACTCATTGGCAAGTGCTGAACCCTGAAACTGGCGTCAGCCCGTTACCGCCAGTCAAGCCAGTGACGCGTCCATCTATTTTTGAACGAATAGTAAGGGTGATTGTAGGGTGGATTGCGTTGTTAAGCCCGATCCTTCCGCCATTCTTCCGTCGCCAGGTGCCGCTGAACATGCCAACCGGCGATTCGCCACAGCTGACTGAAGAGCCACAAATGGACTCGCCAGCGCCAACACAGATGGCATTCACTCCAGATGCTGTTTGTTTGTTTCAGCAGTCGTCTAGTCCGCCTGGTCTTAATCTGCAAAGCAGCAGCTTTACTTTTACATTCAACCCCATCTGCACCGCTATACCGCAGCTTGCACTGTCGCCATTGGCCGGGGTCACTGATGCGAACAATGGCTATCTGCGGTTTGATTTGGAAACACCTGATGATGCTTTTGGCAATAGCCTGTACGCCCAGGTGATTTCGTACATCAGTTTTAATAATGCGCAAGCGCTGATGATCAATAAAAGTAAAGCAAAACCTCTACCGATGCCAAACCCGCCTTACAGTCCAAAGCTGTCCAGCTTACTGGGCAGTTATACCGCCAGTGCAGTGACAGAAATTTCTCCAGAGCAGAACGCTGATCCTTTGGCCTATCCGCTGGAGCTTTACCACTATGGTTCGTTCAAGCCTTATCTTGCTTACGATGCGACGAACACTGCGCAAGCTTATGGTTTTTGCAATCTGACGCCGCAAGAGGCTGTTTCAGCGAAGCTGCCCCTGTTTGCAGGCGTTGGAGGGCAAGGTTGTTTGTATCTGTCACTCAGTGGGGTTGTTGCACCTTGCAGCTTAACCTTGTTTGCCGAAATAAGCGCGGATGACAATCAAGCCTCAATAGAGAATGGCAGCATTGGCTATTACTACTGGACAAATAACGGTTGGCAGCCAATTWAGGTGTTGCAAAACGATACCAACAACCTGACTTGTCCGGGCATTATCACCTTTGCTATTCCGTCATTGACGTCCGTCGATCTTCGGCTGACCGCTGCCGAACAGCAGCTTAGCGTGCTTCAGCAACTGAAGATCGAACAAGCGGAGATGAACCTGTCTTACCTTGCGTCACCCATCATGCCCAATGCTGATTTCTGGTTGGCGATAGCGACMAAACCCAATGGCAAGGCCATCAACATCAAATTTAGTTATTTGGATACTCAGGCAGTAAAGTTGACTCGCGTTTCAACAGTTGGCTTGCCTGCAGGTGAAATACCGCAAATCGATGCAAACAGCATTAGCGCTACGCAAAACAAATTGGCGCAAATTGCCAGCATTACGCAGCCATTTCCTTCATTTGGTGGATTGCCCGCTGAAAACAGAAACAGCTATGGCGGCTACAGCAGTTTTTATCGGCGTGTCAGTGAGCGGCTGAACAATAAAGACAGATGTGTCACACCCATCGACCTGGTGGATATGGCTCACAGCGCCTGCATGAATTTGTTTTATGCCAAAGCTATCACAGGAAAGGGTGGTGCTGTTCGCATTGGCTTAGTCAAAGGCTACTCCAATGCACAACTACCCAACGCGTTCAGGCCTGTGGTTGACGCTCTGGATCAGGCCGCAATAGTTCAGCATATTGCATGCCGAACCTCGGCCATGACGAAGCTCAGTGTATTTAACCTGAAACATCAGATCGTGAGGATTAGCACCACATTACTTATTGAGCCACAGGCCAATGCAAATGCAATGGAAAAGGCCATAAATCAGCAATTAAGAGTCTACTTATCACCTTGGATCCGCAGTGATTTACCGCAAAGAAGTCTGACGCAGGACATTAATCAATCTGAATTAATCCGATTTTTATCTGCTCAGGCTGGTGTGGTCTCAGTGTCAGGTTTAAGCCTGATGGTTTGTGTTGAAGTTGATAACGACGATGAGTCGGTATTGGTGTCACACCAGCAGCATGCAATAACACTGGTTACAGTTGCCGGAGGCCAGGCATGACGGGCGATGATAATTACATTATCGATGAACCGCTGCCCGATGCGCTTAATTTTGCAGTGCTGAAGCGGGACGGAATAAAACAACTGCAGACCTTGTCCGGAAAGGTGTGGACCAATTATAACGAGAGTGATCCGGGTATCACTATTCTCGATCAACTCTGTTACGCCCTGACTGAATTAGGCTATTGCGCACAATTTCCGATAGCCGATGTGCTGACACAAGCTGACGGAACTATTCATTTTCAGGATCAGTTCTTTGAGCCCCAAAATATTCTGACATCTACTCCTGTTACGCCCGATGACTATCGCAAACTGGTGCTGGCTCATGTGCCGCAAGTACGGGTAATTTATATTGAGCCAGAGTCTGTTTCCGTTCCTGCACCAGGGGGCGACAGCGGTCAAACCCTATACACGGGGCGCTACAAAAGTTATCTGAGTTTAAAGGATAGCTCCGGACAAACGGATGTCGATCAGATCATCAACGCTGTGCATGTCCTGCTGAACCAGCACCGCAATCTTGCCGAGTGGTTCCTGCGTCCTAAAAGTCTGACACCGGTAGAGCTCCAACTGGCAGGCACCGTGTGGCTCACTCCATCAGCGAATGCTGCGAAAGTAGAGAGCCTGATAGCGCAAGCTTTACTTAACTATGCGGCTCCTGCCGCAGTTCAATCCGGCTATAAAGAGCTTTTAGCCCAGGGTATTAACCCGGAAGATATTTTTAATGGACCCAAAACCTGTAACGGCTGGATCGCGGGAAAAGATGCGCTTAAAGCGCAATGCCTGAGTGTCAGTCTGTCTGACTTGACTGGCCTGATTGCTGGTATAGATGGCGTGTGGTACGTGGAAAGTCTGAGCTTTAGCGGCTATGCCAACACGAATGCCATTGCGATCAAAAAAACCGAACTGCCCAATTTCACGCTTTCTGACACATTCAAATTAGTGCGAAATGGCATACAGCTGAACACAGAGCCAAATCAGTCTGGCCAGCCGTATTTAGCTGCACTGAGCTCAAAGCATCAGGCTGCAAGTGTGGAGGCGAAAATTGATTTATTTCCCGAATTACCGCAGGGCAACTATCGCAACATTGAAGACTATTACTCTGTACAAAACACCTTCCCGGATGTTTATGGCATAGGCTATAACTCGCTTCAGTCCGATGCGGGTTCTGATGTGGGGAATTATCGGGTTGCGCAGTCGCGCCAGTTGAAAGGCTATCTGATGGCTTTTGATCAATTACTGGCCAACCAATTTTCTCAGGTTGCGCATATAGGCGATCTGTTTTCGTTCGGGACTCCTCACAGCAAACCAGAGCAGACCGGTTTACCCAACCCGGGCATTTACTACAAAAAATTCACCACCACATACCATTGTCAGCCGCTGTATGACATTCCTCAGGTTAAGCCATTGTTGCGGGGGCATGAGGCATTTCATGATCAGATCGATCCAACCAAACCGGGCGATCAGGTTGAAAATGAAGCCTGGAAAAAATACAAAAATTTTCAATTTAATGAATACATATACGGCTTGCGCCAACACATGGAAAACGAGTCGGAGGCAACAACCCGGCGGGATGCCATGTTGTCTCATCTGATGGCCCGTCACGGAGATGACGCGATTTTGTATGATGAGATGATCGAGACGTGCCAATGGTTTGGTAGCAAGCTCAAGACGCGCATTATCGTAAAAACCATCTGGCTGCAAAATTTTGAATTGTTGTCCTATAACCGCACTCGCGCCTTCAATGTGAGTGCGATCAACCTGTTACCTATGCCCGGTGATGCCTCTATTATCAATGGGCTCTGTATACATGAAGCCGCCAGCTCCAATACGGTTGATACTCAAGGCGGCAATGCGGCAAAACAACAGTGGTGGCACAGGCCTGTTTTTCCAACCCTGGATGGAGAAGTGGATCAGGCAAAGATTTTTTCCGAAGCCAGGTTAAAGCCCTCTGATTTTGAATACTTTTCGGCCTTTGAGCATAAAGCAGGTATTTTGCTCGGTCTGCCTGGGCGCTGGCGATCTCTTGCCGCAAAATTGTATGCCTTGCTTGATACCCCAGATTTCCACGACTGGTTAAACAGTTGCGAGCCAAGTTATCGCTTAGCTGATTCGGATATTTCGGTTATTCGTGGTCAAGGGCAAGATAAAAAACATCAATTGTTTGAGGGCAATCAATGCTTGATGGATATCGTCTGTTCTTCCGCTGCCACCGCAGAAGATTATCAACAGTACGCGGACCAATTGCTCTGGCTGTCCACTCAACGAAAAGGCTTTTTGCTGATTGAATCCATACTGCTGGTGGGCAACCCACAACCCCAGGTCGTAGCGCCGTATTTTTTATCAGCCAGCCTGATTTTTCCAGACTACGTGACGCTGATCCAGCAGCCAAAATTTCAGAACTTTATCGATACTTTGGTGAGTTTGCATTGGCCGGCATATGTCGAGATGCACTATGTACCGACCTCTTTTGATGCGATGAAGGGCATCATTTCAAACTATGTGGACTGGAAAAATAACAGGGATAACTGTAATTCCCTCCGTCATGTTTTGAGCCAAAAGAAAGCCGACGATCCGACTGTAGCTGTGACCAGAAAAGCAGCAAAGGCGGCCTTTGATCTGTGTAACGCGTCAAAAAGTGAACTCGCATCAAAGCTTGGCTTATCAGCGGGAAAAGTGGAGGCGGTACAAGCATGACAACCAGCCACCTGATAGCCCAATGCTGCTGGCAAACCGGCTTTGATCAAGAAGCCAAAGTTCAGGAGCTTCAGGATTTCATCAGCCTGTGGAGCAATACAGCGCTCACCGAACTGCTGGAGCAATGTTTCAATGAACTCTGTCCCACCACACAAACCTGGCGTATTACCAGCTTGGACCTGGATTTGGGAGATATTCTGTTCGACGATTTGGCGTACGAACTACCCAGACGATTAACTGCATGTGTACATAGAGCTTTGGGAAAAATGCTCGCTCATGAGCAAATTGCTGTGGCATCTCATGATGGCGGCACGTTGCAGATTATGGACCATGTTGAATCAATGCAAGACTTTGTGACCTGGTTTTTACAACATGGAACCGCGCCCTGGTGGTTTAGCGGCACTGAAAGTGCGTTGCAAATACTGGATCGACAACTGGAGCATAACCCCAGCGCAACCATCGATACCATCCGTTATTTGGGCCGTTCACAGAGAGTGCGGCAACGCCTTGTCTGGCAATTAGGTGAGGCCCGTATTCGTCGCATCATCCGGCTACTGGAACCCTGGCAGGGAGATTTCATCTGTATTTTTGCAGACGATCTTTTCACCCTGCAAGAGGAGCGGCACTTGCCAGCATCCGGTGCCGCTGCATTCAGGGAATCTGTCTGGCTGACTATTCTGAAACACCTGCTGGTGGATAGAGGCACTTTGTTTAACACCACCAGCTTTGTTCGCGCCAACCTTTGGCAAGTTGCGCAGCACTATCAAATCGATTACCAGAGGCTGCTTGATCAAATGTATCAGGCTGTAGCGGCACTTGAATCATTGGGAGCAGTCTCCCTGACTTTTTTCAACGCCATTAAAATGATTTACCGGCAGGATCACGGCACTAGTCTGACCGTAGTAGTTCAATCCGCGGAACCACCAGACCTTTGGCTCGCATTACAAAAGATGTTGCATTACGGACTCAGGCGACAGGCTGTTGGACCGGATACAGTGCAAGTGGACGAATTATTTTCAGTACTGGCCCACCAGGATGCTGCACGTATGGCCAAGCTGTTGCTCCTTGAAGGTCACTCAGTTAAAGCCCGGCAAGGCATATTGAAACATTTTTCTTTCACCGAATTGGCCTTGCTGGTGCAAGTCGCAGAACCACAACAGCATTCCTTTATTCTGGCGCACGTTCAGCAAACACAAGCACAGGTCAGAAAACAGAATTGGAACAAAGAAACGGTATGGCAAGTCGTACTGGCTTACCTTTTGACAGCGCGCAGCTCGAAATTTAATCGTCGCCAATTGGTTCATGAAACTTTGCTGGAGCTCTGCAAGTTACATGGGTTTGAATTGGCCGTGTTTTTAGATCTGTTAATTCATAGCGTACAAACAGAACATCCAAATCATCAACATTTTGAACTCTTGGGAATTTTCCAAGAGTTAAGACGTGAACAAAACAGACGGCATCGTGCTGCTGGCGTCAGAACATCCTATTGGCAGGCGGCTTTGCACTATCTGAAAACGGGAACTGATGGCGGTTATGGCATAGTGGCTGGGACGCAGGGTCAACTGATACTCGATAGCCTGAGTGGTGCAGGAGCTAAGCAATCACTCGTCATGCTGCTAGGTGCCGCAGAATTACACAGAACCAGCAATGAACTGCTTAGCCTGAGATTGCTCAGGTTGGTGGGGGCCGCCGATCTGTCTCTATTGATCGATCGGCTTGAACCTGAGGCGACAGAGTTTTGTGTATCACTGATCGACAGCCTGTTGTTTTGGCAAAAGAGAGCTGAATTGCCTGCCCTGGATGGTGTTGATCTGGCGTATCAGGTCCCAGCCTTGTTAATCCAGACGTTAGCTGGAGCGTCTAAGGCCAGACAGGGCGCTCAGAGTGGCTTTGACCTGGCTGTTTTTTGGCGTGACTTTGTTGCGCTAATGAAGCAAAAGTGTGGGGTAAATAGTTCTGCACTTTCTCAGCAGATTGCACAATGTCTGGTTCAGGATCTGTGTTGGTCTAACCAGAATGCAACACCTGCCCGGGGCTTCGTTCTAAAGCATGCCTCGGTTCATATTCCAATTCATATTCCAATACATAGTTCAATTCATAGCTCGATTCAGCATTTATCGAACTCATTATTGTCAGTTATACAAGCAGGGATAGGGGGAGCTGGTGCGGCCCCTTCTTCCCAACATTTATTGGCACAGCTCAAGACTGGCCATGATGTTTTCAGTGTTGTGCCGGACAATAACTGGAGTTCTGACGAACTCTTGTCTGCGCTGCGACATTGCTTAATCCCACAAGGTGCTGGCTCGGTTAGTCCTTTGTCAGAGGGACTTGACGCGGTGCCGCTGGCAGTACTCTGGCGACAACTGGAGCGAGAGGACAGGCATAGTATCTCTGACTGGCTGGAGCGCCAGCCGGATAAATATCTTCTGCTGAACATACTCAGCCACAAGAGTGATAGTCAGCCTATTGGCCACTGGCTTTCGAAGCAACTTCCTGACGAACTGAAACCAGCGAAAGACACTATTAAACACTGGGCCTTGCTGTGGCAGAAAGCAGGCTATTGGCAAGGTGCCAGCGCTGTGTTGGAGAAACATCTGGCCGAAATATTCTGGACTCTGAGCTTTGATGCCAGAGCACATCATCTATCGGCCAGTGAATTGCTTGTCAGAATGATCGCCAGTGCCTGTTTACGACTCAATGTACCTTTGTCTGACTGCGTTGAAAGCTTCAGACAACAAAAGCATCTTTTACAAAAAACGCATTGGAATAATGCCTACAGGCTATTGATTGACCGGACATCGAAAAAAGCAGAGCAGGGCCCAAAGTTATCCGTTCAGCCGGATAATTCAACTCCTGCAGAAGCACATAAAGACAAAGCCGGGGCCACTAACGATTTCAGTCAAGACTATCTGGCTGGGTATTTAAATCACCCAGCTTTTATTGACATCGCCCGTTGCATGTTACAGCAGGGGCACCCTCCTTCCTGGCTCAAGATTGCCCGGCCTATAGATTTGAGTCGGTTGTTATTTGACGTATTTACAGTCAACCCCAAACTGTTAAAGGCGCTGCTGGGTGACTTACAACATCAGCATGGGGTGATGTTTCGGCTGCTTAGTATTGTGCCATTTTCCTGGCTTATGGATGCGATGCGTGTCGCTGAGCCACAGCAACAGACTGGTATTTTGCTGCTGGATAAATTTCAGCGTTGTCTGCAGAGGCTTGAAATACCCAATTCAACCGCACGGCAGCGTGACGCATTGTTATTTCAGCTGGTTTTGAAACATTGGCTTAATAATGATTGGGGCGCATTAGCACCTGACAAATTCGTCAGCAATTTTTTATATCAGTTGATGCGTCAACAGCAGGTTGACATCGCTGTACTACAAACAGCTTTTGCTCCCCAACTGAAGTCATTAGCAAAACCTTTGCAGCTTGCAACGACAAAAGTGCTCAATAACACCGAAGTGCTCTCTGCTAAAAAATCGCCTCATGCCAATGCAGTCAATGACACGAAGAGCCTTGAGGCAAGATTGGCGGACGCCATCACAGCCGCTAAAAATCCAGTCGCCAACAGCAGTCCAATGCGAATAACCAATGCCGGTTTGGTCATTCTGCAAGGTTTTATCACTATGTTGTTTTCCCGGCTGGGGCTGGTTGAAAACGAGCAATTCGTCAGCCCCCTCGCTCAGCGACGTGCCGTGCATTACTTACAGTTTTTAGTAACAGGGCGCAGTGAAACGGCTGAACAGCACTTGGTGCTGAATAAATTGCTCTGCGGTTTAGCACTGCATGAGCCTGTAGAAGTCGGCATCGATATTTCTGCCGATGAGGCCGATCTTTGTCACGGCCTGCTGAATTCCGTGATCGGCTATTGGGAGGCAATAGGCAGTAGTTCGGTGGATGGATGCCGGGGGGATTGGTTAGTGAGAGAGGGGTCGTTAACGGATGCAAAGGATCATTGGGATTTGGTGGTGGACAGGCGAGCCTATGACGTGCTGTTGGCGCGAGCTCCTTTTTCATATTCCGTGATCAAATTGCCCTGGATGGAAAAAGCGATTTATGTGACATGGCCAACCTAACGGATGTCCGGCTGATGGAGCAATGAAACAACGTTATTAATGTTTGAATAATCGGATAAAAATGAGGAACTTATGAATACTTACAATGAAAACCTTCAACAGACTGTCGTCAATACCTTGTCGGCTCTGGCGCTTAATCAGTCCAATTTGGATTCATTAAAAACTGTGGCCGAATACACACTTTACTATGCGCAAGGAACGGAAATCAGCGCACGGGACAAATTGGAGGGGACAGAAGATGACGTTACCACCTGGCAAAACGTTAATAATCAAAGCTTGATCAACGCGAACCAGGTGTTCAATTTACTCACGTCGACTACAGAGGCAAATACCGATGTTGCTGTGAGCATCACCAATACGGCTACTGCAGCTGCCAACGTGCAGATCGCATCCAACGCCATTTCGGTACTGGCTTCAGATATAGGCGCCGCATTTAATATTGCAACTGCAGCCTTATACCAAACAGATGTGTACGAAAAAATCCAGAGCGCCAATAGCCTGATCAATGAAGTAGCGAATGAAGCAAAACGGATCTCAAAAAGTGCGATGAACGCTTCTGGCTCTACCTCTGAAATTACCATCAGCGAGGTTTTAGCTCAAACGACTGGTGTGAAATCGAAGATAGATAACTTGTTTACATCGACCCAGGCGGAATTGGATAAATTTGCCAAACTGGCCATAACAGAAAATGCACAAATAACCACAGCCAGTAAAGCGGAGCGGCAGGCCGAGGGAGAACTTGCTGACGCCAGAAGGGAAGTAACTGCCATTAATACTGCATACGACAACAGCAACAACCAACTCAATCAGTGCCTGAGTATCAGCGTGCTGTCAGGGTCTGAAATCACGGTATCTTTTGCGGCGCTGCCGTTACCAACTTTTTATTCGCCCCAAGCTGCTGGTGTGACCATTCCAGATGCTGAGCCTGTCTACTACTTAACGCTGGTGCCGGCGCAAAATCAGACTACTTTTTCGATTGACCAGGTGGAGCAATTATTTTCACAACGACCTAAGGGCGACAACAGCCTTTTTGTGAGTGTTACTCCGGATGCAAGTATCGATGCGACAGGTGTAGTGACGAGATCACCGACCAGTATACAGCTGAGCTCTGATGCGTTTGGCAATCCTGTTCAGGCCGGTTCAAGCTACGTTGCCTTTTTGTATATCGAGCTTTCCAAAGTATACAAACAGTACATCAATAATTATTCAGAGTTATTGTCTGCACCAAGCCAGCCCTTTACTCCGGCTACCACTTTGCCATTGGCGCAAAAGCTGGTGGTTACTCCAAATAGCACCCCGGATGCTGCTGGCGTGACCTGGTCGACTGCCAGTTTCACATTTACACCATTAGGTTCATCTGCAGATACTTCTACAGTGCAGCCAGATGCTACAGCCGCTTCCCCAGCTAAAGGCAAGGCGAAATCTKCTGCAGCGCAAGCAGAAGCAGCGGCTCCCGTAGCGCAAATTGCAGGGGCGTCCACATCGACCACAGCCGGATCTGCTTATGAATTCCGTTGTATTCTTGTTGAGCAAGGCGGAACGCCGGATCTCAATCTATTGCGTTGTCCTGAGAACCGGAATTTGCCTCCCATCTATTTTAATCAGTCCATTGCCGGGCAGGTTTCACCAGCGAATTACATCGCAGTGACAGCGTCATCACCCGGTGACTGTGAATTCAGTTTTCTGCCGAGTACAACTGACAACTTCGGCAACGTGATCAAGCCAAACACAATGTATCAACTTTACATACTGACAGTAGCCACAGGGGATCCCAGCGATCAGGCCCGGTATGGCAACGTATTGGCGAATACATTGCCAGCTATCACTGTCTGCACCCAAGCTCAACAATAAAACACCACGACTCTATGGAGAGTAAAAATGAATAACATGACTATTAATTCACTCGCAGTCGGCATTGTTTACAAAGAAAAAGCCACGCTCGACGGGCTGGCAATGCAAGTGGCCGAAGCCCAATACGAGGTCGATCAATACCAGGCTATTGTTGATGCTGAGACCGCCAAATCCATCCAGTTTAATGATTATTTAACTGCAGCTGAGGCCAATAAAACCGCCGCTTTGACCAACCTCAATCTGGCCATCGACATCGATTCCAGTGTTAAGGCCTTGTGCACCAGCACAGGGTTAGCACTGAAACAAACCGGAACTGCGACCGGAGAAATCAAGCGGGTGTCAGGCGAAATGGCGACGCTCATCAATAAATTGATTTTTACGGTTGAGCTGATAGACAGGTTTGGCCAACTGGTGAACAAGCAAAAATTAAGTAATCCACTGATACCTGATACTTTAATCAGTTTTATGGCGAAGGCGACTGCTGACGCTAACAATGCTGTAGCTCTTACGCTTGTAGCATTGCAAAGTTGTTATGTCGCCGAGGCGACTTCCTTACGATCTCAGCAGATCATCGCACTTGAAAACGATCAGGTGACAACGCTTAAAAGCACAATTGAACGGCAGGCACTGGTCTCCGGACTGCAGGATGTGACTGGTTTGGTTGTTGATGGCAACTTTATCGTTGGCTTTACACCAGATTGCACCGGTGTTTTAGCCTTGGTGCGTCAAGCGTACGACAAAGCGAGCGAAAAATATAACCAGGCTCTGGCTAACGTCAATATCGTAAATCAGCAACTGGCTTATGCTCAAAGTGCGTTGGCGACCGCAACCACCAGCCTGAATTCGTACAAAGCAGGCCTGGCGGCTGCAACAGCTGCAGCTTACGCAGCATAAAGGTATGGGATGGCTGGCTTATGCTGGCCTGCCTTACAACGGGAGGGGTAATCATGTCTAAAAAAGTGTTTTACAGCCATTGCTATCAGCAGACGGCCTGGCTGCCGATGCACCCTTTCACGCGCAGGCTGGCGCTGGGTGATCTGTGCCAACTGAGGCAGGGCCGCTTTCAGCCTTTGCTGAATATTGGCGATGCCCATTTAGTAGAAAATTTGCTGGTGAGCCGAGAGATCCCGCTGGATCAGAACGGCTGGGAATTAAGCAGTGGGGTAAAGCAACTGCTGTGCGAGACCCAGACTGAACAGGGAGGTGATAGTGAAGACTATTATTGGACCAGGCAGGTACTCGAATTCTCGCATACTGGCGATTTTATCTTTCATGCAAGGAAGCCAAAAGCAAGCCTGCTACTGAACTGGGCTCAAATCAAAGATGATCTGACCTTAAAGTTGACCCAGCTGCATTATGGCTTCAGACAGGTATATGTTATTACCGGCGTGGCAACAGCGGAAGACTGGGGTCTGGCCGTGGCGGGACAGGCCGATGCACGTCTGGAAATGTCGGCAGCACTTTGTGAAAGCAATAGCTTTAGCCTGCTCAGTCACAATTCGGCCAGAGCAGATAGGTGCGTGGGCATAGCCTGCTACGAAAAAACCAAGGACCAGGCTGCGTATTTTTTTAAGGCCAAAAAATTGGTGATGAGCGATGCGATGACTGACCGCTACCTGAGTCTGGTTGTTGAAAACAAAGCCGAACTGGGGGGAGGGGAAATAGCCAACTGGCTGCAGGCCGATTTGCTCGATTTAGTTAAAGTTAATGAACTGAATCTAACCACCAGCATAGGTTTTTTTAATTGGGTGGATATGTCGCTTGACGATGTAGCCCTGTTGAGTGATTAGCCTTATGCCGACGCCTGAACAAAATCTACAAGCGCTGTATCACGAGCTCGACTGGCTCAATGCCGTGATCCAGCAGGTGATTGCCAGCTATCTGAAACACGAGGGGCATGAAGGCAACTGGTTGGATATAGCACCGCCCGAACTGGTGCCCGAGCAGAGTGAATATGCTCGGCAGGCCCTGGACTGGCAGCTCGATACCTTTGAACGCCTGGCCTTAGCGCTGGCGTTGGCTCCTCATGTTCGGCCCGAATATCTGGATGTTTTTTTAAGTGTAAACGGCACTACTGATCGTAGCTTTAGCGAATTTGGCGGATACAGCGATAAAGCCTTCAGCGGCTTTTTACCTACAGGGCAGACGCTGGCATTTCTGCTGAGCGCCAACAACCCGGAGTTGCGGCTAGAGGCCATGCGCATTCTGGCGCCCAGCCATCGCTTTGCTGCAGAAATGGTGATTACACTGGAGCAATCGGATGACAAACTGCCGCTGTTATCCGGAGTATGGAGTTTGTCGCAGCAGTGGCTGCAGGTACTGTTGACCGGCGAAAAAATCCGCCCAGAGTTAAGCCCGGCTTTTCCCGCCAGCCCAATTGTCACCCCACTGACATGGAGTGATTTGGTGCTGGATCATCATGTGATGTCGCAAGTGCAGGAGATACGTGCCTGGATCACTCATGGCCACAGCCTGATGCGCGATTGGGGCCTGGCCCGTAAGGTCAAGCCAGGCTTTCGCGCTGTGTTTTACGGCCCTCCCGGCACTGGAAAAACCCTGACGGCGGCTTTGCTGGGCAAATCCACCGGGCGTGAGGTGTATCGGGTTGATTTGTCGATGATCGTATCGAAGTACATAGGCGAAACTGAGAAAAACCTCGGCAAGGTATTCGACGCAGCCAGTTACAAAGACTGGATTTTATTTTTTGACGAGGCGGATGCGTTGTTCGGCAAACGCACTGCTGCCACCAGCTCTAACGACCGGCATGCCAACCAGCAAACCGGTTATTTATTACAGCGTATTGAGGACTTTCCAGGCACCGTCATTCTAGCCACCAACCTCAAAGCGAACATGGACGAGGCTTTCACCCGCCGTTTCCAATCCATGATCCACTTTAAGATGCCGGGTGCAACGCAGCGATTACAACTCTGGCAAAAAGCCTTCGAGGGGGTGTGTGAGTTGGCCGAGGATATTGACCTGACTAAGCTCGCGCAAGATCACGAACTGGCGGGCGGCGCCATTATCAACGTACTGCGTTACTGTGCATTAAACGCGGTAAGCCGAGGTAAAAAACAGGTAGAGCGCGACGATCTGATCCAGGGCATTAAACGCGAATTTCGCAAAGACAACCTGACGGTGCAATTTAACTAGGGGCATAACATGGCTGAGTTTAAGGTTGAACACAAAAAACAGCAGTCCTCTGAACATGGCACAGTGAGCCAACGCAGGGGTACAACTGTGTTACCTGATCATCGTAGTCAGGTGAGTCAGGCTCATGCTTTAAACGATAATCGCATAACTCAGTTGGCACCAGACCTAACATCAATACCTACCAATACCGACCTGCCGCATCAGCTCAAAGCGGGTATTGAGTCTGGCATCAGCGAGGATGGACAAGCGCTACAGCGTGCAGACAGAGGCGAAAACGAGCATTTTAATTTTATGACCACTGCGAATCAGCCGATAGCGCAACTGGCGAAGTACACAAAAACCAAAGCCAAGTTTAAAAAAGCCAAAAAAGCTAAACCCAAGTTTACAAAAGCCAAAGTTACAGGTCTTACAGGAGGTCAGGATAGATACCCAGGGCATGATTCAATGGGCAATAAGAGGGCATTGATTGATGTTTTAAATCATAGAAAAACAAGTCTGGGCAAATCCTTGAGTCATCCCGAGGAAACCGCACACACCAGCTCAGTTAGCGCGGGCAAGCCGGAAACCGGACTTACCAACATCACTCCTACTATGATCCGGGGCACAGCCATTTGCCACAAAATTTCTGACAAGTCCATCAGAGAGAAAATTAATTCTCTGTTCAGCGCGGAAAAAATCAGCAATGACACAACAAACCTGGACTCGTATTTAATCAGCCTCGTGAATTACATCAATCCTGCGCATGCAACAGATGAAACCCCAACCGGGGGTAATTATGCCAAAGAAGCGAAGGATAAATATGATAATGCCCTCGCAGCCCGGATTAGTATGATCTTCGATACAGCAGGATCTGCTGCGCGACTGGCAAATGCTCATATTGTCGGCAAGAATGTGGCTAACAGCCCAGTCAACTTATTCTTGGGCGATAGCGTGACAAACTCATCGATTCAGGCCCATTTTGACCAGAATACCTATGACGCTGTTGTTGGAAGTGATCCACCCCCAACTCCTCGCTCAGCACGGGCCAAACCAATTAACGATTTGGTTAACACAAACTTCAGTGCGCTCGTCCTTCCGTCAACAAAAACCAAAAAGTCTGCTCGTCCTGGGGAGGGATAAGCAGGTGAAGGCAGGGCAAGTCTTAAATCTGGTTCAGAGCATTAAACGCGAATTTCGCAAAGACAACCTGACGGTGCAATTTAATTAGGGGCGTAACATGGCTGAGTTTAAGGTTGAACACAAAAAACAGCAGTCATCCGAACATGACACAGTGAGCCAACGCAAAGGCGAAACGGTGTTACCAGATAATCGTGGCCAGGTGAGTCAGACTCGTGTTTTAACAGATAATCGCACTGCACAGTTGGCGCCAGATCCTAAGCCAAAGCCCAACAATACCGGCCTGCCGAACCAGCTTAAAACAGGTATTGAGTCGCTGTCAGGTATGAGCATGGATCATGTCAAAGTGCACTATAACTCATCCCAACCCGCTCAACTCAACGCGCACGCCTATGCGCAGGGCAGCAATATTCATCTTGCGCCGGGGCAGGAAAAACATCTGCCGCACGAAGCCTGGCATGTGGTGCAACAGGCGCAGGGGCGGGTAAAGCCGACCATGCAGATGAAAAGCGGTACTTCCGTCAATGATGACAAAGGGTTAGAGCAGGAGGCGGATGTGATGGGCGGGAAAGCTATGAACTATGAGTTCTCACGCATTGATCATTCCTTGCCTGTTACATCCACGGCAGTGCATCAGAACCATCCTATCCAACGGGTAAAGCTTCCCATCAGTACACAATCAAAGGCGTTGATGTCACAAAAGATGGTAGACAACTTGACGTTTATCGAACGCGAGTTTGACCATCTTCCTCATCGTGTCGCCCTATTTATTATGCAGGCTGTCAGTGCTGTTCAGGCTAGCCCGCAAAGTATTTTGACCCATGTGTTGTCAATGGATAGAAGCACCATTACCAATGTTCTACACGGTCTTTGTGTACTCCCCCCACAACAACTCACTATCAACTACCCGCTCGTTTTCCAGGAAGCGGCAAAGCTTGGCCAATCAATTAAACCTGCGGCTCACATGCGAGCGCTGGAAGCTCCCAAAATAGAAGGCTTGTTCGGTTCTAAAGGTGTTGATGAGAAGGGTAAAACTGGGGATAGCGAACATCTGGATATGTTGACTGCGGCCTACCAATCAATGACCACGACGCAGGGCTTGACCTCGGGTAATGCCAAGTATGGAAGAAAATCCTATACTCGTGAGTTATTGCATCAAGTGGGTAACTTGGAAGAAGATCCGTTGACTTTAGTTAGTGCGATGAACGAGGTGCTAAATAGGCCTAAGAACATAAAAGGGTTTGAATCTAAAGTGCCGCCTTTGCTACAAAATCGAAAGATGTTTGCGGAGATGACAAAACAACTTGGACCTCAAGGCAATCAATTCCTGATCAACCTCGCTTTGTATAACTTTCGTACGGCAGAAGGTGGCCGGGTTAGAAAATCCACCCATTTGCTAAGAGGGGGGAGCGATGAATATGCCCGGCCGTTTGAATCCTCTCTGCCTTATTACGTGACTTATTTGATGCACGATATGGCACCCCACGCTAAAAAGGCGCCCCATAAACGTGCTACACCATCCAAGTTGATGCCAAAGGTCGATAGGGGATATGCCCCCACTACTCGGTTCACGGCTAGCTTTCCGTTGAAGATGGAGCACACACAGGGTAATCCGGCGGTGCTGCATAGTCCGCGGATTCCTGAAAGCCTCAGGCCGCAGAGAGATCGTCAAACCAAGTATCGGTTTTTACCGTCATTTGGCTTTGCCGAGCCGGCCTATACTACTTGGGATGCCAATGATCGAACGGAAACTGCCGGGACACGACTGTCCTTGGGGGCATATTCCTTGAATGCCGATTATTTGACAGAGTTAAAGCGACTTTTAGCGCGAATGAATGCAACGGATGCCCAAAATTACCAGAAATATGGTGGCGTTAGTGCAGGGCATGTGCAGTTTCTGCTTAGCAGGTTCAAGGCCAAAAATTACAGTCAATGGAATGATGGTGCGGCTCTAGCCATTCAATGGTCTTACCAATTATTGGGTGCAGCGTATCGCTTGGTTGCAAAAACCAAGTCGGAAGAAGTGCTGAACAATCCAAGCAGCAAGCACCTTTTTCATCTGCAAGGCTTTTTCGATTACATCCTGGGTAAGATTCATCAACGGGCGAACAAACTTGCATTTATCAAGCAAAGTCAGGGGAAGAGTAAGTCGTTGAGCCAACGCGATCTGTTTGATCACATATGGGTGATTGAATCGAGCCTGTGGGAGTTTGCATTTTTAGGATCTACCTGCTTGTCATTAGCAGAGATGACCGAGGTGTTGGAGAAGCAATTCCCCAGTTGGAAGGCATCAATGGACACCTCCCCGAAAGAAGGAGATGAGCATCCGTTGCAAGAGTCGGTGCAGGTTGGGAAGCACAACCAGGTAAGTCGTTCCTATTTTCCTTCCGGTACCGCCGCTGCCGATAACCTGCATAAGATACTACTCCAGGCGGGCTATTCCACGTATCCGTTCCGGGCAGACAAGAAAGCACTGTCTACGTTTACCCCATATTTCGAGTTTTACCAGAATTCGACATCATTCCTTAGTCCGGAAAGCGTGAAAGATGAGCAATTAACCGGTAAACGCAAAGGCGGACAGCTTTGGATTAATTTGTCGGACAGCCTGCATACCGATCTTTTAAATAGTGCAGACCTGAAAGAATCGGGGTTAAAAATTGCCAGGCAGATATTAGCCTTTGTAAAACATACACGTGAGAAGTTTAATGATCTTGATGCCCCAATCGCACTCGTGATCGACTATACGAAGTTTAGTGGCGATATGCCCAACAACCGTCTGTATCCGATTCTGATGCAAATTCAAAACTGGTTATCCAAGGCGCTTGGCAGCCAGCTTCATGCCATCCTGTTTTTACGCTCTAATTTGAAGTTCAACACAGGCTTGCTTGATCGCTACCAAAGCGGTGAAATTCTTGCCCACCAAAGCAATGCCCTTCATCTGGATAAACCGCTGAAAACCGGTGCCAAAGAGTCATTCAAACAAGGCGGGGCAGAGCAAAAAATTTGGAATTTGCATGGGGAATATATCCCCATGATGAAAAAAACCTATTTGCTGTCTGATGCCATCGCAACAGGGCGTTGGGATGAGTACACAACGCTTTTAGGAAAGCAAAGCGAGTCGTCAGAGATCGTCTCAATTCCTCATTCAGAAGATCTCGCCGGACTCAAGAAACAGGTTGGCGCCATGCAAGATCTCTCTCACTTGCAACAAGGGTTGCTCACCTGGATAGAAAGCCCTGGTAAAGCACTTTTCTTCAATCTCACTCAGGATATACGCCGCAAATCTATAAAACCTTATGTGGGTGCAAGTACGCGGACTGCAATTCATGCGCTATGGGAAAAACTCAAACAATATGATAAGAAATTTAGTCCGAAAGCCGCTGTGATGCATGAAAAGCTGAGAGAGGATGTGTGTCAAGCATATAGCGATACGTTAAAGAGCATGGGGACAATCGTCGGAGGGGTAGGGCAAGGCAAAAATAGTATTCCAAAGCACGAGCGAAATAAGAAGCAACTTCTTGGTAGTTATGCTTCGCGGCTAAGGGCGGCAGAAGAAAAACTGCGTGCTTTTCAGGGTGTATACCACGACGCCAGGGGAGGTAATGATGGTTGAGATGGTCTCTCAGAAAACGCATGAACAAGGCGGGCATGCTGAAAGAGTGCGGCAACGCGGGACGGTTTTGCAGGACAACCGTCCAGTGATGCAAGCGGGAAAGCTTGCCGATAATCGCACGACACAGTTGGCGCCAAAACCCAACAATACCGGTCTGCCAAATCAACTCAAAGCTGGTATCGAGTCACTGTCTGGAATGAGCATGGATCACGTAAAAGTGCATTACAACTCAGCCCAACCCGCTCAACTCAACGCGCACGCCTATGCGCAGGGCAGCAATATTCATCTTGCGCCGGGGCAGGAAAAACATCTGCCGCACGAGGCCTGGCATGTGGTGCAACAGGCGCAGGGGCGCGTAAAGCCGACCATGCAGATGAAAACCGGTGTCCCGGTTAATGATGATGCCGGGTTGGAGAAAGAAGCGGATGTGATGGGATCCAGGGCTTTAAAGCAAGGAGCCGCGCAGTTGCGCACTAGTGAAACAGTTGGCGCGCCTACACCACCATCAAATGAACAGATTAACAGCCCGATTCCAACCGTTATTCAAAACAAGGCGTCTTCAAACCAGACGGGGGTAGTACAGCTGTTGGTTGGCGCGGCACCGCCGATTGCGGGGCATGACGAAGTCTTACCAGGTGTTGTCAACAGTCGGGGAGCTGCTGCTGCAAAAATTGCGAAATATATAAATCTCAGGGCGAGGGAAACCGCTGCTGCTATTCCGCCTCTCCATGGCGCTCTGGCTGTACCGGCAGTGCATGAAAATGTGAGTGCGTTGGGCGCGCACAATGCCGGTAATTTGTATGTACGCAGCAATTACACCAACGGCGCAGGCCAGGCATCGATTCTTGAGGCGTGGGCCGAAATGACTGGTCTGGGTGGCGGCTACATTAAACGGGTTCGTATTACCGAAAATGCCGTGGTATTGATGGACAGAGTCATGAATGATCCTGCAGCTACCGCATTAAATACGGCGCTACAAGTGAACGCCGATGCAGGTCCAATCGCGGGAGCGGTTGGCAATCGCAGGTATGGTTCGGTACACGGGGTGGATCCAGGAGATACCAACTCGCTTGAGATCAGAAATGCTACCGACAGAGACGCTGATAACCTAACCAAGGTGATTGGAGAGGGCGCGCGTTTTGCCTGGTTGGCCGACGGATTGTCAAACAGGGGCAAGGGCAATACCAGTACTGGCGTTTTCAATGTTTCTATTACCATTCCCCAGGCAGGCACTTTCACCATGAATCCTACTTTTGAACAACTTTGGGGTTCCTGGGCTTCGGCTTTTGGAAGGTCATACATGAAAGATAAAAACGCAGCCAAGGCGCTGCTGAAAGCCCGGCTCAGCGCAAGATTAAGGTCGCCGATAGACACCGATGTGCAAGGCGTCGCACCGCTAGCCAGCGGTACAGCCGCAGGTGGGCAGGTTACATCTCTGTTGGGCAGAGGGGGCGGCATTATGCTTATTCCTACGATCGCAGGCGGGGTTGGTGGTGGAGACATAATCGCCGACCTTGACATGACCTGGACGGCAGATCATTGATCTTTTCTGCGCGTCAGCAAACCTAATGCAGATCATTTGCGACACTAAAAATTCGCTAATAGAGAAAAATAATGGCAGAAATAATGTTTCAGGAAAAACGGGCAGAGACACCGAATGCCCGCCAGCGTAAGCCAGTGGGAATCCTGCAAGATAATCGCAAAAGCGAATTAACACTGCAAAAGCAACAACTGGCTCCGCAGCAGCACAGCATAAACCTGCCGGATAAAGGGCAAACATTTTTGCCTGTGCCTGAATTCGGATCGCCCGCAAGGATAACCGCTGATGGCGTGGCACAGAGAGCAAAGATTTGGGAAGATTTTGACTCCTATCGGGGAGCGAATCTGGCCAGTCAGAATACTATCGGGGCTTATTCCACCAAGTATGAAATCCCACTCATGGTGACGAAAGTGGATGAGTACAGCCATGATGACCGTCAAATCGGTAAGGTGGATCGAGGTTACGCTTTGTATCAGCAGCGATTCGCGGCTGCGGTAACGGCGGCAGGCGCTGCTAATTGGAATGCAGTCGCAGGAATTTTGAAGAGCCTGGTGGTTAATATCAATGAAGCGCTTGATGGCGTTGCAAATGTGCCCACCGGTTATGCCGCTAATGACGGTGCCAATTGGGCTAATGTACAGACAGCGGTCGGTGCTGCCCATGGTGCGGTAAATGCTGGTGTTGCAGGCGTAGCGCCACAATCCCATTCGCCGGACGCTCGTGCAATTCGAACCATTAATTACTCCACGGCTGTTGGGGTTTTCCCCCCAACCTTGGTCAGATTGTTGCGAGATATTCACGCCGCCTGGAAGACCGGGCAAGTGATGGATCAACGCAGCCAGGCAGAGCGGGATGCCAGCGTTCTGACCGCAAATAACCCCGGTGCCTTGAGAAGTTGGCATATGAACACTTCAGCAACTCTTCCCGCTGCGCCTGGAGGAGTCACTCCTCCAAATGCCGTGGCTCTGGAAAATCACTATACCGCTACCTCTGGTGTGATGAATGCGTTGGGCGTCGCACCGCCTCCGGGCCCTGTTGGTTACGCCGAGTACACTGGCACTGGTATTCTGAATGACGCCCACAACAGCAAAATCATTCTCGATTACAAACGGGGCGATGTTTATCTTACGCTCACGCACTATCAACACTGGAGCAACATTGGCGCTGGTTTTAATACCCAAGGGCAGGTTCCCTGTGCAGCAGGTGCACACAGTCCCTGGTTCAAAATCGACATAAACGCTTAGTGCCTCCTATCTAGGGGAAATCATGGCTGAACTAACGAGTCAACACAGAGCACAGCAGGACACCCAAGCAGAAGCAGTTAGCCAACGCAAAGGCGCGGCTGTATTGCAGGACAATCGTGGTAAGGGGGCACAGACTCGCGCTTTACCGGATAATCGTACCGTGCAGTTGGCGCCAAAACCCAACAATACCGGTCTGCCAAATCAACTCAAAGCTGGTATCGAGTCACTGTCTGGAATGAGCATGGATCACGTAAAAGTGCATTACAACTCAGCCCAACCCGCTCAACTCAACGCGCACGCCTATGCGCAGGGCAGCAATATTCATCTTGCGCCGGGGCAGGAAAAACATCTGCCGCACGAAGCCTGGCATGTGGTGCAACAGGCGCAGGGGCGAGTGAAGCCGACGATACAGATGAAGGCTGGCGTGCCTGTTAACGATGATGTTGGATTGGAGCGGGAAGCGGATGTGATGGGGAGAAAGGCGCTGGCACCAACCGCCCAGCTTAGAGGCGAGCCACAAGGCAAATTCACGCCTGTTATCGCAGGACCCATCCAGCGCTACAAACAGGTTGGAACTGACGACTATAACTTGGTAGGCGAAAGCGACAGTGACCAGTTCTTCAAAACGCAATCGGTAGAACCCAAGGCCATCAGGCAGAAGGACAAAGGATACAAAATGGCTCACGAGATCAAACGCACTGATGCACGGCAGGGTCTACTGATTTCTGAAGACAATACGCTGGCGATTAATGACACGCAGGATCATGCTAAAGAGTTCTATGCAGCGGCCGGGATTGTGGAAAGTTCAAACAAGGCGCTCAAAACGGCGGGCAGCAGAGTTCACCTGCATAAGAGTGGTGAACTCAAGTTGCAATATTCATCTGTTTCCTTGAGTAAGGTGATTGCAGAACCAGCCCAGAAAGAGGAAAACGCGGCGGTCGCGGAGTTTGCAAACCTGATCAGTCACATCTGCATCGATATGGCCTCCGGTGTCATGGGCAGCGCATCGCACGAGGCGGTCTTCCAGCAACCCGGCACCATGAAGCAAACAGTTCTGAATGTCACATCGAAGAGTGATGGGGGGGATCCGATGATCAATACCCTAGGATCGGAACTGATCAGTTTACCGGAGAAAGTTGATACCGACGTCGTTCGCGCCAATGTGCTGAGCAAATCAAGCCCCGAATTGGCAGGAGAAGCGTATGGCAAGTATGCCCACACTAAAAAAGGTAAGAAAAAGGCCCGTGCACTTGGCATCAACGAGGCTGCTCACCCCGAAGTAGGGGAAGGCTACGCAACCTACTCTCTTGCCGCATCGAGGGACAAGCAGATCGATTTCCTGAAAACGGGTCAGTCCCGTGAGGTTTTGCAAAGCATCTGGGGTTATCACTATGCGGCTGTAGTGGCGCGGAGTAAAGAGGGGTCTGAATCGGTGACCCTCGAGAATTACAACCGTACCGATGATGTTTTCACGTTGCTGGCGAAGATCATAGAGCGTCAAGTGAATGGAAATGCCGGTAAATTCCAGGACATTTTGAATGAGGTGCGACCAAACAAGGAAGACGCTAGGCATGAGATTAGCAACAAACTCGCGCGCGTGCTGGCAGTCGCTCGCAACATTTCCATGGACAAGGCGAATAATGCCGTCATGAAGATTCTCAAATCCTACAACGCCAGCAACAGTTGGTTTTTCAAAATGCAGGGCAAGCGGAAAGGGMAGAGCTTCCACAAGCAACAGGCAGCAAGCGACGCCTTTGTGAATCCACTGACGTTGCGGGTGCGTCCACGGGATACAGTTCGCGAAGCCTTGCGAGGCTCCCTGGTTGAATGGATTCGGGCCATCCCCAAAGTGCCAACCTCACTCGGCGGACTGAAGGCATTCGAAGGTTGGGCTGAGGAGGTCAAAACAAATTCCAACGCCATCATGCATGCTGAAACCGTCAAACAGATAAAAGACGCAGCGAATCTGGCCAGTATCAACGTGATCACTGCAGGCATCAGGCGCTCTCTCTTATCAATGATTACCGAGTGCGCCACCACGGGCAGCCCTATTCTTGACAAGGCCATGGAGCGATTCGAAGCGGTTGGCTCGGTCAAAAAGAAGGCTGCGTTCGTGGTAACCCAGGCCCAAAGTTGCCACTGGGGCATTGAGGAACAAATCCAGGGGCTAAGTATTTTCGATACCACACATTACATGACCTATGCAACGGCTCAAAGCCGCGTCGTGGACGCTATGAGGTATGCAGAGGCGCTGGCGGCGTATTGCCTGACCAGGCGACATCAGAAGTGATCAATGGAGGAATGGCAAGGATATCCACAACGAAACGAGAACCCAGTAAGTGGGGGACAGGCATACCTGAAATTAAAGCAAGGAGAATGGGGTCAGGTCTAATGTGATGACTAGCCTCCCGTGCTGAATTAGGATGAGGTGACGAAACCAAAAGAGGCCCAAGCTGTCGTTTCCTTTCTTCAGCACCATCAAACGCTAGTACCTTATGTTATTTCGGGGCCTGAGCTGTTTCCAACGCGTGCGACTATTTGCCAAGTAAGGCTTAGCCTTGTCAGAATCCATTTTCTTTTGTCCTATGTTTTGGATGCGTCGCCTTCTTTCGCCTATGTCTAGCTGTCGTTAAGGCTCACAGTCTTGGCGCACAAAATGGAGTTTTCACCTATTGGCTGGTCAGTCTGCGGCCTTGGCCTATGTGAGTGATGCGGTTTTCTGGCTGCGATTGCTCTGATAGTGGCGAATCTGGTCCGAAATGCTCCAGCTCATTTTCGAGC
The DNA here is from genome assembly GCF_029269265.1 of Rheinheimera sp. 1928-s. GTDB lineage: Bacteria > Pseudomonadota > Gammaproteobacteria > Enterobacterales > Alteromonadaceae > Pararheinheimera. Next base: position 102,680 of record NZ_JARIXP010000006.1, read on the forward strand.
ATAAACAGTTTCAATTCCTGGCAGATGGAAAACGCCAGCTCTTCCTGCAGCGATATGTCGTAGCAATTATTGCGATCAAATTGTTTCGACCAACGTATTTGATTGTGTTCAAGATCAAGCAGGTGAACGGAAGTTCTGACGCGTTGTGAATCGAGCCGAACGAATCCTTCAAACAGATGTTTGGCCGCTGCGTTGGACGCTTTTTTCGACTCGTTGCTCTGACGAACCTTGAAGTCATCTTCTGAGTGTTGGATTAAGGTAATACTGTTAAATGCCAGAAATAACTGATGCAGCAGTTCCTCATGTAAGCCTAAAGCAAAGCACTGTCCCTTGGTGCATTCTGAAATAGCCCTGATCGGTCTGAAAAGCAGCGTATCATCGGGGTATATATTGGCATCTGACGATCGCCTGAAAACAGGCATATAGCTACCCAGAGGAATAGATATTTCAATCTCGGAAGGCACTGCGGCGTAGTAGTCTTTGAGTTTTTCCCGCAAGCGACCCACCTGGACCCGAACAGCAGGATCTTCTGTGGTCGAATAAGTTGCTACATTGCGWTCAAAAACCTCAATGCCGATAGCGTATTCGCTGGTGTTGCGGCTGTTGCCACAAATTGCGCTCTCAACCAGAAAATGCAACAAACGGCACATGCGTGGTGCATRAACAAATTTATCGCTCGCCAAAACAGCTTTACAGGCTGCCTGAGACTCTGCCGGGGAGATCGGAGTTTGAAAGTTTTGTTTCTTCAAGGTTGATCCCTTTCTATTCACTTGGTGTCTGGTCGTAAATAAGCCACCACGTTTTTGATCCCGTCAGTAATTGATAGTTGGAGTCAGAATATGATTACGGCGCAGATCTAACCTTCAAACTCATCCAGTTTTAACTAAAAGATGAAATCCCTATTTTGGAGACCTAATTAAAGATTACCTCCTGTATTTGTCAACCGAAAATTGAAATTTTTTCTACTATTATCGGAACTGAGCTTTGATACTTTGCCTTAGAAGATCTGCGGCTGATCCTGGCCCTTGCATGTAGATTAAATAGCAGTTTTTTTACAAGGAAAGGGGATATGCGTCAGGTATCTATCAAAGCGGGTGACATGTTACAGCAGAAGCAAAGTTGCTCTCGGAATGACAGTACATTGGGGCGATTAAAATCGGAGAATTTCAGGCATAAAAAAACCTGCTGTAAAAGCAGGTTAATTTAGTGGTCGGTACGAGAGGATTCGAACCTCCGACCCCTTCACCCCCAGCGAAGTGCGCTACCAAGCTGCGCTACGTACCGACGTTGGGCCTTATACTACTGCTTTAACTCACAAATGCAATGCCCCTTGGTGTGACTGCGTTTTTTTTGTTCGCTTTAACAGAGCCTTAGGTTATTTTCCAACCGCCAATTCCACCCAATGCTGATACACAGGGATGGCCAAAAGTACATTGACCGGAAAGGTAATGCCTAAGGATGCCAGCATGGCCAGGCCAATATTGGCGTCAGGTATGCTGGCGCGTACTGCAGCAGGTGCTGCTATGTAAGAAGCACTGGCGGCTAAAGTGGTGAGCACCAGCAATGTGCCAGCAGGTACATCCAACATTAAACCAAAAGCTAAACCTAATGCTCCCAAAGCAAAGGGAGAAATTGCTGCAAATAGCATTAAGCGCCAGTGTTGCAGCGGCAGCGGGTTACAGACTTTGGCTGTGCACAGGCCCATTTCCAGTAAAAACAGCGCCAGCATGGTTTTAAAACCACCAATAAGGGCAGGAGCTATAGGCTCTAAGCCTTCAGGTCCATACAGATAACCAATCAATACGCCGCCACCGAGCAACAGCACACCCCGGCTGGTTAAGGCTTCGCGCCAGATATGAGCTTGCTTACCCTGGCCTTTTAATGCGCCATACAAACCTAACATAATGACAATGGCCRGTAACTCCAGCATCACCAGATATAAAGTGGTTTCGGGTAACAAAGGCATGCCGGATTTTTCCGCCAGCGCCAACACCACTGCAAAAGTACCGGCGCTGACAGAGCCATAATGGGCGGCAATACTGACAGAGTCTGAATTATTCAGTTGCACCAGATAACGTAACAGCGGGTAACACAAAAGCGGAATAATTAAACCTAAAGCCCCTACAGCCAACAGATCGGGCACCATACCGCTATGGGCCTGGCCATGCAGCGCCATACCGCCTTTCAGGCCCAGCACCAGCATCAGCAAAATAGATAAGGTTTCGTAAATAGACTGAGGAACTTTTAAATCTGACTTTAATAAGCCAGCCACAAGGCCAAAAGCAAAAAACGCAATCACAATATCCGGCATAACCCAACTCCGTAGCTGTTATTGGCTGGCGATTGTGCCTGCCTTTGGGTATATTGGATAATTAATTGTTTGGTAGTTAAGTATTGATAATTATCTATGGATGTGCGGCATTTAAGTTTCAGATTACTGCAGGTTTATGTTCAGGTTGTGAGGCTGGCGTCAGTATCAGCTGCTGCGCGACTATTGCATTTAACCCAGCCGACTGTGTCCTTACAGCTGAAAAAGCTGGCGGATGAAGTAGGGCAACCTTTGCTGGAATACCGGGAAGGAAAAGTGCATACCACTTATATTGGCGATGCGTTGTTTCAGGCGGCGTCCGATGTATTAAGCCGCTTTGATGACTTTTCTTCTTTATTGGAAGAGGCCAAAGGCGGGCGCAGCGGCACTTTGAGTTTAGGCATAGTCACCACAGCTAAATATGTCATGCCCATTATTCTGGGGGCTTTTGATAAAACTAACCCCAAAATTGAAGTGACCTTAAACGTAGGTAACAGGGCGCATATTCTGAACCGATTTGCCCATCAGGATGACGATTTATATCTGTTTAGTCAGCCACCAAGCGGTGAGCAGGTGCAGGCTTGTCGTATTATAAAAAACCCGCTGCAACTGATAGCGCCAGCGGATCATTGGGCATCCCGTTATTGTGCAGAAGGCGGTGAACTTGATTTTGCAGCACTTAAAAACGAGCGCTTTTTAATGCGTGAACCAGGCTCTGCCACCCGTATGCAATTTGAATCCTGGTTAAGCAGTCAGGGCGTCGAATTGTCTAAAACTATGCAAATTGAAAGCAACGAAGCTATCCGACTCAGTGTTGCCAGTGGTCTCGGCCTTGCGGTGTTATCTGCTTATACCTTGGGCCAAAGCAGTGAGCAGTTTAAGGTGCTGAAGGTGAAAGGTTTTCCGCTGAATAGCCATTGGTATCTGGTGGCGCGTAAAGACAAAAGACTGAGCGCTTCAGCACGACGTTTGATCCAGTTTATTGCACTACATCTGACTGATTGCATTGAAGCGCAGTGGGTGGTGGAGGACATAACGCAATTGCCCTCACATTTCTTTTTGCCGACTGAATAAATCAGGTCAGAGAGCAATGAAACATCTGGCCTGACTTGATGGCTCAATAGATCACTTACTGCAGTCTGCGACCAAAACTGACCGAGTAAGCTACGGGACGGGTTTGCAGCACAGGATCTGCTGTTGCTGTTATGCCTTTGGGGAGCAACAGAGGATTAAACATTTGTTTGTCCCATGCAGCAGTGTCTGCAGGCAAAGCATCCAATTTAATGGTGCCGAGTTCAATCACGCGTCTGTCGTCCGGCCAGGTTTTGCTGCCATCAAGCAGAGGGTCGCCATCATTGGGTAACTGAGCCTGCAGGCTAAATTCCACTGGTGTTTTCACCACCCGTTGTTTGATTTCCTCCATCAAAAAGTCTGGCGCCATTTTTTTTGCAGCGTCATCCGTCAAAAATTTAGTTCCTGCTTTTGGCACTATACGGTAGCGGAAATGCTGTTGTGTGCCTTTGTCATTTTCAAAAATAAAGCTGTTTACACCAAAAAACGCCTGATTGGCGAAACTCACGGGGGCTGGCTTAGGTGTTTGTACATAAACTAAGGCGGCGGGGTGACTTTGTAAAAACTGTTCCAATTTGCTTGGCTTGTTGGTATCAGTTGCATTGGTTTTTATGGCGGTTAACAGCTCAAGGAACTCTTGCGGTGTAGCCACAGGAAAACCATTGTAAGAAATGCAGACAATGTCGGTTGAAGTTTGATCCGGTAATGCAAAGCGTATGGCCATACCATTAGGTCTGGCATGAGGATCGGTGTCCGGTAAATTAGGTACTCCTGTGGCGTTGGAAAAACGCACTGTAACTGGCACAGTCTGACTAAAATGAGCCGCTGTACTGTAGTTTTTTGCATCTGCTGACGGAGTAAAGCTGCCCGAGACAATAGCGCCCTTGGCATGATTCGATCGGAAGCCTTTATGTGGGCCTTGTGCGAGCTCTGTTAGTGTATCGACAAGTTTCACCGCTACATTGCCGTTATCTTGAGCTTGAATTTGCATACAGCTAAAAGCAATCAGGCTCAGAGTTCCTAATGTTAAACCTTTAGTCATGACCTTAACCTTTTGAGTAAAACGAACCTGCCGCGGTCTTTGCTCTCTGCAAGCACTACTAAAGCCAGGCTGTTGGTTCTGCTGATAATAATGAGTAGTTGAGGAAACTCATTCAAACAGCACTGCCGCTGCCGCAAACTGCAACGTCTGTTGAACCACGATGAATTTCGGTTTCAGTATGGCCAGAATTTTTATGCCTCGCCATTTTCTGATTGCTTCGCATAAAAAGCCGCTGCATTATGCTGACTTCAGAATTTTACGGATGTCTGTATGTCTTTATGGATTCTTTTTACGCTGCTGGCTGCTTTTATGCAGGCGATGCGTAACGCTTTGCAAAAACAATTGAGTAAAGACGTACCAGTGATGGGCGTAACCTTAGCCCGATTTATTTATGCCGGGCCTTTAGCGCTACTGTATTTAATAGGGCTTTACCAATGGCAGGATTACGCCATCCCCCAGTTTAATTTCTGGTTTGTGTTTTATGTGCTGGCGGCATCCGCGATGCAAATTCTGGCAACAGCTTTGATGGTGGTGTTATTCAGGCTAAAAAACTATGCGATTGGGGTAGGTCTTGCCAAAAGCGAGGCTATTTTGGCCGCTATTGTTGGGGTAATGTTTTTTGGTACCTACATCAGTCCTTTAGGTTGGGTTGGGGTCTTTATTGGTGGTGTCGCGGTGTTTTTGCTCACCGGAGCTACCAGCATTCGTTCTTTATCCGCCAAAACTCTGGCCTTAGGTTTGGGCAGTGGTTTGGCTTTTGCGCTGACCTCCTTGTGGGTACGCGAAGCCAGTCTGACTCTGGGATTGCCTTTTTTGCCTGCAGCAGCCTGGGTACTGTTTTTTGTCATCAGCACTCAAACACTGGTGTTGCTGGTTTATCTGGCTCTGAACGACAAAACCACCTTAGTTAAACTATGGCAAAGGCCACAACTGACTCTGGCCACCAGTTTTACCAGTTGTTTAGGATCTCTGGGCTGGTTTACGGCGATGAGCCTGCAAGCTGTGGCTTATGTAAAAACACTGGGGCAGGTTGAAATACTTTTTACTTTACTGATTTCGGTGCTGGTATTAAAAGAAAAATTAAAACGTCAGGATCTGCTGGGCCTGGTGTTGATTGTGCTGGCTGCTGTGCTGGTGATGTGGGCTTAGTGCTCTAATGATCAAAAAGTAAACATTTTGTGTTGAATTTAAGCAATTTGTCATATACCTGAGCTAATCTTGTGTGCTCTGACGGAGAAGCAGAGCCAATTTGGGGGCAGGAAGCAGATCCTCACACCATAACAAGAACTCACAGGATTACTAATGAAACAGATCACAACCTTATCACTGCTTGCTGCAGCGTTTTATTGCAGCAGCAGTTTTGCCAGTTTGCTTATCACCGAAGTACTGTACGACGCCCCCAATAATGACAACACTGAAGAGTTTGTTGAGCTTTACAACAACAGCTGCACAGCCATTAATCTGCAAGGCTATAGCCTGCAGGATAACGGTGGCAGTTTTAATTTATCCGGCACTGTAGCGCCACGCAGCTATTTTCTGGTGGCAAAAAATACGGCGGCTATGCAAGCCTTGTACGGTGTCACGCCGCACTTATCGGGTTTGACTCTGGCTTTTGGCAATAGCGGTGACTACGTCAGGCTGAGAAACGGCAGCACAGAAATTGATGCGGTCGGCTGGGAAAATGGCTTATCCGGTTGGTCTATTAATGCTGTGGATAAATCCATTAGCCGAAATAAAACCACAGATAATAATGGTGTGTCTGATTGGGTTGTCTCGGGCAATTATGGCAATCCTGGTAGTGGTGTCTTTACTGCAACCTGCAGCGGAGGCGGTGGCACAGGCCCTGTGATCAATCAGCCCACCTATTATGCGGCTGCTGCGGGGAAAACAGGCAGTGAACTGAAAACAGCACTGAACTCAATTTTACGTGGCCATGTGCGGTTAACTTACAGTCAGGTGTGGGATGCGCTGTCTTACACAGACGAAGATCCGAACAACACCAATAATGTGATTTTGTTGTATGCGGGACGCTCTCAGGCCAAGACGTTCAGGGCTGGTCAAACCAATTCACTGGATGCCTGGAATCGTGAGCATGTATGGGCCAAAAGCCATGGTTTCCCCAGCGAAAGCCAATATGCTTATACCGATATCCATCATTTACGGCCTGCAGATGTATCCATTAACTCCAGCCGTGGCAATAAAGACTTTGATATAGGTGGTACACCCTTAACTGAAGCGCCGGAAAATAAAACCGACAGCGACAGCTTCGAGCCCCGTAATGCGGTTAAAGGCGATGTCGCCCGTATGATGTTTTATATGGATGTGCGCTATGAGGGAGGTGATGAAACGGGCACGCCTAACCTGATTTTACGTAACTTTGCACCTACCGGCAGTTCAGCGCCTGAAATGGGCAAACTCTGTGTATTACTGCAATGGCATATCCAGGATCCGGTGGATAGTTTTGAAATTCGTCGTAATAACCGTATTTACGAATGGCAACAAAACCGCAATCCCTTTATCGACAACCCACAATGGGCTCAGTCAATTTATGGCGCCAGCTGCGGTTTGTAATAGCTGACTGTTATTTCACGTCAAAATTCGTTTCAAGCTGCTTTTCAGAGGAAAAGCAGCTTGGACTGTTTCAGGCCACAAGCTAGAATGAGGCAACTTAAAAAAGCGTTTAAGCGCTAGCCTATGGAGCATCTATGAAGCCTGAAGAGTTGTTGCAGCAATTGCAACAAGCCGCTGATTTTTTAAAACTTACCTTAGCCCATCCTGATTTTTTACCTTTTGCCAGCTACCAGCTTGAAAACGGCACAGATATTCAAATCTGGGATACAGGAGTGATCTATTGCCAGCCAAAGCAATCCGGCCAGCAAGACATAGTGTTATCAAGCGGTGTGCACGGCAACGAAACTGCGCCTGTTGAGCTGTGTTCAGAGCTTTTAAATGACGTTTTGGCAGGTAAGTTGCTGCTGACAGAGCGTGTGTTGTTTTTATTTGGAAATCCACCAGCAATGAACGCAGGTGTACGGGAAATTCAGGATAACTTAAACCGCTTATTTTCAGGCCATCACAGTAAAGAGCCTGGTGTACAAAGCGCTGAGCGCGAGCGTGCGAAAAAGTTAGAAACTTATGTGCTGAAATTTTTTGAAGATGCGCCGCAAGGTTTACGTGAGCGTAAGCTTTATGACTTGCATACCGCTATTCGTGGTTCACGTTTTGAGAAGTTTGTGGTCTATCCGTTTTTGCATGGCAAAAATTGGAGTAAAAACCAGTTTGAATTTTTAAAGGCCTGTGGCGCAAACACTGTGCTTCTGATGCAAACACCAGCCAGTACTTTTAGTTATTTTGCCGCTCAAAGCTGCAATGCGCATGGTTTTACCATTGAACTTGGCAAGGCAAGACCTTTTGGCCAAAACGATATGAGCCGATTTGCCGATGCAGCAGCGGCATTCCGAGCCCTGATCTCAGGCGGCGAACTTGCCACAACTGAGTTTAATGAAGCTGACTTTAATCTCTATGAAGTGCGCCGTTCTATCGATAAAACTACAGAAGCCTTCACGCTGCATTTTGCCGATAACATTGAAAACTTCACTACCTTTGGTGTAGGTACTCTTCTTGCGAGTGATGAGGGCGTTGAATACAAGGTAGAAGTGGAGGGGGAAGCCATTATTTTCCCTAACCCTAAAGTGGCTATTGGACAGCGTGCTATGTTGATGGTGAAACCTGTTTCAGTGACAGGCAAAGTGAGTTAATCCACAGCTCAATAGCCTTACAGAGTACAAAATATCTGACAGCTGGCCAGGCTTTAGTGCATGGACCAGCTGTTTTTATTTGTGCCTCTGGTTGCAATGCAGTTTACGTAAAGGTAAAGTTGCGGCCGAAAAATAGAAGAAAATAGCGATACTGATTAAAACACGTAAAACAAAAAATAATGGTCAGGGCAAACGGGGAAACGCAATTCATTTACCAAGAGTGGTCACCAAGCCACCGTATTGCGCCGATGTTTGCCACCGTCTGACGGATACAACCAAAAGAGACACCTATGACTAACCCCAATAACGCAACCATCTCTACAGTGCACACAGCTGAGTTTACCAGCGGTCACGCGTTACAAATTCCTACGCTGCGTATCCTGCAGGATGACGGCTCTATCTACCCTGGTGCTGAAGTACCGCAGCTCGACAAAGCCACTGCCCTTAAAATGTACGACAGCATGCAGTTTATCCGCATACTGGACGAACGTATGTTGGCGGCTCAGCGTCAGGGCCGTATCAGTTTTTATATGCAGTGTTTAGGCGAAGAAGCCGCTACTGTCGGCAGTGCTGCTGCACTGGATGATAAAGACATGATTATGGCGCAGTACCGTGAACAAGGCGCTTTGCGTTATCGTGGTTTTAGTCTGGAACAGTTTATGAATCAGCTGTTTTCCAACGAAAAAGACTTAGGTAAAGGCCGTCAGATGCCTGTGCATTACGGCAGCAAAGACATTTACTACATGACGATTTCCTCACCGCTGGGCACACAAATTCCTCAGGCCAGTGGTTACGCTTATGCACAAAAGTTACGCGGACTGAAAAACACCACCATTTGTTATTTTGGTGAAGGTGCAGCGTCCGAAGGTGACTTCCACGCTGGTTTAAATATGGCGGCTGTGCATAAAGCGCCGGTGATTTTCTTCTGTCGTAACAACGGTTATGCCATTTCAACCCCAGCTAACGAGCAGTTTAAAGGTGATGGTATTGCCTGTCGTGGCGTGGGTTATGGCATGAAAGCTATTCGTGTGGACGGTGCAGATATTCTGGCGGTATACAAAGCCACCCAAATGGCCCGTGACTACGCCTTGGAGCACGAAGAGCCTATTTTAATTGAATCTATCGCTTACCGTTTAGGTGCGCATTCTTCTTCTGATGACCCAAGTGGCTATCGCTCCAAAGAAGAAGAAGAGCTGTGGCGTAAAAACGATCCGATTTCCCGTTACCGTTTATGGCTGGTGAAACAAGGCTGGCTGAATGAAGACGAAGACAAAGCCAAGTCGGATGCGCTGCGCCAGGAAATTCTGGATGCGTTAAAAGTAGCAGAAAAAGTGGCCAAGCCTGGGATCGAACATCTGATGAGTGATGTATACGAAACACCAATTCCACTTTTAAATGAACAATTAGAAGAATTAAAAGCACATATCAGAAAGTACCCGGATGCCTATCCGGTGACGGCGGGGAGATTTGAATAATGGCTAAGATGAATATGTTACAGGCGATCAACAACGCCTTAGATTTAGCCATGGCCAAAGATGATGGTGTTGTTTGTTTTGGTGAAGACGTCGGCCACTTTGGTGGTGTATTCCGTGCGACCAGCAAGTTGCAGGAAAAATACGGCAAAGCCCGTTGTTTCAACACACCTTTAACTGAGCAAGGTATTGCTGGTTTTGCCAACGGTATGGCAGCCCAAGGCATGAAACCAGTGGCTGAAATTCAGTTTGCTGATTATATTTTCCCGGCCTTTGACCAGATTGTGAATGAAACGGCCAAGTTCCGTTACCGCTCAGGCAACGAGTTTAATGTCGGTGGTTTAGTGTTCCGTACGCCATACGGTGGTGGTATTGCTGGTGGTCATTACCACAGCCAGTCGCCTGAAGCTTATTTTGCCCATACACCGGGTTTAAAAATCGTAGTACCACGCGACCCGGCACAAGCCAAAGGTTTGTTGCTGGCTGCTATTAACTGCCCGGATCCGGTGATTTTCTTTGAACCTAAGAAACTATACCGCGCTTCTGTCGGCGAAGTATCAGAAGACTATTACGAAATTCCATTGGGCAAAGCCGAAGTGCTGCAACAGGGCAAAGACGTTACTGTGTTAGCCTGGGGCGCGCAGATGGAAATTATCCAAAAAGCTGTGGATATGGCCCAGGCCGAAGGCATTTCCTGTGAAGTGATAGACCTTCGCAGTATTCAGCCTTGGGATGTTGACACAGTGGCAGAGTCGGTGATGAAAACCGGCCGTTTAGTCATTAACCATGAAGCGCCATTAACGGGTGGTTTTGCGGCTGAAATTGCCTCAACCATTCAGAAAAAATGCTTCCTGCATCTGGAAAGCCCGATTGAACGGGTTTGTGGTCTGGATATTCCGTACCCGCTGGCATTGGAAAAAGAATATGTGCCCGATCATCTGAAAACTTACGAAGCCATTAAACGCTCGGTTAATTTCTAAGGATAGCCAGATGAAAAAAGATTTTATTCTGCCGGATATTGGCGAAGGTATAGTCGAGTGTGAAATCGTAGAATGGCTGGTGAAAGAAGGTGATCGTATCGCCGAAGATCAGCCGGTTTGTGATGTGATGACCGACAAAGCTTTAGTACAAATTCCTGCTGTGTACGACGGTGTGGTCACCAAACTCTATTACGCCAAAGGCGATATAGCCAAAGTGCATGCGCCTTTGTTTGAAATGGATACAGAGGGTGCCGCACCAGCTGCTACACCTGTGTCTGCTCCGGCTCAAACTCCTGCTGCTGTGGCTACTGGCAAACAGCTGGAAGACTTTATTCTGCCTGATATAGGTGAAGGTATTGTTGAGTGTGAAATTGTTGAGTGGCTGATCAAAGAAGGTGATGTATTGGCTGAAGACCAGCCGGTTTGTGATGTAATGACCGACAAAGCTTTAGTGCAGATTCCTGCTAAATATGCCGGTAAAGTGGTCAAATTGCATTACGCCAAAGGCGAGATTGCCAAAGTACATAGCCCGCTGTTTCAGCAGGAAATTGCTGGTACTTCGACCTCTGCTCCGGCAGTTGTTGCAGTGTCAGTCGCAACACCTGTGTGTGCTGCTAAAGCAGCCTCTGTGGCCGCAGCCTCAACTGCGGCTCCTGCAGGCAATGGCAAAGCCTTAGCCAGTCCGGCCGTGCGTCGTTTAGCCCGCGAATTAAGTATCGACTTATCTTTAGTACCGGGTTCTGGCGACAAAGGCCGGGTGTATAAAGACGATGTCAAAGCTTATGCTAATGGTGGAGCTACTTCTGGTGTAGCCAAAGCTGCTGCAGCACCAGTCAAGACCGCTACTGTTGCAACCAGTACTGGCGGCAGTCGTGTTGAGCCAATCAAAGGCATTAAGGCGGCGATGGCGCGTCAGATGCAGGATTCGGTATCGACTATTCCGCATTTTACCTACTGTGAAGAAATTGATTTAACAGAGCTGATTGCACTTCGTGGTCAGCTGAAAGATCAATACGCCAAGCAGGGTATTAAACTGACGCTGATGCCGTTTTTTATGAAAGCTATGTCGCTGGCCATTAAGCAGTTCCCTATTATGAACAGTCAGGTGAATAGCGACTGCTCTGAACTGACGTATTTTGATGATCACAATATTGGTATAGCGGTCGACTCCAAAGTGGGTTTACTGGTGCCAAATATCAAAGGTTGTCAGAACAAGTCGATAGTGCAAATTGCCCAGGAGCTGACGAAACTGACTGACGCTGCCCGTGAAGGCCGTGTTAGCCCGGCTGAGCTCAAAGGTGGCACTATCACCATCTCCAACATTGGCGCTATTGGCGGCACTGTGGCGACTCCTATTATCAATAAGCCGGAAGTGGCGATCGTCGCGCTGGGTAAAACTCAGCTGTTACCACGTTTTAATGCCAAAGGTGAAGTAGAAGGCCGCTCTCTGATGCAAATCAGCTGGTCTGGTGATCACCGCGTGATAGACGGTGGCACCATAGCCCGTTTCACTAACCTGTGGAAAAGCTATCTGGAACAGCCATCATCCATGTTGCTGTCTATGGTCTAAGCCATTGACGAATAGCTGGTAATTGGCATCGTTCTTTGTTACAAAACCCGGATGATCGAAAGTAATCCGGGTTTTTCGTTTTTAAGGGTATTACGACGGGTAATGCATGGATAAACATCAGCTTCGTAACTTTTATATCCCCGAAGAGCAGTCGGTTTACCTGCTCAACGCTAACGATGCTAAAAAGCTTAAAGATTGGGTGGCGCTTTGTATCTCTGAACTGGAGAAACTGGGTTACCGTCAGATTGAGCTGGTGGGTAAGGGCGCTTATGGTTTTGTCTTTGCAGGCCTGGATCAAAAGCAGCAGGATGTGGTGTTTAAATTCTCCCGCATTAATTTACCGCCTCATATTCAGGAGCGTCTGGCCGACGAAGGTTATATGTTGTCACAGGCCGCTCATCCGAATGTGCCGCCGTTTTTTACCTATCAGTTGGTTAAAAAGCAGGGCATTTTAATGATGGGCCGCGCCAAAGGCGTGGATCTGGAACAATACAGCCTGAAACATGGCCGCGTGCCGGTTCGTTTATTACTAGATATTGCCACTCAGTTAGCCAGTCTGTTATTAGCGCTGCGTCAGCATAAGAAAGACGGTGAAATAGCGCCTATAGTGCATGGCGATATTAAACCGTCGAATATTGTCTACGACGAAAACACCAATCAAATCAGTCTGGTGGATTGGGGCTCTTCGGTGTTCGCCCAGCTTGATAGTGAAGGTCATTACATTGGTACCAACGTGATGCAACTGATGTCGTCGGATTTACAGACGTCCAACGCCCGTTTAGGTGATGTGTATTTTATTGGTCCAGAGCAGCGCTCTGGTGCTTTATCCAGCCCACGCTTTGATGAGCAGGGTGTGGCCAGCACTTTGTATGCCTTGGCGTCCGGTCAGTCCTGTCGTTTTGGCCGCAAGGCGATCCCAGCACGTAGCTTAGCTTTGCCGATGGAATTTGCCACCATGCTCGACAGTATGCTGTCTGATGATTTGTTACTGCGTCAGCAGGCAGGCGATTATTTCTTAAAATCTATGCCACGCTTACATCATCTGGTTACTCCTGACTTGCCAATTTTAAGCACAGAGTCAGTCTTACCGGTCTGGATCAGCGATAAAGCGCAGGAACTGGATACTGTGGTCTATTCGTCGCGTAAATCCTTTTTGCGGGAGCACAGCGACGAAGAAGGCATTCAGTACATTGACGATGTGCAGCTGGAACGCTATTACAAAAACTATCTCGAGGGCATGGGCGAAACTGAAAAAGCTTTTGTCGCTGCCGTCAGTCGTTTAGGCCGTTATCCTGTGGTCGGCGGTATTGCTATTCATTGGCAAAGCAGCGGTGTCTATATCGATTCCAGTCTGAATCTGTTTGACGAGCGCCTGCAAAAAGCTTTTGCTGTAGCGGTGAACAACGTGGTGCAACTGGCACGCTGTATCGGCAAAGTGGGTATTTTTAAAGCCTGTTTATTTGATGCGCGCCAGACTATCCATATTGCACGGGATAACACAGATTTTCCTTTTGTGGTGCCACAAGGTACAGCGCTAAAATATGAGCTGGGCCAAAGCCAGCTGGACGACAGTAGCGCGCAGCACAGTTATTTTGAAGATGGTAAAGATCCCGACGAACAACTGGTGTTGCCAGACAGCATTATGGATGACTTAGCCGCACTGAATTTAATTCGTCATACCGGCTGCATTATTTTTGAAGTCACGCCTTTGTATATGAAAATACATAATTATTACCGGCTGCTGGAACCTGCTGCTGAAGCTGAATTTGCCGCTTTGCTGCAGAGTATTTTGGCAAAAGTGTCTTTAATTAGCGGCGAAGGCGTCGGTGGTTTTATGAAATTGCCCCACAAAGATACCCGGCATTTCAGTCACCAGAGCCAGCAGGAACTTTGTTATTATCCTGCCAATCCTATGAATTACAGTAAAAATTAGTTTCGGAGAAAGAAAATGCGTGTTGTGCTGCTGTTGCTGGTTTTATTTTGCGCCAGGGTTCAGGCGACGGATCCTCATAGTTTCAGCAACTTTACTTTAGTCAGCCACCCGGAGCTGAAGCTTGATTTAACGGCTGATTTTGATAAGCAGCAACTACAGGGTTTTGTTGAGCTGAAACTGGACTGGCACCATCCGGACACAAGGCAACTGGTGTTGGATAGCCGTGACCTGAGCATTGAAAAAGTAGTGGGGCAATCTGTCGAAGGCCGTTGGCACAGACTGAGCCATAGTTTTGGTGACAAATCTCCTCATCATGGGCAAGCGTTGTTGATTGAATTCCCGGCACAGTTTCCTATTGTGCGTATTTATTATCACACCAGCCCACAAGCTTCAGGCCTACAGTGGCTGACTAAAGAGCAAAGCAGCGAAAAACAGCAGCCTTTTATGTACAGCCAATCGCAGTCTATTCACGCCCGCAGCTGGATCCCATTGCAAGACACGCCTGCAGTGCGGTTGAATTATCAGGCTCGTATTCGCACACCTAAGCAGTTGTTAGCGGTCATGGGAGCGGATAATAGTGCGAATACCGAAAAAGACGGCGATTACTTTTTCCGTATGCCTCAGGCTATTCCTGCTTATCTGATCGCCCTGGCGATAGGGGATTTAGAATTTAAAGCCATGTCAGACCGCACAGGCGTTTACGCCGAAAAAGTCTGGCTGGATAAAGCTGTGGCTGAATTTTCTGATACTGAGCAAATGATGCAAGTCGCGACAGCCATGTACGGCGACTACCCGTGGGGTCGTTATGATTTGCTGATATTACCGGCCAGTTTTCCTTTTGGCGGTATGGAGAATCCGCGTTTATCTTTTATTACGCCGACAGTGATAGCGGGTGATAAAAGTCTGGTCAGTTTAATTGCCCATGAGCTGGCGCATTCCTGGTCTGGTAATTTAGTCACCAACGGCAGTTGGCATGAACTCTGGCTCAACGAAGGTTTTACCAACTATGTTGAAAACCGCATTATGGAACAAGTTTTTGGGCCAGAACGTGCTTTATTGGAACGCCAGCTGTCGGTTCAGGATTTGGAAAATGATTTGCTGCAGCTCGATGCCAAAGATACCTTGCTGATCACCGATTACACAGGCCGTGATCCGGATGAGGCCTTTACTCAGGTGCCTTACGTCAAAGGCATGTTGTTCCTGCAATTTTTAGAGCAACGTTTTGGCCGTGTGCTGTTTGATCCTTTCCTGAAAAACTATTTCCAGACCTTTGCTTTTCAAAGTATGGACACTGAAAAGTTCTTGCGATATATGCGTAAAACCTTGCTGAATGACCCGGATATTGTCTCTATGGGCGAAGTTCTGGAATGGCTGTATCAACCCGGCCTGGCCAGTACTTTTGTTGAACCTTCGTCTGATGCCTTTAAACAAGTGGATCAACAACTGGCTTTATGGCAAAAAAGCGGCAATCTGACCGAATTACAGACAAACAGTTGGAGTATTCACCATTGGTTACATTTTATTGGTCAGTTGGCTGCTACTGTCGACGCAGCTCAGTTGAAGCAACTGGACGAGGCTTTTCATTTAAGCCAAAGTCAGAATGCTGAAGTGACAACGGCCTGGTTTAAAGTGACGCTGGCGAAAAACTATCAGGCAGTGTTGCCAGCGCTGGAGCAGTTTTTAATAAAAGTAGGGCGGCGTAAATTTGTGGTGCCTTTGTATCAGCAGCTCAGTCAGAACCCTGAATATTTAGAATGGGCTAAAAATCTGTATCAGAAAGCAAGGCCGGGTTATCACCCTTTAACTCAGTCTGCTGTTGATAAGGTATTGAAGCTGAATTGAATTTTAAGTGGCCGTTCAGCTTGGCCGGGTAGTCTGTACTGAACAGATAGTGTTTAACAGGATTAAAAAATGAAAACGAAATTAGTAGCTCTTATGGTCTGTTGTCTGAGTTGTGTCGCTTTGGCTGATACAAAAGCAGTCAAAACCGTCACCGTATCAGGCTCAGCTATCATGCAGGCTAAACCTGACGCTGTGCGTTTAACCATGCAAATTCAGCAGACCTCAGAAAAAGTCAGTGACGCCAAACAAAAAGTAGATGAGCAGGTGGCTGCATTAACCACAGCTTTGCGTAAGCTGGGCGTAAAAGACGAGCAACTGAACAATGCGCCTTTGCGTATTCAGCAGGACTATCAGCACGACCCTGAACGCAAATTGCCACAACGTTATCAGGTCAGCCGTGACATCGTGGTGTCGTTAAATGATTTATCGCTGTATAGCACTGTGTTGCAACAGGCAGCAGATTTAGGGGTGACTCAGATGAATCAGGCTGAATTTTTAGTCAGCGAGTCTGATCAGTTGTATCAAAAAGCGCTGCAACAGGCTTTTGCTCATGCCAAAACCAAAGCATCTTTATTGGCTCAGGCCAATGGCTTAAAGCTGGGTTCAGCACAAAAAATCAATGAACAAGGTTATGCTCCGGCACCTGTCATGAAGATGGCAAGAGCCATGACTGACAGTGCTGAAGTCAGCTTTGGCCAGACCGATATCAGAGCAGAAGTGTCAGTTGAGTTTGAAATGAACAGTCATTGATTGTTTATTAAACAAAAGGGGTTAAATCTTTTTGTGGCAGAGGTTTAAATTTAGCGACAAAACAAGTAATGTAGGGACCTTCGTAGTAATGGTAGAACCTATATTTCATGCGTGAGCAAAAACCAGAATTTTATCAGCTGCTGCAACAGCAAGCTCAGTCTCTGATCGAAGACGAAACAGACCTGATTGCTAACATGGCAAATCTGAGTGCGTTGCTCTTTAATGAAATGCCTGATCTGAATTGGTCAGGCTTTTATATTTTAAGGGACGATGTTTTAGTGCTGGGGCCTTTTCAGGGCAAAGTAGCTTGTGTGCGTATACCAGTGGGCAAGGGCGTCTGTGGCACTGCGGTGGCAACAGGTGACATTCAGTTGGTCAAAGATGTGCACGAGTTTCCTGGTCATATTGCCTGTGACGCAGCCAGTAACTCAGAAATTGTGTTACCAGTGCGCCATAATGGCAAGATTATCGCTGTGCTGGATATCGACAGTCCAAGTCTGGCCCGTTTTGATCTGGACGACCAGCAAGGTCTGGCCGGATTAGTTCAGCTGTTTGAGCAGCATTTGGCCCGGACTTTATGAAAGATTTAGTTAATATTCAGGATTATTTATTCCAGGTTGCCGATGTAGGTGACTGGGAAGGCGAAGAAGAGGTCGTCGCCGATCGCATCAACGCTATTTACCATGCAGTCTGGCGCCGTTTTCCAGATGATATTTTAGCAGCCGAAATAGATCATTTACTTCTCGCGATTTGGAACGAACTACGAGGTAGTTTAGTTTTATTAGAAGCAGATGAAGATGAACTGGTCGACTGGGCTATCTGTTACGTTAATAACCAATTAGAAGAAGGCATTAAGTTAAACGATGCCGCTGATGAAGAAGAGTAATTTTGCATGACAACCCCAACTGAACAAATTCAAGCTCAACCCGCAGGCAAAGATGTGAAACAAATCCTCGCCGAACTTAGCGAAAAGTTTCCTCTGTGTTTTAGCCAAAGCGGCGAAGCTAAACCTCTGAAAATTGGTATTTTTCAGGACTTAGCCCAGCGGTTGTCTGAAGAAGATGGCATCAGCAAAACGCAAATTCGTCATGCCTTACGTTTGTATACGTCCAGCTGGCGTTATCTCGCCGGTGTCAAAGTGGGCGTTGCCCGCGTTGATTTGGATGGTCTTGCAGGTGAACTGATTGATGAGCAGCAAGCCGCTCATGCAGCTGAAACCCTAGAGCAAAGCAAAGCCAAAGCAGCTGAAGTGCGCAAAACGAAAGCTGCAGCAGAACGTGCTAAACAAAAAGAGCTGCAGAAAGACCAGCCAAAAACTCAAACTTCCGACAAACCTGCTTACAAAAAATCTCAGCCAAACAAGGCCACAGTTGCAGCAAAAGCAGCCAGACTTCACTCTAAGCCTCAAGCCACAGAAAAAGTGGTTTCAGAGCAACCAGTTGAACTTATTGCATTAAATACAGCCACATTAAAGGTTGGCAGTACTGTGCAGTTAAAAGTTGGCTTAAAACCTGTGCCGGCCACTGTGCTTGAAGTAGTTAAAAATGATGTTGTGGTGCAGCTTGCCTCAGGTATGGTGATTAAGACCCAAGGGGATAAGCTGTTCCAGGCTTAACAAAGATGAGTGTTCAATGAAAAAAATTTCCAGCTTAGCGGCGTTTTTTCTGGTGATCGGCAGCAGTGTGGCTGCGCCGGTTATTTCTCCTGTGCCAAACTTGGTGCAGGAACCACAGCATGCAACAGCCAGTAAACGAGTGACCAATTACTTTACCCGAGAGCATTATTTAGGCTTACGCATTGACGACGAGTTATCGTCAAAAGTCTTTGACCGCTACCTGAAAAGTCTGGATTTTTTCCGTAACGTTTTACTCAAGTCAGACGTAGACGGCTTTGAAAAATATCGTAACGAATTTGATAACGGTCTGGCGAAAGGCCAGTTTGATTTTGCCTATCAAATGTTTAATTTAAGTTTGACCCGCCGTTTAGAGCGTTTTGATTACGCCATCAGTCTGCTGGACAAACCTTTTGATTTCACTCAAAAAGACAGCTACGAGTTTGAGCGTGAAGACGCGCCTTGGGCTGCTGATGTCGCTCAGTTGAATGAGCTATGGCGTCAGAAGGTGAAATTTGATGCGCTGAACCTGAAGTTAGCGGGTAAAACAGCAGAAGAGACGACAAAACTGCTGAAAAAACGCTACGAGAACGCGAAAAAACGTTTATTACAAACCGAAAGTGAAGATGTGTTTCAGATTGTGATGAACTCTTACGCACGCAGCATTGAAGCTCATACCTCCTATTTATCGCCACGCAACGCTGAACGTTTCCAGCAGGAAATGAATCTGTCGCTGGAAGGTATAGGCGCAGTGCTGCAAAGTGATGATGACTTTACTGTCATTATGAGTCTGGTGCCGGGTGGCCCTGCTGATATGACGAAAAAGATCAAACCTAAAGATAAAATCATTGGTGTGGCTCAGGGTGAAGAAGAATTTGTTGATGTGGTCGGCTGGCGTCTTGATGATGTAGTGGATCTGATCAAAGGCCCGAAAGGTTCCACTGTGCGTTTACAGGTGTTAGTGGGCGGCGATGCATCCAAAGGAGTTCCTACTCAAATTTCTATAGTGCGGGATAAAATCCGTTTAGAAGACAGAGCCGCAAAAGCTGAAGTACTAGAGCCTAAACTGAGTCCTTTGGGTAAAAAGATTGGTGTGATTAATATTCCAAGCTTTTACAACAACCTGACCGAAGATGTGAAAAAAGAGATTGCCAGCTTAAAGCAGCAGAATGTGGACGGTATTATCGTCGACTTGCGTGGCAACGGCGGTGGTTCTTTACCTGAAGCTGTGTCTTTAACAGGTTTGTTTATAGAAAAAGGCCCTGTGGTACAAATCCGTGAATCGGGCAACCGTATCGGTATCAGTCAGGATCAGGATGGCAGCGTATTTTATAACGGCCCTTTAACTGTGATGGTTGACAGATACAGTGCTTCTGCCTCTGAAATTTTTGCTGCAGCTTTACAGGATTATGGCCGTGCTTTGATTGTCGGTGAACATACCTTTGGTAAAGGTACTGTGCAGCAGCACCGTACTTTAGGCCGTGTCTACGATATGTTTGAAGAGTCGTTAGGTTCTGTGCAATTTACTATAGCTAAGTTTTATCGTATCGACGGTGGCAGTACTCAGCATAAAGGCGTGACTCCTGATATTTTGTTCCCGTCGCCTATAGAACCGGGTGAGTGGGGCGAAAGCAAAGAAGAAAACGCCTTGCCTTGGGATAGTATTCCTCCGGCTCAGTATGCGTCTTCTGATGAAATTAAAAAGGCTTTACCTGTATTGCAGAAAAAACATCAGGAGCGTTTCAGCAAAGAAACTGAATACAAATACCTGATGGACGATATCGCTTTGTATACCAAAGAAAAAGATGAAAAAACTATTTCATTAAACGAGCAGGAACGTCTGAAGAAAAAAGACGAGAACACAGCCCGTGATTTACAACGCGTGAATGAACGTTTAGCACGATTGAAGTTACCAGCTGTGAAAAATCTGGATGATTTACCTGAAGTGCTGGAAAAGCTGGATCCATTGTTGGAAGAAACAGCGCAGATCACTGCAGACATGCTAAGTCTGGGTCATCTGGCAAAACGCGCCAATTAAAATAAAACGAAGGGGTCAGAGTGATTGGTTGCAAGCAACCCATGACTCTGGCCCTTTGCTCATTACAACAGAAACTGGCTAAAGCCAGTCGTGAAGAGAAGCACCATGGAACAACAACCTGCACCACGCCTTATTAAAGCCCCCAGTTTTTTAGATGCCAGCATACCGCTTATTGTTTTAGTCGTTTTACTCAGTCTGTCCGTTTACCTCTATGGCAGCGATTCTTCTTATGGTGCCAATCAAATCGCTTTGTTTGTAGCAGCTTTTGTCGGTGTTGTGATAGGCCTGAAGAATGGTTATGGTTGGGCTGACATTGAACAAGCTATGGTCAAAGGCATTTCCTTGTCTTTAGGTGCCTTGTTAATACTGTTTTCTGTAGGGGCATTAATTGGCACCTGGTTGTTAGCTGGTACTGTGCCTTCACTGATTTATTATGGTTTGCAGTTGTTAGACCCATCCTGGTTTTATGCGGCCAGTTGTTTATTGTGCGCCGTAGTGGCCATCAGTATTGGTAGCAGCTGGACTACAGCGGCGACCATAGGTGTGGCCCTGATTGGTGTAGCTGCGGGCCTGGGGATGTCACCAGCAGTCACAGCAGGTGCTATAGTTTCAGGCGCGTATTTTGGCGATAAAATGTCTCCTGTCAGTGAAACCACCAACCTGGCTCCCGCTGTTGCAGGTTCAAACTTATTTGACCATATCCGCCATATGACCTGGACTACTGTGCCCAGTCTGATCCTGGCTTTGATTATTTTTGCCGTGATGGGATTCAACGCTGATGCAGCTGCCGATGACTCTCAAATCCGTGCTATCAGTGATTCTTTACAACAACATTTTAATATCAGCCCCCTAATGTTAGTGCCTTTACTGGTATTGATGGCGATGGCTGTGAAAAAAGTACCGGCTTTTCCAACTGTGTTTATCGGCGCTTTGTTAGGTGGCGTCTGGGCTGTGTTATTCCAGCCGGAGTTGGTGGCTAAAATGGCAGATCCGGCATTAAATGCTTTTCTTGCTACTTTAAAAGTGGTCTGGAGCACCTTGCATGGTGGTTTTGTGATTGAAACCCAAAATGCGCAGTTGGATAAACTGTTGAATGGTGGTGGTATGGTAAAAATGCTGAACACCTGCTGGCTGATATTTTCGGCCATGATGTTTGGTGCTGTGCTGGAGCATGTAGGTTTATTGCGTAAGTTTGTTGAAGCTATTTTGCATAAAGCGCACAGCACGGGCTCCTTAATTACCAGCACTATTGCTACTTGTATTGCGACTAATATTTTAACTGCCGATCAGTATATGGCGATTGTGATGCCAGGCCGGATGTTTAAAGAAGAGTATGAGCGTCGTGGTTTAGCGCCGGTGAATTTGTCCCGCACCTTAGAAGACGGTGGTACTATTACCAGTCCATTAATTCCGTGGAATACTTGTGGTGCTTATATGCACGGCGTATTAAATGTGAATCCGCTGGATTACGCTATGTATGCATTTTTTAACTTGATTAATCCGGTTCTGGCTGTGATCTATGCTTACATGGGCATTAAGGTATTAAAACTGACACCTCCGGACACGCCAATTACAGCGGCCGTTCAAGGTAAATAATAGAAAAGGCCAGTTCAGACTGGCCTTTGTTTTATTCGCCGCCATCCATGGCGCTCACCCTCCCGGGCCAACGCTTCGCGTCGTTAAAAATTGCTCCGGGTAATTTTTTATGTACAGGATGTACGGTACGTCGGAAATGCAGGAGCACAATTTTCGACGTTAACATTAACAAAAAGAGAGTTTGTGATGAGCCAGGTATCAAGCCGTCAGGCAAAGAAGCTAAGTGACTACAAAGCCCCAGAATTTACTATTACCGACGTGGAGCTGAGTTTTGAGTTAAACCCTGAAGCGACATTGCTGACTGCGGTATACCAGCTGCAATCTACCAGTGGTCAGGCTGCGACTTTAATTCTGGATGGACAAGAACTGAAGTTGTTGTCTGTGTCATTAGATGGACAGTTACTAAATGCTGATTGTTATCAGGTTACTGCTGAACAGTTGATCCTGCCTGACATGCCAGCCAAAGCACAACTCGAACTTAAAATTGAGTTAAATCCAAAAGCCAATACGGCGCTGGAAGGTTTGTATTTATCCAATGGAGCCTACTGCACCCAGTGTGAAGCGGAGGGCTTTCGCCGTATCAGTTATTACCTTGACCGACCTGACGTGTTAGCCCGTTTTACCACTCATATTATTGCTGATGATAAAAGCTATCCGGCGCTATTGAGTAACGGTAATCTGGTCAGCTCAACTTTGTTGCCTGACGGTCGTCGGCATGTGACTTGGGTGGACCCATTTCCAAAACCAAGTTATTTATTTGCTTTAGTCGCAGGGGATTTTGATTGCTTAAAAGGCAGTTACACCACGTGCTCTGGCCGCGAAGTAGCGCTGGAATTTTATGTTGATAAAGGCAATAAAAACCGCGCTCAGTTTGCGTTGGAATCGCTGCAACGCGCTATGTTGTGGGACGAACAGACCTTTGGCCTGGAGTACGATCTTGACATCTACATGGTGGTAGCGGTCGACTTCTTTAATATGGGCGCGATGGAAAATAAAGGCTTAAATGTCTTTAACAGCAAATACGTATTGGCCGATCAGGAGTCTGCCACAGACACCGACTTTTTTAACATCGAATCTATTATTGGTCATGAGTATTTCCACAACTGGACAGGCAACAGAGTGACCTGCCGTGACTGGTTTCAGCTGAGTTTAAAAGAAGGCTTAACGGTATTTCGGGATCAGCAATTCAGCGCTGATATGGGCTCAGCTACCTTAAATCGGATTGATGCGGTGAAAACCATCAGAACCGCTCAGTTTGCTGAAGATGCCGGCCCTATGGCCCATCCTATCCGGCCACAGCAAGTGCTGGAAATGAATAACTTCTATACAGTCACAGTGTACGACAAAGGCGCTGAAGTCATTCGTATGCTGCATACCTTGTTGGGGCAGGACGGCTTCAGAAAAGGGATGGATTTATACTTTAAACGTCACGACGGTCAGGCGGTTACCTGCGATGATTTTGTCAATGCCATGCAGGATGCCAATAAACGTGATTTAACGCTGTTCAGACGTTGGTATCAGCAATCCGGCACGCCTGAACTGAAAGTTCATAGCCAGTTTGATGCAAAAAAACGTGAATTTAAGCTTTTAATGCAACAGCATACGCCAGCCACCGCT
This sequence comes from Rheinheimera sp. 1928-s, assembly GCF_029269265.1. Lineage (GTDB taxonomy): Bacteria > Pseudomonadota > Gammaproteobacteria > Enterobacterales > Alteromonadaceae > Pararheinheimera. Next base: position 126,269 of record NZ_JARIXP010000006.1, read on the forward strand.
GATCAGGCCGAAAAAGAGCCTCTGCTGCTGCCTGTTCGCGTTGAGTTGCTGGTGGAAGGGGTGAGTCTGCCTTATTTGCTGGAAATGACACAACAGCAGCAGGAGTTTAGTTTTGCCGTTAGTCAAAAACCCGTGCCTGTGTTATTAGCCGACTTTTCTGCGCCGGTAAAATTGCAGTATCAATACAGCATGGATGAGCTGCTGCAAATAGCCCGCGTTGCCAAAGATGGGGTTGCGCGTTGGGATGCCATACAGCAGCTGTGGCAAATTCAGGTGAAAGCCGCTATTGAAGCAAAAAGCTCTGGAGCTGAGTATCAACTGCCTGCTGCTTTGTTTGAGTTTTATCGGCAGCTGTTGGTCAAGCCTCTGGATGATTTAGCCTTTACTGCTGAATTACTCACAGTGCCAGCTTATGACATGGTGGCGGAGCAGTTTGATGAAATACCGGTTCAGGATCTGGTGTGGGCGCTGCAAAGTTTTCAGCAGCAACTGGCGACTGAGCTGAAAGATCAGTGGCAACTCTGTTATCAATCGTTGCAATCAGAAGCCTATCAGTATCAACAGCAGCAGGTTGCGAAGCGCGCTTTGCGTTCAGTCTGTTTGCATTATCTGGCTTTTGTTGCTGGTAAGGATGAATTATTACGTCAGCAATACAACAACTCAGACAATATGACCGATCAATTGGCTGTGCTGCGCGCCTGCCGCAGTGCCTCGCATCCGTTATTTGCAGAATTGATGAGTGCCTTTGAGCTGCGTTGGAATAAAGATGTATTGGTGCTGGATAAATGGTTTAGCTTATCGGCGTCTTACCCTCAGCCATCCGTATTTGCCACAGTGCAGCAACTGACTGCACATCCACAATTTAGCTGGCAGAACCCGAATCGAGTGCGGGCTGTGTTTGGCGCTTTTTATCAGCAAAACCCTGCTATGTTTCACTCTGAAGATGGGCAGGGTTATCAGCTGTTGGCCGATGTGGTACTGAAAATGGACGCAATTAATCCTCAGGTTGCATCGCGTTTAGTCACTCCGCTGTTATCGTGGAAACGCTATCAAAGTTCGCGCCAGCTGCAGTTAAAGTCGGTGTTACAGACTATGCTGAACAAAGAGTTGAGTAACGATTTGTATGAGAAAGTGAGTAAGAGCTTAAGCTGATATGCGAAAGTACAAATTCAGACTGTTGCTGGATGTTGATCAATGTCTGGCTTTTTATCAGGGCTTGTACACCGACGTGGTGGTGCAGGCCGACAATGGCCAGACAGTACAACTGCCACTTCGGTATTTCCGGCCTTACATCAGCCATGCCGGAGTAAATGCGCGTTTTGTATTAACCTTAACCGAACAGGGTAAGTTCAGCAGTTTAGAAAAAATAAATTAGAGTTATTACTTAAAACGCTAACTTAAAACAAAACAGGCAAAATCTGCCACTTTAGCTATTATTTTCATTCAGTTAGATGATCTTCACTCAACTGGTCAAACCGGATTGGGTGCAACTGGGGTGGTTTAGGCAGTGCAAAGGGAAAAAACTGAATAAAAATCAACAGATTTGACTGTTCGCAAGCCTTGCGCCACGATCAAAATGATGTAATGATTTCTTCGATACAAGCTGACCTCCGAGCAGTTGGTTGGCTCAAAATAAAAAATAACAAAATACCTGCAGGGACAGGGGGGAGATAACGAATGAATACTAAGCCAGGTGCCTTCGTCAGAAGTACTTTAGCTCTGGGTGTTGCTTCTGCATTATTGGCCTTGTCGGCCACCAGTGCTCAGGCAGCCACCTTTGATTTCGGTGATGTAGAAGTTGTATTTGACTCTACATTTTCTTATGGCGCCAGCTGGCGCGCAGAAGATCGTAATTGGGACACCATCAGTAAGGTCAACCACCCACGATTCGATTGGACAAATTACAGCGCATTTACCAATCCGATTTACACAAGTTCGCAAATTTGGGCTCAGCCTGGTGCATATTCCAGTAATGGTGATGCGGGTAACCTGAATTATGACAAGGGAGATATGTTCTCCGAAGTGTTCCGTGGTACTCATGAGTTGTCTATCGCCAAAGGTGATTTTGGCTTTTTTGGTCGTTTCACCTATTTCTACGATTCAGCCTTAATGGACGACGAGGGTGCTTACACTAACCCTCTGTCAGGCAACAAAGTTGACCCTTGTGCGGATGATGACGCCCGTGATTTAGCCTGCCGTGATATCCGTTTATTAGATGCTTATGTCTATGGCAACTTTGCCTTAAACGATGGTGCAAACCCATTGTCTATTCGAGTGGGTAATCAGGTGCTTAGCTGGGGTGAAAGTACCTTCATTCCTCACGGTATTAACATCACTCCAGTGGACGTGGGCGTGTTACGTAGTCCCGGTGCTGACTTAAAAGAAGCTTTTATTCCTGTAGGTATGGCATGGGCTTCTTTAGGTTTAACTGAAAATCTGACCGCTGAAGTGTTTTATCAATACGAGTGGAAAAATAGTTACCTGCCAGTACCTGGTTCTTATTTCTCTACCAACGATTTTGCTGGGGAAGGTGGTTACAACCAGAATATCCAACTAGGTTTTGCGGGTAACCCGGATATCGATCTGGACTTCCTGGTGTCTGAGATGAATCTGTTGTCACAGAATGCAGGGGCTTTACTTGGCGCATTGGCCAATCCGGCTGCACCGGCTTCAGCCAAAACAGCTGCTATAAACGCTATGCTGGCGTACTCCACAAAAGTAACGTTACGACCACAAGGCTCTGCCGGTGAAATTGAACCTGAAGACGGTGGTCAATACGGTCTTAAGCTTGAATACTTTTCGTCAGAGCTGAATGATACTGAGTTTGCTGTTTACCATATGAACTACCATAGCCGTACTCCGTTGATTTCTGGTATAGCTTCAGATTTTGGCTCTAAAGATCCGGTGACTGGCGCCCCACGACTGGAAGGCGTAGTGCAGTCATTACAGTATCTGGCTGCAAACGTAGGTGGTATCACTAAAGACAATATCGGCAATATGGATGTGTTCTCCAAGGGCCTTATCGAGTATCCGGAAGATATTAAGCTGTATGGTTTCAGTTTTAACACCACAGTAGGTGGTACTTCTGTTGCTGGTGAATTGTCCTACCGTCAGGATGAGCCTCTGCAAATCGATGACGTGGAAATTCTGTACGCTGGTATGCCAGAGCAGTTAGCTAACGCAGGTTTGCGTGGTGAACTGGAAGGCATCAGTCAAATCGGCCGTTTTGATGGTAACAAAGTAGGACCAGGCGAATTTGCTCAGGGCTACATTCTGTCAGACACCACTCAGGCTCAAATCACAGTGACTCACTTGTTTGGTCCTATGTGGATCGCTGATAACTTCACTATGTTAGCTGAGGTCGGTGGTATCAAAATTAACGATATGCCGGATCAGTCTGTATTACGCTTAAATGGTCCAAATACAGACCGTAGTGGCGGTCCTTTAATTGGTACCATCAATGGTGGTCCGCTGGTGAATAAAGACGGTGTACACACAGCCTTATCTAATGGCGCTGAAACTAACCCTTTCCCAACAGCATCAGCCTGGGGTTACCGTTTATTAGCTAAAGCGGATTTCAATGACGTGTTTGCTGGTGTCAATATGTCGCATCGTGTGGTGTTTGCCCACGACGTGAATGGTATTACACCTGATCCACTGTTTATGTTCTCCAAAGATAAAAAGTCAGTGGGTTACACTGTAGCTTTTGATTATCTGAACCGCTGGTCTTCTGAGTTATCTTACAATGCCTTCTGGGGTGGTGTAGGTACTACCAACAATACAGCTGACCGTGATTTTGTATCTTTTAACATTAAATACTCTATTTAAGGGACGAGGCGAGAACCATTATGAAAAAACTCACCCTGATTGCATCTACTATTGCGCTAGTCGTTAGCTGTGGTGCTATTGCGAAGTTAACTCCGGATCAGGTCGCCCGTTTGGGTGCTGATTTAACGCCGCTGGGCGCGGAAAAAGCAGGTAATGCAGATGGCAGTATTCCAGCATGGGAAGGTGGTATTACTGCTGCTCCTGCTGGTTATAAACCTGGTGATCACCACCCGGATCCATTTGCTGGCGATAAAGTACTGTTCACTATTGATAAATCAAATCTGGCTCAATACAAAAACATGTTAAGTCCAGGTCAGATCAAACTGTTTGAAGCCTACCCAGACAGTTACAAAATGAATGTATATCAAAGCCGCCGTACTGCGTCTTACCCACAGTATGTTTATGATGCAACAAAGAAAATTGCAGCAAACGCAGAACTGGTTGAAGGTGGTAACGGTATTATTAACGCGGCCATTGGTATTCCTTTCCCAATTCCTGCTAACGGTTTAGAAGCCATCTGGAACCATATTTTACGTTTCCGTGGTGTAGCAGCCAGCCGTAACGGTGGCCAGGTTGCACCTACTGCTTCAGGTGACTACGTCACTATCGGCTTTGATGAACAAATTATGTTCAAATACTCAGCGCCGGATGCCACAGTAGATGCTTTGCAGAAAGAAAATATCCTGTTCCGTTTCAAGCAAGCTGTAACCACTCCAGCTCGTCTGGCCGGTACTGCATTGTTGGTTCATGAGACTATGGACCAGGTCAAAACTCCTCGTCAGGCCTGGACTTACAACACAGGACAACGTCGGGTACGTCGTGCGCCAAACGTGGCTTATGATGCACCAGGTACAGCCTCTGATGGTTTGCGTACCACAGATGACTTCGATATGTTCAACGGTTCACCAAACCGTTACGACTGGAAGTTAGTGGGTAAACAAGAGCTGTTTATCCCTTACAACAGTTACAAACTGCACAGCAAAGACGTGAAATATAAGGATCTGGTAAAGCCAGGCCACATCAATCCGGAATACGTGCGCTGGGAAAAACACCGTGTTTGGGTAGTTGAAGCGAATCTGAAAAGCGGTACCAGCCATGTCTACGGTAAACGTGTATTCTTTATCGACGAAGACAGCTGGCAAGTACACGTAGCTGACTTGTATGACAACAGAGGCGAGTTATACCGTGTTGCCGTGGCTCATGGTCTGAACTACTACGAAGTACCAACCCACTGGAGTACGCTGGAAGTTTTCCACGATCTGAATACCCGTCGTTATATAGCGATTGGTTTAGACAACGAAGACAAGATGTATGATTTCTCTGTGCCGTTAACAGACAATGACTTTACTCCAGCGGCTCTGCGCCGTGAAGGTACCCGTTAATCTGTAAGCAGTAGTTAAACGGTTGGCTTGATGCCAACCGTTTTTGTTTTTAAATTGATGCTGAGTGAAAACTCTAATGATGGTTAAACTTTTATCCTCTGTTGCGGCTTTGCTGCTGACAACCCAAATTCACGCTGAGTCTGCAGTGTCGCCAACGCCATCTTATATGATGCCTTTGGCAGAAAAATCTGTGCTGACCGATTTAATCCGCGTTAACGATCAGCTGTATGTTGCGGTAGGCGATCGTGGTCATCTGCTGCTCAGTAAAGACAGCACCCACTGGACACAAATTCAAACCCCCGTACAAAGCCTGTTTACCTCAGTGTATTTTTCTGATGACAAACACGGCTGGGCAGTGGGGCATGATGCGACTATTATTGCTACCCAAGATGGTGGTCAAAGCTGGCAGTTGCAGCAATTTAAGCCAGAAACAGACAAACCTCTGTTTGATATTTTATTTGCTGATGCCAGCAATGGCATAGCTCTCGGTGCTTATGGCATGTTTTACCGCACCACAGACGGCGGTAGAACCTGGTCGGATGAATTTCATCTGGAGTTGGTGGGCGCTGAAGATCAGGAGTATTTAAAAGAGCTGCAGGAAACAGACCCTGATGCTTATTCGGATGAACGTGCATCAGTATTGCCACATTTTAATCGCATTTATCAGCACAATAATGTGTTGTATTTGATTGGCGAAGCAGGCTTTTTTGCCACCAGTTCAGATTTTGGCAAAAGCTGGACCCGTCATCCGGAGTTTTATAATGGTTCTTTGTTTGGCTTAGCTATGACCGCAAAAAACACCCTGATAGCGGCTGGTTTACGTGGCCATGTGTTCAGAAGTACTGACTTGGGCCAAAGCTGGCAGGAAGTGCAACATAACCAAACCGCCACATTAAACAGTGTGCTGACTGATGCCGCCGACCATGTTTATTTGACGGGTAATGCCGGTACTTTGTTGGTCAGTCGCGACGATGGTGTCAGTTTTGAGCCTTTAAAGACAGAAGACAGTAAAGCCATTTTAAATGCCGTTGCAGTCAAGGAACAGCTGGTGTTAGTGACCGAAGCTGGAATTAGAACCTTAGCACTTAAGAAGCCGGAATAACATGAGTCTGAATCGAATTGTAACCAGTTGCGAGACGGTATTGTTCCGCCATCGTATGGCTGTCATCGTACTTTTTGTACTCGCCACTTTGTTTTTATTATTTAAAGCCACACAAATTAAACTGGATGCGGCTTTTACCAAAAATATCCCGCTGCAACACGAATATATGCAGACTTATATGCAACACGCCAAAGATTTTGGCGGTGCAAATAATATTCTGGTGTCAGTCTGTGATGCCAAAGGCGATATTTTTAATCCGGATTTTTTTGCATCCTTTAAAAAAATCCATGATCAAATTTATTACCTGCCAGGAGTAGACCGTAGTCTGGTCAAATCTCTGTACAGCCCCAGCACACGTTTTGTTGAAGTCGTTGAAGATGGCTTTGCCGGTGGCCCTGTTATTCCTGCGGAATTTGCGCCTACAGCAGAAGGTTTGGCAGTGGTCAAATCCAATGTCGAAAAAGCAGGTATTGTCGGTCGTATGGTGGCGGACGATTTCAGTTGCGCTATGGTGACAGCACAACTGTTAGAAGTAGACCCTGATACCCAACAAAAACTCGATACCATTAAATTTGCGGCAGAGCTTGAGCAGCAAGTGCGTGCTCAGTACCAGAATGAAAACCTGAGTGTGCATATCATAGGTTTTGCCAAAATGGTGGGGGATGTCGCAGATGGTGCTAAAGGCGTATTGGCCTTTTTCGCCGTTGCCATCGTTATCACCGCCATTATGGTGTATTTGTTCAGCGGCTCAGTGATGTTGACGTTGTTACCTATATCTTGCTCACTGATCGCAGTGATTTGGCAAATGGGTACCCTGACTGTCTTAGGCTTTGGTATTGATCCTATGTCGATACTGGTGCCATTTCTTGTATTTGCGATAGGCGTCAGTCATGGCGTGCAGATGATCAATGCCACAGGTAAAAACGTGGCTTTGGGTATGGATGCAAAAACTGCAGCTCAGGCTAGTTTCCGTAAGCTGTTGATCCCAGGCGGTATCGCACTGCTATCCGACACAGTAGGTTTTTTAACTCTGTTGATTATTGAAATAGGTGTGATTCGTGAGCTGGCCATCACGGCAAGCTTAGGTGTGGGTATCATTATCCTGACCAACCTTATTTTATTGCCTGTACTGATGTCCTATGTGAAATTCAGCGACAAGTACAAGCAGAAAGTGCAGACCCCTCATCCACGTATTGAAAAGTTCTGGTACAGCTTATCGGCTTTTGCGACGCCTAAATATGCGTTGATCATCTTGTTGGCTACAGCTGCGCTCTTTGCTTTAGGCTGGCAGCAAAGTTCTTACCTGAAAATAGGCGATTTGCATCCGGGCGCTCCGGCCTTGCATGAAGATTCAGTCTATAACCAGGATACCTTCCTGATCACAGACCGTTACGCCATTTCTGTGGATTACATTAATGTGATGGTAGAAACACCGGCCAACGGCTGTACTTTTCACGATGTGATGAACAGGGTGGATCAGTTCCAGTGGCAAATGGAAAATGTGCCGGGCGTGCAGTCAGCTGTATCGCTGGCATCCGTATCCAAGACCATCAATGCGGCTTACAACGAAGGCAATGTGAAGTGGAGAATCTTGCCACGTACTACTGAAAGCCTGGTGCAGTCGTCCAGCCGGGTAGAAACCAGCACAGGTTTACTGAACAGTGATTGTTCTGTAATGCCGGTGATCCTGTTCTTAAACGACCATAAAGCCGAAACCATAGAAACTGTGGTCGCTGCTGCGAAAAAAGCAGGCGCCGAACTCAGCACAGATGAGGTGAAGTTTAAGTTAGCTTCAGGCCCTGTTGGTGTCATGGCGGCCACCAATGAAGCGGTAGCTGCAGCTCAGACGCCTATGATGTGGTATGTCTATGGTGCCGTGATAGTGCTGTGTTTAATCAGCTTCCGCTCTGTTAAAGCCACTGTTGCCGTTATAGTGCCGCTTTATGTGGTGTCGGTGCTGGCCACGGCGCTAATGACTAAACTGGAAATAGGTTTAACTGTGTCTACTTTACCCGTTATCGCACTTGGCGTAGGTATAGGTGTCGACTACGGTATTTATATCCTGTCGAACATGACGCAATTGCTGCGTAATGGCACACCACTGCGTCAGGCGTATTTTACTGCGTTAAAAGAGACGGGCAGTGCAGTGTTGTTTACGGGTATTACCTTAGCCATCGGCGTCAGCACCTGGGTATTTTCAGCGCTGAAATTCCAGGTGGATATGGGCATATTGCTGACCTTTATGTTTTTAGTGAACATGCTAGGTGCAATTTTGGTATTACCAGCCCTTGCAGCCTTTTTCTGGCGAAAAAATAACTAGTCAAAAAACTGCATGTTTAAACAAGAAAATGGCCGTAAGGCCATTTTCTATTTACAGCGGATGAATAACTTGTCAAATCAGCTATTTTTATTCTGGTACAACCAGTAACAAAGACATAAATAAAGCTCGAAAAGCCCGTCAATACTCAATAAACTTCGCACCTGACACGCTCTGTATGTAAGTAAACCCGGTATCAACAGGCCGAGGTTTCAAAAAAGGATACAAAAATGGCACTGATAGACGGTCAACCTTCTGTACTACTACAAAATGTAAGTAAGCTTATTCGTTCTAAAGTCAAAGATCAGGTCGAGCTGGTCGAAAAATTTGCCCACACTTTGTATGGCAATATGTCCCATGAAGATTTGTTTGGTCGTAACGACAGCGATCTGTATGGCGCAGCATTGAGCTTATGGCAAAGTTTTAACGGTCATACCGAGGGCAAAGCACTGATCCGGGTATTTAACCCTGAAATTGCAAAACACGGCTGGGAATCCAAACACACTATCGTAGAAATAGTGGTGAAAGACAGCCCGTTTTTAGTGGACTCTGTTCGTATGGCGTTAACACGCCAGTCTATTACCACTCACTTGTTATTGCATTATCCATTACAAACGCTCCGTAACGATAAAAACGACATCACGGACTTTTTTAAATTGGGCACTGTAGAGCAAGCCAGCACAGAACAGACTGTGTTCCATATCGAAATTGATCGAATGACAGACAAAGCTGCCGTTGAGGCTCTTACTTCTGAATTGCAATCTGTGATGGAAGATGTATCTCTCGCTGTGCAGGACTGGAAACCTATCCGTGCAAAACTGCTGCAGGTGATTGCAGATTTGCCAAAACAAGCGTCAGTGAATGCAACTGAACTTGAGCAAGCCGTCGAATTCTTAAACTGGATGGCCAAAGATAACTTCACCTTGCTGGGCTATCGTGAATACCGTATCAAAGCGGTGGAAGGCGATCATAAAATTGAAAGCGTCAACGACAGCGCTTTAGGTTTAATGCGCCGTTCTACCTCACGCGATTTGATGTTGTCTGATTTACCAGAGCAGGCGCGCAAACAAGCTTTAAATGCTTCGTTGCTGATCCTGACCAAAACCAATAATAAATCCCGTGTACACCGTCCTGCCTATATCGATTACGTCGGTATTAAACGTTTTGATGACAAAGGCCAGGTGATTGGCGAAGATCGTTTTATTGGTTTGTATTCATCTTCTTTATACAACAACAGCGCCGCTGACATTCCTTTACTGAAAAACAAGCTGGCGAAAGTGATGGCGAAGTCTGGTTTTGCTCATGGCACTCACGCCTACAAAGCCTTGCTGAATATTCTGGAAACTTATCCACGTGATGAGCTGATCCAGGCAACCACAGATGAGCTTTTAGATGTGTCGACCGGCGTACTGCAAATGCAGGAACGTGACATGACACGTTTATTTGTGCGCAAAGACGCTTTTGGCCGTTTTGTCTCCGCTATGGTGTATGTGCCCCGTGAGCGATACAACACGCAGCTGCGTAAAGTCACGCAACAAATTCTGGCGCAGTCTTTGGGCAGTACTGAAGCCGTAGAATTCACTACGTACTTCTCCGAATCTGTGTTGGCACGTACCCATTATTTCGTTCGGATCAACGATAACAATATCGAGTTTAATGTGAAAGAAATTGAACGCAATTTAGTCGAAGCGGCCCGTACCTGGGAAGACAAACTTGAAGCGGCATTGGTAGGCCATTATGGCGAAGCGCGTGGCCGTGAGTTAGGCCGCAAGTACCTCAATGCGTTCCCATCGTCTTACAAAGACGAAATGTTGCCAAATGATGCCTTGGTCGACATTGAAAAAATTGAGTCGTTAAACGACGAACACCGTCTGGATATGCTGTTTTACCGTCCACAGGAAGAGCGTAACGACAGTAAAGCCGTGCGTCTGAACCTGTTCCACAAAGATCACCCAATCCATTTATCTGATGTATTGCCAATACTGGAAAACTTTGGGTTACGTGTGATAGGTGAAACCCCTTATGCGGTGCGTTGCCCGGATGGCTCAGTCAGCTGGATTTTAAACTTTGCGATGGAAGTCAACGGCGCTATGCCAACAGACTTTGAACAAGCGCAGTTATCTTTCCAGGATTCTTTTGCCAAAGTGTGGAAAGGCGATCTGGAAGACGATGGTTTTAACCGTCTGATTTTAGGCGCAGGTTTAACAGGCCGTGAAGCCTCGTTATTACGTGCTTATGCTAAATACAAACGTCAGATCGGCGGCACGTTCAGTCAGTCTTACGTAGAAAACGCTTTTGCCCGTTATCCAAAACTGGCGCATTTGTTAGTGCAGCTGTTTAACACCAAGTTTGATCCAGAAAACACTGGTGACGCTGCTGCTATCGACGCTATTGAAAAGCAGTTAAATGAGCAACTGGACAGCGTAGTCAACCTGGATGATGACCGTATCATCCGCCGTTTTGTTGCCATGATGTCGGCTACTTTACGTACCAACTACTTCCAGCCAAATGCTCAAGGCCAGCAGAAGAGCTACATCTCCTTTAAGGTGAAGTCGTCTTTAGTGCCGGATATGCCATTGCCGGTGCCAGCTTTTGAGATTTTTGTCTACTCGCCACGCGTTGAAGGTGTGCATTTACGTGGTGGTAAAGTGGCCCGTGGTGGTCTGCGTTGGTCAGACCGTCGTGAAGACTTCCGTACAGAAGTCTTAGGTTTGGTCAAAGCTCAGCAAGTGAAAAATACCGTGATAGTGCCAGTAGGTGCGAAGGGTGGTTTCGTTTGTAAAAAGTTACCAGAAACCGGTGGCCGTGAAGCCTTCTTAAACGAAGGTAAAGAATGTTACCGCACCTTTATCCGTGGTTTACTGGATATCACAGATAACATAGTGCAGGGCCAGATAGTTCCGCCTAAATCTGTCGTACGTTTAGATGAAGATGACCCGTATTTAGTAGTAGCAGCCGATAAAGGCACCGCCACTTTCTCTGATATTGCCAACGCGATTTCTGCTGAATATAACCACTGGTTAGGTGACGCTTTTGCCTCAGGCGGCTCAAACGGTTATGACCACAAAGGTATGGGTATTACAGCCCGCGGTGGTTGGGAGTCGGTGAAACGTCACTTCCGTGAAGTAGGTATTGACTGCCAGACCACAGATTTCACTTGTGTCGGTATAGGTGATATGGCTGGTGACGTATTTGGTAACGGCATGCTGTTATCAAAACATATCCGTCTGCAGGTTGCATTTAACCATATGCACATTTTTGTTGACCCGAATCCAGATGCAGCAAAAACCTTTGTTGAACGTGAGCGTATGTTCAATCTGCCAACTTCTACCTGGGATGACTTTGATAAGTCATTGATCTCCGAAGGTGGTGGTTTGTTTATGCGCAGCGCTAAGTCCATCAAGCTGACGCCACAAATTCAGCAGATGTTAGGTACAACAGCAGTTAGCCTGACACCAAACGAATTTATCCGTGCCGCGTTGATGATGGACGTGGATCTGATTTGGAACGGTGGTATAGGTACTTACGTTAAAGCCACTGATGAAACTCATGCTGAAGTCGGTGACCGTGGTTCAGAAGCGGTTCGCGTCAACGGTAAAGAAGTGAAAGCTAAAGTTATAGGTGAGGGTGGTAACTTAGGAACTACTCAACGTGGCCGTATTGAATATGCAAACAACGGTGGCCGCATTAACACTGACTTTATCGATAACGTCGGCGGCGTAGACTGTTCAGATAACGAAGTAAACATCAAAATCCTGTTAAACGCTCTGGTAGCCAGCGGTGATATGACGCTGAAGCAACGTAACGAGTTGTTAGCTGCTATGACCACTGATGTGGCTGATATCGTTATTAACGACTGTTACCGTCAAACCCAGAGTATTTCTGTCTCTTCAGTGCTGGGCGCTGAGCAGATGAAGGAATACACCCGCTTTATCCATGCGTTGGAAAAAGACGGCAAGTTAAACCGTGAACTGGAGTTTTTACCTTCAGACGACGCCTTGGCTGAACGTACCGCCAAAGGCCAGGGTTTAACCCGTCCTGAGCTGGCCATTCTGACCGCTTACGGCAAAATGGTAATGAAAGAGTGGTTGGTACTGCCGGAAATTTATGAAAACAGTTACTTCAAACGTCATCTGTTTACTGCATTCCCGAAAGTGCTGCAGCAAAGTTATGCCAAAGAGATGGAAACTCACCCGTTAAAGGCTGAGATCATCGCTACTAAACTGGCTAACCTGATGGTCAACGATATGGGCGCTAACTTCGCCCAGCGTATGATGGAAGAAACAGGTTCTTCTGTTGCTGAAGTGGCCGTTTGTTACACCATAGCCCGCGATTTGTTTGACGTGGAAGCCGTATGGAACAAGTTGGAAGAGTTAGATAACGTCATTCCTGCAGCACTGCAGATTAAGTTATTCCACCAGTTGCGCCGTACTATGCGCCGCACTACACGTTGGTTCTTACGTCATCGTAATAAAGCGCTGGATATTCAGCAGACGATAGATTTCTTCAAACCTGCTTTTGTTGAAATCAGCAATAACCTGCAAAAAGTACTGGCACCGGCCGAAGCTGAACAACTGGCAGCTAACGAGCAAGCCTTTATTGAACAAGGTGTGCCTGCTGACGTAGCCCGTTATTTAGCTCAACTGAGTACTTGTTTCTCTGTGATGGATATTGCCCAGGTGGCAGACGCTGAGAAAAATTCTCTGCTGTTAAGCGCGGAAATTTACTTCAAGCTGGGCGATCGTTTGGATCTGCACTGGTTCCTGGAGCAAATTACTCAGCAACCTGTGGCGAACCATTGGCAGGCTCTGGCCCGGGCTTCGTACCGCGAAGAGTTGGACTGGCAACAACGTGCTTTATCTGCAGTCGTCATACGCGGTTGTGCAGGGGCTTGTGATGCAGAAGCAGTGATCGGCAGTTGGATCACTGAACATGAACCTGTGCTGGCGCGCTGGCGTTTAATGCTGGCGGAGTTCAAAACCACGAAGAGCCATGAGTTTGCTAAATTCTCAGTGGCACTGCGTGAACTGATGTTACTCAGCCACCACTGTGACCCTGTGAAATAATTCAGGTTCCAGCTAGAATACACCGGCTCTTTTTAGAGCCGGTGCTTTTTAAAGCACACTAAGATTTTACTTTTCCCCTTTACTGACAAAAGCAGGTTGTTATGTTCTATTCACTGGCACGTTCTTTAATGTTTTGTACAGATGCTGAGTTTTCACATCACCTGGCCCTTGGCAGTTTAAAGCACTTAAAAAACACCCCGGCAGCTTTGCTGTGGCGTCAGGATTTGCCGAAAAAACCTGTGACAGTAGCTGGTATTCATTTTGATAACCCTGTGGGTTTAGCTGCGGGTTTGGATAAAAATGCCGATTGCATCGACGCTTTTGGTCAGATGGGTTTTGGTTTTATTGAAGTGGGCACGGTCACACCACGGCCTCAGGTGGGGAATGACAAACCACGTTTATTCCGTTTACCTGAAGCCAACGCCATTATTAACCGCATGGGCTTTAATAACAAAGGTGTGGATTATCTGGTTGAGAATGTAAAGAAATCGAGCTACAAAGGTGTACTTGGCATTAATATAGGCAAAAACAAAGACACACCCAACGAGCAGGGCAAAGACGACTACATAGCTTGTATGCGTAAGGTTTATGCTCACGCCAGCTATATTACAGTCAATATTTCTTCACCTAATACGCCGGGTTTACGGGATCTGCAATTTGGTGATGCGTTATTTGATTTGTTGCAGGCGGTGAAAAACGAGCAGTTGGATCTACAAGCGCAGCAAGATAAATACGTGCCGGTTTTTGTAAAAATAGCACCTGATATGGATGAAGTCGCAGTGCAGCAAGTGGCAGAAACTTTGCTTCGCAGCAAAATGGACGGGGTGATTGCCACCAACACCACCTTGGATAAAAGTGCAGTGCAACACCTGAAATATGGCAATGAAATGGGCGGTTTAAGTGGTTTGCCAGTGCAACAAAAGAGCACAGAGATTATCCGTCAGTTCCGCGCAGCCTTAGGCCCACAGATGCCGATTATTGGCGTAGGTGGCATAGATTCAGCCAAAGCGGCACAGGAAAAAATGGACGCAGGTGCCAACCTGGTTCAGGTGTATTCTAATTTTATTTATAAAGGCCCAAGCTTGATCAAAGAGATCGTGGAGAGCCTGAAATAAGGCATATGCCGATCAATTTTGGATCCCTGAATCTTAGTCCAAAATAATCTTTAACAGCGTATAAAAACAGGTGTAGAAAGGCAACATCTTGAATTCACAAGGATTGAGTATGTTGTCTTTATGCCCTGACTGGTGCTGGCAGTATTGCGATGAGCAAGACCGTTTGCTGTTGCAGTTATCAAACAGCCACCATATTCAAACGGCCTTTAGCGCCAAAGAGCTGAACGTTAAACCAGAACAGCAAAGCTTGAGTATGGAACAAGCCCAGCTATTAATGGATTTTGCGGAAGCTTTGGAAGGTTTATTGCCTGACAGCGACTTGCTGACAGTCGCAGCCCAAGCCGTTGCTGCCTTGAGTTTTGTCAAAGCCCCAGTGCAAAAAAGTCACCTGTTTAACTTTTCCAGCATAGAAAGCCGCACCGACTTAAAAAGTATCGCCAAGCTTGAAGGTTTAAGCCGAGCTAAAGTGGTGCTGGTCGCCAAAGCTGACCCTATGGTGGATTGTCTGCTACTCGAGCCTATGGAGCTGTTAAATGGCAAGCAGTTAGTTGCTGGCCAACTGGTTCGGGTGCAACAAAACCGCCTGATGCCGGTGCAATTCGCTCCGCTTTATGCCCTGACGGCCTGATCTAAAGAAAAGCGCTTAATAATTCAACAACTGCTAAGTGATCAGTCCAGATTGCTCTGGTGATCCGTCTGGCAACAGGTAGAATAGGGAACATTTTCAACCTGGGGTTTAAAAGCTGTGCTAAATCAAACGGATCCTTTCAAGGATATTCGCCCTTATTTTGACCATGAAGTACCACAAGCGATTAGTCGTTTATTGGACGACGCCGATTTTTTGCATGCGATTTTAAATTACCGCCTGGCCAGCTGGCCTAAAACTATCCGATATTTGTTTACGCCTGTGTTGCGCTTGTTACTGGCACGCAAAGCAAAAGGCTTGCGCACTGTTTCTGACGTGCAGCATATGGTGGCTGACTTTTTACAACAAAGCCTGCAGAAAAGCTCGGCCGGTGTCAGTGTCAGCGGCCTTGAACATTTGGATCCAAAAAAATCTTATTTATTTATCTCGAACCATAGAGATATCGCTATGGATCCGGCGTTGCTGAACTGGTGCTTGCATCAAAAGGGCATGGACACAGTACGTATTGCCATTGGCGATAACTTGCTGAAAATGCCATGTGCGACCGAGCTGATGAAACTGAATAAAAGCTTTATTGTAAAGCGCTCTATTAAAGCACCACGCGAAATGCTTAAAGCCCTGAGTCATTTGTCGGCTTATATCAAAGATTCTCTTGAGACCGGCCACTCCATCTGGATAGCGCAAAAAGAAGGCCGGGCTAAAGATGGTTTGGATCAAACCGATGAAGCCATCTTAAAAATGTTTAATATTGAAGGTAAAAAACGCGGTATGGATTTTGCGACTTATATGCAGTCGTTAAATATTGTGCCTGTGTGTTTATCTTATGAATTTGACCCTTTAGATCAGGCAAAAGCCAACGAGCTTTATCAACTGGCCAGCACGGGCGACTATAAAAAATCTGAAATGGAAGATATTCAAAGCATAGTGCAGGGCATAGTGGGTCAAAAAGGCCGGGTGCATGTGCATTTTGGCGAGGCCATTCAGGCTATCTTTCAGGACCCTGCCGCTTTAGCTGCGGAGATTGACCGTCAAATTTGGGCCGGTTATAGGCTATATCCGGTGAATTATTTAGCAGCACAAATGGATGTGGAACTAGACCCTGGTGAAGACAGTCTGTGGTATCAAACCAAAATGGCTTCTTTGCCTGAAGAGTTAAGGCCCTATGTGCAGCAAATGTATGCAGCACCGGCACTGAAACAACAGCAGACCTTACAGCAGCAAGAGCAGTTGGCTGCACAACACAAGGAGCTGGAAGATGGCGCGACATATCAGTTATAAATTCAAAGGCGAGTGGAAAAAGATCCCCTTCAGCTACGACAAATACGCCGATAGCTATGAGGCCGTAGCAGCAGCCGAAGGCATAGACCTCACTGCGTTTCGTAAAATGGAGCAGCAAGTCGCCATGACCGCCAAGGGCACAGGTGCGCTCAAGGACTATCGCAAAAACGCCTTTGTTAAAATGGGCTTTAGCGAAATTCTGCTGCTGCGGGATGATCAGGAGCCTTTTAATCTCTGAGTATTTGCCTGTTCATAGCGTTTCTTGCAGGGCGGCTTTTATCACGTAGCATGTCATGGTTGTTATTACCAGACTAAGCCATCATGCTGTCTGATAATTAGCCTCCAGATATCAACAGCCTCTTCTCATCCACCCAAGGGATAAGCACTAACATGGATAGTTCTGTTTCTGATAAAAATCGCCTTAACGGCTTGGACACGCTGCGTGTCATCGCTATTATCATAGTGCTGATTTATCACTATAAGGTCGTTGTCAGCCCTGAAAATCTGTTTGGTTTTATTAGTTCAGTGGGCTGGACAGGGGTTGATCTGTTTTTTGTATTGAGTGGCTATTTGATTGGTAACCAGATCCTGTCGGCCTTTTCCAAAGGGCAGGATTTTTCACTCAAACTTTTTTACATTCGCCGTTTTCTGCGCACTCTGCCTAATTATTATTTTGTGCTGGCGCTTTATTTCATTTTTCCTGTGGCGCTCGGCGGCACTGCGACTGCATCGCTCTGGTCATTTTTAACTTTTACTCAAAATCTGGGATTAGGGCCGGGAGAAACTTTTACTCATTCCTGGTCGCTCTGTATTGAAGAACAGTTTTATTTAATTTTTCCAATTATTGCATTAGCCATCGCCTATAGCCGACGTTCTATTGGCCTCGCCTGGGCAGTTCTTATTGGTGCTATGTTGCTGGCTATGTTTCTGCGTGGATTTAACTGGTATGCACATGGCGAAGAGAACATCTCCGGTCGATCTTTTATGGAGCATATTTATTACTCAAGCTTTACCCGCTTTGATGAATTACTGCCCGGTGTGGCCATTGCTTTATTGAAAAACTTTCATCCCACTGTGTATGCAGCACTATTGCGCAAAGGTAATCTACTATTGTTCGCTGGACTGGCGAGTGTGGCAGTGATGTTTTATGTATTTCAGAACTATGAGTACATCAGAGGCTTCGGTCGCACATTCCAGGTGGTGACCTTTGGTTATTCATTGTTGGCAATCAGCTTTGCTATTCTTGTACTCGCAGCTCTGAGCCCGCACTCCTGGCTGAACCGCATACGAATTCCCGGCGCCACATACATTGCACTTTGGTCCTATGCAATTTATTTGATCCACAAACCCTTATTTCAAGTTCTAAAAGCTCCACTGACAGAATATGGCATTGATGTTAATGGTAGTTTGGGTGTGACCATTATTATGGCTGTGAGTATTTTTTGTGGCTGGGCGCTCTACTTTTTTGTAGAAACCCCCTTTATGAAAGTGCGGGAGCGGTTTTATCCGTCCAATAGCCGAAGCTCTTCCTTTACTCATCAACAGAGGGCTTAATCCTCTCAAGCAGATTTTTTCCTGCTGTAGATCTGCCTGATGTAGATGTTGTTATGCCGATTCGCGGCGATTACAACACTACATTAGTGTCGAATGCCACATAGACTTGTGTCGAATTCCAGATAGATTGATGGCCGGTGCAAATTAATCACATTTCTTACCGCAGCGAACAATCTTAGTGCCTGCAGCTAACCCCTGGGCTTTAAACCAGCCTTGTGGCATTTCTAAGGCGCCTATGGCTGGGCCCTTGGATTTTTTACCTTTTTCATCATAAGGGTACAAGAACTGTATTGGTTCTATGGTCCAGTCTGCTTTGATATAGGCGATATCCAAAGGCACTTTGGTATTACGCATCCAGAAGGATAAAATTCGTTCTTCTTCGTATATAAACAACATGCCGTTTTCTACTTTGTCGCGATACATCAGGCCGCGGGCGCGTTGCTCTGTGGTTAAGGCCAGTTCTACTTCTAATTCAAGATGACCTACTTTGATCCATTCTTTTTCAAATTGGATTTCCTCAACAGCGGCTACAGAAAAACTTAAAGCAAAAACAGCTGATAACAGATAGTTCATGATCAAAAACCTTGCAGAATGAAGCCGAAAGACTAACGGAAATTACAAGGAAAAAAAAGGGCGACCTTAAGGCCGCCCTGATCAAGGGGTACTAAATAGATTAAACTGCAGCTAACACTTGCTTAGGTTCAACAAATGGCAGGTTTAATGCGTCTGCTACGTGTTTGTTCACCACGTGGCCATTAATTACGTTTAAGCCGTTTAACAGGTGCGCATCGTCCAGCAGTGCCTGTTTGTAGCCTTTGTTGGCTAAACGGATGATAAACGGCAGAGTGGCATTGTTCAGTGCAAAAGTAGAAGTCAGTGGCACTGCGCCTGGCATGTTGGCCACACAGTAGTGCACTACGTCATCCACAATGTAGGTTGGATCAGCGTGCGTAGTGGCTTTAGAAGTCTCTACACAACCGCCCTGGTCGATAGCCACGTCAACAATGGCTGAACCTGGCTTCATACGTTTGATATGATCTGCAGTCACCAGTTTAGGAGCAGCAGCACCAGGAATTAACACACCACCAATGACTAAGTCAGCAGATAACACATGTTTTTCCAACGCATCTACAGTGGAGTACACAGTTTTGACTGCGCCGTTGAACTGGGCATCGATACGACGTAATACGTCTACGCTGCGGTCCAGTACGACCACGTCAGCACCCATACCCACAGCCATCTGAGCTGCGTTGGTACCCACCATACCACCACCGATAATGACTACTTTGGCAGGTTCAACACCTGGTACGCCGCCTAATAACATACCGCGACCGGCACATGACTTCTCTAAAGCACGGGCACCCGCCTGAATAGACATACGGCCAGCAACTTCAGACATAGGAGCTAATAAAGGCAAGCCACCACGGTTGTCTGTGACTGTTTCGTAGGCGATACAAATAGCTTTTGATTTGATCAGGTCTTCAGTTTGTGGCAAATCCGGAGCTAAGTGCAGGTAAGTGAACAGGATTTGGCCTTCACGCAGCATAGCGCGCTCCACTGCCTGAGGCTCTTTTACTTTCACAATCATGTCTGCTTTAGCAAAAACTTCAGCAGCAGTCGTTAATACTGTGGCACCAGCAGCCTGATAAGCGTCGTCACCAAAACCAATGCCGCTCCCTGCATTGTGTTCAACAAAAACAGTGTGGCCAAGAGCCGTCAGCTCACGCACGCTGGCAGGGGTCATACCGACGCGGTATTCGTGGTTTTTAATCTCTTTAGGTACGCCAATAATCATGATATTCCGCCTGTGTAGGGTTGAGTAAAATTTTTGCCTAGTATAGTTACTGATTTGTAGTTTTACCTGTTGTTTTTTTTATAAAGTGCAGTTATAAATCCTGTTATAAATTCAAAAGTGAAATTTTTATCTGCTATGTACGAAACCAGTAAAAGTGTGAAAAAACTAGACCGCATTGACCGTAAAATTCTGACTGAATTACAACATGATGGTCGTATTGCCAATGTGGAATTGGCCAAAAGGGTAGGGTTGAGTGCGACTCCTTGTCTGGAGCGGGTGCGTAAATTAGAAGCTGAGGGTTATATTCTGGGCTATACAGCGCAGGTTGACCCGAATAAAGTAGGTTCCGCGTTACTGGTTTTTGTTGAAATCACCTTAAGTAAAACCTCGCCTGAAGACTTTGACGAGTTCAGCAAAGCCGTACAGAAGCTACATGAAATACAGGAGTGCCATTTAGTGTCCGGCAGTTTCGACTTTTTATTAAAAACCCGGGTGGCCAATATGGCGGCTTATCGCGAACTGTTAGGTGAAACCCTATTACGTTTACCCAGCGTACGGGAAAGTCGTACTTATGTAGTGATGGAAGAAGTGAAACAAACTACGTTTGTTGCGGTCAATTGATGCAGGCGCCTTCAATAGGGCTATACGTCAAAGACACAGGGTAACCCTAAAGGCATTAAGGACGAAGGGGTTTTGTACAGCCAGTGTTCAGGCGTTAAAGTTTATATAAGCCTTAGTCGTTGAAGTTGTGGTCAATAAGGCTGTAGCTTCAGGTGATACGGCTATAAAGGGGTGCATCAGAGTTGTCTCTCTGGTATCTTAAGTAGGTAGAATTCTTAGAATAAATGGGACTTGTTGTGTTGAGTGAAGCCAGAAGGTTACGAGCCAAATTATTGTTTTCTTTAAACGGAATGCAGCGTTTATCCGAAGTAGGGTTAATCCTCAGCTTTGGTTTTGCTGCCTTTATGTTATTGGCTTTAATGTCATTCGACCCGGCCGACCCAAGCTGGTCTCAGGCAGGTTATCAAACCGCTGTGCATAATTACGCAGGGCCTAAAGGCGCCTGGATTGCCGATATCTTGTTATTTACCTTTGGCTGGATAGCTTATTTAGTACCGCCACTGGTAGCCTTCGCTGGTTATTTGTTAACTCGCCGCGCTAAAGCAATGATGGAGATGGACTTTCTGATCCTCGGGTTGCGCCTGATAGGTTTAGTCTTAACTATCCTTTGTGCCAGCGCCATCAGCAGCATTAACTTTAATGATATTTTCTATTTTTCATCCGGCGGTGTAGTGGGTGATGTAGTCACTTCTATGCTGATGCCAAACTTTAATTTTATTGGCACCATACTGTTACTGCTCTGTGGTCTATCCACAGGTTTAACTTTGGCTACAGGTATTTCCTGGGTCACAGTGGCAGATGAGCTGGGCGCTTTAACGATACGTTTGCTGGTGGCGTTGTATCAGGCGCCAACCCGTTTAGGCCATTACCTGGCGGAGCGTTCAGCGGCTAAAGCGGCATCGCCTTTATCGTTTCAAACCGAATCAACAGTACCGCAACAGCGTCGTGAACCAGAAATGGACACTGACATGTCCAAACTAACTCACACAGAACCTGCTGTAGCACCAGAAGTCATTCGATTAAGCCCGGTTCGTAATGAAGGTTTTCAGGCTGCTTTTGTCGCACCTGAAGAAGAACAAATTCCATTACCTGAAATTGAAGAAGTGCAAACTCAACCAAGCCGGGCTTATTTCCCTGGAACAGAACGGGTAGAACCTTTGCCTTTTGCGCCTTTGGATGAAAAAACCGAAGCTGTGGCTTTTGTTAGTGTCGATACACTGGCTGACGACGATTTAAGTTTTTCTGCTGTGGACGATGCCTATTACCCAGAGCAATTGCAGCATCTGGAACAAAGTTTTGCCGAAGTAGAACGTCAGGCTGTAACTCAACCAGTGGTGATCGACGAAGCAGAAGAAGAAGATGACACGCCGGATGCTGCTCATTTCAGTCCGGATGATTTACCTTCTTTAGCTTTATTAGACAGACCAGACAAGGCCACCAACCCTATAGATCCTGCTGATTTAGAACGGGTATCCCGTTTAGTGGAAACCAAGCTGCTGGATTTTGGAGTCGATGCCAAAGTGGTGGCTGTATTGCCTGGTCCTGTAGTCACCCGTTTTGAGCTGGATTTAGCACCAGGTGTCAAGGTTAGTAAAATTACCGGCTTATCCAAAGATTTAGCCCGTTCTTTATCTGCTATCAGCGTGCGGGTGGTGGAAGTGATCCCTGGTAAATCTTATATAGGTTTAGAGCTGCCAAACCAGTTCCGCGAAATAGTGCGTTTGTCTGAAGTGATAGGTGACGATATCTTTATTCAGTCAAAATCGCCTTTAACTATGGTGCTAGGTAAAGACATCGCTGGTAAATCCGTAGTGGCCGATTTAGGCCGTATGCCGCACTTGCTGGTGGCTGGTACCACGGGTTCAGGTAAATCGGTGGGCGTGAACGTGATGATTTGTAGTTTGCTGTATAAGTCCACGCCTGAAGATGTGCGCTTTTTAATGATTGACCCCAAGATGTTGGAATTGTCTGTGTATGAGGGCATTCCGCATTTGTTAACTGAAGTCGTTACCGATATGAAAGAAGCGGCCAATGGCCTGCGCTGGTGTGTTGGTGAGATGGAGCGTCGTTATAAGCTGATGTCGGCACTAGGGGTGCGTAACTTAAAAGGCTACAACCAGAAAATTCAGGATGCTATTGCCGCAGGTACACCAATTCGTGACCCGATTTGGAAGCCTAGCGACAATATGATGACGATGCCACCTGAGCTTGAGAAGTTGCCTTCTATCGTTGTCGTTATCGACGAATTCGCTGACATGATGATGATAGTGGGTAAAAAGGTAGAAGAGCTGATTGCCCGTATAGCGCAAAAAGCACGTGCTGCTGGTATCCACCTGATTTTAGCTACTCAGCGTCCATCTGTGGATGTGATCACTGGTTTAATTAAAGCCAATATTCCAACCCGTATGGCGTTTCAGGTGTCGTCAAAAATTGACTCCAGAACCATTTTGGATCAGCAGGGCGCTGAAAGCTTGTTAGGTCAGGGCGATATGTTGTATCTGCCGCCAGGTTCTGGTGTACCCACCCGTGTGCATGGTGCTTTTGTCGATGACCATGAAGTCCATGCTGTGGTGTCGGACTGGAAACGTCGCGGTAAACCGAATTACATTTCAGAAATTTTAAATGGTGAACCATCGGAAGATAGCTTGCTGCCAGGTGAAACTATGGAAAATGATGAAGGTGAGTCTGATCCACTCTTTGATCAGGCTGTGGCTTTTGTTACCGAAAGCCGTAAAGCTTCGGTTTCAGGTGTACAAAGACGCTTCCGTATTGGCTATAATCGCGCCGCGCGTTTAGTGGAACAAATGGAAATGAGCGGTATCGTCAGTGGTGCAGGCCACAACGGGAACCGTGAAGTATTAGCGCCTCCTCCTCCTAAAGTATTTTAACTAAGGTGTATATGAAAAAAACTGTAGCAAATAAAGCTGTTGCCCTGGTGTTATCTCTGATGTTGCCTGCTTTTATGGCAGTGGCGGATCAAGCAGATGCTTTACAAAACAAGTTAGCGCGTTTAACCAGCTTTCAGGCCAGTTTTGATCAAACCGTCGTCGATGCCAGCAATAAGCTGATCCAGCAGGGCGAAGGCCTGTTGTCGCTGAAGCAGCCATCTTTGTTTCGTTTTGAAACTCAAACACCAGAGCCTAACCTCTTTATCGGTGATGGCAAAACGCTGTGGTTTTATGCTGAAGTGTTAGATCAGGTCAGTATTTATGATGCCAAAGAACAAGTGCAGAAAACCCCTTTTGTGTTGTTGACTTCACACGATCCTAAATTGTGGGCTCAATACAATGTGACAGGTGCAGACGAGCAGTTTGATATCACGCCTAAAGATCCAAGCAATGCAGTGAAAAAACTCAGCCTGAAATTTTCTGGCTTAGCCTTGTCGCAAATGGTGGTCGTGGACAACAATGGCCAGAACAGCACTTTTGAATTTAATCTGGTGCAATACAATACGCCGCTGGCATCAGAGCTGTTCCAGTTTGCTATTCCGGCTACAGCTGAAGTGGATGATCAACGCGTCAAGTGAACAACCTCGGCTTTGAATTCCACGACGATATAAGGCCTCTGGCAGCGCTGCTGAGGCCAACGCAGTTATCGGATTATGTTGGGCAGCAGCAAGTGCTGGGGCCTGGTACACCGCTGCGTAAGGCAATAGAAGCTGGGCGCATCTCCTCGCTCATTTTATGGGGCCCTCCAGGCACAGGCAAAACCACTTTGGCAGAGCTTATCGCCATTTATGCCAAAGCAGCCATTGCCCGTTTATCTGCTGTGACTGCTGGTGTCAAAGAAATACGTGAAGAAATTCAGGCGGCCAAACAACGTTTAGCGCAAAATCAGCGCACTTTGTTGTTTGTCGATGAAGTGCACCGCTTTAACAAAGCCCAGCAAGATGCGTTTTTACCTCATATAGAAGATGGCACTATTATTTTTATTGGTGCCACTACAGAAAACCCGGCTTTTGCACTGAATAACGCTATGTTATCCCGCGCCCGTGTCTGCATTTTAAAAAAACTGACCGCAGAGGATCTGACCTTAGTCACAGAACGTGCTGTGGCGCATTACCAGCAACATGGCCAGCAGGTTCAGATAAGCCTTGAGGCGCAATCCTTATTACTGCAACTAGCTGATGGTGATGCCAGACGTTTATTAAACCTGTTTGAACAAGCCGTTGAAACTGCGCAGCAGGGCACAGCTCTCACTGAATTAACGGCTGATTTATTCCGTCAGTTGGTGCCACGGCAACTGCCGGGTTTTGATCAGCAAGGTGATATTTTTTACGACTTAATTTCTGCCTTTCATAAATCGGTGCGTGGCTCAAACCCTGATGCGGCTTTGTATTGGTATTGCCGTATTTTAGAAGGAGGTGGCGACCCTTTGTATGTGGCTCGACGATTACTCGCTATCGCCAGTGAAGATATAGGCAATGCTGACCCACGCGCTTTAACCATTGGCTTGGATGCCTGGGATACCTTTGCCCGTGTGGGTCCGGCCGAAGGTGAGCGGGCTATAGCTCAGGCTGCTGTCTATATGGCGTTAGCGCCAAAATCCAATGCGGTGTATAGCGCTTTTAACCAGATGCGCCAATATGTGCAGCAA
Source organism: Rheinheimera sp. 1928-s (assembly GCF_029269265.1). Classification (GTDB taxonomy): domain Bacteria; phylum Pseudomonadota; class Gammaproteobacteria; order Enterobacterales; family Alteromonadaceae; genus Pararheinheimera. The sequence continues at coordinate 151,569 of NZ_JARIXP010000006.1, forward strand.
CACCCTTCTTATGAAGTACCGGATCATTTGCGTAATGCGCCGACTGCTTTGGCTAAACAACAGGGTTTTGGTAAGGCGTATCGATATGCGCATAACGAGCCTGGCGCTTATGCGGCAGGTGAAGTGTATTTGCCAGCAGAGATGGCAGGCATGAAGTTTTACACGCCTTCCGATCGTGGCTTAGAGAAACAACTGCAGGACAAAATGGCGTATTTAGCCATGCTGGACCAACAAGCAAAAGGACAGGATTAATGCATGCGTACCTGGCAGTGGCTATTGGTGGCGCTTTAGGTGCCTGTTGCCGTTTTGGATTAGGCGAATTTATCCTGCATCTTTTTGGTAAATCATTCCCTTTTGCCACTTTGCTGGTTAATATTCTCGGGTCTTTTGTATTAGGTCTGCTTTATGGCCTGTTTTTAGCCGAACATCTGACGGTTGATCCGTGGAAAACCTTGATCGGCGTAGGTTTTTTAGGTGCCTTTACTACCTTTTCGACTTTTTCACTCGACACTGTTTTACTGCTGCAACAAGGCGATTTGGTGAAAGCCGGCCTGAATGTTGTGCTGAACGTGCTGATTTGTTTAACACTCGCCTGGCTGGGTTTAAAGCTGGGCTCAATGAAGTAATCACTATGTTAGATGCAAAATTTTTAAGAGCCGAATTAGCTCAAACTGCCCAACGTTTAGCGGACCGTGGTTTTCAGCTGGACGTTACTACGCTAGAGACGCTGGAAGCACAGCGCCGTGAGTTGCAAATGGCGACTCAGGATTTACAGAATTCACGTAATACCAAATCCAAAGCCATAGGTCAGGCCAAAGCCCGTGGTGAAGACATTACACCATTATTAGCTGAAGTGGATGGTTTAGGTGCACAGCTGGAAGAGGCCAAGCAGAAGCTAGATGCCGTATTAGCGCAGTGGGATGCTATTGTTAGCGCTATTCCAAACGTGCCGCATGAGTCTGTACCTGCAGGTAAAGATGAAACAGGCAATGTGATGGTTCGGCAGTGGGGTGAAGCCCGTGCTTTTGAATTTGAACCTAAAGATCATGTGGCTTTAGGCGAAGCGCTGGATAAAGGCCTGGATTTTGAAAATGCAGTAAAAATTGCCGGTTCACGTTTTGTGGTGATGCGCGGCCAAATTGCCCGTCTGCACCGTGCTTTAAGCCAGTTTATGCTGGACTTACACACAGAGCAGCACGGCTATACCGAATTGTATGTGCCTTATCTGGTCAATGCGGCTTCCTTGTACGGCACTGGCCAGTTGCCAAAGTTTGGTGCGGATTTATTTCATACTAAACCAGCCACAGAAGAGGGCGTGGGGATGTCGTTGATCCCAACGGCTGAAGTGCCAGTCACTAACCTGGCTCGTGATTGCATTTTTGAACTGACGGAATTGCCACAAAAATACACTGCGCATACGCCGTGTTTTCGCAGCGAAGCAGGCTCTTATGGCCGTGATACCCGTGGTTTAATCCGTCAGCATCAGTTTGATAAAGTTGAATTAGTGCAGTTAGTGCACCCGGATCAGTCCTTTGCTGCGCTGGAAGAATTAACAGGTCATGCCGAGAAAGTATTGCAGCTGTTAGGTTTACCTTACCGGACTATGTTGCTTTGTACTGGTGATATGGGGTTTGGTTCAACCAAAACCTACGATTTGGAAGTCTGGCTACCGGCACAAAATACCTACCGTGAAATTTCTTCTTGCTCAAGCATGGGTGATTTCCAGGCTCGTCGTATGCAAGCCCGGTTCCGTCCTGGTGAAGGCAAAAAACCAGAACTGTTGCATACCTTAAATGGCTCAGGGTTGGCTGTGGGTCGCACGTTAGTAGCTATTCTGGAGAATTACCAGCAAGCTGATGGTTCTATTCAGATCCCAGCCGTGTTGCAGCCTTATATGGGTGGTAAAACGGAAATCCGCTGTTAATATCTGAACTCTGTGTTCTTTTTGTAAGGAGCAGCTTTTCTGCTCCTTTGTACTGGGTAAAGCTGATGTCATTAATCAAAGAACAACAACAAAATTCCAAGAAGACTCCGATCCCCCGTCATGTGGTTGTGCGTAAAACCAGGCCGAATCCGGTAAAGACCATGTTGCGCTGGGTCTATTGGCTGATATTGATTGGTGTGATTGCAGTGGTGGTGATCACCAGTTTTGAAGCCGGAATGGGCATGTACAAAGGGTTGAATTAACAGCCCTTTGTTTTTCTAAGCCCTTTGGTTCAGAGACACTTTGCCGGTTTTGGCAAACCGGCAATACGGGTGGCTTGTTTAGCCGGACCTTCCGGAAACAAAAGAAATAAATATTTACTGTTGCCTTTATCTGCCCCCAGTTTTTCTCCCATGCTTTTCACCAGTAAACGTATGGCAGGAGAGGTTTGATACTCCTGGTAAAAAGCACGGACAAAATTTACCACTTCCCAATGCGCGTCTGTCATTTGGATTTGCTCTAAACGGGCGAATTCCTCTGCCAGTTGTGGCGTCCATAAGGTTAAATCAGCCAGGTAACCGTGTTTATCCAAAGGATAGTTTTGGCTATTTAAAATCAATTCAGTCATCAGAGTTGTTGTTCCGCTTGCAGCACTAATTCAAGCCACTGGCTGTCATTCAGTGCGGTAAAAGGTTCGGAGATAACCAGACCGCGTACAGCTGCATCAGTGACAAGGCAATACACAGCACAAGGCAGCTGGTTAAGCTGATTGGTTTTCATTAAATACGCCGCCTCTTGCCTCAATAAAACTTTGTCTTCTGCAGTGACAAGACTCAGAACATCCGAAAGTTGGTGATGACTTAAATCAAATAGTCTCATATCAGGCCTTAATCACATGCTGCTGCGTATATAGCAACTGGCTTAGCTCGTTGCCTTCCAATGGCTGAAGGTCCAGCATAAGCTCATTGGTTTCCAATTTACGTTGCCGTAAGGATTCCGCGCAGATATACAGCTGCTCAATATCGTACAGCTCAAACAGTTTAAAACTGCGTCTGAAGTCTTTGACCATTAAACCTGCGCTGTCATCAGCTTTTAGCAACTGATACACAGCGTCATCGCTAAATATAACGCTGACCTGATGGTCTACCGCTGCCAAGGCGAAGATTAAATCCAGGCTCTCTCTGGCTTCGATGCCTTGCAAAGGTAACTTGGTCACTAACACTGCTATCTTCATGAAAATTGCACCAGTTTATCTGTATTCGCTAAACGCATCGCAAACTCGGCTAAACCAGCAGCTGTATAACCATGTGCTGGCTTTACCTCATCAGAGCAGACGCCGCGTTTTTCAGCTGCTGTGATACAAAACAGCAAGGGAATTTGATGCTGGAGGCAAAACTGCTGAAGCCTGGCTGAAAGCTTAGGTTCATCTGAAGGCAAATCAATCAAAGCCGATGCTGCATAAACCGCATCCCGATATAAAAACACCAAATCTACACTATGGCCTGCCACAACAGCCTGCTGCATAAAACGCAAGGCGCTAACAAAACTTTGGCCTTGTAATACCGGGCCTTCAATCAGAACGGCAAAACTGGTCATGTGTCTAGATCCCGCAAAAAAATTGTCTAAATCAGGCTAAAAAAATGCCCCGCATGTGGCGGGGCATTTTACTGCAACATCAGCTTATCTCAAGCCTTAATTAATCATCGCTGCCCATGATACCCAGTAACTGCAGTAACGAAGTGAACAGGTTAAAGATGTTCAGGTACAAACCCACTGTAGCGCGAATGTAGTTAGTTTCCCCGCCGTTGACGATACGACTGGTATCAAACAGAATTAAACCAGACATAATCATCACTACAGCTGCGTTAATCGCCAGGTGCAGGGCAGGGATCTGGAAGAACATATTGGCTAAGCCAGCGACTATCACCACAATCAAACCTACAAACAAGAAGCTGCCCATAAAGTTAAAATCTTTACGTGAGCTTAAAGCGTAAGCAGACAAGGAGAAAAATACGACTGCTGTTAAGCCTAAAGCTTGCATAATCAGCTCGGGGCCGTTTGCTGTCGCTGCGAAACGATTCAGCAAAGGGCCAATAGATGCGCCTAAACAGCCCGTTAAAGCAAATACCCAGAAAATGCCACTGGCGCTGTCTGCTTTTTTCTGTACGACAAAAATTAAACCAAAAGCCACCAGGGTAAATACCAGACCCAGGCCAAAACCAAAGTTCATCGCCATGGAAATACCGGCAGTGACAGCGCTGAATGCTAAAGTCATGGCCAGCAGGAAGTAGGTATTACGTAGTACTTTGTTGACTTCAACGCTATGGCCGATATGGCCAGCTTGCGTGTTTTGGTTGTAGGACATTGCTGTTCTCTCCATTCAATAGTTACTTTTCTGACTTTATCTTACTTGGGAAGTTCCCAAAGTGCCAGCAGTTATCTTTATAAAACAATTCAATCATTTACCTTGTTTTATCAAAGTATAAAAAAATGCTTTTCTTTCGCAACTGATCTGATTATCATACGCGGCGCCGGAGGGGTGGCAGAGCGGTTTAATGCACCGGTCTTGAAAACCGGCGAAGGTTAATAGCCTTCCGAGAGTTCGAATCTCTCCCCCTCCGCCATTATTCCAGGAACCCGTATCAGCGAAAGTTGATACGGGTTTTACGTTTTAGTGGATCTGTTTTTTTACAAGCAATGAAAAAAGCCGCACAAGGCGGCTTAGTTCGAATACACAGCTGTTAATTCACCGCAGTACAACTCATACAGACTGAGTAGATACCTTTTGGATCGTTAAACTGTTCCAGTACTTTAAAGTCCTGATTAATTTGCGTCACGATGTTTTTCAACAGCGGGCTAAACGCCGACTCTTTTGCATCAGGTAACAGCGCTTGTACTGTGCTTGAGGCGAACATATCACGCAGCAACTGTTCGGTAGGAGTTAATTCCTGTTCCATCACTTTAATGTCGTATTGCGTTAAACCCGCTTTTTCAGCTGCAGCAGCAATAGCGTCATCAAAGGTGCCCAGTTTATCTACTAAACCGAATTCCAGTGCTTTGGTACCAGTCCAGACCCGGCCCTGAGCTACTTTATCCACAGCTTCTTTGCTCATGCCACGGTTTTCAGACACCATGCCGATGAAGTCGTCATAGCCTTTGTTGATCATCAGTTGGAAAATACCTGACATATCCGGTGTTAAACCTTTAAACAAAGGTAAACCTGAACTTAAACCTGCCAGCTCTGAAGTGCCTACGCCGTCAATGTTTAAACCCAAGACTGGCATTGCATTTTCCAGAGTGTGAAACAAACCGAAGATGCCAATAGAGCCCGTGATCGTAGTAGGAGAGGCCCAGATTTCGTTGGCTGGAGCCGCTATCCAATAACCACCTGAAGCAGCTACTGCACCCATAGAGGCAATCACAGGCTTACCTGCAGCTTTTAACAGTTTGATTTCCTGACCTATGATTTCAGAAGCAAAAGCGCTGCCGCCGCCGCTGTCGATACGTAAGACTACAGCTTTCACCTTTTCATCAAAACGGGCACGACGTAATAAAGCAGCTGTGGTATCACCGCCTATAGTACCGGCTTTCGCCGAACCATCGATAATAGTGCCACGAGCCACAACCACAGCGACTTTTTCGGTCAGTGGGTTATCGTAGTGAACTGGAGGCAATACTACATCCTGATAATCTTTAAACTGAACCTGATTAAAGCTGTGTTTTTCGTTTTCACCCACCAAAGCAATCAGATCCTGACGAAATTCTTCACGGCTTTTGATGCTATCGACCAACTTTGCATCCAGAGCATATTGCGTCATATCGCCATTCACTGCCTGTAACTTCTGATACAAACCAACGATAGTTTCATCGAAGTTATCGACGGCAAAGCCACGACGCTCAGCCACTTGCTGTTTATAGCTGGCCCATAATTCGTCCAACCAGGCTTTGTTGGCTTCTTTGGCTTCATCTGACATGGTATCGCGGGTAAAAGGCTCTACTGCAGATTTATAAGTACCAACTTTAAATACGTGAGTGGTGATTTTTAATTTTTCTAATGCAGATTTGTAATACATAGGGTAGCTGCCAAAACCTTCCAGCAGCACCGTACCCATAGGGTTTAAGTTGATGCTGTCGGCATATGAGGCAAGAAAATACTGGTTTTGGCTGTAATAATCGCCTGTTGCCATTATTTTTTTACCCGCGGCTTTAAAGTCCTGTAATGCAGAACCTACCATAGATAATTTATCCATAGAGCCTCTGCCAAAAGAAGACAGGTCCAGCACTATGGCTTTAATACGTTCATCTTTTTTAGCGGCCTGAATGGTTTTCACCAGATCCGTCACTAAAATTTCTGGATCTTCTTCCTGAGAACCCATACCTTCATTTAATACCTGATCCAGAGGATCGATATAACGTTTTTCTTCGACCAGATCTCCAGACAAGTTCAGAATTAAAGCGGCGCTGTCAGGGATCTTCACTTTATCGTCACTGCTGAAAATGGATACCAGTATAAGGATAAACAAAATGGCAAAAATAAGATTAAAAGTGATGTGGCGAACCAGACTGATAGCGCGCCAAATGCCACCAAAAAAGCGTCTTAAGATCCCAGGTTTTTTCTCAGACATATGATGTACCTATAGTTTCGGCAAAATAGTAAAGAGCTATGCTAACGAATTTAGGGCTAAAGCTCAGGGTCGAATTTGTAAGTAAATGTTTATTTACCCTTATTACCTGAAGCTACCGCGTCGTTCACTGCACTCCTGTGGCTTCGCTGCATCATCAATTACTTTGTGTATCTCTTGCGATAAATCAGCAAAACGGCTACATTCTTGCTATTCAACAGGTACGACCAGAGAGATTATTGTGGCATATCCGCATTTATTGGCCCCACTGGATTTGGGCTTCACTCAGTTAAAAAACCGCGTCATTATGGGGTCTATGCATACAGGCCTGGAAGAAGAGAAAAACGGTTTTGACAAGCTGGCTGCGTTTTATGCAGAACGGGCTAAAGGTGGAGTAGGCTTAATTATCACTGGAGGCATCAGTCCGAATTTTCGCGGCAATCTGGTGCCTTTTGGTAGTCAGCTGACCTGGTGGTGGCAAGCTGGTAAACATAAAAAAGTTACTGAAGCTGTACATCAGCACGGCGGCAAAATTTGTATTCAACTGCTGCACGCAGGCCGTTATGGATATCATCCTTTTAGTGTGGCACCAAGTAGAGTGCAATCACCTATTACTCCCTTTAAACCTAAAGCTTTGTCTGACAGCCAAATTCGCAGCACTATCGCTGACTTTGCTCACTCCGCCAAACTGGCGAAAAAAGCAGGCTATGACGGTGTTGAAATTATGGGTTCAGAAGGGTACTTACTGAATCAGTTTTTATGTAGTAGGACCAATCAGCGCACAGACCAATGGGGCGGCAGTTTTGAAAACCGTTGTCGTTTTGTGCTGGAAATCTTAAAAGCCGTACGTGAAGCTTGCGGTAAAGATTTTATTATTATTTATCGCTTGTCGATGCTGGATTTAGTTGAAGATGGCAATAGCTTTGAAGAAGTCATTGCATTGGCAGCTTCTGCCGCAGCAGCGGGTGCCACTATGCTTAACACAGGTATTGGCTGGCATGAAGCCCGTGTGCCAACCATTGGCACTATGGTTCCTCGTGCTGCTTTTAGCTGGGTGACAGAGCAAGTTCGCAAACATGCCAGCATTCCTGTGATTGCAACCAACCGAATTAACGACCCGCAGGTGGCTGAAACTATTCTCGAATCAGGACAGGCGGATATGGTCTGTATGGCGCGGCCATTTTTGGCCGATGCTGATTTTGTGAATAAAGCAGCAGCCAATCAGGCGCATTTAATTAATACCTGTATTGCCTGTAATCAGGCTTGCCTTGATCATGTATTTCAGAAAAAGCGCGCCAGCTGTTTAGTCAACCCACGGGCGTGTTACGAGACCGAATTGAATTTTGAGACCGCAACGGCGAAGAAAAAAATTGCTGTAGTAGGGGCAGGACCAGCAGGTTTAGCCTTTAGTGTTTATGCGTCGTCCCGTGGTCATGAAGTGACTTTGTTTGACCGTGGCAGTGAAATTGGTGGGCAGTTTAATTACGCCAAACAAATACCGGGTAAAGAAGAGTTTTATCAGACGCTGCGTTATTTTGCTGAAATGCTGAAAGTAAACAAGGTGAATGTGCAGCTGAATTCTGAGCAAACGGCAGAGAGCTTGTCCGCTGGTGGTTATGACCATGTGGTGTTATCCAGCGGTATCAAAGCCCGTCAGTTAGATATTCCGGGTTTTGATCATCCTAAAGTATTAAGTTATTTGGATGTGCTGAAACATCATAAGCCTGTGGGTCAGAATGTGGCTGTGATAGGGGCCGGTGGTATTGGTTTTGATGTGTCTGAATATTTAACAGAGCCACATTCATTGACTTTGCAACCAGACGCCTGGTTAAAAGACTGGGGCATAGATAAAGACTATCAAAGCCGTGGGGCTTTGTTGGCTGACGCGCCAGCGCAACCTTCAGAACGTAAAGTATTTTTGTTGCAACGCAAAACCAGCAAAGTAGGGGCTGGTCTTGGTAAAACCACAGGCTGGATCCATCGCAGCTCGTTAAAGAAAAAAGGTGTGGAGATGATGTCCGGTGTTAGTTACACCAAAGTAGATGATGCCGGGCTTTGGATCACTATTAATGGTCAGGAACGTTGCCTTGCAGTAGATAACGTCATTATCTGCGCCGGACAGGAGCCTGAACGCAGTTTGCAGCAGCAACTGCTGGACGCTGGTCAACAAGTGCATTTGATAGGTGGTGCGGACGTTGCTGCTGAACTGGATGCCAAGCGTGCTATCCGTCAAGGTGCTGAACTGGCAGCCCGTTTGTAATACAGAGTGGTTAAAACTTCCACCTGAGCAACTTCGGGTGGAAGCCTGTTTATTCAGGTTTTACTCCGTTCTGATCCTGCGCCTGAAATATATTTTTCTAACTTTCACTTGCTAAGCCTACCTAATTCCCGCTATTACTCAGAGCGGGAATGCATTCGTATGCATAAAATGCGTGTTCAATCCTGGTGCAGCGCGACAATGCTGCACCAAAATGGAAATTTGTCATACGTATGTCATCTGTTGTTCCTAAATTTAATGTCCTCAGAGGCATTGATTCATCTGGAAAACAATAATTTTTCAGGCTGCTGCCTCTTGTGGTATCAGCTTTGCTTTGAGAAAAACAGAATAAAAAATAACAGTTAAATTGTCGGGTTTATCAACAGGGAGACTTATATGTCTGGTGTACTTACCATGATTTTAGCGGGGGGCGAAGGGACCAGACTGGCACCTTTGACTGGAGTCAGAGCCAAACCGGCTGTGCCCTTTGGTGGCAATTACAGGATTATCGATTTTGTGCTGAATAACTTTGTGAATTCAGATTTATTGCAGATTTTTGTGATCACTCAGTTTAAATCTCATTCACTGATGAAACATTTAAGCCGCGCCTGGCGGGTGACTGGCTTAACCAACAGATTTATCGACCCTATTCCGGCTCAGATGCAAACAGGCAAACACTGGTATCTGGGCACAGCAGATGCGGTGTATCAGAATATTCATCTGATCCATGGTATTGACCCGGAAGAGGTTTGTGTATTCGGTGGCGACCATATCTACAAAATGGATGTGCGGCAAATGCTGAATTTCCATCGTCAGAATAATGCGTTACTGACGGTCGCAGCTATTCCTGTGCCTGTGTCTCAGGCGCATGAGTTTGGCGTGATTGAAGTCGACAGCACAGGAAAAATGATAGGTTTTGAAGAAAAACCTAAATCGAATCCTAAAACTATTCCGGGGCGGCCTGATTATGTGCTGGCGTCTATGGGCAACTATATTTTTGACGCTAAAACCTTAGTTGAAGTATTAAACGAAGACGCGGCGCAAATTGATTCAAAGCACGATTTCGGCCATAACATTATTCCGAAGATGTATCCGGCTGGTAATGTTTATGTCTATGACTTTTCGACGAACATGATCCGCGGTGAACAAGAAGATTCCAAAGGCTACTGGCGTGATGTCGGAACACTGGACTCGTATTATGAAGCCAACATGGACTTAATTTCAGTGCAGCCGCCCTTGGATTTATACAATAAATACTGGCCGCTACGCAGTTATACACCGCCGATGCCACCTGCCAAGTTTGTGCACGATGAAGCCAACAGAACAGGGCAGGCGATAAGTTCTATGGTCGCCTCTGGTTGTATCGTCAGTGGTGCTATCGTCTATCAGTCTATATTGGGATATAACACTGTAGTGCATAGTCATGCTTACATTGAAAAAAGTGTATTGATGGGGAATAACGATATAGGACGGGGTTGTCGTATACGTCGTGCTATTATCGACAAAGATGTGAAAATAGCACCTAATACCATTATTGGTGAAGATCCGGTGCTGGATCGTCAGCGTTTCCATGTGTCGGCTGATGGTGTTGTGGTGATCCCAAAAGGGGCAATGGTAGGATTTGACTGATACTGGGGTCGTAAAGGCCGCAGATCAAACAGCGGCCTTTAGTGGGAAATGATCAATGCGCGTGTTGTTTTTATGCAGTGAATTTGAAGGTGTGATCAAAACCGGTGGTCTGGCAGATGCCAGCCGGGGTTTGGCTACAGAGATGCAAAAGCTAGGGCATGAAGTCAGAGTGTTGCTGCCTCGTTATGGCAGCCTGTACTCTGTGCCTGTAGAAGAAAACTGGCAGTCCGTTTATTTTGCTTTGGGTGGACAAGCCCAGGGCTGTGCAGTGCGTACAGTGTTAAATTCAGAAGTGCCACTGGCCCTGATTGAACATCATGATTATTTTGGTCGTCCACGGCCTTATGATGATGGGCAACATGGCTATCCTGATAACGCACTACGTTTTGCGTTTTTCTGCAAAGCCGCGTTGCAGTTTTGTGTAGATACAGGCTGGGTGCCTGATCTAATTCATGGGCACGATTGGCAAACTGGTATAGCGGCTTATTATTTAAAGCAGTTTTATCAGCAGGCTTTGCCCGGTACTAAAATGCTGTTTACCATTCACAACGGCGCTTATCAGCAAGCTTTGTCTGCTGCTGACCGGGCTCAGACTGAAGTCGATCCGTCTACTGCGATGGCAGGTTCGAGTATGCTGGCTTTGGGTTTGGCCTATGCAGATAAAGTAAATACCGTCAGTAAAGGCTACGCCACAGAGTTATTGACTGAACCCGCTGCAAACGGTTTAGCCGCCTTATATCAGGCCCGGGGGACGGATTTCTCCGGTATTCTCAATGGCTGCGATTATGAGCAGTGGGATCCGGCGACCGATCTGTACCTGACGGCTCAATACAGCCACACTAAACTCAAAGGCAAACTGGCCTGCAAAACTGAACTGAAACAGCGTTACGGTCTTGAACAAAATACAGCACCACTTTTTGTGCTGGTGAGTCGGGTGACAGAACAAAAAGGTTTTGCCTATTTATTACCCGCATTAGAGCAATGGTTGGGTGACGCCGACGCGCAAGTGCTGATGATGGGCACTGGTGATCAGGCTTATATTGGCCGTTTGCAGGCTTTGAATGATAAATTTCCGGGGCGTTTTGTCTTTGTTGAAGGCTTTAATGAAGCTTTATCTCATCAATTGGAAGCTGCAGGCGATTTTTTTCTGATGCCGTCTTTGTTTGAGCCTTGTGGCTTAAATCAAATTTACAGCTTACGTTATGGCACTGTACCTTTGGTGCGTTTAACGGGCGGCTTAAAAGACACAGTACGGGATTTAACGGACAGTGAGCCAACGGGCATAGGTTTTGTTGAACCTACAGCACAGGCGTTACTGGAAGCGTTAAACAGAGCTTTACAGTTGTATCAACAACCTGCATGGTACAAAGAAGTGCAGCAAAGGGGTATGCAACAGCGTTTTGGTTGGGCAGAATCAGCAGTGCAGTATCAGGTGTTGTATCAACAGCTTCAGGCCTGATTGGAGGGCAACTCAGGGATTTCGGCCAGACCTTGAGCAAACAACAAGGTTCTGTGTAAAAGCTGTTGTATGGACAAAATAAAGTTTGGTAGCCTTAAGCGAAGTTTGTGGCTTTATATGAGCTAAATCAAAGGGTTTTATTATGGATGCTGTTACGTTATTAACGACCCGCTATTCTTCTGCACGTTTAACCGATCCCGCACCCAGTGGCGAAGCTCTGGCTATTATTAAACAAGCGGCCTTACAGGTACCTGATCATGGTCATTTAAGGCCCTGGCGTTTTGTGGTGGTCAATGGCCGCAAATCGCTGGAGAAATTAGGCGATATTTTTGCAGAAGCAGCACTGGAAGAAGATCCCTCCGTTGCTAACGAGATAATAGAACGGGCCCGTCAGTTGCCTTTGCGGGCTCCTATGGTGATTGTTTGTATCGCCAAATGTGTCAATCATCCGAAAGTGCCTTTGGCTGAGCAAACCCAATCGGCAGCTTGCGCCGTCATGGCGATGCAACAAGCCGCTTTTGCTTTAGGTTTTGGTGGCATATGGCGCACTGGTGCTTACACCCAGTATGAGTTTGTAAAGCAGGCCTTTGAGCTGGGGGAAGACGATGAAATTGTCGGTTTCCTGTATTTAGGTACCTGTGCGCAAGAGGTTGCAGCCAAAGCACCTTTGGCTGTCGAAGAGTTTTTTAGCGATTATAACTAAGGTTGCCTGTCAGCCGCTTTAGATAAAAGATACAAAGCGGCTTGTTTTCACTCGGCTCTGAGCACTTCTTCCAATTGTGTTTCGGCGCTTTGCTTTAGCTCCATCCACCAGCGTTTTTGATAGTCTCGTTTTGTCAGTTGATCAAGGTAAATTCCCTGACCAAACACAGGCGTCAGTAAAGACACCTGATAAGCTCTGGCAGCTATCTCTAACCGCTCCAGTGGCTCATACCAGTTATGCATGGCCAAATCAAAACTGCTGTTATGGACAGGCATCATGTGTTTGCCGCGTAAATCCAAATGAGCACGCAGAGATTGTTCAGGCAACATATGAATATCAGCCCACAGCTCGTTATAAGCTCCGGTTTCCATCAATGTCAGATCAAAAGGCCCTAACTTTTCTCCTATGGTTTTAAAACCAGCGAAATAACCGCTGTCGCCGCTGAAAAACAGATTAAATTCATCATTACGTATCGCCCAGGACGCCCATAAGGTTTTATTTTTGTCGCTCAGACCACGGCCGGAAAAGTGCTGAGCAGGGGTCGCTGTAAGCGTGACGCCATGCAGAGTTGTGTCCTGCCACCAATCCAAAACGATGATTTTCTGTTTTGGGATCCCCCAATTTATTAAATGTTGATCGACTCCAAGCGGTACAATAAAACGTTCGGTTCTGGCATTCAGCGCCAACACACTGTGCTTATCCAGATGATCGTAGTGATCATGTGATAAAACAATAGCGGCTAAAGAGGGGACTTCGGACWGTTGCAGCGGCAGTTGATGGAAACGTTTGGGACCAGCCCATTGCACAGGAGAAGCACGCTCTGAGAAGACCGGATCGGTCAACCAGTAATGGCCGTTTAGTTGCAGTAGTACAGTGGAATGATTGATTTTATACAACACAGCTTGTGCTGTGGCTTCAGGTGACAACTTAAGCTGTTGTATGGGCAATGGCTGAGCAGGGCTACGTTCTTTATTGGTATTTGTCAGGTACTGCCAGATAATTTGCGGCAGTTTGGCAAAACCGGCGTCGTTCGCGCCGGAACTATTGATAAAGCGCTGATCTTTGTTGGTTGCAGATAAATAGGATGTCATAGCAGCTCCGGTTATAAGTAACAAAACGACAGCAAGACTGTGGCGGCGTAAGCTCATCAGTTGGCCTTTAATAAGTAAACTACACTGTGCAGTTTACTTATTCTGCTTCAAAAGTAAACTGTTGAGTGTAATAATGTCGAAAATTTTTTGGACATTGTTGCGATGACTCAAATAAAGCCAAAATTGACCCGTTCTGAGCAGAAAAAGCAGGATGTGTTACGTGCCGCTATTCAGGAATTTCGTATGTTTGGTTTTGCCGGCGCCAGTATGGACAGAATTGCTGAGTTGGCAGGAGCGTCGAAACGTACTGTGTACAATCATTTTGTCAGTAAAGAGCTGTTGTTTGATCTGGCAACTACTGAGTTATGGCGCACCAGCAAGTCAGCTGCGAATGTAGCTTTTGACCCATCACAAAAAGCAGAACTGCAATTACTGAAAATATGTCAGCAATGCCTTGCTGTGTATCAGCAACAGGATTTCATTGAGTTGGCCCGTGTGGTCATGGCGGAATATATTCGCAGCCCTGAAAAGGCTCAGGCGGCGATGTTGAGGATGGCGAGTCAGGAAGGGGGTCTGGAACTCTGGCTGTCTCAGGCACAGCAACATGCTGTATTGGTTATTCCTGATATCCAGGTTGCTGCAACTCAGTTCTGGGGTATGTTTAAAGCCTTTGCATTCTGGCCCAGAGTATTTAACCTGGGTATAGAAAGCCAAATAGATGAAGCTGTGTTGTTAAGTTCTATCCGGATGTTTGTCAGTTTTTACAGTGTAAAGTGAAGCGGTAAAGGATGTGTGCCTTTACCGCCAAATCCCGGGTGAGTTTAGAAACCTGTTTCAAAAAATGCCGGGGCCTGAACTGTCTCCCAGGTGCCGTCTGTATATAAAATTGTCGCCTTGCCCATATGTGTTTGGTATGGCGTTATCGGCTTCAGACAAAATTGCTGGGCAGTGGTGCAGCCAGCTGTCGCCTCAGACCACAATATGGAAGACACAGGTTTCGTCATACCTGTTACACGCCATACCGCATTATTTGGATTGTAATCCATAGTGTATTCCATCAGATAGCAGGTATCTGGCTGCCATTCATCGTAGGCCGGAGAGTCGATATAGCATTCCATATGTGCGGCAGAAACCGGTAATACCACAACACCAAATACTGTTGCCAGGAGTTTTTTCATCATTATTTCCTTTATTTTGTATATCCAACTTGGTTGTTGCCAAAATGGCAAAATTAGTTAATCAATTGTTTGTTTTTGTGTCAACAAGAGAATGAGTAAAAAAGGAACAAAATGATTATTTAAGGAACAAGCTGGCTATGTGAGCAAAAAAAGCAATAAAAAAGGGCCTCATTGGAGGCCCTTGGTAACGGATAAAAATAACTTAGAAATCAGCATTTCCCGGCGTACGAGGGAAGGCGATGACGTCACGCACGTTGCCCACACCTGTCACGTAAGACACCAGACGCTCAAACCCTAAACCAAAACCAGCATGAGGTACTGTGCCGTAACGGCGCAGATCACGATACCAGCTGTAGTCTTCTTTATTCAGCCTCATCTGATCCATACGTGCATCCAGCTGCTCTAAACGCTCTTCACGTTGGCTGCCACCGATGATTTCGCCAATACCAGGCGCCAGAATATCCATAGCAGCCACAGTTTTGCCGTCTTCATTCATCCGCATGTAAAAGGCTTTGATGTCTTTTGGATAGTTTTGCAGAATGACAGGAGCGCCTACATGCACTTCAGCTAAGTAGCGTTCATGCTCAGACTGCAGATCCACACCCCACTCGACAGGGTAATCAAATTTCTTACCACAGTTTTTCAGGATCTCAACCGCGTCTGTGTAATCCATCCGAACAAAACTTGAATCGATCATGTTCTGCAGGCGACTTACCGCATTTTCGTCCACACGTTCAGCAAAAAACGCCATATCATCTGCACGTTCTGCCAGAACTGCTTTAAACACAAACTTCAGCATGTCTTCAGCCAGCTGCGCCACGTCTTTTAATTCGGCGTAAGCCACTTCTGGTTCAATCATCCAGAATTCGGCTAAGTGACGGGTAGTGTTTGAGTTTTCAGCACGGAACGTTGGGCCAAAGGTGTACACCTTAGACAAAGCACAGGCATAGGTTTCAACGTTCAGCTGGCCTGATACCGTCAGGAAGGTTTCTTTGCCGAAAAAGTCCTGTTTGTAGTCAATAGCACCTTTGTCGTCACGTGGCAGGTTTTCCATATCCAGCGTACTGACACGGAACATTTCACCAGCGCCTTCAGCATCAGCACCAGTAATGATAGGTGTGCTGATCCAGTAGAAACCACGTTCGTGGAAGAAACGGTGAATGGCCTGAGCTAAACAGTGACGTACACGGGTGATAGCGCCCACCATATTAGTACGGGCACGTAAATGTGCCTGTTCACGCAGGTATTCCATGCTGTGGCGTTTTGGTGCCATAGGGTAGGTGTCCGGATTTTCAACCCAACCAACTACTTCAACAGAGGAAGCCTGAATTTCAAAGGCCTGACCCTGACCTTCAGACTTGGCAATAGTACCAGTCACAATGACAGAGCACGCTGTGGTCAGACGTTTAATTTCGTTTTCGTAATTATTCAAATCAGCCGGAGCAACGGCCTGAACTGCATCAAAGCAGCTGCCGTCGTGCACGGCTAAAAATGAAATCCCGGCTTTGGAATCACGTTTAGTGCGGATCCACCCTTTAACTGTGACTGTATCGCCAACCTGATACTGGCCAGACAGCACATCTTTGATTACTGCATGCGTCATGCAACCTGCTCCAACTTACTTAAGAAACTGTAAAAACCCAAAAGCAGACATCATACTGAGGCAAAGACTGAACACAAGTAAAAATTGTGAGGAATTCCAAAATGAGCGCTTCAGAGCCCGATCTTAAGCCAAAAGAGCGTCGTAAAGGTGCCGATTGGCTGATGTTACTGTTGGCTATGCTGAATTTGGGCGCCTGGTTTTTACTGATCATGGGCTTGGCTCTGGCACATTTGGCCAAACCAGAATTTAACAGTGGTTTGGTGCAGTACTGGGGCATTCCCATTGAACAGGAATGGGATAAAGAACTGGTGCTGAAACTGGAAGTGTTAGTACGCTGGTGTCTGGTGTTTACTGCCGCCACTTTAGTGCTGCATCAGTTTCGCAACAGACGCCGTGACGATGGCTGGCGCCTAAACTTGTTTTTTCTGCTGTTTTTAAGCGCCGTGGTGTTATTTGTATTTTCGACTATTGATTAGACGCTTCAGGCTCCGGGTAAAGCCTGGATATCCTTCTGCTGCGCCTGATGGCTCAAAAGGCAAAGTGCAGAGGTCAATTTAGCAAGTTGGGCAGGGCTGATAATATAAGGCGGCATTAAATACAGCAGTTTGCCAAAAGGCCGGATCCAGACACCCAGTTCAATAAAAGCTTTTTGCATAGCGGCCACATCAACATTCTGTTTCATTTCGACCACACCAATAGCACCCAATACCCGCACATCAGCGACAAAAGGTGAAAGACGGCAGGGCGCTAGTTCCAATTTTAACTGCTGTTCTATAGCTGCGACTTGTGCTGGCCACTGGTTTTGTTGCACCAGTTGCAGGCTTTTCAGCGCTACGGCACAAGCCAGCGGATTGGCCATATAAGTAGGGCCGTGCATTAACGCAGGCACAGCACCTTGAGCTATACCATCTGCGACTTTATCGTTGCACAATGTGGCAGCAAGCGTCAGATAACCGCCTGTTAAGGCTTTACCTAAACAGATAATATCCGGGCTTATGTTTGCGTGCTGACAGGCAAACAATTTTCCGGTACGACCAAAACCTGTGGCTATTTCATCGGCAATCAACAGCACCTGATACTGATCGCATAGCCTTCGCGCTAGTTTTAGATAATCCGGATGATAAAAACGCATTCCCCCGGCACCTTGCAATATGGGTTCCAGAATAAAAGCGGCTAATTGCTGATGATGCTGTTCAAATAACGCGGTCAAAGCTGCCTCATCTTCAGCTAAAAAGTCGCCGCCAAACTGGCTTTTCGGCGCTTGGGCAAATAACTGCGGGATGATTTGATCTTTAAACATCGAATGCATGCCATCCACCGGATCGCACACCGACATAGCAGCAAAGGTATCGCCGTGATAACCCTTTTGAATGGTCAGTAACCGGCTTTTCTCCGGATGGCCTAACCCCAGCCAGTATTGCAGCGCCATTTTTATGGCCACTTCGACGGATATAGAGCCACTGTCGGCAAAAAAGACTTTGGTTAAACCCTGTGGCACCATCTCCAGCAATAACATGGCCAAGTCCACAGCAGGCTGGTGGGTGATACCGCCGAACATCACATGGCTCATTTTTTGGCTTTGCGCCACCAGAGCCTGATTCAGCTCCGGATGATTGTAGCCATGAATAGCCGCCCACCAAGACGAAGTACCATCAACCAAAGTTCTGCCATCTTCCAGCCTCAGCTCGCAGCCATGGGCACTCACTACAGGATAGACAGGCAAAGGTTTACTTAAAGAGGTGTATGGATGCCAGATATGCTGACGGTCAAACTCAAGATTAATGCTCATAAAATAGCCTGTAGTAAACTTTGCGAACTGGTTGGCGTTGACATGGCGCTAAGGGCCGATAGACTAACGGAAAATTTAAAAGACCACAATTTGTCTGTGGCTTGTCTTCGAGGAATTTTATGTCTGCAGTTTTACCACTTCGTCACGACTGGACTCTGGCTGAAGTAAATGCCTTATTTGCTTTACCTTTTAATGACTTAGTCTTTCAGGCGCAAACGGTGCATCGTCAGTTTTTTAAACCCAACGAAGTGCAGATCAGTACTTTGTTGTCGATTAAAACTGGTGCCTGTGCTGAAGACTGCAAATATTGCCCGCAAAGCGGCCATTACAATACAGGCCTTGAGCGTGAACGTTTGCTGGAAGTGGAAAAAGTGTTAACTCAGGCCAAAGCCGCGAAAGATAAAGGTGCCAGTCGTTTTTGTATGGGCGCAGCCTGGAGCAATCCAAAGCAGCGGGATATGCCGTTTCTGATGGAAATGGTCAAAGGCGTCAAAGAAATGGGTTTAGAAACCTGTATGACGCTGGGTAAACTTGATGCAGGTCAGGCGCAGGAGCTAAAACAGGCCGGTTTAGATTATTACAACCATAACCTGGATACCTCACCTGAGTTTTACGGTGAAATTATCACCACCCGTACTTATCAGGACAGATTAGACACGCTGCAGCATGTGCGTGATGCCGGTATGAAAGTTTGTTGCGGTGGTATTGTCGGGATGGGCGAGTCGGCGAACGATCGTTCCGCACTTTTAATGCAACTGGCGAATTTGCCAGAGCATCCACAAAGTGTGCCTATTAATATGCTGGTGAAAGTGCAGGGCACACCGATGGAAAATGTCGAAGACTTAGATGGCTTTGAGTTTATCCGCACTATTGCAGTCGCCCGTATCATGATGCCACAAAGTCATGTGCGTTTATCCGCTGGCCGTTCCCGCATGAACGAGCAAATGCAGGCGCTGTGCTTTTTATCAGGTGCTAACTCGATCTTTTACGGCGATAAGTTACTGACCACAGAAAACCCTGAGGCTGATGCGGATATGTTGTTATTCGCCAAGCTGGGTATCAATCCAGAACAGCGTCACGATGTATCAGACGAAGCCCACGAAGCGGCCTTAGCCGATGCCATTAAAGAGCAAAATACACCTTCATTGTTCCATAGCGCGGTGTAAGTGTAGTGATGGACAGGTTACAGCGCTTTGCGCAGCAAATTTCAGAGCGCAAAGTAGCTGGCTTGTATCGGCAGCATCCGGCTATTGATTCGTATCAGGGCCGTTTGCTGCAAAATAAGCAGGGCGCTTATCTTAATTTCTCCGGTAATGACTATCTGGGGTTAGCCACTGAACCACAGCTTATAAAAGCCCTGGCTGAAGGTGCTGAACGTTTTGGCGTCGGCAGTTCAGGTTCACCTTTGGTGACCGGGTTTCATTATGCGCACCGTGCTTTGTCTGATGCACTGTGCGACTGGCTGGGTGTGGACGATGTATTGTTATTTTCCTCAGGTTTTGCCGCCAATCAGGTGATGCTGCAGCATTTAGCCGATAAAACTGACCATCTGCTGTTGGATAAACTCTGTCACGCCTCGTTGATTGATGCAGCGATAAACGCTGACGCTGGCTATAAACGTTTTCCGCATCAGGATTTAGCCGCACTTGACATGCTGTTACAACGTTACCCGTCAGCTTTGGTGGTGACTGAAGGTGTGTTTAGTATGGATGGCGACAGCCCGGATTTAACTGCCCTATCTGCGCTTTGTAAAAGCAACAAAGCGGATTTATTGCTGGACGATGCTCATGCTCTGGGCGTGCTTGGTAACGAAGGAAAAGGCAGTTGGGATGCGCAGGGGCTTGAGTCCAGCGATATGCTCTGTCTGATGGCGAACTTTGGTAAAGCCTTAGCAGGTCAGGGCGCCTTTTTAGCAGGTTCAGCCACAGTGATTGATTATCTACGCCAGTTTGCACGGCATTATATTTACAGCACTGCGTTATCACCTGCTTTGTGCTGGGCGATGAGAACCTCCGTTGAATTAAGCCGCAGCCAGCAGTGGCGCAGAGACAAACTGAATGACAATATTCAGTTGTTTAAAACTCTGGCCGCTGGTGCTGGTTTGACTTTATTGCCATCCAACACTGCCATACAGCCGCTGATTATTGGCGATTCGGACAAAGCCATGCTGGTAAGCTCATCATTGAAAAAACAAGGCATTTGGTTAAGTGCCATACGGCCTCCGACAGTGCCGCAGGGTAGCGCCAGGTTACGCATTACTTTATCTGCTTTGCATCAGAGCGACGATATTCACTTTTTAGTACAAAAGCTGGAGCAATTGATATGAATGCTTTGGCATTGACGGACGACATTGCCCGTCATTTTGGTCGTGCCCGTGAGAGTTATGAACAGGCCGCACGTTTACAGCGGCTGGTTGCAGCTAAAGCTTTGACTTTATTAAAGCCAACAGATGGATTGTTGCTGGATTTAGGTTCCGGCCCTGGCTGGTTTCATCCCAAGCTAAAACAGCACTGCGCTGATTTAATAGCTCTGGATTTAAGTTTTGACATGCTGCAAAAAAGCAGGGCCTCGCAACAGGCCACCCTAGTGTTTCAGGCTGATGCTCAGTCTTTACCTGTCGCGAGTGAAAGCATAAACCGGGTCTTTTCCAGCCTGATGTTGCAATGGTGCGAACAACCACAGCTGGTGCTGCGAGAAATCAACCGTGTGTTAAAGCCTGGTGGTTCAGCAGTTATCAGTACCTTGCTCGATGGCACCTTGCAGGAATTTAAACAAGCCTGGGCGCAGGTCGACGGTCATCAGCATATCAATCAGTTTTTGTCTTTGGATTTTTATCAGCAGCTTGAGCTTCAACATCCGGAATTGGGCTTAACCTTGCAGACTGAACTGGTGCAATTGGACTATCCGGATGTACTGGCTTTAGCAAGGGAACTGAAAGATTTAGGCGCCAATACCGTGACCCATGGTCGTAATAAAGCCTTAACCGGCAAACAACGCTGGCAAAAAGTGCAGCAGGCTTATCCATCCCGTTGCATCGACGGAAGCATCAGTGCCAGTTATCAGGTGTTGTATCTGGTTCTTAGTAAACAAAGCATTGAGTAGAAAGAGAAGAATAAAAAATGCAGACAGTCTTTATCACAGGCACAGACACTGATGCAGGCAAAACTTATGTGGCGGTAGCCTTGCTACAAGGCTTAAAAGCGCTGGGGTATCGCACTGTGGCGCAAAAGCCAGTAGCAGCCGGAGTCAATGAGTCGGGCTTTAATACCGATGCTCTGCAATTGCAGCAGCATGCGACAGAGGCGCTTAGTTATCAGCAGGTGAATCCCTATTGTCTGACCGATGCTGTAGCCCCACATTTAGCTGCGGCAAAAGCCGGGCTATGTATCGAGCCTGCCGTTCTGACCACAGATCTGCAGCAACTCAGAAACACCAAGGCTGATATAGCTTTAGTTGAAGGTGCTGGTGGCTGGTTATTACCACTGGGTGATCACAGCACTATGGCGGATTGGGTGACAGAACTGCAATTGCCTGTGCTACTGGTGGTGGGGATGAAACTCGGCTGCTTAAACCACGCTTTATTGACGGTACGGGAAATTGAGCGCTCTGGCCTGAAGCTGCTGGGCTGGCTGGCTAATTGTATTGATCCGGACATGGCGTATCAGCAGGAAAATATCAACTATTTGCAACAAAAGCTGACAGCACCATGCCTTGGTGTTTTGCCTTACCAGTTCGAACCACAGATCAATACCTCTCTTGCCGCAGCCTTGATCAAACAGCTACAGAGCTGATGTGACACATCGCACCGACAGCTCCATTCATCTTTATTTACAATTGCTTGTCGCACTTTCATTGAAAAACGGCTTCTAAGCCATATAGTACAAGCAGTAGCTTAATAAACGAGGTATCTATGAAGCGAATTATACTGTTCTTAGCCACAAACCTGGCGGTGATGTTGGTGTTAAGTATTGTACTTAGCATTGTTTTCCGGGTGCTTGGCATTGATAGCCGTAGCATAGGCGGCTTGTTGGTGTTTGCAGCAGTATTTGGTTTTGGTGGCTCTTTCATTTCATTGTTTATGTCGAAATGGATGGCGAAACGCTCGACTGGTGCTGTGGTGATCACGCAGCCACGTAACGCTACAGAACAATGGTTGTTTGATACTGTGCGTCGTCAGGCTCAGCAGGCTGGTATTGGTATGCCTGAAGTGGCCATTTACGACTCACCTGAAATGAACGCCTTTGCTACAGGCGCAAGCCGCAACAATGCATTGGTCGCGGTCAGCACAGGTTTGATGCGCAATATGCGTGAAGAAGAAGTGGAAGCCGTATTGGCGCACGAAGTCTCGCACGTGGCCAATGGCGATATGGTGACACTGACGCTGATCCAGGGCGTGGTCAACACCTTCGTTATTTTCTTTGCCCGTTTAATTGCCGGTGCCATCAGCGGTAACCGCAATGATGAAGGCGGCAGCAGCAATGGTTTTGCTTACATGATGACTGTGTTTGTGCTGGAAATGGCCTTTGGTGTACTGGCAAGCATCATAGTGATGTGGTTCTCGCGTCAACGTGAATACCGCGCTGATGCAGGCGCTGCCAAACTGGTTGGTGCGAATAAAATGGTTGCAGCGCTGGAGCGTTTACGGAACAACCACGAAAGTCAGTTAGAAGGTTCGATGATGGCTTTTGGTATTGCCAGCAAACCAGCGACTTCTGAACTGTTTTTGAGCCACCCTCCACTGGAAAAACGTATTGCAGCATTGCGTGGTGATTTTTAAGCCAAAGTGTTAGCAACCTAGTACAAAGAGGAACTTCGGTTCCTTTTTGCTTTTATAAAACCTGTGTCAACACATCACCACCTGATTCCTGCCTGCAGCTTTGGCCTGATACAAAGCTTCATCCGCGGCCTGAATTAAGTTAAAGGCTGTGGTGCCGTGTTCAGGATAACAAGCTACACCAGCAGACAAGGTAATATTTACGGCCTGGTGTTTGGCAAATATCTGAGCTTGCTCCACATGTACCCGCCAGTTTTCGGCCAGATGTCTGGCTTGGGATGAAGTAGTGTTAGGTAAAATCACCAGAAATTCTTCCCCACCGTAGCGGAACAAAATATCTGTTCGCCGGCTTTGACGCAGCAAATGTTTTGCAACCATTTCTATCACTGTGTCGCCGGTCTGATGGCCGAACTGATCATTGAGTTGTTTAAAATGGTCCAGATCCAGCATCACAACAGCCAACGGTTTTTGGTTACGTCTGGCTAAGGCTAGCTCACGCTCCATAAATTCATTCAGGAAACGCCGGTTAAATAAATTGGTTAAAGGATCACGGATAGCTTGTTCACTAATGCGATTTTTCAGCTGCTCTATATCGGCTAGCCGCTTCTGGAGCTCAGTGTTCTGTTTTTTTTGCAACAGCAGGGCATTTTCCTGCTCACTGACATCTTGCATCACCAGCAACTGACTTAATGGATCCGAAGAGAGCGGCTGCTCCAGGTGCATTTTAAAATGCCGACAGCTGTCTGCGTCTGTGGCGAGGCACCAAAGCACCGGAGTTTGTGTCTGGAACAACAGCTGCAGTTGGTTGATAAAATCGGCAGGAAGCTGGTTCAACCCCTGAGATCTGGAAGTCACTTGCAGATCAAATAACTGCTGAAAGGCTTTGTTGCTTCGCAGCAGTTTTATGTTGTGACTGGTTTGACGTTGCAGCAATGCAAAGGGTATGGACAAGGACTGAAATAAGTCCGTCCAGCCAGGGCTAGTATCTGGTGTTGAGTGTCCTTTTGTCACAACATGCGCTGCTCTTCTGAGTTTGCCTGACTATAGAAAAAATCCGCTTAAAAATACAGCAACTTGTGCCAGAAACAGTCAGTTTATGCTGCTAAACAGCGGAATATAAAACGAACAGGCACTTTTGCTGGAAAAATTGTCAAATAAGGTCTAGTTTCTAGCAAAACAACGACAAAGGAAAAGACGAGATGCCTGTAAATTCACAACTGAATGACGAAATTCGTATTTTGACTTTATTTAATCTGGACACGTCGCTGGAAGGCATTAAGGCCCACAAATCAGCCGATCCTGGAGCCAAAGAGGCCATTGAGCGTTTACATAAAAAAGGCTTACTAACACAAGCTGATGGTGGTTATCTGACCGATTTGGGCCGCAACTGCGCCGAGCATTTACAAAGTGCGTTGCGTATTCTCAGTACTTAATAGTCCAAACCATTAATAGACAGTACGTTTAACCAACAGTACTGTTGTGTTTTGCCAATTGATGGAGCAGTTTGCGACACTGTTGCAACTGCTCGAGCTGCTCTGCAAACTCAAACTGCTGATAAGCCGATAAGAGTTCGTTTAGTTTTGTCGCCTGTAGTGGATAAAGTTGAATGAGTTGACGCAGGTAAGACTCCATACTTTGATAATCCGCCTTTTCGCCATAAGGCCGCAGTACCTTCAGTATGCGTTGTCGTAACAGAACATTCTGGCTTTGGTTGCTACGCTGTAGCCAAAGATAAATAACCAGCACCAATAGCAATGAAGTCATGATGCTGCCGCCTATCCATAACCAGGGCATAGTTTTAAAATAATGCCAGATAAAACGCTGCTCTGTCTGATCAAAACTCAGTACCCACACCGACCAGTAATAATCCAGCCATTCCAGTTGTTGCAGCCAGTGACCTAAAACACCACGTTGAAAAAACTGGTCTAAAAATTGTCGTTCAGACAAAGACAATGCATCAGATAAGCCCTGGGTTAAACGCAGCGGTGCCACTATGACTGTGGCGTCAAAACGTCGCCAATAGCCATCTTCCAGATACTCGACCCAGGCATGAGCATCTTTTTGTAATACCTGCAGATAATCGCCTTGAGCCTGCCATACGCCGCCCTGATAGCCTGCAACTACGCGGGCAGGAATACCAGCAGCGCGAAATAGATAAGCCGCAGCAGAAGCATAATGACCACAAAACCCCACTTTATGCTGAAATAAAAACTGATCCACCTGAGCTTGTTGGTTTAGCACGGGCGGGCGCAGACTGTAACTAAATTGCTGCTGTTCAAAGTACTGGTATAAAGCCTGTGCATAACCGGAGGCCGTTCTATGTTGTTGTTTTAGTTGGTGCGCCAGCGCACTGGCTTGCGGGTTGGTATGACGCAATACCAGATTGCGTTTTGCTTCCTCTGGGTTTTGTTGGGCAACAGCCGAACCATTTGAGGTCAGGCTATAAGAAAAACGTCTGCTGATTTGCTGGCGGCTTTCAATTAAACCGGCAGCAACAGTCTGGACTTGTCCTTGCAGTTGACTGACCTGGCCCAAACTAAACAGACTACGCTGAAAATGAGGTTCAACCACCAGCTGATATCGATAGCGTCCTGGTGTTGCCAAAGGTGGCTGTGACGCACGCTGTAAATCGGGTAGCCAGTCCTGACCATTAAAAGTTTCAAATACTTTGGCCCGCCAGTAGAGTTCATGCTGGGCAGGTTTTTCATCTGCAAATTCAACCCTGAATGCCAGGCTATCGTTTTGCACTAATCTTTCCAGTCCTCCCAACGACAACTCATCGGCCAAACCAGTTTGAGCCTGATGCTGGCGTTCTGTTTGCCATAAAGGCGGTAACCTCGGAAACAATACAAATAGAGCAATACACAAAGGCATCACCCAAAGCAGCAAACGAATGTCGGTCCAGCGAAATTGTCGTTGCTGCACTGGAGCAAACAGCAGGTAATGTAGATACAAATTGCAGAAAAATAACAAAAACACGGCGCTGGCAAACCATAGACTTTGATTCAACATAAAGCCTGTAGTGATTAAAAAATACTGCACCCACAGCAGTTTTTTGGCGTGTTGGAGCTCAGAATGAATAGAAAAAAGCCGCAATGCGGCTGAAAAAAACAACAACTGAAGCATGGAGTCCTGCATATCCTGTTGCCATAGCTGCGAAAGCAACAACAGGCACAACATAACAGCCAGTGCATTGATGGTCATCATCCTGACTTTTTGCTGTGCTTTGAAGCTGATGTATTTAAACAGCAGTATGCCAATCAGCACCAGACTGGACCACCAGCTTAAGCCCTCCTGCAACAGCGCCAGTAACATCAGTTGCAACAGCAAGGCGGTGGGAATAAAAGCCGGATTTAGCATAAGACCAAGGCCTGTAAACAACGATGCAAATGAGCCTGGCCCTGATCCGGTCCAATGGTGCCAGTTGCAGTGATCAGGCAGTAACTTTCGCCTTGTTGTTCATACTGGTGCAGCAAGAAGCAAAAATCTGACAGCTGCAACTCTAAAGCAGCACCTGTGGCAGTGACTATAAGTGTCTTAGGTAAAGCAGGAGTACTGGACTCTGAATTCTGCCGAACCACAGGTTGCCAGGGATTTTTTGCTAATCGTTTCCAGTCGATGCTCGAAGCCGGATCACCGGGCAGATAAGGTGCCAGTTGATCAGGTTGATCGAGGATCTGCTGACGTGGCGCGGCATTACTATTTTTTGATACGGAGGGAGTCGGGTACACCCAATAAGCTTGTTGCAACTGAATATAGGTCCAGCACCGAATCAAACCAAAAGGATAATAAGACTCGAGCTTAAAGCGTTGTAGCTGATAAAACCCCCGCGGACGTGGATACAGCTCCAGCTGCACCAGCTCGGGCAGAGTTTCAAATAAAAGTGCTTCAAACTCGTTACCTGAAAAAAGCAGCATTTTTTTATCTTGTGCATGGCTTAAGGCTAAGCTCAGAGTCAGGTTTTGACTGGCATAGGTGTGTAACGGCATAGTGAGAGGTGGGCTGGTTTTTAGCTGTAATTTATACAGATTAAAAAATGCGGCCAGAATGCAGCAACAGAATAGTGACAGCAGCAGATAAGCGCAAAGCAGGATCAGGTTGTTTTGATAGTTGCTGCCAAAGACGTATAACAAGATGATCAGCAGCACAAACCAGGCACCATAAGTACTGGGGAAGACATAAAGCAAATGCTGACGCAAGGTGAGTTCAGTGGCGGCAGGCTGACGTTGCTCCAACCAGCGATCAAACCGCTGCCAGAGTTTCTGCTTAATTTTTTGCCACATTGTCATCTTTAGCATCATAGAGGGCAAGGCACCTTGCGCAGTAATTGCAAACTAAGGCTTTGGTTGTCTCTGGAGGAACCAGGATTGAGCCGGTGTTCTGCCACAGAAGGAAATACCTGCTGTACATCCTCTGCTGTGGCGTAGTGACGACCAGACATTAACGCAAAAGCTTTGCTGGCTCTTAGTAACGCTTTGGCTGCCCGTGGTGAAAGTGGCAGGCAATCCTGTTGCTGCCTGCTTTGTGTTACCAAGGCTAGCAGATAATCAAGCAAGGCATCACTGACTTTGATCTGAACCACTTGCTGTTGCAATAACAGCAATTGCTGCTCGTTAAGACAAGGGTTCAGACCTTCTAAACGGGATTGGCCCTGATCCTGCTGCAGAATTAGTTTTTCGGTCTGCAGATCCGGAAAGCCAAGGGCAAGGCGCATCAGAAAGCGGTCGAGTTGTGATTCAGGTAAGGCATTGGTTCCGGCGTGGAACAAAGGATTTTGGGTGGCTATAACAAAAAAGGGCTTAGGCAAAGCATAAGATAATCCATCGACAGAGACCTGCTTTTCTTCCATGGCTTCGAGTAAAGCACTTTGAGTGCGGGGGCTGGCTCTGTTGATTTCATCGGCCAACAAAATCTGACTAAAAATAGGGCCGCTGCGAAATTGAAACTCCTGAGTGTCTCTTAAAAACACCGATTGTCCCAGCAGGTCTGCAGGCAACATATCATTAGTAAACTGTACTCTTTTGTAATGAACACCCAAACTTAACGCCAGCGCATGGGCGAGGGTGGTTTTGCCTAAACCTGGCAAATCTTCAATCAATAAATGGCCTTCAGACAATAAACAACACAAGGCCAATCGCACCGCCTGAGGTTTGCCTAAGATCACCTGATTCAGCTTCTGCTCTAACTGCTGTAAAGCCTGAATTCCCGCCATAAAAGCTCCATGTGTAACGCAGTGTTCAATAGTAAAACACAGCTAAAAAAGGCTTGATATTTTCAGATGTTTAGACATCTGGGTGTTTTTGCCGATAAATTTCGGACTATTTATACATTTCAGCGCAATATACTCATTTAAGCATTGAATTTAGCCGCCAATAAATTTACTTTGTCTGCGGATAAATAACCTAGCGACATTAACTATCAACTCAGAATTATAGGACTACTTAAAGTGACGACCTGGACGCCTCAAAGTTGGCGAGCTTTTCCAATCCAACAACAACCTCATTACGATGATCAGGCTTTACTCAGCACTGTTGAGCAGCAATTGCACAAATATCCGCCTTTGGTGTTTGCGCAAGAGACTCGTGATCTCTTTAGTCAGCTTGGACAAGTGGCTGAAGGCAAAGCATTTTTACTGCAAGGTGGCGATTGTGCGGAAAGCTTTAGTGACTTTAATGCACCAAAAATTCGTGACACTTTTAAAGTATTGCTGCAAATGGCTGTGGTACTTACCTTTGCCGGCGGTTGTCCTGTAGTCAAAGTAGCACGTATGGCTGGCCAATACGCCAAGCCTCGTTCCAGCGATTTAGAAACCATAGCTGGTGTATCTCACCCCAGCTACCGTGGTGACATAGTCAACAGCTTTGAATTTACAGCAGAAGCCCGTAAGCCAGATCCAAACCGTTTAATGACGGCTTACCATCATTCTGCAGCTACCTTAAATTTGTTACGTGCTTTTGCACAAGGTGGATTAGCTGACTTGCATCAGGTCAGCCGCTGGAATCTGGGTTTTGTCGATGCAAATCCACTGAAGGGCCGCTATCAGGATGTTGCTCAGCGCATTCAGGAAGCGCTGCGTTTTATGGAGATTTGTGGTATCACGGCGGAAAATTCACCTTCTATTCGTGAAACTTCTCTGTATACCTCGCATGAAGCCTTGCTGCTGAACTACGAAGAGGCTTTAACTCGCCGCGATTCGTTAACAGGTGAGTGGTACGACTGTTCAGCCCATATGGTCTGGATAGGTGAGCGTACCCGTCAGTTGGATCATGCTCATATTGAGTTTTTCCGTGGTATCAAAAACCCTGTGGGTGTGAAAGTGGGCCCTGGTATGGATGAAGTGGATTTATTGCGTTTAATTGACGCGTTAAACCCGGAAAACATTCCTGGCCGTCTGACCTTAATCACCCGGATGGGCGCTGATAAGCTGGCTGAAAAATTACCTGCTTTAGTGCGTCGGGTTGAGCGCGAAGGCCGTAAAGTGGTTTGGAGTTCAGACCCAATGCACGGCAATACAGTCAAGGCCAGTAACGAATACAAAACCCGTGATTTTGAAGCCATCTTGCGTGAAATCCGTTATTTCTTTGCGGTGCATCAGGCGGAAGGCACTCATGCCGGTGGTATTCACCTGGAAATGACAGGCGATAACGTCACCGAATGTACGGGCGGCGCTTATGGCTTATCAGAAAACGATTTAAGCAAGCGTTACACCACTCAATGTGACCCGCGCTTAAATTCAGATCAGGTGCTGGAGCTGGCTTTCCTGATCGCAGATACCCTTCGTGCGGTTCGCAAATAAAAATACCACTGCTGAACTGCTGTCTGATGTTTCAGCCAGCAGTTCAGCTCCTCTGCGTGTTGCCATAGTTGGAGCTGGTGCTATAGGTTGTTACCTCGGCACCATGCTTTCTCAGTCTCCTGCTTTTGAAGTGTTTTTTATCGGGCGCGAAAGAATGGCGCTTGAAGCTGCAGCTTATGGTTTAACAGCTCAGGATTTAAATGGCGCCTGTTATCGGCTTGCATCACCTGCTGTTTATACTGAACTTGAAGTGCTTCGTAGTGCAGATCTGGTGCTGGTTACAGTCAAAGCGTTGGATCTGGAATTAGTCTTACCCCAGCTTGTGTATCATCTTTCGGCCGATTGCATAGTCGTCGCTTTGCAAAATGGTGTGGCGATCAGGCCATTGTATCAGCAGTTTTTAACTCAGACAGTGATCCGTGCCATAGTGCCATTTAATGTGGTGAAAATAAGCCCTGGCTTTTATGCCCGCACTACGGGTTCGGACATGATTTGRCAACAGACTGCCGATGTACGCATTTTGGCTGCCCTGACGCAGTTGGAACGTCAGGGCATCAAGTCAAAACAACAAGACAGTATGAAAGCGGCTGAGTTTGGCAAATTGTTGCTCAACCTGAACAATGCCATTAACGCTTTATCTGATATTCCATTACAGCAGCAATTGTTACAACGACCTTACCGGCGATTACTGGCAGCAGCCATGCGTGAGCTGCTGGATTTATGCCGCCGTCTTCAGATTGATACCTACTCTTACACCAGCATTCCTAACAGCTACATTCCGTTGTTGTTACAAAGCCCCAACTGGTTATTCAAGCGACTGGCAAAAAAAATGCTGGCCATATCCCCTGATGCGCGTTCTTCCATGTGGGATGATCTTAAAGCAGGCAAAGCCACTGAAATCGACTTTCTCAATGGCGCTGTTGTCACTTTGGCTGAACAACTGAAGCTGGATGCGCCAGTTAACAGATTGCTGGTGCAGTTGGTAAAACGTAAAGAACAAGGCGAACCGATCCGCCTTTGCCCCTTGCATGCACTGCAGTTACTGCAAGAGGCCAGCGGCAGCGAAAAAACTTAATACTTTTGACGTTTTAAACCGGTTTGCGACAAAATTTTCGCCGAAATTTCCTCAATGGATAAATGAGTCGAATTTAGAAAAGGAATTTTTTCTTTCTGATACAAAGCTTCTACTTCATCCAGCTCCAGTTTGCATTGGCGTAATGACGCATACTTGCTGCCTGGGCGACGCTGTTCACGGATTTTGCTTAAACGTTCAGGGGTAATGGTCAGGCCAAAGAGTTTGCCTTTTTGCGCCTTAAGTTCAGGCGGCAACCGCAGCATATCCATATCTTCCTGCACAAAAGGGTAGTTGGCCGCTTTAATGCCGTACTGCAAAGCCAGATACAAACTGGTTGGGGTTTTACCAGAGCGACTGACGCCTACTAAAATAATATCTGCCTTGGCGTACTCTTTTAAATTCACTCCATCGTCATTCGCCAATGCGTAGTTCACTGCATCAATACGAAAATCATAAGTTTTTTCATGAATGCTGTGGGTGCGGTGGGTTTTTGGCATAGCCGCTATGCCTAATTCTTTTTGCATAGGCTCAATAAAGGCATTTAAAAAGTCATAACAGACCCCATCGCTGCTGTTAATGATCTGCCGTAATTCTTCATCGACAAAGGTCTGAAAAATCAAAGGGCGAATTCCGGTAGTTTTATAACGATCGTTTATCCGTTGTTTGGCTTGTAATGCGATCTCTGCAGTTTCAACAAAAGAGATGGTGACATGGTCAAATTCGGCCGGAAACAGTGACAGCAGAGCGTGTCCGAACACTTCGGAAGTAATGCCTGTGCCATCAGATATATAAAAGGCTGTTCTCACGCTTTTCTCCATTTTGTCGTTATTAAATTACATTAAAAATTAAGGTTTTATTTAACTTTGGTGCCAGTGTAGAATTGGCTTGCTTATGTGGCTCGTCATGTAAGCTTACATAACCTGCAACAAAAATTGGAGACTCATTGTGCAAGAATTCGTTGTTTGGTACCAGGACCTGGGCATGCACGACGTTCCTCGCGTTGGTGGTAAAAATGCTTCATTGGGTGAAATGATCAGTAACCTGGCAAATGCAGGGGTACAAGTTCCGGGTGGTTTTGCCACTACAGCTTATGCCTTTAATCAATTTCTTGAACAGAGTGGTCTTAACGAGCGTATTTATCAAGTGTTGGACGGCCTCAACGTTGATGATGTAAATGCCCTTGCAAAAGCTGGTGCGCAAATTCGCCAATGGGTAATTGATACGCCATTTCAGGCTGAATTTGAGCAAGCCATTCAAACTTCCTATCAACAGCTGCAACACGATTGTGCTGAAGATGTCTCCTTTGCAGTGCGTTCATCAGCCACAGCTGAAGATATGCCGGATGCTTCTTTTGCTGGTCAGCAGGAAACTTTTTTAAACGTCCGTGGTTATGTTTCTGTCATCGAAGCCATTAAACACGTATTTGCTTCTTTATTTAATGACCGTGCTATTTCTTATCGTGTACATCAGGGCTATGACCACCGCGGTGTGGCTCTGTCTGCTGGTGTTCAGCGTATGGTGCGTTCAGACTTATCCGCCTCAGGCGTGATGTTCAGTATTGACACTGAATCAGGTTTTGAAGATGTGGTCTTTATCACGTCCTCTTATGGTTTAGGTGAAATGGTAGTGCAGGGCGCAGTCAACCCTGACGAGTTTTATGTGCATAAACCTACAGTGATGGCGGGTCGTCCTGCTGTGGTGCGCCGTAATTTAGGCAGCAAGCTGCTGCAGATGGTGTACTCAAAAGACTTAAGCCATGGCAAACAAGTGGTCATCGAAGATGTGCCTGCGGCAAATCGTCAGAAGTTTTCACTGACTGACGCTGAAGTGCAGGAACTGGCGAAACAAGCCATTATCATCGAAAAGCACTATGGCCGCGCCATGGACATCGAATGGGCTAAAGATGGTCAGGACGGGAAGCTGTATATAGTTCAGGCTCGTCCTGAGACGGTGCGTAGCCGTGAAGACAGCAACGAGATGGAACGCTTCCAACTGCAAGGCACAGCGGCTGTGGTTGTGGAAGGTCGTGCCATAGGTCATAAAATTGGTTCAGGTAAAGCCAAGGTATTGGCCAGCATCGCCGATATGGATCAAATTCAGCCAGGTGATGTATTAGTCACCGACATGACAGACCCGGACTGGGAACCTATCATGAAACGTGCTTCTGCCATTGTGACTAACCGTGGTGGCCGTACCTGCCATGCCGCTATTATTGCGCGTGAATTGGGTATTCCAGCTGTAGTGGGTTGTGGCGATGCCACCAAAAAAATCAAAAATGGTCAGGAAGTCACAGTGTCCTGCGCCGAAGGCGACACGGGTTTTGTCTACGAGGGTATTTTAGGTTTTGACGTGATGACCTCACGTGTAGACAAAATGCCAGCGCTGAAGATGAAAATTATGATGAACGTCGGTAACCCTGAGCGTGCTTTTTCCTTTGCCAAGTTGCCTCATGCCGGTATTGGTTTGGCCCGTTTGGAATTTATTATCAACCGTATGATTGGTGTGCACCCTAAAGCGCTGCTGAACTTTGATGCTCAAACCGATGAGCTGAAAGCCACCATCAGTCAGATGATGGCAGGTTACAGCTCTCCGGTTGAGTTTTACACTATGAAGCTGGTTGAGGGTATTTCTACGCTTGCAGCGGCTTTCTCGCCAGAGCGGGTGATAGTGCGGATGTCCGACTTTAAATCAAACGAATACGCCAACCTGGTCGGTGGTCGTCAGTACGAGCCACACGAAGAAAACCCGATGATTGGTTTCCGTGGTGCGTCGCGTTATATCTCTGAAGATTTCCGCGACTGTTTTGCCATGGAATGTGAAGCCTTAAAACGGGTTCGTAACGAGATGGGCTTTACCAATGTGGAAGTGATGATCCCATTCGTTCGCACACTGGAAGAAGCCAAGGCTGTGATTGAACTGCTGGAAGCTCATGGTTTAAAACGCGGTGATAATGGCTTAAAAGTTATTATGATGTGTGAATTGCCATCGAACTGCTTACTGGCAGAAGAGTTCCTTGAGTACTTTGATGGTTTCTCCATCGG
Organism: Rheinheimera sp. 1928-s; assembly: GCF_029269265.1. Taxonomy (GTDB): domain Bacteria; phylum Pseudomonadota; class Gammaproteobacteria; order Enterobacterales; family Alteromonadaceae; genus Pararheinheimera. Next base: position 185,510 of record NZ_JARIXP010000006.1, read on the forward strand.
CTCAAATGACTTAACCCAGCTGACCTTAGGTTTGGATCGCGACAGTGGTTTAATAGCGCATCTGTTTGATGAACGTAACCCTGCTATTAAAAAGCTGTTGTCTATGGCGATTCAAACCGCCAAAGCCAAAGGCAAATACGTGGGTATCTGTGGTCAGGGCCCTTCGGATCACGAAGACTTTGCTGCATGGCTGATGGATCAGGGCATAGATTCAGTGTCATTAAACCCGGATACCGTATTGGAAACCTGGTTGTATCTGGCGGAAAAATACGGTCAGTAAGTTAAGCTGATAGAACCAAAAGCCAGCCTTGATGCTGGCTTTTTCTTTTTGGGAAATTAGCTATTTAATTGATTTTAAAGCGAAGTACTTGGCTTCTTTGCTGCAATACCTTATAAATTAACTATGCATAAAAATTCGCCGCTTAAGGCTTTAATCCTACGGAGGTCTGCATGAGCGACCCGGTGCTCAAATCCAAAGCGCTTGGTTTGATGTATGGCTTATTGGCCGGAGAAGTTTTGGGCTCCGCTGTTGAAGGCTTAGAGCAAAACGAAAGGGATGAGCGCCTGAGCTTTGAACTTACAGAAATTTTGCTGCAAAACCCGTGGCAAACCTTGTCAGGACAAGCGACAGACAGTGGCGAACTCTCGGTATTGTTGTGCCGCTTATTAGCGCATTACGGTGAATATCAGGAGGAGGGGGCCTGGCAAGCTTATGAATATTGGCTTAGAACTGAACCTTTTGCCGTACCGGACGAATTAAAACGCGCTCTGTTATCTGAACAGGATGATGAGTCTGCTGCCACTACAGCTTTAGCTCGTGTAGCGCCTGTGGCTTTGATGGTGCCATATCAGTCTTTACCTCAGCTCGCTGCATGGGCTATGGCCGATACAGCGCTGACGCACCCGAATATGCTTTGTCAGCAAATCAGTGGTTTGTATGTGATGGCGCTAGGCCATGTGCTGGAGAATGATTGCAGTGCTGATGAACTGTATCAATTGATCAAAGACTGGGCATCACAGCTTAAAGTGGATAAACGTATTATCCGTGTTATTGATCAGGCTCTGTTTATGCCACCCACAGACTTTGAGCTGTCTGACACTCCTGTGCTGGTCTGTTTTCAGAATGCGATCTGGCAGCTGCTATACGCGCAGGATTACCTGGATGCTATGTTCGATACCATCAAAAGGGGCGGAGATACGGCCAATAATGCTGCAGTGGCAGGCGCGTTGTTAGGCGCCTGTTATGGTGTGGCAGAAGTGCCGGAATTACTGCGAAATGCTATTACCCACTGCAGACCACTCAAAGGTCAGTTTGGCGTGCGTCAACCACGGCCAGAGTGCTGCTGGGCTAATGAAGTGGAATACTTAACGGAGCAGATTTTAACAGGCACAAAAAAACCGGCATAGCAGCCGGTTTTATGTACAGGACGTACGGTATGCCGGAAATGCAGGAGCATGTTTTCGGCGATGTACAGGACGTACGGTATGCCGGAAATGCAGGAGCACATTTTCGGCGATGTAACAGTGCAACTAATTCATCGACTTATTTGCTGTTACGGGTTTCTTCACAGGACTTTTTATCCACGCATTCACCGTACAGATACAAACTGTGGTGTGTCAGCTTGATACCGTTTTTCTCTGAAATTTCTAATTGCTTGCGTTCAATGTCGTCATCTTCAAACTCGATAACTTTACCGCAGTTTAAGCAGACCAGATGATCGTGGTGATCAATGCGGCTTAATTCAAAGACTGACTTACCACCTTCAAAGTGATGACGAGTGACTATGCCTGCATCATCAAATTGGTTTAATACGCGGTACACAGTAGCCAAGCCAATATCTTCACCTAATTCCAGCAAAATCTTATACACATCTTCGGCACTGATATGCTGATGATTGGGGTCCTGCAAAATATCGAGGATCTTCACTCGTGGCAGTGTGACCTTAAGGCCTGCTTTACGTAATTCGGTATTATGATCTGACATGGACTCTTCTACTCTTTCTTGAATTTCAAATGATTATAAGGCCATTACCAACAGAAGCAACCTATAAATCTGCCTCTTAATACCAGCAAAGCGCAGACAAAGCACAAACAAGGCGTTAGAATCCTGCTAAACAGGTCTTACCAGAGGTTGTTATGCGTTGGGCATTTAATCCTGCCGTGATGCGGCATTTATTAAACTTGTGGCCGCCATTTTTTTTCAGTGGCATCAAGGTTGTGGAATTAGCAGAGGACTACAGATACTGCAAGGTGGAGCTAAAAAACAGGCCCTGGACTCGTAACATCAATAGCAGCCAGTTTGGTGGTTCTATGTTTGCGATGACCGATCCTATTTATCCACTGATGCTGATGGGTACTTTGGGGAAAGAGTATATGGTCTGGGATAAACAGGCGGATATTAATTACATCACGCCGGGGCGTGGCAAATTAATGGCTGAGTTTTTACTGACAGATACTGAGCTTGAACATATCAAACAACAAACCGAAGCAGGGGAGAAATATTTTCCTGATTTTGTCGTGCATGTAAAAGACAGTAAAGGTGAGTTGGTATGCGAGGTAAAACGTAAGGTGTATATTCGTAAAAAACCTAAGTACCGTGACTAGGGGTCAGAGCCTGAGGGATCCCCACGAACTTTTCATTAAGCAGCCCAGCAGACAGCATACTCAGCAGTATACTGTCTGAACCGTTCGATTACTCCAAACTCGTGTTCTACATCCATATCTTCCTCTCCCGTTGCCAGTATTCGTGCTCCTAAAAAAACACAGCTCAATACATGACGACGCTTCTCTGTATTGGCCTGGAATCGTCGTGCCAAACCCGCATCTCTCGCCAGTAAACCCAGCAGGTGGAGATAAATGCAGGATAAAGTCCCTATCAAGACTAACACTCTAAGTCGTTGAGTTTTCCTCGTTTTATGCATATTCATCCCAAGTCCAAATCGCTCGGATTTATGGTCTCTGAAGCTTTCTTCTATCTGCATTCTGGCACCATATCGTTTCACGATAGCATTGGCCTGGCCTGCGTTTTCAACAGAAAGTGAGGTGGCTAATAACCAAGGCTCGTCCGCTCCCTTTGCTGCTTTTAAACTCACTTTGCTACGTCTGGGCTCACCATTGCGGTTGTAGGCATGCCTCCCTTTTGCAGCCCCCTTATACAGCACGAGTGCGGTCTCCATCGGATTGGTCTTCGCCAGCATGACCCCATTGAACCAGAGCGCTTTTTCACTTGCCTTCTCATACAGCGACTTGCATGACTGCCAGTCATGCTGCGTTGTCGCAAATTGAGTTTGGTTGCGTACTCTCCCGATGTAATTCCATCCTAGTTCAAGGAGTTGCCTGAACCAAGGTCCTCGGAATCCAGCATCGGTCACCACGATAGGTGTGCATGACGATGGAATAATACTTTCCAGGTTATCCAGAAATTGACGGTGTGTCGCAGGCTTGTCTTTTCGCTCAAGAGGATGAACCTCTTCGTACACAGTGATAGAACGCCCCTGGCACACTAAAGCGGCGCGAAGCAGAAAGTTCTTTTGCTCTGGTTCCATATCTGACCAATCGACCAGCAGTACGGGCTGCTCAAGGCCACTCAAGAATAACCGACTGATTTGTCGATAAATATCAGGGATTTCGTGGTGTAAATTCAGATTGGAAAGCAGGCGGTCTGCACTTTTAATCCGATGTTTTTCATAGGCTTTTGTGCCAATACCACGCCCTAGCGAAGTCACCGTCAGATGGTTCTTCATCGCAGCACTGAGGATGCAGTTTTCCAGAGATTGTCTGCGCACTTTGTGCATTGAGGGTGTGACACAGTGGAGGAAATTGGTTAGCATGTGACGAACATTCATGGTGCTTCCTTGGTAGGTTTGTTTGGCGATAGATCTGATCACCGAACACCATGAATGTTCCTTCTCACTTCTTTTTTTGTACCACCCCTATGATTTTACTCATATTTTTGTGGGGATACCTCAGGGTCAGAGCTTCAGCTCTGACCCCTATATCGAATTCAGATTAAAATCGAAGTCAATGTAAGCTATTGCTCGATAGTTTAGGAGATATATCGGATTTTCACGGAGATCTTAAAATCTGGATTTGGTGCAGCAACAACGTGGGGTCAGAGTCGATGACTCTGACCCCGGCAGGTTACAGATTCTCCAGCTCTTTTAAGCTCAGTTCATCATAAATCTGTTTACACCATTGCTTGACTCGTTGTTCTGTTAATTCAGGCTGACGGTCTTCGTCTATGCCCAAACCGACAAAATGGTCATTGTCTGCCAGTGCTTTAGAAGCGACAAAGTTGTAGCCTTTGGTTGGCCACTGACCAACCAGAATAGCGCCTTTAGGCTCAATAATGTCACGCAGAGTCCCCATAGCGTCCAGGAAATACTCGGCGTAATCTTCCTGATCACCACAACCAAAAATAGCCACTAACTTATTGGTAAAGTCGATATTTTCCAGCTCAGGGAAAAAGTCGTCCCAGTCACACTGGGCTTCACCGTAATACCATGTCGGGATACCTAACAGCAACAAATCATAACCGGCAATTTGTTCTTTTGTGCTTTTGGCAATATCCATCACATCAAACAAATGTTTGCCCAGCTCTTTTTGAATCATTTTTGCGATATGTTCAGTGTTACCTGTATCGCTACCAAAAAATATACCTACAGTTGCCATAACTTTCGCCTTCTACCTGGTCAACGCTTGTTCTAAAACCCATTCAATATAGGCGCTACGTGTCATATTTTGCTGCTCTGCAGACAAACTCAACTGTTGATACAACTGTTCAGACACTTTGCACTCTATACGCTTTAAACCTTTACTTCGATCGCGTTTGATTTGATTGCGCTTGTTCAGCTTTAACTGTTCTTCCCGTGGTAAAGGATTAGTCCTTGGCCGGCCAGGGCGCTTTTCATGCGCAAACAAATCTATTGTCGTGCGATCTGTGGCTATCTTAGCCATGTCGCGCACCTCTTTTATTCGACAAAATACTCAAAAATCACTTTAGCTAAAAAAGCTGCCGGTGATAAAAACAGCACTAACCACACAAAAATTTTGCCAAAACGAGGAGCGTTACTTTTTTTAAGTACATCCCAGATGGCCATCACAATAAACAGATAGAGGGCACCTACACCCAGAAACAGACCTAAGGTCTCAAACTGTTCAATATTCATAATGACTCTTAGCCCCAAAAAATTGCGCGCACTATAGCACAATTTTATTGGGAATTAGTTGCGTTAACTCAATAAAAAGTCGGTGACTATTTTCGCGAAAGCGACAGGTTTTTCTGCGTGTAGCCAGTGTCCTGTGCCCATAATGATTTTTGCTCTGCTCTGCGGAAACAGTGTAGTGATTTGGCTCTGATGTTCCGGCAGCAGGTAGTCAGACTCCGAGCCTTTTATAAAGAGCGTCGGTCCAGGGTAAGGGCCCTTGCTGGCGGGCGCTTCCAGTAACTGCTGATAATTAGCAATCAGGGCCTTGAGGTTAAAGCGCCAACGGAACTGATTTTCTTCTTTATACAAACTTTTTAGCAGAAACTGCCGCACACCAGTTTCCGAAATAGTTAAAGCCAGTTGCTGATCTGCTTCTTGCCTGCTTTGCAGGCTATTTAAATCAATAGCATCCAGCGCCGATAAAATCTCCAGGTGGCGTGGTCTGTTTTGTACTGGCGATATATCAGCCAGAATGAGTTTACTGACTCTGTCCGGATAGTGCAGTGCAAATTCCATCGAGACTTTGCCACCCATTGAATGGCCTAATAACACCACCTGATCCAAACCCAAATGATCAAGAGTATCTTTGATATCCTCTGCCATCAGTGCATAGGACATGCTATCGTGCCAGTCAGATCGACCATGATTACGCATGTCGAGATTGACCACTTGCCATTGTCCGGCCAGAGCACGGGCAATAACACCCAGGTTTTCATAACTGCCAAATAGGCCGTGGATCAATACAATTGCTTGACCCTGGCCTGTGATCTCGGTATTTAATATCATTATTGTTTCCGATTTAACGACCCGAATTAACGACATAGAGCATGGTATCAAAACAGCTGGCTGGCGTCAGCGACTACCTCTGTGTATACCCAAAGTAATTGGTGTTGCAGGGAGGCGACAAGTGATTGAGACCCCAGGAGCATAGTTGTCCTATGTGACTGGGGCGAAGAGCGCAGTCAACAAAGCTGCAGCTTCAAGTACGAAGGGTATATAATGGATTCATTTTCAAAAACGCGGACTAACTTCATGAAAACCATCGAAATAGATGACGATCTTTATCAATTTATCGCCAGTCAGACTCAACAGATTGGTGAAAGCGCCTCTGATATTCTGCGCCGTTTACTGATTGCCAGCCTGACCGAAGCACAGGCTCCTGCTGTACCGGTCGCAAAAAGTGTGACTAAAAAAGCAGTAGAAGTTGCACCAGAAGTTGCAGTGGACAAGATTGAGGTATCTACAGCACCAGCGGAAAAATCAGGTTCAGTTTTTGATTTTATCAGTCCACAGGATTTGTCAGCTGAGCAAAGTGTAGTAGGCCGGTTTTTGTTTATTTTATCGGCATTATCCCGCGCTCACCGTGGTGACTTTGCGCAGGTGCTGGAAATTAAAGGCCGTAACAGACTTTATTTTGGCCAGTCTGAGGCCTCCTTATTGGAAGCTGGTAGCAGTACTAACCCTAAACCTATCCCAAATACAGACTTTTGGGTGATCACCAATTCCAACACGACCCGTAAAAAAATGATGCTGACTGAAGTTGCCAGCAAATTAGGTTATAGCTCTGTTGAGGTTGAACGGATCCGCGATTTGTTATAAGGAGTTTTTATGTCGTTACATCCGCTGGCTGGGCAAACAGCTCCGGCCGCCATGTTACCTAATATAGCTCAGCTGATAGCTGCCTATTACAGCCTGAGCCCTGATGTGGCTGTTATCAGTCAGCAGGTTAGTTTTGGCACTTCAGGCCACAGAGGTGGGGCTTTACTGAAGTCCTTTAATGAAGCTCATATTCTGGCCATAGTGCAGGCTGTTGCTGAGTATCGTAAGCAGCAAGGTTTTAGCGGCCCTTTGTTTTTGGGTAAAGACACTCACGCTTTGTCTGAAGCTGCTTTTGTTACTGCCTTGCAAGTCTTGATTGCCAATGGTGTTGAAACCCGCATTCAACAGGACGGCGGTTTCACGCCAACCCCTGTGATTTCGCACGCTATTTTAGGGTACAACAAAGGCCGTACGTCGGACTTAGCTGACGGTCTGATTATTACGCCATCCCATAATCCGCCAGAAGATGGTGGCATAAAATACAATCCGCCTCATGGTGGACCAGCCGATACCGACGCAACTGATTGGATCCAAAAACGGGCTAACACCTTGTTAGCCAATGCCTTAGCTGGAGTCCAAAAACTGAGTTATGAAGCTGCGCTGGCGTCGCCTTTGTGTGTACAGATCGATTATGTTCAGCCTTATGTCGATGACTTGGCGAATGTGATTGATATGGCAGCTATTGCCAAAGCTGGCGTTAAAATAGGGGTCGACCCTTTAGGTGGTTCAGGCATAGCATTTTGGCCTGTGATTGCCAAAACTTATGGTCTGAATATCACAGTAGTGAATGAACGCGTTGACCCGGCTTTTAGCTTTATGCCTTTGGATAAAGACGGCAAAATCCGTATGGATTGCTCCTCTGCGTATGCCATGGCAAATCTTATTCAGCTCAAAGATCAGTTTGATGTAGCTATAGGCAACGATCCTGACTTCGACCGCCACGGCATAGTGACCCGAAGTGGTGGCCTGATGAATCCGAACCATTATCTGGCTGTAGCCATTAACTATTTATTGAGCAACAGGCCTTTATGGTCCACCGACTTAGCCATAGGCAAAACTCTGGTGTCTTCTGCGCTAATAGACAGAGTGACAGAAGGCCGTGGTCGCAAAGTATACGAAGTGCCGGTTGGTTTTAAATGGTTTGTCGATGGGCTGCACCAGGGCACTGTAGCTTTTGGTGGTGAAGAAAGTGCAGGGGCCAGTTTCCTGCGGTTTGATGGCACTGTCTGGTCAACTGATAAAGATGGTTTTATTTTAGGTTTACTGGCAGCGGAAATGCTGGCAAAAACCGGAGTGGATCCTTATCAGCAGTATCAGGCATTAACCAAAGAATTTGGTTCGCCTTTGTATCGTCGTCTGGATGCGGTTGCTTCAGCGGAGCAAAAAACAGCGCTGAAAAATCTGGATGTCAGCAGTGTTCAGCAGACAGTATTGGCAGGTGATCCTATACTGGCAGTGCTTACAAAAGCACCAGGAAATAACGCCAGTATTGGTGGGGTGAAGGTCGTTACGAAAAATGGCTGGTTCGCTGCGCGTCCTTCTGGTACAGAAAACAGTTACAAAATTTACTTAGAGAGTTTTGTTGATCAAAAGCATTTAATGCAGCTTGAATCTGACGCCAAAGCCTTTGTGGACGCGGTGTTTGCGACAATTTAAGCACCGGAGATAGCCTGTTATCGCGTTGTAATAAAATTACGATAACAGGCTTTATTTCCGCAAATTCTTGACTATTGCCCGCCATTTTTGTAATTTTTCTACAACTACAGTTATAAAAAAAAGCGGCTCACCGCTCATCAAACCGGGATTTGGCAATGAAAAAAACGACTTCAAAGGCAAAAGCCTCAGTGGCTATTGCAGCTCTTCCGAGCACGGAAGAATTAAAAAACAGCATTATTAAACATTTACATGGCAGCCTTGGCACTGATGTCAACAAAGCCAGCCCACAGGCCTGGTGGCGTGCAACCTGCGCTGCGGTCAACGAATATGTGTACGATGGTTTGCGTAATACCCAGCGTACTCACTACCAACAAAATACCCGCGCTATTCATTATTTTAGCCTTGAATATTTAATGGGCCGGTTATTCAGTAACAACCTGCACAACATTGGTGTTTATGATGCAGCTAAAGTTGCGCTGGCAGAGCTGGGGTTAAATATTGCTGATCTGGAAGATCAGGAAGAAGATATGGCTTTAGGCAACGGCGGTTTAGGCCGTTTAGCTGCGTGCTTTATTGACTCTATGGCCACCTTAAATTATCCAGCCATTGGTTATGGTATTCATTACGAGCACGGTTTATTTAAACAGGAATTCTCTGACGGTCGTCAGATTGAACGTCCGGACAGCTGGCGTGAATACGGCAATCCATGGGAAATCTGCCGCCCTGAGTCTGTGCAGGAAATCTCGGTGTACGGTTATGTCGAAACCACTTATGACTTACAAGGCAAAATGAAAAAAGTCTGGCACCCTGGTCGTATTATCAAGGGTGTGCCTTGGGACATTCCAGTGGTGGGTTATCAGGGCAGTTCAGTTAACGTGCTGCGTTTGTGGGAAAGCCGTGCCAGTGATTTCTTCAATTGGGACGTATTTAACTCAGGCGGCTACATTGATGCAGCGCGTCAGAACATCGAAGCTGAAACCATTTCTAAGGTCTTGTATCCAAACGATGAAACTGATGCAGGTAAAGAATTACGCTTAATTCAGCAGTACTTCTTCTGCTCATGCTCGCTAAAAGACATTATTCGTCGTTATAAGCGCGCTAATGGCGACGACTGGAGCAAATTCCCGGAGCAAGTGGCTATTCAGCTGAATGACACTCACCCTGCAGTGGCTATTCCTGAACTGGTGCGTATTCTGGTCGACCGTGCAGAAATGAGCTGGGATGATGCCTGGAATATTTGTCAGCATGTATTTGCCTATACCAACCATACCTTGTTACCAGAGGCTCTGGAAAAATGGTCAGTGCGTTTATTTGAAAAAGTATTGCCACGCCATTTAGAAATTATTTACGAAATCAACCGTCGTTTCCTGGTAGAGCAGGTGGATGTGTTATGGCCAGGTGATAACGACAAAAAACACAAGTTATCTATTATCGAAGACGGCCATGATCCTATGGTGCGTATGGGTCACTTGTCTGTCGTCGGTTCATTCCGTGTCAACGGCGTAGCGCAAATCCACTCGGATTTAGTGAAATCTGACTTATTCCCGGAAATGGTGGCCTTGTGGCCGGATAAATTCACCAACGTCACCAACGGTGTCACGCCTCGTCGCTGGTTAAAAGCCTGTAACCCACGTTTAGCTAAATTGCTGGATGAAACCATTGGCGATGAATGGCCACGTGATTTAACACAACTGAATAAATTTGCTGCTTTTGCTGATGATCCTGCCATTCAGGACGCCTTTATGGCGATTAAGCAGCAAAACAAGGCTGATTTAGCTACTGTAGTGAAAAAGCTGACCAATATCAGTATCGACCCTCATGCAATTTTTGATATTCAAATCAAAAGGTTGCATGAATACAAACGTCAGCATCTGAACCTGTTGCATATTCTGGCACTGTACCGTCGTATTCTGCAAAACCCGGATTACGACATGGTGCCACGTGTATTCCTGTTTGGCGCTAAAGCAGCTCCTGGTTACAAGCTGGCCAAAGAAATTATTTACGCCATCAACAAAGTGGCTGAGAAGATCAACAACGACAAACGGGTTAAAAACCGTCTGAAAGTGGTCTTTATGCCAAATTACCGTGTCACCCTGGCAGAAAAAATGATCCCTGCTGCTGATGTGTCAGAGCAAATCTCTACCGCAGGTAAAGAAGCTTCTGGTACAGGTAATATGAAGCTGGCGTTAAACGGCGCTATCACTGTAGGTACGCTGGATGGCGCTAATATTGAGATTGCTGAGGAAGTAGGGGCTGATAATATTTCCATCTTCGGTTTAACTGTCGATGAAGTGAAAGCGCTGCAAGCCAAAGGCTATCACAGCTGGGATTATTATTATCAGGATACCGAAATCAAAGCCATTCTGGATTGGCTGGAAACCGACTACTTCACGCCGGGTAAACCAGGCGAGCTGTCGGCTATTAAACGCAGCTTACTGGAAGGTGGTGACCCGTACTTAGTACTGGCCGATTTCCAGTCCTACGTTAAAGCACAAGAGAAAGTGGAAGGCTGGTATCGTGATCAGGCAGGCTGGGCGAGAAAAGCCATTCTGAACACTGCACTGATGGGTAAATTTACTTCGGATCGTTCTATTGAAGACTATGTAGAAAAAGTCTGGAAACTGGATGCTTGTAAGATCACTCAGCAGTAAAAACTGTTTTCAGTGAATAAAAGCCCGGTTTTCCGGGCTTTTTTATGCGGTAAAACGCAACGCTGTTATTCAAATAAACCAAGCACACGCAGAGTTTCATTAATAAAAATGGCAGCCTGCCCGGCTTGACTGATGGTTGCTGCACACTCGCCGGTCGTACTGTCGGTATACCAGCCAAACTGCGGATGGTTTCCTCCGGTAATTTCAAGGTAAGTCGTGGTAGCTGAAGGCAAGTTATCTGTCGAATTATCAATGTCTTCTAATGTCGTTTGACAATCATTGGTACCGTAAATACTGCTGACTATTGTGTTGCTCGTAGCGATGGATGTAGAGTCTTGTGGATAGGATGCAAGCAATACCAGGCCATCTTCAGGGTTATCTACTATGTATTCAACCGCTGCCACACCACCTACTGAGTGTCCGCCTACAACAAAGGCTGAACAGTGGGCAATGGCATGAGTATCCTTTTTAGCGTCATCAGCCGCATCTATTTCCAACAGTGCGAATCCCACTGGTACTTTCAAAATAAAGCTGATATAACCGGCTTCAGCTAAGGCTCTTGTATAGGGAGCATAGGCATAGGGGCTAATAAAACCACCAGGGTAAAAGGCAAAGCAGACGGATTTACGCGCGGTACTCTCTWCAGGTAAAAAGCGAATGTAGTCCCACTTATCATTGACTTGGACTGCACTGTCGGTCTCCATTGCAGTCCAGGCTTCAGCCAAGACGGTTCCTTGACCTCCTGCAAAAGCACCACAGGACGCCACCAGCAAGGTTAAAGCACTTAACAACGTTGTTATTTTCATTTATACCTCCAATGTTAGTGAATTGCACATGCACAAGCTGTACAAACAACAAGCTACATTAGATATAATGTCATAACAATATATCTTTTTTGGGTGAGGTAAAGTTAGTTATAGTTAGTTACAAATCAACGCTCAGTATCTGATCTTGCGGTGTTGTAATTCGAAATAATTGCCCCAATTACCTAATCAGGCCTGATTGAGGCGTTTAGAAGAGAATGAACAGATGAATTATCAACAGCAAGCCCAACAATGGCAGGCCTTATTCCGTCAGAAACAGCAGGGCAGTTTCCTCAGCCGTGTTCTGCTTTGGCTGGTGGCCGGCATCATGCTGGTGTTTGCCATGGGTGTGTTACTTTTTGTACTGATGCTGAGCTGGTTACTTATTCCAGTGTTTTTATACAAAAGGCATCAACTGCGTAAACAAGGCAAATCGTTTTTTGAGCAGGCGCAACAGCAACAACAAGGCAGAAGCTCAGACGCTTCAGGCCGGGTGATTGAAGGTGAAGTGCTGGAACGTAAAAGCGACAATTAACCCACAGATGTACATCAGGGCTTTGGAAAGACAGTAATTTTTTACCTACGCCCTGACCATCTATCCGGCGCTTTGGTATACTCGGCCCAGTTCTAAATCTGGTGCGTCCTATGATCCCGAAGTTAACTGCGACAGAAACACTTAATCCCCAGGTACAGGCTTATGTCACTGCCTTAACAGCTGCTGGTTTTACCGGCGATATTGAAGTCAGTTATGCCAGCCGTTTAGCCGTAGCTACAGACAACAGCGTCTATCAGCAACTGCCTGCAGCGGTGYTATTACCGAAATCTGCTGCTGATGTGCAGCTCATTTGTTCTTTGTCTCAGACGGTGAGTTTTAGCGGCATAAAATTTACCCCTCGTGGTGGTGGTACCGGCACTAATGGTCAGGCTTTAACTTCGGCAGTTGTGGTGGATTTATCCCGCCATATGCGTGAAATTATTGAGATTAATGTGGAAGAGCGCTGGGTCAGAGTGCAGGCTGGTGTGATTAAAGATCAGTTGAATGCCTTTTTAAAACCTTATGGTTTTTTCTTCTCTCCGGATTTATCCACCTCAAACCGCGCCACTATAGGCGGTATGATCAACACAGACGCTTCAGGTCAGGGCTCTTTGGTCTACGGAAAAACCAGTGATCATGTGTTATCTCTCGATACTGTGCTGATTGATGGCACAGCGCTGCACACTCATGTGATGCCAGTAGCTGAAGCAGAGCAACTGGCCGAGCGGCAGGACAGCATTGGCCGGGTGTATCGCCAGGTGTTATCCAGTTGCCGTGATTTTCGCGCTGATATTCTAAAAACTTTTCCTCGCTTAAACCGCTTTTTAACCGGTTATGACTTAGAGCATGTGTTTAACGAGAACTTAACCCAGTTTGATTTGTCCCGCATTATTACCGGTTCTGAAGGCTCCTTAGGTTTTGTGACCGAAGCCAAACTCAATATTACGCCTATAGCCAAATACAAATGTTTGGTGAATGTGAAGTACGACAGCTTTGAAAGTGCGCTGCGTAATGCACCATTTTTGGTGGCTGCACAGGCGACCTCAGTGGAAACTGTTGACAGCAAAGTGCTGGATTTAGCCCGCAACGATATTATCTGGCATCAGGTAAAAGACTTTATTGAAGACGTGCCTGGCAAAACTATGCTGGGCCTGAATATGGTCGAATACAATGCTGAAGACGAAGCGGATATGGCGCAAAAGGTTCAGCAATTAGAAGCTCGCTTGCAGCACTCTGTTGCAAACGGCGAGTCGGGCATTATTGGCTATCAGCTAACCTTTGACAACAACGCCATCACCCAAATTTATGCGATGCGTAAAAAGGCAGTGGGCCTTTTGGGCAACGCCAAAGGCAGCAAAAAGCCTATTCCTTTTACCGAAGATACCGCAGTTCCTCCTGAAAATCTGGCTGATTTTATTATGGAATTCAGAGCCTTACTCGACAGTCACGGTCTGGCCTATGGCATGTTTGGTCATGTTGATGCCGGGGTGCTGCATGTGCGTCCAGCCCTGGATATGTGTGACCCGGAGCAGGAAAAGCAGTTACGCGTTATCTCCGATCAGGTGGTAAAACTGACGGCTAAATACGGCGGCCTGATGTGGGGCGAACATGGCAAAGGTTATCGCAGTGAATATGGCCCGGAGTTTTTTGGTGAGGTTTTATTTACCGAACTGCGTAAAATCAAAACAGCGTTTGACCCATTTAACAGGGTAAACCCTGGCAAAATTTGTACTCCTATCGACAGCACAGAACAGTTAGTCAGTGTCGATGATGTCAAACGTGGTTTTTACGATCGCCAAATTCCAGTGGTGGTAAAAGACAGTTTCGACAGCAGCTTAAACTGCAACGGCAATGGCCTCTGTTTTAACTACGAAGAAAATTCCCCCATGTGCCCGTCCAGTAAGGTCACGAAAGACAGGCGCCATAGTCCAAAAGGCAGGGCTGGTTTAATGCGCGAATGGCTACGCTTAATGAGTAATCAGGGCGTGGATGTACTGGCGCAGGAGCAAGAGCTGCTAAATAAATCCCAGACGCTGTCGGGTATAGTTGGCAAAATCAAAAACAGCTGGCAGAAAAAACAAGGCCAGTATGATTTTTCACATGAAGTGATGGAAGCAATGGAAGGCTGTCTGGCCTGTAAAGCCTGTGCTGGTCAATGTCCTATTAAAGTGGATGTGCCATCCTTCAGGGCCCGTTTTATTCAGCTGTACCATAGCCGCTACTTACGACCCGCCAAAGATTATCTGGTCGGCAATATTGAACGCTCAGCGCCTTTGCTGGCCAGTATGCCGAAAGTAGTGAACTTTTTCCTGCAGCAAAGCTGGATGGCCGCATTGCTGAAAAAGACGGTGGGCTATGTTGATACACCGCAATTATCAGTCCCGACCTTAAAACAAAGGGTTGAGGGCCAGTACCACTTTGATTTAACAGCCCTGCAAGCCTTGCCAGAGACTGAAAAGCAAAAACTGGTGCTGTTGGTGCAGGATCCGTTTACCAGCTTCTACGAAGCTGATTTAGTGGCTGATGCGCTGAAGCTGATTGAAAAACTGGGTTTTCGCCCTGTGTTATTACCTTTTTTACCCAATGGCAAACCCCAGCACGTCAAAGGCTTTTTACGCGATTTTGCCAAAACTGCGAAAACTGCCTCTGACTTTTTAAATCAGGTGGCCGCTTTAGGTGCGCCGCTGGTAGGGCTGGACGCCTCTTTAGTGCTGGTGTATCGGGATGAATATGTCAAAGCTTTAGGCTCGCAGCGTGGTGACTATCAGGTGGACTTATTCCACGAATGGCTGGTAAAACAAGAGCTGCCAGCAGTTGCGAGTCGACAGAGCTTTAGCTTGCTTGCCCATTGCACCGAAAAAACCGCCTTGCCATCGACAGAAAATCAGTGGAAACAGATCTATGCCAAAGCCGGATTAGAGCTCAAAGCTTTGTCTGTGGGTTGCTGTGGTATGGCCGGTACTTATGGTCACGAAGCGCAGAATTTTGACAACAGCAAGACCTTATACGAGATGAGCTGGCAGCAGAATGTGCAAAACACCGGGGCTGCTCAGGTGCTGGTGACAGGGTTTTCCTGTCGCAGCCAGGTGAAACGTTTAGAAGGCGTTAAACCTAAACATCCGCTACAGCAACTGTTGTTGTTACTCTAGCTTATTCTGTTGCTGCTGGGGCAGGCCCAAAGCCTGCTCCATCTGATTTACACTTCCACTAAAAGTCATCAAGTTCAGCTAAGGTTTATGCCGCTGGGCTATGCTATGCATTAGCTTTTTTATCAGGTTGCTCAATTATGAATGACCCAAAGTACAAATGACCCAAAGGAAAATGGATATGAATTGGTTAAAATGGCTGCTGGTTGCTGTTGTTGGTCTTATTGCAGTAACGGTATTTTATCTGCTGGTTCTGTTTGATTTAAATGATTTTAAAGCAGAAATTACGCAAAAGGTTGAACAACAAACCGGACGACAACTGCAAATCGCAGGAGACATTGGCTGGACTGTCTACCCAAGTCTTGGCGTGTCGCTCTCTGACGTCACCTTATCCAATCCTGAAGGTTTTGTGCCGGAGCAAATGCTGGAAGTGTCAAAACTGGTGGCTGCAGTGGCGTTGATGCCATTGTTGAATAAAGATCTGCAAATTCAGCAACTGCATTTGGACGGTGTAACAGTTAATCTGGTCACTGCTAAAAATGGCAGAACCAGTATGGATGGCCTAACTTCAGACAAAGCAGTGGCTTCTGCTCCGGCTGAAACTGCAACACCTGTAACTGCAGCGGGCTCGCAGCAACTGCAACTGGAAGATGTGTCCATTCGCAATCTGCAATTAAATATGATCACTGAAGGCAGCCCGACTCAAAGCTTAGCGCTGAAATCATTAAATTTAACTGATTTTAAAGCCAATGAATGGGCACCACTGGATTTTGAGCTGGTGGTGAAATCTGATCCAACCCAATTGGAAGTCAAAGGTTCAGCGCAGTTGCAACTGAGTAACAACAATCAGTTACTGCAGCTGAAAGACTTTGTGCTCGATACTGATTTTCAGGGCTTGCCACTGAAGCAGTTAGTGTTAGAGACTGAATTAAAATTAGCGCTGGATAAAAAACAACTGGATTGGCAATGGCAGAAACTTGAGTTGGATGACATCAAAGGTTCAGGCCAACTGGCAGTGAATTACGCCAAACAAGCCGTGATTAAACTGGACTTGAAGTTGGATGAGGTGGATACAGCTGCTTATACGGCGGAAAACACCTCAACAACAGAAGCCGAAGTAGTAGCCGGCTCTGAACCTGATTTAACAGCTTTGCGCCAGTTTGATCTGGATTTAAAGCTGGCAGTTAAGACTCTGAAAGTGAGCGGTCTTCATACGGAAAATCTGCAACTGTCGTTGACCAACAAAGCAGGTTTGGTTCAAATTCAAAATGCCAGCGCAGATTTATACGACGGTAAAGTGGTGGCCAAGGCCACACTGGATGCTCGCAAAACGCCTGTCAGCTATAGCTTCAATAAACAGCTGTCCGGCTTGGCGCTGCGACCTATGCTGATAGATGGCGCTGATATTGATTTATTAAGTGGCACAGCGAAACTCAGTATTGAGGGCAAAGGTCAGAGTTTATTGCCAGAGCAACTGAAGAAAAACCTGCTGGCCAATGGCAGTTTTGAAATCACAGATGGTTCTTTGTATGGCGTCAATATTGCGCAAATGATTCGTAACGCTAAAGCCACATTAAAAAATGAAGCGCAAAGTACGGACAATACAGAACAGAAGACTGACTTCTCCAGCTTAACTGGCAGTTTTAACCTGACGGACGGGGTACTGACCAATCCGGATTTAAAAATGGCGGCACCATTATTACGTCTCAGTGGTAAAGGATCAGCCAATCTGCTGACAGAAGCTTTGGATTATCAATTAAGTACGGCGCTGGTGAATACCTCTAAAGGTCAGGGTGGTAAAGAAAAAGACGATCTGGCTGGTGTTGAAATACCACTGAAAATCAGCGGCACTATGCAAGAGCCGAAGTATTCACTGGATACCAAAGCCTTGTTTGAAACTCAACTGAAAGACAAAGTCGAAACACAAAAAGACAAACTTAAAAACAAGCTGCTGGAAAAACTTGGCGGACTTTAATTTATTTTAAGTGGATCAGACACAAAAGCAGGGGCATAGCAGCCTCTGCTTTTTTATGCTGTTGTTATTGCATGGAATGCACTGCGACTTTATTGCCTTCCGTATCAATAAAACTGCCGATAAAACCATGTTCACCTATCGGCGTTTTTTCCATCACCAGACTACCTCCGGCTGCAACCACTTTAGCCAGTGGCTGATTAACATCATCGGCCACAAAATACACTAAAGTACCGGTGGTTGAGGGCTGACAATCAGGATCTTTGACTAAAGCTCCGGCACAACCTGGCGCGGCATGGTCATAGCTAAACATCGCCATCAGGCTGGGGCCCATCTCCATCATTTCAAATTCAGCACCTAAAACAGCGGCGTAAAAGGCACAGGCACGGTGCATATCCAGCACCGGAATTTCAAACCAACCCACAGGATTTATTGCAGACATAAGCTTTCCTTGTTGTGAAACACGAATTAAATGCAAAAAGTGTAGCGCAAGCACGGAGAAATGATTGTGATTAAAAAGGGTAAATAAGTTCAGAAACAAAAAACGGAGCCAAAAGCTCCGTTTTTTACTTAGAAATCATCGTCAGAAGGCAGACGTATCCTGGAATAAACCTACTTTCAGCTCTTTGGCCGTATAGATCTCACGACCGTCGACACTGACAGAACCTTCAGCTATGCCCATAAATAATTTGCGTTTGATCACGCGGGTCATATCGATACGGTAGGTCACTTTTTTCGCCGTAGGCAGAATTTGACCGGTAAACTTTACTTCACCCACACCTAAAGCACGACCTTTACCCGGGCCACCAGCCCAACCCAAGAAGAAACCGACCAGCTGCCACATGGCGTCTAAGCCTAAGCAACCTGGCATCACCGGGTCCCCTTTAAAGTGGCAATCAAAAAACCACAGTTCTGGATTGATATCGAATTCAGCGATAATTTCCCCTTTGCCGTATTTGCCACCTTCTTCCGAAATGTGTACGACACGGTCAATCATCAGCATATTGTCTACCGGCAACTGGCTGTTGCCTTCGCCAAATAATTCCCCACGGCCACAGGCCACTAAATCTTGTTTTGTAAAGCTATTCTTAGTCATGTATGTTAGATCCATCATCAAGGCTGGGCCACTTTAGCGAACACTTGTAAGCTAAACAAGTCCGATTAGTCAAGCTGACCTTCCGAAATCAAATTAACAGCATAAGATAGAAGCATTATGACGGAACAGGAAAAAAAACGAATTTCTAATGCTGAAAAACAACAGCGTTACAGAGAGCGGCAAAAAGGCTCTGGCAAAAAAGAGTTGCGCGGTTATTTAACCCCAGAAGCCTTAGCTTGTTATCAGGAGATTCAGCAAAAAACCGAATGGAACGATAGTGTGCTGCTTAGCAATGCAATTCGGTTAATGTATGCGGCTCACAAGCTTGGACAAATAGGTTTACTGAATAGCTGGCTGACTGAACATAAAAAATAAGGCCAGCTTAACGGGCGCAGCGTATTGCTTTATAATGCAGCCACTTTTTGCTGTTACAGCGCCATCCGGAAGTATTTTATGATTTTATTTGTCCGCGACTTAACCGTCATCGATTTTTCGTACCTTTGCCAGCAGCGTGGTTTGTTGGGCGAAAGTTATATTGTTGATGTGGAGTTGCATGGGGACTTGGATCAAACCTCAATGGTGTTTGATTTTGGTCTGGTAAAAAAAGTCATTAAAAAAGCCATCGACCAGTTGGTGGACCATAAGCTGGCTATTCCTGCCTTGAGTGCTGCTACACAACTGATGAAAGGCGAAGTGGAGCAGGTGTTGTTTCACAGCGCCAAAGGGCTGCTGCAAGTGGCATCGCCTGCTGAAGCTTTTGCGGTTATTCAGGCTGAAAAAATTGATATGGCTTCAGTCACCGAATTTTTAACCGAACAGATTAAACCTCTGCTGCCAGATAATGTCGCCAAACTGGTGTTACAGCTTCGCACTGAACAGGTCAGCGGCTTTTCTTACCATTACACCCATGGTTTGAAAAAACATGATGGCAACTGCCAACGTATTGCTCATGGCCATCGTTCTACTATTCAGATTTTTGACAACGGCATGCTGTCGCCTAAGTTAGGCAAATACTGGAGTGAGCGCTGGGAAGATATTTATCTGGCGACTGCTGAAGATCAGATTGCAGCATCAGCCTTGCGTTACTTAAAAGCCGAAGCAGGGGCCCTTAATTTTGCATATAGTTCAGCTCAGGGCTATTTTGAAATTTCATTACCAGCCAGCACCTGCGAAGTGGTGCCTTGCGATACCACAGTAGAATGTTTGGCTGAGTATATCGCCACTACAGTGAAAGAATTACATCAGCTTCATACTGTCAAAGTGGTTGCTTTTGAAGGTGTAGGTAAAGGCGCCATCGCTTTTGCTTAAAAGGCCCGGGTCAGAGTTTGMGTTCTGACCCGAATTTTACTTCACCAAATCAGACAATGGAATTTGAGTTTTCGCCAGAACTCGTTGATACAACCAGGCAAAACTTGCTGCATTGTCGCGTGGAAACTCCAGCTGCACCGGGGCTTGAGGTTGCTGATTCGTTGCCACCACAAAACTAAAGCTGTAAAAAGGCGCCATGCCCATCCGCAGATCCGTCAGCAGCAGTTGATCCTCTTTTTGTTCCAGTTGATAAAAACCATGACTAAACCAGGCTAATCGTGCCACAGCAGAGTTATCTTTCCATTGTGCTGTCAAAGCAGCGTCTCTGGGGAAACTTCGCCATTGCATCTGTGTTGGGCCATCAAGCAAAGAGTAATACCCCTCAAGGTACTGATCCTCGTTCACCACCACAGCGCGCCACAATAAGGTATTAAAGGGAGTTGCAGTCACCAGCAGTTGGTCTGCTTGTTGGCCTGAATCAGCGAGTTGTTGTTTCACTTCTGCATAAGCCAGTTGCTGCGCTACTACACCAAACAGCAAATAGGCGCTGCTCAAGGCCAGACCGGCAGTATTCCAAAAGGTTTTGGACCAAAACGCCAGCAGAAGACCCAGCAGCAAGGGCAGAGTATAAAGCGGGTCTATGATAAAAATACTGCCCACTCCAAAAGGATAATCGCTAAAAGGCAGCGCAAGCTGGGTGCCATAAATAGTCATAGTGTCCAGTAGCGCATGGGTCAGCAACACCAGTACTACCGCAAGCACACTCTGTTTGAACAGTTGGGGGCGACCTGATAACTTGACTAACAGCCAGGCAAAAAGCGGCGAGACCAAACTTAAGTAAAACAAGGAATGGCTTTCAGTGCGGTGCATGGTCATGTCGCTGATCGGATCGCCATGCGAGATCAACACATCCAAATCGGGCAGGGTGCCAAACACTGCTCCAGCAGCAGCTGCTTGCCAGAGTTTTATTTGTTTATTACGGAGTGGTTTATTAAAAACCGTCACACTGACGGCTGCACCCAGTGCTATTTGTGACAAAGAGTCCATATTATTCCTGTGTTTTCCCAAGCCATGCTGTGGCCTTATCCTGATCAACAAGCTCTAGATAAGTCAAAGTGGCAGGTGCAAGTTCGACTGGCATCGACAATTGCACCAGGCGTTGTTTACGAAATACATGCAAGGTGAGTACGCTGCCAATCTGACTTTGGTTGAGCTGACGCCAGAAGTTTTGTTCTGTTGCTTTTACTGCATTGATGGCAATAAGCTGATCCTGTGCCATCACGCCTGCTTTGTAGGCGACAGAACCTACAGGCACATTGGTGATCTTTAAGCCATCAGTTGAAACGCTAAACGCCGCGCCAAAAGAGCGTACCGGATAAGCCGGCGCTTTGCTGCCGGATAAGTCTTTATTGTGATCCTGTTGGCGCAGAGCGGTATTTAAACCAAGATGAGGCAAAAGTTCGGCCAAAGGCAAAGCAGATTTGCCGTTCACCCAGCGGTATAATTCAAGCGCTATGTCTTTGCCTGCATAGTCTGAGCAGAGCTGGATAAATTGTTGTTCAGAGCTACCTGAGGCTGGCTCGCCATAGGTTTTCCAGGCCAACTGCATTAAGCTATCCAGCGTGAAACCTTTGCTGCGTAACAGGGCATCCAGACACAAGGCAATCAGGCTACCTTTGGTGTAATAGCTGACCACGGCATTCACCGCATTTTCGTCTTGCTTATAGTACTTAGTCCAGGCATTAAAGCTGCTGTCGGCCACAGATTGCACTTGCTCTGACGGGCTCAATTGCACCCTGTTGATGGTTTTTTCCAGTGCAGCAAAATACTGTTCCTGCGTCAATAAACCACAACGAACCAAAGCCAAATCATCGTAATAGGAGGTAAAGCCCTCGTATAACCAAAGCTGGCTGGTGTATTGTTCTGTGCTCAGCCGATAAGGCAAAAACTGGGCTGGTTTAGCGCGTTTTACCCACCAGGTATGGAAGTACTCGTGGCTGCAAAGACCAAGCAAATTTTGATAATCGGCTGTGCTTTCGTCAGGGCGTTGTGCATTCGGAAGATCCTGATGAGTCAGCAACAATAAAGTGGAATTATGGTGCTCCAGGCCGCCATAACCTGAATCTGTCACCCAACATAAAAACCAGTACTGCTTTAAATCGGTCGGCAAACTACCAAACACTTGTTGCTGTTGCAGGCATATGCGTTGCAGTTCTGTTTTAAAACGCTCAAGGTCCACCTGCTCATGACCAGCGAGCACCAGATAATGTGGTATTCCGCAGACATCAAATTCGGCGATATCCAGTTTACCCAGCATTAAAGGGGTATCTATAAGTTGCTGATAGTTATCTGCCTGATACAACCCACACTGCAGTGGCGGGGTGGTACTGGATCTGGTTAAACCTGTCGCTACCTGCCAGTCTAAAAATTCCGGGGCAAGCACATTTAAAGTGACTGGGACTGCTTCCATGCCTTTGACTTCAAGACAGAGGGCGGCAGGATTCAGAATAGCCAGTTGATCGTCCAGATAACAACCCCGCACCGACAGATCAAAAGCATAGACTTTATAACGCACGGTCAGCTGTTGCTGATTGTGGCTCAACTGCCAGCTTTGTTTATCCAGCTGGATCAGAGACAAATTCCCCGCATCATCAAAAGCTTCAACAGAGTGCAGATGTTTGGCAAAATCCCTTACCATATAGCTGCCTGGGATCCAACTGGGCAGGCTTAAGGTGAGCGCCTCTTTATTCTGCGGTGTAAAATGCAGTTCAACTGCAACCAGATGTGCGGTAATGTCAGCAATGCTAAGCTGGTAAGCCAATAGCGTCATACCCTATACTCCCAAACGTTATCTGCGCATTATTTTATAAGGATCTTCTGATGGCTCAAGAAACTATTTTCAGCAAAATCATTCGCCGCGAAATTCCGGCCGACATTTTATACCAGGACGAATTAGTCACCGCTTTTCGTGATATCAATCCACGTGCACCCACTCATATCCTGATTGTACCTAATGTATTAATTCCTACAGTAAACGATGTAGAGCCACAACACGAGCTGGCGTTAGGCCGATTATTTACTGTGGCTCGTAAGCTGGCTGCCGAAGCAGGCATTGCCGAAGACGGTTACCGTTTGATTATGAACTGCAATCAGCATGGTGGTCAGGAAGTCTATCATATTCATATGCATCTGGTCGGTGGCAAAGCTTTAGGGGCTATGGTGGCGCGTTAATCAGTTTTTGCCTGATAATCATCGGCAATTGGGTTGCAATTGCCGGGGAAACTTTTAAAATTCGCGCCTTATTTCTGCCGGAGAGCCTTATGACTGACGAAGCTATACTTGCCAAACGTATTGAATACGCTGTGACCCGAGTCACAAAAACGGTATTTCCTGGCCGTACTAACCATCACAATACTTTGTTTGGTGGTGAAGCTTTAGCCTGGATGGATGAAGCTGCATTTATCGCTGCAACCCGTTTTTGCCGTAAACCTTTGGTGACTGTTTGTTCGGACAGAGTAGATTTTAAAGAGTCTATTCCTGCGGGTTCTATTATTGAGCTGGTCGCACGTATTGAACATGTAGGCCGCACCAGTATTAAAGTGAATGTCGACATTTTTGTTGAAACTATGTTTGACGACGATCAGCATAAAGCCATTTCAGGTAACTTTACTTTTGTGGCTTTAGGCCCGGATCGCAAGCCAGTCCCTGTGTTAGGTTAATTTGCCAAGTTGCTGGCTCAGCAGTAGAGTAGGGTTATCCTGTACTGACTCTGAGCCAGATAAAACATGAAAACTGTCCACCAATGGTTTGCCGAATACGGCGTCAGCCATCAGAATCCAACCAACAAACTGATCCACTGGTTTGTAGTGCCAATCATTTATTTCACTGTGTTTGGTCTGCTGTGGCAAATTCCTATGCCTTTTACTTTGTTTGCGAAACAGCAAATAACCTGGCCCTTATTACTCGCTATGCCAGTGCTTGGTTTTTATTTCAGTTTGTCTTTTGCCATAGGTGTGGCAATGACTTTGTTTACTGCGGTGGTGGTGATGCTTATTCGTGCTTATGAGCAACACTTCAGTCTGGATATCTGGTTGGTCTCGTTGCTGTTATTTATTGTGATGTGGGTGTTTCAGTTTATTGGTCATAAAATTGAAGGTAAAAAGCCGTCGTTTTTTCAAGATCTGCAGTTTTTACTCATTGGACCGGCCTGGCTGATGGGTTTTATCCTGCAAAAATTGAAGATCCATTACTAACTGATCCTACCTGTCTTGCGACTAATGGAGAGCTAACCAAGTCTAATCCCCAAACCAAAGCTCTCCAAGCTCCTGTTGCTGAGATACAATAGAGCTAAGCTTTTATTTAGTTGTATCTATTTTGCAAAAATTTTTTGAAGACCGTCATCGTTTGTTTTGGTTGTTGCACACTCTGGGTTGGGTGGGCTTTGCCTTAATCAGCTATTTAGGGTCCTTGTTTCAGGAAATGCGCAGTGCCTACTGGATAGTAGTGACGCTGGACGCTTATGCTGGCTGGCTGCTGACTATTCCGCTGCGTTACGCTTTTCAGCGGGTATGGCACTGGGAACCCTGGAAAATGCTGCTTAGCGTACTGGCGGTCGCCATATTAATTGCGGCTATCTGGACTGTATTTCGTAACTTTAATTATTGGGAAATCTACCGCCACGGCTTTAAACCGGATAGCTGGACTCAGTATTTCCGCCAAACCACAGTCGGCTTTTATGTCCTTCTGAGTTGGAGTGGTTTGTATTTTGGTATTAAATACTACCAAACACTACAACAGGAAAAGCAAAAGTCGTTAACCGCCAGCAATAAAGCGCACGAAGCTCAGCTGAAAATGCTTCGTTATCAGCTCAATCCGCACTTTTTGTTTAATACCTTAAATGCAATATCGACTTTGGTCTTATTAAAAGAATCTGATACAGCGAATAAGATGTTGGTTCGGCTCAGCGATTTCTTGCGCTATTCACTCTATAAAGATCCAATTAAAAAAGTGCCGCTGCAACAGGAGTTGTATGCAGCCAATCTGTATCTGGAAATAGAAAAAGTTAGGTTTTCAGAACGTCTGACTATTATTTATGACATTGATGAAGCGGCTGATCAGGCTTTAGTCCCCAGTTTGATTTTGCAGCCCTTGGTTGAAAACGCTATTAAATACGCGGTAGCGAGCCAAACCAGTGGCGGCAAAATTATGATTACAGCACAGAAATTTGGTCATGATTTACTGATGGAAGTGGCAGACGACGGGCCTGGAATGGTGATTTCCGATGGTCTGCCAAAAGGGGAATCCGGCGGAGTGGGTTTAGTTAATACCAAAGAGCGATTAGCGGCTTTGTACGATCGCAATTTTTCTTTGGTCTTAACACACAACCACCCACGGGGTTTGAAAGTAAATATCAGAATACCATTTGAAACAGAGAGTACAGATGAAACAAATGCTTAAGGTCATAGTGGTCGACGATGAACCGTTAGCCCGCCGTGGTATGTTGGTGCGTTTAGCTGACTTTCCCGAACTGGATATTGTGGCTGAATGCAGCAACGGTGAAGAAGCTGTGGCCGCTATCTGTGAACATCAGCCAGATGCGGTGTTTTTAGACGTAGAAATGCCGGGCTTGGATGGTTTTGGCGTGTTAAAGCAATTGCAGCAACTGCAGATAGAGTTGCCATATGTGGTCTTTGTCACGGCCTACGATCACTATGCATTAAATGCTTTTGAAGTGCAGGCGCTGGATTATGTACTCAAACCTGTGGAAAAAGAGCGTTTAGCTGCGGCTGTGAGTAAACTGACCAAAAACTTTGAAGCCAAAGATAACCAGCGCCATAAAGGCCAGTTGGCCGCTGTGGTGGCTCAGTTAACGGGCGAAAAAACCGATCAGATTTTGCAACGACTGGATCAGTCTCAGCCTGTGATGAATGAACGTTTTCCTGAAGCTATTAGTATCAAAGACAGTGGCGAAATTACCCGGGTGCCAGTCAGCGCCATCGATTGGGTGGATGCTGCCGGTGATTATATGTGTATTCATACCCGAGACGGTCAAACCCATATTTTGCGTCGCACTATGAAAGAGCTGGAGCWAGAGCTGGATCCGAAGCTATTCGTCCGGGTGCACCGTAGCGCCATCGTTAATGTAAACACCATAGCCAAGCTACAAATGCTGGCGAACGGTGAACATCAATTGATGCTAACCAACGGCCAGGCCGTGAAAGTCAGCCGAAGCTACAAAGACCGCGTCAAAATGGTGTTTAACTCTTAAGTTGTTTTGCATAAAAAAACCTCCTTCCGGAGGTTTTTTTTCGGGCATTCAATCAGTACTGCGCAACCTGTTGTTGCCAACGTAATAAATAACTGTCGACTTGTTTTTTCTTATCCCCTGTTAATACCAAAGGATATAAACCCGCCTTACCGTTGATTTCTCCGGCCATCATTAAATGCGCGCCTTGGACTAACTGTTCCACCGCATAAGCACCTAATTTAGTCGCCAAAATTCGATCCGCTCCTACAGGACGGCCGCCACGCTGGATATGCCCCAGAATAGAAGCCCTGCATTCAATACCGCGACTTTCAAGATCGACAGCTAAAGTGCCAGCTCCACCCGGATACATAGTTTCGGAAATCACAATGATATAACTGCAATTACCTCTGTGCTTGCGGGCTTCTTCGACATGTTGTGCGATTTTGTCCAGATCCAGTTCAGCGGCCAGTTCAGGGCAGATAATTTGCTCAGCACCTGCGGCTATACCAGCAGAGACTGCTAAATAGCCGGTGTGGCGTCCCATCACTTCCACTAAAAAAATTCGTTCAAAGGCATCTGCTGTATCACGGATTTTATCTATCGCATCCAAAGCTGTATCCAAAGCTGTGGCAAAACCAATACTGAAATCCGAGCCATCCACATCATTGTCTATAGTGCCTGGAATACCTATCAGCTTACCCTGGTAATAAGGGGCAAGCTCCAGAGTGCCACGAAAGCTGCCATCGCCGCCTATCACCAACAAGGCGTCCAGTTCGAGATCATGCAGATTTTCTGCTGCCTGTTTCAGGCCACCCTCAGTAAGCATCGCAGGGCATCGCGCACTTTTTAAGAGGGTGCCACCATCCTGAATAATGCCGCTAACATGGTAAGGCGACAACGTCTGATACTGTTGGTCTATTACGCCGTTAAAACCTCGCTGAAAGCCAATCACCTCCAACTCATTAGCATGAGCTGTCAGCACCACAGCGCGTAAACAGGCATTCATGCCCGGAGCATCACCACCGGAAGTTAAGACACCAATGCGTTTCATCTTGTTATCCCTGAACCTTTGAATGAACTTATCCTAACGTATAAACAGAGCCGCGTATTGATCTGCTGCAAGAACAGCACATTCTGACGTATTTTCTCCGGTGCAGGTCGAAGTGCACAGACAAGACGAAAGCTTCTGGAGGATAATACGGCGCAGAAAAAAGGAGAGGGTATGCATCAGTCGTCTGGCCGTGTGGGTCTGGGTTTTAGTCTGGCGTTATTAACAGCTGTGCTGTGGGGGCTGTTGCCTATAGCGCTGAAATGGTTATTAAGTTCGATGTCAGCGGCCACCATCACCTGGATCCGGTTCTTGGTGGCGGCTCTGTTGGTGGGGGTTGTGCTTTATTCTCGCCGGCAACTGCCATCGCTTCGTGGTTTATCAAAGAAAGTTAAAGTACTGCTGTTGATCACAGCCGCAGGGTTATTACTGAATTACATTTTGTATTTGAATGGTTTGTTTTTGCTGACAGCAGAAACGGCTCAGGTGGTGATCCAACTGGCGCCATTTTTGATGATGTTAGGCGCAGTCTATTTATTTAAAGAGCGTTTATTGCTGTGGCAAAAAATCGGTGCTTGGTTGCTGGTATTTGGCTTGTTGCTGTTTTTTAACGACAGGCTGGCTTTATTGCTCACCCAGTTTGGTTCTGAAGGTGTTGGTGTGCTGTTAGTGATAGTGGCAGCTATAGCCTGGGCTTGTTATGCGTTGGCACAAAAACAATTGTTGATGAGTTTTAACTCCCAGCAAATTATGTGGCTGATTTATATGGCCGGTGCTTTGTGTTTTATGCCTGCTGCTGATCTCGCGCCTGTGGTTGAGTTATCCACCTGGCAGTGGGCCATAGTGGTATTTTGTTGTCTGAATACTATTGTGGCTTATGGTGCTTTTGCTGAAGCTTTGCAGCATTGGCAAGCCGCCAATGTCAGCGCTGTGCTGGCTATTACGCCTTTATTGACTATAGGCTTTGCCCAGTTACTGGCTTATTTTTATCCGCAGTTTCCCAGCGAATCGCTGAATATCTGGGCTTGGATTGGCGCTTTATTGGTGGTGGTGGGCTCAATGCTGACGGCTTTAGCGCCTATGCTGAGGCAAAGAATAAATTAAAAAGACACAAACAAAAAAGGCGCCACTCACTTGATAAGTAGGCGCCTTTTACATTCAAGCAATCACTTAACTAATTTGCACAATCTTACAAGTGTTCGATGCGCCAACAGTTTCCATCATATCGCCGTAGGTCAAAATCACTAAATCGCCGCTTTTTAAGTGAGCGATTTCTTGTACAGCTTCAATAGCAGCAGCTGATACTTTCTGTTGCCCCAGGTTTTGAGTGCTGTCAAAAAATACCGGATACACACCACGGTACAGCGCCATTTTATTTAAGGTCTTCTGGTGGCGTGATAAGGCATAAATGGGCTGAGACGAGGTAATACGGGACATCAGTTTGGCAGTGTAGCCCGACTCAGTTAACGAAATAATGGCTTTAATACCAGTTAAATGGTTCGCAGCATACATAGCGGATAAAGCTATAGTTTCACTGATTTCTGTAAAAGCTACATCCATACGGTGCTTGGAGATTTGCACTCGTGGGTGTTTCTCGGCGCCATCACAAACACGAGCCATGGCTTTGACGGTTTCAGTTGGGTATCTGCCTGCAGCTGTTTCACCGGATAACATCACCGCATCTGTACCATCGAGCACAGCGTTGGCCACGTCCATCACTTCAGCGCGGGTTGGCATTGGGCTTTCAATCATCGACTCCATCATCTGAGTCGCAGTGATCACCACACGGTTTAACTGACGTGAGCGGGCGATAATACGTTTTTGCTGGCCTACTAATTCAGCATCACCAATTTCGACACCTAAATCACCACGGGCCACCATCACAGCATCAGAAGCGCGGATAATATCATCCAGAGTTTCGTCATCCGCCACAGCTTCAGCACGTTCTACTTTAGAGACGATTAAAGCTTCAGAACCTGCAATACGGGCCAGTTCACGGGCAACACGTAAATCATCACCACAACGTGGGAAAGACACGGCCAGATAATCCACATCTATATAAGCAGCTAAGGAGATATCAGTTTTGTCTTTTTCAGTCAGGGCAGGAGCTGACAAGCCACCACCTAAACGGTTAATACCTTTGTTGTTGCTGAGTTTACCAGCCACAGAGACTTTGGTATGAATACGTTGACCCACCACATGCTCAACAATCATCTGGATGCGGCCATCATCTAATAACAGCACATCACCTGGCTGCACGTCAGCAGGCAATTCTTTATAGTCGATACCCACCTGAGTTTCGTCGCCTTCGCCTTTTGGCAAATCAGCGTCTAATACAAAGTGTTGGTCTTCTTCTAAAATAACAGAGCCATTTTTAAAGGTAGAGACGCGGATTTTAGGGCCTTGTAAGTCGCCCAGAATAGCGACATGAGCGCCGGTTTTGGCTGCTGCAGCACGCACCATTTCAGCACGTTGTTTATGATCTTCGGCATTGCCGTGGGAAAAGTTAAACCGAAACACTGTGGCACCGGCCAGGATCAGTTTTTCAATAGCGGCTTGCGAATTCGTTGCTGGTCCAAGGGTGGCGACTATTTTAGTTCTTCTGGGCATCAAGAGCTCCTGAAAGCTTATCTATGGATGGGTCAATCTAAGTGTAATGTAATTTTATTACAGAATATAGCCGCAGTTTGAATAAAACTTACAGCTTTTGCTTGTTGTCCGACCTGTTCGGCCGAAAAACAACTAAAAAAAGAGGGGATCCTTACAGGAATCCCCTCACTATTACAGATGTTGCTAGATATACAGCCATCAGTTTTGAAAGTCTTTCTTATCAAAACGTGAACCACGCAGGCTGTCTTTGACCTTTTTCAGGTTTTCACGGAATTTGGTGCCGCGACGCAAGGTAAAGCCAGTCGCCAGAATATCAATCAGTACCAGCTGTGCTACACGGGACGCCATCGGCATATACATATCTGTATCTTCAGGCACATCCAGTGATAACACCAGGGTACATTCTTTCGCTAGAGGGCTGTCGTACGCAGTAATACCAATGACTGTTGCATCGTTTTCACGGGCAATAGCGGCGATATCACACAAATTTTTCGTGCGGCCAGTGTGGCTTATACAAACCACTACATCGCCTTCTGCGCTATTAATAGCACTCATACGCTGCATCACAATATCGTCAAAACAGACGACAGGGACGTTAAAACGGAAGAACTTGTTTTGGGCATCATGAGCCACAGAAGCGGAGGCACCTAAGCCAAAAAAGGAAATCTTTTTCGCTTGAGTTAGTACATCCACAGCGCGATTAATAGTAAGAATATCAACGTTTTGGCGTGCCGCATCTAACGCGGCCATAGTAGATTCGAAAATCTTCGCTGTATAAGCCTCAGGGCCGTCATCTTCTTCCACATGGCGGTTTACATAAGGTGTACCGTTGGCCAGACTCTGCGCCAAATGCAGTTTAAAATCCGGAAAACCTTTGGTGTCCAGACGGCGACAAAACCTGTTAACTGTAGGTTCACTGACATCTGCCATTTTGGCGAGAGCCGCTATACTACTGTGAATAGTGGTTTGCGGATTGGCCAGGATCACGTCGGCGACTTTGCGCTCTGATTTACTGAAGCTGTTGACGCTATTAATTATTTTTTCCAACACATTCATCGGATTTTCCTGACTGAAAAACACTGAACAACACAGTGCAAAATGTTGTAACTCGCTTTGTTATACAACCTGTTGCCACTGCAAAATAGTGATAAAGTTACGACAAAGCAGCTGATTCATTGCTTAGGCTGCCTTATTATATGAGAATAGTCAAAACTTTAGCGCCTCTGTAATTTAATTACAACTTATCTGGTTTACATCTGGCTTTTGCTCGGCTAGTATGCGGCTAAGTGTTGTAAAATTACATCTAATCAAGGGTCATTCATGACAACAACAGCACCACTAAACAAAGCCTGTGATCTGATTCTCTTTGGTACCAAGGGCGACCTTGCTCGCCGCAAACTATTGCCAGCCTTATATCAATTGGAAAAATCCGGTCTGTTACATGCCGACAGCAAAGTCATAGGCGTTGCCCGTGACGAACTGAGTCAGGATGGCTATAAAGAGCTGGTTGAAACCAACTTACAAAAATTCATTAAAGAGCCGCTGGATGCTGAAGTATTAGCGCGCTTAAAAGCCAAACTGCAGTATGTGCAGGTGGATTTAACCAAAGAAGACGATTACAAAGCGTTAAAACAGGTCACTGATCCGAAAAAACGTATTCCGGTCAGCTACTTTGCTACTGCACCTTCTTTATTTGGCAATATCTGTAAAGGCTTGTCTATCGCGGGTTTGTCAGCAGATCCGGCCCGAGTGGTGCTGGAAAAGCCTATTGGTCACGATTTAGCATCGTCTAAAGTGATCAACGATGAAGTAGCCAAATACTTTGGCGAGTGCCAAATTTATCGTATCGACCATTACCTAGGTAAAGAAACAGTACTGAACCTGTTGGCGTTGCGTTTTGCCAACTCCATTTTTGCAGCCAATTGGGACCACAATGCCATTGACCATGTGCAAATTACTGTGGCCGAAGAAGTTGGGGTAGAAGGGCGTTGGGGTTATTACGACGACGCAGGTCAGATGCGTGACATGGTGCAAAACCACTTATTACAAGTCTTGTCGCTGATTGCGATGGAGCCACCAGCTCGTCTGGATGCAGACAGCATTCGGGATGAAAAGTTAAAAGTACTCAAAGCACTGCGTCCTATTAATGTATCGAACGTGCAGGAAAAAACTGTGCGTGGTCAATACGCGGGCGGTTATGTCGCTGGTACTCCGGTGCCTGGTTATTTGGATGAAGAAGATGCACGTCCAAACAGCAAAACCGAAACTTTTGTCGCTATTAAAGTCGATATCGACAACTGGCGCTGGGCTGGCGTGCCGTTCTATTTAAGAACGGGCAAACGTATGCCGAAAAAAATGAGCGAATTAGTCATTTGCTTTAAGCCGCAGCCGCACAATATTTTTTTCGAAACCTATAAACAGTTACCAGCCAATAAGCTAATTATCCGGTTGCAGCCAGACGAAGGCGTAGAAATTCAGATCATGAACAAAATTCCTGGTCTGGGTGAAACCATGCAACTGCAACAAACCAAGCTGGACTTAAGTTTCGACGAAACCTTTAAATCGCAGCGCATTGCTGATGCCTATGAGCGTTTATTACTGGAAGCCATGTTAGGCAACCAGTATCTGTTCGTGCGCCGTGATGAAGTGGAACAAGCCTGGAAATGGGTTGACGGTATTCTGGATGCGTGGAAAGTCACGAACGAGCCACCAAAACCTTATCAGGCAGGTACCTGGGGGCCTGTATCCGCCATTTCGTTATTGGCGCGTGAAGACAGAAACTGGGACGAATAACAATGCAGCTTCATACTTTTGATTCAAGTGCCGCGTTAAACCAGCAATTTGCCAGTGAGATCAGCAGCCGTTTGGCTGCTGCTATCGCAGAAAAGGGCCTGGCTACTTTAGTGGTGTCTGGTGGTAAAACCCCTCTGCCTTTATTTAAAACGCTGTCAGAAACTGACTTAGATTGGTCACGCGTGACTATCACTTTGGCGGACGACCGCTGGTTGCCAGAGACTCATGCCGACAGCAACGAAGGCTTGGTCAAAGCCAATTTGTTGCAAGGCAAAGCAGCTACAGCACGTTTTATCAGCTTATTTGACAGTGCATCACCAGACGATGCCTATCAAGGCGCTGCGACAGTAGCGGCTCGTGTCGCTGAACTGCCCTTATTTGATGTCCTTATTTTAGGCATGGGCGAAGATGGCCATACCGCCTCTTTATTTCCATGCAGTAAAGAAATTCAGGCCGGTTTAGCTGCTGATGCACCAGTAGCTCTGGCGGTGACTCCGGCTACTGCGCCTTATCAGCGTTTGAGTTTAAGCAAAACACGCTTACTCAATAGCGCTGTGATTTATTTACATTTGGTTGGCCCCAAGAAGCTAACCGTTCTGGAACAGGCCATGGCAGGTCAGGACCCTTTGCAAATGCCTGTGCGGGCTTTTTTGCAACAGCAGCAGGTCCCTGTGCATGTAATGTTCACAGCTAACTAATCGACAAGACGAGGTTAACATGAATCCGGTTATACAACAGGTCACAGACAGAATAGCGGCACGCAGTGAAAAAAGCCGTGCGCTTTATCTGCAGCGGATGGAACAGGCCCGTGCCAAGGGGCCGCACCGCGGAGCTTTGGCCTGTGGCAATCTGGCTCATGGTTTTGCAGCTTGTTCCACTCAGGAAAAAACTGATTTACGCAGCTTAACGAAAGCGAACATTGGTATTATTTCCTCATACAACGATATGCTTTCGGCGCATCAACCTTATGAAGCTTATCCGGCAATTATTAAAGCTGCTGTAGCTGAAGTGGGCAGTGTGGCTCAGTTTGCTGGTGGTGTGCCTGCCATGTGTGATGGTGTGACTCAAGGTCAGCCAGGCATGGAATTGAGTTTATTAAGCCGTGACATTATTGCGATGTCTGCAGCTGTTGGCCTGTCGCACAATATGTTCGACGGCGGCATGATGCTGGGGATTTGTGACAAAATAGTACCGGGTTTATTAATGGCCGCTTTGAGTTTTGGTCATCTGCCTTTTGTGTTTGTACCAGCTGGCCCTATGCCATCAGGTATTCCAAACAAAGAAAAAGCCCGTGTACGCCAGCTGTATGCTGAAGGCAAAGTAGGTAATGAAGAGTTATTAGATTCAGAATCTGCTTCTTACCACAGCGCCGGCACTTGTACTTTCTATGGTACTGCTAACTCGAATCAGTTAGTGGTTGAAGTCATGGGCCTGCATTTACCAGGTTCTTCTTTTGTCAATCCAGGCACGCCATTACGTGATGAATTAACCAAAGCAGCTGCTCGTCAGGTGACTCGTTTAACTGACTTAGGCACCGACTATTTGCCAATTTCTCATATCGTTGATGTGAAGGCTGTAGTGAACGGTATTGTGGGTTTACTGGCCACCGGTGGTTCTACTAACCACACTATGCATTTAATAGCTGTAGCACGTTCTGCCGGTTTTATTGTGAACTGGGATGACTTTGCAGAGCTGTCACATGCAACGCCACTTATTACCCGAATTTACCCGAACGGCCAGGCCGATATCAACCACTTCCAGCAAGCTGGTGGTATGGCGTATTTAATCCGTACTTTATTAGACAACGGCTTGCTGCATGAAGATGTAAATACTGTGGCAGGTCCTGGTTTACGCCGTTACACCCAAACTCCTGTATTGCAGGATGGCAAGCTGCTGTGGGTTGATGGCCCGACAGAATCCTCTGATTTAACAGTACTGGCAGATGCCGCTAAACCATTTAAAGACCATGGTGGTTTGCAAGTGTTATCCGGCAACGTTGGCCGTGGTGTGATTAAAACCTCAGCACTTCGTGAAGGCACAGAAATAGTACAGGCTCCTGCTGTTGTATTCTCCAGCCAGCACGAATTAGATGCGGCTTTTAAAGCCGGTGATTTAAATAAAGATTGTGTAGTGGTTGTGCGTTTCCAGGGCCCGCGTGCCTGTGGTATGCCAGAGCTGCATAAACTGACGCCACCACTGGGTGTATTACAAGACCGTGGTTTCCATGTGGCTTTAGTCACAGATGGTCGTATGTCTGGTGCTTCAGGTAAGGTGCCTGCAGCTATCCACGTCACCCCAGAAGCGGTTGACGGTGGTGTGATCGCTAAAATCCAGACCGGCGATATGATGCTGGTAGATGGTATCAACGGTGTATTAAAAGTATTGGTTTCGGATGAAGAGCTGGCAAAACGTGAAGCTGCAACCCGTGATATGACCGACAGTCACTGGGGTATGGGCCGCGAGATGTTTGGCGGTATGCGTATGGTGATCACTGGTGCAGAACAAGGTGCCTGCAGTCTGTTTAACACAGAGGATCAATACCATGGCTGATATCCAATTCGCTATTGTTGCCGATATCGGTGGCACCAATGCGCGTTTTAGCCGCGTTGATTTAGACAGCCTGCATTTAGATAAAGTGGCTGTGTACCCTTGCGCCGATTTTGATACTTTGGCCGACGCTTTACAGTTTTACCGCACCGAGCAAGGTTTAACAGAAATCCGTCATGTGGCTTTAGCCATTGCCTGTCCTGTGACTGGTGATTTTGTAAAAATGACCAACTTCCGCTGGCAGTTTTCTGTAAGCCAAATGAAAGCCGATTTAGATTTAGCAGAGTTTATCGTGCTGAACGACTTTACCGCAGTAGCCATGAGCTTACCTGCGCTAAAACAAACCGAGCTGGTACAAATTGGTGAAGGCCATGCCGATCAATTTAAACCTATGGCGGTGTTAGGCGCTGGTACTGGTTTAGGCGTAGCGCATTTAATTCCGACCGCTTTAGGTTATCTGCCATTACCAGGCGAGGGCGGTCATGTCGACTTTACCGCTCAAACAGAACAGGAATGGTTTATTCAACGTTTTCTGGCGAATAAATACGGCCATGTCAGCCCTGAGCGTTTGTTATCAGGCCCTGGCTTGGAAGATTTGTATCTGGCCATTGCTGCGTTTAACAACAAAGTGGTTGAGCCATTAAATGCAGCTCAGATTGCCGGCAAAGCTTTAGATGGCAGTTGTGCCTTGTGCAAAGCCGTTATTGAGCAGTTTTTTGCCAGTTTAGGCGGTTTAGCCGGCGATTTAGCGCTGACGTTAAGCACTTTTGGCGGCGTTTTTGTCGCTGGTGGTATTACGCCAAAATTACTGTCGCTGATCAATCAAAGCGAATTCAGAACCCGATTTGAAGCAAAAGGCAGGTTTCAAGATTTCAACCGCCGTATTGCAACTTTTGTCGTCACTGCAGAGCAACCAGGTTTAACCGGCTGTGCAGTCTACTTAAAACAACATATGGCGAGTTAACACTATGGCATTTGAAAATTGGCAACTACAACCTGACGTTTTGTTCGCACAAGGCCCTGTGGTGCCCGTCATTGTGATCAAAGATTTAGCAGACGCTGTTCCTATGGCAAAAGCCTTAGTAGCAGGCGGCATTAAAGTACTGGAAGTGACCTTACGTACTCCTGTGGCTTTAGATGCAATTCGTTTATTGGCCACTGAAGTGCCTGACGCCATAGTAGGTGCTGGTACTGTCACTACAGCCAAACAGCTGGAAGAAGTAATAGCAGCAGGCGCACGTTTTGCGATTAGCCCAGGTTCAACCCGTGAACTGCTGCAAGCAGGCAAAGACAGCGCTATTCCGCTGATCCCAGGTATCGCCAGTATTTCCGAACTGATGGAAGGCACAGCGGTAGGTTACACCCACTTTAAGTTTTTCCCTGCAGAAGCAGCGGGTGGCGTAAAAACCTTAAAGTCGATTCACGGTCCATTCTCTGATATACGTTTTTGCCCAACAGGCGGCATTAACGAGAAAAACTTCAAAGAATACCTCGCTTTACCCAACGTACGTTGCGTAGGCGGCAGCTGGATAGTGCCAGACGATGCCATTAAAAACAAAGAATGGCATAAAATCACAGAGCTGTGTTTAGCCGCTGTGGAAGAAGCGAAGACAGTGCAGAAGTAATGCTTTTGTGTTGTTCAGTGTGATGTGAAGAACCCGGCTTTGGTCGGGTTTTTTTATGGGTTGGGATTACAGCGGTACCACTGTTAAAAAATACAGCAGTGTATCTTGAGTAAAACTATGAACAACTAGCGTACAGCTTGTACAGATTTTGTCGGCCAAGATTTTAGTGATTTCAGAAAAAAATGTTGAAATAGAGATACATCAGCGTTAATTTGGTATGAGTAGAAATCAGGAAAGAAGGCAGAAAAATGTTCGACTTGCGGGCAGAAACCCTTCTATTAAATTGTTGAACTAAGCCGCTGCGCGGAGCCTGATTTCACAGACTGAGTCTGAACTTCCACACTTACTCCGGGACTGTTCCCATGACAACCGGAGAATCATCATGACACCCTTACGCCAAGCCATGATCGACCAGTGTCGGCTGCGTGGTTTATCACCACGTACTGAAGAAACCTATCTTTATGCCGTAGAACAAATCAGCCGCTATTACCAACAGCGACCGGATTATCTGACGGAA
>NZ_JARIXP010000007.1 GCF_029269265.1 Rheinheimera sp. 1928-s
TAACTTTTTAGCGTCTTATCCGGCGTTCACGACGGATAAGAGTCTGTTGAACGGTGGGTGCGCTCTTTATTGGTACATCTGATGCTAATGGAATTTGTATATTTAGGGAACAGCTGCTTGCAAGATTATTTTGGACAATCTGATGCAGTCTTTCACAGTGTTGCTGCCATTTCGTATCTGATAACCTGTTTATTCTATTGATCATTCGCCACTATTCAGATCAGTTGGCAATACGTTGCCGTCCCGACTATCAAGGCTGATATTTTCTCCGCAAAGAACCACCCTGCTTTCAACTATCCGGTGGTCCGGTGTCCAGTCGTTTGAGTAATCCTGCCAGTTGTAGGACACCACTTTTGCAGTGCGTGCAATGCCATACCGGCTCTGTTGTCGCCTCTGGTTTATCTCTCGGCGTTGCTTCTTTCGGTTCCTGTGCTTTGATTAAGGCCAGTTTCTCTTTACGGCTTTTATTACTCAGCCAACCAAAGTGCCGTATTCGCATCAGGCCTTTAGGCAGCACATGGCTTAAATAGCGCCGGATAAATTCCTCACCATTTAAGGCCATCACTTTACGTTGGTTTCCGTCCTGATAATCCTTGTAACGGAAGCTGACGCTATGTTCATTCATCTGCACAAGACGACTTTCATGCAGCATGCCTTTACGGGTATAGCGTCCAAGGTAGCGCAGCACGGTTTCTGGTTTACACAGGCAAGCTTTACTAAACACGGACCAGGGCTTAGCCATCAAAGCGTCACTATCGGCAATCTGTATCTTCTCGTCCCGAAGTGCGGCCAGCATTTTGGCCCTGAACACCGTCGATAAGGCTTTCACCGGAAACAGGTACTCTTTATCAATCACCTGCCATCGGCCAGCTTTACTCAGCATTCCACCCGGAATTAAACAGTGCAGATGAATATGCTGGCTTAATGTCTGGCCCCAGGTATGCAAAACAGCCGTCATACCTAACTGTCCGGCGTGCTTGCGATGTCGCAGTGCAAAGCGGCTTAACGTTTGCCACACCGCTTTGAATAAGCAGTGATACAGCGCTTCTTCTTTAAAGTGGCTGATACCATTCAGTTCATGTGGCAAGGTGAATACCAGATGGAAGTACCTGGCCTGCACTAAATGCTCGGCCTGTGTCTCTATCCATTGTCGGGTGCGTTGCCCTTGGCAACGTGGGCAGTTGCGGTCACGGCACGAGCAGTACACCAGTTGTTGCTGGTGGCACTGCTGGCATTCCCAGAGTTGCTGGCCCAGTGCTGCTGTTCTGCACTGCAGAATATGCTGACAGGCTTTTTGCTGTTGGGTGCTCAGCCTGTGGCTTTGCTGATAATCAGGCAGAAACTGCTGCAGTACATCCGCAAGATGCAGGCTCATGGCGTAGTCCGGTGCGCCAGTAAATCCCGCGCACCGCTGCCCATTTCTGGTAACCAATGCAGGTAATTCTGCGTCGTTTTCAGGTTACTGTGTCCAAGTTGGTTTTGTAATTCATGCAGTGGCATTCCTGCTGTTAATTGATGAGTGGCATAGGCATGGCGCAGCGAATGCACACTGCAGGCTTTCCCTATGCCTGACTGCTTCGCTGCGGCACGAAAGGCTTTCGCAACACAACTACTGGACACGGGCTGATCCATGCCACGGCGTGAATAAAACAACCAGTTCCGGGGGCGGTACTCCAGCCAGTACTGGCGCAACAATTCAAGAACAGACGGTGTCAGCAGTACATAACGGTCTTTGTCGCCTTTGCCTCCTTCCACTTTTAGTACACAGCGCTTACCGTCAATATCCTTTACTTTGGTATGGATAAGCTCCATCAGACGTAGTCCTGTACCGTAATACAGCCACATCATGGTTTGATATTTGGGGTCTTCGCAACATGTGATGATTTGCCGCACTTCAGCTGCACTGAGTAAGGTAGGCAGCTTATGCGCTCGCTTGGGCAAAGGTTTGGTGATGGTAAAACTGCGGTGCAGCACATGCTCAAAAAAGAAATGGATGCCGTTCAGTTGAATATGAATGGTGTTACGCGACGCTTTTTTCTCAAGCGTAAGGTACGTAAAGTAGGCCTCAAGTTGTGCTTCCGTCAGATAATCCGGTCGCTGTTGGTAATAGCGGCTGATTTGTTCTACGGCATAAAGATAGGTTTCTTCAGTACGTGGTGATAAACCACGCAGCCGACACTGGTCGATCATGGCTTGGCGTAAGGGTGTCATGATGATTCTCCGGTTGTCATGGGAACAGTCCCGGAGTAAGTGTGGAAGTTCAGACTCAGTCTGTGAAATCAGGCTCCGCGCAGCGGCTTAGTTCAACAATTTAATAGAAGGGTTTCTGCCCGCAAGTCGAACATTTTTCCGCCCTCTTTCATGATTTTTACTCATACCAAATTAACGCTGATGTACCTCTATTTCAACAACTTTTTCTGAAATCAGTAAATTTATGCCCGACAAAATCTATACCGCCTGTACGCTAGTTGGTGGATTTTTTACTCAAGCTGAACCACTGTTTATTTAAACAGTTATTCGGAGATCAAAAATGGCCTCGCCTTTTTTGGATTACGTTAGGGAGTTTATGGTGTCGCGGCGTTATGCCAAGCGTACCGTCGAAACCTATTTGTATTGGATTCGATTCTACATTTTGTTTCATCACAAACAGCATCCGAATCAGCTATCTGATGCCGATGTAGAGAACTTCTTGTCTTACCTTTCCAATCAGCGCACTGTGGCGATAAAAACTCAGGCGACTGCTCTGAATGCACTGAGCTTTTTGTACCGACATATTATTTTGCGGCCACTGTCGCTCAACCTTAATTTTAATAAGGCTCGGGTAGCGCAAAAACTGCCCGTGGTACTTACTCGTGTTGAGATTCAGCAGTTGCTTGCTTTGATTGATCCTAAATATAAGCTATTGGCTCAGCTGATGTATGGCAGTGGCTTGCGTTTAATGGAGGCCATCAGGCTGCGGGTGCAGGATATTGATTTTGATTATTTGTCTGTGCTGGTGTGGCAGGGTAAAGGTAATAAAAACCGCCGGGTGACGCTGGCACCAGAGCTTATTCCTGCTTTGAAGTTACAAATTGAGTATGTAAAACAGCATTTTCAGACCGATCTGCATAACCCTTCTTATGCAGGAGTCTGGTTACCTTTTGCCTTGGCCCGAAAATATCCGGCTGCGCCGAAAGAAATTGGCTGGCATTATTTATTCCCGTCCAGCCTGCTTAGCCTTGACCCGGAATCTAAACTTATCCGTCGGCATCATTTGGATGAAACTACGGTTAGGCGGGCTATAAAAGTGGCAGCCCGATTGGCGAAAATCTCAAAGAATGTGACTTGCCATACTCTAAGACACTCTTTCGCTACACATTTGCTGGAAGCTGGTATTGATATCCGAACAGTACAAGAGCAACTCGGCCATAGCGATGTGAAAACCACGCAAATCTATACCCACGTTTTAAACCGTGGTGGTAATGCGGTGAAAAGTCCGTTGTCTTTATTGCTGAACGGGTGAAGGTTTGGATGGTTTCAGCTTGAATCATAAGCGGGAGTGTTGCAGGGGACAAGCCCTATGAAGATCCGTATGTAATTTAAGAAGGGAAGGCGCAAAGCTCTCTCCTACTCCTACGAATTGAATATCAGGTAAAAAAGACTCTGATTAGCAGGTTCGTGAAACTGGGGTCAGAGCCAATTTACTTCGTAAATATGGATCTGACCCCGGATCTCGGTATTTTCGACGAGTTGATTACCTTACTATGTCCATTTCCGCTAATAAATTGTCAGCGTTATCAACGTAGTGCATCATCCATAATACGTAGCGGATATCGACGTGAATGGCGCGGGTGATCTCTGGGTTAAAGTACCAATCTTTGGTAATCGACTCATAAGTCGAGTCGAAGTTTAAGCCCACCAGTTCGCCTTTGCCGTTCATCACTGCTGAACCTGAGTTGCCGCC
The DNA here is from genome assembly GCF_029269265.1 of Rheinheimera sp. 1928-s. Lineage (GTDB taxonomy): Bacteria > Pseudomonadota > Gammaproteobacteria > Enterobacterales > Alteromonadaceae > Pararheinheimera. The sequence goes on from NZ_JARIXP010000007.1 coordinate 3,944, forward strand.
TGTGGTGTCGGCGCTGGATAAGAAGTTTACCGGCACCGAGTTAAAGGCTTTTACTTCGGTTTTTGGGCAGCTAAAAATAGCGCAGAACCAAGGCTCTTTGGTTTGTGCTGCTAAGTCGGCATAAAAATAACCTTCTGTTTTACCAGCCTGATAGGCATCCACTAAGTTTTGTGGCGCGTTAAAAGGATAATCAGCCTGACGTTTGGCGATTAAACCTTTGACTGAAGTAAAAGGCGTTTTATACACACCGTCTTTGGCCGGATAACCGTCCACTGAGCCATAGGTAATACGCAAAGTGCTGTTAGCATCAGGGTACACTGGTTTTCCCTGTGCTTTGTTGTAGGCAATAATGGCCTGCATATAAGCTGGGCGTACTTGTGACAACTGGCCTTTTAGCTCTTTATCCTGAGTTTCTAAGGCCATATTTTTATCAAAAATAGCCACTGCAATGCGAATAAAAGGGTCTGAGCTTGCGGCAAAATCCGCAGGTGTTTTACCCAACCAGGCTTTGCGGCCTTCAGTGCTGGTTAAACTGCTTTGTGGGTAAAGTGCAGTTAGTTTTTCTGCAACTTGCGCTTCTGTCATACCAGCCGTTAAACCTAAAGCGCTGTCCAATTCGGCTACACGTACAGCATCAGGCTGAGCTAAATATTCGGCAAGCTGTTCTGACCAAATGGCGATATCCATAGTCGGGTGGAAGCTTTTTTCCATCCGGGCTAAGCGGCCTTCAATCATTTTTAAGTCACGTAACTGAAAGCCCATTTCTCGCATCGCGTCTGGTTTTTGGTTTTCCTGTGCTAAGCGATATAACAGCATAGCGGCTTGCAATAAATCGCTGCGTTTGGCTGCTTCAAAGTAGTAGGTTTGCTGAGTAAAAGCCTGTTCGGTTTCTATCAGTTGTTTTAACGTATCCATACTTTGCTGGTAAGGTTTGCGGCTTTCATCAGCTTTGATCCAGTCCAGCAGTGCCTGCTCACGTTGCACTTTAATGGCGTGAATATCCGTGACTTTAAAACCATCCAATAAGCCCTGCAGTTTTTTCATGCGGTTATTGAGACTTTTTACGGTAGAGGAGTATTTCACTTTTAAATCGCCGTCAGTTGCACCTAAACGGTCGATGGTGTTGATCATTTGCTGATAAGTTTTCACCTGGGCCGGATATTGCCAGTCGGCCGCAAAAGAGATTTCATCAGCTAAACGGTAACGGCTGGTTTGGCCCGGATAACCTGCCAATAAAATACCGTCGCCCTGCCGTACCCCATTGGCATTCACTTTTAAAAAGTTTTTGCTTTGGTACGGCACGTTATCCACTGAATAAGGCGCTGGTTTGCCGTCTTTGCCGACATAACCACGGATAAAGGTGTAATCGCCGGTATGACGTGGGTACTCAAAGTTGTCGATATCACCACCGTAGTTTCCTACTGCTTCTGACGGTGCATACACTAAACGCACGTCCTGCAGCATCAGCTGTTTGATTTGGAAATACTCCATACCGTGATGAAAACTCACCACAGAGCAGCGGTAGTTTGCATCGCTTTCACAGTCTTTAATTAATGCTTTGCGGTTCGCTTCAATGGCTTCATAACGCTCTTTACCTGATAAACCCGCTGCTAATGCACCAGTAATTTGTGCTGTTACATCTGTCACGGCCTCAGTGATATACAAGCGTTCCTGCGGTCCTGCCGGTAATTCTTCAGCCATAGTTTTGGCTAAAAAACCTTTATCAATCAGGTTATTGTCTTTGGTCGAATTATTCTGAATGGCGTTGTAGGCACAGTGGTGGTTTGTCACCACCAGGCCTTTCGGCGATACAAAAGAGGCAGAACAATAACCGAGACTGACAATGGCATTCATAGGGTACTGGCTTAAATCGGCCAGTTGCTTGCCCGGAATATCTATGCCTTTGGCTGTCAGCTCTTTTTGTAATTCAGCCAGTTGATGTGGTTGCCATTGGCCTTCGTCGGCTATGCTGGCAAAGCTGAGGCTAAGCGCCAAAGTGCTGAGCAGGTATACAGATTTCATAAGATCCCTTGGTATTTTTAGTTGTAGTTTTAGCGCGTAAAAATAAAAACCAAATTATCCATGTAAAGCGCTTTGGTGCAACCTTGTTTAGTTCAGCGTGGGAAATTTAAGCCCAGTTGCAGGATTCTTTTCTTTGATGGATTGAGCAAAAAGCTGCCTTGTGCTAACAATAGCAACATAAAGATAACTATAGAATTCAGGAATTTAACTATGCAACCATGGAATGAGCGTTTTCCCCGTTTGGCGCAGCTGCATTTTGCCCAGTGGTGCTATTTACTGGCCACTGTATTTTTTCTGTTGTACTTGCTACTGGGGGCAGATAACTCTGCTTTAGCACAAATTGCCTCTGTATTACTGCTGTTGGCCACAGCCAAAGAGATGTGGCAACGTTTTGCGATTTGGTGGCATAGCTTGCTGGGTAAAGCCTGTATTCTGATTTTTTACGCCATAGTACTGAATTTCTCTTTTGCTTATGCCGAATCCATTGTCAACGGTGTGATAGGCGTAAGGCCTGATGTAGTACCCTACAGTGTGAACCTGGCTGCATTGTTACTGGCACCGGCCTGGACTTTAATTGGCAGCATGCTGACGTTGCAGTTTTATTCTATGTTGCATCTGTTTAAGGTGATGCTTTTGCTGATGTTACGGCCTTTAGGCGTTCCCTCTAAACATTTGCTGGATGACGAAGAATTTCCGGTCTGGACTTTAATGGCCCGTATTATTTATTTGCCTGTGGTCACTGTGATTTTAATTTTCACTTTAGCCAGCTATTTCAACGGTCATCCAGAACAGTTTTTAAATTGGGGAGAGACAACCCAACAGCAAAACACTCCTGAAGCTTTGCAAAAAAAAATAGACGAAATAAAACAACGTGAAAAAGAATTGCAGCCAAAAGGCCCTCACACCAAAGTTCCAGAGTTTCAGGTATTTATCGGTGATGGCTATGTAATGGGCGATAGCGGTTTTAAACTGCCCACTATGCTGTGGCTGAATAAACTGGTGGCCTCTTTTAATTACCATGTCGAAAGCTTAAGTGCGTCGAGCTGTAAACTGACCCCACCTGAACATCTGGTGCATATCAACGACTACGAAGTACTGGTGGTCACGCCTGATGCCACTCAGCCTGTGGGCTATAGCTACAAAGTTCGGGTCTGTGATTCGCCGGCTTTTCCAGTTGGTGTATCAGGCAGAGCTTTGGTACCAGCACCTTTAACTGATCAGTAACCACATCAGAGGTGCATTTGACTATAAAGTGGTAATTTTCACAGTGCCACTTTTGCCTTAAAACGTTATCTTACTGATTTATATAAAAATTAAATCTGGCCTTAATCTTGTAACCTTTTTGGCATCACTGAAAAAAGGAGAACGACCATGGGTGCTTTAAGGCTGATATTTAATATTTTCTGGTTTGTGATGGGTGGCTTTTTAATGGGGCTGGCCTGGTGGTGTATCGGTTTGCTGTGCTTTTTAAGTATTGTATTTATTCCTTTTGGTCGCGCCTGTTTTGTGATTGGTGAAATGGCGTTCTGGCCTTTTGGCAACGAGCACGTCAACCGTGAACGCTTAAACCGTATTTCTGATATAGGCACTGGCCCACTGGGTTTTATCGGTAATGTGATTTGGTTTGTATTTGCAGGTTTCTGGCTGGCCTTGGGACATTTATTCCATGCCGTGGCTTGTTTTATTACCATCATCGGCATTCCGTTTGGCTTAGCCCACTTAAAACTGGCAACGTTAAGCCTGGCGCCAATAGGCCGCACTGTCGTCAATAAAGCCTATTAAGCTGATTGCGGAGTAAGAGTCATTAATTAGACTCTTGCTCCTGCTTTTGCTCCTTTTGAGCCAGCCAAGCTTTTTGCTCTGCACGGTAATAATCCCAGACACAAGGGCAACAGCTGCCGCTGCCACAACAATCGCTGCTTTCTGGTGCTACAGGCTCTTCGGTGGGAATACGCAGCCGAATACCGTCAATAGTGGTAAACATGAAAAACTCCGGCAAAAAATGCGGCGGCATTGTAGCATTGTCCGATAAATATCAGCCAGCCGGCGTTTCAACCTGGTGATGTGATGCAACAACAATCTCCATCTAAACAACAAAAGATCTGGCAAACGGTGTTACAAATTCCGGCCGGAAAAATTGCCAGTTATGGTCAGATAGCAGATTTAGCAGGTTTGCCTGGCCGAGCTCGCTTAGTGGGGAAAACGCTGGGTTTAGCGCCTGATGAACTGCAACTGCCCTGGTACAGAGTAATGCGTTCTGGCGGTCAACTGGCTTTTGCCGCCGGTACACCCCAAGCTTTAGCACAACAACAATTGCTGCTGGCCGAAGGGGTGATAGTGCGTAATGGCCGGGTGGCTAAAGATTTCTGGTGGCAACCTGATTTATCAGAACTGTTATTTAAACTGCTGTATTAAATGAAGTCACTACAAACTGAATTTACCCAACAGCACAGTATTTTGTTGGCGCTGATACCAGTCGTTGCCGACCAACTCCAGTTCGTCAATCAGGCAAGTACCAAAATTCACTGAAGCTAAGGCTTTAATTTTCTGCAGGAACAGCTCAGGATTTGCAGGCTGTTGGCTAAAACGTGATACCGTCATATGAGCCGTTTGGATGGCATAACGCTGGTCAATCGAATGCTGCAAAGTTGATTGACCAAAGGCAGAGCGCAGCTTTGCTCTTAACTGGTTTAACTGCTGATCTTCAAAAAAGCCCTGCACCAGCACACAAGAAGGCGATGCTGTGATCCCGTGAAAATGCAGACGAAATGGGCCTGTGTTTTTAATTACTTGCTGTACCAATTCCACATAAGCCGCTGTATCTATTTGTGATAAATCAAAGCCTGAATAACAGGAAATCAGCGATAACACCGTCAGGTGTAAATCCGTTGCCGGATAATAATACTGCGCTGGTTCCAGCAGCATCAGCTCTGCGAGACTATGCTGGATGTGCTGTTTTACCTGCTCTGAAGGCCGCGCCAACAAAGTAACACCATAGCGGCTGTCATTTTTAGCAGTTAACAGAGGGTCAGTTTCAAACTGATGTTGTTCAAAACGCGACAAGGACTGTAGCCATAAGGCTTGATAGTGCTGTTGTAAATCCTGTGTTGTCATCAGCCAGTCCTTAGTGCTGCTTAGCTGTGTGGTAAAAACTTTGAAGCGCCACCCCAGCTGAGTAACTGCTGTTATCCCTGCATGCCAACCATAACATCAGATTGGCTTGCATGCCCGACTTCCTGAAAAAGCTTATTGAAATTTTGCGTTGTACTGCTGTGGATTAAAGCGTGTCGCCATTGCCATCAAAAGCACTGCTATAGCGGCTAATAATAACCAACTGATACTAAAGCTTTGGCTAAAGTCACGGATAAAACCAGCAATCAGCGGTGAAAAAGCCGCCAGCGTATAACCTATGCCCTGCACAAAAGCTGTCAGACTGGCCGCAGAGGAAGGCTGATGTTGGTGATCCATAGACACAATCAAAGACAAAGGAAATAAACCGCCAATACCTAAACCTAAAAGTGAAGCCCAAACTAAGCCCAGTGCAGGTGCAGCCACTAAACCAGCAAAACCTGTTGCCATCAACACCAATAAAACCAACATTACAGGGCGACGATCGGCTTTGCGGCTAGCCAGCCAGGGGCTGATAAAACCAGAGACCACTTCCATGCAAAGCAACAACCCCAGTAGCAAACCACTTTTTTGTTCACTCCAGCCCTGTTCCACATAATAGGCAGGTAACCAGGCCAGCACGCAGGTAAAAGCACAAGTGACCAAACCAAAAAATAGCGCTAAGGTCCAGGCTCTGCCGTATTGACGAAAACTCAGCGGCTTTTGTTGCGACTGCACCACAGGCAAGTTTTGAATAGCGTTTTTTTGAGAAAACCACAAAACCAAAGCCACTACAGATAAAACCACCCAGCCGGACAACGCCACCCGCCAGCTTTGTGCCCAGTCAGCCCAGAATGCCGCTAAAGACGCAGTTAAAGCAGCACCAGCAATAATGGCGGATATATACCAGCCCATGACTAAAGGTGCTTTGGTGCTGAATTTTTGTTTAATGACCCCAGGCACCACAGCCTGCACCATGGCAATGCCTAAACCCGCCACTATGGCACTTAAGGTTAAATCTAAAGCGCCAACAGCCCAATAACGTTGTGCTGTGGCACCAGCTATGGCGATGGATGCCCAAAAGATCACCTGATAGGAGCCAAACCACAACGCCAGCTGATGCGCAAAAAAGATGCCTAAACCCATCGCCAATACAGGCAACATGGTCAGCAACGAAGCCTGGGTAAAAGACAGATGCAGTTCAGGTTGCATCAAAGGCAATAAAGGCCCGATAGAGGCCATGGAAGGCCTTAAGGTGAGAGCAATCAGCACCAAACTCAGGATAAAAATCCAGGTTTTAGCAGTAAATTTTGTGGTTTCAGTCATATCAGTACCAAGATGATGTAGCGCCAGAGGACGCAGAAAAGTCGCGCACATTAACATAATTCTTACGCCCTGATCGACCCGAAGCAAAAGATCAGAAAACCCTGACTTTATCCTTGCGATCCAAAACAGATCTTTTATACTGTTTTTATATACAGTATTTTGAGATGAAAATCATGAATGCTCTGCTGCAACAGCTACAGAACAGACAACTGATCTGGCAGGCCAGTCAAACCGAAGCGCCTTATGAACATTGCCAAAGCACAGGCTTTAGCGCTTTGGATAAGCTTCTGGGAGGCGGCTGGCCACAGCATAACGTCATTGAATTACAAAGCCATGGCGCTTGTGCTGAATTGCAATTGATCCAAAAAGCACTGGCAGGATCCGGATCTGAGCTGCTGCAAATCTGGATCAATCCACCAGCCAATCTCTGTGCTGAATATCTGCTGCAACAAAAGCGGCCTTTGCATCAGGTGTTGCAACTCAATGCCCCCCGCTCTGCTGATGCACTCTGGGCGGCTGAGCTTTGCTTAAAAAGTGGCAGTTGTATGGATGTGCTGCTCTGGCAAAACAACTTAAATTTAACCCAGCTCAAACGTCTGCAATTAGCGGCGGCACAAGGCCAAAGCCAGTTGTATTTTTTCCGCCCAGCAATCGCTGAACAACAACTGCTGCCCTGGGCTTTAAGTTTGCAACTGACTCCCGCTACAACGGGCTTACAGATCCGTATCCTCAAGCGTAAAGGCGGCTGGCAACAACAAGAAGTACTGCTGCCATGGGCAGAGCTCTATCCGCACTTTATAAAGCCAGAGCTAGGGCAAGAACGCTATAGTCGTCCGCCTTTATCCAGAGTCAGTTGAGGCTATTGGGTATGTCTGCTCAGATGGAGTTTTGGCTGTATTTATATTTCCCGCAGTTGCAGCTGGATAAATTGGTCGTGCTGCACTCGAACTCGTCTACAACTACAGCCTCATCAGACAAAGATAAGAGTCATCATCTTGATTTAACAGCGCCTCTGGCGATAGTAGGCGCTGACCATCAGTTGCTGCAACTCAACTCAGCTGCTCGCCAGGCGGGTTTAGCTTTGGGTATGGGATTGGCGTCTGCTGCCTCTTTATGCCATCAATTGCAGCTGGTGCCCCATAATGTCGGACAAGAACAGCAGCAACTGCAGCAACTGGCTCAGCTTTTGTATCAATACTGCGGTGATATAGCGCTGCAAGCGAATTCAGGTTTAGTGCTGAAGCTCAGTCCTATGCTGGCTTTGTATGGTGGCGCTATGCAGTTCTGGCAACAGATACAACAGGTACTGCAACAAGCGGGTTATCAGTATCATTTTGCCACAGCGCAGCAACCCTTAGTCGCACGTTTATTGGCGCAGCAGCACTGGGATCAGTTTTTATTACAAAGCGATAAAATTCAGCAGCAACTCAAAGCTTTACCACTGCAACATGCCCAATTGCCAAACAAACTACAGGAGCAATTACAGCGGCTTGGGCTTGCACAACTAGGCGATGTACTGAAAATTCCACAGGCCGAACTGGTGCGGCGTTTTGGTGTTGAAATGCTGCAGTATTTACAACAGCTGACAGGAACAAAACCCGCGTTACTGCAGTTTATTCAGCCCGCAGAACACTTTGAGCAGCAGTTAGAGCTGCTGTACGAAATGGAGCGCAGCGACCAGTTACTTGGGCCTTTACAGCATTTATTTGGCTTGTTGCAGCTGTATTTACAACAACGGGATCAACTGGCTTATCAGTTGGAACTTTGCTTACTGCAGCGCCAGGAGCAGCAGCAACAGTTGCAACTGCATTCAGCTCAGGGCGAATACCAAAGTAAGGATTGGCTAAAGATCAGCGAATTGCAGCTGGAACGCTTAAAACTGAAAAAGCCGGTGATACAGCTGAAACTGATACTCCGCCGCGCCGGGCCGCGTTACGCTCAGTATAAAACCCTGTTTGCGGGCCATTTGGGGGCGGGTAAAGCACAGCTGTATTCTGCCCTGCAGCTTTTGTCATTACTACAGGCGCGTTTAGGTAAAGATCAGGTCACAAGCCCTTGTCTACACAACGATTTATTGCCAGAGCAGGCCAGTCGCTATGCTGCTGCTTTAGAGCCACAAGCTGCTATTGCCGGTACTTTAGTTGCGGTGCGCCCGGCATTTTTAGTGGATCCGCCTTTGGCTTTGGATACAGAACAGCAGCACCAATTGCAGCTGCATTATGGCCCTGAACGTTTAAGCAGCGGCTGGTGGCTACAACAGAGTCAGCACCGTGATTATTATGTCGGCCAGAATGCGCAAGGCCAGTGGTTGTGGTTATTTCGTGATTTACAGCAGCCAGAACAGCTGTACCTACAGGGGTATTTCAGCTAATGAAAATCCCTGCCGCCAGCAAATACAGTAGTTACTCTGAGTTAGTCTGCCAGAGTCATTTCTCCTTCCTGCAAGGTGCCTCCAGTCCGGCTGAATTAGTGCAACAAGCCGCTGTTTTAGGCTATAAAGCGCTGGCAATTACCGATGAATGCTCGCTGGCAGGCGTAGTACGCGCTCACCATCAGATCAAAGAAAAGCAGTTGCCACTGAAACTGATTATTGGCTCTTTATTGGTACTGAACCCACAGTTACGGCTGGTATTACTCTGTCCGGATAAAACCGCCTATAGCGAGTTATGCCGCATTATTACCCAGGCCAGACGCCGCGCTGAAAAAGGCTCGTATCAGCTAGCCGAATGGGATATTCAGCGTATTCAGCATTGCCAGATCCTCTGGCTGCCCAGTGGCGATGATCAGTCTGACCAGTACTGGGGCAACTGGTTAAATCAACATCATGCCGCGCGGTTATGGCTTGGGGCCAGCCGCAAATTACAAAGTCAGGACCAGTTTTATCTGCCTTATTGCCAACAACTGGCACAGAAGTTTCAACTGCCTTGCTGTGCTACAGGTGAAGTGCTGATGCATCAGGCCAGCCGTTTGCCGTTGCAACATGCACTAAGCGCCATTCAAGCTGGCAAAGCTGTGCCTGATATGGCGCGCCAGCTGTTAAGTAACGCCGAACAAAGCTTAAGGCCGATTAAAAAATTACAGCAGTTATTTCCGGCAGAGCTTCTGGACAATAGCCAGAAACTGGCTGATTTATGCCATTTTTCATTGGATGAATTAAGTTACCAGTACCCGGCTGAACTGGTGCCTGCAGGCAAAACCGCTATGCAACATTTACGGGACTTGGTGAAAGCGGGTGAGAAACAACGTTTCCCTGAAGGCGTACCAGACGATATCCAGCAGACCATCAACAAAGAGCTGGATTTAATAGAACAGCTGAACTACCCCTTCTACTTTTTAACTATTCATGATTTGGTGCTGTTTGCACAAAAACAGCACATTTTGTATCAGGGCCGTGGCTCAGCGGCTAACTCAGTGGTCTGCTATTGCCTGGCTATTACTGCTGTGGATCCCCGTCAAATTCAGGTTTTAATCGAACGCTTTATTTCGATAGAGCGGGCTGAACCTCCTGATATAGATGTAGATTTTGAGCACGAACGCCGTGAAGAAGTGATCCAGTATATTTACCAGAAGTATGGCCGGGAGCGCGCAGCTCTTGCCGCTACTGTGATTTGTTATCGCTTTAAAAGTGCCTTTCGCGATATCAGCAAAGCTTTGGGTTTTGAGCTGCATCAGGTGGAGTTTTTCTTAAAGAACCTGCATAGGCGCGATAAAAGCCAGCACTGGAGCAGCCAGCTGACTCAGTTGGGGCTTGATCCACAAGCGAAAAAAGCTCAGCTGTTGGTGCAACTGGTGCAGCAATTGGTGGGCATGCCACGGCATTTATCCCAGCATGTTGGAGGCTTTGTTATTTCAGAAGGGCCTTTGTACGAATTAGTGCCAGTGGAAAATGCAGCCATGGCCGATCGCACAGTGATCCAGTGGGATAAAGATGATCTGGAATCGTTAAAGCTATTAAAAGTGGATGTGTTGGCTTTGGGCATGCTGAGCGCGATTCGCAAAGCTTTTGATTTGGTCAGGCGTTACCAGAATACCGATTTAAGCATAGCGGCCATCACCAAAGCAGGTGACGATCCAAAGGTATATGAAGCTATTCAGCAAGCCGACACTATAGGCTTATTCCAGATTGAATCTCGCGCGCAGATGTCGATGTTGCCACGGCTTCGCCCAAAGACCTATTACGACTTGGTGATCCAGATTGCCATAGTACGGCCCGGTCCTATTCAGGGCGATATGGTGCATCCTTATTTAAAACGCCGCCATGGCGAAGAAGCCGTGTCTTACCCTTCACCTGCTGTACAAAAAGTGCTGGAACGTACTTTAGGTGTGCCTATTTTTCAGGAGCAAGTGATTAAACTGGCGATGGTGGCTGCAGGTTTTAGTGGCGGTGAAGCGGACCAGTTACGCCGAGCTATGGCCAGTTGGAAAAAAACCGGTGAATTGATCCAGTTTAAACAAAAACTAATAGACGGCATGTTAAGCAGAGGCTATCAGCAAGAATTTGCCGAACGTATTTACCAGCAAATTTGCGGTTTTGGTGAATATGGTTTTCCTGAATCGCATTCAGCCAGTTTTGCAGTGTTGGCTTATGTATCGGCTTACTTAAAACATTATTACCCTGTGGCTTTTTATGTCGCCTTACTCAATAGTCAGCCTATGGGTTTTTATGCACCCAGCCAGTTGATTCAGGATGCGAGGCAACATGATGTGGAGGTATTGCCTGTTTGTGTTAATCAATCCGATTGGGATCATTTAATGCTGCCAAGCTCTTTAGCAACTAAAACTGCCACGGCGAATTCAGGTTTTGCGATCCGCTTAGGGCTACGGCTGGTCAAAGGCTTAAGCCAGCAAGGGGCGCTGCTGTTGTTAAAACACAGGCCGGAGAACGGTTATCAGCAACTTGCTGAAGTAGCGCAGTCTGGCCTGAGTGATGGTGATTTAACGGCTCTTGCCAGTGCCAATGCCTTGCAGCAACTGTCAGGGCAACGTTATCAGGCGCGTTGGCAATTACTGGATCAGCAACATAAATTGCCTTTATTGGCAGCTGAGCCTTATCAAACCCAGTACCAATTGCCGATGCCCTCAGAGCTGGCTGAAGTGGTGGAAGATTATCAAAGCACAGGCCTGAGTTTACGCACTCATCCTGTTCAGTTATTAAAACAACAAGGGCTGTTGGGAAAATTTGCCCAAGCAGCAGAGCTTACAACACTGAACCATAAGTCGGTGGTGACTGTAATAGGTTTAGTCACAGCGAGGCAAAGCCCGGGGACGGCATCGGGCGTAACTTTTATCACGCTGGAAGATGGCACAGGTTTTAGTAATGTAGTGGTCTGGTCGGCCACAGCTTCGGCGCAGCGTCAGGCCTATTTAAAATCTAAATTATTGAAGGTCAACGGCATTTTGGAGAAAAAAGACGGCGTGATTCATATTATCGCCGGGCGTTTAACCGACCTGACGCCATTACTTGGATCGCTTAAAAGTTACTCCAGAGAGTTTCATTAATTAACACTAAAGAATACAAACCATGTGGACACCTAAAAGCAATAACAGAGACAGACCCTACAGGGTGAAAAAAACCGGTATTAAAGATGAAAATATAGACAGGCAAATTCTGGTGCTGCATCAGGCTATTGCGGCCAAATTATTAGCAGAGCCTGCTTTACTGGAGCAGGTGAAAGCCAAACTGGACGAACGTCGTGATAATGGCCAGCTGAGTTATGGCGCATATTTACATTGGGTATCCGTACTGGAGTTGTATCAGCAGCCAGAACAGTTTTGTGAAGGTATCACAGAAGACAGCCCCTATTTGCGTAAGTTACGCCGCCGCACACCTTTTGTTGGCATTTTAACTGAGCAGGAACGGCAACAGGCCTTGTCACATCAAAGCCAGGGCACTTTGGAGCAGGTGCTGACAGGTTTTTAACTGCGACCTAAAAGATAGCCTTGCTATATCAAGCTCTTGCCGAGACAATTAGCCAAAGCTTTTCAACCTGGTGTGTTATGCACGATCAAAGCCTTTTGCACAAACTCCGCTCACGCCTGGCTCACCAGCTGGATCCTGTGCTGTATTCAGGCCGCGGCATGTCTCCGCTGAATATAGCCATAGCATTGGTGATACTTGCAGGAATTCTGCTGGCCATTATTCAGACCGAACCCAATATCAGCAAGGGGCATGAACATTGGTTTCGTTACACAGAGTTGGCTTTGGGTTCTTTGTTCTTACTGGAGTACCTGGCAAGGCTTTGGACTTGTGTGGAAAATGATTCGATAAAAAGTCGCTGGCAACATTTCTTTTCCTTTTTTGCCATGGCCGACTTATTGGCGATCCTGGTCGCCTTTTCGCTCTATATGGGTAATGGCGGCGTCATTTTACGTCTGGTGTTATTAATTCGCGTAGTGCGATTAGCACGACTTGGCCGTTTTTCCGTTGCACTGGAATGCATAGTAGTCGCTATCCGCAGCCGCACTTATGAGCTCTTGGTCAGTGGTATTTTTGGTCTGGTTATTTTGCTGTTTGCCGCCACTTGCCTGTATTTAGTCGAAGGTGATATTCAGCCAGAAGCTTTTGGCTCTATCCCCAGAGCGACCTGGTGGGCCGTCGCCACTTTAACCACTGTCGGTTATGGCGATGTGTACCCTATTACCTTGCTTGGCCGCATTCTGGCAGGCATTACTGCGGTAACTGGTATATGTATGATTGCAGTGCCTACTGGCATTCTGGCGTCCGCTTTTAGTGACGCCATTAAAGAAGCCAAGGAAAAACACCGTCGTTTACCGAAGGTATTGGATCACGAGATTTAGTAGCAGCCGAACATAGGGCCAGCAATAGCCCTTTTATTCAGAACCGCAGCAACGCCTTGCGGCCAAGACTCAAAACGGCACTAAACACCATCAAAAATAAACCAAGCAGTTGTAGTACTGTGTTGCCCGTACGGTTAACACGGCTGGCTGTTTTATATTCAAAAGTACGACTGCCGCCCTCTACAGTGCGAATGTAATACTGGCCCAGATTTTCAAAGCTATGTTCGGTCAGTTGAGCTAAACGTTGATATATTTCTTGCTCTTTTTCAGCCTTTTTTTGCCAGATCTGGTTAATCCGCTCGAGTGAGCCAACGGGATCAGGAATACTTTCGTTCCAGTCGGTAAATACAAAAGCTGATTCGCCAGGTAACACAACTCCACGGGATTCATACTGATACAAACGTTCGGGAAAACACAACGCCTGAAAACCAGCGTAAAAACAGACGGCCCCTAAGGCAAAAACAAAACTTAAACTCAGCACTAACCAACCGGAGTGGCGTTGCTGCTTGCTGTTCTGCTGTTTCAGATAAAACTCGACATCAGCTATGGCGGTCAGTTGCTGTATTTCCTGCGCAGAAAAAGCTGCAATAAATGCAGGTAAAGACAGGTTCAAAGCCGTCAGAAGACGACGGAATACTTCGTTGGATGGCAGGGATTTATCATTTTCCAATTTGGATAAATAAGACTGCTCAATGCCTATTTGCTCAGCCAGTTGTGGCTGGCTTAACTGCATTGTTGCACGTTTGTCTTTAATATAATCGCCTAAGGTCATAACAGTTCCTTGTGTGTTGAAGTCCTGGTAATGCTCGGGAATTCCCACAGAAATAGGAAGCTGAATATACCGGAATACTAGTGAATCTCTGGAATAGCTCAGAATTTACAATGCTTTTTGTGCTACCTGATGCTGTTTGACCAGCTCTAACAGTTTTTTCTGTATCAAGCGCCGCTTCATTTTTTGCTCCAGGAAAACACAGAAAAAAGCCCCTGCCAGCACTGCACAGACAGCTTCTGCGGACCAAAGAAATCCTTGCTCAGAGACCTCCAACAGCGGCTGACCAATAAAACCATACAGCAGGGTAAAAAAAAAAATCCAGACGATCATCAGCAGTATCTCCAGCCTTTTATACGGCTGTGTTGCTTTGGCTTGCTGAATTAAAGCAAAGGTGTCCACGGAGGACCATGTCTGTGTTTCCGGACATTGTTGATGTAACCACTGGGTGTAACTCATATGACTGCTCCTTCAGGCACTGTTAAACAAATGTTAGAAACATTATGCTCAAAAGTCCAGAACAGAGTGCTATGCGTCAGGCTGTTAACCAGTCTGCGATCTCCAGCAGATCGTCTACCACCACATCAGCCAGCTCTGCATAAATATGGTTATCGCCATAACGGTATAAGCAGCAATAAGCACCGGCATTGCGGGCCGTTTGGATATCAAACAGATAGTCGCCTACATAAAGAATTTGATCAGGGGTAACTCCCAGCTGTTCTGCGATCAACCATAAACCTTCAGGCTGAGGTTTAGCCGGAGCATCGTCGCGGGTCAACACCAGTTCAATAGGAATATTCAGCGCCTGCATACACAACTCTGTGGCCTGACGCATATTGCGGGTTAAGATCGCCATCGGCATGTTTTGGCGGTTCAGTTGCTGCAGCAACAGATCTGCATTGGGCATCCAACTGGCATTACGCGCACCTTCCAGTTCAAAGTCGATAATGATCTGCTCTGCCTGCTGTTTTTTAACCGCACAGTCTAATGTGGCTAAATGCTCCAGGATCAAGCTTTGCTCAGGCCAGCCTAAGCGACGGCGCAATTCAGAAAAATCCAGTTTGGAGTCCACCAAAGTGCCATCCAAATCAAACACTACGGCTTTAATTTTTTTATTCAATGCCCATCTCTTTCACTTTGTGTTGTTAGTATCAGGCTACGTGCAAAACCACAACATGGCCCAGTTTGCTCAGGCGCCTGACCACACTTTTAGCCAGGGGTAATGGCTAAAAGCTTCACTAAACCATTGCAGTGCTTTGCCCTGACTTTGTTTTTGCCAGGCCAGATACAACATCGCCTTTTCGCGTGGAATGCTGGTTTTTTTGGCGATTAATAAACCTCTGGCTAATTCATCCTGAATTAAATGTTTTGGTAAAAAACCTACCCCTAACCCCTGCACCTGAGCGGCAATTTTTGCTTGCATTGAACTGACTCTGAGCACTCGTCTGGTGGTAAATAAACCTGAACTACGTTTAGGCGCATCCAAAGCCGAATCAGACACCACTATGGCCGTTTCCTGTTCCACATCAGCTAGATCAATTTGCCTGCTGATATTAGCCAATTCATGTTGTGGCGACAGCGCAAACACAAACTCTACTTCGCCAATAGGCACCAGTTCGTATTTTCCTTTGGGCATATCGGCCGATACCCCCAAAGCAATGTGAGCCCGACCAGTTTCCAAAGCCTCCCAACCACCACCTAACACTTCTTCACGCATACTGACTTCGGTCATTTTGCCAAGCGCCATAAATTCATGAATAAGGCTCAGCACCGGCGGATACGGCACTATGCTGTCTTTGGCAATCACAAACTGAGTTTCCCAGCCCGTGTCCACTTGCTTAATTGCATCCTGCAAGCGGCTGGCGGCCTGCAATAATTCACGGCCCTGTTGCAGCAGCAACTGGCCAGCTGCTGTCAGCTGTGCTTTTTGTTTGGAGCGATCAAACAGTTGTACTTCAAGGTCCGCTTCAAGTTTGGCTATGGTATAGCTTAAGGCTGAGGGCACTTTGTATAGGTGTTCAGCCGCTGCGGCAAAGCTACCTTTGCGATCGATAGCGTCCAGTGCACGCAAGGCGTCCAACGTCAGAATAGGATGATTAGCCATAGAACCTTTATTTTCATGTTCAAATATTTTGAATTATAAACTCAGTTTATTCCGCTTTTTTAAAAATACAAGCCGTTCTAAAGTACACACATCGGAACTGAAAAGCGGTTTAAAGCAGTCTGACAACCCTAATTAACGGTCAATTTATTTAAAGGTGAATACGATGAACAAAGCAACTTTACAGAAAATTTTTGGTACTAACGCAGGTTTTGGCGCTTTAGCTTTACGAGTACCGGTAGGTATTATTTTTGCTGCACACGGTGCTCAGAAATTATTTGGCTGGTTTGGTGGCTACGGCCTGGAAGGCACTGGCGGCTGGATGGAAAGCATAGGCCTGGCTCCTGGTGTACTGATGGCGTTTTTAGCAGGTGCAGCTGAGTTTTTTGGTGGTCTGGCATTAGTCTTTGGTGTACTGACCCGTCCTGCTGCAGTGACTTTAATTATCGCCATGTTAGTGGCCATCTTTAAAGTGCATTTTGCCAACGGCTTCTTTATGAGCACTAACGGCTACGAATTTGCCTTAGCCTTGTTAGCAGCCAGTGTTTCGCTGTTGTTCAGTGGCGCAGGTAAAGCCTCAGTGGATGCCATTATCGCGAAAAAACTGAACTCATAATTCCAACCAGGTGGCTCTCTCCGCAACAGAGAGAGCCTGTCCAAACTCAGCCCACCGGGCTGTAGCTTCAAGTACGAGGGATATCATGATTGAATTAAGACATTCTGCTGAGCGTGGCTCAGCCAATTTTGGCTGGTTGAAAAGCAAACACAGCTTCTCTTTTGGCCGTTATTACGACCCTGCTCACATGGGGTTTTCAGCTTTACGAGTGATAAACGATGACCAGGTAGATGCAGCCGCAGGCTTTGATACTCACGGCCATCAGGATATGGAAATCATTAGTTATGTGCTGGAAGGTCAAATTGCTCACAAAGATTCAGCCGGTAATGTGAAAACCTTACCAGCAGGAGAGTTTCAGCTGATGAGTGCAGGTAAAGGCATTTATCACAGCGAATTTAACGCCAGTGATAAAGACAACTTAAAGTTTTTGCAGATCTGGATCCAGCCGAATCAATTTGGTGGTGTACCAGGTTATCAGCAAAAAGACTTCAAAGCTGAACCTGGCTTAACGCTAGTGATATCGCCGGACGGTCGTGACGGTACGCTGCAAATTAAGCAGGATGCCTATTTATCACAACTGTTGTTGAGTGAACATGATGTGATTGAGTTACCAGTGAAAGCCAAACGTAACTTCTACCTGCATTTAATTACTGGCGAATTAGAGTTAAACGGCACAGCGATGCAACCAGGTGATGGTGCAAAAATCAGTAAAGAAACTGAACTGAAAGCCTTAGCCACTCAAGGTCCGGTTAAAGCCTTGTGGTTTGATTTACCTTAATCTGGATAGAGAAAGCAACCACTTGAATTGTCTGATGCTGCTGGCTAAAGTGGCTGCTTCTCACTCCTGTCCAAGAACGGCTATTGCATGCTTTTATCGTCCTACCGCTACTTTTATATGGCCGCTTTAGCCGCTGCTATGATGGGCACCATTGGTTTAATAGCGCGCTACAGTGCTGTTGATCCGGCCAGCCTGACCTTTTACCGCTTAGGTTTAGGCGCAGTGATTCTGGCTTTGTATTTAGCTGTTACAGGACAACTGCGCTTATTAGCAGGAAAACCTCCGGTGTTGGTACTGGTGAATGGCATTTTGCTGGCCAGTTTTATTTTGTGTTTTTTATCTGCAATCCAGACCATCTCTTTAACTCTGGCTATTTTGCTGGTGTATCTGGCCCCGGCATTGTCAGCCATTATTGCGCATTTTCTGTATGCAGAACGCTTAACCAGTCGCACTTTGTTATTGATCATGCTGGCTTTTTTTGGCTTTTTTATGCTGCAGGAATTTCAGTTCGACAGCCGCGTTGAGCAACAACAAGGTCTTTGGTATGCACTTGCATCCTTGATCACCTACACCGCCTTTATTTTACTCAATAAAAAAGTGCCTGATGCTGTGCCTCTGTATCACAAAAGTTTTTATCAGTTGCTGGTAGGCTCGCTGTGCGTTTTACCTTTGGTCGCCAATCAACCCTGGCCTGAAGCGGATCAATGGCTGTGGCTGGTGATTGCTGGATTATTTCCGGGATTCTTAGCTTTGGTGTTTGCCCTGCAAGCCATTCAACATTTACCTACCAGAGTGTTTGGAACTCTGGCTTATCTGGAACCTGTGGTGGTAATTATCGCTGCATGGCTGCTGTTTGCTGAGCCTATGTCTGTTTTGCAATGGCTTGGCGCGCTGCTGATTTTAGCTTCTGGTGTAGCTCAGTCCTGGTTGAGTCAGAGCCCGCAGCAAAGCTGATTAAATCAATCTAGGGAGCTACGTCCAGCGACACTCTGTTGCGTAAAATCACTTCTTCGCCCGGACTAAACAGGTTGGTGTTATGCAGGTACAACTCCAGCCTCATGCCAGGTGTGATACGTAAAGGCCGCTCCAGCACGTAACGTTTGGTACAAGGCAAACTAAGCAGTAGTTCGTCCTGAAGCCTAAGTTCTAACTGGCAATGGATGCCGTCAGGCAGCACTCCAGTCATGCTGTAGGCAATAAAATCTGTCTGTTTTTCAGGCCATTGGGGTTGATGAGGCAAGCGGCTGCGCTGGCCTGCGATCAACAGTTTTTCTGTGGTCCAGAGCAAATCCTGCGGTGCAGACAACACCAGCAAAGGCATACTCAATAACAAAGCACCAAAAAGCTTCATCTGTTGATCACCTTAGTCAGCCACCTTTTTAGCCATCCTGCTGGATCAACCCAAACTGAAATTCAGCTTGTTTCAAATCACGCTGTATCTGGCCTTGCATTTGGTTCAGCTCACGTAGCTGTTGCTGCAGATTACGGTTTTCATCCAGGAGTTTTTGTTTCTGCTGTTTGTCTTTTAGCACACTCAACTCTTTGCTGTTGTCGTCGATGCGTTGTTCCAATTGATCGATAGTGCCGGCATTTCGCTGCAAGGTTTTTTGTAAATTCAACAAGGCTGATTCAGCCTGATACCATTTACGTCCACGGTCATAACCTAAACGAAACTGCGGCTCTAAAGCACCGGTACAAACTTTGTTATAAGCACCACCACTTTGACCTAATTCCCGGCCTGCATCGTAAGTACAGTACAACATAACTCCTTCAGCGTGGCCTTGCTCATAGGCTTTAAAATCAGAACCTACCCCATGTTCAGCACATTCTTTTTGGTAGCTGCGAAATTTAGTGCTGGCAACCCCTTGCTGACCATCGATTTTGCCAATAGCAAACCAGTCTCCAATCTGACATTCCTGTGGACTGATGCTGCTACAGCCTGCAAGCGCTAGTGCAGCTATCAGTAAAACACCTTGCTTCATGCCACTTATCCCTTTGTATTTCTTTTCATTTTAAGACACCTACTTATAGCGGATTAGTTCAGCAAATACATCTTTTTTGCCTTAGACTAAACGCAGTTTTGCAGAAATCCCGTGGTGTAATGAATTATCTGGCGCATTTGCTGTTAGCACAACCCAACACAGATTCCCGTATTGGTAATTTATTGGGTGACTTTTACCATGGCACCCGGCTTGAGTTATTAAGCCCTGCAGTGGCCGCCGGTTTATACAATCACAGAGCTGTAGACTGGTTTACCGATCAACATCCACAAGTGCGTGCAGCCCGTTTGCTGTTTAGCTCGGAAGTACGGCGTTTTTCCCCTATAGCTTTGGATATGTTGTTTGATTTTTGCCTGATTAAACACTGGAAGCATTTTTTTGCTTCAGACTTTAATAGCTATAAAGCTCAGTTGTATCGCCAGTTGCAAAACGACTTGCCGCAGATGCCAGATGCTATGGCAAGAACCTTTAAAGCGGTCACTGAACAAGATTGGTTTGGTCGCTACGCACAACTTGAAGGTATTCAACAGGCGTTACGCCGCATGGCCTTACATGGCCGTTTTACTGCACGTTATGCCTCTATTGCGGATGAATTGCCAGAGCTTCAGGCAGAAACAGAAGCAGTGTTCCTTGAATTTTTCCCGCAGTTACAAAACTTTATTCAACACGCTGCCATAGAACAGCAGCCGCTTATAGCCTTTGAACGTTACAGTAAAGCCACAGGCAAAGACCAGAGCAATACCGCCTGATCAGGCCTCAGATCAAGAGCTGTAATGGACGCCTTTTTAATAAAAAAATTGTCTGCATTGGTATTCAATAACAGCGCCAGTAAAGCAGAAATATCAGGTTCATGGCCGACACAGCAGACAGACTCAACCCCTTGCTTGAGCAACTCAGTTAAAGCCTTGCGCTGCACTTCTGGCAGAGTATCAATAATCAGCCAGGCTTGTTTTTGTGGGGCTGGCCAATCGGCATGCTGATGCAATAGCAGCGCTGTTTGTTCAGCCCGATTTAAAGGACTGGTCAACAGCAGTTGTGGTTCTAACTGTTGTTTTTTACAAAAATCCGCCAGCTTTTGGCTTTGTTTAATGCCTTTATCCACCAAATCACGGCTTGGATCAGGAATACCCAATGCTCTGTCCTGTGCCGTAGCATGACGCACCAAATACAGCAGCATCAGGCCTTACTTCGCTTGAGGTGCAAAATCTGCACTTTCAAAATAAAGTTGTTCTGCGTCTTTGCCTTTGGCCTGATAAAGAATTTCATCTACAGCACCTTCCCCTGTAATAGCCCTCACCAATAACTCGCCTTGCGGAAGAGGAAGACGATAAAGCCCGTCTTGCTCTGCCACTGCGCCCACAGCTTTATCCAGCAGTTTTTGCTGCACCAGCACTGTTACAGTGCCAAGATCTTTACCACCTCGTTCAAAATGCCCCAGATAGACTTGTGCATTAAAGGTTTTTAGCTTGCCCTGCTGTAAATCCTTGAGTGCAAAAGGCTGTGGTTCCAGTGTGACTAAGCTTTTTGCTGTTAGCGCCTGCAGGACTTGATCTGGCAGTTCGCCGCTCACCTGAAGCACAATCTGATGGGCATGTATGCCTGTTGGAAAAGGCAAATGGGAGGCAATTAACTGATCTTCCACCTGTAATAACACCATGCCATGGATGCCATGACTGGCATGCAGACAAGCCCAAAGCGGTGCGCTGATACAACACAACATAAGCCAAAGTGCTTTCACAGTGAGAGCCTCATTCATTCTGATAGTCCTGAGTCTGCAACTATCCGTGACATGGGTCAAGTTCAATACCAGATTGCCATACCAATCAGCCAGAGAATATTGCTATAATCCGGCCACTTGCCGCGCCGGGCTTACCGGGTCGGCCTATTAAACTGATGTGGAGAGCGGACCATGCAATTTCCTGATGACGGCAATGGCGATATGCTGCGTGCCTTAATGGACGCCGGAATAGATTTAAGCCAGCCTCTGGCCATCGATTTTTATCTGGTGTTTAAAAACAAAGACTATGCAGAAAAGGCGATGGCCGCTTTAGTAGCGTCAGAGCTGCAAGGTGAAGTAGAACTGCACTTCAACGATCTGGAACAGTGGGAGCTGATTGTCAGTCAGACCATGGTACCAGAGCATGCTGCAGTGACTACACGTGAAGCTGAACTGGATAAATTTGCCAAGAAATTTGGTGGTCACAACGACGGTTGGGGCGTGATGCAACATCAGGACGGCGATGACGATTTTGATGATGAACATGGCGACGACTGTGAGCCTGACTGCGGTCACCAGCATTAATTTTTACTGATACAGATACGAGAGAGAAGCAATGGGCGCTCAATGGAAAGTTAAACATAAAGCCGACGCCTCGGCTGCCAAAGGCCGTATTTTTACTAAATTAGCCAAAGAAATTATGGTTGCAGCCCGTAACGGTGCTGACCCTGATATGAACTCTAAATTACGTGTTGCCGTAGAAGCCGCCAAAAAAGCTTCAATGCCACGTGAGACCTTAGAACGTGCCATTAAAAAAGGCGCAGGTTTACTGGACGGCCCGGCCAACTATGAAACCGTCGTTTATGAAGGTTTTGCCCCACATCAGGTGCCTGTGATTGTTGAATGTTTAACAGACAACAAAAACCGCTCAGCCCAGAGTATCCGTGTGCTGTTCCGTAAAGGTCAACTGGGCGGTTCAGGTTCAGTCTCATGGGACTTCAAATACTTAGGCGAAATTGTTGCTCATGCTGTGACACCGGATGCCGATTTAGAAGTAGCAGCCATTGAAGCTGGTGCACAGGATTTTGAAGAAGGTGAAGAAGGCGATAGCGTGTTTCTGACTGAACCTACTGATCTGGATGCAGTCAGCAAAGCCTTACCTGCTTTTGGTTTTAACGTCACCTCAGCCAAGCTGGTGTATCGTCCAAATAACCCTGTGACTTTAGATGACGCAGCCCGCGCTGAAGTGGAAGCCTTTTTGGAAGCCATTGACGCCGACGATGACGTACAACACGTCTATGTGGGTTTAGCAGGTTAATACTGCTCACTGATAATGAAGGCGGCTGTGGCCGCCTTTACTTTTTCTGAAATTCGAAATGTCTGATCAACAGGTGTTGTGATGTTAATGATTCAAGTAGCCTCAGCTAATCCGGCAAAAATCAAAGCCGTGGCCTCTGCTTTTGCTGAACTATTTCCAGATGAAACTTTGGATGTGCAAGGTGTAGCTGTGCCCAGTGGCGTTGCAGCTCAGCCGATGAGCAGCGATGAAACCTTATTGGGGGCCATGAACAGAGTGGCTGAATTGGCCAGCTTCAGCGCAGATTTTCGTGTGGCTATAGAAGCAGGTTTAGATGGAGATTTCACCTTCGCCTGGATGGTGATTGAACATCAGGGCAAAATCGGTAAAGCCCGTTCAGCCAGTTTAATGTTACCCCCTGCGGCTTTGGCACAACTTAAAGCAGGTAAAGAGCTGGGCGATGTGATGGATACTATGTTTGAGCAAAACAATATCAAACAAAAAGGCGGTGCTATTGCCCTGCTGACTCACAACAAACTCAGCCGCAGTTCGGTGTATCACCAGGCTTTAATTCTGGCAATGATCCCGTTTTTAAATCCCGATTTATTCTGACTGGCGTAAAACAAAGAATTAAGGTTGTCATTCATTCACTTCAGACTTAGTGTAGAGAGCCCATCATTTACCTAAGGGAATATTACATGTCTGAATTAAAAGTACTGGCACTTTGCGGCAGCTTAAGAGCCAAATCGACCAATAAAGCATTGGTAGAGTATGCGATAGCCCATGCCCCTGAAGGCATGCAAATTGAACTGGCGGATTTATCTGATCTGCCTTTTTATAATGCCGACCTTCCTGCTAAACCTGCAGCAGTAGAACGCCTGCTGGCTCAATTTGCTAAAGCTGATGCTTTGCTGCTGGCCTGCCCTGAATACAACTACTCTATTGCCCCAGCGCTGAAAAACGCTCTGGATTGGGTTTCCCGTGAACCAAACAATGAGTTAATGGCGGGTAAAGTAGCAGCTATTATGGGCTCAGGTGGTGGTATGGGTACGTCTCGTGCTCAGTATCATTTGCGTCAGGTTTGTGTATTTTTAGATCTACATCTGGTGAATAAGCCTGAAGTCTTCTGTAACGCTTTTGCCAATACCTTCGATAGCGACGGCAAACTGACCGATGAGCGTATTCAAAGCCTGATAGTGCAGCAATTGGCTGCCTTACAAGAGTTGGCGTTACGTTTTAAAAAATAAAGACTTAGCAATAACTTACTCTGGTACAAAGCAGATAAAACAAGACTGTTGTGTTCATCTGCTTTCTTTGTCAGAGTATGGCTCAGAATAAGAAATTAGATGGTTGGACACAGCCATTGCCAACTTGCCAAGGACAGAGGTAAAGCTTGTTACAGCGCTTAAAAGACAATTTCCATCTGTCGATGATTACTTTGGTTGGCGTAATTGCCAGCTGTACTTTATTGCCTTACGCTTTATACCGTTTGGCAACAGGCAGCTATTTGGTCGGTATAGTCGACATGCTGATGATAGCCGTCAGTACAGTTTCTGTCTGGATGGCGTGGCGAACCGGAGATACTGAAAAACCGGGCTTTCTGATGGCCGCCGTATTTTGTTTTGGTGCTGTGCTGGTATGCATGAAGCTCGGGCAGGATGTGCTGTTCTGGATTTACCCTTTGATGGTGTTCATCTTCTTTTTAGTCGCTCCGATCAAAGCTTTACTCTTACTGTTGCTCATGGTCAGCGCTATTGTGTCGCTGCATTTTGCCGAGCAATCCAGTATTTTTAATAATGGTTTTCAGCTGTTGGCTTTTATTACCACTACCTTAATCACCAGTATTTTTGCTTATATTTTTGCCTATCGCACTCACTTACAACGACAGGAATTGCGGCATTTAGCCACCACAGATCCACTGACAGGCGCAGCAACCCGCCACTCTTTGACCGACGAACTGACAGCAGCTATTGAGCAATACCAGCAGAAAAACAGTGTCAGCGGTTTAATGCTGTTGGATTTAGACCATTTTAAGCGTATCAACGATAACTTTGGTCACCAGTCCGGCGATCAAATTCTGAGCCAACTGGTGCCTTTATTAAAACAAATGATCCGCCAGCAAGATTCGGTGTTTCGTTACGGCGGAGAAGAATTTGTACTGCTGATCAAAGAGATTCAGCTTGCTGATT
This sequence comes from Rheinheimera sp. 1928-s, assembly GCF_029269265.1. Lineage (GTDB taxonomy): Bacteria > Pseudomonadota > Gammaproteobacteria > Enterobacterales > Alteromonadaceae > Pararheinheimera. The sequence continues at coordinate 28,665 of NZ_JARIXP010000007.1, forward strand.
TACATCGTTTAGCGGAAAAAATCCGTCATGCGGTCTGGCATCAGCTGGCGTTACCTGACGGTTCAGCACTGACGACCTCTATTGGCATTGCCACAGTGCAACAGGCTACCGACTGGGAAAGTTGGTTACAACAGGCTGATGTGGCTTTGTATCAAGCTAAACATCAGGGCCGTAATCAGGTGGTGATCGCCACTGGTCCTGAAGTGCACAAAAGCAACCCGTCTTAGACTTAAGTCGAAGCGCCATTTATCAGCTAATACTTTAAGCTGGTTTTATTTATTCTGTGCAGGTGCCTTTTATGTTGTCTTTTATTATCAGCCGTTTTTTTGCTTTTCAAATTCTGGTGCTGCTGGTTCTGGCTTTAGCCAATTACTTTTCAGCCATTAAACTTGGATTTATTCAGGATGTTGTGTTGTTGCCAGCCCTGACTATTTTTCTGGTCTATCAATACTGTAAAAAACAAAATGCTTTTTTAACAACAGAGCAAAGTCAGAAGGTGGTTTACGCTCTGATTTTAAGTGATGCATTGATCCAGGCTGTCCTTACCTTCAGCAGCCCACAAGGTATTATTGCTGCACAGCACTTTACCAATGCAGCTTTAACTTATGCAGCAGTGATGGTGTTCCATAGCCTGATGATTTATTTCGCTGTGGGATACAGCAAAAGCTTATTTGAAAAACGCCAGGCTGTGAGCTGACTAAAAGCGCCTGTGGCCACAATGCTGGCGTTCACATGGAATGCCATCGTTGTCGCCATCAATCAACACATCAGGGCAATTTTTTAAATAAAACTTAGCCTCGTCACAAGACACCATTTCTGAACAATGTTGCTTGCCTTCACATTGAAACTGCTCGTCCTGTTGATTTTGTATAGGTGGCCACACCGGACTGTCTAACACCGGGCGGTCTGATAGTGCGGTTGCATGCTGTAACTCTTCTGTTTCGCCCTGATCCATCCCGGTTTGCACAGGAAATTCTGTCTGAGCACTGAATAAATGTACCGACTGAGAACCCAACCAGATCAGAACAGAGAACACCAGTACGACGGAGAATAACTGCTGGAATGGCAGAGTGGAGAGCGCGGGCTTTTTTAGTTCAGGAGCCGGAGCAAAATGCTGGCCTGCTTTGTATGCAGAAACAGCCTTGGTTTTGCCCTCTGGGTCTATTTCAATCTGAAAAAAAATCTGGTCGCCATTTTTTAGCTGATCCGGTTTTTTGCGAAAGCCAGCACTGCTGATGCGAATATCCGGTCCTGCTTTGTCCTGTTGCAAAAAACCAGTACCTCTTGCAGGATCCCAGTCCTTTAACTTTCCCTGATGTAACATGTCAACGTCCTGTTGTTACTATTTTAAAAACACCTTATTTAACCTAAATCGCTTTTATTTTACAAGCATAAAAAAAGGCCACCTTTTTATCGGCGGCCTTTAAGCAAAGTGAGCTGTTAGTTACGGATCAGGTAATCAAAAGCACCTAAAGCCGCTGTTGCACCACTGCCCATCGCAATAATAATTTGCTTGAACGGTGTGTTCGTTGCGTCACCTGCTGCAAACACGCCTTTTAATGACGTCTGGCCGTGGCTGTCGACAATAATTTCGCCACGCGGCGTTAATTCCACAGCACCACGTAACCACTCGGTATTTGGCACCAAACCAATTTGTACAAAGATACCGGCCAGTTCCACAGTTTTGCTTTCGCCATTGCTACGGTCTGTGTACTGCAAGCCAACCACCCGCTGACCATCACCCAGCACTTCTGTAGTTTGTGCTTGCGTGATAATAGTGATGTTACCCATAGACTGCGCTTTTTTGATCAGCACTGCGTCTGCCCGCAAGGTGCTGTCAAATTCCAGCACTGTGACATGCTGCACTATGCCTGCTAAGTCGATAGCTGCTTCAATACCAGAGTTACCACCACCTATGACTGCAACTTTTTTGCCTTTAAATAAAGGACCATCACAGTGCGGGCAGTAGGCCACGCCTTTACCACGGTATTCTTTTTCACCAGGTACGTTCATCTCTCTCCAGCGAGCGCCTGGGGATAACACTATGCTTTTACTTTTCAGCACGGCGCCGTTTTCAAGCGTGATTTCAAACAAGTCGTTTTTGCCCAGCTTCACGGCTTTTTGGCTATTCATAATGTCTACTTCGTATTGACGAACGTGAGACTCTAAGTTAGCCACCAGTTTTGGGCCTTCAGTTTCTTTGACAGAAATAAAGTTCTCGATACCTACTGTGTCCGCAACCTGACCTCCAAAACGCTCAGCCACAATACCAGTGTTTAAGCCTTTACGGGCTGCATAAATAGCAGCTGCAGAACCAGCAGGGCCACCACCCACAATCAGCATGTCGAAGTTGTCTTTGCTCTTCAGCGCTTCAGCCTGACGAGAGGCAGCACCGCTGTCGACTTTGTTCAGAATATTGGTCAGGGTAATAGCGCCCTGAGAGAACTGCTGGCCATTTAAATAGACTGTAGGTACGGCCATGATGTTACGTTTGCTGACTTCATCAGGGAACACAGCACCGTCAATCATAGTAGTTTTAATATTCGGGTTTACCGCCGCCATTAAATTCAGCGCCTGTACTACTTCAGGACAGGTCTGACAGCTTAACGACACAAAAACTTCAAAGTTAAATTCACCCTGCAATGCAGCAATTTGCTCCAGTACAGCAGCTTCTTCTTTAATGGTGTGGCCACCTGAATGCAATAAAGCCAGCACCAATGAAGTGAACTCGTGGCCCATAGGCACACCAGCAAAACGAATTTGAGTGTTCTTCGCAGTAGAGCGCACCAGCATAGATGGCTTTAATACTGCAGGGTCTGTCTCATCTTTTAAATGGATCAGAGAACTTAAGCTGGCGATATCTTCGGCCAGACTTTTTAACTCGGCTGCTTTATCGCTGCCGTCTAACGCAACTACCAGCTCCACCGGGCTTTTCAGGTTTTGCAAATAGGTTTTTAATTGGTTCTTTAAATTGGTATCTAACATATTTGGCCCCTTAGTTACAGCCACCTTCAGGTGGATTGCCACTGCCCTTTTGGACAAAGCTTCGCCGTACCAGTAAATTCTGGTGAGCAAAACTCACAAATTTCGGAATTAAAGGGGCTGAGAACTCAGCCCCACACAGTCTTAATCAGACTTAGATTTTACCAACCAGGTCTAAAGATGGAGCTAAAGTCGCTTCACCCGGAGTCCATTTAGCTGGACATACTTCACCGTCGTGGTTTGCTACGTATTGTGCAGCCTGAACTTTACGGAACAGTTCTGCAGCGCTACGGCCGATACCTAAGTCGTGAATTTCAGCAACTTTGATTTCGCCTTGTGGGTTGATTACGAAAGTACCACGTAAAGCTAAACCTTCTTCCTCGATCATCACACCGAAGTTACGGGTGATAGTACCAGTCGGGTCACCGATCATTGGGTAATTGATTTTTTTGATAGTTTCAGAAGCATCGTGCCACGCTTTGTGCGTGAAATGCGTGTCAGTAGATACTGAGTAAACTTCAACACCGATTTCCTGGAACTTAGGGTAGAAATCAGCCAGGTCGCCTAATTCAGTTGGGCAAACGAAAGTGAAGTCAGCTGGGTAGAATACTACTACTGACCATTTGCCAGCCAGCTCCTGTTCAGTCACTGGAACAAATTTACCGTGATGGAAGGCAGTCGCTTTGAATGGCTTGATGGTGCTGTTGATAATTGAAGACATTGTCTTACTCCATGTTGGTTGGTTACTAAAAATAAACTCGCTTCGATGGGACAGAGAATAGCTGTTCCGAACGATTTGAGATAACGAATTAAATCTATAAAGTTAATCTGTTTTAGTGATTGAAGTTCTGAGCTTCTTATCTGTTTTTCCACTTTATTCTACAGTGCCACTATGACAACACTAAAAACATACAGTTCTGAACTGCACTCTATCTTTGCTGCTGAAGGTCACAAAAAGTGCAAAGAAAGACTATGCTCACTAAGTCAGGTTTAAAGTGGGGGCATAAATTGAAACTTCAAGCAGCTAAAGCCCTGACTGGCTGTGTTTTTTTATTGTTGGCCCCCGCTGTGATTGCAGATACCCCTGCAGTGTATCGTTACCAGCAAGCCAATGGCGTCACCGCCTTTTCTGACAGAGCCCCCAAAAACCGGCCTTATATCAAAGTTCGTTTTGATTGTTTTGCCTGCAACCTGAAAAGCAAAGTGGACTGGCACAATACACCGCTGTTTCTACAGAAGTATCAGCAGGAAATAGCGGCAGCGGCTTTACATCATCAGTTAGACCCAGCCCTGTTACGAGCCATCATTCATGCCGAATCTGCTTTTAATCCCAAAGCATTATCCAAAAGTGGCGCCGCAGGTTTAATGCAGTTAATGCCCGCTACTGCCACTGAAGTGGGAGTGAAAAATGTCTGGCATCAACAACAGAATATTCAGGGTGGTGCTTCTTATCTGGCTTTTTTACTGAAACGTTATAAAGGCAATATCAAACTGGCAATGGCAGCCTACAACGCAGGCCCTGGTGCTGTGGATAAACACCAGGGCATTCCACCTTATGCTGAAACTCAAACCTATGTAGAGCGGGTTCAGTTACTCTGGTCCCGCTATCAGCAGGCCAACCAGGCATCCTGAAACATTTAAAGCTAAAGAGTAACAATTTATAAGTCATTGTTTTTATATAACTTTAACTCTTGTTCTGTTTTTGCAATTCTTCAGCACAGCATGCACACTAACAGCACTATTAAGGAGCTGTTATGAAAAAATTGATTGCTATCTGTATTCCTACCTTATTGCTCAGTGCCTGTGTGATCCACGTAGGTCATAGTTCTGCAGCAGAAAATCTGCAACACGAACAACGCCAGTTGCAGTTAAGCGCTGCAGGTTTAAGCGAGTTAAAAGCTGAAACTGAAGCAGGCGACCTGAAAATTGTCGGTGTCAAAGGCGCCAGTCAGATAGAAGTGACCGCCGATATTTATTCCAGTGATGCAAGACCATTTACTTTATCTCTGGAAAAACAAGGCTCTGCTGCTGTACTGAAAGCGGTCGGCAGCTCTTGCATCGGTATTTGCACTGGTTCTTCTGCTTATGCTGATCTGGTAGTGACCATGCCAGCTGAACTGGCTTTGGCTCTGGAAGACGGTTCAGGTGATATCAGTATTGAAGGCTTAAGCTCTGATCTGCTGATTGAAGATGGCTCGGGCAATTTAACAGTGCAAGGTGGCCGTCATCTGGTACTGGAAGATGGTTCAGGCAATGTCAGCCTGACTCAGCTTAGCGGCAATCTGACTGTCGAAGATGGCTCAGGTGATTTGTTTATTCAGCAGGTTGCAGGCACTGTAGTGGTAGAAGATGGTTCTGGCGATATAGATATTCAGCAAGTCAAAGGCATGGTGACTATCAGTGATGGTTCAGGTGATATCCGGGTGCAACAAGCAGGTGGGTTTACTTTACTCGAGGATGGTTCAGGTGAACTGAAGATTGATCAGATCAACGGCCCAGTCAGTTTAAACAAAGACTAATCCATACACGGCTCCACACAAGCAGGTCAGAGTTTAACTCTGACCTTTGTCCGCGCCTGTACGCAGTTGCCGCAGCTGTTTATCATGTAAATTTTTCAGCATAAACCAGCCAAGCAAAGCCCCCATTAAAGCCCAAAGCATATCGGACTGAGTATCCCAGACATACCCCTGAGTGCCCAAAAAGGCTTCGGCATCTTCACCAGTCGCTAAGGCGACCCACCATTCGATCAGCTCGTAAAAAGCGCTGAAGGCTAAACAAAAACAAATACTAAAAAAACATTGCCAGCTTTGACCAAAAATTAAGCCCCTGCGTAAAATAATTTCGCGGCAAATAATCACAGGAATAAAGCCCTGAGCTAAATGCCCAACTTTATCGTAGTTGTTCCGCTCACCGCCCATCCAGTCTCGGATCCAGTCAAATAAGGGGACTTCGGCATAAGTGTAATGACCACCGACCATCAAAATCACTGAATGCAGCAAAATTAAGCCATAAAGCAAAGGGGTTAATGGAAAGCGGCTTTTAGTGACCGCCAGCACAATCAGGCCAATCAAGGCCGGTAAAACCTCCAGAAACCAGGTGAACTGATCTTTTGGTTCTATGCCAGACCAAATCAGTACGACAAAAAATACTGCTAACCACACACTCTGTTTCATCCAACTGTTCCCTTCCCTGATTAGTACCTGCTATCAAAGCAATAAAGCGGTTAAAACACAAGACCAGCTTGTAGCAGCCTGACTCAACTGCCTGAATAACCTTCTATCCCTTTGACTCACCGCTGGTCACTTTTTATAAAACAAAGACTCCATGCTGCAGCACACTCTGTATTGTGACTAATTGATGGTGCCGGCATGATGGAAAATATAAAACAAAGATGCACAGCTTTTGTCCTGAGTTTTATCAGCCTGAGTTGTATTCTGGCTATGGGTCCCTATCTGATGTTAAAAACAGCTCCGGCTTTGGGCACTTTACTTATCATGCTGCCCTGAACCCTTGTTGTTTTCTCCTTGCTGCGGTAAAACATCTGCGTTTATTGGATTTTGGAAGTCTTATCTTGTCTGATTTTTTTTATCGTGCTGTGCAGTTATCGACTCGCTTTAACAAAGCCTACCTGCTGGCTCAGTTGATTTTTGTTTTGCTGTTTTTCGCCAGCTATCTGGTGATGATGCAACCTTTCCTTGATATCAGGGATAGCGATATTGCCTCACGCTTTTTGATCCGCGGACTGATCGACGGTGCCAACGCGTTGCTGCTTACTCATTTGTTGTTAAGGCCTGTGTTGAAACTGTATCTGGTCAATGCCACCAAAAAGCTGCAACCCATTTTGTGGTATTTTTTGTATTTAATAGGTTTGTCGCTACTTTGGTCAGCAGCATCGATGCTAACGGCTCATCTGGAGTTCTTGAAAACCACTCAAATCGACACCGTCAGTTTTAACCATCAAAGCCAGCAGGTTCTGATGGAATTCTCCCAATTTAATCAATGGCTTTTGGGTGGTTTTAATTCACTTATCGTGTTGCTTGGCTGGAGCATGGTTTATTTATTCTGGCACAATATGCAGCAAAAAAAGCAATTACAACAGCAGATGCAACAAGCCCAAATTCAGCAACTGACCTACCAGCTCAGTCCACACTTTTTATTTAATGCATTAAATTCAGTACGAGCCTTAATTTTTGAGGATCAGCAGCAAGCCGCGCAAACCGTGACGCATTTATCTGAACTACTGCGTATTCATTTACAAACTCAAATGCGGCCCGTCGCCACTTTGGCGGAGGAATGGCAAACCGCCGAATTTTATCTGCAAATAGAGCAGGTCAGGCTGGAGCAACGGCTGGAGACTTTTATTGAATTAGCTGAAGACTGTCTGACACAAAAATTGCCGGGGTTGACAGTATTAACGCTGATTGAAAATGCCATTAAACATGGCATCAGTCCCAATGCAGCACCTGGCTGGCTAAAAGTAAAAGCAGAAAAAACAGACCGATCTGTCTGGGTGTTGTCGGTCAGCAATAGCTACGAAGCCGCCAGCCCTTTCAAAGGCACAGGTAGCTCGCTTAACAACCTACAGCAACGTCTTCAGTTGCAACTAGGCGATAGCATTCGTTGGCAGCAAACTAAAACAGATCAGCAGTTTGAAGTACGGATGGAGCTGCCTTATGTTTAAAACCTTAGTGGTGGATGATGAACGTTTAGCCAGAGCCGAACTCAAGCGTTTACTGGCCCCTTACCCACAGATCAGTATTGAAGCTGAAGCCAGTACGGCGGAGCAGGCTTTGGAGCTGATGCAGCAGCAGGCTTTTGACCTGGTATTTTTAGATATTCAGATGCCGGGGTTATCAGGGTTACAACTGGCCCCTTTAATACAACAGAATTGCCGTTTTGTGTTTTGCACTGCGTTTGATCAATACGCACTGGACGCCTTTGAACTTAATGCGCTGGATTACTTATTAAAACCTGTTGCACCAGAGCGGCTGGAACGCACCATCCAAAAGCTGGAGCAACAGCATGCTTTAGGTCAAAAACACAGTTATTTGCCTGAACAGCATGGCATTTTGCTGAAATTTGGTGACATAAGCCGGATCAAAAGATTAAACGAAATTCAGCGTTTTGAAAGTATTGGCAACCACACAGCTGTGTACTGCGAGGATGGTAAAAGCTTTTTACACAGCTCCCTATCCAAAGTGGAGGAACGCTTAAACCCTCAGCAGTTTTTTAAAGTCAGCCGCTCCGACATAGTGCGCATTGATGCTATTTCGCACATTGAGCCAGGCATGGCTGCCGGTACTATGATTGTGGTACTCAAAGATGGTTCTGCAGTGGAAGTCAGCCGCCGTCAGGTGCAACAACTGAAGCAACTCTTTAATGCCTGGGGTTAACCGTATTTCAGTGTTATGGGCCGAAAATCACTTTTTCTAAGGCATAATCTGACTGATCTTTTACTCTGAAGCTGTTCAATCGCAGACACACAGAGGATTAAAAGATGAACGAGATGATGACGACCTTTAGTAACGCTTTTGCCGCAGCTTCACTGACACAATGGCTGGTTTTTTTACCCTTGTTTCTGGCTGTCTACTTTTTGCCAGCTTTGCTTGCTTTGGCCTTTAACCGCAAACATTTAAAACTGATTTTAATCGCCAATATACCAGCAGGTTTTTCCATGATTGCCTGGGGCGCGCTGATCGTCTGGGCTGTGACAGGAAAAATGATGGAAAAAAAACAACCAGAAAAAAGCCCTGTTTAATCAGGGCTCTTCAAGTATGGAGTACGTAGTGCCTTTACTGCTGCTGACGATACCATTCGCCTAAAATCAGGCTGGCAGCAACACTCACGTTTAACGATTCCACTTTGCCAGTACCAGGAATTTGCAGCGCTATATCCGCGGATTTAGCCACAGACTGAGAGACACCAAACATCTCTTCACCAAAGACAATCACGACTTTGGCGGGTAACTGGCTGCTGTACAGTGATACGCCACCATGGCTGGAAGTAGTTACCAGTGTATAACCGGCTTGTTTACACAGCTGCAATGCCAGCGGCAGGTTGTCACAACTTAAACCTTCGACAAACTCTACGCCACCTTCAGCAGTGCGCGCTGCAGCGCCATGCGCCAGTAAATCAGGGTCTTTCATCACTATGCCACTGATACCAAAGTGAGCACAGCTGCGTGCTATAGCACCTAAATTATGAGCATTTCCGATTCCGTCTAAAGCAAGTAAACAGTCAACCTTCTTACGCTTCTGAGTCAGGTAGCTTGCAATAGACTGCACAGGCTTACGCTTAACCAGCAGCACAATGCCGCCGTGGTGGGTGCTGGACGCTATTTTCTCCAGCTCGGCATCTTCAACAATGTGATAAGCCTTTTTGTTCGCTGCTAAATATTTCATTACATCAGCAAATTTTGGAGCCATCTTCTCTGACACATAAAGCCTAACCAACGCTTCAGGCCGCTGTTGAAACAACACACGGCAAGCATTTGCACTATAAATTTTGATCTCATCATCCTGCACCGACTTCACCGGTTTCGTCGCCTGTGGTTTTGCAGTTGCAGTGTTGCGGTTAGGTTTACCAGCGGCAGCCCTATCGGTTTTAGTCCAAGGCTTGTGTAAAGGATTGGCAGCTTTGCCGTTTTTGAGTTTGTGCTGAGACATTAGATTTCCTGAGTGTGCCTTAGGGCCAATAATCTTTAATGCCACGAATTTTACCAGTTGAGCATAAACATTACTTGTATTTTGCCACCTACAATTTGATTTCGTTCATTACAACAGCTACTCGCTGGTTCTGTTGCCACAATAATTCGGATGACATGAAAATCGAGGAGACTATTCCGCTAAGGAAATTTGGCATTGCTGAATGACTATGCAACAGGATTTTAGACCTATCCTCAGGTTACTTACAGAAGTAGCGTATTACGCTTAGAACCAACAGCAATTAGTTGGAAGAGAGCAGACGTTTATAACATCATCAAACGTCCGCAATCAAAGACAAAGCAACTTAGATGTTACCTTGGGCAACAGCCAGCATATCTTGTAAATAATCTATTACTGACGGATCGCTTACGCCTTTTTTCTCAACTATTTTAATAGCGGCTTCAAAATTAGCTTTTGCCAGAGCAAATTGCTTAGTTTTTAAGTAGCCGCTACCTAAGCTACTGAATGCAAATGATGAATTAGGATAAGTATCAGCAAATAGCTTCAAAGTATCAATTGCTTGACTATCCCGCTGATTTGAAAACTGTGCATCAGCTAAATCAGAAAATACTATTTCAGGAATTAATATCGGATATTTGTATCGATTTGATAGTGTAGAATAATACTTTTGAATGTCACTGATTGAACCATAAGCAGCAAGTTCATCGCTTACGCTAAAATTAATATCTTCAAATAAGTACTGTAACCCTTGGTAGACACTGGGGTAAATGGTGGACTGATGTGTTTCTTTTTCAAAGTGATTAAAATTCCAATTTAGAGATTCAGGTGCAATCTCTTCAAGCTTTGAGGCTATTCTTAGCGCATTTGAGTACATTCCACTGCCTTCACCTGCAACGCTTAAAAATAGGTTGCCACCAAAGTCTTTTTTCTGGGTACTAAATTTACTTAAGTTTTGATCTATTTCATCATTACCCCACCATGCAGCAGGACTAATTAACAAGTAGTTTGTAAAGGTTTTTGGAGAGTTGACTAAGGTGTGTAATCCATAAACCCCTGCATTTGAATAACCTATCATCGTGCGGTTAGGAAATACGGGATAATTATTTTCAACGTATGGAAAAAGCTCAGATTCCAAAAATGTAGTAAATGCTTCTGTACCACCAAATTGAGGAAACTTTTGGCTAATCCAGGTTTGATTTTTGCTCTTGGGTTCACCGTTAATAGGCGGTAAGTAATCTCTGACTCTAATCGTTGTTTCAACTCCGACGACAATTGATGGTGGGATTTTTCGTGTAGTTATAAGTGATTCAACAATACCTATAGTAGATGTGAATAGATGCTCAGCATCAAAAAGGTAAATAACTTGATAAGTTTGGTTTTTATCAAAGTTAGGAGGTGTGTAAATTAATATATTTCTCTTTTCTTTTAAATGGTTAGAATCAATAACCACCTTAGATGCCACACTGTAATCTTCTTTTGATACAACATCTGTAGCGAAAGCTAATTTGTTAAAAAGTAACACCATTAATAAGCTGATGAAGGGTCTCATGCACTCTCCTTAGTTTAACATCCTTGAATATCAGTACATTACCATTGCGAAAATTAAACGGCCACTTAATTAACGTTTAATAAACATCAAGTGTAAAAATGACACTACACTTCGGATTGTTAGAATGGGAGGAATGACCAAAACCTTATAATGTTGATTACTAAGGTATTTTATGAAGTGACTACTTATGCTGTACAGCCTTGATAAACAAAGCCCCTAGCCTTTTTAGCAGAATGCAGAGATCGTGTTCCCTCTTTTGTGTGGATTACCTACACCATCCAATGCCAGCAAACAATCCTGCTTTTTACGGCCGTTTTGGGTTAAATAAGTCGCCAGCGATAGCACTGGCTTACGTTTCACCAAGAGCACCACACCACCGTGATGCTGGCTGCCTGCTACTTTTTCAAGCTCGGCTTCAGACACCACATGATAGGCTTTTTTGTTGGCCGCCAGATACTTCATTAAATCCGCAAACTTAGGCGCCAGCTGCTCGCTTAAATACAAACGCACTAAAGCTTCAGGACGCTGCAAAAAGGCCACACGGCAGGCATTTTCACCATAAATTTTGGCTTCTTCCTGACGATTTTGTTTTAACACTTTGGCAGACACAGCTTTAGGTGCAGTAGTTTTTGTTTCAGCTGTTTTGACCGATGCTGGTTTCGCCTTAGTCCATGGCTTTTGCAGCTCTGAACCTGGTTGAGTTTTTTTATGCTGAGGTGCTGAAGTTTTACGATTCAAGCGAGATCCTGTACGGACGCTGTCGCTGATGGGGCAGATTTTAACACTGCACCAGCCAGAACCCCAAGCAACTTCTGGTACACAGAATACTTGCCTTTCTGCTCTGGCGCAGTATGCTGGCGCCTTGTGCCGCTATTACTGCGAAAAACACTGAAACATTACCGTTAAAAGAGTCTTCTTATGCTGAGTTATCGTCATAGTTATCATGCAGGTAATCACGCTGATGTGATTAAACATCTGGTACAGGTGTGTATCCTGAATTACCTAAAACGCAAAGATAAACCTTTTTGCTATCACGATACCCATGCAGGTGCAGGTTTATACAGCCTGCATAGCGAACAAGCGCAAAAAACTGCTGAGTACCAAACCGGTATAGGCAAACTCTGGACCTATCAGGGCGTAAATGCTGATATCAAAGCTTATGTCGATACCATCAAGTTGGTGAACGATAGCGACGATTTAGCCTTTTATCCTGGTTCACCCAAAATTGCCGATTTATTATGCCGCGCTACAGACACTATTCAGGCCACCGAATTACACCCAAGCGATCATCCTATTCTGGCCAGCCAGTTTCAGCGTCGCCGCCACAGCCGTATTGAAAAAATGGACGCCTGGGCTGGCCTGCGCGCTATGTTACCGCCTTTATCCAAACGTGGCTTAGTGCTGATTGACCCGCCTTATGAATTAAAAACTGAATATCAGGATCTGATCAAAGGCTTGCAACAAGCTTACCAGCGCTTTCCACAAGGTACTTATGCTATCTGGTATCCAGTGATAGAACGTCAGGCGGTTGAGAGCTTTATTGATGCTATTGTCGATACACAAATTCGTAACCAGCTGCGGATAGAATATTGCCCGCAACCAGATACTGAAGGTTTTGGCATGACAGGCAGCGGCATGCTGGTGATTAACCCGCCTTTTACGCTGAAACAGGATATGGAAAGCTGCTTAAAAGAACTGGCGCCATTGCTTTCACAAAGCCCACTCGCCCACTGGCAGGTCACTCAACTCGTCGATGAATAAGGAAGTACCCTATGCGTAATCTAGTCTTAGCTTTGGCGTTGTTTTGCAGCCCGGTATTTGCTTTTGGTGAATTAGGCCACCAGATGGTCTGCTCTATGGCCTATCAGTTATTAAGCCCTGCCAGCCAGCAAAAAGTGCAGCAACTGATGCAATTGCACGAACAGAAAGATTTTACCCAAGCCTGTTCCTGGCCGGATCAGGTGCGCTCACTGCCAGAGTATCAGCACACCAAAGTCTGGCATTACGTCAATATCAAACGTTCTGACACCAAGCTGACCATGCAACACTGCCCTGCCGAAGGTTGTGTGTTGTCCGCTATTGAGCAAGAGCGGAAAAAGCTGACGCCATTTGCGCCATCAAAAACCCAGTTAGAAGCTCTGCTGTTTGTTGGCCACTTTATTGGCGACTTACACCAGCCTTTGCATGCAGGGTATGCCGATGATTTAGGGGGCAACAGAACTGCGGTGTATTTTGCCGGTGAGCCGTCGAATTTACATGGGGTCTGGGACAGTCGTATTCTGGAAGCCGCCTCTTATCAGGATAATACAAAGCAACAGGCCTTGTACCAGGCGTTGAAGACGAAACAACAGCAATGGCAAAGCGTCAGTGTGCTGGATTGGGCTAACGAGTCGGTGTTGCTGGTGAAACTGATTTATCAGGGTTACAAGCCAGGCATGTTAATAGACGAGAACTACCAGCAACAGCACCTGCCTCAGTTGGAACAACGGTTGCAGCAAGCTGCTGTGCGTCTGGCATTAGTGCTGGAGCAAAGTTTTAATCCGACGGACGCTGATTAACATCAGCGGCTGTTAAACTCATCCAGCACAAAGGTTTTAAACTTGCTTAGTTTTAACTGGCTTAGCAAGTTTGCTAAATGTTCCTGATGGGTTAAATAACCAGGTTCTGCCAGATACGCCTTGTAATACATTTGAGCTGCCGGGCGTAATTCACCTTCTTTTTCATGCCGTAAACCCATTTGAGCATACACCTGCCCCCTGTCTTCTGCGGTATAAATCAAATGAAAGGCCTGCTGATGCACGCAAGCCGCATAAACTTTATGTATGCTGTGCGGCATCAAATTCAGGGCTTTATTCGCCAGATACATTAAATCAAAGGCAGCATTCATCTTACCAAGACCCGCCATCAGGCTGGCGCCATGACACTGACTGGCGACAGACATCTGCATCGCAGCTAAATGTTGTTTTTGTTTCTCTAAGAAGGCAATGGCGGCTTCTTTGCCGTCAGCCTGACAGACTAAGCTGCCCTGCAACCAGATGATATCAGCCGCAAACTGGCTGGCTTCTTTGTCGGTGATCAACTGACGAAAACATTGTTGCAACATGGCCTGATACTGAGAAACTCTCTGCTCTGGCATCGGCTGCGCCATTAAAAACAGCAGCAACTTACACAAAGTTACCGTCAATAGACAAAACTGGTAACCACTGCCAGCCTGCCGTCTTTTGCGCTCTATCAGTTCAATGGCTTGTTCTGTTTTATCCGACACCATCATCACCAATTGCACTAACTGAGTAATATGGGTCGACATACCAGCAGCCGGGAATTTAACAGCCACACCAAGAGCTGCGGCGTAGTCTTCGTTTTCCAGCGCCAGATACACTTGCCAGACTTCTTTTCGTTCCTGATAACGCAGTGCTTCTTCGGTCACATTCACTAAAAAGCTGTTGCAGGACTGCAGATCAGCTTGTTCGTAATCCAGTAAGAACTGCAACCATAAGGCCCAGCCCTGCTGCTTGGCGCAGGCTGATTTAATCAATGCAGAAGCTGCATCAAAAACGCCCAGCTCCAGCAGCATCTGCGCTTTTAGCTGCAACACAGCCACTGGGGTATCAGCACCAGCTTTTTGTTGCAGCTCACCTATCAATTTAAAAGCATCAACATAACGACGTTTATGCACCAGCGGCAGGATCTGATCCATAAAAGCTTTTAGGCGGACATGCAGTTTGAGCTGCTCGTCTATATGGAATTTATTGCAAGGTCGGTCGAGAAAATCAATCTGATGAAAAGGATAATCGACAGCATACTTCTGCCGCTCTGTCACTGTGGATAACACCACCAAGCGGCTTAAAGGACTGACAATGTGTTTGTGCAGCAGTAAATCAATCAGATCGGCGCCAACCAAAGAGGGTTCCGCATCATAATCAAGCAAAATTACATCGTAAGGTGCAGTGCCTTCAGTGTTCAACAGATCCTGAGCTGTGCGGCTGAGCTCCACTTTCTTGATGCCAAGGCCGGTCAGTATTTGTTTTAACTGATGACCAGACGCAGGATCAGACTCAACAACTAACACATTGAGATCAAATAACTTACTAAAATCAAATCGGGTAAGACTCAAACCTTTGCCTCGTTTTTTCTCAGTTCGATGATCGGCCACTCACACCTATTTAGTGTAGGCGGAAGATGGCCAGTCGCAAAAGAAAAGTTTAGAAAAAACGATACAAAATCCGAGACTTGGCTAATTTTTTAGCCCGATTTACTCCTGTCCACGCCAGCGGGCATGGCATAAAGTTTCATATTTTTCTTTAGATAATAAAATTCTGGCCAAAACCATTTCTGCAGCGCCATTCACATCAGCCAAACCAATGTGGGCTTCCACATGCAGTTCAGGGTCAATATCCATGGCGATCATATCCACCCAGTCGTCGATGGCAGGCACCAGGTCAACATAAGCTGAAGCCGACGCATGTTGTTGATACAACGCATAATCTTCAACTGATAAGTTCTCTTCTGCCAGCTCTTCAAAAATAGCAAAAGCGTGATCACAGAGCTCATCTAAAGACCAGAGTTCCAGTTCTGCACCAGACATTTTTCTCTCCACACAGATAAAATAAAGACCGCAGTATACCAACAGCCATCCTCAACTGCCCAGCAACTCAGGGGCAAAAGGCTAATAATTGCTGGCATCCGCCGCATCGGATCGGTAGCATAGCGCCACTTTTTCCTCTGCCGGAACCACCTATCATGAAGCAAAGCTTAGGTTTAATAAGTCTGTTAGTGGCTGACTACGACGAAGCGATAGCGTTTTACACGCAAAAACTGGGGTTTGACTTAGTAGAAGACAGCCCACAAGGTGAAAAAAGATGGGTGGTGGTACGACCCAAAGGTGCGTCAGAAACAGCTATTTTACTGGCCAAAGCCAGTAATAAGCAGCAAAAGCAACAGATTGGCAATCAGTGTGGTGGCCGGGTTTTTCTGTTTTTAAATACCGACGATTTCTGGCGCGACCACAGCATGATGCAACAACAAGGTGTGAAGTTTCTCGAAACGCCACGCGAAGAAGCTTATGGTACTGTGGCGGTGTTTGAAGATTTGTACGGTACCCGTTGGGATTTGTTGCAACTGAATTAACTGAGCTTTTTATAATGGAGTTGTTATGTACCGCTGCCCGCTTTGCCAACAGAGCCTGACTCAACACCACAACAGCTTTGCCTGTGTTCAGGGCCATAGCTTTGATCGTTCCAAAGAAGGTTATTTGCATTTACTGCCGGTGCAGCAAAAAAACTCCAAAGTGCCGGGCGATTCTGCATTGATGATGCAATGCCGCCGTGATTTCTTAAATGCAGGTTATTACCAGTTGCTGTCCGATGCGGTGAACCAAAGCTTCGCCGCTGTACTGCCACAACAGTCTGTAGTGCTGGATTTAGGTTGTGGTGAAGGGTATTACAGTCACAGGCTGCTTCAGGCTTTGGCTGGTAAAGACGCCACTCTGTACGGTGTGGATATCGCCAAAACCGCTATTAAAAAAGCCGCCAAAACTTACCCTGCGATTCACTTTTGTGTCGCCAGCGCCTGGCATCTGCCTTTTGCCGATCAAAGTTTTGATGCAGCACTTAAACTCTGTGCTCCTTGTGAGCCGGAAGAACTGGCAAGGGTATTAAAAACTGACGGCATGCTGCTGACGGTCACGCCAGCGCCGAAACATTTAGTAGAGATCAAACAGCAGGTGTACAACTCTGTAAGGTTGCATAGCGATCAGATTGAAGTAATTCCGGGTTTTGTGCATCAACAGCGTCAGGAATTAACACATCAACTGACAGATTTGCCCGCGCACATGGTACTGAACCTGTTGGAGATGACACCTTTAGCCTGGAAGTTTAAGAGCGAACAAAAGCAACAATTTGCTCAAAGCTCACCGCAGATCAGCCTGAACTTTTATTTAGACTTGTATCGAAAAAATCGTTGAGACAAAGGGCCAACAAACTGGCAAACCCCTTGCATTGATAGCTGCGGATCCATTGGAGGGCAATAGCTCAGGCGTCAGGTTAACCATGCAGTTTTTTTTCGAGCACCATAAGAATCATCTGAAACCTCACATGAGTGGCGTTTTGCAGTACGAACAAAAATTAACTGAACTGGACAGTTGGTGGAGTAAGGTTAGTTTAATAGGTAAAATCAATAGCTTACGTCTTGGTTCTACCATACTCGACAATATGGACCAAACCAAAAAACGCTTCACTGAATTACAACAAATTCTGATCGACAACTTACTGCTGGAACAAACCAAAAAAACCTTACTGACAGACAAAGCCTGCAGCCAGATTGCCATTGATGTGCTGATCCGCAACTTGTTTGAACGTACAGCAGATATAGGTTTTTTAGCCACAGACTCGCAAATTCGCGACTTTTTAGCTGCGCCAGCCGCTGGATCAACCGATGCGATGCAGCAGCATTTAGCCAGTTATGTCAGCTACTATTCAGTGTATCAGGATGTGGTTCTGCTGAGTCCTGACGGGCAGATCCTGCTAAGGCTGGATCAGTCGTACACTCAGAACTACAGCCGTGATCCCTTAGTGCAACACTGCTTGCAGCAGCCCCGGAATTTTAGTGAAACCTTCAGGTATTCAGACCTGCAGCCCAACCAAAAACAAAGTTTGATTTATGCTCAGGCTGTTGTATCAGATCAGGGCGAAGCGCTTGGCGTACTTTGCCTTTGCTTTAAATTTGAAGATGAAATAATCAATATTTTCAAAAACTTAATTCCAGAACATAGTCAAAGTATTTTGTTGCTGCAGGCTGATGATGGTTCCACCGTCTTCAGTTCAGATCCTGACTCTTTGCCGCCACAACAGACTTCTGGACGACAACAGAAACTGGGGCTCAGAAAAGTAGACAACCGCGATTATTTACTTAGTTTCGCTCAGACTCAGGGCTATCAGGGCTACTTTGGTCCGGCCTGGCAAACTCAGATCTGGACACCATTACACAGCTTTTCTGCTCAGGCAACATCGACGCAGCAAGTTCTGGATATTGATAATCTGACATTATTCCCTGAACTCTTTCAGATCCATCGTTCCTCCTTGCAGGTTAACGAAGAGCTGAGCCTGATTGTACTGAATGGTGTGATTTCAGCAGCCCGTAACGACGCTGTCGAATTTGTGCCGGTACTGGACGCAATCCGCGGTATAGGCAAAGAAATTCATCAGGTATTTTCCCATTCAGTGGAAGAACTGGCTCATACAGTGCTGCATAGTCAACTGGAAGAACTGATGATGCTGGCGCGACAGGCATTGGATATCATGGACAGAAATCTGTATGAACGGGCCAACGACTGTCGCTGGTGGGCACACAACAAGAAATTCCAGCTGTTGCTGCAAAATCCTGATGCAAAAAAACAACAGGAGGCCGCTGAAGAATTAGCTTACATCAATGATTTATATACAGTTTATTCCAACATCTATATCTACGATGCAAAGCAAACTATCTTGTGCGGTGCCAGAGAACACCAGACAGAGCTAAAGCAAATGCCAGAACAAAGTGGCGCTGCGCAGTGCCTGTTATTAGACTCTCCCCATCACTATGCGGTTAGCGCTTTTGTGCCCAGTTTGTTGTATCAACAGCAATCCACATACATCTACCATGCTCCAGTTTTTACCGATGCAACCACAGGAAAAGCTCAGGGCGGTATAGCCTTGATCTTTGATAGTGCGCCACAATTTAGTGCAATGTTGCTGGATATTTTGCCCAAAAATGAACAGGGGGAAATTAAAGCTGACTTTTCCGCCTGTTTTATCGATGAGAAAGGGGCTATTTTGTCATCCAGTCATACACAACTCTGGCCTGTAGGACATTGTGTGCCCTTGCCTGACGAGTTATTTCGCTCTGCGCAGCAGCAACCTGTCAGTCAGCGCGTCATAGTAAAGGGCCAGGCTTATTGGCTGGCACTGGCGTATTCTAAAGGCTACCGTGAGTACAAAACTTGCGATGGCTACGTCAATCCGCTGTATTGTTGCGTACTGCTGCAATGTTAACTTAGGCTTGTCATAAAGCCGCCTCATCAATTAACCCGATAGAGGCTATTAAGTTAAAGCGTTATCTTTCACCTGCATCCATCTTTATGCTGAGCACAAATCAACACAAGATGGATGCAGCGTCACCATGCAAATCACAACTTCAGCTGATGCTCTGACGCAAAGGCACTCAGCATCACTGGTATCAGCTGCTACAACTTTTGATGTGCTTATTTTGAAAAACGAACGCAACTTTAGCTGAACCAATGCCGGAAGCTATGGTCCATAGCTTTCAGAAATTTGGCTTGTTGTCATTCCGAAGTGAAGATTTCAGCACAGAGGCAGCGTTTTGATTTAAGGAGTTCTAGCGCAAGCGGTTTTATTTATCTCCCTGAACCGCTATTTTTTGCCCGGCTTTATGCCGGGCTTTTTTTATCAGAACAGGACTTCAGTTTTGAATGGTGGTCACTCTGTTCCATAAATTCTGATTTTTGCTGTAAGAAAAATACTCGTCAGGAAACCAGCATTTAGGAATGAGCTCCATATTCTTACGTTCTTCAAAATTCGACACCAGCTTGCTCAGAATTTCCAGCAGGCGCTCTTCGCTCATTTTTTCCAGCTTTTTCCGTGCCGTTGGGAAATACAGATTGTTATCTACACCAATAACCACATTGGTGCCTGTATTGCTAAAGGTCATACTGCGGGTGACCACCCGGCATATCGGCATATCTGTAGCAGGCGGATACAAAGAGACAACCAGTGCATATTCGTACCTGTCCAAATCACGTTTGTCTGAGTCTTTTGGAATATAAGTCACGCCATACCCCTGCGGAAACAGGCCGGTAATTTTAATCAGCGCATCAACAGCAGCTTTATGGTAGTAACCACGATCTACCCCACTTTGCAGCACCAGCGCCGCTTTGGGTAAAGACTCGTAGCTGTGGTTTAACTTAGTCGACAAGACAACTGAGGTATAAATTTGTGGAATTTTCAGTAAGTTACCCACGCCACCTTCGGGTTTAATGGCGTTTTTGAGCAAGGTATAGACAAAATTCAGTTTGTCTTGCTCGTTTTGATTAAACAGCTCCCGTTCTTCTTTTGAATTCCCGACATAACGGTCACAGGCCAGGCCTTTGGTGATATAACTCAGGGTTTCCTGATAGTTAATTTTCAAAAGCGCTACGCGGTTTTCATCATCCAAAACCCGGAACTCATCCAGATCGCCATCTGCACCTTTGAGAATAGCCAAAGCGTCTGGGTGATAAGTGCCGATATCCTGCAATATGGCCGCCATCAATAACGGCAGTTGTACGTCATCACGAAAAGGTGAATAGTCGGCTTTATAAGCTGCATCTGAGTTATCCAGCATTTCTTTGGCTGCACGCATCTTGCCCAGAACATAATTATTGCTCAGTTCGTTATCCAGCAGCAGGCGGTCGAGTAAACGCAGGCTTAAAATACCTTTGTACAGATGTTTAAACTTTTGGTTCACTGCCGCGACATATTTGCCGTTACTGGGTGCCAGCAACTGAATAGTGCCCAAAAACTTCGATGACATTTGGATTGTTTCATCAAAATTTTCGCCCTCAGTCAGCTGTAATACCGACAAACAGAGTGCTTTTAAAGCTCTGTATCGCTCTACCCTGCTGTCATCGAGCATACGCACATACAATTTTAACGCCGACTGAGCTTGAGCCAATTGCTTCTGTTCGCTGGAAGACAGCTCAGGCTTTTTTTCCAGTTTGCGGACTTGTAATTGTAATTGCTGAAGTTTTTCATCCTGCTGCTTCGCATGCCGAAAATAATCAGTCGCCACCTCATAGACAGAATCATTCAAGGCTGTGGCATCGTGGATTTTGCTCAGGATAGTTTTTACAGTTTTACTATACGAAGACTGACTTATGGTTCCCATCGACATATCGGGCATCTATCCTTTTCAGCGGGCCATTCAGGTTGTACCAAAATAAGCAGAGAGTATAGCAGTCCTTTGCCTCTGTCTGGTGTCAGTCTGCCAACAAAGGCACTTGCCACTCGACGTCAGGTTCCATTTCCATATCCCATTCTTGCTGCATTTGTGCTGCTATACGCTTCTTTTTCTGCGGTTTAACCGCCAGTAAATTTGACCAGAACCAGGTGGATAAATCCCCCACCAGATTGGTTTCGGCGTTAATCAGTACCACTAATCCTACACCTTTTTCTTTGGAGTAGGCCATTTCGGTGCGATACCCTCTGACCCAACCGCCGTGATAATAGACTTCATGACCACCGAAATTAAAAATGCGTACTCCTAAACCGTAATGTGACGTAGTGACATACTGGCCCCAGGTGCGGCCACCTAAATCATCAGCCACTTTAATTCTTTTATTACGCACGTCCTGCAGCATGGCCGGACTTAATACGGCAGGGTAATGACCTAGTTGAGCTATCAGCCATTGACTCATATCCATCACACTGGCATTCACGCCAGCGGCCGGACTTACCCGATAATAACTTGGATTGACCTTAGCTTCAGCCCAGCCCCTTTTCACCCGGACATGAGGCATAGCACGGTTTTTAGAGGCCAAAAACGCTGAGTAGCCCACTGACGCTGTTGGCATTTTTAGCGGTTTAAATAGCTTTTGCTCCATCAGGCTTTCAAAACTACTGCCCGTGGTTTTTTCCATAACAGGACGAATAAGGCTGAACAACACGTTCTGATAACCATAACATTTGCCTGGCGCGCAACGAGGGTTTAAGTAACGAAACTTAGGCAATATCTGAGCTGGAGTCTGGTTGGCTTCAATTAAGTCATCATAGGTATTAGGCACCAAACCCGCACTTTGTGATAACAAATGCTCTACTTTCAAGGCTCCGGTATGACGCGGACTTTTAAAAGAAAATGCAGGCACATAACGGGTTACCGGATCATCCCACTGAAAACGGCCCTGATGCACCAACAAAGACGACAATTGGCCAGTAAAGGTTTTTGATACAGAGGCCAACCGGAACACTGTGTACGCATCTATATTTGATTTAGTGCCGACATTCCGCACACCATAGGCACCAACTTTCACTACTTTGTTATCTTTAACGATAGCGTAAGCAGCACCTGGAATATTGTTCTTTTTTAGTGTCTGGCGAAAATGCCAGTCAAAGTTGGTAGCCAGTTGATCAACATCAGCCGCCAGTAACTGGGGGGAAAGGACGAGGAATGCGCCCACCAGTAATTGGATTAATTTCAATGTTTCAGTCCTCAGACAAAGGGCTTGCCTTTGTTTTAGTGCCTGTATTGGCCTGTAATTTATGATAAGTCGTTAACATCGACGGTATCAGCTGTGTAATCAAATGCTCTTTATGACTTTCACTGACTTGATGCAAAAACCAGTCTCCGTCAACATAAGGCAGTAAAGCTGGCCCTACTGTATAACACCAGGCGTCTATCCAAAGACCCAAAGATTGCACTCTTACTTTCTCGCGCAGGTATAAACCAGAATCCAGCTCTTCAAAAAAATCCAGCTTCGCCAGTTCGTCAGGCGAAACCCCCAACAGTACTTTTCCCTGCTGCAAATGACCAGGACAATGAGCTAAGGCAGGCACTGGTGTATTGGCATGTTGCTGGCTTAAACCGTACCTTTTGTAATCAAGCAGGCTGGCGTCTTGCATCACATAGTCTTTGCCTGTGATGGCAAAAACGACTTCAGGTAACATCAACAAACCATAAACAAAAACTGCATCACCATCAGGCTTCATACTGCTTTTCCTTCCAGCTGTCTCAAAGTTAAAAACAGACGTAAATCGAATTCCAATTGATGATACTGGGGTTCCATATGCTGACACAATTGATAAAAGGCTTTGTTGTGATCTTTTTCGCGCAAATGCGCTAATTCGTGCACCACCACCATTTTTAGCAGAGGAAATGGCAATTGTTTAAATAAAGCGGAAATACGGATTTCCTGTTTTGCTTTCAGTTTGCCACCTTGCACTCTGCTGACGAAACTATGCAAGCCTAAACTGTTGTCCAGATGAATTTTACCGTCAAAACAAACTTTGCTGACAGGTGGGCTGGATTTAACAAAACGTTGTTTTAGCTCCTGAGTAAACTGATACAGGCTTTTATCATTCTGAATATCGTGCGACAGTTGGGGGTAACGAGCAGCCAGTACTTCAACCAGACGCCCCTGTGCAATCAGCGACTGTACCTGTGTTCGCACTGCTTCGGGATAAGAGGTCAGAAAAGTTAAAACAGGTTCCACTAAGCATCATCCACAACTAAAACGATGCTTAGTGTAAAAAATAAAAGTCCTGCCGTGAACCTTTCTTTTCAACTGCTGCACTGCAACGCTTGTTTACCTGAGATTATTGCCAGAATTTGTCCTTGCTGACCCGTTTTAAGCTCTACCCATTGCCCGGCCCGCCATGGCAAATCCTTTTGTAATTCCAGAGCCAGTTGCTGATCAATTTTCACCAATAGCTGATCACACACTTCGACTTGCCAGTGCTGACCACTAAAACTGAGCTGCCCAACCAGACTGTTACTTTGCTCAAGTTGGTGACGGGCTTGCTGATACTGTTGGTATCGTTGCTGGTAAGCCGTTTGCTGTGGCGACACCTCGTTTTTGGCCAGACTATGCAACTGCACCTGATGGTAGCCTGCATCCGACTGCAACACGATTTGGTAATAGGCAGGTTGCCACCAGATTTGTTGTGCTAACCAGATTAAAGCCACAGAAGCCGCCAGGCCCTGCACTGCAGGCCATAAAGATTTCCAGTTTGTTGTGCGGGGTTCAGGCTTGAGTTGTAACAACTGCTGCCTGAGTTGATCGGGCATAGGCTGTTCAGTTTTACTTTGCTGATACAACTGCTGTAGTTTTTCATCCAGCTTATTCATCGTGCTCTCCAAGCTGTTTTGCCAACGCCTGCCGCGCATAACGTAAACGGCTTTTGACGGTCTGTGGTTCTGTCGAAGTGATTTGTGCTATCTGCACTAAGCTGAATCCTTCCAGTTGCAGCAATAAAGTTTCGCGTTGCAATAACGGCAGCTGCTCTAATAAATGCTGTAACTTCAGTTCACTTTGCTGCTGCTCAACTGCTGCAGCAGGGCTGTTATCTTCCGCCGCTAAGTCGTCACTGATTTCATAGACCCAGCGTTTTTGTCTTCTGAATTCATCCAGCAACAAATTGCGGCCTATCGCAAACAACCAGGTTTTAAAACTGCTGTGTCCGGCAAACTGTTGTTTTTGCTGCATCACCTTTAACCAGCTTTGCTGACTCAGATCAGCCGCCAGTGCCGGGTCACTTTGCTTTAGCAAAAAATGATATAAATCATCACCATAAGAATGGATCAACTGGGCAAGGTAAGCTGGATTATCTGTTTGTATATAAGCTTGCATCAGCCGCTGTGGATCAGACTCTGGCAGAGCACTATGTCGATTTAACCAGGATAACAGCATCCCTTACTCCTCTTTCAGCCAGGCCAGCACTACAGCAGTGCTGGCTTGACGCATAGTTATTTAACCTTTATCCAGACTAAAATCCAGCTGCACCTGTAAATGACGTTGTACCACAGCTTTGCCATCGACCAACTGAGGTTGGTACTTCCAGGAGCGTAAGGCTTTCACAGCCTCCCGGTCAAAAATACGTTTGGGTTCAGCGTCCAGCACTTCAACGTCAATCACAGCGCCAGTGGTATCAATTGAAAAACTTAACTTTACCCAGCCTTCTATGCCATTTTTAGCGGCTTCAACCGGGTATCTGGGATCAATACGCACCATAGCTGTGGCTGTTTTATCCGGCAAGCTAAATTCACCTGCATCAGTTAACTCAAGTCCAGGCAATACAGGGTCCACGGACAACTCAATGAAAGGCCCTGACTCACCTATGGTTTCAGCTGTCAGAGAATCCGGTCTTGCTAGTGGTTTTGGTGGTTCTGGCAAAGTCCGTATGATGATGTTGGCCTGACTGTCTTTTCTCGGTTCATGCAGTTGATGATCAACAGCCTCTACAGGTGGTTGTACAGAAACTCTGTCAGCCCCTATTAATTGCTGCATCAACGCAAACAATAAAAAAGTGATCAGTAAAGCCGGTATAGCGGCCGCCATCAATTTTGCTGTATCTGTGCTGGTATCCATAGTATGTATAGTATTCATCTGGCATTCTCCTGTTGTTTTTCAGTTAGACGAAACAGCAGGAAAAAAGGGGTTAAGCAATAATGAAAAAAATAGTGGCTCTGGCTGCAATAACAGCGTTGACTGGTTCTGCATTTCAGCTGCACTCAGCGCCCGCTGAAATTTATCTGGTTCGGCATGCCGAAAAAGTGAAATCTGCGGATAAAGACCCCCACTTAAGTGCTTGTGGTCTGGCCCAGGCGCAGGCGATGGCGGCACTGATCCCAGTAGCTTTGACCCGTATTTACCACAGTGGTTATCAACGAACCCAACAAACAGCAGAACAAATACAGACAACTCAGCCAACGGCATCACTCAAAGCGTATAACGCCAGGGATTTAACAGCGCTTGCCAAGGACATTCACCAGCAAAACAGCCCGCTACTGGTGGTAGGACACAGCAATACCACTCCAGAACTCATCCATCTGCTTAGCCAGTTAACCGCACCAAAGATGAGTGAACAGGATTACGGCGTGGTGTATCAATTAAAACAATCAGCACAAGGCTACCAATTGCTTAGTTTTACCATTTCACAGCCGGGCATTTGCCCGACAGCTGCTATTTAATCAAGCTCTTGGATCAAGCACTTAGCTACAGTGCCTCCCAGCAAAAATAATCCCCTATGCTAGACTGAAAATAATAAAAATTATCCTTTCTTTGGCAAGCTACAGTCTGGTGCAGGGGTCTTATGGCGTTTTATCAGAAGTTGTTAGAGCTGTTCCAGTCCATCCATAACTCAGAGCGTTTTCTGGATGTATTTCCTGAATTGGAAGCACAAATACTGCAGCTTTTTGCGGCTGAACGTATCACTATTTATCAGCGTAGTTATCATAGTCAGGATATTTATTCGCGCTTTAAAACCGGCTCAGAACTGACGGAAATACGGGTGCCTATAGGCCCACAATCTATCGCAGGTTTTGTCGCTTTAAGTAAAAAATCAGTGCTAATCAAAGACGCTTACGATGAGCAGGAACTACAAAGCATTCACCCTAAACTGAATTTTGCCCGGCAGTTTGACCAGAAATCGGGCTTTCGTACCCGCTCAGTTTTAGCAGTACCCATTACAGAGCAAAATGTGTTATTGGGTGTGATCCAGCTGATTAACGCTAAAACATCCGCTGCTTTTAGTCAGGATGACTGCGACAAAGCCACTCAACTGGCACAGTTACTTGGCCAAAAATTCCGTTATGAATTAGGTGCCACCCGTGGGCCTTTTGATTATTTACAGCATCGAAATTTAATTTCGGCCAGTCAATTACAACAGCTCAATGTACCACCAGCAGATTTTGCTCATCAGGTGAATAAAATCATCACAGAATATAAAGTCAGCAAAGAGCAATTGGGCTTATCGCTGGAGGCTTTTTATCAGGTCAGCTTTATTGGTTTTGAACCGGACAAATATCAGTTGCATGGATTGAACAGCAAACTCAATCGCTCTTACCTGTTGAAAAACCATCTGGTGATCCTTGAAGATCAGGCAGGCAAAGTGGTGATAGTGCTGACCAACCCCAACCACGCCGATACCCTGATGGAAGTAGAACGGGCAACAGGCTTACTGAGCTACGATATTCATGTTGCTTTGCCTGACGATATCGACCATTACATTAAAGGCCAGCAAGAGGATAACTTAACCGAGTTAGGCGATCTGCTGAATGAAGCCGATGACGATTTGACGTTGGAGACTCTGCAACAGGAAGACGAAGGTATTTCTGAAGAAACCCCTGTGGTGGTGAAGCTGGTGAACAGGGTTTTAATGGACGCTCAGCGCCTGAATGCCTCGGATATTCATATTGAATCCGGTAAAGGCAAAAGCTCCTGCCGGGTGCGGCTGCGGATAGATGGCGAGTGCCGTGAACTGATCCAAATTCCGCCGGCTTTTATGCCGCCCGTGGTGTCGCGGATCAAAATTATGGCCAGGCTGGATATAGCCGAAAAACGTCTGCCGCAGGACGGTAAATTCAGTGTCAAGCTGGCGAATAAAATTATAGAAGTCCGGGTTGCTACCTTACCTACTGTATTTGGTGAAGGTGTGGTGATGCGGATTTTAGCCAGTGGTGAAGCTTTGCCTTTTGACAAGCTGCAACTGAGTCCACGCAATTACCAGATGATGTCGCAGATGATTAAACACCCTCATGGGGTATTGCTGGTGGTTGGTCCTACAGGCTCCGGTAAAACCACTACTTTGCATGCCATCTTAGGCCAGTTAAATACCACAGATAAAAAAATCTGGACTGCTGAAGATCCGGTTGAAATCACGCAGCCAGGCTTGCAGCAAGTGCAAATGAATAATAAGTCGGGTTTAACTTTTGCTGTGGCACTGCGGGCTTTTTTGCGCGCCGATCCGGATATTATTTTAATAGGTGAAATGCGTGACAAAGAAACAGCCCATGCCGGTATTGAAGCGTCGCTGACCGGGCACTTAGTGTTATCCACACTACACACCAATTCGGCCCCCGAAACCATAACCCGTCTGATAGATATTGGTATAGACCCTATCAACTTTGCAGATGCCTGTATAGGTATTCTGGCGCAGCGACTGGTCCGCACTTTGTGTGGCAAATGCAAAGAAGCTTACCAACCCGATCAGATTGAGCTGGACTACTTACAGCGGCATTATGGTTTAGCCTTTGCCCCCGAGCTGGAACTAAAAAATCCGCTGACACTACACAAAGCAAAAGGCTGCCCTGCATGCGAACAAACAGGCTACAAAGGCCGGGTCGGCGTGCATGAGCTGTTGCCTATCACCTCTAAGGTGCGCCAGCTGATTTATCACAAGGCCAGCATAGAGCAAATTCAGCAGCAGGCTATAGCCGATGGTATGCGCACTTTAGTGCAGGATGGTATTTTAAAGGTATTGTCTGGGATGACAGATTTTAAACAGTTACAGGCCATTTCGGTATTTGAAGACTAAAGCCGGTTGCCCAGCTTTCGTCAGAAGCCACAGATTAAACTTTTCGGAAACGCTCCACCAGTTCATGCAATTGCTCAGAGGTGTTTTGCAAATCTTTACCACTTTCGCTGACCGCAGTACCCTGACTCAGTGATTTGCTGGCCAGATCAGAAATACTGACAATTTGCTGATTAATATCTTCAGCCACATGAGCCTGCTCTTCTACAGCAGCCGCCATTTGTCCTGCCATAGCGGCAATACTGCTGACAGCCAGGCTGATGCCCTCTAATACTTTTTCCGTTTGAGCCACCTGAGTCACGCCTAATTCAGCATCTTTACGGCCATTTTCCGCAACCAGCACTGACGCTTTGGCTTTGGTCGACAGCTGCTGAATAATGTCATAAATCTCTTTGGTCGATGCGGTCGTGCGGGAAGCCAACAGCCTCACTTCATCAGCGACCACCGCAAAACCCCGGCCCTGTTCACCAGCACGCGCCGCTTCAATAGCAGCGTTTAATGCCAACAAGTTCGTTTGCTCTGCGATCTGCTCAATAATTTGTGCAGCGCCAACAATTTTATTGGTTTGATCCGCCAAATCAGCCACAGACTGACTGATGTCATTGACTGTTTTTTGTAACTGTTGCATAGCACCACGGGTCTGTGCCGCCACAGTTGAACCTGAACGGGCCAACGCATCGGCATCATCAGCTTTACTCGCTGTGTCCTGCACATGAGCAGACACCTCAGCAATAGTAGTGGTCATTTCATTCATCGCGGTCGCAACCTGCTCTGTCTGCATTTGCTGTTTACGAATACTATCGGCAGCATCAACCGACAAGTGCCGCACCTGATCCGACTGCACAGCCACTTTAGTGGACGCATCTTCAATCCGGGTTAACACAGTATTTAAATGAGCAGACTCTGCCAACAGCGCCACCTCCAACTGCCCTAACTTGCCCTGATGTTTTGCATAAGAGGCCACAGCCAAGGGATCGGTGAAAGGAGTTGGCAATAAATCGACCAGTCCTGCCAAGGATTGCTTTAAGCGATAGACACCAAGAAAATAACTTATAAAAGCGCTTAAAATCAAAGCGATAGCTGCAGCTACAGCACCAATGGACCACCACAACAACAAAGACACAACGACAAAGAGCAGCGGCATCACAGCCCAGCGTAAATCTGCTGACAGATCTGAAGCCGCTTTTGCTGTGTTTTTCCCGGCATTAATAGCTTTATATAATTGCTCGGCATGCGCCACCTGAGCGCGGCTTGGTACAGTACGCACCGATTCATAACCTACAACACGGCCATGCTCTGTGATGGGAGTCACGTACGCGTTGACCCAATAATAATCACCATTTTTACAGCGGTTTTTCACCAGTCCCATCCAGGGTTTACCCTGCTGTAAATAGCTCCACATGGTTTGAAATGCAGCTTCTGGCATATCAGGGTGCCTGACAATGTTATGAGGTTTGCCCACTAACTCTTCTTTACTAAAGCCACTGATCGAAGCAAAAGCATCGTTGCAATGTAAAATAGTGCCTTTGATATCTGTAGAGGAAATGAGCTGCTGCTCTTTCGGAAAAGTACGTTCTTTTTCGGTGACAGGTAAGTTCTTACGCATTTGTGACACTCTCCTTAGTGGACCACAACAGGTTAAAATCAACAGGGTATGGATTGGATTTAGGAATATGATAATAGTGATAAAAAGTTAGCAGCAGATCCATAGCTTAGATAGCTAAGCTTTAAAAAAAGACTGAAAAAACGTATTTTCCGCGTATAAACACCAAGAAATTAACCTATCAGTTATGCTTAGCTACACAGAAATTAATTTATTTTTACACTACTGACTTCGATCTTAAGCCTTGCTAAACAACTGATTGTAAAAGAATACTACGAATTATTTCACTGATATCTGTTTTACCACAACCTTGTCAGTCTCAGCTTTTAATGGCCTAAACCCGCTCAGCTGATTGAGGTCAGCAAAAGCTTAAAGAAATTCTGATCATTTATGCTTCAGCAACAAAAAAGATACAGAACAACTCTGGGGCGACTCGATTAGAAATAAACCCCGCTTCAGCTCACCAGATCCCGTCGCTGCAGCAGGGTTAACACTTCTGCGTGATGGGTATGAGGAAACATATCAAACAGCTGCACTTTGAGCAGTTGGTAGTCTGTTGTCAGCACAGCTAAATCGCTGGCCAGAGTATCAGGATTGCAGCTGGAATAAATCAGCCATGCTGGTTGTAACGCCAACACAGACTTGCAAAGTTCTGACCCCAAACCCCGACGTGGTGGATTCACCAGCAGCAGATCTGGTGTTTGTTCTGCCGCTTTGGCAAACGCAGTGGCATCCAATGCCTGGAATTGAACCTCAGCAAGCCCAAGTTCAGCGGCTGAACGTGTTGCACTGGCAATGGCTTTGGGCGCAATTTCAATACCAGTTAATGCCCGAACCTGGCCTTGTGCTGAACTGGCCAGATGCAAACCAAAACCACCCACGCCACAAAACAAATCCCAAAGCCTATGCCCTGCTAAGGGTTCTGCCCATTGTTTTGCTGTGGCATACAAAGCTGCAGCCACTGTGCTGTTGGTCTGGAAAAAGCTTTGTGGCGTCAAATAAAGTGGAATGCCGTTTAACTCCTCGCGCAACAACTCTTCTGGAGTTAACACAATTTCTTCCGGCCCTTCCAGCACCGCCATATGCACGGGCTGAAGATTCACTGAACAGACCTCAAGTGCTGGCCATTGCTGTTGCAACCAGGCTAAATGTTTTTGAATGGACGCCAGACAGTTTTTCGAGCGCAACACAAAGCGCAGCATAAAACGGCCTGAATGCTGACTTTGGCTGAGTAACACAAGCTTCAGCTCGCCCTGTTTTTGCTCCAGTTGATAAGGGGTTAACCCGGCACGTTGAATAAAGTGCTTAATCAAGGCAAAAGCTGGCTCGAAGGCTGGCGGATACAAAGGACAAGCGGATAAATCGACTGGGGTTTGTCCGTTCAGAATGCCCAGCACAGGCTCTGCTGCTGTGCCAGACACCACCATTTTGGCTTTAGTGCGAAAGCCCTGTTCCTCACTTGCCACTGCCGGCAGCAGTTCGGCTTCCGTAAAAGGCACCATCAAAAGCGCCAGTTTCTGTTGTTTTTGTGCTAATTGTTCAGCATAAGGCACAGCAAGCTGGCTACAGGAGCTACAACGTCCGGCTAAAAACTCAACACAATTCATCGTCTCTCAACTGTACTTAAAGGCCTGTAAGGAATGGCAGCCATTTTACGACGTTAAGCAAAGCCAAAGCCAGAAAAACTGCCTGTAGCCGCTACATCTGGCGGAACAAAGCCACAGCCTGCTGATAGTTCTGCAAAGCCAAAGCAGCATCATAACGCTCACCTTCATCACGCATAAAAGCATGTTGAGCATTGTATTCATACCAGCTGAAATGAACTTTGGCCTGGGTCAGTTGTTGATACACTTTATGCCGCCCTTCAGCAGACACATGAGGGTCTTGTTTGCCCCAAACCATCACCAGTTCGCCCTGAATATCAGCGGCACGGTTTAACGTCTGCTGGCCGTCGCCACAAGGTAAAGTATCACTGTGTAAATCTGTGGCATACAAGCAATAGGTTGCTTTGATAGCCGGATTGAGCGCAGCACGAAATGCCAGATGGCCACCAATACAAACGCCCATAGCGCCCACTTCAGGCCGGACATAAGGCAGGCTTTTTAAATAATCCAACATGGCCTGATTGTCGCTGTCATAACTTTCCAGCGGTTTAGTCCATTTATCCTGATTGCCTTTGTCTTTGCCTGCATCGTCATAAGCAAGCACAGTACCCAGCGGATTTAGTTCATGGAAAATTTCAGGCACCAGCACCACAAAACCATGACTGGCAAGCAGTGCAGCACTGCGGGCTATGGGAGCAGTTTGCTGAAAAATCTCGGAATAAAACAAAATAGCCGGAAAGGTTTTACCCAGAGTAGCAGCACCTAATGGCTGGTACTGATACACCAGCATAGGCCCGGTTGGCGTAGTTAACGTGATTTTTTTGTGTTCAATTTGCATAAAAAAAGTCGTCTGCTGAGAAGGCTGGGCATCCATCATAAAGAGCTAAACACAAAGTCACCAGCTTGTTTTTGCTATCAGCAAAGTATTAATCAGCCATTCAGCTACTCTGCATACACTTAGCTTATCTCAAAATAAGGAGTTTATATGATCCAGTCCCGTTCATGGGTTGCAGCAGCAGTTTTGGCTTTGGGTATAGTGGCAGGCAGCGCTATTTTAGCCAGCAGCCTGATCCAGTTCAGAGCTATGGAGCGCGTTGTTCAGGTCAAAGGTTTAGCTGAACGGGAAGTTGCCGCAGATACGGTGATTTGGCCCATTAAATTTAACGATGTCGACAATAACCTGACCACGCTGGTCGCTAATATTGAGCGTAAAAACGAGCAAATTCAGGCGTTTTTAAAACTGCAGGGCTTTAGTCAAAAAGAGATCTCTGTGGGTGTGCCACAAATTGTCGACCGTCAGGCTGGTTATTACGACCCCAATGCCAATCAGATGCGTTACACCGCCAGCTCCATTGTCACCGTATACAGCAGCAATGTCGATTTAGTGCATCAGGCCATGGCGAAGTTACTGGAGCTAAGTAAAACAGGGATCGCCATAGCGGGGCAGGATTATGACAGTAAGCCCGAATTTATTTTCAGTGGTTTAAACGAATTAAAGCCCGACATGATTGAAGAGGCAACCCGCAATGCGCGTGAAGTGGCCACTAAATTTGCCGCTGACTCAGACAGCAAACTGGGCAAAATTAAAACCGCCAGCCAGGGTCAGTTCAGTATCAGTGACCGTGACAGCAACACGCCTTATATCAAAAAAGTCAGAGTGGTAGCGACGGTTGACTACTACCTGTCAGATTAGTAACGATTTTACAAACGGAGCTTATGATGAAAAAAGCATTGTTTTTGACCAGCAGTATTGCAGTTTTACTGACCTTAACAGGCTGTGTGGTGCGTGGCCCCAGTGTCTGGGTTGAACCAGCAGGCTATTACGGCACTGCTGTGATAGTTGAGCCAAGGCCCACTGTAGTTGTGGTTGAAGAGCGCCATTATCATCAGGACAGGCACTATCATAAAAAGCAAAAAAAACATAAACGCCATTATCATCGCCACCACTAAATCAACTTCAAGCCGCGATTGTACAATTGGCTGAATTGAAACTAAGCTAGCAGAGCTAGTTTAAATAAAAGGGAAAACAATGCGTATCTATTCAGCTTTAATTGTTACAGCAGTACTGATGTCAGGTGTAACAGGCTGTGCAGTCAGAGGACCGAGTGTCACAGTAGAGCCACCTAAAGTGATCATTCCTGGGGTGGTCGTTGAAGGCCATGGTCATGGCAAGAACAAACATTGTCCGCCGGGCCAGGCGAAAAAAGGTAAGTGCTAGTTTTGACTTTTTAATTTTTTAATTTGGCAGGAAGTGTGGAAAGGCCAGAGCGGAGTGATTTCACAAAGCTCCGGCCTTTTTATTTTGTACCTTACACTGCCCTAACGAGGTCAGGTTCTGACACTCAACAGCATTGTCGTTGACTGCCGCTGTTAGGAAGCGCGCTTTATGCTGAAACTGTAACTATGTTGTGGCAGCGGTGTCGCAACACCAGTCTGGTAAGTGTCGACCTGCATTATGCCTTTATCATTCAGGCTGAAGACTCTGAACATAGGCGTATGTTTGGTCTCATCAGGAATTTTAGTGCGTTCCAACGCTGGAATATGTAAGTAATGCACCTGCCCTAGTTGCTTGGAGTGCGCCACTCTGTCCATATCCATATGTAAATCACCTGAAATGACTGCAACCAGATTGGGCTGAGTTATCACGTCTGCAAAACCTGGATGATGAATACCTTTTTCTGCATTTTCAGGATAAACCCCTGCCTGAGCGCCATGCACAATTAACAGCACTGCTTTGTTGTTTAAGCGTTTTAGCTCGCCAAGGATCCAGCTGATGCCTTGATCATTAAAATCACGGCCATGGTCTGGAGACGCAAAAACCAGAGCTACTTCATCATACTCCAGCACATAACTGGGTGAGTCGATCGTCACTTTGCCCTGGTTCCACAGATTAGCAAACTGCATAAAACGCTCTACTGTGCTGCCATGTTCTTCATTACCCATAATAGGATAAAACGGCAGTTTCAACTGTTGCAGTACTGGAGTTGCGTTTTCATACTGGATTTGAGTGCCCTTGTGCGCAATATCGCCCACCCCAACCACAAAACTCAGCTTCAGAGGTTCTGTCAGTTGATTCACATCGGCTACAGCTGCAGCCAGGTTTGGAAACTGGGGTTCAGGTTTAGGTTCAGCATCACCCAATACAGCAAAAGCCAGCACTACGGAGCCCGCTTCTGCTGGTGTTGCTGCAACTGGTGCAGTCACTGGAGCTACTTGTGCCTGTGGGCTTGATTGTTTTGGCTCAGTTGGTGAATCTGCCGGAGAGCAGGCACTCAGCAACACGCTGAGTACCAGAGGTACAAAAAGGCTGAAACTGGTTTTCATAGATAGTCCTGTCAAACGTTGCGGGTTAATTAAAATGGAACATGCCTTTAAAACTGCTGGGAATTAATCCTGTCCAGCGCTTAAAAGCACGACGAAAGTTGTGTTCATCTGAATAGCCCAGCTTTAGGGCCAATTGGCGGTTTGAATACTGGCCTTGTTGCAGTAAATTGCGGGCAGCGTCACGACGCACTTCATCTATTAAACGGGCAAAATTAGTGTCATGCCGACTGAGCAAACGTTTAAGTGCGCTATTGCTCAGCCCTAAAGCCAAAGCCACCTGCTCCTGACTTAACAACTGAGGTAAAGCGCGCTGTTGCAACCGACAAATACTTTCCAGTATTCCTCGTTGTTTTATCAACACATGGTTCAGCTGACGGCAGGTTCGTCTGGCCGCTTTAAATTGATCCGCGTCGGCATCACTAAAAGCCTGCTGCCACAGGGGTAATGGAATACGTAAAGTGTCGCAGGGCTGATTGACACTCAGCTCACAGCCCCATTGCAACTGATACTGCAATTGGTGTTCAGCGCAAGCCTGCTGTAACTGCACACTCACACCGGTCAAAGACCCCAGTTGCTGCTTAATCAGGCTAAGCAACAGCGAACATAAAATGGTCAACATAAATGGCCGCTGCGACGCTAAACCCAATGCTGCTTTAAACTCAATCACCAGGTGGTCATTTTGCTGGTAAAGCCTGGCATAAAAGCCTGGAAACAACTGGTGACGGAAGTAATACAAATGACAGAGCGCCTGCTTCAGGTTTTTTGCGTACTGCAAACTTTGGCAAACCGCAATATAACGGCTGTTCAGCATAGCGCTGCCCAATAAAAAAGGCAGCTCTGGGCTTTTTAGCTGATGCTGGCAATTGTGCAGCAGTTTCAGCCAATCTGCATGGTGCAGTCGTCCATGCGGCCTTTGTAAGTCCTGCTCAAAAATACCAGTGCCACTCAATAACTTATGCAGTTCAACTCCACGACGCTGAGCTAAAGCCAGCAACTCTGTACTGCCATGTTGCAGCAACAGAATTTTGTCGTGAGAATCAAAGTGGCGTGCTGGCATCAGACAGGCTGCAATCTGAATTCAGTGCTCTGTTTAGCAGCGACCAAGATCGAAAGCGCAGCTTTAAGCGTGGCAGAGGCCGAATCCTGACTCACTTGCATAGCGGCCATAGTCAGCTCAGGTCTGCCTTCTGCATCCGTCAGTTGCTGCACCTGCTGTTGCAAATGCTGAGCTATGATCTGAGCTGCAGCTTCAGCTGTATCGGGTAAAACTGCGACAAAACAATCTCCGCTGTAGCGACAAACCACATCACTGTGGCGTAACTGACTTAGCAGCAACTCACTCAACTGGCTCAGATAATGATCACCTGCAGCTATGCCATGACGTCGGTTAAAATCGGCGAAGTTGTGAATATCCAGCACTAACAGGCTTAATGGCTGACGCTGGCTCTGATGCAATTCAACTTCCCTTTGCAACACAGCCAGTAAATACTCAGCGCCATACAGCTGAGTTAAAGGGTCAATTAATTCATGATTGCGTAAAAACAGCTCCCGTCCACGCAATTGCCTATTGATAGCC
The DNA here is from genome assembly GCF_029269265.1 of Rheinheimera sp. 1928-s. Classification (GTDB taxonomy): domain Bacteria; phylum Pseudomonadota; class Gammaproteobacteria; order Enterobacterales; family Alteromonadaceae; genus Pararheinheimera. The sequence continues at coordinate 65,025 of NZ_JARIXP010000007.1, forward strand.
CGCTGTTCCCGGTGCCAGCCAATCAAACCATAAGTGAGTACCAGCATGCCAATAGGCGCAGGCAAAGATTCCAGCCAGCTCATCAGCCGGATTTCTTCCGGGTATTGAATAAACTCATCCAGTAAATCCAGAAAGTACGAGTACACCAGCAATAAGCTGCCGTAATACAGCCACTCTGTCACCCGCCCTGCCGGGCGGCTGCTGATAATCAGCCCCAGCCAGCCACAAGCCACCAGCAAGGTCGTACCTTCCCCCAGCACATCCACCCAGTCAAATTCATGGCTTTGTTTGGCATAACCACAAAAAAGTGCCAGCAGAAAACCGCTAAGCAAAAGCAGCAGGCTGCATATTAATTTATAGCGATGTTGGCGCCACGTCATACTCAGGTCCAGGCAAATAAAAACCATTTTGCGGTTGGCGCATGACAATCACATGACAAAGTACGGCATAGACAGCAGCAGATTGAGCGGTAAAGACCCGGGTCAGCAGCGCTCAAGCAAACAGGTTCAGAAGCGGTGTTTTGTCACAGAGCAACGGCACACTGGCTCACAGTTCTAATAAGCACACTGAGAGCACACATGAAACTTAACTATCGCCCAAACCTGTTGGCCTGCGCCGTAACACTGGCTTGTAGCACATTATCTATGGCACTGCTGGCAGATGCGGATGTACAAGGCCGGATCACGGATAACCGTAATAGTCTGCTGACTGGCGCTGAAGTCAGTATCCCGGAATTAAAACTACGCCGCACTACAGGTGCAGATGGCAGCTTTCATTTCAACCAGTTGCCATCCGGTACCTATACTCTGCTGATCAATTACCTCGGCGCAGCTCCGGAAAAAAGAGTACTGGTGGTTGCGGATACTCATCAGCGCCTGGGTGATATCAAACTGCTTTCAGCCGACAATTCTGTTGAGCATATAGAAGTGGTCGGTCAGTCTGGTGCTATCAGCAAAGCGTTAAACCGCCAACGTAACGCCAATGGCATTGTGACAGTGGCAAGTACGGATGAAATGGGCCAGTTCCCGGACAGTAACGTCAGTGAAGCACTGCAACGTCTGGCAGGTTTATCTGTAGAGCGGGATCAGGGCGAAGGCCGTTTTGTGCGGGTTCGGGGGTTAGCACCAGACTACAATGCAGTGACTTACAACGGCACTCAACTGGCAGCGCCTGAAGCAGGTCGCCGTGCTGTAGCTTTGGACGTCATTCCTTCTGACTTACTTGAGTCAGTGGAAGTGAATAAAACTTTGACTCCGGATATGCCTGCAGGCTCTTTGGGTGGCACAGTAGAAATCAAAAGTTTATCTGCCTTTGATCGCAGCAACGACTTTTATTCCGCCACTGTAGAAGCAGGCCATAACGAGTTGCAGAGCAAAACCAGCCCTAAAGTGTCTGGTGTGATCAGCAAGATTATGGATTTAGGTGGCGAAACGGACGTCTTTGGTGTGGCTTTGGCTGCCAGTTTTGCTGAACGTAAGTTTGGCTCTGAAAACGTTGAAACAGGTGGCAACTGGGACTTTGAAGAAGGCCTGGAAGAATTTGAGTTAAGGGATTACAGCATCAGCCGTGAGCGTTTGGGTGTGGCACTGAATCTGGACTACAGACCAGGCAATAACAACGACTATTACCTGCGCACTCTGTACAGCCGCTTTAGCGATACAGAAGAACGTCAGGGCATGATCGTTGAACTGGCCGATCCGCTTTTTGCCGGCGATACAGGTGAAGCAGCGCTGATCCGTTCCTTAAAACAACGGGAAGAAACTCAGAGTATCAGTGCTTTTGTACTGGGTACTAAACAGACGTCAGGCAACTGGGAATGGCAACTGGAAGCCGGTGCCAGCAAAGCAGATGAAGATACGCCATTTAATATTGGCGCTGCCGACTTTGAGCAGGAGTTTGACGAAGGCGTAGGCTACAGCGGCAGCACTATTTTACGACTAACAGCTCCAGCAGAAGCTTATTTGGCCGATGGCTATGAGTTAAAAGAAGTCGAAATGGGCGACACTTATGCCAAAGAGACTGAACGTAATGTCAAATTTGACCTGAGCCGCGAATTTACTCAAAGCCAGGGCAGCATGATCCTCAAAAGCGGTGCTAAATTCAGCCAGCGCGAAAAAACAGCAGATGAAGACATCTGGATGTTTGAAGATTTTGAAGATTTAGGTGTCAGTGCACTGAGCATGGCCGATTATTCGGGCGGACAGGTAGATTATGGCCTGGGCTCTATGGGACAGGCCGTCAACAGCAATGACATCTATCAGCTAGTGAACAGCCTGAACCGTGATGATTTTGTGGATGAAGTTGAATCACAAATTAATGACTACCAGGTGGATGAAGATATCAGCGCGGCCTATTTGATGGCACAGTGGGAACGCGATAACTGGCAGCTGATCACTGGTGTGCGTTATGAACATGAAAAACGCGATGCTCTCGGCAGCCGTTATGACGCCATCAACGAAAGCTTCAGTGCCAATCAGGTAAAAAATTCTGAAGGTTACTGGTTACCGGCCGTAGTGGCACGTTATAACCTGTCGGAGCAAAGTATAGTCCGCGCTGCCTTCAGTACAGGTTTGGTACGCCCTAACTTTGAACAACTGTCACCCGCCTTTTTATTGGAAGAAGATGACGACGAGCTGGAAGCGGCTTTTGGTAACCCTGAATTAGAAGCTCTGACATCAAACAATTTTGACCTGGGTATTGAGCACTACGCAGATAAACTGGGTGTATTGTCTGCCATGTTATTTTACAAACAAATTGACAACTTCATCTACGAGGCCGATCTGGCTGGCCGTGGTGAATACGCCGATTTTGCTGTGGCAGAAACCTATGTCAACGGCGGTAAAGCAGATTTATATGGTATCGAACTGAACGCTGTGCATAAGGTTTCAGGTTTTGGCAACTGGCTGGATAACCTGCTGTTGTCAACCAACCTGACGCTGACGGATTCAGCCGCCGATATTGAATGGTTTGATGATGGTACTTTATTCAGTCGTGAAGTGGCCTTACCCAGCCAGTCCGATAAAACAGCGAACCTCAGCCTGGGTTATGAAACCGACGTAGTGAGCCTGCGCCTGGCTGCGAACTATAAATCTGATTATCTGGCTGAAGTGGGTGATATCACGGACAAAGAGTACGACGTGCACGCTGATGATCATATGCAGGTTGATTTCACCAGCAAATGGACAGTGCAACCAGGCATGCAGCTTTACTTTAATGTCGTCAACGTCAATGACGAACCTTATTACGCGTACACAGGGCGTAAGCCTTATAACTTCCAGTATGAGCAATATGGCCGCACCTTTGTGCTGGGTCTGCAAATCACCAACTGGTAAGTAAGGAAAACAGCATGATATCGACTACAGATTTTTTTAAACTCAGCATCATCACTCTGGCGCTGACCACTGTACTGAGCGCCTGTCAGGCGGATAAAGCCCAGCAGCAAGTTGCAACATCAGTTTCTGCTGCAACAGCGCTGAACATCAAAGCCAGCCATTACCAACAGGTACAAGTTGCAGGTGCTGAGTATCAGCTATTCACTGATGATCAGGGCTTACAGATCAAGCTGGGCGAGAGCCAACACAGCAGTTACAGCGGCAGCTTTAACCGTCTGACCTTGCAGTCACTTTCAGCAGACAGTCTGCTGGTCGCAGCAATGGACAGCAACGACAACAGCTTGTACTTATGGCGTTTTTCACCAACGGAACAAAAGCCTTTAGTGCTGATAAGACAGCAACTGATCAGCAGCAGAGTGGTTGAAGACTTGTGTTTTTATCAGAGCCACGAAAATCAGCAATTGAGCTTATTTTTACTGGGTGGCCGCGGTGGTGCTGACCAATTATTGCTGCAACAGCAGCAAGAGTGGTTGGCCGAGCCTCTGGTGATACGGGAACTGAATGTACCTTATGACAGCAAAGCTTGTGCTGTGGATCAGCACACTGCTGCGCTTTATATCTCTGAAGCAGACAGAGCCATCTGGTCTTATCAGGCAGAACCAGAAGCAGATGAAGGCCGCAGTTTAGTTCAGGTTAATCAGCCATTTGGTCAGCTGCAAGGCGAAATTATGGCATTGCAAGTGCTGCCAGACAGTAGCCTGCTGGCGCTGGAAGAAGAACCGGCCAGACTGCTGCATATCAGCAGCAAAGGTGAAGTGATAAGCCAAAACGCTGTTCCGGCCTTTAGTGCCGCCAGTGGCTTATCTGTCAGAGTGCAAGCCAACAGCACAACAGCCTATATCAGCAATGAAGATGCAGATGCGGTGCAACCTCTGACACTGCAGGAAACCATGACTAGTGTTGTAGTCACAAAACCAGCCATGGTACAGGTAAAACCAACGCTGCAAACCGAAGCGGCCAGCCAACGTGGTGATGTGATGGATGACCCTGCGGTATGGCATCATCCTTCCCAACCAGAGCTGAGCCTGATCCTCGGCACCGACAAACGCGCTGGCCTTGATGTGTACAGTATGCAAGGCAAGCGAGTGCAACAACTGGCCGTCGGACGTTTAAATAATGTGGATGTGCGTTACAACTTAAGCTGGCAAGGCAAAAAACATGACATCGCCGCAGCCAGTTTACGCGATGACAACAGCCTGCAACTTTTTGCTATTGATCAGCAAGGGAAGTTACATAATGCCGGTAAAGTGCCAACCTCAATGCAAGATATTTATGGCCTGTGCATGTACCAGGATGCCAAAACTGGCACCCCTTACGTTTTTGTTAATGATAAATCCGGCTTAATTGAGCAATACCGCATCGACAGCAATGGCACAAACTGGCAAGGCACTTTAGTGCGTTCTTTACAGGTGCCAAGTCAGCCTGAAGGCTGTGTTGCCGATGACAAGCGCGGTATTTTATTTGTTGGCGAAGAAGATGAAGGAGTATGGCGTTTTGCAGCAGGTGCAGAAGCCGACAGCAAAGGTGAAAAAATCATACTGGTGGATGGCAAACGTCTGGTCGATGACGTAGAAGGCATAGCGCTGGCTGAACATAATGGCGCCAGCTATCTGGTGGTGTCCAGTCAGGGCAATGACAGCTATGTGATTTACGATGCAACAGCACCTTACACTGAACGTCTGAGATTCAGAGTGACCACAAATCCTCAATTGGGCATAGATGGCGCTTCTGAAACCGATGGTCTTGAAGTCACAACCCGCTCTTTAGGCCCTGGTTTTGAACAAGGCGCTTTGATCGTGCAGGATGGCCGCAACCGGATGCCGGAAGCAGGCCAGAATATGAAACTGGTGCCATGGCAGAGCTTGCTGCAAGAGTTGCAGAACCAGAGTCAAAGTAAATAGCACTAAAATAAAGAGTGCCGAAATGAAATATCTTCTTTACGGCTTACTATAAAAAGCAGCAAGGCGACTGGTTTAGCTCAAAAAAGCCAGTCGCTTTTTTATTTTTCATAGCGTTCAGACACAACTGTTTTTGCCCGGCTTTATCACCCCTACAGCTTATGCCTTTTATCCGTTACTCTGCTGAACTGGTTTTATCAGGAAAATATCGTTTATTTATTGCGCTTTTAGCTAAATCACGACATGCTTAAGTCAAGTAAATGCCCCAAGCAAGGATGTTGCGCATGACTATAGATCAATCCTCTATACTGATCGTCGATGACGTCAGTTCTGTTCGTTATTTCTTAAATCAAAATTTGCGCATTATGGGTGCCGAAAAAGTGGCAGAAGCCAGCACAGGGCAACAAGCCTTGATGGCTATCAGCACTGATCATCCTGATGTGATTTTTCTGGATATTGAATTACCGGACAGTAACGGCCATGAGCTGTTAAGCCGTATTAAAGCTTTAGAACCCAAGTGCCATGTGGTCATTATGTCTGCACACAGCACTGTGGAAAATGTAAAACGCAGTGTCGAAGGAGGGGCCAGTGGATTTATGGCCAAACCTTTTACCCCGCAAAAAATTCAGGCAACGATGAATCGTATCTGCAATCTGCCCCAAGCCCAATCCGCTTAAACGGATTTTGGGCTTAACGCCTGACCGCTGAATTCAATGCCATCCCAACCGTGTTGCATAAACTGTCTGATATTGGCGTGATCTGAGCCTGCCGGGCTTGATAACACATCCACACGGTAATAATCACCAAACATCTGCAAAGCTTGTGGTTCCGACAAACGGTGTAACAACGCAAAAGCTAAAATCTTGCAGGAACCATTGTTTTCACCAGCGGCATTGTGCTTATCGCCATTCTGAAAAGCAGTTTCAGTAAAATCGTATAAGCTTTCAATCAGCTCTATGCTTTGCTGAAAACTAATGCTGTCTGGATCTGTCGTCAACTGACGGAAAAAATTTTCTAACATGATTAAGGCCCTGATTAAAGTTTGTACAATTATGGTCGATACAGTCGTTAAGCCTAAGTAAGAGGGGGAGCCAAAATGCAAATCCTCAGCATCAAGCAACAACAGAACTCCAGCAATCAGCAGTTATTGTATTCAGGTCGCACTGTGAGTCCAGAGCGAAATGACAGCTTAACTGTAACAAAGGATAACAGAAGTTTAACTCAGACTTCTCTGTTACCTTCGGCTAATGTTATTCCCGCAGAAAATATGCCTGAGTCAAAAGCTGCAGATACTAAAGAAGCCAAGAGTGACGATGGTCTTTTTAACGCTGTATATTCCATTGGCACTATTAAACGTTTGCTGGAACAACTGACAGGTGAAGAGTTAAAAGGCTGGGTAGACCCGGCAGAATTAAACCGGGCCTTGAATGGTTCAACCACCACAACCCAACCAGCACAGCTTGAAAATCAAAATGCTTCTGGCGTCACTATTCGTGAATGGTCCTATCGTTACGAAGCCGTCAGTGCTGATTTTTCAGGTTCAGTAGCTCTGGACGATGGCAGCAGTTTTAGCTGGTCGATGCAATTTGCCATGAGCTACGAAGCATTCAGCTACAGTGAACGCACAGAACAGCCGATGAAAGACCCATTAGTGATGAGCTTTAACGGCCGCCCTGTTGAACTGACGGGCCAAACTACAGCTTTTCATCTGACCGACAATGCCAAACAGATCCAGCAACTGGCACAAGGTCAGTATTATCTGGTCAAAGACAGCAATAACAATGGTGTAGTTGATTCTGGCAAAGAATTATTTGGCCCCAGCACAGGTGAAGGTTTTGCCGAACTGGCCGCTTTTGATCAAGACCAAAACGGCCTGATCGATCAGCAGGATCCAATCTGGCAAAGTTTATGGTTGTGGCGCCCTGAAGATAAAGGCCTTTATAGCTTAAAAGAAATGGGCGTTATGGCCCTGAGTGTCGATTCTATTGCCACACCTTTTAGCTTGCGCCACAAAGACGAAGTACAAGGCCGGCTGGAGCGCAGCTCAATTTTTATCACCGAAGATAAAAAGGTGGGTTTATTGCAGCAGATTGATTTGAAAGTGTGAGGGACAGAAGTAGAGTTTGTCTCAGAAATTGACCTTGGTTCTGCAACTATGTAGTGTATTTTCATAGCCTAAGCCTATGGAAAATTATAAAAAATGGAATTTGAACTACGGGAACGAAGCCAAAGTGCAGGTATAAAAGCGTTAAAAATCATCCTGTTGAATATCGCCCTGTGGACTGCAACCTTTATTGGCTACCACTACATTTCCGATGTTCTGAGCACAGGGAATAGCAATGCAGGGAAACTGGTCGCAATGATTGTAATGGGGCCAGCCATAGCTTTGGTGCTTTCAATACAAGTCGGGATAAGGCCGCAGCGCATTTTTGTTGCCAGTGAGCAAGGTATTCAATTTGGTGATCCGGTATCAGGTATGAAGCGCTATTGCTGGAAAGAAATCAGCTGTTTTGAGTTATCCCCTGACTCCAAATTATTAAAACTAAGTTTAAAAGACACCGATCAAGCAGAGATTATTCCGCTGAAGCGCTACGGCATTAATCAGCAACAATACGACAGACTGTTTCAACTGGCCCAAAATTGATCTGAGGGCCAGTTGTTCCCTCAATGTAAAAATACCATTAGTATCAGATGGACAACAAAAAGCGCCCTATAGTTTCACAGACCTTGACCCATTGTGAACGCCAGATAAGGCGCTAAATAGTCAGCTGTTTTCACCTTCATAGTACATAAGGACATTAAAATGAAAGTTAAGGTAAGTTTATTAGCCGCCTCTTTGTTGGCCTCTGTGGCCTGTTTTGCCGCTGAAACCTATCAGGTTTCGACTTCTTTTTTTAAGAATGGTGAGTTAGTTGCGGCCCCCATGCTGATAGTAGAGGCGGACCAAACGGCATCCTTTACTCTAGGTGATGACTTTAGCTACAACCTAACTATCACACCCAAGCAGGATCAAACTGTCGGTGTTGCTACTGCTGTGACCTTTGGCAGTGACACTATAACCCCGTCATTTATCCTGGCCTACGATAAAGAAGCGTCCATGGAAATTGGCGATAAAAAACTGACTCTACTGGTAAGCAAAGTGGGCAGCTAACAAGCTGCGGTATTCGGGGCCTGCGGCCTTGCAGCCTTCACCAGATCAAGCGGACAGGCTGTGCATGAAGTCCGTTTTTGCTTTTTTCTGTCATTTATCCTTAGCCGATCCATTGCTTGTATGCAACCTATCGCTGCTTAATTCACTGGTCATTTCAGACAAAAAACAGGGTAAGACATTAGGTCCTACCCTGTTTTTATTCAGCGACAACCTAGCGGCAATTTAACTATTGGGGGCAAGCGCCCAGTTGCCAATAACCGCTGCTGCTGGACGATAAAACACTGACTCCCCAGGTGGAACCTGCCAATGCTGTATTGCTGCCTGTAGCAAAATAATTCGGCGTATAAATATTACCTGAGCTGTAAGCCCGGCCTGCCAGTTTGTGACTGTAGTTATTGGTACTGAACTGCACACAATCTGCCGGTGAAGGTGGTGTTGGACCGCCACCATCGTCCCCTCCTCCGGCACTGCAACTAAGAGTAGGGCCAAAACAACTGGCGTCATTATCCTGCCAGCGGCATTGATTGCCTGTGACCAGTTGCTCACGCAATATAAAACTGGCGGTGCTGTATTCCAAATAGCAGTTGGCATAGTTGGTGTAATCCAAACGGCCTGCAGCAATATGTTGGTCAAGAGTCGCATTTTGTCCCGCGTCTATACTGAAGTTCAGTAGCTCAGAGCTAAACAGGCCTTCTGCATCCAGCGCTGTGACTAAGGCCGTATTGCTGCCTCCAGCTAAACCACAACGCTGGGCACTGAATAAATCGCCGTTCAAAGTGGCAACCACAGTGCCAGTGCTGAACTCCACGCTCACTGAGGCTAAATCACGGTTCAGATCAAATACCCGCCCAGTGACTGTAGCGCATTGACCATCCATAACAACGGCCAGCTCACTCAGCTCTGGTGCTGTGGCTGGAGGTGGTGGCCCTAGTAAAACTGAGCTGCTGTAAGGGTCACTTACCAAACCTTCGCTGTCGGTGGCTGTCACTGTAATTTGATACCAGTCATTAACCAAAACCGGACTGTTCAGACTGAAGTTGCCTGTTGTGTTGGGCGCTGCGCTGACACTCACCGTCTGGTTTATGCTGTTAGTAAAACTGGCGTTGACACTGATGGGATCGGCATCCGTGGCTTTACCACTGACACTGATCACGCTGTTATTTTGTGTAACGCTGATAGTGCTCAGTTCTGGCGCACTATTGCGATTTACCCTTTGGTTGTTGTCGCTAAAATACTGCCCCAGATAACTGGCATAGTTAATACCGTTGCCATTGATATAAGAGCCGCTGGCGCCCTGACCACCAGACCAGGCATGATCGACATTATTGAGCCACAACATAGACACCCGACCGTTTTGCCATAAGCTTTCATCTGCAGTACGGCCCGAGCCATTGCTAATCAGGTTTTCACCAGCCAATCGGCTGACGTTGTATAAATCGGCCATGCCATTGGCATTTTGCTCGTTATAGCAAAGGTTTACTGTGGTGTCGTTACGGCCATGGGCAATAGAGGCAATCTGGCTGCTGAAATGACTGGAATAACTGCCGGCGTATTGGTTACAACGTGTGGCAACATCTGCGGTTTCACAAGGCCCAAGAGCACCATTGGAGCTGGTGCCTATGCTTGGGCCAGCACTCACGCCCACACCAGCAAAAATATCAGGTGCAATACAAGCTGTGGTATGAGCAAAAGATGCACCAGAGGATAAACCGGCAATATAGACCTGATTCGGATCTATCTGATAACCTGGGTTGGCCATTAATGCTGTGGCAAGGTTAATCAGATTTTTATAGTCACCACTGCTGCGGTTTCTGGTGCCCTGCCAGTAGGACCAGCAGCCAAAACCCGCTTTATTCATTGCATCAGGTACTGCGATCACTAAACCATATTGCTCAGCCGCTTGCGCCAGATTGGCGGTTAAATAAGCATCAACCGACTGAGTACAGCCATGCAATACCACCAGCAAGCCCCGGCCCTGACCAATAGAAGATACTGAATCCGGGGTATATAAATGTACTTTGTTAAAGCCGCCTACCGCCTGATTTTGCTGCCAGCTACCGGCAAAAGCAGGTAAAGCTGTAAGTCCCAGCGCCACTAAAGCCGCCATAGCGAAAGAGTATTTTTTCACTTTGTCTGTTCCTTATCTTTATTGTTTTGATGAACACCGAAGCAACGCAGCCCTTCCCTGTTTGTTCGTTAGCAACTACAGCAGCAGGCTTTGGCGTGAAAAAAACTATAGATGGAACAGCTAAAAAGCGCGGTAGTACTTTAGTGCTGTGAGCAATCAGCACAAAGGTCAAGGGCGCATTACTGCGCCCTTGTTGAGTAACTATTTTATGATGACTGTTGAGATCAGTGAGGCCCAAACATCTGCGCAGAGCGTTTTGCCATTTCTTCTTCAGACACATCTTCAATATGAGTGGAGATCATCCACAGATGGCCAAACGGGTCTTGTAAACAGCCACTGCGATCGCCCCAGAATTGGTCTGATACCGGCATGGTCACAGTGGCCCCAGCCGCTGCAGCACGCTCGACAAAAGCATCCACATCAGGTACATACACCATCAGCGTGACAGGGCTGCTGCCCAGCATATCCGGGCTTTTTGTGCCCCACTCATCACTCTGCTCACTGAGCATAAATACTGCACCGCCTATACGCATTTCGGCATGCATTACAGCACCGGACGGCATATTCATCCGCATTATGGTTTCGGCACCAAAAGCTTTCTGATAAAAATCCAGTGCCGCCGCCGCATTTTTGATCACCAGATAAGGCAATACTGCAGCGTAACCCGCCGGAATAGCCTGAACGTCGGACATAACCTTCTCCTTTTAATAGTGCACGGGAAGTTAAAAAGCGGTTTTAGTATAGCGGGAAATAAAATGTACAACCGGATAAAGGGCGCAACTTTGCGCCCTGATTGTATTACTTGAGCTTACTTAGCCGCAGTTAAGGTCACATAGCTGTTGATCAGATTACGATAATCCGGAATATGATTTGAAAACAGCTGCCCCAAACCGTCCACATCGTTACGCCAGTCGCGGTGCAGTTCACAGGCGACACCAAACCAGGTGATCAACTGAGCACCGGCTGACGACATTCGGTCCCAGGCTGAATCACGGGTCAGTTCGTTAAAAGTACCAGAAGCATCCGTCACTACAAACACGTCAAAGCCCTCTGCCAAAGCGGATAAAGTTGGAAATGCCACACAAACTTCTGTCACCACACCAGCGATAATCAGCTGCTTTTTGCCCGTAGCTTTGACTGCTTTGACAAAGTCGTCGTTATCCCAAGCATTAATTTGTCCTGGTCTGGCGATATAAGGGGCATCCGGGAAGGTATTTTTAAGTTCAGGTACCAAGGGGCCATTAGGTCCCTGTTCAAAACTGGTGGTCAGAATAGTAGGTAAATTAAAGTATTTGGCTAAATCAGCCAATGCCAGCACATTGTTTTTAAACCGATCCGGATCTATATCTCGCACCAGTGATAATAAACCCGTCTGGTGATCAACCAGCAGCACAGCCGCATTGTTTTTATCCAGTCTTACATAAGGCTTGTTCATCAGTTTTTCTCCTATGGTACAAAGGTTAGCCAGTGCTAGCCATGCCATAAGCTTAAAACCAATGCCAAAACATGGATAGACTACTAAACTATGACTCATCGTTCTGAAAATAGAACTCTGAAGGATAAAAATGCAGGATTTAAATGACTTATATTATTACGTGCAATCCATAGAACATGGCGGTTTTGCTCCGGCAGGCCGGGCTTTAGGTATAGCTAAATCTAAACTCAGCCGACGTATTGCATTGCTGGAGGAACGGCTGGGGGTGCGTTTGCTACAGCGTTCCAGCCGTCATTTTATAGTGACTGAGGTGGGTCAACGTTATTATGAACATTGCCGCGCTATGCTGGTCGAAGCGAATGCTGCGCAGCAACTGATTGACGAGCTGGCCGCCGAACCTGCTGGTGTGGTGCGACTCACCTGCCCTGTGGGCTTGCTGCACTTTCATGTCAGCTCAATGTTGTCAGAGTTTATGCTGCGCTACCCTAAAGTGCAGATCCACCTGGAAGCCACCAACCGCAGAGCCGACGTGATAGCCGAAGGACTGGATCTGGCATTGAGGGCCAGGCCATTACCACTTGAGGACAGCGAACTGATTTTAAAAGTGTTGTCTGACCGTGGCCAATGTCTTGTCGCAGCCCCTTCTTTAATCGCTCAGTATGGCACACCACAGAATCCGGATGATCTCAGTCTTTTTCCCGCTATGAGCAGAGCCAGGCCAGAAGAAATACACAGCTGGCTGTTGTGTCACACTGACGGTACTCAGGCCAATATCAGCTTTACACCACGTTATATCACCACAGATATGATGACACTAAAAACAGCGGCTTTAGCAGGTGTCGGCATAGTGCAGTTGCCACAACTTATGCTGACAGAAGAGCTGGCAGATGGTCGTTTAACCCGGGTATTGCCTGATTGGGAACCGAGGCGTGAAGTGCTCCACCTGGTGTACCCGTCACGACGCGGTCAGTTGCCCTCAGTACGGGTACTGATAGATTTTTTTGCCGAAAAATACCAGACGATCAATGAAAATTAATTCACCACTCAACCTAACTGCTGCTTTAATACATCCACCACCGACTGAAACTCGCTTCTGTTTTTTTCATTCAATGCAATCAGTGCTTCGTGTGCATGCAGGATCATCAAGCCTTTTTGCTGATCGCTATAAGGCTGAGCTTGAACGCTGGTCATATCGAACTCTTCATCTGTACTCTGCTGCACTATATCAAAAGCCTGATCCAGGCAAAGGCTAAACAGCAGTTCGTTGACCTGGGGCTGAGTGGAAAACAAAGTAGGTTTTGGTAAATCTTGCTGCTGACAATAGCGAGCCAGACTGGCCAGTAAACCAATGTAGGTGCTGTCCATAAAACTGGCTTCGTTTAAATCTACCACAAGCTGGTTACACTGGATCTGTGCAGAAAACAGCCGTTCAACCAAATCGTCCATGCCAGTGGCATTGGTATAACGCAACTCACCACGCAATTTGAAAAAACAGCAATGTTCAACGCAGGCGAACAGAATTTGATCTTGTGGTGTTGTCATAGGTTTGCCCTTTATCTGCGTGAGTGGCGGGTTAACTTCAGTATAGTTAAATCGTCGGGCAAAGGCTGTGTTGGATCTATGGCTAAAGCCTTTAGCAAAGCGGCGATGTCGGTTTGCTCCGCACTAACCTGCAATAAATGCTGCAGTTTCTGCTCTGTGTTTTGTTGTGGCAATACATCTAACACACCGTCGGACCACAACACTAAGCTGCTGTTTTCCTGTATCAACAAGTGTTGGTTCGTGTAATTCGCAAAATCAAACATACCCACTGGGGTACTTTTTAATTCCAGATAGCTGCCATGCTGCTGTTGCACAAGCAAAGGCCAGGGAAATGCCCCAGCATTGGAATAGGTTATTTCTGCAGTCCGGGTGTCCAGCACCGCATAAAACAGCGCTATGTATTTGCCGATTTTTTCCTTCAGCAGCTCTTTGTTTAATTCAGCCAATACAGCAGCGGGATCAATAATATGGTCGCAGGTTCCACGCTGATAACGTTCCAGTTTAGCGCTGATAAAACGCTTCAAATACACAGTGACAAAGGCGGATGCCACGCCGTGACCTGACACATCGGCAATATAAAACGCCACCTTATGCTCATCGACCGCAAAGTAATCGACAAAATCACCACTCATAAATTCAGATGGATACAAGGCATGGCAAAACTGATATTCAGCACAATGGAAACTTGGTGGTGGTAACATTTTAAACTGCACTTGCTTACCGGCTTTTTCACCCGCCTCCAGCTCTGCCAAAGAGTGCTGTAATTGTTGATTACTGCTCTGCAATTGCTCTGTTCTGGCCTGCACTTGCTGTTCCAGGCTGGCGTTAAGCTGCGCCAACTGTTCAATCGCCATATAGGCTCTTAACGCAGACACCACACTGGTCGTCAGCCGCTGCACTGTCAGTTCAGTTTTAGAGCGGTAATCATTGATATCATAATCCAGCACTATGCGATGCTCGGGCGCCTGGCCCGGCTGACCTGTGCGCAAAATAATACGCACCAGCTGGTTTTGCAGGCTGTCACGAATGTAGCGCACCAGCACAAGGCCAGCATCGTCAGTTTCCATCACAACATCCAGCAGTATCAGCGCTATGTTGCTGTTAGTCTCCAGAATATGCCGGGCTTCGGCGGCACTGTAAGCACTGATAAACTGCAGTTTATGTTGCTGAAAACTAAAATCACGTAGCGCCAATAAAGTGATCTGATGTATTTCTGGTTCATCATCGACAATAAGCACTGTCCAGCTGAGTCGCTGATCGTCATCCGTTTCAGCATCAACGGCAAACAACAGTTCATCGTCATCAGAGCCTTCAGTTGGCTGGGCATTAAAGTGTTGTTCCATACAGCTTTCCTTCACATTAATGTCTATTCGCACGAGTTGAAGAAGTGCAGAGGCATAGCTTAACTATAGCTGTCTGTATTCAACCTGCAGTCTCTGGCTTGCGATCCCTCTTAGAAAAAGCTTTTCTTTCAGTACCGGATCCGGCCAGCTTTTTTTCTGTCGCCAAGGTACACTCTGTTTAGTTTCTGCTGATGAGTCTTCGCCATGCTGGATCCCTTGGTCTGCCAACAAGCCCGTTTATCGCGTGACAGCCGTTTTGATGGCCTGTTTTTTATTGCGGTAAAAAGCACTGGTATTTATTGCCGCACTATTTGCCCGGCAAAGTCTCCGGCTGAACATCAGGTGAGTTATTTTTCCTGCGCAGCCGCCGCAGCATCAGCAGGTTATCGGCCTTGTTTACGTTGCAGACCCGACAGTGCGCCACAGTCGCCAGCCTGGTTGGGCGTGGAAACCAGTGTCCGGCGTGCTTTAAAGCTGATAGCTGAAGGAGCTTTGGTGCATGGCGATCAGGCCGCTTTAGCTTCGCGCCTTGGCATCAGCGAACGTTATTTACGTAAGCTGTTTCAGCAGCATTTAGGGGTTGCGCCCAAACAATATGCTTTGTACCAACAAGTGCTTTTGGCCAAGCAGCTGTTGCATCAAAGCCAATTGCCCGTACATCAGATCGCCGCTTTATCTGGTTTTCACAGTATCCGGCGTTTTAACGATGCCTTTAAGCAGCAGTTGCTGTTAAACCCAAGTCAAATTCGCCGTAAAAAAATGACAGGACACTCATCCGTGATTGAATTACAACTTAGTTACAGGCCGCCTTTAAACTGGCAAGCTCAGCTGGATTTCTGGCGTCAGCGTACTCTGGATGGCATGGAGTGGGTGAAAGGTGATGCTTATGGCAGAACTTTTAGCTGGCCAACCGCAGAAGGACTGGTGCATGGCTGGTTTGAGTTAAGTCCGGTGAAAGAAGGTGTGATGCAGTTAAAACTGCATTGGCCGAGCCAGCAGGAACTGACCTCAGTGCTGCAACGTATTCGCCAACTGGCCGATTTAGATGCCAATATGCCGCAGATAGAACAACAACTGGCGCCGGTTTTTGGTGACTTTCTGGAATCAGGCTTACGACTGCCGGGTTTATGGACCCCTTTTGAAGCAGCGGTGCGGGCTATTTTAGGCCAGCAAGTTAGTGTGCAGGGGGCTCGTACTCAGTTGAATAGGTTACTGACAGAATTAGCGGAACCATTAGCTGATGATCCAGAGAAAAAGCTGTTTCCAACGCCGGAAGCTATACGTCAAAACGAGCTTTTAATGCTTAAAGTGCCGCAAGCCAGACGCGATACGTTAAAGCAGCTGGCCTCTACTGTGATAGCAGAACCTCAAAGCACGCCGGATGACTGGTTAAAACTTAAAGGCATAGGGCCCTGGACTGTGGCGTACAGCAAAATGCGTGGCCTTGCCGATCCGGATATCTGGTTAGGTGGTGATTTAGGTGTGCAAAAAGCCTTAAAACGTCATGGTGATATCACCCCAGAGCAACTGGCCCCCTGGCGCAGTTATGCCACCTTCCAACTGTGGTTTAGCTTATCCCGCCCTGCGACTAAGGAGACAACCGAATGAAACAACTGCAATTTGTCACCCCTTTAGGACCTTTGGTTGTCACTGCCAATACCAAGGGAATTGAGTCTATTTTATTTCGCGATACTACAGAGGCACCGGATCACAGCAACGATATGTTATTGCAGGACTGCAAAGCTCAGTTTGATGCGTATTTTAAAGGCACCTTGCAGCAATTTGATTTGCCCTTAGCCGCCATTGGCACTGAATTTCAACAAGCAGTCTGGCAGCAGCTGAGTCAAATCCCTTTTGCACAGCTTCGCAGCTACAGCGATATTGCCCATGCACTGAATAACCCAAAAGCAGTAAGGGCCGTAGGTGCAGCCAATGGCCGTAACCCTCTGACCATTATTGTGCCCTGCCACAGAGTGATAGGAGCCAATGGCACCTTAACCGGCTACGCTGGCGGCTTAGAGCGCAAAGACTGGCTATTGAAACATGAACAAAACACTGCGCAGGCCTTGGGCTTGTTTCAACTAGAGGGCAATTGAACGTTCAAATTTTTAGAACACTCAAAGCAAAACTATCCGCTATTGCTTCGATTAAAGAGCTGTTTTAATAGACCTATCAACAACCACTGAATAGGTGAAGTGAACATGACAGCCCGTACTTTAAAACAATTGATCCCTGCCATGCTGGCCTCTGATGGCGCTGGCGTAAAAATTAAACGTAGTCTGGGCCAAAGTCAGGCTGTGCGACTGGACCCGTTTTTAATGCTGGACGCTTTTGGCTCAGACCAGGCCGATGACTACATTGCTGGTTTCCCGGCGCATCCACACCGTGGTTTTGAAACCGTCACTTATATGCTCGATGGTCATATGTTGCACGAAGATCACCTTGGCAATCAGGGCCATTTAACCAGTGGTGGCGTACAGTGGATGACGGCAGGCCGTGGCATTATTCACTCAGAAATGCCGCAGCAGGAATCTGGTCTGATGCGTGGTTTTCAGCTGTGGATTAATTTACCCGCCGCAGAAAAAATGAAAGAAGCCGCTTATGTCGATATTCCGGCCTCCGACATTCCGCTGGTAAATTTAACGGCGCAAAGTTTTGTCAAAGTCATAGCTGGCGAAACAGAGCTGAATGGCAACATTGTTCGTGGTCCTATTTTTGGCTTATCGACTGAACCTTTGTACCTGGATGTGCAGTTAGAAGCAGGTCAAAGCCTGACTTTTCCAGTCACGGCTGGTCATAACGCTTATGTTTATCCTTTTGAAGGCGAGGTGTTTGTTGAAGGCTTAAAAGTGGCCAATCATCATGGTGCTGTGCTGACCGATGGCGACAAGGTTACGGTATCTGCAAAAGATAAAGCGCGTTTTATCCTGTTAGCAGCCAAGCCAATAAAAGAGCCGGTAGTGCAATACGGTCCCTTTGTGATGAACAAGCCAGAGGAAATTGAGCAAGCCATTCGTGATTATCAGGCAGGAACCCTGACCAATAATCAGCAAGCCAAAACCATAGCTATCCATAAATCAATGTAATGATGTAGGGGCGGCGGTTTATCCCCGCCCGCCTATTGTTCGGGTGTAATTAATAAAGGGCAGATGTTATCATCTGCCCTTTCTTTTAGAGGGGATCGGCAGATGCAACTTGTGGGTATTATCGGCGCTATGGAGCCGGAGATTGCAATTTTAAAAGCTCAGTTAAGCGATATGACCAGTGTCAAACTGGCCGACTATGAATTTTATCGGGGTCGTCTGGCCGACACTGAAGTCGTTTTAGTGCAATCAGGCATAGGTAAAGTAGCTTCTGCAGTCGCCACCACTTTAATGATTAGCCAGTTCAAACCGGACTGCGTGATCAATACAGGTTCAGCCGGTGGTTTTGACCCGGAATTGAATGTAGGTGATGTGGTGATATCTTCTGAAGTGCGCCATCACGATGTAGATGTCACAGCTTTTGGTTATGAAATGGGTCAGGTGCCACGTATGCCAGCAGCTTTTACCGCCCATCCGGCTTTGATTAGCGCAGCTGAGCAAAGCATCACTACCTTAGGTTTTTGCAAAACTAAAAAAGGCTTAATCACCACAGGTGATGTGTTTATGTGCCAGCCTGAGCGTATTGCTCAAACCCGTGCACAATTCCCAACCATGCTCGCTGTAGAAATGGAAGGAGCAGCCATAGCTCAGGCTTGTTATCAGCTCAAGACTCCATTTGTGGTGATCCGCAGCTTAAGTGATATTGCAGGCAAAGAGTCCCCTACTTCTTTTGAAGCTTATTTAGAAATCGCCTCTAAAAACAGTTCTGCCATGGTGCTGGAACTGCTGAAAAACCTGAAAAAGGTTCAGTTAAGCTAAATGCCGTATTGGCTGGACGATCTTTCGGCTTATCCACTGGTACTGCTAAGCATTTGGTTGCTTGGCAGCCAGTTATTATTGCCGCAGGATTATCAGCCTTTAACCTTTTTCCGCATTTTTGCCAAACAACTGGCCGCAAAAGTTCATCCTGATCCAAACCGGGCAACCAGTCAGCAGCTGATATCCGGCAGTTTAGCTTTAGCTTTAGTGATCTTGCCTACGCTCGGTTTGCTTGCGCCTTTGTACTGGTTATCCGATTGGCCTTTGGTGCTGGATGGGCTGTTGCTGTATTTTTGTCTGGATTTTGTTTACTACCGCAAACAAAGTCACAAAATAGCCCTAGCAGTCAGTCAGCAACAAAACAGCAGAGCCAAAGATCTGTTACAACCTCTGGTATTACGCCAGACTCAAGGTTTAAGCAGCACAGGCTTATGTAAAGCCACGATCGAAATGCTATGGCTTCGTACTGCTAAACAATGGATAGGAGTCAGTTTCTGGTTTTTAATTGGCGGTGGTTTAGCCGCAGTGGCTTATCGTTTATTGCTTTTATGTAATCAACAGTGGAACGATAAATACAGTAACTTCCGCTATTTTGGCCGCCCCGCTTCTTTGTTAACTCAATGGGCCAGCTTTCCTGCCATTCTGATCACGGCCTTGCTGTTGGCCATGTTGACCGATATTACAGGTGCATTCCGGCACTGGCGTGAAGCTTCACGTTTGAAGTTGTGTTTGCCACATCTGCTTATTCTGGGTGCTTTGGCTTCAGCTTTGCGTGTCAATCTGGCTGGCCCCGTCATGTACCAACAACAGAAAAATCAGCGACAACGACTTGGCGCAGCCCATTTACCTCAGGTCAGTGATTTGCTTGGTTCTGTTAAACTAAACCGGCAATTTCAGCTGTATTCGGCTCTTTTTGTATTTATTTTCAGTCTGTTACAAGTCCTGTGGTTTATCTATTAACAAGCTGGCTGTTTTTGTAAATTTCTTTAGAACTATGCTGGACTTTATAACGCCATTCACTGTATTTTCTTAGGCTTCTTGCGGCAGATTGACACCTATAAAAATAATAACCAGACCTGTAGAGGAATCGTTTTGCCTGTTTTCGCCCTGTTGCGCTATGTTTGCGGCCTGTTGCTGCTCTGTTGCTTTTGCAAATCTGCAATGGCTGCACCGCTATTGCAGCCATTAACACCGGATCAAAACTTATCTCAGGGTTCAGTCAACGATTTGTTACTCGACCGTCAGGGCTTTTTATGGGTTGCCACTGATGCGGGTTTAAACCGCTACGATGGCTATAAAAACCTGTTGATTGGTGCTGACTCCCCTCAATTACAAAGCCTGGCTTTTACTCAATTATTGTTAGATTCAAAACAAAGATTGTGGGCTTTAGCGCCACGTTCTGGCTTATATGTTTTTGATCCACTCAAAGCAGAGTTGTTTTTACATGCGTCCTTGCCCGGCACCGCGACACTGCAAAATCGGTTTGTCAATTTGATCCAGTCAGACGACGAACACTTACTGCTCAGTACCAGAACAGAGCTATACAGCTATCACACAGACAAAAGCCAACTGACTGTTTTAGCCAGACTGGCCGATATAGAGTTAGCCACTGCCAATATCCGCGTGCTGTTACAATCCCCGGAGTGGATACTGCTGGGTACCAGTCATGGCTTAGTGTTGTATGACAAACCCACCAAACAACTGAAGCTGGTGCCTCATTTACCCCCAGGCCAGTCGTTGGACTATCAACGTCATGTCAAAGCTTTACAAATTCAGGATCAGCATCTGCTGATAGGTACTGTCGAAGGCTTGTATCAACTGGAACTATCGGCAATTAAGCAGTTTTTAAAAACAGGGCAAACTCCAGCGAGCAAAGAGCTGATTGCCGGGCCTAATGTCTGGCAAATTAAGATCCAGTCTGATCATTTATTAGTGGCTACAGAGCGTGGTTTGTTGCGTTATACACCAGAGCAAAACAGCACAGAACTGCTACTCAAATTCAGCGACAGCAATTTTAATTTATCCGACGACAATATAGTGGCTTTACAAGAGGATGGTCAGGGTGGTTTTTGGCTTGGCAGTCGTTTTGAAGGTGCTTATTATTGGCACCCCCGCAGTAAAGCAATTCGCAGCTTTACGCAAACAGGACCTGATGCTTTAAGCAACGACAAAATTACGTCCATTGTTGAAAAAAACACAGAAGAGCTGTGGCTTGGCAGCCGCAATGGCCTGAACTTATTAAATCTGGAAACTCAGCAAGCTCAGCACTTTCTGGTCAACCCGGATCCAAAAGCCATTTGGCATACCAGCACCATTATGAATTTGTCGATGGATACAGCTGGCGATTTATGGTTTGTATCCTCCAGTGGTCTGAACTACTTTTCCAGTCAAAACAAAGAGCTGCAACCAGCCCCTGTCGCAGAGCCGGAGCAACTGGCTGTGCTGCAAAACGCGCGGCCAGGCAGTTGGCTTAATCAGCAACAGCCTTTTTACCTGCTGACCAGAGACAGTTTTTATCTGTACCAGGCTAAAACAGGCCAGATTGAAGAACTAACGGCATTAAACCAAAAGTTGCCAGCCAACGGGGTGCGGTCTGTTTTGGGTAAATGGCCTGGTCAGCCAGACTGGCTGGTGCTGTCTGCTTATGAAAAACTCTGGTTATACAATGAAAAAACAACAGAGTTAAAGCTGTTGTACCAGGCTGAAGCAAGTCCGGCTTTTAGTATGCGTTTTGCCGATCAGATGGCTTTGGATAAAAACAATACCTTATGGTTCAGTGCGGCAGATATAGGCTTGTTGGCTTTTGATGCCAACACTATGCAGCTGAAACATCATTTTCATAGTAAAAATAAACTGAACACTAATGTGGTTTATGCAGTGAACCGCGATCAACTGGGGCATATCTGGTTCTCCAGTTTGCATGGTGTATCTTCGTTAAATGTCGATACCCTGCATATAGAGCAATTCAGCAAAAAAGATGGTTTATCCAGCAATGAATTTATCGTCCAAAGCAGTAAAACCTTAAGTAATGGCGAGATGGTGTTTGGCTCCATTCGGGGCATCAACTTACTGTCGCCTGTTGCGCTGATAGAGCCCAGACGTAAGCCCCGTATTGTTATTACTCAACTGGATTTATTGTCTTCACCTATAGAAAGCCCGCTGACTGATTTATCAGGTCAATTCTTTAGTTTGCCTTATGACAGTCAGGGCTTAACTATCAGTTACTCCAGCCTGAACTTCCGGGATAGCGGTAAAATGCGTTACCGTTATTGGCTGGACGGCCCACAGCGTTTAGTTTTTCCTGAGCAAAGCTCCAGTTCTGTGATGTTCCCTCAGCTGACTCCGGGCGATTATCAGTTTAACGTGGTGGCAGTGTCGCCAGTGACAGGCCTTGAAAGCGAAGTGGCCTCTGTGCGCTTAAGAGTTGAACCTGCCCCCTGGTTGAGTTACTGGGCCTATATGGCTTATGCTTCTGTCACCCTGATTGTGATGTTGTTTTACCTGCGAACCCGGCAAAAACAGCAACGTATGCTCAAAGTAGCTCATGCCAAAGTAACAGCCAG
Source organism: Rheinheimera sp. 1928-s (assembly GCF_029269265.1). Classification (GTDB taxonomy): domain Bacteria; phylum Pseudomonadota; class Gammaproteobacteria; order Enterobacterales; family Alteromonadaceae; genus Pararheinheimera. The sequence goes on from NZ_JARIXP010000007.1 coordinate 87,379, forward strand.
TGAGCAGCGCTTAAAACAAGCACTGGATTCCATCGACAGTGGCGCCTGGGAATGGCATGCCCGCAAAAACATTATGTTTGCGTCCCGTATTTACAGCATGCTGGGGTACCAGGAAGCGCTCAATCCGCTGGCGATGAGCCAGCATTTGTCTTTATTGCATCCGGAAGATAAAGACGCTTATCAGCAAGCCTGGCTAAAACTGATGCAAACACCGGATAAAACCTTTGATCACACCTACCGTATGCAACATAAAAATGGCAAATGGCTGTGGTTCCGTGACATAGGTAAAGTAGCTGAAGTAGATGACGAAGGCCAACCAGAGCGCGTCATTGGCACCTTCAGCAATATTACCGAAACCAGAGCGAACCAGGAAAAAGCCAGGCTTTTTGGTGAAGCTTTCCAGCAAACCCGTGATTGGGTGGTGATTTTAGATGCCAGTCAAAGAGTGATTGCAGCCAACCAGTCTTTTGCCGATGTGTTTGGTTCTGTCGACCAGTATCTGGTTAGCCCAAAAACTCACCATCTGGGCATCAGCCTGCAACGCCGTCGTTTTTACACCTCGTTGTTACGGGGTTTAACCGTCAACCAACACTGGCAAGGTGAAGAGCTGGTGCATACACCAGACGGTAAAGAGCGCCCTGCCCTGATCAATATCAGCGCTATTGGTGATGTGGATAAAGTAGAGTTTTTTGTCTTGGTGTTTACTGACATCACAGCGCAAAAAGTAGCAGAAGAAGAACTACGTTATTTAGCCAGTTATGACTCGCTAACTGGCTTACCTAACCGTACTTTGCTGATGGATCGTATTCAGCATGGTATTGAACAGGCTAAACGCGCGAAAAAATCTCTGGCCTTGTGTTTTATCGATTTGGATAAATTTAAACAGGTCAACGACTCTTTAGGCCATGATGTAGGCGATCAGTTACTGCAGGAAGTGGCCAAGCGTTTGCGTGCCACCTTAAGAGAAACCGACACCATAGCCCGTTTAGGCGGTGATGAATTTGTGGTGCTGCTGGAAAGCTATAAAAACGATGACAACATCAGTCATGTAGCTCGCAAAATGCTGCAATCCATTGGCGAGCCTATGCAATTAGGCACTCATACCGTCAGCGTATCTCCAAGTATTGGTATAGCTGTGTATCCGGACGATGCTACAGACGCCAACTCGCTATTAAAACATGCTGACGTTGCCATGTATCACGCCAAAGATTTGGGCCGTAATAACTTCCAGTTTTTTATTGCCGAGATGAACGAAAAAGCCCATATGCAACTGGCCAAAGAAACCCAGTTACGACAAGCCTTTAAAGATGGCGAATTTATTAACTACTACCAGCCTATTGTCGATTGCCGTAGCCAGTCCGTGATAGGGGTTGAAGTATTAATGCGCTGGAGTCATAAAAACACCCTGATTCCGCCAACCGAATTTATTCCTATGGCAGAAGATTTACGTTTAATTATTCCTATGACTTTATCTTTGCTGGAACGGGCTTTGGTCGATTTACAGCAATGGCGTCAGGCAGGTTTAGATTTGTATTTGTCCGTGAATTTATCCACCAGTCATTTAGAACAACTGTCCCTGGCGGAACATACCGAAAAGCTGCTGCATAAATACCAGTTGCCCGCCTCTTGTTTGCGTTATGAAGTGACCGAAAGCGCACTGATGCGTGACCATGAAAAAGCCATTACCACTATGCTGGCGCTGAACCAACTGGGTATTCAGCTGGCTTTGGATGACTTCGGTACCGGCTATTCTTCGTTAAAATACTTAAAAGAACTGCCAATAGATGCCATTAAAATTGACCGCAGTTTTGTCAAAGACATTGGCATAGATCCAGATGATGAAACCATTATCGAAGCCATTTTGTCGATGGCTGGCAGCTTAGGTATGAGTTGTGTCGCCGAAGGTGTGGAAACCGAACAGCAACTGGCCTTTTTCAGCAGCCGCCAGTGTTATCTGATCCAGGGTTATTTATTCGCCAAGCCTATGCCTGCGATAGAACTGATCAACTGGCTGCATAGTGAGCATTTGAATTGATAGATTGATTGTGGTGATTGTTTGAGCTGACAGTTTTAGTTGATGGTTTAGGGTCGAGAGGTGCTAAAAAGCATAGCTTTTGGACCGGTAGCGCACGAACTGTTCTAAAATTGAGTTCATTATTAATATTTTACTCCTTGTTGGAACAAGGCACTGCTTTGAGCTCATTATAGGATAACTCATAGATGTTTCGCGCAAGCGCCGCAATTGCCTGTGTGATTTTTGTCCTACTTGTATATTTCTGGTACTTTTGGATAGAGTAAGAAAATAGAACTTGTTCAGACCAATCGTTTAATTCTGCTTTAAGCTCATCAGGGAATGGTTCGTGAGCAAGTTTGTTGCGAAGTTTATTAAGCGACTTTGCATGTTCCAAGACCTTCGACAACTGTTCATCAGTCTCTGCCAGAACTCTAGCTTTGGCTGAAAAAGAGAGATTCTTAATCTGTGGCCCTGTCAAAGAAGTGCGTAGGCTTAACCCTGAGGTAAGAAATATCTCAAGAAACAAATGGCCTTTTAGCAGAATTAGCTCTACATCTCTGTGTTGATCGAGATTTGCCCAAACAGCCCAATCTAGAAATGGTGGCGGAATCATACTCTGAGCTCTTGTGTCAATATGCCTAACTACCCGCTAAACGGCGAGCGTGAGCGAGTCCGGTGGAGGGCTGAAAGCCAGCAACGTACTTGATTGGCTTGTTAGGTATTGAAGGCACAATCAATTGTCGAATTTAGCTGTTGCCCATGCGGTAATTATTGCGACTATAACTGCTGTAATTATACTTAGCGCAATTGACCATTTTGAGACCTTCAGAGCTGACTTGGCTATTGATAAGCTCTCTATTTCACGACTATCGCGATTTCCTTCACGAGAAGCCTCCTTTGACGTTAGCCATTCCAGCGCGAGTAAATGCTTTACTCCTTTTGATAGATCACCTTTTTCAGACGAAACTTTAACCGAAGGAATACCAAGTAATTCAAACTCCGAAAAACACTTCTGTTTGTATGACTCGATTGCTCGGTTTTCTTCATTCAGATCTACTGATACAAAACCACCAGAAATCTTCTTTTTCATTGAATCTCTAATAATTAACCAGTGGTCAATTCTTACGAGATTATCACCCTCTTTCAAAACAATAGAGGCGCCTTGTTGAGTATAATCATTAGGCTGTAAGTTCTTTATTTTCACAGTAATGGTATCTGGCATAGTAAATACCTAACGCTTCACATAAGGGGCGACGCGGTAGCTGCGTCCCAGCGAACGAAAGCGAGCGTCCTTGATGTGATTGTTATGTTCTTAATCATCCTTTGCCATTGCTCGCTTATAGCCATACCAACCTTCGATGTCACCTTCGATTTCAAAACGCGAGTTTATTGCTTTAAGAAAAGCTGTGTGCGCCTTTTCAGATGCAAGCATAAGTGTATCTTCTGTGTGATCCCCTTTGACGAAGTATTTACCATTATTCATGGAGCACTTATACATCCCAAATTGATCGACATCTGAGACGGCTCTATATAAGGTATAAACCTCTTCATGATCATCTGGCTCTGCTTCATCAAGCCATGCGTCAAAATCTGTAATTGTTGCCATGCTTGTTTCTCTCCTTTATTGAACATAACATTTGTATATTGTGCCGGCAGACTTTACCTAGTTATACCAGATCACAAGCCAGCGTTAATGAATTGATAAAGATTGATTAATCAAAACCAACTACTACAAGCTAGGAGCAAAAGCGTGCTGGCACATTAATACTTTTGTATGGCCTGTTATTTTTTTGCCGACTCCACACTAGGTTTCTAAATTAGAGTGTTTTTCCTTATTCAGCAACAAATAAATATGCCTGTTGACTTGTTCAAAGCGTGCCTGTTTTATGGTGACAGCAAATAGCACTGTGTATTCGTCACTATCTGTAAGCCCCCTAGTCCCGCTTTGCAACATCAAGACCTTAAGGAGTATACTGCGCGCCTCTTCGATGGATGTGATTTCTGATGCAACCCAATTTGCTGAAAGGCGCGTTATTGCTGTTACTGGCGGAAGCTTGTTTTGCTGGTATAGGCGCTTTAGTCAAACTGACCAGCGACAGTGCCAGCAATGCGCAGGTGGTATTTTTCCGCAACTTTTTTGCTTTGCTGGTGATGCTGCCCTGGCTTTGGGTGCAAGGCAAACAACTACTCTATACCCAACGCTGGTATCTGCATTTAAGCCGTTCCATTACCGGCATTATTTCGATGTACTGTTTCTTTTATGTCATCAGCCAACTGCCTTTAGCGCAGGCCATGGTGGTGCTGTTGATGTCGCCCTTTATAGTGCCACTGATAGCTAAATTCTGGTTAAAAGAAACCGCCAGCCGCCTAACCTTGTTCAGCATAGCTCTGGGGTTTGGTGGCGTGTTATTGGCTTTACCTGTAGCCAGCGGAGGCGGTGCATTTTATCTGTTTTTAATAGCGCTGCTGTCTGCTGTATTAGTAGCAGTCACCAAAACCACTATTCGTTATATGTCCGACACTGAACCCGCAGCTCGCATCGTCTTTTATTTTTCCTTGCTGACCGCCATTATCTCTTTTGTGCCCGTGCCTTTTTATTGGCAGGAATTGCCAGCTATAGCCTGGTGGGCCTTTGCGTTTATGGGTATTTTGGCCGCTATAGGCCAAATGGCGATGACCAAAGCTTATGCTTTAGCGCCTGCTTCTGATATTGGTATCTGGACTTACAGCTCAGTGATTTTTGCTGGTCTTTTTGGTTATTTATTCTGGTCAGAGCCTGTGACTATGAGCTGGTTTGCCGGTGTGGCCATCATCTTTTACGCTGGATATATCACGACCAGACAACGTTTATGGTAACCCCCCTTCGTACTTGAAGCTGCGGACTTTGTTGACTGCGCGCCTGTCTCCATCACGTGGCCCAGTCACATAGGTGAACTATGCTCCCGGGGTCTCAATCCCTTGTCGCCTCGCCGCATCATCAATTACTTTGGGCAGCCCTTCGCTCAGTCTTGAAGCTGCAGGCTTTTGTCCCGCATCTGCCACCATCTGTCCCAAATCAAAGATAAATGATCTGGAAAACACCTCAGACTGAACTTCGTTTTCACTCTATGAGGTGTTTTATGTCCGTTATAAAAACCACTCTGCTTAGCTTGACACTGTTAAGCACTGCGTTAATGGCTCAGTCTGTCGAAGAAGTTATTCCTACTGTGGATGGTTATGTCTATATCGACAGCGCCAATGCAAAAAAAGCCTACGAAGAATGGCATTACTCACCGGCACGCAGCTCCGGCGATTTGGTGTTTTTTTCAGGGGTTATTGCAGGAGCTCCGGTTGAGGGAGCAACACCTGAATTGTTTAAAAAGAATTTACGCCGGGCCTTTGGCAACCTGAATACTCTGTTGAAACAAGCAGGCCTTGGGCCAGAGCATGTGGTGAAAATAAATAGCTACCATCTGTTCAGAAGTCCGTTATTTAAAGGTACTAAAGAAGAACATATAGCAGCGGTCATGGCGGTCAAAGATGAGTTTTTTAAAGCACCTTACCCGGCATGGACAGCCGTTGGCGTTGCAGAATTATTTGCCGATCGGGGTCTGGTCGAAATTGAAATCATTGCACGTAAACCAGACTCGAAGGAGTGAAAACTATGAAATGGACCTTCGCACTGATGCTGGTAACTGCTGGCCTGCACGCTGAGCCGCTGTGGCAGGATCAGTTTGATTCCAACCAGAGCCTGTCGCATTGGCAGGTTTTGGAGCAGTTGGATGATAAAGATTTATTTCCGGTTCAAACCAAAAGCCTGATGATAAAAAACGGAGCTTTATGGTTTAAACCCGCAAAAAGCGGCTGGTTTAATGACGACGTAGCCCCTTTTATTTTCCGCGAAGTGACAGGTGATTTTGATGTACGTACCAGGCTGAAAGTCACAGGAGTGACAGGTGAGATGCCTCAATCCCTCTGGTCTTTAGCCGGACTCATGGTTCGTCAGAATATAAGCGCTGAACAAAAATTTGCAGGCCGTCATGAAAACTGGTTATTTATCAATACCGGAATAGCAGAAGTGCCTGGCCAGACGGTTTTGGAAAGCAAATATACGCTGAACAGCAAATCCAATTTACGTCTTCATCCGGCACAACAAGGCTGGGTGGAACTGCGTCTGGTAAGAGCTGGTTTTGCCTTTATCAGCTTATACCGCTATCAGGACAAGGATCCATGGCAACTGCTGGACAGATACTACCTGCAACAAATGCCGCCAACAGTACAAATCGGTTTTAATGGCTATACCGCCAGTGCAGGTGGACCTGAGGATTTAACATTGCAGGTGGATTACATCAAACTGATGCCACCCCAAGTAAAAATGTTCACAGGGAATCACGCCAAGGATTGGTATCAGAATGTCAGCAGCAACAGGCTGACAGACTTTGCTACTTCTAATGCAGAAGTGTTAAAACTTATCGGCAACTAATTATCTTCTATATCATTAAGTTAAAATGGGCTTGCTCTCTTTTCTGACCAAAAACAGAGCAGGCCTAAAATTTATTTTTATTCGCTTCAAACCTTTTTTCATCCTGCTACGACTCATTGGTAATAGCGGCATTTTTTGATGCCTGACCAAAGAGCTAAAATGCAGGAAAAACAATGAAAATAGCGGATACCAGCAGCCAGGATGAACGGCTGGCACCAAAAAAAACCACTAAAAAATTCTGGGTAGCAGGCTCCGTCAGCCTGCTTTTGGTCTTGCTGTTATGGCAGATTATCCCTGCGGCTCGCAGTTGGTCGCAGTCGGATATGTCGGTGTCTTTATCGCGCGTGCGACTGGATACAGTGAGAACAGCAGATTTTACCCGCGATATTTCAGCTCAGGGTCAGGTGGTCGCGGCGGTGAGCCCTAAACTGTACGCACCTGCTGAGGGCACCATCAGCTTATTACTCGACGCAGGTACTGAAGTTAAACAAGGGGACGTGCTGGCTATTATCGACAGCCCCGAGCTGAACAATAAACTGCTGCAGGAACAAGCCACCTTTTACAGCTTACAAACCAGCCACGACCGTCAAAAAATCTTAGCGAAAAAACAGCAACTGACCGACAAAAAAGCTGTGGATATAGCGCAAGTGACTTTAACCACAGCAGAGCGGGAAAAACGTCGCGCTGATCAGGGGTTTGACAAAGGTGTGATCAGCAAAATTGAACATGAAAAAGCACAGGACGATTTAGAAACCGCCAAATTGCAGCACCAGCACGCTGTGGAAGATGCCCGCCTGAATAAAGAAAACCTCGATTTTGAAGTACAAAGTCTGGCGCAACAGTTAGACCGCCAGCGTTTGCTGGTGGAAGACTTCCAGCGTCAGGTCAATGGCCTGCAGGTACTTTCTCCTGTGGATGGCTTACTGGGTAATCTGGCGGTAGAAAACAAAACTTATATCACCAAAAATCAGCTGATTTTATCTGTGGTCGATTTAAGCCAGTTTGAAGTGGAAATTGCCGTGCCCGAAAGTTATGCCAACGATTTAATCATTGGCTTGCCAGTGGAAGTCACAGCTGAGCAAAAGCTGTATATGGGCAAACTGGTGACAATTTCTCCTGAAGTGTTCGAAAACCAGGTCAAAGGTCGGGTGCGTTTTACCAAAGAAGCCCCTCCAGCCCTGCGTCAAAACCAACGTTTAAGCAGCCGTATTTTGCTGGAACACCGCGAAGGCGTCATGCAGGTGGCCCGAGGTCAGTTCCTTGACAGCAGTAACGGCAAATTTGCTTACAAGGTCGCAAATGGTATGGCCATCAAAACCCCTATTGAACTGGGAGCCCGCAGTCTGAACTCAGTCGAAATTCTGGCAGGGCTGCAACCAGGCGATCAAATCATCACTTCAGGCACCGATATTTTCGACGGCGCCAGCACAGTACAACTTAATAACTGAATAAATAATTAAGGCTAATAAGCCAGAGGGACTTGTTATGTTAACTATGAATAAAATCAGTAAATCCTTTATCACTGACGACGTGGTCACTCATGCGCTGCGTGATATCCAGCTGCATGTCAACGAAGGCGACTTTGTCAGTGTGACAGGCCCTTCAGGCTCAGGCAAAACCACTTTTTTAAATATTGCAGGTTTGCTGGAAACCAGCACCAGCGGTGAATACCTGCTGGACGGTGAAGATATAGCCAAACTAAACGACAGCGGCCGTTCCCGTATGCGTAATCAGAAGATAGGTTTTATTTTCCAAAGCTTTAACCTGATCCCGGATTTAAACCTGTTCGACAATGTGGATGTGCCTTTGCGCTACCGTGGCCTGAATACAGCGGAGCGCAGAAAACGTATTGAACACCATCTGGATCAGGTGGGGTTAGCATCGCGTATGAAACACCTGCCAAGCCAGCTATCTGGTGGTCAGCAGCAACGTGTGGCTATAGCTCGTGCTTTAGCAACATCACCTCGCTTTTTACTGGCGGATGAACCCACAGGTAACCTTGATAGCCAGATGGCACAAAGTGTGATGAGTTTGCTGGAAGACATCAATAAAGCCGGCACCACCATTTTGATGGTCACGCACGATCCAAGCCTGGCCGCCCGTGCTAAACGTCAGATTTATATCAAAGACGGCCATGTCAGCGAGCTAACCAATAAAAACTCTAACCTGCATGTGGTTGGCGAAGCTTAAGGAGCGGCTATGTTTTCTTATTATGTAAAGCTGGCTTACTTAAGCTGCAAACGCACCTGGGGCATGACGCTGTTGATGGTCTGCGCTATAGGTTTAGGTATTGGTGCCTCCATGACCACCATTACTGTGAACTACCTGATGTCGGCCAACCCTATTCCGCATAAAAGTGAGCAGCTGTTTTTTGTGCAAATGGATAGCTGGCAGCCAAACAACCCATACAACGACGACGGCGATGCACCGACTCAGTTAACCTACCGCGACGCCACTTACTTATGGCAAGCACAAAAAGCCAAACGCCAAAGTATTCAAAGCGGTATGGCGGCGGTGATTGAGCCTGCCGACAAAGAAGTGTTGCCTTTTATGGTGCAAGGCCGCGCCAATAGTGCAGATTTTTTCGCTATGTTTGATGTGCCTTTTTTATATGGCACTGGCTGGGATCATCAGGCTGATCTGAAAAAAGAACGGGTCATTGTGATCAATGCCGAACTGAATGAACGCCTATTTGGTGGCAAAGACTCCACGGGCCAGACAGTGCGTATGGCTGGTGAAGATTACAAAATTACTGGCGTGATGGACAGATGGAACCCTAAACCCAGATTTTACGATATCAGCACAGGCGCCTTTAACGACGTAGAAGAAGTCTTTGTGCCTTTTAGTTTAATTACCGAACAGAAATTCAGCCGTTCTGGCAATACCAACTGCTGGAAACCCACAGAATCAGGCTTTCAGGCCTTTTTAGACTCTGAATGTATTTGGGTGCAGTTGTGGGTGGAATTACCAACAGAGCAAGACAAAGACGCGTACTTCAGCTTTATGAATGCCTACGCTAAAGAGCAGCATCAATACGGCCGCTTTGCCCGCACCGACAACAACAAATTACGCGATGTGATGCAGTGGCTGGAATATGCCGAAGTGGTATCAGACGACGCCAGCATGATGATGGCGATGTCACTGATGTTTTTGTTGGTGTGTTTACTCAATACCGTAGGTTTATTACTGGCGAAGTTTTTAAGTAAAGCTTCGGAAATTGGCGTACGCCAGGCCTTAGGAGCAAGCCGTAATGACTTGTTTACTCAGCATTTAATCGAATCAGGCTGCATAGGATTGGCTGGCGGTTTATTAGGTTTGATCCTCGCCTTACTTGGGCTTGAAGCCATCAAAGTGATGTACGGCGACTGGATCCGCGATTTAGCTCAACTGGATTTGACCTTAGTGGCTATGGCTATTGGTTTAGCTATTGTCAGCGCTTTATTAGCAGGTTTGTATCCCACATGGCGTGCCTGTCAGGTACAGCCGTCCGTTCAGCTGAAAAGCCAATAAGGAGTTTGCCATGTTAGAACTATTAGCCCGATTGGAACTGGGCCCCATGTTCCGCGCTTTAATGCGCAATAAAATTGGTGCTTTGCTGATCGCCCTGCAAATCGCCCTAACCCTGACCATTATGGTGAACGCCATTTTTATGATGCAGGAACGTAGTCAGCAAATGGCCAGAGCCAGCGGTTTAGATGAAACCAATACTTTTTATCTGAGCAACACCGTTTTTGCGCAAGACTACAATCTGAAAACGGCTTTACAGCAGGACTTGCAGCGTATTCGTCAAACTCCAGGTGTAGTAGATGCCATCCAACTGAACGCTATTCCTTTAAGTGGCGGCGGCTGGTCGATGAGCCTGCAAACCAAAGCCGGTGATGATATTGAAGGCACAGGTTCTGCGGTTTACATGGTGGACGAGCACGGTATCAATGCTTTAGGCGTAGAGCTCATCGCAGGTGAAAACTTCCAAAGCTCAGATATCGGCTGGCGTGAAATAGGCAGTACCAAGTGGCCTGCTAAAACCATTATCACCAAGGCATTAGCAGAAGCTATGTTTGAAGGTGACTGGAAAAGCGCTTTAGGAAAAACTGTCTACATTGATAACCATCAGCCGATGCAAATCACGGGCATTATCAACACTCTGCAAGCACCATGGAATGGCTGGAATGGCGTAGAGCGCAGCATGCTGGTACCACAACAATTGGATGGCAAAGGCAGCCGCTTTTTTATTCGCACTGAGCCTGGTCGTCGTGACGAGTTAATGCCAGTGATTGAAAAAATGCTGGCCGAAAGCGACAGAGGCCGCATCATCCGTAATGTCACCAGCATGGAGCAAACCCGTGACGAAAGTTATCAGGAGCATCAAGCCACCAACACTATTTTGCTGACCGTCATTATTGTGCTAACGCTGATCACAGGCTTTGGCATTGTTGGCCTGGCTATGTTTAGCATTAACAGACGCACCCGCCAAATCGGTACACGCCGCGCTTTAGGCGCCAGTCAGTGGCAGGTGATGCGCTACTTTATGCTGGAAAACCTGCTGATAAGCTTCGCTGGTGTAATGTTGGGCGCAGCAGGAGCTGTAGGGTTAAATATCTGGCTGGTCGCCACTTTTAGTATGAGCCCATTAAGCCCGGTCTTGCTGGTGATTGGCATAGTGGCATTGTTGATAGTAGGTCAGTTGGCAGTCAGTTATCCGGCCTTAGTCGCCTCAAAAATTTCGCCAGCTACGGCCACAAGAGGACGGGCGTAGACCTGCTGTAACGACTCCCTGGTAAGTAAACAGTTACCAACCTTTCCCTCAGCTTTTTTGTCCTTCGGCTGAGGGATTTTTGTTTTTATTCAATACCAGAACCTCTGGCATCAAAAGCAGGTTTAAAGCACCTAGCGCAAATTCAAAGGTTTTCCTGATATTGAAGAAATAATCAGGCCGTAATAAATTCCATCTTCATTGATAATGCGTAAAGTCCCACCCTGACTCACAGTTTTCATTGCTTCACTTGACGATAAAAAATCCAGAGCTTTGTTCACCGACTCCTTGTCTCCAGCCTGAAAAAGCAGACCACACAATTTATCCGAGCACTGAGCTTCCTCTAAAAAAAACTTTTTGTCCTGATAACCATCAGCAACAGCGGTCAATTTCTCTCTTATTTCTGCTGCAGCTGAGGCGTTTGCCGTATCCAGCAGGCCTCGAATTAAACTTCTGGTTTCATCAACGCTTGTGTTATCTAAAGACTTGGTATCCAGATAAACCTCACCAGCTTGCTCTGTCAGCAGAGTATCCAAAGTTCCGACCTGAGGATCAATAAAGGCTTCCGGTGCGGCTCCTTTTACAGCTTCGATGACTGGCGCATTTTGCCCCCTTTCTTGCGTCTCTGGCGCTGCGGTCTCTAACGGCTTTATGTCGGTGTCTGAGCCTGAATGCTCTGGTACAGCTTTAACAACAGGCTGTTTAACCTCTTCAACGCCGGCATACGTATTCAGGAAAAGATACAAACAAGCCACCACAAAGAGCACACTGCAAATCATCCTTTTCATCAACACTATGTCCTTATCATGATCTAAAAATAACAGGAACAGCCCTACAATTCGTTCCTTTATAGCAAACATCAGAACGCTAATTCAACAGTATTCAAAGCAGGCTCTACGCCAAAGCCAATCTCACCGCAAAGCCGGTAAATAATAGCCCTAACACTAAATTCCCTGCTTGCCCTGCTTTGGGTTGGCCTTTGAAAAAGCTGGCTATGGCTGCTCCTGCGTAGACTAAAGTGGTCAGGTAGAGCAGGCTGATTATTTCCAGTACCACGGCCAGCACCAGATAAGGCACCCAGTTGGGGTTAAAGCCGGAGTCGATAAACTGGATAAAAAATGACAGGAAAAACAAAATGGCTTTGGGGTTAGTCAGGCTTAATAACAACGACTTACGGAATACTGAAGCGCAGGTCGCTGCAGCAATAACTGGTGGTGCTTGTGTGTCGGTGCTGGCATTGGGCTGACGCAAACTCAGCAAAATTTGTACACCTATATAAAGCAAATAGGCGGCACCTAAGTAACGTATCCAGCGGAACAACTCTGGTGACGCTAACAACACAGATGCAAGGCCAAGGTAGGACAGTAAAATTAAAGTCGCATCACCCAATAGTACTGCTGCAAGCGCACTCCAGGCGTGCTTTGGTCCCTGCACTATGCTGGTTTTCAGCACAAACAGACTATTAGGCCCCGGCATCAATATGATCACTACCACACCGGCCAAAAAGGTCCAAAACTGAATCACACCAAAGCTTTCCATCATTATCCTCTGAGCAGCAATTTTACTGGCTCTGCGCTGTTAGTTATCTCTAAATATTATCAGGCCAACGGCTTATAAAAGTCACTGCAATTTAGCGGGGAAACTGATAAAACCCAGCGAAAACGAGTCACTGCAAGCAACTTCGCATCAGACTATGCTGCAAAAGTTACTTTGCCGATTTTTTAAGTTCGATTTAAAAGGTCACAAATCCCCTCGCAGCCGATCCACTGCTGGCACTTCAAGCCCTACTAGGATAAAATGCGCGTCCTTTTTCTTGGCGTTAACTTTTTTACGGGCTACAACACAAATGGGCAAAAAGCTGCACATTAAGACCTGGGGCTGCCAGATGAACGAATACGATTCATCCAAAATGGCAGACCTGCTGGATGCAACTCATGGCTACACTCTGACTGAAGATGCTGCTGAAGCGGACGTGATCCTGCTGAACACCTGCTCTATTCGTGAGAAGGCTCAGGAGAAGGTATTCCATCAGTTAGGTCGCTGGCGTCCGCTGAAAAAGAAAAACCCGGATTTGATTATTGCAGTCGGTGGTTGTGTGGCTTCGCAGGAAGGCAAAGCCATTCGTGAGCGCGCGCCTTATGTTGATATCGTATTCGGACCACAAACTTTGCATCGTTTGCCTGAAATGATTAACTCAGTGCATGGCAACAAATCACCAGTGGTCGACGTGTCCTTCCCGGAAATCGAGAAGTTTGACCGTATGCCAGAACCAAAAGCTGATGGCCCTACGGCTTTCGTGTCTATTATGGAAGGCTGTTCTAAGTACTGTACTTTCTGCGTGGTGCCTTACACTCGTGGCGAAGAAGTCAGCCGTCCGCTGGATGACGTCTTACTGGAAATTGCCCAGTTGGCTGAACAAGGTGTACGTGAAGTCAACCTGTTGGGTCAGAACGTGAACGCCTACCGTGGTGCAACTTTTGATGGTGAAATCTGCCATTTCTCTGAGTTACTGCGTTTAGTTGCTGCCATTGATGGTATTGACCGTATTCGTTACACCACGTCGCATCCTGTTGAATTTACAGACGATATTATCGAAGTGTACCGAGATGTGCCTGAGCTGGTCGATCATCTGCATTTACCTGTGCAATCCGGTTCAGACCGTATTCTGGCGCTGATGAAACGTAACCATACAGCCATCGAATACAAATCGAAAATTCGAGCACTGAAAAAAGTACGACCGAATTTATGTATGTCGTCTGACTTTATTATCGGCTTCCCTGGTGAAACTGCCGAAGACTTCGAAGCCACTATGGACCTGATCAAAGCCATGAACTTTGATATGAGCTTCAGCTTTATCTACAGCGCCCGCCCTGGTACTCCAGCGGCCGATTTACCGGACGATGTATCGGAAGATGAGAAAAAACAACGTCTGTATCTGCTGCAAGACCGTATTAACCAGCAGTCATTACAAATTGCCCGTGCTATGCTCGGCACTGAACAACGTATTCTGGTCGAAGGCCCGTCGAAAAAAGACATTATGGAGCTGACCGGACGTACGGAAAACAATCGGGTGGTGAACTTTGAAGGTTCGCCAGATATGATTGGCCAGTTTGTAGATATTTTAGTGACTGATGTCTTTACCAACTCGTTAAAAGGTAAAGTGATCCGCACTGAAAAAGAGATGGATTTACGTCGTGAAGTATCGCCACAGCAAATTCTGGCGGCTAAAGCGGCAAAAACAGACGAATTGGGAGTGGCAACTTTTACTCCTTAGTTAAAAACAGCATGCTGAGGCCAGCATCAAAACTGGCCTCTATGCGTTACCTACTGAAAAGAGATAAAACTTTTGGATAACCCCATCACCAGTTTAGAATTTTCTCTCTCCCCTTTTGAACCTCAGCGCCTGGCTTTTTTATGGGGCCCCTTTGACGATAACTTACGTCAGATTGAACGCAGGTACCGTGTGCAGGTGTCCTACCGCGATAACCAGTTGCGTTTAGTGGGCTTAACTGAGCAACTTGAGCCGGTAAAACAAATCATCGAATCTCTGTATGGCGAAACTGCTAATGCGCAGGGCAAAGCTGTGCCTTTAAGCCCGGAGCAGGTGCATCTTGTGATCCAGCAACAGCATCAGGACCCCACAGAGCAGCAGTTTGACGAAGAACAGGTCAGCATTAAAACCAAAAAAGGTGCAGTCAAAGGCCGCAACGCCAATCAAAGTGCTTATGTGCGTAATATTCAGCGCCACGACGTAACTTTTGGTATTGGCCCTGCCGGTACAGGCAAAACCTATTTGGCTGTGGCTTGTGCGGTCGACTCGCTGGAAAAAGGCGAAGTGCGTCGTATAGTTCTGACCCGCCCAGCGGTGGAAGCCGGTGAAAAGCTTGGCTTTTTACCCGGTGATTTAGCGCAGAAAGTCGACCCATACTTACGACCTTTGTACGACGCTTTATTTGAAATGTTAGGTTTTGAAAAAGTAGAAAAATACTTAGAACGTGGGGTGATTGAAATCGCGCCTTTAGCTTATATGCGTGGCCGTACTTTAAGTGATGCTTTTATTATTCTGGATGAAAGCCAGAACACCACAGTGGAACAAATGAAGATGTTCCTGACCCGTATTGGTTTTAATGCCAAAGCGGTGATCACAGGCGATATCACCCAGGTGGATTTACCCCGAGGCCAGTATTCAGGCTTAAAGCATGCGATGGATGTGTTGTCTGAAGTGCCCGATCTGAGCTTTAACTTCTTTAAAGCCAAAGACGTGGTGCGTCATCCTGTGGTGCAAAAAATTGTCATGGCGTACGAAGCGTTTGAAGAGAAAAAGCAACAAGCGCTTGAAGTTGAAAAGCTGGCAGCAAAACAAGCCGCCAAAGATGCAGCCAACACGAGTAAAGAATAAAACATGAGCATTACCCTGGATTTACAGCTGGCAAGCGAAGCGCAAAACCTACCATGCGAAGCTCAATTTCAGCTCTGGCTGGAAGCCGCTATTTTGCCTTTTCAGGAGATAGCAGAAGTCACAGTGCGTATTGTGGATGAAGCAGAAAGCCAGCAATTAAACTTTGATTACCGTGAAAAAGATAAACCCACCAACGTACTGAGCTTCCCTTTTGAGCTGCCACCAGGTGTGGAAGAATTGCCATTATTAGGTGATTTAGTGATTTGTGCCCAGGTGGTTGCTGCAGAAGCGAAAGAACAAGGCAAAGAATTACATCATCACTGGGCTCATATGGTGGTGCATGGCTGCTTGCATTTATTAGGCTTTGACCATATAAATGACGCAGATGCCGAGCAAATGGAAGCAGAAGAAATTCTGATTTTGCAGCAACTGGGTATAAAGAACCCTTATATTTTAGAAGATTAACTGGTATTTTAATTTCTTGCGTACCTGAAGCTGCAGCTTGGTTGACTTTAAACTCTCGCCGCAACTCATTTTACTTTGGGTATTTTCTTTTTCACTATTTGGAGCTTAAGTTCACTCATGGGTGACGACCATTCCCACTCTAGTCGGGGTTCTGCCGCCAAATCATGGCTGGAGCGTATAGCCGCGATTTTTACCGCAGAACCACAAGATTTATCTGATCTGGTTGAAGTGATCAATGAAGCGGCCATGCGCAAGCTGATTGATAACGACACTCAAAGTATGTTGCAGGGTGTTTTGGATGTATCCAAAATGCGAGCCCGCGACATTATGGTGCCCCGCTCTCAAATGGCCACCATTAACATTGACCAGTCCCTCGAACAAATGATGCCGCTGCTGCTGGAGAATAACCACAGCCGTTATCCTGTGGTCAATGAAGACAAAGACCATATCGAAGGCATACTGCTGGTGAAAGACTTACTGCAGCACAGCTTACAAGGCAACACCGAATGGAGTTTGCGTGATTTATTACGCCCTGCTGTGATCATTCCTGAAAGTAAAAGAGTGGATGCTTTACTGAAAGAGTTTCGTCAGAAGCGTTACCATATGGCCATAGTGGTCGATGAATACGGTGGTGTGTCTGGCCTTATTACTATTGAAGATATCCTTGAACAAATTGTCGGCGAAATCGAAGACGAACACGACGATGAAGAAGATGTGGATATCAAAAAAATGGCCAGCCATGTCTATCAGGTCAGCGCTTTAACCCCTGTGGACGAGTTTAACGAAAGTTTCGGCACTACTTTTGATGAAGAAGAAGCTGGCACTATAGGCGGTATAGTACTGCATGCCTTTGGCCATATGCCGGAAAAAGGTGAAACCATTGAACTGCAAAACCTGACCTTTAAAGTCAGCAAAGCCAATAGCAGACGTCTGGTGCAGCTGCAGGTTATTCGCGCTAAAACTGCCACAGAAACTGCAGCGTTACAGAAGGACTAACTTTTGCTGTTGTCAAAAACCTGCTGGTTTCCAGCCCTGCTTTTAGCAGGGCTGGGTGCATTAAACACCTTAGCTTTTGCCCCTTTTACTTACCATATGTTGCCACTGCTGACCTTATCCGTGCTGGCGTATTGCCTGCTGCAGGCGCAAAGTCCAAAACAGGCGGCCTTTTTTGGTTATGCCTATGGTTTGGGCTGGTTTGGTGTAGGCATTAGCTGGGTGCATGTCAGTATCGCTACTTTTGGTGGCATGCCGTTGATTGCCAGTCTGGCCATTATGGCAGTGCTGATAGGTTATCTGGCGCTATTCCCTGCCCTTGCCATATGGTTTAGCTGGCGTTTTCGAGGCAATTTCTGGTACCCGCTGCTGTTGGCCTCCAGCTGGTTTATTGCTGAAAATATTCGTTCCTGGTTCTTAACTGGTTTCCCCTGGTTGTCTGTAGGTTATAGTCAAACCGATGGCTGGATGGCCCCTTGGGCACCACTGATAGGCGAAACCGGCATCAGCTTTTTAATGCTCTTAATAGCAGGTAGTGTCGCTGTTGCTTTGCATCGTAAGTTATGGGTTTGGCCCGTTATAGCAGCCATAGTATTGATCGTCAGCCCAGCTCTGAGCACAATCAAAGGCTGGCAAGAGACTGGCGAGCACGTAAACGTTGCTTTAGTGCAAGGCAATATAGCGCAGGATTTACGCTGGGATCCAGAGCAAGAAGCCATCACTATGCGCAAGTATATGGAGCTGAGCCGCCCACATCTGAACGCCGATATTATGATTTGGCCTGAAGCTGCTATTCCACAACTTGAGCCTTTGGCTTTGGCGTATTTGTTTAATCTGGATATGCTGGCCGCAGAAAACAATACGGCAGTAGTCACAGGCATTCTGGATTACAAAGAAAACGGTGATGCTTATAACGGCATGATCGTCTTGGGGAAATTTTCTAAAGAGGCCACGGGCGGCGATTACAGATATAGCACCAGCAACCGCTATCAAAAACACCACTTATTGCCTGTTGGTGAATTTGTACCTTTTCAGGATGTACTGAAACATGTGGCTCCGCTGTTTAATCTGCCGATGAGTTCATTTAGCCGTGGTGATTGGCTGCAGCCTAATTTACAAGCCAATGGTTATGCATTGCTGGCTGCTTTGTGTTTTGAAATCGCCTTCCCACGCCAGATGATTGCCAACTTTGATGACAACACTCACTTTCTGCTAACCGTCAGTAACGACGCCTGGTTTGGTGCCTCTATTGGCCCACATCAGCATTTAGAAATAGCCAGGATGCGTGCACTGGAATTAGGCCGCCCGCTGCTTCGTGCCACCAATAACGGCATTACAGCCGTGGTGACTGCGGATGGCAAAGAGCTAAGCCGTTTACCACAGTTTGAGGAAGCTGTGTTAACAACTGAAGTACCGCTGGTACAAGGCCGTACTTTATACAGCCTGTGGAGCGACTGGCCTTTGCTTGTTATCAGTTTATGCTGTGTTGGACTGTTAAGTTTCAGACGATACCAGTTGGCGAAGCAAACGAAGTGAAGCGACTCTGCTAGACAAAGCCACCTTGCGGTGGCTTTGTTGTTTTTAAAGACAACTTAAAGCTTATAGCTCTTCTGACGTCCCAAGCTGGTCTGATACACAACTTTGGTGATGTCATCGACAAAAAACCACTGCGCATCTATTTGCTCTTTGCCAAAAGACACCAGCAAATACCCGCGCTGATGTAAATTGCAGTACTCCAGCTCGTTGATCAGTTGAGGCAATACCGAGGCTAAATGCTCTACCTGAGCGGTATTCAGCTTCAGATAGGTTTCAATACCAGGAGAACTGACTGAAGGTGTAGCCAATTCTATGCCCACTTTATTACCTTGCTGATCATGTAAAGTCGAAGCCCAGGCGTTATGGGTATCGCCCGCCAGTACCACCAGTTGTTTGTTCTGTTGCTGCGCTGTCTTATAAATCAACTCCCGCTCGTATGGATAACCATCCCAGGCGTCCAGGTTGTAAGCCACTAAAGACTCAATACGTTTTTTGTCTTGTGCACTAAGACTGCTATCCCCTGACGCAACACGCTGCTTTAACGCCGTTAACTGAGCTATTTTGTCGACCAACTCAGGCCCAGGTTTAGAAAATGCCGACAGCAATTCTGAGGGAAACATCATCTTCGCCATCAACACCTGCAGCCCCAGCACCTGATACTGGCCTTTAGAGCGCATCAACTGAGTTTGCAACCATTGCTGTTGTTTTTGCCCAAGCAAAGTACGGTTTGGATTGGTTAAATCAGCGGTAAAACGCTGAGTATCGAAGACTCCGGTTTTTTCATCTGTGTAATGCTTATATTCCAGTTGCAGGTTACGACCTTCAATCCGGGTGTCGAGCATATGCAAATCGACTAAATCACCAAAGGCAAAACTACGACATAAACTTTGTTGCTGGCCTGACACCAGGGGCCGTATTGGCATCCACTCGTAATAGGCCTGCAGCGCGTTTAGTTTACGAGTCTGATAATCCCCTTCATTGGGCTGATGGTTTTCGGCTCCATCAGTCCAGGCGTCGTTGGTAATTTCATGGTCGTCCCAAACACAAATAAAACTATGGCTGGCATGAGCTTGCTGCAAATCTTTGTCGCTGCGGTATAAAGCATAGCGGTTACGATAATCAGTCAAGCTGATAATTTCACCCTGATTATCGGCGGCTAAAGCGCGGCCTAATTCAACAGAGCGCTCTGTAGCATAACCACCTTGCTCGTACTCGTAGATGTAATCACCTAAATGCAATACCGCGTCCAATTGCTGTTGTGCCACTTGCTGATACACATGGAAATAACCAGCTGGATAATTGGAGCAAGACAACACGGCAAAACGCACCTGAGACACAGATCCTACAGGCAAAGTTTTACCATGCCCGACGGCGGATACCGTATTGCTGTCACTAAAACGATAATAATAACTACGGCCGGGTAACAAACCACTTAAATCGACCTTACAGCAATAATTGGCTTCTTTACGCGCCAGACAAAGCTGCTGATGCTTTACTGCAGAAAAATCTGCATTTTCACTGACTTCCAGTAGCAACTGCACTGAATCCGGCTGTTGTTCAGGTGTCACTTTAGTCCATAAAATCAGGCTATCGGTTAAAGGGTCACCACAAGCAACACCATGTAAAAACTGGATTGGACCACTGTTTTTTGCGGTTTTAACTGCGCTGCTGCAGCCAAACACACTGCTGCTTAACCATGCAGCGCCGGTAAAAAAAGCGCTGTTTTTAAGAAAATTGCGTCTGTTCAAGTTGGCCATAGTTCCTCCAAAAAGAAACTATTCTGAATTGCCATGATGATTTTTTGATGACGAAAAACAGTCATCGACTACACTTCGTCTATCCGCAGTTGGCATTCAACTCAGTCAGTGATCCAAGGCGGTTAAACTACGTATGAGGACGCCTGTCTTTAGAAAAGTATTTTTCTTAAACTCCAAATATCCATTCAAGTGCAGGACGCAATTGTAGTCACAGAAACGGCAAGCCAGGCTTGCGGTTGAAACGAGGTCTTTATGCACATTTATCCATTCCGCCAGCAAGCTTTTCGAATTATGAACAGTATCAATCTGGTGCTGATGTTGCTGGCATTAGCTTTGGCGAGCTGGCATCAAAGCTGGGGAGCGGCGTTATTGATTGGCCTGCCCGCTTTGATTGTGCCTTTTGTGTTGTACAAAACCTTAAGAGATCACCGCCTGTCGCGCATTGCTTTTGGTGTATCTTTTATGCTGTTTTGCGCCTTGCACATTCATCAGTCTAATGGTGTGACTGAGCTGCACTTTGGTATTTTTGTATTGCTGGCCGTGCTAAGCGCCTTTCGTGACTGGATGGTGATTGCAGTAGCAGCTGGCACTATTGCTGTGCACCATTTGTTATTTGCCTACCTGCAAACCCAGCACAGCGCTGTATTTTTAGTACCGGCTCAGGATGCAACCTTTAGCAACGTACTGGTGCACGCGGCTTATGTAGTGGTGGAGTCTGCTGTACTTATTATCATCACACTAAATTCTTACAAAGAAGCTATGGTGGGGTTGGCGTTTTCAGAGACTACCAAAGAGTTAGTTGCAGACCCTGCCCATATTAATTTAACTGTGCGTTGCCCTGATATCCGTTCCCGCCTTGTACAACAATTTAATCAGGCACTGGATGGCATTCAGCACACAGTACAAACCATTAACCAGTCTGTGGCTTTGCTGCATACAGAAAGCGCGCATTTGTCTGACGATGGTCAACAACTGCTGTCGGGAATGAATGAACAAAACACGCAGGTCAAACGTATAGCCGCTGCTTCTGAAGAAATGGCACAAAGTATTCAGGCGCTGGGCGAACTGGCAGCAGCAGTATTGAGTGCAGCTAAACAGGCAGAACTTAGCTCAGTATCTGGTAAAGGATCGGTGGACCAAACCATAGCGGCTATCTCGACTTTGGCGGTGACCTTGCAGGACGCCGGACAAAAAGTGGATAGCATGGCGTTATCCAGCAAAGAGATCACCACTGTACTTGAAGTGATTAAAAGCATTGCTGAACAAACCAATCTGCTGGCTTTAAATGCTGCCATCGAAGCGGCACGGGCCGGTGAACAAGGCCGGGGTTTTGCAGTAGTGGCTGATGAAGTTCGTACTTTAGCAGGCCGCACACAACAATCTACAGAGCAAATTCAGCGCATGATCCAAACCTTAAATGAAGCCAGTCAGAGCTCTGTAAAATCCGTGCAACATTGCTTAAGTCAGGTTGACCATACCGTCAGTTTGGCGAAACGCAGTGATGAGTTATTGAATATCATCACAGGCGAGGCACAGTCTGTAGCCCGCTCAGCCGATATTATGGCGGGCTCTTTAGAACAACAACGCCATGCAAGCGCTGAGATGGCGCAAGGTGCACAGTATCTGAATGACAGTGCGGCGGCTCAGATGCAGCGCAGCGAAAAAGTGAAACAAAGCACAACCCAAATCGAACAGGTGGCCAACCAGTTGGCTATTGAAGCCAACAGATTCAGTAGTTGAAACAACAACGAATGACCCTTCGGGTGAAAGCTGCGGTTGTGCTGATTATGCTTTGGGTAGCAGGCAGCGCAGCAGCTTTTTATTGGTTTTTCTTAGGTCATTATGGTGTATTTGATGAGCAAGGTTTGTGGCAACAACAGCCACTTCTGCCAAAGCAAGTACAAATCAAACTAAGCCATCAGCTGTTGTCAAACAGCCTTTGGCAAGCGATTTTGATCAGTGACTCCAGCTGCAACTGCAGCTCTTTTGCCAAAGAGCATCTGCAGAGGATCCAACAACGTCAGCCTGATTTGGCTGTCAAAGAACTGGAATTGGATGAAGCCAAAGCACTGGGACTGGACATAATAGCCGCACCGCTATTATTACTGTTTCAAAATCAACAACTGATTTACGCCGGCCCTTTAGCCACAGATTTGCTGTGCAGTGATAATGCCAGTCTGCTGGATGGCATTATCAATGGTACTACCCAATTGCCCGGCTTTTGGCTAAATGGTGAAAGCACAGCCTGCAGGTGCTTAACTATCCCCTGATACAGACAAACGCGCGGCGACCTAAGAAACAATTTTACCTGCAAGAAAAACAAAATCTTTTTATTAATAAGGTAAACACTACAAAACCACAGAAAAACAAAGTAAAAACAGGAAAATAAGAAACAAAAAAGTAAAATTAAATAAGCCTGAAATTGATTTTTTTACGTATTAAACTGTATGATTTCTAGTATCTGAACCTCATTATTTTATTAACTACAAGGAAGTGTATAAATGTCACGCCTCTCATCTCTGGCATGCGCTGTTGCTATTGCTTTGTCTAGTCAATTATCGGCTTTTGAAATCCCGTTGTATGAACAAATTTCTGCAAACGCAGTTCAGGCCGAAAGCCCGGAAGCAATCACTATTTCTGAAGAAGCTACTGAGCAGGAAGGTCTTCTGCATCTTGCGAATAGTCTGACTTCTGCGACAGATCTGACAGTTGCATTCAGCCCGTACGGTTTTTCGTTAATAAGACAAACGGGAGACCAACTTACAGAGCTAAAAGAATATAGCTTGCAGGACTTAGAACTGAGCAGCTTGCAGCATGTCACTATGAGTGCTGATGGCTCCACATTATTTGTCTTTCAATACAGCCAGGTCGTTGCTTACTCTGTAGCACTGGACGGCACGCTGACAAAATTAGCTACAAGAAATAGTTATTACTATAACCAATATCGAATGGATGCAAGCAGCAGCTATATCGAGACTGGCTATGCCTCTTCTAATATAAATATTTCTGTTCACAGCTTTGATAAAGCAACTGGCAGTTTTGTCACTTCATCCACACTACTCCCGTCAGGTGATCAACGATTTGCTATATATGATGAAACCAAAGCTGTATTAGTTGTTGGTTATTACGATTATAGCTCGTCTGACAGTGTAGTAAGAACCTATAAAGCGGACTCTTTAGGGCAACTGAATCTGGTTTCTCAAGTCTCGGTCAATGAAGTTCCATATCAGCAAAATGTGGCTTATATAAAAGACTCAGGTAATCTTTTGCTGATGGGGTATTCCGGCACACAATTACAAGTGGCTAATGACGGCTCTTTGCAGCAAATTACCGCTAACAATTCTGTACTTCCTGAGAATTACCCAAGTAAATCGGTATTCTCCGGAAATACGCTTTATGTTAGTTATGGTGACAGAATACAAGCATTTAGTTTCAGCGGTACCGCAATTACAAAGGTCGAAACACTTTCTGATCCATCCATCAGGGATATAACGGCATTAAATGGTAGCTTCGCCAGCTTGCAAGAAAACAGCCTGAGTTTTTATCCTCAAGGTCTGAACAGCTCAGAAAAAGTAACGCTTAAACGTGGTCAGCAAAGTTTGTCTTTACTGCCGTTATATGCGAGCGTTGGCGATAGTATCATGTTGAATGACAATTACTTTTTCAGAGCCTCCGACGAAGAAGCTGAGTTGTATAAAAAAGAAGCTGATGGAAAAATCAAGTCACTAAAGTTCTTTGAAAACACTGAATTTTATCCTGAAGGTAATTACTGGCATCCAGGAACTGTGCACCAACACAGTGACACAACCATTCTTGCTGTTCGTAACTCAAAAGTGCGCTTCTTCACTTTTGATCGAAGTAACGAAACGCTGACCCAAACTGCAGAAATAGAGTTAAACAGCAAGCTGTCAGATATTAACCAATTTACAAGCATTGAATATGCTAAAGTTTTTGGTTCCAACTTGCTGATAAAAGCCAATAATAAACTGCATCTGTTTAGTATTGGCAATAACACCTTAACCTATCTGGATACCGCCGCTGCCGGAATTAATGGCTTCACCGAATTGCCAGACCTGGCAAGTACCACAGAAATGAATGGTCACCTTTTGGTCCATAATATTTACACTGGTACAGTGCAGGAGTTCAGTGTAGTCAATAATAAGTTGAAGCAACGTGATCTCTTCACCGCGCCACAACCCAATTCTTATATTACACAATTAAGATTTGTTTCAGGTCAGGTACATGCACAGGTCAATTCAACTCTGTACGTCTATAAAGAAATAGCTGGTCAGTTCAGATTATTGTCGCTCAATAACCTGCCAAATCAGAGTATTTATTATCTGGATGACAGATTAGTTTTAATCCCTGAAGATGGTTTCAGTGTGAAAATTGCCAAGCTGGATTTGGAATCTGGTATTGCGGTAGAACAACACACCATGGATTTTGCTGACTATCTGAATTTACGTCATGCCTTTATGCTGGGGCAACATCTTTATTTGGAAGCCAACTACACCCCTCTCACTTTAAAACGTTATCTGGTGAACAGAGCTCCGGATCTGACCCAAATCCAAGCCCCAATGCAGTTTAACCAAGGGGTAAGTTACAGCATTGAATTAACCTCTCTTATTCAGGATGCTGATGCCAACGATACACTGAGCTTTTCTTTAGTGAACGCAGTGACAGGTATTACAGTCACTGAACAAGGTACTTTGACTTATGACGGTAGCCCTTTATCTGCCAGTACAGTTATTGTCAGAGCAACAGACAACACAGGTCTTTACTCTGATATAACTCTGGCCTTCGATCACAATAAAGCACCAGCCTTGGCTCAAGCTTGGATTGCGCCAGTACTCAATCAGAACAAAGCTTTTGTATTGGATTTAAACGAATACTTTGCCGACCCTGAAGGTTCGGTATTAAGCTATGAAATCACTTCAACAGCAAATCTGACAGTGACGACTAAAGGTATTGTCAGCGGAACTATCGCCTCAGGGCAAGTTCATCAGTTGACAGTAGTAGTCAAAGACAGCAAAGGAGCCACCAGCTCTCATACGCTGGATTTAAGTGTGAATGCAGCCCCTGTATTATCAGGTTCAGGAAACCTGACCATGTCTACAGATGAGACAGTGTCCATTAATCTGACCAGCTTATTCACTGATGCGGAAGGACAAAGTATCAGCTTCAGTGCAAGCAGCTTACCTGCAGGGTTAACTCTGTCCGGCAGCACCATTTCTGGCAAAGTGACGACAGCAGGCTCCTTCAGCACTCTGATCACTGCCACAGACAGTGCAGGCGCAACCTCACAAACGACGTTAAACTTTGTAGCAACTGAACCTAAAAGTTCTGGTGGTAGCTCAGGCTGGATTTCAGTCTTTGCTTTAATTGCATTAGCTTTAAGTCGCCGTTTCAGAAAAGTTTAAGGTGTTATAAATATCAAAGGGCTTCAGCTGAAAATATCGCTGAAGCCCTTTTTTATAAGCTTAGGATGCTAAATTAACGCCGTGACGGCCAGTGATGCACAGCCACAGATAACAACACTAGTATCAACAAAGCACTGAATTCTGAGCCGTTACGGCCAGGACCTACCACAAACCAGCCGACTTTGGCATGCAAAATTGCGATACCTGTAGCGTAAATGCCAACATAGCCCAGACACACCAAAGTGACATAACGGTTGAGTGCCAGAAACAAAGTGCCGATGATTTCAAAGGCCGTAATAGCGACTGCTATTAATATTCCCATGGGCCAGCCCTGATTATCCAGCCACTGACCAAAGGGTTCGACGCCTCCGGTTAAGGCTCTGTGCCAGCCGTGTGCGCCTATTAATCCGGCCAGTGCCAGTCGTAAGGTACCCCAGCCAAATAGTTGTTGTAATGACATACCATCTTCCCAGATTTAGTTTTTTTATTGAATTTTACTTTGCTGCAGCTGTTGTAAGGCTTGCATCGCTGCTTCTGCCTGATGCACAGGCACCAGAATATGATCATGAAAAGCGCCGGCAAATACATTACAACTTAAGCCTGAAGCGGCCAACGCTGTAGAAAACGCAGCTGTTAAGCCCACAGCTTCCAGATCTGAAAACACCGTCAGACTGATCCAACGCGCCCTGAACAAAACATCCAACTGATACTCCGTCGCCTGCTGTTCTGTCAGCACTAAGGTCAGACCTTCTTTTTCTTTAAAGGTGGCCAAAGGCAAAGGACCGTGCCAGCTTTTGTCCAAAGGCCAAATACAATACACATACACCTCTGGTTCCAACGTTGGCTGCATGGTACTCAGCAACTGATCCAGAGCTTGAATTGCCACTGTCATTGTTGATCCTCACTCCGTTATTTTAATAACACTGGCAACTGGCCCACAGATTTCACTTCCCCCAGTAAAAATCCAATCACCGCATCATAAGCTGGCCCTGAAAATGGTCGCTCTGCAGTTTGAGGTTTCTGATTATAGCTATAGGTAGCCAATCGTAAGTCTGCACTGTTGGCAAAATCACTCAGCTCGTAAGGGGTGCGTAAAGACACCATCACAGTTTTTTTGCCTGCAGCTTTAGCTTGTTGTAACAGCTCAACTAACACCTTTTTTTGCTCTGTCACTGTTAGTTTCATCGCAGGTAAAGCCTGTAAGTCAGCCAATACACCCAACTCGGCTGCGCTTTGAGCTGGCGAAATCAGTGAACCTAACACCAGATCAGCCTGAGCTATCTGCTGTAAAGCCAGCTTTTGCTCAAAAGAAGTTAAATCACTACAAGTGACTGACTTCGCTTTTATTCCCCACCCGCTTAACGCCTGCATCCAGCTTTGGCATTTGGTTTGATCAGGCGCAATCAGGTGTAGTTTTAAAGCGGAAAGATTAAGTGGTAACTGTAATTTATTTGTACCAACCTGCGTCAGGCTTGCCTCTGCCAGTTGTCGCTCCAATTGCAGATCATGCTCTAAACGTGTGGTATCAGGTAAAGACGTCTGTGCCGGGCTGGCGTTAAGCTGCTGGCGCAATCTGGTGATCCGCTGGGCTGATTGGGCTATTTCAGTGCTGTTTAACTGGCCTTGTTGTACCGCCAGCACCACTTGATCAATAAGCCTTGCCAAAGCCGCCATATCGGCAAGCGTTTTTATTTCATAAGGCATCAGCGCTATATCAGCACCAGCCGCAAACGTTTGGATCACAGCTTCCGAGGGGGTAAAAAACTGACTGATGCCCGCCATATTCAGTGCATCGGTAATAATGATGCCATTGAAGCCCATGTCCTCACGTAACAAGTCCGTAAGAATGGCACGGGATAAAGTGGCAGGTTTAATCAGCGCCTCACCGGATTTGCTGGTTAAACTGCTGTTATCCAACGCAGGGTACTGAATATGAGCTGTCATCACCATCGCAGGCTGATGCAGTTTTATCAGTTGACGAAATGGATACAAATCCACAGCTTCGACTGTGACTTTGTCATGCTCAACCAAAGGTAAACCTGTGTGGCTGTCAACATGAGTGTCACCATGTCCAGGAAAATGTTTAATGGTGCCTAAGACGCCCGCCTGTTGCATGGCATCCAGCATAGCGCCACCCGCCGCTGCTACAGCGACAGGGTTATCGCCAAAAGAGCGGGCATTAATCACAGGGTTAGCCGGATTATTATTCACATCCAGGCTGGGAGCGAAATTTAAGTTAATACCAAGCGAGCTTAATTGCTGCGCTATAGATCGGCCAACAGCAGTGGCATAGCTGTTGCCAGACCTTGCCAAAGTGGCCCCTATAGCCATATTACCGGCAAAGGCAGGAAACTCGTGAGTCGGTAGACGAGCCACACGACCGCCTTCCTGATCAATACCTATCAGCAGCGGTAAACCATCGCTGCTGGCCGCTTGCAAATCAGCAGTTAAACGGCGAATTTGGTTTTTATCTTTTAAGTTATTGGCGAATAAGATCACCCCGCCTAAATGCAGCTGCTGTATAGCCTCGGCAAATTCTTTGGGTAATTCAGTCAAGTCGGTTTTGCATTGTGCTGATGAGCCTTCAGCGCAAAAGTGGCGCAGGTCGATCATGAGTTTTTGTCCGATCTGACGGCGTAACTCTTGTTGCTCCAGTGATTTTTGTCCCACACAACCTCCTGCACTTAACGTCATTACTGCCAGCAGCAGTGCATATTGTTTCATCTTGTCACCACATTCTGAGTTTATCTGAGCACTATATCAGGGCTACGCAAGCTCTGTAACCGCATCAGTTGTAATGGTTTTTGTTTGTTCATTCTTTAAGCGCAGAAGCTGTGTTTATCCTCGTTCAGCGCTTTGACAGCATGCAGGCTTTTGTTATGCTCGGGCTGTTGTCATTCAAAGATCAATAAAAAACCTGGCCAAAGATGCCGGATGTGGCAACAGATGAAGCAACTAGATCGTACTCAATAAAGCAAAAATGGAGTCTGAACCTGATGAAAAAAACCTACCTGCTGGCTCTTAGTCTGAGCCTTGGCAGCCCCTTTTTATACGCAAAAACTCAGCCTGCGGGCGAACTGATGATTGTGGGCGGAGCTTTAGCCAGTTCCAACAAAGCCGTATACCAACAGTTTATTCAAAGTGCTGGTGGAGCAGATAAAGCCAGAATAGTGGTGATCCCTGCGGCCAGCAGTCAACCGGTGAAATACTTTCGTCAATTCCAGCAGGATTTAGCCTTATATGGCGTGCCTGAGCAGCAGGTGCAACTCCTGCCTATAGCGGTGAAAGATGACAAAAGCACCACAGAAGATGAATCCTTATGGCGTAATAATGCTGCAGACCCAAAACTGGCGGCTCAAGTGCAACAAGCCACTGCGGTCTGGTTTTTAGGTGGCGACCAAAATCATCTGGTTGATACCTTAAGAGCTGAAGGGAAAAACAGCCCAGTACTTGATGCTATCTGGCAACTTTATCAAAGCGGCGGTATTGTCGGCGGCACAAGTGCAGGCGCTGCAATCATGAGTGAAACCATGATTGCTTCAGGCTCGTCCTGGACTGCCTTAGCCAGAGCTGTTGCAAAGCCTGATACACAAATCGATGAAGCCGCAGATGAGCCACTGCAATTACGTCGCGGCTTAGGTTTTTTCCCTGATGGGGTGATTGATCAACACTTTGACCGCAGAGCCCGTTTTGGCCGTTTAATAGTAGCGGTGGCAGAACAAAACTCCGCTTCAGCTATAGGTTATGGTGTGGACGAAGACTCAGCGTTGTTTTACCAGGCTAAAACCCGGCAATTTCAGGCGTTAGGCTCTGGAGGCGTGACTGTGATTGATTTACGTCAGGCAAGAAAAGTGACGAACCCGCTTGGCTTTCAAATGGAAAATATCCGCTTAAGTTATCTGCAGGGCGGCGATCGGTATGACATTCAGCACCAGCAATTTTTACCTCACCCGGATAAAGTCAAAACTACAGGTGCAGAGTATGGCAGTAATCCAAATCCAGTGATGTCCGGTGTTTTTAGTGCCAATACACGTTTAAAAGATTTTATTACCTTTGAACTAACCGATAATAAAGCGGCCAATCAAGCCATTAGCTACCTGCATCAGGGCAATGGTCTGGTGTTTGGTTTAACCTTCAGCAAAGATGAAAAAACCACTGGTTACTGGCAATATCTGGATGGGTTAAAAGACAACAGCAGCGCCCATCAGGTTCGTTTGGACATAGTGCCAGGCCGGATACAAATTGATTTAAAACCACAAAGTTGAGCTATCAACAGCCGGAGATCAGCAGAGATCCGGCTTTGTTCTCGCACAGCGGCACGAAAAACCCCATAAAAGTTTGCATAGGCTATAGCTTAGGCAGTTATAATCGCCGCAGTCTTTTGTCGTTAAGCCGTAGTCGGAAAGGTTGTTATGTATAAGCCCACACCATTGTTAAGCTATTTCTGGGGTTTGTTTAGTGGTTTGATTGTCTCAGCATTTTTATTTAACTCCCTGACTCAAACTGAAGTTGAAACAGAGCATACCGAGCCTAAAGCAGAGCAGACTGATACAACTGCAAGCTCTACTCCTGCTGCAGATACACCGGTTTTGACCTTAGCTGCCAGAGCAGAATTATTACTGAAGTACTACACCATTCGGGATGGTGCTGAAGAAACCAATTTAGCGCCTTTGTTGCAAAAAAATGGGCATCTGGAGATTTTCCGTCAGATGTTGCAACAAAGCTCTGCGGATGTCAGCGATTTGATCCAGTCGACTCAATCTTTTACCGCAGCACAGTTTTATGCGTCATTAGTGCGTATTAAACAAAGAGATGAAGAGCAGCAAGCCAAAGCCCAACTGGAATTACTAAAACCTGCACAAGCACCAGCTCCATTGCAGACACAGTAAGGGCCTGACGCCTTAGCGGCCCTTACTGGAGAAACAGCTCGAACTATTGAGTTTGCATCTGAGCAATAAATTTATTTGAATCTGCTATCGCCTTATTCATTTCAATGATCAGGCTGCTGACATCCTGCTGTAAACCGGCAAAATCTGTTTGAATAGAACCAATGGCTTTAGCATTCAGGTTATGTTTTAAAAACAATACGTTGTCGTGCATGATTTTAAGCACTGGCTGCATTTTCTTTTCAGCGGAGCGCATCTTTTTCAACAGCATGTCGAACTGCTTTTCTGTCGTGACCAGCTTTTGTTTGCTCTGAGCTTTTAGACTGGCATTCTGGTATTGCTCCAGCTCGTCACGCCATTCGTTAAATAAAGCATCAGCCACAGACTGCACTTTATTAATACGGCTGCTGACCAGTTCAGCGGCTTTGACGCTTTGCTGATACTCCGAATCCAGCTCTTCGTATTTAGTTTGTAAGTCGCCGCCATGAAACTTCAATAACTGACTCAGCTCATCCAGCGCATCTTTAAACTGTTGCTGGCCTTCCACCTGAGCATCCCTGGCATCCTTCACCCTGTCGACCAGTATTTCACGCTTCTCCACACCAAACTTTTCCATGGTGGCGTAGTAGGCTTGCTGGCAGCCTGCCAGACATAAAACAAGCAGCAGTAAACCACTTAATTGTCGCATCCTGTACTCCAGAATTCTGTGTAAAAAACCATAGTACTAGCTTAAGGCCGGGAAATCATCTGACTCGAAACCCAAACACTATTTGAGTCTTGTTTTAACTCAGGCTAGCATTCACAAAAAATACACAAAGCACAGGCAAAATTGACAGACTGTACTCAGAAAATGTCAGCCTTTTCCGGCTTTTATTCCCCATTTCAGGTTAAATAGAGGAAGTTATGCAATTTAACCATTTGTCTATCAGACACAAGTTGTTACTCAGTTTAAGTGGTGCAGTGCTGATTGCCAGTGTGCTGATCAGTATGATCAGCCAGTCGATGACTCAGACGGTATTAACCGACAGGATGCTCAACAGCGAACTGCCAAAAAGTCTGCAGCAGATTAAAACCAGTATAGAAACCGAAATTGACCATCTGAGCCGTATTGCACAGCAATTAGCAACATCCCCGCAGTTTCATGACTTTTTGAACAGCAACAGAGATCCGGAGCGTGAACAACTGCTGGTCGCTGAACTGGAAAATATAAAGCAACGCCATGGTTTGCAGGCAGCATCCTTTTGCAACAGAGAACTGGGAGATTACTGGAACGAGGCAGGCTTTTTACGCAGGTTAAATCAGCAGGAAGATAGCTGGTTTTTTGCATTTAAAGACAGTGGCAAAGCCAGTCAGGTTTCAGTGTTCAACAGTCCGGAAGTGGGTTACCAGATTTTTGTCAACTACCAACAGTTGGATGG
Source organism: Rheinheimera sp. 1928-s (assembly GCF_029269265.1). GTDB lineage: Bacteria > Pseudomonadota > Gammaproteobacteria > Enterobacterales > Alteromonadaceae > Pararheinheimera. Next base: position 119,482 of record NZ_JARIXP010000007.1, read on the forward strand.
CAGAGGTTTGTCTGGCATCGCCAAGCCGCTGACTGAAATGGTGACCATGATCAGTCAGTACAAAATCGAACAGACTGGTTTTGTTTATCTGGTGAACCCTCAGGGTCAGATCCAATTGCATCCAGAGCAAAGTATTGGTACAGCATTATCCGCTGTTTTACCTGAAGTCGATCTCAGTGATCTGTTAAAACCACAAGGTATTCAAGTGCTTTCTGCAACAGTGAAGGATCAGAAACTGGTGCTGGCCTCAGTTTATGTACCAAGTATGGACTGGTATTTAGTGGCTCAGGTCCCAGAAAATGAAGTCTTCTCTGTGTTGGATCAGATCAAACAAACCAGTTGGGTAACGGCATTTCTGGTGACCCTGGTTTTTGCGTTTATATCTATACTGCTCAGTAACAGCATTAGCCGCCCTATTCAGCAATTAGGTGAACTTTTTGCGCGTATGGGTCAGGGTGAAGCGAATTTGTCGGTCAGAATTGAACAGCAAAAAGGTGCGGAACTGCAACAACTGACAGATGGATTTAACCAATTCATCGGTAAAATTGCCGATTTAATCAGCGACATTCATCAGAGCAGCATCACACTTAATGCCCAGGCCAAAGCCTTATCAGAACAATCTTCACTTAGTCTGGAGCAAAATCAACAACAGCTGGCATCCTATAACAATGTGCAGCAGGCGATGGATCAAATGGAAGCCACAGTGGCCGATATAGCGCAGAATTCTGCGCTGGCCGCCGATAGCACCAGCAATGTCAGTCTATTAGGCTCAAAGAGTAAATCCTGTGTTGATCAGGCCAGTGCTCATATCAGCAGTTTGTCAGTTGAAGTCACTCAAGTGGAAATCGTAATCAAGTTGCTGGCAGAAAAAGCCGATAGCATCAGCCAAATTCTCGATGTGATCCGTAATGTGGCCGAACAAACCAATTTATTAGCACTGAATGCGGCCATAGAGGCCGCCAGAGCGGGTGAACAAGGCCGTGGTTTTGCCGTGGTTGCAGATGAAGTTCGTAATCTGGCGGCGCGCACCCAACGCTCCACTACAGAAATTCAGGATGTGATCAGCAGTCTGCTGTCCAGCACTTCAGCGGCGGTAACAGCAGTCACTAAGGCAGATGCAAAAGCTCAGCAAGGAGTTGAACTCAGTCAGCAGGTCAGCCACAGTCTGAGCGCTATCGCTGACCAAATTCAAAGCCTGGAAAGTATGAGCCTGCAAATTGCCGCAGCCACAGAGCAACAAGCTATGGTGACAGCTGACGTCAGCAGCCAGTTAACACAGATGAACAGCGTGAATAAGGCGAACGTCAGCAGCGCCGAACAGATGCAACAAGCCTCACAGGGCTTATTAACATTAGCCCAGCAACTTAATCAACTCGCCAGTCGTTTCTCCGGCTAAATCACTCAGCAGACAGAGCGGACATAAAACTCCGCTCTGGTTTTAATAACCATAACAGCCTTCGAACCCATAGCGTTAAGTTATTTTTCTAAAATTTGTCACAGTTTTATCTTTTGCCGTGTCTTTGTTTTAACGCAGGTTACTTCAATAAAAAAACAGAGGACAGATCGATGAAATCAACTACAGTTTCCACTTCAATCCAACTTCATATCGCGGCAACTATCATAGCTGCTGTTGCCTTTCATGCAGCGTGCAGTTACAGCTCCGGCTGGTTTACGCCGCTGCTTTGTTATCTGCTGGCGATGATCAGCTTGTTTACTCTGATCCATCGTTTTGGTCCGCTGAGCAAGGCACAAAAAATTGGCTTATGGGCGGTTCAGCTAGTGGCAACACCAGCTTTTGTCGCCGCTTTATGGTTCAGCGGTAAACTGAACTCTATATTCTGAGCTAGCATATTTTCATCAGAGAAAGGTGCTTAGTGCAGTTTCCAGTTGGTCCAGAGACTGCACTTCCAGATCCGCTGTAATACCTGCAGGTAAAGTAGCGTTAAAACGATTGAGCCAGCAGGTATAAAAGCCTGCTTGTTTACCGCCACCAATATCAGCTATCGGGTTATCACCCACCATCAGCACGCTGCTAGGTTCAGGGTTTCCCATCAACTCTTTGGCGTGAGCAAAAATCTGCGGATGAGGTTTAGCCGCACCCACCTGCTCGGAAATCACCAGAATATCAAAGTGATTGTGTAAGCCAGTGCGCTCTAAACGGATTTGCTGTAGGTCGGTAAAGCCGTTAGTGATAATGCCTAATTTGGCTTTGCCTTGCAGCGCATTGAGTAAACTGACAGCACCAGGCAAAGGTGTGCACACTTCAGCCATAGCTTGTAAGAAACCGGCATTGAGCACTGAAGGTGCAATATTCAGCTGCTCGCCCCAATAGCTAAAACGTTGTTCCTGCAACTGTTTTGCACCGATTTCGCCGCTTTGATACTGTACCCAGAGTGGCTGATTGAGCGCCTGATACACGTCATACTGCTCAAGCGTAAAATCTACACCATAACCTTTAAACATCAGCTGTAAGCCAGCATAAGCATCAAAATGAAATAAGGTTTCGTCGGCGTCGAATAAAATCCAGTTAAAAGCTTTCACGTTCTTTCTCTTCAAATTGAAAATGGGGTCAGATCACATTAGTTACACGTAACTAATGTGATCTGACCCCATTTTTAGTTAACTGTCAGATGAGCCGTTGACTATCTCGGCTATCTCTTCCAGACGGCGCAGCGCCAGGTAGTTGATGGTGCGTTTTGGATACTGGCCTTTGCTGTTACGCTCACCGGCCGGCATATCCATTAACAGTTCCAGCGCTTCATCCACACCTTTGACCACATAAATATGGAACTGGCCCTGCTCTACCGCTTTGATCACTTCATCATTCAGCACCAGATTCAACTGGTTGCTGGCAGGAATAATACAACCCTGTTTACCTGTTAAACCACGGGACTCACACAAGCGGAAGAAACCTTCAATTTTTTCGTTCACACCGCCAATGGCCTGCACCTGACCATGCTGGTTAATAGAACCAGTCACCGCTAGACTTTGGGTAATAGGGATATCGGCTATGCCTGAAATCAGTGCACAGACCTCAGCCAAGGATGCGCTGTCGCCATCTATTAAGCCGTAGGATTGCTCCATGGCTATATTGGCCGACAAGGTCAGCGGAAAATGCTGAGCGTATTTAGCACCTAAATAACCAGTCAGCAGCATCACACCTTTGGAGTGAATGGATTTACCCAGTTCTACTTCACGTTCAATATCGACCACACCAGTGGAACCGGCAAAAACTGTGGTACTGATACGGGCTGGCGTACCAAAAGCAGTATCACCAATTTCCAGCACTGTTAAACCGTTAATTTTGCCAACAGCCCAATCGTCAGTGTCTATTAAAATCTGGCCTTCCTGAATATCTTCTAAAAAGGATTCGCTGATACGGCCTGTGCGGTATTGTTTGCCTTCCAGCGCCATTTGCACATGCTCTGCGCGCAGTTCAGACGAGTCATGCTGAGCGGCGTAAAAACAGGCTTCTCGCACCAGCTCCAGCACTTCGGCAAAACGGGCAGAGAGTTTGCGCTGATGTTCGGCCTGACGGAAACTGAAATTCAGCAACTGCTTTAAACCGCAGGCGGACAAGGTTTCCATATCCATTTGCTGAATTTGATCCTGAATTTGCAGCGACATATAACGCACTGTCTGCTCGTTAAACGGCAAATAATGCTCAAAGTCGGCTAACACACGGAACAGTTCGTTAAACTCATCGTCCACGTCCTGAACCAGATAATACAAATCCCGCGAGCCCAGCAGCACTATTTTGACGCTGAGTGGAATAGCTTTAGGCGTAATAATGGTGGAGTTGGTGACAGCATGATCGCTTAGGGTATCAATCAGAATTTCGCCGGTTTTCAGCGCCAGTTTCAGCGCATCCCAAAGGCTTGGCTGTGACAATAAACGATCGGCATCGAGCACCAGATAACCACCATTGGCTTTATGCAAAGCGCCGGGGCGGATCATGCGGTAATTTGTGTATAACGAGCCTTGCATTGAGCTGTATTCAACCCGGCCAAATAAATTGCCGTAGCTTGGATTCGGCTCAAAAATAATAGGAGCGCCGTCCATCAATTCGTGATGCATCAGCACATTAGGCACAAAGTCGCCAACAAAAATGCCACGGATATCCAGCTCTTCCAGCTTATCGCTTTCGGCTTCTTCAGGCAGCAGTTCCAGCATGGCTTTGACCAAAGCCGGTTTCATTTCACGCAGATAACGTAACACACCCAGCTCACCTGAATAGTCGTGTTCCAACTGCTTCAGCAATGGCTTAATGGCTTGTTCTATAGTTTCACGACGCAGCGCCCGCAGGTTTTCCGACAACTCACGTTTCCACTGTGGTAATTCCAGCAATTGCTCGTTCAGAATGGTTTCAAGCTCTGAGACTAAATCGTAGAAAAATTGGCGTTTTTCTTCCGACAAATTAGCAAATTCATTGTCATCCAGTGCTTTGCCATCCACCACAGGCGAAAAGCTGACAGCACCGTTTTCTTCGTACAGCACCACTTGCTGCTCTAAAGCTTTTCGTTCAACTAACTCTATAGCGGCTTCGTATTTATCATCAAATTCCTGATGAATGGCTTTTTTCTTACGTTGATAACCCGGGTTATCAAAAGCAGCAGGGAAAGTATCGAGCAGTTCATCGATTAAGGCTTCAACCTTTTTCACCAGCACTTTGCCTTCACCTGGCACTAAACGTAAGGTGCCCGGAATACGTTCATCGTCAAAGTTATTGATATAACACCAGTCGTCCGGCGTGGCTTTTTCGCTGGCGGCTTGTTGCAGAATATCTTGCACCAAGGTGTAACGGCCTAAAGCTGGCTCGCCCATCACATAAAGGTTATAACCCGGCATATCCATGCCGATGGCAAAATTTAATGCCGCCTTTGCTCTGTCCTGGCCAATAAAAGTGCTGGATAAACCTGTTACGTCCAGCGCTTGCTGGATCAGGTTTTTATCAAGTTGTGGGCCTAAATGTTCGGCGGTTAAAGCATATTTATGGCTGTTGTGCGTCATGCAACCTGCTCAGTGTTGAAAGATGAAAACTACAATTTCCGTCATCTTAACAAATCATTGAATAAAATGAAGGTTTTAAACAGGTAATCCATGACGGCTAAACTGTGTGCCCCCACAATAGACACAAGCGCCTAATTCAGCCGGATGGTAAAAGGCTTGTTGTTGCTGACACTGCTGGCATTGATACAGGCCCATGCCCACTTCTTCACCTTGGACATAAGTGCCCTGATGCTCTAAATCCTGCATCAGTTCCTGCCATTCAATCTGGGTTTTGTCGGTAATAAGCGAAAGTTCGTACCACAAAGTTTCAGGCCAAAGGGATGGCGCTTGTTCGGCCTCTGTGGCCTGACGTTTAAAGGTTTCGATAAAAAGCTGAGTTTCATAAGCCGTCAGCTCTTTACCTGCTTTGATATAAGCTTTGACAGTGTCGGCAAAGTCCACCAGATTATCCAGTTGCTGCTGCCTGCCTTCTTTAAGCATAGTCGCTAACTCATTGAGCCAATTCTGATATTTTTCTTTAAATTCGGACATAAAACCTCCTTACTGCTTTTCTTCAGTATAGTCGGCTAAAAACGAACAACTGAGTTTTAAACTTGTAGCCCGGCTTTTTAGTCGCAAGGCTATTGCGGCTTTTTGCTCTGAAGCTCAGTCTGCAGACAGAACTATAAAAGGGGTTGTTGATGAAACTATATTTTGCCGTTACTGCTTTGACACTGATCTTCAGCACCAGCAGCACAGCGGACTACTTTCCACCTGCAGGGCAATGGCAACAAAAACCAGCCGCCGAATTAAAGGTGGATGCTGTGTTGCTGCAACAAGCAGTGGATTACGCCATACAATCTGAAAACACAGCTGACCCGGATCAGGCGATTAATCAGGCTACCACCTTTGGTGCCAAAGAGCCTTATGATCAAATTATTGGTCCCATGAAAACCCGTGCTCCTGCCAATGGCATTATTATTTATAAAGGCGCAGTGATAGCCCAGTGGGGCGATACAAATGCTGTAGATATGACCCACAGCATCACCAAAACTTTTTTAACTACTGTGACAGGTCTGGCGGTGCAACAAGGTTTAATTCATAACCTGCAGGACAAAGTAGACAGCTACATGCCGCATGGTGTGGATTTGTATCAGGGTGACCACAACAGTCAAATTCGCTGGGATCATCTGCTGCGTCAAACCAGTGACTGGCAAGGCACTTTATGGGGCAAACCGGACTGGGCCGACAGACCTGAAGGCAAAACACCGGCTGACTGGCCAAAACGGCCGTTACGCACGCCTGGCAGTCATTACAAATACAATGATGTGCGGGTAAACCTGCTGGCGTTATCCACCTTGTATGTCTGGCGTAAACCTCTGCCCCAGGTGCTGAACGAACAGATCATGACACCTATTGGGGCTTCGTCCACCTGGCGCTGGTATGGCTACGACAATAGCTGGATTGAGCTGGATGGTCAGAAGATGCAGTCCGTATCAGGTGGCGGTCATTGGGGCGGTGGTATCTTTATTAATGCCTGGGATTTAGCCCGTTTTGGTTATCTGTTTTTACGGGAGGGTCAATGGCAGGACAAGCAGCTTGTCAGTAAAGAATGGATCAAACTGGCCAGTACAGGAGGCTCAGCCAATCCTGAATACGGCTTTGCCAACTGGTTTTTAAACCCGGGCCGTAAAGCTCTGCCAAATGCGCCTGAAACAGCCGTTACTTTTCAGGGCGCAGGCAGAAATATTATTTACATAGATAAAGAACATGATCTGCTGATGGTCACACGCTGGATAGGCAATGGCGATGAGCTGAATCAATTGGTGGGCAAAGTATTAACTGCTCTACCCCACTGATCGGGAACAGTCTGACTAGCGCTGGTCTGCCAGCGCTAATTTCACGCCCAAAGCGACAAATAAAGCACCAATACTTTTATTCAGCCAAAACGCAACCAGCGGGCTTACTTTCATTTTTTTTCCAGCAAAGCCTGCACTGACAGCTAAAAACACACACCAGAGCATGCCATTCAGGTTAAAAATAAAACCCAGAATGACAAAAGCCAAAGCTTTGTTGGCCGCATCCACAGCAATAAACTGCGGTACAAAAGCTAAGAAAAACAGCGCTACTTTTGGATTCAGTACATTAGTGACAAAGCCTTGCAGGAAAATGCTACGAAAGGATGCAGCAGACAGCTGCTGTGCAACAACGCCATGTTCAGGGCGTTTTGCCAACAAGATTTTCACCCCGAGATAAACTAAATAGGCAGCACCAGCCAGCTTCACCAGCGTAAAGGCCGTTGCAGAAGTCGCCAGCAAAGCTGAGACCCCCAAAGCAGCAGCAAAAATATGCATACAAACTCCGGCACCAATACCAACAACAGCGACCAGGCCAGCGCGCCAGCCCTGACTGGCACTACGGCTTATAATCAGCACCGTATCCGGCCCTGGCGAAATATTCAGCAATAAGCCAGAAATAATAAACAACATCAGATTTTCGATACCAAACACAATCAATTCCTTGATAAAACCCGCATCTTCAATTCACCACTTTATGCAGCCGGAGTACAGCAGACAAGAGCATCACCACAAAATAAAACAAAGCAAGGATTGTCCCTTGTTGCAGTTGTTGCCGACCCCCCGCTTGCGGTATGCTAGCGGCAATTTTTCCCGCCGGTTTCATCGGTCTGGTTTTGACTTCACGTTGGAAGGTTTTTAATGCACGAACAATATAACCCGCAGTTGATTGAACAGCAGCTGCAAAAGGAATGGGAACAAACAAACGCCTTTAAAGTAGTAGAAGATGCTTCGAAAGAAAAATACTACTGCCTCTCCATGTTCCCTTACCCAAGTGGCCGTTTACATATGGGCCACGTGCGTAACTACACCATAGGTGATGTGATCAGCCGCTTCCAGCGTATGCAGGGCAAAAACGTGATGCAACCTATGGGTTGGGATGCTTTTGGTTTACCGGCCGAAAACGCTGCTATCGCTAATAAAACAGCTCCAGCCAAATGGACTTACGCCAATATCGACTATATGAAAGGCCAGCTGAAACGCTTAGGTTTTGGTTACGACTGGGATCGCGAAGTCGCCACCTGTAAGCCTGAATACTACAAGTGGGAACAATGGTTTTTCACCAAGCTGTTTGAAAAAGGCTTAGTCTTCAAAAAAATGGCGACCGTAAACTGGGACCCGGTTGATCAGTGCGTTTTAGCCAACGAGCAAGTCATTGATGGCCGCGGCTGGCGTTCAGGGGCCTTGGTAGAGCAGCGCGAACTGGCACAGTGGTTTATTAAAATCACCGATTACGCTGAAGAGCTGTTACAAGACTTAGACCAGTTAGACGACTGGCCTGAGCAAGTAAAAACCATGCAGAAAAACTGGATCGGCCGCTCAGAAGGTGTGGAGATCGAGTTTAAAGTGGCGGGTTCAGACCAGACGATGTCGGTCTACACCACCCGCCCTGATACTTTATACGGTGTCACTTACGTTGCCGTTGCCGCTCAGCATCCATTAGCCCAGCAAGCTGCCGTGAATACCCCTGAATTACAGGCCTTTATTGACGACTGCAAAGGCGGAAAAATGGCCGAAGCCGATATGGCGACCATGGAGAAAAAAGGCGCGCCAACAGGTTTATTTGCCATTCACCCTTTAACAGGTGAACAAGTACCGGTTTGGGTAGCCAACTTTGTATTGATGCATTACGGCTCTGGTGCTGTGATGGCCGTGCCTGGTCACGATCAACGCGACTTTGAATTTGCGACTAAATACGGTCTGGCGATTAAACAAGTGGTTCAGCCGGAAGCTGGCAGTGCGGCAGTGTGCGATTTAACCACTGCAGCCTTTACTGAAAAAGGTGTGCTGGTTAACTCTGCCGAATTTAACGGTTTAGACTTCGCAGCTGCTTTTAAAGCCATTGCCGACAAGTTAACGGCCATGGGCATTGGTCAGGTCAAAGTGAATTACCGTTTACGCGACTGGGGTGTATCCCGTCAACGTTACTGGGGCTCACCTATTCCTATGCTGACGCTGGAAGATGGCACTCAGGTGCCAGTACCAGAAGATATGCTGCCGGTGCGTTTACCAGAAGATGTGGTGATGAACGGCGTGACTTCGCCTATCAAAGCTGACCCGGAGTGGGCAAAAACCACGTACAACGGCCAGGCCGCTTTCCATGAAACCGATACCTTCGACACCTTTATGGAGTCGAGCTGGTACTATGCCCGTTACTGCAGCCCGGATCATGACAAAGCCATGCTGGACCCGGCCAAAGCCAACTACTGGCTGCCGGTTGATCAGTACATTGGTGGTATTGAACACGCTATTCTGCATTTATTGTATGCCCGTTTCTTCCACAAACTGTTACGTGACGTCGGTTTAGTGCAATGTGATGAGCCCTTTAAGCGTTTATTGTGCCAGGGCATGGTATTGGCTGAAACCTTCTACCGTGAAACTGAAAACGGCGGTAAAGAATGGTTCTCTCCTGCGGATGTGGCGACAGAACGTGACGAAAAAGGCCGCATTACAGCGTCTGTTTTAAAAGCAGATGGCAAACCAGTTTTGTCGGCAGGCATGAGTAAAATGTCCAAGTCGAAAAACAACGGTATTGACCCACAACTGGTAATAGACCAGTACGGCGCTGATACAGTGCGTTTGTTTATGATGTTTACTGCGCCGCCAGAACAAACTCTGGAATGGCAAGATTCAGCGGTAGAAGGCGCAAACCGTTTCTTACGTCGCATTTGGACTTTAGCGGCTGAACATAAAGACTTATTCACTACAGCTGTGACGTCACTGGAATTAAACTCAGATCAAAAAGCTTTGCGCCGCGATATCCATAAAACAATCGCCAAAGTGTCAGACGATATAGGCCGTCGTAACGTATTCAATACCGCTATTGCTGCCATTATGGAGCTGGCGAACAAGGTGCAAAAAGCCCCTGTGGATACGGACGCTGACAAACAAGTGAAACGCGAAGGTATTCAGACCTTAATTCAGTTACTGAACCCAATCACGCCTCACTTGTCGCAGTACCTGTGGAAAGAATTAGGTTTTACCACGTCACTGGAACAAAGCCCATGGCCAGTCGCTGATGCAGCTGCTATGGTGGAAGATGAAAAATTAGTGGTAGTGCAAATTAACGGTAAAGTTCGCGCTAAAGTCACAGTGGCAGCTGATGCCACTGAACAACAAGTGCTGGAACTTGCTCATGCTGAAGAAAACGTTCAGCGTTTCCTTGAGGGTGTCACTATTCGTAAAGTGATTTATGTTCCGGGTAAACTGCTGAGTCTGGCCGTAGGATAAAATGAAAAAACACTCCGTATGGACAGGGCTGCTGTTGATCAGCAGCCTGCTTCTGACCAGCTGTGGCTTCCACTTACGTGGCAGCCTGCCGCTGGAACGTTATCCGGCTATTTTTGTTGATGCCAAAAAGCATTCGGAACTGGCAAGCTTGTTATCAGACCAGTTGGAAAGCAATAAAGTAAAATTGCTGACCGAACTGGATCCAAAAGCTCCGGCTCTGATGCTGCAGCAGGACAGTCTGGAACGCCGGACTTTATCTTTATTCCCTAATGGTCAGGTTGCAGAATATGAACTGATCTATAGAGTGAAGTACCAGTTATTGCTGCCGGATCAGGAACTGCAAGAGTTTCAATTTGAACTGACCCGCGACTATCAGGACGATCCTAACCTGGCACTGGCTAAGGCGAAGGAGCTTGATCTGTTGCTGCAGGAGTTACGTTCTCAGGCAGCAAGCCGTATTATCCGCCAGTTAAACCGGCTCAACTAATGCTGAAACTGTATAGCAATCAGCTTGCTGCACAGTTACAAAAAAACCTGGCACCAGTCTATCTGGTGTTTGGTGAAGAGCCGCTGCAAAAGCAGGAAAGCATTGATTTAATTCGTGCTGCTGCGAAAAAACACGGCTTTGACGAGAGGCAAAGTTACAGCTGGGACAACAGTTTCAGCTGGAACGACTTTCTGATGGAACTGAATAACTTATCTTTGTTTTCACCCCGCCGGGTTTTTGAGCTGGAACTACCGGCGAAGTTGCCCACAGGCGCAAGCGATTTATTAAAACAACTGCCTTCGTTATTGCACCCGGATTTAATTCTGGTGCTGCATGCTGCCAAAAATGCCAATGATTATGCAAAATCTGCCTGGTTTAAAACACTGGCGGAACAAGCGGTGCAGGTGCAGTTTTATCCGCTGGACGATCAGCAGTTTCAGCGCTGGTTACAGCAGCGAGCCTCTGCATTAAAACTGCATTTAACGCCGGATGCCATCACCTTAATGCAACATCACTGTGCCGGTAATTTATTGGCCGCTGCACAGGAGTTGGAAAAACTGGGTTTAACTTTGGTCAGTGGCACTATTGATGCTGAACTGCTGGAACAACATTTAGCCGACCAATCGCACTTCTCCGTGTTTCAATTAGTGGATGCTTTACTCTCTGGTCAGGGTAACGAAGCCCTGCACCGGCTTGATCGTTTATTACAACAGGACACTGAACCTGTAATTATTGCCTGGCAGTTGCAAAAAGAAGTCACCACATTGATGCAAATGCATTTGGCGCAACAGCAAGGTAAACCCTTGGCTGATTTCTTTAAGAAAAATGCGATTTGGCCTAAACGTCAACCTATGTATCAGACCGCTGTATCACGCTTACCTGCCAAATGGCTGGGTTATGTACAACAAGAACTGGCTGCTTTTGACCGCGCCTTTAAATCCGGCGCATTAAGCAGCCCTGAACTGGCATTAGCGCATTTAGTCAGTTTGTTGGTGAGCCCTGTGTCTAAAGTTTTTTCATTGCAGCAACGTTATGCCGACTTCACGCCCTGATCGTGCTTTTGCCGTATTTGGCGGCACTTTTGACCCCATACATCAGGCGCATTTAGCCTGCGCTCAGTACGTATTAAAACACTGTGCTGTCCGTGAAGTGCAACTAATGCCCTGCCACCTACCCGCTCATCGCGCAAGTCCCGGCGTCAGCGCTGAACACAGAGCAGCCATGGTACAACTCGCTATTGAGCATATTCCAGGTGTGCATCTTCAGCCACTGGAGCTGAATAAACACAGCCCTTCGTACACTGTGGATAGTTTGCGTTTGCTGCGCGAACAATATCCGCGGGGCGGCTTGTTATTTGTGATGGGTATGGATTCGCTGTCGTACTTTAAACAATGGCATCAATGGCAAAGCATTTTACAGCTGGCGCATTTGGTGGTTTGCCAAAGGCCTGGCAGTTCAGCAGAAGATGGCGATTGCCCGGCACTGCTTGAACAGTTTGGTACCCAAGCTTTACAAGACCTGCATTTACTGGACTCTGGTAAAATTATGCTGCTGGATAACCCTCCGCTGGATTTGAGCGCAACGCGGATCAGAACCTTATTGGAAAAAAACCAGCAAAGCACCGAACTAAGTCAGTTAATACCAGCCGAAGTCTTGCAGTATATAAAAGCAGAAAGGCTGTACAGCGGCGTATAAGATCAAAACAAAAAGTGTTAACATGTCGCGTTTTTAGATCCCGGAGTTAAAAGTGCAAGCACAAGAGTTATTAGCATTCGTCCTCGACAAGCTGGACGATATGAAAGCCAAGGATATCGTCAGCCTGGATGTCAGAGAAAAATCCAACGTGACGGATTCAATGGTGATCTGCTCAGGCACCTCAAACCGTCATACCCGTTCTATCGCCGATCATCTGGCCAAAGAAGCGAAAAAAGCCGGCATCAGTGTGTTAGGCATTGAAGGTGAAGGTTCAGGTGAATGGGTACTGATTGATTTGGGTGATGTGATTGCCCATGTCATGCAGGAAGAAAGCCGCAGTTTTTACCAATTAGAGAAACTCTGGAGCGTTTAACGGCATGAAGTTAATGCTGATTGCAGTCGGCACAAAAATGCCTGATTGGGTCACTACGGCTTATGAAGAATATGCCCGTCGTTTTCCGCGTGATTTACCACTGGATTTAATTGAAATTCCGGCTGGTAAACGCGGGAAAAATGCGGACATCAAACGTATTCTGGAAACCGAAGGCGAAAAAATGCTGGCTGCTGTGCCCAAAGGCGCCCGCATTATTACGCTGGAGGTGGAAGGTGCCAACTGGAGCAGTCCACAACTGGCACAAAAGCTGACACAATGGCAAATGGATGGCCGTGATGTCTGTTTACTGGTGGGAGGTCCTGAAGGTTTAGCGCCAGCCTGCATAGCAGCCAGTGAAGGCAAATGGTCTTTATCTGCATTGACCATGCCCCACCCTATGGTTCGGGTTGTATTGGCAGAGAGCCTGTACCGGGCCTGGAGCATTAGTACTAACCATCCATACCATCGCGAATAATCATGATAAAAAAATGCTCTTCAATTCAAATCCTCACAACCCAAAGCCAGGTATTTAATCAAAAGGCTTTGTATGATTTTGCTAAGGCGTTGATTTATGGGAGTATTAGCACCAACCACCCTCTCTTTGTAGATAACCGCGAATAACCATGATTAAAAAACGCCCCTCTATTCAGGACCCAGCAGCCGAAAGCCAGATGTTTAATCAAAGGGCTTTGTTTGGTTTTGCCGTTGTCATGATTTGTTTTTTTGTGGTGGTGTTTAACCAATACAAGTTACAGGTAGTGATGCACGACCATTATGTGACTCGTGCCGATGGTAACCGTATCAAACTTATTCCACAGCCACCGAACAGGGGGCTGATTTATGATCGAAATGGTATTTTGTTGGCGGAAAATCGCCCTATTCACTCGGTAGAACTTATTCCCGAGCAAGTGAAAAACATTCCGGAAACTCTGGCTGAAATCGCAAAACTGATTGAAATCACACCAGAGCGTCAGCAAGAGTTTTTAAAAGAAGTAAAATACCACAGACGTTTTGTCAGTATCGCTGTGAAAGAGCACCTGACGGAACAGGAAGTCGCCATTATTGCGGTCAATCAGCACCGGCTGGAAGGTGTGACATTAGAAGCCCGTTTGACCCGACACTACCCTTATGGTGAACTTTTTACTCATGCTATAGGTTACATCGGCAAAATTAACGCTAAAGAACTGGAGAAACTGGAAGAAAATGGCGTAACTGCCAATTATGCTGCCAGCCGGGACATAGGCAAAATTGGTCTGGAACGTTTTTACGAAAGCCAATTGCATGGTCAGGTCGGTTTTCAACAAGTAGAAGTGAATAACAGAGGCCGGGTGATCCGTATTCTGGATTCTAAACCTGCGACTTCTGGTGAGGATTTGATCCTGTCCATCGATATGCATCTGCAACAAAAAGCCAAAGAACTGCTGGGTGAAAACCGTGGCGCTATAGTAGCCATGGATCCCCGCGATGGTGCTGTTATCGCCTTTTACAGCAACCCCAGCTACGACCCGAATTTATTTGTGCATGGTATCAGCGGCAAAAACTACCGTGAATTGCTGGAATCCCCTGATCGTCCTTTGGTGAACCGGGTCACTCAGGGGGTGTATCCGCCTGCGTCAACCATCAAACCTCATATGGCTATTTTGGGCTTGGAGAATGGTACTGTCACAGAACAAACCCGCATCGCCGATCCGGGTTTTTATAAGCTGCCTAATTACAGCCGGCCTTATCGCGACCACATCAGATGGGGCCATGGCTGGGTAGATGTATACACAGCCATCACCAAAAGTTGTGATACTTATTTTTACGATTTAGCCGTTAAACTTGGCATAGACAAAATTTCTGATTATATGAAAAAGTTTGGTTTTGGCTCCCGCACTGGCATAGACGTGATGGAAGAAAGTGCAGGCCTGATGCCCTCTAAAGAGTGGAAAAGAGCCAGACATAAACAAAGCTGGTTTCCTGGTGATACTGTCTCTTTGGGCATAGGCCAAAGTTACTGGAGCGTGACCCCGATGCAATTAGCATTGTCTACTGCAATACTACTGAACGATGGCCTAAAACCTACGCCGCATATGGGCCGTTATTTCCGTAATCAAAACAAAGATACCAATCTTATTGCCCCGCTGGAACGCGTTATAGAGGTCAAAGACCCCAACAACTGGCATATTTCAAAAGAGGCCATGCGTCAAACTCTGATGGTACAAGGCGGCACCGGCTTTAACGCCTTTAAAGGCATCAGTTATAGCGCAGGCGGTAAAACAGGCACTGCACAGGTCATTAATATGGCAGCAAACCAAAAGTATGATGCCAATGCGATTAAAGAAGTGCATCGGGACAACGCTATGT
Organism: Rheinheimera sp. 1928-s; assembly: GCF_029269265.1. GTDB lineage: Bacteria > Pseudomonadota > Gammaproteobacteria > Enterobacterales > Alteromonadaceae > Pararheinheimera. The sequence goes on from NZ_JARIXP010000007.1 coordinate 134,678, forward strand.
TTATTGGCTACGCACCAGCAGAGAACCCGACTATTTCTTTAACTGTGACTGTTGAAAACGCCGGTGGTGGTGGTTCAAATGCCGCACCTATAGCCCGTAAAATGATGGATTATTACTTTACACGCCAAAGTGCGGCAGGAGCTCAGCCATGATGTTGCTGCACTGCCCCTGCGACAAAGAGCTATTAGCAAAACCAGATCCTGATCAAGTTATCTATTTTACCCGTCAAGATGTAACAGGAGCTCAGCCATGAATGTGCTGAAAGACCCAAGTCATAAAGGGCTGCTGGCCAAGCTGCATTTAGATGGTCCTTTATTAGCGGGTTTATTACTACTGTGTATTACAGGGTTATTTGTGCTCTACAGTGCCAGTGGCCAACACTGGGATATGATGGCGGCGCACAGTACAAGATTAGTCATTGCTTTTGGTGCTATGTTGTTTTTGGCTCAGGTAAAACCTCAAACCTTTAGCTTCTGGGCTGTGCCGTTATTTTTAGCGGGTACAGCTATGCTGGTGATGGTGTTGGCTTTTGGTCATATAGGCAAAGGCGCACAACGCTGGCTGGATTTAGGTTTTATGAAATTCCAACCTTCTGAAGTGATGAAGCTGGCCGTGCCTATGGCCGTCGCCTGGTATGTATCCTCTCACCCTTTACCGCTGAAATTCCGGCACTTGATTGTCGGTTTTATTATGTGCGCTATTCCTACTGTACTTATCCAGCAACAGCCCGATTTAGGCACATCCATTCTGATTTTTGTCGCCGGCATTTTTGTGCTGTTTTTGGGCGGTATGAGCTGGCGCATAATCACAGCACTAGCATTAATTGTCCCTGTTGGTTGCTACAGTATGTGGCTTTTTGTGATGCACGACTATCAGAAGCGACGGGTACTGACCTTTTTAAATCCTGAAAGCGATCCTTTAGGTTCTGGCTATCATATTATCCAGTCAAAAATTGCTATAGGTTCAGGTGGCTTTGAAGGCAAAGGCTGGATGCATGGCACTCAGTCTCAACTGGAGTTTTTACCAGAGCGCCATACCGACTTTATATTTTCTGTGTTCAGCGAAGAGCTTGGCATGATAGGTGTGCTGTTTCTGTTAGTCTTGTATGCCTTTGTCATTGCCCGCGGTTTGATTATCGCAAGTCAGGCTCAGGACAACTTCAGTAAGCTGCTGGCAGGCAGCATTACGCTGACATTTTTTGTCTACGTGTTCGTTAACATTGGTATGGTGTCAGGATTATTACCTGTAGTGGGGGTGCCTTTGCCTTTGATTAGCTACGGCGGGACATCCATGGTTACACTGATGGCAGGTTTTGGTATTCTAATGTCGATCAGCACTCATAAACGACTTTTAGCTCAGCAGTAGAAAGAATCAATGATTAAAAAAATAACTATCGTATGCTGTACTCTGATCTTGGCTTCCTGCTCACAAACGCCGGCACCAAAATCAGCCAAAACCGGACCAACCCCAACCTGGGAAGAACCTAATAAAGGCCGTTATTCACAAGCCACTGACAGCCATCCGGACCGTCTGCCAACCTTACTGGAAATGACAGATCCTGACCCCAGGGCTGAAGCCTTAAGCCGTGGTGGGAACAAACCCTATAATATTTATGGCGTGGATTATTCTCCCCGTACTGATCTGATGGAATACAAGGAAACAGGTATAGCCTCCTGGTACGGCCATAAATTTCATGGTCATCTGACATCCAACGGTGAAGTTTATAATGTGTTTGCCATGTCGGCAGCACACAAAACCCTGCCATTACCTTCTTATGTGCGAGTAACCAACCTCGACAACGGTAAGTCAGCCATAGTGCGGGTAAACGACAGAGGACCTTTCCATCAGGACAGAGTGATCGACCTGTCTTATTCAGCGGCTTATAAAATTGGCATGATGGGCAAAGGCACAGCACGGGTTCAGGTCGAACTGCTGGCATCTCCTGCCATGACCAATCAGGAAAGTTATGCCATGGGATTAGGCAACAGAGGCAACAGGTTTGAAGAAACCACTATAGCCTCTAACCCTGCCAGCCCAAGACCTGGCAGCGTTGCAGCACCTTCAGCGCCAGTTGCAGCCCCAGTGATAGCGACAACAGCACCAGTTGCCCGTTCTAAGGTTACAGGCTGCTTTATTCAACTGGTTGCCAGCAGCAATAAAGAGAAACTGCAAAAGTTAGGTTCGGATTTACAGCAACAATGGTCTGTATCTACACAAATTAACGAAGGCAATGGAATTTTCCGTTTACTGGCGGGTCCAATGCCATCAACGGCCGAAGCGAACAGCTGGCTGGAACGTTTTAAAAGTGCTGATTACCCATCGGCTTATATTACAGATAAAAAAAGCTGTGGTTAAAACCACGGTTGATTTTCTTTAAAAAAGAATTCAGTTCAACAACATAAGAAAGGTCTCATGAATACGTACTCCAGAATTTTTATTGCTTGCTCCTTTGGTGTTGCCAGTTTTTTAGCAGCCGGACAAACAGCCCCTCTTACAGCGTCACAAATGACGCCGCAGCCCCCTGAAGTAAACGCCAAAGGTTATATCCTGATGGATTACCATACGGGAGCTGTATTGGCCGAAGGCAATGCAGATGGGTTATTGGCACCAGCCAGCCTGACCAAAATGATGACCAGCTACATTATTGGTACAGAAATTAAAAACGGTACTATCAAACCATCAGATCCTGTCACTATCACCGAAAACGCCTGGGCTAAACAGTATTCAGACTCTTCCAAAATGTTTATCGAAGTAGGCGAAACCATCAGCGTTGAAGAGTTAAACCGCGGCATTATTGTGCAATCGGGCAACGACGCTTGTGTCGCTATGGCCGAACATATAGCAGGCACTGAAGGCGCCTTTGTTGAATTAATGAATGCCCATGCGGTGCGCTTAGGTATGGACAATAGTACCTTCACCAATAGCCATGGTTTACCTGATGAAAATCAGCGTACTACAGCCCGTGATATGGCCAAACTGTCGATCGCTTTAATTCGTGACACGCCAGACGAATACAAAATTTACTCTGAAAAAGAATATGTATTTAACGGCATTAAACAATACAACCGTAACGGCTTATTGTGGGATAAAAGCCTGAACGTGGACGGTATCAAAACAGGCCACACCTCAGAGGCTGGTTATAGTCTGGTCACTTCAGCCACTAAAGATGATATGCGACTGATTTCTGTCGTCATGGGCACAGACAGCGCCAAAATCCGTGAAGCAGAAAACAAAAAATTACTGACCTATGGCTTTCGCTTTTTTGAAACCTTTTCTCCTTATAAGGCAGGTGAAAAGTTTGCTGAACAACGCGTATGGCAAGGCACCAAAGAAATCATTACGTTAGGTGTGCTGGCAGAAACCCCTATTACCTTGCAACGTAACCAGCGTAAAGAGTTAAAAGCCGACTTTAAATTGAATCAGGAACTGATTGCCCCCATATCCAAGGGTCAGGTACTGGGCACTGTTTATTTGAAATTAGGTGACAAAGATATCGCCGAATTTCCTTTAGTAGCGCTGGAAGATATCGAGCAAGCGGGTTTATTCAGTCGCTTAGTCGATATGGTAAAAATGCGTTTCCAGTAAAAAAGCGACAGCCCATATCTAAATTAGTCCCGGCAAGTCCGGGACTTTTTGTTAAAATAGATCAAGATTATTTTTGTGAGCAGAACATCATGACAATTGAAGTAAAAGACACCCGCTTTGATGAATTTTTAGAGTTTCCATGCTCGGTAAACTTTAAAGTACTGGGCGTCGCTGTACCAGAACTGGTGGACCATATCGTAGTTGTGCTGCAGGAACATGCCAAAGCCGACGACTACAATCCGCAAATTCGCCCTAGCAGCAAAGGCAGTTATCACTCTGTATCTGTGTCTGTGACTGTCACCAGCAAAGAACATATGGAACTGCTGTACACAGAACTTGGCCGTTTAGAACTGGTTAGGTATGTGATCTGACGAGTGGCACTGCCCTTTTTGCTGGCAGTGCAGGTATAATGCGGCACTTTCAACTGAACCGGAGTTCGTTGTGGTTGACTCTCAAGGCTTAGTGATACGGAATTTAGGGCGCCAGCCTTATGTTCAGGTATGGCAAGCCATGCAAAAATACACAGATGAGCGGACAGAACAGAGTCCGGACGAGCTGTGGTTTGTTGAACATGATCCGATATTTACTCAGGGTCAAGCCGGTAAAGCAGAACATCTGCTGATGCCAGGTGATATTCCTGTGGTACAAGTAGACAGAGGCGGTCAGGTGACGTATCACGGCCCTGGCCAGCTGGTTGCTTATGTATTGCTGGATATCAAAAGACGTAAGCTGGGTGTGCGCGAACTGGTCACCTTGATTGAACAGGTGATCATTAAAGCGTTGGCCCCTTATGGTATTGAAGCTTATGCCAAAGCCGATGCGCCCGGCGTGTATGTGCAGGAACAAAAAGTCGCTTCGCTTGGATTGCGGGTGAGAAAAGGCTGTACCTTTCATGGTTTGGCTTTAAACGTAAATATGGATTTGTCACCTTTTTCCAGGATCAACCCATGTGGTTATGCCGGCATGCAGATGATCCAAACCAAAGATATTGCTGGTCCACAATTAGTGGATGAAGCAAAGCAGGCTTTGCAGTCACAATTTGTGGCTCAATTGGCAGTAAGCCAAACTGAGCACAAAACAGGGTTAAGTGAGTAATATGACCATCAAAACAGCTCGTATGGAACCAGGCGTTAAGTTACGTGATGCCGATAAAATGGCCCTGATCCCAATCAAAGTGTTACCCACCGAACGTGACGAAATGTTACGTAAACCTGATTGGTTAAAAATCAAATTACCGCGCAGTACAGACCGCATTGAACAAATCAAAGGCGCTATGCGTAAACATGGTTTGCACTCAGTCTGTGAAGAGGCCTCTTGCCCTAACCTGTCAGAATGCTTTAACCACGGCACCGCAACTTTTATGATTTTAGGTGCTATCTGCACCAGACGTTGCCCATTCTGTGATGTAGCTCATGGCCGCCCTTTGCCTCCAAGTGCAGAAGAGCCGGAAAAACTGGCGTTAACTATCAAAGATATGGCGCTGAAATACGTGGTAATTACTTCGGTAGACCGTGATGACCTGCGTGATGGCGGTGCCCAGCATTTTGCCGACTGTATCAGTTCTATTCGTCGTGAAAGCCCGGCTATTAAAATTGAAGTACTGGTACCGGATTTCCGTGGCCGTATGGATGCAGCGCTGGACATTCTGACACAAACGCCACCAGACGTATTCAACCACAACCTGGAAACAGCGCCACGTTTATACAAGCTGGCACGTCCAGGCGCTGACTATAAATGGTCACTGGAACTGCTAAGACGCTACAAAGAAGCCCATCCGGAAGTGTCGACCAAGTCAGGCCTGATGGTGGGTTTAGGTGAAACCACAGAAGAGATTATCGAAGTGATGCGGGACTTACGTCTTCATAATGTCGATATGCTGACTGTCGGCCAATATCTGCAGCCAAGCAAACACCATTTACCAGTCAAACGCTACGTATCTCCGGATGAGTTTGACGAAATAAAACGTATTGGTTACGAGTTAGGCTTTAAACACGTTGCCTCAGGCCCCTTCGTCAGATCGAGTTATCACGCAGATCGCCAGGCGGCAGGTGAAGAAGTCAGCTAATAACTAAGTGACTGTGCAGGCAGTTAAATTTAGCTGCCTTTGCTGTCTTTTCATGCCGGAAACAACTATGCTCAACGTAGTGAATGAAAGGATTTGGTATGGACAACAGACGTTTTAGCCGGGTGTTATTTTCCGGTCCGGTACAACTGAAAAATGCTGACGCTGTATACACAGGTCAATTGCAGGATTTGTCGCTTAAAGGTGCTTTGTTGCAGTTAGATGCAGCAACGGTATTACAAGCAGGCCAACACTTTCAGTTGCAGTTTCAGCTGAATGAATCCGGTGTGGATTTATTTATGGATGTCACAGTAGCTCATTTGAATGACTCCTGTGTGGGTTTACGCTGCGATAAAATTGATATCGACTCTGCCAGTCATTTACGCCGCCTGCTGGAGCTGAATTTAGGTGATGCCGATTTATTAAGCCGCGAACTTACGGAGCTGTCGGAATAGCTGAAGCCTCTTGTAACGAGTGCAGAGCATCCGGATAACCTTGTTTAGCAGCCTGATCCATCAATAAGCGCCAATGGTACCAATCCTGTTCTTGCCTGGCTAAATATGCATAAAAATACTGTACCGGCATAATCAACTCTGGCTTTGCCAGCACCTTTTGCATTAACTTAATGTATAAATCTGGTACCTGAGCCTCGTGTGAGCGCATAAAGCTTAAATTGCTTACAGGGGCGTAAGCCTGCACACCTGCATTATCACAACTCTCCACTGGCTGTAACTGAACATCGTGCTTTTCTAATTGCCAATGTTGCAGATAGATATCCAACTGGGTTTTATCAGTCAGTAAGTTAGGCCGGATTTTATCGCTGCGACATTCAGTTTGAGCCACTTCTGTACTTAAACTGTATTCATCCATAAAACCCAGAATATGGGCAAACTCGTGCCGGAACACCTCAAAAGAACTGCTTTCAGCCAGTTGCACTATGCCATTGTTGTAATTGGCTGTACCTTCACCTGCAACCACCAGTAACTGACTAAATCCGCCTTTGGCCACATCAGGTGTTAATACCTGATACTGACACTGAATTCGTTGTCCGGCCTGATAACTGCACTGCAAGTCAGTACTGTTCATACGTTTTTCAGGTAAAAAACAGACAGCTAGAGAGGAAAGCTGAGGGTCCTGTTGCCACTGTTGTTGTAACAGCTGCAATTGACGACTTCCGGCTTTGGATTGCACTACAGGTTGTAAAGTCAGGCTACAAGAGGAATCTGAGTTCGATGCAACCTTAGCTGGGCTCTGAACATAATGCCAGAGGCCATAATCAGTGGCTAAATCAGCCTCTGCTGCGTTTACACTCTGTTGTTGCTGTAGACGGTGCTCAAGATAGCTTGCGGTCGCTAAAAAGCCATCCTGACGCTGTTTTAATGCAAGTAAAGCAGCAAGTTCATGTGTGAGCCCTGCATCCAGCGCTTTTTGATACCAGTTAAGTGCCGCAGGAATGTCTCCCTGCTGTTGACGTTTTTTCGCCAGTAGTACTGCGGCAGCCCCATGGCCTTGCTGCGCTTTATCCATTAATTGCTGTTCAGGCAAATGCTCCAGCGCAGGTTCACAGCCGACTAAACAGAAAAGCCACGCGATAGCCAAAGTGCTTTTAAAAACAAAAAAGCCAGAAAACCGGCTTTTTTTATTGAATCGCTTCTGTCTGTTATTCAACAGGAATCGCACTGGCATCTAAACCACGCAATCTGTTCATTTCTATGCGGGCATAACGGTGTTCAACAAACTCATACACATTAGTCGCCAGTACTTTTTTATAGTAATTCAGCGCTTTGCTTGGGTTTTGTTGCTGATGCCATTTAGCCAGATAGAAATACACTTCGCATAAACGTTCAGCCAGTTGTTGTTGATCCGAATTCAGAGTAGCGGCAGCGTCCAGTAACTCTTGTTCTGAGATTTTACCCAGATAAAAAGCAACTATCTTGCTGGCCCAATGGTCTGGATCTAATTTAGTCTGATTTAAAGCTAAACGCGCCTGAGCTTCTGGCACGGATAAATTAGCGTCAGCAAAATACAACCACAATGAACGGTACGGATCTTCAGGTTTCGCCTTATGAAACTGTTCAAAGTCGCCTACAGCCAACGCAGTTTTACTGTCATACAGCAGCGCTATACCCCGATTTAAATAAGCATAATCGTAATCTGGTGCCAGTTCTAACGCAGCATCAAAAGACTCATAAGCTTCGGTGTAGTTGCCCACTAAGGTATGGTGAATACCAATAAAGTTATAGGCATCCGCCATATCAGGCTGTAAACGCAAGGCTCGCAGAAAATCAAAACGGGCTAATGAACGTAAACCAACACTGTCGTACATCACGCCGCGATCGTAAAATAACCTGGCACGTTGTTCGTCTGTGGTTTCGGCTTTATTCAGCAGCTCGGAAATTCGCGCTATGGCGATTTCAGTGCGATAAGAGACAGCAACTGGTTCTGGTTCCAGCGGATTTTCCACCAGTACAGCAACTTCAGTTGAAGGTTTCTGGGCGCAAGCGCCCAAAGCCAGCAGTGCTGCAAGCAGCACTGCACTTTTGGTCAGGTCAGGGACCTTACTGAGCTTCAACAGCATCGGCAGACTCAACAGCAGCAGGTTTGTCCTGAGCTTCTTTAATGCTTAAACGCACACGACCCTGCTTGTCTACTTCCATTACTTTTACAGCAACTTTCTGACCAATGACTAAGTGGTCAGCCACATTGCTCACACGCTCATCAGAGATTTGTGAAATGTGAACTAAACCGTCTTTGCCAGGCAGAACGTTAACGAAAGCACCGAAGTCAACAATACGTACTACTTCGCCCTGATACACTGCACCTACTTCGATTTCAGCTGTGATAGCTTCGATACGGTTGATCGCAATGTTGGCAGCTTGCGAGTTAGTCGCAGCAATTTTCACTGTACCGTCATCTTCGATTTCGATCGTAGTACCAGATTCTTCAGTGATCTGACGGATCACAGCACCACCTTTACCAATCACGTCACGGATTTTTTCCGGGTTGATTTTTAAAGTGTAGATACGTGGAGCATGTTCAGACAGCTCTTCACGGTGCGTGCTGATAGCCTGATCCATCACGTTCAGAATGTGAATACGGGCAGCTTTGGCTTGTTTCAGAGCGATCTGCATGATCTCGCGAGTGATACCTTCGATTTTTATATCCATCTGCAGTGCAGTGATACCTTCAGTAGTACCAGCCACTTTAAAGTCCATGTCACCTAAGTGATCTTCATCACCTAAAATGTCAGAAAGAACAACGAAGTCATTACCTTCTTTTACCAGACCCATAGCGATACCAGCGACAGAAGCTTTGATTGGTACACCAGCATCCATCAGAGCTAATGAAGAACCACAGACAGAAGCCATAGAGCTTGAACCGTTTGATTCAGTGATTTCAGACACCATACGTACTGTGTACGGGAAGTCATTGAAATCTGGCATTACAGCAGCTACACCACGTTTAGCTAAACGGCCATGACCGATTTCGCGACGTTTTGGTGAACCTACCATACCTGTCTCGCCCACTGAGTACGGAGGGAAGTTGTAGTGGAACAGGAAGTTGTCAGTTTTTTCGCTCAGTAAGTCATCTACTGTTTGCGCATCACGGGCAGTACCTAAAGTACAGGTTACTAACGCCTGAGTTTCGCCACGAGTGAACAAAGCTGAACCGTGGGTACGTGGTAACAAACCAGTCATTACACTTAAAGCACGGATCATTTCGTTGTCACGACCATCAATACGTGGTTCGCCTTTGATGATACGGCTACGGACGATTTGGCTTTCCAGGTTGTGGAAAATCTCGTTGGCTTCAGTTTCGTTAAAGCCTTCGCCTTCCGCTAATTCAGCTTTGATTTTAGCGAAGACTTCAGCTTTGATTGCACCAATGGCTTCGTAACGTTTTGCTTTTTCAGTGATACGGTAAGCTTCGCCTACCGGAGCTGTTGCCAGTTCAGCAATTTTGCTGGTCACTGTAGCGTTTTTCACCGGTGCAACCCAGTTCCAGACTGGTTTAGCTGCTTCAGCCGCAAATTCATTGATAGCGTTGATCACAGTTTGCATCTGGTCGTGACCAAATACCACTGCGCCTAACATCACTTCTTCTGACAATACGCCAGCTTCAGATTCAACCATCAATACAGCGTTTGCAGTACCTGCAACCACTAAATCCAGTTTGCTGTCTTTTAATTCAGTTTCTGACGGGTTTAACACGTACTGGCTGTTTACATAACCAACACGGGCCGCGCCTAATGGACCACTGAACGGGATACCAGAGATAGCCAGTGCAGCAGAAGTCGCGATGATAGAGATAATGTCCGGCTGAATTTCAGGTTGTACTGAAACTACAGTGGCAATAACCTGAACTTCGTTCGTGAAGCCTTCAGGGAATAATGGACGGATTGGACGGTCGATTAAACGAGAAGTTAACGTCTCGCCTTCTGACGGACGGCCTTCACGCTTGAAGAAACCACCAGGGATGCGGCCTGCCGCATAAGTTTTTTCCTGATAGTTCACGGTCAGAGGGAAAAAATCCTGACCTGGTTTTGGTTGTTTTTTAGCGACCACTGTGACTAACACAGAGGTATCACCCATGCTTGCAAGTACGGCCGCGTCAGCTTGACGGGCGATAACGCCGGTTTCCAGAGTGATAGTGTGTTGGCCAAACTGGAATGATTTTACGATGGGGTTCACTGATTATTTCCTTTCTATTTTTCGCGTTTTTTCGCGGAGTCTTTTGGTCTGTTTTTCGCGGCACAGTATAGCCTGTTACAAGGCTGAAAAGATAGCTGGCACCAGAGTCGCAGGGTATAAAATTTAAGCATGTCCGGGCGGTAAGAACATCATGAAGGCATTAAGTTGCATTGGTATGATTTTTTTCTACATTTTAAAAAGCAAAAAGCCAGTCTAGGACTGGCTTTTTCAGGCATAAGCTGCGAATTAACGACGCAGACCTAAACGCTCGATCAGAGTAGCGTAACGCTGACCGTCTTTGCCTTTTAAGTAATCTAATAACTTACGACGTTGGCTAACCATACGTAACAGGCCACGACGTGAGTGGTGGTCGTGCTTGTGGTCAGCAAAGTGTGGTTGTAACTTAGCGATAGTTGCAGTTAATAATGCAACTTGTACTTCTGGTGAACCAGTATCGCCTTGTTTAACAGCGAAATCTGCTAAGATTTGCGCTTTTTCAGCTGTAGTTAGTGACATAGAGCCTCCAATAGAGAGATATGTTGTGCCGGCCACTAATCCAGCAACAACGAAAATGAGCGCGCATTCTATGCGCTTTCTTAAAGTCTTACAAGCAAAATTATATCGCTGGAGTTTGCCAAGCGCTGGTGTTCAGTAAACGTCGTACTGACAGCACACCGGTCTCTAACGAAGCCACACCAATAAACTGCTGGGCAGGACCATACAACTTAATAGCGCCAGCAGATTCCGTGCCTAAATCGGCCAGTTCGGATTCAGTTAACAACACAGTTTGACCATGCACTAAACGTTTTTGCTGCGCTTCCGTAAGCTTTAATTCTGGCAAGCCGGTTAAGGCTAAATCCATTGGCAGCAATAAAGCGTCTAAGCCAGCCCAGTCCTGCTTTTCATTAAAAGGCACCAACTGTTCCTGCGTCAGCATTTGTGCAGCATCAAAAGGCCCGACATGAATACGGCGCAAGGCGCTGACATAAGCACCTGAACCTAAAGCCTCACCTAAATCGTCGATTAAAGTGCGGATATAAGTACCTTTGCTGCAATGCACCAGAAAGCTGGCGTATTCGCCGTCAAACTGCTGCAACTCAAAACGGAAAATGGTGATAGGCCGGGCTTCACGTGGTACTTCAATACCCTGGCGGGCATATTTGTACAGCGGCTGCCCCTGATACTTTAAAGCCGAAAACATAGTCGGAATTTGCATCTGCGGGCCACGGAACTGCTGCATCATTTGCTCAAGCAGGGCTTGATCAAAGGTCACTGGCTTACGGCTGATGATTTCACCTGCAGCGTCGCTGGTGTCAGTACGCAAACCAAAATGCGCTGTCACCAGATAAGTTTTGTCTGTATCTAATAAGAACTGACAAAACTTAGTGGCTTCACCAAAGCATATCGGCAGTAAACCACTGGCCAGTGGATCTAAAGCACCGGTGTGGCCAGCCTTTTCCGCCTGATACAACCAACGCACCCGCTGCAAAATACCATTGCTGGAAATTTCTAACGGCTTATCAAGTAACAGAATGCCGTGGACAGCACGACGCGCCATTACTCGTCCTCGTCCTGGTCGACCTTAGGTTTACGATCCGGTTCCTGACCAGCATCAATACGACGCTTTTCATCTTCACGGCGCACCTGTTCAACCAGGTTGGCCATATGAATACCCTGATCCAAAGACTGGTCAAAGTAAAAACGTATAGTTGGAACAATACGGGCCTGAATACGTTTGGCGATCAGACTGCGGACATAACCACAGGCGTCGTTTAATATATCCAGGTTTGCTTTTACCTTGTCAGCTTCTAAGCCTAAAAAAGTAACAAAAATTTTGGCGTGTGATAAATCACGCGACACGTCCACATCAGACACTGTAATCATGTTGTGTAAACGTGGGTCTTTGATTTCACGTTGTAAAATCACTGCGATTTCCTGCTGCATTTGCTGCGACAGACGGTCTACCCGGGTAAATTCTTTAGCCATAACTCTTTCCAACACATTTGAGCAGAAAGAAACAGGGGCCTGTGTAGCCCCTGCTGATCTCTGTATCTATATTTCTACCAGCACAAAGTGTTTATAAAGTACGTTCAACCTGAACGACTTCAAACACTTCAATCTGGTCACCTTCACGCACGTCGTTGTAGTTCTTCACGCCGATACCACACTCGAAGCCATTGCGTACTTCGGATACGTCGTCTTTCACACGACGCAAGGACTCCAGTTCACCTTCGTAAATAACTACGTTGTCACGCAGTACACGAATTGGTGCGTTACGTTTAATAACACCTTCGGTCACCATACAACCAGCGATAGCACCAAACTTCGGCGAGCGGAACACGGCACGAACCTGAGCCAGACCAATGATCTGCTGTTTAAACTCAGGCGCTAACATACCAGTCATCGCTGCACGTACTTCGTCTAACAGTTCATAAATGATGCTGTAGTAACGTAAGTCCAGGTTCTCGTCTTCGATGATCTTACGGGCTGTACCTTCGGCACGCACGTTGAAACCGATAACGATAGCTGAAGAAGCTGCGGCTAAAGTAGCGTCAGTTTCAGTAATACCACCCACACCACTACCGATGATTTTGATTTTCACTTCATCAGTCGACAGTCGGCTCAGTGATTCACTGATTGCTTCCACAGAACCTTGTACGTCTGCTTTCAGAACTATGTTCAGTTCTGACACATCGCCTTCAGACAGGTTCGCAAACATGTTCTCCAGCTTAGATTTCTGCTGACGAGCCAGTTTGACGTCACGGAATTTACCTTGACGGTACAAAGCAACTTCACGGGCTTTACGCTCGTCTTTCACTACAGTCACTTCATCACCAGCCTGAGGCACACCGGACAGACCTAAGATCTCAACCGGAATGGATGGGCCAGCAACTTTGATTTCTTTACCGTTTTCATCGCGCATTGCACGAACACGGCCGTATTCGAAACCACAAAGTACAATTTCGCCTTGTTGCAGTGTACCTTCCTGGACCAGGATGGAAGCAACAGGACCACGACCTTTATCCAGACGTGATTCAATCACCACACCACGGGCCAGACCTTTTCTTACTGCTTTTAATTCAAGCAGTTCAGCCTGGTTCAGGATGGCTTCCAGCAGGTCATCGATACCCATACCGGTTTTCGCAGAGATAGGCACGAACTGAGTATCACCGCCCCACTCTTCAGAAATAACGCCAAACTGAGATAATTCGTTACGAACACGATCCGGATCTGCATCCGGTTTATCCATCTTGTTGACAGCAACAACCAGAGGCACACCAGCAGCTTTTGCGTGCTGAATAGCTTCTTTGGTTTGTGGCATTACGCCATCGTCTGCTGCAACCACCAGAATAACGATATCTGTCGCTTTAGCACCACGGGCACGCATTGAAGTAAAGGCTGCGTGACCTGGAGTATCAAGGAAAGTCACCATACCGCGTTCTGTTTCTACATGGTAAGCACCGATATGCTGAGTAATACCACCGGCTTCGCCAGCTGCTACTTTTGCTTTACGGATATAATCCAGTGTAGAGGTTTTACCGTGGTCAACGTGACCCATAACGGTAACAACCGGAGCACGAGGCTCTAACTCGCCTTCACCTTGACGGTCAGACATGACTGCTTCTTCCAGCTCGTTTTCTTTGGTCAGAGTGAACTTGTGGCCCATCTCTTCACAAACGATAGCTGCAGTTTCCTGATCAATCACCTGGTTAATGGTTGCCATAGCACCCATTTTCATCATGACCTTGATCACTTCAGAAGCTTTAACGGCCATCTTAGAAGCTAATTCAGCCACTGTGATGGTTTCGCCAATTTTCACTTCACGTTCTACCGGCTGAGCTGGTTTGTTAAAACCATGCTGCATGCTGACAGGCGTTTTCTTTTTCTTGTGACGATTAGCACGGTTAAACGCGTCTTTATCATCAGCATCATCTTTTTTCTTGGCTTTGCCAGCAGGGGCTTTTTTCGTTGTACGACGGCCACCACGTTCTTCACGGGCATCCACTTCGTCTTCAGCAGCTTTAGCGTAGACGTTGCTGGTTAAGTGATAATCAGCGTCTTCTGCTGCTGGTTTAGTCTCTTCTTTAGCCCAACGTTCAGCATTTTCTTCAGCTAAACGACGCGCAGCTTCAGCTTGTTGTAAAGCTTCTGCTTCCAGCTTACGTAACTGCTCAGCTTCCTGTTGTGCTTTGATGCGCTCAGCTTCAGCCTTAGCTTCTTCTTTCGCTGCACGACGAGCCGCTTCTTCCGGATCGTCTTTCATTAACTGGGCATGTTTTGCTTCGTCACGTTTTTTCTGTTCAGCAGCTTTACGATCAGCTTCTTCTTTCGCTTTACGGTTGGCTTCTTCTTTTACTTTTTGCTCAGCAGCTAAACGCTCATGTTCACGTTTTGCAGCTTCTGCTGCTTGTTCTGCGGCAATACGTTCTTCTTCAGCCAGCTTCGCAGCTTCTTCGCCAGAAGGACGTTTAACAAAAGTCTTTTGCTTGCGCACTTCAACCTGAATTTCACGGTTGCGACCAGCGCCACCGGCCACACTCAGAGTGCTTTTTTCTTTACGAACTAACGTCAGTTTGGACGGTTCAGCGGACTGACCGCCGTGGGCACGGCTTAAGTGATCCAGAAGAGTTTTTTTCTCTTCTTCATTGACCATTTGGCCGACTTGTTTTGTTATGCCTGCATCCGCAAACTGTTGGATTATACGATCAACAGTCGTATTGACGTCACTGGCCAGTTTTTCTATGGTTACATCTGCCATGTCAGTTTTTACCTCCGTTGACCCACTTATTTGTCTTCACTGAACCAAACAATATTACGGGCAGCCATAATCAGCTCTGCCGCTTTTTCTTCAGTCATTTTTTCGATTTCAATCAAATCATCTACCCCAAGCTCTGCCAGATCATCAAGAGTGATGATGCCTTTGCTGGCCAACACATAAGCTGTGTGGGTACCAACACCTGGCAGATTAACTAATGCTTCACTAGGCGCTGAGCCTTCCAGTGATTCTTCGCTGGCCAGAGCACGTGTGGTTAACACGGCTTTAGCACGTTTACGTAACTCTTCTACTGTATCTTCGTCTAAACCATCAACTGACAACAGTTCGCTGACCGGCACATAGGCGATTTCTTCTAAGGTTGAGAAACCTTCGTCTACTAACACACCAGCAAAATCTTCGTCGATTTCCAGTGCAGTCATAAACAATTCCAACACCTTGGCATTTTCTTCCTGGTGTTTGCTTTTCATAGCAGAAACCGTCATCACGTTTAATTCCCAGCCAGTTAATTGGCTGGCTAAACGGACGTTCTGACCAGCGCGACCAATGGCCATGGCCAGGTTGCTGTCTTCTACTGCAATGTCCATAGAGTGCTTGTCTTCATCAACGATGATGGAAGCCACTTCTGCCGGAGACATAGCGTTAATTACAAACTGAGCCGGGTTGTCATCGTATAAAACGATATCAACACGTTCGCCCGTTAATTCGCTGGATACGGCTTGTACACGTGAACCACGCATACCGACACAAGCTCCCACAGGGTCAATACGACGATCGTTGGTTTTCACTGCAATTTTAGCGCGTGAACCCGGATCGCGTGCAGCACCACGGATTTCAATCATCTCTTCGCCGATTTCAGGCACTTCAATGCGGAACAATTCGATCAGCATTTCAGGACGGGTGCGGCTTAAAAACAGCTGAGCACCACGGGCTTCTGGTTTTACTTCAAACAACAAAGTACGGATGCGATCGCCTGGACGGAAGGTCTCACGCGGCAACATCTCTTCTTTAGCTAACATGGCTTCCGCATTGTTACCTAAGTCGACAATGATGCTGTCACGGTTTACTTTTTTCACCACGCCAGTGACTAACTCACCAACCTGGTCCACATAAGCTTCAACCACTTGTGAACGTTCTGCTTCACGTACTTTCTGTACTATGACCTGTTTCGCCATTTGGGTGGTGATACGGTCAAAGGTAATAGAGTCGATTTGCTCTTCAACATAATCGCCCACTTGTAAGTGAGGTTCGTCGTATTGAGCTGCAGACAAGGTGATTTCGCGGTACGGATGTTCTTGTACCTGATCGTCTGGAATAACCATCCAGCGACGGAAAGTTTCATAAGAACCGGTTTTACGATCAATAGTCACGCGGACTTCGATGTCGCCTTCGTTTTTCTTTTTAGTGGCGGCCGCTAACGCGTACTCTAACGCCTGGAAAATTTTCTCGCGCGGAACTGATTTTTCGTTCGAGACCGCGTCTACTACTAATAAAATTTCTTTAGCCATATTATTTTGCCTCGCTTCGACCCGTGTATCAGAACACAGGCACTACGTTCGCTTTATCTACGTTATCCATCAGCAAACGGTAGAGTTTGCCATCCACTTCCACTACTAACATATCGTCTTCGATTTGTGTCAGCAGGCCTTTAAATTTGCGGCGTCCATCTTGAGGAATAGCCAATTTTACATCAATGATCTGACCAACAACTTTGGCAAAATGCTCTGGAGTAAAAAGAGGGCGGTCTAAACCAGGAGAGGACACTTCAAGGAAATATTCATTCGGGATAGGGTCTTCAACATCAAGTAACGCACTCACTTCACGGCTTACAGTGGCGCAGTGGTCCACAGTAATACCATCCTGATGGTCAATATAAACCCGCAGAATAGAGTGACGTCCAGCACGAACGAACTCTATGCCGACCAGCTCAAAGCCTGCGGCTTCTACTGTTGGCGTTAACAGCTCAGTTAACTGCTGTTCTTGTTTAGTCAAAGAGACCTCCAGAAATAAAAAAAGGGCATAGAGCCCAGAATAGTAGTACAACCTTGTCGCCAGATATAAAAACGCCCCGAAATCTCGGGGCGACTTTAGAGCTGACTGGACTTTGATATCGCCAATCAAAATCCTGAATTCTGTAGGCATCACAGTGAACTGTTTAACCTGGGCATAGCTTCGGTTTAACCAAAGCATCTTACGGTTACAATTTTGCTGTTTAATGAAACTTGCGAAGTTTTATTTATCAGCAAAATTTGCTTGCGGGAGCCGGATTTGAACCGACGCCCTTCGCCCGGGTTTATAAAGAGGAGCCCGTGGGCTTTTTCTTTATATTTACTTCACCGTACGAATTGGTTGCGGGAGCCGGATTTGAACCGACGACCTTCGGGTTATGAGCCCGACGAGCTACCAGGCTGCTCCATCCCGCGTCCGTAAGCGACGCACATTATATAGTCCTGGTCTGACTATCGCAAGCTTAGTTTCTTATACTTTGCTTGCCGTGCTTTGTATATTGGTGCCGAGAGCGGGACTTGAACCCGCACGCCCGAAGGCACTACCACCTCAAGGTAGCGTGTATACCAATTTCACCATCTCGGCTAAAAAATCAGAGGTGCGATCAGTTTCCTACGGGAATATCTGATGCTGGCTTTTTCTCTTCTACTGCGTCAGCTGCTTTAGTTTCGACTGGTATAGATAAATCCTGCCATTCGTCTACAGCTTTCACACGGTCTGTACTCAGGTTGCCCAGTAACAAACTCAAAGCGAAAAATAAAGTTGCCAGTACTGTCGTAGTACGAGTTAAGAAGTTACCTGTACCTGATGAGCCAAAAATAGTGGCTGAACCGCCAGCACCAAAAGAAGCGCCCATGTCAGCACCTTTGCCGTGCTGGATTAATACCAGCACAATCAGAGCTAATGCGACTAACAGATACAATACAATAAACAATTCGTACATTATGAATCCTTTGCCATTGTGCAAATCGCAGAAAAATCTGCCACTTTCAAACTGGCGCCACCAATAAGGGCACCGTCTATGTCCGCCTCTGCAAACAGGGCTTCACAATTGGCAGCAGTGACACTGCCACCATAAATAATTCTTAATACATCCGCTGCTTGAGCATCATATTGCGCCAAATGTTGGCGTATAAACTGATGCACTTGCTGAGCTTGCTGAGGTGTTGCTGTCCGACCTGTGCCTATGGCCCAAACCGGCTCGTAACTTACCACAGAATGTGCCAGTAAATAAGGCTGCGCAGCATACACCGCATCTAATTGCCGTGCAAGAACCTCTAAAGTTTTTTCTTCTTCTCTTTGCTGTAGAGTTTCGCCGACACAAAGTATCGGAGTTAAACCCGCATCTATCGCCACTTTTACTTTCTGGCTGATCAGAGGATCCAATTCACCGTAGATAGCACGGCGTTCAGAATGACCAATAATGACATGGGAAGCGCCAGCTGCCAGTAGCATATCTGCTGAAATTTCACCGGTAAAGGCCCCACTCTGCTGTTCGCTCATATTCTGAGCACCCAACTTATAGTTCTGATGTTTTGGAAAGTGAGTTAGAAGAATTACCGGTGGGCAGATCAAAATGTCAGGTAAGGGCTGTTTTAGTACAGACAAGGCTTCTGACATCTGTTGAACCAGATCTGAGTTACCATTCATTTTCCAGTTAGCGACTACTAACGGCTTACGTTGTCTCATGTTATTGCCTCTGTATTAAAACGGGCGAGATACTAACTAACCTCACCCGTTCAAACAAGACTTGATAGCTAAATTAGCAATTTTTAGCTGGCGATCTTGACGGCATCGGCTATTTTTTGTGCGTATTGTTGTACTTCGTCTTGTATCCTTCCTTCCACCATTACACGAATTAATGGCTCAGTCCCGGATTTTCGGATCAAAACACGGCCCTGACCGTTTAAATCCTGCTCAACTTGCTGTATCACTTTCTTGACGTGCAAGTTTTCTAAAGGTGCTGTGCCTTTCTCAAACTTCACGTTCACCAGCACTTGTGGCATCTTGGTCATGCCCTGCGCCAAATCTGCCAGAGATAACTTTGCTTCCAGCATAGCTGTTAATACCTGAAGAGACGCGATAATACCGTCGCCTGTGCCAGCGTGGTCCAGATTCAGTACATGACCAGAATTTTCACCGCCAATACGCCAGTTTTTCTGCGCCAGCATTTCAACCACATAACGGTCGCCAACGTTAGAGCGGGCAAAGGGGATATTTAGTTCGGCTAAAGCCAGTTCTAATCCCATATTGCTCATCAGCGTGCCCACGACTCCGCCTTGCAGCTTATTCAGCTTTTGCGCATTACGGGCAATGATATAAACAATTTCATCACCATCAATCACACGGCCTGTGTGATCAACCATCATTACCCGATCGCCATCACCGTCGTAGGCAATGCCTAAGTCTGCTCCGGTTTCAACCACTGTTTGTTGCAACAGATCGGTATGAGTGGCTCCACAGTGGTCGTTAATATTTAAACCATTAGGACTAACACCTATAGCCTGAACATCAGCGCCTAACTCGCGGAATACGTTAGGAGCTATGTGATAAGTGGCGCCATGGGCGCAATCCAATACTATTTTTAAACCATTCAGGGATAAATGATTTGGGATATGGCTTTTACAGAATTCGATATAGCGACCAGCTGCGTCATCGATACGCATCGCCTTACCTAAACGCTCTGACGATTCACACACCATAGGCTGTTCCATCGCTTCTTCGATCGCTAGCTCGACATCGTCAGGTAACTTGGTGCCGTCGGCAGAGAAAAACTTAATGCCGTTATCATAATAAGGATTGTGCGATGCACTAATCACAATGCCTGCTTCAGCCCGAAAAGTTCGGGTCAGATAAGACACGGCAGGGGTTGGCATAGGGCCTAACAAACGCACATCTACACCAGCAGCGACCAATCCAGCTTCTAGTGCAGTTTCTAATAAATATCCTGAAATTCGGGTGTCTTTACCAATCAATACTTTTTTGGTACCACGCTGGGATAGCACCCGACCAGCGGCCCAACCTAACTTCATGGCAAATTCAGGCGTGATAGGGAACTCGCCTACTTTGCCACGCACACCATCAGTGCCGAAATACTTTCTAGACATGCTCTACTCCAAATAAGGTGGCTGAAGCAACAGCCACGGCCTGCACAGTTTCTTTAACATCGTGCACACGAATAATGCGGGCACCTTTGATGACAGCTATTGTGGCACAGGCCAAACTACCTGCCAAACGATCATCCAATTGGACGTTCAATAACTGACCAATCATCGACTTACGCGACATTCCAACTAACAGAGGGTAATTTAACGCCAGTAACTCTGAAAGCTGACTTAACAGCTGATAGTTGTGCTGCAAACTTTTGCCAAAACCAAAACCCGGGTCGAGAATAATCTGGCTTTTGGGGATCCCCGCAGCGATACATACTTCTGCCCTTTGTTTTAAAAAGTCACACACCTCTTTGACCACGTCCTGATACAGAGGGGAATGCTGCATAGTTCTGGGTTGCCCCTGCATATGCATCAAACACACAGGTACTTTGGCAGCAGCAGCCACGTCAACCGCACCTGGGTCTAACAAAGCTTTAATATCGTTAATGATATCAGCACCAGCAGCCACAGCTTCTTTCATGACTTGTGCTTTGCAGGTATCGATAGAAATCACACAATCCAGTTCAGAGCGGATGGCTTCAATCACAGGCAAAACTCTGTCGAGTTCTTGTTGCAATGGCACTTCTTCTGCACCAGGGCGTGTCGACTCACCACCGATATCCAAAATAGCAGCACCAGCAGCAAGCATGGCACGAGCTTCTGCAATAGCTGCCGCTTTACCAATAAAGCGGCCACCATCCGAAAATGAGTCTGGTGTGATATTTAAAATCCCCATCACTTTTGGCCGGGATAAATCCAACTGACGCTGACGAGGTAACTGCAACAACATAAAAATACTCCTTCACCTTCTCCATCGTAGCAACAACGAATCCGGCCTCCACCAGAGGCGGAGGCGTGATGTCGGCGAAATGCCAAACTTTTGGCATTTAGAAAGACCGACATCACCCCACTGTTGCGACATACCGTACGCCCTGCACATCGTCGCAACAACGTTCCCGACAGTTGCGACATACCGTACATCCTGCACATAGCACAAACCCCGGGAATTCCCGGGGTTTGCTTGATCAGAACTAAAGTTTTACAGAGGGTTTTCTGTGGATGGCTCTGACGGACTAACAGCATCAACAGGTTTGGTTTCATCGCTGTTGGAGTCTTTATTTTTGTCCTTTGGTTCCCAGTTTTCTGGCTGACGCACTGTGCGACGATTCATCAGGTCGTCAATTTGTCTGGAATCAATAGTTTCATACAACATCAGCGCTTCTTTCATCGCATGCAAAATATCCATGTTTTCTTCAATCAGAGTTTTTGCTCTGTTGTAGTTACGATCGATAATAGCTTTGATCTCAGAATCAATGATACTGGCTGTTTCATCAGACATATTCTTCGCTTTGCCCATACTGCGGCCCAGGAATACTTCACCTTCTTCTTCAGCATACAACAGCGGACCTAATTTGTCCGAGAAGCCCCACTGAGTCACCATGTTACGCGCAATAGAAGTCGCGTATTTAATGTCCTGAGAAGCACCTGTGGATACTGAATCAGTGCCGTAGATTAACTCTTCAGCCAAACGACCACCGTAGGCCACTGAAATTTTACTTTCCAGTTTGCGACGGCTGATGCTGATGGCATCGGCTTCTGGTAAGAAGAAGGTTACACCTAAAGCACGGCCACGAGGAATGATCGTCACTTTGTGCACAGGGTCATGCTCTGGCACCAGACAACCTACAATAGCGTGCCCTGCTTCGTGATAAGCCGTCATTTCTTTTTCTGCTTCCGACATCACCATAGAGCGGCGCTCTGCACCCATCATGATTTTATCTTTGGCTTTTTCAAACTCTTCCATGCCAACCACACGGTTGTTACCGCGGGCAGCAAACAATGCAGCTTCATTCACCAGGTTGGCTAAATCGGCACCAGAGAATCCCGGAGTACCACGAGCAATTACGCTAGCTTTGACATCGTCACCTAACGGAACTTTGCGCATATGCACTTTAAGAATCTGTTCACGACCACGTACGTCAGGCAAACCTACCACCACCTGACGGTCAAAACGACCTGGTCTTAATAAAGCAGCATCTAATACGTCTGGTCTGTTGGTTGCGGCAATAATGATGATCCCTTCGTTACCATCAAAACCATCCATTTCCACCAGCATCTGGTTTAAAGTTTGTTCACGTTCATCATGACCACCACCTAAACCTGCACCACGCTGACGGCCAACGGCGTCAATTTCATCGATGAAGATAATGCAAGGAGCGGCCTTTTTAGCTTGCTCGAACATATCACGCACACGGCTGGCACCCACACCAACAAACATTTCAACAAAGTCAGAACCTGAAATCGCGAAGAATGGTACTTTAGCTTCACCGGCAATCGCCTTGGCTAACAGGGTTTTACCTGTACCTGGTGGGCCGACCATCAAAATACCTTTTGGAATTTTACCGCCAAGCTTCTGGAAACGTGATGGGTCTTTTAAATAATCCACCAGCTCCGTCACTTCTTCTTTCGCTTCGTCACAACCAGCAACATCAGCAAAAGTAGTTTTGATTTGATCTTCACCCATTAAACGGGCACGGCTCTTACCAAAGGACATAGCGCCCTTGCCACCGCCGCCTTGCATCTGGCGCATAAAGAAAATCCAGACACCTATTAATAGCAGCATAGGGAACCAGGAAATAAAAATCTGTCCAAGCATGCTTGGGCTTTCCGGTGCAGTGCCAGAAAAGGTGATGTCATTTTTGTACATGTCATCAATCAGTTTCGGATCATAGCCAGTTGGGATCACAGTCTCGAAACGCTCGCCTGAACGTTTTATACCAGTGATAACGCCTTTCTGTTCCTTCACCTCACGGATCTGGCCCTGACTGGCTTCTTTCAGAAACTGGGTATAACTCATTTGCTTATCTGCTTTGTCAGCAGGACCAAAACTATTAAATACCGACATCAATACAACGGCGATAACCAGCCATACGATGAGATTTTTTGCCATGTCACTCAAGGTGAGAACCTCTCAGTTACGAAAACAGTTACGAAAAAACGGTTACGATAAAATGAACCTACCGCTACTTTACTAGACTTTAAAGCCTGTCGCTACGATATATGTCTCACTGGATCGTGCCCGGGACGAATCTGGCTTACGAATTCGTACCGTGGTGAATACACTGCGAACCTGCTGTACAAAGGGTTCAAAGCCTTCACCATGAAATACTTTGACCACAAAACTGCCATTTTTCTTCAATACGTTGTTACACATTTCCAGGGCCAGTTCGACCAGATACATACTTCTGGACTGATCCACTGTGCTGTTACCACTCATATTGGGGGCCATATCGGACAATACAACATCCACATTGCGGCCACCAATACGCTCTAACAACGCATTTAGCACGGCGTCTTCACGAAAATCCCCTTGTAAAAAGGCAACGCCAGCTAAAGGGTCCATTGGCAGAATATCACAAGCCACTACGCAACCTGCCTGCCCTACCAATTCAGCGGCACGGGCCGACCAACTGCCTGGTGCTGAACCAAGATCTACGATCGTCATGCCGGTTTTGATCAGTTTATCTTTGTCCTGAATTTCATCCAGCTTGAAAGCAGCACGGGATCTTAGCCCTAATTTTTGCGCTTTTTGCACAAAAGGGTCGCTTACGTGTTCCTGTAACCAGCGAGACGAGCTGGCGGAACGTTTTTTCTTTGTCATCTGAGTACTCTTAAATAGTCTTCATAGCAAGATGGCGGTACAATAGTGTAATTTCAAGCTTTCCAACACGGAAAATCTACACATATGAACCTTAGTAATAAACAAAAACAGTTTTTAAAAGCCAAAGCACACGAGTTAAAGCCAACCATTCTGCTGGGTGGCAACGGATTAACTGAAGGTGTAATGGCCGAAATTGATTTGGCATTAGAGCACCATGAACTGATCAAAGTGAAAGTTCCAAGCATCGATCGCGAAGAAAAAGTCGCGATTATGGACGCTATAGTGCGCGAAGCCAAAGCACAAAAAGTGCAGGTGATTGGCCATATTCTGGTGATCTACCGCGCTGCCAAAGAGAAAAAGTTACATATTCCAAAGGGCTAATCAGCGCCTTTTAAGTAACCTGCGGCCTGCAAAAACATGCGGGCCGACTCTTCATTTTCTGCAATATGCCTGGTCAAATACGCTGGTTTCTCGACTTCAGTCGCTTTTAAATACTGCCAGGTGAGCATTTCATCGGCCGGTAGCAACAATTCCACATGATGCAGATTGTGCGCGAAAGCCCAAACCGAGTTCTGTTTTAGCAAATCTAACGACTGGGCCGGACTGGCTTGCCATTGCCTGATATCCAATACCACAGCCCAAGGTTTCGCTACTATTGGAGCAACCAAAGCGCGGAAATCCCTGATGTACTCTTCAGTACCCAGTAAGCTAGACACACCAAAAACCTGAACCCAAAGTACCTGGTCCATCAGTTGAAGCTGATAAGCTTTTGCCTGACCTCTTTGCATATCTGTATGCTCTGCTACCTGTGTTCTGAATGGTTTAGAGTAAAAAGGCGGCCTAAGCCGCCTTTTTAACACTGGTCCAGTTTACAAATACTGCACCTGGGTGATCTCAAACTCCACCATACCAGCTGGAGTATTGATGGTGACCACGTCTTCTTCTGTTTTACCAATTAAACCGCGGGCTATAGGTGAATTCACCGAAATCCTGAAGTTTTTAATATCCGCTTCATCATCACCGACAATACGGTAGGTGACTTCTTCTTCCGTATCAAGGTTCAGAATGGTTACAGTGGCACCAAAAATCACTTTACCGTTATTTGGCATTTTAGTGATATCGATGATCTGTGCATTGGACAACTTGGCCTCGATATCCTGAATGCGGCCTTCACAAAACCCCTGTTGTTCGCGGGCTGCATGGTATTCCGCATTCTCTTTTAAATCACCATGGGCACGCGCCTCAGCAATAGCTGTAACGATGGCCGGACGTTTCACGGTTTTCAGCTCTTGTAGTTCATCACGCAAGCGCTGAGCCCCTTGAACCGTCATAGGGATCTGACTCATCCGTATACTCTCTTATGTAGTTCCTGCACTGATGCAACTGTAGCAAAAGCATTGGCTGCGTTGGCTTTACAGGTTGCAAAAGCTGCATTTAAAGTTGTTGTGTAGTTGGCTTTATGTTGCAGCGCGCCACGTCGTAACACTTTAGAGTCTTCAATCGCCTGGCGACCTTCTGTAGTGTTGACAATATAGCTGTATTCACCGTTTTTGATCCGGTCCAGAATATGCGGGCGACCTTCAAATACTTTGCTGACAGTACGGCATTCAATGCCTGCTGCTTCTAAAGCTTTGGCAGTACCACCTGTTGCATCCAGCTCGAAACCCAGCTCAACCATAGTTCTGGCTAATTCAACAACGCGCACTTTATCGCTGTCACGTACTGAAAGTAAAGCACGACCACCTGTAGGGATCACTGTGCCTGCACCTAACTCTGCTTTGGCAAAAGCTTCAGCGAAGGTATCACCCACACCCATCACTTCGCCTGTTGAACGCATTTCAGGGCCGAGGATAGGATCCACACCCGGGAATTTGTTAAACGGGATCACCACTTCTTTCACTGAGAAATAAGGTGGAATGATTTCTTTAGTAATACCTTGCGATGCTAAAGACTGGCCAGCCATACAACGGGCGCCTACTTTAGCCACTGCCATACCTGTAGCTTTTGATACAAAAGGCACAGTACGGGCAGCACGAGGGTTCACTTCAATCAGATAAATTTCGTTATCTTTCACCGCAAACTGAGTGTTCATTAAGCCGACTACACCCAACTCCAGTGCCAGCTTTTTCACCTGCTCGCGCATTCTGTCCTGTACATCAACAGATAAGCTGTGTGGTGGCAAAGAACAGGCTGAGTCGCCTGAGTGCACACCGGCTTGTTCAATGTGTTCCATAATGCCGCCGATGATGACTTCTTTGCCGTCACAAATGGCGTCGATATCCACTTCGATGGCATCATCAAGGAAGCGGTCCAGCAGTACCGGAGAATCATTCGACACGCTGACTGCTTCGGTCATATAACGACGTAAGTCGATATCGTCATAGACGATTTCCATAGCGCGGCCACCTAATACATAAGACGGACGCACAACCATTGGATAACCAATGGCCGGAGCTTTAGCAATGGCTTCTTCCAGACTGGTGACAGTGGCGTTTTGTGGTTGTTTTAAACCTAAACGCTCTACCGCGTGCTGGAAACGTTCACGGTCTTCAGCACGGTCAATGGCATCTGGTGAAGTACCAATAATTGGCACTCCGTTCGCTTCTAAAGCACGGGCTAATTTTAATGGCGTCTGACCGCCGTACTGAACAATAACGCCTTTTGGCTGTTCTTTGATCACGATTTCCAGTACGTCTTCCAGGGTAATAGATTCGAAGTACAGACGATCGGAAGTGTCGTAGTCTGTCGATACGGTCTCAGGGTTACAGTTGACCATAATAGTCTCGTAACCGTCTTCACGTAAGGCCAGAGCAGCGTGTACACAGCAGTAGTCAAACTCAATACCCTGACCTATGCGGTTTGGACCACCACCAATAATCATGATCTTGTCACGATTGGTGGGTGCAGCTTCACATTCTTCATCGTAAGTGCTGTACATGTAGGCCGTGTCTGATGAAAATTCAGCAGCACAGGTATCGACACGTTTATACACCGGATGCAGACCAAAGCTGTGACGCTTTTTACGCACTTCGCTTTCAGCTACACCTAATAAGTCAGCCAGACGTTGGTCGGCAAAACCTTTACGTTTTAAGACCTTTAAGCGTTTTTCATCTAAACCGGCAAAACCAGCAGCTTTTACTGCAGTTTCTTCTTTTAATAAATCTTCAATCTGAACCAGGAACCAGTGATCGATTTTGGTCAGCGCATAGATTTCATCCATGCTCATGCCTAAACGGAAGGCATCGGCTATGTACCAAATACGGTGTGAACCAGGTTCACGCAGTTCACGAATGATTTTTTCTTTGGCTTCAGGAGCGTGTATATCGATAATCGGGTCTAAACCACAAACACCAATTTCCAGACCACGTAAAGCTTTTTGCAGCGACTCTTGCTGGTTACGGCCAATCGCCATCACTTCACCAACAGACTTCATCTGTGTGGTTAAGCGGTCATTAGCACCAGCAAATTTTTCGAAGTTAAAACGTGGCACTTTGGTCACAACGTAGTCGATGCTTGGTTCAAACGAAGCCGGTGTTTTACCGCCTGTGATATCGTTTGCCAATTCATCCAGCGTATAACCACAAGCCAGCTTAGCCGCCACTTTAGCAATAGGGAAACCTGTTGCTTTAGAGGCTAAAGCTGAAGAACGTGATACACGTGGGTTCATCTCGATGATGACCATACGGCCATCTTCAGGATTGATACCAAACTGGACGTTTGAACCACCGGTTTCCACACCAATTTCACGCAGTACAGCCAAAGAGGCGTTACGCATGATTTGATATTCTTTATCCGTTAAGGTCTGAGCAGGCGCTACGGTGATCGAGTCACCTGTATGTACACCCATAGGGTCGAAGTTTTCGATAGAACACACGATGATGCAGTTGTCGTTTTTATCACGAACCACTTCCATCTCGTATTCTTTCCAGCCGATCAGAGATTCATCAATCAGCAACTCTTTAGTTGGCGATAAATCCAGGCCACGGGTACAGATTTCTTCAAATTCTTCACGGTTGTAAGCAATACCACCACCAGAACCACCCATAGTGAACGACGGACGAATGATGCAAGGGAAACCAATAGTTTCCAGCACGCCGTACGCTTCTTCCATCGAATGGGCAAAACCAGCACGTGGGCAAGACAGGCCGATAGAGCGCATGGCTTTATCGAAACGGCCACGGTCTTCTGCTTTGTCGATTGCATCGGCAGTCGCGCCAATCATTTCGACATTGTATTTTGCCAGCACACCGTGACGCTCTAAATCCAGCGCACAGTTTAATGCGGTCTGACCGCCCATGGTCGGTAACACCGCACATGGACGTTCTTTTTCAATGATTTTCTCCACCACTTGCCAGTGGATAGGTTCGATGTAGGTCGCATCGGCCATTTCCGGGTCTGTCATGATAGTGGCAGGGTTAGAGTTCACCAGTATAACGCGGTAACCCTCTTCTTTTAATGCTTTACAGGCTTGAGCACCTGAATAATCGAACTCACAAGCCTGACCAATCACAATAGGACCGGCGCCGAGGATAAGAATACTTTTAAGATCGGTACGTTTTGGCATAGCTATTCTCTGTCTCTCTGATTCTTACCAATTAAGCCTGACGCTGTTGCATCAATTCGATAAAGTGGTCAAACAATTCACTGGCTTCGTGTGGACCAGGACTGGCTTCAGGGTGGCCCTGGAAGCTGAACGCTGGTTTGTCGGTGCGGTGAATGCCCTGCAAAGTACCATCAAACAGCGACTTGTGAGTCGCACGTAAATTGGCAGGCAAGGTAGCTTCTTCCACAGCAAAACCGTGGTTCTGTGCTGTGATTAACACCTTGTTTGTATCCAGATTTTTCACCGGATGGTTACCACCATGGTGACCCACTGTCATTTTGATCGTCTTGGCACCGCTGGCTAACGCCAATAACTGGTGACCTAAACAAATACCAAACACAGGAATATCAGTGGTCAGCAAAGTTTCGATGGCTTTAATAGCGTAATCACAAGGAGCCGGATCACCAGGACCGTTGGATAAGAAAATACCGTCAGGGTTCAGTGCAAGCACTTCTTCAGCAGGAGTTTGAGCCGGAACTACAGTTAAACGACAACCGCGATCGGCCAACATACGTAAAATATTACGTTTCACGCCAAAATCGTAGGCAACTACATGAAAGGCTGAATTATCTGGTTTGGCAAAGCCCTGACCTAAAGTCCAGCTGCCTTCTGTCCATTGATATGGCTCTTTCACTGAAACTTCTTTGGCTAAGTCCATACCGGACAAACCAGGGAAAGCACGTGCCAGTTCTAAAGCTTTGCTTTCATCTAAGTGATCACCTGCCATTAAGCAGCCGTTTTGTGCGCCTTTTTCACGCAAAATACGGGTCAGCTTACGGGTATCTATATCGGCGATGCCTAAAATATTACGGGAACTAAGATAGTGACTAAGAGAGGCTTGATTACGGAAATTGCTGGCTAACAAAGGAAGGTCACGGATAATCAGGCCCTTGGCCCAGATTTTATCGGATTCCTCATCTTCATCGTTCGTGCCGGTATTTCCAATATGAGGATATGTCAGAGTGACGATTTGTTCAGCATAGGAAGGATCCGTGAGGATTTCCTGATACCCGGTCATTGAGGTATTAAACACCACCTCTCCAACAGAAATACCTTCAGCGCCAATGGCTGTACCGCGAAATACGGTGCCGTCTTCCAGTACGAGCAGGGCGGACTTAGTCAAAATAACCTCCAAACAGCAGAAAACGGGGGAAAAACATTGTTGTTCACCACCCGTTTTGACCCAGAATTTTTGTATCCACGTTTGCTTAGGCAAACCTGACTATTCTAGGCGATTTGAGCTATTTGGTCTAACTCTTTTTTGATATTTTATAAAAATGACGCTTTGATCGCATTTTTATAACATATTGCTCAAAAAGTTAAGCTAAGTCGGCCAAACCCAGCACTTGTTGCATAGAATAAAGTCCTGGCTGTTTATTTTGCAACCAAAGCGCTGCACGCCATGCGCCCTGAGCAAAAGTACTGCGACTGGATGCCTTATGGGTAATCTCCAGCCGTTCACCGAGGTCAGCAAAGAGTGCGGTATGGTCACCAATAATGTCACCGCCCCGCACAGTCGCAAACCCAATAGTCTTTTGATCACGCTCGCCGGTCATGCCTTCACGGCCATAAACAGCCACATCAGCCAGGTTGCGATCCAAAGCTTTAGCGATTTGATGGCCAATAGCCATAGCCGTGCCAGAAGGAGCATCTTTTTTAAATCTGTGGTGGGCTTCGATAATTTCAATATCAGCCGTCTGCCCCATGACCTTAGCTGCAGTTTCTACCAGATGCAGTAGTAAGTTCACACCAACGCTCATATTGGGCGCCCAGACGATCGGAATATGTTCAGCGGCTTGTTGCACTGCTGCATATTGGCTATCTGTGAGACCCGTCACACCAATGACCAAGGCTTTTTTTGCCTGCACTGCTAATTCTAGATGCTCAAGCATAGCTTCTGGCATAGTGAAATCAATCCAGATGTCGGCCAAAGCAAAAGCAGCCAAAGAGGTTTCTGTAAAAGCCAGGTTTAGTTTGCCACAACCCGCCAGTTCACCTGAATCCATACCTATTAACGCAGAACCAGCACGCACAGTAGCAGCGCTGATCGGCAATTGATGCTCTTTAGCCACGCTAACTAAAGCTCTGCCCATACGGCCGTTGGCGCCTAAGATACCTACTGCACTCATCTGTTGTTCCTGGAATTGGCTACTGTAATACGGGCGCTATTAAACGGCAGTCCGGATGGATATGCAACCCCAAACTGCCAGTCTCTATTAAACTGCAGCAGTAAAAATAGCACGGCTGGCGCTGTAGTCGATATCGCCATGCTCACCGAGCTTATCCATGCCCTGGTTCATCACTTTAGCCATTAGCTCGTCTACAGAAGAAGCAGGCAAGCCATAAGCAGTTAAACGGGTTGGAACACCCATTTGCTCAAAGAATGCGCGGGTATGACTAATGGCTTCATCAATCTGACGCTCCGGATCCTGTTGCTGCAAACCCCAAACTCTGCTGGCGTACTGCAACAACTTGTCACGTTTGGTGGCTCGTTGCTGTTGCATTAAGGCGGGCAGCACAATGGCCAGCGTCTGAGCATGATCTAAGCCATACAAAGCTGTGAGCTGATGGCCTAAACCGTGAGTCGCCCAATCTTGCGGCACACCTACGCCAATCAAACCGTTCAGCGCCATAGTGGCAGCCCACATAACATTGGCTCTGATATCATAATTTTCAGGTTCATTTAAGGCTTTGGGTCCTTCTTCAATCAAGACCTGTAATAAGGATTCAGCAAATCTGTCTTGCACTGCGGCATTGACCGGATAGGTCAGGTATTGCTCCATTACATGGACAAAAGCATCTACTACACCGTTAGAAATTTGTTTAGCTGGCAAGCTGTAAGTAACTTTTGGATCAAGAACGGCAAACTGCGGATAAACCGAAGGATGTGAAAACGCTAGCTTTTGCTGAGTGCTCTGACGGGTAATAACAGCGTTCGCATTACTTTCAGTGCCGGTTGCTGGCAAAGTCAGCACACAACCTAAAGGCAATGCCGCTTTAATACGCACTTTATTTTCTAAAATTGCCCAGCCGTCCTGCTCCAACAGTGCAGCTGCTGCTATGTATTTACTGCCATCTACTACTGACCCGCCGCCTACAGCCAGAATAAAATCGATCTTTTCAGCTTTTACCAAAGCGACGGCTTTACTTAAAGTTTCATAACTAGGATTAGGTTCTATACCGGAAAACTCAACATAGCTATGGTCTTTTAAAGCATCAATAACTTGTTGATACACGCCGTTTTGTTTAATGGAGCCACCGCCATAAGTCAGCAGTACTTTACTGCCTGCTGGGATCAACTTTCCCAGTTGGCTAATTTGACCATCGCCAAACACAATACGGGTCGGGTTCTGGTAAGAAAAATTAAACATAAAAGCTCCAGTGTATAAAACTTAATTGAGTTGTTTATATGGGCCTGAACCGCTTTAAGTTCAAGCTGCTTTTGGCTTTTTCTTCTGCCGTAGGCAAAATGTCTGAATTCAGTTAGGCTGATTTTAAGCCATTGAAGCTTCTCGTTTGTTATGAAACTTGTGATCTGAAGCAATCATTTTTATTCGTTTGGCTATAGCTTAGTCAGCTTTAATATTTGACAGGACTTCTGGACGTCTCTATATTCCAGAAAATTTTAAAACCTTACAGGTTTAGAGGAAAACTCATGACGTTATCGCAAAAACAGCAAGCCCGTTTGTCCTTGCTGCCGTTGTTGCTGTTTGTCGCTCTGTTTTTAGGCACTGGCTTGTATCTGCAATCCCAGGGCGTTGACTATGCCTTTTATCAGTTGCCAGGGCCTGTGGCTGCTATACCAGCTTTAGTGTTGGCCATTTGGTTATATAAAGCACCATTAACTGAATCTCTGGAAGTATTAGTCCGGGGCGCAGGCAACAACAATATTATTACTATGTGCTTTATTTTTCTGCTGGCTGGCGCTTTTGCTACTGTAGCTCAGGCGACAGGTGGTGTGGATGCAGTGGTCAATGCAGGTTTGACCATAGTACCAGCACAGTTTTTATTGCCCGGCTTATTTGTTATTTCAGCCTTAATTGCAACAGCCATGGGCACTTCGATGGGGACCATAGGTGCTTTGGCTCCTATAGCTGTAGGTTTAAGTACTCAGGCCCAGCTGGACCCGGCTTTAGTGGCTGGTGTGTTGTTAAGTGGCGCTATTTTTGGTGATAACCTGTCGATTATTTCTGATACAACCATTGCCTCCACCCGCACTCAGGGGGCTGAAATGAAAGATAAATTCAGAGAAAACCTGAAAATTGCATTGCCTGCGGCAGCTGTCACTTTGTTACTTTTTGTGTTGATAGCACAAAGTCAGACGGAAGTTGCGGTGAAAGACTTTAGCTGGACTGGCGTAGTGCCCTATGCAGCTATCCTGATATTGGCACTCGTCGGTATCAATGTATTTGTGGTGTTACTGCTGGGTGTGGTGTTAGCCGCAGTGCAAGGCGCAGTTTTTGCCGATTATCAACTGGCCAACCTGGGTAAAGATATTTACAAAGGTTTTGGTTCAATGCAGGAGATTTTCCTGCTGTCGATGCTCGTCTGCGCTTTGGGTGAGTTTGTAAAACAACAAGGTGGTTTGCAGTATTTATCCAATCATGTCGCAGCTTTGGCTTTAAAGTTGAAACTGGCAGGCAATAAAGCGCAACAGCTGGCGATTGCCGCTTTGGCTTTTGTCAGCAACTTATGTATTGCTAACAATACTGTGGCCATAGTTGTGGTGGGTGAAGTCAGTAAAGATATAGCCCAGCATCACCAAATCACGCCTAAACGCAGTGCAAGCTTATTGGATGTGTTTGCCTGCATAGCACAGGGCTTAGTGCCTTATGGCGCTCAGGCTTTGTTATTAGGTGCCAGTTTTGGCATATCGCCATGGGATGTGGTAACGAACAGCTATTACTGCTTGATCCTTGCAGCTTTTGCCACAGCACGCATTTTGGTTGAAAAAATCGACCGGAGCGATTTTTAACATCGGAGCGCAGCGACGATGGCCTGGACAGGCATTTTGCAGGACAGCAAAATGTAAAAACCAGGCCAGCATTAAGCTGGCCCTGTTATTTAAATTTTAAGCTTTATTACAGTTCGGCAATGCGCCCTGACTGCGGCGCTGCTGATAAAAACTTTCTGCCACCGCCATATGTTTATTCAACTCTTTAATTCTATTGTCCGGCACCGGGTGGCTGGATAACAGCTGTGGAGTTGAACCACTGCCTTTCGCCGCCATATTCTGCCATAACTTCACAGATTCAGTAGGCACAAAACCTGATTTAGCCATCAGTTCCAGCCCCATAATATCGGCTTCTGTTTCATGAGCTCTGCTAAACGGCAGAGCTATACCCACCTGAGCGCCTAAACCAAAAGCAGTGCGCATTTGTTGTTGATAAGGCGAACCAGCCACCGTCATAGCACCATCAGCAACAGATAAAGCTGTGGAAATAAACTGGTCGCTGGATAAACGTTCGTTGCTATGCCCTGCCATCACGTGGGCAATTTCATGACCTATGACGGCCGCCAGTTGTGACTGGTTATCAGCCACTAACAACAGTCCGGTATAGACGCCCATTTTGCCGCCAGGTAAAGCAAAGGCGTTTACCTGATCATCTTCAAACACCACAATTTCCCAAGGCGTTTGTTGCCATTTGGCATCGGTGTGTTTGAGCAGGTTATTTGCCACACACTGTACATACTGATTCACTTTTTTATTTTTACTGATCGGAGTTTCTGCCTTCATCCCTTCAAAAGTCTGAATACCCATAGCGCTGAGTTTTTTATCATCAAACAACATCAACTGGCGACGGCCAGTAGGGGAATGAGTACAGCTTGCAAGCAGCACACTAGCGATTAACAATGGAAGCACTAACTTAGTACGCATCAAATGATCCTTCTTTTCGTACTTGAAACGGCAGCTAATAGAACTATCAAAGCTCCAATAAGTTCAGTTATTGTGCGGCATCTGAAAAAAGAAAACCACCCGCAGGTGGTTTTCATTCAGTATCTGCAGAAAACAGATGTTAGCCGGTTAAATCATCAAAAAACTTCTTCACACCGTCAAAGAAGCCTTTGGACTTAGGTCTGTGTTTGGCTTCACTATCACCACCCCAACTTTCATCCAGCTGGCGCATTAAGTCTTTTTGCTTATCGCTTAAATTAACAGGAGTTTCCACTACCACTTTACAGACCAAATCACCTACTCCGCCACCACGGACCGACTGCACGCCTTTACCACGCAGACGGAACATTTTTTCGGTCTGGGTTTCAGCCGGGATCTTCAGCTTGACGCGACCATCTAAGGTTGGCACATCAATTTCACCGCCTAAAGCGGCAGTACTGAAACTAATCGGCACATCGCAATACAGGTTGTTGCCGTCACGCACAAAGATAGGGTGATCTTTCACATGCACTTGCACATACAAGTCACCAGCCGGCGCACCAAACTGCCCTGCTTCGCCTTCACCTGCCAAACGGATACGGTCGCCTGTATCGACGCCAGCAGGAATTTTCACCGACAGCGTTTTGGTTTTTTCTACTCGGCCGTCGCCATGACATTTAGTACATGGGTCTGGGATAATTTTGCCACGGCCACTACAGGTAGGACAGGTTTGCTGCACAGCAAAAAAGCCCTGACGCATAGTGACTTGTCCAGCACCATGACAAGTTGGACAGGATTTAGCTTGAGTGCCTTTTTTCGCGCCTGAACCATCACAGACATCACAGGACACCCAGGTTGGCACTTTAATTTCAACCGACTTACCACGTACAGCATCCTCGAGATTTAACTCCAGGTTGTAGCGTAAGTCTGAGCCACGTTGGGCACGGGATTGACCACCACGGCGGCCACCACCGAAGATGTCACCAAACACATCACCGAAGATGTCGTTAAAATCGGCACCACCACCGCCGCCACCACGGTTTGGATCCACACCAGCGTGACCATAGTTATCATACGCAGCGCGCTTCTGGTCATCCGACAGGATCTCATAGGCTTCTTGCACTTCTTTAAACTTCTCTTCCATAGCTTTATCACCCTGAGTTCGATCCGGGTGAAACTTCATGGCGAGCCGTTTATAGGCCTTTTTGATTTCTTTATCGTCAGCGCCTTTTTCGACGCCAAGCACTTCGTAATAATCACGCTTCGACATAACAACTCATCTTGATAGAGGAGCGACCGCACAAGGCGGCCGCTCACATT
Organism: Rheinheimera sp. 1928-s; assembly: GCF_029269265.1. Classification (GTDB taxonomy): domain Bacteria; phylum Pseudomonadota; class Gammaproteobacteria; order Enterobacterales; family Alteromonadaceae; genus Pararheinheimera. The sequence goes on from NZ_JARIXP010000007.1 coordinate 170,408, forward strand.
TACTCAGGTATGGGGCGCATCTTAAAGAGGCGACCCCACAGACACAATGATTATTTGTTGTCTTTAACTTCTTCGAACTCTGCGTCGACGACGTCATCACCAGCAGCATTGCGTGCTTGAGGTTCAGCACCACCTTGTTGCGCTTTCGCCTGAGCTACTTCAGACAATTTCTGAGATGCCTGGATCAGAGCCTGAGTTTTGGCTTCGATCTCAGCTTTATCGTTTGCTTTGATGGCAGTTTCCAGCGCAGCAACAGCAGCTTCAATCTCTTGTTTGTCGTTAGTGGCTAAGTCGTTACCAGCTTCTTCAATTTGCTTGCGGGTTGCATGCACTAAAGCGTCAGCCTGGTTCCGGGTTTGCACTAACTCTTCAAACTTTTTGTCTTCTTCAGCATTCAGTTCTGCGTCACGTACCATACGTTCCACTTCTTCATCTGTTAAGCCTGAAGAAGCTTTGATAGTGATCTTCTGCTCTTTACCTGTGTCTTTGTCTTTAGCAGACACATGCAAAATACCGTCAGCGTCTAAGTCGAAGGTGACTTCGATTTGTGGTTCGCCACGACGGCCAGGCCTAATACCTTCTAAATTAAACTGACCCAGTGACTTGTTGGCAGAAGCTTGCTTACGCTCACCTTGCAGCACATGGATAGTTACCGCAGCCTGGTTATCATCTGCAGTAGAGAAGGTTTGTGACTTCTTGGTTGGGATAGTGGTGTTCTTCTCAATCAAGGCAGTCATCACGCTACCCATAGTCTCGATACCTAAAGACAATGGAGTTACGTCTAATAACAAGACGTCCGTCACGTCACCAGACAATACAGCGCCCTGAATGGCAGCACCCACAGCTACAGCTTCGTCAGGGTTCACGTCTTTACGTGGCTCTTTACCGAAGAAGGCTGTAACAGCTTCCTGAACTTTAGGCATACGAGTCTGACCACCCACCAGGATGATATCGTTGATATCACTTACAGACAGGTCAGCATCTTTTAATGCCTGTTTCAGCGGCTCGATAGTGCGCTGAATTAAATCGTCTACCAAAGATTCCAGCTTAGCGCGGGTTACTTTGATATTTAAGTGCTTAGGACCAGTGGCATCTGCAGTGATATACGGCAGGTTCACTTCAGTCTGAGAAGCAGAAGACAATTCGATCTTAGCTTTTTCGCCCGCTTCTTTTAAGCGCTGCATCGCCAGTGGATCGTTACGCAGGTCAATGCCCTGCTCTTTTTTGAACTCGTCTACCAAGTAGTTGATCACACGAGAGTCAAAGTCTTCGCCACCTAAGTGAGTGTCACCGTTGGTTGCTAATACTTCGAAGGTCTGTTCGCCATCTACATCGTCGATTTCAATGATAGAGATATCGAAAGTACCACCACCTAAGTCATACACTGCAACTTTGGTGTCGCCTTTTTTCTTATCCATACCATAAGCCAGAGCTGCTGCTGTAGGCTCGTTGATGATACGTCTTACTTCTAAACCTGCGATACGGCCGGCATCTTTCGTCGCCTGACGTTGTGCATCGTTGAAGTAAGCAGGAACTGTGATTACCGCTTCAGTCACTGGCTCGCCCAGGTAATCTTCAGCAGTTTTCTTCATTTTTTTCAGCACTTCAGCAGAAATCTGTGGTGCTGCTAATTTTTTGCCTTTAACTTCAACCCAGGCGTCACCATTATCAGCCTTAACAATCTGGTAAGGCATGATTTTGATGTCACGCTGAACTTCAGCATCTTCAAAACGACGACCAATCAAACGCTTAATTGCGAACAAAGTATTTTTTGGGTTAGTCACAGCCTGACGTTTGGCTGGCTGGCCAACTAATACTTCGCCGTCTTCAGCATAAGCGATGATGGAAGGAGTGGTTCTGGTACCTTCAGCGTTTTCAAGAACGCGTGGCTGGTCGCCATCTAAAATAGCCACACAGCTGTTTGTTGTACCTAAGTCAATACCAATAATTCTACCCATAACTACTCTCCGCTTATTAATCTGTACAATTAAAATTGTGTTGACCAGTTAATGGGGTTTACCCCTATTCGATTCAAGGTTATTTTTTTAAAAAAATTTATCGTTTGTGCGATAAATGAGCAAAAAGGCGGGTTCAGCCGTCTATAAGCTCTGAAACTAAGGCCATAGAACAGAAAAGCATTTAACCCAAAAAGCAATTGCGGCGTATAATCCTGCTTAATTGCTTACACACAGAGCCGAACAGAGAGAGAAACCATGCCTTTATTAGATAGCTTTACCGTTGACCACACCATTATGAAAGCGCCTGCTGTACGTGTGGCAAAAAAAATGAATACACCCAAAGGTGATGACATCACTGTATTTGACTTACGTTTTTGCGTGCCTAACGAAGAAATCCTGTCAGAAAAAGGTATTCATACACTGGAGCATTTATTTGCTGGTTTTATGCGTGATCATTTAAATGGCGATGGCGTAGAAATCATTGATATTTCCCCTATGGGTTGTCGTACAGGTTTCTATATGAGCCTGATTGGTACGCCGGACGAGCAGCGTGTTGCAGCAGCATGGCAAGCAGCTATGGCCGATGTACTGACAGTACAAAACCAGTCTGAAATCCCAGAGCTGAACATTTATCAATGTGGTACAGCCCAAATGCATTCTCTGGAAGAAGCCAAAGAAATAGCACAAAACATCATCAGCCGTGGTGTAGGTGTGAATTTAAATGACGAGTTAAAACTTTCTGCTGAATTTTTAAAGCAATAATGACTACTTTATAAACTAAAAGCAGCGAACTGGCTCATCGCTTTTCACCAGTTCGCTGCGCACTGCACCAGGTTTTCGCAAGACTTCCCTTGCTCAGACTCGCTTATTGGCAAGCAGCCCCTTTAGTCCAGACATCTGCCACGCCCGGTGTATCCCCCTGAGTCCACCATTTAGCTGTGTATTCAAAGCCCTGATAGCTGACCTTATCATTGCCCAAGTAAACAGTGGTTGCAGACCATGCTTCAGGCACACAACCTGAACTGCTGCCTGGCTCAAAAGTCACCACCAGGCTTTGGTTGGCGACTACATCCAGCACGTTAAAACTGCTGCTGACTGGCTGAGCTACACCATTAACAAGGATACTCTGGATTTGATAACCGGCAGCTGGTGTGATGGTAAACAGCTGATCAGCGTTTTCCTGCACCTGCACAGCGCCAGATGGGCTGATGGTACCGCCTGTGCCATTAACAGATGCAGTGACTGTATAAAACACTGCAGTGGAAGGATCATCAATAGTGATATCAGCAAAACTGCCGCCCTTAACACCAAAGAAATTCGCAGCTGTGAGGTCTGCAATCTGAGTATTTAACAGTCGCAGGGTTTTGGTATCACCAGCCGCTGCGCCTGTCAGGCTCAGCACCGCCGTCGTGCCATCCTGTGTCAGTTTAAAATCTGCAAAGGTATAAGGGAAAGCACTGAAGTTCAGCACCGTATCTGCTGCAACAAAATAGTCGACTGTTTTGGCCTGGCCCCAACCCCAGCTTGGATAATTCAGCACTACTGTGTATTGCAAACGACTATAGCTGCCGGTGACATCCACAAACATATCCGGGTTCACCTGACTGCGGTTTAAACCTGTCAGTTGGATCCAGGAATAAATACCACCATCAGCAGCCTGAGTACCAATAAACAAATTGCCATTCTCCTGAAAGGCCTTCAGATGCTTAAAGTCGATACCCGCAGTACCGCGGATTTGGTCCGCCAGCGGATTAAAGTTGCTGACTGTGCTGGTGCCACTCCAGGCTATTGGGTAAATATTGCCGGAAGCGATGACAGGACTGGTATTGGCTAAAACTGCGCTAGCGCTGATGTTTTCCAACACCAGACTTTGGCTGGCAAAGGTCAACACAGCACCGTTCGGGCCGTCACTGACGACCAGGTTGGCAAGTGGTGCGCCTCCAGTCCAGCCCCGCAATAAAATACGATCTGAACCCAGCACAAAATCTTTAACTGTGGTCACAGCACCAGCAGATTGATTCAGCTGCAGCAGATTCTGGCCACCGCCGAGATAAACAGTGTCATTGCCCTGACCTGCGCTTAAAGTTTCATTGTAAGGGCTACCGCTAATCACATCATTGGCCGGCGTGTCAAAAATGGTATCAAAACCACCAAACTTACGAATATAAGTGGTGATACAGGTTCCCAATTCATCACAGGTAATATTGTTATTAATTAGCAGATCTGCAGTACCCCAGGCACCACGTAAATGTGCTGCGGCCAATAAACCGGACATAGTGGCCTGCACTGTGACAGGATTGCCCAAATCATCTGTACCAGGCCATGTTTTAGCCAATGCCTGAGCCCAGGTCATATTGGCTTTAGCCAGTAATTCAGACATCACTGCATAGTTAAAGCGCATCACATCGCGGATCACCACTTCCTGCTTATCCGGGATACGTAAATCATTAAAACTGTTCACATCATTTTTACCAACAAAATCACCTAACCATAAGTTAGTGTCTGTTGCCATAATGTAGTTACCACCAGACCCCGGGATTTCAGAGCGGGCTTGTTTTACACCATTGGCCCAGGTGCTGTCCGGCATAAAAATATAGTAGCTGTCGAGTAAGTCTGCGCCATCCTGCACCTGACGCGGGCTGTAATAGCCAGCAGAAATCAGTACAGCCTCACCCAGTTGATAACCAATAAAACCCCAGGCATTCAGTGAGTTGTATTGCATCTGTCTGAACATCGCTGCCTGATCCGTGGCGGTTTCGTTGTACAGGCTGATCACACCCAGTTTGGTAAAAAACTCACGGATTGTGGTAGGTTCAGACACCATAGAACCAGTGACAGGGTTACGGACTATTTCCCCCGGCGCTGTAACCTGAGCATAGTTGTACACCGGATTATCCAGATTCTGTTGATAGAAGCTGGCTTTTGCCGGGTCGATGCCGGATTCAAAAGCTCGCATTTGATCAAGGAAGTTCTGAAAACTGCCGCTGGCTAAAACCTGAGTACTGAGCAGGCTGGCTGCAAGCAGACTCAGGTGCAAGCCAAAGCGCTGTAATTGTTTTTGTTTCATCTTTGTGTCCCGTGTTATTCAAGGTACCAATCAAGATCCAACGACAACATGAAGACCACAAACTACCTGCTGTATTGCCTGCTGGATAAGGGATTGGCTCATCCGTTGAGCCCCCCCGTAACAAGGCTACGGGGCTCTCTGCTTTACTGACTATGCAGCCAGTAAAGCCCCGTTAAAAGTCGTAACCAAAGCGCACACCGTACATACGGGGTGGGTTATAAGTCGAGCGGATAAAACCATCCCTGAATTGGAAGTAGTTGGCATTACGCACATACTCATCCGTCAGGTTGCTGCCATAAGCTTCCAGATACCAGTCGCCACTGGCAGGCATCAGTTTGACAGTGGCATCTACTTTCCAGTACGCCTGCTGGGCATCCGATAAATGTGCACCGTCGTAGTTATTCAGCGAGGTGTACATCTTGCTTTGCCAGTGAGCGGACAACTGTGGCTCAAGCGCAAAACCGGATTGCAGTTCAAAGGTGTGACGCACTGATAACGTACTGGAATAGTCCGGAGCATACGGCAGACTGTTACCGCTGATATCCACTACACCGGCACATGGTGTCTGACCGTATTCCAGACGCTCAGCACAGTAGTAAGCGTCTTCAAACGGAATTTCTTTGACACGGGCATTCAGCCAGGCCACATAACCGCTGATGCGACCGTTGGTCCATGGAATATAATCCAGCTCCAGTTCCAGGCCTTTCAGCTCCGCCTTACCTATGTTGGTCGTGACGTTATGGAACTTCTCACTGCCATCCGGGCGGGTGCCTACTTTTTGATTATTCGTCACCTGCATATCGCTGTAATCACTGTAAAACAGCGCAGCAGACAGGTTCATTTTGCCATCCAGTAAAGCGCCCTTATAACCAAACTCAAAGTTCGTTACTTCTTCCGGGCCGTATGGCAGGTTGGAATATTCGCCGCAGTCACAAATATCAAAGTCTTCAAAAAAACCACCGGCTTTGTAGCCCGTTGCCACAAAGGCGTACAATAAATCATCTGAAGCTAAACGGTAATCAGCTCCAATTTTCCAGGTGCCCTTGTTCCATTCTTCTGTATGGTAAGTGCGACGACCAGCGGTTAACACTTCCCCCAGTGGTGCGTAAGTCCCCATATTTTTAGTCAGATCCGAGCCCTGAATGCTGCCCTGAGTGGTTGGATCGTACTCGCCGTTGTAATAAACGTCGCTGAACACCAACTCGTATCCAACACCACCATTATCAATTTTTTTGTCTTTGGTTTGGCGATAACCAAAGGTTAGATTTAAATCTTCCGTCATGTTGTAATCGGCCTGCGCAAATACGGCATCAGAGTTAGCGCGGCGATCGTCCTGCGGATAGGAAAAAGCCGCAGGGTGAAAGCCTAAATCCGGGTGACGTAAACCATGCACCAGCTCGACATCAAAGCGGATTTTGTTTTTCTCACGCATCGAGAACACACCTGTCACCAGCTTCCAGTCGGCTGAGTTGTAGGTGGCCTGCAATTCATGAATGGTGGAATCAAACTCAGCGTTAGTGCGGGCATAACGGTCAAACAGCACAGGATGCGTCAGGTTAAAACCTGAACGTGACTCGTCAGCAGCAAAACCGGCATCTTCATCAAACAGCTGATATCGTTCTTGTTGCGCCACACTAAAGCGATAATCTACAGCCCAGTCATCATTCAGCGCCCAGTTCAGATGCGAACGTATCGAGTCTATGGTCATATCCATCACACCTGGTACGTTGATGTTGGCGTAAAATTGCTGTTCGGTACATTCGTCAACTGTGCCTTTAGCTTGTTCACAGTCTTTAAAAAACAGTTCACCTGCACTTTGATCGGCAAAATGCTCCAGTGTCAGATCCCAGGTGATCGTATCGGTTGGGATCCAGCGGGCTAAACCACGCATCGCCCATTTATCTGAGTTGGTGTAGTAGTCTTTTTCAGAGACACGGCGGTTTTCACGCTGGTCGGTATCTGGCTTACCATCCGCCAGCAATGGAGTGCCTAAAAACGGGTCGTTCAGATCAGGACGATTGATATCCCTCAGATCCATATCCTGTTTGATATAGCCATCACGACGGTCAGCCATCAGTGCAAAACGTAAAGCAAATCTGTCATTGACCGCCAGATTCGACATGGCTCTGAACTGTTTATGATCGTATTTGCCATAACCCATCACCACACTGCTGTAGCTGTCTGTGGTGTCAGGTTTGTTGGGGATCACGTTGATAGAACCACCAGTCGAGTTACGGCCAAACAAAGTCCCTTGCGGACCACGCAGAACTTCCACCTGAGAGACGTCATACATCAGCGCTAAAGCACCTTGTGGTCTCGGTGAATAAATACCATCGATATGGATACCTACGGCAGGATCGCCGGTTTCCGTATTGTTGCCTGATCGCACACCACGGATAGAGGCCTGAATACCTGAATCAGTACCCGACACCACAAACTGAGTGTTTGGAATAGCGGTCGTCAGTTCACGTAGTTCTTTTACACCACCCCGGGTTAATTGCTCCTGCGTAAAGGCAGTGACAGCAACCGGAGTTTCCATTAAATAGGTTTTGCGTTTAGTGGCTGTGACTGAAATACGTTCCAGTTGCTCAGTGTCCTGCGTTGCCACTTGCTGCGCTGTGCTCTGTTGCTCGTTGCTTGCTGTTTCCTGCTGCTGTCCGGCCCAAAGTGTGGTGCTGCTCAGTGCAGCACAAATACACAGGCCTAAGTAAGTTTTGCTTTGCCGCATGATGGCATTCCCTCTGCTGTTGCTTGTTGTTATCTGCGTTTACTGCTGCAGCTTGTTGTTATAAATATCGTTTTACGAACATCACTTTTTTCATGGCGGTACTGCTTTATTCCTGCCATAACTTAGTGCTCAAAAATTAGTCTATTTGTTTTACTAAATATTTGTCAATCATTTTGACTAAATAAAATAAACTATTTTCCACCCGCATAAAATGCAATCTAACTTAATGAATCTTATGAATTATTACTTGAAACCAGTAGTTCAGCTGCAACTAAAGCGCTGACCTTCCGACTGGAATAACTACAGATATAGGTGCTTAACTGAGGGTACCGTGTCAGTTCATAATCAGAACGTAAAGCCAGCACTAGAACCTGCTCTCCCCACAACTCACAGGCACGCTGCACTCTGTGTTGCTGCTCAGGCAAGTCCATTTGTTCCCCAGGCAAAGGATAATCTTCTGTAACCAACACTAAAGGCCCATGTTCTGGCAACGCAGCGCCTTGCTGTAGCATCTGTTCAAGCTGATTAAAACTGTGCTGCAGAACCGCAGCACCAGCTTGCTGTAAGCCTTCGCTAAAGTACTGACTGGCCGGAATTGGATCGTTGGGTCCTATCCCCCTGCTGTTACAAATTCGGTCGTAGTACTGAGGGTTGGTGACAAAAGCCAGCTGAAACCTGGTATTGCCTAAAGGCCATAGCCCGGCCGAATTACGCAGTACTTTAAAGGCTTTGCGGGCAGACTCTTTTGCAGTGTGCGCAGCTTGTGTCATTGATAGAGGTGTCGGGGAGCCAGCGGTGGATTGCCATTGATAACGCAGACACAGTACCCGTCGCAGCGCTTCATCAATGCGTGATTCAGCCAGCTCGCCTGACACTACGACATTAATGACCCCTTGTATCGTCTGTTGCTGCAGTTCTTTATAAGGGGTGTTGGCGTTCTCATAATGCTCTTCACTGAGCATAATGAGATCTGCACCAGCCTTCAGCGCCAGCACTGCCGCTTCAACGGGACCATAATGTCGCCGCATCGCGCCCATATTCATACTGTCAGTCAGGATCACGCCGTCAAAACCCAATTGTTTTCTGAGCAGTCCCGTCAGCAAGGTCGAAGATAAAGTCGCCGGGTACACAGCATCCAGTTTGGGGTAGAAAATATGGCTGGTCATAATAACCGGCACACCCGCTTCTATGGCCGCCACAAAAGGTTGTAAATCTGTCTGTACTAATTCAGCCAGGCCCCTGTCGACTGAAGGCAAGCCACTATGACTGTCGGTTGCAGTATCGCCATGGCCTGGAAAGTGTTTCACGCTGCATAACATGCCGGTTTCAAGTACAGACTGCACCGCGGCTTTCACATGACGACTTACCCCTTGTGGCTGCTCACCAAAAGAGCGCTGGCCAATAATAGGGTTATCCGGATTAGTATTTACATCGGCACAAGGCGCCAGCAGTGTGTTGTAACCCAGTTGCTGCATCTGACTGGCCAGCACCTGATACATCTGAGCGGTCAGGCTTGTATCATCTGCTTTCCCCAAAGCCAGGTTACCAGGCCCAAGATCAGTTTCTTTGGTTAAAATGCCCCAGGCCCCTTCCTGATCCACGCCCAAAATCAGTGGCGCGTCGCAATGCCGTAACGCAGCTTCATGCTGCAATTGCTGATTTAAACGCAACGCTTCAGCACTATTTCGGCTATTGTCATCCGTCAGGTAAAAACCGCCTATATGCCAGTCTTTAATCAGCTTTTTTGCATACTCCAGATCCGGCCCGGCAAAAGCCAGCATAAACAGCTGCCCGACTTTTTCAGCCAGAGGCATGGTGCTGATCAGTTGACTGACCCGCTGTTTCATATCCATAACGATCTCCACTCCATTTTTGTCTCCTGTGCGGTTCAGGCTGCTACTTTGGCGCCGGTAATAAGTGCCACCAGATCTTCTTTGCTGACATCTGACACAGCGACATCGGCCACTGAACGCCCCTGATACAACACTACAGCTCTGTCGCAGGTTTCCAGCACATGCTGCATATTGTGGCTGATCAACAACACGGCTACGCCCTGAGAACTGATCAACTTAATCAGCTCGTTAACCTGAGCACTTTGCTCCACCCCTAAGGCTGCGGTAGGTTCATCCATAATCACCAGATCGGCCCCCCAATTCACGGCGCGGGCAATAGCCACAGCCTGACGCTGGCCACCGGATAAGGTGCTAACTTTGGCAGAAAAATCCGGTAAGCGGCTATTCAGCCGATTTAACGACTTACGTGCTCTTTTCTGCATTCCCTGCTGATCCAGCCAGCCAAACCAGCGCAAAATTGGATTTTTGCTGAGCATTTCTCTGTTCAGAAATAAATTTGAAGCAATATCAAAATCCGGGATCATGGCTAAATCCTGGAATACGGTTTCAATGCCATGATCACGGGCATCCTGAGGCGTACGGATAGTCACCTGTTGTTCATTCACATGAATTTCGCCCTGATCCGGCGCATACAAACCGGCGATGCAGCGCACCAGTGTCGATTTACCTGCGCCGTTATCGCCCAGTAAAGCCACAACTTCGCCTTTATGAATACTGAAACTGACACCTTGCAGCGCTTTTACCGCACCAAACTCCTTGGTAATGCCTTTCAGTTCCAGTGCCTTTTGTGCTAAGCCTGTTCTAACCATTTTTTGACTCCTTCACACCAATAGCCACAGCCAAAATCAGGATCACGCCACGGGCAACCATTTGTTCGTTGGTGGAAAAACCACTTAAAATCAGGCCGTTATTAATCATGCCCATCAGCCAGGAGCCCAAAACTGCTCCGACAATACAAGCTCTGCCGCCAAACAAACTGGTGCCGCCAATAGCCACAGCTGCTATCACTGTTAATAAATCGGCTTCGCCTAAGGTGTAGCGGGCACCCTGCAAACGACCGGCATATAAAAGACCTGCCAAAGCAGCACCACAAGCGGAGATCATCAAGGCATAAACACGGGTGCGCTGTAACTGAATACCCATAGCGCGGGCAGCATTCGGACTGCCCCCTACGGCCAGTAAATGCCGGCCAAACCGCAACTTGTTTAACACCAGATACCCCAGAGCGGCTATGCCCAGAGTCCAGAGCAATAACACCGGTATACCCAGTACATCTCCGCCGCCAAACATGAAGTTAAAATCCTGGTTAATAATGGGTACTGACTCTAAATTCGTCAGTTGACGGGCAAAACCCGCCAGCACACTCATAGAACCTAAAGTGATCAGCAAAGACGATACCTGCAGTTTTTCCGTCAGCAGGCCATTCACCAATCCAACCAGCCCCCCCACAGCCAAAGCACCACAAACTGCGACTGGTATACCAAAATTCTGCAACAGCAATGCCGACACTAAAGCACTGACAGCAACCACAGCCCCAATAGATAAATCAATATGCCCCACAGCCAAAGCAAAACTAAGCGCCACAGCCATCACGGTAATAGGGGTGGTCTGACGGATAATATTCATAAAATTATCAAAGGATAAAAACGCGGTGTCGTGCAACAGCACAGCAAACAACACCAACACCAGCAAGAAGATGTAATAGATATAAGCTTCCTTGCGTAATAACAGCTGTCGTAGTGGTACTCTCATCAGCAATAATCCAGACATATAATTTTTTCCGTTAAGGTTTCAGTACTTGTTGTAATAAAGCGGGAACGTCACTTCGAAAGGATTGTTGCCAGGCTGGCGCTATATTGTCGGCAGTGACCGTCATAAAAGGCACTAGTGTATAAGGTGCAGCCTGTTGCCCTAATTTACTTAAAGCGGCAAGGCGCGCCATAGTGCTGCCAATGACAAAAGGCTGATCGGAGATGGTCGCCAGCATATTGCCTTTCATCGCCATATCCAGCAGGTTGTTGACACCTAAATCGTGAGTGATCACTTTAATGTCTTTACGGCCCGCTAAACGTAAGGCTTCAATCACTCCTTCAGCAGCGGCATCCCATGACACGTAAATTGCATCTAAATCAGGGTGTTGCAATATTAAAGCCGCTGCAACCTGACTTGTTTCCTGCTCGCGGACAAAACCTTTTTCAGCGACCAGCTGTAACTGAGGGTAGTGAGCTAACTGCTGACGAAAAGCTTTATCTCTGGTGTTGGTAATAAAGTAATCAGCATCATGAAAAATCATGCCGATACGGGCTGGCTGATTAAAATGCGCCGACAACTCCACAGCTGCCTGCTTACCCATACCAAACATGTCGTCTGTCACTATGCCGACATAATCTTTGTGCAATACAAAACCCGGAATAGGATTACTTAACAACACCAATTTGGCGCCCTGCTGAACTACTTTGCTATAGCTGGCTTTAGCGCTGGTTGGGTCAACCACCAAAGACAAAATCAAATCAGGCTTAAGTACTGTGACATTTTCCAGATCTGCGACCTGACGAGCCGGATCAAACTGTGCATCAGTCACCGCCAGCACTTTGATACCTAACTCAGCAAACTCTTTATTCGCACCTGCAGTAACGGCTTGGATCCAAGGGCTGGAACCATGCCAGACCATAGCCGCAGTCAGTTTCATCTGACGGATCTGCTGTTGCTGTTCTGGGCTTATCAACACAGAATCAGCCATTTTGCTATCCTTCAGCTCAACGGCCTGAAGTGCATAACTGCTGACAACAACAGATAAAACCATCAAGCCTTTTATAGTGAACATATCAGTGAAAAAACCGCGCATCTAACCCCTGCTCCATGCTGTTTACTTTCTATACCGTTGTTTATATTACGAGCAGCATTAATATGTCAATCATTTTTACTTAATAACAAAAAAGCTTTCTGCCATTGCATTTAGCAGTTCATCAGTAAAGTATGTACAATAAACACATCACAAAATTCAGGTGGTTAGTCGTTAGTGAAAGGTTCGAATTCAAAACAAAACAAATCAGTGAATTTACGACTGGTGTTGTCACAGATTGTCACTCAGGGACCCGTTTCCAGAGCAGATATCGCCAGAGCGACCTACCTGACAAAACAAACCATCACGAATCTGGTCGACGAGTTGTTACAACAACAATTAGTAGTGGAGACCGGAGTGAAAAAAGAGGGGGTGGGTAAACCATCCACTCAGTTGCTTCTGAACGATGACGCGGCTTACAGCCTGGCTGTACGAGTGAAGTCTAATCAAGTGGAACTGGCTTTATGTTATTTGACCGGGGCTTTGGTTACACAATGCTCTGCGCCTTTTCAGGCTGGCCAGTTATTGCATGTCATTGAACAGCAGCTGCAGCAGCTTTTAGCAGCCAACCAGTTGACTGCTCTGCAATTATTGGGCGCAGGCCTCACTATTGAAGTCACACCAGATCAAAGCATCACAGAGCGACAGCAACACATGTTGTTATTGCAGCAGCAGTTGGTTGCTCTGCTTAAAATGCCTGTTGCGACAGAACAAACCGCAGCAGCTTGTGCCGCCTATCATTTACTACATGGTGAAGCCCGGGCGTTGCAAAGCTTTTGTTATATCCATTTAGGTCAGCAGGTTGATGCTGCAGTAGTTTACGAGCGCAGAATTTTATTAGGCCATAATGGTCTGACTGGTGCTTTAGGTGAGATTTTTGTCACACCTGAACAAGACAAATACAGCGGTGAATTTGGCCGTTTAAATGATTTTGTTTCTGTTAGTTCTTTGCAGCAATTTGCACAGAAAAAACTGCAAACACAGCTGAATACTGAAGGTAATCAATGGTCTGAGGCTGAATTGTTAGCCGACAAGCTGGAATTGTGGTTTGAACAAAGTGCTGAACCTATGCGTATTGCCATTCATACCCTTGAAAGCATTTTTAACTGCCAGACCATTATTTTAGGCGGTGAAGTCAGTGCCTGGTTTCTGGATAAACTGATCAGCAGATTACGCCCTTTAATACCTTCAGTGGCTCAACATGGCAGCAGAACAGTGCCACGTTTAATCAAAACCCCTGAAGTAGAAAAGGTAGCGCTACAAGGTCTGGCGACTTTACCTCTGCATGCGGCAATACGGCTGGATGCGCAGCATGCTTTAATGCTGCCACCTGTGAGCCAGCTCTCAACGTTACAGCAACTGGTATTCAGTGAAGTAACACCAGCAGGCGCTGAATAATAGTTCAGGCACCTGTTGGTATTTGGCTATTAACTATGAATTCTGAATTGAGACACCACAGAGCTTAACGTCGTGGCTGCCTGATCCAATTGTTGTGCCTCAGAAGTCAACTCAGCGGCATGCGCTGCAGTGGTATCCACGAGTTGGGTAATACGGTGCAGATTCTGATTAATCTCTTCAGCCACTACACCTTGTTGCTGAGTCGCTACTGCAATGTGCGAGCTTTGTTGCTGCACCACTTCAATCGCCTGCCCTATAGCGACTAAAGCACCTTGCATGGCTTTTGCCCGCTCTGAACTTAACTGAGTCTGTTCGCGGCCTTGCTGCATTTTTAACTCGGCTTCTTTGGCAATGGTTTGTAGCTTCTCCACCATAGAACGGATATGCCCTGTGCTTTCGCTGGTACGTCCTGCTAAAGAACGAACCTCATCCGCTACTACCGCAAAACCACGGCCCTGCTCACCAGCACGCGCAGCTTCAATGGCTGCATTTAACGCCAATAAGTTGGTCTGATCGGCTATGGCTTTGATCACATCCACTACAGCACCGATATTTTCGGATTCTTTTGCTAAGCCAACCACAACGTCTACAGCATCAGCCATAGTGCCCGCCAAAGCGGACATATCCTGTAATGCAGCCTGGGATAATGCGGAACCTTCAGTACCACGTTTTTGCGCGGCAGAAGCAGCAGCGCTTGTTTCCTGAGCGTTGCGGCTAATTTCATGCACAGTGGCCGACATTTCGGTCACAGCTGCAGACACAGCGTCAATTTGCAGTTTATTGTTCTGAATTTCCTGATCCGTTTGCGAAGCCACCTTGTTCAACTGATGACTGGAATGGTGCACCAAAGCCGACTGTTCTGAAGTACTTTGTAAAGACAAACGCAACTTGCCAATGAAGCTGTTGAAATGCTGAGCCAGTACACCAACTTCATCCGAGCTTTGAATAGCCAGAGTGCGGGTCAAATCGCCTTCACCGCTGGCGATATCTTTCATTGCCTCGGTTAAATCTGATAGAGGGCGAATAATACGTTGTGTCGTCAATACCACAACCAGTGTGATGACTGCCAGCATGAGCAAGGTGGCAAATAACGCCCAACCCGTTGCTTGCTGTACTGGCGCTTCAATCAGCTCTGCAGGGATTAACAAACCTACCAGCCAGTTCATTTTCGGAAATTCGAGACTGACAGGCTGGTAGGACACATAGTAACTTTTACCTGACAAACTGACTTTGGTAAAACCAGATTTTTGCTCTTTGGCTGCTTGTGCCAATGTGCTGAAACCTGCTGTATCAGCGATATTTTTATCTAACAGGTCCAGCGGATCATTGGCTTTGATTTCAAGACCGGCAGCTTTTGAGAAATGCACTACTTGTCCTGCGTTATCCAGCAAAAAAGGAAAACCTTCTCCTTGGTAACGAATACGCTCTACATGTTCACCTAACTTATCCAAATGCAGATCCAGACCACCTACACCCAATAAAGTGCCATCAGGTAAATACACAGGCCCCTCTACCACTGCGGACACAATACCAGTGGTGAAATCAGCAGAAGGTGAGCCAACAAAAAACTTATTATGTTCAAGGCTTAACTTATACCAGGGACGTTGGGTTGCAAAATAGCCTTTGCTGATATCCCCTGCATCCGGCCCTTCTTTATCCACACCTGTTCTGGAACTTTCCCGAAAGTATTCGGCACTACGATCCAGTGCAAAAAAAGCCGATAGTATATTGGGGTCCCGTTCACTGATCTTAATAAAACTGTTGTTGATGTCCTGATAACCAGGCACTGAGTTCAGTTCAGCATTACGGCCAGGGTAAGCCTGAAACCAGGCCTGAAACTGCGGAGCCTCCAGAAAAGTGCGGGCAACCTGCGCGTACTCAGCAAAAAATTTACCTATATTCACCGACTCAGTAGTGACTAAAGAGTCAACCTCAGCCTGTACTTGCTGGCGTGTCAGTTGGCTTAAATGGTTCACCGTAAAAAGCGCAGAGAGCATTAACAGCACAGCAACTGAGCCACCTACCGCCATTAATAGTTTTTGTTTTATGGATAGATTTTTAATGTAAGACATAACAGCCCCCAAATGGATACAGCATTATAAAAACATAAAGCAGCTGGTTTTACCACTGAATTTACTTTGATGAATAAGTGAATTTAATCAATGATTTAGATGTATCAGATTGGTGCATATTCATGAGTTATTTTGGTGCGATTGGGTTGTTTTGGGAGAGGGATTTAGTAAATGTCGGGTGCAATCGCCGGAGGCATAGCGCCGTTAAAGCAATTGTGGGTTAGTTTAAAAGCGGATTTGTTCTTAATTTGGGGCCGTGAACTACTTTATTCCGGGCGGTGAGGCGACAGCAGGCCGTCTTGTCCGGCCTTTCGCAGAGCTCAAGGCGTGAAACAGGCGTGACGCAAAACTGTTTGCGTCCCGTTTTTCCTGTTTCACCCTGGCGACCGCCTGTAGCAACGCAAATAAAAAACCCCGCTCACTGAGCGGGGTTCTGTATTTGGGAGCCTGGCGGTGAACTACTCTCGCATGGCATCTGCCACACTACCATCGTCGCGGCTGCGTTTCACTTCTGAGTTCGGAATGGAGTCAGGTGGTTCCACAGCGCTATTGCCACCAGGCAAAAACTGTTTTTAGGTCTTTAACAAGCAAACTGATAAATCGAATTCTTTTCACACCACACACAAACACCTTGGGCGTTGTATGGTTAAGCCTCTCGGGCAATTAGTATGAGTTAGCTTAACACATCACTGCGCTTCCA
>NZ_JARIXP010000008.1 GCF_029269265.1 Rheinheimera sp. 1928-s
TGTGGCTGATCATCCTCTCAAACCAGCTAGAGATCGTCGCCTTGGTGAGCCATTACCTCACCAACTAGCTAATCCCACGTAGGCGCATCCGATAGCATGTGGCCCGAAGGTCCCACACTTTGGTCCGTAGACATTATGCGGTATTAACAGTCGTTTCCAACTGGTATCCCCCTCTATCGGGCAGCTTCCTACGCATTACTCACCCGTCCGCCGCTAGGTCCGAAAACCCCGCTCGACTTGCATGTGTTAGGCCTGCCGCCAGCGTTCAATCTGAGCCATGATCAAACTCTTCAATTAAGTTTAATTTGCCACCGAAATGGCTGCTCAGTATCACTGACTTAAAACATCCATCCTTTCGGACAGAGTATCTGTTAGTCACTTCACTGATATATATTCTTTGTGCGATTGCTCGCTGCAGAATCTAAACCGTGAGTGCCCACACAGATGATTGATTGCTTATTGTTAAAGAGCAGTGCTGAACCGGTTATTACCTTGTTCAGCGGGAGGCGTATCTTACACTTCCCAGAATTTGTGTCAAGCCAGCGATTTGAATTTATTTATCAAACCCACCTACTTAACTCACTTCGCTTCACTTTTGAGCCTTTCGACTCCACCGCGCTGCGAGGCGGCCATTTTAGTGATTTTCAACTCCGTGTCAAGCGATGTTTTGCATCATTTTTCACTTCATCTCAAAACCACCCCAGAGCTGCTTTCGCACCACCCCGTTGGCATGGCGCGCATTATAGGGAGTTTTTGGCAGCGTGCAATACCAAATCTTAGTTTTTTAGGGCTTTGGTGATCGTTTGCTGGTTAAACCGTCAATATGAGCAAAATAGCCCCAAAAACAATATCAGTAAGCATGCATTTAATAGTTGGCTGCTTAAGAACTAGTCGCTAATATGAAAGAGCTTTAAGTATTTATATGTATTTACTCTGACTCTTTCATCTTTATTACTTAGGAAATCTTTATGTTAGCTAATTTACAACGATCCTTACCTTTTACTCTGGCGTTAGCCATCATCGTTTATCTGCTTTTATTGTTAATCCCTGATCTTGCTTTAAGTGCTTCTGTCTCAGTAGCCATTGGTATAGTGCTGGGTGGTGTGTTGGTACCTATTCTGGTTGAAGTAAAAGGTGCCTCACTGGATAGCACTGGTTCTGCTGCAGCAGCGAAAACAAACTACGACGGCGAAACGGCCACTTTATATGTAGGTAACCTACCTTACCGTGCAAATGAAGATGCAGTACGTGAGTTGTTCCAAAAGTTTGGTGTAGTCGTCAACGTACGTTTGATGAAGGATCGCCAAACGGGTCGCCGCCGCGGTTTTGGTTTTGTTGAAGTGGCAGCGAAAGATGCCAACAAGATGATCCAGAAGTTAAACGACTTTGCGTTTCAGGAGCGTACTTTAAAAGTGCGTGAAGCCAAAGAGCGTCAGGACGGTGACGATAACGACGAATAAAATGTATTAGTCCTGATATAAATCTGGCCAGCAGCTCTGCTGGCCAAATCCCATTTGTGTGACTCTTCGTTTTTGCAGTTCCGTCAGTTCTTGTGTTGCAATAAAACAATCCTGACTCTGCTCTTTATATAGAGAAGTGATTTCTGCCACTAAATGTTGCACTCGTCTGGCTATCGCATCGGCAGTATCAAATAACTTTGGCGAATCCTTAAAAGCAGAACGGATCTCTTCAGCCAAAAACGGGAAATGCGTGCAACCCAGAATAATAGCTTTAGGTGCGAACTCATTTAAACCACAGCCTTTAATAACTTGAGCCACTTCAGCTTTTACATCAGCATCTGCCCAGACTTTTTGTTCTGCCAGCATCACCAGTTCACTGCTGCCAACCAATTGTACCTTGCTCTCACCAGCATAATCAGAGACCAACTTCTGTATATAGTGGCCTTTGACTGTGGCTGGAGTGGCCAGCAATGCCATTTTTTCGCCAGCACAATATAAAGCAGCAGGTTTTATCGCTGGTACTACACCAACAAAAGGTAAATCAAACTGCTGGCGTAACCAATCAACCGCCTGAGTAGTAGCTGTATTGCAGGCAATGACAATCAGATCCACCTGATGAGTCAGCAGATGTTCGGTTAGTTGTTTTAAGCGCTGGCGGATAAACAACTCCGACTTAGTACCATAAGGCAGGTATCTGTTATCCATCATATAGAAGTAGTCAGCAGGCACTAAAGCACGTACTGCTCCCAGTATAGAAAGACCACCCACTCCACTATCGATAAAACCTATACGCATGCCATATCTTCTGAAAAAACCTGCTGAAAAGCTCTGATGCTATTTTGCCAGACATTCGCCCGCTAAGGCAGTTGCTCTGCTACTTTTATCTGCAGTCTGCTTTTGCTGATAGACATTCAGGCAAAAGCCCTTAGAATAGGCCGCTTTTTCGACAACAGGTGACAGGCAATGGCTTTAGGGCAAGTATTTCCGGATTTATATGAAACTCAACTGGCAGAAAAGCAAACTGGCATACAGCAGCTGTTTGCATCCTATGCGTTGCCAGAGTTGGAGTTGTTCCGCTCCGAACCCAGCCACTACCGTCAACGTGCTGAATTTCGGGTCTGGCATGAAGGGGACGATTTGTTCCACATTATGTTTGACTCTGAAACCAAACAAAAACAGCGTATTGATTACTTCCCTGTAGCCTGTAAGCAAATAGCCGACTTTATGCCTGTACTGCTGGAAGAGCTGAAGAAGCGTCCGGCGCTGCGTAACAAGTTATACCAGATTGATTACCTGAGTGGCTTAAGTGGCGAGCTGTTGGTTTCTCTTATTTATAAGAAGCCGCTGAGCGACGACTGGGCAGAACAAGCGGCCTTATTAAAAGCTGATTTAGCAGAGCAATGGCCACTGGACTTTATTGGCCGCTCGCGCAAACAAAAAGTCTTGGTGCATCGCGATCATATTATTGAAAAACTGACAGTCAAAGATCGCACTTTAAGTTACCAGCAAATTGAAAACAGCTTTACCCAACCCAATGCTAAAGTGAATCAGCAGATGCTGGAGTGGGCTTGTAATATTTCAAGCCAACTCAAAGGTGACTTACTGGAACTTTATTGTGGTAACGGCAACTTCTCACTGGCACTGACGCCTTATTTCCGCCAAGTGGTCGCCACAGAGATTGCCCGCAGTTCGATTAAATCAGCCCAGCTGAATATTGAAATGAACCAGGTAACCAATTTGCAAGTGCTGCAAATGTCGGCTGAAGATGTCAGCGCGGCCATGGCCACAGGTAAACAATTAAAGACGTTGGATTTATCAGAGTTGCAACTTGACACTATTCTGGTCGACCCGCCACGTGCTGGTTTAGATCCAGCGACTGAGGCTTTTGTCAGCCAGTTTAACGATATTATTTATATTTCCTGTAATCCTGTAACTTTAGAGCAGAACTTACAGCAGTTGAGCAAAACCCACGAAATCAAAGCTTTTGCTTTGTTTGATCAGTTCCCTTACACCCACCATATCGAATCTGGTGTCTGGTTACGCAAACTTACTCCCTAGTTTTGCGATAACTGGGTTTTGCGGCCATAACTGGCAGCGCCATGAGCCATCCAGCGTAACTGCATAATAGTGCGCTGGGTGATTTGTTTACGCTGCTCTGCCGTTGCGTCCAGTGCATCAGCTCCGGCATGAAACACTAAGATCACCATAGCTTCTGCCTGCATCTGTGCCCGCTCTGCCGGGCAATCTGTTTCTTTACGCAAATAATCCGCCAGCTCGGCACCGAAATGATAAATCTCCCGGGCTACTGCACTACGAAAAGCCGCTGATGTGCCTGAACGTTCGCGCAGCAGCAAGCGGAATACGTTGCTGTGTCCTGTGACAAATTCCATAAAGGTTTCAATTGAGGTGCGGATCACGCTGCCATTGCTTTCAATACGATGCCGGGCCTGGCGTAATAACTGACGAAGCATCAGGCCAGCTTCATCGACCAGGGTTAGCCCTAATTCATCCATATCGGTAAAATGGCGATAAAACGAAGTTGGAGCAATACCTGCTTCACGGGCTACTTCACGTAAACTTAAACTTGAGTAGCCCTTATCAGCACTAAGCTGTTGAAAAGCTGCGTCTATAATAGCGCGTCTGGTTTTTTCTTTTTGTTGGGCGCGGGTCACGGCTCACTCCTTTTTGCTTCTGGCTCATTTTAACGCTTGACCCTGCAACTTTGCACGGCTAAATTAGCTTACAGTTGTAAGCTTAAAGTTCCCAAAATGAATAAACCCCCTATTATCTGGACCAACGTGATTTTGTTTGCGTCCACTTTTCTTGTCGCCGCCATACTGGTGCCTTGGTATGCCATAGCTGTTGGTTTTACCTGGACAGAGATTATTGCCACTATCTTATGCTTGGGTTATTGCGGTATGTCGATCACTGCCGGTTACCACAGACTCTGGGCGCACAAAACTTATGATGCGCATCCTGCTTTGCAATGGTTCTATGCCATAGGTGGCGCTTTTGCTCTGCAAAACAGCGCTCTGCATTGGTCTTCCGATCACCGGGTTCACCATAAATTTGTTGATCAAAACGACAAAGACCCCTACTCAGCACAGCGTGGGTTTTGGTTCAGCCATATTGGTTGGATGTTACGCGAGTATCAAAGCAACACCTATGAGGATTACAGCAACGCCCGCGACTTACAGAACAATAAAATAGTCATGTGGCAGCACAAAAACTATCTGGTACTGACTGTAGCAACCAACTTTGGTATCCCGCTGTTTTTAGGCTGGTTAACCGATAGCTATATCGGCATGTTATTAAGCGTTGGGGTTTTACGTTTAGTGCTGAGCCACCATTTTACGTTTTTTATTAACTCTTTAGCTCATATCTGGGGTAGCCAGCCTTACACCGATCAGAATAGCGCACGGGATAACGGCATACTGGCATTTGTAACTTATGGCGAGGGTTACCACAACTTTCATCATATTTTTGAATACGATTACCGCAATGGCATTAAATGGTGGCAGTTTGACCCAACCAAATGGCTGATTAAAAGCTGCTCCTGGTTAGGTTTAACCCGTAACTTACGCGTTTGCCCGCCGGACCGTATCGAAAAAGCCAAAGTACAAATGCAGCTTAAACGTGCGCAGGCCAAAGTATCGCATTTACCAGATGCTGAGCTGGTGATGCAACGCCTTGAGCATGAATACGAGCTGCTGATGGAAAAAATGCATGCGTATTACGATGTGAAAAAGGTATTGCTGCAACAGAAAAAACAACAGTTGATGCAGCAGTACAATGAATTTGATTTAAAACAGCAAATGCTGGAAGTACGGCGTAATCTGCAGCTGCAGCAAAAACGCTGGCGGCAGTTAACAGCACAATTTGCCTAAGCATTTGATAAAAACTTACAAAAGGTGGCATTTGCCGCCTTTTTTATCGCCTTTAATTCAGGATTTCTGATTAAATATAAAGAGTGCATTCAGCGAAGGAAAAACCCGTGGTCAAAGCAACTCAAAGCAAAACATATGATTTTGATGCAATTATTATAGGCACAGGTCCAGGCGGCGAAGGTGCAGCCATGAATCTGGCGAAAAGTGGCAAAACTGTGGCGGTAATAGAGCGCCACCAGCAAGTCGGCGGCGGTTGCACACACTGGGGCACTATTCCTTCCAAAGCATTACGTCATTCTGTTAGCCGTTATATTGAATACAAAGAAAACCCGCTGTTTCAGATGGATGATCAATCGTCCAACCTCACCTTTCCGCACATTTTAAAACACGCTGCGGGAGTGATTCGTAAGCAGGTGCAACTGCGTAGCAGTTTTTACGAACGCAACAGAGTCAAAATGCTGCAAGGTAATGCTTCTTTTGTCGATGCTCATCATATTCGTATTGAGCAGGATGGCTCACCGGATCAGATTATTTCAGCACAACATATTATTCTGGCGACAGGTTCCCGCCCTTATCGTCCGCAAAATGTGGACTTTACTCACAGCCGTATTTTTGACAGCGACACTATTTTGTCGTTAACAGACGATGTGCGGCATATCATCATTTTTGGGGCAGGCGTGATTGGCTGTGAATACGCGTCGATTTTCCGGGGTTTAGGTGTACGGGTGGATTTGGTCAATACCAGAGATCGGCTGTTGTCTTTTATGGACGCTGAAATATCAGATGCCTTGAGTTATCACTTCTGGAATTCTGGGGTAACTATTCGCCATGGTGAAGAATTTGATCGGATTGAAGGCTGTGACGATGGCGTTATTTTGCATCTGCAATCCGGCAAAAAAATGAAAGCTGACTGTATTCTGTTTGCCAACGGCCGCACCGGCAACACCGACAAACTCAACCTGAATGCCATTGGCTTAAAAGCAGATAGCCGCGGCCAGTTAAAAGTGAATGATAACTACCAGACTGAAATCCCTAATGTGTATGCCGTAGGAGATGTGATTGGTTACCCTAGCCTTGCCAGTGCCGCTTATGATCAAGGGCGTATTGCCGCAAACTCTATTATTCATGGCAACTGCAGTACCTACCTGATTGACGATATTCCGGTGGGCATTTACACCATACCTGAGATGAGTTCTGTGGGTAAAAACGAGCAGGAGCTCACTGCAGCCCGTGTTCCTTATGAAGTAGGCCGGGCTCAATTTAAACACTTAGCAAGGGCGCAGATTGCCAATACCAGTGTAGGCAGCCTCAAATTGCTGTTTCACCGCGATACCAAAGAGATCCTGGGCATTCATTGCTTTGGTGAAAGAGCGGCAGAAATTGTGCACATAGGCCAGGCTATTATGATGCAAAAAAATGGCGGCAATACCATAGAGTATTTTGTTCACACCACTTTTAACTACCCAACAATGGCCGAAGCCTACAGGGTGGCAGCCATGAATGGGTTAAACCGTTTGTTTTGATCTGCCAGCTAAAACAACAACGCCAGCATGAAGCTGGCGTTGTTGTTTCTCAGAACTGGAAA
This sequence comes from Rheinheimera sp. 1928-s, assembly GCF_029269265.1. GTDB lineage: Bacteria > Pseudomonadota > Gammaproteobacteria > Enterobacterales > Alteromonadaceae > Pararheinheimera. The sequence continues at coordinate 6,933 of NZ_JARIXP010000008.1, forward strand.
ATTCTACTCGTCGTCTTCAGCAATCTCGGTATTCATATGATAAGTGCGGCTGAACGAATGCACTGCATCAATAAAGACACCGGCTTTTTCCGGATCCACATCAGGGGTAATACCGTGGCCCAGGTTAAACACATGACCTGAACCCATACCATAACCATCTAAGATAGCCTGAACTTCCTGCCGGATGCGCTCTGGCGTGCCTAACAGGATAGAAGGATCCATATTGCCTTGTAATGCCACTTTGTCACCGATACGGGCGCGGGCATGACGAATATCAATGGTCCAGTCTAAACCCACACCATCACAGCCAGTGGCAGCGATTTCTTCCAACCATAAACCACCGTTTTTGGTAAACAGCGTGACAGGCACAGGACGGCCATCCGCAAAACGGGTTAAGCCTGAAACAATTTGCTGCATATAGCTTAACGAAAATTCACGGTAATCATGAGGCGTTAACACACCACCCCAGGTATCGAAAATCATTACAGACTGAGCACCAGCGGCAATTTGCGCGTTCAGATACAAAATGACACTTTGCGTCAGTTTATCCAGCAGGATATGCACCACTTCTGGCTCTGTGTACATCAGCTTTTTGATTTTAGAGAACGTCTTGCTGCTGCCGCCTTCAAACATATAGGTGGCTAAAGTCCATGGGCTGCCGGAGAAACCGATCAAAGGCACTTCGCCATTCAGTTCGCGACGAATAGTACGCACAGCATCCATGACATAACGCAGCTCAACTTCCGGATCCGGCACAGGCAACTGCATCACATCCATAAAGTCGGTCAGTTGCTTTGTAAAGCGTGGGCCTTCACCTTCGCCAAAATACAACCCCATACCCATGGCGTCCGGTATAGTTAAAATATCACTGAATAAGATGGCAGCATCTAAAGGATAACGTTTTAACGGTTGCAGAGTGACTTCACAAGCCAACTCAGGGTTTTTGCACAACGACATAAAATCGCCGGCAATAGCTCGCGTCGCTCTGTATTCAGGAAGATAACGACCCGCCTGACGCATCATCCAAATTGGAGTGCGGTCGACTGGTTGTTTCATCAAGGCCCTTAAATAACGATCATTTTTTAGTTGCATCTATCATCTGCCATCTTTTGATTTATCCCTAGTTTATCACTGATGTCCGATCAGTCACCATTTTTTACCAAAAGCTATTTGCCCACAACGAAAAAAGCTGTTGCCCTGCAAAAATACATCTGTTATAAACTACCTGCGCTAGTAAAGAACAAGAATAAAGAAACTCGTTTTAACGAGTCCTCGTAACGCAAGTTACATCTCATTTAAGCCACGTTAGTGGCTTTTTATTTGCCTGCCATCCATGGCGCAAACCCTTACGGGCCAGCTAAAGCTGTTAAAAATCATTCCAGATAATTTTTTATTTGCCTGCCATCCATGGCGCAACACTCATTATCTTCCACCCTTAGCAATATACTGAATCACCTGACCTGATAAGGTTGCCACCATTGGTACTTCCGGTAACTGATCCAGATCATACCAATGGGCTTCCTCAATTTCGTCCGGCTGACATACCAGCTCGCCTGACTTATAGTCGGCGATAAAAGCGGTCATCAGTGAATGCGGGAAAGGCCAGGGTTGGCTGCCCATATAACGTAAATTAGTGATCTCAATCCCTACTTCTTCTTTTACTTCACGCACCGCGGCCTGCTCCAGCGTCTCGGCAGACTCAACAAAACCAGCCAGAATGGAAAAGAAGCCTGTTTTATGTCGGGCCGAGCGGGCCAGCAGCAATTGATTTTTGTCATTAACCACAGCTATCAGCACACAAGGATTAATTCTGGGGTAACAGCGATGACCACACTTGTGACAAAGCGCTGCGAGCTCCCAGTTCACCAGATGCATGGAGCTGCCACATTGACCACAGTATCGGTGCGTTTGTAAAAACAAGGCCACCTGACAGGCTCTGGCAGCATGTTCAAAAATAGCGGCGGACTGTAGCAATAAAACTCGTGCGTTATGCCACTGTTCTTCTGCTTCGGGTCTGTCGGTGTAATTGAGCAGATAACAATCCATCCCATCAATAGCACCGAGCAAACACAGAGGTTCACTGCCATCTAAAAAGTCAGGCAACTGGTCATAACGACACAGGGGGGGCGGCGCATCAACAGAATACAGCCAGATTTTGCCCTGACTGACAATAAACCAGTGACCATACAAGCCAGCGGTAGCAGGCACATTGTGCTTGATCATTTTTTGTTTTACTCCACCACTTATTCGTGTAAACAGGCGTATGATAGAGCCAAAGACTGAACCGACCAATAAAAAAGTAGTTGATCTTTATCCGAGAATTCTTTTAATTAGAGGTTCTGAGCAGTAAGTCACTTGAGTAAGGGGAAGTATATGTACACCCGTTTAGAGTCAGCACAGCAAAAATGGGGTGGCAGCCTGACAGCTATAGATAACTGGCTGGATGAAAGGCAGCGCCTGATTGTCCGTTATTGTGAGCTGGCCGCATTGCCTCCTTTTGACAAGAAAAGTGGGAATTCTTTGCCTGATTTGGCCGATATCCAGCACTTTTGCCAATTGCTGATGGATTATATATCCGCTGGTCATTTTGAAGTTTATGAACAAATTGTGTCGCAATGTGCAGTCAATGGCCATGATAGCCGCAAGCTGGCTGATGCCTTGTATCCAAAAATAGCAAAGTCTACTGATATGGCACTTGAGTTTAATGACAAATATGCTGAGGCTGATAGTCAAACTTTGTCAAAGAACTTTGATCGTGATTTGTCTATTTTAGGCCAGGCTTTGGTAGAGCGTTTTGATTTCGAAGATGAGCTTATTCAGACGTTACATAACAAGCATTCCAACGCTGTATCTGCCTGAGTTAGTCCTGAGTTAGTTTAGTTGCTGTCGTCGTAACAAAAGCAAAAAAGCGACCATCAGGTCGCTTTTTTTATCGGGCTACGTATTACTTAGCTTCAGCCGGAGCTTCTTCTGCAGGGGCTTCTTCGCCAATGCCTAATAATTCAACGTCAAATACTAAAACGCTGTTTGCAGGGATAGTACCCATGTCACGCTCACCGTAGGCTAAATCGCTAGGGATAGTGAATTTGAACTTAGAACCAACGCTCATCAACTGAACGCCTTCAGTCCAGCCTTTGATCACCTGGTTTAACGGGAACTGAGCAGGACCACGCTCTTTTGAGCTGTCAAATTCAGTGCCATCGACCAAAGTACCAGTGTAGTGCACACGAACTACGTCTGTTGCAGCTGGTTTTGGACCATCAGCAGCCTGAACCACTTCATACTGCAAACCTGACTCAGTCACTTTCACGCCTTCTTTTTTAGCGTTAGTTTCTAAGAATGCTTTACCAGCAGCCACGTTTTGTTCAGCCTGAGCTTTGGCCACTTCAACTTGTTTTTCACGGGCTGTTTGTTCCAGCGCCATCATCACTTTCTGAACTTCTTCTTCAGTCAGCTGAGCTTTACCAGCTAACTGATCCTGAATACCACGTACTATAGTTTCAGAAACTAAAGGTAAACCTAATTTTTCATGTTCCTGAATGGTAGTGTCGATAAAACGACCAGCAGATACACCTAAGCTGTAAGATTGTTTTGCAGTGTCAGTATCTAAAACCAGAGGTTTTGGCTGCTCAGCTTCTTTATTACAAGCAGACAAAGTTAAAACGGTAGCCGCAATCAGCGACACCTTAGTTAATAAACGCATGTATTTCTCCAATAAATAAGCAGGTTTGGCTGCAAAATTGTGTTTTAATAAGTTTAAAGGTTTTATGCAACGTCCCTATACTAACGGTTTGTGCTAATGACGTTAACCCATAGCTGTAAATATCTGATAATTTTTCTGGCAATTGGTCTCTTTGCCTGCTCAGAAGTTCAACCAAAATCTGTGCGACAAGTGCTGCATAGCGAAACGCCCTCTTATGGCGCTGCTATTAACGACAAAACAACACTGGTTGCTGTCTCTGCTTTAGACGCAGGCGTCACGGTCTGGGACCTGCAAAAAGATACAGCTTTGTATTCGCTGGGTCATCAGGAAAAAACCAATAATCAGATTTTATCTTTATCACTGAGCCCGGATGGCAGTCATTTATTAACAGGTGACAGCAAAGATTTTGCCTTATGGCAAATGAATGATGGCCGCAACATCGGTTTTTGGTCGGTAAAAGACGCCACGATCCGTGATTTAGCTGTGTCTGATTTTGGCCGCCATCTACTGGTAGGCCAAAGCGACGGTAAAGTGCAACATATCACCTTAAGTTCAGGCCGTCGCATTGAGTTTTTAGGCCACACCGAAAATGTGAATTCTGTCGATATGTCGGCCAATGGCCGCTTTGCTTTGACAGGCTCTAACGATCATTATGCCTATTTATGGGATACAGAAACGGCGCAGATTATTCATAGTTTCCCGCATCCAAACCGGGTGACTAAGGTAACGCTGGATCAGCAAGGTCGTTATGCCTTTAGTGCAGGCAGCGAACTGCAAGGTTTTATCTGGGATTTAAAAACAGGTAAACAACTCAGCCAGCTTGAATTAGCCAGAGCACAAATTATTACCGCCGCCCGCTTTAGTCCAAACGGAAAGTGGCTGGTGACAGGTTCTCCATCCAGAGCCTTAATTTTATGGGATGTGGCAACAGGGAAAAAAGTACAGCAGTGGCAGGTCAGAGCTATTCTCAATAGCAGGCCAGCCAGTGCGGTGATCCATGCGGTGGCATTTTTAAATGACAGCCAGATTATCAGTGAAAGCTCCAGTGGCGTAGCCGAAGTATGGGAGATTAAACAATGACAGAAAAAGTAGTGGAGTTGCAGCAACAACTCATTGATCTGGAGAGCAAACTTGCATTCCAGGAAGATATGGTGCAAACGCTGAATGACGAGTTACATGAACATCAGAAAAGCATCGAAAAACTGCAACGGCAAGTGATGATGCTGGCGGAAAAAATCAGTAAGGGCAACGACAGTGGCATTTTACGTGTAGATGAAGAGCCGCCACCGCCGCATTATTAACACCCATTCGCTTACTAACTTTATTCGGGTTTGAACACGCCTATCACCTGTTCAGCAGCACGCGAAGCTTTTGCCACCTGCTGTTCAGGTTGTGCCATATGATGGCCACATTGCACGCATTCTACTTTTTCCACGTTGTTTTCAATAAACAACATCAAGGTGTCTACAGCTTTACATTGTGGGCAGGTTGCACCGGCGATAAAGCGTTTTTTCTTTCTTTCCGTCATGTTTTTACTCTCTTCAGTCTGCTTTTATCGCATCAATACCGCTTGTGCTCTTGGTTTGTCGCCACTTTGCGATTAGAGTAGCAACCAATTTTCGTCCGGGCTAAAACACTATGATCCAACTGCAAAACGTCGAACTGCGACGCGGTATTAATTGCTTACTGCAACAGGCCGATCTTACCGTATTTCCAGGCCAAAAGGTCGGAATAATTGGCGCCAACGGTTGCGGCAAATCCAGTCTTTTTGCTTTGTTGCAACAAAAACTGCAACCAGACGCTGGTTCTGTCTCTATTCCAGCCAGCTGGACTATCTCCACTGTGGCGCAGGAAACGCCAGCTTTGGATATGTCGGCCATGGACTACGTATTGCAAGGTGACGAAAAACTTTATCCATTGCTTCAACAGTTAAAAATTACTGATGGCAGTGTTGATTTAGCAGCAGTACATCATCAGATTGACGCTTTAGATGGCTACAGAGCCGAAGCCAAAGCTGGTGTTTTATTAGATGGTCTGGGTTTTAGTGGTGCAGCGCAGCAGCAAAGTGTGAAGTCGTTTTCAGGTGGCTGGCGTATGCGCTTAAACCTGGCCAAAGCCCTGATGCAACCTGCAGAATTGTTGTTATTGGACGAACCCACCAACCACTTAGATTTAGACGCCGTATTGTGGCTGGAAAAATACCTGGCTTCCTATACTGGTACTTTGTTGCTGATCAGTCACGACCGCGACTTCCTGGATGCCGTGATTGACAATACGGTGCATATCGACAATCAGACTTTAACTTTATACAAAGGCAACTACAGCCAGTTTGAACGTCAGCGAGCTGAACATTTATCACAACACCAGTCGATGTTTGAAAAACAACAGCGTCAGGTGGCGCATCTGCAAAAGTATATTGACCGATTCCGCGCTCAGGCCACAAAAGCCAAACAAGCGCAAAGCCGGATCAAAGCACTGGAACGTATGACGTTGTTGGCTCCTGCTCATGCTGACTCGCCTTTTCAGTTTGAGTTTTTAGATCCACGCTCTTTACCTAACCCTTTACTGAAGATGGAAAACGTCAAAGCAGGTTATGGTGATACGCCTATTCTGCAGCAGATTAACTTTCAGTTGCTGCCAGGCAGCCGCATAGGTTTGTTAGGTCGCAACGGCGCTGGTAAATCGACGCTGATCAAAATGTTATCCGGCTCTTTAACACCACAAGCCGGTGAAATTTGGTACGCCAATGGTGTCAGTATTGGTTATTTTGCTCAGCACCAGTTGGAAACCTTAAGACCACAGGATTCGCCTTTACAGCATTTAGTACGTTTAGCCCCGGATGCCACTGAGCAACAGTTGCGCGATTATATTGGTGGTTTTGGTTTTCATGGTGACAAAGCACTGGCCGCCTGCGCGCCTTTTTCCGGTGGTGAAAAAGCCCGTTTAGTTCTGGCGTTACTGGTGTATCAGCGCCCTAACCTGCTGCTGCTGGATGAACCGACCAACCACTTAGACCTGGATATGCGTGAAGCTATCGTAATGGCATTACAAAGCTTCGAAGGCGCTATTGTGGTGGTATCGCACGACAGGCATTTACTTAGCAGCACTACAGATGAGTTTTATCTGGTGGCGCATGGCAAAGTTGCACCTTTTGCCGGTGATTTGTCAGATTATTATCAGTGGTTGCAACAGGATCAACGCGCCAGTAATGCCGCTGCAGTATCCGACGACACTGTGACCGCAAACAGCGCCCAAAATCGTAAAGATCAAAAACGGCTGGAAGCTGAGCTACGTGCTTTACAGCGGCCGTTAAAGCAAAAAATTGAAAAGCTGGAGCTGCAACAAGAAAAGCTGCACCAGCAACAACAGCAGATTGAAACGGCTTTGGCTGATGCCGGTATTTACGACGCGGTTCGTAAAACTGAGCTGACCAAAACATTGGCCGAGCAAACAAAAGTCCAAAAGGAATTATCTGAAGTGGAAGAACAATGGTTCGAAGCTCAGGAAGCATGGGAGCAACAAAGTGCAGAATTCTGGCAAAAAAATTCTTAATTCTGAGCAGTTCTGGCAGTACAGCCTGAGTTTGTATCCGGCCATTAAAGATGTATGCCTGCAATGGCAGGACAACTATGGTGTGAATATTAACCTGCTGCTGTTTTTGCTCTATCTGGACAAGCAACAGCAAAGTGTCAGCGAAGCTCAACTGCAACAGCTGGAAGATTTACTGAAGCATTTCAGCACCGAAGTGACTCAGTCGATCCGCGCCTTACGCCGCACTTTGCCATCTCCATGGCTAGAGTCTGATATGCAGCAGCCTCTGCGTCAGCAATTATTGAGCACTGAACTTGCTGCAGAAAAACTGGAACAGCAGTTATTGGTGCAGCAGTTTAATCAGTTAAGTCTGAATGATGAGCTGTTGCCTTACAGTCAGCTACTGGATCACTATTTGGTGTTGGTCCAAGCTCCTGTTGAGCAATTGGACGCTGAAATTCTTGATCTGTATCAACAAAGCCAGCAGTTGGAAGGCATCTAAAGTCCAACTTTGATCTATATCAGACTTTGCTTCCACTGATGCTTCTACTCTACAAGCATCAGTAAATAGCGAGGATATGATCATGAATATATGGCAAGAGTTTCTGAACGATCCGGTGATCTTTATCTCTTTTACCGGGCTGGCTTTAGTGATTGGCTTATGCGTATTTTACGCTGGCTACTTCTTATATAAAACTTCGCATGCAGAGTAATATGGTGAACAGACAAGCGCAGTCAGTTCAGCTGCGCTTTGATCCTTTACTTTAAATTTTTCACTAAAGCTGCTGTATTTCGCAAGGTTAAAGCATAAATAGTTAACTGTGGATTAGCGCCTAAGCTTGAGGGTAATACCGAGCCATCAAATACAGACAAATTTTCCAGGTGATGATGACGACCTTCCAGGTTTACCACTCCTTTGGCAGGCTCTGCACTCATATTACAACCCCCCATCACATGAGCTGACACCAAGGTAGCGCGGTATTTTTGTAGCGGCAGCGCTTTAATTGCCTCGCGAGCCTGCTTCCAACTGGAGTAAAGCTGAGCATCCTGATGAATAGGCAATACCGACTTAGCTCCGGCTGCGAATTGTAGTTCAGCCATCGCCAGATAAGCGTCCTGTACGCCTTGCCATAAATAATCTGAAAGAGGGTAATCCACCATTGGCTCACCCTGATCAGACAACAACACAGTGCCGCCCTGACTATCAGCATGAAAACCATCCCGTAGTAACGCAATAACCACCTGCAACTGATTAAACTGCTGCATTAACGCAGCATGTGACTGTGCCAGGCTTGTTAATTTGGTTGCCATTAACACAGGATGCAGTGGCGGTACCTCCAGCTTAAAGCCGATCTGCCCATGGCCTGGCCAAACAAATTGATCAGAATAAATCGACTGAGGCGCCCCACTGTGGCCAGCTATAGTCTCTTCAAATAAAGCACCTGAAATCACACTGGGGTGCAGGTAAGTGTGTTTACCTAACCGACCTGAAGGATTGGGTACTTTAGAGCGCAGCAGCAAAGCGGGCGAGCCTATAGCACCAGCAGCCACTATGTAATGTTTTGCTTTAAAGCTAAGTTTTACTCTGAAATCAGGCTGAAAATGCGGGTCTACTGGCACAGCAACCAAAGATTGCACTTGCCCATTTTGCCATTTCAGCTCACGGGCAGATACCCGGCTAATCAGCATGGCGCCGGCTTGCATAGCCGATGGAATAGTACTGACCAGCATCGACTGCTTGGCGTTAATAGGGCAACCCATGCCGCAGTAGCCCAGATTAGCGCAGCCGCTGACATTGCGGTTAATTACAGTGTACTGCCAACCTAAAGCTTCACAGCCTTGTCGTAATTTATCGTTATTGGCATTAGGTGGCACTGGCCATGGATGGATATTCAGCCGCTGTTCGGCCTGTTGGAAATATGGCGCTAAATTGTCGGAGTTAAAATCACAACCAAATTCGGCGCGCCAGTACTCCAGTGTTTTGTCGGGTGTGCGAATCGAAGTAGTCCAGTTGACCGTAGTAGAGCCTCCTACGGTGCGGCCTTGTAGTATACCTATACTTTGATCCAGGGTTTTACGGCCTGCGCCATCCTGATACAAAGCAGGATAAGCCCAGCGCTCTTGCTGCTGAAAGTCTTTGCCTTCATACAAAGCGCCCATTTCCAGAATAATCACTTTAAAGCCGGCTAAACTCAGCTGTTCAGCAGCCATAGCGCCACCGGCACCAGAACCTACTATCACCACATCCGCTTCAAACTGCTTATCTTCAGTTAAAGTGGAAGCATCCAGATAAGACCAGCCCGCAGAGACACCATCAGCAATCAGATTCTTCATGAATTAAACTCCGGCGCGCTGTAATCCAAGGCAAACCAATGCTGTGGCTGACCATAAAAAGCGCCGTAGATCAGTTCACGCAAACCGCTAAAGGCTTGCTGTAACAAAGAAAAGTAACTGTCGCGCCAGCTTACTAACAAATCCAGACGCTGTGGCAGCGGCAGCTCTGCCAGTTGCAACCACTGCCCTGTTAATGCCAGCCGGGCTAAATCCTGTTGCAGCAACTGAAATAGCTGTTCGAGTTGTTGTTGCTGATGTTGAGGTAAATAGACCAGAAAATCTAACACCGCATCCCGGGTTTGCTCTAAGGATAATTGTTGCGATCTGGCATCGGCAGGTAAAGCCCCCAAAAGCACTGCGGGTAATAACGCATCCAATACCAGAACAGCCGCATTGTCACTGCCTTGCAGACTTTGATACTGATATACTGCGTACCCTGTGCTGGCAGCTACTGTCAGCGCAAGAGAGCGCAAAATAAACTGGCGTCTGTTCATTGTTATTGTGGTCCGGCCAGAGAAAGTGACTTTGATTGTTAAGTAGGATTGTTGATTTTGCAAGCCCCTGAAATTGTAAAACTTCCCCCGGTTTTTAAACCAGCCTGGTGGCTGCGTAACTGCCATCTGCAAACCATAGTGGCTAAGTATCTGGCGCCTCGTCGCGCTTTGACGACAGAAGCAGAAATGCTGGCCTTGCCAGATGGCGATCATATCCAACTGAACTGGACAGAAAACCCTGAGCAGGCCGACGATAAACCTATAGTGCTGGTGTTGCATGGTCTGGAAGGTAATATCCATAGCCACTATGCTGCAGGCATGCTGCACGCTTTGCAAAAACAGGGCTTTATAGCAGTACTGATGCATTTTCGCGGCTGTAACGGTGTCGCCAACCGCTTGCCACGAGCTTATCATTCAGGAGACACCGCTGATCTGGCCTATTTGATTGCCCAGCTTCAACTGCGTTATCCGGGCCGTCAACTGGCCGCTGTTGGTTTTTCTTTAGGTGGTAATGTGTTGGTGAAGTACTGTGGCGAACAAGGAGCACAGTGCGTGCTGAAAGCTGCGGTGGCTGTGTCAGCGCCTTTGGCTTTAGCTCCCAGTGCACAGCGTATCAATCAAGGTGGCAGTAAAGTCTATCAGCAGTATTTATTGGGCCGTTTAAAAGCTACTATGCTGCGCAAACTGGAACGACACAGAGATTTTCCTTTGCCTGTCAGCAAAGCGCAAATTCTGGCGTTAAAAACCATTCGCGACTTTGACGACTTACTGACAGCGCCGCTGCACGGTTTTCAAAATGCAGATGACTATTACCAGAAATCCAGTGGCAAAGCCTTTTTAAAACAAGTGCGTGTGCCTTTGTTGCTGGTACATGCCAAAGATGATCCATTTTTATCACCAGCTGTGTTACCTAAGGCTGATGAAATGCCACCTTATGTGCAGTTATTGTTATCGCGCCATGGTGGCCATGTTGGTTTTGTTACAGGTAATACGCCTTTTAAAGCGGAATATTATCTGGAACAACAGCTGCCGCCTTACCTTGCTCAATTTTTAGGAAAACACTGATGCTACTTATTCCATATGAGCAATTATCAACAGATACGCTGGAAAGCCTGATCGAAGCTTTTGTATTACGCGAAGGCACTGAATATGGTGAGCAGGACATTAGCCTGAGCGATAAAGTCGCGCAGGTGAAACATCAGCTCCAAGCCGACCAACTGGTAATTTTGTATTCAGAGTTACACGAAAGTGTAGATATCATCACCAAACAGCAGTGGCGACAATTGGTAAAACAAGGCGAGATCGAGAATGAGTAGATTTAACACCCCTCTGGCCTTAGAGTATTGTACTGCCATCAAGACGTTTTTCACTGGTGACATTACCGTTAGCAACATAACCAAAAATTTGGGTTTGACCGCCTTTGGTCACGGTTCGAGTTAGCCACTATGCTGTAAGTCTCGGCAATGGCTCCACTGCGGCTGGTTCTGTTACCCAACGCATCATAGCCAAAACTATGATTGCCCAAACCACTGCTGGTAATGCCTGTTTAGGGCAAATCGAAAAAGAGGGGTAAGGTAGAAGTCCTTACCCCATGTTTTTTAGCTTTTATCTTTGTTGTTTAGCTTGACCCAATAAGCTATAACTACAAAAAAGCAAAACATATACAAATAGCCTAAAAACTTCTTTAATGCCGCTATTTGATGCTCTTCATAAGGTAGTGCTTCTATTTGTTCTGTCGCAAAAGGTAGAAGCAATAACGACAGACAAGCAAACGCTATCATTGCTCCTGATGCTTTCCATTTATTGTTCATCACTTTTTACATCCACAATCATCAAAGCTTTCCACGAAATCCATACCGACATCCGCCAGATCTCTGCCAAATCCAGATAGTGCACCAAGCCCAGCCCCCTTTGTTAGATTTCGCAAGAAACCATAGCCTTTTCCTCCAGAGGTATACCCACCTAAGAAGCCTGACACTGCACCATTCAAAGTATCATCTAACGCTATTTTAGGTGTACTACTTGCCGTTACCAAAGTGGCAATTCCAGCTGCTGTAAAATTACCTCCGTTTACAAGTGCAGTAGCTCCACTTGCCCATTAAAGTAAATGTACTGTTTGGTGGTGCCTTCGGCTAACAACTGACCTTGTGGGCTATAGATAAACCTCGTTTCAACACTGCCGACTGCTTTATACACCCGCTGGCCCAGCGCGTTGTATCTGTACTGTGCTGAACCTGCGCTCGCCATTCGGTTATCGTTGTTATAGCTGTAGCTGATAACACTGCCATCAAAACGTTTTTCACTGCTGACATTACCGTTAGCGTCATAACCAAAAATTCGCGTTTGGCCGCCTTTAGTCACTGAAGATAAACGGTTTGAATTGGGAGCTATAGCGTAGGTTTCATTGACAGCTCCACTGCGGCTGGTTCTGTTGCCCAACGCATCATAGCCAAAACTATGATTACCCAGGCCACTGCTGGTGATGCCTGTTAAGCAGTTGAGTTCAAATCGAAGATTGGGGGCCAAGGTACAACACCGGCCCCACAACATAAACATCCTATTCAATGAAACATAAATGATTAGAGTTAGTCACATATAGTTCAATATTTTTGGCCTGAAACAACATTTTCTCATCGGCCCTGTTTTCAGAATTGCATTTTGATAGATGCGGTTTCATTTTATAGAAAATGTCCAACTTAGCATTCAGCTCCCCGTCTGCAATGCCCCTCTGAAGATAAGATTCCTTTGTCTCATAATGTGTAACAAAAACCACCACAACAAATGAGATTACTACAACAAAGTTCTTGATCAGTTGCATGAGCACCTCCGAATAACTGAATTTTGGCCAGTTCTAAACCCCCAGTTATTTTCAACAACTCCGCTGGGTGATGCGGATATAGTTGAACTACTGCTAGTTGCAATACCCACATGACCACCATGGGCTACCAAATCTCCCGCTTGCGCAGGACCTTGCGTCACGACTGGCCAGCCTACAACAGAATAACTAGCACTGGATAGACTCTGTGCACCAGGAGGATAAAGGCCCAATAATTGAGACATCAAGCTGCCACCAACGTTGGGTAAGTTATAACCAGAAGATTCATAGGATGTATCCGCATAGAGATTACATTTATATGTATTCTCTCCAAAACCTCTGTTTATATCTGTTCTGTCGGCCGATTTACTCCAATCTCTCTTATCATTTCTGGCTGCGCTGATTACATCTTGTGGCAACCCACATGGGCACAATCCAAATTCATCAACCAATATCAGAGGATTTCCCCCCACATACCCATAAGTATTCAACCCACCCGCCAAACCAATAGGGTCACTCTGCAAATAGCGCCCTAAAGTCGCATCGTAATCCCTGAAATAGTTATACCAGCTTTGTTTTTCAGAGTCCCAATATTGGCCAGGGAAGCCGATATTAAAGTCACCAATAGAAGTAGTCAGTACAGAACGGTCAAAGGCCTCCAGCTTAGCCCGCCAGACTATCGCTTTGCTGGCATTGGTTATCACTTCAGGACGCCCCAAATGGTCGTTGTGCACATAATACAGCTGGTTGTTCAGAATATAACCCACCACTTGTCCATTAAAATAAATGTACTGTTTAGTGGTACCTTCGGCTAACAACTGACCATCCGGGCTGTAAATAAAGCGGGTTTCAACACTGCCGACTTTTTTATACACCCGCTGGCCCAAGGCATTGTATCTGTACTGCGCCGAGCCTGCGCTCGCCATTCGGTTATCGTTGTTATAGCTGTAGCTAATCACACTGCCGTCAAAACGTTTTTCACTGGTGACATTACCACTAGCGTCATAACCAAAAATTCGGGTTTGACCGCCTTTGGTCACTGAAGATAAACGGTTTGAATTGGGTGCTATAGCGTAGCTCTCATTCACAGCACCACTGCGGCTGGTTCTGTTGCCCAACGCATCATAGCCAAAACTATGATTGCCCAAACCACTGCTGGTGATGCCTGTTAAACGTTTTAACGCATCGTAGCTGAAATTCTGGCTATAACTACTGGTAATGCCGTGAGTGATTGCACTGATGGTGTTATCCAGGTTGTAACTAAAACCAAGGCTTTGTACCCCAGGCGTGCTGATGCCTGTTAAGCGGTAACTCTGGTCGTAACTCAGGTTGCGTTTTAAACCATTGCCATAAGTCCATTCATCCACTGGCCCGCCCGGAAATTGTTTGATCCCTGTCAGCACCGACCGGCTGACACCGTTGATAGTCACTGTCATGGAGGCTAAATCACCATTCACGGCATAAGAGTAATTGACCCTGTTGCCACCAGGATAGGTTTGGCTGATGACACGGCCCATCGCGTCGTAACCCCAGGTGGTCACATCATTCCAGCTGCCGACATAGTTGGCTGCCAGAGTGGTTTGAGTTTGGCTGCTTAATAAACCCCATTCATTAAACTGGTAGCTGGTGGAGCCACTGTCGTTGCCCACCTTATTCAGTTTACCTTTTGCATAAGAACCTTCGTCATAAGTCCAGAGCGCCTGGCTACCATTACTTTTGTATTGAATTCGCCCAACAGCATCATAGTCATAAGTGGTGGTGATACCTCTGGCGTCTGTGCTGTTTGACAATAAGCCCATTTCATCATAGTTAAAACTACTTTGGCCGCTATCCGGGCTGAGCAGTTGTTCAAGCTGAGCTCTGTCGTTTTTACTATTGATAGTGCTATTAAAGCGCGCATCCTGAACCTGCTTTAAGCCTCTAGCATCATGGCTGAAGGTAGTCACTTTTCCTGCAGCGTCTGTTTGCCGGATAAGACGACCCAAGGCATCGTAGGCAAACTGAGTGGTTGTATTGGTCTGCGCATCTGCATCCGTTAAACGATTTCCATTGCCATCATAGGTAAAAGTGCGCATGACCTGACCTGCATGGTTCTTAGCTTTTACCAGATGGCCCATGCTGTCATATTCATAACTTAGAGCCCATCGTGTTGCACTGGTATAATAAGAACCACAGTCAGGTTGTGTCGGCTGCACTGGCTGTGAGACATCCGGGGCGTCAGGATCTGGTCTGGGTAAGATGATGATTGGTTCTTCGATCAGCCCTGAGCTAAAAGATGTGATTGGAGGAGCCTCTGGAATTGACATCGGGTCACCACAATCGACAAAACGACTGAAAAACTGATCTGCTAAGCTCATACGTGTTACATTCCCAGCTTTGTCATAAGAATAAGTTTTGAATGACCTAACATGACTTCCTGGCACTCGTCCTGAGCTTGGAGGGATGATACTGTAATATTCATGGATCAATTGCTCAGCGGCATTATAGTGATAACCAGTTCCTGCCCCTGTGCTTTGTTTGACTGAAGACAAATTCCCAGCCCAGTTATAAGTATAAATAGTTGCATTACTAGCACCGAAAGCCGACAGTTTCTCTTCTTTAGTGACCCGCCCCATTTTGTCGTAAACATATTTTGTAACTGTACCATCAGGGTATGTTATTTGCCCCACATGACCTAAAGCATCATAACCGCTGTATAAAGTGACAAGCCCGGATGCATCTGTTGATCTGATGACATTTCCTGATGAGTCATACTGGAATGTAGAAACCCGCTGATTGGGTGTGGTGACAGTGATCTGACTAAATAAATGGTTACTATGATACGTATAAGTGTATGTGGTGGTATAGGTTTGACCATTAGCTAAGGTCTCATAAGTCAGCAGGTTTTGTTTTTCATCGTAGCTAAAGCGCTCAGTTAGCCATCCGGTGGTTTTTCTCGTTAACTTATTCAGGTTGTCATGCCAACTGAGCAAAGTTGTGATCGCTTCCGGTTCGCCATAAGCATTTATTTGCTGAATGACCTGATTTTTGCCATTGTAGCTGTAACGAGTGACCTTATCGTTCCAGTCTGTTTCTGTCACTTTGCGTCCACTAGTATCATAAGTGGTCGCCTGAGCACTGGCGGCACAATAGGCAGAACCTTCTTTTTCAACCCGCATCAGTTTTGATCTAAGAGCGCTGTCGTAAAAATAAGTGGTTTTATGACCTAAGGGATTCGTAACTGTGGTGGTATCTGCTGTAAAAGAGAAATTATGCTTTTCCGTCTCATTAGCGTGCTTAGACTCTATTGCCCGCCCTGTTGAGTCATATTGAAAGTAGGAGAATCTGGTGTTTCCTTTAGCTACTCCGGTTAATAAAGTAGGAAACCTGCTGTCTTCATAATAATAGGTTTTACTATTTCCATCAGGAAACACCACTCTACCCAACATACCGTTGGTTTTATAGCTGTATTGATATTCATATCCAGCATTGTTTTTAACCGACGAAATACGTTCGCCCTGCCAATCAAAGGTTAGTTTACGGCCGTTAGAATGGGTAATGGCTGACAGCTTACCGCTGCTATTGTAACTATAGCTGTGGCTGATACCGTAAGACTGGATCTGCAGGGCTCCGGAAAAGGTTAGTGTGTCAGGCTTTTCAGAAAATGAAACATTAATTAACCGGCCCAGGCTGTCGTAAATTTCGTTCTGATCGCTTTCGTTACGGAATATCCAACTGTTGCCAGCCCCCTGATAGAGATAATTCTTGCCGGAGGCCGTTTTATAGCCCGACTTAGAGCCCACACCAGGAACGTCAAAGGTTGCGGCGGAAAGCTTTACCGACTTACCATCACCCCGGTATAAGGTTTTCGTGCTGACATCCAGGCGTTTATCAAAGCTGCTGCTCCAGCCTTTCCCAAAAGCGCCCTCGTAGTTATTATGACTGGAATAGTGGCGGCTGATTTCAAGGGGATATTGCTCTTTACCAACAAAATCGGTTTCAAACTCTACTTTTTCGCCATTGGCAACCATAATCGGATTACCGTCGCACTTGTCATCGTCTGGGTTATTTTCTGGAGCACTACCTCCACCACCCCCCCCGCCACTTCCGGAAAGACTGCGATTTCTCCAGTCGGTCATAAAAAAATGGATATCCCACATTTGAGAGGGCAGTCTGGTACCAACAACAGCTATTCTTTCTGTCGGTTCTTCTGGTTCTTTAGCATTAGCTTTATTAACACCAACAGACCAGCCTGTACCGGGTAACCACTGGCTAAATGTGGTGTTTGCCGTATCAGATTTGTTGCCATCTGCTGTATTACAGATATTTATACCTCCCATTGCCAGAAAAGTATAAAACGCCACCCTGCTGTATTTATTGAGCACCTTATTCTCCTTTACTCATTATAAAAACATCCCTGAAACATCAACATGCCATGACATAGAAAGTTTTCAGATTATTTTAAAAACAAAGATAGAAAGTACCGACCGCCCTGAATAAAATCAACAAAAAAAGATCCAAAAAAGAAACAAATAAATCATAAATGTTTATTTTGTAAATTCATCAATGGGTAAATAGGGATTTCCATTAACCTTCTCTGAGCCATTAGCTCTGCTTGCGATTACTGGCGAGGGCATTACAGTGATAACCACTTATGTCATCTGTACAGCGAATGTTCCAGCCTGTTGTAACCTCAGCTTATCGCTGGTGAAAACTCTTTGTGGAGCGCTGGAACCAGATCATGCCGAGCGTGGTTCTTTCAATTGAAAGACTAAGCATTGCGTTACCAGCAGGTTGGCACAACAAATCAACGGATTAGAGGAAAATATCTAATGCCAGCTAGTAACAGATTGCATATATTGAGCGAATAAACCATGGGGCTGCAAAGTGACTTTCTTTGGCTAAACAATGTTTAAAGCGAAGCGATGTAAAAAGTTTACTGCTGGGTCAAGACTCTTTTTTACCCTAAAGTCCGGGTGGCGCTATGAGCACGGATCAGTTCGGTCCATGGCACTTCAGAGCGGCCTATCACCATAAAATCGGGGTTCGACAAGGTTTCACGCTGGTTGTAACTTAAAGGTGCAAACTGACTGTCGAGAATTTTGCCACCTGCTTCTTCAACTATCACATGCACAGCGGCAGTGTCCCATTCGCCTGTTGGGCCTAAACGCAGGTAACAATCAGCACCACCTTCAGCCACTAAACAGCTTTTTAATGAACAGCTGCCCAAGGCAATAAATTCTGAACTGGCCGGAGTGTTGAGCAACTGATGAATATGCTCAATGGGTTGACGGCGGCTGACGGCTATTTTAAGGACGTCACCAGGTTGATGCTGATTGACCTGAATTCGATTGATGAAATGGTGCTGCTGTTTAAAAGCACCATTACCACGGGTAGCGTAATACCAGATTTGTTCTTTCGGCCAATAAATCACCCCCAATACAGGCCAGCCATGTTCCACCAGCGCTATGCTGACGGCGAAATCTCCACTGCGGGCAATAAATTCCTGGGTGCCATCCATAGGGTCAATCAGCCAGTAGCGTGGCCAATCCTGGCGCTGGCGCAGCGGCAGTAAATGCATTTCTTCAGAGACAACAGGAATTTCCGGAGCGAGTTCGGTTAAAGCATGCAAAATCAGTGCATTGGCTGCTAAATCTGCACTGGTGACTGGGCTCTCATCCGCTTTATTTTTGGACTCAAAATCACCACTCTGGTACATAGACCACAGTGTATCCCCAGCTGCACGAGCTGCGTCTTTGACAGGTTCCAGTAACCTACTTAAAAACATCCTGATGCTTGTCCAGATAATCTCGGGCTAAAAACAAGGCCGCTACACTGCGGGCCTCAGTGAAATCGCTTTGATCTAATAACTCAAACTGCTGTTGCCACTGCCATGGTACCAGTTCCAAAGGTTCGGGTTCATCCCCTGGCAGGCTGGACGCTGTTAAATCCAACGCCAAGACAATATGCATTGTAGCACTAAAGTAACCTGGAGCTAAGGCCACGGTTTTTAACGGAATTAAACGTCCGGCTTTAAAACCTATTTCTTCCTGCAATTCACGGTTGGCTGCTTCGGCTGCAGTTTCCCCAGGATCGATCAGACCTTTGGGGAAGCCTAACTGGTAATCATGGGTACCGGCACAATACTCACGGATCAGATAAAAATGCTGTGGATCAGGGCAAGCCACCACCATCACTGCACCACGGCCGCTGCCTTTCATCCGCTCGTACGTACGTTTTTCGCCGTTGCTAAATTGCAGATCCAGTTGTTCAATCTTAAACAGCCGACTTTGTGCGACCAGTTTTTGTTCTAAAATCTGCGGTTTTTCTTTGTCGCTGTCGCGCTGCGCCATAAAACTGCCTCTGCTACAATGGGCCATCGCCTTACTATAAATGGATTAGCTGGAAAAACCTATGCTGGATTGGAGACAAATTGATACCATTTTGCTGGATATGGACGGTACTTTGCTGGATTTACACTTTGATAACTACTTTTGGCTGGAGCATTTACCAAAACGCTGGGCAGAGCTGAGTGGTATCAGTCTGACGGACGCCAAACAACAGCTTGAAGCTGAATACCATGAACTCAACGGTAAAATTGAATGGTATTGCCTGGATTATTGGACAAAAAGACTGGCACTTCCTATCACCGAATTAAAACGTGAAGTGATGGACAAAATTCAAATGCGCGCTGACTCACCGGCTTTTTTAACTGCATTAAAAAACTCTGGCCGCAAAGTGATACTGGTAACCAATGCCCACCCGGATTCATTGTCACTAAAAATCGAGCGCACTGAGCTTGCCAGCTACATTGATACGCTGGTGTCGACTCATGAATTTGGTGTGACTAAAGAACAGCAGGAACTCTGGCAGCAGTTGCAACAACGTTTTGGTTTTGACCCGAAGCGCACTTTGTTTGTCGACGACAGCTTGCCTATTTTGCAGTCCGCTCAACGTTTTGGTATTGGGCATTTATTGGCAGTCGCCAACCCGGACAGCCAAAAACCCAGCAGAGCGATCACTGAGTTTCCAGCTATAGAAGATTATTCTGTGTTACTGGCAGCTATTAACGGGTCGGTTAACGGCTCTGTAACTTCAGAGTAAACCGCCCTTCAGCGTCCGGCTGGCCAACAAACTGCATCGCCTGATGCACTTCTTTTGGCATGCTGGCGTCTGGTTTCATAGTGCCATTGAGCTGGTACTTGCCCTGCTCACCTATTAAAGCCGTGACATTCAGCGCCAGCGGATTACCGGGTTCAGTCACCAGTTGAAGCTGGCCTTGTTCACAACTTAAGTTGGCATCTATGGCTTTTAAGTCGATCCAGCCCGATGGTGCCTGAAACTTGGCTTCCAGCCAGCTGGCTTTGCCTGCCAGTTGTTCACACCAAGGCTGCCCCATACTGAAATGCTGAATATTCAGCAACATATTACCACTGGCCGCTACCTGAAATGGTAAACGTAATTTAAGTAAAGGCACTATGGGCTCTACCGGTAAACGTAACTGGCTTGATTGCAGCTGCAGACCTGAAAAACCATAAGACAACTGAGCTTTGGCATAAGGCAAAGTGGTCTGCCGGATTTGGCCTATGTCCAGGTCCAACGCCACTTTTCCAATCAAGAATGTCCAGGGTTTTAACTGCCAGTTGACCTGTGGTAACACATAGCCATTCAGCGACACCGCCTGCACCTGACCTTGCCATAAAGTGCCGGTCACCGGGCCCAATTGCACTTGTGCAGGTAAAGACACTAATTTTAACCACCAGGCCGCAGGTGCCAGCAGCACTAAAAACACCAGATAAAAGCCAATAGCGGCAGGTATTATTTTTTTATAATTCATTTACGACTCAACTAATAAACGACGGACACGCACCATGCCCGGGGCATCGGCCACTGCCAGATCCAGTTGCACTATGCTGACGTTATGCTGGTACTGCAAAGCATGCAGCCAGGTCAGCAGTTGATCAAAACTAATATCGTTCAGCATCACCTGCATCTGATCATTTTGTGGTTGCATCCGGCTGACCTGAATTTTGTGGGTCCGTGCGCTGGAGCTAATGATATCGGTCAGACTACCCTGCACTTTGGTTTGCGTGGACACCACAGGAAAATTGCTGACTTGCAACAACTGCTGACTGACTTGTTGCAACTGCACTTGTTGGCTCTGGTAATTGAGATGTAACGGTGCCCACAGCAGCCAATAAAAAGCTGCTACCGCTAAAGTGACGCCAGCCCCCAGCACCAACTGTTGTTCACGTTTTTGCAGTGATTGCCACCAGCTTTGTAGTTGTTTCATCATACAACACCGTGTGTATTAGCAGCCTGCGGCTGTGAAAATTGTCTATCCTGCCAATTTTTCATACGGCACCTCCATGTGCCGTACACTGACGGGCAGCCTGTGGCTGTGAAAATTGTCTATCCTGCCAATTTTTCATTTGGCACCTCCGTGTGCCGCACCTTGAATGGCAGCCTGCGGCTGTGAAAATTGTCTATCCTGCCAATTTTTCATACTTTCACCTTCATCGCCACAGTACCTTGTACTTTGCCGCCTTCGTTACTTAAAGCCCCTTGTTTCACTTCAAAACCTTTTTGTTCCAGTCGGGTTTTTAAATGATCAAAACGCTGGAAGCTGTCCGCTTCGGCCTGAAAACGCAATTCACTGTTTTTTTGATCGTACCTTAAGTTGTCTAAACGCACATTGGTGGTCGCCGCCAGTTCTTGTTGCAACTGATTCAGCAAACTAAACAAACTCGCGTCCTGCCCACTGCCTGCACCTTGTAATTTACGGGCCAACTGACGGGAAATATCCCGGGTTGATTCAGCGGGGAAGCGACTTTTATACAGAGTCACAAGCTCTGCTCTTTGTTGCTGCAGCAATTGCCCTTGCTGCCACACTTGCGCGCCTAAGGCGAGTAGATACAAAGCTAAACAACTGGCGCCCAGCACAATAGAGGTTTGCCATAATGACCAGACTTTATTCTGCGCTTTTTTCGGCGCGTACTGCCCCTGCAGCAAACTAAAGCGTTGCTCTGGCAGTTGCTGCGCTAACAAAGCCAGAGGCAGCTCTGGTTCAGCCGCCTGCACGTTTTGCAATATCTCTGCTGGCCACGGACTGTAGCTGTGGATCAATTCGATATTCGCCAGACTTAAAAAGTCCGGCCACCAGTTCGGCTCAATACTGGACGCCTGCCATGGGCCCTGACGCAATAACCACTGACCCGCCAACTCAATAGCTGAAGCACCGTCCTGATGTTCTGGTAATAACAACGCATCAGGCACTAACTGTATTGGCTGAAAACCAGCGACAACCAATGAGCCGACCCATTGTTCCAATTGAGTTTTTTTACATAGAGCCACTTGCTGCCAATACTCTTTGCCACGTTGCTGACATACACCCAAAGCCAGATACAACTGCTCAATATCCTCTGCATGCTCTTCTTCGAGCATATAAGGCAAAGCCTGTATAATTTGCCGGTTGGGTTTAGCAGGCAGCAACACTTCGCTTAACACCACATCAGCTGCAGGCACTAAAGCCACTACAGGACGACGGCCTAAACGCTCTGACAACGCAGCAAGCTCGTCGGCAGACGCCAACTGACCGCTGGCGATAATCTCTTGATTGATGGCGGACCATACCAACCAACTGATTGGCTGCTGTGGCTGACTACCCAGTCTTATTATTAATTGTTCGTTCACCACTGGCCTCCAAACCGCCGCGCTATCACTTTTACTTTTTGTTGCTCGTCAATCACCAATACAGAAGCCAGATTAAAGATGGTATCCATATAAGTGACTGTGGTTTCGAGCACAAAATAATTAGAATTTGTTGTCATCATGGCTTTGACCTCATCCGTGACGCTGATATTCGCCAACTGAGGACTGGCCCATACTTCATCTATTGTGGCAAAACCTTCTTCTGGTCTGCTGCCTATTAAATCTGACGCCGCCCCTTCATCCAGTTCAGGAATATAAGCTGCTAATAAGGCCGCATTTTCTACCGTAATAGTATTCAGGTTCAACTTACTGGTACTGTTTTTAGGGATCACACAGACCCAGGGCCGCACCAGCTCATAATCAGCAGGAGTTAAATCCAGCATCACCCGCAATTCTGAGGTCGAACCCATTAAACTATTGGCGGTATAAAATGGCATTTGCAAACCGGCATAGTCATCCTGCTCAGCGCCCCCTGCCGTTTGCAACAAACTGTCTGCATCCAGCCAGTCGCTGATCCGGGCAGTTAAATACTCAGCTGGCATCGACAAATCAGTCGCTTTTAACTCCAGCAAACGCTGAAAGGCTTTTTGATTTGTCGTCTGGCCTGTGCCAATTTGCCGCTGCTCGGCAGGCCGCTGTAAGTTATTTAAGTTAAAGCAACTTTGTAAATCAATCAGCTTACCGGTAATACTGCCATTATCGACAGGAAAGGTTGCCCCCAACAAGGCCCAGTCCTGTGACAGATTCACGTTGTCTTTACCCGCTACTGTGCTTTTTAATAACTGAATACTGGCCTGCTCTGCCGCTATACCATACCAATAAGCTTGTTGTTGTTGCTGCAAGTTCAGTTGGCGCTGCAACTGCAGTTGCAAACGTCCACTCATACCTACAGCAATAACCACCACAAGGGCGACAATCATCATCACAACTACTAAAGCCACACCAGCTTGACGACGCATCAGGTCAACCCATTCATCAATGTATAAAAGCGCTGCATCTCACCCAGTTGCTCGTGGCTGATGGTTAAACGAATAGCTTTAGGTAACTTTTCTTCATTCCAGTTTTCCTGCCACTCTTCGTCTTTTAAAAACTCCACTTTAAAGCCAGTCACTCTGTCCAGCAAAGGCTGTACTTTGGGTTCACTGCCCGTTACTGCATCAGGAAATAAACTGAAAAGCCGCTCAATTTTGCCTTCACGTAAACGATAAGCCACCGCCTGAATTTCACTGCGCGGTAATACCATACCGGGGTTACGCCAGCCGCTGTGAACAAAAGCAAAACCGCCTTCATCACTTTCCAGCATCAACTTTTCACCTAATAAAGGCGAACGTAACGGTTCTTCCCCTTCTACCCGGATTTGCCGTGCACTGATTTGTGCCAAATCCCGCTCTAAAATCAGGAAAAAACGTTGTATTTGTGCCAGCCGTTCAGCCGCTTTTTGTGAGGCTGCATCGGATTCAGTCACGCTGGATAATACGCTGGCTGAGGCTAAGCCTACTAAGGCAAAAATTGCCATCGCCAGTAACATTTCAATAAAGGTAAAACCACGGCCTCTGTTAACGTTCTGCATCAGGTTTACCTACATAGGTTTGCAACTGATACACCACTTTTTCCGGATTATCGGCCAGGCTGACTTTGACCACTACAGCACTAAAATTAGCGTCAGGTGTTTTGTTTATTTGCTGCTGCCATAACCAGTTACGGTTGGCGAACTCGACCGTTTTCTGTTCGTTTTTTAATGGCCAGGTTTTCTCCAGAAACACAGCATTTAACTGGTTTTCTGCCACATAAGATGCAAAGGTCAAATTTTCCAGGTGAGAGATAGAATTCATATGCTCAGATGCTGTTTTCATCACAGCAGCGCCAGCTGTGGCAAATACCGCCATTGCAATTAACAACTCTATCAGCGTAAAGCCTTTGCTTCTCATGGTCTGCTGTTTTCCACTTCAGACTTGGTCAGCGGAATACTGTATTCGCCTATCAGTGTCTGATACCAAAAAGGACGCTCAGTTTCATCCGCCAGCACCAACTGAAAAGGGCTGATGTCACCTGAGGATAAAATATAGACATTTGGCAACAAAGGCCTTTCACGCGCTTTGTTCGGGTCTTTGGCTTTACCGTCTTTACTGTCGTCTTCAGCCGCTTCGGCGAGCTGTTCCTGCAATTCTTCCTGCAGTTTGCGGAATTCTTCCTGACCTAAAATACTGTCTTCTGCCCAGCTTAAACCTTCCAGCTCCAGTTCGGCCTGCACTGCTTCTGGCCAAGGGTGAAACTGCATAAATTTAGGTTCCCCCACTTCCAGCCACTGCACTCCGTTATGCACCAGAAACTGATAGCCTTTGTCATTCAGCACTAAGCCAAAATCCTGCTGCTTTAAAATGGCCGTTTCGGACACCACCTGCACCAGTTGCTGCAGGCGGTTGGTTTCTTTCTGAATACGGGCAGTGCGGGACTCGCTGACAAAATTCACCACCACGTAAGATGCCATTAACCCCAATAACAGCATCACTAACATGATTTCAAGCAAGGTAAAACCGCGGTGGTGTTTCATGTTTTAGTTTTGCTGCGCGTCCGGCGCATCGAGGTTCCAGTTGCCGATGTCGTCGTCTGTACCGGCAACACGGTCTGGCCCCATCGAATACACATCAATACGGCCCATTTCGCCCGGGCTGACTAACTGATATTCGTTATCCCATGGGTCTCTTTGCAGACGTTTAATAAAGCCACCTTCAGGGAAAGAACGTGGCATAGGTTCAGAGGTAGGCTGAGTCACTAAAGCCTGTAAACCTTGTTCTGTGGTTGGATAGAAGCCGTTGTCCAGCTTGTATAAATCCAGCGCGTTTTCCAGCTGCTGAATATCCACTACCACTTTTTGTCGTGCGGCTTTTTCCTGATTGCCCATTAAGTTAGGCACAACCATACTGGCGATAACACCCAAAATAACAATAACCACCATCACTTCTAATAAGGTAAAACCTTTTTGTTGTTGCATTTTTTAACCTCCGACTAAATTGTTTAATGCCAAAATAGGCTGCAGAATCGCCATTACAATAAATAAAACTATGCCAGCCATCACGGCAACTAAAACAGGTTCAAATACTTTCAGTGAGACAGTCACCAGGGTTTCAAATTCCCTGTCCTGCGTATTGGCAGCGCGCTCTAACATGCCATCGAGTTGTCCACTTTTTTCGCCGGAAGCAATCATATGCAGCATCATAGGCGGAAATAATTTAGTTTGCTCCAGCGCATTTTTCAGTGAAGAACCTTCGCGGACTTTTAGCGTCGCTTCGGCTATGGATTGGCGCATAAAGCTGTTATCAAGCACGTCAGCACTGATCCGCATGGCTTCGAGCAAGGGCACTGCGCTGGCATTTAAAATGCTTAAAGTACGGGCAAAGCGAGCCGTGTTTAAACCGCGACTGACTTTACCAATCAGGCCCATCTTTAATTGCTGAGTATCTATTTTCAGTTTAAAGGCCGGTTTTTTCAGCGCACGCTTAAAAGCAGCAATAGCCAGGAAAATAGCCAACAGCACCAGCAAACCGTAGGAACGTAAAAACTCACTGGCGGCAATTAAAAACAAAGTAGAGCCGGGTAAACTTTGCCCCATATGTTCAAACTGCCCTACTATTTGCGGCACCACGGCGGCCAGTAAAATACTGATCACTGCTACGGCAAAAAAGGTCAAAATAGCTGGGTAAAGCAGCGCCTGCATAATCTGGCTGCGCATATGTTGACGCTGTTCGGTGTAATCAGCCAGCCGGTTTAATACCGCATCCAAATGGCCTGACTTTTCGCCGGCAGCCACCATAGAAGTAAACAGATGGTCAAACACATAAGGAAATTCAGCCAGGCCTTCAGCCAGACTATAACCTTCGACTACTTTAGAGCGCACTGACATCATCATGCTTTGTAAACGGGCTTTATCACATTGCTCAGACACCGCCAGCAAAGCACTTTCTATTGGTAAACCTGCTTCAATCAGAGTTGACATCTGACGGGTGATCAACGCCAGTTCACTGGCACTGATGCCGGACTGAAACCACTTTTTACCAGACGCCAACAGTTTTTCCTGCCGCGAAGCCAGCTCTAAACTCAGCGGCGTCAGCTTTTGCTCACGCAATAACTGGCGGGCCTGACGGGCATTATCGGCTTCCAGTACACCTTTACTACGACGCCCTTTGGCGTCCATGGCCTGGTATTCAAAAGCTGGCACTACGCATCCTCTCGGGTCACACGCAACACTTCTTCCAGCGTGGTTTCACCTGTTAATACTTTACTGAAACCGTCCTGGCGGATACTGGGGCTTTGAGTTCGAATGTATTTCTCAATCGACTGCTCACCTTTGCCATTGTGAATGAGCTCGCGGGTATGTTCATCGACCACCAGTAACTCATGAATACCGGTTCGGCCACGATACCCTGTCTGATTACAGTGCTCACAACCTACAGCACGATAAATTAATGTTCCGTCTTTTTTTGTAACGCCAAGTAAAGCCCGCTCTTCTTTGTCCGGCTCGTGTGCATGTTTACAGTGCACACATAAAGTACGGACCAGGCGCTGAGCTAATACTCCCAACAAACTGGAGGATAATAAAAAGGGTTCAACCCCCATATCTTCCAGACGGGTAATAGCACCTGAAGCGGTATTGGTGTGCAGTGTACTGAGTACTAAGTGGCCTGTTAAACTAGCCTGTACCGCAATTTGTGCTGTTTCTAAGTCGCGGATTTCACCCACCATCACCACATCAGGATCCTGACGCAAAATGGCGCGTAAACCACGGGCAAAGGTCATATTGACCTTGGTGTTGACTTGCGTCTGGCCTATGCCTTCCAGTTCATATTCAACAGGATCTTCGACCGTCAGAATATTACGATCTTTGGTGTTAATCTCCGTTAAGCCCGCATACAAGGTGGTACTTTTACCTGAACCTGTAGGGCCTGTAACCAGAATAATGCCATGAGGTTTTAAAATAAGTTGTGAGAACATCTTCTGCACGGCAGGCGTCATACCCAACTTATTTAAATCCAGATGCGAGTTATTTTTGTCGAGTAAACGCATAACCACCCGCTCACCATGACTGGATGGCATAGTCGATACCCGCACATCCACAGCCCGACCAGCAATACGTAAGCTGATACGGCCATCTTGTGGTACGCGTTTTTCGGCAATGTCCAACTTGGCCATTACTTTGATACGGGACACCAGCAAGCTGGATAATTTACGGTTAGGTTTTAATACTTCCCGTAATACGCCATCGACCCGAAAACGCACCACCAGATTTTTTTCAAAAGTTTCAACGTGTATATCCGAAGCACCCAGCTTTATAGCTTCACCGAGCATGGCGTTAATCAGTTTGATGATCGGCGCATCGTCTTCGTTTTCCAACAAATCTTCAGTTTCAGGAATTTCATCAGCTAAAGAAGCTAAATCCACTTCGTTGCCAATGTCCTGCATAATTTGCTGAGCTTCAGACGAATCACGCTGATAAGAGGCTTCTAATAGCGCATCAAATTCAGTTTGTTGCAGTTTCTGCACTTTAAAAGAAACAGACAATAAGCGCCGCACTTCCAGCAAGGCGGCAGGTGGAGTCTGAGGATTGACATACAACAACCAGCCATCCGGCTGAGCCTGCAACAAGACACCAAAACGTTTGGCAAAACCAAAAGGCAAACGCACTTTGGCCGCCACTGGCTGCATCTCGTTCAGATCAACAGCAGACATTAGTTAGCTCCCTGCTCTGCAGGTTTCACAACCTCTTTATCCTGAGCCTCTTTTTTCTGCAGATACTCATCAAAAGTCGGTGGAATAATTAAGGTATCGTCAAATTCCGGCATAGCTGGTGTTTCAGCGCCCGGCATCAGACTGATGCCTTTTTCGCCCTGAGCCAGTTGCTGCGCCCGTACATAGTTGTATTTACGCTGGCTGAGTTCGTTTAACAAACTATCGTCACGTATGATGGTCGCTCTGATAAAAATCATCAGATTACGTTTACGTTTGCTCGACGACGTAGAACGGAATAATGCACCTAACACAGGAATGTCACCCAAAAGCGGCACTTTAGATTCACTTTGTTGCACGTCTTCGTCAATCAAACCACCTAAAACTACAGTAGCGCCATTGTCAGCTAACACAGTAGTTTTAATTTCTCTTTTGGCAATGATAGGGTTGCCTTCAATGTCACCATTACGGCCAGACACTTCCTGCTCTATATTTAATTTAACCGCTGTGCCTTCATTAATCTGAGGCGTGACTTTTAACTTAATACCTACTTCAATCCGGTCTAAAGTGGTAAAAGGGTTGGTGCCACCAGAGCCTGGGCTAGTTGTGGTTTTTACCGGGACTTCTTCACCCACAATAAAAGATGCTTCCTGGTTGTCCATGGTCGTGATAGACGGGGTAGCCAGAATATTGGAGTTACTGTCGGTGCTGACGGCCTGTAAAATAGCGCCCCAGTCGTTTTTCACCACACCCAGCATCATACCTGTTACGCCACCCAGCGCGTCGCTCAATAAATCATAGTTACCAGGAACTTCTGGATTCACTGTAGTACCGTTTTCTGTAGTGACAGTTGTACCAGGTACAGGCCTTGCAGCAGCAGCACCAGCAGCTATAGCACTGACTGGTACTACACCATTATTAAACTGCTGCATACCGCCTGTCGCACTAATCCATTGCACCCCCAGGTTAGCACCTGAGTTATCGGCCACTTCAACAATAATAGCTTCAACCAAAACCTGAGCCCGGCGCACATCAATCTGGCGAATCACATCTTCCAGCGAACGCATTACATCGGGCTGGGCGGTAATAACCAATGAATTACTTTCCGCATGAGCTTCAATACTGATATCACGGCCTTTGCCTGCTGTACGGGCGCCCT
Organism: Rheinheimera sp. 1928-s; assembly: GCF_029269265.1. Taxonomy (GTDB): domain Bacteria; phylum Pseudomonadota; class Gammaproteobacteria; order Enterobacterales; family Alteromonadaceae; genus Pararheinheimera. The sequence continues at coordinate 36,380 of NZ_JARIXP010000008.1, forward strand.
GAGCCTGAGTGGCAGCGCCCTGAGTTTCAGCCACTATGCTGGCACTGACCCCTTGCAGCACTTTGACTAAATCTTCGGCTTTGGCGTATTTCAGGTAATACACTCTGGTATTGCCCTGACTTTCCAGCTCAGCATCTAAGCGCTGCACTAAAGCCACAACACGTTCACGCGCCTGACGCTCACCACTAACAATCACGCTGTTGGTGCGCTCGTCGGCAACAATTTTTGGAATTAAAAACTCAGGTTGTTCAGCTTTGCCCTGATTTTTATAAATATTTTCCAGAATTCTCACTACTTCAGCAGATGAAGCGTAACTGAGTTTGATGATTTCTAAATCCTGATCACCGGCTTTATCGACGCGGGAAATAATGTCGACTAAACGGTTCACTGTCTCAGCCTGGCCCGTCATCATAATGACGTTGGACGGATCGTAGTTGACTACACTGCCGCCGCCACTTTGATCAACAAACTGGCGTAACAAAGGTGCCAATTCACGTACAGAAACGTTTTTCACCTGTACCACGCGGGTCACCATTTCATCACCAATGGCGCCAGCATTGTCACTGACCACAGGAATGTTTGAGGTTTTGGCATCTTTTTGCCGAACCACTTTCAGCACGCCACTTTTCATTTCAACCACTGAGAAGTCATAAACTTCCAGTACGTTTAAGAAAAACTGGTAATACTGTTTTTCGTTTAGCATTTCATAACTGCGCACGTTAATGCGACCACGGACCTGAGGGTCAACAATGATGGTTTTGTTCAGATTTTTACCAACGATATTAATAAATTCGTTGATATCTGTGCCTTTAAAATTTGGCTGATATTCAGTTGCAGTTGCAAAAAAACTCAGCAGCGTGATAGCGCCCACACCAAACCAACGGGAAATATTCAAACGAGAAGATGTCACTGACTTCATTAGAGTTTAACCATCTTAATTAATTATTATTGTGACAGACTAAAGACAATGTCTCTGGTCTGGCCGTCACGTTCAACTTTAATCGAAGCCTGAGTCGCTTCACGTAATTCATTCATCACCATCATGGCCTGCTGCATATCATTTAACGGAGTACCGTTAATTTCAACAGCCACATCATTGGCTCTTAAACCCATGCGTTCAAATAAGGCGGGGTCTTTACCCGGCATTACACGGTACCCATACAACTGGCCGTTGCGGTATTGCGGCGAAGCACGAATATAGTCAAAAAACTTCATCGGCTCCGACAACATTTCCTGACGTACATCAGCTAACTCTTCAAGAGCCGGAGGCTGAGGCCCATCCATCATAGGCTCAGGTTGTGGCTGGTAATCCACTTCCTGCAGTGAACCATTGTCAGCTGCCATTTGTTGAAACTCTATACCATCCAGCATCAGGGTTTCAAAACGGGACGAGACTTTCAACAGCACTCTGTCTTCAAAAACCTGACTTAAACTGGCACTGGTGCCCTCAATTTTGTCATCCACACCATAAGTTTGCTCTGACCCCTGACTTTCTATCACAGCAGAACCTTGTTCGGGTTTGCCACCAATGGCCACTACCCCGGTCAGTTTGACATTTAAAGTTGTTTTAGGTGCTGTGGTTGGCGCAACAACAGGAGCTGCTTCTGCTTGTTCTGATGCTTTGCCAAACAAACTGGCGTCTAGCAAGGCTTTCAGATCAGGAGCGGCCTGGCCCGTTACAGAAGCAGCCGCTGTAATAGGCTGGGCCTGCGGAACAGGTAATAGTTGCCAACTTAAGGTTGCCAATAACCAGCACAACAGCACAACAAAAATCCAGGACAACCAGAAATTCAGGCGCTGCTGCGGCAAACGGTTCAGCCATTCAATGGCAGGTTGGGTGGAAGCGGACCAGTTCATTCTTTAATAATTCTGTTACATAACTCATTGCATCTTACCCAGTTGTTTTGTCCTCAACAAGCCTACATATCAGAATTCAGAACCCTCACTGTGTTCAAAGGGTCTCAGACTATACTTAATGCGCAACAGCAGCGGAGAACAGGCATGGATAAATCGGTAAACCAGCCTACCACACTTATATTACGTTTAGATAAATGGCTATGGGCTTGTCGCTTTTATAAAACGAGAGCGCTGGCAAAAGACATGATCGAAGGCGGAAAAGTTCATTATAATGGCCAGCGCTGTAAAGCCAGCAGGACGGTGGAGGTCGGTGCCACCATAAAACTGACGCAAGGCACAGACGAAAGAACAGTGATAATTCAGGCCTTGTCTGAAAAAAGGCTGGCTGCGCCTTTGGCACAAGCCCTGTATCAGGAAACAGAAGAGAGCCAGAAGTTGAAGCTGGAGCGCGCTGAATTGCGCAAAATGAATTTGCTGTTTGCGCCTCACCCTGAAACCAAACCTGACAAAAAAATGCGTCGTCAGTTGTTGTTGATCAAGTCGCAGCAATCTTAAGGTAATGTTATGAATCAAGATGTTTTAGTACGTTTTTTATTTAATCAACGCGATATGCGCGGCGAAATCGCTTATGTCTCCGATAGTTTGCAGCAAATGCTGCAAAATCATGACTATCCATACCCGGTAAAGCAATTGCTGGCCGAACTGGTGGTTGCGACCAGTTTACTGACTGCCACTTTAAAGCTGGACGGCGATATAGCTGTGCAGTTGCAAGGTGATGGCCCTGTGCGTTTTGCTGCGGTCAATGGCACAGCAGAGCAGGAATTCCGAGGCGTAGCCCGACTGCAAGCGGAAATTGGTGCCACAGGTTTTCGTGATCTGATTGGTGAAGGTTATATGCTGGTAACCATTACGCCTAAACAAGGCGAACGTTATCAGGGCATTATCCCTCTGACCGGCGATAGCCTGACCGATACCTTAGAAGCTTATTTTGCGCAGTCGGAACAACTGCCCACCCGTTTGTATATGTTTACCGACCTGACTGAAAATCAAAGCCGTGCCGCTGGTTTATTGCTGCAGGTGTTGCCTGTCGATCCGGAAAAAGCCAAGCAGGATTTTAGTGATTTAGTGATAGTGACCGATACCATCACAGCCAACGAATTACTGAATTTACCGACGGAACAAATGCTGCACCGCTTGTACCATGATGAAGAAGTTGAGGTATTTCCGCATCAGGCTATACGTTTTGTCTGTGGTTGCTCACGCGAAAAATGTGAATCGGCCATCATCAGTCTGGGCAAAACGGCCATTGAAGAGCATATAGCGGAAGGCAAACTGGAAATCAGCTGTGACTATTGCAACAGTACTTATCAGTTCGATAGCGCTGAATTGTCCTTATTATTGAATAAGTTTTAAGCACGATCTCCTTGAGAGAGTAAGCAGATATTGCTCTCTCAGGGAGCTAAACAATTATGTAACCCACCTTGTAAGTTTTCATTTTTCCTCTAAATTTCCAACAAAACCCGCGTTCCCTGGATGTTTTGGCCATCCAAATGGAGTACAATCGGGCCGAACCCTATTAAAAACCATAAATTTACTGACCTACGTACCTCAAGGAGTCACCCTACAATGACCTCTACAATCACCCGCCACATTGATTTAACAGTGGCTGATTTAGTTGAACACGCTATTCGTCGCAACGAAGGTGTATTAGCGGATAACGGCGCTTTGGTGGTTAAAACCGGTCACAGAACTGGTCGCTCACCTACGGATCGTTTTATCGTCAAAGAAGCCAGCACAGAGCAGGATATTCAATGGGGCAACGTGAATCGTCCTTTTGATCCGGTGAAGTTTTCTGCACTTTGGGCTCGTGTCAGCGATTTTATTGCGACCAAAGAACATTTTGTCTCTCACCTGGAAGTAGGTGCAGATCCGGAACACTACATTCCGATGACAGTGACCACTGAAACCGCATGGCAGCATATTTTTGCCAAAAACCTCTTTATCACTCCGGCTCAGTGGAACACATCAGGCAAAGAGACCTGGCAAATCCTGAACGTGCCTTCGTTCGAATGTAACCCTGAACGTGATGGTACCAACAGCGACGGCACTGTGATGATCAACTTTGCCGAGCGCAAAGTATTATTAGCAGGCATGCGTTATGCCGGTGAAATGAAAAAAGCCATGTTCTCAGTGCAAAACTTCCTGTTGCCAGCCAAAGGTGTATTGCCAATGCACTGCTCGGCCAACGTCGGTGAAGCAGGCGACACCACCTTATTCTTCGGTTTGTCAGGTACTGGTAAAACAACCTTGTCTGCCGACCCGAAACGTTTCCTGATTGGTGATGACGAACACGGTTGGGCACCAAACTCAGTGTTTAATATCGAAGGCGGTTGCTACGCCAAATGTATCGACCTGTCGAAGAAAAACGAACCTGTGATTTGGGATGCGATCCGCTTCGGTACCATTCTGGAAAACGTGGTATTGGATGATAACCGTACGCCAGACTACAAAGACGCCAGCCTGACGCAAAACAGCCGCGCAGCTTATCCGTTAGCCCACGTGGAAAAACGTGTACTGGAAAACCGTGCTGGTGAACCTAAAGCTGTGGTGTTTTTGACCTGTGATGTCAGTGGTGTTTTACCACCTGTTTCTATCCTGTCAGAAGAAGCTGCTGCTTACCATTTCTTAAGTGGTTACACCGCCAAAGTAGGTTCAACCGAGATTGGTTCAACATCTGCGATTGAATCCACTTTCTCTACCTGTTTTGGAGCGCCGTTTTTCCCACGCCCTGCAGGTGTATACGCAGAATTGCTGATCAAACGTGTCCGTGAGTTCGGCAGCAAAGTGTATTTAGTCAACACAGGCTGGACTGGTGGTCCACACGGTGTGGGTAAACGTTTTGATATCCCAACCACTCGCGGCATTATCGACGCTATAGTATCTGGCGAATTAGCTAGTGCTGAAACTGTGCATTTACCAGAGTTAAATCTGAATGTACCGCTGAAAGTGACAGGTGTGGACAGCAACTTACTGAACCCAAGAGACACCTGGGCTGACAAAGCTGCTTATGATGAGTACGCCACTAAACTGGCCACTGAGTTTGCCAGTAACTTTAAGAAATACGATGTATCTGATGCGATCCGCAATGCAGGTCCAAAAGTAGCTTAATGCTTTGATTTAATGAATAAAGGCTCCGTATTGGAGCCTTTTTTATGCTGTTTTGGTTGGGCTCACTGGCAAATAGACCGTCACCACTAATCCGCCATAAGCATGGTTATGCATACTGATTTGCCCATGATGCATATCAACAATCTTTTTGATAATAGCCAAACCTAAACCCGAACCTCCGCTGCCCCGGGCTGTATCACCCTGAGCAAAAGGCTCAAACATACGCTGCATTTCATGTTCAGGAATGCCAGGGCCATGATCCCGCACCTGCACATAGACCTTACGACTGGCGCGTTCTACACCTGTACTGACTTCAATCACACCTTCTGAATACTTCAGTGCGTTTTCTATCAGGTTATTCAATACGCGTTTGATCGCAATGCGGCGCAAAGGCACCAGCGGTAATGGTTCAGCCAGACTGGCAATAATTTCACGTTTTTGCAGTCGGTCGGCACTGATTTGCTCCTGCACCAACAGGTTTAAATCCTCTTCATACAGCGCTTCTTCTTTGTGATGGCGAATGTAGTCAATGAACTGGTCGATGATGGCGTTCATATCTTCGATATCACTGACAATACCATCTTTAATCCAGCTGTCCTGTTCACTGACCATTTCGCTGGCCAGCCGAATACGGGTCAAAGGAGTACGCAGATCGTGCGATACACCAGCCATTAACAAAGCCCGGTCTTTCTCCAGTTGACTGATACCCTTGGCCATACGGTTAAAGGCGCGGGTTACAGCCACTATTTCAGTGGAACCATGCTCAGGCAGAGGATCAGGCATTTCGCCCCGCCCTACTTTTAACGCAGCTTGTTGCAAGCCTTGCAGAGGCCTGTTCAGTTGCCGTGCAAATAACCAGCCTCCTGCCACACTTAAAAACCCTATCACCAGAACATAAATTTTCAGCGGCGAGAAATCAGTTTCGTCCAGCCCGTTTAAAGGCACTTTCACCCAATAGTGTGGTGCTTGCGGTGGCTTCACCCAAAAGGCATAACTGCTTTGCTGAGCAATACGCACTTCGGCTGGTCCACCCAGCTCTTGTGACATTTCAGACGAGAAATACGGGTAATAGCTGGCTTCATTTAAGCCATGTAAAGGTGCTGTCGCATCGGTATAAACTTCAATGCCTGTGGCTTGCTGGAATCTTTTGGTCAGCTCTTCCGACAGCAGCACTTCGTTGTGCTCCACATCGATAAAGACCACTTTGATTTGCTTAGCGATCAGATGGTTAATTTGTTGATAGCTGGGCTTAATCACGTAATAGACCACGGATAAATAAGACACCAGCTGATTGATCAACAACAAAATACCAATCAGAAATACCGTCTGACCAAAAGCGCTGCGCGGAAACAATCGCATTTAGTTGACTGCACCATCAGGCACAAACACATAACCCAAACCCCATACGGTTTGAATATAACGTGGGTTAGTCGGGTCGTCTTCCAGCATACGACGCAGACGCGACACCTGAACATCTATACTGCGCTCCATGGCTGAATAATCGCGGCCCCGGGCCATATTCATTAACTTATCGCGCGACAAAGGTTCACGGGCATGAGTCACCAGCACTTTCAGTACCGCAAATTCACCACTGGTTAAAGGCATCAGCTCGTCGCCTTTACGCATTTCACGGGTGGCGAGGTTAAATACAAAAGGCCCAAACTTCACCTGGCTTTCTTCAACCGCAGGTGCACCAGGTAACTCTTTGGATTTACGACGTAATACAGCGCGGATACGGGCTAATAATTCACGCGGGTTAAAAGGCTTAGGCAAATAATCGTCAGCCCCCATTTCCAAACCAATAATACGATCGACTTCATCGCCTTTGGCCGTCAGCATAATGATAGGAATTTCGTTTTCCTGCTGGCGCAGCTTGCGGCAAATGGATAAACCATCTTCGCCTGGCAGCATTAGATCCAGTACCACCAGATGGAAATTTTCGCGTTCCATTAAACGCTGCATTTGCTCGAAGTTGGCGGAGGTGCGGACAATATAACCTTGTTCTACCAGATAACGTTCTAATAAAGAACGTAATCTCATGTCATCGTCGACTACTAAAATTTTTGTTGTTTCTTGTCCGAGCATACAAATCCCTCCGCAAATGAAGCTCACTATAAACGAAAAACCCGGAGCATGGAGGGCATGCGCCGGGTTCAGTTGTTACAAAGTTTGTCTGCTTCTGCTTGGGCAACTTATTCAGGTTGCACCTTCTCTACTTTACGCAGCGGCGGATTCATCCAAACCACATGACCGGTATGAGCACTCAGTCGCGTGGAGTTTTCCTGTTTCTCTAAGGTCTTTTGATCAATCACATAAGCGTAATCTGGCGCTGAGCTGCACCCTGTCATCACAAGAGCCGTAGCAAGGACTATCAGACCTGTTAATTTTGCTTTCATTGTTGGCCTCCTTTATTAAGCACATTTTCACTATAGTTGGCTTAGCCAAAATCGCCTAACATATTTTTGTTACATCTAAATGACAGTGAATAAATATTTTAGATTATTTTTAAATCTGCACGTAAACCACTAATTGTTAAGTATTTTTATTTGTTGTTTTATTGCAAAGGAGAAATAGTGTTTTTTAAGTATCTGACTTATCTGTTGAAATTCATGACCTTCTCTTTCCACTTCGTCTTGAAATGGTTATAAAGTCAGACCAGAACAGCAGTTCTTTCTTTTTTCAAATCAACACCGGATAGCATGAGTAAAACAGAGTTAGTCACCCGCGAAGGTTATGAAGCCTTGCAACAGGAATTAAACCATTTATGGCGGGAAAAACGCCCTGATACCACGGCCAAAGTGGCATGGGCGGTCAGCCTCGGCGATAGATCCGAGAACGCGGACTACAAATACAACAAACAGCTTCTTCGAGAAATAGACCGAAGGATCAGATACTTAAGAAAGCGTCTTGAGGTTATTAAAGTAGTGGATTACGCGCCCCAGCAGGAAGGGCGTGTGTTTTTTGGTGCCTGGGTAGCCATTGAAAACAGCGAAGGTGAACAGCTAACCTTTCGCATTGTTGGGCCTGACGAAATTTACGGCCGCAATGATTACATTTCGATAGATGCTCCTATGGCCCGTGCTTTGATCAAAAAACAAATAGATGATGAAGTGCAAGTGCCTACTCCCACTGGCATCAAAGAATGGTGGATTAATAAAATCTGGTATCCGCAAGCCAAAGGCTAAGGTGTGTTATGTATCAACAGCTATTAAGTCAACAACAAGAGTTTTTTTCCAGAGGCGTCACCAAAAGCCTGAGTTGGCGTAAGCAGCAATTAAAACAGCTGCAGTTGTTACTGACCGCCCACGAAACTGAGTTATTGCAGGCGTTGCAGCAGGATTTAGCCAAGCCGGCTTTTGAAGCGCTGTTGAGTGAAATTAACTATTTGCACAGCGATATTAAACATTGCCTGAAAAAACTGAATAGTTGGGCTAAGCCACGCCGGGTCAGCACAGGATTGCGAACCTTTCCTTCTATGGCTTTTGTTCAGCCTGAACCTTATGGTTCTGTACTAATTATCAGCGCCTGGAATTATCCGCTGCAACTGACCTTAGCCCCTTTAGTGGCGGTGTTATCAGCTGGTAATTGCGCTGTGCTGAAGCCCTCTGAATTGGCCCCTGCCACATCGGCAATTATGGCCCGCTTGCTGCCTTTGTACTTAGATAAAGAAGCTGTGGTTGTAGTGGAAGGTGGCGTGCCTGAAACCACGGAACTGTTGAAGCTGCCTTTTGATCATATTATGTACACAGGCAACGGCCAGGTCGGCAAAATTGTGCTGCGCGCTGCTGCGGAACATTTAACGCCTGTGACTTTAGAACTGGGTGGGAAAAGCCCGGTTTATGTCGACAGCAGTGCAGATTTAAAGCTAACAGCCCAGCGCATTGCCTGGGGCAAGTGGCTAAATGCAGGCCAAACCTGTATAGCGCCGGATTATATTCTGGCGCACAAAGATATCTGTCAGGCCTTAGCTGAAGAAATTAAAACGCAGCTGCACCAGATGTATGGCGCGGATCCGAAGCTCAGCCCGGATTATGGCCGTATCATTAACTCCCGTCATTTGCAGCGGGTGCAAAGTTACCTTGAAGGCATTGAAGTCTATTGTGGTGCTGTAGTGGATGTAGAACAGCTGTATTTCAGCCCTACTCTGGTGTTGGAGCCACAGCTCGATAGCCGCCTGATGACAGAGGAAATTTTTGGCCCTGTGTTGCCGATACTTTCTATCAATAGCTTTGACGCTGCAGTGCGTTTTGTGCAAAAACGTGATAAGCCACTGTCTGCCTATTTGTTTAGTAATAACAGCTCACAGCAACAGCAGTGGGTAGAGCAAATCAGCAGTGGTAGTCAGTGTATCAACGATGTGCTGATGTTTATGGCGGTGTCTGAACTTCCCTTTGGTGGCGTGGGTCCGAGTGGCATGGGCCAGTATTCAGGCAAAGCAGGCTTCGAGCAGTTCAGTCATTTGAAGTCTGTACTAAAACGGCCACTCTGGCCTGAACCGCCTGTACGTTTTGCCCCTTATGCCGAGTGGAAACGTAAGGTGCTGGGCTGGTTGAGCTAGTCATTCAGTGCAGAGTACGGACGCTTCAGCGTTTTGCTATTGGATTTTTTAGCCTTAACAGTGGACAATTGTGGCAGTTGATAAGAACCAGTCTGGCTTTTACTTGATGTAAAGTCGCCAGCTGCTAAGGAAGCTTTAAGTTATGTCTATGATTATTAAACAAATTGCTCTGGAAATTTCCGCACGACCAGAGCAGGTTGCTGCAGCTATTCAGCTGATGGATGAAGGCGCTACTGTGCCTTTTATCGCCCGTTATCGTAAAGAAGTGACAGGTGGCCTGGATGATACCCAACTGCGTAACCTGGATGTACGTTTAACTTATTTACGTGAGCTGGAAGACAGACGTCAGGTCATTATCAAAACCATAGATGAACAAGGCAAACTGACGCCGGAACTGAAGCAAGAACTATTGGCAGCGGACAATAAAACCCGTTTAGAAGATTTGTATTTGCCTTACAAAGCCAAACGCCGCACCAAAGGTCAGATTGCTATTGAAGCAGGTTTAGAACCTTTAGCAGACGCCTTATTTAACGACCCAACTTTAGTGCCTGAGCAACAAGCTGCCAGCTACTTCAATGCGGAAGCGGGTTTCGCCGATACCAAAGCAGTGCTGGATGGCGTGAAATACATTCTGATGGAGCGTTTTGCAGAAGATGCAGCTTTGCTGGCGAAATTACGCCGTCATTTAAGCCAAAACGCTGTACTCAAAAGCAGCATGGTGGCAGGAAAAGAGCAAGAAGGCGCCAAGTTCCGCGATTATTTTGAGCATAAAGAAGCCTTTAAAACTGTGCCGTCACACCGCGCTTTGGCGATGTTCCGCGGCCGTAACGAAGGCATTTTAAACCTGCAATTACAACCAGACGCTGACGATACTTCTGCTCATGCAGTCTGCGAGCAAATGATTGCCAATCATTTTGATGTGCGCCAGCAAGGTCGCGCTGCCGATGATTTCCTGCGTACCGCGGTGCAGTGGACCTGGAAAGTGAAGTTACACCTGCATTTAGAAAACGATTTATTAGGCGAATTACGTGAACAGGCCGAAGAAGAAGCCATTAAAGTATTTGCCCGTAACTTAAAAGACTTATTAATGGCCGCCCCAGCTGGTATGCGCGCGACCCTGGCGCTCGACCCTGGCCTGCGCACTGGTGTGAAAGTCACGGCTATTGATGAAACCGGCAAGCTGGTGGATCAAACCACCATATTCCCGCATGCGCCACAAAATCACTGGGACAAATCAGTCCGCACTTTAGCGGCTTTGGCTAAACAACATAAAATTGAGCTGATTGCTATTGGTAACGGTACGGCTTCGCGCGAAACCGACAAGTTAGCGGCCGATGTGATCAAACTACTGCCAGAGCAAAACATCAGCAAAATTATGGTGTCTGAAGCCGGTGCTTCGGTGTACTCAGCTTCTGAGCTGGCTTCACAGGAATTCCCGGATCTGGATGTGTCCTTACGTGGTGCAGTGTCTATAGGCCGTCGTTTGCAAGACCCGTTGGCCGAACTGGTGAAAGTGGAGCCTAAAGCCATAGGTGTTGGGCAGTATCAGCACGACGTCAACCAAAGCTTGTTGGCTAAGTCATTGGACGCCGTCGTCGAAGACTGTGTAAACGCCGTAGGTGTGGATTTAAATATGGCCTCAGTGCCTTTATTGGCTCGTGTTGCTGGTTTAAACAAAACGCTGGCACAAAACATTGTGGTGTACCGAGATACTCATGGTCGTTTCCAGCAGCGTAAAGACTTACTCAAAGTCACGCGTTTAGGCCCTAAAGCCTATGAACAGGCCGCTGGTTTCCTGCGTATCAACAAAGGTTCGGACCCATTGGATTCCTCTTCAGTTCACCCTGAAGCTTACCCTTTAGTAGAAAAAATTCTGGCTAAATTTGGCCAGCCGATCGAGCAATTGCTTGGCAACAGCGCTTTCTTAAAAAGCCTGAACCCTGCTGATTTTGTTGATGAACATTTTGGTTTGCCGACAGTAGAAGACGTGATTAAAGAGCTGGATAAACCTGGTCGTGACCCTCGCCCTGAATTTAAAACCGCTGTGTTTAAAGACGGCGTAGAAACTATGGCCGACTTAAAGCCAGGCATGTTACTGGAAGGTGTAGTCACCAACGTCACCAACTTTGGTGCTTTTGTGGATATAGGTGTGCATCAGGACGGCTTAGTGCATATTTCATCTTTAACCGACAAGTTTGTCTCTGACCCGCATCAGGTGGTCAAAGCAGGCGATATCGTCAAAGTGAAAGTACTGGAAGTAGAACTGGACCGCAAACGTATTGCTCTGACGATGCGCATGGATGAGCAACCTGCAGTGAAAGGAGCTGGTGGTGCGGGTAAAGACTCGTCACGTTCTTCAGGCTCATCTCAGTCTAAAGCGAGCAAGCCAGCTAAAACAGCTGAAGTGCCGAATGCAGCTATGGGTGATGCTTTTGCTCAGGCTTTCGCTAAGTTTAAAAAGTAATATCTTAGCCAGATAAACAAATGCCGGGAATTTCCCGGCATTTATTTTTTTCAGAACCTGTGCTTTAGGCCATTTGCAATAAAGGCCGCTCTGCCGGCGTCGTGGCTTTGGCATAAAAACCTGAGATTACATCCGATCTTAATGTCATCAGTGGATCACGTTGCAAAGACTCAAACTGAGGCACTGCAAAATCATTGGCTTCATTATTTGCCAACGCCTCGTAAGGTTCCCATTCACCACCAGACAACACTGAAGTTTGAGATGTTTGCTCTGATCGGGATCTGACCATTTCCGCGATTTCTGCGGTCAAATCAGCCTGAGCTTCCATTAAGGTTCTGCTGGCCTGCGCTGCTACCGAGCGATCTGCACCTGAAGGTTCAGCTGGTGCCAAGGCTGCAGCTTTGACTTGCTGCATTTTCTGGATGGTAGCGCGGGGGTCATTCGGAATTTCAGAGATATCAATACGAACTTCACCACCCACTGCATACTGTTGACCATCAGGACCTGTTTCGTATTCGTAGCTTGGAGCACTGGCATACTGACCACCAATAGCAGCATGCGCCTGTTCATGAATTTTCACTTCCCGATCACGGGCTTTTAATTCAGCAATACGTTTTTGCTCAGCCTGCTCTTCTTTTTGCTGCTGCGGGTCATCTTTTTGCTGACCGGAGGAATTTTGCTTGTCTTGCTCTGAATCAGACTGGGATTCTTTTTCCACTACCGCCTGGCGGTATTCCAGACCTTTGGTTTTAACATCTTCATAAGTAGAGGCGTTGCCATTGCGGCTTTTTTCATCCGCCATCAGGCCTTTTTCAGCAGCGGATCGTTCCATAGCCGCTACAGGTTCTATCACTTCACGGCGCAGGTTATCGCGCCGGGCCATATCCATGGCCGGATTACCAGTGTGCAGTGGCACATTTGGATAATTTGAAGTGAGTAACATAAAAGCTTTTTACACCCTTAAATCAATAACAGAACCCAACATTTCATCGGCGGTTTTTACCGACTTCAGGTTGGCTTCAGCGTTAATTTGTTCATTACTTAAAGTCACCAGACTTTGCTCCATCGATGGGCCAACACTTGGCTCGACCGGAGTTTCCAGTGCCCGCTGATTGCTGCTTTGGGCAGCTTGCTGATTTATATTGACGGTTGCTTCAGTCACAGCGTCAGATGCACGCTGAAAGCCCTGAAAACCGCTCGTAAAGGCTGAACTGATTTCCATCATGACCTCGTTGACTAATTAAACTGACCAATTGAACTGGGTAATTATTAGCCATTTTTCGGCAAAACGAAAGCTCGGCGGCAATTATTTGCCGCCAAAATGCAGGTTTTTCTAATTTAGTTAAGAATTATGCCGCTATATGTGGGGATAACAGGGAAATAAACTCGTCCTGATGCGAAATAAAAGGCGCATGTGAGGATTTTTGCAGTATCTCCACCTGCAGTTCAGGTTGCAAACTTTGGAGTAAAGGCGCAATAGCAACGGGCACTAAAGAGTCTAAACGGCCCAAAAGGATAAAAACAGATTGAGTTAGAGCGGCAAACTCCTGCCGCAAATCTAAGGTCGCCAATAATTCCAATCCACCTTGCAAAGCGAAAGCTGAAGGCAGGGGCAAACTCAAAACGGCTTGTTTTAGCAGTTTAATGTCCTGACGTGCCGTGCTGCTGCCCATCGCCTGAATCGCCAAAAAACGCTCTACTGTTAGAGCCAGATCCTGCTGCAGCTGTCCGGCAAACTGCTGCATCACCGCACCTTGCATACCAGGCCAGTTATCTTTGGCCATAAAACAGGGTGAACTGGCAATTAAACCCAGCTTTTTCACTTTATGCGGGTATCTACTGGCTAAAGCTATAGCCAACAGGCCACCTAAAGACCAGCCGATCACTACACTTTGATCCGGAATTTGCTCAGCCAGCAGGGCTAAAACACTGTCAACATCATAAGAAGCAGGGCAAGGTGACCCACCAAAACCGGGTAAATCCGGCGTAAAAATATCAAGATCTTTTGGCAAAGCCTGCAACAGCTGAGACCAAACCTGATGGTTTAAACCCCAGCCATGCAATAACACCAGCGGATTTTGGCTAAATTTTGTTTGTTCTGTCATCAGCTCGACCATACTTATTGTTATGTCTGGCCTTTTATCAAAGCAGGGATGCGGATGCAAGCGACTTTGCTGCAGCAGCTGGTACATTTGCTGGCTCCCAACTGTTGTTTATGGTGCCAAATGCAGGTGCAGCAGCCACAAACTCAGCTTTGTGACTATTGCTACAGCCATTTACCCCGTCTGGATTTAAGCTGGGTGGATCACAATGCGTTGTTATTGCCTGATGTGGCCAAAGGTTTGCCCAGAGTGAAGTTTGACAGACTGCATAGCCTCAGCTGGTACAGCCAGCCTTACAGGCACTGGATCAGCAGCTGGAAATTTCAGCAACAGCATGCTGCGGGCGAATTGTTACGCCAGCTGTTTTACCAACAAGCACTGCTTTATAACCAACAAGGTGGGGAATTGCCGGATTGCATTAGCTATACCCCTATCTCGGTAAACAGGCTGCAGGAGCGGGGCTTTAATCAGGCTAAGTTATTGGCGTTACAACTGGCTAAAGCCTGGCAGAAACCTTGTGTCAGCTTATTTCAAAGCCCGGATTTAGTGCCTCATCAGATAGGATTAAACCGCAGGCAACGACTGGATAACTTAAAAGGAAAAATTCAACTGAAGGAAGGTATTTTACCCAGTCATATCGTACTGGTGGACGATGTGATCACCACAGGAGCCACTTTGGATTATCTAACCAGTTTGCTCAAAGCCAAAGGAGTCCAGACTGTCAGTGTCTGGACTTTGGCTATTACCAGAGTACTTTAGTGGGCTTCTTCTTCGTCGGCTTCTTCGCTTTCACCATCGGACGATTCAGCACTGAACATTTTGCCAAAATACATAGCATTCACTAGCAGACGGCTGGAGCCGACAAAATAACCACGGAATACCGGATTATCTGTCATGGCAATAACCCGGCCATTGCCATGGTTATGCGCCATTAATGCTGCACCTTCAGCGATACGACTGACGTATTCAGGCGCTGTGTAACCAGCCAGTTGAGGTTTATCTGTATACAAAGCCACGTTGATAAATGGATCTTCACTGGGGGCCAGTAAAAAGGTGCCATTTTTAAACACAGCTAAGTCTTTGCGGTTGATACCAAAAGTTAAAGGATGGCTTAAATCCAGTTCGGTCTGGTAAATAGCACCGGCAATACGGCGCTGACCAGCCAGACTTTCTTTATCGGCATAACTTAATTGCTGATCTGAAATCAGCATCGCCATATCAGCCGCTGTCCAGGCTTTTGCTTTGAGTAAACCAGAACGCACCAGGAATGCAGCTCCGCCTTTATGGCCCCACAACACACCACCTTGTTTTGCCCACTGATTGAGCTGTTGTTGCTCTTTTTGCTGCAGGCTGTTGTAGCTGCCGTCCGGCAAAATAATATGAGTGTAACGGGATAAGTCGACCCGGCCTAAACGCTGAGGTTCAATCAAGCTAGGGGAAATGCCCGCCAGCTTTTCAAGGTTAAACCAGACTTCACCTGCCTCTGTAGAATTCACATCAGGACCGGCCACCAACAATACATTCGGCTTAGTCACTGGCACAAAACCATTGCTGCCTAAATCCTGGCCCTTAGCGGTTAAACCTGAAGTTAAAGCTGTGATGGTTAAACCGACCTGTTGCTGGGCTTTACCCAGTCGTTCAAACCAGTTGTTGTGTTGTTGCAAACCAGCAGCAATAACAATAGCTCCGGCATTAAAAGCCTGCTCACCATCCACAGTTTTGGCGAAAAAGGCTTTACTGGCTGCACGTAATACCACGCCTTGCTCTAACAGCGCTTGCGTTAACAAAGGTGCCTTTTGATCGCTCCAGTCAAAAGCGTAAGCATAAGCACCAGCGGATGGCATCAGCGCTGTTTCGGATTGAGGCCGCCATGGTTCTTCAGCTACACCAGCAGGTTTACGCGCTACGGCACTGAATTCAATATTAAAAGCATAAGGTAAAGTCCAGGCAGAAACGTCATAAAAAGTATTGTCCTGGAAGTTGGTCTGGGTGCTGAACGCCGCTTTTAATAACAGATACTGGCTCTGTTGCAGCGGAATATAATAAGCCTGACCTTTTTGGTAGGTCTGGCCTTTATGCTGCCAGCGTTCATTGATCGGGTAGGCTTTGATCTGATGCTGTTTTAACAAGTTCAGTAAGCTGGCTAATCTGGTTTTATCTTCAGTCTCAGCAATCACATAACCAGCTACAGACTCATCCGCAGCCAGACGCTCTGACTCTAATACAAAAGCTTTCTGGTAGCTTTGCAGTGCTTTTTTTTGCGCTACCGAACCGCGCAAGGTCGATAACGACACTATGTACTGATTTTCAATGGTTTTACTGAAAGACAGAGGACCATTGATACTGTCCTGCAGGTGACCACGACTACTGGCCTGTTCAAATAAAATCCCCACACTGGCGTTTACGTCTGGGTAAGTAGAGCCTTTACCTACATAAAAATCATCAAAACTTTCTTCGGTGTAGTACAAACGGCCTTTTTTATCCAAAGCTGCTGCATGGTAATCGGCAATTTTGGCGGTCAGTTGCTGATTGGCTTTTGGCGTTAAAGGATAAGTACGGGTGGGAATGCCCGGTTGAAAGAAAAAAGTAGTGTTAGGCCCCATCTCATGAAAATCACCTACCACGGCCGGACGCCATTTATAAAACTGGCTGATGCGGGCCTGGCTTTCCGGGTGTTCCAGTGGCAACCAGTCCCGGTTTAAATCAAACCAATAATGATTAGGGCGACCATTCGGCCAGGGTTCTATATGCTCACGGCTTTGTGGATCGGCTACAGGCGTTTTGCCTTTGTGCATATTGGCCCAATTGGCAAAACGATCTAATCCATCTGGGTTTAAGCTGGGTTGGATTAGTATCACTGTATTTTTCAGCCAGTCTTGTACTTCGGCATCTGTGCTTGTCAGTAAATGATGGGCAACCTGCACTGAAGCATTAGGGCCGCTGGATTCATTGCCATGTACGCCATAACCCAGCCAGACAATCAGTGGCAAATCATTGGCCAGTTCAGTACCTGTAGATAACTGAGCCAGATGCTGTACTCGGATTTGTTCCAGTTTTTTTAAGTTTTCAGCAGAAGAAACAATAAGCTGCAATACAGGTTTCTGTTCATGGGTATAACCTATCACTTCCAGTTGGGCTTTATCTGACGCCGTGGCCAGTTGCTGGAAATACATTTGAATTTGATCATGGCGCAAATGCCATTCGCCCACTGGATAACCAAAAAATTGTTGCGGGCTTTGTGGTGCAGCCATTGAGAACTGGCTACTAAATCCCAATAATAAAGCACTGATAATAGTTGTTATTTTATACATTGTTTTTCTCCCTTTCTGGGCGCTACCTTAGCAATAAAAAGTCAGGCCCGACAAGCGGGGCTGGCAAGGTACAGGAAGTCAGAGTATCATAGCCATTAACCTAGTAATTTAGTCAGGTACTACCACATGATTACCATTTCAGAACAGGCGCAGAGCCATTTTCGTAAACTGCTGGAAAAACAGGCCGCTGGTACTCATATCCGCGTATTTGTGGTCAACCCGGGCACTGTTTCTGCGGAATGTGGCGTGTCTTACTGCCCTGCCGATGCGGTAGAAAGCACAGATTTACAGCTACCATTTGAAGGTTTTATGGCGATAGTAGATGCCGAAAGCAAACCTTTTTTAGTGGACGCTGAAATTGATTTTGTCACCGATCAGATGGGTTCTCAGCTGACATTAAAAGCGCCAAACGCCAAAGTACGTAAGGTGAACGACGACGCTTCACTGAAGGAAAAAGTGCAATACGTGATTGATGCAGAAATTAACCCTCAGTTGGCTAACCATGGTGGTCGTGTTTCTGTGGTTGAACTGACGGATGATGGTATTGCTGTACTGCAATTTGGCGGTGGTTGTAATGGCTGCTCACAAGTCGATTTAACCTTAAAAGAAGGCATCGAAAAAGAACTGCTGCAACGTTTTGCCGGTGAATTAACTGCAGTACGTGATGTGACTGACCACCAGCGTGGTGAGCATTCTTATTACTGATTTATGCTATCTATAAAATACAGAGGCCACTTGATGTGGCCTTTATTGTATTGATTCAAAAGGAGTTCACAAATGAAATTGCTGGCCTGTTTGTTGGTTTTACTGAGCTTTCCAAGCTATGCCGCTGTTATTTTGCAGTACCACCACGTCAGCACTCAGACTCCCCGTTCTACCAGCGTGACACCACAAGAATTCCGCACTCATTTGCAGTATTTGAAAGACCACAACTATCAGGTGATTGGGCTCGATACCTTGTTAGAGCAGCTTCAAAACGGTAAAGAGCCGGCCGACAATGCCATAGTGATCACTTTTGACGATGGTTTTGACAATATTTACCATCAGGCTCACCCTATTTTGCAGGAGTTTGATTTTCCTTATACGGTGTTTTTAAGCCCGGCTTTAATAGACCGCAAAGAAGGGCCGGTATTAAGTTGGGATCAAATCAAACAGCTGCAAAAAGACGGCGTTATTATTGCGAACCACAGCTCTTACCATGCACATCTGGCGAAACCCAATAAAGGCGAAAGCAAAGCAGACTGGTTGAAACGGGTGAAAACCGATATTTTGCTGGCGCAAACTCAGTTAGAACAACAGTTGGGTATCAAACATAAGTGGCTGGCTTACCCTTATGGCGAATTTAGTGTTGAACTGGAGCATATGGTGCAAGAGTTGGGTTTTATTGGCATAGGCCAACAATCCGGTGCTGTCGGCCTGAACAGTCTGATGACCCGCCTGCCTCGTTATCCTTCGTCCAGTCAATATGCAGCCTTAAAACACTTTACACCTAAACTGAAAACTCTGGCCTTGCCAGTCAAAAACTATATAGCAGCCGATCCGGTTAAAGGCCCAAACCCACCTACTTTAACTTTGCAAATCGATAGCTCAGATTTTAAAACCAGCCAGCTCAACTGTTTTAGCAATGGCGAGCCTATTAAAGTCACCTGGCTAAAACCCGATACCTTTAGCGCTCAGGCGGGCCAAAAGCTAAAAACCAGCCATAAACGCTACAACTGCACAGCCCCTTCGTTGAGTAAAAAGGGCTATTTCTACTGGTATTCCCAGCCTTGGGTGATGGATTAACGACCCAATACATGGAATCTAGCTGTGGCTTAAGAGTTCGCTTCTTTCAAATGACCTGCCGACCGACAACTTTGCATGCTTGAAACAGAAAAAGCACTCTTGGAAGGACGTCTTTGTGAGCAACTAGATACAGGAGAGAGCAAGGATGTACTTATTTTGCAGTTAAATAGGAACCGCAACAGCAGCGGTCCTCAGATTAACAATTTACATCCAGCTAATTTCTAGCATTTACCAAATGATTTACTAACAATTTCAATACCTGCAATACTGACAGAAACTTTTACACCTGTAGGTATGCCCCAAGTGGTGCAAATGCTCAGACAAGCCTGCGCCACCTTGCCATCGTATGAAATAGGAACAGGTATGCATACACTACCAATACCTAAAGGTAAATTCAGGCACACTTTTCCATCACCTATGGTTACAGTGATGCATTCAGCAAGCAATGCGACATGACCATCGTCTGCAGTAATGCCAACGTTAGCAGTGGTCAACGATTTGCTTGAGTAGTGTTGCTGTGCTGAATCTATTGCACTTTGTACTGCCTGATCGGAAAAAGATGGGTACTTTGCCATGATCAACTATCCTTCTGTTGCTTTAAATTGGTTTTACAGGTTTTCCTGCATTGGAAACATAGCCGATGACGGCTTGTTGTCAATTTATGGACAAGAAATTTAATCTATCAATCAGGGGCACATTAATTAAAAATCTCAATAAGCCGAAGAATTAATGTATTTAGGCCCCTTTGGCAGCAAAGTTTTGGATTAGAAGATTAAGTTCTGAATAGCTTTTTCAAATGAACAGCCGAAAATATAACCATGCCTACACAAGCCAACCATAAAACATAAGTGACTAAGTGTACCCCTGTGACTAAGTAAGAATTTTGGGGGTTATTAGGATCGTAATGAACCTTCACACTACTATCAGTGGAGTATCGCTTTAAAGCGCTGTCTTTTTCTGAGCTGTCCAGCAAGGCATTTAAGTTCGATAATCTATTACCGATGAAGTTTTTATGCCCTACTGAATACTTATACTCAACTTCAATGATATACCGCTCTTTGCTGTGATCGATACGCTTTGCACTGCCAGAGGTAATAACACCATCAACGCTTGGCCAGCCACTAGCCTTTAAACCCTCTATTGCTATGTGGCCTAAGTAAAGGCACCAGATTGAAGCCCCAACAAACATGACTATAAAAAAGGTTTTGCTGTTATTAAACATCGATATCCCCCATCAGGGCTTCGCCAACACTATCTGATCCAACAACCCCAGCAGCAATTTAGTGCCTGTGCCTGAGGCTATAGCGTCAAACACATTTTCTTCGTTTTTACCTTGTTGGCCGCCGGCTAAATCACTGACGGAGCGTATTACTATCCAGTCGACTTCATTAACAAAACACACCTGAGCCACAGCGGCCGATTCCATTTCCGTGACTTCTGCCTGAAATACTTTTTGCAGCCATTGGCGGTACTGCGCGTTATCTAAAAATACCGAGCCTGTTACCCCGTTACCGCCCACTTTGATTTGTATTGGGTGGCCGGATGGCATTTTGATTGGATCTATAGTGGCAACCGCTTTTTTTGTCAGCTCGATTAATTCTGTTGTGGCGGTGAAATAAGGCATTTGTTGCGGGCTGTCCCAGCCTTGTTTAATCACAGCCATTTCTTCGGGATGGATATAACCAAAGTTTTCGTAGGCTGGTGAATGTGGGTCCTGCTTTTTACGTTCCCGATAGCTTGCCAAGGCCTGTTCATAATAATCGGGCAGAATAAATTTGCCGGCTTTGGCCGGATCAGGGTTCACATAAACAGATTCGTCGTGAAAGTACCAGCGTTCAGGAATAGCGATATCGCCCGGCTGGAATTGTGGATTCACAGCACCAGCAATACCCATCATCACGACCCGCTCAATAGGGAAATAGTCCAGCGCCATTTGCATCGTCATGGCAGCATTTGGCACACTAACACCCGTAGTGAAAATGACGATGGGTTCGCCTTTATAGTGGCCCAGTTGATACTTTACGCCACGGATGGTCAGTGTTTTTTCTATTTTTGCGTCTTTAAGCCCTGCAAACGCCTCGTCAATAGCCTTAATTTCCGGCTCATAGGCGGCTACTATCGCTGTCCATTTATTGGGGGTGGTAAATTCTTTTGGACCATACTGACTAAAATCTTCGGCACTGACCTTAAGGCTCAATATCGCCGATAAAATCAACAGTGGAAATAAGACATTCAGTACAAATTTTTTCATAAGGCTCTGCTTCAGTGGTGGAGTTTGTCTGATAACTGCTTGTTATGCATAGATCTCTACCATAGGGCCTTTGCCAAGAGCTTGTAAAGCCTGTGGGTGGAATAGTCACGAGATATGTTCTGTAATTACACAACGTTGCAATGCCTCCGGCGATTGCAACCTACAAAGGTAGGATGCTGTCGCCCGACGGGCACTGCATCAAAGTTAGCGAGTTGCTGCAGCTATCACCAAAGGATAATCGGCTAAAAACTGCTGGTTATTAATCAGTGGTACTGCACCTGGTTTCATTTCTGGTTTAAACATAGCCACTACTGCGCCTTGTGGATTGAGCAGCGCTAAGCTGGCGCTGTGATCGACAGTGTAACGTTCGCTATTACTGGCATCGCTACCATCATTAATGGCATACATAAGCCCGAGTTGGCGGATAAAAGGGAATAGGTCTTTGTGTTCGGCTGTTCTGGCTTTAATAGGAGCCTGGTTGAAATACCTGATGTACTGGGCTAATTGCTCAGGCGTGTCCCGCTTTGGGTCGACTGATACAAACCAAATTTCTAATGGCTCTGGTGTCAGCTTGACTAAATCCTGATACATACCAGCCAACTTCGCCATCGTCATGGGGCAAATATCCGGGCAATGGGTGTAGCCGACAAAAATCAGCGTCCAGTGCCCCTGCAAATCCTTTACGCCCACTGGCTGATTTTGTTCATCCAGCAAGTGAAAATCAGTTAAGGCTCTTGGGGTTGGGTAGACCAAAGCAGCCACAGGATCCGCTGTAGTGGATTTAAAACTGGCAGATAACCACAGACCCGCCGCCAATGCGATTACCGCTACCAGACCCCATAACCACTTCTGCATACAATCCTCTTTCTGTTAAAGCGCTGATATAAACCAATAATGATCCAGCAACAATACCAAAAATAACACCATCAGATGCCAAATCGAAAATTTAAAAGTGGCCATAGCGGTTTCAGGTTTAGCGTTAAACTTCAGTTGCCAGGCATACCAGATAAAACCTAAATTCAGCACTGTACTGCCGACCAGATACACAGCGCCCGTCATACCGACCAGATAAGGCAGTAAACACACCAGAAACAGCACCAGGGTATAAAGGAAAATGGCACTTTTGGTGAATTCGATGCCGTGGGTCACAGGCAACATCGGCATATTTACTTTGGCGTAGTCGTCGCGGCGATGAATGGCAAGGGCCCAGAAATGCGGTGGGGTCCAGGTGAAGATAATCATCACCAACAACAGCGCATGCGCATGCACTTCGGCTGTCATAGCTGTCCAGCCCAGCAGCGGTGGCATAGCACCAGCTAAACCACCAATGACGATGTTCTGCGGTGTCGCTCTTTTTAAAAACATGGTGTAGACCACTGCATAACCAAACAAACTGGCGAGAGTTAACCAGGCTGTCAGTGGATTCACTGCAATAAACAACAACAGAAACCCTGCCCCAGCCAGCAGTACTGAAAACTTAACGGCTTGCGTTGTCGATAAACGGCCGCGGGCTACTGGTCTGTTGTAGGTGCGGGCCATTTGCGCATCAATACGCTGATCCACTATATGATTCATGGCTGCAGCTGCCGCTGACAATAAGCCTATGCCTATAGTTGCGGCTATCATCAGGCCTAATTTAGGCAAACCGGGCTGCGCCAGCATCATACCCACCCAGGCTGTCAGCACTAACAGCGCCACCACTTTAGGTTTGGTCAGTTGATAATAATCGCGCCATTGCTGGCTATAGTGTTGGGGTAACGCCAGAACTTTAAGCATAAGCAGACTCCTTGTTTCTGTGCAGTTGATACCCAATGACCACCAGACACATCACTAAATTGGCCGCCACAAAATTATGTGCCACCGCATTGCCCAAAGGCAAATGCAGTACTACATTGGCAAGCCCCAAACTAAATTGCAGCAGCAAAAGTGCCAGTACAGTTAAAGCTAATTTTTTCAGCACACCTGAACTGTTGCGCAACAAGGCTATGGCGTAGGCAGCCACTACCACTAAAGTAATCACAGCTCCTATGCGGTGCATCACATGCACTGTAGCGCGTGCACTTTGGCTCATCACACCGTATTCGTAGTTGTCATAGCCCAAATGCAACGAAAAGGCTTCATCAAAATTGAGCTGATTGGCCCAGCCGGCTTCACAAACCGGCAACTGAATACAAGCTAAAGCGGCATAATTGGCTGCAGTCCAGCCACCCAACGCAATTTGTGCTGCCAGCACCAGCAATACCGGCCAAAACAACAGCTTCAGACTTTGTTTCACTGCAATGACAGGAGCTGGTTGCAGTTGCCACCAGTACAAAGCCAATAAAGAAAGCAGCGTAAAACCACCCAATAAATGCCCCATCACTATCACAGGATGCAAAGCCAAAGTGACGGTCCACATGCCTAAAGCCGCCTGGAAGATCACCAGACCTAACAATAAGGACGGCAACAACAGTCGTTTTTGTTTCAGGCTAAACAGGAAAATAGCCAGAATAAGTAAGCCCAAAGTACCGGCAAAATAACGGTGGATCATTTCATTCCAGGCTTTATGACTCTCCAGCGGCCTGTCCGGGTACAACGCCTGAGCTTGTTCTATATGATGAGCCTGCTGTGGCACCTTTAAGAAGCCGTAACAACCTGGCCAGTCCGGACAACCTAAACCTGCATCGGTCAGGCGGGTATAAGCGCCAAGGATAATAACCAGCATGGTCAGAACTATAGAGCCAGTAACAAGACGTTTCAGGGTTTTCATTACAGCCCCCTGTCGTATTTCAGCAGCTTGTTTAAATCGGTCAGAATGGCTTTACCTGTTTGCACCATCTGCGTTTTATCTTCCGCTACCGGATAAGTCATTAATGCCAAACCGTGCATGTCGACCAGTACCAGCTTTTGCTGCAGGCTATCTACACCAGCAGGCAGAGGCTGCCACTGCAACACTTGAGGTTTGTTACCTCCTGTTTGCCATAAATCCAGATGCTGCTGCTTACGGCCAAGGGCTGTATACACTTGCTGCATGCCATAATGGGCATTCTGGCAAAGCGTTGTGCATTCAGCTTCATTGGTGACATACACTAGTCGCCAGTGCACATCGCCGCTGGCTGCCGGTAACAGTATGATTTCTTCCTTCAGCCACTGGCCTTTGTTGGTTGTCGCGCTGCCAAACCAGCCCAAAGATAAAAATGCCTGAGCAAACGCCAAAGGCAATAAAGAACACAACAAAAACAGCACTAAAAACTTCTTCTTGGCCATTTAAAGCTCCTTTTTCGACATAAACCAGGCCACAACTACGACAGCAACAGCCAGTAATAACCATTGCAGAGCATAAGCCCGGTGTTTTTCCGGTGGCATCACTACAGCTTTGTAGTGATATAAATAAGGGGATTTGTATTGATACAGCAAAGCCGGATAAAGCTCCTGGCCTAATACTCTGGATAATTCAGTGGGTTCAACTTGTTGCATACGCTGAGGCCAAAGCCCGGTTTCTTCCAGATTCAAGCCTAACCTGAAACCTTTTAATTCGGTGCGTAACAAGCCCGCCATCTCAAATTCGGCAGGAATATCCAGTTCAGGTAACTGATCGCGGCTCATCGGGGCTTCAATCCAACCTAAATTTACTAATAAGGCCGGCCCCTGATTGGATACCAGCACAGGGATCACCACGTCATAACCAGGTTTGCCCTGGATCAGTTGATTATCCAACAACCAGACTGCAGGTTTTAACCACACCGCTTTGCCTTGTAATTCCAGACCATCCAGTTGTTCGACGGGCGTTGCAGGTACATCAGTCCAACGAACCGGACCTTGCTGCTGTGCGCTATGCAGTTGATCCAATTGAGCTTGTTTATATTCGGCTCGTTGCCACTGCCAGTAACTTAACTTGATCAATAAGACAAAAGCAGCCAGAGTACACAGAGCCAGCAGCCAGTGTCTGGATAAATGGGCAAACGGCTGAGCTTGCATCTTATAACCAGCCGTCGTGAGGTTTTATGTGGATTAAACTTTTACTCATTGCACTACTGCTCTTTATTGTTTTTAATTTATTTCGTGCTTTATATCTGATGCTGAAAAATGATGAAAATCAGCCCAGTATGTCGAAATTTTTAGGCCGCCGCGTGATGTGGTCAGCCGTTGTATTAATAGCTGTGATCCTTGCACTACAGTTTGGCTTCATCACCCCTCACCACAGACCCTATTGAATAAGGCGGGTCGTTTCAGACCCGCTTCGCTTCTAAAGCACGTAAACAAACACAAACAAACATAACCAGACTACATCGACAAAGTGCCAGTACCAGGCCGCTGCCTGAAAGGCAAAATGCTTATGCGCCGTAAAATGATTTTTCAGCACAATTCTCAGGAACATCACCAGTAAAAACACTGCCCCTAAAGTCACATGCAAACCATGGAAACCCGTTAGTAAAAAGAAGGTATTGCCGTAAATGCCTGAGTCCAGTTTTAATCCCAAATCCTGATAAGCGTGGATGTATTCAACGACCTGCAAATACAGAAATCCAGCGCCCAACAAGATGGTAAGTCCTAACATCAGCTTCAGCTGACCTCTTTTGTTTTGCTCTAAACCTGTATGAGCAAAATGCAAAGTGACGGAAGAAATTAATAAGATAATGGTGTTGTATAAAGGTAAACCCTGCCATGGCATGGCCTGAGTTTCAGTGCCTCCTGGTGTCTTCAGTAAAGGCCAGGCTGCTTCAAATGCCGGCCATAACACTGCAGCTGTACTGGCGTTATTGCTTGCACCATCCAGCCATGGAATAGCAATAATTCGGGCATAAAACAAAGCGCCAAAAAAGGCGGCAAAAAACATCACTTCGGAAAAGATAAACCAGCTCATACATTGCCGGAACGACCTGTCCATTTGTTTGCTGTATAAGCCATTCATCGATTCATCAATCACATTACGAAACCAGCCCACCAGCATAAAAATTAAGGTAGCTATGCCAGCCAGTAATAAATAACCGCCATAACCCGGCTGATCTTTGGTCACTTCATTGACATAATTGCCTGCCCCAAAAGCAATCATAAAAAGTGCTACAGCCCCCACTATTGGCCAGGGGCTTTGCTCTGGCACATAATAATGTTCATATTTGTCACTCATTGTTGTCCCCTGTTGCTGTCTCTGCAGTGACCGGGGCTACAGCATCCACTTCATACAGGGTGTATGACAAAGTGATGGTGCTGAATTGTTCCGGTAATGCGGGATCGACATAAAATTGCAACGGCATCAATAACTGCTGACCTGCCGTCAGATGTTGTTGGGTAAAACAGAAACATTCCATTTTATTAAAATACAAAGCAGCCTGACCCGGTGATACCGAAGGCACAGCCTGCGCTGTCATAGAACGCCCTGTAATATTATGGGCAAGATAATCTATACGATGGATTTCGCCCGGATGAACCCGGATTTTATGTACCACAGGCTCAAAAACCCATGGCATGTTGTTATTTGGACGGGCAATAAACTCGACCAGCACTTCACGTTGTTTATCCGGAATTGCGGCTTCTGCTGTGGCTGCCATGGTGGAGGTTTTGCCATTGAGGCCCGTTAAATCACAAAATACATCGTACAAAGGCACCAAGGCATAACCAAAGCCAAACATGGCTGCGGTCAGCAGGCAAAGTTTAATCACAACAGGTTGATGCTTCAGTGCCATACCAGCTCCTACTTAATTTCGGGTGGAGTAGTAAAGCTGTGATAAGGCGCAGGAGAAGCAATAGTCCACTCCAGCCCTTCAGCCCCTTCCCACACCTGATCTGTAGCTTTTTCGCCACCTTTAATGCATTTCACCACCAGCCAGACAAACAACAACTGGGATAAACCAAAGGCAAAACCACCAATGCTTATCAAGGCATTAAAGTCGGCAAATTGCAGGGCGTAGTCCGGGATCCGTCGTGGCATACCAGCTAAGCCGACAAAATGCATAGGGAAAAACAGCACATTGACCGAAATCAGCGAACACCAGAAATGCCACTGGCCTAAGGTTTCGTCGTACATATGGCCTGTCCACTTCGGCAGCCAGTAATAAGCAGCAGCCATAATGGAGAAGATGGCACCTGTCACCAGTACATAGTGGAAATGAGCGACAACAAAGTAGGTGTCATGGTATTGGAAATCGGCCGGTGTAATAGCCAGCATCAATCCCGAGAAGCCGCCTATGGTAAAGAGCACAATAAAGGCCAAAGAAAACATCATTGGCACTTCAAAGGTCATGGCCCCTCGCCACATAGTCGCCACCCAGTTAAATACTTTTACCCCGGTCGGCACCGCTATCAACATAGTGCAATACATAAAAAATAGTTCTGCGGCGACCGGCATACCAGTGGTAAACATATGGTGCGCCCAGACCAAAAAGGACAGCAGCGCAATACTGGAGGTTGCATACACCATAGAGGCATAACCAAACAGCGGTTTGCGTGAGAAGGTGGGTACTATGCTGGAGATAATGCCAAAAGCCGGCAATATCATAATGTAAACTTCAGGGTGACCAAAAAACCAGAAAATATGCTGGAACAACACAGGATCGCCGCCCCCTGCTGCATCAAAGAAACTGGTCCCAAAGTACTTATCGGTCAGCACCATAGTGACAACACCTGCCAGTACTGGCATAACAGCAATCAACAGATAGGCTGTAATAAACCAGGTCCAGACAAACAATGGCATTTTCATATACGTCATGCCAGGTGCACGCAGGTTCATAATGGTCACTATGACGTTAATAGCACCCATGATGGACGATATGCCCATAATATGAACTGAGAACACAAAAAGCGCTGTGCTGTCATTGCTGTAAGTCGTGGAGAGCGGTGCGTAGAATGTCCAGCCAAAGCTGGGGCCGCCACCTTCCATAAAGAGCGAAGCTAACAAAATGCTAAAGGCAAAAGGCAGGATCCAGAAACTCCAATTGTTCATCCGTGGCAGCGCCATATCCGGAGCCCCTATCATCATAGGAATCAGCCAGTTAGCCAGGCCGGTAAAGGCTGGCATTACAGCACCAAACACCATAATCAGACCATGGACTGTGGTCATCTGATTAAAGAAGTTTGGTTCGACAATTTGCAGTCCTGGCTGAAACAATTCGGCCCGGATCACCATCGCCATAGCACCGCCGATAAAAAACATCAGCAGTGAAAACAGCAAATACAAAGTACCTATGTCTTTATGATTGGTGGTGTAAAGCCAGCGTTTTAACCCTTTGGCTGGCCCATGATGCTCGTGCTCAGCATGAGCATGCGGATCTGTAGTAACAGTACTCATCTGCGCCCCCTATTTCGACTGTGCTTTGGCGATGTCGGCAGCTTGCACCAAATCACCCGTGTTATTGTCCCAGGCGTTGCGCTCGTAAGTCACCACAGCCGCAATCTCACTCAATGTCAGTTGTTTAGCAAAAGCCTGCATTGAGGTACCTGTTTTGCCATTCAGCACTATATCGATATGAGCAGGTAAATCTTCCAGTGCCATTTTGCTGCCTTTAAGCGCAGGGAAAACACCTGGAATACCCATGCCATTTGGCTGGTGGCACGCGGCGCAATAACCCATATAGGTTTTTTCACCTAAAGCCATTAGCTCTTCTTTGCTCATATTCATGGCCAGCAGTTTTAATTCTGCTTCTTTGGCTGCCGCCTGAGTGGCCGATTCCTGAGCTATCCACTGCTCAAAATCAGCTGGCTCTTTGGCTACCACTACCACAGGCATAAAACCATGGTCTTTACCACAAAGCTCAGCGCACTGGCCGCGATAAATGCCCGGATGGTCCACACGAGTCCATGCTTCATTGATAAAGCCAGGGTTGGCATCTTTTTTCACTGCAAAAGCCGGAACCCACCATGAATGGATCACGTCATCTGAAGTCACTAAAAAGCGGACTTTTTTACCTGTAGGTATCACTAAAGGCCGGTCTACTTCTAGCAAGTAGTTTTCACCTTTACTTAGTTTATTGTCGATTTGCTGACGGGGAGTGGCCAATAAAGAGAAATACTCCACTTTATGGTCCATGTATTTGTAATGCCACTTCCACTGCGAACCTGTGATCAAAATGCTCACATCTGCTTCGGAAGTGTCTTCCATGGCTATCAAAGTTTGGGTGGCGGGAATTGCCATAATAATCAGAATAACTACAGGAAAAGCAGTCCAAAGCAGCTCTACTTTGGTGCTCTCATGGAATTGGGCTGGTTCAACGCCCTTTGATTTACGATGATGAATGATGGACCAAAACATCACCCCAAATACCGCTATCCCTATTGCACAGCAAATGTAAAAAATCTTCATATGCAGGTCATAAACCTGCTGACTGATTTCTGTAACCCCTTGAGTCATGTTCAAAGGCATTTCTGCAGACTGCGTTGAAAACGCAAGCAAAAAGGTTAGCAGCGACCAACACAGATAACTGGTTCTCGCCACGTGACTTCTCCTCTGTCTTTGCACAAAAGCAAATTGCAGATCAAAGACAGTCACACCCACAGCAGTCTTTTTCCGCAATTGCCATTATTATTATTGTCCCGACTTAACTTGCATAAATCGGTGCACTGATTTTTTTGTTTTGTTATCAGTTGCATATAACAAGTAGTCAAGGAACAGACAGAAGTAAACCCGGAAAATGAAAAAGCACCGATAAAACCTAATGGTCGTACCAGTGCCTTCATATTAGCAAACTATTGAGAAAGGTAGATTTTTTACCAGCTGCTGGTTCGGATCACGCCAACGGCAAGGCCTTCAATGGCAAAATGCTGCTGACTTAAGTCCACTTTAATCACATCAAAATCACCGTTTTCCGGATGCAGATAAACCATCTGTCCTTCACGGCGGAAACGTTTGACCGTCACTTCATCTTCAACCCGTGCAACCACTATTTGCCCCTGACGAGCTTCTGTTGTTTTATGCACAGCCAATAAGTCACCATCCAGAATACCGATGTCTTTCATGCTCATGCCCTGCACTTTTAATAAAAAGTCAGCATTGGGCTTAAACAAGCTGGCATCGAGCTGATAACGCTGCTGAATATGTTCTGCTGCCAGAATAGGTTGACCAGCCGCTACTTTACCAATCAGCGGTAAACCCGGTTCTTCTTCTTCAACATCGTTGGCCGCCTCATCTTCAACCAGACGAATTCCGCGGGACGTGCCCGGCATCATTTCGATAAAACCTTTTTTCGCCAGCGCTTTTAAATGCTCTTCAGCTGCATTGGCTGACTTAAACCCCAGCTGAGTCGCAATTTCAGCACGGGTTGGCGGCATACCTGAGGCCGCCTGATAATCTTTAAGCAGTTGCAGAATTTCGGCTTGTCTTGGTGTTAATGGACGCATAATGCTGAATACCTATACAGTGGATACTGTGAGTATATACAGCCTTTTGCAGTCTGCCAAGTCGTAGACACAATTTTGCTGGTCTGGTCTTCCATGCTATTCTAGCCGCTGTTTATAAGTACGGATTTGATATGTTAAAACCAATGACATGGTTAGCCAAAGTGCTGTACTGGCCGCTCAAACCTTTGGTCAGATGCAAAATAGTGCCAGAACCTGTAGCAGAAAATCTGGCGCTTGACCCCAAACAGCCCGTGTTCTACATCAGCAGAACTGCCTCCGCCAGCGACTTAGCCACCATAGCCCGAGTCTGCGATAAGCTTGGTTTGCCTGACCCTATGGAACCAGTGCTCGTTGGTAAACAAAGCCTGTCCCGTATTATTTTTCTCGAACAGCCTCGCGTGCTTTGGGGGAGTCGTGCTTCAACTGACGCCTTGCAGCAAGGTTTAGCTTTGCTACAGGCTCATCTGCACGATCCGCATTTTTCCGCCCAACTACTGCCAGTTTCTGTACTTTGGGGTCGGGCTCCAGGCAAAGAAAACAGTGTGAAGTCTATGCTCGGCGAGTCTGAATCTCCGAGTTGGCTGGCCAAGTTATTTATCGTCTTGATCTCAGGCCGCCATACCTTAGTGCGGTTCAGCAAAGCGGTTTCAGTACGCCAAATCATAGAAAATTCAACGGTAAACGAAGATACTGCCCACAAATTATTACGAGTGGCACGGTTTCACTTTTACCGCCAACGTCTGGCAGCTACAGGCCCAAAACTGCCAAACCGAGCGGCTTTATTTAACTCTCTGCTTGCTTCAGATGTGTTGAAAAAAGCTATTGAAGACGAAGCAAAAAGCAAAAAAATCAGTATCAAAGAAGCCCGGACTGAAGCGTTAAAACTATTGGAAGAAATAGCAGCAGACTACCGCGAGTCTACCCTGAGAGTGGGCGATCGCTTCCTCGGCTGGTTATGGAAAAAGTTGTATTCGGGCTTAAAAATCAGCAATGGTCAGGTGCTGACTGATCTGGTGCAAAAAGGCCATGAAATTGTTTATGTGCCTTGCCACCGCAGTCATATGGATTATCTGCTGTTGAGTTATGTGATTTACCATCAGGGCTTGGCGCCGCCTCATATAGCTGCTGGCATTAACCTGAATTTCTGGCCTGTAGGTACTTTGTTCCGCCGTGGCGGTGCTTTTTTTATCCGCCGCAGTTTCAGTGGCGATAAGCTGTATTCTGCCGTGTTCCGTGAATACCTAAGCAAGCTGTTCAGTAAAGGCTATCCGGTCAAGTATTACTCCGAAGGCGGTCGCAGCCGCACTGGCCGTTTATTACAGCCTAAAACCGGCATGCTGGCGATGACAGTACAAGCTTTGCTGCGCGGCATAGACAGACCTATCAGCCTGGTACCCGTTTATCTGGGGTACGAGCATGTGATGGAAGTGAATACCTACCTGACTGAACTGAAGGGCTCAAGCAAGAAAAAAGAGTCTATAGGCGGAGTCTTCAGTGCAGTGCGAAAACTGCGGGACTACGGCTATGGTTACGTTAACTTTGGTCAGCCCATTTCGTTAAACAGTTTTTTAACTCAGCAGGTGCCTGACTGGCGTGCCGCGGCAGAAACCGCAGACACACAAAAACCTGCCTGGCTGAATCCTACAGTCGCCACACTCGCCACCCAGATTATGCAGCGAATTAACCAGGCGGCGGCGCTGAACAGCATCAACCTGATTGCCACCTGTTTACTGGCAACCCGACAGCATTCTCTGACCCGGCAGGAGCTGACCACTCAACTGGAGTTTTACCGCAACTTACAACACTATGCGCCTTACCATAGCGGTGTGACTCTGCCTGAAGGCTCCGTCAGCCAGTGGATTGACCATGCTATTCGGCTTAAAAAGGTAGAAGTGTCGCAAGACAGCTTTGGTCAGATCATTCAACTGACGCCGGAAAATGCGATTTTATTAAGCTACTACCGCAATAATGTCTGTCATTTATTCATGCTGCCCGCCATTCTGGCGACGGCTTTATTGCAGCATTCAGAGTTAAGCAAAGTGCAGCTGATCAATATCTGTCAGTTGCTACAACCTTTGCTGCAACACGAATTATTTTTGCAACTGGATCAGTTTAACGCCTACATAGAACAGGTGTTGGACCAATTGCAGCAGCATCAGTTAGTGGACACTAAAGGCCAGTCTTTACAGGCAGCACCGGTTCAGCAGGTGGGCCATTTTATGCTGGAGTTACTGGCACATAATGCCCAGGACGTGCTGCAGCGTTATGCGGTGGTGTTGAACTTGCTGCAATTACACAGCCCTTTGACCCGAGCTGATTTAGAGCAGCAAAGCCATGAATTGGCACAACGCTTAAGTACTTTACATGGTATCAGCTCGCCTGAGTACCATGATAAGCAGCTGTTTGCGACCTTAATTAATGCCTTGCGAGAAGCCGGTTATTGTCGTAGCAATGAACAAAACGAGCTGGAGGCCACAGCCATTTTGTTACCTTTACAACAAACAGTAAACGGCTTATTAAGAGCGGACGTACTGCAAACAGTGCTCAGCATAGTGAAAAAGAAAGACTGAGAAAATAACGTTTGCACCGACAAAAAAACCACCAGAAGGTGGTTTTTTTATTCAGCTGCTGAGAAATCAGCGGGCTTTGTCGTAACTACGGATCACGCCCTCTTGCATAGTGGACGCCACTAACACACCATCCCTATTAAAAAACTGACCACGCACCAGACCACGGGCACCTGAAGCACTTGGGCTATCTACCGCGTACAATAACCAGTCGTCAAAACGGAAATCGTGATGGAACCACATGGCGTGATCGATAGTGGCAACCTGCATATTAGGCGCCATAAAAGACTTACCATGAGGCTGCAAAGCGGTCGGCAGGAAGTTAAAGTCTGACGCATAAGCCAGCAGATACTTGTGCACCCTTAAATCATCCGGCATTACACCATTGGCTTTAAACCAGACATAACGTTTCGCCTGACTGATTTGCGGATTAAAAGGGTTATGAAAAGCCACAGGCCGCATTTCAATGGGTTTTTCGCAGATAAACTTGCTGCGTAATGATTCAGGAATTAAATGGGCGTGCTCGCGGTAAAACTCTAAATCAGACGCCAACTCTTCAGGCGCAGGCACTCGGGGCATCAGCTCCTGATGCTCAAAACCTTGTTCTTCGGCCTGAAAAGACGCCGTCATATAAAAAATAGGTTTACCAAACTGAATAGCGCTGACCCGTCTGGTACTGAAGCTTTTGCCGTCACGGATATTTTCCACTTCGTAGACTATAGGTTTACTGGCATCACCTGGACGTAAAAAATAGGAGTGGAACGAATGCACTTTACGATCAGCGTCTACTGTTTCTTTGGATGCAGACAAGGCCTGCCCCATCACCTGACCACCAAACACAGCTTTAAAACCCAGATCCTGACTTTGACCTCTGTACAAACCCTGCTCTATGGTTTCCAGCTTTAAAAGGGATAATAAGTCGGACAAAACCTGACTCATGTGCAACTCCTGAAAAATAGTGATAGCTCTATTGTGCAGCATGCCAGAGCAGAGTGCAAAATTGGCTGGTTCAGGCAGGCTAATTCAGGCTAAAGTAGTTTTTCTTCATCCTTGCACTACAGACCGAGTAAAACTGATGAACTACTGGTTATTTAAAACTGAACCTGAAGAATGCAGTATTGATGACTTTGCCAAAGCACCGGACAAAGCCATTGTATGGGAAGGTGTGCGCAATTATCAGGCCCGTAACTTTTTGCGGGATCAGGTGAAAGCCGGGGATCTGGTGTTTATTTATCATTCCAGTTGCAAAGATATTGGTATTGCCGGTCTGGCGAAAGTGGTACAAAGCAGTTACCCCGACCCAAGCCAATTTAACTCACTAAGCCCTTATTTTGATGCGAAATCCAGTGGAACTAAGGCGCCATGGGTTGCTGTGGATCTGCAATTTGTCGAGAAATTCCCCCAACTGTTGTCGCTCGACAAACTCAAACAGTCAACTAAGCTAGAGCAGCTAGCGCTGGTTAAAAAGGGCAACAGATTGTCTGTGATGCCTGTCAGTTCAGCAGAGTGGCAACAGATACTAACAATGAGTAAGAATCAGGGGACAGCGTAGATGAAGCAGGAAAGACGGCGTGAACCACGGGATTTAAATTACTTCTGGGAAATGCTTAGCATGGCACAGAAGTTTTCTGTCTCGGAATTACAGCGTTTTGGTTATGAGTTGTCTTTTGTGCGGCAGCAGGAACAACAAAGAGTAGCAGTACTAAAAGCCGGGCTTAAAATGGCCTCTATTGATGAGGACGGGCAAATTAATACAGCACCAGAGGTTTTCCTGCGCGATTAAGTGGGCTCTTCAGAACAGGCTATAAAACAGATTAGCCAGCCAGCCGATCAGAATGCACAGGCTGATAGTCCTGCAGCATCTCCACAGCACGCTGACACATTTTCAGGTAAGACGTCAGCGTATTGCTTTGCCAGAACTCAGTCAGCGCCGGATGATGACGGATAAAGTTTTCCATCTCATTAAAACTCAGCTGATTTTGTTGTTTCAGAAATTTGGCGACGGCCTGACGTGGCAAGGTGCTGTGATTGGCTTGCTCCTTACATAACACCGGAATAGCTTTACACAATAACTCAGTATGCTGGTACCAGACAGGCACCTTAGTCTGAGTTCGGCCAGCCTGGTGCACTTTGGCTAACAGCTGCTGGCTTTGCTCTTCGGCCAGCCAGAATGCCAGATGCTCTAATTGCACAGACTGTTGCTCAGCAAAATGCAGTTGCACTTTTAACCTGTTTTGCATTTTACCCAACTGATCCAGTTTCATTGCCAAAAACACAATAGGCGCAACCGCGATCAACAATAACAACATCCACATCTGAATTTCACTCCCTGGCGCTGCAACTAAAACAGCGGCACTTTAACAGAGGCGGGGGCGGAATCCTATGACAGAATAACTACAAAACACGGCCCCCGGATCAGAAAGTGCTACGGCTGCTTTTTCTGTTGGATATAGTTCGCCACTTGTTGCTCTAAAATGGACAAAGGCACACTACCATTACGCAATACCACTTCGTGGAACTCACGCACGTCAAAGCTGTTGCCTAATTGCTGTTCCGCTTCTTTACGTAACTTTTTGATGGTCAGTTCACCCAGTTTGTAAGACAAGGCCTGAGCTGGCCAGCTGATGTATCGGTCAATTTCTGTGGTGACGTTGTGCATAGACAAAGCCGTATTGCTGGCCAGAAAATCAATAGCCTGCTGACGACTCCAACCCATGGTATGCATTCCTGTATCCACCACTAAACGGGCAGCACGCCACATTTCATAGGTCAGACGGCCAAAGTTACTGTAGGGGTCCTGATAAAAACCCATTTCAATACCCAGGTATTCAGAATACAACCCCCAACCCTCGCCAAAAGCTGAGGTGTAGAAATTACGGCGATACTCAGGCAATGAGGCTTGTTCACGGGCTAAAGAAATTTGCAAATGATGCCCAGGTACAGCTTCGTGCAAAGTTAAAGCTTCCATTTCATACAATGGACGACGGTCTAACGCATAAGTATTCACCCAATAAAAACCTGCCCTGTCATCACGGTTTGTACCTGCATAGCGGCCTGTGGTGTATTTAGGGGCAATTTCTGCTGGCACAGACACCACACCAAAAGGGGTGCGGGGTAAGGTTTTGAAGTATTTAGGCGATTCAGCATCTACTTTTTTTGCAATATAGGCGGCTTCTTTTAACAAGTCTGTTGGGGTTTTGGCATAAAACTGAGGATCGGTACGTAAAAACTGAATAAAGTCGGCGAAACTGCCTTTAAAACCCACCTGATTGATGATGCCCTGCATTTCTGCGCGGATACGGGCTACTTCATTCAGTCCTGTCTGATGCACTTGTTCTGGTGTCAGTTTTAATGTGGTGTAGTGCTCCAGTCGGTTCTGATAATAGTCACGCCCTTGCGGCCATTCACTGGCAGCAATGCTGTCGCGAGCTCCAGGCAAATACTGCTGCACCATAAACTGATAAAACTGCTGGTAAGCCGGATTCAGTTGCTGTTCGACTATCTGTTTTGCTTCTGATTGCATAGCAGTCCAGTTGTCAGCATCGACAAATTCAGGCTTTCGGGTAAAAGGCCGGTAAAACACATTCTGTTCCGGCGTTTTGCTGACAAAAGCCAGAATACCTTCGTCAAAGCCTGCCAGTACAGCTTTAGGCTGAGTCATACCCGTCGCTAAACCTTGTTTCATCCAGTCGGTCTGTTGTTGCATATAACGCGGAATGGTTTTTAACTTGGTAAGGTAATCCTGATAATCCTGTAGCGTTTTGAATTCGGTACCAGACACCATAAAGGCCAGGCTACTATGAAAACCTGATTCCGAGGTTAAAGGAATAAGGTGAGCACCGTACTTGTACTCTGAAATAGCGTCTTTGAGGCTATAGTGCAAAATGGCATGATTGATTTGTTGCTGTTCAGTCAAAGTGGCAACATCCACCTGCTCTAACTTTTTCAGCCATTGTTGCCGCTGCTGATCGGCTGCTGCCAGAGTTTCAGCCGACATATCCGGCAAACTGGTTTTACTGCGGTTATCTAAGGCTTTTTCGGCTTGCCATAACTGATTGGCGAACTGATCAAAATCTGTTGGTTGCATCGACGAACTGCTACAACCCGTGACCAACAAAGCAATACCAAAAAACATGAATTTCTGACGCATTTTATCTTCCCCGTCCTTTTTCTTTGATTCTACTCTGTTCAGTTTTGTCAGCCAGTGCAACGGGCTGTGCTTTTTGGAGACTGGCCGCAATAAAGTGCCCTGAGGGATTAAAAAAGCTGTTTTTTAATCAGCTATCAGCGTTTTTTTAGACGATAAGAAAAAAAACTCAAAAAATAAGTCATTAATAAAGCTAGAGATGAAGACTTTTTCTAATAGATATGTCAGCTTAACCATATCAGTCTGTTTGCCTCTACGTAAGTTTCGCGTAACATTGCGTTTTGAAGGCTAAATTAGCAGTAGTATTTAGTGGAGTTGTGTTTGGCATGAAATATCAGGACTCAATCGAGCAAGCAAGTGAAAAAGCAGCGCTGACCGCAGCTTTTTTGCAGCGGCATCGTTTGGCAGCCCATCCGGTCAATTACACTGTGATCTATGAGTATATCAATGGTCAAAATGCCGGATTATGTCAGGCCATAGAACAAAAACTTTCGGTTCAGAGTAGTTTTGACGACTTTGTTCTGGCTGAACTTTACAGCCAATGGTTAAGCCCACACCATCAGCGTCAGGAAGAACTGAGTCAACAAGTCGCCACTATGTTGGGCAAGTTGTCAGGCACCACAGATATCGCCGGTGAAGCAGTGCAGCATTATCTAGATGTGCTGGACCAGGCCTTGTTGGGTTTTGACCCGAACAACGCCAACCGCAGCCGTGAAAGTGTGAACAAAGTCATCAGCGCAACTTACGCTATCAAAGCCAGCCAGCAGAAACTCAAAGACCAGCTCGATTTTTCCAACGAGCAATGTCATGCATTACGTTCTGAACTGGAACATCTGAAAAAAGAACGTCAACTGGACCCTTTAACAGGTTTATACAACCGACTGGCAATGCAGGAACATCTGGATCTGTGGCTGACCGAAAATCCTGGTCGTCGTATTGCCGCTATAGCGGTGAATTTAGATCATTTTGCACAGTTTAATCAGGACTATGGCGTTGGTGTAGGTGATGTAATTTTAAGCAAAGTAGCCCGCAAAATTGCCAGTTATGTGCAGGAAAGTGGCTTGCCAGTGCGTTCTGGTGGCGAAGAATTTCTGATCTTATTGCCTGATGTCGATTTACGTACCGCAGGTGAAATCGCAGAACAAGTGCGCAAGGGTGTAGAAAAGCTGCGGTTTGTTTCGGCCAAAAGTAAAACAACCTTACCTAAAATCACTATTTCTCTGGGGGTCAGCATCTATAACTCTGCAGAGAACTGGCATCAGTTTTTATCCCGCAGCAGCAAAGTATTGCTGGAAGCCAAAGTGCGTGGCCGCAATCAGGTCGCCACTGAGTTAATGCTGGCCACCTGATATGGCCAGCTTGCTAAAAGAGTTATTTAGTCAGGCATTTTTACAACAGCTTGCAAGCTTATGTTTGCACCACTTTCCTGCCTTTAATCAGTCTCATTTTCTGCAACAGACTCAAGGGGCGGATTGGGAGCAGCTGGAACTCAAAGCCAGAGTGCGTCATATCAGCCATTCTTTACACCAGAGCCTGAACTTAGCCTACCCCGATGCCATCGCAGTATTAATGCCGGTCAGCAGCCATTTTTCCGGTGTACCAGGTTTTGTGTTTGCTGATTATGTGGAAGTCTTTGGTCTGGACCATCCAGAAACCTCTTTTAATGCCTTGGCTCACTTTACTTGTTTCTCCACTGGCGAATTTGCCATCCGGCCTTTTTTACAGCGTTATCCGGAGCAAACTCTGGCTCAAATGAAAAGCTGGGCCTGCTCTGATAATCTGCATTTACGCCGCCTGGCCAGCGAAGGCACCAGACCCCGTTTGCCCTGGGGTATGGCACTTAAAGCTTTTAAAAAAGACCCAAGCCCTTTATTGCCCATTTTAGAGCAACTGAAAACAGATGCTGAACCTTATGTGCAGCGTAGTGTGGCCAACCATTTAAATGACATCAGTAAAGACCACCCGGATCTGGTGGTTGAGCTGGCACAAAACTGGTTTGGTCAGCACGCTGTCACCGACTGGATCATTAAACATGGGTTACGGGGTTTATTAAAGCAGGCGCATCCTGGGGCTTTAAGCTTATTTGGCTTACAGCAATTGCCGTTGCAGGTTCAGCTTGAAATGCACAATGCCAAAGTATCGGCACAGCAGCCTTTGCATTTTCATATCATCTTATCTGGCCCAGCAGAGCTTGAAGCAAAGGTGCGGCTGGAATACAAAATTGGTTACCGGAAAAAATCTGGTCAGTTAAATTACAAGGTGTTCCAGTTGAGTAATAAAACATGGTCAGGCCAGAATTTGCGATTTGAACGCCGCCAGTCTTTTATTGATTTAACCACCCGCAAGCATTATCCAGGACAGCATCACCTGCAAATTATGCTCAACGGCCATTGTTATGCTGAAAGTTTTTTTGAGTTGATCTAAAACATTCTGCCCTGCATAAAACGACAGGATAAGTTGGCGTAAGCCGCCGAATCTTTTACACTAGCGCCACTTTAGTTCACTACGAACAGCCAAAGGCTTTTTTATGACTGACCAGCAACCTGATAGCACTCATTTTGGCTTTAAAACCGTAAAGCAGACTGAAAAAGTTTCGCTTGTGGCCAATGTATTTCATTCTGTTGCGGCCAAATATGACCTGATGAACGATGTGATGTCGATGGGCATCCACCGTTTATGGAAAAGATTCACCATTGACTGCAGTGGCGTGCGCCCTGGTCATCAGGTGTTGGATTTGGCCGGTGGCACTGGTGATATCACCGCCTTGTTTTCCAAAAGAGTAGGCCCTACCGGCAAAGTCATTCTGGCCGATATTAACGAATCTATGCTCAATGTTGGCCGCGATAAATTGCGCGACTTAGGTTTAGTCAACAATATAGATTACGTACAAGCCAACGCCGAAGCCTTGCCTTTTGCAGATAACAGCTTTGATATCATCAGCATAGGTTTTGGTTTGCGTAATGTCACAGACAAAGACGCAGCGCTGCGCTCAATGTACAGAGTGCTCAAACCTGGTGGTCGTTTACTGGTACTGGAATTCTCCAAACCTGAATACGAGTGGCTAAGCAAAGTCTACGACCTGTACTCTTTTAAGTTGCTGCCTGCGATTGGCGGCTTAGTGGCGAACGATAAAGAAAGTTACCAGTATCTGGCCGAATCGATTCGTATGCATCCGGACCAGGATACGCTGAAGCAGATGATG
The DNA here is from genome assembly GCF_029269265.1 of Rheinheimera sp. 1928-s. GTDB lineage: Bacteria > Pseudomonadota > Gammaproteobacteria > Enterobacterales > Alteromonadaceae > Pararheinheimera. The sequence continues at coordinate 77,101 of NZ_JARIXP010000008.1, forward strand.
GAAACGGCTGGTTTTGAACATGTCAGCTACCACAATCTGACAGGTGGCATAGTAGCACTGCATAAAGGCTATAAATTCTGATGCTCAGTTTAGTGCCACAACTGATCTGCGCAACTTTGGAAAAAGTGCTGCACAAGGTTGTGGCTATGGATCCGGCATCCCCTGTTTTATTGCAAAAAGTACAGGGTAAACAGCTGGCTTTGCAGCTGCAGGAATTGCCGTGGCGTTTTGTGTTGTCTGCCACAGCAGACACTTTATTGCTGAATCAGCATAATGAGAAAGTCGATTGTGTCATTGCCACCGATCTGGCAACCCTGCAAAAACTGAATGACCCGAGTCAACTCACCCGTTTAATTAAACAGGACAAACTTCAGATTGAAGGCGATCTGCAGGTCGCCCAGCAATTCAGTACTCTGTTACAGCAACTAAACCCGGACTGGGAGCAACATCTCTCAGGTTGGTTGGGTGATGCTTTGGCGCATAAAGTCGCCACTGCTATTAAGCAACTGCAGCTCTACATCCAGACACAATTACAGCAACTGGAACAAGCTACTGTTGAGCTGGCCCAGGACGAACTGGCACTAAGCCCAACCCAAGCTGAAATGAATCAGTTCAGTCGTGATGTCAGCCAACTGCAAGCCAGGCTGGATCAATTAAGTCGCCACAACGCCTTCAGGCAGGAGTAATTTTGGGTCTGCGCCGTTTTTACCACATTTTAAAAACCCTGCTGCAATACGGACTGGATCAACTGATCCCAGAGCAATGGCAACCCTGGTATTTCCGGGCCGCCCGTAGTTCTGCGTTCTGGCTGAAAAACAAGCACCCCGACAAAACCGAAGGTGAACGTTTACGTTTAGCTTTGCAGCAACTGGGGCCGGTATGGGTTAAGTTTGGCCAGATGTTATCCACCCGCCGAGATTTATTTCCTGAGCAATGGGTCGATGAGTTAGCCAAATTACAAGACAAAGTAGAAGCTTTTCCTGGCGATCAGGCCAGACAGCTGATTATTAAGCAGCTGGGATTACAACAGATTGACGACTTATTTGAACAGTTTGACGAAAACCCATTGGCATCAGCTTCTATTGCTCAGGTGCACACGGCACAGCTGAAACAAGCAGATGGCAGTTTGGCTGATGTAGTGATTAAAGTGATACGCCCGGACATCAGGCCACAAATTCTGGCCGATCTGGAACTGATGGATGCTTTGGCAGCTTTAGTTGCCCGTTACCTGCCTGACGGTAAGAGATTACGCACCAAAGAAGTGGTAGCAGAGTATCGCAAAACCATTCTGGATGAACTGGATTTACAACGCGAAGCGGCAAATGCCATTCAGTTAAAACGTAATTTTGAAGGTTCAGACTCACTTTATGTGCCTTATGTGTATGCCGACCACAGCAGACCCAGTGTGATGGTGATGGAGCGGATTTACGGTATACCCGTATCAGATTTAGCGGCGTTGCGCGCTCAGGGTACTAATCTGGAATTATTAGCGAAACGTGGCGTAGAAGTATTTTTCACTCAGGTATTCCGCGACAGCTTTTTCCATGCCGATATGCACCCAGGCAATATTTTTGTGTCTTTTGAAACGCCGGACAATCCAAAATATATAGGTATAGATTGCGGCATAGTAGGCACTTTAAATAAAGAAGATAAACGTTATCTGGCCGAAAACTTTGTCGCCTTTTTTAACCGCGATTACTTAAAAGTGGCCCAACTGCATGTGGATTCAGGCTGGGTGCCAGCAGACACCAGTGTCGAAGAATTTGAAAGTGCAATACGCACTGTCTGTGAACCTATCTTCCAGAAACCGCTGCAGGACATCTCTTTTGGTCAGGTGTTGTTTAATCTGTTTAACACAGCCCGTCGTTTTAATATGCAGGTTCAGCCGCAACTGGTATTGTTGCAAAAAACCCTGCTGTATATTGAGGGTTTAGGGCGTCAGTTGTACCCGCAATTGGATTTATGGCAAACCGCTAAACCATTTCTGGAAAACTGGGTCCAACAGCAAATGGGACCAGCCGCCTTATGGCGCGAAATTAAAGCAAATTTACCTTTTTGGGCAGAGAAAATGCCTGAAATGCCGGGATTGTTGCACCATTATTTGCAACAAGGCCCTCGACAACAGGCCAATTTGTTAGCCCAATTGCAGCTGGTACAGCTGCAGCAGCAAAACCAGACGAAAAAACTGGCCAATGCGGTGCTGGCAGGTTGCAGTTTATTAGCAGCTGTCTTATTACTGACATCTGGCTGGTCTATAACAGCGGCGGGACTTGCCCTGGTAGCACTGGGCTTTGCCCTGAAAATTAACTGACGAGCCAGCAGGTTCGTTTAAGCAGTTTGAAAACCGAAGGAGAATAACATGGGTTTTGGCGGTATTAGTATTTGGAATTTGCTGATCATTCTGGTGATTGTGGTCCTGCTGTTTGGCACTAAACGTTTGCGTGGCATAGGTTCAGATCTAGGCTCTGCTATTAAAGGTTTCCGCAATTCAGTCAAAGATCCGGAAGAGACTGTTGAACCTGCAGCTCCGGTAGCTCAATCTGCACAGCAGCCGCAAATCAAAGCTGAAGTGAAAGAGCCTGCACCAGCCAGCACTGAATCCACAAAAACACCTGAACAACGCTAAATGAGTTTTTGGGAATTAGTCATCATTGCCGTAGTTTCTCTGCTGGTGTTAGGCCCGGAGCGATTGCCGGGCGCTATTCGCAGCGTCAGTGGTTTTGTTCGCAGTGTGAAACAATTTGGTCAGCAAATGCAGGCTGAATTAAACGATGAGCTGCGGATACAAGAGTTACACGACAAGTTAAAACAAGCTGAAGAAAAGGGCCTGTTAAACCTGTCCACTGAAGAGATGGAGGCTATGGCTGAGTTGCGTCAGGCGGCGGCAGATGTGACAAATCCTTACCCTAAAGCTAACACTACAGCACAACCACAAGCACAGTCCGTGGCAGCTGAGACTCCCCTTCCTTCCGTTACACCGGATCCAGTAGTAGCAGATGACAAAAACCACAAATCCTAACAGCCTGTTAGGGCACCTTATTGAATTGCGCCGTCGGCTGTTAAACACAGTGATGGCAGTGCTGCTGGTCTTTATTTGCCTGGCTTATTTTGCCGCTGATATTTACCATTTAATGGCGTCGCCGCTGATGGCTGTATTGCCCGCTGGCGCTTCTATGATAGCGACAGATGTTGCAGCACCATTTTTTGCCCCTTTTAAATTAACCTTTATCGTCGCGCTTTGTCTGACTGTGCCTTATATGTTGTGGCAAATCTGGTTGTTTGTGGCCCCGGCTTTATACAAAAAAGAAAAGCATCTGGTCGCGCCGCTGATTATCTCCAGCACAGTACTGTTTTATTGTGGTATAGCTTTTGCGTACTACATCGTCTTTCCTATCGTCTTTGGTTTCTTCACTAGTGTGGCCCCTGAAGGAGTGACCATAGCCACAGATATCAGTAGTTATCTGGATTTTGTGTTAAAACTTTTTTTTGCTTTTGGTTTATCTTTTGAAATTCCGGTCGCTGTATTGTTATTAGTATGGACAGGTGCAGTCACCCGCCAACAATTAACAGAAAAACGACCCTATTTTGTCGTGTTTGCTTTTATCATAGGTATGTTGCTGACACCACCTGACGTGCTCTCGCAGATCCTGCTAGCAGTGCCTATGTGTTTATTGTACGAGCTAGGAATATGGCTCAGCCGTTTTTATGTGCCGGTTGAAACGTCCGAATCCTCTGATCCAACATAAATTTTTCGGGAAATTATAATGAAAGGTATCATCACAGTATTAGCATTATTCGCATCAAGCCTGCATGCGGCAGATGTAACAGAACAACTGCAGCAATGTCGTTCTGTAACCAACGATTTGCAGCGACTGATTTGTTACGACAAGATAGGAAAAACAGGTTCAGCTTCCTCTTACACAACAGTCGCCGCGGCCACTACTAATACTGTCGTTGCCACGACTGAAGCAGCAAGTTCAAACCCTGTTGCTGAATTTGGTCTCGAGCACAAACCAAAAGCACGGAAAATAGAAGCTATTGATAATGTGTCGCTTGAGTTACAAAGTGCAGGGCAGAATAAACTTGGATTCATGGTGTTCACTTTTACCAATGGTCAAGTGTGGCGTCAGACAACAAAAGAAGAGTTCTTCATCGAAACAGGCAGTGCCTATCAGGTTGAACGCGGCATCCTGGGCGCTTTTTATCTGAACAAAGTGGGTTCAAACCGTAAAGTCAGAGTGGTTCGGGAACAATAAGAATGCCAGGCTGGTTTGACGCAGGTGTCAATTTATTCAGCGAACGTTTTGCGCAGGATCGTGACGCCGTCGTTCAACGAGCACAGCAAAACCATATTCGCGAGTTGTTATTAATTAGCAGCGATCTCGCTGAAAGTTATCAAAACAGCGGCTACTGTCAAACTGCAACAACACTCTATTGCACTGCTGGTGTGCACCCGCACCAAGCCTCTTCGGTGACTGAAGGCTGGGTTGAGGAATTGCAACTGCTACTGCGCCAACCTGCGGTAGTTGCTGTGGGCGAATGCGGCTTAGATTTTAATCGCAATTTCTCTGCACCAGAGCAGCAAATTCAGGTTTTTGACCTACAACTGGCTTTAGCAATACAGCAGAAAAAGCCGGTTTACCTGCATGAGCGTGATGCTTTTTCTACTCAAATCAGTTTGTTAAAAAAACACTCAGGACTGACCGGTATAGCACACTGCTTTACCGGCGATAGATCCGAATTAAAGGCCTATCTGGACCTGGGGCTTTATATTGGTATTACCGGCTGGTTATGTGACGAAAAACGTGGGCAGAACTTAATGGACGCTATCCGCTATTTGCCACTGGACAGGCTGATACTGGAAACTGACGCGCCTTTTTTGTTGCCTAAAACCATGGCCCCCAAACCTAAATCCAGCCGAAATGAGCCTGTATATTTACCTCAAATCGCCGCACAGTTCGCCAAACTGACAGGTCACGACCTTGATGATATCGCCTTAAACAGCAGGAAAAATAGCCTGGGACTGTTTCAAATCACAGCAGACGAGTACTCACTATGATGCAATGGCTACAGCTGAACTGGCAGCAGTTACTGATCGGCTTCACCTGTGGTGCAGTGCTGACGGCTTTACTCGCATGGCTTCTGTTTTACCTGCAGCAAAAAAAATGGCAGCTGAATGTCGCCGATCAACTGGAAGACAGTATTCAGCAACGCACCCTCGAACTACAAATTACCCTGACTGAGCTGGCTGACAAAAATAAACAGTTGGAGCAACAAAGTACCCGCGATGCCTTAACCGGGGTGCGCAACAGAGCCTTTTTTGATCAGAAGCTCAGTGCTGAACTTAAACGCAGCCGTCGTGAGCGCAGCACTTTGGGTCTGTTGATGATCGATATTGATCACTTTAAAGCCTTCAATGACAACCATGGCCATCTGGTGGGTGATTTGGTGATTAAAGAAGTGGCCAAATGCCTGCAGCAGGAACTCAAACGCAGCACCGATCATTTGTGCCGTTACGGTGGTGAAGAATTTGCCATCATTTTACCGAACACGGATAAAGAAGGTGCCATGGTATTGGCAGAACAAGTACGACTTTGTCTGGCTAACCATCGCATTCAGCATGAGGAGCTGGAGCTGTCTATCAGTGTCAGTATCGGCTGTTACGCTGCAGTAGCTGAAATTCACAGCGTCAGCGCCGATTATATTCAGGCCGCAGACACAGCTCTGTATCAGGCGAAAAATGAAGGTCGAAACAAGGTGGTATGTTCAGCCTTGTCTCATTCAGTGATCACAGAACAGGAGACTCCCGATGAGTCAGTTTAACGAATACTTCCCAGCCAGCCGTTTACGCCGTATGCGCCAGTCTGATTTCAGTCGCCGTTTAATGGCAGAAAATCACCTGACTGTTGATGATTTAATTTATCCGATGTTTATTGTTGAAGGTGACAATCAGCGTCAGGTTATTCCTTCAATGCCAGGTATTGAACGTTTATCGCTGGATTTATTACTCGAAGAAGCTAAAGAGCTGGTCGCTTTGGGTATTCCTGCCATTGCCCTGTTCCCTGTCACTGCTGCCGAAAAAAAATCGCTGCTGGCAGAAGAAGCTTATAACCCGGATGCTTTAGCTCAACGTGCAGTGCGGATGTTAAAGCAACATCTGCCTGAACTGGGTGTGATCACTGATGTCGCGCTGGACCCTTTCACTACTCATGGTCAGGACGGCATTATTGATGATGAAGGTTATGTACTGAATGACATCACCACAGATATTCTGGTAAAGCAGGCGTTGTCTCATGCTGAAGCAGGTGCCGACATAGTGGCGCCATCTGACATGATGGATGGCCGTATTGGTGCTATTCGCTCAGCTCTGGAAGCCGAAGGTTATGTAAATACTAAAATTATGGCCTACTCAGCCAAATACGCTTCGGCTTATTATGGCCCCTTCCGTGATGCAGTAGGTTCTGCCGGTAACTTAAAAGGCGGCAATAAAAAGTCCTATCAGATGGACCCAGCCAACAGCAACGAGGCTTTACGTGAAGTGGCTTTGGATCTGGAAGAAGGCGCGGATATGGTGATGGTAAAACCAGGCATGCCTTACTTAGATATAGTGCGCCGCGTTAAAGACGAATTTGGTGTGCCTACTTTTGCTTATCAGGTCAGTGGTGAATACGCCATGCATATGGCAGCCATTCAAAACGGCTGGCTGGCGGAAGAAGCAATAGTGATGGAATCGTTATTGGCCTTTAAACGTGCTGGCGCCGATGGCATTCTGACCTATTTTGCGAAAAAAGCAGCTATTTGGTTGAAGTAATAAAATCTAAAAATGGGGTCAGATCACATTAGTTATGTGTAACTAATGTGATCTGACCCCAATTTATTCAATACTCAGCTGCCAACCGGCTTGCTGTTGATACAACACTTCCTGTTCCAGTTCAGCGCGCATCAGGGGATGATGATCCAACCAGCCATCCGGCAAAGTTAAAGTCAAAGCTTCAGCTTGTGCTGTGATTTGTACTTCAGGTAAGACTTCGTGACGGCGACGCATCGACAAAATCACCGACAGCCGCAGTAAACGGGTTAACCGTACGGCTAACAGCACTGATGTCATGGTTTGTTTCGACAAAATTTCTTTGTGAATGTCCGCTCTGTGGTTATAGACCAGCGCCATCAGCAGTTGTTGCTGAGCCCGGGTAAAACCTGGCAGTTCAGCATGGCTGATAATGTAAGCGCCATGGTGGTGATGGTTTTTGTATTCAATCAACAAGCCCAGTTCGTGCAACAAAGCACCAGAGCGCAACATGGCTAAACCTTCAAAGCTGGCTAAATTCCATTGCTGATGCAGCTGGTCGGCCAAAGTAGCGGCCATATCCGCCACCCGCTCTGCGTGTTGCTGGTCGATGTAATAACGCACCATCATGCTTTGCATGGTACGGGCACGCACATCCTGATGCTGCAGCTGCGGCAACATGCTATACAACACACCTTCGCGCAACGCGCCGCCGGATAAAGTCATACCGCTGATATTCAGCACCCGGAACAGGGCTATTAAAATAGCTAAACCAGAAGGGAATACCTGCTTACGCTCCTGAGCTAAACCTGGCAGATTCAGCTGGTCCATATGACCACAGGCCAGAGCCTGCTGCATAATGGCTTCCAGTCGTGGCAAAGTGATGACTTCATCTTTGCCCTGACCTACTAAAATTTCCTGCATCGCTTGCACAGTGCCTGAAGCGCCTACGGCATTTTGCCAGCCTTGTTGCAGGTACTGATCACTGATAGTGCGGATTTCATGTTCTGCAGCAGCAATAGCGGCATTAAAGTTGGCTTCACTTAATTCGTTATTTTCAAAATAACGCTCAAGAAAAGTGACACAACCCATATTCAGACTGGACAATAAAATAGGCTGGAAGCCCTGCCCTACAACGATTTCTGTCGAAGCGCCGCCTATGTCGATCACCAAACGGTTCGAATCACAATTGGAGGTATGAGCTACGCCCAGATAAATAATGCGAGCTTCTTCTTCGCCGGAAATCACCTGAATAGGCTGGCCTAAAATAGCTTCAGCTTCCACCAGAAAGGTTTTGACATTACGGGCTAATCGAAGTGTAGCTGTACCAACAATACGGATATTTGCAGAAGGAATATCTTGCAGACGTTCAGCAAACAAAGCCAGGCATTCCCAGCCTCGGGTCATGGCTTGTTTACTGAGCACTAAACTGTCGTTTAAACCTGCGGCCAAACGCACTTTACGTTTGACCCGGCCTATCACCTGGACGCTGCCCCCAACAACTTTCACCATCAACATATGAAAGCTATTGGAGCCGAGATCGATCACAGCATAAATATCATTATGCTGTGTCGGTTTTCCTGCGCCGTCCATAGACTTAGCGCGGGCGGCTACGTGGGTTTCTTGGCCCATTCTGATTAGGTCGTCCACCACTGCGAGCTTGACCCGGACGACGTCTGACCCGTGGTTTTGGCACAGTCAAATCTTCCAGCAAGGCAGAGGTATCGTATTGAGTCACTGGGATCATATGACGAATATAGTCTTCGATAGCCGTCAGATTCAGTGCATAACGCTCACAGGCAAAACTGATGGCTTTGCCACTTTCACCAGCTCGGCCAGTACGGCCAATACGGTGCACATAGTCTTCACAATCGTCTGGTAGGTCGTAGTTAAATACATGACTGACCATAGGAATATGCAAACCACGAGCGGCAACGTCTGTTGCAACCAGAATATCCAGTTTACCGCTGGTGAAATCCTCCAGAATACGTAAACGTTTTTTCTGGATCACATCACCTGTCAGTAAACCAACACGGTGGCCATCGGCTTCCAACCAAGCGTGAATATCTTCACAGCAATGTTTGGTATTAGCAAAAACAATGGCTTTATCCGGCCATTCTTCTTCCATCAGCGTCAGCAACAACTTCATTTTGTGCTCGTCTGACGGATAAAATAATTCTTCAGAAATACGTGAGCCGGTCATTTGTTCAGGTGCCACGTGAATATGTACGGGCTGGTTCATCTGCTCAAATGCAAGTTCCTGCACCTTGTAAGACAAAGTGGCAGAGAACAATAAGCTCAAACGTTCAGTCACAGGCGGCATACGACGGAACATAAAACGGATGTCTTTAATAAAGCCCAAATCGAACATACGATCGGCTTCATCCAACACCACCACCTGAATTTGTGACAAGTCGTACAGGCCTTGTTTTAAGTAATCGATCAGGCGACCTGTAGTACCAATTAAAATATCTGCGCCTTGTTCCAACAATTGGCGTTGAGAATCGTAACCCTCGCCCCCATAAATCAAAGCAAGCTTCAAGCCGGATGTTTTGGCAAGCGCCTGAGCGTCATGATGGATCTGAACCGCCAGTTCGCGCGTAGGAGCCATGATGATGGCACGAGGTTGACCTTTGGCTTTAGGCTCGTGGGTTAACAAATGATGGAAAGTTGCCGTCAGAAAGGCGAGCGTTTTACCAGTACCGGTTTGAGCCTGGCCCGCAATATCTTTGCCCGCTAACGCAAGAGGCAAACATTGAGCCTGGATTGGAGTACAATGGTCATAACCTTGCGCGGCCAAAGCGGCAAGAACCTGTGGAGCCAATGCGAAATCGGCAAATTTATGCTGAGTTAAGTGTGTTTTATTCATACGCGCTTAGCATAACCGTTACGCTTGCAATAAGAAACAGTCCGGATAAAATTGACAATACTTTTTTATAGTTACGCCCAAAGCAATTGGAGAATGAAATGAGTGAACATATTCTGCAGGTGTCAGACGACAGCTTCGAAGCCGACGTGTTAAAAGCTGCTGCCCCTGTTCTGGTCGATTTTTGGGCTGAGTGGTGTGGTCCGTGCAAAATGATTGCACCTATCCTCAACGAAGTAGCACAAGAATACGCAGGTAAAGTAACAGTGGCTAAGGTCAATATTGACCACAACCCTGGCACACCACCAAAATTTGGTATTCGTGGTATCCCAACTTTACTGTTGTTTAAAAACGGTCAGGTTGCAGCGACGAAAGTAGGTGCTTTGTCCAAAACTCAGTTAAAAGAGTTTTTAGACAGCAATATCTAAGCTCGTAACAAAAAGGCGTATTTTTTATACGCCTTTTTGTTTTTTACGGCTGGACGACTGAAAATTATCCTGCTAATGTGTAACGCAGCAACAAATCCCTGTAACCACGCTTTTCCGTTGACTAAACCTAAGCCTACTTCCTTTTAATCAGCGGCAAGCAATTTAATTCTGTTTGACCAACAAGAACCCATCATATGCATTTAACCGAACTAAAACTGAAGCCGATTAACGAGCTGGTTGATTTAGCCGAGTCTATGGGCCTGGAAAACATGGCCCGCTTACGTAAGCAAGACATTATTTTCGCTATCCTGAAATCCCACGCCAAAAATGGCGAAGAGATTTTTGGTGACGGCGTTGTTGAAATTCTAACCGATGGCTTCGGTTTCCTACGTTCTTCTGACAGCTCCTATTTGGCTGGCCCGGACGACATTTACGTCTCACCAAGCCAAATCAGACGCTTTAACCTGCGTACTGGTGACACCATTTCTGGCTTAATTCGCCCGCCAAAAGAAGGCGAACGTTATTTTGCTTTGCTAAAAGTGAACGAAGTGAACTTCGGTCGCCCTGAGCAAGCCCGTAACAAGATTCTGTTTGAAAACTTAACGCCGCTGCACGCCAATTCCCGTTTACGTATGGAACGTGGTAACGGCAGTAAAGAAGACATCACAGCCCGCGTATTAGACCTGGCCTCTCCTATTGGTCGTGGTCAGCGTGGTTTGATTGTGGCGCCACCAAAAGCTGGTAAGACAATTCTTCTGCAAAACATAGCTCAGTCTATTGCGGCCAACCACCCTGAATGTGTGCTGATGGTATTGCTGATTGACGAACGTCCGGAAGAAGTGACCGAGATGCAACGTCTGGTTAAAGGTGAAGTAGTAGCTTCTACCTTCGACGAACCAGCCAGCCGTCACGTTCAGGTTGCTGAAATGGTGATCGAAAAAGCCAAGCGTTTAGTTGAACACAAAAAAGATGTGATCATTTTACTCGACTCTATCACTCGTTTAGCCCGTGCTTACAACACAGTGATCCCAAGCTCAGGCAAGGTATTAACAGGTGGTGTCGATGCCAACGCTTTACACAAACCAAAACGCTTTTTTGGTGCAGCCCGTAATGTGGAAGAAGGCGGTAGCTTAACCATTATTGCTACAGCTTTGGTCGACACTGGCTCGAAGATGGACGAAGTGATTTACGAAGAATTTAAAGGTACAGGTAATATGGAATTACACCTGTCTCGTAAAATTGCTGAACGTCGTATCTTCCCTGCTATTGAATTTAACCGTTCAGGCACCCGCCGCGAAGAGCTGCTGGCATCGCCGGAAGAGCTGCAAAAAATGTGGATCCTACGCAAAATTCTGCATCCAATGGATGAAACAGATTGCATGGAATTCCTGATCGATAAACTGTCGATGACCAAAACCAACGACGAGTTTTTTGAGTCGATGAAACGGCAAAAAAATAGTTAACCCCCAAAAACCGGCCTCGTTGCCGGTTTTTTTTATGTGAGAAAAAACAGATGACAACCCCGCAGATCGTAGTCATTGGTGGTGGCGCTGGTGGACTGGAACTGGCAACCCGCCTTGGTAATAAATTTGGCCGTAAGGGCAAAGCGGCTATTACCCTGATTGACAGAAACTCGACTCATATCTGGAAACCTTTGTTGCACGAAGTGGCGACAGGCACTTTGGATGTGGATATTGATCAGGTGACTTATCGTGCTCATGCCAGAGCACACGGCTTTGAGTTTCAGCTTGGTACTTTTACCGGCCTGAACCGAACAGAACGACAAGTCACTTTGGCGCCTGTGCTGGATGAAAGTGGTGAAGTGGTATTGGAAGAGCGCCGTATTCATTATGATTATCTGGTACTGGCCATTGGTAGTGTGTCGAATCACTTCAATACGCCTGGTGTGCAGGAACATTGTATTTTTCTCGACAGCCCTGCTCAGGCCAATCGTTTCCATCGCCGTTTACTTGAAGCTTATTTGAAGCTGAACTCACCTTTGCATCCGAAAGAGAACCTGAATATCGCCATAGTTGGCGCAGGCGCAACTGGTGTTGAACTGGCAGCGGAACTGCACCATGCCGCGGCAGAGCTGAATTTGTATGGCTTTAACGATATGAAACGTGACCGCTTAAAAATCTCCGTGATTGAAGCTGGTCCTCGTATTCTGCCGGCCCTGCCGGAACGTATAGCTGCAGCGGCACACAAAGAGCTACTAAAACTGGGTGTTGATGTGCGGGTTAACACCAAAGTCACAGCAGCAGATGAACATGGCCTGCAACTGGGGGATGAACATTTACAGGCTGAACTGATGGTCTGGGCTGCAGGTATCAAAGCGCCGGATTTCCTGAAAGACTTAGATGGTTTAGAAACCAACCGTATTAATCAGTTGATGGTATTACCTACATTACAAAGCAGTATCGACAGTCAGATTTATGTGATAGGTGACTGTGCTGGTTGTCCGCTACCGGATAACAAATGGGTGCCACCACGGGCTCAGTCAGCACATCAGATGGCAAGTCATGTCGCTAAAAACCTGACGGCGGCTTTGTCAGGCAAAGCGCAATCGGCTTATCACTACAGAGATCATGGTTCACTGATTTCACTGAGCCGTTTTGGCACTGTGGGTAATCTGATGGGCAATCTGGTAGGTGGCGCTATGATGATCGAAGGCCGTATTGCCCGTATGGCTTATATATCGCTGTATCGTATGCACCAGGTGGCTTTGCACGGCTGGTTCCGCACTGTCGTAATTTCGGTGATCGGTAAAATCAATAAAATCATCAGGCCACGATTAAAGCTGCATTAAAACCTTACTACAGACCACTCAAACGGGTTTCAGCCTGCTCTGGTACAAAAAGCCGGGCTTGCTGAAATCCGTCATAATGCGGTTCCAGCAGTTGCTGTTCCTGCTCTGAAAACCAGCGATACATGGCGTTTTTATACTCAGGCTTTTGTTTTAATCTAGTAAGAGCAGTATCTATATCTTCAATCCAACCCCTACCGGTATCCGATTTTGAACAACTGACATAGGTGTAAGAAAAACCTGGTATCTCTGCTATGGACCTGAACTGCAGTTTAAGATCCTGCCCTGCTTCGATACTGAAATACCGTAAACGGTTAGGGTAATCCACTACATAATCTACGCGTTTTGCAGCCAGTAGCTGGGCGGGATTCAATGTGGTCATAGAGCTGCTGCCCAGGTTGCTGCCTTTTTTATTAATCTGTGTTGCTATTACCTCAGGGTAAGCTCTGTCATTTTCGATCAGGCCCAGCAAATCCGAATCCTTCGTCAATGTTTCCATCCGCACCGCCTGCGCTGGGTACAGCCTTTTAAGTGTGTTGTGATCATGCAGAGCATTGATCGCCAGATTAGGCAACATAGCAGCAGGCTGAGAAAAGTAAGTACGCTGATCCCGCTCAGGTGTATACCGCAAGCCAAAGGTACAGTGATTTTCGCTGGTGGTGGCCGACACTTTGACTATTCGGGCAAGATGGATTTGATTGATCTGATGTTGATACTGCGGCAAAGCGTCAATCAGCTGACTCAGCATCAAATCAAAAGAGCCTTGTCCGGCGTATGGCCCTTCACTGATACGATAAGGCGGCCAATGGCTGGTGTACCAAACCATTGAAGGTTGGGCCGAAGCAGCAAAGGCCCATAACATGAACGTAATACAACAACTTAACTTATTCATCCAGCCTCCCTGCAAAGAAGCCAGTACAGTAGCAAATGCCTTTATCAGCAACAAGGTCGTTCGTCGCAAGCTGAAAACCTGAACCCTGGCTCAGATTAAATAGCAAAAAAGCCACATCAAGTGGCTTTTTTCAACAGTTTTTCTGACTATTAATCAATCACTAAGTGAATAATTGGATCAATAGTGGCCGCTGTTGTTTCAATAGTTAAAGCCGCCAGATACTCAGCTTTGGCATGCTCTGCGGCTTCCGTTGTATTGGCATGCACCCGTGCTAACAGGTCGCCTGCTGTCACTTGTGCGCCCAAGGCTTTCACATCGCTGAAGCCCACAGCCATGTTGATCACCTGGTCCGGGTGAGCACGGCCACCACCTAAACGCACCACAGCCATACCAATAGCAGTGGTATCGGCTTTGTTCAGATAACCGGCAACAGGTGCTGTGATATCCAGTACTACTTTGGCTTTGGCCAGATACAGCTCCGGTTTTTCCAGCAAGTCTGCTGGTCCGCCCTGAGCAGCCACCATTTTGCTGAAAATCTCCGCTGCTTTACCTGAAGTTAAACTTTGCTCCAACGCAGCTATAGCGCTGGTTTTATCTTTAAACAAGCCGCCTAATTGCAACATGCTGGCGCCTAATTCTAAAGTTACCTGATGCAAACGAGGTTCACGGTATTTGCCGGTCAAATAATCCAGCGTTTCCAGTATTTCCAGCGCATTGCCTGCTGTTGCACCCAAAGTCTGGTTCATATCAGTTAACAGAGCCTGAGTTGGCACTCCAGCGCCTTTGGCGGTGTTCACTATGCTTTTGGCCAAAGCTGAAGCATCAGCGACATTTTTCATAATGGCGCCAGAGCCAATTTTCACATCCATTGTCAGCGCTTGCAGGCCAGCCGCCAGTTTTTTCGACAAAATAGAAGCGGTGATCAAAGGAATAGATTCGACAGTGGCTGTAACATCACGGATTAAATACAGACGGCGGTCAGCCGGGGCCAGCTCGCCACTTTGCGAGACGATGACGCAACCTTGTTGTTTCACCAGCTGCTGAATTTTATCTAAAGGCTGCTGGCACTGGTAACCCGGAATAGCTTCCAGTTTGTCGATAGTGCCACCGGTATGGCCTAAGCCACGACCAGCGATCATAGGCACATAAGCGCCACAGGCCGCGATCATAGGGGCCAGCATTAAGCTGACTTTATCACCCACACCGCCAGTACTGTGTTTATCCACAACTGGACCATCCAGCATATCTGTCCAGTTCATCACAGCACCTGAATGCTGCATAGCACGGGTTAATGCCACAGTTTCTGCTGTGCTCATGCCGTTCAGATAAATAGCCATAGCCAAGGCAGCGGTCTGGCCTTCACTGAAACTTTGATCCGTTAAACCACGGACAAATTGCTGTATAGCCGCTTCTGTCAAAGCGCCACCATTACGTTTTTGTTTAATAATTTCCTGAGGTAATAACACAATGCACTCCAGAGTCAGAATTTTTTGCTATTGGCCAGAAACAACGGGGTAAAAGCGCTGGGTAATAATTGTTCCAGCGTCCATTCCTGCTGTTGTTCTAAATGATTGCAGCTGCGTACCGGACTGTCCGGTGTAAAAAACTCAGCGATCACCTGACGACAAATGCCACAAGGCGGGGTGAGTTGTTCTTGCGGGGTGTAGACCATCAGGCCGACAAACTGACGCTCACCGGCCACTACAGCTGCGGCTATAGCATTACGCTCGGCGCAAATAGTGCCGCCATAAGACGCGTTTTCAACATTACAACCAGAATAGATTTTGCCACTGCTGGCTTGTACTGCGACACCTACCGGAAATTTGCTGTAAGGCGCATAGGCCTGTTCGGATGCTGCTTTGGCAGCGAGGGCTAATTCAGCCCATTGAATACGTGTAGTCATAGTTTAAATTTTTGCAGGTCATACGGCCTTAGGTTATGCGCCTAAAGCCGTTCAGAATCAAGAGCCAGCTGGTGATAAAACCAACAAATGCAGCAAAAAAGTTAAACTTGTACTGCTTGCGTATGTTTTTTATGCAACAAATAGCTGAAATAACTGACAGTCCCCAGAAGCCATACGGCCAGTATAGGGATCAGCCAATAGGCTGTGGCTATACCCACTTGTTGTGCAGCCAAACCTGTGCCCAAAGCTGCGGCCTGATAACCAATGGCACCGCCAATATTGGCAAGACCAGACAACACCGGACCATTGTCACTGTCCAGATCCATAGCTGCCGTTAACATCAGCGGGAATATTGCTCCTAAACCAAAACCCAAAGCAAAGTTCCCCAGTTGCAATAAAGCGGGTACAGCGGTGATTTTTACTAAAACAGCCCCACAAAAAGCACAGATCACCAGCATCATCAGCAACTGCGCGCTGCTAAACCAACGTAAAAATAATGAAAAACTCAACCGGCTCAGCACCATACCGCCGGTAAAAAAGGCAAAAATTAAGCGCGACTGCTCAGTGCTTAACGCTAAGCCCTGGCTGGCGTAAGTGACAAACCAATTGCCATGGCCCCACTCCACCGCACCGTAACCAAACATCATTAAAGCCAAAGCAAAAAATACCGGTTTTTTCATCACCTGACGATAAGACAAACTGCCTTTGGTGTACGTCATATGAGCAGGACTTTGATGGGTACGACCCAAATACCAGGCATAAGCCGCAGTACCTGCCAGCATCACAGCTAATAAACGCAGTGGCCAGCGCCAGTCTTCAATACCCCAATACAACACCACTACATATAAGGGCGCAGCTAAAGTCCCTAAGCTGAACATAAAATCCATAAAACCCATCATACGGGCGCGTTTTGCCACATAAAGCCGGGCGATCAGGGTATGACCAATAGTAAAGAGGCCTGAACAGGTTAAACCCAAAGCAAAGACAAAAACCAATAACAAAGGCCAGAACTGCACCAGAGATGCACCAATAATCAGTACCACAAGCGTCAGTAATAACACGGCAAACAAGGGCACAAATTCAAATTTCTGCACATATTTGCCGCCTAAAAAGGCACCGGTAATAGAACCCATCGACAAACAGGCAAAAAACAACCCACTGGCAGCGGGCGACATCTGCAGTTGCTTCATCATATCGGGCAACAGAATGCCCCATAAAATACTGAGTAAACCCAATAACATAAAACTTAAATACACCAGTACCGTCACTTGCCGCTGATACATGGGTTCTCCCTAAAATGAAGGCGTGAATACAAAAGGGTCTGCGTCCAGATAGGCTGGAAATTTCTGTTTAAATTGGTGTAAAGCAGCCAGATCCAGCTCTGCCAGCACCACACCACTTTGCCTGACAGGAAGTTCAGCCTGAATTTGACCTAAATAATCCACTACCATGCTGTCACCGCTATAAGTTAAGCCGTTGTCATCCGACCCGATACGATTACAACCCAGCACATAAGCCTGATTTTCAATAGCGCGAGCCTGCAACAAAGTGCGCCAAACCTGACGCCGTGGTTCCGGCCAGTTCGCCACATAAATCAGCACATCGTAATCCTGCTGATTGCGGGCAAACACCGGAAAACGTAAGTCGTAACAAACCTGCAAACAAAACCGAAAGCCAAGGTAAGAGACGATCACCCGCTCTGTACCCGCCTGATAATGTTGCGGCTCGCCCCCCATCCGAAACAAATGGCGTTTGTCATAAAACTGCACTGCACCGTCAGGAGTAACAAACAATAATCTGTTAAAAATCTGACCTTGGGCCGAAATAGCGACAGAACCACAAATAGCAGCTTCTGATAACTTAGCCTGCTGCTGCATCCATTGTACTGTAAGCCCTTCCATAGTTTCAGCAATAACAGTTGAATCCATGCTAAAACCTGAATTAAACATCTCAGGCAAGATAAAAAGCTGCACGTCCTTATGCTGTTTTATTTGCTGTTCAAAATATCTGTGGTTCGCGGCGCTGTTCTGCCAGACCAGTTCGGACTGGATTAACGCAACACGGATAACTGACATAAAATCTCCGTCGCTTGAGTTAAAGTCTGAGGCTCTTTAGCAAAACAAAAACGAATGATACGCTGACTGGGCGGCTGTCGGTAAAACACCGACAACGGAATAGCCGCCACTTTATGCTCACGGGTTAACCACTGACAAAAAGCCACATCGTCCAAATCACTGAATGCGCTGTAATCGGCCAGTTGAAAATAACTGCCACGACAAGGCAATAAACTCCAGGCCGAATCCGCTAAACCCAGCTGGAACTGATCACGTTTTTGCTGATAAAACGCGGCCAGCCCTTTCACCTCTTCCGGCTGTTCAGTCAGTAAGTGGGCAATCGCATGCTGAGCCGGAGTGAAACTGGAGAAAGTGACATACTGATGAATTTTACGAAATTCAGCAGTCAGCTCAACCGGAGCTACGGCATAACCCAGCTTCCAGCCGGTGACATGAAAGGTTTTACCAAAAGACGAGACTATCACTGTGCGATCGGCCAGTTCAGGGTACTGATTCGCACTGTGCTGCGCCAATCCATCAAAGACCAAATGCTCGTAGACTTCATCGCTGATGCAATACAAACGGTGTTTTAATACCAGAGCCTGCAGAGCTAACCAGTCCTGATGACTAAATACTGCCCCTGTTGGGTTATGCGGGCTGTTGACTATGATCAGCCGCGTTTTTTTACTGATTTGTTTTTCCAGTTGCGCCCAGTCCACCTGATACAAAGGCGGCAACAAAGGCACATGCACAGTAAAACCGCCCGCCAACTCCACAGCAGGTTGATAACTGTCATACGCAGGATCAAAGACGATCACTTCATCACCGGCACGAACCAAGGTCTGAATAGCCACAAATAAAGCTTCAGTGGCACCACTGGTCACTGTTATTTGCTGCTCAGCACAAAGTTCCCGCTGATAACAGCTTTGCACCAAAGCTGCGATTTGTTGTCGTAGCGCCAGCACACCGGGCATGGGCGCATACTGATTCAGGCCAGCTCGGGCAGATGCCGCCAATAATTCGATCAATCGCGGGTTGGATGGGAAATCAGGAAAGCCCTGAGATAAATTAATAGCCTGATGCTCAGCTGCCAGCTGCGACATTTGGCTGAAAATAGTGGTACCTAAGGCGGGTAATTTACTTTGTAACTTCATAAGTTAATCTCAAAACAGCACAAAAACAGTACAAAACTGACTGGCCTGACAATGGAACGAATGCTATCATCCAGACAGTTTTATGTGTAGACGTCTAAACATCAAGATGAATCAATCTCTGCAAACCCATCAATTAAACCCTTATGCAATCCAGCTCTGTACTTTAGGCCGCTGGATAACACAACGCCAATGGTTGCCGTCAGGCAGCGGACTTTTTTCTGTCCGCACCTCTGAGCATAGCGCGCTTTTCACCGCATCAGACAAAGATAAAAGCGAGTTAAGCCCGGCAGATTTAGTGTCGTACGATTGGGCAAACCCAAACGAAAGCGATACCGCAACAGCTATCCATCAGTTTTTGTATCAGTTAAAGCCTCAACATAAAGTAGTGCTGCAAACTCATGATCTGCAAGCGACGGTATTTTCCCGCTTAATCAAAGCCGATCAACATCTGTTTGTAGGGTACGAATTACAACAGCAAGTTGCGGCCACTGCAGCACAGCGCAGCTGTTGCCCTCTGGCTATTTTGGATCCACAAAGTACCGAGCTGACTCTGCAGGAATTGCACCAACGCTTTGAGCGCGAAACCTTAGCTTATGCCTTTTTGATCCGTGGCCATGGCCTTTATGTTTGGGGAGACAGCATTGACAGCGCTAAGCGGCATCTGGAGACATGGCAATTTTTAATTGCCTGCGAATTGGAACGCATTAAAGCGGCCAATCAATTTAACTAAGGGTTCTGAGCGCTGCCGGTCTAACAGACTTTTACAGGCAGTGGCGCCTCATTTTGGTGCATCAATGACGCAAGCAGGTTCAATCCCTGTGCGGCCTGATAAAAAACTCTTTTATAATCAAAGGTGTGAACTTGTGGTTCCGTTTTTGCTTAAGTTCAGCGTCTTTGGTAACAATTGTGAATATCTATGGCCATCCATAGCTCGATGCGCGGCCTGCGCTGTTTTTGTGTCGCAGCCGACTGTTTAAGTTTTAAAGAAACCGCTCGCCAGTTGTATCTGACTCCTTCAGCTGTCAGCCATCAAATTAAACAACTGGAATCTGAGCTTGGGCTGGATTTGTTCTTGCGCCAAACCCGGTCAGTAGAGCTGACCGCTCAAGGCAAGGCCTTTTATCAGGCCCTGCTGCCTTTGATGCGGGAGCTGGAACAAACCTTACGTACTTTTAGCCAGCAGAAAAATCCGACTGAAATCAGTATTTCGATGCCAGAATTTTTTGCCAGTGAGCTTTTTGTACCGCGTTTAGTAGGTTGGTCAGAACAACATCCAGATATCAACCTGAAAGTTGAAACCATCAAATCGCGGCAGGATCCGGCTAAACATACCGATCTGCAGATTTTATTGGCCAGCAGTAAACCCACAGACAAAATAGCTTATGAGTTATTTCCGATAAGCTATGTCCCTGCCTGTAATCCGGCGTTATATCAACAACTCAGTGGCCTGGGTTTTGAGGCTTTAACCAAAGTGCCTTGTCTGGTGCATCAGGCCAGACCCTGGTCCTGGCATCAATGGGCAGAACAGCTGGAAATGGAAGTATTTACTCCAAAACAAGTGATCCAGCTCGACAGTATGTTCAGTGTAGCCCGGGCAGCTCAGCAGGGATTAGGCATAGCTCTGGTGCCCTGGCCTATCAGTCAATCCTGGTTTGCCAGTGGCAGCTTAAAACGTCTGTTCAGTGAAGAACTGGAAAGTCGCGACAAGTATTATCTGGTGCAACACGAGACAGACCCAAATAAACCGCAAATTCAGTTATTGGTGGATTGGATTTTACAAAGTTTTCAGCGTGCATTTTAACTCTATGCTTCTTTGAGCGCGGCCTTGTTTTTTATAGGTGTTGTTAGCTACAGGGATGTAGGTAACAGCTGACTCCAAACCCAACCTCTATATCGCAAAACTCCCACAGAAACACTGCTTATCAACTTCAGGTTACATTTTTTGTTGCACCACAGATGAATTTTTCTCACTTGTCAGGTGGATTTATATCCTTTGTCAGTTCGTCAGTAACTTTCTAAAGTAAGCACAGTGCAGTGAATAACCTGCACTTTGAAATGAAATTACTGATGAGTACTGGAGAGTAAATTATGAAAGCGACATCCCTTAGCTTTGGCAAAAAAGTAGCAGTGATGCTGTTGGCCTCAAGTTCTTTTGTCGCCACAGCAACAACCGGCGGTTTCAAAATGGTGTTAATTGAAGATACCCCGGGTGTTAGCAAAATTAAAGCTGGTCTGTACCAGGAAGGCGTTGCAGAAGCGACAGCTACAGACAAGCAGGCTGATGCGTTCAGCAAACATATGAGCTTATGTGTTGCATACACTCATATGGCGGAGTTTAAACAGGCAGAGCAGGCATGCAGTTCAGCCATTTATGCCGCCCGTCGCGCCGAAGGTTCAGACAGCAGCTACAAACGCGAAATGCGCTCTTTTGCTCACACTAACCGTGGTGTGGCCCGTTTGATGGGTCAGGATCCTGTTGCAGCTTTAGCTGATTTTCAACAGGCCACCACACTGGAGCAAAGCGAGATCAACCAGCACAACCTGGCGCTTTTAAATGAAAAAATTAAGGCCGTCAGCCCTGTGTACACAGCGTCAACCTTAAGCGTGACAGACTGAAAAGGTATTGTCATCTTGAGACACTAGACTGGGCGCTATTTATTTAAGCGCCCAAGTTTAGAAGGAGACTGTTATGTCATTCCATATACCGCAAGATCACGACGTTTATGAGCATTGGTTAAATTGGTTACTACAGCACTGGTCTTTTTACCGTCAGCTTTCGGTTAGCCAGTGGGATATCGAAAACGAAGATTTTCAGCAGTAAAAGACTGTGATTGCAATTCACGTGGCTCCCCGGCCTGAATTGCAGTTGCTGTCTGAAGTAACTGTGAGCAGGCAAACCGCCCCCCCTGTCAGGTTTGTCTGCTTTTTTATTATACCCGTCGTACTTGCAGCCGCAGCGTTGTTGACTGCGTGCTTTCGCCCCAGTCACATAGGACAACTATGCTCCCCGGGTCTCAATCCCTAGCCGCCTAGCTCTGACAGCAATTACTTAGGGGATATTCATACGGGCGGGGACAAGCCCGCGCCCCTACAATTAACTGCCCTCAGAATTAACATCAATGAGGTTGGCTATAGTTTTTCCTTATTAAGCTGTCATAATATGCCCAACTTGAGTTAGTCAGAGAAATCCCTATGCGCGTTTGTGGTGTTGAAATGAAAGGCAGTGAAGCCATTTTGTGTTTATTGGCTATAGATAGCGGCCTGTTTGATATTCCGGATTGCCGCACTGTGCGTTTGCCGCTGTTAAAAGATCAGGACAGCGAACAAATGAAAAAATTTCAGTTTGTGTTTGCCAAACTGGCAGAAGACTACAAAATCGACACTTTTGTGATCCGTGAACGGCCGCAAAAAGGCAAGTTTGCTGGTGGTGCCGTTGGTTTTAAGATGGAAGCAGCGCTGCAATTATTACCTGATGTCAACACCGAAATTCTGACCAGTTCTTTTATTAAAGAGCAGCTGGCGCGCCACCCTGTGCCTATCGTATTTAAGGAAACAGGATTAAAAGGTTTTCAGGAAACGGCTTTTATAACCGCTTATGCCTATCTTGCTAAGTAAGATCCGGCTTTAAACAAAAAAGGCAGCCATTTTTATGCTGCCTTTTTTGTCACTTAATTTTATGTCCTGGCTCTTATGCTTCAGCCCTTATGTTTTAAAAGGTAGGCTTTTAAATCCTGCTTCACTTCCGGCAATAACAAATACAAGGCCAGAATATTCGGCACCGCCATTAAAAAGATCATCGAGTCGATAAAATCAAATACCGCCAGCATATTAGGCACAGCCCCTATAGCGACGACTGAACAAAACAGCACTTTAAAACTACGCTGAGTAAAATCGCTGTGGCCAAATAAGTAAGTCCAGGACTTTAAGCCATAAAAAGACCAACTCACTACTGTTGAATAGCCAAACAACAATAGCGCGACCATTAGCACCAGCGGGAACCAGTCAAACACTGAGCCAAAAGCGGCAGAGGTCATTTGCACACCATCCAGACCTGGCTGTAAATACACGCCACTGACCACGATCACCAGTGCCGATATAGTACAAATCACCACGGTGTCGATGAATGGCTCCAGTAAACCGACAAAACCTTCAGACACCGGATCTTTAGTGCGGGCCGCCGAATGCGCTATAGGGGATGAACCTATACCAGCCTCATTAGAATAAGCAGCGCGGCGAAAGCCCTGAATAATCACCCCTATCACACCACCATAAGCAGCTTCTGGCGCAAAAGCACTGTGTAATATGGTCCAGATTGCAGCCGGAATAGCATCAAAGTGCATCACCAGAAAGACAAAAGCGGCCGACAAATAAATAGCACACATCAAAGGCACTAATTTACTGGTGACACGGGCAATACTTTTAATACCACCGACTATCACCAGCCCCACTAAAAACGAATACACCAAACCAAATACCCAGGCATTGTCAAAACCTGTCACCAGCTTGACCTGAGAAAACCCCTGATTCACATGGACAAAACCAGCAGAGCCAAACACACAGGCAATAGCAAAAAAGGCCGCTAAAAAACTACCCAGCCGTGGCAAACCATATTTATCCAAAGCCGCTTTGATGTAATACATAGGGCCACCGGACGTCGAACCATCGGCGTTATAGACCCGGTATTTCACCGCCAGCGTACATTCAACAAACTTAGTGGTCATGCCCAAAAAGCCAGCCACTATCATCCAGAAAGTAGCGCCTGGCCCACCCAAAGCGATAGCCACTGCCACACCAGCAATATTGCCAGTGCCCACTGTGCCGGATAAAGCCGCTGACAACGCCTGAAACTGCGTAATATCACCTTTGGCGGTTTTGTCCGTATAGTCACCACGTAACACGCGAATGGCATGGCGAAAACCACGAATATTGATAAAACCTAAATAACAGGTAAAAACCACAGCGCCCAGCACCAGCCAAAGCACAGTGACAGGCAAAGCAGCACCATTGACAGGAATGGCATAAAACACCACTGAGGCTATGGCAGAACTCAGCCATTCAAAGGCCTGCTGAAAACTAAAATCGGACATAAACACGCACCTTGGGATCTGGATTTCTACCGTCTGATACACTTCCAGACGGCTATTTTTATAGATGGCTATCTTCAGCGCAGATCAGAAGCAACGCAAGCTTTTTTAGCCTGAATACTATTGATGTCACCGAATTGCCATCAGTTTTAAGCTTTGCTGTCATCTTCAACTGGCAGGATCGGCCCCAATCCACTGCTGTTGGGGCTTTCTAATGAAGTTGAACTGGCTTATAGGGCTGTTGGTATTGTTGCCGCTTAGTGTAAAAGCAGAACCTAAAGTAGTACTGGTGAGCATAGATGGTGTGCGCTGGCAGGAAGTCTTTGCCGGAGCAGACCCAGCGCTTTATCAGCAACCAGAGTGGGTTAAAACGCCGGAGCTTATCCGTCAGTTTATACCAGGCAAACCTGAGCTTTTAATGCCGTTTTTGCATCAAACCGTGAACCAGCAAGGCATAACCCTGGGCGACCGCAGTCAGGGTTCACGCATCAATGTCAGCAACTCGTATCAAATTTCTTACCCTGGTTATCAGGAATTACTGGCTGGTTTTGCCGACCCGGCGATTCGCAGCAACAACAAAATAGCCAACCCCAATGTCACAGTACTGGAATGGCTAAATCAACAACCCCAGCTGCAGCATAAAGTGGCAGCTTTTGGCTCCTGGGAGTTATTCCCTTATATTCTGAATACAAAGCGCTCGGGCCTGACGGTGAACGCCGGTTTTATGCCGGAACAAGGCAAATTGAGTGAAAAACAACAGTATCTGAATCAGTTGCAAGCCAAAACGCCAAGCCCTTTTGCGACTGTGCGGCTGGATGTTTTTACTCAGGAGTTTGCACTGGAACATATGCGCTTACATAAACCTAAACTGTTGTATATCGCTTTAGGTGAAGCTGACGATTTTGCCCATTTAGGCCAATACGATCAGTATCTGGCGGCAATTCACCGCAGCGATCAGTTTATTGCCGACTTATGGCAGGAATTACAAAACGACCCTTATTACCGTGACCAAACTACTTTACTGATCAGTACTGATCACGGCCGTGGCGAAGCAGCCCAATGGCGCTCCCACGGTAAAGGCGCAGCTGTACCAGGTTACAAAGGGCCGGTGCCACAAATTGCCGGTTCAGAACAGGTGTGGCTGGCAGCTATAGGGCCAGCTATTCCGGCTGCAGGTTTAATCCGTACAGCACAAAGCTGGCGACAAGGCCAGATGGCCGCCACTATAGCGGCTGCTCTGGGCTTTGATTATCTGGCAGTGCAACCTAAAGCCGCACCTGCTTTTGATTTTAACGCCGTAGCTCAGCTGGCAGTATCTGGTACAACTCCAACGGCAAACCGTCAGGGTCTTTAAAAAAGGTGTAAGCACGCTCAGTGTACGGGTCAATCTGCACAGGCTCCACTGCAATACCATGCTGCTCTAAATGTGTGACCACCTGAGCGACGTCCAGCACCTGAAAAGCCAGATGACGTAAACCCTGAGCTTCAGGTGTGCTGGGGCGAGGCGGCGGATTTGGGAAAGAAAATAACTCCAGTTGACTACCATCAGGCAACTGCAAGTCCAGTTTGTAAGACAAGCGTTCAGCTCTGTAATGTTCAGCCAGAACGTTTAAGCCCAGAATTTCAGTGTAAAAATGTTTTGAGCGCTGATAATCACTGCAAATCAGCGCCACATGATGAATACCGGCCAACATGGTTTTAGTCTCAGGCAATAATACAGCTTGCCAGTGTGCCAGCTGAGAAGCTTCAGAACCAGTTTAAAACTTCGATAAAAACTCAGAGCGAGTTGCGGCATCGGTTTTAAAAGCACCGCCCAACGCCATAGTTTTAGTACTGGAACTGGTGTCCATAACGCCACGGGACTTCACACAATAATGCACAGCATCAATGCTAACAGCCACGTCTTTTACACCCAACAACGCTTGTAACGAAACCTGTATTTGCTGAGTTAAACGCTCCTGCACCTGCGGCCGCTGCGCAAAAAACCGCACTATACGGTTCAGCTTCGACAAACCAATAATCTTCTGGCCCGGTATATAAGCAACAGTAGCGGTGCCATCTATGGTGACAAAATGGTGCTCACAGGTGCTGGTAAAACTAATGTTCTGCACCTTCACCATTTCTTCAGCACGCATTTTATTGTCGATCATCGAAATCTTCGGAAAAGTGCTGTAATCCAAACCAGAAAACACTTCGTCCACATACATCTTGGCAATACGGGCAGGCGTTTCCGCCAGACTATCATCTGTTAAATCCAAGCCAAGGGTATGCACCACTTGCGTCATTAATTCAGTTAAACGCTGTTTCTTCTGATCATTCGACAGACCATTGTCCAACATAGGCGTTTCCAGCCCAGCAGCTTCCAGCGCGCTGCGAACCACTAAAGCAGATTCAGTTAACATAAAAGCTCTCGCTGCTTGTTATCAATAGTCCATAGTATACGCAGACCACAGAGAGTTGGTTTAGTTTGGTGAATAAGTTGTTAAAGCGGGCTGATGCCTCGCCTCTGGACTCTGCAAACACTACTGCAGCAGCCTGAAATCTTAGATAGTCACTGGTTGCAATCGTCAGTTATTTCGTCTGAGCGAGTGGAAGCACCGCTAGCGTCCTGTCTGTATAGCATCTGTCGAACGTGATTTATCATGTTTTAGAAAAAAACATTGAAAAACAGGTACATTGGAGCTAGTTTGGTATAGTTCAAAATCAGGGAAGAATGCGAAGAAGTGCCGACTCGCAAGCGCGGTACCTTTTAGCAAGAGTCAGTACACAACAACATGGAAATATCATATGTCAGACAAAAAAATACAAGAACAGTTTGGTCAAGTGTTTATAGATGCAATGGCTGAATTCGCCAAAAAGGACATCAAGCCTACAGCCGAGCTAGAAAGCGACGAGTTTTCGCATGTCCAAAATGCTGATCTACGCAAAGCACTATCGGAGACTCTTTATGGTACTCGATGGTTATACAAACTTGGCTTAGCATTACTTGCCACAAATGAAGAGCAATATGCCCACGTTAGAGCGCAAATAATTGATTACGCTTCAATATGCGAAGCTTTGTTAGCAGATGTAATTTCACAAGGTTACTCCACTCATAAGTTGTCAGGAACTCAATACCAACACTTTGATTTACAGTGTAGAAAAGTGATGCATTGGAATAACACCGATCCATTGGTATCAGTAAACAAAACAAGTTTTGAATGGCGTATAAAAGTGGCTCTCGAATCAGGTATTATTGATGCGACATTGAACAGCAGCTTAAATGGCATGAGGTCTAAGAGGAACACTGTACATTTAACAAATAAAATTATGTCTGGCGTAACTTATTGGGCTGGATTTGCAAAACGCAGCCATACAACAATGTACCAGCTAATTACCCAATCAAAAGCGTGGCTCGGCGTTTAATTTCGCAGTGTTAACACCAAATTTCATCACGAGAAAAATGCACTGGTTGCGTCAACCAGTTGCACCACTTTCCACGCTAAATTTGAGGGCCAGGGGTACACTTTGTACGTTACATTAAAGCTGCAAACTATGTGCAAATGTACTATAAAGCCATCACATTAGACTTATTCTCTTCGTTGTAAGATAAGACATCTCCGAAAATGTTAATCGATGCCCTCTATTCAAATCTCATTAAATAACTTAACCTTTTTAAAGTATGAAAAAATTTCAGTTAGTGTTAAGGAGTAATAAGTGACAAAACCAAATACCCCTCCAAATAGCCAGCCCCGTCCGAGTAACGAAGACTTTAAAAATCGCGTTGGTAATAATAGCGGTGACGGTGGCAAAAGTCGGGATACTTTTTCTGACAATACCGTATCAAATACAACTGCAGTTCCAAAGAGGCCGGGAACTAGCGGAGACACCAATGGCAATGGCGGCAAAAGGTAGTACGTATCTTCCCTCCAGACATTGAGATTCAATAAATGGTAGGCTTTCATGAACGAGCAAGATAGAGAAAACGAATTACAAGACAAGCAGTGGGAGTTAACTTGGGATATTCGACGTTCTATACGTTATCACATGGCGCGCCAAGCTTTTTTCGAAGACTTTAACAGAGTTGTTACAGGAATGAATGTGCTACTCAGTTCGTCTGCCATGGCTGCTTTACTAAGTTCACATATGAAAGAGTTTGCTCCTTGGTTAATGTTTGCCGTCGCTGTTTTTAACACTCTTGATCTAGTAATTGGTACGTCTAAAGCTGCTTGGCTGCACAGAGATCTAAAAAATCGTTTCATAGACTTAGAAAAACGATTTTGCAAAACAGCACAAGTAACTAAGGAAAACTTAGATGAAGCGACCGCGATACGTTTATCTATTGAGTCTGAAGAACCTCCCATATTTAGAACATTAGATTTGGTATGCCACAACGAATTAGTTGAAGCAATCAGGTGGACCAATGAAAGTGAAAAGCTAGAAAATTTAAAGAAGATACCTAAAGTCAAATGGTTACTTCGAAATATTTACCGATACTGAGAACGTAGAGCATATGGGCACAATGAATTTAGAAACCTAAGAGAAAACTCAGAAGCATGTCTTGTGGTGCACATAATTTCCGTTTTCCGATCTTTGAACCTATCAGGAAAAAAGAATTTCCAACTACTGGCACCAAATCCCCATTAGGAGCAAGCTAAAGCTGTTCAACGCAAGCGTTGTCGCTGCGACCTGGGGTCGCCTTTTATGAATTGCATCCATGCAATTCACCCTGCGGGCCAGCCTTCGGCTGTTAGAAAGTGCTTCCTGCACTTTCTTGCTTTGGATACTTTCTTTTGGCGAAGCAAAAGAAAGTATCTCGCCGGCGGCGAAACGCTCTAAATTCATAGCCTTAATATATTTACTGCCGACAGCCTCATTGTTGTACTGCCGCTTCGCGTCGAGTACAACCTACAACTGCTCAAAGCAAGCGTTGCCAAAGGCGAAAGCTTTTAACCTAACTGAGCCCTGTAAAGAATCCACCTTCTGAAGAAGGTGGCTTTGTGTTAAGCCCCTAAAAGGGGCCCTTTGTCGAGTAACTGAGCAACTGCAGCGTCCGTTACTTTTTTATTTAGTCTGTGCCAAAGAACTTGATGCCTAATCCCAGCTTGGTATAGCTCATAAGAAAAATACAAACAGAGTTTCAGGCAAAGCCTTTTGGATGATAACCACCTACTGAAGTAGGTGGTTTAGGGCCGAAAACCAAAAACAAAGCCGCAGTAAAAGCGGCTTCGTTGATGCAGAGTGTTGATAAACCAACTACAAAGTAAAACGTCCCACCATATCTTCCACTACTTGCTTCATCAGCTTATCATGCACTGCTCGGCGGCGGTCTGCTGCTTTGGCGCCAATCGACACTGCATCACTGGTGCCCTGAACCAGTTGATCGTTATAAGCCGCGTACTGCTGCGGCACGTAAGGCTGGCAGTAGCCGTCAATACAGTAGACATAGGTGTTAGCTACGATTTGATCAGCGTCTTCCTGCGATTGCACATTGTTCCACTCGTAAAACCAGATGGCGCGGCCATTTTCCACTAAGGTGACGCTGGCATTAATACTGGCGCTTAATACCTCAATACCTGCAATCATGGCCTGTTCGTTTTGTTTGGCGTAGGTGTCGAGTAAATTGGCCATGTAACTGTCGACAGCAGTTGGAACTTTACCTCCATCAGATGTGTTGTAAAAACGTCTGTCCCAACGGGCGTCCTGGCCTGCCTGAGTGACACCTCGCTCTAGTGAGTTAATCTGGAACATCGCATCGGCTCTGAGTTTTTTTGCCGCATCCAGATGGGAAGTAGAGACTGTCATTTCGTTTTGCAGCACTTTCCAGCTAATCACACCAAAACCAGCTTTGGCTAACGAGCTTTCAATTTGTGCCATTTCGACACCACAAGTGGTTTGCATGACGTTGGTTTCAGCCCGGGCTGTACCTGTGCGTTGTGACTGAGATTCACTGACACAAAAGTCCGGCGCTTTCACAGCTATAGTGGTAATACGCGGGAAATTGGCTGCAAAACCCTGACCTTTGGTAATAGTGGCGGGCACTCGGTCGGCCGCTGCGCTCATTTTGAAGTTCGATTCCACCTGATAATAGCTATAAGAGCTACAACCGGTCATCAATACCGCAAAGCCGGTCAGGCAAATAAGTTTCAACAGATTCTTCATACCTTTATTCCTTTTTCTTTTAATGGATGTTGCTCTACAGAAAGCCTCAGTAGATCAGTAGATTTGCCAATACAGATCCGGTGGGGTCGACACTTCGGCCTGGCGGCCAACCACCCTGCCTTCTTTGTTAAAAGCTTCCAGATTGCTGCACGTCACCGCCAAGGGGATCACCAAACTGCGGCCGGTTTTCAGCTCTCGCGCTAATACTCTGTCGTTGCTGTCGTCATTGGCATCGCAGGAACGTTCGACAATACGGTCTATGGTTTCGCCTGTGGAGTTCACTACCGTCAGTTCGGGGGCTTTAATTCGGGCGCTATAGGGTTCTGCACAAGAGCCTAAAAAAAGCAGGCAGAAACCGGAAAGAAGAATGGGAGATATCTTAGTCATTGATCTGGCTTTGTATTTTAATTATTCCAGACCAGAGTATTGAACAAATTAAAAAAGCGTCAAGTTTTGATCAATTTTTAATCGTTAAATTTTTATTTTTCCTTGTTTTTCCAGTTTTTTTACCTCTAACCACAACAATTCCATTTCATCCAGGTTGCTTTGGGCCGGACTGGAGCCTTGATCCACCAATGCCTGCTCCACCTGCCGAAAACGCCGCTCAAACTTTTGATTAGCCTGGCGCATTACTTTTTCCGGATCAAAACCTTGTTTACGCACTACATTGACTAGCGCAAACATCAAATCACCCAGCTCTTCTTCCAGTTCAGCAGCGCCTGCTGGTAATTCAGCCACTTCCTGAATTTCTTCCTGCACTTTATCCCAGGCCCCTTCTACATCAGGCCAGTCAAAACCGACCTGCGCACAACGTTTTTGCAGTTTGTAGGCACGGCTTAAAGCAGGCATCGCCAGCGGGATATTATCCAGCACAGAGGTTTTGCCAGAAGCGGTGCGTTCTGTAGTTTTGATGGCTTCCCAGTTTTGCAGCACAGCTTTGCTGCTGTCCAAATTCATATCGGCAAACACATGAGGATGACGGCGAATGAGTTTGTCGTTAATGGCAGCAGCGCAGTCGTCAAAGTCAAAACGGCCTTCTTCTTTGGCAATCTGCGCGTAAAACACCACCTGAAACAATAAGTCACCCAGCTCATCTTTTAATTCGGCATAGTCTTCACGAGCTATAGCGTCGGCCACTTCATAAGCTTCTTCCAGCGTATAAGGCACTATGGTCTGGTAGGTTTGTTCTTTATCCCAAGGGCAGCCGTTTTGTGGGTCCCGTAGTCTGGCCATAATGGCTAATAGTTGCTGAAGTGGTTGTGACACAATAGATCCTGCAGAAGAAGCAACCGGAGCTAAAACTCCGGCGCTATTGGCTGTTAAATTCGCAATTTAATGAAAACGTTTGGCTTCGATCACATCATCAATCTGGCTAACTTTGGTCAGCAGTTTGTTCAGTGAGTCCAGGTTATACAGCTCCATCGTCATAATGATAGTGGCCGTTTGCTGGGAGATATCTGAGTTACTGCTCATCCGCAGCACGTTGGCTTTTTCATTGGCCAGAATGCTGGTGATATCCCGTAACAAACCATTGCGGTCGTGCGCCACTATACGAATAGTCACCTCATAACCTGAGGCGTATTTATCGCCCCAGGTAGCTTCAACCACCCGTTCACGATGCGCTTCCTGCAAAGTTTTAAACTGGTCACAGTCATCACGGTGCACAGCTATACCGCGGCCCTGAGTGATATAACCAACGATGGCATCACCAGGCAAGGGCTGACAACAACCGGCCATATGAGTCAATAAGTTACCTACGCCCTGCACCACCACATGGCTTTTTGGCTGGGCCGACATAGGTTTGCTAATAAGGCGCGGGTCAATTTCAGGCTGTTGAATTTTGCCCGACTGACTTTGCACATAATGCACAACCTGGGTGACTTTAATTTCACCGCCACCAATACCGGCCAGTATCTCTTCCATGCTGTTGACGTTAAAACGCGCCAGCACTTTAGGAATATTGTCGATACTAAGATTCAACCGGCTTAATTCGGTATCCAGCAGATCTTTACCGGCCGCTATGTTTTTATCTCTGTCCTGCAGACGGAACCAGTACTGAACTTTTGAACGAGCACGGCTGGATTTTAAGTAACCTGAGTTCGGGTTTAACCAGTCTCGGCTTGGGTTAGGTTCGCGGCCCGTTAAGATTTCAATTTGATCGCCGGTTTTCAGTTGATAGGTAAAAGGCACGATACGGCCGGAAATTTTCGCGCCTATGCAGCGGTGACCCACATTGGAGTGCACATAATAGGCAAAATCCAGCGGCGTGGAGCCAACAGGTAAGTCAACAATATCGCCTTTAGGGGTAAAGACATAAACCCTGTCTTCGGTGACCTGATTTTTTAACTCTTCAGCTAAATCCGAGCCATCGACCAGCTCTTCCTGCCAGGCCAAAAGTTTACGTAACCAGCTGATTTTCTCATCCAGTTGACCTTCGCGAGCGGCATGACCAGCACCTTCTTTATAACGCCAGTGCGCTGCAACACCCAGTTCGGCATCGTCATGCATCTGATGAGTACGAATTTGAATCTCCACAGGGCGACCCGCAGGGCCAAGCACGACGGTATGAATAGACTGATAGCCATTTTGTTTTGGCGTGGCTATGTAGTCGTCGAATTCTTTGGGCAGATGACGCCAGGACGTATGCACTATGCCCAAAGCGGCGTAACAGTCCTGCACCTTAGTGGTGACAATACGCACGGCGCGAATATCGTACAGCTGATCAAAAGCCAGCTGCTTTTTCTGCATCTTTTTCCAGATACTGAAAATATGTTTAGGTCTGCCGTACACTTCCACTGAAATAGCAGCGTCCTGCATTTTTTGCCGTACTGAGCCGACAAAATCCTGCATATATTGTTCGCGGTCCAGGCGCTTTTCTTCCAGCAAACTGGCAATTTGTTTGTAGGTTTGCGGGTGCAGGTAACGAAAAGCTAAATCTTCCAGCTCCCATTTGATTTGGCCTATGCCTAAACGGTTGGCCAGCGGGCCAAAAATCGCATTGGTTTCTTTGGCAGCCAGTACCCGGGTTTCTTCGTCAGCGTTTTTTACTGAACGCAGGTAACAAATTTGTGCCGCCAGTTTAAGGACCACAGCGCGCACATCTTCCACCATGGCCAACAACATACGGCGCAGGTTGTCGGCTTGTTGTGGGTTGCTGCTTTGATTTGGCCCGACCGGAATAGAACGAATAGCTTCCATCTGGCGCACTGCGTTTAGCATGGTCAACACGGCGGAACAAAACTGGGTTTCCACCTGCTCCAGATCAATCAGTTTGGCCTCGACCAAAGGAAACAATAAGGCAGCGGTTAAGGCATCTTTGTCCATACGCAAATCAGCCAGAATTTCGACCATTTCCCAGCCCGTCTGAACTTCGGGCTCTTGATCAGTTAAATTCTGTTGATGTAACCAGAGTTCGACATCCAGCAGTGCATTAATTTTTGCTTCAGGTAAACCTAAAGCAGTTAACCAGCTCTGAGTGCCGCCTGGGTGGTATTCGGCGCTATGTGATTGCCTTACCGTTACCATTCGCTACTTTCTCCTGTGAAACAAAGCCATCAACTCCAGATGGCTGGTTTGTGGAAACATGTCCATCGCACTGATTTTATCCAGCTGATAACCACAAGCCAGTAAAACTTTTGCATCCCGGGCAAAAGTGATCGGATTGCAGGACACGTACAATATCTGTGCCGGACTTAAAGCCGCTATTTGCTCCACTGCACCCACAGCACCAGCACGGGCTGGATCGAGCAGTACTTTTTGGTACTTCGGCTTATTCCAGTCGGCTTTGGGCCAGGGCAAATGCAAATCAGCCTGACTAAAACTCAGATTGCTCAGGCCATTTAGTACTGCATTACCTTCTGCCCGCCGCACCATAGTGGTGACACCTTCCAGGCCGTGCACCCATTTGGCGCGCTGCGCTAAAGCCAGACTGAAGTTGCCTATACCACAATAGAGTTCCAACACCTGATCGTCAGGCCGCAGACTGAGCCAATCCAGTGCCTGCTGCACCATTTGCTGATTAATCCCCTGATTGACCTGAATAAAATCAGCGGCAGAAAACTTCAGCTTTAAGCCCAGTGCTGGCAACTGATAACAAGGTTCTGCAGTTCCGACTTGCCAATGCTGATAAAGTTCAGGCTCTGCTTCGCCTATCCATATGGCTTCGGGCCAGGCCTGGATCAGTGCTTGTTGATCAGATTCTGGCAGAGGCCGGATATGCCGCACTATTAAATACACCTGACCGTCGGCATCGAGCGCTTCAACATGAGTAATAGCAGAGCCTTGTTGCAGTTTTGGCAGCTGTTGTTGCAATACGCTAAATACTGGCGCTAAAGCCGGGCTGAGCACTAAACAGTGTTCAATTGAGGTAATAACTTTGTCGTTGGCTTTACGAAAACCTACAGTAAATTGCTGCGTCTTTTTCTCAAACCAAACACCAATACGGGCTTTACGGCGATAACCTTCACCCGCACTTTTCAGCGGTGTCAGCCAGGGTAAACTGGTTAAACCCGTCTGATGACGAATCAGTTGATCCACGCCCTGCTGTTTTAGCTCCAACTGGTGTTCAGCCGACAGATACTGCAACTGACAACCACCGCAGTCGGCAAAATGCTTACATAGCGGAGCCTGCCGCAATGACGAGGCTTGTAAAACTTTGACCACTTTGCCTTTGGCTGATTTATCTTTTTGTTCAGTCAATTGCACCTTCACCCGTTCACCGGGCAAAGCACCACTGACGAATACAATGCGCTTTTGCTCAAAGCCTATGCCCTGAGCTTCGTGATCCAGACGTTCGATCTGTATTTCGATTTGTTTTAACTGTTGAGGTTTATCTCTGGTGCCTTTGGCAGCCTGATAAATTTTGACCATCTGGACTTAGTACCTGTGGTGGGCTTTTGGTAAGCCTTGTGTCATTATAAATTCGCTCCGGACTATTCTATCAAGCAGCGCTAAAGATGACGAAAATTGGTTTAAGAGATTGGGTCTTATTGACCACCCTGGTGCCGACCTTGCTGGTCAGTTTATGCCTTGGGGGTTATTTTAGCTATGCCCGCCATCATGATTTAGCCCAGTATCTGGAAGATCAGGCTGAAAACATTGCTGTGCCTTTAGCTATAGCCAGTGAACATGCCTTATTACATAACAGCAGGCAGGACGTCAAACGTTTGCTGGATGTCAGCCACAGAAAAAACTCAGCTCTGGTGAAAAGTATCGCCATTTTTAATGCCGACCACGAGCTCTTTGTCACCACCAATTATCATAAAGACTTTGCCATGCTGAAGTACGAGCCAGACAGCGCTATTCCGCAGCAAAGCACCATCACCGACCTTGGCAACTGGCTGGTGATCCGCACGCCTATTTTGCCGGAACAGGCTGATTTCAGCACAGATCCAGCCGACCAGCCGCTAGGTTACATCTCAGTACAAGTGGCCAAAGACAAGGTGATGCTGGCACAACAAACCTCTTTGCTGAGCAGTTTGCTGATTATTTTGGCAGGGCTTGCCGCTTGTGTGTATTTCAGTTTGCGCCTGATTAAGAAAGTCAGTAGTCCTCTGCAGCAAATGGGCGATGTGATAGACCAACTGCGGGAAGGTCAGTATCAAAGCCAGTTGCAGCAACCGTTTTTAGGCGAACTGGAGCAATTGCGCTCTGGCATTAATGCACTGGCAACGGCGCTGAAAACCCATGACGAAGAAATGCAGCAAAGCATTGAACAGGCCACCAGCGACTTGCAACAAAGTATGGAACAGCTGGAGATGCAAAATATCGAGCTGGACCTGTCCCGTAAAAAAGCCATGGAAGATAACCGCAGCAAATCTGACTTCCTGGCCAAAATGAGCCATGAATTACGCACGCCACTGAATGCTGTTATTGGCTTTGCCCGTCAGTTGCTGAAAACCAACCTGACGCACAACCAGCAGGATTATCTGGCCACTATTCAAAAATCAGCCAACAGTTTGTTAAGCCTGGTCAATGACGTGTTGGATTACGCCAAACTGGAAGAAGGCAGAATGCCGATTAACCCCGAGCCTTTTTCATTACGCGATTTATTAAATGATTCGGTGGAGTTACTGGCCTCGAATGCCTTTGATAAACAGCTGGAATTAGTCTTGCTGGTTGAAAACAGCTGCCCTGACGATTTAATAGCAGACCCGATGCGGATCAATCAAATTCTGACCAATATTGCCGGCAATGCGATTAAATTCACCGAACAAGGCAGTGTAGTGATCCGCGTTAGCTGTCGCCCTATGCCGGATGAACAATGGCAATTGCGCTTTTCAGTGCAGGACACAGGTATAGGTATTCATGAAGAACAGCAAAAAAGTTTGTTTGGCGGTTTCACTCAGGCCGACAACAGCATAGGCCGTCGTTATGGTGGCACAGGCTTAGGCTTAGTGATTTCTCAGCGTTTAGTCACAGCTATGGGCGGTAAAATTGGCTTCGACAGCAAAGCAGGCGAAGGTTCGACCTTCTGGTTTACGCTGCTGTGCAAACGTCATCATTTATCCATAGCTGAACCTTTGCCTTTGGCAGAGCTGAAGCAAAAAACTGTGTTGTATTTTGAGCCTCAGCAGTATTCCCGTGAAGCCATGTTGGCTCAGCTGGATCATTGGGGACTCAATATTATCAGTTGCAGCAATATGAGCCAGTTGAGCCAGACTTTGGCTTTGCAGCCGCAAATTGATATGGCGCTGATTGGCCGCTCTATTTCACTGAATCAGGTGAATCAGGTGATTGAATTGCTGCAGCAGTTACAACTGCACAGCGAACAGCTGTATTTGCTGGTTAATACCTTGTCGCCGAATTTACGTGAAGTATTACAAGCCTCAGGCGCCAAAGCTGTGTTATCCAAACCTGCACATTACCGCAAACTGGCAATGACGTTGGCTCAGCCTTATTTAGATTTCCCTGAGCAAAACCCGTTGCAGGACAAACCCAAAGCCCGCTTGCGGGTGCTGTCAGTGGACGATAACGAAGCCAACTTAAAACTGATTAATACCCTGCTGTCTGAAATGGTCGAGCAGGTCGATTCAGCCCGTAATGGCGCTGAGGCTTGGCAAAAGGCCAACCAGCAGCATTACGACCTGATTTTTATGGATATTAATATGCCGGTGATGGACGGCATTCAGGCTTGTCAGCGTATTCAGCAAAGTTCGCTGAATGAAGCCACCCCTATTATTGCTGTAACAGCTCATGCGTTAGAGGGCGAAAGAGAGCGGCTTTTAGCTTTAGGTTTTTGTGAATTTTTAACCAAACCTCTGGATGAAAAATTACTGCATTACACCTTGCGCGAATGTTGCCCTGATTTCCAGCAAGCATTGGCAGCTTCTGTCAGTGAAACTCAGTTGCCACAAAGCAAACAGCTGGACTGGACTCTGGCTTTGCAAAGAGCAGGCGGCAAACTGGACTTAGCCAAAGAAATGTTATGGATGCTGGTGCAGTCTTTACCTGAAAGCCTGGCTTTGATTCAACAGGCGATGCAACAACAAGATGCAGAACAACTGTTGCAACATATTCATAAACTGCATGGAGCCAGCTGCTACACAGGTTTGCCAGTCATCAAACAACTGACAGAACTGATTGAAACAGAACTGAAAAAAGGTAAACCAGCTGAACAACTGGAACCTGAGTTATTTGAACTGCAGGACAGGATCCAATCCTTATTGCAGGACGCCAAAAACTGGCCGCCGTTGGTCACTGAGCCAGCACCAACAAAAGTATCAGGCTAATCATTAGCGTAAGTGCGACGTTTCTGCAAAATATCCTTGATTTGATCCACCGTGGTATCGTCATTGCAGGATGTGCCTGCAAATAACCATAGTGCATTTTTACCTGCATCAGGAGGCGGCACTCTCCAACACACCCCATGCGCATTAATCAACGAACTGCCGTCGGTAAAGGCTTTTACTGGTTTAAACATATCAGGCGCCAGATCAGTATCGACCGGATTGATGGATCTGACCACCACTTCACGTTGTTGGTTCCACTCTGTCATTGGCTCTGAGGCTTTAGCCGTCACAGAAGCAAGTGCGCGATCAGCCAGCGACATAGGGCCCGCCGCTTCGGTTGGTTTTGACTCACGCATTTCTGCATAGGCTGTGGCTTCAAGGGCTGATTTTAGTTCAGCAGCCGGAGTCACTGCTGTGGTTTCAGAAGTTTTGGCCTTGCTAACGGCCGTATTTTTTTTAGCTGGAAGCACAGATTGTGGTGTTTTGTTTTTAATGATCACTTGCTGTTCAGCAACAATGGCTGGCGCTGGTTTCGCCCGAATTGCAGTGTAACTGTAACTTTGAATAACAGTTGAAGCTGAGGGCTTTTCAGGCGTTGGGATCACCACAAAGGAGAGCGCCCACAGCAATAAAGCATGAACGACAATAGAAAATATCCATATCTTCACAACAGCACTCCAATGTCAGGCTGAGGTTTCTGACATCGGAGTAACTCAAAGATTCAATAAGCCTGGCAAAAATCACCAACTAAGGTATTGATAGTATTAACCTTGGAAGAACTGGACTTTGTTACGCCCTTGCTGTTTCGCCTGGTACATGGCGGTGTCGGCATCTTCAATCAGCTTGGTAAAATGATAACCGGATATTTGCGCTGAAGTGACACCAAAACTGGCGCTTAACTGAAACTCATAACCCGAAACGGCGGTATCTATATTGCTGATCGCATCCCGACAAATATCGGCCAGCAAGTGCGCTTTATCGCTTTGGCAGCCCGGTAATAAAATGGCAAATTCTTCCCCGCCAATACGGCCAAATACGTCGTTATTGCGCATAAAATTGCGACAGGTATCCACAGTCTGACGTAAAGCCCAGTCGCCTGCCGCATGACCATACTGGTCGTTAATTTGCTTAAAATGGTCCAAATCAAACACTATAAGGGCGGCAGGTAATTGGCCCTTTTCGCATAAAGCCAACGCTTCTTTGGCTGAAGCTGAAAAGTGATATCTGTTGCTGATTGCCGTTAAATCATCGTATTCAGCCAAAGCTTTAAAGCGCTGACGGGCGACAAAACTGCGGTAAGCCATAAAGGCAAGGCCCAGCACCAGCGCCACTAAAGCAACAATCAACAGTTTGTTAAAGGTAGCCTGATGTTTCAGTGCTGTTTGTTCGTACTGCAGCAACTGATTGTCTTTATCCAGCAACGCAATTTTTTGATTTTGAGCCAGAATTTCTGAGTGAGCTGTGTGATAAGCCATTTGTTGTGCTGACTTATCATCCATATAAGCAGTGAAAGCTGCGGTATATTGTTCGTGATATTCCAAGGCTTGCTGATAGTCTTTTTCAGTTTTGGCAATTTGATGTAATACCGCAAATGTTTCCGCCGCGACTAAGCTGGATCTGTCTTGTTTTAAAGCATCAGTAACTTTTATCGCATGTTCTTTTGCTAAATCAACCTGACCAAGACCGTAGTAAGCTTGCGCAAGCACACTATCAAATTTCAGTATTAATGAATAATAGCGGGTAGATTCAACCTGGTTATTATGAGACAGCAGCAAGCTGATCGCACCTTGATAATCGTTCAGGTCTATCTTGTGTCTGGCGATAAGGGCCACGATGATATTTGCCCATAAAGGTTCATTGCGTTCTGTGCAGTAGGTCAGACCTTCCGCAGATTTCAACTGAAAATCATCTGTACGACCAGACAGATACAGCGCTTCAGCTCTCAACTGATGCGCGGCGCATACCGCATTTGAACTGGGCTTTTCATTAATTAGCTGATCGATATAACTTAATGACAAATCATATTTGCCTATCAGGTTGTACATCAGAGCGATCACCCTCATCCCCTGCTCACGGGCTTCCGGCTGAGAGACCATATCCAGCTGGATGATGAGTTGTTCAAGGTACACAAAGGCATCAAGATAGCGACGCACCAACACCAAACTATTGATGGCCAGAGCTTTTGCTCTGAACGAAATAACTGTATCTGCCTGTTCAATCAGTGGCATCAAAATGCTCAGAGCTTGCTGAGTATTGCCCTCATACACTGCACTGTATGCTTTCAGCAGCGTTAAATACTCTTGCTCAAAGCCTGACAGTTGATTTTCGTCAGCCGTCAGCTCATTCAGCTTTACGGAAAACTCTTGAAAATCACTGCTTTTAATTCTGTCTAAATACAACAGTTTATCAACCCACACTGTGGCGAGGACAGGTGTAGAAAAACAAGCAAACAGAAGCGGCAGCAGAAAAAGCCGCACACCTCTGATAAACCTGGGGTTGATTGTTAAAAACAACATTTATCCAACTTTCAAAAAGCTGATTTTCTCTGTTTCTGGCTCTTGCTCCGGCTCTGCCGGTTCATCACCATCTGGTTGATCTGCTGGATGCAC
Organism: Rheinheimera sp. 1928-s; assembly: GCF_029269265.1. GTDB lineage: Bacteria > Pseudomonadota > Gammaproteobacteria > Enterobacterales > Alteromonadaceae > Pararheinheimera. The sequence goes on from NZ_JARIXP010000008.1 coordinate 117,555, forward strand.
ACCACAAACAACATTAGTACGGGCTCCTAACATTTGCTCTAAGGCTTGCTGGTCTCCACTGATTACCGCTGCTACAAGCATAGGATCGGTGTCCGCCATTAACTCTGCTAATTGCTCTGCATTAGCGTAACGTAACTCTGAGCTTTGACCCATTTTTTCTAATAACTGAATAACAACTGACATAGTAACTCCCTGACTTTACGAGAAAGATCTGCAGTATGTCGCAGACAGGCTCAACAACCGAATCCACTGTAAAACGATAAAATTAAAAGCACAAGGGAAGCAGGTCTTCCTGCTGAAAATAGCTATAAAGATACTTTGACTCAGTCTGGTGTATACCAGTATCTGTCATACTGAGCGGGGTCAGCACTATAACCAGCAGCAATGTTCGAGCGGACTGCGGCCCTGTTGTCCGGGTTAGTCTGAGTCCATATCTTCACGCCAGTGAACACTTGGTGCACTCGTTGACTGAACGCCAATTTAGCCTCTGTGCCATACCCCAGACCTTGCCAGTGAGGTAATAACATCAAGCCCACTTCAGCCGTGGCCGCCTCAGATTGCCACTGATTGACCGCACATAAACCTATAGGGTGGCCATCACGGCATATCGCCAGAAACAAACGCTTAAAAGGTTTTTTTGCATTGAGACGTAGCGCAATTTGAAAGCTATTTTTGGCTTTTTCTGTATCAAGGGGCGGACCAATAAAGGCCATCACTTCAGCGCTGGTGTATAAATCCAGATACAACTGCTGGTCTTGTGGCATAAAAGGCCGGATTAACAAACGGGCTGTTTGGATCACAAAGTGATCTGCAACAGCAGCTTTAGCCCAGTCAGCTGTCATACCTGACCTTCTTGCGCCACCACAGCTTTTAACTTATCCAGAATAACCTGATTGGCTTTGGCTACAGTAGCCGGAGGTATCACTAAAGTGGTTTTTAAATCCATTTGGGCTTTAGGTAATTCAGACAACGCCAAACGTTCGATACGAGGTTGTTGAATAGGTAAAGTGACGGCTTCGTATAAAATCACCTGATGCTCCAGCGGGTACCATTGGCTTAGCAGCTCCACTAATACGTCACGATAAGCGCTGCCTGTGGTGAATTTAGCCAACGACTTATCACCAGCTACGCCAATCTGCCATAAAATCAGATAAGCGGCAGTGTCTATAGTGCGCTGATAAAACATCAGATTGCTGGCTTCATAATGCTGGCAACCATAAGTGCCGGGGTCTAAGCCTAAATCGGCATATAAACAGTCTTCAGCAGAAATACCCGGCTCCATATGGGCCCTATAGCCTTCAGCTGTAGCTTCTTTAATGGCCTGATGCGGCACCCAGGCAAACACGCCGGGATGGCCATAAAAAGCACCACAAACTTTTTTGCCTGCATGTACTTCAGCCAGCATAGCAGCGACCATTTGTTTATAGGTGATCATACGGGACTGGCCTTCAGAATAATAAGGCTGCAGGCTTCGCACATCGGCATTCATGCCCTGGATCCAGAGCTCAGTAGTGCCATCAGCCACCAATACAAAAACCACATCAGCTTGTTCTATATAACTGCGGGATAAAGGACTGATATGAGAGCCCAAAGTCATACCAGTGCCTACACAAACCAAACTACCTTTTTGCATTGATTTCTCCTGCTGCCACAATCACAGTTGCGAAAAAGCTGCCCTCAGGCAGCTTTGATACCAGATTAGCCAACTTTGGCCAATGATGTAATTTCTTCCTGCTCGTCAGTTTCTTCAGCAGCGTAAACACCACAAACTACATTAGTGCGGGCGCCTAAAACTGCAGCCAGTTGCTCCTGAGAGCCAGCCAGAATAGCAGCGGCTAAAGCCGGGTCTAACTCTGCTGTCACTGTAGTTTTATCGGCATAACGTAAATTGGCGTCTTGGCCCATTTTTTCCAATAAGCTGATCACTGTAGACATTTGAATTTCCTTAATAAATAAGCTCATTACGGGGCATAAATAACATAGCCCGTTCAGGCAACAATAATGTGCCCGTTTCGATACTAACGCTGAGTTTGTACTTTTGACCAGTTTTATTATGTCTGGTAGAAGCGCAGCTTTATCCCCGCCCGCAAAGCTGCAGCTTCAAGTACTAAGGGGATTAATCAGGATTCTAAAATAACTGTCGCACAAGCATAAGCCTGTTCGTCGCTGATGGAGAGCCAGACCGAACGCACTTGCATTGAATCGGCCAGCTCTTTGGCCGGGCCTGTGAGTTCAAGTTGAGGGCGACCTGAAGGGTCGTTGCTGACAATAAAATGTTGGAAGGAGATACCACGGCCTATGCCGGTGCCAAGCGCTTTAGCTGCGGCTTCTTTGGCGGCAAAACGTTTGGCGAAATAACGGGCTGGCTGGCCATGAGCAGCTAAGATGTGCTGCTCAGATTCAGTGAGTACCCTTTGTACTAAACGGGGCGAGCGCGTCAGGCTTTGCTCTATACGCGCAATTTCGATGATGTCGGTGCCTAAACCAACAATAGCCATTAACGGCGCGCCTCCACCATCAGACGTTTCATTTCAGCCACAGCAGGGCCTAAACCAGAAAAGATGGCGCGGGCAACAATAGCATGACCAATATTCAGCTCGTACATCTCTGGAATAGCTGCTATAGGCTGCACGTTATGGTAATGCAGGCCGTGACCAGCATTGACTGTTAAACCCAAGGAAGCGGCATAAGCCGCGGCTTCTGTGATGCGCGCCAATTCTGCCTTTTGCTTTTTCGGATCCGTCGCTTCAGCATATTGGCCTGTATGAATTTCAATATAAGGTGCACCAGCTTTAGCCGCTGCTGCTATTTGTTTTTCATCGGCGTCGATAAACAACGAGACTAAAATATTGTCCTGCTGTAGGCGTAATACTGCATCCTGAATTTTATCGAACTGGCCTGCTACTTCCAAACCGCCTTCTGTGGTCAGTTCCTGGCGTTTTTCCGGCACTAAACAGCAGAATTCAGGTTTTAACTGAGCGGCAATACCTAACATTTCTTCAGTCACAGCCATTTCAAAATTTAAACGAGTAGCGATGGTTTGGCGCAACACAAATAAATCGCGGTCCTGAATATGGCGGCGGTCTTCACGTAAATGCACAGTGATACCATCAGCGCCAAATTGCTCAGCCAATAAGGCAGCATGCACAGGTTCAGGGTAATAAGTGCCACGGGCCTGACGTAAAGTGGCAACGTGATCGATATTGATACCTAAATAAATGGCGCTCATAGCTACTTCCTGATCGGTTGAAATAATGCTCTGCTGGTTAAAGGTTTACTGCCAAGTAAAGGCGCTAACAATAAACGGCTTAACTGTTTGGCGGTTTTTAATACGTCGTCTTGCTGCCATTGCTGCTGGCCTATAGCTTTAAGATTTTCACCTTTCCAGCCTTTGCCGGAAATTTGCCAGCCTTGCTCCGGCCACCACTGATACAAAGCGCCATCCTGCAAAGCTTCACCTTCTGAATCGTAATCCCAGTCAACCGGCTGGCCTAACTCGGTCAGCAGGGAGAATTCAAACTGACGTAAACAAGGCTCCAGCTCGTCGGTTAACAGTTGCTGCAAAGTCTGCTGGTACAACTCAAATAAAGCGTCGGAACCAACGTTTTCCGGCCATAACCGGCAAATCAGCTCATTTAAGTACATGGCACCAAACAGCTTTTCACCTTGCAGCAAAAAGGCCGGGCCTGCTTCTTCCGCTTTACTGACCGTTTTTAATTCAGAACGACCCAGCAGTTCCAGTTGCAATAACTGAAAAGGCTGCAATGACAAACGTTGTTGTTTTTTACTGCTGGATTTGCGGATAACAGCACTGACCCGGCCCAGTTCAGGCACCAGCAGCTGCAATAACAACTGCTGTTCCTTAAAAGCGCGGCTGTGCAGAATAAAAGCTGGCCAGCTGCGATTGTCCATTTTAGTCTTCGCCGTAACCTAAGCTGCGCAAAGCGCGCTCGTCATCAGCCCAACCTGATTTCACTTTGACCCAGACCTGCAAAAATACCGGTTGTTCAAATAAGGTTTCCATATCTTTACGGGCTTCAGTGGCGATGGTTTTAATGCGTTCGCCTTTTTTACCTATCACCATCTGCTTTTGTGTATCACGTTCGACTAATACTAAAGCAGCGATATGGTAATGTTTTTCTTCCCATTTAAAGCGTTCAATTTCAACAGTCACAGCATAAGGCAATTCGTCACCTAAAAAGCGCATCAGCTTTTCACGCACTATTTCAGATGCCATAAAGCGGCTGCTGCGGTCAGTGACATATTCTTCCGGGAAGAAGAATTCGCACGGAGGTAATTGCTTTTGTACCAACTCGCGCAACGTCTGCACGTTAGTGCCTTTTTCCGCTGACAAAGGGATGATCTGCTGAAACTCAAGCTGACTACCAAGCCATTGCAAATGCGGCAATAACTCTTCTTTGTCTTTGTATAAGTCGACTTTATTCACCACCAACAACACTGGTTTTTTTGCCGCGATCAAACGGTTTAATACCATCTGGTCGTCGTCCGTCCAACGCGTACCTTCCACCACAAAAATAATCAGCTCTACATCCAGAATAGTGCTGGCGGCGGCTTTGTTCATCAGGCGGTTAATGGCGCGCTTTTCTTCGATATGCAAACCTGGCGTGTCGACATAGACAGTCTGGTAATTATCCTGCGTGTCTATACCTACAATGCGGTGACGGGTGGTCTGGGGTTTACGCGACGTAATACTAACCTTCTGACCCACCAGCTGGTTTAATAATGTGGACTTACCCACGTTCGGACGGCCAACTATGGCAACCAGTCCGGCAAAAGTCTCAGAGGTCATTTTTAACTTGTTCCAATAAAATCCGTGCTGAATCCTGTTCAGCTTTGCGTCTGGAATTACCAGACGCGATAACAGGAGCTCTGCCCTGCACAGTACAACGCACAGTGAACACCTGATCGTGGTCATCACCTTGTGTATCTATCACTTCATACAAAGGTAAAGGTAAACGACGACCCTGCAGGTATTCCTGTAACTGAGTTTTACTGTCTTTTTGTACACCTGGCTGAATATCGGTTAAACGGCTGCCAAACCAGTTTAATATCCGCTCTTTGCAGGCTTCGATACCAGAATCTAAAAAGATAGCACCCAAAATGGCTTCGACAGCATCAGCCTGGATAGATTCACGGCGTAAGCCACCACTTTTCATCTCGCCAGGGCCAAGCCGCAGGTATTCAGCCAGTTCCAGCTCTTTGGCTATTTCAGCCAAAGTAATACCTTTGACCAAAGAAGAACGCATACGGGTTAAGTCGCCTTCGCGGGCTTTCGGGAAATGAATATACAGAGCTTCGGCAATCACCATGCTAAGCAGAGCATCACCTAAAAATTCCAGCCGCTCATTGTGCTCACCTTTACAACTACGGTGAGTCAGGGCTTGTTCGAGTAACGCGACCTGCTGAAACTGGTAACCCAGCTTTTTCATCAGGCCGCTGACAGGTTTTTGCATTAATTAATTTTGCCTAAACGTTCAAAACGCACGCCAACCGGCACCCATGAAGGCAACCAGTTATCCGGGTCTTCACTAAATTCAAAACTCATCCAGATAAATACCGCTTTACCCACCAGATTTTCTTCAGGCACAAAACCCCAGGCACGGCTGTCACGGCTGTTATCGCGGTTATCGCCCATCGCAAAATAGTGGCCTTCAGGCACAATAAATTCTTCGATGGCAGTACCTGGCTGTTTGTAATACTGCATTAAATCTTCGGCTTTAAACGGATGCTGCAGTATGTCGTGTTTATGCTCGCCAAATTGCTCGGAGTAACGTTTGGTGGGCAATTCGCCATCCATAAACTCGCCTTCAGCCTGCAAGGTCAAAGGCACTGCTTCTAAACCAGGGCAGGTACTTTTGTCGGCTGCAGCACAAGCAGGCTGGATAAACAGCTGCTTGTTTTTGTAGATAATGCGATCACCAGGTAAACCCACAGTACGCTTGATAAAATCAATAGTAGGTTGTTCCGGGTATTTAAATACAATCACGTCACCCCGTTCTGGACGACCTGTGGTGATCAGCGGCTTACGCCAGACTGGATCTTTGACGTCGTACGAAAACTTCTCCACCAGAATAAAGTCACCGACCAATAAGGTGGGCATCATCGACCCTGATGGGATCTGAAACGGCTCGTATAAAAACGACCGGATAATGGTAATGGCCAGAATCAGCGGGAAAATTTCTTTGGCGGTTTCTGCCAGATAAGAAGGTTTTTCCAGCTCTTCAATAGCGCTTAATGGCAGGCCACCCGCTGCAGCCGCCTGAGCGGTCGCAACTTTAACTTTACGTTTTGGCGCAAATACCAGTATATCAATCAGCCAGATCAAACCACTGACTAAGGTCAATACTACGAGGAAAATTGCAAAATAACCTGCCATAACTACCCTTGTTGTTATTTACCGACTTTCAGAATGGCAAGGAAGGCTTCCTGTGGAACTTCCACATTACCTACCTGCTTCATACGTTTTTTACCGTCTTTCTGTTTCTGCAACAGCTTTTTCTTCCGGCTGATATCGCCGCCATAACATTTAGCTAATACGTTTTTACGTAATTGTTTTACCGTAGTACGGGCAATCACGTGTGCACCTATAGCAGCCTGAATAGCAATATCAAACATCTGGCGAGGGATCAGCTCTTTCAGCTTTTCAGCCAGCTCACGACCACGGCCCTGAGCAAAGTCTTTATGGCTGATAATAGCCAAAGCATCAACCCGCTCACCGTTGATCAGAATATCAACCCGTGACATTTCAGAGGTCTGGAAGCGTTTAAAAGCATAATCCAGCGACGCATAACCGCGGCTGGTGGATTTTAAGCGGTCGAAGAAGTCCATCACCACTTCAGCCATTGGCAGTTCATAGACCACTGCCACCTGACGACCGTGGTAGGTCATATTCATCTGCACACCACGTTTTTCAATACAAAGGTTAATGACGTTACCTAAATATTCTTGTGGCACCAGAATATGAGCTTCAACTATAGGCTCACGAATTTCATCAATATTACCCACAGGCGGTAATGCACTTGGGTTATCGACCATCACTGTTTCACCATTTTTGGTGATCACTTCGTACACTACGGTCGGCGCTGTGGTGATTAAGTCCAGATCGTATTCACGCTCTAAACGTTCCTGAATGATTTCCATATGTAACATACCGAGGAAACCAATACGGAAACCAAAACCTAAAGCGCCTGAGCTTTCTGGTTCATAAAACAGTGACGAGTCGTTTAAGCTGAGTTTTTCCAGCGCATCACGGAAGTCTTCGTAGTCGTCTGAAGAAACAGGGAATACACCTGCATACACCTGTGGCTTAATACGTTTAAAACCAGGTAAAGGCTCAGTGGCTGAGTTTTTCGATAAAGTTAAAGTATCGCCCACTGGCGCGCCTTTAATTTCTTTAATACCACAGATGACAAAACCTACTTCACCTGTATTTAAAATACCTGTGTTGTTGGCTTTAGGGGTAAATACCCCCACTTTGTCCACTTCGTAGACCATGCCGGTCGACATCACTTTGATTTTGTCTTTTAACTGAATTTTGCCGTGTTTTACACGAACCAGTGACACTACGCCCTGGTAAGGGTCAAACCAGGAATCGATAATCAGCGCCTGAGTTGGGCCATCCGGATTACCTTCAGGGCATGGAATATTGGCGACTATAGTCTCCAGTACATCTTCAATACCTAAACCGGTTTTGGCAGAACACTGCACAGCGCCTATGGCTTCGATACCAATAATGTCTTCAATTTCTTCGGCAACGCGGTCCGGATCGGCTTGAGGTAAGTCGATTTTATTCAGAATTGGTAAGACTTCGAGGTTCATTTCCAGCGCTGTATAGCAGTTGGCAACGGTTTGAGCCTCAACACCCTGACCCGCATCAACCACCAATAAAGCACCTTCACAGGCCGCTAAAGAACGGCTGACTTCATAAGTAAAGTCAACGTGGCCCGGCGTGTCGATAAAGTTTAGCTGGTAGGTTTCACCGTCTTTGGCTTTGTAATGCAAAGTTACGCTTTGCGCTTTAATGGTGATACCACGCTCACGTTCCAGATCCATTGAATCTAAAACCTGCGCCTGCATTTCACGATCGGTTAAACCACCACAAAACTGGATCAGACGATCCGACAGCGTCGATTTGCCGTGGTCTATGTGGGCTATGACTGAAAAGTTACGAATATGAGTAATTTTTGGCATTTTTTCCGCTAAAGCTGCTATCAGGTGGCCCCACTCTGACCCTTATGGTCACAAACCGGGCGAACACCAAAGTTGATTCAGATAAATTTGCCGCGAATTGTACTCGATCTCGGCATTGGTTGCTATGTGTTCAGATGTTACAGCGGATTTCAGCAGAGGATTAATCGGTAATGCGGACATGTTGTACCGCCAGTTCCGGCAATACCGCAAGGATCTCTATTTGCTCTTGCTGTGCCGATGGACCACTGATGAAGCGCGCCACAGCAAAACCAGCAGCTAATGCAGATAAAGAGCCCAGCACTATAGCAGTCTCTGCCAATTGCAGCCGGCTTAATAAAGCAGCCACTGCAATCAGACAAAACAAGGGGAATAAATACAGCAAAGCTGCAGCAGACAACAGATGTTGTTCGCTGACGGCTATTTTGACTTTTTGCCCTTCCAGTAACTGCAACTGACTTTTGACAAAAAACAGATTTTCACGTGGGGTTAAAGCTTTAGCCACAACACCAGTGCCACAGTCGTTATTCGACTGGCAGGCGTTGCAGCTACTGATACTTTGAGTTTTCAGCCAGACACCATCGCTCTGGCTTTTCATCACAGTAGCAATTTCTTCCAGCATTTAGCGCACCGATTCGGCTATTTGTCGGGCCGTCTCGATAGACACAGGGCCTATCACAGTGACATCAAACTGGTTTTTTGGCATGACAAATATAGTGGTCGCTCCATCGCGGAAGGCCTGAGCGGGCAAACTGGCACTGGGTTGCACAAATACAGACACCTGATGCAAACCGTCATATAACAACCATTGCTCCAGAACCTGTTGCGGCACCATAGCTGCTGTGACAGAAACTTCCTGATAACCATCAGGTAACCAGGATAATTCCAGCGGGCTTTGCGGCAAAGCTACATTGGGCATTGTTTCAGCAACAGCTGGTAATTCCGCATTGGCAGCCACATTCAGTATTTCAGGCAAAGTGGCGTGGGGCAAAATATGAGTAACTACCCACCGCTCCAGCACTTCATTCTGAACCGTTAAAGTGTCTATTTTCAGCGGAAAACCTGTCTGGCTGTCTAACCACAACCAATAGCCCGGCCTGCCACTTTGCAAAGGCGTTAAACGCAATAACTGAGCAGAACGACCAGATAATTGAGTCACTCCGCCAGGCACTGCATCGTATAAGGTTTTGATCGATTCGATATCACGATACAACAGAGCAGGGAGTTCTTTGATCGTACTGCTGCTGGTTGCCAGTGGCGCTTTTTCAGGTGCAATGTAATACACCATCTCACCACGACGCAAAATTTCAACGCCACTTTGTTCCAGTGGCATCAGTTGCTCTATCTCTGAATCATTGTGTACGCCATGCACCCAGCGGTAGCTGTCTACCTGATTGGGTTTGATGACAACAAAGGAAGCTTCAAAATTAAATTGACGAACCGAACTCTGACTACGCTCAAACCACTCCCACCCCGAGACTTCGGCGAAGCTCAGGCTGGAGTAACACAAGATGATCAAGGCACTACTTAAGCCTTTCCAACCCATATTTATTGCTCTTGTCTTAGTTTCTCAGCTGGAGTTTCTGGAGTTTTCTGCTGTGCAGTGTCCATGACTCTGATTTGCTGACGATGTGCCTGCAGCAGTTGCTGCAAACGTTGTTGCTGTTCCAGCATGGCCTGACGTTGTTCCTGTTCAAAACGGGAATTTACTGACGTCTGACTCAAACTAACAGGTGTGGCAAAACCAGCGACAGGCTGAGTTTGTAACACAGGTAAAGGTGAATTCAGATCTGCGTCCTGGCCTGAACCCTGGAACTGTTGCACACCTAGCACAGCAACTAATGCCACGCTGGCGGCTACAGTGCCTTGAAAACCAGTTTTAAACCAACCCGTGTTGGCGGCTTCACCCAGTTTTTTCCAGAACGACACTGGCGTATCTTGTCTGTGCACTAGTGGGCTAGTTTCTAACTGATAAGCAGGTTCCTGATCTAACAGGCTGGCAAAGTTATCTGCAAACTGCGTATCCAGTTGAGCTGGCAATTCATTACGAATGGCGGCGCCAATCAAATGATAACGCGCGAAGCTCTGCTGTAATTCAGCGTCCTGCAGTAAACTGTCTAATTGTTCCGGGCTAATTGCTTGGTTATCACTAGCAGCCGAGAGCCAATCTGATTTTTCTGACAACATACCGATTCCTGTTTAGTAGAGGTTCAACTAATGAGCGGTTTTAACTGCGCATCAATAGCTTCACGTGCACGGAAAATCCGACTTCTGACTGTTCCTATTGGACAGCCCATCACTTCCGCAATCTCTTCGTAACTTAAACCATCCAATTCACGCAACGTAATAGCTGTGCGTAATTCGTCTGGCAACTTTTCAATGGTATCGAACACAACATTACGGATTTCATCGGATAACAAAAGTTTTTCCGGAGAATCCTGCTCTTTTAACGCATCGCTACCGTCATAAAACTCGGCATCATCCGCATCTACGTCTGTAGATGGTGGCTTGCGTCCTGTCGCTACCAGGTAATTTTTAGCGCTGTTCACAGCTATCCGGTACAACCAGGTGTAAAATGCACTCTCACCACGAAAGCCGGGAATAGCACGGTAAGCTTTAATAAAGGCTTCCTGAGCTACATCCGCCACATCGCCATGGTTAGAGACATAACGTGAGATTAAGTTCGCAATACGATGCTGGTATTTTTTTACCAACACATTAAAGGCTGCTTTATCCCCTTGTTGTACCCGCTGGACAATCTGCCAATCCAATTCTTGCTCGCTCATCCGAGCCTTTCCCCTAATGCTAAATACTACTTTCTTTTTGCAACTGGCGCTCGTCAAGCGTACCCTTATGACTGGAAGCTATATGAATAGTTCTTGGAATAAGTAAAAAAAGTTACAATTTGCCGTTTCTGATACGGCCAGCCGCCGGAAAGTAGCGTATAAAGACCCAAATTACAGACATTTATGTGTTTTTGACTGAATAAGTGTATCGCATGCAACAACAAAAAAAACATCTTTGTGACGTATTAATTATCGGCAGCGGCGCTGCGGGTTTATCGCTGGCTTTGCATCTGGCAGACAGTGCCAAAGTGATAGTGCTGAGTAAAGGCCCTTTGCGTGAAGGTTCTACCTTATATGCTCAAGGTGGCATAGCTGCCGTATTTGATGAAAACGACAGTATCGCCTCCCATGTGGATGACACCTTAATAGCTGGCGCCGGCTTATGTGAAGCAGCCGCAGTGCAGTTTACGGCTGAGCATGCCAAAGAAGCCATGGAATGGTTAATTGGTCAGGGCGTGCCTTTTGATCAGTACAAAGATGAAGATGGCGTACTGAAATACCACCTGACCCGAGAAGGTGGTCATAGCCACAGACGTATTTTGCACGCAGCAGATGCAACAGGCCGTGCTGTGCAAATCACGCTGGTTGAGCAAGTCAAAGGTCATCCGAATATTCAGTTGCTGGAAAACTACAATGCGATTGATTTAATCACGTCCAGCAAGTTGGGCTTAGCAGAACAAAAATGCCATGGCGCTTATGTCTGGAACCGTGACGAAGAACATGTAGAAGTGATAGGCGCTAAATGTATTGCGCTTGCCACAGGCGGAGCCAGTAAAGTGTATCTGTACACCAGTAATCCTGATGTCGCCAGCGGCGATGGCATAGCTATGGCCTGGCGTGCCGGTTGCAGCGTAGCCAATATGGAATTTAATCAATTCCACCCGACCAGCTTATATCACCCTGAAGCACAGAATTACCTGATCACTGAAGCCATGCGTGGTGAAGGTGCGTATTTAAGACGGCCTGACGGCAGCCGTTTTATGCCGGATTTCGACGAACGCGCCGAATTAGCACCGCGCGACATTGTCGCCCGCGCTATCGACTATGAAATGAAAAAGCTCGGCGCTCATTGTGTCTATCTGGATATCAGCCACAAGCCGAAAGACTTTATTATTGAACACTTCCCAACCATTTATGCCAAGTGTTTAAGTGTGGGTATCGACATTACCAAACAACCCATTCCTGTGGTACCAGCAGCGCATTACACCTGCGGTGGTGTGATGACGAATCTGAATGGCCAGACCGATATTTCTAATCTGTATGCTATTGGTGAAGTGGCCTATACAGGGCTACATGGCGCTAACCGCATGGCCAGTAACTCCTTATTGGAGTGCGTGGTTTTTGCTCAATCGGCAGCACGGCATATTAAGCAGCAGCTCGAGTCAGCCCGCTTAGTCACTGAACTGCCTTGCTGGGATGAAAGCCGCGTCATTGACTCGGATGAAGAGGTAGTGATTACTCACAACTGGCACGAGTTGCGGCTCTTTATGTGGGATTACGTCGGCATAGTCCGCACTGAAAAACGCTTAGAACGCGCCTTGCACAGAGTAGAGCTATTGCAACGTGAAATTCAGGATTATTACCGTAACTTCCGGGTCAGTAATAACCTATTGGAGCTGCGTAATTTGACTATGGTGGCTGAGCTGATTATCCGCAGCGCTATGGAGCGCAAAGAAAGCCGTGGCCTGCATTACAATCTGGACTACCCGGATCAATTAGCAGAACCCACGCCAACCATTTTGAAGCCTTAACGCCGGTTCACTGAGTCGGCTTGCTGCTGCCATTTTGCGGTCTGGCATACCCTCGCCAGACTGCGAAAATGCTCTTCAGATAAATTATCTCTGTACAGCCATAACTGTTGGGTTTGTTGCTCTGTATCACGCCAGCGCAACCAAATACCCAATTGCGACACCAAAGACTCTGCCGACAACTGGCCTGCTGGCAGTTCGTCCTGCCACCATTTCAGCTCGCCTTTTTCACTTAAAAGCAACAGTCGCGCTTTGATGGGGTGTTGCCATTGCCGTAACAGCTGATAAAAGCAAAAAAACAGCCAGGGCCAAAGCAGCAGCCACCAGAGGGCATAAAAAGGTTGCAGCAGGAAAATAAGCAGGATCAATAAGCATTGCGCCAGATACAGAATCCGGCGCATGCGGGATGGCACAAAGCTAAGGTTATACCCGTACTCTGTTAACAATGATATTCACCATAGCCTGCAGCTCTGGATCGGTGGATTTGCCATGGCCCATAAACCAGGCGAACAAATCCGGGTCATCACAAGCTAACAGGGCTTCAAAAGTATATTTTTGTGCATCTGTTAAAGCGTCGTAACCTTCTTCGACAAAAGGAGCCAGTAAAACGTCAAGTTCCAGCATGCCACGACGGCAAGCCCAACGCAGGCGGGGTTTACCCATTAATTCTTTCATTTACAGCTTTCCTTTTGTTGGTATTGACCGGATTCTAACAAAAAAACCTTACAGGGGTTGAGCTTTTGGCCAAATCCCCCAATGATCACCTTAGTATTCTAAGAGACTTACCCTTATGCAAGCATCCTGGATCAGTGCCGATCAACTCGCTTCTTTATCTACTTCAGTGCAAGGTGCCTTTATCAGTCCGTTGCCGGGCTTTGAAAGTCTGATTATTGCCGGACCAGATAGCCATAAATACCTGCAAGGACAAGTGACTGCAGATCTGAATACCCTGACTGCTGACAACTTTCTGCGTGGCGCTCATTGTGATGCCAAAGGTAAAATGTGGGGCCAGTTTCATTTATGTGCCAATGGCGAAAACCTATGGTACATCGGCTTTCGTGACGAATTACAGGCTTCAGCCACCCAACTGAAAAAGTTTGGTGTATTTTCTAAAGTCAGTTTTGAAGCGGGCCATGACAGTCTGGCTATTTTAGGCATTAGCGGCTCAGGTACCGCCGCTTTACTGGAAAAACTGGGTTACGCCCAACCTGCTGCTGTGGGTCAGTTAAGTTCAGTTGCCGGTGGTAAACTGCTGCGTTTGGCGGACGAGCATTACCTGTTAGTGCTGGATTTTGTCCACGCCAGACAATTATTAGCGGAACAATCTGCCCATTTGGCTGCTCCAACCTTGTGGTTAGCTCAGCATATTCAGCAAGGGCTGTCCTATTTAGAGCAGGCTGTGATTGGCGAATACGTGCCACAGATGCTGAATTTACAAAGTATCGACGCCATTAGTTTTACCAAAGGTTGTTATATAGGCCAGGAAACTGTGGCCCGAATGAAATATCTGGGTAAAAATAAAAGAGCTGCTTATATCCTCACCAGTCAAAGTGAGGAAACCCCGGCCAGCGGCACAGATATTGAAGTACAATGGTCGGAAAACTGGCGTCGGGTTGGCCAGGTCATTAATGCGGTGAATATTCAGGGGCAACTTTGGGTGTTGGCGGTGTTACCGAACGATATTAACCCAGCTGATCCACTGCGATTAGCAACTCCGGATGCATCGGTTGTAGTTATATCACCTTTGCCCTATTCACTCGCGTAACTGAGGTTTGCATGAGCATACAAGCAGAAAAAGTAGTCGCCATTCATTACACTGTGGCTGACAAAGCAGGCAACGAACTCGATAGTTCGGCTGGCGGAGAACCGCTGGTATTTATTTTTGGTACAGGCGCTTTAATTCACGGTTTAGAGCAGGCTTTATTAGGTAAAACTGTGGGCGACAAATTCAAAGCCGAAGTACCAGCAGCAGACGCCTATGGTGATCGCCATGATGAATTAACTCAGGCGGTACCACGTAATTTATTCGAAGGCATGGATGTACAGGTTGGCATGCGTTTTCGCGCTGCAGGCCCGGACGGCCGTGAGCAATCTGTCATTGTGTTAGACGTGACAGAAGACGAAGTGGTCGTAGATGGTAATCACCCACTGTCAGGCATTGACCTGACGTTTGATGTGGAAGTGATTTTAGTCCGCGATGCGACAGACGAAGAATTGGCCCATGGCCATGTGCATGGTTTAGACGGCCACGCCGGACACTAAGCAAAATCAACGGAGTCGCAAGGCTCCGTTTTTCTTGTGGGTATATGTAAGCTTTATGTCTATGTGAGCTTTGGGTATTCATACATTAAAAGGATGACTGAACTATGAAAAAATGGCTTTTGGTATTTACAGTGCTTGGGCTTGCGGCCTGCTCTGATAAAGAAGTAGCGGATGTCAGCTTAGGTTTATTCACCACCAAAGACATTAAAATTCAGACTTTCGACGACCCGAAAATTCCTGGTGTCACTTGTCATATCAGCCATGTTGAAGCCAATCTGGATTTTGCCGACCCGTCCGACATGTCCATCGCCTGTCGTCAAACCGGTGAAATCACCGCAGCTATGCTAAAAGACATCGATCGTTCTAAAAACGGCGAAGTGATTTTCAGCACGTCCAAAAGCATTTTATTTAAGCACTTAAAAATTCGCCGTATTCTGGATAGCAGCAGTCAGACTTTGTTGTACTTGTCGTACTCCACCAAAGAAACGACCGGTAGCTACAAACATTCGCTGACCAGCGTGCCACTGTGGGGCACTGCGGCATGGCAAGCTCCGGCGTCCGGCAAATAGCCTTAGGTTTTTACCGGAAATTCCCGGTCATTCAGCACCTTAACTTGATCGCCCTGAGTTAAGGTGTCGCCACCTCGGATCACGATGTGTTCACCAGCCGACAGTTCTGCATCTACAGCTATTAGCTTGCCCATGCCCTGCCCTAATTGCACAGCCTTTTGTTGTGCTTTTTGTTCGCTATCCACCACAAACACAAACTGACCTTCGCTTTTTACCACCACAGCGTCCCGTGGCACCAACAACTGCTGGCGGGCTATTGCAGTAGGCACGGCAACAGACACCAACTGGCCAACCTGAAAGTTCGCCAACAGCTGATCTGGCACCTTAATTCGGGCTTCAAAGGTTTGTGAACGCATATCTGAGACTGGGATCAAATTCCGTACAGGCAACTGGCTTTCACCTCCGCTGTGAAATACCTGCAGCAACTGATTTTGCTGCAAGAAAGCGGCATATTTCAGCGGTGCAAACACCACCACTTCCAAATCACTCAAATTTACCAGCCGCACCAACGCATCGGTTCTACTGATATCCTCACCATGCTGATGAAAACGTTGCGCCACTACACCAGCAAAAGGTGCTTTGACTGAGCTGCGGTCGATCTGGTCCTGCAACTGCGCCAGTTGAGCCCGCAGCAATTTAAGTTCAGCTTCAGCGCTATCGCGATCAGCACTGATTTGATCCAGCTGAGTTAAAGCCACACTGTTGTTTTTACTCAGCTCTAACAGCCGGGCAGTATCTTTTTGCAAACGCCGCCATTGAATATCCGCCCTGCTGATTCGGGCATTCATTTCATCAACCCGCAACTGCAAGGGCGTGGTATCCAAACGGGCTATGACTTCATCTTGTTTAATCTGGCTGCCAGGTTCCGCCAACCATAATAAACGCCCTTCTACACCAGCTGTCACATCAGCCTGATAACGGCTTTGCACCTGAGCCGTCACCATGGTGTGTGGCAACATCACCTGCTGCTGTACTTGCGCCACACTGACCACCTTCTCCGGTGACGTTTGTGCGATAAGGTAAGGGCTACAGAACAAAGCCGCGGTAGCGACCCATTTATGAAGTTGCATCAGAAATCTCCAAAGGAAAAGTAGCCCGTTTTGTCTGACGGGCAGAAGCCACACGCAATAAAGCTGGGATCAATACCAGACTAAACAACATACTAAAGGTCATGCCGCCGACTATCACAGCAGCTAAACCCCGGTAAATTTCGGAACCAATGCCGGGTACCAGCACCAGCGGCAACATGCCAAAAATGCTGGTCAGGGTGCTCATAAAAATCGGTCTGGCTCTGGTCAAAATGCCCTTGAACAAAGCAGCGTCTAAATCTACACCTTCCCGCTGCTGCTGCCGGCACTGATCCACTAACAAAATGGCGTTATTGACCACCAGCCCAAGCAAAATGACGAAACCTATCATGGTCAGTAAGTCCAGCGACTGAAAAGTCAGCAGATTCAGCACTCGCAATGCCACCACACCACCCAAAATGGCCATTGGCATGGTCAGAACCACCAGTAAACTGTCTTTGGCAGAACGGAATAACGCAGCCATCAACAAAAACAGAATAAATACTGCCACAGCAAAGTTTTCTCCCATCTCTGTCATGGCATGAGACAAACGATCGGCATTACCTCGAAACTGCACTGAAATTTGTTCTGGCATTTCATCCCGCAATGGGGTCATCAGTTCTCGTTGTAAAATTTGCATTGCCTCATCCAGTGGCATAGTGGCGGGAGGTGTCACCTGCAAACTGATGGTGCGCAGGCCGTTGACCCGCTGCAAAGATGTGGGGCCAGTGGTGTAGTTCAGCTCACTGAGCTGGCCTAAGGTTTGACCACCAGCACCAGGGGTATATAAAGGTGTGGCAGTTAATTGCTCAGGAGTTTGCCAGCCCTGACCTTTGAGGATAATGTCCATCCGCTCGTTACCATCAAAGTATTCACCTATGTAAATACCATCTGTGACTGCACGCACCATATTCGCAACAGTAAAACGATCCACTCCACTTTGAGCTATGCGGTTTTCATCCGGAGTTAAGCGGAGTTCAGGCTGGGCCAAGGCTAAATCAGGTACTGGCCGCACTGTAGCGCCGGGTAATAATTTTTCAATGGTTGGCATTGCAGCAGCCGCTTGTTGCATGAGCTGCGGCACATCAGGGCCCTGGAAATCTAAGTTTAATTCGCGGCCACTACCAAAACCGAAGTTAAATAATGAGCCTTGCACACTAAAGGTCTTGGTGTCGGGTAAGCCCACCAGAATCTCTTCCCGCAATAATTTGATCATATCCTCTATGCTGTCCGGGTCCTCAGCGTAGATAAAGAGTGAGTTAAAGCCCCTGTTGATCGACAGGTTATACCCTTTGATCGCCGGGTATTTTTTATCCTGATAATAAGGCCGTAACCGAGTGACCAGCAGATCACCAATCTCCTGCTCCAGTATCTGTATATTCGCACCAGGAGGTAGTGAAAAACCTGAAAACACCGTATCAATAGAAGCCTGTGGCAGGAAATCGGCTTTAGGCAGTAACAATGTAATCAATAACATAGAACCTGGCACAAGCAGGGCCACCCAGCCTAAAGCCAGCTTGTAGTTTTGAGTCAAACGACAGACTCTTCTGGCAAGTGTGTGCCAGAAAAAAGCTAAAGAAACTGAACTGGCCTCTGGTTTTAACCAGAATAATGAAGCGACAGGTAACAGAGTTAAAGCCACCAGCAAAGATGCCGTGACCGCCACAGCTAAAGTTAACGCCAGATCGTAAAACAGCTGGCCTTCAACACCCTGCATAAATAACACAGGCACAAAAATAGCAACTGTGGTTGCCGTTGAAGCCCAGAGCGCCGCACTCACCTGAGCGGTACCCTTTTTTACCGCCTGTTCCAGTGCCATGCCCTGCTGAAACAGACGCATGATATTTTCCTGCACTATGATGGCTGCATCCAGCACCATACCTACCGCAAAAGCCAACCCCGCCAAAGAGACTACATTCAGTGAGCGGCCAAATAAATCCAGCACCATGATGGAAATCATCAGAGAGACTGGAATTGTTAAACCAATCAGTAAGGTTGCCTGCCAGCCACGCAGAAACAGATACAAAATAACCAAAGCCAGCGCTATGCCCAGCACCAGATTGCCATTGACCAGCTCTATCGCCCTTTTGATATGCACCGAGGCGTCATAACTCAGCACTATTTCAATGCCTTTGTTCTGCAGCTCATTTTGATTTAAATCGGCAATGTCCTGATTCAGCGCATCAAGGATTTCGACAGTGTTGGAGCCTGCGGCGCGCTGCAAGCTGATGTAAAACGCCGGGTAACCGTTACGTTTGGTAAAGCCTGCCCGCTCAGCGTAATCAATTTTTACTTGTGCGACTTCATGCAAATATACAGGCCTGTCATTCTGATAAGCCACCACCATTTGCTCGTACTGAGCAGGATCGTACTGGCCGACAAAACGTACAGTGAATTCACGTCGCCCTACTTCGGCAAAACCGCCGGACACATTACTGGCACGGCCAATACGTGAACTTAATTGATCAACAGACAAACCCAAAGCAGCCAGACGATAAGGGTCAAATACGATATGCAGCTCTTTGGCGCGGCGGCTGGCCAAATCGACTTGAGATACACCAGCTATAGCTTTTAACCGTGGGTACACCACATCATCAATCACTGGCTGTAAGGCCGTAAAGTCAGCGTCTGCGTTTTCATCTAACTTGCGGATCAATAAACTGGCGACAGGACCAGCACCACTGTTTAGCGAAACCACAGGTTCAGCGGCTTCCCTTGGACGCGGAGGAGCCTGATTTAACGCATTGATCACGTTCAGCATGGCTTGCTGCATATCCTGGCCAACGTCAAAGGTCAGCGTAATAAAACCAAAACCGGCTCCAATAAAGCTGCTGCTTTCTATCACGCCCGGTACATTGCGCAGCGCAGCTTCTTGCGGCTCAATGATAGTGGATTCCATTTCTTCAGGAGCAGCAGCGCGCCAGCCATTCTGAATAAAAATTTGCGGTTGCTCGATGGAAGGTAAAAGCTGAATAGGTAATTTAGCCACTGCAAGTAAACCAAATAACACCATAATCAGACTGACCACTACAACAGCAGCAGGATTTTTTAAACTGGCTCGGGTTAAGTTCATTCTGTTGCTCTACTCTTGATGGGCACTATTGCTATTCCATGGAAGTGTAACTGTGGCAAAAATGTGCACTAGCTTGCTGTGACCAACGGTTGTGAATATAGGTTGAGGTTGTTTTTTCCCAACCAATTCAGTTTTGGTAAAGCCCCGCGCCTGTAAACTGCAGCGAAATTCAATGCTCTGTATTAACAAGGAGATTTTTATGTCTAAACCCCTGATCTTGTGTCTGACCGCCTGGTTAGTATTGGCAGCTTGCGGACCAACACCAACGGAGCCATCCGCAACAATACCCACAGAAACGGCAAAGGCTGAAACTGTGGTTGATCAGCACAACAGCCAAAACTCTCTGGATTGGGCCGGGACTTACCGAGGACTGCTGCCTTGTGCAGACTGTGAAGGTATAGATACCCTGTTAACACTGAATATGGACAACAGTTACCTGCTTAGTACCACTTATCTGGGCAAAGAAGGCGGAGCTATCCAACAACAGGGCAAATTTGAATGGGACGCTAAAGGCTCGGCTATCCAACTGCTGGATCAGCAAGATGCGCCGGCTTGGTACAAAGTGGGAGAAAACCAGCTGTTCCAACTGGATATGTCCGGGCAGCTGATCACTGGTGATTTAGCAGACCACTACAAACTGACAAAACAAGCTCAGCAAGCAGACCTCAAACTGACAGGGGTTCGCTGGAAGCTCACTGAGTTAATGGGACAAGCTGTATCAGCAACAGAGCCTGACATGACCCCTTATCTGGAGTTTGGCGCTGATAACAGAGTCAGTGGTTTTGCTGGCTGCAACCAATTTACCGGTGCTTATGAAGCCGAAGGCTTACGCTTAAGCTTTAAACCTATGGCCACCACCCAAAAAGCCTGCCTGAATGGTACTGTAGAAGATCAATTCCTTAGCATCATTCAGGGGATTGACAACTACAGTCTGAATGACTCAGGTTTGGCGTTTTATAAAGCCCGTACAGCAGCTATGGCTCGCTTCATTGCGGTACAACCTTAATACCAGTTAACCTAAACCGCCGCTTAGTAGTTTCAATAGGCCATTGTGCAGCCCCAAACGGTTTGCGATGATGGCCTTTTGCTTTTTTATGGATTTGTTATCTGATGCCTTATCAAGCTTTAACCCCAAAAGAAGCTGCGTTATTTGCAGACAAGCACAGCGATTTATTTGGCGACCACAGCCAGTTAACCACTGAGCTCCTGAAAAACGATGGTATGAATCAGGTGTTCAGAGTAAAAAACAACAGGGGCACCAGCCTGATAGTGAAACAAGCCTTGCCTGAGCCTTCAACTTTCACTCAGCACTGGCCTGTCAGCTTAAACAGAGCACAAATTGAAGCTGATGTCTTAAAACACCATGCCAAAATCTGCCCGGATTATCTGGTCGAAGTCTTGTTTTACGATGCACAGCTTTTCGCTTTGTTGCTGGAAGACTTATCAGATTGCATTAGTTTACGCACAGCCATAGCGACCGGAGTGTTACCACAGGATACAGGCCTGCATCTGGGTCGTTATCTGGCCAATACCTGTTTTTACAGCAGTGACTTTGTCTTAACAGGCCCAGTGAAAAAAGCCCGGCAACTGCAATTTAGCAATCCGGAACTCAGTTTAGTGATTGAAGATTTGGTCTTTACTGACCCCTACTGTAACCACGAACGCAACAGCCTGAGTTTTGCGCAACGACCACAAGTGCAGGAGTTATGGTTCAACGAAACTCTGCAGGCAGAAGTGGCTCAGCTGAAAGCCGGTTTTCTGGCAAAACCTCAGGCCTTGCTGCATGGCGATTTGCATTGTGGCAATGTGTTAGTGAATCATCAGCAGCATAAAATAATAAGTGCCGAATTTGGCTGCTACGGCCCCATAGGTTTTGATACCGGAACTTTTTTGGCCAGTTTGATTTTGAACTTACTGACTCCGGAGCCCGCCAGAGAAACTGCTTTATGCCACTATTTGTTAAGTCAAATCGAGTTATTCTGGCAAGAGTTCTCCGCAGTATTCAGCACCCTGATGCAAAAGCAAACCACAGATCAAAGCTTTCAGAATGCGTCTTACCAACAATGGTATTTGCAGCAATTGTGGCAGGACACTTTAGGTTATGCAGGCTGTGAGCTAATACGTCGCGCTATCGGCTGGGCACCGGCAGAAGAATTAAAACAACTAAAAGACGAAGCATTTAAACAACAAGCTCAGCAGCAGATACTGGCTTTAGGTCAGAAGTTAATTACGGAGCGCCAGCAGATGACGTTACAAGATTTATTATCCAACATTGCTCAATAACCGAGGTGATCTATGCAAAAAGTAACAGGTATAGGAGGAGTCTTTATCCGGGCCAAAGACCCGCAGGCACTGGCACTTTGGTATCAGCAGCATTTAGGTATTCCGCTTTGCCCTGATGCACCTTATGGCAGTTTTATCGCAAAAGCTGCTGATGAAACCGTCTGGTCAACTTTTGCTGCAGACACTGCTTACTTTGGTTCAGTGAACCAGCAAAGCATGATCAATTACAGGGTGACTGATTTAGAGGCGATGTTAACGCAACTCAAGGCAGCCAATGTATGGGTCGATGAACAAATAGAAGACGGCGACTATGGCAAATTTGGCTGGGCTATGGATCCTGAAGGCAATAGATTTGAACTCTGGCAACCCAAAATCTAAAGCACCGGAGCATGACTTAGTGGCTGAGGTGAGTTATGTAATTGACGGAATTCTCTTGTGATATCCGTCAGTTGCCCTTGCTGCAGCAACAAAATCCGATCTGCAGTTAAAATGCTGTCGGGCCTGTGTGCAACGATAATGCGCGCAACCTGCAACTGCCGAATAGCCTGATTAACCCTGGCCTCTAACGCAAGATCCAAATGACTGGTTGCTTCATCCAGCAGCAATACTCTGGGCTTGTGGTATAAGGCTCTGGCGATCAGTAAACGTTGTTTTTGCCCACCGGATAACGCCGATCCCATATCACCAATCAAAGTGTTGTAGCCCATAGGCATGGCAATAATATCCTGATGGATAGCAGCAAGTTCTGCACAATGCATCAGATGCTGCACATCAGGTTTAGGGCTAAAAAAGCTGATATTGTCCATCACAGAACCTGATAACAACTGATCATTTTGCATCACTGCGGCAATCTGGCTGCGGTAATGCTGCAAACCAAAGCTGCTCAGCTCCATACCATCCACCAGCACTTTGCCTTGCTGTGCAACGGCCAACCCCAGAATAACTTTTAACAGACTGGTTTTGCCGCAGCCGGACGGCCCGACAATGGCAACGCTTTCGCCCGGAGATAACTGAAAACTCAGTTGATGAAACAGCCAGGGGTCCTGCGCCGCCTGCTGAAAACTCAGGTCGCGTAATTCAATATGACCTTGCAACTGTAAATAAGGCTGGCTCTCTCCTAAATCCTCGGTGTCTGTCAGCGCAATATCCGCCAGACGTTGCAGGTGTAGCTCAAGCATGCGGAATTCGACCCAGTGGTCAATAAAAGCAGCAGCTCTTTGGGTAAACTGGCTTTTGTAACTGGCAAATGCAAACAACATTCCGACACTAAAAGCATTGTCGATCACTGCCAGAGCTGCCAGATAAATCACGAGTATATGCTCAATACCAAATAACAATTGATGCACAGCCTGCAATGATAAGTGCCAGCGCCCCAGCCGGAATTGCTGATCCACAGCATCTGAGTACTGATTTTGCCACAGGCTCAACCTTTGGCTTTGTTTGGAGAACAACTGCAAACACTGTATGGCGCGGACACTCTCCATAAAGCCGGACTGTTCTTTCGCCTGAGTCACTATGCTTTGCTCCGTACATTGTTTTAGTGGCGAATAAAAAACAAACCTCAGCAGCGCATAAAGCAGCACAGCCACCAGCACCACGGCGGCCAACACCGGATGATAAACAAACAACAAGACCAGCACAGTACAAGCCATAAGGCCATCAATCAGCGCCTCAATCAGGCTATTCGTCAGCAATTCCCGTAACTGCTGCAAAGAACCAAAACGCGACACAATATCGCCCATATGGCGCTTCTCAAAAAAACTCATTGGCAAATGCAGTAAATGCCGGAATAAATTCGTGGCCAATTGCAGATTTAATACCGACCCTAAATGCAGCACCAGCCAGCTACGCAGAATATTGGTCAGAATTTGCAACAGCAGCAACAAGGCAAATCCTATCGCCAGCACATGCAATAAATCCAAATCCCGGCTTACCAGCACTTCATCCACCACCAGTTGCAGGTAATAAGGGGCCACCAGTAAGAAAAACTGCAGCACCAGCGACATCAACAGTATTCTGAATAATGCCGACCACAACCCTGAAGCCGAAGACCAAAACTGCCGCACACTTAACTTTTGTCGTTGATCTTGCTTTTTAAACTCAGTGGTCGGACTCAGTTCAAGAGCAATGCCGGTAAAGCATTGATCGACGTCAGCAAAGCACAACTCACGTTTGCCACAAGCAGGGTCATGGATCTGAATTTTTTGCCCTTTCACTTTCACCAGCACGACAAAGTGGCTCATCTGCCAATGCAAAATGCAGGGCAACTTCAACTGAGCCAGCTCTTCAGGCTCCAGTCGTAAAGCACGTCCCGCCAGTCCCAGATTGTCAGCCAGCTGCATCAGATGCTGCAAAGTTAAGCCTTTAAGCGACAAAGGATAACGTTGACGCAAACTGGCCATATCGGTTTTATAGCCATAAGCACCGGCCACCATAGCCAGACAGGCCAATCCACACTCGGCCGCCTCAGATTGATAGATGATCTGCATCTGAATGCTCTAACAAAGGGCCTGAGTATTCGCCAGTACAGGCCTGTTTTTTTATCATCCGCTTCTCCATCATAAGCTCCCTACAAACTCTGGTTTAAATTTGAAAACGCCCTTTTAAGCTGAACAAAGGTTCCAGCAACCAGCTCAACACCGAACGCTGTTCCAGTACTATGTCAGCACTTAATAACATGCCGGCCTGCAACGGCATTTGTTCGCCATAAGCTTCAATAAATTGTTGATCCAGCCGCACCTGCACCTGATAAACCGGTTCCTGGATTTGTACCGGACTATCGGGGTCTTGCGCCATCAGCACGGCTTTTGAAAGCTGGCTGATTTCCCCCTGATACAAACCAAAACGCTGGTAAGGAAAAGCATCAAAACGCAACCAGGTGGTCTGGCCGGGTTGAATAAAACCAAAAGCCCGGGTTGGAACTAATAATTGAGCGTATAAAAAATCCGATTCCGGCAGCACTTGCATTAACACTTGGCTGCCTTGCAGATACTGGCCAGCGCTCACCACTAAATTTGTGACTCTGCCCGCAACCGGAGCTGTTAATACCACTTCTTTGCGAGCCAGCAATTCAGTTTTCTGCTGCTCCAAACTCAGCCGCTCAGCTTGTAATTGCTGAAGCTGGCGCTGCTGTTCAACAGGCAAAGCCTGAAGTTGATTTTCCCACTGGATCTGTTGCTGAAGAATGGATTGAGCCAAAGTTTGTACCTCAGCCAGTTGTTGCTGCAACATCAGGTGCTGATCCTGCTGTTGCTCCAGTTGTAACTTTGGCAGATGGCCTTTGAGCGCAAGGTCCTGCTGGGACAGTAAACGTTGAGTCTGTAAACCAATGCGCTGAGACAGCAATTGCTGCTGGCGCTGGTTTTCTGCCAGTTGCCGTTTGACATTACTGATTTGCGCTGCCAATTGTTGACGCTGCTGCTCAAAACTTTGAATCAGTTCAAGCCGCTTCTGCGCATTTAATGCCAGCTGAAGTGCAAGACTGCTTTGCAGGTGTTCGGTCAGACTTTCTCCGGCTGCCAGATACTCGTCTGTACTCAGTAAAGCCAGTTTTTGACCTGCCTGCACCAAAGTGCCGTCCTGAATATAAAGTTGTTTCAACACAGCTGAACGCTGACTTTGAATACGAACCACACCACTGGACGGTTTCAGATAACCCACCACGGTTTCTTTGCGGGAAAAACTTGCCTGGTGCAACAGCAGCAATAAACTGAGCAAGATAAAAACTAAACAAAAACACAACACCGAGCTGCTGACAGGCTGAACAATACTCACCTGCCCTTCCAGGCGTTGCTGTTGTGCCTGCAGAGCTTTGGATCTAAATAAACTCTGTTCTGTCGTCATAGTGAAACTCCGTGCAGTTTTGTACACTGCAAAAAGACTTTTCACTTTGTGCCGACAGGCATAGACCCGACACAATTAAAAAAGCTGTTACTAAAGTAAGACCAAGTGTAGTTCAAGCATAAAAACACACAAATAATTAACAACAAAAACACAAATTGGCACAACTCTATGTCCAGTCACACTACAGAATCAAGCAGAACCGCCATAGAACTGATCTGGGTTCAGCGCGCATGGAAAGCAGGAAAACATAATGCTTTTACAGACTTATGTTACTTCAGCCAGCGCTATTATCTGGTGTTCCGTCAGGCGTCCACACATCACTCCAAAGATGGTGTACTGCGGATCATGAGTTCAGTGCAGGGCAAAAAATGGCGTACTGTGGCTGTACTGCACAACCCTGCTGCCGATTTAAGGGATGGCAAATTAAGTGTAACGCCAGGCGGAAAACTACAGTTACTGGCCGCTGCTGCTTTTCATGACAAAACAAAGCAGGCTTATCAATCTTATCTTTGGTCTTCAACTGATGGCAAAACCTGGTCGGAACCTCAGGCTGTAGGTGAAACTGATTATTGGTTATGGCGTTTAAGCTGGCTACGCGATCAGGCGTATGCCGTCGCCTATAAATGTGGTGCCGACCGGCATATTCGTTTGTATCAACAAGAGGATACAGGCCAGTTCGACGTTGCGGGCCCCAGAATATATTCGGAAGGCTATGCCAATGAAGCCGCCTTGTTATTTGATCACAAAGACACAGCCTGGTGTTTATTGCGCAAAGATCCAGACCATGGCCAACTAGGTTACGCTCATGCTCCCTATCACCACTGGAACTGGCTGGATATTGGCTGCCGTATAGGAGGCCCACAGGCTATATTTACGCCATCAGGACAACTGCTTGCGGTAGTGCGGCTTTATGATCACAAAGTACGCACCAGCCTGGTTTCATTAGATCAACACAGCGGCAAGCTGACCGAGATACTGGTTTTACCTTCAGGCGGAGATTGCAGTTACGCCGGTATGGTATTGCAGCAAAACAGGTTGCTGATCAGCTACTACTCTTCCCATCAGGGCCGTTGCTCCATTTATACCGCACTTGTACAGATTAAAGACAAAACAGAAACAAGTTAGCACCATGTAAACCTGATTTTGCTTAAATAGATATTGCGCAATTAACCCCCTGCCAACCTGAAGGTTTTTGGCTCTTTTATCAGCCATATCGGCAAAAGTAGCTGCAAAATGCTATAGTAGCCGCAGGTTATCAGGGCAAACACTGTGGTCACTCCAGAGTTTGTAGGGTTCGCTCTGATAACAGACCCGCAGGACGCACCAGAGTATATAACAGCCTAAAAATAAGGTAACACATTGATGAAAACATGCAAAAAGTCTGTTCTGGCATTGAGTATTCAGGCCAGTCTGCTCGCTGCAGCCATGGGTCTTTCTCCTGCTTTATTCGCGCAGGAAAGTGACAAAGATCAGGCTGCTGAAGAGACAAAATTGGAACGCATTATGGTGACTGCGCAAAAACGCGTGCAAAGCACCCAGGAAGTTCCTATCTCTATTGCAACCTTAAGCGGTGAAAAATTCGACGCTTTGTTTGCAGGTGGCGAGGATATCCAGGCTTTATCTGGAAAAATTCCAGGTTTATACGCTGAATCATCAAACGGCCGTGCTGCACCACGTTTTTATATTCGTGGTTTAGGAAACACAGATTTTGACCTGGCCGCTTCTCAGCCAGTTTCTGTGATTATGGATGACGTGGTGATGGAAAACGTAATCCTTAAAAGCTTCCCGCTATTTGACGTAGCGCAGGCTGAAGTGATCCGTGGTCCACAAGGTACTTTATTTGGCCGCAACACCACAGCAGGTATAGTGAAATTTACCTCTGTAAAACCAACTCAGGACTTTGAAGCTTATACCAAAGCAACGGTAGGCAGCTTCGGCACTATTAACGTGGAAGGCGCAGCTGGTGGTGGTTTAACTGACGAATTATCAGCCCGTATCTCCTTGATGAACCAAAACCGTGACGACTATGTTGACAACGGTTTTACCGGTGAAAAAGATTTTACCGGTGGTCATGACGAAAAAGCAGGTCGCCTGCAGTTTTTATACGACACTGACGATTTCTCAGCTTTATTAAACGTACATGGCCGCAAACTGGATGGCACCTCCTCTTTATTTAGAGCCAACGTCCTGACTCCGGGTAGCAACGAGCTGAACGAAAATTATGATCGTGACACCGTTTATTATGATAAAGGCGATGGCAACTATCAGGAATACGATAACTTCGGTACCTCGTTAACTTTTGAATTTGCTTTAAAAGACATGACCTTAACCATGATTTCAGCGATGGAAAAAGCGGATGGCAAAGGTAAAGGCGATATCGATGGTGGTTATTTCATTGATACCAATTTTGATGGTGTCGCTGAAGAAACTGGCCCAGGTTTTATTCCTTTTGATGCTGTGACTGAAGATCAGTTAAATGACTTAGAACAGTTTACTCAGGAAATCCGTTTAGCCAGCGATACCAATGAAGCTTTAGAATGGCAGGTTGGCGCGTTTTACTTTGACTCCTCTTTTGGCGTCACCAGCGTTGACGGCTTCTTTGGCGCGACCACTGTATACCACGGCAACAAAAGCTGGGCCGTATTTGGTCAAACGACTTATAACCTCAATGACCGTTGGGATATCACAGGTGGTATTCGTTACACTCACGACGAAAAAACCTTCTGGGTAGGCCAACAAAATGTGGATAGCTTCGCTTTAACCATAGGCGAAGCCGCCATCCAGGATTACGATCCAATCAAAGTGGATGATGGTCAGGTCAGTTGGGAATTAAGCAGCAACTATCGCCTGACAGACTCCACCAGCGTTTTTGGTCGTGTTGCCAGCGGTTTCCGCGCCCAGTCTATTCAAGGGCGTGATGTTGCCTTTGAAAAAGCACCTTCAGTGGCCGACTCAGAAACTATTACGTCATTTGAAGTAGGTGCTAAGTCTGATTTACTGGATGACTCATTGCGTCTGAACGGCGCTCTGTTTTATTACACCATTGACGATATTCAGTTATCCGCTATTGGTGGCGAAACTCAGGGTAACCAGTTGATCAATGCCGATAAAGGTGTAGGTTATGGTTTTGAAGTAGACGCTGAGTGGCGTGCAACCAAAAGCCTGGTCTTTGGCGGTGGTTTCAGCTACAACAACACTGAACTGAAGGATCAAAACTTACTGGTTGCTCCATGTGGTTCAGGTGCCTGTACACCAACAGACCCGTCTAACGGTGCTGGTTTAGTCTTTATTGACGGCAATCCATTCCCACAAGCTCCTGAAACTATTTTAACGGTCAATGCCCGTTATGATATTCCGGTCAGCACGGGTGAGATTTATTTTTATGGTGATGTAGCTCGTCAGGGTGAAACAAACCTGTTCCTGTATGAATCTATGGAATATCGTACCAACGGTAATTTTGAAGCTGGTTTACGTATTGGTTATCTGAACTTTGATAACGACTACGAAGTGGCTTTATTTGGCCGTAATATCACGGACGAAGACAACTTAAAAGGTGCTATCGACTTCAACAACCTGACAGGCTTTGTTAACGAACCTCGTATTATTGGTGTTGAGTTTAAGAAAAGCTTTTTCTAAGTTTTAGTCTTAGACAAAAAAAGGGCATACACTGTATGCCCTTTTTTATGTACAGGATGTACGGTATGTCGCAACTGTCAGGAACGTTGTTGCGACGCATTTGAAAACAGCATCTTAACCCGAGTTACGCATCCCGGCTGCAATACCGGCAATAGTCACCATCAAAGCCCGTTTAATGCTGTCGTTAACCGTTTCAGGCTCATGCCTGACCCGATTTAACAACTCCACCTGCAAAATATGCAGCGGGTCGACATAGGTATTTCGTAGCATAATGGATTCACGGATCCAGGCCTCTTTCGCCATCAGCGTATCGCTTTGAATCAACTTCAACAGCAAGGCTGTATCTGCGGCCAGTTGATCACGTAATTGCTGACCTAAAGGCAACAAAGCTTCTGGCACCAGTTTTTCATCATAGTAGGCAGCTATTTCTGCATCGGCTTTTAAATACACCATTTCCAGCATTGACAACCGCGTGGCGAAAAACGGCCATTTCGCCCGCATTTGCGTGAGCAATTCTGTTTTGCCTTGATCGACGACAACGGCCAAAGCGCTGCCAGCGCCTAACCAGGCCGGTAACATCAAACGGTTTTGCGACCAGGCAAAAATCCATGGAATAGCACGTAAACTCTCGACACCACCATTTGGATTACGTTTTGGCGGACGACTGCCCAGCGGTAGCTGCCCTAACTCCAGCTCTGGCGTAGCAGCGCGGAAATAAGGCACAAAATCCGGGTGATGCCGCACGACGGCACGGTAAGCTTCACAGGAGACGGTTGCCAGTTGTTGCATCAGCTCACGCCAACTTTGCTCCGGCACTGGTGGTGGCAATAACACCCCTTCCAGTACAGCACTGGCATACAAAGCAAGACTACGCTTTGCTAAGCCAGTTAAACCAAATTTAAAGCGGATCATCTCGCCTTGCTCTGTCACCCGCAAACCACCAGCAAGCGACCCTGGCGGCTGAGATAAAATAGCGGCATGAGCAGGACCACCACCACGGCCTATAGTACCGCCACGACCATGGAATAGCGTCAGTTGCACTTTGGCTTGCTGGCAAATAGCAACTAACGCTTCCTGGGCACTGTACTGTGCCCAAGCGGCTGCAAAAGCGCCGGCATCTTTGGCTGAGTCCGAATAACCGATCATGACTTCCTGCCGGCCATTGATATAACCTCTGTACCAATCAATGGCCAACAGCTTGCTGATACATTCTGGGGCGTTGGTTAAATCGGCCAGGGTTTCAAACAAAGGCGCGACAGGCATAGGGAAGCTAATACCAGCGTCTTTTAGCAATAACTGCACGGCCAACACATCTGAGGGTTTGCCCGCCATTGAAATCACATAAGTGGATAAAGCTTCAGCGCCATGCCGGGCCACTATGTCGCAGGTATCCAGCACTTCTTTGACCTCAGCGCTGGGCTGCCAGTTACGCGGGAATAAAGGCCTTTTGCTGCTCAGCTCGTTCAGTAAAAAGGCCTGCCGGGCTGGTTCATCCCAATCGGCATAATCACCAATACCCAGATAACGGGTAAACTCGCTGAACACCGCAGTGTGACGGCCCGATTCCTGCCGCACATCCAGCTTCAGCAAGGTTAAACCAAAAGCATAAGCACGGCGGATGGTGTCTTTTAGTAAACCTTCTGCCACCACCTGCATTTTGCAGTCGAGCAAGGACTGATAACAAAGCAGCAGAGGTTCCAGCAGTTGCTCATTGTGCCAAATCAGATCGTCAGGCCGTTGTAACCTGTCGTGCTTTAAGGCTTCGGTCAGCCAGTCTCTGGTGTGCAACAACTTATGGCGGAAGTCTTTCAGTAACTTACGGTAAGGCTCTGATGCGTCCCCAACTACAGCACGCAAAGCATCATTGACCTGAACCATCGACAGTTCGTTGGCCAATACATCCAGATCACGACTGAATAAATCTGCCGCTTTCCAACGACTTAACAGCAAAACCTGACGCGTGACTTTGGCCGTAACAAAAGGATTACCGTCTCTGTCGCCACCCATCCAGGATGAAAAACGAATAGGTATGGCATCTAAAGCCAAGCCATGCCCCAATACAGGGATCAGTGCCGTATCAAGTTCACGGATAAATTCTGGCACCGCGTCCCAAAGTGAAGTTTCAATCACAGCAAAACCAGACTTGGCTTCATCCACTGGTGTCGGTCGCTGTTCTCGAATTTCGTTGGTATGCCAGGCCTGCGTGATCAGCTGATACAGCCGGTTTTCTGTTTTTTGCTGCTGTAAAGGCAATAAATCCTGCTCCAGCTCCGCTAAACAGGCAGCAATTTCCGTTAGTTTATGAATAAGAGTGCGACGGGTGACTTCTGTTGGGTGTGCAGTCAGCACCAGCTCAATCGACAGATCAGCAACGGCCTGTTCAATCCGGTTTTTACCGATCTCTTTATCCTGCAACAGTTGCAGTAATTCAGCCACTGGTTCTGGTTTTTCAATAGAAGCACGGCCTGCTTTACTAATGGTATGGTGCTGCTCTGCTAAGTTGGCCAGATTTAAAAACTGAGCAAAAGCACGGGCCACTGGCAGAATTTCCTGATCGGTTAAACTGGCCAGCACTTGTTTTAATTGCTGATCCTGCAGCTCTGTGCCCTGCCTTGCTTCTTTGGCTAAAGCGCGAATTTGTTCAATACGTTCTAAAACTGCATCACCTAATTGATTGCGTATGGTGTCACCCAGTTGGGTGCCCAACAATCCGACATTTGCCCTCAAGGCAGCATATTGCGACATCACCCACTCTCCTCGTTGCACTGCCTGCAGTTTGTTCTGCACTTTTTCTATCGTTATCTTTGTAGCTATCGTTCTCTTTACAGCGTTCTTATCCACCCTAACGGGTATTTGTTTGGTGCTCAAGCCTGACAGATTACAAAACGACCAACAAAATAGAAAGCCAGAAGTTTAGAAGTCTGAAATATTTATGCAGAAATCTGTCACAAACTACAAAGCCCAAGGTACTTGGTAGAAGTGCTGCATAAATGCGCAGCTTCACTAAACTTCAGGAGTGACCTTTATGTTTAAAAAGTACCTGCTTATTTTGCTGTGTTCCACAGCATTTATAGCCACAAGTCAAAGCCTTAAAGCTGATGAAACCCAAACCCCAAGCTTTCAGGTGCAGGTAGCAGGCCAGGGCAAAGCCATTATTCTGATCCCGGGTCTGATGTCTGATCAGCGGGTGTGGCAGCAACTGGTTACAGAGCTAAAAGCGGATCACCAGTTACATCAAATCAACCTCGCAGGTTTTGCCGGAACCAAGGCTTTGACCAGCCCACTGAAACTAACACAAGTCACTCAGGAACTGGCCGCTTATATTCAGCAGCATCAGTTACAGAAACCAGTATTGATTGGCCATAGCATGGGAGCTTTTTTGGCCTTTCAGCTTGCAAGCTCTTATCCAGGGCTGCCAGGCAAAATCATAGCCGTGGATGGCTTGCCTTATCTGGCTCCGGTTTTTAGCCGCGACAGCAACACCACCGTGGCGCAAATGCTGCCGCAGGCTAAGATGATGCAGCAGTATTATCAGCAAATGACGGCGGAGCAGTTGGCAGAAAGCACCAAACAAGGCATAGCAGTTCAGGTCAGCAGTGCAGAACATGCCACAATAATCACAGAAATGGCGGGGCAGTCCGATCCAACCACAGTAGGTGCGGTCATAGCTGAACTACTCACTACAGACTTGCGCAGCGAAGTGCATAAAATTCAACAACCAGTGTTGCTGTTAGGGGCTGGTGGTGCTTTACCTTCGGACGCTCTGCGCCCTGCGGTTCAGGCTTTGTATCAACAACAAATTAACACTATTCCACAAGCGAAGCTGGACTTTAATTGGCAGGCGCGGCATTTTATTATGTGGGATCAGCCGGAGTGGCTGTTGGCGCACATCACTGATTTTATAAAGGAATAATAAAAAATGTTAACTACAGTGGAACAGAAATTATTACCTGACGTGATTGCAGCCACAGCGGGCGATCACAGCGCCTTTGAACGCCTGATCAGCCAGTGTCGCCATACTGTCACCGGCATAGCTTTGGCGATAGTGAAAGATTTAGATGCCAGCGAAGAAGTAGCACAAGAGGTATTTATTTATATCTGGCACCAGTTAGCAACGCTGCGCGAACCCGCCAGCTTTTTACCCTGGGTCCGCCAAATGACCAGGCACCGCAGTTATAACTACCTGCGGGATAACAAAGTAAAACAAAAAGTGGTGGGTGACGAAGCGGAAAGCCTGTTGGAAAACTTCGCCGACCCGACGGCTTCAATGCAAGAGCTGCTTGAGCGTGAGCAGCAGCAAATTATTATGCAGGACTTTATCAGTCAGTTACCGGAAGACAGCCGCGAAATCGTTTTACTCTATTACCGGGAGGAGCAATCCAGTCAGCAAGTGGCGGATTTATTGGGGTTAAGCGATGCCAATGTACGGAAAAAACTATCCAGAGTGCGTGAACAATTAAAAGACAGCTTACTGGCACGTTACGGTCAACTGGTACTAAGCACAGCACCAGGTTTGGGATTCAGTGCAGTGATAGCCGCAGCACTGACCAGCGTTGCACCTCCTGTAGCAGCAGCGACTTCAGTCTCTGTTGCTGCACAACAAAGTGGCTGGCTGGCCAAAATTGCAGTGCTGCTGGGAGGAGCTATGATTGGCGCTTTGGCTGCTGTGGCTGGAGTGGTCTTCGGCATGCGAGCCGTCCTAAAAAAAGCCGATAGTGAGGATGAAAAAGCTGCATTAAAAGCGTTACGTAACAAAACCATTGTTTGGGTGCTGTTATCAGGACTGCTATTAACAGCGGCTTACGAACTGACCAGCGGCGCCTGGGCTCCAGTCTCTGCTTTTGTGCTGATGATAGCCGGACTGATCTATAGCCAGCTGCAATTGCAGCAAATCATCGGCCCACGTCTGCAACGGCAATACCCGGATGCCGCAGAACATGCCAGAGTAAAGCGGAAAAATGCACTCTGGTGTGTACTGGGCATGACAGCTGGTTATAGCGCAGGTTTATTTGGTTTGATTTATGGCTTGATACAAAGCGGCCGCTGGCACTGGTGATCCCCAGCGCCAGCACTTTTTTATTCGTGATCCTCTTCAGGTTCAGCCGGATAAATCACCAGTAAATTTGCGTTAGGGAACTCAGTCGCTATGCTGGTTGGCAGCTCCTGCAATGACGAATGCCATGCCAGACCACCTTGCCTGACGCCATAGCTGACAATCAGTTGATCAGATGCACCATGCTCCTGTAGCACCAAAAGCAAGCTTTGCTCTGCAGGCACCACCAAATACCCGATTTCATCTGTCACTTTGAGCTGTTTCAGTTTTTTCGCTATTTTTTCCCGTTGCACATCCTGTATCACCAGACTAAGGCTAACACCCAATTGCTGACAAAGACGGCGCACCAAAGCCACTGCTTCAATAAATCCATGCTCAGATTCTGCATGATTGGGTAAACACCAGAATAAACGGTTACAGGTTTGCCATGGATGCCGGGTACGACTGACTAATAAAGTGTAGTGACGGTCAGCCAGTAATTTTTCCAGCATAGAACCAAACAAATACTCAGGAGCAGTTGTGTGTTCACTCCAGCCAACAATCAACTCTGAGCCATTCAGTTCCTTGCGGGACCGCAGAATGCCATCCGTGATATTTAAATCCAGACGAGTGACAGGTACAGCCGGTACCTCGGATTCAGCAAGAGACTTAACCGCCTGATCCACTATCGCAGTTGCCCGCTTCACCCGCTCTTTGGAACTGTCCGTATCAGGTACTACCGTCAGAGGGTAAACAGGTTGTGTATGCTGTGGATCACGCAACAGACGAGCCAGTTCCAACAGCTCTCCGCTCTGAGCCTGATCCGCTAACGCAACTATGATACGTTGTTGCCGTATGTCTGCATCCCCATCGTCTTGCTGATTGGCTATCGCCATTTTTCTGCCGTAACGGTCCACCATCAGTGGAGCCAGGAAACAAGTCACCAGAATCATCAGAATAGCGCCATTCACAACAGTCTCATCAAACAAGCCGATTTCGTGGCCCACTATAGTTGCAGCCAGAGTAGCAGCCGCCTGAGCGACGCTTAAACCAAACACGACTTTTGCTTGATCGTTGCTGTAACCTAAAAATAATCGGGTGGCCTGTGCCGCCAGCCATTTAGTTGAAATAACAGTGATGACCATGGCAAAGGCAATAAGCCAGGCCCTGACGCCGCCAAAAAACACACTTAAATCCAGCAACATCCCCACAGAAAGCAGGAAAAAAGGAATAAAAATAGCTTCACCAGTGAACTGAATACGGTTCATCAGGGTGCCGTTGTGAGGAATTAAACGGTTTAAGGCCAGGCCTGCTAAAAAGGCACCTACTATAGGCTCAGCGCCGGCAAGATGAGACAAGCTGGCACACAAGAACACCATCGCCAGTACAAACACAAATTCAGCGACCCCATCGCCGCCCACATTGCGGAAAAACCAACGAGCGAGCCATGGCAAACCAAAGAGTATTAGCGCGACATACAGAGACAACGACGCCCCTAGTTTGTACCAAAAAATGTCGTTCATTTCGCCTCTGGTCATGCCGGCTATTACGGCCAGCACCAGCAAAGCTAAAGTGTCTGTTAAAATAGTACCGCCGACTGCAGCTGTTACCGCCTGATTTCTTGATACGCCAAGCCGGCTGGCAATGGGATAAGCCAACAAAGTATGAGAAGCAAACATACTGCCGAGCAAAATGGCGGCTGGCCAGTCGAAGCCAAACAACAGTCCGACTCCTGCCCCTACACTTTGCGGAATAGCAAAAGTTAACAAACCAAAGACTATGCTATGGGTTTTGTACTTTTTTAACTTCGCCATATCAATTTCAAGAGCGGCGGTAAACATGATGTACAACAAACCCACGGTGCCAAAAAGCACAAAAGACTGATCACGGGCCAGCACATTCAGTGCGTTAGGGCCAAGCACAGCACCAGCAAATAATAAACCTATCATGCCGGGTAAACGGTAACGCGCCATCACAATAGGCGCCAGCAGCATCAGCGCCGCCACCAAAGCAAAAACCAGCACGGGATCTTTAATAGGAAACATCAATACATTCTCTTTGTGCTAACAAACCTGCAATCAGGTTCTGAAGGATAAAGCAGGATAACCCATAAAGGTTAAAGTAATAGGTTGCTCTGCAGGAATAGTCAGTACACCTGCATAAGAGCCAGTGATCACCCATTGACCTTTTTGTAAACCAATACCCTGCTGACTTAAATGGTTCACCAGCCAATACAAAGGCAATAATGGATCCTGATTGGGGTGCTGAGCATCAAACTTCTGTTGCTGGCCCGAATAGTCCAGTACCAGTTCAACTTTTTCCGGGAAACCATTGTCAGCTAAAGCAGGGCCAATATACAAACCCTGATTAAATAAACCTGCCGCTAACTGATCTAAAAATTCTGCGCCAGCATCGGCCCGGTAAGGCCGGATAATCAGCTCCAACGCCAGATGAGTGGCAGCAATGGCAGCTTTGATCTCAGCTTCACTATAAGCTTCATGACGGGCAGGTAAATCGGTCGACAGCAAAAATGCCAGTTCAGGCTCAATACTGTACTGCTCTGATTGTTGCTCAAACAGGCAAAGTTCACCTTGCTGCAAGTTAGCTATAGGTGCCAATACCCATTTATCCGGACCTGGTAGTCCGACTTTCCACCCCACAACAGGCAAGTCCAATTCAATAAAGAGCCATTGCTGAATAGCAAAAGCTTCAGCCAATGACGTAGGGCGCTGCTCTACTGGCAATAAAGGCGCGGCCTCACCACGGCGGCGATAATCCGCCAGCCAGGCCGCAGCCTGCTGAATTTGTTCTGGAGTCACGCTAATAATCCTTAAGGTATTGATTGACTTGTCTCTACAGGGTTTTGTACTTTAAGCCGCATGCGGGTGTAGTTCAATGGCAGAATGAAAGCTTCCCAAGCTTTAGACACGGGTTCGATTCCCGCCACCCGCTCCAATTTCTGACGACTTCAAATAGAAAAAGCACCCGAAGGTGCTTTTTGGCAGACAGACAACAGCCTTAGATTTGCGACTGAATATAGTTGGGTAAACTAATCAGCTTGATCAGACGCAGCTGTTGTTCCAGCCAATGGGCGTGATCGTTTTCGGTGTCGTCCAGCAAAGTCATCAGCAAATCGCGGGTGACGTAGTCCTGCGCCGATTCACACAGGGCTATGGTTTTCTTCAGCAAAGCACCTACCGAATACTCAACATTTAAGTCATTCTGCAACATAGAAGGTACATCAGTACCTACCTGCAAAGGATCACGTTTGGATAAATCCGGCGTACCTTCTAAAAACAAAATACGTTCAATCAGCGCTGCAGCATGAGCTTTTTCATCTGTCACTTCGTGATCGATGCGCTCAAATAATTTGTGTAATCCCCAGTCGTGATACATGCGGGAATGAATAAAATACTGATCCATGGCGCTGAGTTCATTCGACAGCAGCTCGTTTAAGGCTGCAATAACCTGTGTATTACCTTTCATTCTTAGTCTCCTGAACCCATTTGGCTTTGCAGATAATTTTCCAGACCCACAAGCGTAATTTGTTGCTGTTGCGTGTCAATCCAGTCGACATGCTCTTCTTCATGTTCCAGAATCTCCTGCAGCAATTCACGGCTGACGTAATCCTGATGCTGTTCGCATAGTTTGATAGCGTCACGTAATAAAGGCAGCTGGTCGTACTGGAAATCCAGATCACACTGCAGCATCTCTTCAGTGTCTTCACCAATACGTAATTTGCCTAAAGCTTGCAGGTTAGGCAGGCCTTCGAGGAATAAAATACGCTCAATCAGCTCGTCAGCCTGTTTCATATCTTTGATCGATTTTTTATAACAAACCGAATTTAACTGAGCCAAACCCCAATTTTTATAAATACGGGCATGTAAAAAATACTGGTTAATGGACGTTAACTCAGAGGTCAGCACCTCATTAAGCTTAGCGAGCACTAGTGGTTGGCCTTTCATAGCTGATACCTGCAAATTCAAAAACTGTGCTTATTGTAGTCTAAAAACGAACAAACTCAATAAAAAACCAACAAAATCAATAAGATGCCATTGAGAATGGTTCGTTTTAGTGCCAGAGTTCTTGCTAAGTTTTTACAATGTTCAGCAAATCAGTAGTTTAGAGCTTTTGCTAATTTAGTCTGCTGCGCCAGCCTTTCTATCGAGCCTGTAGCGCAGTTCAGCGTGATACTGCGTAACAGCGGTTAAATCAGATATACTCGGGCCACAGTAAGCAGCGGTTATAGTAAAACAGGCAGCATCGGTAGCATTTATGAGTCAGACAGAAAAGAAAAAGTCATCCGGGTTTTTAGTAAACCTACTTTTTAACATCGTTATCCCTACGCTGATTTTAAGTAAACTCAGTGAAGAACATCAGCTCGGGCCTGTTTGGGCTTTAGTGGTGGCTTTGGCTTTCCCCTTGGGTTTTGGTTTGTGGGAATTACAGCAAAGCAAAAAGGTAAACTTCTTATCCGTGTTGGGTGTAGTCAGTGTATTACTGACAGGTGGCATCAGCTTGTTACAGCTGGATCCGGCTTATATCGCCATTAAAGAAGCGGCTGTACCAGGCTTAATTGCTTTGGCCGTCTTAATCAGTCAACGTAGTAAATACCCGCTGGTGAAAAAGATTCTGTTAAATGACGAACTGATGGATTTAACCAAGCTGGACGCTAGTTTAAAAGCGAACAATGCGGAACAACTTTTCGCCGCTAAATTACAGAACTGTGCTTACCTGGTGGCAGGAGCTTTTACTTTGTCGTCAGTACTTAATTATGCTTTGGCTAAATATTTGCTGGTCAGCGCACCAGGCACGCCATCGTTCAATGAGGAGCTGGCACAAATGACGGCAATGAGTTATCCGGTCATTGTGCTGCCTGTTACTGTGGTGCTAATGGTGGCAATCTTTTATCTGTTCAGCCAAATTGGCAAAGTAACAGGCGAAAGCATCGAGTCTTTTTTACGGCAGTAACGGATATACCCAAGTAACATCAGGTGCTGTAGTTACAGCGCCTGATGAAAACGCTCAAAGGCCGCGGCTAAGTCGGCAATTAAATCTTCCGTATCTTCCAAGCCAATATGCAAACGAATTAAAGGCCCGCTGTAAGGCCAACTGCTGGCTGTTCTGAGTTTCTGAATATTTAAGTTTGGAATAATCAGGCTCTCGTACCCGCCCCAGGAAAAACCCATTTTAAAATGTTCCATACCTTCAATAAAAGCCGCTACAGCTTTGGCATCCCCTTGTTTTAGCACAAAAGAAAACAAACCATTGCTACCGGAAAAATCACGTTGGAAAATAGCGTACCCAGGGTTTTCAGGTAAAGCAGGATGACGCACAGTTTCAACTTCAGGTCGTTGCTGCAACCACTTCGCCACTTTTAACGCATTAGCTTCGTGCTGAGCTAAACGCACTTTTAAAGTTCGCAGACCACGGCTGGCTAAATAGGCATCATCGGCTGAGGCACAATAGCCCATCAGGTAGCTATGCTCCCGCAGCTGTGGCCAATACTGTTCATTGGCAGTGGCAATACCTATCATCGCATCTGAGTGCCCCACTATGTATTTGGTCGCTGATTGAATACAGACATCTACACCCAGACCATAGGCATCCAACAACAGAGGGGTGCCCCAGGTATTGTCCAGCATCAATACTAAGTTATGCGCTTTCGCTATAGTGCTTATGGCAGGAATGTCCTGTAGCTCCATGGTCAGAGAACCTGGAGATTCAAGAAAAATAACTTTGGTATTGGGTTTTACTAAGGCGCTGATACCAGCACCAATCAAAGGGTCGTAATAGGTAGTTTCTATGCCTAAACCTGCCAGTAACTTGTCGCAAATAGCGCGGGTCGGTTCATAGGCGGTGTCGACCATTAAGAGATGATCACCCTGCTTTAAAAAACACAATAAAGCGGCGTTAATAGCAGCTGCACCACAAGGGTATAAAGCACAACCAGCTGACCCTTCCAGATCGCAAATAGCATCCTGCAGTGCGAAATGAGTGGCGGTGCCACGACGGCCATAATAAGGCACTCTGTCACCGCGATGTGCTGTGGCATGTTTCAGTTCAGCCATCGTATCAAAAACAATAGTCGAGGCTCGCACTACAGGCGGGTTTACTGCCGAGCCTGTCCATTCTTTGCCACGACCAGCATGGATCAATTGAGTCGCTTTTTTCATGAAGAACACCTTAGACATCCAGATGTCTGATAATCTACAGTTTTTTTCAGCTTAGCGCCAGCCGTTGATTTCTGAATGAGTTAACAGCTTTTCCAGTTGAGGTTTAGCAAAGTAATAGCCCTGATACCAATTGATACCAGCGTCGACCAGATAATCCAGTTCGGCTTTACTCTCAACGCCCTCGGCCAGCACTTTGGTACCGAGCTCACAGCAGACGGTTAAAATGCCTTTCAGCACAGCTTGTTTGACTGTGTCCTGATCAATATCCCGTATTAAGCCCATATCCAGCTTTAATACCGCTGGCCGTAGCGAGGTTAACCAGGCTAAGCCGGCATAGCCTGAGCCAAAATCATCTATTGCTGTGATAAAACCCCGCTTGGCATAACTTTCGAAAATACGTTTCAGCTTGCCCTGATCGATAATCTGCTCACCTTCTGTCACTTCAAACATAATTTGAGTGATATCAAAGCCAAACAGATCGCCCGCTTCAATAGTGGCGCGGATGCAGGTTTCGGGGTTATAAACGGCATTAGGTAAGAAATTAATACTTAACAGCTTTTTCAAACCTAACTTAGAGGCTGTTTCAATGGCTTTTACCCGGCAGGCCTGATCAAAATAGTATTTATTGCTGTCGTTAATTTGCTCAAATACCCAGCCAGCGCCCTGACCTTCAGGGCCTCGAACCAAAGCTTCATAGCCTATAATGTCTTGCACTGACCAGTCGATAATAGGTTGAAATGCCATACGAATTTCAAAACCAAGTGACTGGCCACTTAAACAGTCCATGCAGCTTTGTTGTTTAATTTGTTCAGGAAAATTCATAAAACTGACTCCATCATGAGCGTTATGTCCCACATTAGATGACGAAGCCGTCGAAACGCAAGTTAACTGCGTCCAGATGAAGATGACATGTGACGACAGTAGATTGGTCTTATCTGTCCTTTGCTTCGTATTGGTCAGAACCACAAAGCAGCACAGGCTGGTTTGCCTATACCAGCCATGTATAATAGCCCCCACACTAAGCAGAGCCAGAGCCTTATGAAATATAAAGACCTGCGTGACTTTATCAGTCAGCTGGAGCAACGTGGATTGCTCAAACGAATTTCGATGGAAATCGACCCCTATCTGGAAATGACCGAAATAGCTGACCGGACTTTACGTGCCGGTGGCCCTGCTTTGTTATTTGAAAACCCAAAAGGTTTTGATGTTCCGGTGCTGGCTAATTTATTTGGTACACCAGAGCGTGTTGCTTTAGGTATGGGCCAGACTGATGTCGCCGCTTTACGTGAAGTTGGTAAATTACTGGCCTTCTTGAAAGAGCCTGAGCCGCCAAAAGGTTTAAAAGACGCCTGGAACAAACTCCCTGTATTCAAACAAGTGTTGAATATGCCAGCCAAAGAAGTGAAACGAGCTCCTTGTCAGCAAGTAGTGCTTTCTGGCGATCAGGTTGATTTAACCAAAATTCCAGTGATGACCTGCTGGCCAGGAGATGCTGCACCTTTAATCACCTGGGGTTTAACCGTCACTAAAGGCCCGCATAAAGAGCGGCAGAATTTAGGTATTTACCGCCAGCAAGTGCTGGGGAAAAACAAAGTCATTATGCGCTGGTTATCGCATCGTGGTGGCGCTTTGGACTTTTTAGAATGGCAAAAAGCCAATCCGGGTCAGCGTTTTCCGGTCGCTGTTGCTTTAGGAGCCGACCCTGCCACCATTTTAGGCGCTGTGACTCCGGTGCCTGATACCTTATCTGAATACGCCTTTGCTGGCTTATTACGCGGTGATAATACCGAAGTCACCCGCTGTATCAGTAATGATTTACAAGTACCAGCCACTGCTGAATATGTACTGGAAGGCTATATCGAGCCGGGCGAAATGGCGCTTGAAGGTCCTTATGGCGATCACACCGGCTATTACAACGAAGTAGATTCCTTTCCCGTATTTACTGTGACTCATATCACGCACAGAGAAAATCCGATTTACCACAGCACTTACACAGGCCGTCCACCAGATGAGCCGGCGATTTTAGGTGTGGCGCTGAACGAAGTTTTTGTGCCTATTTTGCAAAAACAATTTCCGGAAATTGTCGACTTTTACCTGCCGCCTGAAGGTTGTTCCTACCGTATGGCTGTAGTGACCATGAAGAAACAATACCCTGGCCATGCTAAACGCGTGATGATGGGCGTCTGGTCTTTCCTGCGACAGTTTATGTACACCAAATTTGTGATTGTCTGTGATGACGATATCAATGCCCGCGACTGGCAGGATGTGATTTGGGCTATTACGACCCGGATGGATCCAGCGCGTGATACGACCTTGATAGAAAACACGCCCATCGATTATCTGGATTTTGCCTCGCCAGTATCGGGTTTAGGCTCAAAGATGGGCTTAGACGCCACCAATAAATGGCCAGGCGAAACAACCCGTGAATGGGGAGAACCTATAGTGATGGATCCGGCAGTTAAAGCCAAAGTAGATGATATCTGGGCTGAACTGGACATAATGCCTGCAGAACAAGCAGTTCCTGCGCTAAAAGTGCCAGGCCAAAAATGAGCCATCAGGTGACAATACAACCCAGCGGTCTGAGTTTTCAGGTAGACAGCAACGAAACTATTCTCGAAGCGGCTTTGCGCCATGGCATCGACTTTCCGTTTCGTTGCAAACAAGGGGTTTGTACCTCCTGCGTCTGCCGCCTGCGCTCTGGCTCTGTGTCTTATCTGCCACCTGAACCTTTGTCCGATCTGGATAAAGCGCAGAACTTTACCTATTGTTGTCTGGCTTATGCCGAGTCAGATCTGACCTTACACCACCCTTTTATTCGTGGCTAAGCCGCAGGATTATTCATGACCAAAGTGATTTGTACCGTCGATAAAATTCAGCCCTTAACTTCAGGAGTGCACCAGATACTGCTGACACCACAACAG
Organism: Rheinheimera sp. 1928-s; assembly: GCF_029269265.1. Lineage (GTDB taxonomy): Bacteria > Pseudomonadota > Gammaproteobacteria > Enterobacterales > Alteromonadaceae > Pararheinheimera. Next base: position 161,219 of record NZ_JARIXP010000008.1, read on the forward strand.
AAAGTTGAATTTAAACCAGGCCAATATTTGCAGCTGTGCTTAACAGATCAAGACAAAAGGCCTTTTTCTGTTGCTTCTATCCCTGCACAGGATCAACTGGAACTACATATTGGCGGCGCAGTAGCCGACCAATATTCCGGTCAGGCATTAGCTCATCTGCAAAGCAACGATGACGTGACTGTAGAAGTGGGTTTAGGTCAGGCATTCTGGCGTGAAGACAGTCATAACCCTATTTTGTTGCTGGCTGGCGGCACAGGCTTTTCTTATATCTACAGTATTGCGCAGGCGATAGCGGCTGCAGGTGTGAAAAGACCAGTGTTTTTATATTGGGGGGTACGTCACGAGGAAGCTTTGTACCATATGCCAGAATTGCAGCAATGGGCAGCCACTTACCATGATTATAAGTTGATGCCAGTAGTCCAAAGCCCAACAGATAATTGGCAAGGCCGTTCTGGTTTAGTGCATCAGGCGGTGCTGGACGATTTTGTATCTCTGGATGCTTACGATATTTATATTGCAGGTCCTTTCCCTATGGTGGGTGTTGTGCGGGATGCTTTCCTAGAGCAAGGTGCCAAACGCGAACAAATGTTTGCAGACGCTTTTGCTTATATCTGAGTAACCCCCTAAAAAACCAAGGGCCGCTTTATTAAAGACGGCCCTTTTTAATTACAGCTACAAAACTCTACTTTTTATGTTTGTTAAACCAGTAGGTGATATAAGCAGGCTTGGCCATCATATTGCTTGGTCTGATATGAATGCCATGTGAAGCACCTGGGATCCTTACCATAGCGGTTTCTATACCCCTTAATTGCAGCGCCTGATAAAACTGTTCAGTTTCAGAAATAGGGGTGCGGTGATCTGCTTCGCCCGTCATCAGCATGGTTGGGGTTTTGACATTGCCCACATAACTGATGGGTGAGTGCTTCAGGTAATGCTCTGGTTTCTCCCATGGCATGCCAGGGAACCAGTACTGGCTGAAGTAGTTGTACATATCGGCATTCAGTACAAAACTAAACCAATTAATCACAGGGTTTACAGCTACCGCAGCTTTAAATCTGTCGGTATGACCTACTATCCAGCTGGTTAATAAACCACCTCCACTGCCGCCAGTCACAAAGAGTTGTTCAGGATTGATAAAACCTTTCGCCACTGTAGCGTCCACCACATCCATCAGATCGTTGTAATCTTCACTCGGGAACTTATGGTGGATCAGATTGGCGAATTCCATACCATAGCTAGTGCTGCCACGGGGGTTGGTATACAACACTACATAACCCTGAGCAGCCATCAACTGCAATTCCATCGCAAATACAGGACCATAAGCGGTATGTGGGCCACCGTGGATTTCCAGTATGAGCGGGTACTTTTTGGTTTTATCGAAGTTCGGCGGCAAAATCAGCCAGCTGTGCAACTTGCGCTGATCGACAGAAGAAGTCACCCAAAACTCTTCTACTTCACCTATATCACGGGATAGCTGCAAATCTTTGTTCAGTTCGGTCAGCTGTTTCTTTTTGCCACTCTGCCATAAGCCAAGTTCAGCTGGCGCCTGAGTCGACATTTGGGTATAGGCAATGTCGCCATCATCAGACACGCTAAAACTGCCACCAGTATAAGGACGGCTATAGGAGCCACCACCAACCTGCTCCACCAGTACTTTACGTTTGCCGCTCAGAGGTTGTAAGGCAATTTTTCCCTGCGCCTGATCGTCGTATTGAATATAAAGCGCATCACTGTCGCCGCCCCAACTAAAGCCATCAATGGCCCGGTCTAAATCTGCAGTAAGAGCTTTAATCTCGCCAGATTGCAGGTTTTTGACATAAAGCTGATTGGCCTGATGAGCCAGCTTTTTATCATCATAGCCCAGATAAGCCAGCCATTTGCCGTCAGAAGATAAAGCCGGCGAGTGATCGGGGCCAAAACGGTCAGTGACTTGAGTCAGGTTTTTATCAGCGATAGTTAACTTGTACACTTCACTATTTTGAGCCTGAGCTCTTTTGTCCGATTGACGATTGGCAGAAAAGTAAAACGCTTTACTGTCTTTTTGCCAGCTGATGTCGCCGCCATGATCAAAATCACCGCTGGTTAGCTGTATGGGAGTACCACCATCAGCAGCCATCAGATAAATATGTCGATAGCCTGCAGGTAAATAACCCCGGCCATCAGCTCTGTATTGCATGGTGTCTATATAAACAGGCGCTTTAGCCCAGTCGTTTTGTTCAGGCTTACCCGGTAAAGTGACCGGATTCGCTGCTTTTTTCGGCGTAAACATCGAAAAAGCCAGCCACTTACCGTCTGGTGACCAGCTCAAACCTGAAGGAGTTGCAGGTAAATGGCTGATTTGGCCGCTTTGGCCATTGTCCATCCAGCGGATATGGATCTGTTGTTTACCCGAAGCCGATGAAATAAAAGCCAGTTTTTTGCCATCTTCTGACCATAAAGGCGAGCTGATATCTGCTTGTTCTGACACTAAAGGCCGCAACTGACCGGTTTTCGTATCACTGAGCCATAACGATCCAAGACGTTTATCAAGCACCTGATCGAAACGGTTACGCACAAATACGACCTGATCACCATCGCTGCTGATCTGAGGGTCTGACACAAACTCTAACTGAAATACATCTTCATATTGCAGCGGTTGCTGTGCTGCTATTGCGCTCAGACTGATACCTGAAATCGCTGCAAAAACCGCAGTTTTAATAAATAAATGCACCTGGACCTCGTTATTCTGATTATGGGTTGAGCAGATACTAAGTTGGGTTTGATGACTATTGCCAGAGGGATGCGGCTAATGGGGGTGTTTTGGGGATGGAGATTGGCACAATCGCCTGTAGGGGCCGTCCCTTATGGGCGGCCGTCTTTGGGTTTTGGCTGAGAGTTGAGCGGGTATTGTTTGCAATTCAAGCAGATTAGCTCTGAATTCGGAGGCGGTGAACTACTTTAACAGCGGATTAGCTCTGAATTCGGGTGCTTATTCCGGGCGGTGAGGCGACAGCAGGCCGTCTTGTCCGGCCTTTCGCAGAGCTCAAGGCGTGAAACAGGCGTGACGCAAAACTGTTTGCGTCCCGTTTTTCCTGTTTCACCCTGGCGACCGCCTGTGCAGCGCAAGTAAAGAATCCACCTTCTGAAGAAGGTGGCTTTGTGTTAAGCCCCTAAAAGGGGCCCTTTGTCGAGTAACTGAGCAACTGCAGCGTCCGTTACTTTTTTATTTAGTCTGTGCCAAAGAACTTGATGCCTAATCCCAGCTTGGTATAGCTCATAAGAAAAATACAAACAGAGTTTCAGGCAAAGCCTTTTGGATGATAACCACCTACTGAAGTAGGTGGTTTAGGGCCGAAAGTAAAGAATCCACCTTCTGAAGAAGGTGGCTTTGTGTTAAGCCCCTAAAAGGGGCCCTTTGTCGAGTAACTGAGCAACTGCAGCGTCCGTTACTTTTTTATTTAGTCTGTGCCAAAGAACTTGATGCCTAATCCCAGCTTGGTATAGCTCATAAGAAAAATACAAACAGAGTTTCAGGCAAAGCCTTTTGGATGATAACCACCTACTGAAGTAGGTGGTTTAGGGCCGAAAATAAAAAACCCCGCTCACTGAGCGGGGTTCTGTATTTGGGAGCCTGGCGGTGAACTACTCTCGCATGGCATCTGCCACACTACCATCGTCGCGGCTGCGTTTCACTTCTGAGTTCGGAATGGAGTCAGGTGGTTCCACAGCGCTATTGCCACCAGGCAAAAACTGTTTTTAGGTCTTTAACAAGCAAACTGATAAATCGAATTCTTTTCACACCACACACAAACACCTTGGGCGTTGTATGGTTAAGCCTCTCGGGCAATTAGTATGAGTTAGCTTAACACATCACTGCGCTTCCA
>NZ_JARIXP010000009.1 GCF_029269265.1 Rheinheimera sp. 1928-s
TCGCCCTGCAGGCAGCAAAGGGGTATTACCAGCCTTTATGTTCTTCCACGGTGGTGGCTGGGTATTAGGTGATTTCCCAACCCACGAGCGTTTAATCCGTGATTTAGTCAGCCGCTCTGGTGCAGCTGCAGTCTATGTGGATTACACACCATCACCAGAAGCCAAATACCCAACAGCTATTAATCAGGCGTATGCCGCAACCAAATGGGTGGCTGAGCATGGTAAAGAGCTGAATATCGACAGTTCACGTTTAGCAGTAGCGGGTAACAGTGTCGGTGGCAATATGGCGGCAGTCGTCGCGTTAAAAGCCAAAGAAGCTGGGACTCCAAAACTGAAATTCCAGTTGCTGTTATGGCCTGTGACTGATGCGAACTTTGAGAATAGCTCGTACAACCAGTTTGCAGACGGCTACTTCCTGACCAAAAACATGATGCAGTGGTTCTGGGATAACTACACCACCAACCCTGCAGAGCGTAACGAGATTTATGCCTCCCCACTGCGTGCAACCACAGAGCAGTTAACAGGTTTACCACCAGCTCTGGTTCAAACCGCAGCTTTGGATGTACTGCGTGACGAAGGTGAAGCTTATGCCAACAAACTGGATGCTGCTGGTGTGACAGTCACTTCAGTGCGCTACAACGGCATGATCCACGACTTTGGTTTACTGAATGTGTTGTCTGATGTGCCAGGTACACAAGCAGCTCTGGACCAGGCAGGTCAGGCGCTGAAAAAGCACCTGAACTAAGACCTGAGCTAATACCATAAATAAACTATATGTTTACACTCAAGGATCAGAGCTGTGGCTCTGGTCCTTGTTTTGGCAACACCAGCCAGATTTTGCCGTAGTGACGTAAGCTATCGCTGCGCTGCTGAGCTTCTTCTCCAATCCCCTGATACACATCAATACGACCAGGCGTTTTAATAGCAGCGCCTTTATCTTGCGCCAGCATCAATCTGAACTCATGGCCTGTTAATTCACCTTTTTCGTCCAGCAACGGCACTTGCGCCAGTACTATGGAACCTAAAGGAATAAAGGCCGGATCAACGGCTATGGAATGCAGTGGAGTTAAAGGCACATTGGCAGCCCCTACAGGTTTATCTAAGCCAGGCGAGAAAAAGGTGTAGCTTGGGTTACGGCTCATCAGCTCACGTTGTCTGTCCGGATGTGTGGCCAGCCATTCTTTAATGGCCGTGGCAGAAATAGTGTCCGCCGTATATTCACCCATTTCAATCAGCACTTTGCCTAAACTGCGATACGAGTGACCATTGCCGCCGCCATAACTTAATAAATGCTGTTGGCCGTATTCATCTTCAACCACGCCAGAGCCTTGTACCTGCATAAAAAAATTGTCGACCAGACTATTGCTGTAAAACAGCTCCAGCCCTTGCCCGGCCAAAACCTGTTCAAAGTCGATTTGTTCACGGCTGGGATATTGGCTTAAGCCAGCAGGTTTGCGATAAATAGGGTATTTGTATTCTGCATCCGGTGTGGATCGAACTTTAAATACCGGCACATAATAACCAGTAAATTGCACATTACCTTTGCCATCTTCACCGGCCAACTGATACAAGGCAAAGGACTTACTGCCTTGCGCTGAGGGTTGTTCTGCCCAGGCTTGTAAATCACGTATTGTTTGTTGCAACTGAGTTTTATTGACCGCTAAACCCGGCAAGTTATGCTGCTGTGGCACTGACTTTTTGTTTAAGTACTTTAGCTGTTCTTCAAGGCCTACCAACAATTCCGGGGTTAGCCATTGAGTTTTTAGGGCGGCTTCTGGTTGTAACCTGTAAGTGCCATTCAATGCTTTGGCTTTTTTATCCAGTCCATTATTGGCAAACTGATTGGACTGATGAATGCCGGAAGAGGTTTGGCTGCAGGCCGATAAAACCAGGCTGGCGATGCCAAGCCACAAAAGATGATGTTTCATAAGAGATAAGATTCAAAAAAGACTGTGGCGGCACTCTAAGTCACCAAAGCTTTACTGACAACAGCTGATCAGAAAATTTTAGGCCGGGCAGGGTAAAAACAACCATTTGATAAAAACACTAATGCTTGTATTATCTGTTTTACACACAGCGATGTTCTGCTTTGGTTTGACAGGTAAAACAATGAAACTATGGAAAGTAAGTGTTTTGATACTGCTAACAACGCTTGGTGCTATGACCACAGTGCAGGCTGCCCCCAAAACTACCGATCTGAAATTTGTGTTGTATTACCCGCAAGTACCGCCTTATATGTATCAGGACGAAAAAACTCAAAAAGTAGTAGGACTGGTGCCAGAAGTATTACAGGATTTTTTTCAACAACAAAATATTCGTGTTCAGTATGTGGCCGATAACAGAACCCGTGCTGAACACAGGCTCTATCAGGGAGAAGTGGATGCCATTTTGCTGGCAAAAGAATGGACTCAACATCCTGATCAACTGCTGTTTTCCGAACCATTATTAGAGCATAAGGACTATTTATTCGCCCGCCAGCCACTGGCCGCGCAAGGGCAGTTAGCGGATTGGGTGAAAGGTAAAGCCATCTGCACCCGCCAGTATTATATCTATGATGCCTTAACACCATTTTTTCAGACCAATGAGACGGCCAGAGTGGATTCGTCCAGTGAACTGACTCAACTGAATATGTTGCTCAATGGCCGTTGTGATTATGCGTTTATGAATGAGCATGTCGCTAACTGGTTGTTGCATCATCACTTTCCTGACAAGCAACTGTACCGTTCTGCCACTGGTTTTAGCCCTGTAGGTTTAACTGTGGCTTTTCATCCACGCTGGAAACCGCAACTGGCGGCTTTTAATCAGTATCTGCGTGAGCAACAACAGCAAGGCTCCATAGCGCAGTGGCTGAAATTTTATGTGACTAAATCCTGAGGTTGTGACCGTAGCTCTCACTGCTGTCTGCTGAACTTGCCAGATTATTCCGACCAGACACTGCTTTAGATCAAATCAACGCAGTCTTCTTTGCCACATACTCCGTAGCGTTATCTATCAAGGGGCAGAACACCTTGATACAACCAAAAACGAAACGGAGTAAAAGATGGGAAATTTAGACAGACGTAATTTTTTAAAACTATCGGCTTCGACCTTAGTCGGTATCACTTTAGGCGGTACAGCTTTACATGCTGTGGCACAAGAAGTGGTGAAGCCTGACGATCCAATGGCTGTAGCGATGAAATATGTCGCAAAATCCACTGTTGATGGCGCCAACTGTGCCAATTGTATGCAGATACAAGGCAAAGATGGCGAAGCGTTACGAGGTTGTAATATTTTCCCTGGTAAGCTGGTTCATGCCGAAGGCTGGTGTGCTGCCTGGGCGAAAAAAAGTTAAGTCGATTTCAGGCTATAAAGTAAATACAAGCCAGCACCATAGCGCTGGCTTGTATACTCTTTGCACTGTTCAGAGGTGCTAATACAGAACCAATCCCACTCAGTGTTCGATAATTTGCATACTTTTCTTCTGTTAATTTTGTTTTTTTTCCGCACTATGCCGTCTTAACATCGAACTTAGTTTCACATTGACCAAGGCAGCATACGCATGATGAAGAACACCCCGACTCACTACGGCTATATCGCAAGAGCACTGCATTGGGCGACGGCTTTACTCTTTCTTTTTGCTTATACAGCAGTGTATTACAGGCAGTGGTTTACAGAAAAAGACACAGCGATAAACTGGACTGCATTGCAGCTGCATTTATCTTTTGGAGTTACCATAGCTGTATTGGTTGTACTTCGGATCTGCTGGCGTTGGAGCAATGTACAGCCCACACCGGAGCCAGGTTCTGCTTTGATGCACAAGGCGGCTCATTTCGGCCATTTAGCCCTTTATGCTGTGCTCATCATTATGCCTTTGACTGGCTATCTGGGGACTGGTGTTGCTACGGAGTTTTTCTTTTGGTTTGAAATTCCGAAGTTTGCAGATACCTGGCTTTTTCAGCTGCTGATCCAGGACTGGGCAGGGCTGAGCTTTGAGCAATTTGAAGTGCCTATGGATTTCATCCATAAAGAGGGCGGAGCTTATCTGGTATGGCTGCTGATCCTGGGGCATGCTGCGGCCGCTTTGTACCATCACATCAAATTAAAAGACCGAACGCTGTTAAAAATGCTACCACCTCGGTGATGCAGGTTTTAGCTGGCTTCCATGCGTGTATGCCTTTAAGATAACTGACATTTTTAGCCTTACAGAGAATGGCAATGACATCCTGGGTTGCTGCAAAGTTTTTTCTGTCCAAAGATTCTGCTGATGTTWCAGGTCAGGTCTAATGTGATGACTTGCCTCCTATGCTGATTTCGGATGAGGTGACCAAACCAAAAGAGGCGAATGAGCATGTCTATCAAAACATTAGGCGTGGATCTTGGCAAGCTCAGTTGTCATGTGATTGGGTAAGATCAGCACGGAAAAGTAGTAGAAAAGCGCAAAATGCTCGTCAGTAAGTTTGCAGAATACCTGCAAATTTGCCGCCTTGCACTGTGTTTTTTTGATGCCTGTGGAGGCGCACACCCTTGGTGTCGTAAAGCCAGAAGCCTTGGTTATTGTGCTGACATGATACCGGCGAATTTCCTGAAGCCTCTCGTAAAGTCAAATAAAAATGACTTTAACGACGCCGGAGCCATTTGCGAAGCGGCCGACGATGCACATTGCGCATGTTCGCATTGAGGAGCATCAGGCTTTTGGCTGTTTACTCAAATTACATGAGCAGTTGGGTGAGGATCGTACCGCTGTTAGTAATCAGGCGCATGGATTTTTGTTGGAGTTTGGCATTCAGCAGAAAAAAGGCCGTGGTCGCCATGGCCAACAAGCTGGCCCATATTATCTGGGGCGTAAGTGCTCCATTGATGAAATATTTTCAACTGGTCGTTGATGGTTTCTATGATAAGGCGCCTTGAGAGCCCCCTCTATCTCACAATAATAGTGCCTTTGCTTTCATGTTTTTACGCTCGTTCGTGACCAGTGTGATGCCTTTTCCCAACAGATCATTGGATAGTGTTTTGCTGATGTAGACTGTATCGGTATAAGGTTTGTCCATGTGGTATACACCATGTTTGGCACTGGTTTTGTGTCATGCACATTGGTGGGGGATTTTCGCAGCTACTATCATCCTTGATGATTAACAATTAAATGCGGTTTAAATCCATAAAACCAGCCCATAGTCCCTTTTCAGGCTGGCAAAGTAGCTGCAAAGAGGCACCAATGCAGTAAGTAGGCATCATTTCGACAAAGCGAGGATAGCTGAGCAGGTTTGGAAAGGCTGATTTGTAAAAAAGCGCCAGGTAGTCAGTGTAGAAGTTTTTGAAATCACGGTGCTGAAACATCTGGAAAAAGATAATGATAGTCATCACTTTGCTCATCACCATACGGCCAGAGCCTTGGCGCTTACGTCTTTCATCCGTTGACTGCTCCCTCATTCAGATGTAAAAAGTTAGGAAAATCATAGATATAGTAAAATGCTTCCACTAACTTGTGTGGGCCATCTTTATTGTGATCGAAAGATCCGATCACAATAAAGATGGCCTTTAGTTCAAATTTTTTATCATGAACTCAGATTAACTAAAAACGATAAGCTACAGAAAATCGCAACATACGTGGCTCTAAAGGGTGAAAATGCCTGTCGTCTGCAGGCAGAGTTTCATTCTGTAAACGGGATTGGTAAAAATACACCATGTCTGCTACTTTCCTGTTGGTCAGATTCAAGAGTTCGACACCAAAGTCCCATTGATGCCATTGATAAGACAAGTCGGCATTAAACACTGTGCTGCTAGGGGCTCTTTCTTTATTTTCGCTATCCAGAGTTCTGTTGCCGAAATGGCGCAGGCGTAAATTTGCATGTAAGCCTGAATCGTTGTGGTAGTTAATGGCTATGCTAGCCACAGCGGGCAGGGACCCTTCGATAAAACGTCCTTCGTCTGCGGTGCTGTTGCGGTATCTGCTGTGACTGCTGGCTAGCTCTAAATCCAGAGTCCAGTCTGAATTTATCCAATAATACCAAGCCAATTCTGCACCAGTGCGGTGTGAGGCGCGGTTCGGTTCTGTCCCGCCTGCATCGCCAATATAAACCAGTTCGGAGTCCAGCTTTAAGGTCCACAACGCAACAGAAACTTGCCAGTTGTTGGATTGCAGGTAACGCCAGCCCAACTCCGCGCCTTCAGAACGCACCCACAAAGGTACTGCATCGGCAGCTTCACCGCTGACCGGATCTGTTTTTATGGTGGCTCCCCTGGCATCATTAGAATGCATACCCTGGCCCAATGACAAATCCCACTGTTGAGCTTCATCAGGCTGGTAGCGCWGTCCAAGCTTGACCGAGCTGATACCGTCTGAGGCGCGACCACTATTTTCCTGAGTTAACAAACTTTCAACTCTGGCAGACATCCAGTCATACCTTAGTCCGAGTAATGCTTGCCAGTTGGCGCTTAATTGCAGTTGTTGTTGATGGAACAGGGACCAGGAGTGCTGCTGTACTTGATCCATTCGAACGGCTTCACGTTGGATCCTGTTTTGCGATAAGGATAATCCCAGTTGCTTAATATCATCGTAACGGCTTTGTAGACCTAATTGATGGCTCCACTCCAGAGCACCAAGTTTTAACTGCATTTCTTTACTGACTTCACCACCAAATAGCTGTCTTTCATCGTTTTGTTCAAATTGATCGCCGTTCTGTGGGTCATTAAGAAAATAACTAAAGTTTGACCAAAGTTGCAGTTGGCTGCGGATCCAGTAGCCGCTGGCTTTCCAGTCCTGTTGTTGCCAGTGACCGGAAAGGCTTTGTCTGTTGCTGTTACCGCCGGAGTCTGGATCTATGACACCTAGTCGGCTAATCAGGTTCTGGTCTATGGCACGCTGCGGGACCTGGTCGGCTGCATTCCAACTGTTGTCATACAGCATCAGAGTCAACTGCTGCGTCGAGTCTTGCTGCTGTGCACTATAACGGCTTACAAAATTTACTTTTTCAACTTGTTCGTCCACTCCTTGCCATGGGCCTGCATACCCTTGTAATTCAATGGCATTAAGCCAGTCGGCTGAGTCCAGGGCAGTACTTCCTTTGAGTAACAACCTCTGGTATTGATACTCACCTAAGGTCAGTTGCAGCTGTTCCGGGCTTTGTTTTTTTAACTCAAAATCAGCGGCTCCAGCGTTAGCAAAATCACCATCCTTAGCCTGATAATTTCCTTTCCTGTAGCGGATATGCTCAACCAGTTCGGGGATCAGAAAATTAAGGTCAGAATAGCCCTGTCCGTGTCCATGACTACGCATATTCACGGGCATACCATCGACAGAGGTGGCAAAATCGGTGCCGTGATCCAAATTGAAACCACGTAAAAAATATTGATTGGCTTTACCGCTGCCACTGTGTTGAGTTACGACCATGCCTGGCACAAACTCCAGCATATCGCCGGGTCTTAGCAGTGCCCGTTGTTCAATATCTACACCATGCACATGGCCTTCTGAGGCGTTGATTGTTGCGCCATGCTGATGATGGTGGCTTCGTACTAAAATCAGTTCAGGCTCGGGTACAGCGCCAGCGACTTGTTCTTCTGCTGTTACCATGACTGAAAATAGTACGGAACAGCAGTATAAAATTTGTTTAGTTCTGTCCATCAGAGAGTCACTTTGATTAAGTTCAGTTGAGGGCTTTGCTGCGAGACAACCCATTGTTTGTCTTGCCAGCTCACCAGCAGTTTATGATCGTGCAGTTCACTAAACAGCTGGTAATGCAACGAACTTTGGTGCGCATCACAAGTACTGAATAAGGGCAAACTTAAATAATAGGTTTGGTTTTTTTCTACAGCTGTCCATGCATTGGCCTCTGTTTCCAGCACGCAGCTGTTATTCTGCTTACTCTTTACATGCAGATGTTGCTGCAGATAGCTGATGATCTGTGTCTTGTTTTTTTGGATATCACTCCAGCGTACATCCTGATCTGCAGGCCAGTTCAATGCCTGTTGTAAGTCGACAATACTCAGTTCCAGTGTGGCGGATAATCCCGCATCTGTATTTTGTAGTTGCATAAAAGCAGTACTTAAACTGTGTGCAGAGACACAGCAACTCAAACATAAGCTTATCACTGCAAGCCATTTCATGGTTGTTCTCCTGTTTGGACTGAGGGGGGATTGTCTTGTTGCGACTGTGCAAGCGCCAGATTGAATAAAAGCTGATCATCCGGCTCTTGTGCTTGCTGGACATTTAGTCTGGCGTAGTACAAGGCTTTCTCTGGATCAGGGGTGAGTCGCAGATAATAATGAGCCAGGTCAGCGCTGTGCAGAGTGTCCTGACGATGTTCCCGCAGTGAAACCCTTTGTTGCATCAGGAGTTGATACTCTTGCCCTTCGGCCATTTGTTGTTCCGCTAAAGCCAGACGTAGCAGAAGCGCGTCTTCGAGCTGTTGTTGTTGATGCAAATGCTGTAATTTCTGATACACCAAAGCGGCATCCTGCTTCAGCGTCAAATCGGCCCATTTCACCCAGAGTGGCAAAGGTGCAAGCTCAGATTGTGCTGCGAATAACAGCTGCTCTAACCAGACTCTGGCTTGCTTGGGTTGGCGTAAGGCTTCCGCTTGCTCAGCAAGCACGGCAATCAGCCACTGTTGTTGCGCCAGTGGGATAGTTTGCTGTTGCCTTGCTAGGAGTTGCAAAGCCTTGTAACTGTCCTGAGTTTTGCCTTGACGTCCTGCAACTTCCAAGCTGCACAAGGACAATAAAAACAGCTCTTGTTGCCCCAGCAACTTTTTGCATTCAGCCAGCGCCGCGGCAGTATTGTTTTGTACCAGATAAATCCGGTTTTTCATTAACAAAGCATTGATATCGTCAGGCTGCAGTTGCTGGGCTTTTGCCAGATAATTCAGCGCATCTTCAAACTGATGTTGCTGCTGCGCAGTATCGGCCAAAACCAACCAATAGGCGGCAGAATAGGGGCTGTGAGCTTTTTTTAATAGCTGCTGTGCTTTATCAAAATAACGGCTCCAGCCCGGCTGACGAGCCAGTTGTAGGTAGGCCTGTGCCAGTGTCACTTTATCCGCAGCTGACTGAGATTGTGAGGCCTGCTGTTCTAGCTGTTTCACCCAAGAGGGCAACACAACGCGACTTTTGCTCTGCAATATCAATCCGGCTTCAGGAGAAGCCGCAAAAGTTATAGCGGGCAAGGAGGCTGCTGTGCCTGCCAATAAAAAAGAAAGCACGGTAATGCATGCTGTTTTTTGTAACATCATTTGCTCCATAACAGCCCCGGTCAGACCGGGGCTGACTTACTTCAGTCCCTTGTTACTGAAACACTTCAGCGTAATCCGCTGTATCTTCAGTGTCCTGAGTAAAATCCCGCCCGTTGGTCGATAAGGCCATGTCAGTTTCCTGTTGAGCAAAAGCGGCTTTGCTGTATTGCAGGAAGGAGACCGTGGCTCTGTTGACTTCAAAGCTGATTGTGGCTCTCGCGGTGAGTTCTCCATCTGTTACCCGGGCGACAAAACTGTCGCTGCCTGTATATTCAGCCTTGGGTTGGTAAACAAAATCACCATTGCTGTTCAGTGTCAGACTGCCATTAGCTGGCTGAGAGTCGATGCTATAGCTCAGCATATCTCCGTCAGGATCGGTAGCCATCAGTCGATCCATCACTTGTGTCTCTGTTTCTGTAACAAAACTGGCTTCGGCAAAGACAGGTGCCGAATTTGTTTTGTCGTCAGACCCACAGGCGGATAACAACACTAAAGGGAAAAGCCATATTAATTTACGCATTATCCAGTTCCTTCTTAGTTAGGTGAACCAGCCAGTGGTGCACGTAAATAGGGAAAACTGCTGTCTATCATGCTGGCATCCAGCKGGGCACCATCTGTAAAAGGTACATTACCTACAGCCGCATCTGCAGGTTCACAGAGTCCCAGATTAGTTAGTGTGCCATTGACTGGAATGTCATGACACAAGGCGCCCATCATGACCCGTAGCGCAATATCAACTACATCATCACCAGGGCGACGACCATTAGGGAAACCGGCTAAATCGTTGCCTGCAACACCAAAAGCAGATTGATTAGCTGCTGGCGTAGCCGCTATGGCCGTATTTAATCGCAGCATTTCTGAAGGAGTGACTGTGCTTAACTGATTGACACCAGGCACACCTGTTAAAAATGCCGTGACTAAGTCGGTACGTGGGAAATTGGTGGGTGCTAAATCCTCGATGTTGGTGCCCAGCGTTGTATTAACAGCGTCTTTAAACAGCACATTCAGCAGGGCGGGTAAGCTTGGATGGGTGACATAGTCGGCAAACTGACCATCATCTTTCGGGTGACTGGCTGAAAATTTATCTTTATCCGCCACACCTATGACCAGCTCATTCACCAGCGGGTTACTTAAACGCGAAACCTGCACTAAAGCGCCGCCATTGACTTCTGTATTATCAAACGCCGGATTGGGGTTTAAGATCCTCGCTTGCGGCAGACTGGCTGTGGTCCAGGCGCCAATTACACCGTTACCAGTTCCTGTGATGCAAGAGGTTGGTAGTTCCAATGCCAGTGTGGTGACGTTTTTACCGCGTAAATCATCATTGGCGGAGTTTTGCGTGATACCACCAGGAAAGCCAGCAGCATCACCTGCACCAGGGGCACTGTCGCCTTCAACCGGAACATAGTTCACTAAATCGAAAGTTTCACCGAGGTTTACGACAAAAGGATCTTTGCGCTGTCCGACAAAAACACGGGCTTTGGCATCACAGCCAGGCAAGCTGGTCTCGTACATATATTGGTTTGCATAACTTTGGTAAGCAGTGCTGTTGCCAAAGGTTTTTTCGCCAATGTAATCGTAAGGTTTGGTAAAACTACCGTCAGCAGAACCTGAGCTTAATAAGGTTTTAGTGCCGCTTTGCTGCGGTCCTGAAACCAGACTCAATTGATAGGTTTCGATAAAGTTTAATGCTGCCGAGTTACCTGCGCTGATAGCACCGACGTTTTTCAAAGGGACCGCCACCATTTTTTGGTTGTCTGCCGGACCAATCGGCAGCTTGACTCCCATATTGTCATTGATCAGTTGCTGGCTAAAACGAAACTGAAACGTCATATCTTCTACCGCATCCCCAGTGTTATCGATGTGGATGCTATAAACAGCTGCAGGGTCGAGCGCAAAGTAATTTGGCCCACCTTGTGGGTCTTGCAGCGGAATGTAGTTTGCCAGCACAGTGACATAACCCGAACGACCTGCCTCGTAACTGTTAAACAGATAAAAGTCGGTCGAATCGAGTGTCGGCAGACGGGTAATATTTGGAGCTTCCCTGTGGCTGGATGCCTGAGCCATACCTGATAAGGCGATAGCGACGGCGAGACTGATGGTGCTTATGGTCTTTTGTAGTTTCATCATTGTGTTCCTCTGTTGATGTTGCACAGAGAGTAACGACAAAGTGTTTTTTTTGGATGCAGCAAAAAGAAAATAAATAAATTATTCTTTTCAGAACCTTGTAGCGGCTGAAAAATACAGGGCAAACAGGCATAAAAAAACGGAACCTGATGGCTCCGTTTTGATTCAATAGCACAATTCATCACTTAAGTTAGAGAGTCATCAATTCGCTGGTATGCAGCACAGCTCCGGTCGGCTGTCCTGTAGGCGAACCGCCTTTAGGTTCTAAACTCACAGCAAGTACAGCCACCATTAAACCTGCAGCAGCTTTTGGCCATGGATAACTAACTTTGCCGCTTTGTGGCAATAACCCCAGTGAAATAGGGGGTTGGCCAGACGTCGGTAACATCCAGAGTTCATAATCATGCGCCGGATCGGCAGGCACAGCAGCTGTTGCTTGCAGCACCACTGTGTCACCTTGTTTAGAAACTAACCACAAGGCTTTCGCCTCTTTGGTTTGGATCACCGCCAGCTCCACAGGTGCTGTAGCCGGAGGGGGCAGTAATAACACCAGAGCCAGACAAGCTGCTGCGGCCACGGCCACCCAGTTCGCCGGATGCAACCAACTGCTTTTGGGTTTGAGCTGCACTACCTCTGCGTTTTGCCAGCCGAGGCGTTGTTGCAGTTTCTGCCATAGACTCTCATCAGGTTCAACCGCAGGCAAAGACTCTGCCAGTGGATTCAGATGTTGTTCCCAGCGCCATACCGACTCACGAGCTTGTTGCTGTTGCATCAACAGCCGCTGAAATCTTTGTCTGGCTTTTCCCCTCATGCCCCCTAACACATAGTTAACACTTAAGGCGTCCAGCCGTTCTTGCTGTAAATAATTCATGCTTCAAGACACCTCTTTAAGCGGGCTAAGCCCCGGCGGATCCAGCTTTTAACCGAACCTAAAGGTGCGCCGGTATGGCTGGTGATTTCGTGATGTGTCAGGCCGTTTACAAAAGCCAGATAAATAGACTGACGGTGCTCAGCCTCCAATGCAGACATACAGTCATCCAGCTTGACCTTTTCCCTGGCCAGGCTGACAGGCTCCCCCTCGTTATCGTCCGGGCTCCAGTCCGGATCCAGCTCTATATGTTCGGCTTTAAATTGTCGGGTTTTTATGAGGTCCAAAGCCCGGTAACGGGTGATACTGATCATCCAGGTCATCACTGTGCCTTTGTCGGTATGATAATCTGCCGCATTGTGCCAGATGCGGACAAAGGCATCCTGCAATACATCCTCTGCCCAGTCCCGGCGTCTGAGCAATTGCAGGCTCACGGCAAAAAGCTTTCCTGATGTTGCTTTATAGAGTTGGGCAAAAGCATTTTTATCGCCCTGCGCCGTGGCCTGTAGCCATTGGATCAACTGTTCTTGTGGTCCCATCTGTTATTTTTCCACTCCGTTACTTTGACATCTATATCAGCTACGAAGGGCATAGAGCTTTGGATGCACTCTGGTGAAACTTTTTTGTTGCCGCTAAGATAACCACCACCAAAAATAAACAGTAACAAAAATAACAAGGCGCCTTTATGACATCCTGGGTTACAGCTTTAGCAGATTCTGCACTAGGCCGCTGGTGTGGTGTACCACAAGCGACGCCTTTGCAGCGACCACAAGGTGAAAGCTCGTGTTTTAGCGGTTCAGTGCTGTTGTGCGGAAAGACATCTCAGCACAGTCTGTTGCTGCGTCAGCATTTAAGCCATCTGCCAGATATTCGCTTTGATGAAGCTTCTGGCGGGCTATTTCAGGCCATTATTTTTGATGGTACAGAGCTGCAAAGCACCGTAGAGCTGGATTTAGTCTGGCAAGAGTTACACAGTGTTTTACCTGCTTTGGCGAAAAACGGCCGAGTCCTGATCCTGGCGCGGGCTTTAGCTGATACCAGCAACGCAGATGCTGCAGCCGCAGCAGCTGCTTTATCAGGCTTTACCCGCTCCATAGCCAAAGAGCTGGGGCGTTTTGGCAGTACAGCCAATTTATTATCTTTGCACCAGGGCGTACAGCAGAGTCTGTTACCTGCGGCAGAGTTTTTTCTCTCCAAAGCATCAGCTTATGTCACAGGTCAGGTGTTGCCTGTGCTTCCAGCAAAAATAGCTGAACTAAGCCCATGGCAAAAACCACTTCAGGGGAAAGTTGCTTTGGTGACAGGTGCGGCCCGTGGTATTGGTGCTGCCATAGCCACAACGCTGACAGAGCAGGGCGCTACCGTCATTGGGCTGGATATTCCGCAAGCCGAAGCAACACTTAGTGCCTTGATGCAGCAGTTGCAAGGCAAAAGTCTGGCGCTGGATATCAGTCAGCTCAACAGTGCGGAGCTACTGAGTGACTGGTTAACACAACAAGGTTTGACACTTGATATTCTGGTACACAATGCTGGTATTACCCGCGATAAACTATTTCACAGAATGGCAGAAGCTCAGTGGACTCAAACTCTGGAGGTGAATCTGCGTGCAGTGCAACGTATTAATTCATTGCTGCTGGAACAACAACTGCTCCGGTCGGAAGGGAGGGTCGTGTTGTTGTCGTCGATGAATGGTTTGGCAGGGCAAAAAGGCCAGACCAATTATGCCAGCTCAAAAGCCGCTTTGGTGGGGTATTGTCAGTATATGGCGATGCAGGACCACAGAGGCATTACCTTTAACGCCATAGCCCCAGGTTTTATTGAAACGCAAATGACAGCAGCCATGCCGGCCATCCCACGTGAAGTGGGACGACGGTTAAACTCTTTGAGTCAGGCGGGCTTACCTCAGGATGTGGCTTTGGCTGTGGCCTTTTTTGCACGACCAGATGCCGCTGGTTTAAACGGCTCTGTGCTGAGAGTGTGTGGTCAATGTTTTATCGGAGCCTGAAGGATGAATACCTGATCCCACCAGTGCTGCAGCCCAGATATCAGGCGGCAGCCAGGCTTTTTTCCATGGCATAAATTGCTCGGCTGGCATAGGACGGGCTATGCCGTAGCCCTGAGCATGAGTACAACCTAATTGCAGCAGCATTTCGCCATGCTCTGTGGTTTCCACCCCTTCAGCGACAATTTCTCTTTTAAATTCATTGGCCAATACAATAATGCCTTTAAGAATAGCTAAATCGTCCGGGTCGACTAACATATCGCGAACAAAACTCTGGTCTATTTTCAGCACTGTCGCAGGCAAACGTTTTAAATAGGTTAATGACGAGTACCCAGTGCCAAAATCATCCAGCGCAAAACTAACGCCGCTGCGAATACAAGCCTGCATCACGGCCTGTACATGGGTTAAGTCATTCAGTGCACTGGTTTCCAGTATTTCCAGTTGCAACAAATATGCAGGCACGTCTGAATAAAAATGCAGTAACAACTGCAGGCGATTTACAAAGTCCAGCTGCTGTAAATGATAGGCAGAGATATTGACACTGACAGGAATGGTCATGCCCTGACGTTGCCATTCGGCCAATTGACGTAAAGCTTCTTCAATCACCCAATACCCCAGCTCGACCCCCAGGCTGTGTTGTTCTATTGCAGGTAAAAACAAGGCAGGAGCGACCATACCTTTTTGTGGATGCATCCAACGGATCAGGGCTTCAGCACCTATCACTTCACCTGTATGCATATTGACTTTGGGCTGATAAAACAACCTGAACTGTTTAAGCGCCAGGCCTTGGCGGATTTCTACTATGGTTTCCTGGTGGCCACGTAAACTGCGGGCGTAGTCGGTATCGAACAGATGGCAGCGGTTTTTACCATCCTGCTTAGCCTGATACATCGCATGATCCGCCTGACGTATCAGCTGTTCTGCTTCAGTGGCATCCGTCTGAGGGTAAAAGGTCAGGCCTATACTGGCAGACACTGACAACATCCATTCGTCTATTTTCAGCGGTTTAGCCACAACATCCAGCAGTTGCTGAATTTTGGCAAGGCCAGCCTTTTTGTCCTTTAATGCGGGCAACAACACCACAAATTCATCACCGCCGATACGGGCCAGTAACTCAGTTTCTTCAAGCTGAGATTGCAGTCGTTCGGATAAAGCAATTAAAAACTGGTCGCCGGTTTCGTGACCATGGCGGTCGTTAATTTCTTTAAAACCATCTAGATCAAGATAAGCAACAGCAAGCATCTGCTCTTCAGTGGATTTTTTCAGTAGCAGTTGTAACTGCTGGGTTAAAGCACTGCGGTTTGGTAAGCCGGTCATTGAGTCATAGAGCGCAATTTTTTCAAGGTGTTGTTGCTGCTGATACTGGTTGGTAATGTCAGAAAACAGCCCGACATAATGTTGTAGCTGGCCTTTATCATCCAGCACTGCACTTAAGGTCAGGCTTTGGAAAAAATCTTCGCCTGAAGCTTTACGACTCCATAACTCACCAGACCAGAAGCCCTGTTGCTGCAAGCTTTGCCACATAGAGCTAAAAGCAAGTTCATCCTGATGCTCAGACTGCAATAAACGTGGGGTACAGCCTATGGCTTGTTTGGCACTGTAGCCTGTGATCTCGGTAAATGCCTGATTCACATCAATCATCACACCGAGAGGATCAGTGATCATAATGCCCTCACGGGCATGGGTGAACACGCTGGCTGACAGGCGTAATTTGTTATCTGCTGTGTGCTCCAACGTAATATCCCGGGATAAACCCACAGTCCCCACATATTCATCATCAACCAACACTGGGGCTTTGTAGGTTTCATACCAGTACTGATCTGTTTCAGTTTTATGTTGTGACCGGATCACCTGTGGCTGACCTGATGTCAGCACTTGTTTATCATGGACTACATGATTTAAGGCACGTTGAGCATCAAATAACTCAGCATCTGTTTTACCCACCAACTGGCTGGTATTACGGTGTTGAAACTGCTCAGCAAACTTCTGGTTGACTTCCAGATAGCGGCCGTGAATGTCTTTTAACCAAACCACAAAAGGAATACTGTCAATCAGAGTGCGTTGGTATTGCTCTTTTTGCTGCAGCGTCTGGATCAGGGTCTGACGTTCCCGAATAGAACTATTCAACCTAAGCTGGGTTGCGCCCAGCCAGCTCATGATACTGCCTGGTTTAGCTTTACGCAGTTCTGCATCGTGCAGCACTTCACCCCGACCCATGGCTTTGATTTGGTCGTACAAATGGCTGACAGAAGCGCCCAAAATACTGTTGTGTACTCTTTTAATATCCCAAAGTGAATAAAACAGCAGCAAACCGGACAAAATAAACAGAATACGCATGACCAGAGCATAAAACATCGCATCTTCCACTTCATCTGCGGTGCGCTGGTCTACCAGACTATACACAGTGGCTATGGGTTGCATAATGGCAATTTTGGCATTGTGGTAGTTCAGATCAAAAACGCTCAGCAGTGCCTGTTGTTTGTTTTTTTCTTTTTGTGCGGGATCAAGCTCTGGCCTTTCCAATAGCTGCATGGCTTTTTGCTCTGTCACAGCTAACAGATCGGACTGAATTTTGGCTTCCTGTAGTGCAGACATTTCTGCATCGGTAAAACCTGTGGCTTTCATTAAATCCATTAATGCTACACGAGAGCCTGCGGGGCGGGGTCTTTGGTTTTCTTCGCCTACTAAATCCCAGTACACCTGATGGTAATTAACCGGCCGGGCAGATTGGCCATTGCGTATCGCAATAATTTCATTGAAGTGGTTTTTGTAGCGATGTTCTTCCGTTGCGATGTAACTTCGCACCATACGGGTTAAGTCATCGGAAGATTGACGCAACTCGCCAATGATTTTCAACGAATACACCCGTTGATCATTGGCTGCATCAATACGTTTTTCTGCGTAGACATAAGCAACAAAAATTACGCTGAAGGTCAATAACAACGCAATGGCTGCCCAAAATCGCAGCGTAAGCTCAGAAGTAGAGTAACGCTTTACTTGCACAAAAACTCCTGCTTAATCCTGTTTAACCACTGTCAGATGGGTTAAAGCTACTTATATCGTCTGATTCAATAGTTATTGAGCCGGATAACGAAAGCAAGCTGTTATGTTCAGTTTTTGCAGTTTTATTTCTGAAAATTTAGAAAAATTGCTCAAATATTGCTAAGGCTTTGTTTTTTCAGTGAACCTCTATTAGTCTTAGCTGGTCAATAAGTTCAATACATTGAATAGATGCAGGTGGTTGTGTGATGGATAGATACCAAACCTTTTATCAGCCGAATCCGGAAATCCTGGAGTTAATTCAGCACATTGAACAGCAACTGGCCCAGTGGTCGGTGTTTCTGACTTCGTTGTCATTGCAACAACGTCTGGAATTACAGAACAAAGCTTTGCAGGCTAGTCTGGCTTTAGACCACAATTCCCTTTCATTGCTGCAATTGCAGGAGCTTGCTGCTGGTAAACGTGTAGTAGCCTTGGTGCAGGATATCCAGCAAGCGCAAAATGCTCTGGCTTTGTATCAAAGGCTGGAGCAGTTTAATCCTTATCAAAGTGCTGATTTACGCAAGGCTCATGCAGCTTTTATGAGTTCAGTGTCCACTGATGCCGGACACTACAGAAAGCAGGGCGCTGGTGTGTATGAGGGCCACAAACTGGTGCATATGCCACCTGCACCGGCCAAAGTGTCCGCTTTGGTGGATGAGCTGTTGGGTAAACTGCAGCATGAACAAGCACATCCGTTACTGATCGCCTGTTTAATGCATTACCAACTGGCGTTTATACATCCTTTCTCCGATGGCAATGGCCGCCTTTGTCGCTTATGGCAACATTTAGTTTTAACTCAATGGCAGCCTTGTTTTGCTTATTTGCCCTTTACTGCTGTGCTTAAAGATAAATCACGTGACTACCAAAAAGCCTTGCGTCAGTCCGTGCCTAAGTACGATGCAACAGCTTTTATTTTGTTTATCTTGCGTAGTATTGATGAAACACTGAACACCGAATTACAACAGCTGGAATTAACAAGTAGTATGCATCAGACGGCAAATTTGCCGGATCAGCCTTTGGTCGATTTGTCACAATTTGTACAACTGCAAACACAAAAAGTGAAAACAAAAACGCCAGGACCCTGGTATAAAACCGAAGATCAGATTTTAAAGAAACTGAAAAAAGACAACAGATTAAGTGCTAAAACCATAGCAGATGAACTGGGGTTAAGCTCCAGAGCTATAGAAAAGCAATTGGCAAAATTAAAAGCTGAAGGCAAGTTACTTCGCACAGGGCCAGCCAAAGGCGGTCGCTGGCAAGTAGTGGCCTGAACTGCTTTTTATCATGTCCAGGCCTGGCTTTTTCGCCGTTGATAGCATTTTTTTTACTTTTGGTCGTTTTGTCATATGACTGCCTGCGGTGCTCAGTACACTGCTATTTTTTCGATATAAGCGGGTGCTTTGTGCGTAGTTTTTTTCTGTTTTTATTGTGTTTAGTGGTCTCTCTGGATCTTCATAGCGCAGAAGCAAAGTCGCAATCTCAAGCCAATAGCTTGTTACTGATCTCCATCGATGGTTTTGGCCAGCAGTATTGGGACGGTTATAAAGCGCCTGTTTTACATCAACTGGCGCAAGGTGGTGTCAGAGCCCTTAGTATGCAGCCGGTCTTCCCGACAAAAACCTTTCCTAATCATTACAGCATAGCCACAGGCTTGCACCCGGCGAATCACGGTATTGTCGAAAATAATATTTACGATGCTGATTTTGATGCTGTGTTTCGTATGAGCAAACCAGAGGAAGTCACCAATGGCCGCTGGTGGTTGGGTGAGCCAATTTGGGTGACTGCAGAGAAGCAGGGGGTTAAAACCGGCACTTATTTTTTCCCTGGTACGGAAGCTGCGATTAAAGGGGTCAGGCCAGGCTTGTGGCAAGCCTATGATGGCTCTGTCAGTAATATCGACAGAGTGAACTCTGTGTTGGCTTGGCTGGATTTACCTGTGGAGCAGCGTCCCAAGTTTCTGACGTTGTATTTTAGCTCGGTGGATGACGCAGGGCATGCTTATGGCCCCGAGTCAAAACAGGTGGCTGACGCTATTATGGATGTCGATCAGGCGCTGGGTGTATTGGTGAAGGGGCTTGAACAAAGAGGGTTGCAACACAGCATAAACCTGATGCTGGTATCAGATCATGGTATGGCCAAAGTGCCACAGGATCAGGTGATTGTGATGGATCAGCTGTTTGACCAGAAAAAAGCGGCGTTGGTGTTATGGACACCAGAGATAGTCTCCATTTTTCCGAAAAAAGACGAATTAGAAGCTATTTACCAGCAGCTAAAAACGTCACTGCCACCCCAGGCCAGGGTCTATAAAAAGTCGGATTTACCAGAGCGTTGGTTTTATCAGAACAGCAAACGTATAGCTCCATTGTTAGTTGTACCTGACACTGGTTGGCGTTTAATGCAAAAACATAAACAAAAAGAATGGCTGGAAAAACCAGGTCGTAACGCTGTGACCGGCAGCCATGGTTATGACAATAATAGCCCGGCTATGCAGGCTATTTTTGTCGGGCATGGCCCGGCTTTTGCCGCAGGCAGTCAAATTCCTGCTTTTTCTAATATCGAATTGTATAACCTGATGTGCCGTATTTTAGGTATTCAGCCTGCACCTAATGATGGCAATCCTGACTGGGTTCATTCTGTGTATCAGGCTGAGCAAAAGAAAAATTAAAGCCTTTTGGTCATAAAGTGTTTGCAGCCGGTGAAAGGGTAGTTCTGCTGCGTCCATTCCAGCTGATAGCCATGTCGCTCGTAAAAAGGTTTGGCCTGAAAATCCAGAGTGTCGAGAATAACAAAACTGCAGCCCCTTGCTTTGGCAAGGGTTTCAGCTTCAATTAACAGCTTTGATCCTACGCCTTTTCCCCGAACTTTTTCGTCCAGCCACAAGGACTCCAGATAAAACCAATGGCCAAAAGTACGGCCTGCTAAAGCGGCAACAAGCTCACCCTTTTCATTTTCCAGTTTTAATCCCAGCTGCTGTCGCTTTGAAGCATCCCAATGCTGCGCATTAAATTCAGCAATTTTTTGTTTTACCAGATCGGCAAATTCGTGGGTATGAACAGGGGTAAAGATCACAGTTTTATCTCAAAAATCCAGAAAAAAGCACTATAACATTTTCGTTGGAGAGCTTAAAACCAGCTTTCTGTCATAGCGACTAACTAAAGATAACCCAATCTGATTTGATAAAAGCAGCATTTTACGGCGTGCTAAATATGATAAATACATGAATTATTTATTTTCAACCATATAAATATAGTAAAAATGATACTTTGAGGTATGATACCTACCATTCCGAGGTTTTAGCTCGCTAGCAATAGCGTTGTCATGGTGTGGAAATGCCGCTGGTCGATCTGCTCGCAAATTATCTTTATTTGCTGCGTTATATTGTTGTGGTGCTGATGCTGATGCTTCTGGTATTTGCGCTGGATGATGTCTTTATCGACCTGTATTACTGGACGCGGCATTGGGGGCGATATTTTCGTTTTTATCGAAAAACCAAGAAGTTTGACGAGCAGGAACTGTTTCACCTAAAAGAGCATCCCATAGCTATTATGGTGCCGGCCTGGCAAGAGGTTGGGGTGGTAGGCAAGATGGCTGAATTTGCAGCTGCTGAGCTGGACTACGAAAATTATCAGATTTTTGTCGGTACTTACCCTAATGACCCTGCCACACAGGCTGATGTTGATGCGGCATGCGCCCGTTTTCCTCACGTGCACAAGGTGGTATGTGCACGCCCAGGGCCAACCAGCAAAGCGGATTGTCTGAACAATATTATTACCTCTATCCTGGACTTTGAGCGCCGCACCCAGGTGAAATTCGCAGGTTTTGTTTTACATGATGCTGAAGATGTGGTGTCGGCTATGGAATTGCGGCTGTTTAATTATCTGTTGCCGAAAAAAGATTTGATCCAACTGCCTGTATACCCTTTTGCTAAAGGTCCTTTTGCGTTTACCTCAGGTCATTATCTGGATGAGTTTTCTGAAAGCCATGGTAAAGATGTGGTAGTACGCGAAGCTATGGTAGGTCAGGTGCCGAGCGCTGGTGTAGGTACCTGTTTCAGTCGTCGCGCTATTATTAAACTATCACAAGAAGGGGACGGCTTACCTTTTGACGTGCAGTCTTTAACAGAAGACTACGACATAGGTTTCCGGTTGAAACACTGGGGGATGGAAGAAATTTTTGTTCGCTTCCCTGTGACAGATAATGCGTTGGCCCGCCACGCTGAAACGAGCCGTAGTCGCAGTAAAAGTGAGGGTAACGTAGTCTGTGTGCGAGAGTATTTTCCTGAAACTTTTCATACCGCTGTCAGGCAAAAAAGTCGCTGGAT
Source organism: Rheinheimera sp. 1928-s (assembly GCF_029269265.1). Lineage (GTDB taxonomy): Bacteria > Pseudomonadota > Gammaproteobacteria > Enterobacterales > Alteromonadaceae > Pararheinheimera. The sequence continues at coordinate 21,564 of NZ_JARIXP010000009.1, forward strand.
CATCGGCATTGTATTTCAGGGCTTTAAAACCCACCGCTGGGTTGATGACTGGCGGTTAAATTATTTCTTGTGGCGCGATCGTAAAGGCGTGATTACCTATTTTGTCAGCTTTATCTCCACCTTAATTTTTGCACAGTTATGCCTGTTCTGGTTGTACGATCAACTGGTGGCTGATGGCTATCACTTTTTATCTATTTTTGTTGATGACCCTTTGGTTCAAACCTTGCTCGGCCTGAACTTTATTTTTTTTATCAATCGTTTATTTCAACGTATGGTGTTTGTGCGCCGCTATTACGGCATAGGGCAGGCGTTGTTGTCTGTTCCTCGTCAGCTGTGGGGCAATGTGATTAACTTTTTTGCCAATGTGCGCGCCTGGAAGCAGGTGTTACAACATGGTGATCCGCGTCGTGTCGCCTGGGATAAGACCTCTCATGAATATCCCAGTATCAGTCAGAGCCGCGCTAATCGCTCCATAGGTTCAATATTAGTGGCACAAGGGACCTTGTCGCAACAAGAGCTGGACTTTGGTTTAGAGCAGCAACAAATAGGTGAGAGGTTGGGGCAGTCCTTATTAAGATTAGGCATGCTGACGCCCACTCAACTGGGTAAGGCTGTGGCCGAGCAACTGGAATTGCCTTATGTTGAAACCGACCCTTTTGCTTTAGATGCAGAGCTAATCCGCAGCTTGCCTGAACGTCTGGCACTAAAATACATGGTGTTACCAATCAAACTTCAGAATGGCGTCTTAACTCTGGTGCGGGAGAGCCAGTTGTCTCCTGTGGCTTTATCCCAAATTGAACGTCAGACCGGTTTTAAAGTGCAGTTGTGTATTTGTGCTTATGGTGTTGTCAGTTTAGGGGTGCGGCATTGGTACAGACAGGAAGAGAATCTGAACCCGGATCTGTATCTGCAGCAGTGCTTAGCGCAAGGTGTGATCACTGGATCTGATCTGTTGATCCTGACTCAAAGCTATCTGGCCAGTCAGTTGTCTTTTGGTGACGCTTTAGTACAGGCAGTCTTGTTGGAGCCCGCTGTGGTCAATCAGGTATTGATTAGTTTTGACCACCAGTGTGGTTTGCGTTTAGGCGACTATTTGCTCAAAGAGGGCATTGTCACTGCAGAAAATCTGGCACAAGTGGTCATGCTGCAGCAGCAAAGGCGCAAAACCATACAGCAATTGGTACAGGAATTGGCAGCTGAATTGATAAATCAACGGCAGGAGGCTGCAGTTTGATTCGGATTTTGATTGTATTTCTATTGGTTTTCACTGCGTCTGTTTCTGCTGAAGCAATGACGGATTATCAGAAGTTCCGCACTTACCCTTACATAGAGAAAGCGTATCGTTTACAGCAAAAAGACGATGTAACAGGGGCTATTGCTGAACTCCATAAAGCGCTGGCTCTGGTCCCTGCACAGACAGAGTTATTGGCATTGTTGTTTCGTTATCAGATTGAGGCTCAAGACCCGGCTGCAGCTGGTGTTACGTTGCAGCACATCCCTCAGGCAGAGCAACATGGTCTGTATCCGCTGTTGCTTGAATTGAAATTGCAGAAACAGTCTTCACCTGACTTGCCTGAGTTGGATGCACTCTGGCCTGGTTTGAATGCGGAGGACCAGCTGACGATCGCCAAGCTTGTGAGTGCCCGGCTTATCGCGTTAAAACAAGATGAACAAGCCTATCAATGGCTGGCAACAAAAAGACCGCTTCCTGCACAGATACTGAAATTACATGCTGTGTTGGCTGAATCCTTACGTCTGACTGATCAGGTCATTCGTGATTTATCGTCTTTAGACGTCACCCAGTTATCTGAAGAAGACAAAACCAGGCTGGTGATGGCATTAGTGCAAAAAGGACAGGCCGATCAGGCGTTTTTACTGATTGAGTCAGAGCCAAAATCTGAAGCGGCGCTGATGTATTACCGTCAATTGTTGCAGCAACAAATAGCCTTGCAGGACTGGACTGCTGCATTGACGAGTTTTAACTTTATAGAAACTCTTCATCAGTTAAATCCGGAAGAGAAACAGCAAAAGTTGCAGTGGGCTGTAGTGCAGAAAAACTGGCAAATGGCTTTTGAATTAGCGGAGCAGCTGCAACTTAATTGTTGGCAACGTATTGATTTGTATATGCAGGCCGGCGAAGAACATCAGGCAAAAGCGTTGTTTTTGCAATGCCCATCTGTTGATAGCCCTGATAGTTGGCTGGTGTATGCTGAAAAATGGTTGAGTGCCGATGAAATCAGCCAGCAGTATCTGGCTGCTGAGCATTTACAGGCGCAGCAACGCCGTCTGGTCGCGCAAAAACGGCTCTCTGCCGGGCAGTATCAACAAGTACTGCAACAGTTGTTGGAAGACCCAAAACAATCAGCTCAGTACGAGTTGGTATTGGCCAGCGCTCAGGCTTTGCCTGCAGGGCCCGAGAAAATGCAGTCCATGCAGAAGCTGCATCAGTATAAAGCCAGTGCGCCTACACTGGATGAGTTGAGTTACCAGTACATTTTGGCGGGAGAGTCAGACAAGGCGCTGCAACTGTTGGCAAAAGCTTTACCTTTTGATGCTCAAACTCAACAAAAAAGGCTGTTGCCAGAGCGGGTATTGGAACTGTTAAAACAACAAAACTCTATTGATTCTGGCGTTTTAGCAAAAACTGACAGTTGGACTGTCTTGGCTGCTGAACGCGCTGAATTGTGGCGTCTAACCGGGCGTTGCGATAAAACCCTGACTATTTTATCGGGTAAAGCTAATACTGCATCGGGCTGGCGTAGCCTGGCATTATGCCAGGAAGAGCAAAATGCAGAGTTTGCTTTATTGCACTGGCAAAAAGCCCATCAGTTGCAGGGGCAAGACACAGATATTTTGAATATCGCCTATCTGCAGCAAAAACTAAATGACCCAGCGGCAGCATTTTTGTCTTTTACCTCTTTAGATCTCAGTGTGTTATCTGATGAAGATAAGCAAAATACTGCACAGCTGGCGCTTGATCTTGATGAACTGGAAAAAGGCGAGCGGTACTTGTTATTGTCTTCTGCGGATCAGGCCAGCTGGTATCTGGAAGCCGCGGCGTTAAAACGTAAACAGCAGCAGAATGAAGCCGCTTTGGTCTATCTGAACAAAATAGTCCGGACTGACAAAGATCAATGGGTCAGATTGCATTTGCAAAAAGCCTGGATTTATCAGGCGATGCACAACTTTCCGGCGGCCGAACAAGCCTGGCGCGCCGCTCTTGCCAAAGCTCCTGAGCAAGCTGAGTTGCATGCAGGCTATGGCTATTTGTTGGTGAGCATGAAACGCAACAAAGAAGCTTTGGTACATCTGCGTTATGCGGCAAAACAACCTCAGTATGCCAATGATGTCGCTATTGCCGGGCAAGTGGCTTATTTATCCGCTGAAGAGCAGGATGCCGAAGACACTTTGTATTGGTTAAAGCAGTCCATTGACCGCCAGCATCAAGCTGAAAAACAAAATGCGCTGAGTAAGACAGAATTGTATCGCTTAAAACGCTACCATCAGACCATAGCTAAAAACTGGCAGCTGACAGCCAGTACTGCGTTACGTCATGGTGCCAGTCTGACAGTGCCAGGTAGTGCGGCACAGCAGGCTCCTGATCTGGACCCCGTGCGTAACGAAGCCTCTGTGCGGCTGGAACACTTTACCGATACCTTAAAGCGTGACCAGAGTTTGTACCTGCAAGTATCGGCCAATGGCAGCAGTGAGCAGTATTATCGCAACTTTGGTCAGGAGTTTGGTGCGGCCTATAAGCCTCTGCAGCATACCAACTTATGGTTAAGCGCGGCATTGCAGCAATACCCTTTAGGTAAGGGCGACTGGCGTGCTCTGGTGCGTTTAACCGGCGATTTTCTGAACCAGGGTAAATGGCAATCTGAATGGCAACCAGAGCAGGATCACTGGCGCGAGCGTAAGTTATTTGTCGACGCTGTCTATTGGCCTGTAGATGGTCAAATTCTGTTGCAGTCTAAGTTTGAACAAGGCAAGGTGGTTCGCTGCGACGATAGCCTGTTTCAGGTCACACGTGCTTATCTGTTAAGCCAACTGGACTATCGAAAACAAAAGGCCCTGGATACCAATCTGAATGCTGAAGGCTGGCAGTGGACCACCGGATTGGGTCTGCAGTCACGAATTGGTTTGGGTGAAACACACTATGACGCGTACCGGCATAAATTGGAGATCAACCTTGAATGGCAGTATCAAATGACGGGCGATTTAAGCAAGGATCAGCACGCGTTATCTTTGCAGCTGTCTTATCAATATTGATTTGTGTCCCTGCAAAAGTGTCGGCTGGGATTGTCTTTTATCAGCCCTTATTACGTGACCAAAATGTCAGTACAGAGCAGTGGCGTGAAATATTAAGTGCAGCGCAACAACAGGGCATGACAGAATTCGCATTGCAGTGGGGGCAACATGGCGAGGTCAAATTCTTTGATCCACTAGGACCTTCTGCTGCGTTATTTTCCGCGGTGCAGCAATTAAAGATCCCGCTGTGGCTTGGTTTGTATGCTGACCCTGCTTATTTTAAAAAAATAGACAGTGCTGAGGCACAGAAGCAGGCCTATTTTAAACAGCAAATGCTGTTGTCCTTACAAGTGCGGCGCCACTGGCTGAGTGTGTTAAAACAACAGCCACTACTTCAGCTTAAAGGCTGGTATTTATCGATGGAGCTGAACGATACAGATTTTGTATCGGCCTCTTACCTGACATGGTTAAGCCGCGAACTCAAAGGCTTAAGTGAAGTATTAGATAAGCCTGTGGCTATCAGTTTGTATTTTAATGGCGAAGTTCCTGTTAAAAACTGGCTGGAATCAGCTCGTCAGTTGCAAAGCGACAGATTACAGCTTTGGGTGCAGGACGGCGCTGGTGCAGCTCTGGTTTCAGAACAGAAGCGGCAGGAGTTGTTACAACAACTGCCTTGTACTATACCGCTGATAAGGGAGCAATTCCGGCAAAGCTCCAAACCGGGAGAAGTGTTCCAGGCCCGCGCTTTAACAGAAGCGGAAAAGCAGACACAAGCTGATAGTTGTCATCCTGTGATTTATTTTGAATTGCGTTATATGTCTGCAGCTGCAGGCAAACTTCCTTTAACAGACCCGCAAGAAAGCGTCATAACGCATTGAAGCGTTTAAAATAACAGCAAACAACAGCGCTTTTAAAAAAAGTGCTTGCAAGCAAAGCAGTGGCTGCATAACATAGCGCCCGTTGTGACGACTTCGTTGCAACACAGCAATGCGTCCTTAGCTCAGTTGGTTAGAGCACCACCTTGACATGGTGGGGGTCGGTGGTTCGAGTCCACTAGGACGCACCAAATTCTAAAACACAAACGCTGCCTTTTTAGGTGGCGTTTTTGTTTTTATCAGCATACTTCTGATGTTTTTTCAATTTGAAAGTCCAATTTGGTTAGGTTGTTATTTTCCCCGAAATCCAGTTCAGCGCCGCTTCTGCGCTTAGGATTTTGATCCTGTTAGGAACTCTGTCTCTAGCATGCCGTTAAAGCAGTTGCAAGCTTATCTCGCTTTAAAAGGCTAATTCGCGTACACTGCGCCCCTAATGATTAATACCTGTTGTATTAATCAGGCGTCAATTCTGGAGAAACTGATGACAAAACCACTGTGGACTGTGGGTCTTGATGTAATAGTTATTGACTCAACCAGCGAATGTTATGGTCAGGTTGGGCATATAGTCCGGATATCTTCACCGGGAAACAGCTGCCGTTTGTCGGTAGACTTTGATGGTAGTGTTTTTGGTTTTGACCAGGACGACATCGAGGTCGCGTTGATCTAGCTTTTATTCAGTTATTCAGTCGAAAACTGCTGTTCGGTGTAATAAGGCCCTGGTTCAAACTTTGTGTCTCATGTTCAGCTGTTTTCGCATCGATAAAGTCAAAAAAACAGTCAAAGAAAAACCATCAATCAGAGCACTTGAGCTGCGCTGTCAGGCGTAGCTGCTCGCCCAAGATAATGTTCGTATAAAGCCACCAGCTCATTCACTATCTCCTGTGTTTCTAAAAGGTCAGGCCTTTCCACAGTAATATTGTGGATAATGGCATGTGCTGTCACTGCCAGAATATGAATAGCAAGTTCCGGGTTTGGCACGTTTTTCATAAAAGGCTTTAACGCATCTAAAAACAACAAACGAAGTTGATTGTCCTGTTCTGCACAGTTGTTTTTTAATGTCTGCGGGATTTCTTCAGAGACTGCTTTGTGCACAGCAGGGGCCACTTTATGTTTTCTGATGATCATATCGACCAGTAAGGTCAGTACTTGTTTCAGTGAATCTTGTTGCGGAATACGATCCAGCACTTTGTACAACTCACTATTTATTTCTGCCGCATGGCGTTTTTGCAGCTCTGCAACTATAGCTTCCTTGTTCGGAAAAAACTGATACAAAGAGCTGATGTTAACACCAGCCCGCTCAGCAATGGCATTTGTCGTAAATCCTTTCCATCCGGCCTCCATCAAAATGTAAGTAGAAGCTTGAATAATGGCATCTACGGTAAAACGCGAACGTTCCTGAGACGGCATTTTCCTTGATGTTGGCGTAGCACTCTGTCGCTTCATGCAGCATCCCCTAACCCAAGTATTAAAAATTAAAGCAAAAGCTTACTATATTGAGGTTCTACTCACAAGGCGATACTCAAAGTGTTGCATCGCCTGAAACCACTTTTTTAGGAATCATTGCAATGAATAACCCCAAAGATCCGCTGAACTGGGCGCTCTTTCAGTTGATGAATCGCCAGCGTCGGGCCATTCGTGATTTTAATGAGTTACAGGTGGCGGATGAAGACGTCTCAGCTGTACTGACAGAAGCAGTATTGGCACCATCCAGCGGGAATTTACAGCCTTATCAACTGCATTGGGTGCGTAACCTTGAGATGAAACAGCAAGTTGCTTTGGCCTGCAATGGACAAAAAGCAGCAAAAACTGCCTCTACCTTGATTGTGGTTGCCGCCAATCCGGCTTTTGCTTTGAAAACTGCGTCTGAGCAACGTGCTTATATTGATGGTTCTGACGCATTCGGGCAGAAATCTAAAGTCTATTACCATAAACAGCTGACTATGTTTGAGCGTATTTTAAAATTTGGCTCATTCTTTATATGGACACCGCTGGTCTCTGTTGCTGCATTCTTTAGCCCTGTGTTGTCATTGCTGCCGTTAGGCCATTTGGGCAGCAAACACTGGGCTGCACGTAATGCAGTATTTGCAGCCCAAACCTTGATGCTGGCGGCCGCAGCTAAAGGCATCGATTCCTGTCCAATGGAAGGCTTCTCAGCGGCAAAGATTGCAAAACTTTTAGAGTTACCACAGGGAACTGTTATACCACTGGTGATAGCGCTGGGTTATCGTTCTGCAGAGGCCAGAGTGGAAGCGCAATGGCGTCGTGCAGAGGCCGATCTGGTGATCCAACACTAATCCTTTCTGCGCTTTTAATTGAAACAAAAAAGAGCTGCTAAACACTGAGTTTTCAGCTCTTTTTTATATGAAGAATCAGAGGTTTAACCCACGTTCTACAACCACAAACGCGCTGACAAAAACGACTCAAACAAACTAAAAAATGCAAATAAAATGGCAAAAAGCATCGCCAGCAAGCTGGTATTGAGGGTGATTTTCAGAGCCTTGTACAGGCGACGACGTTCAGTTCGCAGTTTGAGTGTGCTTTGACGCAAAGGAGCCATGGATGCAAATAGTGCACTGAACATACCTGTTTTATCTTCAGTCGTATTGGGCACTACAGTGCCTTTGATAATAAAACGGTATAACAAGTTAAAGAACCGGCCTAAAAGGTTCATCGGTCTTTCTACATCACACATCAATATTAATCTCGATGCCTGAGTGTTGTTTTTGGCATGGTGAGGGTAGGTTTCATCAAAGACAAAATCCTGACCGTTTTGCCAGCTACAACATTCGCCATCCACACTGATGTAGCAGTGTTCGGAGTTTGGCGTGTCCAAACCTAAATGGTATCGCAATGAACTGGCCATAGGATCAGCATGCAGGCTTAGCTCTGAGCCTGGCGGAAGAATAGAAAACATAGCGCCTTGCACTCCGGGCACTTGTTTTAGCAAAGCCAAAGTTTTGGGGCACAAGCGCTGCGCCGAATTGTGAGTGGTGCCGTACCACATCAGATAAAATTTGCTCCAGCCTCTTTTATAAAAAGTACGGAAACCCACATCGTAATAACCCGCTGAACCTGGTGTTTTTATCTGCTCAAAAATACCACTGGCCTGCAACGCTAAAGCTTCGTCTCTGATGATGTGCCAGTTGTCTCTCAGCACAGAGATATTTTGCAGATAAGTCGCATCCAATACCGGCCTGCGGGCTTCGGCTCGAGTCGTCATATACAGCAGACAATTCAGCGGGGCAAAGACAGGCCAGCTTTTTCGCAGATACTGCGAGAGGGATTGATAGCGGGCTTGTCCGCGCCAGCGATACACATAAGCAACAGACAAAATGGAGTACAGCACTAAGGCGGCAATAATAAAAAGGCTAAGATTCATTGTAAGTTCCTGAATATCATGGATAAATAAGCGTTAACTATAGGGTTGCTGTCTTCATGGCGTCAGGTCACGCGATACAGTAATCGGACCAACTTGGTTACGCGAGACCATGGATTTCAGCCATACCACGCCATCATCCACATAGMTGTACAACACAGGGATCACCAGTACACTTAAAAAAGTTGAAGTAATAAGACCACCTATCACCACTATGGCCATAGGGGAGCGAAAGCTCGGGTCGCCGCCCATACCCAGAGCTATTGGCATCATGCCGGCCCCCATGGCGACTGTGGTCATCACTATAGGGCGAACCCTTTTGCGACAGGCATCCACTATGGCTGCTCTTTGGTCGAGCTGATATTCACTGCGGGCGATAATGATGTAGTCAATCAACAGAATAGAGTTTTTGGTGGCTATACCCATCAGCATGATAAGACCAATCATTGCGGGCAAAGACAAAGTGGAGCCTGTGATAAAAAGCGCCAGAAAGGCACCAGGCACAGACAATACCAAAGCACTCAAAATGGTCATGGGCTGAAACACATCTTTTAATAGCAGCACCAGCACCATATAAATACAAAGCACACCTGTCAGCATGGCTATGGCAAAACCTGTAGCTAATTCGCCCATCATTTCGGCATCGCCTAACACATTTTGTGATACGCCATCCGGCATATTCTGCAGGCTGGGAAGGGCCAGTATGGCTTGTTCTACATCACCCAAAGGCAGGTTATTCAGCTCGACTTCAAAACTGATATTACGCATACGGTTGAAGCGGGATATTTGCGAAGGGCCACTGCTTATCTCCAAAGTCGCCACATTTTCAAGAGCTACAGGGCCACGTGCGCCAGGCACAGGTAAACGTTTGAGGTTATCAAAATCTGCACGTGCTTCATCATTCAGCCGCACGACAATAGGAATTTGGCGTTTGCTCAGATTCAGCTTGGCTAAATCCTGATCAAAATCACCCGCTGTCGCAATGCGTAATGTGTCGGCGATAGCAGCAGAGGTGACTCCTAAATCAGCGGCTTTGGCAAAGTCAGGTCTGACAATCAGCTCTGGCCTGACTAAGCTTGCGCTTGAAATCACAGCACCAATGCCGGCAATAGAGCGAAGGTCACGTTCAACCAGCAGCGCATGCTGCTCCAACACCCGGCTGTCTTCACTGGCAAGCACCAGTGAATAGGTTTCGCCTGCACCCATACCTACTTTAATGCGGGCACCAGGCAGTACTGAAAGCATGTCCCGCAATTGCTGTTCAATCTGCTGTTTATGCAGCCCTGAGCGTTCGCTGCGGTGTGTCAGAGTTAAAGTCAGTACAGCAGTAGCAACACCTGATGCTGAACTGCCGCCTTCATCATCTGCACCAGAGCTGCCAGCGCCTATAGCCGTGTAGACCTGTTTTACCTCTTTGTTTTTTGCGACTAGGGTACGGGCTTGTTCAGCCAGGGCTATGGTTTCCTGCAGCTTGGTTCCGGGTTGTAAAGTCAGAGTAATTTGTGTCTGCTGATTGTCTTCTGCTGGCATAAAATCACCGGGCAGCAAAGTTGCCAGATACAATCCACCGATAAAAAAACCAAGAGCAGCTGTTGCGGTTATACGTCTGTGGGCTAAGCACCAGTGCATTAACTTCAGGTAGTAGCTGATCCAGGCCGGTTCTGGTTTGCTCTGATGTGTGGGCGCTTTTAACAGATAGGCGGCCATCATAGGCGTCAGCAGGCGGGCAACCAGCAAAGAAAACAGCACTGCAACTGCGGCTGTCCAGCCAAATTGCACAAAAAACTTACCTATAACGCCACTCATAAAAGCGGTTGGCAGAAAAACCGCAATCAGCGTAAAAGTAGTGGCAACCACTGCTAAACCTATTTCATCAGCGGCTTCCATAGCCGCCTGAAAAGGCCGTTTCCCCATCAACAAATGCCGTTCTATATTCTCAATTTCAACTATGGCGTCATCTACCAGTACACCAATGACCAAAGACAACGACAGCAAGGTCACCATGTTCAGGCTAAAGCCCATTAAGTGCATCACTGCAAAGGTTGGGATCACAGATAAGGGCAGGGCTGTAGCGGAAATAAAAGTGGCCCGCCAGTCGCGCAGAAACAGAAAAACCACAATCACAGCCAACAAGGCACCTTCGTACAGCAGTTGCATCGAGCCGTCGTAATTTTCTGCCACAGGGTCGGTTAGATTAAACACCTCAGTCACCTGAAGGTCTGGTTTTTGCTGTTTTAACTGCTGCAAAGCGGCACGAACACCAGCAGCCACTTCAAGTTCGCCAAAACCTAAGGCTCTTACAATTTCAAAACCAAGCACGGGTTGGCCATTTAAAAAAGCGGCAGAACGTTGCTCTGATACGGTGTCAGCAATATCCGCTATCTGATCAAGCCGAATGCGGCGGCCATCGCTTAAGCTGATATCTAAAGTGGCAATTTCTTTGGCTGAACCTACAGTGGCAATAGTTCGTACCGACTGTTCCATACCACCAAAGTCGGTGCGACCACCTGATGCTTCTTGTTGGGTTTGGCGTAACTGGCGGGAAATATCGGCAGCTGTGGTATTAAAAGCCAGTAGCCGGGTTGGGTCTAAATCCACCCGTACTTCACGACTTACTCCGCCCACTCTGCTGACTGAGCCTACACCCCGCACGGCCAGCAAGGTTTTACTTATGTCATTGTCGACAAACCAGGACAAAGCTTCGTCATCCATCTGCGCTGACGCAATGCTATAGGTCAGAATAGGGGAGCCGGACAGTTCTACTTTTTTAATCACCGGATCGCGCAAATCAGAGGGCAAGTCGGCCCTAACCCTGGAAACGGCATCACGCACATCATCCAGAGCTTCCTGAATAGCTCGTTCTAACCTGAATTCAATAGTAATAGTCACTTCACCTTCAATCAGGTGACTGTAGATATGGCGAACCCCTTGCACTGTGGCCAGAGCATTTTCAATTTTTCGGGATACATCGGTTTCAAGCTGTGAAGGCGATGCGCCTGGTAAAGAGGCGGTGACCGTGACTGTTGGCATTTCAAGATCAGGTAAGTCCTGAACTTTCATCGACTGAAAGCCTAAAACACCCGCAAAGGTTAATAAAATAAACAGCAGTATGGCTGGAGTGGGATTACGTATAGCCCAGCTTGAAAGATTAAAGTTCATGTTGAGCTCCTACATCATTGGGCCAGGCTCGCCACCGGCATCACCAGTAAGCGAATGTGCAAAGGAGGGCTGAGGATCAACGACTTTGATCAGATCACCATCCCCCAGAAAGGCACTTCCTGTCGCAACGACCTGGTCTGATAGCTCCAACCCCTGGGCGATTTCTATCCGATCTGCGTTGCGGCGGCCTGTTTTAACTTTGGTTTGAATGACTTTTGAATCTTYACCTATACGTAGCACGTAGCTAAAACCATCACGCAGTTGCACAGCACTTTGAGGCAAAGTGATGACTTCAGTGGCTGCCAATTCAAATTGACCCCGGGCAAACATGCCTGAGCGGGCGCTGCTGTTGGCAGCGTTTGCAGCAAGGTCGACATAGACCAAGGCATTGCGGCTTTGGGTATCGACCAGAGGCGACAGCATGCGCAACATACCTTCAATACGGCTGCCATCCGCTAACGTCAGGTGGGCCGTTTGACCGGGTTGAAGCTTTGCCAGATCCTCTGATGACACTTCGGCTCGCCATTCAAGACGACCCCCTCTGATCAGGCGGAATAATTCCTGCCCTGCGGGCAAGACAGCGCCGACAGTGGCTGTGCGGGCTGAAATAATGCCGTGATCCGGTGCCAGTACTTTGGTTTGAGCCAAACGTAATTCCTGGGTCGTCTCTCTGGCTTTGGCTGCTTCTAAACGTGCCAAAGCCGACTGAGCGGCCGTGATGTAGCGCTGAATTTGCTGGCTGGATAAAGCGCCGCTGTTTTGTAGTTCTGTAGTGCGTTTCAGGTCGGCTTTGGCTTCCGCATACAAAGCTTCAGCTTCAGAGCGCTCAGCCCGGCTTAAATCCAGTTCGGCTTGCACTGTGGCCGAAGCAAAACTAGCCAGCAGCTGACCTTTTTCAACGCTATCCCCTACATTGGCCCGCACTTCAGTCAGCCGAAGACCATCAGCTTCAGCACCAATACTAGCTTCCTGCCAAGCGACAATATTGCCGTGCGCCGATATCCTGACAGGCAGCATTTCAATACGGGCTCTGGTAGCTGTGACTGTCAGCACCGGTTTTGCGGCAAGGTTGGCTTGCTGCTGGCTATGCTGTGGGTCTGGCATAGCCAGGATCAAAGCAAAGGCAGTACCAAGCACAGCAAGGCTTGAAATAAGCAGCAGCTTTGGTTTTTTCCTTGTCATTTTTTTGCTCCTTTTACAGAGCGGCTTGGGGAAAATAAAAGCTCCCCCGGATTGCATAGCCAATAGCCATAGCTGACTGGATCGGGGTTTATAGGAGTAACTAATTGATAATAAAACACTTGTAGGTCTCATCCGTAGAGTAGCAAGGGTTGTACTATCGGATGGAATAGCTTTCAGGAAACTTACGACGAGAGAAAAGCAAAAAAATAAAATTAAACAGGTGTCGTAAGTATCGTGTAAGTCACAAAGATGAAAATGGCGCTGTTCTTAATCATCCATAAGGAAACCTTTATGCGCCCACAGTTGTTTAATGTTGATGTAAAACCTTCTGCGCGCGGCGTTACTGCTGCCATTGCTTTACTCGCTTTCCCTCTTGTTGCCGCAGAGCCACAGGATGAACAGGGATCGTCATGGGGACTTGGATTAGGTGTAATGTCCAGCCAAAAGGCCTATACAGACAGTGATCGGGATACGATGGTCATTCCTTTTCTTTCCTACGAGAATGAGTATATTGAGATCCTCGGCCCAAATCTGAAGTACAAACTGCCTGGCATTACGCTGAATGATTCCAATGCATTTAATTTCGGTATCATTGGTAAATATGATTTTACCAACTACGAAGCGGACGATGCCCCTATTCTCAATGGTATGGAAGATCGCGATGGCGGTTTCTGGGCTGGTGCTGTGGCCGAATGGCAAAATAACATAGCGACCGTCAGTCTTGAATTTCTGACTGAAGTCGCCGGAGACAGTGACGGTACTATGGTCAACCTTGGTTTCGAAAGAACCTGGCACTTTGGTGACAACTATATGCTAACGCCCCGTGCTGTGTTTAGCTGGGTGGATGAAAGTTATGTGGACTATTACTACGGCGTTCGTGCCGATGAAGTGACAAGCGGCCGGGTGTTTTATCAGGGCGAAGCAGGTTTAAATACCGAAATTGGATTACGTGGTGGTTATATGTTTAATCAAAAACACATGATATTTTTGGATTTTGCCGTCACCAGTCTGGCGGATGAAATCAAAGACAGCCCGCTGGTCGATAGCTCAACAGAAAGCCAGGTGTCTTTGGCTTATATCTACCGCTTCTGATGAATCGCATTCTTCTGCTTGAAGATCATAAACGCTTAGCCCTGCTGATCAGCAAGGGCTTAGCGCCTGCCGGCATAGTGGTGGATACGTTCGAGCGTATTGATCATGCCTGGCATGCTTTGCAACAAGTGCCTTATCAGGCCATGGTGCTGGACAGGGGCGTGCCTGATGGTGATGGTTTAAGTTTGCTGCAACGGCTCAGAACAGCGGGTAATAACATACCCTGTTTAGTGCTGACCGCGCGCAATGCACTGCACGACAGAGTTAATGGTTTAGAAGCTGGTGCTGATGATTACCTGGCCAAACCTTTTGCTATGGAAGAGATGGTGGCGCGGGTCAAAGCTTTGTTGCGACGGCCTGTCGAATTCCAATCGCTGGATCCGGTTTGCGGTGACTTACTGCTACAAACTGCTTCTAACCTGATTTGTTGTGCAGACAAAAGCCAGTTGCTGGCTCAGGCAGAGATGCAGGTGTTAGTGGTTTTGATGCGAAAGCAGGGGGAAACTGTCCGGCATAATTTACTCGAAGCCGCGGCCTGGGGCTTAACTGACGCAGTAACTCCCAATGCCCTGGATGTGGTTTTGCACCGTATTCGTAAGAAGTTACTTGCCATAGGCTCGCGCCAGCAGATCGTCAATGTCAGAGGAGTAGGCTATGCGCTTGTTGAGCCGTAAATACGTTAATGGTTTCAGTGTCAGAGGTTGGATATGATGCGTTTGGTGAGACCAGAATACATAAGCAACTGCGGTGTAAGAGGCTGAATATGATGCGTGTGGTGAGACCAGAATGCTTAAGCAACTGCGGTGTCAGAGGTTGGATATGATGCGTTTGGTCAGACGGCTGCACCGCAATAGCATCAGTGTCAAAATGCAGCTGGCTTATGTGGCGGGCATGATCCTCAGTGTCAGTCTGATTGCTTTAGTGGTGTTGGCAGCTCTTGGATTTCAGAGCAATATTTTGTCCGAAAACGATATCAACGATTTTTCCGCCGAACTGGCGGAAAATCTGCAGTTTAATGCAGAAGGTATACCAGTTCGGGTGGCAGACGAAGAATACCTATGGTTATTTGAGAGCTTGTATAACGAAATAGCCTTTAGAGTTCTGGATAAAAACGGGCAGGTTGCGCTTGCATCCAGGGCTGCTCCGGAGTTTTGGTCTGCAGCGGATCAGCTGCCGTTAAAAGCCGGCCCATTTGAGTTTCAACAAAACGGCGTCATGATGGATGCCGCTAATGGGGTCAGAGTACACAATGGCAAAACCTGGTTTTTTCAGGTTGCTGTCAGCAGACGATTTATGTTTTTCGCTCACCATACTTTTGCCTTACGTTTTATTGAGAATGGACTGATTTTATTGTCTATCGTGCTGTTTGTTATCTTTGGTGCCTGTGTGCATTTTGCCCTGGGTTATACTCTGCGGCCTTTGCATAAAGTATCGCAAGCAGCAGCTTTAATATCGCCACGCTCTCTACAGGAACGTTTGCAGGAAGACCATGTGCCGACGGAAATAGCACCTTTGGTCCGAAGTTTTAATGTAGCTTTGGACAGACTGGAGCGGGGGTACCGTTTGCAGCAGGAGTTTCTGGCTACAGCTGCACATGAACTCAAAACACCACTGGCGTTGATCCGTGCCCAGCTTGAATTAATGCCGGAAAATGAAGAACGTGACTGGTTATTAAGTGATGTAAAGTACATGTCACGTCAGGTACAACAGTTGTTGTTGTTAACCGAAGTCAGCGAAGAGCAAAACTATAAATTCTGTACTGTGCAGCTATCTCAGATTGCAGCTGAGGCTTTGTCTTACCTGCAGCGTATGGCCGACGCAGCTGCCGTAAAGCTACTGTTAAATGATCAAAGCGACGGGGCAGAGTGGCAAGCGGATAAAGGCGCCTTGTTTACCTTATTGAAAAACTTAATCGAAAATGCGATTCAGCATGCGCCAGCAGGCACAGAAGTGGTGCTTACTTTATCCCCTGACAGCTTCACGCTCAGAGATTTTGGGCCGGGCGTGACAGAGGATGAATTACCGCAGCTTTTTAATCGTTTCTGGCGCGGAGCACATCGGCTGGATAGTGGTGCAGGTTTGGGTTTAGCTATCTGTCAGGAAATTGCAGTGACACACCATTGGATCTTATCTGCGCAGAGGGCCGAACCTGGACTTCAATTTACCTTATCAAATGAATCTCAGTATTTTAACTCGAAGTTAGTGAAATAATTCATTATAAATCAATCATCTAACCAATTTTGAGCAGGGTTTTTAACCCTGTTCTTCTACTTATCCTGTTTAAACTTCTACAGATGGATTAATAATTGACACCGGTGTCAATGCTTGGTATATCTTTCCGTCATGACTGTTTTTGCTGCTATTTTATGCACTTTTGGGTGCTTGCTGTTGTATCAGGCAGAACTGGAAAATAACGAGAAAATTTATGAAATCAAAGTTAGGGCTGCATTCTCTGCTGATAGCAACCAGCGCCGTGTTGCTGATTTCCTGCCAGCAAGTACCAACTGAGCCGACTACAGAGCAGAATACAACACAAGCTAAAAGCTGGTTGGCAGGTGATCACCATGTGCACACCCATTACAGCGTGAAATGGGATAACTCTGTGTTTCCGCCAGCGCCGATTTTAGGTGGCGATGCTAAATACTCTATTCCGCTAAATGCCCAAATGGCAGCACATTACGGCTTAAGCTGGATGGTGATCACAGACCACGGTGGGCCAAATCGCGCCAAACTGGCGTTGGAGCAGGCTTATCCTGAACTTGTAGCCTCACGTAAAGCTTTACCGCAAATTCTGCAATTTTACGGTATGGAGTTTGATGTGCCGGGCAATAGCCCTGGGGGCCGTCATGCCAGTTTTATTATGCCGCACAGCCCGACAGAAGCAGAGCAGCTGTACCAGATAGAAAGCCGCTACAACGGCCGTCAGGGTGTGCCACCAGGGCCGGAAAAAGCTGAAGATGGCTTTATGCTGCAAGCACTTAAAGCTATGAATGAATTACCGGATAAACCTTTGCTTTTGGTGAATCATCCGGCGCGTTTAGCCACAGGTTTTCGGCAGTACAATAAAGTGACCCCAGCACAATTACGCGACTGGCAAGATACAGCACCAGATGTGGTCATCGGTATGACAGGGGCTGAAGGTCATCAAGCTGCGACTTTAAATCCGGATGGCAGCACAGACCCAAACGCCATTCGTGGCGAATACCCGCATTACCCAACTATGGGCGGTTATGACCAGATGACAGCCCGTTTAGGTGGGGTGTGGGATAGTTTACTCAGCGAAGGTCGACACTGGTGGGTGACAGGCGTATCAGACAGTCATGGCCATTACACCGACGGCTGGGCCGATTTCTGGCCAGGCCAATACGCCAAAACTTATGTCTACGCCGATAAAAACTACGATAGTATTTTTGCAGCACTCAAAGCAGGGCAGGTTTTTGTCACTACAGGCGATTTAATAAATGAGTTGTTTGTCGAAGTGGCAGTGAAAAACTCAGCTAAAACCGCCACAGCGGGTCAGACCTTGACTGTAAAACCTGACGATGAGCTGGTGCTACGGGTACGTTTTCGCGACCCTAACAGCAACAACGGCGGCGGTTTTAACCCGGAAGTTGAACGAGTGGATGTGATTCAGGGTTTTATCACAGGCCCCGCCTCAGAGCGAAATAGCGACGAAGCACCAGATTCCAAAGTCGCTAAACGTTTTTATGCAAAAGATTGGAGTAGCAAAGAAGGCTACAGCACCTTTGAGTTACCGCTCGGCAAAGTCAGCACCAGCCAATATCTGCGCCTACGTGGCACCAATAATAAAAACGAGTTGGAACCAGAGCCTGATGCCAAAGGCGAAAACCCATGGTCCGATTTATGGTTTTACAGCAATCCGGTGTTTATTAAGGTGTCCTTATGATTGGGCGCGGCTTATTGCTGGTTGTACTAACAGCGGCGATGCTGCTGAGCTCATGCACAACAAAAACCAGAGCGCATCATATCCATCTGATCTATCCGGCCGGTTCCCACAAAGCGATAGAACTTGCAGCCAATGACTTGCAGGCTGAGCTGGCGATGCTGCCTGGTGCCACTATTACCAAAGGTCCGCTGGCTAATGCAGAGGCCAACCTGACTATTCTGATAGGTGTCGCAGGGCAGTTAAAAGGGCATCAGTTGCTGAATGCAGAAAGTCAGACTTTGCTGGCAGAGATAAGCACACCCCGTTCAGGTCTGATGCATCAGCAAAAAGACGCCAAAGCGTTGATCCTGTTGGCCGGAGCTGATGTGCAGGGCACTCAATACAGTGTCTACGATTTTAGTCAGCAGTATCTGAATACCGATCCTCTGCGTTACTGGACGGGCAGCCAGGCTGAAGCTGTGTCGATGCAACAACTGTTGCAATTACAGACGCAGCGGATTGACGCTCCGGTGGTGCCATTGCTGGTGTATTTTGAAAATGATGTCGATGAGTTGGCGAACTTTCGTGGCACTAAGCTGCAATACGACTGGGAAAGCTTTACTGCCTTAGTCGATAGTCTGGTGTGGATGCGTTACAACGCTATTGAGCTGTTTGATATGTTGGGGCGTGTTGAGTTTTATCAGCGACCTGAGTACCAAAGCCGTTATCCGGAGTACCAGCTCGACAAAGCTTATCTGGATCGGATGATTGACTACATCCACGACAAAGGCATGTTGCTGCAGGTGGATATGATGATGGGGCGCCAATTAGGCTCATTGCCTGAAAAAGAGTCCAACTGTTGGTCAGAGCATCAGCAGAGCTGGAAAGACCTGTGGTTGTATTACTTAAAAGAAACCCCTATAGGCCGCGCCGATATATTTAGCTTGCGGCCACGGCATCAGGTCTGGGACTGGCCGTATCAAAGCGCATGCAACGAAGATAAAACACAAGTATTTAATCAGGTTTATGCCGCATTAGGCCAGTTGCTGGATCAGCAAAAGCCCGGCGCCATTAAGGTATGCACCTGTTACCACGATGGCATGGAGCTGTTTAATGCCGGTTTTAACCCGCCAAAAGACTTTATTGTGGCCTGGTCTGATAACGGCTGGGGTGAGTTCGATTATTTACCTAAGTCCGACAAAGGCCATGCCATGGGCACTTATGTGCATGCCGGCTTCTGGTTGAACCATGATGTGGCCGACCCTTACCCGAAGCGGATTGAGCAGGTGATGGACTTTATGTACCAGCAGCATAAAGCCGATCAGTACATGATGGTGAATGGCCAGACCTTCCGGCCTTTTTTACTGAATCTGGCCGCTTATGCAGAGTCGGCACGGCTTGGCAGGGTCTTTAACAGCGAAACTTTTACCACAGACTGGTTCAACCGCTACTTTGGTGCTACGGCTACGCCAGCCGCTGTGGGGGCTATGCAGCAGTTGCATCAGGCTCATGCCGAAGAGGTAGGTTATGTCGAAATTTTATGGCAGGTGAAGGTTCTGCAAGGCTTTTTAGCCGACACTCCGGTGCGACAACCTGGTAAACACGAATTTAGCGTGACAGCAGAACGGATCCAGCCCTGGTTCAATGCCACAGTCCCCCGTATCGCCGCTTTAGAGAGCGGTTTGCAGCAGGCGAATACCGGGCTAAATGCTGCAAAAAATCCGGTCTTTTATCATGATTTTGTGATGTTACCTCTGCAACTTTATCTGGATTTACTGAACTACAACCAACTGCTGTTGCAGATGGCGCAGATGAAACTTTATGCCGGTTCTGACTGGGCGGGCGAGCAGGGCGCAGCCTTGCTGCAACAGGCAAAAACTCAGTTGCAGTTGCTGCACCAGCGCCGTTTAACGGGGGATCAGAACCCTCGTTGGGCCAACTGGTATCAGCCTGATAACAGAAGGCCTAACAATGGTTTTCCTGTAATGGCTGATTTGGAGGCTATAGCACAGGCAAGGTAAGTAGTTCAGGCGAGACTGTAATTTAGATCCTTCTGTCCAAAGGGTTTCCAAGGGGTGTTAGTGACACAAAGGGAACAAGGCTCAGCGGATCTTTAAAAATATTTTAAAAACAGCTGTCAGGAAATGACGGGTAGCTGCTCTTTAAAATGAGAACTCTGAGTCGATGTCCTGCGTCGTGCTGCACAAAGCGGCTGCCGCCGAGGACCAGTTTTCTGTGCACCATAACCCATAAAAATACGGAGAAGGATATGCATTTGAAATCAGTACTGATTGGTCTTGGCATCAGTTGTTGTGTTGCTGCGCCTGTTACAGCGMAGCAGTCCGGCAGCTTTGATACCTTAAGTTATAATGTGGCCGGTTTACTGGAGTTATTTTCCAGCGCCGAAAGCGACAGGCAAGCCGCCACTGAGCAGATCAGCTGTTATGTAAACGACTTTGATATTGTGAACGTGCAGGAAGATTTTAACTACCACGCCGCTTTGTACGACACCTGCAACACTCATACCTATCGATCCTCCACTACAGGAGGTATGGGTTTTGGCAGCGGTTTAAACAGCATGAGCCATTTGCCTTTCAGCAGCATCAAACGAGTGAAATGGAACCACTGCAACGGCGTTGATTGCCTGACGCCCAAAGGTTTTACGCTGATGCAGGTGCGGCTGGCTGAAGGGGTTTATGTAGATATTTACAATCTACATACTCAGGCTCAGGTTGAAAGCGCCGACTTAAGCGCCCGTCGTAAWAATATTCTGCAGTTAAAACAATACATTAGCACCCAGTCAGTCGGCAATGCGGTGATAGTAATGGGGGATACCAATACCCGTTATACCCGCACAGGCGACAATATCCGTGAGTTATTGAGTTTAGGTTTTACCGATACCTGGGTGGAATTGTATCGCTCTGGCGATATTCCGGCTTTGGGTGCTGAAGCTTTGGTCTGTGAGCCAAAAATCAGCGCGGCCAACTGTGAAATTGTCGATAAAATACTGTACCGCGACAATGGTTATCTGAACCTGCAACTGCTGGATTATCAGGTGCGTCAGGATGATGAAACCCCGGAAGGATTGAAGTTGTCTGATCACCCGCCCCTGTCTGCAAACTGGAGTTACAGCACGCCAGCCAACAGGAAGATGAGCGATCAGTTTGGTGGCGATGGTGGTGTGTCCTTTAATGCGGTCAGCCAGTTACCTGCTACACCAAAAGTCAGTCAAATCAGCTTGCGCAGTGGCAGCAGAGTGGATCAGATCGGGCTGCAGCTGACTAATGGCCAAAGCTTTAGCAATGGTGGCAACGGCGGCACATTAAACAGCTTAACCCTGAATAGCGGTGAATACCTGAAGTCGGTAACTTTGTGTCAGGGCAATCGTAATGGCGCTATGCGGATTTTTTACACCAGCCTGCAAACCAGTGCGGGTCGCAGTGTAACTGGCGGCAGTCAAACTTCGAATTGCACCAGCTATCAGGCACCGGCTGGCTGGCAAATCAGTGGTTTTCATGGCCGTGCTGAAACTGAACTCGACAAGCTCGGCGTCATTTATAGCCCTGTAGCTTTATAATTCCAGATCGTTATTAAAATTGTGATTAAAGAAAAAGCCCGCTTGATGCTCTTGATAAGCACAAAGCGGGCTTTTTGTTGAAAACCTGAGTCTTACTTCATAGTCGGCATAGAAAACTGATTACCCTGGGCCTGACCATTAGGCCAGCGGGCTGTGATGGTTTTCATTCGGGTGTAAAAACGTACACCGTCCGGGCCATGCATATTCAATGGCCCAAACACGCTGCGTTTCCAGCCTCCAAAGCTGTGAAACGCCATAGGCACAGGAATAGGCACGTTGACACCCACCATACCGACTTGCACCTGGGCAGTAAATTCACGGGCTGCTTCACCGCTGCCAGTGAAAATAGCAGTGCCGTTACCAAATTCGTGTTGGTTAATCAGCGCCAGACCTTCAACAAAAGAAGGCACACGAACTACCGCCAGCACTGGGCCGAAAATTTCTTCACGGTAAATGCTCATATCAGGGGAAACCTTATCAAACAGCGTAGGGCCAACAAAATAACCCTGTTGATGCTGACTGACGACAAAGTTACGGCCATCGGCCACCAGAGTTGCGCCTTCAGCCACACCGGCATTAATGTAACTTAACACTTTGTCGGCATGCTGACGGCTGATCAAAGGGCCCATATGAGGTTCTGGGCTGACACCTGTGCCAGGTCCTACTTTTAATGTGCTGATTTCCTGTTGCAGCTGCGCTATTAACGCATCGGCCACTTCGTCACCAACACAAAGTGCGACAGAAATTGCCATACAACGTTCACCGGCTGAACCATAAGCTGCGCCCATTAAAGCGCTGGTTACTTGTTCAAGATCGGCATCTGGCATTACCAGCATATGGTTTTTCGCACCGCCCAAAGCCTGTACTCTTTTGCCATGCGCGCTGCCTGTGGCATAAACATATTCTGCTATTGGTGTGGAACCGACAAAACTAACAGCCTGCACGCGGGAGTCGGTCAGCAGCACGTCCACTGCTTCTTTATCGCCGTTGACCACATTAAACACACCTGCTGGTAAACCTGCTTCGGTTAATAGCTCCGCTAGTTTTAATGGTACTGTCGGGTCTTTTTCTGACGGTTTCATCACAAAGCTATTGCCGCAGGCGAGCGCAATAGGAAACATCCACAAAGGCACCATGGCAGGGAAGTTAAATGGCGAAATACCGGCACATACACCCAAAGGCTGCATCAGGCTGTAGCTGTCGACACCACGGCCAACGTTCATTGAATGTTCGCCTTTGAGTAAATGCGGAATACCACAGGCAAATTCGACCACTTCAATACCGCGAGTCAGCTCACCCTGAGCATCGGAAAATACTTTGCCATGCTCTTTGGTGATCAAAAGCGCCAGCTCATCTCTATGCTGTTCCAGTAAGGCTTTAAATTTAAACATCACACGGGAGCGGTTTAGTGGAGTCACCTGACTCCAGCTTTGAAAGGCAGTCGCAGCTGCGGCAATAGCGTCACGGGTTTCGTCTGCTGTTGCCAGACTGACCTGTGCTTGGGCTTCGCCTGTAGCCGGATTAAATACGCTTTGGCTGCGGCCGCTGTGGCTGGCGATATGCTGGCCGTTAATGTAGTTACCTAAAATATGGTTACCTAAAGTTTGCATACAAAAATTCCTGCTCAGTGCTTTGCTATTAATAAGGTTGATTCTGTTGTTGCTGCTGATAGTCAGACAAGGCCTGCAGTACGCCGCTTTGGCTGGACACCTGAGGAATAGCCACATCCCACCAGCTGCCGTTGTCTGTGCTGATTTGTGGGTCGGTTTTGATTTCAATCAGATAACTTTTGCTGGCAGCGCGGGCTCTGCCAATGGCTTGCTCCAGTTCGCTGATGTTGCCGACAGTTTCACTCAATGCACCTAAAGCGCGGGCATGACCGGCAAAATCAATAGCAGGCGCCTGACCTTCGCAGTCTTGCAGTAAATTGTTAAAGGCGGCATTGCCTGTACCTTTTTGCAGCCTGTTGATGCAGCCATAACCACTGTTATCCAGCAGCACCACAATAATTTTGCGGCCGAGCATCACAGACGTAGCGAGTTCAGAGTTCATCATCAGGTAGGAACCATCACCGACTACCACAAAAACTTCGCGGGCCGGACTGGCGATTTTGACACCCAAAGCACCTGCTATTTCGTAGCCCATACAGGAAAACCCATATTCCACGTGATAAGTACCAGGGCCTTCAGCGCGCCATAATTTATGCAGCTCACCCGGTAAACCACCAGCGGCGCAGACCACCACATCGGTTTTTTCTGACTGGCGTTTCACAGCACCTAATACCTGAGCGTCACTGGGCAAAACTCCTGCACCAGGATCTGCAGTCACTGCGTCGTAAAATTGTTGCCACTGCTGATTCAGTTGCTGCGCCTTTTTCAGCCAGCCGTCTTCACTTTTCCAGCAGGGCATAGCGTCATGCAACAGCTTCAGCAGCAGTGCTGCATCGCCGATCAGCGGTTTAGCTCTGTGTTTTAACGCATCAAAAGGGGCGACGTTAATTTGCAACAGAGTTTTACCGGCAAAAGCGGTGCGGGACTGAGTAGTGAAATCCTGCAATCGACTGCCAACGGAGATAATCAAATCGGCTTCAGCTGCCAGTTGGTTGGCGGCTGCCGTGCCCGTGACGCCAATACCACCTACAGCGCAGGAATGTTGCCAGGGCAAAACCCCTTTACCCGCCTGAGTTTCTGCCACAGGAATACGATGCGCTACGGCAAAATCGGCCAGTTGCTGACAAGCGCCGCTGTAATGCACACCACCACCTGCGATGATCAGCGGCTTACGGGCTGCCAGTATTAATTCCAGCGCATCGGCCAGTTCCTGTTCATCCGGGCCCTGACGACGAATACGGTGAATACGTTGTTCAAACAAATAAGCAGGGTAATCAAAAGCTTCGGCCTGCACATCCTGGGGCAAAGCTAAAGTCACAGGGCCGCAGTTGATCGGATCAAGTAAGGTTTCCATAGCTACAGGCAAGGAATGGATCAGTTGCTCTGGTCTGGTAATGCGATCAAAATAACGGCTGACCGGTATAAAACAGTCCGTGGCAGCTGTCATCGGATTCTGGAAATTTTCGACCTGCTGCAATACGGGGTCGGGTTTGCGGTTGGCAAACTGATCGCCTGGCAGCAGCAATAAAGGTAAGCGATTGACATGCGCCAGTGCTGCAGCTGTCACCATATTGGTTGAACCTGGCCCTATGGATGTGGTGCAGGCCATTATACGGCGGCGGTTATTGGCTTTGGCAAAGGCGATAGCCGCATGCGCCATAGCTTGTTCATTGTGGGCGCGGTAAGTTGGCAGACTGTCTTTCACCTGATACAAAGCTTCACCTAAAGCCGCCACATTGCCATGACCAAAAATGGCGAATACACCAGCAAAAAGGGGAGTGGCTTCACCATCTTCTTCGATGTACTGACAGCTTAAAAACTTAACCAGAGCTTGTGCTGCGGTTAAACGTACTGTGCTGTTCATGCCTGCACCTCTTGCTGCTGTTGTTTAGTTGGTGTTTTACGGTTCAGCCATGCGTTGACCAAAGCACGGTAGTTATCGCGAATTTGCTGCTGCAGCAGGGCATCGGTAATTTCACCAGCCAGCCAGGCCTGGCTGGGTTTGGCAAAAATAGTGCGGCCTATCGCAAAACCTTTACACAGCGGGAAAGCGGCACTGTCGGTAAAAGCCTGCATCAGCTCTGCTGCCGGAGCATCTAAGCCCAGCAGGATCACACCACGGCAATGAGGCGCTTCGCGGTTCACCAGCTCTGAAATTGCAGCCCATGAAGTTTTGCTTTGCGGCGGCAGTTTCCACCAGTCGGGTTTGATCCCGCGCTGATAAATCAGCTGCAGTGCCCGCACCATGGTCTGATCGTCCTGCACAGAACCTGCTGGCGGTATCACTTCAATCAGCAGTTCATGGCCTGACACGCAACAGGCGCGATAGAGCTCTTCCAGCTGTCGGGCCTGTTGTTGCCACAGCTCTGCGTCATCATCCGGGTGCATAAATACCAGACATTTGACGATATGCTGCTTTGGCCAACTGATAAGACGGGAACCAATAGAACGACCGCCTTCCAGTTCCAGCGGTCGTGAGGCTGGTACTTCGACAGGGCGACCTATCCACCAGCCAGTGCCTGTAACGTCGTTCAACGCATCCTGACCATAAGTATCATCAATCAACACACCTGCCTGCACTTGCCAGTTGGCTGTTGCCACTTCCTGCTGACAGGCGGCCAGTATCAGTTGTTTRAGTGTGGAGATCCGGCTTAAAGGCGCGCCCACAGCATTGGCCATATCCACGCATTGTTTACGGTGGTCAAAAGCCAGAATACAAAGCTCGTTCCAGCTTTGTGGGCTGCGTGTCGTCACTCTGTGCAGGTAATTCAGTTCCGGGTCTAAATCCGGTCTTGGGATCTTGTGCTGATTGGCCAGATAATAATCCAGCTCTTCTGGTGTCGGCACCGCAGGAGCGCAGCCGTGGCGGGATACCACCAAAGCACCGCTGGCATTGGCATAAGCGCAGCAGCGCTCGTAGCTTTCATCCTTGAGCCAGCCACGTAAAAAGCCGGACATAAAGGCATCACCTGCGCCTAAGACATTCAGCACTTCAACTCTGACACCCTGACTGAAAAAGGCCGAATTCAGATCATCCGGAATTTGGGCTTCAAAAATGCTGCAGCCATCTGCGCCGCGTTTCAGCACTATTACTGCATCGGTGAGCTTTCGCAATGTACGCAGGCATTCAATAGTGTCCGTGCTGCCGCCTGCTATATGAATTTCTTCTTCAGTGCCAACAATCAAATCACATAAAGGCACAATGGATTGCAAATGGGCGGTGACGCTTTGGTTAGAGACAAAACGATTGTCGCCTTCGCCTAAAGCCGTTAAACCCCAGAGTACGGGTCTGTAGTCGATATCCAAAATCACTTTGGTTTGATTTTTGCGGGCAAAGCTGATGGCGTGACGGGCCACTTTATCGACATGAGCGGTAGAGAAGTGAGTGCCTGTGATCAGTAAAGCTTTGCTGGAGGCGATATAAGCTTCGTCAAAGTCGCTGCAATCAATCGCCATATCGGCGCAGTCAGTGCGGTAAAACAGCAGAGGAAACTGATCCTTGGTTTTAATAGATAAAATGGCCAGAGCCGTCAGGCGTTTAGGATCTGTCACTACATGGCTGGTATCACAACCGGCTTTTTGCAGCTCCTCACGAATAAACTGACCAAACTGCTCATCACCCACCCGGGTCAGCATTGAGGCTTTCAGGCCCAATCGGGCTGCACCAAAGGCGATATTACAGGACGAGCCGCCTAAAGATTTGGCAAAAGAGCCAACATCCTGCAGCCGGTCGCCAATCTGCTGGCCGTATAAATCGACCGAAGCCCGGCCTAAACAAATCAGATCTAAAGTTTTGCTGGTGGTGTGCATTACTGCGCTCCAATGTGATCACGAATTGACCAGTGCAGGATAGAATGTATTTTCTATTTATACAATAGTTGGAATATTTGTTTTATTCGGATACACTCATTGAGAGCTAAAGCTTAAAGGAATTGAAAGCGCATGATATGCAGCACACAACAGCAACTGGAACAACTGATTGAGCAGCGTTTTGTCACACTGAGCAACAGGCTGCAGCAGGTTGCCCGCTATTTGCTGGATCATCCGGATACAGTAGCTTTTGGCACTACGGCCACTATTGCTGCAGGGGCAGGTGTGCATGCTTCTGCTTTGGTGCGTTTTGCCAATGCCTTTGGCTTTAGTGGTTTTTCTCAGATGCAGCAGCTGTTTAAAGACCGGCTGGTGCAAACTGGTCCTGATTACCAAAGCCGTATAGCTGCAGTAAAACAGGATGATTCAGTGCCCGGTGCTCAGGCTGGGTTGATGTATTTGCAACAAATCAACGCGGCCAATGAAAGAGCCATGCAGCAGCTGACTGAAGAGCTGGATCCGGCTTTACTAACCCAAGCCTGTGAGCTGTTGGCTCAGGCGCGCATTATTCATTTGCAGGGCGCACGCCGTGCTTATCCAGTGGCAAGTTATGCCAGTTATCTGCTGAGCAATACCGGTCTTGCTGTGCAGTTATTGGATGGTGTGGGTTATATGCAACAGGCGGCATTGAATTTAATCACATCAGAAGATGTGATTCTGGCTATTAGTTTTGCACCTTACGCCCCGGAAACCCAGTTAGCTATTAACAGAGCCAATGCCGCAGGGGCCAAAGTGATAGTGATCACCGACAGCAGATTAAGCCCTTTAGCTGCAGAAGCTGATGTCACTTTGTTGGTGCGTGAAGCTGAAGTGCATTCATTTCGCTCATTAAATACCAGTATGAATTTAATTCAGGCGCTGGTGCTGGCGCTTATTCACGATACTGAAGCTGTCACAGCAATATAGGGAGAGACAGATGTCCTATTTAYACCGTAAACCTCAGCTTGCCGACAGCTTAGGCCGTATTCAGCATATAACGCCGGAAAATGCCAACTGGCAGTATGTAGGTTTTGAAGTGGTGGTGCTCTCTGCAGGTGAGTCACACTGCTATCAGACAGGGCAGCAGGAGCTTTGCGCTGTTATTTTATCCGGCCAGGCAGATTTAGTTTGCTCAACCTTAAGTTTTAAAAATATTGGTGAACGTACTTCAGTATTTGAACAAAAAGCGCCTTATGCGTTGTATTTACCGCCTGGTGACTGGCTGGAAATTACGGCTTTAACCAATCTGGAAGTGGCCTTATGTAAAGCGCCAGCTCAAGGTGAGTTGCAAGCCCGATTAATTAAGCCATCAGACTGTGTCAGCGAAACCAGAGGGCAGGGCACTAATGAGCGGCAAATTTGCAATATTCTGTTTGGTAATTTACCGGCAGAACGTTTGCTGATCACAGAAGTGATTACGCCAGCAGGCCATTGGTCCAGTTATCCACCGCATAAACACGATACAGACGCTTTACCCAGCGAAAGTGCGCTGGAAGAAACTTATTACCATAAGCTAAACCCACAGCAGGGTTTTGCTTTCCAGCGGGTGTATACAGACGACAGACGTATTGATGAAACTATTTGTGTGGAGCATAACAACGTAGTGCTGGTGCCTGAAGGCTATCACCCTGTAGGTGCGCCTCATGGTTATCAGCTGTATTACTTAAATGTGATGGCAGGACCTAAGCGGCAGTGGGTATTTCATAACGACCCACAACACGAATGGATTATTAAAAAATGATGACGCAAAGCGCCAGAAATAGAGGGGCGGAGTTTATCCCCGCCTGTCTGTTACAGCGTCAAGTACGCAGGTTAGATGGTGCACAGGTGGAGTCGCGCACTATTAATTCGCAATCGTAAATATTGCTTTGATCTTCGGGAGTCACCGCTTCTGGCATAGGTTTGCCTTTGAGCTTATTAATCAGCATCAAGGCAGCGCGGTAGCCAATGGTCGCTATAGGCTGGCGCATAGTGGTCAGATTTGGCCAGACTTTAGTGGTCAGTGAAATATCATCAATGCCACAAATCGACAACTCATCCGGCACCTTAATGCCTCTGCTGTGCGCTTCATACAACACACCAGCGGCCATCTCATCGTTGGCCGCCAGAATAGCGGTAGGGCGTGGATTTTTACTGAGTAAGGTGGCTGCTGCATCTATACCGGATTGATAAGTGTAATAACCTTGTACTATCAGCGCTTCATTGACTGGCAAACCCTGATCGGCAAAAGCTTTGCGAAAACCAGTTTCAACACGAYGACTCGATTCCTGATCCGGATGGCCCAAGACAAAAGCTATGTCTTTATGGCGCAGGCGCAGCAGGTAATTGGTCATTTCACAGGCGGCTTTTACGCCGTTAAAACCTACACTGTCGCCACAGCCCTGATTTTTTGGACCTATGCGCATATAACAGACCTTTTTACGGTCCAGCATATCCAGCAGTTCCTGCTTGTCGCTCAAAGGTGGCACTAAAATCAGGCCATCAGCCAGGGTGTTATCAATAAACTCTTCAATTTCATTGACTAAGCCAGGAGCGCGATAGCGGCAGTCGTATAAAAATAAGCCCATATGCTCTTCACTGCAGCACTGCAAAATGCCTTTTTGCAGTTTCTGTAAATAACCAGGACTAGGATTGTCGGCCAGCAGGGCGATAAACAAAGAACGATTTTTCGCCAGCGCCATGCCCAACGGATTGCGTTTAAAGCCCAACTGATTAATAACAGCCATCACTTTGTCACGGGTTTCGACCGAGACATTGATCTCGTTATTGATCACCCTGGACACAGTTTTTTTCGAGACGCCAGCAAAGCGGGCTACATCGTTGATGGTGACTGAAGACATTATTCTGGGATACCCCTTAACAGGAAAATCAACAAGGTTCACAAAAAATCATACTAGCGGACGGCAGTATATCTGAACAGTGCTGCATTTGTTTTCTGGCTTATTGTTTTTATTCGTTAATTTATACCTATAATGCAAATTGACACCGGTGTCAATTTGCATTATAAATTCTGCCAACAGTCGCAGTACTTCGTTTTCAAAGCCATGAATGGGGTACTGTTGATTTCCTTTTATTTATCCAAGCTCAGGGGCCTGCGGATTTATGCCTGCCAAACTTCATTTGCATCCGGATCGTTTGTTTTCAAGCCATGGTGTTGAACGTGACATAGCCCGGCGTTTGTATCAGCAGGTAGCGGATTTGCCTATTGTTAGTCCGCACGGTCATACAGATCCGGCCTGGTTTGCATTAAATCAGCCCTTTGAGAACCCAACCGAATTGTTAATTAAGCCGGATCACTATGTATTTCGCATGCTGTACAGCCAGGGCATCAGTCTGGAGCAATTGGGTTTACGCCGTCGTGACGGCGAACCAGTAGAGCAGGACCCGGAAAAAATCTGGCAAATTTTTGCGGAGCATTTCCCGTTATTTCATGGCACACCGTCCAGCTTGTGGCTGAATCACACCTTTGTGAATACCTTTGGCATTGATCTGAAGCTGAATAAACAAACGGCCAGCCATTATTATCAGGTGATTAACGATGCGCTGCATACAGCGGATTTTTTACCACGCCGCTTATTTGAGCGTTACAACATTGAAGTGATAGCCACCACTGAATGTGCCACAGATGATTTGGCGTATCACCAGCAAATCAAAGCTTCAGGCTGGCAGGGCAAAGTGATCACTGCCTTCAGGCCAGATGGTGTAATAGACCCTGAACACGAACAGTTTCAAAGCAGGCTGACTAAACTGAGTCAAATCACAGATTTAGATTGCCGTAATTACGATCAGTACATAGCTGCTTTACGTCAACGCCGCGCCTTTTTTAAAGCAATGGGCGCAACCTCGACTGACCACGGCCACCCTACGGCGCAGACGGCGGATTTAACGGACGCCCAAGCCCGCAGCTTATTCGACCGTATTGTTAAATCTGGTGTAAGTAAGAGCGATGTCAGCGCCGCAGATGCCGAACTATTCCGCGCTCATATGCTGGTAAAAATGGCAGAAATGTCGCTGGACGATGGCCTGGTGATGCAGCTGCATCCGGGTTCATTTCGCAATCACAACGACCAGCTATTCCGCTTATTTGGTCGTGACAAAGGCGCTGATATTCCGCTGAGTATCGAATATGTGAAAGCGCTAAAGCCTTTGCTGGATAAGTTTGGCAACAATAAAGATTTAAGCCTGATTTTATTTACGCTGGATGAAACCACCTACAGCCGCGAACTCGCGCCTTTGGCCGGCCATTATCCTTGCCTGAAACTGGGCCCGGCCTGGTGGTTCCATGACAGCCCTGAAGGCATGATCCGATTCCGCCGTCAGACCACTGAAACTGCAGGTTTTTATAATACAGTTGGTTTTAATGACGACACCCGTGCCTTTTTATCTATTCCGGCGCGGCATGACGTAGCAAGGCGGATGGATGCTGTTTATCTGGCTGAGTTAGTGGCCCGGCATATGCTGGATGAAGAAGATGCTGCCGTGATTGCCAAAGATCTGGCATACGGCCTGGCGAAAAAAGCTTATCAATTGTAAGGGGTAACAGCGTGACTGAACCTGCAGTAACTTATCCACTTTTATCAGCTGCCACTTGCCCGCAGCAGGTCGCGCCTGACCGTGACAGCACCATACGTATAGTGCATTTGGGCATTGGTGCTTTTCATCGCGCCCATCAGGCTTTTTATACAGAGCAAATGATGCAATTGACAGCAGAGCGCAATTGGATGATTGCTGGTGTGTCGTTGCGATCAAGTGAAGTGGCAAATCAGCTGAACCCACAGCAAGGGCTTTATACGCTGGTGACTACGTCTGCTGCAGGCACAGAGCAACAACTGATTCAGTCTGTTGCCAAAGTATTGGTTGCGCCGGAAAACCCGCAGGCTGTGATTGAACTTATGGCCTCGCCTGAAGTGGCGATATTTTCCCTCACTGTCACGGAAAAAGGCTATTGCCTGAATCCGGCGACCGGCGATCTCGATTTAACTTTGGCTGATATTCAGCACGATTTAACCCATTTAGCGACTCCGAAAACGGCTATTGGTTATCTGGTGGCGGCATTGCAGCAGCGTTTTATCCGTAGGCTAAAACCAGTGACTGTGATCAGCTGCGACAATATTTCTCAAAACGGCAAAACTCTGGCGCGGCTGGTTCAGCAGTTTGCGGCGAAGATAGACGCTGAACTTGCACAGTGGATTAAAAGCCAGATCGCGTTTCCGGATTCGATGGTCGACCGTATAGTGCCAGCTACTACAGAGCAGGATATTCTGGCTCTGGCTGCTGACACTGGTTATCTGGACAAGGCCATGGTGAAAACCGAAAGCTACAGCCAGTGGGTACTTGAAGATCATTTTTCGTCAGAACGACCGGCATGGGAAAAAGCCGGAGTGATGCTGGTGAAAGAGGTTGCACCTTTTGAGCAGGCAAAACTGCGCTTACTCAATGGCGCCCATTCGGCTTTGACTTATCTGGGCRCTGTAGCAGGTTACAGTTATGTACATCAGGTGGTCGCCGATCCGGTGTTTTTGCGTTATCTGCGCCATTTAATGCGCAACGAGCTGATGCCTACATTACAGGCGCCGGAAGGGCTGGATTTAGCGGCTTATGTTGAAGCCTTGTTAAAGCGGTTTGCCAATCCAGCTTTAATGCACCGCACTATGCAAATTGCGATGGATGGCTCACAAAAAATTCCACCGCGTTTATTAGCTGCAGCGCAAATCAGGTTGGATAAGGGCCAGAGCGTGGATGCGATCTGCTTTGCTGTGGCAGGCTGGTTGCGTTTTAGCATGGGCTTTGATGCTAAAGGCGATACGCTGGAAGTGTCTGACCCGCTGGCTGAGCTGTTGATGCAAATCCGGTTGGAGCACTGGGATCATATAGACGAGCTGGTGGGGCAATACCTGGCGGTGAGTCAGGTGTTTCCGGCTGCGTTAAGCGCATCGCACGTGTTTCGCAGCAGGCTGACCTATTGGCTGAGTTATATTCTCGCCAACGGCGTGCCTACCGCCTTGCAAAGTTTATTATTGGAAGTTCAGGATTATTCAGCGGCGCCGCGCCTTGCCTCAGAGTTGGCTTCAGATCTGGTATCAGCGCGCGTCGGGAGAGCAAAATGATTAAAGTGACAGTCTGGAATGAATGCCGCCACGAAAAAGAAGATGCGGACGTGCAGGAAGTGTATCCGGAAACCATAGGTGGCTGCATCGTCAACCAGCTGAAACCTTTTGGTTTTGATCTGACGCTGGCGACCTTAGACGACCCTGAACAGGGCTGGCCAGCTGAACGTATTGCCGAAACCGAAGTGGCTATTTGGTGGGGCCACCGATACCACGACGAGCTGGATGATGCGCTAATCGACCAATTGCAGGCGAGGGTACTGGCTGGTATGGGCCTGATCGTTTTGCACAGCGGCCATCACGCCAAACTCTTTAAACGCCTGATGGGTACCAGCTGTAATTTAAGCTGGCGTGAAGCCGAAGGTGGTGAGCGGGAAAGGGTCTGGTGTTTAAAACCTGCTCATCCTATTGCCTACAATATTCCGCCGCAAATTGAGCTGCCGCAGTCAGAAATGTACGGCGAACCTTTTGATATCCCGGACCCGGACGAGCTGATTTTTAACTCCTGGTATCAGGGCGGTGAAGTACTGCGCAGCGGCTGTACTTTTAGCCGTGGACGTGGCCGGATTTTCTTTTTTGCACCAGGCCACGAAACCTTTCCTATTTATCGCAACGAACACATCACGCAAATTCTGGCCAATGCCATTCAATGGGCACATCAGCCGCACACCAGCGGCTGGATGATGGGCAACTGGGGACGACCAGTACCGCTGGAAGAGGGCGCACCAAAACAAACCTACTTTAAAAAACCACGCAAACTGATGTTGGCGGAGAAAGCTGCGAAGAAGGATAAATAAGCATCAGGGGCGGGCGTAATGCCAGCCCCAGTTCCAGAGCCTGATGTCAGGCGTTTAGATGTTGGTGGAAAAAACTGGTCATTTTGTCAAAAGGGATCACATCAAGCCGATCGTACAGGTCAATATGGGTAGCACCTTTGATAATCATCAGCTCTTTTGGCTCAGTTGCTGCGGCATAAGCCGTCTCGGCAAAGTAACGTGAATGCGCTTTTTCACCATGAATCAACAGTATTGGGCGTGGCGAAATTTCATCGACGTACGACAGCAATGGCATATTCATAAAGGACAATGGATTAGTGATAGTAAACGAGCTATTCGAATTAATAGCTCGTGGGTGGAAGCCGCGGTCGCGGGATTTATAATAGCCGGCATAGTCCACCATAAATTGTGGTTCACCACCTTTGAGTTCATTAAAAAGCGGCCCTAATTCTGGCTTACCTTGTTCAGCATCTTTCCAGCGTTGCTGGCTCAATTGCTCTAAGGTTTTTGTCCGCTGTTCTTTGGTCACACTGTCGTTATAACCTTTGGACATCACCCTTGTCATATCGTACATAGTGCTGGCCACTACAGCTTTGATGCGTTTGTCGACTGCGGCTGCATTTAATGCCATGCCACCCCAACCACAAATGCCTAAAATGCCAATACGCTCACGATCGACATTGGGTAATAAGCCTATAAAATCCACTGCTGCACTAAAGTCTTCGGTGTTGATATCGGGTGAAGCTACATGGCGAGGTTCACCGCCACTTTCGCCGGTAAAGGATGGATCAAAGGCCAGTGTGATAAAACCACGCTCAGCCATGATTTGCGCATACAAACCGGACGACTGCTCTTTAATAGCACCAAAAGGACCACCCACAACAATAGCTGCCAGCTTGCCGCTGGTATTTTTCGGCACATAAAGATCTGCGGCTAGCGTAATACCATAACGGTTTTTAAAGCTGACTTTTTTATGCTCCACTTTGTCACTTCTGGCGAAGGTTTTATCCCACTCTGTACCAAGTTTCAGTTCTGTTTGAGATGCGGAAGATACAGTTGCTGCTGAAGCTGTAAAAAGTGGCGCAACACAAGCGGCAGCGATACCTACGCCTGTCATTTTTAATAAATTGCGCCGGCCAGTGTCCGGTTGTCCGGCTTGTTTCATCTGGGATTGATCGTTGTTCATGGTTGCTATCCTTATGGCTTAATTAAGGTGAATAAGGCTGATAGTGGCGTGTTTTTCGCCGCTAAAGTTCAGCTGTTCTATACCGCTGCTGATCCGTCCAAGCCTTACAAGTCCAGGGGAATAAGCAAAATCCTGATAGTAAATCGCCAGATTGCCCCAAGGTGCGTAATAGCTGATATCGCCAACAACGGGAGTGCTGCCGGGTGGGGCGTTTTGCGTGGTCAGTTTGTCAGGCAAAAAAACGACTTTTTCGGTCGATGCGTAATCTTTAAGTTCTAATGTCAGCGGCAGGCGGGCGATAAAATCCCGCACTGTAGGGTTATCATCCAGACTGGCAAAGAGCACTGCGCCATCCAGTTCAATTTGAATTTTGTACACCTTTTGTATCTTGGACACTGGGGCCTCCTTCGATCTGATATCGGCATGGGCGGCAACTGGCATAAAAGCGCAGGCAATCAGAATAAAGACTGCTGCGAAAGACCGGGTTTTAAAGTAATCACGGTATGCTTTAGTCATCTGAAAGCCCCTCCAGTTTTTTTATGGCTGCAGTACGCCATGCCTTCTGGCGTATGGCTCACACAGGTATTCATTCAGTCACGTTGTCAGCAGGCAAAAACATAGATTTATATTGACAGAGCTTTTATATTTTGATTAGTAGACATAATCTTTATGTAGTTGTGAGAAAAATTCAGTAATGGCACAAAACAAGATGAATGATTTACAGGCCTTTCTGGTCGTGGCGCAGCAGCAAAGCTTTACCAAAGCAGCGGCTATTCTGCGGGTAAGTCCTTCAGCCTTGAGTCACACCATTCGCAGCCTGGAAGAACGTTTAGGCGTACGTTTGCTGACCAGAACAACACGTAATGTCTCGATGACCGAAGCTGGTGTGCGTTTGTCCGCGTCTATCAGCCCCTTGTTTGAGCAGATCAATGCCGAACTGGAGGCCTTGAGTGAACTCAGAGATAAACCCAAAGGCACGATTCGGCTGACCTGCACCGATGATCAAATCCAACTACATTTGCGCCCTATGCTGGCTGATTTTTTGCGTGACTACCCTGAGATCCAACTGGAGCTTTATGTTGATTACGGTTTTACTAATCTGGTTGAAGAGCGCTTTGACGCCGGGATCCGGCTTGGAGAATCCATCAGTAAAGATATGATTGCTGTGCGGATAGGGCCAGACTGGCGGTTGGTTGTGGTAGGTTCTCCCGACTATTTTGAACGAAACCCGGCACCGCTTACACCTGATAAGCTTACAGAACATAGCTGTATTAATATTCGCCATAGAGTGGCGGGGTCTATTTATGCCTGGGAATTTGAAAAAGACCAACGCTCTTTTACTGTCAAGGCGGAAGGCCCGTTGGTGTTTAACAGCATTATGCATGTGCTGAATGCGGCGCTGGACGGAATAGGGCTGGCCTATGTACCTGAACCTTTAGTTGCGCCTTATCTGGCTGACGGCCGACTAAAGATGATCCTGGCCGACTGGAGCCCATACTTTCAGGGCTACCATTTGTATTACCCAAATCGCCGTCAGGCATCACCTGCTTTTATGGCCTTTGTAAATGCAATTAGATATAGCAAGGGGCAGATTTGATGCCTGACTCTAGGGCCACTGTGAATGCAATCAGGTACAACAAGAACATAAACCCAAACTCTGGTCACGCAGCGCCTGAAAGCCGTTAGTTTTTGATCCTGTTTTATGTAAAAACACCTCAACACAATATGGAATAACAGATGCGGCAATTGGAATTACTGGATTTAATTGTGGAACCCGATGAATACAAGGTGTACCGCATTGTAAATCCGGGAGCAGTTGATTCAGACAAGCAAGAGCTGGATTTACCTAAGCTCTCGTTTGAGCTGTTGATCTATTTGATGGAGCATGCCGAAAAAGTCTGCACTGTGGAGCAAATATCTGCAGCCGTCTGGAAAAATACCATTGTAAGCAGTGAAACCATTACTCAACGTATTACATTGCTGAGAAAGGCGCTGGATGACGACCCCAAGCAGCCTAAATACATTGAGTCGGTGCGTGGCCGAGGCTATCGCTTATTGGCAAAGCCAATAGATAAGTCAGTGGTGAAGCCAACAGGATTTTCGTCCAGTACAGCTGTTGTACTCGCTGTACTTACAGTCTTTGCGCTTCTGAGCATTGCTTTAGTGCTGTATTGGATGGCGGGTAACGACACCGCAGTTTCCGATACAAGTGCGACTAATGCTGGGAGTCATGCCAGCAATCCGGTTGAGTTATTGATTGAGCGCGGAAATTACTATTTCAGCACGGGGCAGGGCGACAATACCAACAGATCCATAGAGTTATTTAACCAGGCACTCAAACTTGAGCCAAACAATCAGGCTGCACTTATTGGTTTAAGTGTAGCGCTGAGTAAATCGGTTTGCAGATACAACCAACCTGCTGAGCGCGCTATGGAAGCCAAACAATATGTGATGCAAGCGCTTGCGCTGGAAGGTAGCCGCACTGATAAAAGTAAAGCTCAGGCTGCGCTCGCTTATGCCTGGGATTGTCTTGGTAACCTGGACCATGCTTTAGAAGCCTATAGAGTATCGATACAACTCGACCCGAAAAACTATGCAAGCATGGGATCTGCTGCTCATTTGTTGGAAGCAAAAGGGCAGCTGATACAGGCTTATGAGTTAACGCTAAAAGCTAAACAACTGCTGCCGAATAACCACATGGCAGATTTGCAACTCAGCCGAATTTTTGAACTGCTGAACTTCACCTCAAAAGCACAACTTAGCTATCAGCAGTTGTTTGTGCTGTACCCCGACAATGTCTTTATCAACGCAGCTTACCCACGTTTTTTGTATTTTCAGGGGCGTTTCACCGAAGCGAAAAAAGAGATTGAAAAAGTACTGAAACGGGGCATCAAACGTGACGAGGTGTTTGTGTATTACGCTGAATTGGTCTGGTTGTTAGAGGGTAAAGAAAAGTCTTTGCCTTGGTTTACAACCGCAGCAGAGGTGAGTTCTGGCAATACGTATCCAAATACCTTGGCGCAGATTGCAAACAACCAGTTGACGACACAAGAGGCTATCAAAAGGTTAAGTAGCATTGAGGAGACGGTAGCCAGCGGTGACAGTTGGCCCATTAATTACATTGAGGCGTCTTTAATTGCTTTGTGGGCTGTAAAGGACGAAGAGGCGGCACTGAGTTATTTGCAAAAAGCTGTGCATTTGGGTTATTTAAACAGCGAGTATTTAGCTATTTCGCCTTTGTTTGCTGCCCTTAAGCAGCGGCCTGAATTTTATCAGTTGATTGACGACATAAATCAACGCAGAGAAAAGATGCACCAGCAGTTTCTGACAACTTATCCGCCACCAGAAACCTGATCCAGCAGCGGATAAATGAACTAATTGGTATATATAGTTAGTGCAGAATAGCCGGCAAAATATAGTCGCTGATCATCTGCGCCACTTGTGGGTGAGCGTATTTTTTGTTGTAGGCTTTTGCTGTGATCACAATAACCACTGGAATATCTTTAAAAATAAAGATTTTATTGCCGCCATTACCGCTGGCATAAGCCACTTCAAAAGACTGCTGACCTGATTGAATGGTGTCGTTCCAGAATAAATAGCCATAATGGCCGCTATCCTTTTGCTCAGTCCGGGCTGTTTGCTTCGCTAAACTCGCTTTTACCCACTGTGCAGGAATAATTTGTTGCTTGCCCCAGCGACCACCGTTTTTATACAGCTGACCGTATTTGGCAAAATCCAATGCTCTTAATCGAATGCCTCCGGCTGTATTGGCCACTTTTTGCGGTGTGTATTGCCACTGATATTTGGTGATGCCCAGCGGTGCAAACAGCTTTTTATCGGCATAAGCTTCAAGGCCTTGTGGCACAGTTTTTTGCAGCACGTCACCTAAGACCACCACACCAGCAGTAAAGTAGCTCCATTTTTTGGCTGAAGATGTTGGGTTTTGCATCGGTAAATCCAACGTGAATTTAACCCAGTCTTCAGTCGGGTACATATTTTCTTCATTACCAGGTGAAGCCGTATCTGAGTCATTTCCGGCAAAACCAGAAGTCATCGTCATCAGGTCTTTCAGGCTGACATTGGCTTTTTGGGCTGAATAGTTGTGGTAGTTTTTCAACGGGTAAAACTCACTTAGTGTTTGCTGTTCGCTTTGAATAAAACCTTCACTGATGGCAATTCCCAGCATAGTAGCAGCAAAGCTTTTACCCACAGAGCGCGGGTCGTGCAGCGATGAACGTTCACTGCCATTAAAATATTCCTCCATCAGCAAAGCACCATCTTTAATCACAACCACACTGCTGATGTCCTTGAAATCTTTTTCAGCAATTTTTTTATTCATCGCCCGAATTAAGTCTTTGTTGTAGGTATCTTTAGAGATCACCCAGTCATGGCTGGCCTGAATGGTTTGAATTGCAATTTGCTGCTCTGTGGCCTGAAGTTTTACCACCTGCACTGACACTTCACCTGCAGCAATAATGTCTCCAACTTTAATCTCAGCTGTTTTGACATAGGGCCTGATTTCCATTTTTAGTTGGTGTTTACCTTCCGTCAGGGCTTTTTCGCCACCCAGATGCATAAATCGCATCCATAAAAAACGCCCCCAGGAATCTTCGTTGGCTTCGCTAAAAAAGGGTTTCATCAGTATTTTGTTGGCAGCTTTTTCATTGTATAAGCCAGCAGCCGGGTTTAAGTTTTCGGTGTACACCACTGCGCCATCGACAGAAAAGGTAAATTGGTAATTGCCTATTTTGTTTAGTTCTTCTGCAGGTAACTCTGGTGCTAATTGCTGTAAATAAGCTGTCAGTGGCTTATCGAGCACCGCATTAAAATACAAGTTCTTTGCGCTATTCAGCTCAAAAGCCTGAACCAACTCAGCGGGTTGGTATGCCTCTATAGTTTTGGCTGTTTTTGAGAAAATAATTTTCCCGGCATACTTCTGTTGCAGCTCAGTAGGGATTGCCTTTGATTCTGGCTCAGTGGCTATCGCATTCGCTGCCAGGGTATGAGTGACGGCAAAGACCAAACCCAAAGACATCATCATTTTTACAGCGACTAACAGTGTTCTCTTCATCTTTTTTTACCTATCAAGTAACGGTGCCCGGCAACATAACAGCCGGGCCATTATTTAACCCAAAAGAAAGCATGAAGATTTGCTGAAGATTTAATAAAGGGCTGAATTCTGTTTTGTATTCAGTGGTTTACTTCATAAGTATCTGGTTAAGGCTGTGCCGCGAAGCGGCATTGAGGGGTTATGTGCCATAATTTTTCTTATGTCTCAATAGGGAGTCTGCAACAGCGCCAGCAAGGTTTTCATACCGTCGATGTAATGGCCGATGCGCAGATTTTCGTCGAAACTGTGTTGGTTGTTGTCGGCGTTCACCAGCGGCAGTATGACAAAAGGCACCTGCAAGGCGCTGACCAGTTGCTGCGTTGGCAAGCTGCCACCCATCATCCGGACGCGCACAACTTTCGCATTATTTTGTTGCAGCACCGCATAAACCCAGTTGCCAAGCGGCGAGTCCATCGCTGTGCGGGCTGCGTCACCGCCAGCGCCTGGTGTCAGTGAGGCGATTTTATTCTGTGTTGCGCGTTCGGTGTCTGTAGGTTCACCTTTGCTTAAGTACCATCCCTGAGCGCGAAGATGGCGTTCCAGCAAAGTCGTTAAATACACAGAATCTGCCTCAGGCGTGGTGCGCAGGTCCAGTTCTGCCACAGCCTGATGCGGAATAATATTGGCGGCTTTGTCACCGACAGCAGCAGCTTGCATGCCGCGGATATTCAACGATGGGTATTGCAATGCTTCCTGATAATTGCTGCCAACAGCGTCAGGCTGCGCAATACCGGTGCGCTTACGCAGTGCAGCTTCGTCATCCGGCACAGCGGCCAGCACCTTCAGCTCTGTCGCTGTCAGTTTCACCTTGTCGTAATAACCAGCGACAGTGACGCGGCCACTATCGTCTTTCATACTGGCCAGCAGCGCCGCAAGCCGCTGCGCCGGGTTTGGCACATAGTTACCATAATGGCCGCTGTGTAGAGGGAGTTTGGGGCCATACACAGTCAACGTAACGCTGGTTGCGCCGCGGTTGCCAAAAACCAGCGTGGGCTGGTTACTTTGATGCTGCGGGCCATCCAGTATTAACAAGCCATCCGAGCTTAATAACGCGGCATTGGCTTTGGCAATCGCATGGATGCTGGGTGAGCCTTTTTCCTCTTCACTATCGAGCAGTACTTTGACATTAAATTCAGGCGAGAGTCCGGCCGCTTTCATCGCGTCGAATGTTGCCAGTAACATCATGATCGGGCCTTTATCATCAGCCGCAGCGCGGGCGAATACTCTTAGTTCCGAGTCCAGCGGCTGTTGCTGCAGCGCTTTCTGATCCACTTCAAGCCACTGACCTTTAGCATCCCGTTTTTTCACCACAGCCTGCCACGGATTCGCCTGTGCCCACTGTTCCGGCAGCACAGGCTGACCGTCCAGGTGCATATAAAATAAGATGGTTTTCGCATCAGGCTTTGGGCTTTTATATTCGGCAAATAGCAGAGGTTTACCGTCATTTGGCAACTGCTGAGTTTTAAAGCCGCGCCGGGCAAATGCCTGCTCCAGCCAGTCGGTATTTTTTTGAATATCAGCAGGCACCACCGCATCATTTGGCAGCGCCAATAAGTCGAAATACTCAGCAAAACTCGCTTGCGCGGCTTTTAACACCAAAACGTCTGTTGTTGCTGATGCCTGCGTTTTGACGGTAAGCACCGCTGTACCTGCAACTGGCTGTGCCGAGGCAAAACCGTAGAAGCCCAGTAAGGTGCAGGCAATTAGAATTCTGTGAAAGTGGGCTGTAAGCATGGCTGTTTTCCTACTAAAGACCTTGCGTAGCGGAGCAGGGTGCTGTTACTCAGAATATAAGAGCTAACATAATGACTTATAATCATTTTTTAGTCACCAGCGATGTTGTACTTAAAAATTGGCTTTAAGTTTTACGGCCGTGAACTTAGACATGATACCGTTTTTGTGTTCCCAGCCATGTTATAACTTGGTGTCATCGAAAGTTGGTAGATCTACATCTCTTAGATATGAAAACTTTGGGTTGTAGTTGTATGCATTTTTGATGTCGAGGGCGACTCCATCCGCACTATCGTAGAGGTTACCACCGGTAATATTCATCAGCTCCAACCGCGCAAACACATCTGATGTGGCTGATTGGTTTATAAAAACTTTCGTAAGGATTGGCTTTCCTGAAACCGTTTTTTCGCCATCAAAAAATGGCGTCTCAGATCTGTTTTTAATATAATCCTCAAGATCTTTAAGACCCATAAGGCGATACCAAAGTGTGTCGTAAATTAGGCAGCCAAGCTGGCGTTGCATCCGTTTGTTTGAGGCTCCGGGATATGGGATGAATTGAAGAGTATTTGCAGGAAATCCTTTCTCTAGATATCCCTGCTTGGGCGATTGAAAATTACGGAATGCACGATAGAATGCATCGCTATCAGTCTTTGGGTCATGTAGTTCTTTTGCTCTTGCCTCTGCAAGTTGGTTGACGTTGAGTGCATAAACCACTGAATACGGTTTTCTTTTTTTCGTTGATACGCGGACGCCATTGAAAGCAAAAAACAATGCAACATATGGTGAGTAGGAAAAATCTAGACATGGCGTCGGAACACCGTGATGACGCCCGTGTTCCAGCGCTTCAAATCTATTGGTATGGTCAAAGGATTTAATTCCTAGTTTTTCTAATCCGACCTTGTATGCCATAAGCGTTTCGTCGATATCAGTATTCCAAGGTTCATGCAAAATGCTTCTATGCCGTTGCCACGTATTTATCAAGCGATATTCAGTCTTCTCATGGCCACGAAACACTATGGTGTCATTCGATTCATGGGCTAAGGATTC
Source organism: Rheinheimera sp. 1928-s (assembly GCF_029269265.1). Taxonomy (GTDB): domain Bacteria; phylum Pseudomonadota; class Gammaproteobacteria; order Enterobacterales; family Alteromonadaceae; genus Pararheinheimera. The sequence goes on from NZ_JARIXP010000009.1 coordinate 64,375, forward strand.
GAGAAAAGCAATAGCGCCTTTAGCGTTTTGGAATCTCTTGGTGACTATGCTCATTGGGTCGGCCTAGAAAGTATAACGATTAGCTAAGGGACCTGCTCTAGACGGTCCCAGTGAACGGAGTGGGCGGATTGTTGTATTCATAGTACCCCATTGTAAGAAATAGGGCTTTTGTCAATTCCTATATCTATGCGCACGGCATTGAGCATTGCAAGCGCATTTTCTCTAACTTCTGTCCACTCATATTCCACATTACCATGAACTACCAATAGCAAGTTGTCTATCAGTCTGTCTTGGGCGTCCATGACATCCTGTGGTGCGATCATAGCCAGATAGCCATATATTCGTATACGCTGCTCATTAAATTCATCGAAGCGAGCACCAGCCTCATTAGGTTGTAACCTACCAGACTCATGTGAATCTAGTGCAGCTAAGATTCTTGCAATTACATCAATTACTGCTCGGTAAGTATGTAATTTGTCATTCTGAAACCGAAGTGTTGTTTCTTTTACAATATCAAGTTCACGCTTTGTTTTTTCAAGCTCAGATGCCAGTTGATGCTTTTCGTTTTCTAGAATTCGCTGCGCCCATAATTTTCCTAACCAAGTGGAAAGGGCGAAAACAAGCACGCCACCTGCACCAATTGATGCAATCATCGCCGCTATGATTTTGAATGCGTCTTCCCAGTTCATTCTGATTCTCTTCTATTGAATATAAAACTGCCATAACTCGCACGAGCTTGCGAGCGTCGGGCGATTAGGAGTAAAGTCAATGTAGTGGAACATTGAGTTTAATACTCTTCTTAAATTTCAGTTCCTACTAAGAACCTTGTCGCATGCTTCTAAAAACTTTGCATAGGATGCCAGTAAATTTCCTTTAGCTTCAGCAAATTCTTCGCTATTTTCGTGCTTCATATCGCGATTGAAATACCAACCAGCATCATGAAATACTAGACGCAAAGCCTCATGTAATTCGGGGTGTCTCCTGAAACGCCCCATTGCATTCGGAAGGTAATGTTGCATTTGATAAAATTTTTCTTTCTCACCCTCAGTCCTACAACGGAAAAAAACCAGATCATCAACAAGTACGCCTACTTTTTCTTCAAGGTCAAAGACTCTTTCCAACTCTTTTTCCCAGATTTTGTTATCTCGCTGATTTCTTGAGCTGATAATTACATTGGCTACAGAGGCAATTGCCGCGATTCCTGCAGCTACTAATACAAAAAAATCTTTTGTTTCCATTTAGCACATATCTCTTTTCGAAATACAATAATCTGTTTTCAAAAGCAGCCAGCTCTCAAGTCGGAAATTTTTCTGCCTCTTTTAATGATTTTACCCGTATCAAATTAGCGCTGATGTAACTCTATTTCAATTGGTTTTTCCTGAAATCACTAAATTTATGATCGACAAACAGATACAGGGAATACGTGAGTTGCCACTAAATAAACTCAAGCGCGAAAACTGAAGATTTAATCAGTGGTTATGTAGAGTTTTCGATAGCAGAAGCGGCTTAATTTTCTACAGATTCAATATGATGGAGCAAGCGCAATATAGACAAAAGGGGCAGAGCCAAAGCTCTGACCCTGCGGGCTTACAAAGTCACTGGCTTACCATGCTGGCTGGCGGATAACTTGATGGCGTCCCATAACTGGGCCATACGCAGGCCTTGTTGTACGTCGGATGGGTTTTCTATTTCGCCGTTGCGGGTTTGCATAAATACATTCATCAGGTTGTTGGCGGCTTCCTGATCTTTACGTACCACATTCCCTTGCGCATCTTCAATTTCCATCCAGCGGCCCCAGGCGCAAATGCGTACTATGGCTTGTGGGAAAAAGCATTCGATACGGGATACACAGCGGATGCTGCGGCCACAGGCGTGCAGGTTAAACAGAGTGCCGTCATTTAATTCGCCTGAAACGCTGGTCACCACATCCACAGGAAAACCGTGGTTATGCATAATGGCGCTGATGCGGGAGAAGGGTTTGCTGGTGATTTTTGATACGGTATTCATCATATGAGCGCCGGTATCAAACATAAAACCGCCGCCGGAAATTTCTGGTACTTGCTTCCAGTGGCCTTTGTATTTGTCGGCCCAGTCTTCCCAAATGGCGGCGTTAATACTGACCAAAGCGCCGTACTTTTGGCTGGCAATGGCGTCTTTCAGCTCTTGTACTAGGGGTGATAAACCACCCTGATAAGCCACCACCAGAGTTTTGCCGGATTTTTGTTGTGCTGCAGCTAAAGCTTCGGCTTCTGCCACGCTGGTCACCATAGGTTTTTCCAGCAGCACATCCAGCCCTAATTCCAGCGCCAATAAGGCCTGTTCGGCGTGATTAGCATGCGGGGTACAGATATAAACAGCATCCAGTTGGTGGTGCTGCTCCTTTAGCAAAGTTTGCCAGCTATCAAAACAGAGTGGGGCAGTTTTACCGGCCTGTGCAGCAATACTGCAGACGTTGTCCATGGCCTTGCCATTCGGGTCCATCACGGCAAGCAACTGAATATCAGAACGCACTATCCAGGTTTGAATGTATTGAGTGGCTTTGGTGCCACAGCCGATAATTGCTAATTTCAGTTCCACGTTATTCTCCACCCACTACTGCTGATAGGAAAGCTATTGCAGGCTGCGTCAAGCGCCGTGCAACGCAATGTTGTTCTCTATTGGTGTCTGTTCTTGTTGATACAGCTCTGCATGACTTTTTGCACCATTCTGTACCGCACTGCCCCATTAAATTGCATATTGACACCGGTGTCAATATGCGTATTATCAATTGCGACAGGGTAAAAAATAGCCGTATCGGCAGAACCTCCATGGGGATGTCAGATAGCAAGGCACAGGCACTAAAAGTGCGATCAAAAATATAAAAAGAGCTGGAAATGAGCTGGACAAAATACACGCTGGTGTCGCTGCCTATCGCAGCGGCGGCGGTCGTTGCTGCAATGTGGTGGAGCGGGGAGTTGCCATCAGATTTAGACCCACAGCAAACACGACCCACATTAGTCATCGCAGAACACAGGACAGCGCGCCTGCAGGCTTTGTATCAAATGCAGCCCAAGCTGGAAGCAGAGCTTGGGGTACGCTTAAAAATTGTCGAATATCCGGCACCGCCACAAGATTACTTCACCAAGCTGGTGACAGAATTACGCGCCGGTAATGCACCAGATGTATTTACCGTGCCACGAGATTTACAAGTGGACGACCTGGCTGCTGCAGGTTATCTGGCCAATCTAACGGCTGATGTCGAAGCCTGGTCGGGTTATCAGCAACTGCCTGCTTTAGTCAAAACCTTAACCCGCGCCAGTTTTGACGAGCAGGTGTATGTGGTGCCTTCCATTGTGGCTGTGGAGCAACTCTATTACCGCCATGATTTGTTAACTGCCGCTGGCATCAGTACGGAACAGCCAAAAGACTGGCAGGATTTACTCAACCGCAGCCGTCAGATTAAGCAGCAGATGGGCCAGTTTCCGCTGATGATCCCCGCAGGTTTAACCTGGGGTATGGGCTCTTATACCGAAGGTTTTCGTTATTTACTCGCCAGCTTTCAGGATTATCAGCTGTTAAGTGCTGGCAATCAGTATCAGTTGAATGACGATGCAGTGCGTCAGGCTTTTGGTTTTTATCAGACGCTGATGCAGGAACAACTGACGCCTATCAATCCGCTGCTGAACCCTGAACCCTGGGTGATCCCCAAATACGAAATGTTTCCCAAAGGTGAGTTATTGATCACCACCTGCGGCAGCTGGTGCAAAGTGTTCGACTGGGGCCCTGATAGCCGTAATCCTATTGCTAATGTCGATACCTCAGTACAAACCTGGAAATTTCCAAGTGCAGATGGTGGTGAGCCTTTTGCGTTGGCTTCAGTGGTCTATGCCTGGGCGGTCAACGCTAAATCACGGCAGCAACAGCTGGCCCGTCAGTTAGTTCTGGCTTTAGGAGAAGTGGATGTAGCGCTGGCTTATGCGGTGAAGCTGGGCAATGTGCCAGCGCGGCTGGATGCGAAAGAACATGCTGATTTTATCGCCTTAGGCAGCTTAATGCAGGACCATGCGCTTTTGACTGAAACCCGCGCGCTACGCACCACTGTAGGCTCGAACGCCATGATGGCTGGTGTAGCTCAGGCATCTGAAGCTGTACTGACAGGCCGCGCCAATGCGGTGCAGGCACAGCAGCAACTGCATGACTATGTGGTGAATGTGCTGGGCGTTGAGATGGTAGAGCAACAACTTGCCAAAACGCTGCCTCTGGCTTTGCCTGCTGACGTGGAGAAAGATTGATGTTTAATATGACGTACGAAGCCAGAAGGCAGTTCGGTTATCGCATTATGATGACACCGGCTTTGTTGCTGATGGCAGCTTTTATTGTATTTCCGGCTTTTTATGCCTTCTCGCTGAGCTTAACTGACGACGCCTTATTGGGCTTTGCGGCGCAGGAATCTTCTTTTGTTGGTTTACGTAATTTCAGCCGCTTGTTTGGTGATCCACTGTTTTGGAACTCACTTAAAGTGACGCTGATTTTTGTTATTGGTTCTGCAGTGATTGGTCAGTTTGTGTTGGGTTTTGCTTCGGCCTTAATGCTGCAGCGGCCAGTGAAATACAAATCCATTTTTAACGCCATTATTTGTCTGCCAAATGCAGTGCCKGAAATGGTGGTTGGCTTTTTATGGATCTCCATGTTTGCCAGTGGTGAATATGGCACGCTAAACCGGCTGGTGGCCTGGTTTGGTGTCGAGCCACAGCAGTGGTTGTACACCTTTCCGTTAATGTCGATCATTATCGTCAACACCTGGCGGGGTATAGCTTTTGCGATGATCTTACTGACTTCAGGCCTGGCCTCTATTCCTAAAGATATTTACGAAGCGGCCCGGGTGGATGGCGCTACAGATACACAAATTTTCTGGCGTATCACAGTGCCTATGATGATGCCGACCATCTTTCTTTATATGTTTATTTCTACTGTCACCACCTTCGCTATTTTTGGTCTGGTCTACACCTTAAGCCGTGGTGGCCCGGCCAACAGCACAGAAATTTTAGGTATTTACATTTACAATCAGTCGTTTACAGCATTTCAGCTGGGCTATGGTGCAGCAGTGGCTGTGATTAGTCTGGTGGTTTCTATGGTGCTGGGAATTATCTATGTGAAAGCACTGAAGGTGGAGGTCTGAGATGGTGACTTTAGTCAGACCGGCCAATGAGGAAACCATCATGACGCATTATTCTTCGCAGCGCCGCGCCTATCTCACGCTTGTGCTTATTTCTTTGTTTTGCCTGATGCCATTTTTCTGGGTAGTGCTGGCGGCTTTTGATCCCAAAGCCAGTCAGTTTTTACAAATTCCTGATGGTATTACCGTCAATCATTTCTGGAACTTATTGGCCAATGAAAGTGGCGTGCGTTGGGTATTAAACTCTGTAGGTATTGTTGGCACTGCCACTTTTCTGACCTTAATTTTGGCCGGTTTTGGCGGTTATGCTTTATCGCGCACTCAAGCCTGGTGGAAACGGCCTTTGTTGTACGCCATTATTCTGGTGCGGATAGTGCCGCCGCCAGCTTTGATCGTCCCTGTATACAAAGTGATGCTGTTTTTAAACGACTGGATTAATGGCGTGATCAACAGCCTGACCTCTGATGTAGCACAGCAAATGCTGCTGAGCCGGATGTTTTCTTTTGTCGATGGCTACCTTGGCCTGATTTTGATCCAAACCGCTATGCAGCTACCGCTGGCGATTTGGATTATGAAAACCTTTTTTGACGCTATTCCAAAAGACTATGAAGAAGCTGCCGCGCTGGATGGCGCCAGTCAGTGGCAAACCGTGCGTCATGTGTTAATACCGCTGGCTTTGCCTGGTTTTGCTGCCGCTGGTTTATTTGCTTTTATTAACGCCTGGGGTGATTTTTTAATGCCACTAATGTTCACCTCATCACCTGAGTTACAAACCTTGCCACTGGGCATGTTCCGCGCTTTCTTGCGTGTCGACGCCATTGATTATGGTTTCTTAACGGCACTGGCTGTGATTTACACCTTGCCCGCCGTCATTGCATTTGCCTTCGCCCGAAAGTTTCTGACCCAGACTTTCTCCGGCGGCGTGAAAGGATAAGAGGATTTTGTTATGTCACAGATTGAACTGATTAATATTAAAAAGAATTACATGGGCACAGAAGTGGTGAAGGGTATAGATGTCACCATTAATGAAGGCGAATTTGCTGTGATCGTTGGCCCTTCCGGCTGCGGTAAATCCACCTTGCTTCGCATGATTGCAGGTTTGGAAGATATCAGCAGTGGTGAGTTGAAAATTGGCGGCAAGCTGATGAATAACGTCTCACCTGATCAACGTGAAATTGCCATGGTGTTTCAGTCTTATGCTTTGTATCCACATATGACGGTGGCAGAAAACATTGGTTTTGCCTTGGCATTGAAAAAAACGGATAAAGCGGAAATCAATCGCAGGGTGTTAGAAGCCGCCAAAATGTTGGAGCTGGAACATTTACTGGAGCGTAAACCTGCGGCTTTATCCGGTGGGCAGCGCCAACGTGTGGCTATAGGCCGCGCCATAGTAAAACGTCCAAAAGTGATTTTATTTGATGAGCCGCTGTCGAATCTGGACGCTAAATTGCGGGTGCAGATGCGTACCGAGCTGATGAGACTACACCGTGAATTTGGTTCCACTATCGTCTATGTTACCCACGATCAGGTCGAAGCCATGACGATGGCGCAAAAAATCATAGTACTGAACAACGGCCATGTCGCTCAGATGGGCAAGCCTATGGACTTGTACCGTGACCCGGAAAATACCTTTGTTGCACAGTTTATTGGCGTGCCAAAAATGAATCTGCTGCGCGGCAATTTACAGGCCGATGTTTTCACCCTGCAGTCCGGCCAGAAGTTACAGCTCGATTGTGGTTACAGCGATGGTGTTAATTTGCAGCTGGGAGTCCGGCCTGAACATCTGAAGCTGGAACTGCTGGCGCAAGGTAGTGGCAGTGAAAACAATAGTGAACACAGCTGGACTGTGGATGTGGTAGAGCGCCTTGGCGTAGAAAGTTTTATCCACTTGTGTAATGCCGCGCGTGACGTGTTGGTGCTGCGCCTTGAAGGTGACTGTGATTTACAAGTGGATAGCAAAGTGGCGGTGCGCTTTGATTGCAGCCACTGTTATCTGTTTAACGACGCTGGTGTGCGCTTGTTACCAAATTCCGCCGCTATGCATCTGGCCGGCTGATCTTTTCTCTGGATGACCCTTTGGCCAGATAGCTTGTTGGGTACTCTGGCCTTTTTTATTCGCCGCCATCCATGGCGCTCACCCTTTGGGCCAACGCTTCGCATTGTTAAAAATCGTTCCGGACGATTTTTTATTTTCGGCCCTAAACCACCTACTTCAGTAGGTGGTTATCATCCAAAAGGCTTTGCCTGAAACTCTGTTTGTATTTTTCTTATGAGCTATACCAAGCTGGGATTAGGCATCAAGTTCTTTGGCACAGACTAAATAAAAAAGTAACGGACGCTGCAGTTGCTCAGTTACTCGACAAAGGGCCCCTTTTAGGGGCTTAACACAAAGCCACCTTCTTCAGAAGGTGGATTCTTTACTCGCCGCTATCCATGGCGCTTACCCCTTGGGCCATCGTCGCTGCGCTCCAATGTTAAAAATTGCTCCTGGCAATTTTTTTATTTTCGGCCCTAAACCACCTACTTCAGTAGGTGGTTATCATCCAAAAGGCTTTGCCTGAAACTCTGTTTGTATTTTTCTTACGAGCTATACCAAGCTGGGATTAGACATCGAATTCTTTGGCGTAGACTAAGTAAAAAAGTAACGGACGCTGAAGTTGCTAAGTTACTCGACAAAAGGCCCCTTTTAGGGGCTTAACACAAAGCCACCTTCTTCAGAAGGTGGATTCTTTACTCTTAGATCAGTTGGCGAATGGTACCCATGGAGACAAATAACCGCATTGGCTGGTCGGTCAGGGCAGTAAATAACCCCATGTGCTGATAAAAGCTTAGTGCAGAGTCATCAAGCACATCCAGTATTACTCCCAGTGCGGGTAAACCACGCTCTGCAAGCTCAAAGGCTGAACGTAATGCTTGCACCAGAGTTTTGGCTCCAAGTTGCTGTCCCTGATGATGCACTGATACCGCCAGTCGAGCCAATAACACCACTGGAACCGGATAAGCCGGAAGTGACTTGGTTTGAGCTGGTAATAACTCACGGACAACCGTGCTGCCGGCTAAAGTAAAGTATGCAGCAACTGGTGCTTTTCCTTGTTCTGTTTGATCTGTCAGCACCCAAGTTCGGCTCAGGCCTAAACCACTATTGCGTATCGCGTAGCGGCTCAGATAATCATTAAGGCTGGCTTTACCACAATCAAAGCCTTTAAGGTCGTGTAAAGCCGCATCGGCTAACACAAATGTGGTTGCCAGTGGCAATCAGAATCCCTCTTGATCCAGTCGTGCTGCGGCTGCTTTTAAACGCTCATCCGGAGCTGGGGCTGCAGCAGATAGCTGCATAAACAGATCAAATTGTGCAGAGGTAAGTTCAATAGCAGCCTGAGCCTGTAAGATTTGAGGTGCATTGTCGCGAATGAGTCGAACCATAAATTCGGTTAAAGATGCACAACCTAATGCCGCGGCAGCACGTTCGGCCAGCAACTTAGTTTCCGCGTCCACGCGCATTTCAATCCGCTCCCGAAGTAGCGACGCCATAGTCTTCACCTTTGTTTAAAAAAACACCTGTTTAGTATAGGCCTGTACGGCATATTGCCGCAAGTAATGAATAAGTTGAACTGATGTCGGGCGGCTTTGCTTTCGAAGCATTGCTTATCTTTGTTGCAGTTGCTGCCATTGTTGTAAAAGCCCAGGCAATAACCTCATATCATTAAATTCTGTCACTAAAGCTGATGGACTAGTTTCGCCGTGAATAGTGTAAAACAGCGTGTGCATGCCAGCGGCGAGGCCTGCCAATACGCCGGGCATGCTATCTTCTATCACTACACACTGCTCTGGTGTTGCACCCAGAGCTGCAGCGGCGTGCAGATATAATGCCGGGTCCGGTTTAAAACGTTGAATATCGTAAGCACTGAAAACTTTTGATCCTGAAACCGGGTCGTTAAAAAATTCAGCGAGCTCACAAAGCTCCAGTGCCTGTTGCACTTTAAAGCGGGGGCCATTGCTGACCACAGCCATAGGCCAGCCTTGCTGCTGACAAAATTGCAGTGCTGGCTTGATACCGGCCACGGCTTTGAGTTCGGCCTGAAACAATTGCTGTACCAAAGCGCGGTAACGCGGCTCGGTGTTTTTGTTTAAGCGAACCCCATGTAGTTTTGCCAGTGTGTCGAATATATCCGACAGCTGGCCACCCCGGTAATCCCGTATCAGATCTGGTACCGAAAGCGTCACATCATACTCGGCAAAAATCTGAGCTAAGGCCTGATTACACAAGCCTTCGCTGTCGACTAAGGTGCCATCGCTGTCAAATAAAAGACAGAGGTTCACAGCCTTCATTGCGTCAGGCTTTTATTTGGTTGATCAGACATCTGCAGCACCAGCTCACCACCTTTAATAATTTCGCTATGGTACAAAAAGCTGCGTTGCAGAGTTTTACCATTTAAGCGAATTTCGCTGATATAAGGCCGGTTTTTGCCGTTATTCAGTGTTTTAATCTTAAWCTCTTTGCCTGGATAAAATGCCGGATCGAGTTGAATACGTACCTCATCAAATAGCGGGCTGCCGAGCTGATAAATGGGGTCGGCTTCGACACCACCTGATAGCTGAAACAGGCCTATCTTCATCAACACAGATAAACTGCCCATCAGGCCCTGATCTTCATCGCCGTTGTAGCCACGGTCTGGCGATAAATCGCTGTACACAGTATCGACAATTTGTCTGGACCAATACTGAGTAAGCCATGGCGCTCCGGCCGTGCTGAAAATAAAGGCGGTTTGCATGCTGGGCTGGTTACCATAGTTAATAGGGCTGCGGCGGTATTCTTCATGGGTTTCCTGTGCATGGGCAGTGCCTGCGGTAAAACCTTGTTTTTGCGCCGTTTTAAAGTCCTTGTCTAATCTGGTAATTAGCTTCTCTTTACCACCCATCAGCTCTGTCAGGCCCTTGATATCGTGAGGTACAAACCAGGTGGCTTGAGCCGGGTTAGCTTCAACAAAACCATTTTCATACTCGTGCGGGTCAAAAGGTGTTTGCCAACTGCCATCGATAGTACGGGGCCTCATATAACCGGTTTGGCTATCGAACTGGTTACGGTAGTTTTGCGCTCTTTTGCTGTAAAGTTTCGCATCTTCAGCCTGGCCTAAAGCAGTCGCCAGTTGTGCCAGTGCATGATCCTGAAAGGCATATTCCAGCGTTTGGCCAGAACCTCGTCTGTGGCTGCCATAGTTACTTTCATTTGCTGGCAGAGGGTAGGGAATGTAACCACGATTGAGGTAATACTGCATACCACCGCCTGTGCTGCTGTAATGCTCGTAACCAGCGCGTGCCATCACACCTTCGATGCTGTGGTTGTGTTTCATCGCGTTGTAAGCGGCCTTAATATCAAAATCCTGTTGATTTTTGTACAAGCCTTTTTGATAGTTCGAGACTAAAAATGGCGTCGTGGGTGCGCCTGTCATCACCAGCGTATCCTGCCCACCGGAAGGGCCACGCGGAATAAAACCACCGTCTTTGGCGTACTGCAGCAGGCTGTTGCCCATATCGGCAGCAATTTGCGGATAAGCCAGCGGCCACAAGGTAGCTATGGTCCACTGCGCGCCCCAGAATGAATCTGAATTATGATGGTTAAATTTGGCTTTACCCGTTGCATCCAGCGGTAACTGCCTGACTACAGCTGCAGTGCCGGATAAGTCGGTGTATTGGCCATTGACGTCAGAGATAGCGCGACGGCCTTGTAGTGAATGCCACAAATCTGTGTAAAAGCGGCGTTGCTGCTGCTCTGTGCCGCCGCTGATATCGATGCGGCTTAAGGCGTTATTCCATTCCTGCTTTGCCTCTTGTTTTACTTTGGCAAAATCCCAGTGAGGCAGTTCGGTGTCGGCATTGAGTTTGGCGTTGTCGACTGACACATAAGAAATACCGACTTTCATCAGTGTAGGCTTGCTACTGCCTGCCAGAGTGACCACCAAACCTGCATCATCGCCATCAACTCCACTGACATTATGAAACAGCATGTTGCCACGCCAGGCATCCAGCTGTTTCACGTTTTGGTTAAAGCGGGCATAAAAATACACTTTCACCGGCTTGGTGCGCCGCTCTGTGCCCTGATTGGTGATATAACCTGCGACTGCATCTTTGCCTTGCAACTTCGCTTGCGCATGGCCAAGACGAGAAGGTCCCATTATGCCGCCTAACTGAAACAGCACCTGCTGTTGTTGGTTGGCAGCATAGCTGTACTGATGAAAACCTACTCTGGAGGTGGAGGTTAAGGCCACTTCTATCTGATAACGGTCCAGCTTTAGCTGATGAAAACCAGGTTGAACTATTTCGCCAGTATGGGAAAAGTCCGAATAGTAATCGGTTTTTAATTGTTCCAGCTTTTGGCCGGAAGACAGTGGCATGACAGATAAACCGGCCAGCTGCCACTCATGAATATGGTTAAAGCCTTTGATTTGTTTGGAGTGATAACGGTAGCCGCTGCCCCATTCGCCTTCAAGATCGGTATCCGGAAACAGGCTGACCATTCCAAAAGGCCGTGCGGCTGAGCTGAAGAAAAACCAGCGGCTGTTGGCGCTATCAAGGTAGGGATAAACCAAATCGACAGGCTGGCTGCTTGCAGCTTCAGTGACTGACACCAGACCACAGCAGAGCATGAGTGTAAGCAGGGCTGAGCGAAACTTTGTAGTTTTAAGCTTTGGGCTAAAACAATGCTTAGGTTGAATGGCCAGAGGCTGGAGTGAAAAGAGGGTTGTCATCAGATGCCTTACTAAAAGTCGCTGCAAGATGCCCTATGTATAACAAATTGGACAGGCCAATTGCAACACTGGCTTGTCCTATGAYGGAGTTGATTAGTCTGCTATCAATAAAATATAAGCTTCAGTGACTTGAGCTATATGCTCCTGCATCGCTGCTCTGGCGCCAGCAGCGTCACGGCGGCTCAGGCATTGATAAATTTTTTCATGTGCCTGAATATTAGGGCCTGCCACCTGACGGCGGATTTTTTCCGCAAATAACCGGCTGATTTCCGACGACTCACGCAAAGTCCATAACCATTCCACCATAGACTGTAAAGCGCTGTTGCGGGTGGCGCTGGCAATTAACTGATGAAACTTACCGTCAAAAGCTTCGGCTTCAGAGGTTTTTTGTGCTGCAACCAAAGCCGTCATCTGGTTTAAATAAGCTTTGAGTTTTAACAACTCTTCATTGCTGATGCGCTCTGCAGCTAAAGCTGCGGCATCACCTTCCACCAACAAGCGAGCTTCCATAATCTCCAGCGGGCCTGGGGCGTCGTCGGCCAAAATAGAGCTTTTTAAGGCGGCTGATTTCAGTACATAAACGCCTGATCCCGGTTTAATTTCCACCAGCCCTGATACTTCCAGCGCTATTAATGCTTCACGCACCGTTTGGCGGCTGACGTCGTAGTGCTGCGCCAAATCACGTTCTGCCGGCAGCCGATCGCCCGGATTTAATTCACCTTTAGCAATGTTTTGCGCCAGCTTATCGGCGATCAATAAATACAGGCGTGGGCTATTGGCCTGGCTGCGTTCTGTACTGAGCTTCAGTGGAGAGTCTGTTGTTTGTGTCATCTTGGCTTCAAATTTATTTTGGTCTGGCCAAATATTTGATATTGCAAATTGGACAGGCCAAATGTTAGTGTTAATCAATAGGCCTGACCAATTTAATCTGTCGACCGGCACAATTCAAGCGTAGCAGTCAAAACGACTGTTGGGTTAGCAGTCAAACTGAGCTAATTTTAGGGAAATGTATGAAAATTATTGATGCAAAAGTTATTGTTACCTGCCCGGGCAGGAACTTTGTCACTATTAAAATCACTACAGATCAGGGCCTGTATGGCATAGGTGATGCGACCCTCAATGGCCGTGAGTTGGCGGTCGCAAGTTATTTGCAGGATCACCTGATCCCTTGCCTGATTGGCCGTGATGCCAGTCGTATAGAAGATATCTGGCAGTTTTTTTATCGTGGTGCTTACTGGCGTCGTGGCCCTGTAGGTATGACAGCTATTGCTGCTATAGACGTGGCGCTGTGGGACATTAAAGCCAAAGCCGCCAATATGCCGTTGTATCAGCTGTTAGGTGGTCGTAGTCGCGATGGTGTAATGGTCTATGGTCATGCCAATGGCCGTGATATCGCCGAAACAGTAGCCGAAGTGGGCCGTTATATCGACATGGGCTACAAAGCAATACGGGCTCAGACCGGTGTGCCGGGCCTTGCCAGCACTTACGGTGTGTCCGGCGATAAAATGTATTACGAACCAGCAGATGGCAATCTGCCGACTGAAAACCTCTGGTCGACCAGCAAGTATTTAAACTCTGTGCCTAAGCTGTTTGAAACCCTGCGTGATACCTATGGTTTTGATCACCACTTATTACATGACACCCATCATCGCTTAACTCCTATTGAAGCAGCGCAACTGGGTAAGTCGTTGGAACCCTATAAATTATTTTGGCTGGAAGATGCTGTGCCTGCTGAGCTGCAGGAAGGTTTCCGCTTATTCCGTCAACATACGACCACTCCTATTGCTGTGGGCGAGGTGTTTTCTTCTATTCATGATTGCCAACAATTGATCAGCGAACAGCTGATTGACTATATCCGTACCACCATAGTGCATGGTGGTGGTATTACGCATTTACGCCGCATCGCTCATCTGGCCGAGCTCTACCATGTCCGCACTGGGTTTCATGGCGCGACCGATTTAAGCCCTGTGACTATGGGTGCTGCGCTGCACTTTGATACCTGGGTGCCCAACTTTGGTATTCAGGAATATATGCGCCATACGCCAGAAACAGACGAGGTATTCCCACACGACTATCACTTTGACAATGGCTATCTGAAAATTGGTGAAACACCAGGGCATGGTGTCGATATTGATGAAGCTAAAGCCGCCAAATACCCTTACCAACGTGCTTATCTGCCGGTGAACCGGTTAGAAGACGGCACCATGTTTAACTGGTAACCAGCATGGGCTGTTCAACCTTATTCCTGCCAGAGCGGTGCTGTTTATGATCGCTGTACTGGGTGAAGTGATGATCGAACTGGCTCCGGCCGGAGCTGGTTTATTCCGCTCAGGTGTGGCTGGTGATACTTACAATACAGCTGTGATGCTCAGCCAGCTTGGTGCGCAAGTTTGTTATGCCACAGCTTTGGGTGATGACAACTTCAGCACTGAAATACGCAGTGCCATGCAGCAGCATGGTTTAACAACCAGCGCAGTACTGACCTTAAAAGCGCAGCAACCTGGTCTTTATTGCATCAGCAACAGTGCTGATGGTGAGCGTAGCTTCAGTTACTGGCGTCAGCAGTCAGCTGCCCGGCAAGCTTTTCAATCTGAAGTGTTGTTTGAACAGTTACTGCAGGCCATCAGCCATTGCAGGGATATCTACTGGAGCGGCATTACGCTGTCGTTAATGAGCGATGGGGTGTTGTCGCGTTGGTTGACATTTTTAGACCAGCTGCAAAATCGCGGGGGCAAGGTTTATTTTGATACTAATTTTCGTGCGGCTTTATGGCAGAGCCGTCATGACAAGCTGCTGTGTTATCAGGCGGCTTTGCTGCACTGCGATTATTTCCTGCCAAGTCTGGATGATTGTCTGGCCATTTGGGGTTGCGACAGTCTGACCCAAACGCTGGAGCAATTACAAAGCTTGATCCCTGTTTCCGAACCTGCACCAGTGATTTGCCTGACAGCAGAGCAGCAGGTGTTTTGGTTGGAAGCTGGCACTGTTAACCAGTTCAGCCTGACGTTCAGCGAGCAGATGCTGGATGCCACAGGAGCTGGCGATGCTTTTAGCGGAGCCTTGATTGCAGCTGTGCAGCAGGGCTTAACTGCAGAGTCAGCTGTACAAATAGCTCATAGCGCAGCGAGCTTAGTAGTGCAGCATCAGGGCGCTATTTTGCCGGACGCTGTCTGGCCAGAGCTGAAACAACAGCTGCAGCAACAGGGTTTTGGGCCACAGCAAGCACAGACTGGGAGTTCTGTATGAACAAAGTGATTTGTTTTGGTGAAGCGTTGATCGACTTTATCAGTGGCCAGAGCCTGTTGTCTGATGGTTTAAAGTTACCCCAGTTCGGCCAGTATCCGGGCGGAGCTCCGGCCAATGCAGCAGTGGCTGTCGCCAAATTAGGCGGCAAGGCCAGTTTCGTTGGCCAGGTTGGACGTGACTTGTTTGGTTATTTTCTTAAAACCGCCTTGCAGTATTATGGCGTTGACACCGGCGCTTTGGCGCAGCATGCCACAGCCAAAACAGCTTTGGCTTTTGTGGCGCATGATGACAAAGGCGAGCGCAGTTTTTCCTTTTACCGTGATGCTTCAGCAGATTTGTTGTTCAGCAAACAACAAATAACCCCGCAGCTGTTTGATGATGGCAAAGTGCTGCATTTTTGTAGCAATACGCTGGTGGAACCCGCCATAGCTGAAGTGACAGCCGAACTGATGCGTCAGGCAAAAAGCCAGGGCCTTTGGCTTAGCTTTGATGTCAATTTACGTCATAACTTATGGGCTGAAGGTAAAGCTGATGCTGGGTTGGTGCGCCGTTTTGTCGCCGAAGCCGATATTCTGAAATTCTCTTTGGATGAAATCCTTTATGTACTGAACGACACCGGCATGGACATTCAGGTTTATGCACAGCAACTGCTGAGCCATAAAGCACAGCTGATCGTGATTACCCATGACGACAAACCCCTGCAGTATTTCAGCCGCTACGCACAGGGAGTGCTGCCTGTACCGCAGGTTCAGGTGGTTGATACCACCTGTGGCGGTGATGCTTTTAGTGGCGGTTTGTTGTATCAGCTTTGTCAGCTCAATGATTTGGACAGTTTTTGTCAGTCCGATACAGCGCTTCAACACACACTGAATTTTGCTGCCCGTTGTGGCGCCCATGCGGTCACAAAGCCTGGTGCTTTTCCGGCTCTGCCTGTGTTGGCAGATGTAATTGATAACAAAGGATTTTAAGATGGAACAACAGCTTATTCCGGTTTTAACAAAGCCTTACAGCAGAGATTTTCTGCTGTCGCATTGTCGCGACATTCTGGCATTTTACGATCCACGGGTCATAGATCCGACAGGCGGATTTTTCCATAACTATCTGGATAATGGTGAAATTTTTAACCCGGGTTTTCGCCAGTTAGTCAGCAGTACCCGGCTTACAGTCAACTATGCCCGCGCCAGCCAGGTACTGAAAGACCCACGTTATATCGACTACGCCTTGCATGGTCTGAGTTATCTGGAAACCGTGCACTGGCAAGCTCAGACCCGGTCCTATGCCTGGACTTTACAGGACCACCAACCGCTGGATATGACGCAGCAGGCTTATGGTTATGCCTTTGTGTTGTTGGCTTATGCCGCTGTGCATAAAGCCGGAGTGGCCGACAGAGTTTTGAAAATGAGCGAAACCTATGAGCTGCTACAGCAGCGTTTCTGGCAGCACGACTTTGGCCTATATGCCGATGAAATAAGCGCTGACGGCGTATTGAGTTCGTATCGGGGGCAGAACGCTAATATGCATTTATGCGAAGCCATGATTGCTGCTTACGACGCCACAGGCGAGCAGCGTTATCTGGCCAAAGCCAAACAGATAGCCCACAACATCACAGTACGGCAGGCCGGTCTGACCGACGGTCTGGTGTGGGAGCATTACGATGTTCAGTTCC
Organism: Rheinheimera sp. 1928-s; assembly: GCF_029269265.1. GTDB lineage: Bacteria > Pseudomonadota > Gammaproteobacteria > Enterobacterales > Alteromonadaceae > Pararheinheimera. The sequence continues at coordinate 81,188 of NZ_JARIXP010000009.1, forward strand.
AGCCAGACTGGGATTACAACAAAGCCGATCCTAAAAACTTGTATCGCCCCTGGGGTTTTCAACCTGGCCATCAGACCGAGTGGAGCAAATTACTGCTGCTTATTGACCGTTTTTCGCCTGATGCAGCTTTGGTTGAAAAGGCCAGTAGCCTGTTTGACCGTGCTTTTGCTACGGCATGGGACTCAGAGCACGGTGGCCTGATTTATGGCTATGACCCGGATGGCAACTGGTGCGACGACGATAAATATTTTTGGGTGCAGGCCGAAAGTTTTGCCGCTGCCGCTTTGCTCTATCAGCAAAAAGCAGATCCTAAGTATTTGCAGGCTTATGAGCAGTTATGGGCCTACAGCTGGCAGCATTTTGTTGACCATCAATACGGTGCCTGGTTTCGCGTCCTGACGCGGGATAACCGCAAGTACTCCAATGAAAAAAGCAGTGCCGGTGCCAAGTGTGATTATCACACGCTATGCGCCTGTTTTGATGTACTGGCGGTAATGCCATAACAGAGGTTATTTATGCAAATTCATCCATCAGCTGCAGTAACTGGCGACGCTTCAGGCCAATTTAATGCGCGTTTTGCCTTTTGGGCTATGACCTCACTGTTTTTTATCTGGGGTTTTATCACGGCGCTGAATGACATTTTATTGCCTTATCTGAAAGGGGCTTTTTCATTAAGTTACCTGCAGGCGGCTTTGGTGCAGTTCTGTTTTTTTGGTGCTTATTTTATTGTGTCGCCGCTGGCTGGCAGGCTGCTGGAAAAAGTTGGCTACAGAAACGGTGTTCTGACCGGATTACTCATCATAGCAGGTGGCTGTTGTCTGTTTTATCCAGCGGCAGAACTAGGGTTGTACAGCTTCTTTTTGCTGGCGTTATTTGTATTGGCATCCGGCATTACAGTATTGCAGGTGTCGGCTAACCCTTATGTGGCGGTGCTTGGCGATGAGCAGCATGCAGCTAGTCGGCTGAGTCTGGCTCAGGCCGTGAATTCAGTGGGCCATACAGCAGGGCCTTTATTTGGCGCTGTGCTTATTCTTGCGGCAACAGGGGAGGCAGGTTCTGCCAAATCTGTGCAACTGCCTTATCTGTTGCTGGCTTGCGCTTTAGTGGTGACTGCCGTGGTGTTTTACCGACTGCGTTTGCCTGACATACAGCAATCTGCTGCAGAGCAACAGACTGAAGCCTTTAGCATAGGACGTTTTCCACAGCTGAAATTTGGCGTGCTGGCGATATTTTTATATGTAGGTGCGGAAGTGGCCGTCGGTAGTTATCTGGTTAATCTGTTTATGCAGCTGGGGATCAGCGGTATGACCGAAGTCACGGCTGGCGCTATGGTGTCTTATTACTGGGGAGCAGCTATGGTCGGGCGTTTTGTCGGGGCTGGCCTGATGCGGTTTATTAAACCGACCAGTTTATTGGCGCTTAATTCTGCGTTGGCTATCGCCATGATCCTGCTAGCGGTGAATAGCAGCGGTGATTTTGCCATGTGGGCCATTCTGGCGGTTGGCTTCTTTAACTCCATTATGTTTCCAACCATTTTTACTTTGGCTATCCGTGGGCTGGCTCAGCATACGGGCAGGGCATCAGGTTATTTATGCCAGGGCATAGTAGGTGGAGCCATATTGCCTTTAGTGCAGGGCGTTGCGGCTGATTTGACATCAGTACAATGGAGCTTTCTGGTACCAGCTTGTTGTTATGTCTACATAGCCTGGTATGCGCTGGTGGGCTCGAAACCACGCTAAGGCTGTAAATTTGGCGATACAGCAGGATGTTTATCGGTGTAGAGCTATATATAGTTGAGTTGATACCGGTGTCATTTTATTTTTGTGTTCACAGGTTTTAACGACCGCAGTATGGGTGTTTATTTACCCGATATAGGCAGTTTTTTTAGATTTGATTATTTTTACTTCATTGATTTATATGAGTTAATTTATTTGTTCCTATAAAGGTAAAAGTAACTCGGAAAGCAATGAAGTAGAGTCGTTATCTAGTGGTAATTTGTGTATTTCTTGTGTTTATTAGAAAAATAGTAGAAAAAACGCTCAGCATATTGACACCGGTGTCAGTAATTGACTAAGTTAAGTTGCTAGAAAAAAAAATAACAGGGGTAGACATGAAAAACTATAAAAAAACAGCACTGTCGCTGGCTGTACTCAGCTCGCTGACAGCAGGTTTCCAAAGCACTGCAATAGCGCAGGAAAAGGAAGCTGATACAGAAGTGATCGAAGTACGTGGTTTTCGTAACTCAGTGATTAAAGCCAAAGATTTAAAACGTGAGGCTATGATCGCTCAGGATTCTATAGTGGCTGAGGATATTGCCGATTTTCCGGATTTAAACCTGGCTGATTCGCTGCAGCGTGTACCTGGTGTGGCTATCACCCGTGAAGGGGGCGAAGGCCGTCAGATTTCATTAAGGGGCTTAGGCCCGGATTTCACTCGCGTACAGGTGAATGGTATGGAGGCTTTGGGTACCTCTGCTTCCCCCATGGACAGTCGCGGTGCAGTAGGCCGGTCTCGTGCTTTTGACTTTAATATTTTTGCGTCTGAATTGTTTAACCAAATCGACGTGAAAAAATCCTATTCTTCTGATCAGGAAGAGGGTGGCATAGGCGGTACAGTGAATTTACGTACGGCCAAACCTTTTGACTATGATGGCTTTCAGGGCGCGGTCGCTGGGAATTTAGGCACTAACTCTAACGCTGAAGAAACCAATCCACGAGTGGCTGGTATGGTTTCCAATACCTGGGGTGATTTTGGTGCTTTAGCTTCTTTGGCCTACAGCCAGAAAAACTCAAGAGAAATGGGCTATAACACCTATCGCTGGCGTCAGGTGCGTGCCACTAATGGTATTAGTGATGCGGTGGACGCTGACACTGCAGCTAAAGCTGCAGCTGGTGAGTTATGGTTTGCCCGCGGTAACCGTTATTCGGTCTGGAATAATGATCAGGAGCGGCTGGGCTTCACCACAGCGTTACAATACAGACCCAGCAATGATCTGAAGTTTGCTTTGGAATACATGCATGGTCGTCTGGAAAATACTTTGGACGAACACCACATTTCGACAGGTGGTGCCAGCAGTACAGCTTTAGGTCGTATTGAAGCTCTGGATTACATTGATAACAACGGCGATTTGGAAGTGGTGAAAGCGACCTTCAGCAATTCGACTATCCGCACTGAAAATCGCTCTGACTACAATGAATCCGTGTTTAATCAACTGACTTTTAATACCGACTGGCAAATCAGCGATAAGCTTGGCATGAAGTTCCAGCTTGGAACCAGTACCTCTGATTTTGATCAGCCCCGGGTGGATAAAGTTAACCTGACCCGTACTGGCGGGATCACCACTGATTTTACTCAGGACAGATTCTACGGCGTTAACACTTATGACTTTGACCCGGCTTCTATGGATGGCTGGACAGTTAAAGATTTGTATTTCCGCGAAGACTATATAGCGAGCGAATTTGACAATGCCAAAGTTGATTTTGACTATTCATTAGATGATGCAGGCACATTAAGTTTTGGTTTCAATATCAAGCAGTTTTCTAATAGCGGTGACAACCGGGAAGACGCTGGTTATGCAGAGAATAAGGCGACACCTCAGAATAATGGCATTACATCAATTTCCAGTGCTGTGGCTAACGTGTACACAGACCACCCTGATATGTCATGGGTGCAGGCCGATGTAAAAGCACTGCAAGAGTTTTACGGTATTTACGACCTGAAACTTGGTTCAGACAAAATTATTGCAACCAACTCTTATACAGTGGAAGAAGACACCAATGCGGCCTATGCCCAGTACAGCTGGGATGCCATGATTGGCGGTAAAATGTTGCGTGGTAGCATAGGAGCACGCCACTATAAAACAGACCTGACATCTCGTGGTGTGTCCAATGGTCAGAATGTGGTGATTGAACGGGATTATTCCGGTGTATTGCCTTCACTGAATCTGGTGTATGAACTGAATGACGATTTGTTACTGCGTTTTGGCGCCAGTAAAAACCTGACTCGCCCTTCACTGAATGCCATTTCTGTTTCAGCCAATGTGGCGCAGATGACTGGATCTCCGGGTGAAGTGGGTAAAATTACTATAGGTAACCCGGATCTTGAACCCTTTGAGTCAGTGAATTTTGATCTGTCGCTTGAGCAATATTTTGAAGGTATAGGTTCCTTATCTGCCGCTATCTTCAAAAAGGATATTGAAAACTTCATTGTGACCGAAGTAACCACTGTGCGTTATGGCGATTTGGGTTTGCCTGAATCCTTGTTACCAAACGGCGCCACTATGGATTCATTGTTTGATGTAACCTCACCACAGAACTCAGATTCATCCGAGATCAAAGGGGCTGAATTTGCATTCCAGCGTGACTTTGATTTCCTGCCTGAGCCCTTTAATCAGATGGGTGTGATCGCAAACTACACTTGGGTAGATGGCACGACGGAGTACCGCAATGTACAAGGCTCAGGTGAAAATCAGGTGAAAAGTTTTCCAGGTTTGTCCAAGCAAAGCTACAACCTGACGTTGTATTATGAAGCAGAAAATTATGGTGGTCGTGTTTCTGCTGCACACCGCAGCGAATACATCAGCGTTGTAGAAGGTGGCTTAAGGGACGAAGACGAGCGTGGTTTTCACGATACAACCTACATAGATTTTTCAGCCTTTTACCAGGTAACGGAATCTCTGAAGCTGACACTGGAAGCCATTAACCTGACCGATCAGCGCGAAGAACAATACAGTGACTCAAGTGACCGTCAGTACAATACCACCACCAGTGGTCGTACTTATATGGCGGGCTTTAGTTACAAGTTCTAAGCCGGACTGAATAACAGCAGGCAGAGTGTGTCACTTTGCCTGCTGTATTTTGTTTTTTACATCACATCCGATATTGTTTTGCTATCCACAAACTGCTCAAAGCTTTTTATTTTGCCATCTTTTAGCAACCACAGATGAGCCACTCTGGCGGTGAAAAATTTGCCAGTAGCTTTATTGGTGCCGCTGTACGTGCCGTAGGCCACTACTTTGTCACCATCGGCCAGATAGTCTTCCACTTTAAAGTTGTAGTTAATCCATTCGCTGCCTAAACGCGCAAAGACTTGTTTTTCAATCTCGGCAAAACCCTGGTAGGTTCCGGCATAAGGAAAACCAGCGGCTTCTGTCCAGAGGGTTTCGTCTGTGATAAATCTTTGCAGATTTCTGCCATTTTCTTCTGAGGTTTTACCTTGATAAGTGCTTTTTACAATTTCAAGATTCGTCATAAAGATGCTCCTGAATTTAAGTTTAAGCAGCACTTCTTGGGTTGATAGCGTGCGCTGATATAACCCAAAAAGTGTCACTGAAGCTGTCTAACTCAGGTTATTGACCCCACTTCATTTCGCCCTTAATGACTTTAGCGCTTAAGCCCAAAATGCTGTCTCCGCCAATAGCAGGGTAGTTTTTTTTCATTGCGGCCACTAATTCAGCTGAATTGGCTGAAGTTGCGGCTGCGGCTTCAAAGTCCTGTATGTAGCTGCGGGTAAAAGCTACGGCCTGCAACGTCATAGGCTTGTCGCCCAACAAGTGACCAGGGATCACAGTCTCTGGCTTTAATTGTTCAATCACATTCAGGGTTTGATACCATTTCTGGCGWGATTCAACGCTTTGTGTGTCCGCTAAAAACACGTGCATATTGCCAAAGACCACAACACCACCCAATACAGTGTTGCTGGAGGGGATCCAGACAAATGTATGTTTAGGGTCATGACCATCAAGGCCAATAATTTTGACCTGTTCGCCGTCAACCACTAAGGTGTCACCTTGGATCACTTCAGGAACTACCAGCTTTTGTGGTGCATTTTCTTTCAGTATCGGTCCCCAATAGGCGTTTTTCGCATCCATTGATTTTTTGATGTAGTTTTGCGTTTGTGCTGAGGCCAGTACTTTGGCATCCGGATAAGCTGCGGTGATCACATCCAGACCAAAGTAAAAATCCGGGTCGCCATGGCTGATATAGATAGTGGTTAGTTTTTTGCCAGACTGTTTAATCAACTCGACCACAGACAAGGCATCATTTCGTTGAAACTGGGCGTCTACTAAAATGGCTTCTGTTTTACCTGTAATTAAAACGGAGCTGACAGGAAAAGTACTTTTTTCTTGTGGATTAAATACTGTTGTTTCTAAGGCTGCACCTAGTGCGTTGGCTGATAGGGCGACCATGCCAGATAAAGCGCTTGCCTGAACTAATTTGGATAGAAATTTCATAATCACCTCTATGGTTTTGATTGTTGATTGCATGAAGAGTGAGCAACTGACAGCAGATTTATGTTGTTGTGCTTTTTCCAATTCATTACATGGTGCAAAGTGTAGGTTGCAAATAACTTGCAATAAACCATAAAACTGGCAATAGTTAGTTGCATAAATCGAACATATAGTAAAAAGAATGGACAGGATTAAAGCGGCTGAAGTTTTTGTAAGCATTGTAGAGCAGGGCAGTTTAGTCGGAGCGGCTCAGGCGTTGGATATGTCACGCTCCATGGTGACTCGCTATCTGGCTGAAATGGAGCAATGGGCCAGCGCTCAGTTAGTACACAGATCCACCCGAAAACTGACGTTGACAGTGGCAGGTGAAAAAGCATTTAGTCATTGCCGTTCTTTGCTGGATTTAGCCAAAGAAGTCTCGACACCTTTAGAGCAGAATCTGGTTGCTGCACCTGAAGGCACTATCCGTATTTCCTGCTCGCAATTTGTTGCCGAAGATTTATTACCCCAAGTGGTGGATACCTTTTTGGATGACTACCCAAAAGTGCGTATTGATGTGCATGTCAGTAATCAGGTAACCCATCTGGTGGAAGACAGAATTGATTTGGCTATCCGTATTACCAACGAATTAGATCCGAATCTGATTGCGCGTCCGCTTGGCGTTTGCCGCTCTGTACTGTGTGCAACTGAAGATTATTTAAAGCGCCACGGTTATCCTGTGTACCTTGATGATTTAGCCTCGCATAACTGTTTAATGTATTCCAACTTTGGTAAAAGCTTGTGGCATTTCATCAAAGACGAACAGCCTGTTGTTGCAACAGTATCAGGCAATTACAGCGCAAATGAATCGTCGTTGTTGTTGCACTCAGTGTTGAAAGGCCGGGGTATTTCTTTACAGCCACGATATGCGGTGCAGGCACTGATTAATGATAAAAAATTGGTGCAGGTATTACCAAACTACCAAGCTGTTTCGCTGGGTATTTATGCGGTTTACCGCTCCAGAAAACATCAGTCATTAGCGCTGCGAACTTTTATCGATCGGTTGGTTCCCTATTTTGAAAAGGCAGAAACCTGACGCAGCCTACCCGTTTCTTAGCTCTTTAGCTGTGAAATAAAAGCTCTGCCAGCAGGGCCTGGCGGGGCGTCTTTGCGATAAACAATCTTGGTGGTTAAATACATGGCTGCTGCAGGCATGTTCTGCAGCGTCAATGACACCAAAAGTCCGTCAGCTATATCTTTTTCCACCATATGCTTTGGCATATGCCCCCAGCCAAAACCAGCTTTTAAAAACGCATGTTTAGCACCAAGATCGGCTAAACGCCAGGTAAGCGGCGACATCACACCAAAAGTGCGGCCACTGGAAAGCACAGTACGGTCTGTCAAAATTAACTGCACATGACGGCTCAGCTCATCTGCTGTGATATCAAAAGGCTGCTGGGCTAAGGCGTGAGCAGGAGAGACCACAGTGGCAAACTGTATATTACTCAGTGGCTCGACGGTCAGTTCGTCCGGCACAGTAGGAAGCGAGCCAATAATGCCTAGCCTGCAAGTGCCATCCATCACTTGTTGTGTAACGCCACCCAAAGCTTCGACATAAAGCCGCAGCGGTGTGTGTTCAAAATGCTGTTTGCAGTAACCAACTGCCGACGTCAGGGTGTCCATTGGAAACATCACATCAACCGCCACTGACAATTCAGGTTCCAGACCTTCAGATAACGAATGGGCTCTGGCTTTTAGCAAATCCATACTATCAATCACGGCTTTCGCATCGGTGAGCAAAGAGGCTCCGGCTGGCGTAAGTTGCGGATATCTGCTGCTACGATCAAAAAGTGTGACGCCCAGTTGCAACTCGAGATTGGCAAGAGTATGGCTCACTACAGACTGAGCCCGCCTAATCTTGCGGCCTGCGGCTGAAAAACTGCCTTGCTCTGCTGCGGCAACAAAAGTACGAAGTTGATCCAGGGTGACTGCGTCAAGCATGTATCTAAATTCCAGATGGTTTTCATCTAATCATATAGGCTATTTTGATGTTTTTCTATCGATTATAGTTTGCTTCATCCACTGAGGAGCAAATGATGAACACTGTGATCAAGCACCAAAACTATCAAGCCATTGAAGCTACACCAGATGTAGAACAACAACGCTCTGTTGTTGCGCGTACTGGTGGTGTAACCCGGGGACCTATAACTCGTCTGGTCAGTCCGTCTGATTTAGGCCAACTGATTAAGCCTTTTGTGTTTCTTGATTATGGTGTACTACCAGCGTCAAAAGCCAAGTTATTTGGTATGCATCCGCATTCAGGTATTGCCACTTTGTCCTTGCCTATCAAGGGTGACATCCTCTTTGCAGACACAACGGGTGAAACCGGTGTAGTGAAGACGGCTGGACTGGAGTGGATGAAAGCGGGTAATGGTGTCTGGCACGATGGCGGAATTTCCGGCGAAACTGCACTGGAGATGTTTCAGCTGTGGCTGACATTGCCTGAGCATGAAGAAAATGCGCCAGCTCAAAGCCGGAATATAGACCCTGCAGAAATCGAGGTTGTAGGCGCGGTTTCTGTGTTGTTGGGGCAGTATCAAGGCGCAAAAAGCCCTATTGAATTTACTGCTGGGGTTAATTATTACCATGTGCAACTACAGGATGGCGACGTCTGGCGCTATCAGCCTGAACCTGGTCAAACAGTGGCCTGGTTATCCATCTACCAAGGCGATTTAACAGGAACAGCCACCATCAATCAGGGGGAGTTGGTGGTGTTTGATGCCTCTGAAACGGCCATTACTCTGGTGGCTCAGGGGGCCGCATCTTTTGTTTTTGGTGCGGCCATTCCACACCCACATCCGCTGGTAATGGGATCCTATTCTGTGCATTCCAGCCGGGAAGCGCTTGCAAAAGGTGAGCAGGAAATACAACGCATTGGCAGAGAGTTGCGCTTAAAAGGCCAGATCTGACAGCCAGACTTTAAATATCACTCGTCAGATACAGGGGCTCTGACGGTATGACAATAATTGCCCCATTCATCAGGAGAGTAGCATGAGTATTGGTATTTTAGGTTCAGGAGCTTTAGGTTCTAACGTGGCACGAGCTTTGGCTAAAAGTGGTCTTTCAGCCATTATTTCTAACAGATCAGGGCCGGAGTCACTATCTGATTTGGTTAAAGAATTAGGGCCAACTATCACAGCGGGCACACTGGAACAAGCAGCGCAAGCCGATATAGTGCTGGTTGCCGTGCCCTGGCTGGCAATCGAGTCTTTATTAGGCAGTTTGCCTGCCTGGAATAACCGTATTGTGATAGACGGCACCAACCCGGTCTTGTTTTTAGACCCGAACTCTGCCGATGCCAAAGATCCAACCAACCCATTGGCGGCGTATGGCATTAAAGCAATAGACCTCGGTGGCAAATCATCCAGTAGCGTCGTTCGTGATTTGGTGCCTGGAGCCAGAGTAGTTAAAGCCTTTAACCATTTGGATGTTGCTGTGCTGCCAGAGCCTGAAGTGTCTGGCGGAAAACGTACTTTGTTTTATTCAGGTGACGATGCTGCCGCCAAAGCTGAAGTTCGTAGTCTGCTTGAAGCTTGTGGTTATTTCGCGGTGGATTTGGGTTCGCTCGACACAGGTGGCCGCTTAATGGAATTGCCTTTTGGCGCTTTGGCTACCCATAACCTGATCAAAATATAATCTTGTTTACGCAGCTATCAGGTGTTGTGGGGTAGCTGTGATTTCAATTGAACTATTTTATGCAGTAAAAGATCTTTGGACAGATTTTGGGTGAAGGTATAAAGTCCTAGCTTGTGGAATTGTAAAGTTTTATCAAGCAGTTCCGTAACTTATGATCATTCACTAAAGTCTGTACTGCAGATTGGAAGCTATGCCGGTTAAAAAACCTACGATCAAAGACGTGGCCCGCCTGGCGGGTGTCTCCTTCAAAAGTGTGTCCAGGGTGGTGAATAACGAAGCCTGGGTCAGTGATGAAGTGAAAGCTAAAGTTCAGGCTGTGATTGCGCAGCTAAATTATCAGCCTAACCGTACGGCCAGGCTGATGCGCACTGCACCTTTTTCTTTGGCTTTTGTCTACGATAACCCGAATAGTCACTATGTGATTGAAATGCAAAACGGTATTTTGTCGCAGTGCCGCAAAAAAGGTTTTGAGCTGGTGATCCATCCAACGGATTCGGCTTCGGATCAGGTGTGGCATGAGTTAACCAGCATGATTGGCACCAATCAGATCGGCGGGGTGATCCTGACTCCACCTCTATCGGAAAGCACTGAGTTAGTGCAGCAACTTCTGGCTCAGCAGGCCAAAGTGGTCCGTATTGTCTCTGGTGCTGAACCCCCGGATGAGCTTTGTCCTACTATATACGTTGACGATGAACAGGCGGGGCAGGCCATTACTGAACATTTGTTGGCTCAGGGTCATCGGCGCATTGCTTTTCTGGGATATCACAAAGATCACAAATCTTCTTTAGGTCGTTACCGTGGTTATTGTGCTGCACTTGAAAATGCGGGTATCGAGGTACAGGAAGAACTGGTGATATCAGGTAATTTCACCTTTGATTCCGGAGTGCAAATGACAGAAACATTATTACAGCAGGGCAGTGCAGCAACAGCACTTTTTGGTTGTAACGATGAAATTGCGGCAGGGGCTTTATATGCAGCCCGTAAGCGCGAACTGGCAGTGCCGCAGGATTTATCTATCGTAGGTTTTGAAAACAGTCCTTTCTCCCGCCAGACCTGGCCAGGTTTAACCACAGTCCATCAGCCTAATGCGGAAATTGCCGCCAAAGCAGCATCTATGCTGATTGCGCTGATGCTGGAACCTGAACAACCTCCTGCACATTGCAGCATTAAATTGCAGCTTGTTTTACGCGACTCCGTATCTTTTATTGATTAACCTGTTCTAAATCAATCATTTAAAATAACGGTCAACGTTGTCATGTTTTTAATTGACAACGTTGACAGGTGGGTGCTAATTTAAATTCAGAGTGATGAATAAATCACCGATCAGAAAGCTCCGGATAGAGGAACAGACGATCACAAAAATAATGATTGGCAACATAGAGAGCACAGGCATGAACAGGTTGAATCAGCATCCGTTTGGGAAAAAAACACTACTCGCTTCTATTTTGGCGACTTTATTTGTACCAGCCGTCACGCATGCGCAGGACAAGGCGGCTGAAGAAGAAAACGTGGAAGTGATCCAGGTCAGTTTCCGCGGCAGTCTGGCAGCAGCTGCTGACATCAAACGTCAGGACACTAAAATTACTGACGCTATCACCACTGAGGATATAGGTAAGTTTCCAAGCGAAAACATTGCTGAGGCTATTCAGCGTATTCCGGGTGTACAAATTTCTAACGTTAATGGTCGCGGCTCAACAATCAGCGTGCGTGGTTTAGGCTCTCAATATGCCCGCACCACGTTAAATGGCCAGACCATGGCCAGTGCAGATTTTACCAGTGGTTTTCGGTTTGACATTATTCAAACTGAACTGGCATCCACCATTGAAGTTATTAAATCCCCAACAGCCAATATGGACGCTGGCGGATTATCCGGTACCATCAACATAGATACCGCTTCGCCTTTATCCTTTAGTGAACGCAAAATATTACTGTCAGGTAAAGGCCAATACTCAGAGTTTTCTCCAACCGACGACATTACCCCTAAAGCCAATGCTACTTATATTGATCAGTTCGCTAATGGCACTGTAGGTGTATTGCTGAATATTGGTTATCAGGAACTGGATGACAGGGTAGATAACTTCTGGATGGACCGCTGGTTTGTCGACTCAGCTACAGATGATGTCACACCACGTCGGCCACGTTACCGTCGTATTGACCGCGAAACAGAGCGGGAGTTATTTAACGGCACAGTGCAGTGGAAACCAACCAACGCTTTTGAAGCTAAGTTGACCACAGTGTATGCAGGGGACGACACTAAGCAGGATTTAAATCAGCAGGTGTTTCTGTTTAATGAAAACCAGATCACCCGTTTAGGCGATGCTGAAAATGGCGTTTATAACAGCATTCAGATTGATAACTTCACCAATGAAAATAACCGTCAGATGGAAGAGAAAGATGCAACCTCTGAAGCTTATACTTTAGAGCTGGATTACGACTGGCAAGACTGGACCTTCAGCAGCGTAATGCACTACACCGCAGGTGAAGCTGTGCACAACGAAGAAGCAGCTATTCTGGCGACAGTGATTTCACGAGCCACGTTGGATATTACTGATCCATCCAATATTAGTTTTAATATTGCCGATAATCTGGCTGATCCGGCGTTGTATCCGGCCGTGATGCCACGTAACGAATACCCGAATGGTGCCAGTCGTCTGACGGAATCAGAGGAAAGTGCAATACAGTTCGACGCACAACGTGGGCTGGAATGGGGTTGGTTCACCAGTGTTGCGGCTGGCGTGAAATACCGTAATGAAACTATGGAAAGGGAAGTCTACCGGACCGACAGGGCTGCTATAGGTGATGCCGATCCAGCTGATTTACCTTCAATGGCTGAATATGGTTATATAGTTTCGGATTTCCTTGATAACAAAATGGATATTCAGCACAGCTGGATAGCGCCTAATATCCAGGCTTACCGTGATGCCTTAACTGCAGAAGGCGTGACAGTACCAACTTTATTTGCCGCTCAGTCCAGCTATTCTGTTGATCAAACTATTACATCAGCTTACCTGATGACTGACTTTGAAACCGAAGTAGGCGGCTTGCCACTGCGCGGCAATATAGGCGGTCGTTATGAGCGCACCGAGCGTGATATCAACACCTACATTACAGGGGACACTCACCCGGATAACGAAGAAATTAAGCTGGCGATAGGTGAAACCACGCAAGGCTTTAATTACGACAACTTCCTGCCAAGTGCTAACCTGGTGTTGGAATTAAACGACGATATGCAAGTGCGTCTGGCTGCAGCCAAAGTACTGGTGCGTCCTATGTTAACGTCCAACACTCAACTGGCCCCATCTGAAACTTCAGCGTCCAACTCTTTTGGTACCCGCACTTATACAGTGAATCTCGGCCAACCTGAACTGGCGGCTTTGACAGCTAATCAACTGGATTTGGGCTGGGAGTGGTATTACAGCGAAGGCGATTCCTTTACCGTCAACCTGTTCCAAAAAGATATAAAAAACGGCACTGTCAGTGAACTGATTTGTCCGGATTCATACGACGGCACAGCGCTGAGCACTTCAGGTTCTGATTGTGTCGATAGTGCAGGCAATATCTATGACATCACTGCCATTTATAACGATAGCTCAAAACTGACGGTCAAAGGCTATGAAATAGGCTGGAACCAGGGTCTGGATAACTGGTTACCAGTGGCTGGTTTTGGTTTAAGTTCAAACTACACCCGTATACTGGTGGATGAAAGTGAAGGTTTTACGCTGACCAACTCGTCAGAACAAACCTGGAACATCACAGGCTATTGGGAAAATGACGATTACAGTGCCCGTGTTTCACTGAACCACCGCAGTCCTTATATACAAGACAGCACAGATGCGTTTTTCGCTCGTGAAGGCCGCACTGTTGAAGGTCGTAATCAGATCGATGTACTGTTAGGCTGGAATATTAGCGAGCAGTGGTCAGTGCGTTTTGGTGCACTGAACCTCAATGGCAAAGACGAAGAAGCTTATCGTGATGAGCTGACCCGTGCCTGGCAAACAACCAGTGTGATTGGTCGTAGTTATTATCTGGGCATGAACTTCAGCCTGTAATAACTACAGGAGCCAGCTCAGTGGGCTGGCTCCTTACTAAAAACCAAAAACAAGAAGGAAGATCCGATGTTTTCGTTTCGTCTTAGTGCGGCAGCCTGTGGTGTTATAACCACCTTGATGCTGACCGGCTGTAGTCCGGCCGGAGCGCCAACACAAACTGCGCCAGTTCAAACCGCAGTCGCACAACAAAGCAGCTCAGAGGTTAAGCCTGTTCGGGATTTATTTGAGCGTGTCGCTGGTAAGACCGTACCTAATGTCCATTTTACTTTGTTGAAGGATAACCAGACCGACTGGTATCAGGTAGAGGCCCGTGATGGTCAGCTTTATATTAGTGCCAATGCGCTGACGGCTTTAAGTTACGGAACCTACGAGTATCTGCGTCAAATTGGTGTGATGTCGGTCAGTTGGGAAGGCAACAGAATAGCCTTACCAGAGCACTTTGCTGATTATCCGCTTGAACGTGTCAGTTCTCTATTTAAGCAACGGGCTTATCTGAACGTTTGTGCTTATGGTTACACCACACCATGGTGGGGTTGGACCCGATGGGAGCAAGAACTGGACTGGATGGCACTGCATGGGGTGAATAATCCTGTGGCTATGGAAGGTCAGGAATTTATCTGGCAACAACTCTGGCGTGAGTTTGGGGTCAATGACTCTGAACTGGCCAGCTATTTCTCAGGCCCGGCTTTTACGCCGTGGCAACGTATGGGCAATATTGAAGGCCACGAAGGCCCTTTGCCTGATGAATATATTGAAAAAAAACGTCAGCTGCAAAAACAGATTATGGCGCGTATGGCCGACTACGGCATGAAACCTGTAGTACCGGCGTTTTCAGGTTATGTGCCTAAGCAATTCAAAACTTTGTTTCCGGACGCCAAAATTTCCGCTATGCCAAAATGGTCTGGTTTTGCCAATGAAACCTATTGGCTGGACCCGGCCGATCCGTTATTTGCCAAAGTCGCGAAACGTTTTATCGAATTGTATAACGTCGAATATGGTGAGCAGAAGTATTACCTGCTGGATGCCTTTAATGAAATGTTGCCACCAGTGTCGGCCGATCAGCGCCATCAGGATTTAGCCGGTTACGGCGAAGCTTTGTATCAGTCTCTGGCGCAATCCGTACCTGATGCCACCTGGGTGATGCAGGGCTGGATGTTTGGTTCGGATCAGCATTTTTGGGATCTGAAATCTATCGAAGCCTTTTTAAGTAAAGTGCCTGACAACAAGCTGATGATCCACGACATAGGCAACGACAGGTTTGATGTTTGGCAAAAAGCCAAAGGTTTTTACAACAAAGACTGGGTCTTTGGTTTTATTCACAATTATGGCGGCAGCAACCCTGTGTATGCCGACTTTGATTACTACAAAGAAAAAGTCGATGCCGCCTTGCATCATGCTGATAAAGGCAATTTGACGGGTTACGGTGTGTTCCCTGAAGGTATTCACAGCACCTCAGTGGCTTACGAATATATGTTTGACGTGGCCTGGCAAGGTCAGGCGACAGCAACCAGTGATTGGTTAGAGCATTACCTGAAAGCCCGTTATGGCGCTGCAAGTCCGGCGTTGTTATCGGCCTGGAATAAATTATACAAAGCGGTGTTCAGTACTAAATACTGGGAACCACGCTGGTGGGAAGGTTCTGCCGGAGCTTACCTGTTATTTAAGCGGCCTTCACTGGATTATCTGCGCTATACCGGTGCTCCCGGCAATCTGGTTTTACTGGATCAGGCACTGCGTGAACTGGTGGCTTTGCCAGAAAATGAGCGCAGCACACTGCTGAAGTATGACCTGATTGATCTGACCCGTCATGCAGTTACTCAGCATATTGATATGTTGCTGCAGCACAGCATGCTGGCCTATCAGCAAGGCAATATTGAACAAGGCGATAGCTGGCGGCAACAGGCCAAAGCGCTGATCCTGGGGGTTGACGCACTGATTGGGGGCCAGCAGGAAACGTTGCATAGCTGGGTGAAAGAGGCGCGTGATTATGCCGACACACCAGAATTAGCGGCTTTGTATGAACGCAATGCCAGACGTCAGGTGACCAGTTGGGGTGGTTTGAAGCTGAAAGATTATGCGTCCAAAGCCTGGCAGGGCATGTATGCCGATTTTTATCTGCCGCGCTGGGAGCTGATGTTTGATGCGCAGCGCAAAGCCGCCCAAGAGGGGAAAACCCTTGATAAAGCCGCAGTAGAGCAGCAACTGGTCGACTGGGAAGCTGCCTGGCTGGACAAAGCTCTGCCTGCACCAGCTCAACAGCCAGCAGATGCTTTTACAGCTATTGCTGCTTTGCAGGCTCTGGTCACGGCCAGCAAAGCGCCCCCTTCAAATCTGTAACTTTTAAGCAGAGCAGTGCGGACTTTTATGTCAGCACAGCAGGAATTCACTATGCAAGCACAACGTTTACTGGCGTTAGATTTGTTCCGGGGCCTGACCATTATTTTGATGATTATGGTCAACAGCCCCAACACCTATGGCGAATTTTCCCATGCGTATTGGGATGGTGTGACTTTCGCTGATTTTATTTTTCCGTTTTTCCTGATCATTGTCGGTGTGGCTATTGCCATAGGGATGAGGCCCATTGAACGCAGCGCTGAAGAATTATCAGCACTGCGATTAAAGGTACTGCGCCGCAGTCTGATTATGTTTGGCTTAGGTATTGTCGTCAATCTGATGTATCTGAAGTTTGCTGATATCCGCATTTTGGGTGTGCTGCAGCGTATCGCTGTGGTCTATCTCGTGTGCTCCTTTTTGGCGATGCAGTTCAGCAGCAAACGACTGATGCACATACTGGGTTTTATTCTGATCAGCTACTGGCTGTTAATTTTACTGGTGCCAGCTCCTGGTTTAGTGGCCGGTCAGTTGGAACGTGATGCCAACCTGATCAACTGGTTCGACAGCGCTTTTTTACCCGGCATGTTGTGGCGTGGAAGCTGGGATCCTGAAGGCATTCTGAGTACTTATCCTGCTATTGCCAGTGGTTTGTTTGGTGTGCTGATGGGGCGGCTGGTGCTGGCTTACAAGCAACAACTGCCGCAACTGGTGATGTCTTTGTTTGTATTAGGTTTTTGTAGCTTTTTGCTGGGGTGCCTCTGGAGTTTGTTTTTTCCTTTGATTAAGCAGATCTGGAGCAGCTCTTTTGTGCTGGTCACCAGCGGTATGGCGAGTATGGTGTTGGCCTTGCTGATTTGGTTCTCTGATGTCAAAGGGTACCAGCAATTGACCCGTGTTCCGCTGATTTTTGGTGCCAACGCTATAGTGGCTTATGTGCTGCATGTGGCCATGGAAAAACTGCTGGAAGTGCCGGTGGCTGGACAGTCGGTGCATGGTGCTTATCAGCAGTGGGTTGCAGCTTTAGGCTGGAACCAGTTTTTCAGTGTTGGCGTGTGGATTGCGGCTTTTCTGGTGCTTTGTTATCTGCCGGTCTGGTGGCTGTATCAGCGCAAAATCTTCGTAAAAATTTAACAGATCCAGGTTCTGCAGATCATCTGGTTTTGCCAGATGGTATGCCCTTGGTTTACCCAAAAACTGACCTGAAAGGGGATCCGGGTGACGAACACTATGCAGAAAACTATTCAGCAAACAATGCAACACGAACAACTTTTTATTGGAGTGGATGGCGGCGGCACCAAGTGCAAAGCCAGACTGGAAACCGGCAAGGGTGCTTTATTGGCTGAGGCTGTAACAGGACCGGCCAATCCGGCGACAGATTTTGCTGTGGCTGTGGATTCCATACTGCAGGCCTGTCAGCAGGTGGTACAGCAGGCAGGCTATACCGACACTGCTTTGGCTAATTGTCATGTAGTGATGGGTTTAGCAGGTGTTAATGTGCCTCGTGTGCAAAGCCAGATGCAACATTGGTCTCATCCTTTTGCCAGTTTAACTGTAACTACAGATTTGCATATCGCCTGTCTCGGTGCTCATGCAGGCCGGGACGGTGCCATTTTAATTACCGGCACAGGCACAGCGGCTTTTTCTACTGTGGATAACGAGCAGTTTTTATTCAGTGCTCAGGGTTTTCCACTTGGAGACAGAAGCAGCGGCGCCTGGTTTGGCTGGCAGGCGGTATGCGCCACTTTGGATAGTTTGGATGGTTTAACGGCTGAGACTGAGCTGACCAAAACTATTTGCCGGACTTTAGGTGTTGGTAGCAATACAGACCTGATCAGCTGCTGTATAGGCTACAAAGCAACGGACTATGCCCAGTTGGCGCCGCTGGTCTTAAGGTATCAGCAGCTTGCTGATCCGCATGCGCTGGATATTACCAGCCGTGGTCTGGATTACATTCAGGCGTTGTTACATCGGCTATTAAAAACCGGAGCGTCCCGTATCGCCATGATAGGTGGTTTAGCGCCATTTTTAGCCGACTTGTTACCTACGGACTTACAACAACAGCTCAGCCCTGTGCTGGGTCCCCCTGAGGTTGGCGCAGTGGTGCTGGCCCGACAGCTTTTTGCGGAGAGAGCAGCATGACGTTAATGCGACAAGAAGCCAGTTCAAGCTGGCAAAAAATTGAACAGCAAAATCAGAGTAACGAGGCTTTATATCAGGAGTTGGCGAAAAAGATCAGAGATTTTGATCCGGCTTTTGTTTATATGGTTGGCCGTGGCACTTCAGACCACGCTGGTGTGTTTGCCCGTTATCTGATTGAAGTGGAATTGGGAGTTGTGGTGGCTGCCGCCGCGCCTTCGGTTGCCAGTTTATTCTCCAGGCAACTGAAGCTGAATAAGGCACTGGTTCTGCTGATTTCTCAGTCGGGCCGCAGTGAAGATTTGCTGGCTCAAGGCAGGGCGGCCAAACAAAGTGGCGCTTTAGTTGTGGCTTTGGTCAATGACATCAGCTCTCCGCTGGCCGCTTTAGCGGACTATGCCATACCTCTGCTGGCCGGGCCTGAAAAAGCAGTAGCAGCTACCAAAAGTTATCTTTGTACACTTTCTGCTTTGCTGCAACTGGTCGCACATTGGAAGCAGGACGAAGAGCTGCTGGATGCGTTAGAGAACTTGCCTGCTGCGTTGCAACAAGTGCTAGATCAGCCGGCCCAGCTGCATGCCGATCACATCAAAACGCTTCGTCATTGTGTGGTGTTAGGGCGGGCTTTTGGTTACGCGATATCCAGAGAGATAGCTCTAAAAATCAAAGAAGTCTGTGGTATTCAGGCGGAAGCGTTTAGCAGCGCAGAGTTTTTACATGGTCCTATTTCGTTACTGAATCAGCCTTTGACGCTGTTGAATGTGCAACTGAATGATGAAAGCAGTGAAGCCCATCAGGCGCAAATCGCCGAAGTAAAAAAACGTGGTGGTGTGGTTCTGACTTTGGCTTTAAACGCAGCTCAGCAGACTATTCACCCACGATTACAGCCTTTATTGCTGATGCAGCGCTTTTATCTTGATATAGAAGCTGTGGCTTTGGCGCTTGGCCATAATCCGGATGCGCCTGTTGGCCTGAATAAAGTGACCAGCACCTTATGAACAGCATTTATGTTTCCCATTGTTTTGATGGCAAAGAGCTGCTGCAGGATGTTCGGCTGGACTGGCTGCAGGGCCGTATAGTTGCGCTGCAATCCGGTGTAAAACCGCAGCTTCACCATCAGCCTCAACTGCAAGGCTTGCTTTGTCCTGGCTTTATTGATATTCAGGTCAATGGTGGCGGTGGGGTGTTATTTAACCAGTTACCTGATGTCACAGCGCTCAAAACCATTAGCAAAGCTCATCTTGGCTTTGGCACTACGGGTATGTTGCCGACAGTGATCACCGACAGTCTGGAGGTGATGCAACGTGCTGCAGATGCTGTGGCTGAACTCTTGCCAGAGCCGCAGCATACAGTGTTGGGTATTCATTTTGAAGGCCCGCATTTGTCGGTTGCTCGCCGTGGTATTCATCCTGCAGAGCAGATCAGGCCTTTGTCGGATAAAGAAATGCAGCTGATTTGCCGCAAAGACATAGGCAAAGTGATGGTGACCCTAGCACCTGAAACTGTGCCTGTGGAGCAAATCCGAGAGCTTGTGGCTCAAGGCGTCATCGTCAGTCTGGGACATTCTGCAGCTACCGCAGAACAAGCATTGGCCGCTATTGACGCCGGAGCCCGCTGTTTTACCCATTTATTTAATGCGATGTCGCCTTTGACCAGTCGTGAACCCGGCATGGTAGGGGCGGCTTTGGCCAGTTCGCAGGTGTATTGTGGTTTGATTCTGGATCATTTGCATGTTCATCCTGTGTCGGCGCGTATTGCAGCGCAGTGCAAAGGCGAAGACAAACTGATTCTGGTGACAGATGCAATGGCTCATACTGGCAGTGACTTACAGCTATTACCCTATTTGCAGACTGCGATTCGTCGGGAAGGTCTGAAACTGACTTTACCTGATGGCACATTAGCGGGTTCAGCTTTGGACATGAATACAGCCTTGCGGCATTTTTGTCTGGATTTGGCATTACCCTTAACCTCAGGTTTAAAAGCCTTGAGCACCAATCCGGCGCGTTTGGCTGGATTGGATCATATGGGGCAGCTGCAAAGCGGAGCTGCTGCCAATATGCTGTTATTAGACGACAACCTGAATGTGCAGCGCTGCTGGTTACAAGGCGTGGAACAACAGAATAATAAAAAGGAAACTATATGAGCAACGTTACTCAGAACCCATCAGGCAGTTCATCAAGCCTGCAGCCGATCATCATTATCGGCGTGCTGTTTTTTATGTTTGGTTTTATTACCTGGCTTAATGGCGCTTTGATCCCGTTTTTACAGCTGGTATGCCAGTTAGAGGAATTTCAGGCACTTTTAATCGCCTTTAGTTTTTATATTGCTTATGTGGTGATGGCTTTACCTATGGCGAGAGTGCTGGCCTGGTCGGGCTATAAAAACGCCATGTCTATCGGCTTAGGGCTGATTGCTTTGGGCTGCGCTTTGTTTATTCCTGCCGCTTACAGCCAACAGTTTATGGTGTTTTTACTGGCGCAGTTTGTGGTCGGATCGGGTTTAACTTTGTTGCAAACCGCTTCAAACCCTTATTTGGTAAGAGTAGGGCCAGAACACTCAGCCGCTGCCCGTATTTCCTTAATGGGCATTTTAAATAAAAGTGCAGGTGTATTGGCGCCTTTGGTGTTCACCTGGCTGGTATTACAGGATTTAGGCCATATCACGGCAGACAGTCTGGCTCTGCTGGGCGAGGCGGAACGTCAGCAGCAATTAACTTTGTTAGCGTCGCAGCTGATTACACCTTATACCGGAATTGCTGTGGCTATTTTGCTACTGGCTGTCGCTTTGCGTTTTTCTGCCTTGCCGGATTTACCGGCAGAAGCTGCACCTGTAACAATAGATGGTAGTGAAACTTCTGTCTGGCAACACCGTCATCTGGTGCTTGGTGTTATTACCTTGTTTTGTTATGTCGGAGTAGAGGTCATAGCAGGGGATACCATAGGTTTATTGGGTTCTGCACTCAATGTTCAGGGCGCTACCACTTTAGCCTCCTATACCATGGCCTTTATGGTGCTGGGTTACAGTCTGGGTTTATTGCTGGTGCCTAAAGTTTTATCGCAGCGCCAGGCTTTGGCTACATCTGCTGGTTTAGGTTTGGTGTTGTCGATAAGTATTTTAGTTTCAGACCCAAGTAACACTGCGATTTCTGCGCTGTTATGGGGGTGGGCTGGATTACCTTTGTTACCCGATCCTATCAGTCTGGTGGCCTTATTAGGTCTGGCTAATGCGTTAGTTTGGCCTGCAGTCTGGCCTTTGGCGTTGGCTGGTTTAGGTTCATTAACACCCAAAGCTTCAGCGCTGCTGATTATGGGCATAGCAGGTGGTGCTTTGCTGCCGCTACTCTATGGCGCTTTATCTCAACACTTTGGTGCTATAGCCGGTTATATGGTGTTGTTACCTTGTTATGCCATGATTCTGTATTACGCAGTCTGGGGTTGTAAGGTGAAGTCCGACATATAAGATATGTAACAAAAAGCCTCTGAGTTTTCAGAGGCTTGATTTCAAGGGATTTCAACAGTAATTAATGCAAATGCCGGTGTCCTTGCCGGGTTTTGCCACCACCTTGTCCTGCTTCTGTCGCAAAGTCGCGGATTTTCACCTGATCTTTGACAAAAGGCTCAACCCCCAGTTTGCGGTATAAGTCAGCCGGAACCATAACTTTGCCTTGGGTGATCACCAAAGCCAGTTTGCGGATATCCGCTATGTTTTTAGTTGGATCGCCATCGACCAGCAATAAGTCGGCGTCAAAACCTACTTTAATCTGACCTTTGTGTTGTTCCACTTTGCTGTAGCGGGCGCCGTTTAACGTGGCGACCTGCAAAGCTTCAGCAGCGGTAAGGCCGGCTTTGACTAATAATTCCAGCTCACCTTGCAAGGTAAAACCTGCCAGTTCGTCTGTACCTGCGACTACCGGAATGCCAGCTTTGTACATCATGCCAACAAATTCGACCATTTTGGCGTAGGATTTGGCATACAGCTCGGCGGAGGCCTGATCCGGAATATCCAGTTCTGCCCTGGCATAAGAGCGCTGAATATCAGGGGGCAGGTGTTTGACTATAGCGCGCCATGGTTCACCCACTGTGCCATCGGTTTTTTTCAGGAAATCAAAAGTCGCCAGCGTCGGGTCGACAGTCACATTATTAGTTTTTAACAGACGGATAAAGTCCTGTACGGCTTTGCCGTTTAAATCCAGAGCAGCCACTTGTTTGGCGGGTAGGTAAAAACGGTCTAAGGTGCGGGTATCTGTGTCGGGTTTGACTAAAAAATTCAGCATCAGTTGATTAATATGCTGAATTTCATCAAAACCTGCCGCTATAGCATCTTCAGCTTTCAGAAAAGCCGGTACATGACCGCTGACCCGCAAACCACGGCTATGGGCGTAAGTCACGGTATCTTTGAGTATGTCTTTCGGGAAAGAGTTATAAATTTTCAGCTGCGGATAACCATGAGCGGCATACCAGTCGATGGCGTTTTTTGCTTCAGCGAGATCTTTAATGACAAAACCATTGCGGGCAGAATAGGCGCTTTCGCCTTCCAGAAACCCCGTCGGCACTATGGTCGGAGCCAACAGCTGATCGGTGTCGATTTCATCCATCATCAGTTGCAAAGTGGCGTTGTCATTGCCCATATCCCGCAGGGTTGTGACACCTGCAGCTAAATGCAGCGGACCTTCCCAACGCGAAAGGTGACCATGCATATCAAACAGGCCGGGTAACACAATACGGTTAGCTGCGTCAATTTCATGCTCGACTGGGCTTTGCAATGTTCCGGTTGGCACTATGCTGGTGATTTTGCCGCGTAGCAGATAGATATCACTGGGACTACTGAGTTTCAGTGTTGCGCTATCAAAAATTCGGGCATGACGAACGACTGTTAAACCCTTCAGCTTTTTAGGCATTTGAGCCAGCTTTTCCAGTAAAAGCGTTTCAGCTTTTTGCTGGATATCAAGCATAGCTTTGGCATTATGCTGCCAGCCTTCTTCAATCAGTGTGATATAACCCGGTATCAAATAAGCAAACAGCCGTGGGTTTTCACCTTGGGTGGCCCAGACAAAGTTTGGTTCAAAACCTACACCTGTTTGCACCAGTAACTGCACCTGCTGCTTTTCACCTCCGTTATCTACGATAAGTTCGCTGACGACGTCCTGAGTTAAAGTGCCGCTTGGTAACAAAGGCAAGGAATTTTTGCCACTTTTGGCCATGGCAGCTATCGCAATAGACGACAGATAAGGCGAGCCATCCACCGGCAGATACAAAGCGTTTTGCTGATACGTGGCTTGGCTTTGTTCTTTGCCTGTGCTCCAACTGGCGTTATTACCTGTCACTTTAAACCTTTCGTTAATGACAGAGCCAAAGGTGGTATTGCCTTTGGCCTGATAATCCTTGATAAAACCCTCTTTGTTTAAGCTGATTTTTTCATCCAGTTCAGGGCCGCGGCCGTTGTCTTTAAAAATATAGCGGACGCTGATTTCGCCGTCGTCATTCACTTCAACAATCTGCTCACCAGCTTTGACGCCATTGTCGACCAGAATAGTGTAAGAATACTGTTCATCCGCCCACACCGAGCCGGAGCAAGCTAACAAAGTCAGCAGACTTAATGCTTTGATTTTCATTGTAAGTTCCATGGTTTTTATTCTGACAACCACAGCTTAAAACAAATTGAACTCAGAGTGTAGAAATTGCGGGAAGGGGAGTTTATTGCAGGAGTAATAAGCCACCTGATAACCATATTCTTTGTTGTGGGCTATCAGGTGGCTTTCAGATGTTTACTGCTTTGCGTACGTTGCTGAAGCAGCGCCTGCTTTAGTGACTTTGTAACCTACTTTGGCTTCCATTTTGTCACAGATGTCAGCGCTTTCGCCTTTATTTACAAAGCCTTTGTTACCTACGTCTTCGCATGTCCAGCGTTTTACTTCCTGCCACTTCATCGCTTTTAGCTGTGGGGTAGAATCAATTTTTTGTTTCATTTTGCTGATGGCTTCATCACATTGCTTTTTGTACGACGCATCTTTGGTTCTGGCTTCGTACAGCAAGCCTACTTTGTTTGGTGTATCAACTGCGATAAAACCACACAGGCGTGAGCCAGACTGAGCATGGGCCTGGCCAGCTGTTAATAAAAGCACTGCTGTTGCAGCAATAGATAAAGTGAAATGTTTCTTTAAGTTCATGATGTAACTCCGGTTGTTGTTGGTTAGGATGAACACAGCTTTAAGTGAGCATCCAGTTAAAAAATTTAAGCATTTACAAGTCAAATAGTTCGGGTTTAAGGATTCGCTACCTCTTGTAATATGTTTTTCATCCGTGGCAATGCAGACCAGTCATCCAGTTGAATGTCATTGGTTCTGGCGTTAAAAGCGCGAGCTTTGCGTGACATAGGTTGAATATGCGCGACAAGTTCCGGCCATTTTTCGCTCAGTTCTTTGTGGGCAAACTGACGTAATTCTTTGATGCTTTCTGCGGGTTCTTCAGCGTGCAGCTGGTCGGCTTCTGCACTTTGCAGTGTTCTGTCGTAGCTTGGCACACGTCTGGGGGTGATCAGGATCAGCACAGATTTTTTATAGGACTGTTGAGTGTTTTTTGAAAACAGGTTTTTAATACCCGGAATATCTTTAATTAATGGCACACCTGAGCTGCCTGAAATCACTTCACTTTCCACCAGACCGGACAAAATCAGGGTTTCATTCACTTTGACACTGGTGGCGGCAGACACAGTATTTCGTGAGGTTTGAACGGATTGCGAGAAGGTCGATGAACCGGTGATAGGTTCAAAAAATGTGCGGGCGGCTTTTACGTTCAACAGCATATGTTCATCGTCAATAAAAGTAGGAGTGACAGACAAGCTGACACCGACATTGATTTGATTAAATGAACTTGAACCACCATCGCTGCCTGCCAGTCCCACCGCGATATTTGATCCTGAGAAAAACTGCGCAGACTGTCGATCCAGCACCAATAAACTGGGGCGAGCGACCACTTCAGTGGTTTGCTCTGTCACATTGGCAATATTCAGCGAATAGGCAATGGCGCCGCCAGCCGAAGTACCCAAACCTATATCTCTGGTTAAGGTGGTGTTGGTGACGCTGGGTTCACCTGAGGTAGTGGTGGTTATTTTATTGGTTGTGTTCTGAATGCTGACAGCAAGGTTATCCAGCAAATTTAAACCTGTGCTGGAGGTATTCAATTGGTTGTTGCGCAAAATGACGACATCAATGACAGCCATCTGTGGCAGTGGCCGTCCAATACAAGGTGAGGGCAGGCTGGGCAATACTTTGGTTTCATCCACGGCCACACCTTGGGTTGCTGAGTCATCAGAGGCAGAGCTATCATCGCTTCCTTCTGCAACCGGGGTCTGGCGTTGTACGCAGTCTGACCAGGCATACATCAATGGGCCTGATGTGGCAGTGGCATCTTTAACGCTCCCGGCGACAGCAGCCAAAGGCAAGACAGGACTGGTTTTATTCTGTATCTCTGCTGCATCATTGAATTGATACGACTGTTGCCACTGGGCAAGGCGTTGACTGAGCTTTTGTTTTTCTTGTGTTGAAAAACTCTGCTGTGTGCTCTGGTAGAGATCCAAGGCTTGGGCCGTCAATCCAGCCGAACTGTAAATAATGGGCGAGATTCGGCTTGTGGTTGCATCCATAGGCGCACTGTTTCGCAGCTTCTGTATCGCCCATAACGCCAGCTCTGTTTCACCCAAATAATAAGAAGCACTGGCCAGCAACTGTAAAGTTTCCAGATCCGCAGTGTCCAGCTTTAAGGCATAGGCCGCAGCCAGCTGAGCCTGTTTATATTGTTTATTTTCAAGATAAAGATGCGCCAATTGCAGCACAGCGTTTTGAGAATCGTGCTGTTGCTCAAGTGCAATCAGATAACCGGTTTCAGCCAGTTCAAACAAATCACGCTCACCATGACGGGTTCTCATTTGATAAGCCAAAGCGTTGGCCGTGTGTAAAGCGGCGTTATGCATATCCAGAGAGATGGCTGTATTAAAAGCCTGATTTGCTTTTGTCGCATCACCTTGGGTCAAAGCAGCTATGCCTTGCGTCAGATTTTCTTGTACGGGGCCCTTAGGCTTGTGTAAGTAACGTTCACTGGCAACACCAGGAGAATTGTGGTGGCCTGTTTGAAAGGAGCCAGAACTGGTGTTGGCTGTGCAGGAGACTAAACTACAAACCGCCAGCGAAACTGCGAAGGGATAAAGCTGTTTTGCCGGAAATGGCACCCCTTTAAACATTGGTACAGCTCCTGTTGCCTGATCAAAACGCTGCAACTTTGCCAGCGCAGGTTTTTTACCCTGTGAAGTGCACTCATCATAGGCGCACTAAGCTCAGAGGGTCTGTCACTAGAACTAGTGACAAACAGAAGACTAAACAAAGGTTTAGTTAGGCTATACTCGACCAGCTACTTGCGTGTAACTAAAGATCATCTGGCACATTGCAAGGCTGGTTATCAAAGTATGTTGTTTCTCCTTTGCTGCTATAAAGTGAAGAACAATGTTCGGCTAAACCTTTTTTTGGGGTAGTTCTCGAATATGTCGCAGCAAATTAATCCGTCCGTTGTGCGAGTTGCCTTAGTGGACGACGACACTGGTTTTCAAACTGCGGTTGCAGAGGCGTTGAAGCTGGCTTCAGACATGATGTTGGTATCGGTCAGCGGCACTCTTGCTGGGGGGCTAAAATTACTCAAATCGCCACCTGTCGATATTTTAATTGTAGATTTGGGTTTACCTGATGGCTCCGGTATCACATTAGTGCAACAGGCTTATCAACTCTGGCCAACCTGCAACATTATGGTCAGCACCACCTTTGCGGATGAATCCAATGTGATGAAATCGCTGGAGGCTGGTGCGACCGGCTATTTGTTAAAAGACAGCAGTCAGCAGAATTTAATCAATGAACTACGCAGTTTGCATTCTGGCGGTAGTCCAATTAGTCCTTTGATTGCCCGTAAGATCCTGATGAGGTTTCGACCAGAACAGATATTGGTTAAAACTCCGCCATCGGCAGGAGAAAGCTGTGTTACGCTTTCGGCCCGTGAACAAGAAGTGCTGGAACTCATTACCAAAGGCTTTACCTCGAATGAAATTGCGGCATTGCTTTCAGTTTCGCATCATACAGTGCTTACTTTTGTCAGGCGTATTTATGCCAAACTCAAAGTGAACTCCAAAACTGAGGCTATCTATGAAGCACGGATCCAGGGTTTGCTGGACAAATAGCTCTTTCTTTTGCAATCCACCAATGGACAATGACGCCGAATGTATCTGAATGTTAAAAATGCATAATCCTTTTCGTTTTGCTGAAAACCCAATACTGCAGGAACAAATTACGCTGGTGATGGGGCATTTTCGCAGCACGTTGGTGATTATTCCCATTTGTTTGCTGATCTGGTGGAATCTATCCAATGAAGTGAATACGCCTTACCTGCACTGGTGGGCTGTGGCTGCTATATCGTCAAACCTGCTACTGCAACTTTATAGCTGGTACTATCTGAAACAGGCTTCACTGAGTGCAAACACCCGCCGTATTGCCCTGATCTATACCTTACTACATTTGGTTGACGGCATGATGTGGGGGTTGGTGACCTGGTTGGTGCTGGGCAATGTCAGTGATGTTGAGGGCATTTTGCTGATGGCCGTTTTTGCCGGCATGTTGGGCGGAAGCCTGGCAACATTATCGCCTGTGCCTCTGTTTTATCTCGCGTTTTCTCTGCCTCAGGTGATCGGTATGACCTCTAAACTCTGGAGTATGGAGGACATCAGTTACCGCTCGTTGTGTATGGCTGTGCTGTTGTACTTCGTGGCCTTACTGGGCCAGTTGCTTACTAGTACAAAAACAACCTTGTCTGCTATTACTATGAAATTTGAACTGGCCAGCAGCAATGCGAAATTACGCGCTATTGAAAAATCTCAAACTTTGGAGCAGGAACGGCAACGTTTGATGCAGGAAATGCATGATGGTTTAGGTTCGTCTCTGGTCAGCGCGTTGCGGGTCGTTGAAAATGGCAAAATGCAGTCAGGCGAACTGGCCGGGGTATTAAAGGATTGCATTGACGATTTGAAACTGGCCATTGATTCGATAGAGCCTGTGGATGATGATTTGTTATTACTGTTGGCCACCTTGAGATTCCGTTTAGGCGGGCGACTTGAAAGCACAGGTGTCCGACTGCATTGGAAAGTAGCGCAGATCCCGCCACTGGATTGGCTTGACCCCAGAACTTCGTTGCATGTATTACGTATTTTGCAGGAAGCCTTCACTAATATCATTAAACATACCAAGGCCACAGAAGTAACGTTAAGCACTCGTCTTGACGGGGATTATGTGGTTGTCACAGTAACAGACAATGGGAGTGGATTTGAACTGACTAACGCTATACAAAACGGCGGCAGGGGGCTTGCCAGTCAATTGCACCGGGCTAAAGCCATTGGTGCACAAGTGAGCTGGTTGTCAAACAGCAACCAGACGTCTGTGATACTAAAACTACCCGTAAAACAAAAATCTCTGGTGTTTTAGTGTTGTGTTTTTCTGCTTCAGGTGCTGTCTGTTGCTACTAGCCGTTCCGATCCGTGTTATTGAAGAAAGTTTCTTTTTTTCCGCTGTTTATCTGTTGTATGCCAGCTATGCTATAAACTCATTCGCATTTTTTCTGTTTTGTGGTGTCAGCTCTTTTTGTGCACTGTTGCTAATTTTTAGTTTTTATCGTATTTTTCATTTCGAGGCGATAAGCTATGATGCAGATCAACAGTGTTACCAAAAGCTGTGTGTATAATAAAGTGAGCCAGGGTTAAAATAAACGTTAAGTAAATCTGATATTTAGTCGATTAGCTAAGTCAGTACTACTCTGTGTTGGTGCTATAAAGCCTGTCTGGGCGACAAAATTTGAGTAAGAAGAGGTGTACCTTATGACCAGTTTGATGAATTCAGTTGACCAACGCACCAATATTGTCGGTCAAAATCGCCTCGAACTTTTAATGTTTCGTCTGCATGGCCCTCAGCCTTATGGCATTAACGTGTTCAAAGTGCGTGAAGTGATACGTTGTCCTGAACTCAGTGAATTGCCTGGTGCTAATCCTAATGTGCGTGGTATAGCGCATTTACGGGGGGTTCCTGTCACTGTCATCGACTTAAGTCAGGCCACCGGTGGTAAACCTATTTCCGATTTATCCAATGCCTTTATTCTGGTCACTGAATACAACCGTAATACCCAGGGCTTTTTAGTCGGTGGCGTCGACCGTATTGTCAACGTCAACTGGGAGCAGATTTTGCCTCCGCCTCATGGTGCAGGGCGTACGCATTATTTAACTGCAGTCACTGAAGTTGATAAAAAGCTGGTGCAAATTATTGATGTGGAAAAAGTATTTTCCGAAATTTCTCCTGTGGATGAAACGGTCAGTGAGTCTGTCAAAGAAAAAGCCAAAAATGCAGACTTTAAAGATTTAACTGTCTTAGTGGCAGATGACTCTGCAGTGGCCCGTAATCAGGTGAAACGAGCTTTATCCACTATAGGTATTAATGTTGAAACTGTGAACGATGGCCGTCTGGCACTGAACTGGCTCGAAGCCAAGGCCCAGGAGCTCGGTGGTGACATCTCCGGCAAAGTACCACTGATTATTTCTGATATCGAAATGCCGGAAATGGATGGTTATACCTTAACGGCTGAAGTGAAAGCCAATGAGCATTTACGCAATGTGCATATTATTCTTCACTCTTCTTTAAGTGGCGTCTTTAACGAGGCTATGGTGAAAAAAGTAGGTGCTGATCAGTTTATTGCCAAGTTCCACCCTGATGAGCTGGTATCTGCTGTACAACAGTGGATGAATAGCTAGTCACTAAAGAACCTTACTGCTTTACTATTCCTTTATTGCTGCCTATTATAACAGTCATTAAGTAGTTAATGACTGTTATATCATGCATGATTCTGCTGATTTACTTTTAAAACAATGGGGCGCTTTAATTCAGAGTTGCCGTGCTGAGCGTGAAAGCCAAAGCCAATTTGCCAAACGTCTGGGCGTGGGGCGCTCAACTGTATCAGCATTGGAAAACGGCAGCGCTCAGGTGGCTGTGGGCACTTATCTGCAGGCCATGCTGGTGCTGGGTTTGGCAGGCTCTTTTGCCGACTGGCTGAGCCAGCAAGAGCAGGAACAGCAACGACAGCGTTTTCGTGTTTCAGCGCAGAGGCTGGATAATGATTTCTGACTCACTCAAACCCAGTTGTTATGTGTTTGTCGAAGGCTTGTATGCTGAAGCTGTGATTTGTGCTGTGTTTCAGTTGGATCTGGCTTCGGGGACAGGTTACTTTCGTTACGGTAAATCCTGGCTAGAACGAGCCGATGCTTTCCCGCTGGACCCATTGCATTTACCTTTGTCTGAACAGGAATTTATCTGCCGTTTGCCAAAAGCAGTGTTTGGCGTCTTGTCTGACGCCGCTCCTGATAGCTGGGGTCGTAAACTGATGTTGTCCTTGCACAGCACTAAACCTGCGCATGAAGTTGATTTTTTGCTGGCTGGTAGCGGTGAAGGAGTAGGTGCCTTAGCCTTCAGTTTGTCGCGGCATCAAGCGAAAAAGAAAATCGCTAAAAACCAGTTTGCTGATTTACAGAGCCTGACCCAAAGTAAAAATGATGTACTGGCCCACAACAGCTTAAGTGCAGAAGCGAAAAAAGCACTGGAGTACGGCATCAGCATGGGCGGCGCCCGGCCTAAATCTTCAGTGCAGGATGGTGATGTTTTGTATCTGGTTAAATTTAACAAACCAGATGACTTAGTGAATATGGCCAGAGTTGAGCACGCCACTTTAACCTTGGCACAGCAGTTTGGAATTCGGGTGGCACACAGCAAAGTGGTGCAAACCGGCTTTGAAGACGTGCTGTTAGTCGAGCGTTTTGATCGCAGTGCCAGTCAAATCCACTCTCATTTTATCAGTGCTGAATCGTTGTTCTCTGAACAGAAAGTGTCGGAGCTAAGCTTAAAAAGCAGTTATGGTTATCCGGCTTTGGCTGAAATGTTGCGCCAGTACAGTGTTGAATCTTCAGACAGTGAAGAATTATATCGGCGCATGCTGTTTAATCTGCTGATAGGCAACACAGACGATCATGGGCGCAACCATGCTTTACTGCTGGATTTGGCCAGTAAACACTGGCGCTTGTCGCCAGCCTACGACATGGTGCCTGTGAATAATTCGCGCCAACATGCAATGGGGCTTGGAGACTTTGGCCGTGTCGGTACAGTGGAAAACGCCTTAAGCCAATGCAGTCGTTTTGGTTTAAAGCTAAACAAAGCCAGACAGATAGTGGCAGAAGCTGAACAGCTTATTCGGAGCTGGCCGCAGCATTTTAGCAAGGTGGGTGTTTCAACTACCGACATTGAAGTGTTAAAAGCTCTGATCCCACACTGATTGAGCTGCTGCAGTAGTGCAATTTTCTGTTAGAATCGCCGTACTTCAGCTCAGGCATCTTTTGCAAAAAACTGAGCTTATGTTTTAACTCAATGGACTTTGAATGATTAATTATTTTCGCATTTTGGGCGTGAAAGCCAGCGCCAATGAAGACGAGATTAAAAAAGCCTACAAGCGTTTATCCAATAAATACCATCCGGATAAGCTGCTGAATTTAACGGATGATGAAAAAGAGCAGGCTGGCGCACAATTACAACGGGTAAAAGAAGCCTATGATGTATTGTCTGACGCCAAAAAACGCGCGGCTTTTATTAAAGATTTTAATAATGTGATAGTGCCGGACCCGACCGCAGCGATGAAAGAGCTGTGGGATAGTTATTACCCGTCCGTAAAAGGTTAAAACTCATGAGCAAAACATTCGACAAAAACCGGTTAGAAGCGTTAAAAACTGACGCTTATGAAAATATAGAATCTTATAACGATCCGGATACGCCAAAAGCACTGGAAAAATTTACCAGCCAAATCAAAAGCATTTTACAGGCCGATCCTAAGATGTTGCATTCAGTGCCTGAATATTTGCCTGTGGCTTTATTTGGCCGGGTTAAATTCACCCCTGAAGCCAATTTAAAATGGGCTGGCTGGCTTGCAAAAAATACCATGCCGGTATGGGATGAGTTTAAAACTTCGGTCGCTTTTAATAACGCTGATTTACCACTGGTCAAAACCATTCGTGAATTTAACGAAGATTTACTGATCGAAAGCTGTGCTGTGCTTTTTATGCTGAATAATCATATAGCTGCAGCGCCAGGCCCACGCAACACAGATGATGACGAAGACGAAGATTCGGACGAGTCATCCTTCCGTAATGACGCTGATGACGATTACGAAGGCACTGATGACGAAGAAGAAGGTTACGATAACCAATACGATGAAATCACTTTTAACCGGGAAGGGCGTTGATGAATAATCTGATTGAAATTGCCGTTGCGGAAATTAAAGAACTCGCCATTGTTGAGCCAAAACAGGCCAGCAAAAAGTTTGAGCTGATGGCCAATACCATGTCGGACGCGCAACTGGTTGAAGTGATTGAAAATATTGATATTGTTACCTTGACCCAAATTAACAGCCAACACGATATTTCTTTTCCTTCGATTATTTCTGAGCTGATGACACCGGAAAAAATCCGCGACATCGTTTGCCAACAGCCGTTGTACTGGGAAGAAAAAATCAAAAATAATGCCGAAGATTTAAAGCAGCATACCTTTGATTTTTTGACCTACCTTATTCGTACTCAGGACAGTGAAACCAAGCAGGCCGAAATTCTGGAAGCCATAGCTGAAGACCCAGCGGGTTTGTTTTATTTGTCTATTCCTTTTATCGAGCTGTACCGCGGCGAAGTGATTGAAGATGAAGACGAAGTGCATGATTTATTGCACGAGGAAGAAGAAGATTTAGAAGAAGCCATCAGCTATACAGAACGCCATCTGAACGAAGAAGTGCATGGTTTGGGTTACGACGACCCTCGCAGCTTATTGGCACTTATTCGCCAATTAACACCGCAGGTTGAGCAAGCGATTAAAAATCTGGTGCGTAACGAAAACTCTGGCTGGGAACATATTATCAATAAGTTTGCTGCTGAGCTTGTGATGCAAGCCAAAGAGAAAAACCAGTCTTCGGACGAGTACGCCGAAGTGGACGATATGTTTAGTTTCCTCGATTAAGCTGAGTAAAGGATCCGTTATGCAGTTAGTGGTGCGGGATGCCAATCAGGGACCTTTTTTAACTAAGGTGCTGAATTATGCCAAGGCAGAGCAAAAACTCTCGGATGCACAGCTGGAGCAAGTCAAAAGCAAAGCTGTGCTGATGAGTCTGAAGTTTGCCGACAAGTTTTACAACAAATACAAAATGCATCTGTTAGAACAAGCAGCCCACGATATTATTGGTGTGGCGAGTTTGGGCCTGGCAGAACTCTCAGATCATGATTTAGATAAAGCCCTGGCATTGCTGGTCAGTCCTGAAGGTATAGTTAAACCTTTCCAAAAAGGCTGGAGCATGTTGTCGCAGGTAAGCCAACTTACGCCAAACCGCAAGTCGTTGTACGGTGAAGTGGAAGAGCAGTTGTTGCAGGATATTGCCAGTCCACCCGACATCGAAGAGTGGCAGGGTGTTCAGGTGTATCAGCAGGCCTTGGTTGAATCCCGCCGCCGTCAGGCTATTAGTGTGGTGAAACAAACTTATTTCTACCATACCCAGCTGGACCCGTTCGAGCACTTCAATCTTGAAGATATGTTGGCTGAAGTGGTGTTGTATCGTCTTTGCACTAAAGGTGGCAAGGTGAAACAGGATTTAAAACAAAGGTTACGCGATATCGATTTAGCCGATGAATGGTTTGACGTAACTTTTATTAAAGCTCATACCGAACAAGTGCTTAGCTTATTGCCTGCTGGTTTTTCAGAGGCTGTGACTATGGAGCTGGGTGACAACTTCCATGCCGCTTTAGTTCGTACTTTGCAGTTTGCCAAAGGCTACAAAAAGCTGTTGGCAGAGAACGCCTCGCCAGAACGCCGTGATGCTTACGAGCATAAACAAGGCATGCTAAATCCACTATTAGGCTGGCCTCAATATATCGAAATGTAAAATTGGGGTCAGATCACATTGTTAACTGTTAACAATGTGATCTGACCCATTTTAAGTTTTTGGGCAGTGCTGCTGTACTTCCTTCCACCAGATCACATGACGTTTTAGCTCTGCTTTTAATGCGGTATTAGGAACTTCCAAGCGCTGCTGAATAGGTCGTACCAAAGCTGTGCCTTGATACAGCTGCTGCAATAGCGGATACAACTGCTGATATGCGCCGTCTATCTGAGCGAAATAAAGCTGCACTTTGGCAATAAAATACTGTAGCAAAATGGTGTTTAAAATATCTGCCTTGTTGGAGCTTTTACCGACAGGGCATTGGGCTTTTAGATCAAGCTGTTCTAACTGCTGATTTAAGCTTTGCAGCCAGTGCTGGCTGAAGCGTAAGCTTTGTTGCAACTGACTTAGCGTGTTGGCCTTGTATAAAGCTTCCAAAGCCTGTTCTGGGTTGATGCTACTGGCCTGCTGCCAGTTCTGCTGAACAATACTTTTTTGTAGCGCAAGCAACAAATGCAAAGCCTGCATAGTCTCAACCACACCAGCCACTGAATTGGGTTCTGACAAGCTACGGGAAGGATGCAGTTGTTGGCGTAAGGTTTCGTCCTGCTGCAGGAAGTTCTGCCAGTGTTTATCGATTTGTGCGGTTTTCTCTAAGGCAAGCCCTGAGAGTTTCTGTTGTAAATCTGGTGCTATATCCGGATTGGTTAAACAAGGCTGTACTTGTTTTAACAACTCTAATTCATACTTCAGACGCTGGCTTGGGCTCATCACTTTACCCAGACTGCTATTACGTTCACCCAGCAATAAATCCAGGCCACAAGCTCGTGTGGCGACTAGCTCCACCATAGTGATTCGGCTTTCAACAATCTCTGCTCTGGTTTCTGTAATGGATGGCAAAGGCTGCAAATCCAGCGGCGCTGGGTCTTGGATCTCCAGCGCCAAAGTACGACCAAGCCTTTTGGCATAGTCGTCCATCAGGGATTGAGCTGGATCACTGCAGCCGCTTAACACAAAAACAACGGCAAGCAGGCTCAGAGCTTTAGTGAGAGGCCGCTGCCTGTTGCTGCTGTAAAATTTTGCCATCTTCTAATCGCCTGATTTGGTTTTTCAGAATAAGCGCCAGCATCACAGCTGCGCAGGACAAACCCACTATAATGCCAATCCAAAAGCCATGAGCGCCCATCTTAGGCAAAATCCAGTCGGTTAAACCTAATACAGTGCCCAAACCAAAACCGATCGGCCAATAGGCAATAAAGGTGATAAAAAAGATAGGTTTGGTGTGTTTTAAACCACGTAAGGCACAGGCCGAGACGACTTGTATCGCATCAGAAATCTGATAAAAACACGCCAGAACCAAAATTGAAGTCGCAACTGCAAGTACGGCAGGATCAGTAGAGTAAAGCGATGCCACTAAAAAACGACCAAAATAAGTCACCAGCGCTATGCCGACCGCCATCATCATCGCCAGTTGCACTGCGGTTGATACGGCTTTTTTCAGCTCCTGCACATCGTTACTGCCAACCAGATGACCGACCCGTATTGTGGTCGCCATGCCCATACTCATAGGCAACATAAAGACCAAAGCGCTGTAATTATTAGCAATTTGATGACCGGCGACCACTATAGGGCCTAAATGCACAATCATCAGCGGGATAGAGGAAAACAGTGTCACTTCAAAAAACAGCGAAAAGGCGATAGGTGTGCCTATAGCAATGATCTGCCATAAGTCTTTCCGATTTGGCCTTATGCTGTCAGGCTTTTTCATATAAAGCGCTGTACTGCGGCTTCTGAAGGCGTAAATGGTGATGGCAATAAACATCGCCAGAAAAACTAAAGAAGTCGCCACACCGCAGCCAGCGCCGCCTAAAGCCGGCATTCCTAACTTGCCATAGATAAACACATAGTTGGCCGGAATATTTACCAGAATACCGACAAAAGCTATCCACATGGTGGCTTTGGTATTGCCTATGCCTTCAAACAGATTACGAAACACCATATAGCCCGCGGCCGGATAAACGCCGTAACTAACATAGACCAGATAATCGACGGCTTTCTGACGCAAATTATCTTCCATCGACAGATAGTGCAGTGGCAGATGAATAAACTGCATTGCTATCACTATCACAGTGGCCAGTACCATCGCCAGATAAAAGCCTTGCAGCGCGTTATGAGGAATAGCCTTATGGTTTTTCGCACCATAAAGCTGAGAAATAATAGGGGTCAGTGCCAGCAATAAACCCTGCAAGGTCAGAATAATAGGCAGCCAAATGGCTGAAGCCACAGCAATAGCGGCCATATCCAGCGCACTAACACGACCTGCCATAATAGTATCAATGACAAACATCATGGTTTGGGTCAGTTGGGCCAGCATAATAGGGCCGGATAATTTCAGAATGGTTTTTGCTTCAAAGCGGGAAAAAGGTAACATAACAACTCTTGTCAGACAGGCGAAAAACGCCGTAAAGATAGCACAGCAGAGGTTTTATGTTTACAGGAATAGTGCAGGCAAAAGTTAAAGTCAGTGAAATCAGCGACCAGAAGCAGTTTCGCAGGCTCACTCTTGAAGTGCCTGTGCAGTTGTTACAAAACCTGGAGCGGGGCGCCAGTATCTCAGTCAATGGAACTTGTTTAACGGCTACCGAATTTCATCAGCAGACGCCATTAGGCCAGGTCAGTTTTGATGTGATTGATGAAACCTTAGCCAAAACCAATTTGGGTGCTTTAACCGCAGACTCTTTAGTCAATTTCGAACGCTCTTTAACTTTTGGCCGTGAAATAGGCGGGCATTTGGTGTCAGGCCATGTGCATGGTACAGCGACTATTTTAGCTGTGACCCAAACGGGTGCGAACTGGCGGGTAGATATTGAACTCAAGCCAGAGTTCAAAGCTTATGTGCTCAGCAAAGGTTTTATCAGCATTGATGGCATCAGCCTGACGGTAGGCGAAGTGACTGCAAACAGTTTTAGCCTGCATTTAATACCTGAAACCCTGGAGGTGACCACTTTAGGCCAACGCAAAGCGGGCGACAGGGTGAATATCGAACTGGATCAGCAAACCGTGACCATAGTGGACACCGTAGAACGGGTACTTGCAGCTAAAAACGCTTAACGACAATTGCTTTAGAATGACTTAATAATACTGCTCATCTTCAGCGTCGATAAACACCTGCACTTTGTTATGCAGCTCATCTTTATGGGTTTGTACATGAATAGGATTGCAGCAGTTGCTGCAATCCTCAATGTCGTCCTGATCTTCACCGCTGATATCCAGAGTGATATGAGTGGGATGGCCACAGAAAGGGCAAAGAATAGTTTTATGCAGTAAGTCCATAGATCCTCCGTTTGCCAATGCCTGTTGCAGCAAGCGCTGACGACTGACTATCCGCGGGTCCTTCCGTTTTAAGCTCCTGATAAGTTTTAGTGTAGGCCTTAATGCTGCATCAGGCGAAAAAATAGCCTTCTTTATACCGCTATTGGCTTGGTTGTTGCCGATAAAGCGCCGTATCGGTTATGATGCAGCCGCTTTTTGTTAAAAACAGAGACAACTACGTGTTGTACTGTTTTGTTCTACCGCTCGTAAGGTTGAACCGCAAAAAACATACCCTTAATTTAAATTGAATCAACACGTGACCCTTGGTATAAGTCCCCCTCTGTATTTCACCTGTTTTCGCATTAGTTCATAAACTTCCATGTAAGCCACGCCAATTCTGGTGTTTTCAGTGGTTTTCACTCTTTATCATTTCACACCTTTTCATTGATCTATCACTTACTATCAGACAAACTGTGTACCAAATGTGTACCAAATCGGCTTTAACATGGCACTCAGCGACACCAAACTACGAAGCATTAG